>NZ_ADVZ01000002.1 GCF_000178995.1 Afipia sp. 1NLS2 | reverse complement strand
ATCTTTTTCATTTTTCTTCTCCAAAAACCGTGTCCCGGGATCCGTCCCAAGAGCGCGATGTGTCCAGATTGCGTTCGCTGGGGTTAGCGCTACGCAGGTGGAATGATGAATTCCGTTGCCCCAGCTTATAACTCGGATTCTTCGAAAAAGCCGTGTCGCAAATATCACAGTCGGACGCGATGTTCGGAGTTCCAAAGTTCCATTTAAACATCTGTAAACGCTAATTATTCACGCGCTTTTGTTCCATCGATTTTGATCACAAAATGGTGAGTTATTGCGCCGCGTCGAAAGCCATTTTGGCCCAAGGACTTGTAAGGAACAAAACGAGTACGTATAAATGCTGACGAGAGCACCCACCGCATTGGTGTGGATAAGCGCCTCTTCGGAGCAGGGAAGCTCCATCGCGGCGTTTCGATGCGACCGCGAGTAGGCTTAGGTGCCGGGCGGGCGCATGGTAAGCGCTCTGGTGGAGATTGAAGTCATGGCAGGCAGCGTCAACAAGGTCATTCTGGTGGGCAATCTCGGGGCCGATCCCGATATCCGGCGCACCCAGGACGGGCGGCCGATCGCCAATCTCAGCATCGCGACGTCCGAGACCTGGCGTGACAAGAACACCGGCGAACGCAAGGAAAAGACCGAGTGGCATCGCGTCGTCATTTTCAATGAGGGGCTTTGCAAGGTCGCGGAGCAGTATCTGAAGAAGGGCGCCAAGGTTTACATCGAGGGCGCGCTCCAGACCCGGAAGTGGCAGGACAAGGACGGCAAGGACAAGTACTCGACCGAGGTCGTTCTGCAGGGCTTCAACTCGACGCTGACCATGCTCGATGGCCGTGGCGGCGGCGGTGGCGGTTCGTTCGCCAGTGATGAGGGCGGTGGCTCCTTCAGTTCGGGCGGGCCGTCCCAGCGCCGTTCTGTTCCGGCCTCTGGTGGCCGCGACGACATGAACGACGATATTCCGTTCTAATCACATCATCCAAAGGCGGCGCGTCCGCCGTCGATGACGAACTGCACGGCGAGGGCGGCAAGCACCACGCCGAGCAGTCGTGACATCACGACATTGCCGGTAACGCCGAGCAGCTGCGCAACGCGGCCCGCGAACACGAATGCGATCGCGCAGACGGTGGCGATCACGACGACTATGCCGACGAGCGTCAACAAAGAGGCCGGGTCCTCTTTGGTCTGTCCGGCCAGCAGCAGCGTGGCGGTGATCGCACCGGGGCCTGCGATCAGCGGAATGGCCAGCGGAAACGCGGCGATGTTGCGTGCATGCTCCTCGATGGCCCGTTCGGCCTGCCGCGCCTCGCGGGCGGGGCGAATGCCGAGCACCATTTCACCGGCGATAACAAACAAGAGGATACCGCCGGATATCCGGAAAGCAGGCAGACCGATACCGAGCCGCGTGAGGAGCCAGTTTCCGATCAGCGCGGTACCGATCAGGATCGCTGCAGCGATTACCGCCGCGCGATAGCCGACGCTTCGGCGGACGGCGGCGGGCAGTCCATGCGTGACCGACAGGAATGCCGGCGTGATCCCGATCGGATCGACCACGACGAACAACGTGACAAACGCATTGAGCGCGTATTCGGCAAGCATGAGCACTCCGCAGGCTGGCAGCGGTGCCATCGTTTTACGAGTTTAGCCTAACGCGCACGCGGATTGGCTGGTCCGTTTTTTTGCCAGTTCGCGGGCGGATTCTGGACGTTGAAAACAACTTTGGAAAACCCTTGCGGCAGGTCGGGACGCCGGTGCCGGAAAGGGCATAAAATCACCCTGCAAATATCTGAAAATATTTGATTATTTCGAGCGTCTTCCGACCCGAATAGGTTGGCTAAAATCTGCGATTCAGCCTATATAGGCAGGACATTTCGTACCTCAGGATTCGCTCCCTTGACCGACCCAAAAGATCCGGCGGACGACAGCTCCAGTCCCGCCGACATCAAGCCTGTTTCGATCTCTGATGAGATGAAGCGTTCGTATCTCGATTACGCCATGAGCGTGATCGTGTCGCGCGCGCTGCCTGATGCGCGCGACGGCCTGAAGCCGGTGCATCGGCGCATTCTCTACGGCATGTACGAGAACGGTTTCGAGTGGAACAAGCCGTACCGCAAGTCTGCGCGCACGGTCGGCGACGTCATCGGTAAATATCATCCGCACGGTGACCAGTCGGTTTACGACGCGTTGGTGCGCATGGCGCAGGATTTCTCCATGCGCGTGCCGCTGATCGACGGCCAGGGCAATTTCGGTTCGGTTGACGGCGATATGCCTGCGGCGATGCGCTACACCGAATCCCGTCTGCAGAAGATCGCCCACTCGCTGCTCGACGACATCGACAAGGACACCGTCGACTTCCAGCCGAACTATGATTCCTCCGAGCGCGAGCCGAAGGTTCTGCCGGCGAAATTTCCGAACCTTCTGGTCAACGGTGCGGGCGGCATCGCGGTCGGTATGGCGACCAACATCCCGCCGCACAATCTCGGCGAAGTGATCGACGCCTGCATCGCGCTTATCGACAATCCCGGTTTAGGCATCGACGATCTCATCAACATCGTGCCGGGACCGGATTTCCCGACCGGCGGCATCATCCTCGGCAAACAGGGTATTCGCTCGGCCTATCATCTCGGCCGCGGCTCCATCGTGATGCGCGGCAAGGTGTCCATCGAGACTATCCGCAAGGATCGCGAAGCGATCATCGTTTCCGAAATTCCCTATCAGGTGAACAAGGCGACGATGGTGGAGCGCATCGCCGAACTCGTTCGCGACAAGAAGATCGAGGGTATTTCCGACCTGCGCGACGAATCCGATCGCGATGGCTACCGCGTCGTCGTCGAATTGAAGCGCGATGCGGTGCCGGACGTGGTGCTGAACCAGCTCTACAAATTCACGCCGCTGCAGACGAGCTTTGGCGCCAACATGGTGGCGCTCGACGGCGGCCGTCCGCAGGTGATGAATCTCAAGGACCTGCTGACGGTGTTCGTCGCGTTCCGTGAGAACGTCGTCTCGCGGCGTACGAAATTCTTGCTCAACAAGGCGCGCGACCGCGCGCACATCTTGGTCGGTCTTGCCATTGCGGTCGCCAATATTGACGAGATCATTCGCGTCATCCGCACCTCGCCAGATCCGGCGACAGCGCGTGATACCTTGATGTCGCGCGACTGGCCGGCGAAGGACGTCGAGACGATGATGATGCTGATCGACGATCCGCGTCATCGCATTTCCGCGGATGGCACCGCACGGCTGTCGATGGAGCAGGCCAAGGCCATTCTCGATCTGCGTCTGCAACGCCTCACCGCGCTGGGCCGCGACGAAATCTCCGACGAACTCGACAAGCTCGCGGTCGAGATCGCGGACTATCTCGACATCCTGCGTTCGCGCGCGCGCGTGCAGGGCATCGTCCGTGATGAATTGACGGCGGTAAAGAATGAATTCGCCACGCCACGCCGCACCGTGATCGTCGATCAGGAAGGCGAGGTCGAGGACGAAGACCTGATCCAGCGCGAGGACATGGTCGTCACCGTCTCGCACGCGGGTTACGTCAAGCGCGTGCCACTTTCGACCTATCGCGCGCAGAAGCGCGGCGGCAAGGGCCGTTCCGGCATGCAGACGCGCGACGAGGATTTCGTCTCGCGGCTGTTCGTCGCCTCGACGCATACGCCGGTGCTGTTCTTCTCCTCGCGCGGCCAAGTCTACAAGGAAAAGGTCTGGCGGCTGCCGATGGCGGCGCCAAACGCGCGTGGCAAGGCGCTCATCAACATCCTGCCGATGGAGCAGGGCGAGCGCATCACCACGATCATGCCGTTGCCGGAGGATGAATCCTCGTGGAGCGAACTCGATGTGATGTTCGCTACCACCGGCGGCAATGTCCGGCGCAATAAGCTGTCGGATTTCGTCGATGTCCGCCGCTCAGGCATCATCGCGATGAAGCTCGATGAGGGCGAGTCGATCGTCGATGTGCAGATCGCCAAGGAAAACGATGACGTGCTGCTCACCGCTGCCGGCGGCCAGTGCATTCGTTTCCCAGTCACCGACGTGCGCGTGTTTCAGGGGCGCACCTCGATGGGCGTGCGCGGCATCAACCTCGGCGACGGCGACAAGCTGATCTCGCTCACCATCCTGCGTCACATGGACGTCAACGCCGACGAACGCGCCGCCTATCTGCGCCGCGCCAATGCGGTGCGCCGTGGTGGCGTCGAAGACGAGGCAGGCACCGACAGCGAGGAGGCGACGGGCGCGATCGAACTCGGCGAGCAACGCTATGTCGAAATGTCCGCAAATGAGCAGTTCGTGCTGACCATCAGCGAGAACGGCTATGGCAAGCGCACCTCGTCCTATGAGTACCGGACTACGGGGCGCGGCGGAAAGGGCATCGTCGCGATGTCGGTCAACGGCCGCAACGGTAAGCTCGTGGCCTCATTCCCGGTCGAGGACAGCGACCAGATCATGCTGGTGACCGACAAAGGCCAGCTCATCCGCTGCCCGGTCGAGGACATCCGTATTGCTGGCCGTTCGACGCAGGGGGTCACTGTCTTCAACACCTCTGATGACGAGCGCGTGGTGTCGGTCGAGCACCTCACTGACGAAGGTGAGCAATCTGGCGAAGGCTAGGCCCTAGCGCGGCGTCACCATCCGGATATGGGTCAGCACGGGGCGAGGGGTTGCATCCCCTCGTCGCAGGCAGATGGCGGAAATGTTCGGCCAGTCCTGCTGGGCACAATCGACGCCCGCCACGGCCAGTTTATCGCCCCGGGCGAGAGCCCCAGGCTCACTGGCCTCCACCTGAGGCGCTAAACTCGGCAGAAGGATCAGCGCAACACCGGCAAACGCGGCTATGGCCGCCACCGCGCCTAGAATCTTCGGCGGATCCGCCAATTTCGCTTCCAGCATCATGTTTCGCCTCCGGCGCCCTCGAGCGCTTTCGGAAATGACGCAGCTGGGCCGGAATGGTTCGCCGGAATTCCGGGCGGAAGGCGGAAAAATATCGGTAACCGTAAGGGAACCGGCTCGCTTGCGGCCTCTCGCGGGGCAGGTTAGGAGGAGGAATGGCTCGTGTCGCGCTTTATCCGGGGTCGTTCGATCCCGTCACCAACGGCCACGTCGACGTGGTGCGCCAGGCGTGCACCCTGGTCGATCGGCTGATCGTGGCCATTGGCGTGCATCCCGGCAAGGCGCCGCTGTTCTCGATTGATGAGCGCCGCGCCATGATCGTGGAAGTGTTTGCGCCGTTCGCTGCCGCCTCGGGCTGCGGCATCGAATGCGTGACTTTCGACAATCTGACTGTTGCGGCGGCCCAGAAGGCCGGTGCCTCAATCCTGATCCGCGGGCTGCGTGACGGCACCGATCTGGATTATGAAATGCAGATCGCCGGCATGAACCAGACCCTGGTGCCGGACGTGCAGACCATCTTTATTCCGGCATCCCCCACGGTTCGCCCGATCACCGCCACGCTTGTGCGCCAGATTGCCAGTATGGGCGGCGATGTTTCGGCTTTCGTACCGAAAGCGGTTGCAACCCGTCTCAAGGCGAAATTCTCACAGTAGCCCGTCGCGGCTGCCGCTTCCTTCATCGGCGCACCCTCGCGCGACGTATTCAACCTTTCCAATGCCAACGGAGTTTTCATGATCAGACTGCTTGCCGTCCTCGGAGCCCTGATGCTGGCGGCGCCGGCCTTCGCCCAAAAGCTGCCCGCAAACCTCGACAAGGCCAACGCTATCGTCATCGACACCACCAAGGGCCGCGTCGTGGTGCAGTTGCGCACCGATCTTGCGCCGAACCATGCCGAGCGCATCAAGCAGCTTGCGCGCGATGGCTACTATAACAACGTGCCCTTCCACCGCGTCATCGACGGCTTCATGGCGCAGACCGGCGATGGCAAGAACTTCAATGGCACTGGCGGTTCTAAATATCCGAACCTGAAGGCCGAATTCTCCAACGTGCCATTTACCCGCGGTGTCGTCGGCATGGCGCGCGCGTCCGATCCGAATTCGGCGAACTCGCAGTTCTTCATCATGTTCAACGACTATCCTTCGCTGAACGGCAAATACACCGTGATCGGCAATGTCGTGTCGGGCATGGATGTCGTGGACAAACTCAAGCGCGGCGAGCCGGTGCAGAACCCCGATAAGATGCTCAAGGTGCAGGTCGCCTCCGACATCAAGTAATCGCCCCCTGAATTGCGCGCTGCGCCTTCATCCATTCAAAAGGAAAGAAAAATCATGGCAGACAACGACAACACTCTCATCCTCGACACCACGCAGGGCGAGGTGATCATCGAAATGCGCCCCGACCTCGCGCCGGGCCATGTCGCGCGCATCAAGGAATTGGTGCGTGAAGGTTTCTACGACGGCATCGTTTTCCATCGCGTGATCGACGGCTTCATGGCGCAGACCGGCTGCCCGCACGGCACTGGCACTGGCGGCTCCGGCCAGAAGCTGAAGGCCGAATTCAACGCCGAGCCGCATGTGCGCGGCACAGTGTCGATGGCGCGTGCAGCTAACCCGGATTCCGGCGACAGCCAGTTCTTCATCTGCTTCGACGATGCTCGCTTCCTCGACAATCAGTACACCGTCTGGGGCAAGGTGACCTCCGGCATGGAGAACGTCGACAAAATCAAGCGCGGCGAGCCGGTGCAGAACCCGGACAAGATCATCAAGGCGCACATGGCGGCCGACGCCGCATAACGGCGCTGCTCAGCGATTTTGCGTGGCTCATGCCCGGCCTTGTGCCGGGCATGATTGTTTCTGGAACGCCCCAACATAGCCGTTGCCCGGCCGGGGCTGGGAGGCCATAACGGGCTACCATGCGTACCGACCTGTTTGATTTCGATCTTCCCCCTGAAAGCATTGCGTTACGGCCCGTCGAGCCGCGCGAAAGCGCCCGGCTTCTGGTGGTGCGGCCCGGCGACGGCCTTGATGACTATACGGTGCGCGATCTGCCGGATTTGCTGCGCGCAGGTGACCAGCTTGTCGTCAACGACACCAAGGTGATCGCGGCGCAACTGGCGGGACGCAGGGTCGGCGGGGCCACGGAGCCTCGTATCGACGTGACGCTCATCAAGCGTGTCGATGGCTCGCGCTGGCAGGCGCTGGTGCGGCCCGCGCGCAAGCTCGCAGAAGGCGATGTCGTGCGCTTCGGCAACGAGGGACGGGTATGCCTGCTTGGCAATCTCGATGCCACCGTCGAGGCCAAGGGCGAGGCGGGGGAAATCACACTGTCGTTTGCGTTTCATGGGCCGGTGCTCGATCAGGCCATTGCCGATCTCGGCGCGCCGCCGCTGCCACCCTATATCGCCTCGCGCCGCGCGCCCGACGAAAAGGATGTCGGCGACTACCAGACCATGTTCGCCAAACACGAAGGCGCAGTCGCGGCCCCCACGGCGGGTTTGCACTTCACGCCCGCGCTCGAGGCTGCGTTGCAAGCACGCGGCATCGGCGTGCAGCGTCTGACGCTCCATGTCGGTGCGGGCACGTTTCTGCCGGTGAAGACCGATGACACCGCCGACCACAAGATGCATGCGGAGTGGGGCACCATTTCGGCGGAGACGGCACGCACGCTGAATGAGGCGCGTGCCAAGGGTGGACGCATCGTCGCGGTCGGCTCGACGGCGATGCGGCTTCTGGAAAGCGCCGCGGATGAGAACGGCACCATCCAGCCGTTCACGGGCGAGACGGCAATCTTCATCACGCCGGGCTATCGTTTTCGTGCTGTCGACGTGATGATGACGAACTTTCATCTGCCGCGCTCGACGCTTTTCATGCTGGTCTCGGCTTTCTCCGGTTTGGAGACAATGCAGGCGGCCTACGCACATGCCATCGAGAAAGGCTATCGCTTCTATTCCTATGGCGATGCCTGCCTGCTGTTCGCTGATACGGGCCACGCTGCATGAGCGTGGCCAATCATTTCCGGTTGTTGGGCAGCGACAGCGAAGCGCGCACCGGGGTGCTGACGACACCGCATGGCGCGGTGCGCACGCCGGCCTTCATGCCGGTCGGCACCGCGGGCGCGATGAAGGGCATCCACTGGCGCGAGATCCGCGAGGCCGGCGCCGACATCGTGCTTGGCAACACCTACCATCTGATGCTGCGCCCGACGGCGGAACGCATCGCGGCGCTTGGCGGCCTGCAAAAGTTTACCGGCTGGAACGGACCGATGCTGACGGATTCCGGCGGTTTTCAGGTGATGTCGCTGTCGAAACTGCGCAAGGTCACGGAGCAGGGCGTCCGCTTCAAGTCACACATCGACGGTGCGGTGCTGGACCTGACGCCGGAGCGCGCCATCGAAGTGCAGCGGCTGTTTGGCTCGGACATCGCCATGCAACTCGATGAGTGCGTGCGGTTGCCGGCGACGCGCGCAGAGGTCGAGCGCGCGATGCAATTGTCGCTGCGCTGGGCTGAGCGTTCCAAGCGGGCTTTCGAAGGCGCGCCGTCCGGTCACATGCTGTTCGGAATCGTGCAAGGCGGCGATATCGCGGAGCTTCGCCGGCAAAGCGCCGTTGCGCTCGGTCAGATCGATTTTCACGGCTTCGCGGTGGGCGGGCTTGCGGTCGGCGAACCGCAGGAGGTGATGCTGGCGATGATCGAGGAGACTGCGCCGCTGCTGCCGCAGGACCGGCCGCGTTACCTTATGGGCGTCGGCACGCCGGACGACATGATCGAAGCGGTGGCGCGCGGCATCGATATGTTCGACTGTGTGCTGCCAACCCGCAACGGCCGACATGGTCATGCGTTCACGCGACGCGGCGTCATCAACCTGCGTAATGCGCGCCATGCCGACGACCCGCGCCCGCTGGATGAGGAAAGCCCGTGGCCGCCCGCGAGCAGCTATTCGCGCGCCTATCTGCATCATCTCGTGAAGGCGGGCGAGGCTCTCGGTGCGATGCTGCTGTCCGAGATCAACATTGCCTATTTTCAGACCTTGATGAGTGGCATTCGCGAAGCGATTGCGGCGGGCACGTTTGCGGATTTTCGCGCTGCAACGAAAGCAGGCTGGGCGGCAGGCGACCTGCCGCCGTGGTAGACATCACCCTGGCTCAGAAGTCGCCTTGCCGTGGGGCGTCCGGACAATTCCTCAGCGTGTGCTTGGTCACGAAACCGTGGCCGCAGGTATCGCAGGTCCACAGATAGCTCACGACGTTGTCGGAAAAGGCCGAGGCTTCAGCCGCCACCATGGTGTCGGAGCAGATTGCGCAAATCATGCGCTCGGCTCCGCGCGGAAAGAACGGCGCGAGCGTCGGGCGGATTTCAGCGGTTGCCGTCATCGTGACCTCCCTCAGGTTGGCGTCGTCAATTGGCGGTACCCGGAAAACCTACATCCGCACTTTGAAGAAGGCACAACACAAATGCGTTGGTTTTGCGATTTCTTCTATCGCAACGCACACATCCGCGTGTTCAGGCTCTTTGCGTAACACGAAAAGACAGATTTAATGATCGCCTGTTCTGAAACTCATTTCGCCAGGAGTGCGCCATGAATTCGCCGCCGGACAAGACCGCTTCCCAGTGCCATATCGGGCGGGGCGGCATCTATGACAGCATCGTCGATGCAGCGGGTTGCACGCCGATCGTGCGGTTGCGGCGGCTGCCGGAGCAGCACGGCGTCAAAGCCACGATTTTAGCCAAACTTGAGTATTTCAATCCGGCGGCCAGCGTGAAGGACCGTATTGGCGCAGCGATGGTGAAGGCCATGGAAGAGGCCGGGGCCATCAACAAGGACACGGTGCTGATCGAACCGACATCCGGCAACACCGGCATCGCGCTTGCCTTCGTCGCGGCCTCGCGCGGTTATCGCCTCAAGCTCGTGATGCCGGATTCGATGTCGATTGAGCGACGCAAGATGCTGGCCTTTCTCGGCGCGGAGATTGTGCTCACCCCGGCGGCGCAGGGCATGAACGGTGCGATTGCGACCGCCGAGGAACTGGTGCGCACCACGCCCAACGCCGTGATGCCGCAGCAGTTCAAGAATCCTGCCAACCCCGCCGTGCATCGTCAGACGACCGCAGAGGAAATCTGGAATGACACCGCGGGTAACCTCGATATTTTCGTGGCAGGTGTCGGCACCGGCGGCACGATCACCGGCGTCGGTCAGGTGCTGAAGCCGCGCAAACCATCGCTGCGGATTGTCGCGGTCGAGCCTGCGGAAAGCCCGGTGCTGTCGGGCGGCAAGCATTCGCCCCACAAGATTCAAGGGCTCGGCGCGGGTTTCGTGCCGGACATCCTCGACCGCTCGGTGATCGATGAAGTCGTGACCGTGAACAGCACGGCGGCGATCGAAATGTCGCGCTCTCTCGCGCGCATGGAAGGGATCGCGGGGGGAATCTCCTCGGGCGCGGCGGTTGCGGCTGCGCTTGAACTCGGCAAGCGGCCGGAAAACGCAGGCAAGATGATTCTCACCGTGATTCCCTCTTTCGCGGAGCGCTATCTTTCGACGGTGCTGTTCGAAGGGATTTAGCGAAGGCCCCCTGGTGCTCCATTGACCGTCTTTTGGCGTCTCGCGGTGCTTAAACACCGCGAGACCGCTCGTGAGGCGAGGTCCTGAGCAGACGGTTGGCCGCGGGCATCGGCCATTGGGCTAAAATGCATGCCAAGTAGATGTTTACCGTTTCAGTCTAGCATACAGTTCCACAGGCCTCTGATGTCGCCGGAGATTCGGGGTCTGCGTTTCTGTGTCTTCGTATTTTCACGACCGTCGAATGTCTTGATGGGATCTGATCCGAGATGACAAATCCGCAGCTGCTTCATGCGCAAGTCCTGACCACCCCGGAGAGCGCACAGATACCGACCGTCTCGGAGAGACTGGTCGATGAATTGGGCAATGGCCTCGGCAATCTTGGTGTCGAGCTCGCAGATGTGCTGGGCAATCTGCACGACGTTGCAAGTCGCGTCTCGCGGCAATCCGAGCAGTTCGGCCATTTGCAGGAAACCGCGGACACGATGGTTGCGGCCAATCGCAACATCGACGGTGCGGCGCGGACGGTCCAATCATTCACGGCCAATGCGGCTGCCGAGATTACGCAGTCGCGCGAGGTCGTGACCAGCGCAGTCGGAAACATTACCGAGCTCGTGACCGCCGTGAGCCGGATCGAGGACAGACTTGCGGCGATCAGCCAGGTCCTGTCGCAGGTCGGCAAGGTGTCAGGCACCATTGAAACCATCGCCAAGCAGACCAATCTTCTCGCGCTCAATGCCACCATCGAAGCTGCGCGCGCCGGTGATGCCGGGCGGGGCTTTGCGGTCGTCGCCAACGAAGTGAAGAGTCTTGCGGAGGCGACACGACAGGCGACGTTGCAGATCGGCCAGACAGTACAGAATCTCGATGGCGAGATCGGGCATTTGATCGAGGATAGCGGTGTTGCGACCCGTTTCGCCCGAGAGGCGGGCGAGGGCGCCAATCATATCCAGGGTACGATCAATCGCGTCCATGAAGGTTTTGCCACCGTGGAGCGCGACATCAGCGCGATTGCGGCCGCTGCCGCGACCAACATGGAACACTGCGACGTGGTGCTCGCCGAACTGGGCGATCTCGCCAAGGGTGTCGATCTGTCGTCCAGCGATCTGAAACATGCCGATGATCGCGTCGAGGGGCTGCTCGGCGCCTCCGAGACGCTCATCAAGGCCATTGCCGAAAGCGGTGTCGAAACATCGGATACGCCTTTCATTCAGGCGGCGGTCGAGACGGCTGCCAAGGTAGGCAAGGCGTTCGAGGCCGCGATCGAGCGTGGCGAAATCACGGAGCAGCAGTTCTTCGAGCCAAACTATCGGGAAATCGAGGGCACCAACCCCAAGCAATATCTGTCGAGCTATGTCGAACTGACCGACCGGATACTGCCGCCGATCCAGGATCCCGTGCAGAAGATGGACCCGCGCGTAATGTTCAGCGTGGCGTGGGCGCGCGACGGCTACCTTCCGACCCATAACCCGAATTACCGGCACCCGCAGGGCGACGATCCGGTCTGGAACGCGGCCAATTGCCGGAACCGGCGCATTTTCAAGGATCGCGCCGCCGAGAAGGTGGCGAACAGCACGGCGCCATTCCTGCTGCAGACCTATCGCCGCGACATGGGCAACGGCAATTTCGTGCTGCTCAAGGATGCGTCGGCGCCGATCCGCATTCGCGGCCGCCACTGGGGATGCTTCCGGATCGGCTTCCGTCAGTCCTGATCGGGGCCGTAGAGCCTAGAATATTGAACTCACTGGCAAAAAAGCCGTTGAGGGAGGCCGCCAATGCGTCGGTTTTCGGCGCTCATGGCTTGACCCGTGGGAATGAGACCCCTACACACCGCGACGAGTGAGCGCGTAGCTCAGGTGGTAGAGCACGTGACTTTTAATCATGGGGTCGAGGGTTCGAGTCCCTCCGCGCTCACCAATAGAAAATTATGTAATTGATCTCATTCAGAATTTCGATCTGACGCCCGCACCTTACCACTAGGTGCGGGAATAGATGTTCCGGTTTCGGTCCGCGACAGCTTGCTCATCGCGCTCGCCGCCAGGAATTTGCGATTGGCCGATCGTGTGTAGAGCGATGCCATGCGGCCACCCTCCCAGCCAAAGATGGCCTCAAGCTGAGCAACAGTAGCGCCATGGTTTGCTGCGTTTGTCGCCGCGGCCTTGCGCAAACCGTGGGCGGATTTACGAACTCCTGCCGCAAGGCACGCCTCGCGAAAAAGTGTCCCAACACTCTCTTTGGCCATCGGATTGCCCGAGGCCGTCGCGATGAATGCGAGATCACCGGTAGGGCCGGCGTCCAACGTGGCTTGCAGTTCGGGCAGAACAGGCAGCGTAACGCGCACCCCGGTTTTCTCGGTATCGAGCGTAATGATGCCATCGCGAACGTGCTGGCGACCAAGCCTTGCCGCGTCGCCCCTCCTCAAGCCTGTGTAAAGAAAAATATCAAACATGACTCGCTCACGTGTGCCGCGCGGCCAGCGTCGTTCGAAACGCGTGATCTCATCGTCTGTCCAAACCGGAAATCCGTTTGATTTAGGTTTCTTTGTTCCGACGCCCAACGTCGGGTCTGACCCAACTAGGCCAGCATCCAGCGCCCATCGGAAGAGGCCGCGTAGCGCAGTGACAAAATGACGAGCTTGATGAGGTGTGGTTGCCCGCTTGTCGCGCCCTCGAACAACTGCTGCGCGGTCGATCCGCACAATTGGCTCGGATCCGGCGGACTCCAAAATTTTTAAAAAGGTGAATTCCCGGTGTTTACGGGTGGAGGCCGCCAAGTCACGCCACGTGCTGGATTGTCGGTAAAGGCCAACGAGCCATTTCAGAGAGCGGGTTGCAGTCCCGCTTTTTGGCATGGGCTTCTCACCGGCTAAAGCGGCGCGATAGGCAAACTCGAATTCGGGCGTGCCATAGTCAGCCTTGATACGCGTTCGAGGCCCTTTTCCTACGCGAACGTACCACACCATTCTGCCGTGACGATTGGCTTCGCGATGAAGGTGAGGTGGGCGGGGACGCGGCATAGCCACATCAAAGCTCAACCTTTGATTCCGGATCAAGATAGTTGATCTCGCTTTGCAAGAATTTTTTTGTACCGAGAGAGACTGTAATTGATCCGTCAGGGTGGATCGCGACGCACTCTGCGCCGGCGCTCTTCGCGGCGCGAATACATCGCGCAACGTCGGCTTGAGTGAGTTTTGCAGGCGTTCGTGGCATCTCAAGGGCTCTCTAATGAGCCGCCAACTTCTCCTAAAATCGCGCAACCAGGATAGGGAAAATTACAGGGCTTCTTTTCCTAATCGCTGCTCATTGCCGCCTGATATTGCTTACCGAGTAAACTCGCGTGCTCCAAAATACTTTCTTTAGAGATCGATCTCTTCAAGGTCTCGGTCGCCGAGGTGTATCGGAGCATCATGCTGTCACGAATATCATTGAGATGTTGGTCGTTGGTTTTCTTCAGCGATAGCTTCCATTTTTGAAGGCTTTCGACGGTGTTTCCCATGCTATCTGCGATTTCTTTTTCAGAGACGCCGACCTTTTCGCCCATTCCTTTAAGAACATCCAATAGTCCGACAGTTGCGGCACGAATTTCAGCAGCCGTACCGGGTTGCGCACCGTATTTGCCCGCTGGCTTTGGTGCAAAGATGCGGTCGACTTGACCGTAGTCGAGCATTTTCAAGCCCCAAATAGCGCGATGCAGTACCTTCCGATCCTTTGACTTTTCGGCGATTGCGGCATTCGCCGTCAGCTCGCTTTCATCAACGCCAGACGCTGAATCTTGCATCGCCACCTCGGTTTCATCGAGCAACTGTTTCAACAAACCGGCGAGTCTCTCCCTATCGGTCATCGCTATCTCCTGGACGCACTAATAATCAGAAAAAGTAAGCCGGCTAATTCCGTGGTTTCGGACGCAGTCATCCCTTTAAGCTCCATTCCAACGCTTTCACAAGCCACGTCGCGCCGAGCGCTACGTCACGTACTGCAGCTAATTGCACTGAAGGAGGAGGGAGAATGGCAGAGCAGGCTGCAGTTGAAGCAATGAAAAAGGTGAATTCACGCCGTCATATTCGTCGCGACTTACAAAAAGCCCGACGAGTGAAAGCAGGTTTATACCGGCGGTACGAACGGAGCCTGATGGACGGAAGGCGAGACAGCGCACGCAATTTGCAGCGCCTGATTATGCAATCTAAAAGCGTGAAGTTCGTCGCAGTTTGCGAAGCTTATCGAAAAATGAAGCGCGGTGCGAGAAGGCGAGTGAAAGCGTCATTTTGGGAGATCGCTACTTCGGTCGACTGCATGCGGCCGTGCGGGGAAACGGTCATTGTTCATGGCGAACGAAAAGCCAGCGGCGACATTCGGCCAATTTTCCATTTCGGAATTCAGAGCCGCTCGCGACAGATCATCGTCGCCGATTTGCTCAGACCCACATTCCTCACTCATCAGAGCCAGTCTATGAGTCATGGAGGCGTTCCCGCAGCAATAGAACACGTCAAAAAGCATGCGAAAGAGGGATACGTTTACGCCTCTCGAACGGATATCAGCGCGTATTTCCAAAGCTTCAGGCCAGACCGGCTACACACATTTCTGAAACTACCAAAGGAGGTAATCGACGCAGTAGCCATGACAGAGGGATACGAGTTGTCCCTTAGTGATGATCTTGATCGCCTATTCAACGAAGGGGAAAAGGGTTCGGCTTTGGCTGATGCTTTTCTTGAAGAGGCCCGGCGCGGAATTCCGCATGGATCGTGCACGTCGACAGTAATTGCAGAGAAGGTAATGGCTGATGTGCTCCCGCTTTTGAGCGCGGATGTTCAGTTGGTCAACCACGGAGACGATACTCTCATTCTCGGTAAATCGGCGAAAGACGTGGCATCGACAATATCTGACCTACGGATCGCTCTTAAACAGCATCCCGCCGGGCTCTTCCAGTTGACGCACTCAATCGTTCACTCACCGGGAACTAGCTTCAAATTTCTAGGAGCCGATATCACGATCCGACCGGCGGGATCCTTGCTAGTAAAGGTCTCATCCGGGAACAGGCAAAAACTGGCTATACGCGTGAAGAGAAAAGCCAAGCAGATCGCGGCGCTGAACGATCCACTAAAGCGCGAAATATACTGGAAACGAGCTCTCAGACGCTTAAACGGTTGGCAGGCTGCCTTCAAATATTGCTGTGACGCCGATCAACTTGCGGAGTGGGGGAAAATGGCTGTGCACTCCCAAGTAAAGGCGCAGACGATGTAAAGTTCAAGACGCTTCTTTGGGTGCTCAAGACGCCAGAGTGTTAAATCCATCTAGCGCGACTAAGGCTGCTAATCGGCGATTTTTTATACACTCGCGTTTGCTCCAGACACGATTTCAGACACGGGAAAAGGGTAGGAGTTAAACGCGGGTTACTTGCGATAATCTTCTATTATCGCAACCTATAAAGCCGTCATTTCAATCGTTTTTTCATTGCCATTCTTGTTGGCAAAGTTAGTCGATAAAGGTCTCGTGGAGGGCCTATATTGACGCTCGATCATCCCGATCTAAAGACATTTGATGCATATGGCGACGACGTTATTATCGATCAGTGGTTGGCAAATAGCCTTTTGCAGAAAGCCATCAGGCGCGGAGACGTGCTGTCAGCCGAACGAGCGGCGTTAATCTTTTATCGCAGTTGCGGTTCTGCAATTTGGCGTCGCTTTATTATTATCGCGTTCGAAGATATTGGGATCGCCGATCTGGGCGTGGTCACCGAAGTCACAGAACTTGCTGCTAACAGCAAAATGCGGAGGGCAGTTGGTGGAAACCAAACCGTCATCCGGTATCTCGCGCGTTCGCTTGCGCTTGCCATTAAAAGCAGATCTGCGGAACATCTGATCACATCAGTTCTTCATCATCCACGTCTCCCTCACAGGGAGGCGCTTCAGTGTTCAGTCTGGGTTGCTCTAGATCACGCCAAACAGGTTTTGACCGCCGCCGGCAACGGAATGGATGGGCTGCCTAGTGACCTTGAGCAAATTTCTGACCTTGGACTTAGACGTTCAGGAGAAGCAATTGTTCAGATGACGCCGGTGCTCTGGAAATCTGTGCTTGAAGCAAAATTGCCAATGTCGATTGAGCGACGGGAAATTCCGGAAGCACGCAGAGGCGGGTTACCGTTATATGCGCTGGACAAGCACACTCGGAAAGGACGGCTGGCGATCCGTCAGTTTGTGCGGGATATTCCCGAAATTAGGAACGCACTAGCGCACACTGTTAAACACTCAATGCGGAATAACGCCGCGTACATGATCGCTTTTTATACCGATGCTGTTCCGTTAGCTGAAAAGTTGGTCTGGCCGGGAGCTCAAGAGTTGGAGCAGCTTGGTTTGGAAGCCGATATGTACAAAGTCGGCGTCAACCCGACCGATATCGCGCCTCTTTTAGCGATTTTTTCAAAATTTCAGAGCGAACTCGACGATGCTAGGGCGAGAACATTATCAACCTCGGTTACCGACCTTCCGCTTTTTAAGATGACAGCCTCAGTGAGGTAGCGATGAAGGATTCTTCGGTCGAAACTAGCGCTTTGGTCGGGTACACCTCTGTTTCATCGACTGATGCCAGGGTTCTCGATCTGCTGAACGATTCATTTGCTGAAAATTCCTGGCGAGCCCTCAGGAGCGATATTGCCCGTTTCATCCATTGGGGGGGAAGCGTGCCGGCCCAATCGAACGAGATTGCAAAATACCTAGCTGAGCATAGTTCTACTCACGCTGTTACGACTCTTCGCCGCTGGATAAGTTCAATTTCACATGTTCACGCGGTACAGGACTTACCGAATCCCTGTAGAGCCAAGATTGTTGACTTAGTATTGCGGGGCATTCGACGACGTTACAAGCGGCCACTGCGGCAGGCGTCGGCGATCAGTGAGCATGTCATAGAAGCTATTGGTAGGGCCCCGGCAAAAACCAATCGCGATCGGCGCGATAAAGCGATTGTTCTGCTAGGGTATGCGGGCGGATTTCGGAGGTCGGAGCTCTGTGCAATTGATTGCACTTCAGTGATTTGGACTGAGCATGGTGCTTCGATTTGGCTGGAGAGCGGCAAGACAGATCAGAGGGGCTTGGGTCGAGTTATACAAATTTCGTCAGACCCAGGCCATTCCTGTCCGGTTCAGGCATTGCGATCGTGGTTCGATGAATTACCAAATGCGAGTGGGCCGGTTTTCCGACCAATCCGAAAGAACGATCGTATCCTCACCGACCGCCTGTCAGGCCAGTCAATGAACGTAATCATCAAAGCCGCGCTTCGGCGGGCAGGGCAGGTCAATTCGACATCAAGCCATGGACTTCGAGCAGGGTTTATCACGAACAGTGCACGTGCTGGGCTATCGCTTTGGCAGATAAGGCAAATTACAGGTCATTCGAGCGACGCCATGGTGCAGCGGTACATTCGCCCTGAGAATCTGCAATCAACTGCAAATAGCGTCCGCGAGTCGGCATCTTAATCGGAAACGAGCGCCTTGAGCGGGATGGATAGCGCGTCGGCGATACGCGCTAGAACGAGTAAGCTGGGATTGCGACGGCCGCGCTCACCGCGTGGACATTCGGAAATTGCCCTGCATTCCCAGCGCGGATAAAACCTGTTAACGCTTGGTTAGGGTAGTGTCCACCCATGTTTAGGAACACGTTACCTCGGTTTGAAGTGTGCACCTCGTCAACTGTACCGCGAACCGTAACGGATTGGTCAACATGAGATGCCGCATCTTTTGGTGAGATTGTTTGGCCAAGGGCTGGGGTAGATAACAAACAAAACCCAACAAGAAACCTGCCCTTCTTGATCGCGTAATTGCGCCCAGCGCCAAAACTTGCAGGCTTGCTCGGGCGGGGGACGAAACGGAATCGGATCGGTCATCATGGCTTCCTCCGCTTCTTCAATGGGCGCTTCTTCGATCCGAACTCTTTAACAAACCTGCTCGGTCTTGATCGGTGATCTTGGAGAGTGGACTTAGTGTGACCGGAGACCTTTTGCCCCATCCAATTTGGAGAATGAGTGGCCATATTTACCACTGAAACAAAAGAGGTGGCATGTCCAAACGAGCAACCGCACACCGTATTATGTTGGATGGGGAATCGTCTTGGCTCTTCTTTGCGGTCTACTCGTTTGGAAGATAGTCGCCGTAGCTTTTCGCTGAGATCTTGGAGAAAGGGCCTGGGTCATGCGGCCTATAATCCCCAGCATGGTTCAGCGAGGCTAGGGAATGGCGGGGCATCTCTCTCGGCGTTGGCGTTTCCTCTTTTTGCGTTAGGTCAATGAAATCTATCTGAGGCGTCGCACTCTATGTCCGCGACCATAGCTAGTCGTAACTTTCTCCCTCGACTTCAAGCCCGCCTAAGATGCGGGCTTCTCTTTACGATGTTGTGTCTGTTTATCTCTGGGGCAGGTTCGGAAGGAGAGCCTAAGCGATGCCTTTGATCTCGCTGCGAACACTTACCATCGCCGTGCTTGGATTCATTATGAGCTCGCCTGGTTTCGCCGCTGAGTCGCACAGCCATAGTGGGACGTCTGCGCCTGTCCAACTTCAGCTTGACCATGGCAAGAAGTGGCAGACAGATCATGCGCTGCGCCGGGGCATGAGCGAAATCCATACCGTGATGGAAAAATCGCTCCCGGTCATTCACGAGAAAGCGTTCACGTCCGCGCAATATGAAGCGGTGGCGGAGCACATCCAGAAGCAGATCGATTATGTAGTCGGGAATTGCAAGCTGCCTGAGGAAGCCGACCAGCAGCTTCACCTTGTGCTTGAGCAGATCATCGATGGCGTCGCCGATATGAAGGCTGATACCGGCCGCGATCGAGGTGCTGAGAAGATTGTAACGGCGCTCGGCCAGTATCGCGAATATTTTGAGCCTGCGGGCTGGTAGGTGTTCGCCGCGGCCGCGGTCGCGATGGCTACGTTCGGCCTTCACGCTGCCACGCGAGGAGGCGAGGGCGCGGGCCCGACTCTGGCTCGATCGCTGGCCGGCGGCGGCGTACATGTCGCACGTTGAGGGGGGCGGGAGCTGCCTGACGGAGAGATCGAGTTCATGATGCGGCGGCTAAAGAGTGCTGATTAACCTCGGAAATAAGGCGCCCCAGACCATTGGAGATCCGGGGCCAACCTCAACGGCCATCCCTGAAGGGCCGCTCGGCTGTCGATCCAGCTAACCAGGAATCGGTCATTCACTATTGACCATAATCAAATGGAACCTGGATATGACGCGGCCGACCCATCGAGTTCAGGATGAGGGGTTGAGAAGTGCAGGCTAGCCGCTCCGCGTGATTTCCTCATCGCCGTAAAGGAGACCAAGTAGATGCTCGTCACGCTGCGCGTCGGTCTCGGCGTGATCCTCCAAGATTCGCTGGAGGTCCGCCGCCAGCTTTCGATAAGTCGCGGCCAATTTTTTAAAGGCCGCGCGCTTGGTCTCGCTCGTGGCTGTTTCGCTAATTGTGACGCAATGCTCGGCGTCGACATTGAGTTTATCGATGTAAAGCTTGATGTCCTTCATGGCCGTTACACTGATTTTCCCCAAAATCGATGTTCATGATGGCGTGGAATGCATCTCTTGTTCAAGTCGCTCTTCCTATAATGGCAACAAACCCCGCTCCAGCGGGGTTTTCTATTTCAATTAATCAGTAGAGTCAGGCCAACGACCAACGCGACAATTCCAATACAGAGTGCGATGAGGAATGCATTCTGCACGGAGACCTCGCGTGTGATGCATTATAAGAATTGCAGCCAATAAATGATTGCGGCGAGGAGTGCCATCGTGCCGCAGGCTGCCATCAATAAGAATACGCGCTCGACACTGTCAGATTCGCGAAACGAGAACATGTGCTACTCCCTCTGTTTGAGTAGGGCGGGAGCGCAACCGGCGTTCTCATCACCGATGTATACCTAGATCTGTTCGGTGGTGAATTGATCCTGCGCCTTTGGCGGGCTAATGCGAGTCTAAACGACTGATGCGCGGGAAAATGTCTCGATAGATTAACCTGCGTTATAAAACCTCATAGTAAATTACTCAAAGTACTCATTATGTAACTACGAGCGCGCTTCGCCCCAGAGGCAGACTGCTGCAAGTGCAGCAGCATAAAGCGCATTCAGTCGCTCATCATCCTCGCCTTCGTCTATCGCTTGCCGAAGGTTTCGAATAGCTATGAAGGTGTTTTCTCTAAAGAGATCGCCTGACATGCTGTGCTCGGGAAGCGCCAGCGCACTTGCTTTTGCCAGATCGGCATCGCCGGGAACAAGATGGGCTTGGTCTAGGGCTTTGAACACGCTAACCGCGATCGCTAGTTCATAGGTTTTCATGGGCATAGTGGAATGTGTGTATCGGTCTACTTCTCCCCATGCAATTGGTTCCCATCCAGCCAGTCTTGTTCGTCGGCCAGAGCGCGCCAAGCTTCTGCCATTCGCTCGTATCCCTTCCGCTTAGGTTGTTCTGTCTGCTGCGCGGCAAGCTCAACACAGTTTGCGGCATTCTCTCGATATTCTGCGGCTTTGGATTGCATGGCAGTTTCAGACAGGTGGTGTTTTCTATATCAGCAGAGCGTGGGTAAACACGATTGCCAATGCTGCGAGAAAAACAACAACAAGGACTTGGCCAAGGCGTGTGCTGATGATCTCGGGAATGCCATGGTGTCCGTTTAAAATTTTAGCCATTTTCAATACTCCGGCGACGTTTTCTATTGGGGGGAGGGCCGCAGGGGCATTTCTCCGCGTTTTTTTTAGTTGAGTTCGCTCCGGGTTTTTGTCGTAGATTCATAAAATTAAATTCCATCACGGTCGCAAATCGAGCGAAACCAAACCTCGTACCGCTGGTTTAGAACCTCCATCGAAGGAGGAAAAACCATGACAAGGAAAGTGTTGGTGATTGCCGCGGCGGCGATGGTCGCCTCAGCACTCATGACTTCTCCTGCGGACGCGCGTGGCTGGCATCACGGGGGCTTTGGCCATGGTGGCTTTGGCTGGGGGCCAGGGATCGGATTCGGCCTCGTGGCAGGAGCATTGGCCGCAGGTGCTTATGGTGCCTACGGTCCATACGGCTACGGCTACGGTTATGAGCCCGTGTATGATGGATATTATGCGCCTGCCTACTATGGGTACGCACCGGCATATTACGGCGGGCCATACGCCTACTATCCAAGGCACCGCTATTATCGTCGGCACTATTATTATCGGGGTTGGTGAGATTTCATCTAATACCTACTTTGAGGCCATCACCAGTTGAGAGCTGTGATCGCCTACCGCACCCCGAAAGACTCGGCTGGCAGCATGTCCCGACGTCGAAAGGCGAGGGCGGCCGACGACGGCTATGTACGGGAGACCTTCACGCTGCCACGGGAAGAGGCGAGGGCTCAGGGCCGGCTCTGGCTCGATCGCTGGCCGGCGGCGGCCCACATGTCCGAGGTCGAATGGTGGCGGGAGCTGTCGGGGGACCGGATTGAGTTCAGGATGAGGCGGCTCAAGTCGGCAGACTAAATTTTTTTGTTCGCGCCTCTTGACGATAAACGGACCTTTTCTAATTTTTTTGTCGCCACGATGAGTGGTGCGGAGCGCCTGGTGGGGCTCCGCGAGGCGGGCGCCCGGTGGTGTCCGGCGTCTGCTCGTATCCATCTTGCTCTATGGAGAATTTGGCTATGAGGACCTTTGACTTTACGCCTCTGTGGCGATCTTCGATCGGCTTCGACCGGTTGATAGATCTCGTTGATGCGGCGCAACGCAACAGCGAGGAAAGCTACCCCCCGTACAACATCGAGCGCGTGGGCGACAATCAGTACCAGATTTCTCTGGCGCTGGCTGGCTTCGCGCCGAGCGATGTCAACATTACTGCTGAGCAGAATGTTGTTACGATCGAGGGCCGCAAGAACGAGGAAAAGCGGGAGTTCCTGTATCACGGAATTTCGGCTCGCGCGTTTCGGCGGCAGTTCAGCCTTGCCGATCATGTCGAGGTGGAGAATGCCTCTTTCGAAAATGGCATTCTACGCATCGATCTGGTCCGCGAAGTTCCGGAGGCAATGAAACCGCGCAAAATCGAAATCAACGCGGGGTCTTCTCCATCGAACGTTCACCAGATTGAATCGAAGGCCGCTTGACCTTCCTCGGAAGCGGCTCAGTAACCTGAGCCGCTTCATTTGCCGTCCGCAACGAAAGGAGAAAGAGGAGGACGACATGACTGTCCATACCAGATTCAACGATGACGATGTTTTCGACCTCAACGGCATCTTTCATCCTGGATTGGTTTACGACCATCCACGAGATGTTCTGGCCCAAGAAGGGCTGACCGTCGCAGAGAAGCGAGCCATCTTGGCGTCTTGGGCTTCGGATGCAGCCGCCGTAAAATCGTGCCCCTCGCTCAGGGCAATCCCCGGCCAGCAACAACCGGTGACGATTGACGAAATCCTCGAAGCTCTCTCAAGCTTAGATCACTGGCCTCGACCTCCCGGAGGAAAATCTGTCCGGCGTCGATCCGTATCCCGCGTGCCAGCGGCGGCCTGATGGAGGCGGGGATGTTTAAGAGCATGCCCCAAGCCTTCGAGCTTCAGCGGCTACGGCGACTGAAATAGGCTGTTCGCGGCTTAGAAATCAAAGTTGGGAATCCGAGAATGATCCCGGCCGAGGACTGGATGACGGATTTGGAATCCAGAATTGCCAGCCTTGAGCGTGGCCTCGGGATTGATAGCCGCCCAATGAGATAGGCTTTAGCGTAGGTCGACCGTTGTCCGCCGGCCTACGCAACATCGAAGACTTCCTGAATGCCTTTTTAGGAAAACGGGGCAGCCCCATGGATGAAGAACTGCGCCGCTTCATCATTCGCGGCCATGAAAAGGTTGTTGGCCATTGTCACTTCTTACTCGCCTCACCAAACCTCCGGGGCGAAGATCGCGTGACCTTAGAGTCGAGGCTTGTGGCCGAGGAGAGGGCGCTACGGGGTTTAATCGGCAGCGTCGTAGATGAAAGCGAAATTGACAGTTCCAGTATAGGCGAAAGAGCGACTGGCTTGCTCCATTTCGGTTTTGCAAATTCGGATCAATTCTCTTGCGGCGGCTTCTGAACCGGCGAAGGAGTCCTCGGACTCCTAGGCGCAAACGCAGATCAGAATTCGCGCAGATCACCAAGTGTCGGTAGATCTTTCCGTTCGGAGCCCACTGCACAACATAGAACTGCATTTCGTCCAGTTCGGCGAGTTTGGGGTCGTAGATCCAGCCCCATTCAATTCTCGGTCGGGCATGACCACATGTCTTGGTAATTGGAAAGGGTGACATGTCGAAAACTGCGAAGCGGCTTCCTTTACATCATCGGTTGGGGAATTATTCTGGCGGCTCTTTGCGGTGTCCTTGTTTGGAAGGTGGCCACCTGACGGCTACCGTTTCCTCCAATTACGCTTCTCCAACGGCTTATCCTAGATCCATGCACCGCCACATATCCAAGACGTGGTCGGCTGATTGACGTCACCTATCGACGTCTACGATCGCACCCGTTCGCGCATCGACATCGACTTCCATATAGCGACCAGTGACGTCATAGCCCTCGATCTGCCATTCGTTGAACCATTTGTTTGTGCTGGATACCGAAACCAGTCCAACCCCGTTGGCAATATCGATCGCTGCTTGAACCGGCAGCGGTCCCGCCTGGGTGTAAATCTTGGTCACCGGTTCCTGAACGTAGCCGATGGCGGCGGCCGACGCGGGAACAGTGAATCCGATCACGACTAAAGCGACGGCGAGAATCAGATTATTTCGCATGATCGTCCTCCAAAATACGTTCAGTCATTGTTGACACACCTCAGCAAAACGCGTGGTGGTGGAAGGCTGTTCCGCGTCGCCTCATGACCATTTCCAGGCCATCAGATGGCGGAAGCGGAAGCGATTGGAACGAGGCCGGGTTAGTGAGGACGCAAGCCAACGTTGCCTGATGAGAAGAGCTCGGATGCGGCGGTTGCGGAGGGCCACTAGTCCTCTTTCCGAAGTTCTTTTCGCACCGTCGCGACGGAGGTTCCCACTTTGTCGATGGCCCTCTGGAGTTCTTCCCGGCTCACCCCAAGGTGGTGCGTCCAGTATTTCACCTCATAGTCCTCGTTCATATTGATGTGGCTGCGGTCCTGCGGACCCTTCTTGGTCAGATCGTCGGCCATGGCACTCCACTCGATCTAGCTTGGGAAGGGACAAGCTAGTTGGCGGCTGCCAGTTCCGGCGGGGGAGAGCAGCTATCTAGGCGCTGGCTCACTGCTGATCACTCCATCGTAGAAAAATACGCCAAGCTGCCGATTGCGAAGAACAACAGCGCTCCGGCTAGCAATCCTAAGGCAATGCCTATTGCGAGCTCACACGGATCGGCTCGCACTTTCCGTCTGCGCCGATGCATTTGAATAGCCCCAAGGGCTGCAAGCTTACCCCGCCCAGCGAATATGGGCATCTGACAATTAAGGGCTACAATGAGCTGCGGTCGTGGCTCCGTTCAGCATCGCTCATAGGGCGGCGTCGATGGGGAATACTCCCATCGTCCGTGCGGATGGACGGTTTTGAACCAGATTATGAATGCCACAGCAAAAAGGCCGAGGCTCAATAACAGGACAAAAAGCAAAGCCACCTCCAAAGAAGCGGACCATCAGACGTAACGGCGCGTCTGATTTTGGACAGATCGTCGGCGCCATGGCACTACACCTGGGGTAAGCTCGAAGAGGGACAATCTGGCTGGCCGCTGACAGTTCCAGTGCGGAGACCTTAAAGAGGCGGCTGAGATGCGGAGTAAGTGGGTTCTGGGCTGTAACAAAATGTAACAAGTTTGGCGGTTTGAAGTACCTCTCCCTGAGAACCTCGAACCGCGGGGAGATAGACCCACTCCGGCGGGATTTTCTACATAGGGCTATACAACCTGGCTTTAGGGTGCCGAGATGTTGTACTTTGTCATCAAATGCGCCTTGTCGGGCGTCATCGTTGGCGTTGTTTCGGAGGTGGCAAGGCGCAGTCCGGCTATTGGCGCCCTGGTTGTTTCTCTGCCTTTGGTGTCTCTGCTCGGCATAATTTGGTTGTGGCACGATACTGCTGACATCGAGCGGACTGCAGGGCTTGCGGAATCCACGTTTTGGTATGTGCTCCCGTCGCTGCCGATGTTCCTGGCGCTTCCGTGGATGCTGCGAGCAGGGATAGGCTTTTGGCAAAGCATGGCGGTGAGTTGCGCGATCACGATCATCCTATATTTTGTAACGGCATGGATCCTGATGCGCTTCACGGGGATTCGACTCTAACCCCCGCTCCGGCGGGGGTACACTTCAATTCCCCATCATCATCATCATCACGCGGACAAGCAGAAATATAGCAGCGCAAATCCCGATCAAGATTACGTTTTGCATGTCGCTGCGCGTTCCGCTTGAGTAGGGTGGGAGCGCAACTGGCGATCTCTTCACCGGGTGATCAACGGGCGCCGGGGTTTTCTATCCGTAGGTTAGCCCGGCTGGGAGGAAGGTCTCTGGGGCATTCCCAGCCGGGCCAAGTCGCAATGAACCTCACCAGCGACGAAGTTCAAGTCTACCCGACAGAGTTAGTTCCAGAAATGTCGTGAGACGATGAAAGTCAGCCCGGCCAGCCCTCGTTGCGAACGCCAAACCAGCCGGGCGCTAGCCGCCGGTACGAAACTTGACGGCTCCCTCTGGCGCGTCAGGAAGCCAGTGCTGCACATTTATCCCGGTGTTTGGGCATCGATATACAATAGGTCGCGCCATAGCCTCTAAGTGCCCATAGCCGTGGTTCTAAAAAAACTCGGTACCATTACGGGGGCGGGGGCTTTGGATTCCGCCGCTCGCGGTCCGTGGCTGCGGAGACCTCTTTCGCCTCTTCTTCTGCCAGTAACTTACGGAGAACAGCCCTTTTTTCCTCGTCTTGCTCTTCCGCAAGGAGCTTCCGGTAATGGCGATATTCTCAAAATGAATAAACCGTTCCATTGAAGCCTCCCCACTCGCTGGGGAACGGAAAGCTATTAAAATAGGAAGGGAGTTCAAATCACAAATTGGGCATCTACTGAACCTCGCCCTGATAAGCGGGGTTATGCCTACAGCTCCGTAGACTTAAGCCCGCCCTCCATGCTCGGAGTGGCGGGCTTTTTTGTTGTGTCAGTCTAGAAGGGTCGGAGCTCGAGCGATGAATGAAAGAGGCTGCAGGCTAAAGCAGCCTTATTTCTGTTACTGGTTTCGGCCCCTGCCAGGACCGGTAGTGTCGAGTGCCTTACGGCATTCGGCCGACACCTTGCTTCTGTTAGATTCAAGGCACGATCGGACTTGTTGGCGACCGTGGGACTTATTAGGGCAGTACGTCTGAATATCCTTGGCGCACTTTGCCGCGACGGGGCCGGTTTGTGCGAGCCCAGACGCTGTAGCTGAAAGCAAAAGGACACTTGCGGTAACGATAATAAATTTCATTTGGCCCTCCATTTCTGAGAGGTCGAACTATGCGATATAGCCGCTTGGTGGAACTGACGTAGATCAAGTTAAGACTTAAGCCAGCCCCGGATGCTCCCGGAGGCGGGTTTTTTTGTCATTATAGGCGTTTTTAGGCGTGTTCGCCTTTCGGCGTCATCGTGATCCGCGTCCCGCTTTCGTCGATCTACATCCCTTCGCGATGGCGTAATCACGTCCGGCGCCGTAGCTCGCTGGATTGCTCCCGCCGTCGTAGATGAAGGAGAAGTTCACAGTTTCGGCATAGGCGAAGGAGCGTCCGGCCTTTCTCCATCTCAGCTTTGCAAGGTCGGATCAGTTCTTTCGCGGCGGTGGTCTCGTGCGAACGTCGCTCAGATGGTTTCAGTGAACCAAAACTGCCGTTTCCTTTTGGGAGGGTGAGGGACCTGCTCAAAAGGTTCATTGTGCCTCAAAGCGGCATTTTGGCCCGCACCTTCGCGTAAGACGTTGATAACGCGGACGAACTTTACAACCTCCGCGCTCACCAATATTTCAAGGGCTTAGCGGAAGTGGGATTTTCCATTCCGACAAGCGATTAGCCGTTACTGCGACAAACCAGCCATTTTTTCTTTTCCCGGCGCGTCGACATTGAGCCGGTCGCGTGTTAGCGGGGGCTTGGGCCGATCCGAAAGGCATCGCAGTGATTTCATGCTTTCATCTTCAACGCCTGCCGCTGCTGTGCCTTCCGCGCAGGTTCTTCGCGGCATTTGTGTTGACGATGTACCTTTTGGCGGGAGCGCTGCACGGGTTCTGCGATCTGGATGTTGCCAATAACTCCGGCACATCGATCGTCGCGTCGATCAAGAACGACCTTGGTCAATCCGAGAAAGGCGTTATCTCCGACCACCACTGTCATGGCTGCTTCTCGGTAACGATTCCAGCGCCGATAACTACCTCGCTCGTTGTTAGCCCAACGCATAAAGTCTCCGTAGCAAGCAGCATCCTTCTCCGGGGATTGCCGCTCGGCCTCGACCCGCCTCCACCAAAATTCTTTGCCTGAACGCTGCCGCCGGAACGCTTCGCGTTCCCACCATGTCGCTCGTCAGGTCATTCCATATGTTTTTCAAGATTGCCGCGCGCTTTGCGTGCGCGGCGGCATTGCTGGTCAGCCCATGGCTGATGGCGATGTCGCATTCGCAGACTCTCACCCTGAGAGCGGCGCTGCAACGCGCGCTCGTTTCCAGTCCGCGCCTTACGGCGGCCGAACGGGACGTCGGGATAGCAACCGGTCAGCATATCCAGGCTGGTGTTCTCCCCAATCCCGAACTGTCCTATGAGCAGGACAATTCGTTTGGCTCAGGTGTTTATCGCGGAACGCGATCTGCCGAGACGACGCTGCAAATAAGCCAGCTATTCGAACTCTTCGGAAAGCGGGAGGCGCGTATTTCGGCAGGCCTCGCAGGTGTCGATGTCGCGACTATCCAGCGCAAGGCGACGCGGCTGGAGATTCTTTCAGAGACCGCGATCGCTTTCGTCAACGTTGTCGGTCTTCAACGCCGCATTCACATTCTCGATCAACAAGTCGTGGCGATCGACAAGATCACGCCCCTTCTCCAACGGCGTGTGGAGGCGGGTGCATCCTCGGTTGCAGAGACGGGGCGGGCCGATGTCGCGTCGTCGCTTGTGAAGGCCGACCGCGAGCGCGCTAAGGCGGCGCTCGCGAGCGCGCGCCGCGAGCTTGCGGTCTTGATGGGAGATACCACGCCGAAATTCTCTGCCGTGTCTGGGCAGCTCGATGTCACGGGCCGACCGCCAACCTTTCAGTCGGTCGTTGCCGCCATCGACGCCAACCCACAGCTCGTGCGCTGGACAGCTCTCTATGCGCAACGCAACGCCGAATTATTGCTTGCGAGACTGAAGCCGTATCCCGACGTGCGGCTGTCTGCTGGGTGGCGTCATTTTAACGACACCAGGGACGATGCGGTGAGGCTCACGCTCTCGGTGCCGATCCCGCTGTTCGATCAGAATCAGGGAAATATCCTTTCCGCGCAGGAGAATCTTGCCAAGGTTCGGGCTGAGCGGGAAGCCAACCGCAATACGCTCATCGTCGTCGCGGGGCGGGCCTATGACTCGCTGCAAGGCTCGCTCCGCGAACTCGCTGTGTTGCGGGAGACGGCAATTCCAAAAGCGCGACAGGCCTCGGACGCCATATCCGACGGCTACGGGCAAGGGCGGTTCTCGCTGCTTGAGGTGCTCGATGCACAATCCAGTCTGACCCAAGCCCGCCTGCGCGAGCAGGAGGCGTTGCAAAATTTCCATATTGCCGTAGCCACGATTGAAGGCCTTGTGGGGAATCCGTTTGCTCTTGCGCGGGGGAATGCGCGATGAAAAGCTCTACGACCATTGTCATCGCCATCCTTGCCGCCATTGCGGGCGCGACAAGCTATCGGGCGTTGACGCCAAAAGCGCCGCACCAACATAGTCAGCGTGGCGTCAAGCAAGAGAAATCAGGCAACGAGCATGTCGCGCATGATGAGCATGGTGGCGACCGCATCCGCATTGGCGATGTAAAGCTGGCAGCGGCCGGTGCGACCTTCGCCGAGGCTGGTCCTGCGACTCTGAACGAGACGTTGAGTTTCAACGGTATCCTGCGGGCGAACCAGGAGACAGTCGTTCAGGTGACGCCGAGGTTTCCCGGGATTGCGCGAGCCATCCGTAAGCGCATAGGCGACATCGTTGTAAGGGACGATCTACTGGCTTCGATCGAGAGCAATCAAAGTCTGACTGTCTACGACCTGAAAGCTCCAATCGGCGGGACGGTCATCGACAGGCAAATATCTCTGGGCGAATACGCATCTGAGCAAAAGCCATCCTTCGTCATCGCTGATCTGTCGACGATCTGGGTGGACCTGTCGATCTATCGGCAAGATCTGCGGCGGGTTCAGATCGGCAATGAAATATTGATCGATCCGGAAGACGGAGTTGGCGAGATCAAGGGTGCGATATCCTACCTTGCGCCGGTTGGAGCAAGCGATACGCAAACAGCGCTTGCGCGCGTCGTTCTCCAAAATCCTGTTGGTCGCCTTCGGCCCGGCCTCTTTGTGACCGCGCGTCTGGTTCTTGCGGAACGGCATGTGCCCGTCGCTGTGAACGCCAGCGCGATACAGACCCTTGATAACAAGACCGTCGTTTTCGTGCGAGAGGAGGAGGACAAGCTTGAGGCGCGCCCTGTCCAGCTCGGAGACACGGATGGAAAATTCGTGGAGGTTCGCGCGGGCATAATGCCGGGGGAGAAATACGTCGCCACGAACTCCTTCGTCGTGAAGGCGGAAATGGGCAAGGGAGATGCCGAACATGATTGAGGCCATTCTCCGTTTCTCAATCCGTCAACGATGGTTCGTCATGCTGTTCGCCTGGGGGCTGGCAGCCTTCGGCGCCTGGAATTTTATGCGGCTTCCGATCGATGCCGTTCCCGACATCACCAATGTCCAGGTGCAAATCAACGTTAAGGCGCCCGGTTATTCGCCGCTTGAGACCGAGCAGCGCATCACCTTTCCGGTTGAAACGGCGATGGCCGGTTTGCCCAAGCTTGACTATACGCGGTCGTTGTCCCGCTACGGGTTGAGCCAGGTGACCGTGGTTTTCCTTGATGGCACCGACATCTATTTCGCGAGGCAATTGGTCAACGAGCGCATCCAGCAGGTGAAGGATCAGCTTCCTGCGGGCATCGAAGTCGCGATGGGCCCGGTAGCAACCGGCCTTGGCGAAATCTTCATGTACACGGTCGAAGCCAAGGGCGCCAAGGCACCGGGTGGCAGCGACTATACGCCAAGCGAGCTTCGCGCGATTCAGGACTGGATCATCAAACCGCAGTTGCGGAATGTTCCCGGCGTCGTCGAAGTGAACACTATCGGCGGTTTCGAGCGCCAGTTTCATGTCCTGCCCGACCCCGGCAAGCTGATGGCATATAAAATCAGCTTCCGCGATGTGATGACGGCGCTGGCTGCCAACAATGCCAACGTCGGCGCGGGTTATATTGAGCGTAACGGCGAGCAGTATCTGGTTCGAACTCCCGGGCAGGTCGCCAACATTGCTGAGCTCCAGGATATCGTAATAGGCGCCCGAAGCGGCGTACCCGTTCGGGTGAAGGATGTGGCACAGGTGATCGAAGGCAAAGACCTTCGGACCGGAGCCGCGACGCTGGGCGGGCATGAAACTGTGCTCGGCACGGCCTTGCTGCTGATAGGGGAAAATAGCCGCGCGGTTGCGCAGCGTGTCGCGGCAAAGCTAAGCGAGATCGCCAAATCACTTCCGGATGGAGTCGTCGCCAGAACCGTTTACGATCGAACGGACCTTGTCGATGCCACAATTAGGACCGTTCAGAAAAATCTGGTCGAGGGTGCAATCCTCGTCATCGTGGTGTTGTTTTTGATCCTCGGCAACATCCGGGCCGCTCTGGTGACGGCCTGTGTGATCCCGCTCTCCATGACGATGACGATCACCGGCATGGTCGAGAACAAGGTGAGCGCCAATCTGATGAGCTTGGGAGCCATCGATTTCGGCATTATCGTCGATGGCGCGGTTATCATCGTGGAAAACTGTCTGCGACTTCTCGCCGAAGCCCAGCATCGGCGTGGGCGTTTGCTGAACCTTCGGGAGAGAATGGATACGATCCTTCGTGGCTCAGCCGAAGTGATCAAACCGAGTCTGTTCGGAACACTGATCATCGGCGTTGTGTATCTGCCGGTACTCACGCTCACGGGCGTGGAAGGCAAGATGTTCACGCCGATGGCGCTCACGGTGCTGATGGCGCTCGCAGCGGCTGCTTTGTTCTCTATCACTTTTGTTCCGGCTGCGGTTGCCATTGTCGTAACGGGCAAAGTGTCTGAGGAAGAGAACGCTTTTATGCGCGGCGCCAAGCGCATTTACATGCCGTTGCTCGATCGCGCCATCATGTTTCGCCGGGGTGTTGCCGTTGCCGCGGCCGTGATCGTCGTGATCAGCGGATTTGCAGCAACGCGCATGGGCGGCGAATTTATCCCGAATCTCGATGAAGGCGATGTTGCCTTGGCGGCGGTCCGGATTCCGGGAACGAGTCTCACTCAATCGCTCGATTTGCAGAAAGCGCTTGAAAAACGGATCGGGCAATTGCCGGAAGTGAAAGAATTCTTCACGCGAACCGGTACGGCGGAAGTTGCAACCGATCCTATGGCCCCATCCATGTCGGATGGCTACATCATGTTGAAGCCGCGCGGCGATTGGCCGGATCCGGCCAAGCCGAAAACGCAACTGGTCGAGGAAATCGAGAAAGCGGCCAACGACGTGCCGGGCAGCAATTATGAAGTGAGCCAGCCGATCCAGTTGCGCGTCAATGAACTGATCTCAGGCGTCCGAAGCGACGTCGGCATTAAAATCTTTGGCGACGATCTCGATATCCTGCAAGGAGAGGCGTCCCGGGTAGAGGCTGTGGTCAAAAGCATCCGTGGTGCGACTGACGTGAAGATCGAGCAAGTCGCAGGTCTTCCGATTCTCACGGTCAGGCTCGATCGGCAGGCGTTGTCACGCTACGGTTTAAGCGTGAGCGAAGTTCAGGATGTCGTTGAAATCGCCATAGGCGGCAAGAGCGTCGGCAAGTTGTTCGAGGGCGACCGGCGTTTCGACATCGTGGTTCGGCTGCCGGAACGGCTGAGGGAGAATATCGAGGCAATCCGAGCAATTCCGATACCGTTGCCTGCGGGAGAGTCGGGGACACCTCCAGTTCTGCGCACGGCCTTGTCGGGTACGGCAACCGGGCAACCTCGCTACGTGCCCCTGTCGTCCGTCGCGACTGTCGAAGCAGCGCCGGGTCCGAACCAGATTAGTCGTGAGAATGGCAAGCGGCGTATCGTAGTGACCGTCAATGTCCGCGAACGTGACCTCGGATCGTTCGTCGCGGAGGCGCAGGAAGCCGTGGCCCAGAAGGTAAAGCTTCCGGCCGGTTACTGGATCGGGTGGGGCGGACAATTTGAGCAACTCGTCTCCGCGGCAAAGCGGCTCACAATCGTGGTGCCGGTGGCGCTCGCGTTGGTGCTGCTGCTTTTGTTCATGAGCCTCGGTTCGGCTGCGGATGCGCTGTTGGTCTTCAGTGGCGTGCCATTGGCTCTGACCGGCGGCATCGTGGCTCTGCTGTTGCGCGGGATTCCGCTTTCGATCAGCGCTGGTGTCGGGTTTATCGCGCTCTCCGGCGTCGCTGTCCTCAATGGCCTCGTCATTATTGCCTTTATTGAGCGGCTTCGACGGGAAGGGCGATCGGTGCAGGATGCCGTCCGCGAAGGTGCAATGACCAGATTGCGTCCGGTGTTAATGACGGCACTCGTGGCTTCGCTGGGCTTTGTGCCGATGGCGATCGCGACTGGAGCCGGTGCCGAGGTGCAGCGGCCACTGGCGACAGTCGTCATTGGCGGCATTATATCGTCAACGGTTCTGACGCTGCTCGTGCTTCCTGCCCTGTATGTTCTTTTCCGGAAGGAAACCGAAGCAGCGGCCGACTCGGATGAAATGGTGTGATGCGCGGCGGAGTCCATCCGCGCTCATCGATGTTGGCGGCAAGCTATCGCGATCAGGCCGGACACAGCACGGCGTTCATGCCTCGGTCGAGTCGCGCGGCCGCGAGCCTTGCAGTCGAGCCGTGAAGCTTAAGTCTGATCGATGTCTTTGAAGAAGACGGCGTAGATGGCACCGATGCAAATCAGCACGGCACAGGCCTCAATGGCCAGAACCCACATGAACAAGGCCGGGTGGGCCTGATACGAGATCCAGCCGGTCGGGGTGAGCCGGCCGCCGTAAAGGACCTGCCTGCTCCGAAATGCGCTGATGAAATTGACCAGTGCGCTGATGCTAACGATACACCCCAGAAACAGGGCGGTGAGTTGGCCCTTCCTTGAGTGCCGGAAAGTATTGTTATGGTGCCTGTCGATCGGTTGATGCATGGAACCCCGCCCGCTCTGAAAGTAACAGGCTACCACGCGATATAAAACCTACAAGCAATTTGAGGCTATTTGTCGCCTTGACGGCGCGCCACAGATCAGTCGCCCACCTAAAAAAAAGACCAGGCGGAAATCGCCTGGTCTCAAGGTTGGTCCCTTGGGGGGAATAATTATGCGTTGGCGTTCTGCACCGAGAGGGGCGCCGATGCATTAAGGCCGCTCGCGGCCAGTTCGTTGCTGCGCTCGATGTGCGCGCGGCGCATCGGCTTGATCACGAAAACCGCGAGCAGGGCGGCGATCGAGTTGCAAGCCACCGCCACCATGAACACCGACTGCCAGCCGTAGTTCTTGGCGAGGATGCTGCCGAAGGGCACCAGCAACGCAGCGGTACCCTTAGCGGTGTACAGCATGCCGTTGTTGGTGGTGGCGTACTTCGCGCCGAAAGTGTCGCCTGCGGTTGCCGGGAACAGGCTGTAGATTTCGCCAAACACGCCGAAATACACCGCGGTCGCTAGAACGAACACGATCGCCGAGTGTCCGTAGAGCGACAGCATCAGTAGCATCAGTGCACCGGTGCCGAAGGCGATGAACATCGTGTATTCGCGGCCAATGGTGTCGGAAATGAAACCGAAGATCGGGCGTCCGAAGCCGTCGAAGATGCGGTCCAGCGAGATCGCCATCGTCAAGGCTGCCATCTGGAAGCCGAACAGGCTGACCGGTTCGCCGGCGATCTTGTAGTCGTGTGCGATCGGTGCGATCTGCGCTGCCGCCATCAGGCCACCCGAAGCGACCAGCACGAAGGTCACATAGAGCACCCAAAAGATCGGGCTGCGCAGGGTTTCGCTCGGCTTGAAGCCATAGACCGTCTGCGGCAGGTTGAGCTTCTTCTTGATGATCGGAATATCGAAGGTCGGCTTACGGATGAAGAAGCCGAGGATCAGGACGACGAGGCCCTGACCGAGGCCGAAATCGAAGAAGGCGGTCTGATAGCCGCTGGAGCCGATCATGTGGGCGATCGGCACAACGGTCAGCGCTGCGCCTGCGCCGAAGCCGGCAGCGGTTGCGCCCGCGGCAACGCCGCGATGATCGGGGAACCACTTCAGGGCGTTGCCGACGCAGGTGCCGTAAACCGATCCTGCTCCGATGCCGCCCATGACGGCTGCGAGGTACAGCATCTCCACCGAACTCGCGTAGGAATTGACGACCCATGCCAGCGCCGCCATGCAGCCGCCGAACATGATGACGATGCGCGGGCCGAAGCGGTCGACGAACCAGGCCTCAATCGGCACAAGCCAGGTTTCGGTCACGACGAAGAAGGTGAAGGCGAGCTGGATTGCCGCGCGGCCCCAATGATATTTCTGGTCGATGGGGTCGACGAAGAGTGTCCACCCATATTGAAGGTTGGCGACCATCGCCATGCAGCCGAGGCCCATCGCGAGCTGCACCCAGCGATAGATGCCTTGCGCCTCAGCCTCTGACTGAGCTTTCACCGAATTCGTTGTCATGTTTCCTCCTGCCGTGAACTGTTGTCGGGCTCGCAGCCCCGTTCGCAGGCGAAAACTCTGGTATATAATATTCCAATTCTCAATAGTGCGCCGCAACATTGTGTCGGCGACCGCCGCGTCGCGACGGAATAATAATTGCTATATAAAGCAATAACTTATGAGATTATTTTGAGCTAAATCAGGTTTGATGGAAATTATGAAAAAAAATTAAATTCAGGAAATCTACAAGAAGTCGTGATGACTGATTGTCGCATCATATGTGTCGGATCGTCGCATATGAGTAAGGGGGCCCAACTCATCACCCCTTCGGCGTCAGGTCCGAACGCACCGAGGACGGGGCGCCGACCATCGGCATAGCCTCGCGGCGCAGGCCGATTAATTCAGCCGCGCGAATGGCCGATTGCTTCCAGAAGCCGAACTGGTTGGCGCGGGACGTCTCCAGAATCGCGATTCCCACCGCCGAGAGGAACGGCAGGCTTTCGAGGACCAGCACTGCGGCGAAGATGTAGATCTCACGAACATCTTTCTGGTTGAAGGCGACGAGCACCACCGCACCCACCAGCAGCAGCGCGCCAATCACCGCTTCCCAGAAGGCCTGGAATTCCACCGACATCCGCGACAGGCCACCCTTGGAGGTACGTGCGAACGGCAAATGCTCGGTGATCAGACCGTTGGCGACGGCGCGCGAAACGGTCCATTGCACCGACATCGCCGCGATCATCGCGCCGAGCAACTGGCCGAGTGTGACTTTGACGCGGAGCCGGTAGAGCGCGACGAAATGCACGAGCGAGACCACGAACGCGGCAATAATCGGCAGCGTCAGGATTTTGTCGGGGATGGCGATGTCGGCGAACGAGACCACCGGCACCCAGATCAGATTGAGAATCGCGACCACGACGCCGAGGCTTTCCGCGCCGAGCCAGTTCAGCCAGCCAAGGGTGAATTCGCGTTTCTGGCCGGGCGACAGGCGGCTCGCGCCGGGCAGGAAGCGCCGCCAATGCTTCTTGACGATCTGGAAGCCGCCATAGGCCCAGCGGTGGCGCTGCTTGCGGAACGCCTCATAAGTGTCGGGGAGCAGGCCGAAGCCGTAGCGCGTATTGGTGTAATGCGTGCTCCAGCCATGCTCGATGATGGCGAGGCCAAGGTCTGTATCCTCGCAGATGGTGTCGCCTGCCCAGCCGCCCGCCATTTCCATCGCGGCGCGGCGGATCAGGCACATCGTGCCGTGGACGATGATGGCGTCTTGTTCGTTACGCTGAACCATGCCGATGTCGAAGAACCCGGCATATTCGCCGTTCATGGCGTAATGCATCAGCGACTGGTTGCCGTCGCGATGATCCTGCGGGGCCTGCACGAGGCCCACATGCGGGTCGGCGAAGGCGGGCACGAGATCCTTCAGCCAGTTCGGCGTTACCACATAGTCGGCGTCAATGATGCCGATGATCTCCGCGTCGGCAGCCGTGCGTTCCATCGCGATGCGCAGCGCGCCGGCCTTGAAGCCGATCACCTTCTCTGCATTGATGAAGATGAAACGCTCGCCGAGCGTGCGGCAATGGTCCTGGATCGGTTGCCAGAAGGCCGGATCTGGCGTGTTGTTGATGATGACCACGCACTCGAAATTCGGGTAGTCGAGCCGGGCCACGGCATCGAGCGTCTGCTTGAGCATCTCCGGCGGCTCGAAATAGGCCGGGATATGAATCGAGACTTTCGGGAATTTGCCGTCGGCGGGTGCGGGCAGGGGCCTGTCGATCAGCCGTTGCGGGCGGCGGCCGAAGGCGACGGTGGCAATCTCCTCGATGCGCGCCATCGCAATCAGAATGAGCGGCACCAGCAGGATCATGCCGAGCGTCAGCGCGAAAGCAGAGCCGAACACGAAGTAATGCGTGTTCCAGTAGGAGAACACGGTGGCCATCCAGGCGCCGACGCCATTGGCGGCGACGGTCAGGACAAAGACCTGCAGGATCGTCGGATGCACCAGGCGGAAGATCGGCAACGACATCAGGATGCCGACCAGCACCGCGATCGCCGCGACCTTCCAGTAATCCGGGTCGACGATCGGGCCGGTCCATGGGAATTTAGGTTCACGCGATGCGTTCAGAATGCCCCAGTAAGGGCCGACGCCGCCTTCGAAAAACTTCCATGGCTGGTCGATAGCTTCGACGATGTTGTAGTCGAGCCCGATCGACTCGGCTCTGGTGACGAAATTGCGCAGGATCGAGGCCTGTTCGAACGGGCCGGGTTCGGCGCTCTTCAGGTTGTAGCCCTGGCTCGGCCAGCCGAACTCCGCGACTACCACCCGCTTGCCGGGAAAGCTGTCCCGCAGCAGCTTGGAGATCGTCATGGCGTAATCGACGGCAGATCCTGCGGGAATATTGTTCCAGTAAGGCAGGATGTGCGCGGCGATGAAATCTACGGACGAGGAGAGTCTCGGCTCGTCGCGCCACATGCTCCAGATTTCGCCCGTCGTGACGGGAACATTGACCTGACGCTTCACGCGCTGGATGTAGTCGATCAGTTCGTCGACCTTCAAATCGGCGCGGTAGAGCGTTTCGTTGCCGACGACGACAGCGATGACGTTGCTGTTGTGTTTGGCAAGGTCAATGGCAGCGGCGATCTCGCGCTCGTTGCGGTCGAGATGCTTATCGAGCCAGGCGCCGACCGTGACCTTCAGTCCGAATTCGGCTGCAATCGGTGGAACCAATTCGACGCCACCGGTGGACGAGTAAAGGCGGATCGCTTTGGTGATCTTTGATAGCTTGCGTAGGTCGTCGCGGATTTTCTCGACGCTCGGGATGTTATCGACGTCGGGATGGGCGCTTCCCTCAAACGGGGCATAGGACACGCTCGGCAGCATGCCGCGGAAGTCCGGTGCGGTTTCCTTCTTTTCGAGCAGACCCCAGAGGGCGGCATGAGCCGCGGCCACACAAATCAGAACGGCGATTACCGCGCGCATCGCAAACCCTTGAACCGACATGACAAGACACCGGATCGGTCCCAGGTCCGGCCGTGGCGAAGACAGACGCCTATACAATCACGCTTTTACATGACGCGCTTTAACATCTGGTATGGCGTCGTGGCGTTTTTATGGGCGCGGACCACTATGAGGCGATTCCGTGCCGCAGCGGACTACTTGGCCGGTGCCGCGGGTTTCGCGGGGGGCGCGGCGGGCGGCGTTGGCGGCGGGAAGTTGCTGTTTTGCGGTTGGGCGGACGGGTTGATCCAGCACGCCTGGATGCGGGTGTTCAGCGTATCGGGAATCTTGTTGTCGATGGTCGCACCGAAGCGGACGAGGCAGCGGAAGGTCGCCTGCACATGCCCGCCGGGGCAGCCGAAGCGATCATAGAGGTCGAGGTGGCGGAAGGCGGTGTCGAGATCGTCGCGCCACATCAGGTTGACCACGCGGCGGCCGAGCCAGACGCATTCCGGGTTGCCTGCGGGGCCGTTGATGGCCTTGGCTGCCTCGGCGAACTCGTCGGTGCGCTTCTGTGCTTCGCGGTTGTCCTGGGCTGTGGCGGCGGGGGCTGCTTTGCTCTGATCCTGACCCTTTTCGTTGGTCTGGGCGCTGGCGGCGCTTGCGAGACCAAGGGTTGCGGCAAGCAATAGTGCCGACATGGTCGCGCCACGAAACGGCATAGTCTTGAGGACAGCGAAGTGATGACCCATGATTTCCCCGATCGAACCCGTTCGTGCGAGCCCTTGTGTTGGAAGGAGGCCCCCCGCCGAAGGCGAGACCACCTGTTGACGCGCAAATGAGCCCCCAATGCGGCGGTCATTTCCGGCCCGGATTCCCATGAAACACAATCGCGATTTTGTCCAGCGCGTCGCGGAAAACCTGCCCGGCAAGGCTGGAATACCATCAAAGTTGGTGGGCAAGGGGCGGTGGCTCTTGGCAGCGCAGGTCCAAGCGGCTAATCGACAGCTTCGGAGGGTGAACACATTTCGTTGCGAACGCCGCTAGCGCTTCTGGTCCTCTCGCTTTGCGTGATTGCCGGGACATGGATCTGGCTCGGCGAGCCGGTGCCGCGCGCGCGCGCGCCGCTCGATCCCGCGCAGAAGCTGGAATGCGTGTCCTACACGCCGTTCCGTGGCGCGCAGAGCCCGCTCGATCCGTCGCTGCACGTGCCGGTTCAGCAGATCGCGCAGGATCTTGCCCAGCTCGCCAAGATCACCAATTGCATCCGCACCTATTCGGTGGACAGCGGCCTCGACCAGGTGCCGGGCGAGGCCGCGAAAGTCGGGCTGAAGGTCATTCAGGGCATCTGGCTCGGCAGCAACCGTTTCAGGAACAGCCTGCAGATCGACACCGCCGTGGCGCTGGCGAAGCGTTATCCCGGAACGATCGAGGCGCTGGTGGTCGGCAACGAGGTGTTGCTGCGCGGCGAGATGACCGCAGCCGATCTGGTTGCGACGATTCGCTACGTTAAATCCCGCGTTGAAAACATGCCGGTCACCTACGCGGACGTGTGGGAATTCTGGCTGCGCAACCGCGAGATTTATAATGCGGTCGATTTCGTCACCATTCACATCCTGCCGTACTGGGAAGATTTTCCGGTGCGCGCGAAATACGCGGCGGGCCATGTCGATCAGATTCGCAAACGCGTGGCGGTGGCGTTTCCCAACAAGGAAATCCTGATCGGCGAAACCGGCTGGCCGAGCGCCGGCCGCATGCGCGACGGCGCGCTCCCCTCGCTTGCCAATCAGGCATTCGTGGTGTCGCAGATTCTCGCTCTGGCGAAAGCGGAGAAATTCCGCGTCAACCTGATCGAGGCCTATGACCAGCCCTGGAAGCGCCAGCTCGAGGGCACTGTCGGCGGCTATTGGGGCTTGTTCAGCAACGAAACCCGGCAGCCGAAATATGTGCCGGGCCAGCCGATCACCAACCATCCGATGTGGAAATATCAGATGGGCGGCGGGCTTGCCTTCTGCATCCTGATGTATGTCGTGGCGTTCGCGGCATTGCGGCGCAGGCCATGGTCGCCCCGTTTGTCCTCGTGGCTGTTCGTGGGGGTGAGCGCCACTATCGGCGGCGTCTTTGCGGGCTGGGGCGTGGAAAAGGTCCAGGTCGAGAGTTTCGGCATCGGTGGCTGGGTCGCCAACAGCGCGTTGCTCGCCGGGGCTCTTGCGGTGGCCATCCTTTCCGCGATGGCGATGGTGACGGGCCGCTGCCTGCCGACCTTCATCGAGCTGATCGGCCCGCGTGAGGAACGCACGGATTCCAAGACGCTGCGTGCGCTGGGCTTTGCACTGGCGGTGGTGGTGGTGCTCGCGACGGAGACGGCGCTGGGGTTCGTATTCGATCCGCGCTACCGCGATTTCCCGTTCGTGGCGCTGACGATCGCGGCGGTGCCAGCATTGCTGCTGATGCTTCTCAATGGTCCGCCGCTCAATGGCCGGCGGCCGATCGCGGAAACGACCTTTGCCGTGCTGCTGGCGTTGAGCGTGGTTTACATCGGCTTCAACGAAGGGTCGGCGAACTGGCAGTCACTGTGGACCTGCGGGGCCTATGCGCTGCTGGCGTTCACGCTGTCGCTGGCGCGGGTCGCGCGAACCCCAAAATCATCAACGCGATAGCGACGCCCGATAATCCGATATTGTAAAGCACGATGCCGAACCCGGCGGCGACGAGGCCGGCCGTCAGTGTGACCACCGAGGGCCGGATGACGTGCAGAACCGCGATGATGAGCGCGGCAAGGCCGAACACGTCGTTCTTGAACAGATAGGTGATCATCAGGCGCGTCTTGCAGAGCATGGTCGGCAGGCCGCCATCGCAGGCAAGCGCCACCGGTGAGTACTCGATGGCCAAATAGCGCAGATACAGCGCATAGCCGATACTGAGAAAGCCGACGACCAGCAGCCACTGCACCTGCACCGGGCTCGGGCGGAATGGGCGCTTCTTTTCGATCTCGCGAAGCTGGGTCGGGTCGCCGGGCGGAAGGGGATCGGCCATGAGGTCTCTCAAGAAAGGTCTCAGGATCGCGGGCTGGGCCTGCGGATCAACGATTGAAGAACGAGAAACCGCGGCTCGCAGCCGGTTCCGGGGCTGGCTGGGGCTGCGGTTGCTGCTGCGGTGGTGGGGGTTCTTCTACCCGCTTTTCGACGTGACTGCGAGCTTGGCGGCGCGGTTTCTCACGCGGAACCCGGGCTCCCAGAGGGGACTCCAGCGCAAGCCGCTGCCCGTCGAACAGGGCCGTTTCGCAACGGTGCCGGTTGGCAATCAGGCCGGCGCAGAGTTTCGCTGCGGCGGCTGCGTCGTTCAATGGGCCGGCGACAAGGTGAAGGCGAAGGCCGAGTCCGTTCTGGCCCTCACGGACGACGATCAACGGCTGAAGCGATCCCACGAGGTCGGGGACCTTTTTGAGGGCGTTACGCCAGACCGCTCGCAATCCTTCGACCGAGTTGGCCGACCCCAGATCGACGCCGAACTCGACCGGACGGACGATCTTCTCTGGGGCCGCTTCGGCATGCTCAGGCTTTGGCGGTGTGAGCGAGGCGACTGTGAGCGGGCCGAACTCGCCTTCTTCGTGCGGCAGCGGAGCAGGGGCGTCGGGAGCTTTCGGCTTTGCTTCCGGCTCCGGCGCAGGTTCGATTTTTGTGGTGGGCAGAGGCGGCAATTTGGCGGCTGCCGTCACCGGCAGTTTGACTTCGGGCAGCGCAGGCGGGGCGGTTGAGGCAGGTGCGGCGAGGATTGGTGCGGCGCTCGCCACGATTGCGGGTGTGCCGATGATCGGAGCCGCGCCCGACTTAGGCCACGAGGAGGCGGATGACGGCCTTGCAAGCGCGCCGGTGACGGAATCGAGACTCTGTTCGACCACGGTGACGCGCGCGAACAGGCGGTCGCGATCGTTGTTGAGCGTGTCGATAGCGGCTGCAAGACGGCGGTTTTCGGTTTTTGTCTCCCGTTCGACCGCCTGCAATTGCTGGCTTTGGCGGGAGACCTCGGCCATGCGTTCGTGCTCGCGGCCGCTGGAATAATGCACCACCATCATCGCGGCGGCGACGGCGCAAACGGAAGCCGCGCCCCATGACCCGAGGCGCCACGCCGCGCGGCGGTCGAACTCTTCCTCATCCGCGAAAAGACGAGACAGCCAGCCGCCGGAATCGGCGTCATCGTCGATCTGATCGAGCTTGGCGCGATCATTCCGCATGGTCAGGTAACGGCCCCCGAGATTCCCCCACGAATCAGCCTTACAATTTTAACAGGAACATCTGCTGGATGCGCGCTACTCCTTGATTCAGCCTGATTTGTACCCCGCCGGTGAATTCCATCCCGCCCGGAAAGGCTCTATGACAACCGCACTGTGCCGTTCCGAATCCGGGAGCGGCTCCTTATCGTGATCCCAGGACGCCCATGACCGACCGCTCCAGCCTCACTCTTGTCCTTGCAGCCGGCGAAGGAACGCGGATGCGCTCCACGCTGCCCAAGGTGCTGCACGAGGTTGCGGGACGCTCATTGCTGGCCAATGTGCTGCTGGCGGCCCCCGCAGGCAAGCAGGATCGTCTTGCGGTCGTCGTCGGTCCTGATCATCAGGCGGCGTCGGATGAGGCGCGCAAGTTGCGGCCGCAGGCGCAGGTGTTCGTCCAGAGCGAGCGCAAGGGCACGGCGCATGCGGTGCTGGCGGCGCGCACGGCCATAGCGGAAGGCGCGGACGATTTGCTGGTCGTGTTCGGCGATACGCCGCTTGTGACCGCCGAGACGTTTGCCCGTCTGCGTGCGGCGCTCGCGGGGAATGTCGCGATGGCGGTGCTCGGTTTCCGCGCCAAGGACCCGACCGGCTACGGCCGCCTGCTGGTCGAAGGCGATCAGTTGGTTGCCATTCGCGAACAGGCCGACGCCAATGAGGCCGAGCGGAGGGTCGATCTTTGCAATGCCGGGATGATGGCGTTCGCGGGCAAGACCGCGCTGCAGATTTTCGACCGGATCGGCAATGCAAACAGCAAGGGCGAATACTATCTGACAGACGCGGTCGGTATCGCGCGTGAGATGGGATTGCGCGCGACCGTGATCGAAACCCATGAGGACGAAGTGCGCGGCATCAACACCAAGACTCAATTGGCGGAAGCCGAAAACGTGATGCAGCAGCGACTGCGGCGCGAGGCGATGGAGGCGGGGGTCACGCTGGTCGCGCCGGAGACGGTGTTTTTGTCAAGCGACACCACCTTCGGCCGCGACGTCGTGATCGAGCCGTTCGTCGTGATCGGCCCCGGCGTCAGCATCGCTGACGGCGCGGTGATCCATTCGTTCTCGCATGTAACGCAATCCTCGATCGGCAAGAAGGTCTCGGTCGGGCCTTACGCGCGCATCCGTCCCGGCACGTCGCTTGGCGAAGGTGTTCGGATCGGCAATTTCGTCGAGACGAAAGCGGCGGTGCTGGAAAGCGGCGTCAAGGTCAACCATCTGTCCTATGTCGGCGATGCGCATGTCGGCACCAATGCCAACATCGGCGCGGGCACGATCATGTGCAACTACGACGGCTTCGACAAACACCGCACCGAGGTGGGTGCTGGCGCATTCGTCGGCTCGAATTCCTCGCTGGTGGCACCTGTGAAGATCGGCGCAGGCTCCTATATCGGCTCTGGCTCCGTCATCACCCGCGAAGTGCCGGAGGATGCGCTGGTGGTCGAGCGCAACGAGCAGGTGACTCGGCCGGGCTGGGCCAAGCGCTACCGCGAGCGCAAGGCGGAGGCCAGGAAGACCAAGACATGACGGCTTTTTCATCAAACGCCCGGCTGATGGGCGTTAATCATGAATCGGATGTGGGAATTCGCAACAATTCTTGAGCCGCGGTTCGTGCGATACTTGGTTATGAGATTTCCTCTTTTCGATCGTCAAAGGGCTTAAAACCGCATGTGCGGCATTGTCGGAATTCTGGGCCGCCAGCCCGTGGCAGATCTTCTGGTGGACGCGCTGAAGCGGCTCGAATATCGCGGTTATGATTCCGCGGGTGTTGCCACGCTGGAAGGCGCTCATATCGAGCGCCGCCGTGCCGAGGGCAAGCTGAAGAATCTGGAAGCGCGGCTGAAATCCTCGCCACTGCTCGGGCGTGTCGGTATCGGGCACACCCGCTGGGCGACGCACGGCAAACCGACCGAGAACAACGCGCACCCGCACGCCAGCGGCAAGGTTGCGGTGGTTCACAACGGCATCATCGAGAATTTCCGCGAGTTGCGCGCCAAACTGGAGCGCGACGGCGCCAAGTTCGACAGCGAAACCGACACCGAGGTCGTCGCGCACTTGGTGAATTCGTATCTCGCCAAGGGATTCTCACCGCAGGACGCGGTGAAAGAGGCGCTGCCGAAACTGCGCGGCGCATTTGCGCTCGGCTTCGTGTTTGAAGGCCACGACAATCTGATGATCGGTGCGCGCAAGGGCTCGCCGCTCGCGATCGGCTACGGCGATGGCGAAATGTATCTCGGCTCCGACGCGATCGCGCTGGCGCCGTTCACCGATGACATCAGCTATCTCGAAGATGGCGACTGGGCCGTGCTGACGCGCGAAGGCGCAAGTGTGTTCAACGAGAAAAATGAGCCGGTGAAGCGCGACGTGCTCAAGTCCGGCGCATCGACCTTCATGGTGGACAAGGCCAACTATCGCCACTTCATGGCCAAGGAAATCCATGAACAGCCGGAAGTCGTCGGCCATACGCTGGCGCGTTATGTCGACATGGCGACGGATCAGGTTTCGCTTCCGGTGAAACTCCCGTTCGATTTCTCTAAAATCGGCCGCATCTCCATCAGCGCCTGCGGCACCGCGAGCTATGCAGGATTTGTCGCCAAATATTGGTTCGAACGGTTTGCGCGTCTGCCGGTCGAACTCGATGTGGCGTCGGAATTTCGCTACCGCGAAGCGCCGCTGCGCAAGGGCGATCTGGCAATCTTCATTTCGCAGTCGGGCGAGACGGCCGACACACTTGCGGCGCTGCGCTATGCCAAGGCGCAAGGTCTGCATACGATCTCCGTCGTCAACGTCACCACTTCGACGATTGCGCGCGAAAGCGAAACGGTGCTGCCAACATTGGCGGGCCCCGAGATCGGCGTGGCCTCCACCAAGGCGTTCACCTGCCAATTGATGGTGCTCGCGGCGCTCGCGGTTGCGGCTGGCAAGGCGCGGGGCGAGCTCACCGCTGAGGATGAAGGCAGGCTCGTTCACGCGCTGGTCGAAGTGCCGCGCCTGATGAGCGCCGCGCTTTCGCTGGAACCGCAAATCGAGAAGCTCGCACGCGACATCGCCAAGGCGCAGGACGTGCTCTATCTCGGGCGCGGCACGAGCTATCCGCTGGCGCTGGAAGGCGCGCTGAAGCTGAAGGAGATTTCCTACATTCACGCCGAAGGCTATGCCGCGGGCGAACTCAAGCATGGCCCGATCGCGCTGATCGACGAGAAAATGCCGGTGGTGGTGATCGCTCCTCACGACCGTGTTTTTGAGAAGACCGTCTCCAACATGCAGGAGGTTGCTGCGCGTGGGGGACGCATCGTGCTGATGACCGATGCGCAGGGTCAACGGGAGGCGACGGTGGAGTCCCTCGAAACCATCGTATTACCCGATATGCCCGCGACCGTGACGCCGCTTGTCTATGCGGTGCCGGTCCAACTCCTAGCCTATCATACGGCCGTCATCATGGGCACCGACGTCGATCAGCCACGGAACCTGGCAAAATCCGTCACAGTCGAATGACAAACTGACGCAGACGGAGCGGGGATTTTAAGTCTTCTGCAACCATGGTCTCGGCGCCTTTTTCAGGCTGGCCCTTGCATGCCGCGCGGTCGGAGCGATACGGATAGGTTATGACAGAGAACACGCCGAAACTTCCGGGTGACCTCACGGCCGGGCCAGATGCTCCGCGCGGTCTGATGGCGCGCCTGCGCAATTATTTCCTCACCGGTCTGATTGTCGCCGGCCCGATCGCGATCACCTTTTACCTGACGTGGTGGTTCGTTACCTGGGTGGACAATATGGTCCGCCCCTTCGTGCCGGTCGATTATCGCCCCGAAACCTATCTGCCGTGGGGAATTCCCGGCTCCGGCCTGATTGTCGCCGTGGTCGCGCTGACGTTGCTCGGCTTTTTCGCCGCAAACCTGATTGGGCGTCAGCTTGTCACGCTCGGCGAAACCATCCTTGGTCATATGCCGGTGGTGCGCGCGATCTATCGTGGCCTGAAGCAGGTGTTCGAGACGATCTTTTCCAGCAACGGCTCGGGCTTGCGCAAGGTCGGGCTTGTGGAGTTTCCCTCGCCCGGCATGTGGTCGGTGGTGCTGATCTCACACGCGCCGAATGAGCAGATGTCGAATGCGCTCCCCGGGGAGGAGGAGCACGTGGCGGTGTTCCTGCCATGTGCGCCGAACCCAACTACCGGCTTTTTCTTCTATGTGCCCAAGAGCAAGATCTTCGAAATCGACATCAGCGCCGAAGATGCGGCTACCCTTATCATGTCAGCGGGCGTGGTGCAGCCGGGCGGTAGTGAGGCGCAGAAGAAAATCGCGGCGCTCGGCGAGGTCATGAAGGCGGCGAATGTTGCGAATGCGACGCCCGTCTCCAGCCCGGCGAAGGTCGAGTAATTGCCTCGCAAGGATAAAAAGGCGGCGACTTCTCGCAGCGAACAACCGAAGCAAAGCACAGTTGCAACCACGCCGCAGCTTGTCTGGACGGTTGTCCTTGTCAGCATTGCCGTAACGATTGTGACTGAACTTCGGATTGCCGGCCATGGCAGCCTGTGGTTGTCGACCGTCATGGCCTACGCGGCATTCTTTCTGAACATTGCATGTTCGGGGCTGGGGTTCCGGACACCGCAGCAGATGTGGTGGATCGCGAATGTCGGGGTGAGCGTCCTCACCATGTCATTCATCGGCGCGCCGACCGTTCCGAGCGCGCTCTGGACGGTGGGGCGGGTTTTTCTCGCGCGCCTGTCGACTTAAAAGACTCACTATCCCGCGCCGATCAGCGGGATCGCCTCATCGCGTTCGAACAGATAAAGGAGGCAGCGCAGCGCTTCACCGCGCTCGCCGTCGAGCTTTGCATCATCCTGCATGATGCGCAGCGCCTCGTCGCGGGCCTGTGCGACGAGGCCGCCGTGAATTTCCGGCCGAGCGATGCGGAAGCCGGGCAAGCCGCTTTGGCGTGTGCCGAGCACATCGCCTTCGCCGCGCAGGCGTAAATCCTCCTCGGCGATGCGGAAGCCGTCGGTGGTTTCGCGAATGACGCGCAACCGCGCGGTGGCGATTTCTCCCGCAGGCTCGTGATAGAGCAGGATACAGGTCGAGGCTTCATGGCCGCGCCCGATGCGCCCGCGCAACTGGTGCAGTTGCGACAGGCCGAAGCGCTCGGCGTTCTCGATCACCATGATGGTGGCCTCGGGCACGTCGACACCGACTTCCACCACTGTGGTGGCGACAAGCAGTTGCGTTTCGCCGGATGCGAAGCGCGCCATCGCGGCATCCTTGTCCTTCGGCTTCATCTGGCCGTGGACCAGCCCAACCACGCCGCCGAATTTCTTCTGCAGGCTCTCGAACCGTTGGGTGGCATCGACAAGGGGAAGGGCGGTCTCGGCGTCGGATTCCTCAACCAGCGGACAGATCCAGTAGATGCGCTTGCCTGCATCGAGCGCGCGCCCGAGCGCGTCGATGATCTCGCCGAGGCGGCTGTTGGGCACCACACGGGTGTCGATCGGCTGGCGCCCGGCCGGTTTTTCGCGCAATTCGGAGATGTCCATGTCGCCGAAATAGGTCATCACCAGCGTGCGCGGGATTGGTGTCGCGCTCAGCACCAGCATGTCGACCGCTTCACCCTTGCCGGTGAGCAGCAGCCGTTCGCGCACCCCGAAGCGGTGTTGTTCGTCGACGATGGCGAGCGCCAGCGACTTGAAGATCACCTCGTCCTGAATCAGCGCATGGGTGCCGACCAGAAGATCGATTTCGCCGTTCGCCAGCCGCTCGAGAATGTCGCGGCGTTCCTTGCCCTTGTCGCGGCCGGTGAGAATGGCGACGCGCAGGCCCGCGCGCTCGGCGAGCGGCGCGATGGTCGCGATATGCTGGCGCGCGAGGATTTCGGTGGGTGCCATCAGCGCCGACTGGCGGCCTTCTTCCACGACGGCGGCAGCGGCAAGTAGCGCCACCACCGTCTTGCCCGAACCGACATCGCCTTGGAGTAGCCGCAACATGCGGAGCGGCTTGCCGAGATCCTCAGCGATGGCGCGCGCGGCGTCCTGCTGAGATGGCGTGAGCGCGAAGGGCAGCGCATCGATGATTTTCGCGCGCAAGTGCCCGTCACCGGCATGGCGTGTGCCTGCGGCACGGCGCAACTGCGCGCGCACCAGAGCCAGCGCGAGCTGGTTGGCGAGCAGTTCATCGAATGCCAGCCGCGACCAGAACGGACCGTCCGGCAGGATGTCGGTAATTTCCTCCGGCTGGTGGATGCGATGAAGTGCTGCGGAAAAATCGGGGAAGGAACAGCGCCGCACCACCTCGGGGCTGATCCATTCCGGCAGTTGCGGCAGCTTGGTCAGCGCCTGCGCCACCGCGCGCCGCACCGAGCCGATCGCGAGCCCTTCGGTCAGCGGATAGACCGGATCGATGCCGGAAAGTTTGGCAAAGCCTTCCTCATCAACCACGCGGTCGGGGTGCACCATCTGCAGGGTGCCGTCGAACATCTGGACGGTGCCAGAGACATAACGCACCTCGCCAATCGGCAAGAGCTTGTCGAGATAGCCGCCCTGCGGACGGAAGTAGGTCAGCATCACGGTGCCGGTGTCGTCGCTGGCGAACACCGTGTAGGGGGCACGGGAACGGCCGGGCGGCGGCGCACGATGCCGGTCTATCGTCACTTTCAGTGTCACCACCGTGCCCGGCACGGCGTCGCGGATGTCCGGCTGGGCGCGGCGGTCGATCACATTGGACGGCAGATGCAGCAGCAGATCGACGATGCGGGGCGTCTCGCTGCGGTCGAGCAGATAACGGAACAGTTTATCCTGCTTCGGCCCGACGCCGGCAAGGCTCGTCACCGGTGCGAACAGAGGATTGAGAACGTTGGGGCGCATGACGGCACGAATCTATGGCTGTTTGATCCGTCATGCCCGGCTTTATGCCGGGCATCCACGTCTTTTTGGCGTGATGCCATGACGTTCAGGTATGACAGCAACCCCTGCGAAGTTACTGACAGCGCCCAATCCAATCGCTATATCAACCTCGCCCGGCACGTCCGGGCTTTTGGCGTTCACGAAAGGCAGAAAATGTCCGCTTCCACCCGTTCCAGCGATGGCCTCGACGATCGGCGCAAGCGGCTCCTGTTCCGCTGCTGGCACCGGGGTACCAAGGAGATGGATTACATCTTTGGGCGTTTTGCGGACGCGCATATTGCCGATCTTAGCGAAGAGGAGGTCGCCGATTTCGAGCGGCTGATCGATCTGCCAGATCCCGACCTCTACAACGCCTTCAACGACAAGACGCCGCTCGAGCCTGCCTATGCCGAGGGGATTTTCCGGCGCATCAAGGCCTTCACTGACGCTGGATCGTCCGCATGAAGTCGCCCGCCCGCTCGCCGGCCGCGCTGCTTGCGCCCGGCCGTGCTTTGACTCTTGCCAATACCGCCGAGGGCGCGGAAGGACTGATCGTCTCCGACCTCGCGCGGGCTGTGGCCGCGCGCAAGGACGCGCCGGCCGTCAGCCTCGCGGTGCTGTGCCGCGATGGTGCGCGGATGGCACAACTGGCCCGCGCGCTCGAATTCTTCGCACCCGATGTCGATGTGATGCAGTTTCCCGGCTGGGATTGCCAGCCATATGATCGCGTCTCGCCGCACGGCGGCATTCTGGCGCAGCGCCTGACCACGCTGGCGCGGCTGTCGCGTCTCGCGGGTGGCGGCGACAAACCGCTCGTCGTACTCACCAGCGTCAACGCCGTCGTGCAGCGCGTGCCCGCGCGCGACGCCATGGCGGCGCAGGCGCTCTCGGTCGCGCCGGGCCATCGCGTACCGATGGATTCGATTACGGCCTGGCTCGAACATAACGGATACAGCCGCACCTCGACGGTGCGCGAGCCCGGCGAATATGCCGTGCGCGGGGGCATCCTTGATCTCTTTCCGGCAGGCCTCGACCAGCCGGTGCGATTCGACTTCTTCGGCGACACGCTGGAATCGATCCGCACGTTCGATGCGGAGACACAGCGCACGTTGCTCGACATGCGCGCGCTCGATCTTGTGCCGGTATCGGAATTCCAGTTGACAACGGAAACCATCCGCCGCTTCCGCATGGGCTATGTCGCGCAGTTCGGCGCGCCCGACCGTGACGACCAACTCTATGAAGCGGTGAGCGAAGGCCGCCGCCATCCCGGCATGGAGCACTGGCAGCCGCTGTTCGTCGAGAAAATGGACACGCTGTTTGACTATCTCGACGGCACGCCGTTCGCGGTCGAGCCGCAGGCCGAGGATGCGGTGCGCGAGCGCTACAAGCAGATCGGCGATTATTACGAGGCGCGGCGCGAGGCGATGGAGCACCCCGGCGGCGGCGCGATCTACAAGCCGCTGCCGCCCGACAAACTTTATCTGGCCGAAAGCGAGTGGAACGAGAAGCTGTCCGCACAGGCGCTGGCGCGCATGACGCCGTTCGCGATGCCGGAAGGTGAGGCCGTCATCGACATCGGCGCGCGGCAGGGGCGGGATTTCGCGCCGGAGCGCGCGGATGCGACCGTCAACGTGTTCGAGTCCGTGGTCGCCCACGTCAACAGCCTGCATGCCGAACGCAAGAAGGTCGTCGTCGCGCTGTGGAGTGAAGGCTCGCGTGAGCGCATGGCGAGCATGCTCAAGGACCACAAGCTGGTCGCACTCACCAACGTCAACACCTGGCGCATGGTGCAGGCGACGCCGCGCAACGAGACCATGCTCGCGGTGGTCGGCCTCGATTCCGGTTTCGAGACCGAAAGCATCGCGGTTATTACCGAGCAGGACATTCTCGGCGACCGCCTCGTGCGCGCACGCAAGTCGAGCCGCAAGGTCGAGAACTTCATTTCCGAGGTGACGTCGCTCGCGACTGGCGATCTCGTCGTTCATGTCGAGCACGGCATCGGTCGCTATATCGGGTTGCAGACGCTGGAAGTCTCCGGCGCGCCGCACGACTGTTTAGAGTTGCACTACGCCAACAACGCCAAGCTCTATCTGCCGGTCGAGAACATTGAACTATTGTCTCGCTACGGCTCCGAGCAGGGCGGCGTTGAGTTGGACCGGCTTGGCGGCGGCGGATGGCAGGCCCGCAAGGCCAAGCTGAAGAACCGCATCCGCGAGATCGCTGGCGACCTCATCAAGGTTGCGGCCGAGCGGCAGTTGCACGAGGCGCCGAAATTCCCGGTGCATCAGGGGCTGTACGACGAATTCTGCGCGCGCTTTCCGCATGATGAGACGGAAGACCAGCTCGGCGCGATCAATGCATCGCTCGACGATCTTAACGCGGGCAAGCCGATGGATCGCCTTGTCTGCGGCGATGTCGGTTTCGGCAAGACCGAGGTGGCGTTGCGCGCGGCATTCGCCGTGGCCCTGGAAGGGCGGCAGGTCGCGGTGGTGGTGCCGACCACGCTGCTTGCGCGCCAGCATGCGAAGAATTTCACCGAACGGTTTCGTGGTTTCCCGGTCAAGGTGGCGCAGGCCTCGCGTCTCGTCAGCGCCAAGGAGTTGCGCGAGACCAAGAAAGGCATGGCGGACGGTAGCGTCGATATCGTCGTCGGCACTCACGCGCTGCTCGGCAAGACCATCAAGTTCAAGAACCTCGGCCTCATTATCGTGGACGAGGAGCAGCATTTCGGCGTCTCGCACAAGGAGCGGCTGAAGCAGTTGCGCGCCGAGGTGCACGTGCTGACGCTGTCGGCAACGCCGATTCCGCGTACGTTGCAACTGGCACTGACTGGCGTTCGTGATCTGTCGATTATCGCCTCGCCGCCGGTGGATCGTCTCGCAGTACGCACCTTCGTGGCGCCCTTCGATCCCCTGATGATCCGCGAGGCGCTACTGCGCGAGCGTTATCGCGGCGGACAGGCGTTCTATGTCTGCCCGCGCATCGACGATCTCGCGGAGGCCAAGGACTTCCTCGACAAGAACGTGCCGGAGATGAAGGTCGCGGTCGCACACGGCCAGATGCCGCCGAGCGTGATCGAGGACATCATGTCGGCCTTTTATGATGGTAAGTTCGATATCCTGCTTTCGACGACAATTGTCGAATCCGGCCTCGACATTCCGAACGCCAATACGCTCATTGTCCATCGCGCCGACATGTTTGGTCTTGCGCAGCTCTATCAGTTGCGTGGCCGGGTCGGGCGTTCGAAGCTGCGCGCCTACGCGCTGTTCACGCTGCCCGCGCAACGTCAGATCACCGCGCAAGCGGAACGACGGCTGAAGGTTTTGCAGTCGCTGGAAAATCTCGGCGCAGGATTCCAGTTGGCTTCGCACGATCTCGACATTCGCGGCTCGGGCAATCTGCTTGGTGAGGAGCAGTCCGGTCACATCAAGGAAGTTGGTTTCGAGCTTTATCAGCAGATGCTGGAGGAGGAAATTCTCAACCTCAAGGCCGGCATCTCCGCGCCCGTCGAAGACCGCTGGTCGCCGCAGATCACGCTCGGCATGCCGGTGCTCATTCCGGAAGACTATGTTGCGGACCTCGCCGTGCGGCTGTCGCTCTACCGGCGTCTGGCCGATCTCGAGACCGACGACGAGATCGCCGATTTCGGCGCGGAAATGCGCGACCGGTTCGGTCCGCTGCCGGACGAGGTGCGTTTCCTGTTCAAGCTCGCTTCGATCAAGAACTACTGCCGCCGTGCCAATATCGAGAAGCTCGATGCGGGTCCGAAGGGCGCATCGATCAGCTTCCGCGACAACAGCTTCGCGGAACCAGAAAAGCTGGTTTATTTCATCCGGCAGTATGGACAGGCCGCGAAGGTACGGCCCGACATGAAGGTGGTGTTTCTGCAGGAATGGGCGACACCGGATGACCGCATGGAAGGCGTCACCGACATCCTTCGCCAGCTGGCCAATCTCGCGGAAGGCCGAAAAGCGGCGTAAAATTCAAGAAGAGGCGACTGCCTCGCGACAGCCGCCCCGATGTGATGAACTGGTTTAGCCCGTGGTCGGGTATTTGAACTCGGGCGCGGCCTTGAGCGCTTCCTTCGTGGTGTTCATCGTGGCCTTCCACTTCTTGCTCGCCTGGTCATACGCCACATGCACCGACGACGGCGCGACGGCGACATAGTGCTCGCCCATGCCGAGAAAGCCGCCGACCGACAGGATCAGCGCCTGCACCTGATTGTCCTTGGTGATGGCGATATCGGAAATCTCGCCGATCGATTCATTGTTCTGGTTGTAGACGTTCAGGCCCTTCAGCTTGGAAGTAAACATCTCGTCGCTGGAAACGCGCGCGAAGGTTGGCGCCGAGGATGGCGCGCTGCCGGTCGTCGCGGCGGGTGCGGACGAAGACGTCGATGGACTCATCGTCGACTGGGCGAAAGCCGGTGCGGCGATCAATGCGGCGGTGAGACCGAGCAATACAGTTTTCTTCATAGACAACCTCCTCAATTGGATTGACGAGAGCCCAATGCAGAGGAGTTGTGTTCGTTCCGCGCCCAAATCAGTGCCGTTATGATGCGGCCTGTGCGTCGGCCAGACGCAGGCGCGCAAGCAACAATGCCTCGGAATCATTCGGCAGAAGCGAAGTGACTGCGACATCGGATGTGAGCTTGCCGTTCGGTTTCGGTCCGACGACAGTCTGCTTGAGAACGCTGGCTAGGCGCCGTGCGATGGAACGTGCATCGACAATGCTCGTTCCGGCGAACGCGACAACGATGGTTCCGTCGCTCTGCAATGTTCCGAAGTCCATCCGCCGCATCAGTTGGCCGATGATGCGGGCGGCGTCGAAGCGCGAACGATCGTTATGAGTGGAGAGGCTAAAGCTTGCGACCGACAGGCCTGCGCCCTGTGCGTGAGCGTCCTCGATCGAGCGTGAAAGATCGCGGCTGAAGGCGGCTTCGGTCAGAAGTCCGGTACGCGGATCGAGCAGGCCGCCGGCTTCGATCGAGCGCGAAGCCCGCTCCAGTCGTGCCTCGAAAGCTTTTTGCCGGATCAGCGGAACTGCGATGGCGACTGTGCCTGCAGCATCCGCGCCGCCGGATTCAAGGTTGGGGAGGTCATAAGGATGAAGCGACACCGGCACGCCCGAGACGATCACCGGCAGATTGCGGTGGCGTGAGTCCTCCGACAGCACTTGCAGGAATGCCTCGACGACGCGCTGCGTGAATCCGCCGCCGATGACGATGCCATCGAGCGTGCGTGCATTGAGATGCTTGGCCGCCTGTTCGATGCTGAGCGCGCCGACGATACCCATCCGTTCACCCAGCGCAACGGACAACGCGGGAAACGAGCCCCCGCGTCCGGCGAGCAGCACGGTTGCGTCCTGCAGTGGATCATCGGCGGGCATCTGCAATTCGGTGAGCCTGGTATCGCGCGCCCGCCGTAATACGGTCGCGTGCATGGCGCGCAGCCGCAGCGCGGCGTTCAGGCGCGCGGCCAGCCTGTGCGCGCCACGGCCGCCGATCTCCGTCAGCGGGAGCGCATTGTGGGGTAGAGGCATGCTTCCAGGATCGAGTGCGATCAGCGGCACGTAGGGACTTAAGGTTTCGACGCGGCGGGCGATGTCTTCGATGGCGGCAGGCTCATGCGCTCCCGCGACGATCACTGCGCATGGTTTCACGCGCGCGATTGCGGCTTCCGCCTCCTGCCATGTGCTGTCCACGGCGGGAAAGATCTTCGCGGCCGACAGCGCCTTGTAGAGCGGGGCGTATGTTCCGTTGGAGACGACGACGATGGGGCCGGACTGGGACATCTTTTACTCAGGTCACAAAAACAGCCATCATCCTACCGGATGCGGCCTTAATGCGCCGTCAACGCCAGTTGCCATGAATCCCGAAAATGTAATGAATACTTACGCTTGACGCTCACGCTGGCGGAAAGCTTCCGTCATCAGCGGATTGAGCCCCAGTTCCGCGAGCGCGCCGCGTGCCCGGGCATTCTCATTCGAACGCCCGGCGAGACGGAAACCGTTGATGGGATCGGGCAGGGCCATCATCACCGTGCCGGGCGAGAGCCGGCGCGCCCATTGCTCGAGATCGTCCTCGCGGAACCGGTAGCCGCCGACATTGGCGATGCCGGCTGGCGTGCCGGTCAGCGTGATGTGAGCGTCCTGGCCCGCGCGCTTGGCAGGATAGCCGGTGTCGACATAGTCGACGCTGGGCTCAGTTCTCATCAGGGAGGTGTCGGCCTTTGGCGGCGGGCGATAGGCCGCGAGCGTCACCATCGGCCCTCGCAAGCCGAGCGTGCCTTTCGGCGTCAGCAACAATTCGCCAGCGCGGGCTGCGTCGTGATGGGTCAGCGTCACCGGCGCGGCCGCGCCGTCGTCGAGGCGGTTGAGCGCGAACAGGCCCATTTCTCCGAACAGATAGACATCGGTGAGTGCTGCCGACTTCGCCTTCCAGTCCGGGCTGGCCGACACACGCTCCGGCGTTCGCCACAGCCCGATGACATGACGCAGTGATGGCTGTGCGTCGATGGCGGCGGATTCCGACATCCGCAATGCGAGTTCGGCGGGTGCGATCAGCGTGTCGCAATTGCCTGCGCGGATCTGGTCAGTCAGCACCTGCGGGTCGAACGGATGATGCAGCCGCAACGAGCCGCCGCTCAACAGCCACAGCACGATGGATGACGTGAGTCCTGCAAACGAGGAGAGCAGCGCCGTTGAGACGATCTGCGCGGCGGAGGGAAGGGCGCTTTCCATGTAGATGGCAAGCCCTCCCGCGATCAGGTTCACATGGCTGCGCGGCACCGCGACCATCCCGTTCCGGGTGATGTCGAACGAGGCGACGGCGGCCTTGCGTGCGTTGATGGATAGATTGGGCGCAAAGGATTCCCGCTGCCGCCAGTCGAGCGGCGTCATGCCGTCGGGTAGCGCCTCGCCGAAGCCCATCACGTGCCGGATCGAGAACGCCTCGGCAGCGGCATTCATGGCAAGGTCGGCATGGTCGATCAGTTCGATCCGCCCCGAGGTGATGATGGCGCGTGCGCCGACGCGGTTGAGCGCCTCGGCCAGTTCGGCCTGCCGCCAGAGCTGCGGCAGCAGCGCCACCACGAGGCCCGCGCGCCATGCCGCGAGCAGCGTCAGCGGAAATTCGACGGTGTTGGGCAGTTGCACCGCGACGATGGAGCCCGCCGGAAGGCCCGCGCGGATGAATTGCGAGGACAGCGAGGCGACCGCGGTTTCGGCCTGCGCGTAGGTGAGTTCGACGGGCTCATCGCCGGTGGTGCGGCGCTTGTTGGGCGGATCAGACAAAGCGAGCGCATCAGGCGTGCGTTCAGCCGTGCGCGAGAACAGGTCGTACAGCGTCGGGGACCTGTCCGGCATCGATACGCTGGTGTCGGGAGTGTCCGTCGCGTCGGTCACGGAGTCTGTTTCTGCGAGTTGAACCACCACGTTTCCGGAAGATAGCCGGAAAGCGCAGCATGTGTAGGAGATTTTATACGATTCCAGCGCGCGATCCATTGCGCCGGTGGGTTGTACAAGGGAATTGCGTAGGCCCCGGACATCAGGACGCGGTCGAGGGCGCGGACCGCATCGACGAAGTCCGGCCGTTCCCTTGCCTCCAGCATGGCGTTGATCGCCGCATCGATCGCGGGGTCGTGGGCGCCCATGTAGTTGCGGGTGCCGGGGGTTTCGGCGGCCTGCGAGCCCCAGTAGAACGCCTGCTCGTTGCCGGGGGACAGCGACTGGTCCCAGCGGTTCTGGATCATGTCGAAATCGTAGGCGAGGCGGCGCTGGTCGAACTGCACCGCATCAACCACCCGTACGGAAACCTCGATGCCCGCGCGCTTGAGGTCGCGTGAATAGGCGAGTGCGATCCGCTCCTGATCGCGGGTACTGACCAGGATTTCAAACGTCAGCGGTTCGCCGGTTTTGCGATTGCGTAGGTGAGTGCCCTTGAACGCGTACCCGGCCTGTTCGAGCAGTGTGAGCGCGGTCCCCAATGCCTTCCGGTCCCGGCCGGAGCCGTCACTTACCGGCAAACGGTAGCTGCCGTCCATGACGTCGGGCCGCACGCTCGCGGCATAGGGCGCGAGCAACTGCCTTTCGTGGGCGGAGGCGGGACGGCCTTCGGCAGATAGCTCCGACCCCGCGAAATAACTTGGCGAGCGGCTGTACAGGCCGAAGAAGTAATTGCGGTTGATCCATTCGAAATCGAACAGCAGTGTCAGAGCCTGCCGGACCCGGATATCGGCAAAGACCGGATGGCGGGTATTGAACACCAGAAATTCCGATGGGCGCGGGGTGCCGGTCTTGATGGTGTCGCGGATCACTTGACCTGAGCGGGCGGCCGGGAAGTCGTAGCCCTCGTGCCAGCGCAGTGGCTCGTTCTCATTGCGGAAATCGTACAGTCCCCGCTTGAATGCTTCGAAGGCGCCATTGGCCTCGCGGTAGAAGTCGAGCCGCACCTCATCGAAATTCCACAGGCCCCGGTTCACCGGCAGGTCGCGGCCCCAATAGTCCGGATTGCGCGTCAGGGTGACGCTCGCGCCGGGCCGGACGTCCGTGACGCGGTAGGGACCCGACCCGAGTGGAGCGGTCATCGAGGTATCCTCGAAGGTGTCCACATTGACGGCTCTTTGTGAGAACACCGGCATGAGGCCTAGGATCAGGGGCAGCTCGCGGTCGGCCTCGCCGCCGAAATCAAAACGGACGGTCTGCGTGTCGAGCGCGCGAGCGTTTTTCACCTTGGAATAGTAGAGCCGGTGGTTGGGACGGCCGTGGTCGCGCATCAACTGCCAGGAGAACAGCACATCCTGCGCGGTAACGGGGGTGCCGTCCGAGAACCGTGCCGCCGGGTTGATGTGGAAGGCGACATAGCTGCGGGCGTCGTCGGTATCGATGCGGTCGGCGAGCAGGCCGTAGAGCGAGAACGGCTCGTCGTTATTGCGCGCCATCAGGCTCTCGACCACGTAGCCGCGGATTTGCTGCACCGCGATGCCCTTCACGATGAAGGGATTCAGGCTGTCGAACGTGCCGAGCAGGCCCCAAGTGAGGTGGCCACCTTTTGGAGCGTTTGGATTAGCATAGGGGAAATTCTTAAAGTCGTTTGGCAGCGCTGGTTTGCCGTGCATGGCAATCGAGGGCGTCGGCTCAGCCTGCGCCCATGCACCGACAAGCGCTGCGCCGAGGAGGGCGACAAGCGGCAGCAGGAGGCATCGGAGCGCGAGGGCTTTCATTCGGTCCCGTGTTCCTTGCGATTCGCAGGGCAATGGAGAACGCTATCACGAGGCATCCGGACGGTTTCCGGCAAGAGGACAAAAACCCAAAAAATCATTGTTGGCATTGATCTTTCCGCCTGCCGTTGTATGAAGGCGGGCGATTCCGATCAGTCGCGTGTGTTGTCACGCATCCGCCTTATTTGGCTCCGAGACAGCGCCTCATCGGCGACGCTCTCCATAAGGGTGGCAGCGCTTAGTCAGAAAGGGTTTTCACTATGAATTTCCGGAACTTGGCCGCGCAGGCCGCGCCGCGTGGACGGAGGTTCGCCGCAGCATTTCTGGCCGCCGCGGCCATGATCGCCCTGCCGGTGGCCGATGCGAGCGCTCAGGCCCAGCCAGCCGCCAAGGGCAAGGCTGCGCCGAAAGCGGCTCCGAAGGCGGCACCCGCCCAGCCTCAGCAGCCCGCGCAGGGCCAGCAGCAGCCTGAGCAGCAGGTTCAGCTTATTTACGGCCAGTGGACCAAGTTCTGTCTCAAGGGTCAGGATGCCAACGCCAAGCAGGTCTGCTTCACCGGCAAGGACGGCCGCATTGAGTCCGGCCAGCCCGTCATTGCAGCCGTCATCATCGAGCCGGAAGGCGAGCCGAAGAAGATCCTGCGCGTGACGCTGCCGCTCGGTATGCAACTCGCCTACGGCACCCGTATCGTCGTCGACAGCAACCCGCCGCTGCAGAGCCCCTATGTGATCTGCTTCGCCAATGGCTGCATGTCCGATTACGAAGTCACCCCCGATCTTCTGAACCACATGAAGAAGGGCCAGAACCTCGTCGTGCAGGCGATCAACTCCAACGGCGCGCCGCTGACGTTGCCGCTGCCGCTGGCCGAGTTCGCCAAGGCCTATGACGGTCCTCCGACCGACCCGAAGGTGTTCGAGGAGAACCAGAAGAAGCTTCAGGACGAGTTGCAGAAGCGCGCGGCGGAAGCCCGCCAGCGGCTCGAGAGCCAGACCAACGCCCCGCCGGCCAACAAGTAACGGCCGCGAAGGCAATCAATAAAAAAGCGCGCAGGAATGCGCGCTTTTTTATTGGCTCAATGAGAACAGGGCGTCGTTAGTTCAGCGACAGGTTGCGCTGGCGATATCCGCCCGCCTTGTCCTTGATGAAGATTTCCGACACCTGCGAGTGGCGAACCGGATCACCGGTCTCATCCGGCAGCAGGTTCTGCTCTGAGACATAGGCGATGTATTCGGAGTCCGAGTTCTCGGCCAGCAGATGGTAGAACGGCTGGTCCTTGTGCGGACGCATCTCCTCGGGAATCGAGAGCCACCATTCTTCGGTGTTGTTGAATTCAGGATCGATGTCGAAGATCACGCCCCGGAATGAAAAGGAGCGGTGACGGACAACCTGGCCGATCTGGAATTTAGCGGTTCGTGCTTTCATCGTGAGTCTGCGGTAGATCGAAATTGTGGCTGTTGCTTGGAGAAATATCACAAATCTGGGCGCCTGACCCCGGTCAGGCTGAGCGTCGCCACCAAGGGGCGAGCCCCTCGCGCATGGCGAAACGGCGTATCGGATCGGCGATATTGAGAAGATGAAGGCCTGCCGCCCGCATCATCTGCACGGGCAGGAAATCGCTGAGCAGCGAGCGATTGGCGACGTCGATCACTGCCGTGCGGCTGGCGATATCGGCGCGGCGGCTCCGTGAGTATTGCGACATCACGTCATCCGAGCCGGGGTCTGTGCCGGCCTGATGGGCAGCCGTGACGACCTGCACGAAATCGGCAGCATCGCGCAATCCGAGATTGAGCCCTTGCGCGCCGATTGGCGGAAAGACATGGGCAGCTTCGCCAAGCAGGGCGATACGGCGCGTGGCAAGCATGGCAGGGTTTCGCATCGTCAGCGGGAAAACGTGACGCTCTCCCTCCGCGCGCATCTTGCCGAGGATCGAGTGCGCCTGACGCTCGGCGCGCAAGCCGAGCTCATCGTCGGACAGCGATCGCAAGGTCGCGGCCTCATCCGGCGTCGTGACCCAGACGATGCTCGATCGTAGGCCCGGCAGCGGCACAAAGACGCGCGGGCCATGCGGCGTATGAAATTCGGTCGAGATGTTGTCGTGAGGCCTGGTGTGCGCCGTGTTGAAGGTGACGGCGGCCTGCTCAAGGGTACGCGTGCGCAGCTCGATGCCCGCGCTCCGGCGCGCCAACGAATTACGCCCGTCGGCGCCGCCGACGATTGAGGCGCTGAGATGAGTGCCGATCTTCGTCTCGATGTCTGCGCTGGTGTCGCCGCCATGGATCGCCCTGGCGTCATCATCGTAGCGAACGAGCTCCGGCAATTCGGAGGCGCGTGCCTCAAGTGCCGCAACGAGGATTCGGTTCTCGATGTTGTAGCCGAACGCCTCCTCGCCGATCTCGTGAGCCGACAGCCGGACCTCGGGCGCGCGCACCAGCCGTCCGGTATCGTCGATCAGCCGCATCACCCGCAGCGCGGCCGCCTGCTGTTCGCAGCGGGGCCAGACCTCCAGCGACATCAGGAAATCGATCGAGCCGCCGAGCAGGGCAGTGGTGCGGTTGTCGCTATAGACGACCTTGCGGGCGACCAGGGTGGTGGGAACGCCGTTCTGCGCAAGTCCGATGGCGGCGGCGAGGCCGACAGGGCCGCCACCGACGATGGCAACGGCAAAATGAGGGGAACCGGGAGTGTCCATGAGGGTGCGATAACAGCTTTTTCGGCACGGGTCGATGTTGGGAACGGCGGCTTCCGAGCGCAAGAGTTGCAGTGCAAGCTCAACACAATCCTGTTAGTCATGGGGGTGGATGACCGACTCGCATGCCCCATCCCGGAGCTCTGACGCGTCCACGCGGGCGCGCGCGTTCGCGGTTCATCTGTTGACCGCTTCTGGAGCGGCGCTGGCCTTGCTGGCCCTGCTGGAGGCCGTTCGCGAACACTGGTCGATGATGTTTGTCTGGCTTGGGCTGGCACTTTTCGTCGATGGCATCGACGGACCGATCGCGCGCCGCTTCAACGTTGCCGATGTGTTGCCTGACTGGTCGGGCGATACGCTGGATCTCGTGATCGATTTTCTGACTTATGTGTTCGTCCCGGCCTATGCGATCATGGCGAGCAAATTGCTGTTGCCTGTGGCGGCGCCCTTGATTGGGGTCGCCATTGTCATCTCGGGGGCGCTCTATTTCGCCGACCGGCGCATGAAGACCGACGACAACCACTTCCGCGGCTTTCCCGCGCTGTGGAATGCGGCGGCGTTCTATCTCCAACTGCTCAAGCCATCTCCCGTTCTTGGGACCATCGTGTTGGCTGTCTTCGTAGGTTTAACATTCGTGCCGTTTCACACTCTGCATCCGCTGCGCACGTTGCGCTGGCGGCCACTGACATTGGCCCTGATCGGCATCTGGGCGGTGCTGACGATTTTCACGGTCGTGGTGGACTTCAACGTGCCTACGCTAGTGAAGATCGCGCTGTGTGGAATCGCTGGATACGTCCTGTTCTCCGATCTTGTCGTGCAAACCTACACCCGGATCAGACCATGATGGATTTGTTGACGAGCCCGGAAGCATGGGCCGCGCTGCTGACGCTGACTGCTCTCGAAATTGTTCTTGGCATCGACAACGTGATCTTCCTGTCAGTGATTGTGTCGCGAATTCCTGCGGCGCAGGCGAAAAGTGCCCGCCGAATCGGTCTCGCGCTGGCGCTGGTCTTCCGTATCCTGCTGCTGTCGATGCTGGTATGGCTGATCGGATTGACCGCGCCGGTGCTTACCGTGATGGGCATTGATCTGTCGTGGCGCGACCTGATCCTGATTGGCGGCGGCCTGTTCCTGATCGCCAAGGCCACGCATGAAATTCATGCGGAGGTCGAAGGGCCGACTGACGGCGAGGTGGTCGCGTCGCGCTCGACGAACGCGTTCGCCTGGGTGATCGTCCAGATCGTTGTGATCGATATCATTTTCTCGCTGGATTCCGTCATTACGGCGATCGGCATGGCGCAGGATCTACGGATTATGATTGCCGCCGTCATCATCGCCTGCGCGGTGATGTATCTGTCATCGGGGCCGGTCGCGGCCTTCGTCGCGGAGTATCCCACGACCAAGATGTTGGCGCTGGCGTTCCTGGTACTGATCGGCGTTGCGCTCGTCGCTGACGGCCTGAGCTTCCACATCCCGCGCGCCTACATATACACTGCGATCGTGTTCTCCGGAGCCGTGGAGACATTCAACGTGCTGGCGAAGCGCAACCGGCGTAAGCATAAGCCGTTCCGGCAGGCTGCCGATCCTCCACGTTGACATTTGCCGCCCGATGCATTTCCGTCTCCGCAAGTAGTGCAGGGAGAAAATGATGATCAAGGCTGTGCGGGTGCACAAACTCGGGGGACCGGATGTCCTGACCTATGAGGACGTCGAACTGCCTCCGCCCGGCCAGGGTGAGGTCCGAATTCGCCATCATGCGATCGGTATTAATTTTATCGACTGCTATTTCCGCACCGGGCTGTACAAAGCGCCGAGCCTGCCGTTCACGGTCGGCCACGAAGGCGCGGGTGAAATCACGGCGGTTGGGCCAGGGGTGACTAATTTCCATCCCGGCGACAGGGTGGCTTATTACCTCAACCTTGGCGCGTATGCGACGGAACGCAACGCGCCCGCCGACCGGCTGGTGAAACTGCCCGATCACATCACCTACGAGCAGGGCGCCGTGCTGATGCTGAAAGGTCTGACGGTCTGGTATCTTTTGCATAAGACGTTTCATGTTCAGCCCGGCAACCGTGTGCTGATCCACGCAGCGGCGGGCGGTATCGGGCTTCTCGCGTCCCAATGGGCCAAGGCGCTTGGTGCGACCGTGATCGGCACCGCCGGTTCAAAGGAAAAGGCCGATCTCGCGCTGGCGAATGGCTGCGACCACGTCATCCTCTACAAGGAGGAGGATTTCGCCGAGCGTGTGAAGCAGATCAGCCGCGGAGAATTGTGCGACGTGGTCTATGACGGCGTCGGCAAGGATACGTTCCAGGGTTCTTTGCGTTCACTGAAAAAGCGCGGCCTGATGGTCAGCTTCGGCAATGCGTCCGGCGCGGTGCCGCCGTTTTCGGTCAATGAATTGAACACGCATGGGTCGCTGTTCATCACGCGCCCCAAGCTTGCCGACCACATCGGCACGCGCAAGGAATTGATCGAGGGTGCGGACGCGCTGTTTGCCGCCGTAATCGACGGTACGCTTCATGTGCCGATCAATCGCGCCTATGCGCTGAAGGATGCCGCCAAGGCGCACATCGATCTTGAAAGCCGTGTCACGACCGGTGCGTCGGTGCTCAAGCCGTAAGACTGTTTCAGAATCCCGCCACGGTGCCGTGGAGATCGTACTCGTCTGCGCGTTCGATCTTCGCGGTGACGATGTCGCCGACCTTCAGTGGACGGCGGCTTGAGACGTAAACCGAGCCGTCGATCTGCGGCGCGTCGGCTTTCGAGCGGCCCTTCGCGACGCTGGGCCCGATTTCATCAATGATGACCTGCTGGCGCGTGCCGACCTTGCGCTTCAACCGCTGCGCGGAAATCTTCTGCTGCCGTGCCATCAACGCGTTCCAGCGCGCGGTCTTGATCTCGTCCGGTACGGGATTGTCCAGCGCGTTCGAGGTCACGCCCGCGACGGGCTCATACTTGAAGCAACCGAGGCGGTCGATCTGCGCCTCGTCCAGCCAGTCGAGTAGATCCTGGAATTCGGATTCAGTCTCGCCCGGGAAACCGACGATGAAGGTCGAGCGCAAAGTGAGGTCGGGACATTGCTCGCGCCACTTGTGGATGCGCGCGAGCGTCTTGTCCTGCGCGGCCGGGCGGCGCATGCGCTTGAGCACTTCCGGGTTGGCGTGCTGGAAGGGGATATCGAGATAGGGAAGGATGTTGCCGCCCATCAACGCGATGACGTCATCGACATGCGGATAGGGGTAGACATATTGCAGACGGACCCACGCGCCGAGTTCACCGAGTTCACGCGTCAGATCGAGAAAGCGCGCGCGGACATCGCGATCCTTCCACGGACTCGACTCGTATTTAATGTCGATGCCGTAAGCTGAAGTATCCTGCGAGACGACGAGCAATTCCTTGACACCGGCGGCGACGAGCTTCTCGGCTTCACGCAGCACGTCGTTCGCCGGGCGTGAGACGAGATCGCCGCGCAGCTTCGGGATGATGCAGAAGGTGCAGCGGTTGTTGCAGCCTTCTGAAATCTTCAAATAAGCGTAGTGCCGCGGCGTCAGCTTGATACCCTGCGGCGGCACAAGATCGAGATGCGGGTTGTGCATCGGCGGCAGGGCGCGATGCACGGCCTCCAAGACGCTCTCATATTGCTGCGGGCCGGTGATCGACAGGACGTTGGGGTATTCCTTCTCGATCTGCTCGGGTTCCGCGCCCATGCAGCCGGTGACGATGACCTTGCCATTCTCGGCCATGGCCTCACCGATCGCGCCGAGCGATTCTTGTTTGGCGCTGTCCAGAAAGCCGCAGGTGTTGACGATGACGATGTCCGCGCCGTCGTGCTTGCGGGCGAGTTCGTAGCCTTCCGCGCGGAGGCGGGTGATGATGCGCTCGGAATCCACCAAAGCCTTGGGGCATCCCAGAGAGACGAAGCTGATTTTGGGCGCGCTGGCCGTGGTCATGATCAGGGGGTCCGTTGAAAGCGGATGGCTATCCTTGATCGTGGGTCATTTCAAGGCACTATCTCCCTACGAAATAGGCATTTTTCGTATTTCAGCCCTCTGCTCCGGAAGTGTCGTGCCCAAAGCATGGGCGAATGCTTCGACATCGTGCATCTCCAAACGTCAGATGGCCATGAGCGTGCGCCATTGACCAATACGACGCCCACAATTTCGCGATCTGCGCCGTCTTGAAGCATTTGGCACGGTGATTGCTCTGCAAGGGATGGGTCAATCGAGACCTGTCAGCGAGCCGATGCCCCTCGGCTGAGGCTTGCTGCTGGGCCGCGCCGGTTCCAGCGATGAACCACAGAGGAGCTTCGATGTCTTATCTCGCACCTTCGGAATTCGTCACCAAGATGGTGGACGCAGGGGAATCCAAAATCTTCATGTCGACACGGGATACCTTGATCCGTGCCTACATGGCAGGAGCCATTCTCGCGCTTGCCGCGTGGTTCGCAGTAACCATCAACGTTAATACCGGACAGCCGCTCGCAGGCGCCATCCTGTTTCCGGTCGGCTTCTGCATGCTCTACCTGCTCGGATTCGATTTGCTGACGGGCGTGTTCGTGCTGGCACCGCTCGCGTGGCTGAACAAGCGGCCGGGCTGCACGCTCGGCGGTGTGTTGCGCAACTGGGGTTTGGTGTTCGTCGGTAACTTCGGCGGTGCGCTGACGGTTGCGTTCATGATGGCGTTCGTCACGACTTACGGCTTCACCCAGGCGCCCGACAAGGTTGGTGCGGTGATCGGCAATGTCGGCGAGGCGCGCACGCTCGGTTATGCTTCACACGGCGCGATGGGCATGATCACGCTGTTCATGCGCGGCATGCTCTGCAATTGGATGGTCTCGACCGGCGTGGTGGGCGCGATGGTCTCGACGACCGTCAGCGGCAAGGTGATCGCGATGTGGATGCCGATCATGCTGTTCTTCTACATGGTGTTCGAGCATTCGGTTGTGAACATGTTCCTGTTTCCCGCAGGCCTGATGCTGCATGCCCCGTTCTCGGTCATGGACTATCTGATCTGGAACGAGATTCCGACGGCGCTCGGCAACCTCGTGGGCGGCCTGTCCTTCACTGGCCTGACGCTGTATGCGACCCACGTGAAGACCGCGCCGAAGCGTGACCTGCGCGCTGTCGCCTGATCGCGATTGGACGAAGGAGCCTCACCTGCTTAAGGTGAGGCTCCTTCGATGTGACCGTCCATGTCCACACTCAGCCTGTCCATCGGCCAGTATTCCGACAAGGGGCGCAAGGAATCCAACCAGGACTTTCATGGCGTCCTGATCCCGGACGAGCCGCTGCTGTCGATGAAGGGCATTGCGGCGGTCCTGACTGATGGAATCAGCAGCAGCGATGTCAGCCGGATCGCCAGCGAGTCCGCGGTCAAGAGCTTTCTGACCGACTATTACTGCACGTCCGAATCCTGGTCGGTGAAGACATCCGCCCAGCGGGTGATCGCCGCAACAAATTCCTGGCTTCATGCGCAGACGCGGCGGGGACTGAATCCTTACGACAGTGACAAAGGGTACGTCTGCACATTCAGCGCAGTCGTGTTCAAATCGGCTACGGCGCACTTGTTTCATATCGGCGATTGCCGCATCTATCGTGTGGCCGGGAATACACTGGAGCAACTGACGGAGGATCACCGCGTCACACCGTCGTCGGTCGAAAGCTATCTCGGGCGAGCGCTTGGGGTGAATCCGCAGATCGAAATCGACTACCGCACCGTCCCGCTCGCGGTCGGTGATGTCTTTGTACTGGCGACGGATGGTATCTACGAATACGTGCCGCCGCGCTTTGTCGTCGATACCATTACAGCCAACGCCGATGATCTTGATGCCGCCGCGCGCATCATCGGTCGAGCAGCATTCGATCGCGGCAGCCCCGACAATCTCACGATACAGATCATTTGTGTCGATCGGCTGCCGAAAATGCAAGCCGATGAATTTCTTCGTGTCTCCGAACTGCCGCTGCCGCCGTTACTGGAGGCGAGGGCGGAGTTTGACGGTTATCGGATCATTCGCGAAATTCATGCCAGCGCCCGCAGCCACATCTATCTTGCGACGGATGTAGCGGCAGATCGCCTCGTCGCCTTAAAAACGCCCTCGATCGATCTTGGTGAAGACTTGGGCTACCGCAGGCGTTTTGCGATGGAAGAATGGATTGCCCGGCGTATCGACAGCCCGCACGTCTTGAAACCGCAGGCGCAGACAAGAGCCCGCAACTATCTCTATGTCGTCATGGAGTTTGTTGAGGGGAGGAGTCTTGTGCAATGGATGATCGACAACCCACGGCCTGATCTTGAAACCGTCCGCAAAATCGTCGAGCAGATTGCGAAAGGCCTTGGCGCTTTCCACCAAAAGGAAATGCTGCATCAGGATCTGCGGCCCGACAACATCATGATCGATGCCGCCGGCACGGTCAGGATCATCGATTTCGGTTCTACCCGCGTCGCTGGCGTTGCCGAAACGATGCCCGAACTGGATGGTGAAATTCTCGGAACGGTCCAATACACCGCGCCCGAATATTTTCTCGGCGCGGCAGGCTCGCCGCAGTCCGATCTCTATTCTCTGGGTGTGATCGCCTATCAGATGCTGACAGGGCGATTGCCATTCGGTCCGGCGGCGGGACGGGCGCGGACCCGCGCCTTGCAGCGCAAGCTCAGATACCGATCTGCGGTCAATGAGGAGCGTGGCATTCCGTTGTGGGTCGACGGCGCGCTGCGAAAAGCTGTCCAGCCCGATCCGGCGGCCCGATATGACGCGCTGTCAGCTTTCGTGTTCGACCTTCGCCATCCCAACCCTGCCTTCCGCGATGCATCTGCGGTCCCACTGCTGGAGCGAAATCCGGTGCTGGTCTGGCAGTGCGTGTCGGCGCTTCTGGCGATCGCCGTCGTGACGCTGCTGGCCATGCTGCGTGCGACTCGCTGAACGTTTGTGCAGTGCGCAAATTGTGAGCAGTTCCGTTGAAATGATGAGCAGCGCTGCATTTTCCGGGAAGTCGCACGGCGCATCCAAAGCTGAATTAAAATACTGAAATATAATGATAATTTATCGTGCCAGTGGTTGGCATGGAAGTTGATTATTAGAGGTGGTCAGGAACGGCCGGGCCTCCCATCCAGCGTACCGATGCCTGACGAAGAGCGATTTCAGAAGGCAGCGACATGAGCAAATCCAGCACTGACGTCATCGGAAAATCCACCAGCCGCCGCGCGGTCCTGAAAGCAGGCGCAGGGGCGGTTGCGCTCATGGCGGCGGCCCGCCTGAATTTTCCAGGCGGCGCGTTCGCCCAGACGGCAGGTCCGGAGACAACCAAGGCCAGACTCGGCTTCATCGCGCTGACGGATGCTGCACCGCTGTTCGTCGCCAAGGAAAAAGGTTTCTTCGCCAAGCATGGAATGCCGGACGTCACGGTTGAGAAGCAGGCCTCATGGGGCACCACCCGCGACAATCTCGTGCTCGGCTCCGAAGGCAACGGCATCGACGGTGCGCATATCCTGACGCCGATGCCCTACCAGATATCGGCCGGAACGGTGACACAGAATAACGTGCCGACGCCGATGCACATTCTCGCGCGGCTCGATCTGAACTGTCAGGGTATTTCAGTCGCCAATGAATATGCCGATTTGAAAGTCGGGCTCGATGCTAAGCCGCTGGCGGCGGCGTTCGAGAAGAAGAGGGCTGCCGGCAAGTCGATCAAGGCGGCGATGACGTTCCCCGGCGGCACGCATGATCTGTGGATTCGTTACTGGATGGCAGCGGGCGGCATCGATCCCGACAAGGATGTCGAGACCATCGTGGTGCCGCCGCCGCAAATGGTGGCGAACATGAAGGTCGGCACCATGGATTGCCTGTGTGTCGGCGAACCGTGGAACGAGCAGTTGATCCACCAGAAGGCCGGATACTCGGCACTGACGACGGGCGAGATCTGGAAGGATCATCCGGAAAAGGTTCTCGGCATGCGCGCGGCGTGGGTCGAGAAGAATCCGCGCGCCGCCAAGGCGCTGCTGATGGCGGTGATGGAAGCCCTGCAGTGGTGCGACAAGGATTCCAACAAGGACGAACTGGCTGCGATCAGCGCCAAGCGTCAGTGGATGAATGTACCTGTCGGCGACATTGATGAGCGGATCAAGGGCAATTTCGATTACGGCACCGGCCGCGTGGAGAGGAACAGTCCGTTGTTGATGAAGTTCTGGCGCGATCACGCCTCTTATCCTTTTCAGAGCCACGATCTCTGGTTTCTGACTGAGAATATCCGCTGGGGAAAAATGCCGGCGAGCACGGACACCAAGGCGCTGATCGCGAAGGTGAACCGAGAAGATCTCTGGCGGGACGCAGCGAAAACCCTTGGCGTGGCGGCTGCTGACATTCCGGCGTCGACCTCGCGTGGCAAGGAGACGTTCTTCGACGGCAAGGTTTTCGATCCCGAGAATCCCGCCGCCTATCTCAAGTCGCTGACCATCAAGCGTGTGGATGCGTGATGATCGCGAGCCGCCCGTGCGTAGGCGGTTCATCTACTATTCCGGGAGACGACACGTAATGAATATGCCCGCGGTTAAATCTGAAGTTGCGGTAAAGGTCTCCGGACCTTCTGAGTCAGCGCCCGTATTCAAGATGGAGATCAAGCGTCGGCCAAGAAGCGATAAAGCATGGAAGCTTGCGCAATCTGCGGCTGCGCGGATTGTGCCGCCTCTCATCGTCCTCGCGCTGTTTCTCGTGGTCTGGGAATTGCTGTGCAGCAAGGCGGGCGCGACGCTGCCGCCGCCGCTGAAGGTGTTCAGGGATACCAAGGATCTCATCTTCGATCCGTTCTTCGACAATGGCGGCATCGACAAGGGTCTGTTCTGGCATCTGTCGGCAAGCTTGCAGCGCGTTGCGCTGGGTTATTCGCTCGCGGCGATTGCAGGCATCGCGCTCGGGACACTGGTGGGACAGTCGATCTGGGCGATGCGTGGCCTCGATCCGATCTTCCAGGTGCTGCGGACTATTCCACCGCTGGCGTGGCTGCCGTTGTCGCTTGCCGCGTTTCGCGACGGCCAACCCTCGGCGATCTTCGTGATCTTCATCACCTCGATCTGGCCAATCATCATCAACACCGCTGTCGGCATCCGCAACATTCCGCAGGACTATCGCAACGTGGCGGCGGTGGTCCGGCTCAACCCATTCGAGTTTTTCTGGAAGATTATGATCCCGTCGGCCGCGCCCTATATCTTTACGGGCCTGCGGATCGGCATCGGCTTGTCGTGGCTTGCAATTATCGCCGCCGAAATGCTGATCGGCGGTGTCGGCATCGGCTTCTTTATTTGGGATGCGTGGAATTCCTCGCACATCAGCGAAATCATTCTCGCGCTGGTCTACGTCGGCATCGTCGGCTTCATTCTCGATCGCATGATCGCGACGATCGGTGCGTTTTTCACGCGCGGCACGTCGGTTGCCTAAGGAGATCGCCATGCAGGATTATCTGAAGCTCGATCATATGGACAAGGTCTTCACGCGCGGCAGCGCTGCGACGGAGGTGCTGAAGGACATCAACCTGACGGTCGCGCGCGGCGAGTACGTCTCCATCATAGGCCATTCCGGTTGCGGCAAGTCCACGCTACTCAACATCGTGGCGGGACTGACCGGCGCGACGCAGGGCGGCGTGCTGCTGGAGGGGCGCGAGGTGAATGCGCCAGGACCAGATCGCGCCGTTGTGTTCCAGAACCACAGCCTGCTGCCTTGGCTCACGGTCTACAACAACGTGCGGCTTGGGGTGGACAAGGTATTCGGCAAGACCAAGACCCGTGTCGAACGCGACGAATGGGTGATGCACAATCTCAACCTTGTGCAGATGGCCCATGCCAAGGACAAACGCCCGTCTGAAATATCGGGTGGCATGAAGCAGCGCGTCGGCATTGCCCGTGCGCTGGCGATGGAGCCGAAGGTTCTGCTTCTGGATGAGCCGTTCGGCGCGCTGGACGCACTGACGCGTGCTCATCTGCAGGATACCGTGATGGCCCTGCACCAGAAGCTCGACAACACGGTGATGATGATCACCCACGATGTTGATGAGGCCGTACTGCTTTCCGATCGCATCGTGATGATGACGAACGGTCCGAGCGCGCGCATCGGTGAGGTTCTGGACGTGCCGTTGTCACATCCGCGCAAGCGGCTCGAGCTGGCGGCCAACCCGGTCTACCTCAAGTGCCGGCAGCGCGTGCTTGAATTCCTGTACGAGCGTCATCGCTTCGTCGAGGCGGCATAAGGGAGCGGAGCATGAGCGAACCTCTCGTCATTGTCGGAAACGGTATGGCCGCCGCTCGGCTCGTCGAGGAATTGGCGAAGCGGGCATTGGGGCGCTACGCGATTGCCGTGATCGGCGACGAGCCGCGCTTGGCCTATAACCGCGTGCTGCTGTCCTCGGTGCTTGCAGGTGAGGCTACATCGCAGGAGATCGAGCTGAGGTCAGCCGTGTGGTGGCGGGATCGCGGCGTTACCGTTACCTACGGCTGCGCTGCGAGTTCGGTCGATCTGGCCGTGCGCAAGGTGCATCTCGCCAACGGCACCGACGTTCCGTTCTCGAAGCTGGTATTTGCGACAGGCTCGACGCCACTGCGTCTCGCGGTGCCGGGGGCCGACCTCCCTGGCGTGCATACGTTTCGCGACACCCGCGACGTAGATCAGTTACTCGCGCTTGCTGGTGCCAAGCGGCGTGTCGTCGTGGTCGGCGGCGGCTTGCTCGGCCTTGAAGCGGCCTACGGATTGGCGAAGGCCGGATCGAAGGTAACGCTCTTGCACCTGATGGATCAGCTGATGGAGCGGCAGCTTGATGCCCCGGCGGCAGCGCTCCTGAAGCGGCTGGTCGAGAGCAAGGGCATCGAGATTGTGCTGGATGCCGACACAAGCCGGATCATCGGGACCGATCACGTCGAAGGCGTCGATCTGGCGAATGGCCGCAGCATTGTGGCGGACGCTGTCGTGTTCGCGGCGGGCATCCGGCCCAACGTGGCGCTTGCGAAAGAGGCGGGCGTGCTGGTCAATCGCGGCATCGTCGTGGACGATCGGATTTGCACCGGCGTCGAGAATGTCTACGCGCTCGGTGAATGCGCGGAGCATCGCGGCACCTGCTACGGGCTCGTGGAGCCAGCCTATGAGCAGGCAAAGGTGCTGGCCGCTCATTTGGCCGGTAATCCGACGGATTACGTCGGCAGTGTTGTTGCCACTAATCTGAAAGTTTCGGGCGTGAGCGTCTTTTCCGCCGGTGATTTTCTCGCAGCCGAAGGCGGCGAAACGCTGGTGTTCAACGATGAGCGGCGCGGCAACTACAAGAAGCTGGTTGTCGCGGAGGGGCGTCTTACCGGCGCGGTGCTCGTGGGCGATACCCAGGACGCGCTTTGGTATCTCGATCTTATCCGGACAATGGCTCCCATCGAAACAATTCGCGGCGACATGATGTTCGGTCGCGCGCTTGCTCAACTAAAGGCAGCTTAAGTCATGTCCAGCGATTTCTCTCCAGACCAGAAGCGCTATCTCGAAGGCTTCGTTTCGGGGCTCAGCGCATCGCGGGTTGCGCGCAGCAACGCGCCCGCAAAGAGCGAGCCGGTCGGCCCCGATGCCATTCACATCAAGGCGCAGGATCGTGTCGTCGCGGCAGGCGGCAAGCTCAACGATCAGGAGAAGTTTAAGCGGGAAGAGCATCCGTTCGATGCCTATCCGCGTCTTGTGAAGCAGGCCGAGTTGAACGAAGCGCCGAAGCCGCCAGATAATTTCCGCTGGCGTTATTACGGCATCTTCTATGTCGCACCCACGCAGTCGTCCTACATGTGTCGCCTGCGGATTCCGAACGGTATCCTCAAGCATTGGCAATTTGCTGGCGTGGCCGATCTCGCGGAGAATTTCGGTGGTCCGTATGCCCACGTGACCACGCGTGCCAATCTCCAGCTTCGCGAGATCGAGCCGAAGAACGCAATCAACGTCATTGAAGGATTGCAGGATCTGGGGCTGTGCTCGCGCGGCTCCGGTGCGGACAATATTCGCAACGTCACCGGGACCTCGACCGCCGGCATCGATTCGCAGGAATTGCTCGATACCCGCCCTTACGCGAAGGCCTGGCACTTCCACATTCTTAACGACCGCTCGCTGTATGGTCTGCCGCGCAAGTTCAACGTCGCGTTCGACGGCGCAGGGCGCATTGCCACGCTGGAAGAAACCAACGATATTGCATTTCAGGCTGTCGAAGTGCGCGAAGGTTTTAGCGTCGATCCCGGCATCTACTTTCGGCTGGGCCTTGGCGGCATTACCGGCCACAAGGATTTTGCCCGCGATACTGGCGTGATCCTGCAGCCGCAGGAGGCCATTGGTGTTGCCGACGCGATCCTGCGGGTTTTCATCGAGAATGGCGACCGAACCAACCGCAACAAGGCGCGATTGAAGTACGTGCTCGATGCCTGGGGGTTCGACAAGTTTCTCGCAGCGGTCGAGGAGAAGCTTAACCGCAAGCTGGTGCGCGTGCCTGCGGATGCCATCGCGCCGCGCCCGGCCTATGATCGGCTCGCGCATATCGGGGTTCATGCGCAGAAGCAGTCTGGACTGAACTGGATCGGTGTCGCATTGAAGCTTGGCCGGCTGTCGCCTGACCAGATGCGCGGGCTTGCGAGGATCGCTGCGGATTATGGCGATGGCGACATTCGCCTTACCGTCTGGCAGAATCTGCTGATCTCCGGCATTGCCGATACCGATGTAGCCACCGTGACTGCCGCGATCCAGGCGCTCGGCCTTGCGGTGACGGCTTCCGCGTTGCGCGCCGGGTTGATCGCCTGCACAGGCGCGACGGGGTGTCGTTTCGCCGCCGCGCATACCAAGGAGAATGCCGAGGAGATCGCAGCTTGGTGCGACGAGCGCGTGCCGCTCAATGCGCCGGTGAACATCCACCTCACTGGATGCCATCATTCCTGTGCCCAGCACTATATCGGCGACATCGGTTTGATCGGCGCGCGCGTTCCGGTCAACGACGATGGCGATACGGTCGATGGCTATCACCTTCTGGTCGGCGGCGGATTTGGAACTGATGCCACAATCGCGCGCGAACTGTTTCAGAACGTCAAAGCCGAGGATGCACCGCGCACCGTGGAGCGCGTGCTGAAAGCCTACGTCACCAACCGGGCATCGGAAGACGAGACCTTCCTCGATTTTGCCAAGCGGACCGAGATCGACGCTCTCAAGCGCATGACTGAAATGGAGCCGGCCTGATGAACCAGAGAACACCGCCGAGCCAGCTCGAGATCATTCCGGAAACGGCACCGTTCTCGCATGAACAGCGGTCGTGGCTGAACGGCTTCTTCGCTGGGCTGGTATCGCTCGATAATGCGGTCACGCCATTGTCGCCCGAGCAGGGCGCGGCGGTCATGAAGGGTGCGGGGGACAACGATGACGGTGAGGCTCCGTGGCACGACCAGACGCTTCCGATTGCCGAGCGCATGAAGCTTGCTGAGGGCCGCCCACTGCGCCGCCGGATGATGGCGGCGATGGCGCAGCAGGATTGCGGCCAGTGCGGTTACAATTGCCACGATTATTCCGAGGCAATTGCCGGCAAGAAGGAGGCGCGCCTGAACCTGTGCGTACCGGGTGGCAAGGAAACCGCCCGGATGCTGAAGACGCTGTATGAGGAATTGGAGAGCGCGCCGTCATCCTCGCCATCGCCGGCGCCCGAGGCGAATCTGGCGGAGCCTGCTGCCAAAACCGTCGGCGAGCCGGGCCGCTCGCGTGACAATCCGATTAAGGCGGTCTTCCTGTCGCGGCGCCTTTTGAACAAGCCGGGATCAGAAAAGGAAACCTGGCATATCGAGTTTGATCTATCGGGGCCTGGCCTCGATTATGTCGTCGGCGATTCCTTCGGCGTGTTCGCCAGCAACGATCTTGGCATGGTCGATCAGATCATCGCGCTGCTTGGCGTTTCGCACGAGACGATGATCAATGGCAAGAAGCTGCGCGACGTGCTGCACGAAGATGTGTCGCTGTCGCCTGCGCCGGATTCGTTGTTCGAGTTGATTTCCTTCATCACCGGCGGCGCGGCCCGCGAAAAGGCGCGGGCGCTTGCTTCAGGCGATGACCCGGATGGTGACGCCGCACATCTCGACGTGATGGCGGCGCTGCAGAAGTTCGCGGGCGTCCGGCCGCACCCGGAAGCCTTCATCGAGGCGCTGGAGCGGTTGCAGCCGCGATTATACTCCATCTCGTCGTCGCACAACGCGACGCCGGGCCGCTTGTCGCTGACGGTCGATACCGTCCGTTACACAATCGGCAAGCGCAAGCGTATAGGTGTTGCATCCACATTCCTCGCCGAGCGGATCAATCCGGGCGATACGCTAAAAGTCTATGTTCAGAAGGCGCATGGTTTCGGGCTGCCGCAGGACCCGAACACGCCGGTTATCATGATCGGTCCCGGCACCGGCGTGGCGCCATTCCGTGCCTTCCTGCACGACCGGCAGGCGACCGGCGCGCCGGGTCGCAACTGGCTTTTCTTCGGCCATCAGCGCAGCGAGTGCGACTTCTTCTATGCCGACGAATTCAACGCAATGAAGTCATCCGGCCATCTCACACGGCTGTCGCTGGCGTGGTCGCGGGATCGCGAGGAGAAATTCTACGTGCAGGATCGCATGCGCGAGGTCGGCCGCGAGCTGTGGTCGTGGCTGGCGGAAGGCGCACACGTCTATGTCTGCGGCGATGCCAAGCGGATGGCCAAGGATGTCGAACGCGCGCTGGTGGATATCGCGGCTCAGTTCGGCGCGCGCTCGACCGATGAAGCTGTCGCATTCGTAGCCGACCTGAAGAAGAAGGGTCGCTACCAGCAGGACGTCTATTGAGCGAAGGCCGTTGATGAGTGCGATGGAAATTTCTCCGGCGACCGTAAGGACCACATGTCCTTATTGCGGTGTCGGTTGCGGTGTGCTGGCGACGCCCGACGGCAAGGGCGGAGCAATCATCAAGGGAGACCCGGATCATCCCGCCAATTATGGCCGCCTCTGCTCCAAGGGTTCGGCCCTTGGGGAGACGCTAGGCATTCACGAGCGGCTGCTGCATCCGATGGTGCGCTGCTCGAACGACCAGATGGAGGCTGTCGCATGGGACGATGCGCTCGATCATGTGGCGCAGCGGCTCCATCACATCATCGCCAAGCATGGGCGCCACTCGGTTGCATTCTATCTCTCGGGGCAATTGCTGACGGAGGATTATTACGTCGCCAACAAGCTGATGAAGGGATTCATCGGCAGCGCCAATGTCGATACCAATTCGCGGCTGTGTATGTCGTCGGCCGTCGCAGGTCACAAGCGCGCCTTCGGTTCGGACACCGTGCCGGGGAATTATCGCGATCTCGACGAGGCGGATTTCCTCGTTCTCGTCGGCTCGAACGCTGCGTGGTGCCATCCGGTTTTGTATCAGCGCATGCTGGCGAACAAACAGACACGGGGCGCGAAGATTGTCGTCGTCGACCCGCGCCGAACGGATACCACCAGCGACGCCGATCTTTTTCTGGGGTTGAAGCCTGGGACAGATACTGCGCTGTTCAGCGGTCTGCTGGTCTTTCTTGCGGCACAAGGCGCGCTCGATAACGGTTTTATCGAAGATCATACTTCGGGATTCGCGGAGGCGTTGGCGCAGGCCCGCAGGATTGCCGCCAATATCGCGGCGACCGCGCTTGCGACTGGACTGAGCGAAGCCGATGTCGAGGAGTTCTTTCGTCTGTTCGCTTCGACGGAAAAGGTGGTGACGTTGTATTCCCAGGGCGTCAACCAGTCGGCGCAAGGCACCGATAAGGTCAACGCTATCATCAACTGCCATCTTGCGATGGGACGGATCGGCAAGCCCGGCATGGGTCCGTTCTCGCTGACGGGACAGCCAAATGCGATGGGTGGCCGTGAGGTTGGCGGGCTTGCAAACCAGTTGGCCGCGCATATGAACTTCACACCGCCGGACATTGACCGGGTGCGGCGGTTCTGGCAGGCGCCGCACATTGCGACCCATGAAGGGCTCAAGGCAGTTCAGATGTTCGAGGCTATCGGGCGCGGCGAGATCAAGGCGCTATGGGTGATGGGCACGAACCCGGCTGTGTCGTTGCCGAACGCCGATGCTATGCGGCTTGCGATGCAGAAGCTCGATCTGCTCGTGATTTCCGATAACGTGCGCTCGAACGATAGCGTGAATTCGGGCGCGCATGTGCTGCTGCCGGCGCAGGCATGGGGCGAGCGATCCGGCACGGTGACCAATTCGGAGCGCCGGGTATCGCGCCAGCGTTCATTCATGGCTCCCGCAGGCGATGCCAAGCCGGACTGGTGGATCGTCAGCGAAATCGCCAGGCGGCTCGGCTATGAGCGGGCATTCTCGTATCAATCCTCGGCGGAGATTTTCCGCGAGCACTGCCGCCTCTCTGCATTCGAGAATAAAGGTACTCGCGATTTCGACCTTGGAGCGTTTTCCGAGATCACCGAAAGCGACTTCGATCAAATTACGCCAGCGCTGTGGCCGGCGCGCGCGGATGCGAGCATGTCGGAGCGCTTCTTTGCTGATGGCGGATTTTACACCAACGACAAGCGCGCGCGTTTCGTCGTGACCGAAATTCCGGTGCTGCGCGGCGAGAAATCCGCAGCACGCCCGATGTTGCTGAACACCGGCCGTATTCGTGACCAGTGGCATACCATGACGCGGACAGGCCTCAGCCCGCGCCTTGGACAGCATCTGCGGTTTCCGTTTGTTGAAATTCATCCACGCGATGCACAGATGGCGGGTGTCACGGACGGCGGATTTGCCAGAGTGGAAACAGACCACGGCCAATGCGTGCTCAAGGTGACCGTGACGGATCGCCAGCAGCCGGGCATGTTGTTCGCGCCGATTCATTGGAGCGATGAGACGTCGTCTTCTGCGCGGGTGGGCGCGCTGGTCGCGCCTCATACCGATCCCTATTCGGGCCAGCCGGAAAACAAGGCCACGCCTGCCAATCTGTTTCCCTGCGATTACCCGCAACAGGGCTTTGTCTTGTCACGCGAAAGGCTGTCGTTCCCTGCGGGTGCATGGTGGACGCGGGTCGCGGTGACTGGAGGCTATGGATATCTGTTCGCCGCAAAGCAGGGCGTGCCGTGGCGGGCCTGGTTTGATGACCGCTCCATGGGACAGGACCTTGCGGATTATGTCGATGCAGTCGGAGGTGTTTATCGGGCGGCGTCATTCGATGGCGACAGGCTAATGAGCTGTCTGTTTGTCGAACCAGCAGGTCGCCCGACCGAGTGGGATGCAACAAAGGATCTGTTTGCGGAAGAAACGCTTTCGGCCGACCAGCGCAGGCTGCTGCTGTCCGGAAAGGCAGCGGATGCAACTGCGAACACCGGGCCCATTATCTGTGCCTGTTTCGGTGTTGGCCGCAACACGATCTGCGATGCGTTGAAGTCCGGCGCGGCGCGCTCGCATCTCGACCTTGGGGCGCAGCTCAAGGCAGGCACCAATTGCGGCTCCTGCATTCCGGAATTACGCCGCTTGGTTGCGGAAACGATGCCTGATACGGAACAGGCCGCTCACCGTGAGATGGCTACGGCCGAGAACTGAAGGGTGAGATTGTCACGCCGCCTTGCTCCAGCACGGAACGAACGGTTTTTGCGATTTCGACAGCACCCGGAGTATCGCCATGAACGCAGACGCTATCGATGGGCGTCGCGATCGTTTTTCCCGAGGCAGCAATGATGGATTGCCCCCGCACCATCCGCAGAACGCGCTGCGCGATCTCACCGGCATCGTGCAGCACCGCACCGTTCTGGCTGCGGGGAAGAAGCTGCGCGTCGTCCTGATAGGCGCGGTCGGCGTAGATTTCATGGATCGGCCTTAAGCCTGTGTGATCCGCCGCGTGAGCCAGTTCGGTATGCGGCAGCACCATGAAGGCGAGGCCGGGATCGACAGCTTTGACGGCCGTCGCGATGGCCTTGGCGATCATGGCGTCGGCGCAGGCTGCGTTCGAGAGTGCGCCATGCGCCTTCACATGCGTGACCTTGTGGCCCGCGAGGGAAGCAACCGCGCATAGTGCCCCGGTCTGGTAGGCGACAAGGTTCTCGATCTCGCTGGCGCTGAGCCCGGGCATGGGCTGACGCCCGAATCCTGCAAGATCGCGATAGCTGGGGTGCGCGCCGATGCCGACGCCACGCGCATGAGCCTGGGTCGCGATCTTTCGCATGAGGCCTGGATCGCCCGCATGAAACCCACAGGCGATGTTGACGCTGGTGGCGACGGCCAGCATCGCCTCGTCGTTTCCCACGCCTTCGCCGATGTCGGAGTTGATGTCGATCTGCATCGTTATGCGTTCCGGATTCTCTCGGGCAAAGATTGCAGTAGCGTATGGAAGGCGCGCGCCTCCTGCTGCGCGGCAGCCACGTCGATTTCCGCAAAGCGGAGTGTATGCCGTGGGCGGGTTTGCGCAAAGCGGCCGAGATCGGCGGATATGATGGTCGCGATCTTGGGATATCCGCCGGTTGTACCGCGATCTTTCATCAGCACGATCGGCTGGCCGCCCGCAACCTGAATGCTTCCGTCCACGGTGCCATCCGAGACAATATTGAAATTTCCGGCATGGGTGAGAGATGGCCCTTCGAGGCGATAGCCCATGCGGTCGCTGGCGGGCGAAATCTGCCATGGTGAATTGAAGAACAGCTCGGTGGATTTTCCGAATTCATCATATTGAGGTCCCGGCACAACGCGGATCGCGCCTTCGCCGAAGACGGGAGGAGGCATGGTGCGGTCTGGCAACGATGCCACGTTTCCGTATGTCAGCCGGTCGCCGCTTTGAAGTGGCCGGGGATAGGGGCTCCCAAGTCCGGCGCGGGCATTGACCGAAAAGCTGCCGAACATTGCTTCGCCTTTCAACTCACCTGCGATGGCAAGATAGCTGAACATGCCCTTGCGCGCCGCATCGAGGGTTAGCGTCTCACCGTCGCGAAGCATGAATGTGCGATAGAGCGGGCAGGGCTTGTCACCGATCCGTGCAAACCGCAACGCGCCGGTGAGCGCCGCGCACAGCGGGCCACCCCGGGCGACAAAGACAGCCTTTATTGGCCCGATCTCGATGGCAGGCGCGGAGAGTGGATGTCCCACCAGCGCATTGGCTGCAGCGAGCGAAAGGCGGTCCATCGCGCCGCTCGGCGTCAGGCCATAACGCTGCGCGCCGAAGCGGCCGATATCCTGCACGGACGTCAGTGGCCCCGCAGCGATGACTTCGAGCACGCTCACGTCGTCAACTCCACGACCGCCTCGCCATGTTCCGCGAGGCGCTCAAGACGTTCGAACTCGACCGGACCGATTTGTGCGAAGGTTACGGTGTCGCCGGGCTCGATCAGGAAGACCGGATCGCGGCGCGGATCGAAGGTGCGCACCGGCGTGCGGCCGAGAAGATGCCAGCCGCTTGGCCCGGCAAGGCATTGCAACGCGGCCTGAACGCCGCCGATCGAGATCGTGCCCGCAGGGGTGGACATACGCGGCTGTGGCCGGCGCGGCGTGGCAATCGCGGAATCAAGACCGCGGAGATAGGAGAAACCCGGTGTGAAGCCGATCATCGCCACCTCGTAACGCGGGGCGCTGTGGCGCCGGATCAGTTCGTCAGACGACATGCCATGCGCTTTCGCCACCGCATCAAGATCCAGGCCGAATGCACCGCCATAGGCCACCGGCACACGCCAGTGCCGGGATGGGCGTTCCGTCGTGTCCGGCCGGTCGAGAAGAGCCAAAAGGCGGTCGCTCAATTCGGAAAAGCCGAGCCTGAGCGGATCGTAATGGATGAGGAGCGAGCGATAGGTCGGCACCGTCTCGGTGATACCCTCGACCGGCATATTTTTCAGCGCGCGATCCAGTGCAAAAACCCGGCGGTTGCTGTCGGCCTCCATGGTGGTGCCGAACTCCACGGCGAGTGCGGCGTCGCCACAGGGGAGAACACGCGGTTTTGATGGCTTGGACGGCTGGCTGTTCATGGACAAACGATGCCGGGACGGGCTGATGGCGTCCAGAGCTTTATTCGCGAGAGAAGATTCGCCCAAGCATTCGTCGAGAGGCGTGCTTGACGCAAGCGGATCGCTCCGCAACATGTCGCCTCTTCTTGCAAAGGATTTCCAGCCGATGTCGCTGCCCGCCGAGACCGTTCAACTGTTGCAACGTATTTCCACCGCCACCATCACCACCGTGCTCCTGAAGAAGGGTCTGCGGAATGTCTGGATGCGGGGCACGCGCCCGTTGCGGCCAGGGCAGAAGCGGTTGGTCGGCCCTGCCTTCACTCTGCGCTTTGTTCCTGCGCGGGAGGATCTTGCGACGCCGGAATCGTGGTCGAAACCGATTTCCACCCGCACCGCCATCGAGGCGATGCCGGAAGGCTGCATTGCGGTGGTCGATGCAATGGGCGTCACCGATGCCGGTATCTTCGGCGACATCCTGTGTATGCGCATGGCGAAGCGGGGCGTCACCGCGCTCGTCACCGACGGCGTGATGCGAGATGTCGAGGGCGTTCTGGGCACTGGGCTTCCGGTCTGGTGTGACGGCGCGGCCGCGCCGCCTTCGGTTGCGGGTCTCACCTTTGTGAATTGGGGCGAACCAATCGGCTGCGGCGGCGTCGCGGTGTTCCCCGACGACATCATCGTGGCCGATGAAGATGGTGCGGTGGTGATTCCGCAAGCGTTCCTTCCATTGATCCTGGAGCAGGGCGAGGAGCAGGAGCGGGTCGAGGCGTGGATCGTGAACGAGGTCCAGCAGGGTGCGTCGCTGCCGGGGCTGTACCCGATGAACGCGGATACCAAGGCGCGTTATGAGGCATGGAAGAAGACGCAGAAGTAAGCCCTAAAATCTGCCTTCAATTGTGGCGTTTGCCGGTGTCCGCCGGCCAGCGCCATCCCACGACGCGGGCCTCGACCGGGTCGCCGGATTCGCAGTTTTCCCAGCCGCTTCCGATCCAGCGGCAGGTGAAAGGAAGCTGGTAAGTACCGCTTTTGTCTTCGCACAGGACCTGTACCGGCGCGCCCGCAGGCGGCGTGCCTTGCTCGCCGAATTCCGCCAAGCGTTGTGCACGGGTTGCCATGGTCATCTCCCCGGAAGGGAACGGGGCCGGGCGGGTTCTGTTCCGGAACCGGGATCGTTAAAATCCAGGATGCCCCTTTGTTTCGGAGATCACCGCAAGCCTTGATTTACGTCTCGGCACCGAGACTACCGGCAACAACACGGAGATTCCCGATGTTTGTGCTGATTCTCGGTTTGTTAGGTGCAAGCGGCCTGTTTTATTTCGCGGGCGCTACGCAGAATTCGGGCTGGACCTGGTCATATGAGGTCTGCCGGCAGGGCACGATACTTTGCGATAACCCCCATTGGGTTCTGATCGCCGCCGGTATCGCCATCGCGATCGAAATGGTCCGCAACATGTCGAAGGCGTGAGGTAGCGCCTGGGCCTTGAGTAATCGACCGGCTTCCGGGTCTCGGAAGCGAGGTTTTGGCGTGCCGTGTGGCACCGGGCCGGTGGATTTCGTCGCGGGAACCGGACAATATCGGGCCGCGCGCCAGCCGGCGGGCTTTCAGCAACCGGGAACCTGACGTTCGCCGCCATGTCCCTTTCAAGAAGCCTCCTCCGGCGTCCCTTTTGGCTCGCCCGCCGGTTTGGTTACGCCCGGATTTTGTGCCTCGGTCTGCTGGCGGCTATCGTCGGCCTTCGCGCGATCGATCCCGTGCCGCTTGAAGAACTACGGCTAAGAGTTTTTGACCTCTACCAAATCCTTAAGCCACGGAAGGCCGTCGAGCGGCCTGTCGTGATCGTCGATCTCGATGAGGCGAGCCTTGCGCGGTTTGGCCAGTGGCCATGGCCGCGCACCCGCGTGGCCGATCTGGTGTCGCGGCTGACGGAGGCGGGCGCGGCCGTGATCGCCTTCGATATCGTATTCGCGGAGCCCGACCGGCTGTCGCCATCTCGTGCGGTGGAAAGCTTCCGCGGTCTCGACGAAGCGATACGCACACAACTCAAGAGCTTGCCGGATAATGATCAGATTTTTGCTGAAGCGCTGCGCCGCTCGCCCGCGGTGCTTGGCGAATCCGGGTTGCCGTACCTGACACTGGTACCCGCCGCCGCTCCGCCGCCGCTCGGTCTTGCCACGCTCGGTGGCGATCCTTCGCCCTATCTGCTGAACTTCCCGGGACGGTTGCGCAATATCCCGGTTCTGGAGCAGGCGGCCCCGGGGCGCGGGCTTTTCACAATTCGCACCGAACGCGACGGCATCGTCCGGCGCATCCCTCTCATTATGATGGCGCAGGGTGACCTGATGCCTTCGCTGACCTTCGACATGTTGCGGGTGGCGGTGAAGGCGGACACGCTCCTCGTGAAGTCGGACGAGGCTGGTGTGAAAAGCGTGGGCGTACCGGGATTTGAGATTCCGACCGACCGCAACGGCCAGCTCTGGGTCTATTTTGGCAGGCACGATCCGGCCCGTTATGTCTCTGCGACAGATGTTCTCGACGGCAAGGCGGGCAGCGACGTGTTCTCGCGCAAGCTGGTGATTATCGGCACGTCAGCCATAGGGCTGCTCGATACCAAGACGACGCCGCTGGATCGCGTCATGCCCGGTGTCGAAATTCATGCGCAGGTGCTGGAAAACGTATTGACGGATTCCGTCCTGTCACAGCCCAACTATGCGTTCGGCGCGGAAATCGTTGCCGCCATTCTGTTCGGGCTTCTGATCGTCTGGCTCGCGCCGGTGCTCACCCCTGTCTCGCTGCTGCTGTTGGGCGGCGCGGTTGCGGCCTTGCTCGCGGGCACGTCTTGGTACCTGTTCGTGCGCGAGAGGCTGCTGGTCGATTTCACCTTCCCATTGCTTGCGAGCACGGCCGTCTATCTGACGCTGGTATTCAACGGTTACGTGCGCGAACAGGCGCAGCGTCGCCGCATCCGCTCGGCCTTCGGGCAATATCTGTCGCCGGCTCTGGTGGAGCAACTGGCGCAGGCGCCGGAGCGGCTGGTGCTCGGCGGCGAGGAGCGCGAGATGACGGTGATGTTCAGCGATGTGCGCGGCTTCACGACGATCTCGGAATCTTTTCGGCACGATCCGCAAGGGCTGACATCGCTGATGAACCGCCTGCTGACGCCGCTGACCGATGCCATCATTGAGCGCAAGGGCACCATCGACAAGTATATGGGCGATGCCATTATGGCGTTCTGGAACGCGCCGCTCGACGATGCGGAGCATGCCATCAACGCCTGCGAGGCGGCGCTCGACATGCTGAACGAGGTGGACGATCTGAATGCAAGGCGTGCGAAGGAGGCTGCTGAGCAGGGCAAGCCGTTCATGCCGCTGAATGTCGGTATCGGTCTCAATACCGGCCTCTGCGTGGTCGGTAATATGGGGTCCAGCCTGCGGTTCGACTATTCGGTGCTCGGCGACAGCGTGAACCTTGCCTCGCGGCTGGAAAGCCAGTCGGCGACCTATGGCCTGCCGATCATTGTTGGCTCGAAGACCGCGCTGGCCGCGCAAGAGAGACTGGCGATTCTCGAGATGGATCTTGTCACCGTGAAGGGCAAACAGGAGCCGGAGGTGATCTACGCCATTCTCGGCCGGGCCGATCTCGCCAATTCGGAGCGCTTTCAGAGGTTGCGCAACCACACCATCGATATGATCTGGCGCTATCGCAGCCGAGACTGGGACGGCGCGTTGAATGCGATGGAAAAGGCGCGGGCGCTTGACGATGACAACCGTTTAAAGACGTTGTTCGCCCTCTATGCCGGGCGGATCGGTGCTTTCAGAACGGCACCGCCGCCGCCCGATTGGAATGGCGTTTATGCAATGACAATGAAATAGACCCAGAAACCGCGAGCCCATGCGGCACCGTTTCGATATGATCCATTCTTTCGTTCGAGCCTGTTGATGATGTCAGATTCAATCACGATCAAATTCTGGGGTGTTCGCGGCAGCGTCGCCTGCCCGGGGCCAGACACGGTGCGTTATGGCGGCAATACGTCGTGTGTCGAAGTCCTTTGCGGCGAGAACCGGTTGATCTTCGATGCCGGCTCCGGCCTTCGCGGACTTGGTGAGGCGCTCCTGGGGCAATCCGGTGAGAGCGACCTATTTTTCAGTCATCTGCATATCGATCATCTGATCGGGTTGCCGTTTTTTCTGCCGGCGTTCGAGAAAGGCAATCGTCTTCGGTTATGGGCAGCAGGTTTGAAAGAGGTGGGTGGACTTCGCGCCGCGCTCGACAGGTATATGAGCTTTCCGCTGTTTCCGATCGGCCTCGATCAATTTCAGGCTGAGATAGGGTTTCATGATTTCGCGCGTGGCGATGTGCTGACGCCCCGTCCGGGCATCGTTCTTCGCACGGCCGCGCTCGATCACCCGGGCGGCGCGACCGGCTATCGGCTGGAATTTGTGGGTCGTTCGTTCTGCTACATGACGGATACGGCCATGGATGCCGAGGTCGCGCCTGCGATGCTTGCGCTGGCGAAGGGCGCCGATTGTCTTGTCATGGACGCCACCTATACCGACAGCGAGCTGGCGAAATATGCGGGCTGGGGTCATGCAAGTTGGCAGCAGAACGCCGCATTCGCCGATGCCGCCGGGGTGAAGACGTTGTGCCTGTTTCACCACGCCCCCGAGCATGATGACGATACTCTCGACCGGATCGCCGCCGAGGCGTCGCGCGTGCGCCCTGGAACGGTGGTCGTGCGGGAAGGTCAGTCGATCGGACTGTGAGGTCTGATCCGGCCGGGATTGGAATTGGCTTTAATTTGGTGAGATCGGCTTCGAACCGATCGCGCGTTGTCGAAGACAAAGGGCTGGGTGGCTCATGGATATATCAGGTGTCGCTTCAGACATGTCAGGGCTGGCCTCCGGTGCAGGCGGCCTGATCGCATCGGCATTCGTTGTCGCCGGTTACACCATGCGCACGATGATCCCGCTGCGCGTCGTCGGGATCATCACGAACGTGGTGTTCATTATCTATGCCATGTCGCATCGAAACTATCCGATCGTTGCGCTGCACATGATCTTGCTGCCGTTGAATGTCTATCGTTTGCGCGAAATGCTGGTGCTGGTTCGCAACGTGAAGCGCTCGGTGAGTGGAAATCTGTCGATGAACTGGCTGAAACCGTTCATGACGGAGCGTCACTGCCAGCCGGGCGAGGTGCTGTTCTACAAGCACGAGCGGGCGACGGAGATGTTCTACATCGTCAGCGGCCGGTTCCGGCTCGTGGAATCCGGCATCGAATTGCCGGTGGGCTCCATCGTCGGCGAATTCGGGATGCTGTCCCCGGACAACGAGCGCACGCAGACGCTGGAGTGCGTGGAGAAGGGCCTCGTTCTCAGTGTCACCTATCAAAAGGTGGAAGAACTTTACGTCCAGAATCCCGAATTCGGATTTTATTTCCTGCGGCTGGTGAGCGCGCGACTGTTTCAGAATGTCGGCAAGCTTGAGGCGCAGGTCGCAGCATTGAGCGGAAAATCGGCGTCATGAAACTGCCTGTCGATTTCAGGCTGCTGAAAGAACGCTATCTCGGCGAAGCGTCCCGCAAGCCATGGGTTGCGGAAAAGCGTTTGGCCGAGCTTGCTCCATTTTTGCCGCCGGACACCAGAGACATAGTCCGGCACGCAGTCACTTCACTGATGGCTTATCAGGATCCCGACTACGCGCTTGTGTATCTCAACCGGGTTGGCCGGTATGCCGGATCGGACAAGGCGCCGTGTGCATTTCTCGCATCTGTCGCTTCCCGCATGGAGGAGCGGATGCGCTATGCCGATCCACCCAGCATCGCGCAGGCAGCTTTGGCGGATGGCGGGGAAGGTAGTGTATCCCCAACCCGCCGCGTGTCATTCTGCCTTTGCGATTTTGCCGGAATGCTGCCGCCAAATGCTGCCGATACGGCGCTTCAAGTGATGGCCTATCTGCGTCTTTCGCAGCGGGCGGTTGTATTGAAGTTCTCATCTCAGGCCGGATGGAAACGGCACTGGACCGAAGCCTGGGCGTTGCTTCGATATGCGCGAACCTATTCGCGCCGCGCGAAGACTGAAAACGCATGGGTCGAACGATGGTTGCACATGATTGACCGCGTTCGGGCTTCCCAGCCGGAAGCCGTGATGGGGATGGTGCAGACCGCGGATATCATCAGCGGATCGGGAGCGGACTACCATCGAGGTATCGCAAACTGGAATGTGATTGTGGATTGTCTCGTCAAACCAGTCTGCGACGGAGCCATTGCGCCGATCGATCTTGCGGCGGCATTGCGAGTCGTTTTACACGCTGCGGCTGATCGTCCCGAGCCTTTGGTGCTGCAAGGTCAGATTGATCGCCTGATAGCGTCTCAACCTTTGCAACTCCAAACGGCGTAGTGCCATGTCACACCATTCCGGAGCGTCGATGATGTCGTATGGAGCGAGGATACTTGCAGCCGCTGCCGTCGCGGGCGCGCTGACACTACCGGCGGCGGCACATGCGGATGCCACGTTCAGACTCAGTCACAATCATCGCATTTCCTGCAGCAAGATTTTGATGCCGGGAAAACGGCAGGTGATCGCATGCAAGTCCTACGCATACCTGTTCAACACGGTGACCTCGGAATTCTATCGCTGTGAGGCACAAGTGTCGGTGACGCGCGATATCTCGAAGATTATTGGAACGGATGAAAGCGGCACTTGCCGGCTCAGGACGAAGGTGTTTTCCGAAAATTCCAACTATGATTTCGATGCGGTCGAAACCGAGCCGCCAAACACAAACGCGTTCTTCGGTAGCGGCGGCACGGCGATCTGGGCGGCTGATGTTTCGACGCGCAAGGTCAGGGCCTGTATCGAACTTGCGACCGGGATTTCCTCGCCGGTTCTCAAGTGCGTAGACATGAATTTCGAATAACAGGCGCCGGGTTACCCGACGACCGGCACGCCGCCCGGGTGTTTGGCTTTCTCCTCGGGCTCGACGTGAATCGAAATCATGATGTCGTAAATCTCCTTCCGCAGCGCGGTTTCGATCCGGTCGCACAATTCGTGCGATTCAGACACCGTCATGCTGCCGGACACGACAAGATGAAAATCGATGAAGATCGCCCGGCCGGCCTGACGCGTGCGGAGATCATGCGCCTCCAGCGCGCCTTCGGCATGGGAGGAAATGATTTCGCGAATCTTGGTGAGCGTTTCCTCTGGCACGACTTCGTCCATCAATCCTCCGATCGAGGAGCGCATCAGCTTCCAACCGGTCCAGAGGATGTTGACCGCGACCAGTGCGGCGATGACCGGGTCGAGTATCGGTTGATCGGTCAGCCACACCAGCGCGACGCCGATCAGGACACCGATTGAGGTGACGACGTCGGTCCACAGATGTTCGGCGTCGGCGATCAGGGCCGGCGAGCGATGCCGCCGTCCGGATTTGAGCAGAACGAAATACCATGCAGCGTTGATGCCGCTCGCGGCCGCATTGATCAGCAAACCCTTGGCAGGCGCTTCGAGCGGGCGTGGCTTCAGGATTCCATGATAGGCTGCATAGAAAATTGCTACTGCTGCGATGAGAATCAGCACGCCTTCGACAATGGCGGAAAAATATTCGGCCTTCTGGTGACCGTAGGGATGATTGGCGTCGGGCGGCGCCGCGCTGACACGCACGGCGATGAACGCCGCCACCGCAGTTGCCACGTTGATGACGCTCTCTAAGGCGTCAGAATAAAGCGCCACGCTGCCGGTGAGGAGATAGGCGACGTATTTCAACGCCAGCACGAGACAGCCGACTGCGATGCTGCTGGCTGCTAATTTGAGGGGTGTGCCCATGGAACCACGCGGATTTGTTCTTGCGTGCTTACGGGAACAACTGCGACCGATCAACGCGGATATTTGCTGACGCCAATCATTCGCAGGCTTGAACACAATATTCGGCAAGCAGACCCCGTTTCCTGCGCAATGATCTGGCTTTGCTGTATTCGGAATCGCTCTCGCATGTTTGGTTTGTCTTCAATGATCGGCAAATCGCTGCATCACATGCAAGGAATCTGTCGCGTATTTAATCTGCGATCGCACGGGCACTTTATCTTCGCTTAACCCGCGGCTGATTCCATATGTCGCAGCGGATAAGGCGGCGTTTTATCGCATTGCCACAAAGATGCTGCATTGCAATTTCACCCCTAACCGCACCACTTGTGAATTTGAAATCTTGGGGATCTGCCGGAGCCATGACGAATCGAATCGTCGCAATCGCGTGTCTGATCGTTGGAAGTGCTTTCTTAGGTGGTTGCGATGATCCAGCGCCTGCCGTAGCGAAAGCCGCTCCCCCCGAAGTTTCTGTTGTGCGCGTGAAATCGGAGCCGTTCACGGTCGTCCGCGAACTTCCTGGCCGCATCGCTTCAGTGCGTGTCGCGGAGGTGCGCTCGCGCGTTTCGGGAATCATTATGGAGCGATGGTTCCAGCAGGGCAGTGATGTCGAAGCGGGCGACGTACTTTATAAAATAGATCCTCGGCCGTTCGAGGTTGAGGTCATGGCGCAGGAAGCTGCCCAGGCCAAGGCTGAGGCTGTGCTGGACCAGGCAACCAAGCAGGCGCATCGCATTGCGACGCTAACCTCGCAGCATGTCGCGTCCGAAGCCGAGAACGAAAAGGCGACTGCAGCCAAGCGCCAGGCGGAAGCAGATCTTGCCGCACGAAAGGCCGAGGTCGCGCGCGCCAGACTTAATCTCGATTACGCAACGATCCGCGCGCCGATCAAGGGCAGGATCGGTGCTGCGCTGGTGAGCGAAGGTTCGCTCGTCACCGCGAACGACACCACCAATCTCGCGACCATCCGTCAGCTTGATCCGATCTACGCGGACTTCACCCAGTCGGCGGCCGATCTGATCAAGCTGCGTGACGCGCTCGAACGCGGCGATCTCGAAGAGGTGAGCAAGGGGGCCGCCAAAGTCAGGCTGATCGTCGATGGCCGGAAGTATCCGCTCGATGGCCGGCTTCTTTTCTCCGAAGCCAAGGTGGATGCCAGCACCGGGCAAGTCACGCTGCGCGGTGAATTCCCCAACCCAAACGGTGAATTGCTGCCGGGCATGTATGTGCGCGTCATGATCGAACAGGGCGTCGACACGGACGCGATTGCGATCCCCGAACAGGCCGTTCAGCGCGGCCCGAACGGAAGCAGCGAAGTCTATATTGTGAAGCCTGATGGCCACGTTGCGAAGCAGTCCATTCGCACCAGCGATCTTCAGGACGGCAAGTGGCTGGTGAGCGAAGGTCTGAAGCCGGGCGACCATGTCGTGGTCGAAGGCTTCCAGAAGTTCGTCGCTGGTGATCTCGTTTCGCCGATTTCGGTCGACGGCACGAAGCTGAGCGCGGACGCGACTGCGCAGCCCTCCTTGAATTAACGCCCGATGCCAGCTTTTTTCATCGAACGCCCGATCTTCGCATGGGTGGTCGCGCTTTTCATCTGCTTGATCGGCGCGATCTCCATTCCTTTGCTTGCGGTCGCGCAGTACCCGATCATCGCGCCGCCATCCATTTCGATTAGCACGAGCTATCCGGGCGCCTCGCCGGAGGAGCTTTACAACAGTGTCACGCGACCGATTGAGGAAGAACTCAACGGCGCATCCGGCATCCTGAATTTCGAATCCACCAGCGACTCACTGGGGCAGGTGGAGATCATCGCCAATTTCCAGCCGGGTACGGACACCACGACAGCCTCCGTGGACGTTCAGAACCGCATCAAGCGCGTCGAGGCGCGGTTGCCGCCGGCCGTGATCCAGCAAGGCATCCTCGTTGAGGAAGCCTCAAGCGCGGTGCTTCAGATCATCACATTGCGTTCGACAGACGGCAGCCTCGACGAGGTTGGCCTCGGCGACTTCATGGTGCGCAACATTGTCGGTGAAATCCGCCGCATTCCCGGCGTCGGCCGCGCGACCTTGTATTCGACCGAGCAGTCGCTGCGCATCTGGGTCGATCCGGAAAAACTGATTGGTTTCAATCTCACGACCGAGGATGTCACCAAGGCTATCACCGCGCAAAATGCGCAGGTGGCTTCCGGCAGCCTTGGCGCCGAGCCGAGCGTACCCGGCCAGAAAGTATCGGCGCTTGTTCTGGTCAAGGGACAGCTCAGTACACCGGATGAGTTCGGCTCCATTGTTCTTCACGCGAATGCCGATGGCTCGGTCGTGCGGCTGCGCGACGTTGCCCGCATCGAAATCGGCGGCATGGGCTATCAGTTTACGACCCGCCTGAACGGCAAGCCGACGGCGGGCCTGTCCGTGATGCTGGCGCCGAGCGGCAACGCGCTGGCCACGGCGGCGGCGGTGAAATCGAAGATGGAAGAACTCTCGAAGTTTTTCCCGGCCAACGTCGCCTACGACATTCCCTATGACATCACGCCCGTGGTCAAGGCAGCCATAGAGAAGGTGTTGCACACGCTGGTCGAGGCCGTGGTACTGGTGTTCTTCGTAATGTTTCTGTTCCTGCAGAACATCCGCTACACGCTCATTCCGACCATCGTCGTGCCCGTCGCGCTGCTGGGGGCCTGTGCCACGCTTCTATTGGCTGGCTATTCGATCAACATGCTGACGCTGTTTGCTATGGTGATGGCGATCGGCATTCTGGTGGATGATGCCATCGTTGTCGTCGAGAACGTCGAGCGCATCATGACTGAAGAGGGGCTTCCGCCGAAGGAGGCAACCCGCAAGGCGATGACGCAGATTACCGGCGCCATCGTCGGCATCACGCTGGTGCTGATGGCGGTATTCGTGCCGATGGCGTTCTTCCCCGGATCGGTCGGCATCATCTACCGGCAGTTCTCGATCACGATGGTCGCGGCAATCGGGTTTTCCGCCCTAATGGCGCTGACGCTGACGCCCGCACTGTGCGCGACGCTGCTGAAGCCCGCGAAGGGCGGTCATGGTGCTGCGAAGAAAGGCATCTTCCGCTGGTTCAATAACACACTCGATGCGTCGCGCGGCCACTATGTCAAGACCGTGAGTTGGTCGCTTGCGCGCAAGGGTCGCGTGATGCTGGTTTATCTGGTTCTGGTGGGCGGCGTGGCGTTTGCGTTCACGCGAATGCCGGGCGGCTTTCTTCCCGTCGACGATCAGGGCTTCATCACCGTGGATGTGCAGACGCCGTCCGACTCATCATTCGCCCGCACCAAGGCTGCCGTTGAGCGCGTCGAGAAATATCTGGAGACCCGCTCGGGTATCCAGGACGTCACATTCCTGACCGGGTTCAGCTTTCTGGGGCAGGGCATCAACACCGCGCAGGCCTTCATTACGCTGAAGGACTGGTCGGAGCGTGGTGCGGGGGATTCCGCGGCGGCGATCGTCAACGACATCAATGCGGCGATGGCGGGTGTACGCGACGCCAAGATCACGGCGCAGCAACCGCCACCGATCGACAATCTCGGCAATTCCAGCGGCTTCAGTTTCCGTCTGCAGGATCGCGGGCAGAAGGGATATGCCGGACTGTTGGCAGCGGCGCGGAAACTTGTCGCTGACGCCAATGCAAGCCATATCCTGCAGAAGGTCTACATTGAGGGTTTGCCCGAGGGGCCGATCGTCAATCTCGTGGTTGATCGCGAGAAAGCCAGCGCTTTCGGAGTTTCCTTCGCCGAGGTCAACAACACGATTTCGACCAATCTTGGTTCAGCTTACATCAACAACTTCCCCAACAAGGGGCGGATGCAGCGTGTCATCGTGCAGGCGGATGCGATGGATCGCATGAACCCTGCCGACATTCTCAAATACAACGTGAAGAACAGCCGCGGCGATCTGGTGCCGCTGTCGTCATTCGCCACCATCGAATGGGGCAAGGGGCCTTCGCAGATCGTCGGCTTCAATTACTATCCGTCAGTCCGTATCAGCGGTGAGGCGCGCGCAGGTTACACCAGCGGCGACGCTATCGCCGAGATGGAACGGCTTGCGGGCCTGCTGCCGCGCGGCTTTGGTTACGAGTGGAGTGGCCAGTCGCTTCAGGAGAAGCTCTCCGGCTCGCAGGCGCCGCTGCTGCTGGCGTTGTCGATCCTGGTGGTCTTCCTGTGTCTTGCTGCGCTCTATGAGAGCTGGACCATTCCGGTTGCGGTGCTCCTCACCATTCCGCTCGGCGTATTCGGATCGGTGCTCGCTTCGTCGATGCGAGGGCTGCCGAACGGCGTGTACTTCACTGTCGGCCTCATCACGATCATCGGTCTTGCGGCGAAGGACGCGATCCTGATCATCGAGTTTGCCAAGGATCTTCGCGAGCAGGGCAAATCCTTGCTTGCCGCGACGATGGAAGCCTGCAGTCTGCGTTTCCGCCCGATCCTGATGACAGGCTTCGCCTTTGTATGTGGCGTGCTACCGATGGTGGTGGCGCAAGGAGCGGGCAGTCTCAGCCAGCAGGCGCTCGGGACCGGCGTGATGGGTGGCATGATTGCCGTGGCCATTCTTGCGCTGTTGATGGTGCCGGTCTTCTTCGTCTTCATTCAGGGATTGTTTTCAAAGTCCGCAGACGATGCGCAGAATGAAGCGAAGGCATCTGAACCTGTCGCGATGTCGTCACCTCAACCTCATCAGTAGGTGCTGCAATCCTCTTCAGTGAGACGATACAAAATTGTCGGTTCTCGGCAGAGGCCATAGGCTGTTCATTGCGGTGCAATAATAGAAAGGCCTACTGTTCATTCGATCCTGCTAATATTACAGTTTTGTGACAAGGTCCTAGAAGGCCAATGTTTTCAGGGGAGGAATGAGAGTGAAACGCATCCAGCTAGCTAAGGTTCTCGCGGCTGCTTTGGCGCTTGGATGGCCAGCGGCGGCCAGCGCACAAGCGGTTTCGGGAAAAGTGAGTGTCGTCACGTCCTATGCAAAGGATCTGACCGACCCGATCAAAAAAGCCTTCGAGGCGGCCAATCCGGGCGTTACGCTCGATGTGCAGAACCGCAACACGCATGCTGGCGTCAAATTCCTGGAAGAAACCAAGTCCAACAATCAGGTCGATCTGTTCTGGGCGTCCGCGCCGGATGCCTTCGAGGCGCTGAAGGCCAAGTCGCTGCTGCAAGCATACAAGCCGAAAGCCACCGGCATTCCGGAAAAGATTGGGCAGTTTCCGATCAACGATCCGGATGGCTATTACTTCGGTTTCGCGGCTTCCGGCTACGGCATCATGTGGAACGAACGCTACGTGAAGGCAAACAAGCTGCCTGAGCCGAAGGAGTGGCAGGATCTCGCCGCGCCAGCCTATTACGATCACGTCTCCATGGCGGCCCCCTCACGCTCCGGCACCACGCACCTGACCATCGAAACCATTTTGCAGGGCGAAGGCTGGGCCAAGGGTTGGGCGACCCTCCGTGACGTTTCCGGCAATTTCCGCGAGGTCACCGAGCGTTCGTTCGGCGTGCCGGATGCAGTCAACTCCGGTCAGGTTGGCTACGGCATCGTCATCGATTTCTTCGCTTTCTCCTCGCAGGCGACGGGCTTTCCTGTGAAGTTCGTCTATCCGAGCGTAACGGCGATCGTGCCGGCGAACATCGCCATCGTGGCAAATGCGCCGAACAAGGCAGGTGCCCAGGCTTTCATTGAATTCCTGTTGTCACCGGCCGGACAGAACCTTTTGTTCGATCCGGGCATTCGTCGTCTGCCGGTCAACCCTTCGGTGTACGACAAGGCACCGGCTGGCTACCCGAATCCGTTCAAGGACCCGCGCCTGAACTCGATGGTGAAGTTCGACGTCAAAAAGTCGGAAGGACGTAACGATGTGGTCGATGCGCTGTACGACCAGACCGTGACCTTCCAGTTGGCGGATTTGAAGCAGACCAAGAAGGCGATCGATACGGCGGCAGCGGCTGTGGCGAAAAAGCCGAATCCCAAGGCCGAGGCGGCTTTGAAGGAGGCACGGGGCCTGATGGAGGCTGTGCCGCTGACCGAGGAGCAGGCGTCGTCTCCCGAGATCGTCGGTGCCTTCTCTGGCGGCAAGAAAAAGGAGAAGGGTGCGCGCCAGGCCGAACTCGAGCAGCAGTGGGCGTCCTTTGCGAAGGACCATAATGCGCAGGCCCGCGCCAAGGCCGACGAAGCGCTGAAGCTCGCCAAGTAGTCGTCGCGCACGCATGACGGCGATTGGCCTCCATAACAACCGGCGCGGGACATTCCTGTCCCGCGTCCTCAATGGTGCGACATGGGGCCAGGTCAGCGTTTCCTTGCTGATCCTGGCCTTTCTGCTTGCTTTCCTGGTCTGGCCGGTTGCGACCGTCGTCTGGGTGGCTTTCACGGAAAAAGGCAGCGGTCTTTTCACGTTCGCGAACTTCATCGATTTCTTCAGAACAGACCTGTTCATCCGGTCGTTCTGGAATTCGTTCTACGTCTCGGCGATGGCCGTGGTCGGTGCCTCGATCCTGGCGATGCCGCTGGCTTACTTCACATCACGATTTGCCTTTCGCGGCACGGGGCTGATCCAAATACTGGGGTTTCTTCCGCTCATCATGCCGCCGTTTGTCGGTGCAGTAGCGCTGCAACTGTTTTTCGGCCGTAACGGCACGGTCAATCTGCTGCTCGACGACTGGTTCGGCTTCAAGCTGGGTTTCATGGAGGGCCTGAACGGGGTCATCTTCGTCCAGTCGATCCACTATTTTCCCTTCATCCTCATCAATCTGTCTGCGGCATTGCGCAACGTCGACCGCTCGATGGAGGAGGCGGCGCAAAATCTGGGATCGTACGGATTCCGCCTGTTCCGGCGTATCGTGTTTCCGCTCGCGCTGCCCGGCTATGTCGCGGGCGCTTCTCTCGTCTTCGTCAAGGTGTTTGACGATCTGGCGACGCCACTCCTGCTGAACGTCAAGGACATGCTCGCGCCGCAGGCTTACCTGCGCGTCACCTCGATCGGCATCGCCGATCCCATGGGGTATGTGATTTCCGTGGTTCTGATCGTGGCCTCGGTCGCCTCGATGTGGGTCTCCTCTCTCGCCACGCGCAACATCGATTATGCCACGACCCAGCGCGGTGGCGGCGGCATCGCCAAGCGCAAGCTGCGGCCGTGGGAGATGGCGCTGGTTTATGTCGTGCTTACGCTCATTATCCTGCTGGTGCTGGCGCCGCATTTCGGTTTGTTGCTGCTGTCGTTTGCGACCATCTGGTCGTTCTCGCCGCTGCCGGATGGCTACACCGTGGCGCACTATGCGCGCGTGTTCGGCGAAAGCTCGATCTACATCAAGAATACGCTGCTCTATGCTTCGCTGGCTGGCCTGATCGATATCGTGATCGGAACGGCGATCTCCTATCTCGTGTTGCGGACGAAACTGATTGGGGTACGCGGCCTCGATCTTCTGGCGACTGCCGCCCTGGCGATCCCCGGCGTCGTGCTCGGCATAGGTTATCTGCGCGCGTTCTATGGCATCCCCCTGTGGGATGGAACGCCGCTGGCGTCGCTCTGGATCGTTATCGTGATCGCGCTGGCGATCCGGCGTCTACCTTATGCGCTTCGTGCTTGCTACGCGGCGCTCCAGCAGATTTCGGCTTCGCTTGAGGAGGCCGCGGAAAATCTGGGGGCCACCAAGGCAAGTACCGTGCGGCGCATCGTGGTGCCGCTGATGACGGGTGGTCTCGTCGCGGGTTTTATCACGAGCTTTGCGACCGCAGCGGTCGAATTGTCCGCCACGCTGATGCTGGTTCAAGCCAACCAGGATGCGCCTCTTGCCTACGGGCTTTACGTTTTCATGCAGTCGGCTGCAGGCCGCGGACCCGGTGCGGCACTCGGCGTTATCGCCGTGGTGATTGTCGCACTTAGCACCGTCGCATCCCAGTATGTAATTGAGCGCGAGCGCCGCACCAAGGCCGGCAGCACGCTAAATGAATAGGGGGCACCTTTGACAGATACGAACACCCAGCACCCCGGATTGGCGGTCAAGGCACTCGATCTGAAGATCGACGACATCAGCGCGGCCTATGGCGATAACGTTGTTCTCGACGGCATCAATCTCGATATTCAGCCGGGGGAATTGTTCGCACTTCTCGGTCCCTCCGGTTGCGGCAAGACCACGCTGTTGCGGCTGATCGCGGGATTTGCCGATGCACGGCATGGCCGGATTGTGGTCGGTGGCAAGGAGATTTCGAATCTTCCGCCGTGGAAGCGCGATGTCGGCATGGTGTTCCAGTCCTATGCGCTGTGGCCGCATATGACTGTCGGCGATAACGTCGCGTTCGGCCTTCGCGAGCGGCGTCTGCCGCGGGCCGAGATCAAGCGGCGCGTGGAAGCGGCGCTGAGTTTTGTGGGCCTGACAAGCCAGATAGACCGTCGCCCGTCGCAACTCTCTGGCGGCCAGCAACAGCGCGTGGCTCTGGCGCGCACGATCGCGATCGAGCCAAAAATCCTTTTGCTCGACGAACCGCTGTCGAATCTCGATGCCAAGCTGCGTGTACAGGTGCGCCGTGAATTGCGCGCGCTGCAGAAATCACTGGGGCTGACTACCGTGATCGTGACGCACGATCAGGAGGAGGCCAACACGATCTGTGATCGCGTCGCGGTCATGAATGAAGGCAAGGTTCAGCAGGTCGGCACGCCGACGGAATTGTACGAGCATCCGGCCAATCTGTTTGTCGCTCAGTTTCTCGGCACGGCGAATGTCGTCGAGGGCAGGATGACGAGCGCGGGTTTTGAATCGGACCTCGGCATTCTGCTGCCGTTGCCGAACGGTGTGGATGTGAAGCCGAATGCGAAACCGGTTTTTCGTCCGCAGGACACAACGCTGACGTCAAAGGGGCAATCCGGCGCGGGCAATCCGTCGATGCCGGGCGAGATCGTCGAGCGGGAATTCCTCGGCAGCACGATCCGCTACGGCGTAAAGGCAGGGTCGAGCCATATCTGGATCGATGCGCCGTTCCGCTCCGGCTTGTCGCTGATGGAGATCGGCGATGCGGTCGATGTGACGGTCCCGGTCGAGCGGCTGTTGTGGCTTGCATGAGCTAATGCGCGGCTGGATCGATTGTAAAATCGATCCAGCCGCGGAAAGCTTGAAACGCAGCGCTCACATGCCTTTCGCGGGCGTCTTGCTTTTCTTTTTATGCTTCTTCGCGTGCTTGCCGGTCGCCGCGCCGGTCGTCATGCTTCTGTTGTCCGTATTCGCATTCGGCATGCCCGCACCCGGCGACCGTGACATGTCATTCGACGATGCGGCGGGCGGCGGGTTTGGAACGATCGTGTCGCCTTGGGGTGTTCCGGCCTGGGCGAATGCGCTGGCCGGCGTCAATGATAACAGGGCGGCCGCAATCAAAAGCTTCTTCATATGTATGTCTCCAGTTGAAGGCGGCTAGCCAATAACCGGCCAGAGATGGCGTTCCGGACGCGGAAACAAATATGCTTGAGTGGATTGGGGCGGCCCGTGCGCGTTGACGCCGCCTTGGCAGGTGCCCTAAACAGACGCGGTCCAGACAGGAAGGGTGTCCGAGTGGTTTAAGGAACCGGTCTTGAAAACCGGCGTGCCTGCAAGGGTACCGTGGGTTCGAATCCCACCCCTTCCGCCAATGACCGGCCTTTCACACCGCGACGGACTTGCCCGCCTTCAGGCCTGCCCACCAGTTGCGGATGGCAGCAAGGTTGTCGGGGATCATGGTCGTGCCCCCGGTGAATTCCGCCCACGCATCGCGGTGTTTCTCCGACACCGTGGTCAGGATCGGCTTGCCTGCGGCCGCTGCGGCTTCAAAGGCGGGGCGCAGCCCACCGCCCATTCCTTCGAGCTTGCCAAACTTGCTCAGCACCACGACATCGCTCGTCTCGATCTGGCCGAGCAGCGCCATACAGGCGGCATCGACGCCGCTGCCGTCGAGGTGGCATGAGGTGTTGCTGGGCGGCGTCTCCAGATACATCGCAAACCGCGCCTCGCTTGTGAGATCGCGCAGAAAACCCGCCGCGCAGCTCCGATCGGGCAGGGCATGCGCTTCGGCGACAAGGCCGACGACTTTCACGCCCTTGCTGCGCCACTCCTCAGCTTGCGCTTCAAACAGCGACTGGATCGCCTGGCTGTCAGGGCCGATTACGGTGGCGATGGACGCGGAGAGAGGGGACATGGTCATGGCTCGTAACGCTAATATCCCAGCATGCGCCCGGGTTTGAGGTAGCTCAAGTGTCGCCGGGAAAGGCGCAGATTCAGGGATCGCAGAGTCAAGGGCGGCAACGATCAATTTACCACACGCAATAGCCCCCGTTTCGCTTGAGCATGCTATGGTTTATGCTGCGTTGCAGCCGATGGTGCCGGGCGGGGGCGCCACAAAGTTACGGACGTCTATGGGGATGATCAATCAACACGCGGCACGCCGTGCATGCCAGCTTTTGCTGGGTGCGGGTGCGTGCCTGCTGCTCGCCAATTGCGCGCCCGGCAAATTCGCCAACCGATTCGATCCTAAATACGGAGTCCCCTCCAGCCCGCGCGTGGTCGATTTCGACCAGCCAGTGCCGAAGGGCGGGGGAACCTACCGCGTCGGCAAGCCCTATCAGGTCGCGGGCCGTACCTACGTTCCCGAAGAAAACACCCATTATCGCGCCGAGGGGCTGGCCTCCTGGTATGGCGATGACTTCCACGGACGCCTCACGGCCAACGGCGAAGTGTTCGACATGACATCGATCACTGCCGCTCATCCGACCCTGCCGATGCCGTGTTACGTCCGCGTCACCAATACCGCCAACGGCAAGTCCCTGATCGTCCGCGTCAACGACCGCGGCCCTTATCATGGCAACCGGATCATCGACGTCTCGCATCGGGCCGCGACGCTGCTCGGTTTTCAGGGCAATGGCGTTGCGCGGGTGAGGGTGGAGTATGTCGGCCGGGCCCCGCTGGAGGGATCCGACGACGCGATGCTGGTCGCGACGCTGCGGACCAACGAACCGGCTCCTGCGCCATCCAGCATCCGGCTGGCTTCGGCGGCGGCGTTCGTCCCGCAGATGCCTGCCTCCCCACAAGGCGTCGTCCGGGCAGACGTGCCGCTGCCGGCCGAACGGCCTTATACCCTTGGGACAACCGATGTCGCCGACAGCGCCGAGCTGCGGTCGAGCTATCAGGCGGCAGGTTATGCAACTTCGAACAGCGATCCCGGGGCAGGCCGCGGCCTTTATTGATCGCCTTTTGAGGTTGCTGGCTGGGGGCGGTTCCCGGACCTCCGTTGTTTGACCGGGCCTCTCCTGATACAAGCCGGGCCATGGCGTCTCGATCCGAAATTGCGGGAATAACAGGACAAATGAGCCGTTTTGCGGCCTGGGGGACGCGCGTTTTGGGCGCGCTCCTGCTGGCTGCCGGACTCTTGGTGGCCCCGGTTCATGCCGCCAATCACAGCGTTCAGGGCGCGGTGAAAAAAGAAGAGGGCGGCATCGACACCGATGCACCGACCGCGATCCTGATCGACGCAAAGACCGGCAGCGTGCTGTTCGAGAAGAATGCCGACGAGCTGCGTGCGCCGTCGAGCATGATGAAGCTGATGACCGCCGAAGTCATTTTCCATGCGCTGGCTAAGGGCGAGATCAAGCTGACCGATGAATATCGTATTAGTGAGAACGCATGGCGCAAGGGCGGCGCGCCGTCGGGCTCGTCGACCATGTTCGCCGCGATCCACAGCCAGGTCAGCATCGACGATCTTCTGCATGGTCTTGTGATTCAGAGCGGCAACGATTCATGCATTGCGCTAGCGGAAGGTTATGCCGGCAGCGAGGATGCTTTCGTCAACAGGATGCAGGCGCGCGCGAAGGAGCTCGGCCTCACGCGCTCCACTTTCGGCAACACCAACGGCTTGCCGAACCCGGACAACAAGATGTCCGTGCGCGAACTGGCTCATCTCACGCGCCATATCATTTTGACCTATCCGGATTTCTACAAGCTATTCGGCGAGCGTGAATTCACCTGGAACAAGATTCGTCAGATGAACCGCAATCCGTTGCTGGGCTCGCTCGATGGCGCGGATGGATTGAAGACCGGCTACACCAAAGAGGGTGGCTACGGCATGGTCGGCTCGGCCGTGCAGAACGGTACGCGGCTCATTGTCGTCGTCAATGGCCTTGAGGATTCCGGCGATCGCGCCGCAGCCGCCAAGAAGCTTCTGGAGTGGGGCTTCAAGAATTTCGAATCCCGTACGCTGTTTGATGCCGGCCAGACGATTGCCTATGGCAAGGTGTTCGGCGGCGATAGCGGTTCAGTCGAGCTTCATGCCGACGAACCCGTGAGCGTGATGGTTCAGAAGAACGGCAACGACAAGCTGCTTGCACGGATTGTCTATACCGGCCCTATTCATGCGCCGGTGCAAAGCGGCCAGCAGGTCGGCATGCTGAGGCTCTGGCGCAATGGAAATCTCGCATTGGAGGTGCCGGTGCATGCCGGCCAATCTATTGGTACCGGCTCGATGACAAGCCGCGCGCTTGATGGCGTCAGCGAGCTTGCGATCGGTCTGTTCCGCTCCGGCATCCAGAAGCTGTGACGCATGGCGAAACGCGCCGAGAAATCCACGCCTTGCCAAGATCACGCCATAGGCCGCTTCATCACCTTTGAAGGTGGTGAAGGGTCAGGCAAGTCCACGCAGATTCAGATGCTGGCGGATCACTTGAAGTCCCAGGGCATCGAGACTCTGGTGACGCGCGAGCCGGGCGGTTCGCCAGGCGCGGAGATCGTTCGCCACCTTTTGCTGTCGGGCGTCGGCAAGCTGCTGGGAGCGGATGCCGAAACCCTGCTGTTCGCTGCCGCGCGCGACGATCATGTTCATCAGGTCATCAGACCTGCGCTGGACAAAGGAACATGGGTGCTGTGCGACCGCTTCACCGATTCCACGGCAGCCTATCAGGGGGCGGCGGGGAAGGTTGATCCGGCATTTATCCAGGCGTTGACGCATGCGACCATCGGCAGGCTCGAGCCGGATCTGACGTTCATTCTCGACGTGCCTGTTGCCGTCGGCCTGCAGCGGGCAATCAAGCGGCGCGGTAGGACGGCGGCTGACAGGTTCGAAGGAGAGAGTCTCGCGTTCCATGAGAGCCTTCGCGAAGCCTACCGCCGGATCGCAGCGGATAATCCCGCGCGTTGTGTCGTGATCGATGCAAATGCCGAACCGGCGAAGGTGGCGGAACGTATCCGCGAAGCGCTGCAAAGCCGTCTTCCGGCTCCCTCATCGGTGGGAGCTGGCGCATGAGTGCGCGAAGCACGCAGGCAGATATGCCTTCTGTCCCGCATCCGCGCGAGACGACTTCCCTGCATGGTCACGCAGCGGCGGAAGCCTCCCTGCTGACCGCCTACAAGAGCGGGCAGATTCCGCATGCCTGGCTGATTGGCGGCGGGCAGGGCATCGGCAAGGCGACGTTGGCCTATCGCATGGCCCGCTTCGTGCTCGCGCATCCCGATCCTTCGTCACAGGATGTGCAGCAGGCCGGGACCTTGCAAGTCGATGCTCCGCATCCGGTGGCGCGGCAGATAGCGGCAGGAAGCCATGGCGGGCTGTTGACGCTGGAGCGCAGCGCGAATGACAAGGGCGTGATGCGCAGCGTCATCACCGTCGATGAATCACGCGAAACCATTTCGTTCTTTGGCTCTACGGCCGCGGTTGCGGGATGGCGGGTGTGTATTGTCGATACGGTCGATGAGCTGAACGCCAACGCCTCCAATGCGCTTCTCAAGATTCTGGAGGAGCCGCCGTCACGCTCGCTGTTCCTGCTCGTCAGCAACATGCCGTCGCGGGTGCTCGCAACGATCCAGTCGCGCTGCCGCAAACTGTCGCTGCGGCCGTTGTCCGTTGATGAGGTTATAGCTGCGGGGGCAGAGGCCATGCAGTCCGATGCGGCCGATCCGCAATTGCGCGAGGCGGCGGAAGCAGCCGACGGCAGCGTGGCACATGCGTTGATGCTGATAGGCGGCGAGGCGCTTGGCCTGCAACAGCGCACGGCGGCCCTGCTCGACATGCTGCCGCGGCTCGACCATCGCGCGCTGCACGCGCTCGGGGACGCATTGCCGCTTAATGATCGGGTCGCACTGCGGACTTTCGTGGAAACGGTCGAGCGCTGGCTGTCAGCGCGGCTCCGCGCCGACGAATTGCAGTCGAATTTGCCGCGTCTTGCACGGTTTGCCGAGGTATGGGAAAAGGTCGGCAAGGCCGCCCGCGAAACGGAATCATTCAATCTGGAACGAAAACCGCTGGTGTTTTCGGTATTTGGATGGCTCGCCGAAGCGTCCGCCTGAGCCCGCCGGATCACCCGACCGATATCAATGAAAGGCCTTCGCACGCATGGCGAATGCAGAGACTTCATCCCGCTCTCGCTTCTACATCACGACCGCGATTGCCTATCCGAATGGCGCTCCGCACATCGGCCATGCCTATGAGGCGATTGCGACCGACGCGCTTGCACGATTCCAGCGGCTCGATGGCAAGGATGTGTTCTTCCTGACCGGCACCGACGAGCACGGGCTGAAGATGATTCAAACCGCGCAGAAGGAGAACATGACACCGCACGAACTCGCCACGCGTAATGCGGGGCGGTTCAAGGAGATGGACCAGCGGCTGAACATTTCCTTTGACCGGTTCATTCGCACGTCCGAGCCCGCGCATCACGCCTCAACACAGGAAATCTGGCGGCGGATGGCGGCGAGCGGCGATATCTATCTCGACAGTTATGCGGGCTGGTACTCGGTGCGCGACGAGGCCTATTACGCCGAAGATGAAACCGTCGTCGGTGAAGACAAGGTGCGTCGCGGTCCGCAGGGCACGCCGGTGGAGTGGGTGGAGGAGAAAAGCTATTTCTTCAAGCTCTCCGCCTATCAGGACAAGCTGCTGAAACTTTACGAGAGCCAACCGGATTTTATCGGGCCAGATTCGCGGCGCAACGAGATTGTCAGCTTCGTCAAAGGTGGCCTCAAGGATCTGTCGATCTCGCGCACGACCTTCGATTGGGGCGTGAAGGTGCCTAACGATCCCGAGCACGTCATGTATGTGTGGGTCGATGCGCTGACCAATTACATCACCGGCATCGGCTTTCCCGACGAGAAGGCCGCCAACTGGAAGTATTGGCCCGCCGACGTGCACATCATCGGCAAGGACATCATCCGCTTCCACGCTGTGTACTGGCCGGCGTTCCTGATGGCGGCGGGCATTCCGGTGCCAAAGCGTGTTTATGCGCACGGCTTCCTGTTCAATCGCGGCGAGAAGATGTCCAAGTCCGTCGGCAACGTGGTCGATCCGTTTGTATTGGCGGATCAATATGGCGTCGACCAGATGCGCTATTTTTTCCTGCGCGAGGTACCGTTCGGGCAGGATGGCAACTACAATCACGAGGCTATCGTCGCGCGCACCAATGCCGATCTCGCCAACGATCTCGGCAATCTTGCGCAGCGCTCATTGTCGATGATCGGCAAGCAGCATGGCGGCATCGTGCCGGAGCCGGGGACTTTCAGCGATAACGACAAAGCGATCCTGGCGCAGGCCGATGCCATGCTGGCGCAGGCCCGTGACGCGATGGCGACGCAGCAGATTCATGTCGCGCTGAATGCGATCTGGGCCGTGGTGGCCGAAGCCAACCGTTATTTTGCAGGCGAAGCGCCATGGGCGCTGGCGAAGACCGATCCCGCGCGACAGAAGACGGTACTTTACGTTACCGCCGAAGTGGTTCGTCAGATCGCTATTCTGGCGCAACCGGCGATGCCGGAAGCGATGACGAAGATGCTCGATATTCTGGCCGTTCCGGCGGAGACACGCGATTTTGCAGCGCTCGCTAACCGGATTGCGCCCGGAACGCAACTTCCTCCGCCCACGCCGGTTTTCCCACGTTACGTTGATCCCACCGATCCTGCGGCCAAAAGCTGATGCTTGTCGACAGCCACTGCCATCTCGACTTTCCGGACTTTGCCGACGATCTCGACGGCATCGTTGCGCGCGCCGAGGCGGCGGGGGTTGGACGCATCATCACGATCTCGACCCGCGTAAGGCGCGTCGCTGGATTACGCGATATCGCCGAGCGTTTCCCGAATGTCTATTTCTCGGTCGGCACGCATCCGCATCAAGCTGATGAGGAAGACGGGATTCCGGCCGAAGAGTTGATCTCGTTGTCGCACCATCCAAAGGCTGTGGCATTCGGCGAAGCAGGCCTCGATTATTTTTACAAAAACTCCTCGCCTGAGGCGCAGGCGCGTGGCTTCCGCGCCCATATCGCGGCAGCGCGTGAAACCGGACTACCGCTCGTGATCCACACTCGCGAGGCGGATGACGATTGTGGGCGTATTCTCGACGAAGAAATGGAGAAGGGGCCCTTTCGCGCCGTTCTGCATTGCTACACCGGTGGCCGTGAGCTTGCGATGAAAGCCGTCGCGCACGGCCTCTATGTGTCGTTCACCGGCATTCTGACCTTCAAAAATTCTCAGAACGTGCGCGATGTCGCGGCCGAGATTCCGCTCGACCGCATCATGGTGGAGACCGACGCGCCCTTCCTTGCCCCCGGCAAATATCGCGGCAAGCGCAACGAGCCGTCCTTCGTCACCGAGACGGCAAAGGCGCTGGCAGAGTTGCGCGGCGTGTCGTTCGAGGAAATCTCCCGCCAGACCACGGAAAATTTCTTCCGGTTTTTCGACAAGGTTCCGCGTCCGGACAGCGCCATCGCATGAGCCTTGTTCTAACCATTCTCGGCTGCGGATCGTCGGCCGGTGTGCCGCGTCCTGCGCTTGGGTGGGGTGCGTGCAATCCCTTGAACCCGAAGAACCGCCGTCGCCGCTGTTCGGCGATGGTCGAGCGCATTGGCGCCAATGGAATCACGCGCGTGGTGATCGATACCTCGCCAGACCTGCGCGAGCAGCTCATTGACGCCAATGTCGATCACATCGATGCGGTGTTCCTGACTCATGAGCATGCCGACCAGACCCATGGCATGGACGATCTGCGCTCCGTGGTGATGCACCAGAAACGGCGGATTCCGACCTACCTTAACCAATCCACCGCCAACGATATCAACCAGCGTTTCTCTTATTGCTTCGAGTCGCCGCCCGGCAGCAGCTATCCGCCGATCCTGGAGCGTCGCTCCATCGAGGCCGGCGAAAGCGAGATGATCGACGGGAAGGGCGGTCCGGTCACCCTGACCGCTTTCTGGGTCGAGCATGGCAGCATCCCGGCTCTCGGCTATCGCATCGGCAATGCCGCCTACACGCCCGACCTGAACGGCATTCCGCCAGAGAGCTTTTCGACGCTCGAAAACCTCGATCTGTGGGTCATCGACGGGCTACGCTACACGCCACATCCGAGCCATTTCTGCGTTGATGAAGCGCTAGCTTGGATCGATCGTTTCAAGCCGCGCCGCGCTATCATCACCAACATGCACGCGGATCTCGATTACGAAGAACTGCGCAGCAAGCTGCCCGCCGGTGTGGTGCCGGGCTATGACGGAATGCGGCTCCAACTGGCGCCGTAGCTTTCGGTTGGTGTGAGCTGTTTGGTCCAATCCTTTGAATTGTCTGCAAATCCGATCATATAAATATATTCCATAATATACCTTATGCGAATTATGGATATGGGGCAGCAGATCGAGCCAAGGCCACCCGTTCCGCTGCCTTGTCGAGGTTCTCCGCCGGCCTTGCTGCCTCTGTGTTCCTAATAGGCCACCGGCTGCGGCCGCCCGACGCCACAGTACAAAAGCCCATTCTTGGTCACTTCGTCCGGCGAATAGATGTTGCGCAGATCGACCACGATTGGCGTCGCCATCGTGGCGGACAGCGCTTTCAGATCGAGCGCCCGGAACTGCTCCCATTCCGTCACGATGACGAGCGCATGTGATGCCTTCGCGCACTAATATGGGCTGTCACAGAACGTGACGTTCTCGAACACCTTCCGGGCCTGATCCATGCCGACCGGATCGTAGACGCGAATCTCGGCGCCCATGTCCTGCAAGGCCGTGATCAAGGGAATCGACGGCGCGTCGCGCATGTCGTCGGTGTTCGGCTTGAACGTAACGCCAAGCACGGCGACGGCCTTGCCGCGCAGATTACCGCCGAACGCATTGGCGACCTTGCGGGCCATTGCGCGCTTGCGCTGATCGTTAACGGCCACGACCGTCTCGATGATGCGGACCGGCGCTTCGTTGTCCTGCGCGGTCTTGATCAGCGCCATGGTGTCCTTCGGAAAGCACGACCCACCGAAACCCGGACCGGCGTGCAGGAATTTCATGCCGATGCGGTTGTCGAGCCCTATTCCGCGCGCGACGTCTTGAACATTGGCTCCAACTTTCTCTGCCAGGTCAGCGATTTCATTAATGAAAGTGACCTTGGTGGCGAGGAAGAAATTGGCCGCATATTTGGTCAGTTCGGCGGTGCGCCGGTCGGTATAAAGGATCGGCGAGGCATTGAGGTGAAGCGGGCGATAGACCTCGCCCATGGTCTTCCGGGCGCGCTCATCGCTGGTACCGATGACGATGCGGTCCGGGTGCTTGAAATCGCGGATGGCAGCCCCTTCCCGCAGGAATTCCGGGTTGGAGACCACGGCGAATTCCGCGTCGGGTCGTGCCTCGCGGATGATCGTCTCGACCTCGTCGCCGGTCCCAACCGGCACCGTCGATTTCGTCACGATCACGGTGAACTTGGTGAGCGCCGCCGCGATGTCCTTGGCTGCCGCATAGACGTAGCTCAGGTCCGCATGGCCGTCACCGCGGCGCGACGGCGTGCCGACGGCGATGAAGATGACATCCGCATCCTTCGCGGCCAGCGCAATATCGCTGACGAACCTCAGACGGCCCTGCTTCCTGTTTTGCTCGACAAGCTCATCGAGGCCCGGCTCAAAAATAGGAATTTCACCGTTATTGAGTGCATCGACCTTGGCCGTATCGGTATCAACGCATACAACCTGATGGCCGAAGTCGGAAAAACACGCGCCGGATACCAAGCCGACATAGCCGGCTCCGATCATTGCTATACGCATTGGGAATTGCCCCGATGTGGTTGCCGCCGCATGAGCGGCGGCTCTAGTGCTGGGTTAACGGATGGCGTTTTGCAGGACGGCCTGGCCGTTCATGCAGGAGGGAAAGAAGAAGAAGTTATTGATGTAGGAGCGCCCTGCCTTGCGGCCTCCATCGGACTGCAGCGCCGAAGGGTTCTGAAGCAGGACGGGATCGAATTCTTCGACGGGATGCACGCGATCATCTTCGAGATAGAAGCCGTGATACGCGCGCTCCTTGAAGAACGCGAAGACGGAACTGGTGGCTCGATCGCGATGCCGGTCTTCCGCTTCGACAAGGAAGATTGGCTGGCAGCGGTCGATCAGCCCCGATGCGCCATAAAGTACATGCAACTCATGGCCTTCGACATCGACCTTCACGAACGCTATATCGTCCTCGACCACGGAATCGAGGCGCGCGGTTCTGACAGGCATCGAATGAAACGAGGCCTTCTGCGAGTCCGTATCGTCATGCCGCTCGAGCGAGGCAAGGCCGTAGACCGGCCCATCATTTCCATTGGGAATGAAGAGCGCCGTATGCCCTGCCCGGTCCGAGCATGCCATTTCGTGCACGACCGTATTTGGCGCCGAAGTCCGCCGCAGCAGCGAAGCCATTTCATGAGAAGGCTCGAAGGCATGGACTCGGTTGGAGAGCTTGGTGAGTTCGCGCGTATAAAGCCCGCAATTTGCGCCGACATCGACTGTGATCGAGCCGGGAGCAATCATCTTTTGCAAATAAAGAAGCTCGCGTTCGGCCGATTTCGGCCGCCGCGAGAAATGCCAGCGCAGCCACAGTTCAGGGAATGTTTCCTTGACGGCCCGCTTGGTTGCTTGAGTGAGCTGCATATTCAATTCTCTTCGCTGCCTCAGACACGGGCGTAGATGTCCTGAACACGCACGATGTCGTCTTCGCCGAGATAGGCACCGGACTGCACCTCGATGAGGTTAAGGGGGACCTTTCCCGGATTTTCGAGCCGGTGCATGCAACCGAGCGGAACGAAGATCGATTCGTTTTCCCGCAACAGAATTTCCTCGTCGTCGCGGGTTACGATTGCCGTGCCATTGACGACGACCCAGTGCTCGGCGCGATGATAGTGTTTCTGCAACGAGAGTTTGGCGCCCGGATTGACGGTGATGCGTTTTACCTGAAAACGCTCGCCAGCGTGGATCGATTGATAATAACCCCATGGGCGATGGACGTTCGGCGTCTGTGTTGCGGATTGATGCCCGTTCGCCTTGAGGCGCTGGACGAGCTTGCCGACATCCTGATCGCGGCCGCGCGTGGTGACCAGCACGACATCCGGCGTTGCGGTGACAACGAGGTTCTCAACGCCGAGCGCGGCCACGAGCGGCCCCTCCCCGCGCAGATAACATCCCGTGGAATCCTCCGCGACGACATCGCCGATCTCGACATTCTCGGCAGGATTTTTGGCGGTGACGCTCCAGAGCGCCGACCAGCTTCCGATGTCGTTCCACTCGAAATCCGCGGCGACGACGGCACCGTGTTTCGTGTGTTCCATCACCGCATAATCGATCGAGATCGATGGCGCGCGGGCAAATGACGTCTCGTCGAGGCGAAGAAAATCGAGATCCGTTGTTGCATCGGCGATGGCGCTGCGGGCGGCATCCAGAACCTCCGGCGCATACGCCTGTAATTCTTCAATCAATTGCCGTGCTGGCAGGAGGAAGATGCCGCTGTTCCACAGATATCTGCCATCCGACAGATAGGCCTCGGCCGTCGCCGTGTCAGGCTTTTCGACAAATCCCGAGACTGCATGGATGTGGGAGTCCTTTGAGAACTCCTCGCCTGCGCGGATGTATCCGAACCCGGTCGCCGGATGGGTCGGGCGCATGCCGAACAGCACCAATTTGCCGGATTGAGCGGCTTGCAATCCCTGCTCGATCGCTTGGAGGAATGCTGCGCGATTGCCAATCCAGTGATCGACCGGCGTCGCCAGGATGATGGCGTCAGGGCTGCGTTCCATCGCGATCAACGCCGCGACAGCCACGGCTGGAGCGGTATTCCGTCCCAGCGGCTCAAGAATGATTTTGGCATCATCGATGCCCGCTTCGCGCAACTGCTCGCCAATGACAAAGCGATGTTCGGCATTGGCTACCACCATCGGGCTTGCGAACATGGTTTTATCGGCAGTTCGCATCGCCGTCTGTTGAAGCAGCGTCTTCTCGCCGAGAAGGGACAGAAGCTGCTTGGGATAGGCCTCCCGGGAAAGTGGCCACAACCGTGAGCCGGTGCCCCCGGACAGAAGTACAGGCACGATAAGTTTGTCTGTTGGCGTCATCATCCGCCCCCTCTTTGCTGCAACCGAGAATGTGAAAGGTTCGATCAGTAGCCGCTGCCGGAGATGAACTCGCGGCGCACCGTGCGCAGGATGATGGCGACATCCATGCGTAAGGACCATTTTTCGATGTATTCGAGGTCGTAATCGATCCGCGAAATCGCGTTGCTGGCTTCCGCCGTGCTGCCGCGGCAGCCGCTCACTTGCGCCAAGCCGGTGATGCCGGGACGCGCGATATGTCGCTGGAAGTAATAAGGCACCAGATCCTCATAGAGGACGTCGGCAGCCAGCATGCCCGGTACATGCGGGCGCGGACCGACAAGCGACATATCGCCTCGGATGACATTAAGGAGTTGCGGGATTTCATCGAGGCTGGTCTTTCGCAGGATTCGCCCTACCCGCGTGATACGCGGATCGCCCTGCACGGTTTGCCTCACGCCTGTACGGTCACCCAAATCCGTACGCATCGAGCGAAATTTGTAAATCCTGAAGCGCCGGTTCCGGTATCCGTAGCGATATTGATGAAACAGGATTGGCCCCGGCGAGCTCACCTTGATGGCGATCGAAATGACGATCAGCATCGGCGCGAAGAACAACAGCGTCAGGCTTGCCACTGTGATGTCGAAGGCGCGCTTGGACAGCGCTGCGGCAGGTTCTCGCCGGGACAGCCTTCTTGAGTGTTTTGCTCTGTAAGTGCCGTGGCCGACATATTCGACGGGGCGCGCGGAGATGTAACGCCTGTTCTTCCATAAGGAGGCGACGTTGCTGTCCTGATCGTCGAAACGGGCCGTAGCGGTCGAAACCATCGCTCAGGATCTCCGTGATTCTCTGTGAGATGCTCGCAACTGCGAAGTGAAGGCGGCGCGAGCAATTCGAAACATCAACTTGGATTAAAAGTTTTCGTAACTTCTTGAGTAAATTACGGCGAGCGATGTAATTGATCGTGACATCGTTGCGTCGCGACATGGGCGATATCGTGCACTGCGAAAATTTTGGTTTGAGGAGAGCGCGTTACGCGAAACACAGAATCGTTCCGTTGCGAAATTGCAGCACCGGTCATGCGCTCAGCGTGATGCTGGAAGCATTTTAAGGGAGTGGCGCCTCATGCAGCATCTTATGTTCGAACCGAAAGGCTCGACGTCGATAATTCTCGTTCACTGAAAGCTAATGAGCGCTGTTTATTATAGAATGTGAGTGTCAAGCCTTGAAAGCGGCGGCGAAAGCGATGACAGGACTTCCAAGAGAGAAAGAAGCGGACGAGTCGCTTTCGTTTCCATCGACAGTACGAGAGCCTGTGATGCTTTCTCATGAGATGGATGGGCCGCCTTTGAGTGAAGGGCGCGACCGAAAATTACGAAATCAACTGATCCTGGCGAACATCGTGGCCTGGATTGTGATTGCTTTTGCGGTTCGCTATTTCTTTTTCTAGCTGCCGTTTATCGTCGGCAGACGATCTGCCCATTCCTTGTGCGCATTGGAACTCGTCAGTGATTCGTCAGCACGAACTGGTCGAGCCAAGGTTTTCGAATCCCGCTCTTCCGCCTGACACACGGATTTATGCCGTTGGCGATATTCACGGCCGCGCAGACCTCCTGAATGACGTTATTGGGCGGATCGAGGAAGATATTGCCCGCCGTCCTATCGCTCATGTGTTTGAGGTTTATGTTGGCGATTATATCGATCGCGGACCTCAATCGAAGGACGTGATCGAAGCGCTTGCATGGCGAGTTGTTCAAAGGCGTGCAATGTGCCTGCGCGGTAATCATGAGGCGCTACTGGAAACATTTCTCGCGGATCCCGCCGGGCTTCATGCATGGCTGCATGTTGGGGGCTGGCAGACACTGGAATCCTACGGGTTGTCGCAAACAGACATGAGTGCCTCAGAGTTCCAAATCCGCCGCCGTCTCCTTGGCCTTTTCCCAAAAGCTCATCGCCTCTTCCTCGATTGTCTCCACAGCAGTTTTTCTTGCGGAGATTTCCTGTTTGTTCATGCGGGACTTCGTCCCGGCGTTCCGCTAGCGCAGCAATCCCTGCATGACCTTCTCTGGATTCGTGATGAATTCCTGAGCTTCAAACAAAGCCATGGGCCGCTTGTCGTGCATGGGCATACACCGGTTCGTCATCCCGAGTTGTTGCCGAACAGAATAAATATCGATACCGGCGCGTGGATGTCCGGTATTCTTACCTGCATTGCCATCGAGGGATCGAAGATCGTGGTGTTGTAGCGGGGAACCGTGCTTCACATGGTTTTGCCAAAATTTGCCCGGTAACTGTCGCCGTTCATTTCCCAATGCTCGGAGACAAATGATGAAGTTCCGCATCTCTTTGCCGCGAATGACGTTGTTCGTTTTCGCGGCATTTGTTCTTTCTCTTTTTGCGTTGAATGCCGTGCAAGCGGAAAAATCCTTCTCGCCTTCCGGCCCTTACCTTCTGGGTCCCAACGATAAAGTCCGCGTCAAGGTGTATGGCGAGCCGGACATCACCGGCGAATACGAAGTTGATAGCAACGGCAGCGTGTCAATTCCGTTGGCAGGGCGTGTTCAAGCTGTCGGAAAAACCACCAAACAACTTGAAGGCGCTATACGTGCCGCTCTTGCGAAAGGCATCGTGCGCGACCCTCGTGTCAATGTCGATGTCGCGACCTATCGTCCCTACTACATATTGGGCGAAGTGAAGAACAGCGGCGAGTATCCCTACAAGGTAGGCCTCACCATCATGGACGCTGTTGCCGCTGCAGGTGGTTTCACCTATCGCGCCAACGAACACAAAGTATATTTGCGCCGCGCAGGCGTCGGCAGAGAGGAAGAATATACGCTTAACGCGCCTGTTCTTGTTTATCCCGGCGATAATATTCGTATCCCGGAGCGATATTTCTAATGCGCGTGCGCGCATCTTACATTGTCACGCGAGTTTCCTCGTGTGGCCATACTCTCGTCCTTTTGCCGTAATCTTCTTCCGCACCGCGAAAACTTTCTCTGGCGTGGTGCGTTAAGAACGAGATTTGTCAGCGAGGAATCATCTCATGGCAAATGAGACGTCTGACACAAGCGCTTCACCAGTTACTGCATGATGGCGTAACGCCGTCCATAAACGTGGACGGCGATCTGTAGCGTGTTCCCCGCAAGGGCTGAGTAATGAAATGTATTCGAGCAGGTTCGGTTTCCAATGCTCCTGTTATCCGCGCATTGTTGGCGATCTCGGAAGATTGCACTGTCTGCTTCGTTGCGACGACAGCAACATTCTTCCTGCTGTTCGTCTCGCATGCTCATGCTCAGGCCGTCCCGCTCAACTTTGACACGGTGGCGCCACCTTGGAACGCCCTTCAGGTGTTCGAGGCGTCGCCGCTTCCGGATTTTCGCGATCCGAACAGCACCGATCCGATTCCGCCGGAGGATATGCCGGTGAAAAAGAGACAGCAGCCCGGCTACGAGCCTGTCGGCATTCGTTATGGTTCATGGATGATCAATCCCGCGCTCACCAGCGGCGGGTTCTTCGACAGCAATGTCTTTTCCTCGAACACGACAAAGAATTCGGATTTTGCGGCCGTCGTTGAGCCGACGCTACGAGCACACACGCTGTGGGAACGGCATGGCATCGATCTGAAGCTCGATGCGCAATCGATGATCTACGGCCAGTTCTCGAGCCTGAATCAGAACAACATCAGCCTGAAAGGGAGTGGCTGGTATGACGTTGCCCGCGACCTCAAGGTGCTGGGAAGCTTTCAGGTTGCCCATCTGAATGAGGGTGTCGGAACGCTCAGTTCGCCGGTCAATGCAGTCGCGCCGACGCCGTATAATTTGTATTCGAGCGATGTCGCCGTTCGCAAGGAATTCAATCGGCTGGCAGCTTCCGTCGGTATGGGTGTCAAATCCTACGACTATCAGTCGACGCGCGCACAGGACGGCAGCACCATCAATCAGGATGGGCGCGACGGCCAGATCTATACCGTTCACGGCCGGCTCGATTATGCCTTCTCTCCATTTCTTGGCTGGTTTGCGGCGCTTGAGGGCAACGAGCGACAGATTCGCGGCACGCCGGGTCATAGGCTAGATTCCGACGGTTACCGTGCTCTCTCCGGCATAACGCTCGGACGCGCGAATTTGCTGAGCGGCGAAATCGGCGGCGGCTATGTCAGCCAGCGCTTTGACGATCCCACCATCGGCACGATCTCGGGTCCATCATATCATGCAAGCCTATTGTGGCGTCCGACCCGCTTGCTCGACATTCACGCCAAGGCTGAGCAGCTTGTGACGGAAACATCCGACACCAGTTCCAGCGGTGTGCTCGCCAACGCGTTCCAGGTAGGGGCAGATTACGAGTTGCTGCGCAACGTCGTGATTTCGCTGACCGGCGGATACGAGAACGATAAGTTCTTCGGGCAGACAAGAAAAGACACGGTCACGTCGACCGACGCGCGCATCAAATACATGCTTAATCGCTTCGCCTCGGTCTCGGTCTATCACCGCTACACCGACCGTAAGAGCGACATTCCAGCATTCAGCTACGAAAAACATCTGGTGGGGATCAATGTTACAGCGCAATTCTGATGAACTCGCCGCTCCCCGGGTGGAACAAATCGGCATGGGTGTCGAAGACGCGGCGGGTCCGGCCGTTGATCTTCGTGAGATCGGGCGCATTCTTCGCCGGCGCGGGGGAGTCATCGCCTATGTGGCGGCCTCGTTTGTCGGTATCGCCCTGCTCTACGTATTGCTGGCCACCACGCGTTATACCGCAACATCGACGGTCGTTGTCGATCCGCGGCATGCGAATGTTACTGATACAACGCAGCCTGTTCTTTCGAATTACGGAACCGATGATGCGACCATCGAGAGTCAGGCCCTGCTTATCCAGTCGGTTGCCACGCTTCAGCGCGTGGTCGACAAACTTAAACTGACTGAAGATGAAGAATTCTCTCCCGAGCCCGGGTTTCTTGATCCGATCAAGCGCGTTATTGGCAGCCTGTTCAGCAGCGAAAGCCATGAGGCGGCGCCGGACAATGCCGCGCAGACCCGTTCCGTTGATTTGCTGCAAAAGCGGCTCAAGGTCGTCCGTCAGGGAACGACCTTTCTGGTAGATATCAATGTCAGCTCGAAGTCGCCCCGCAAGGCCGCACTGATCGCGAATGCGATTGCGGATGCCTATCTGGAAGAGCAGGTTCGCGCGAAGTTCGACGTGACGCGCACCGCTGCAAAATGGCTGAACGGGCAACTGGATTCATTGAAAGCCCGCGTTGTGGCTTCCGAAAAAGCGGTCGAGGATTTCCGCGCGGCCAATAACCTTGCCGTCTCCCAGGGCGTTACCCTTAATGACCAGCAGATCACCGATCTGAACAACAAGCTGATCTCGGCACGCTCCGAAACGGCCGAGGCGCGCGCCAAGTTCGAGCAGGTGCAGCAACTCTCCAAATCCGGCAACGATCCCGGCGGCATCAATGCGGCTATTTCTTCCGACATCATCACCAAGCTGCGGACACAATATGCGGACATAGCCAAGAATGAGGCGGACCTGACCAGCAAATATGGCCCCCGTCATCCGCTGGTGGCCAGCGTGCACGCGCAGCTCAAGGATACGCAGCGGTTGATCGATCAGGAGATCAAGCGGATCCTGCAAAGCACGGCACACGATTACGACGTGGCGAAATCGCGCGAGAAATCGCTGCAGGACAGTCTGGACCAGTTGCAGAACGTTTCGAGCGAATCCGGGCAAGCTCAGGTCCGCCTCCATGAATTGCAGCGTGAGGCTGAAGCCAATCGCACGCTTTATGAATCCTACCTGGCGCGTGCCAAGGAGACGTCTTCGCAGGAAAGCCTGGAGATGCCGGATTCGCGCATCGTCACGAAGGCCTCCATTCCTCTCAAGCCCTCCTCCCCCAAGACGCTGCTGATCCTGGGGCTTGCCATCGTTCTCGGTGGCGGAGGCGGGGTGGTTCTGGCATTGCTGCTCGATTATCTCGACAGCCGCATCAAGACGCTGGAACAGGCCGAAGCGATTTCCGGCGTGCCGGCGCTTGCCGCCATTCCCCGGATCGGCGCGCGTGAACTTGCCAGCCGTGCGAAGCGCGGGCGTTTCGATCTCAAGGGCTATGATCCCGCCATCATGCGGCTGCTGCCGCCATCCCTGCAGCCGCCCTTGATGCGCTATGCCATCGAGGAGCCCGGCACCTTTTTTGCCGAAGCAGTCCGTGCGGCGCGGCTGTCCATTCAGCGCGTGCTGCGGACACAATCCGCGAAAGTCGTGCTCGTGACATCCGCGCTCGATAGCGAGGGAAAAACGACGTTCGCCTCCAACCTGGCGCTGTCGTTCGCCTCGCTTGGTGTCAAAACGCTTCTGATCGATGGTGACTTGCGCAATCCGGGGCTGACGCGCGCGGTTAGCCCACGCGCAAGTGCCGGCCTGATGCAAGTCGCGACCGGAGAGATTCCGCTTGAGCGGGCGATTCTGTTCGACCGCAGTTCAGGCCTGTCGATTTTGCCGGCCACTGTTTGCGACAATGACAACACCATTACCGAGTTGATGTTTTCCGAAGAGATCGCAACCGTTCTCGATCGGTTGCGTGTTCACTACGAACTCATCATCATCGATTCGCCACCGCTGATCCCGCTCGTGGATGGACGCGCGCTTGCGGAGTTGGCTGATCGTATCGTGCTCGCACTGGCGTGGGACCAGACGCCGAAGGAAGTCCTGCTTCATATGATGGAACTGCTCGAGCCGGTATCGGACCGGATCCTCGGCACGGTTCTCACGCAGGTCGATCTCAGCCGCCTGCGCTTTTACGACTACTATCGCAGTTCGGCTTATTTGAAGCCCTATGTAGCTTCTGTGGCCGCGGCAGGTGGGGCCGCGCATTGAAGCCGCGTCCCACAGTATTTGCGCAATGTGGCCAAGTGAGTGCAATCGCCCTTCCTCGCTCTGCGCATCCCGGATTAAGCAGGCCGGGCGTCGATCAGTCGTCCACGGTCCACGCGTTGATCGAGGTCGCGATCGTTGGACTGATGCTGCTGGCTGTGGTGGCGCTGCTTTGTCTTTCGTCATCCATGCTGACCAACCTGAAGGTGCACTATGTCACCAGCGGCGGCATTTTTCTGGAGAAGGTCCATGTCGCGAGCTATTGTGTTTTTGCGGCTTTCTTTCTCTGTCTGATCCGCCACGGCAATCCGATCAGTGACCTGTTGTCGAGCCTTGCGAAGGCCCGTCTGACGATCGTTCTGTTTCTATGCTGGATTGCGCTGTTCTTTCAGATCGTCATTCTGAAGCGGCCCTTTACGACAATTATCGATTCCTTCCTGTTGCCGCCGATGATCTGTCTCGTCGTCTGGCAACTGACGAGTTCACAGCGGCGCGTGCTAGCCTGGGTGTTTCATGCCGGCATTCTGCTCAATGTCGCGCTCGGATATTATGAATATTTTTCCGGTCATCGGCTGTTTCCGCTGACGGTCGGCAATATCCCGGTGCTCGGTGAATGGCGTTCATCCGCCCTGCTCGGTCATCCTCTGACTGCGTCCGGCTTGATCGCTGCTTACGTCATGGTGCTGGTGGTGCGGCCTGCGATCCTTCCTGCGATTCTTAGATTGCCGATCATGGCGTTCTGTTTCGTGTCGTTGATGGTATTCGGCGGCAGGACGGCCTTGATGACGACGCTCGTCGTAATGGCATGCCTTGTCGGCTGGAAAGGCCTTCGCTTCGGCTTTGGGGAGCAGATGTCACTGCTCGGTATCATCGCGGCCATGTGCCTTGTCTCATTGCTCGCGGGCGCCGCGTTTGTGGCCTTTGATTCCGGAATCTTCGACAAGATGTTGCTGCGGTTTTCGTCGGACAAGGGTAGTGCTCTCGCAAGATTCGCGACGCTGCATCTGCTTTCTTACCTCGACTGGATGGAACTCCTTCTCGGCGCCAGTCCGGATCGGATCACCGCTCTTCAATCCCAGCTCGGGTTGAACTATGGCATCGAAAATTTCTGGATATCGTGCATTACCCAGTTCGGGCTCGTTCACACCGTTCTGATGACGGTCGGTCTTTTGTGCTTCTTTATCGATCTGACACGCAGATCGGATCGCGGCGTATGGCCGATCTATTTGTTGATGCTGATGATCGCAGCAAGCTCCGTCAGCTTTTCATCCAAGAACATTCAATTGGCTCAATTCGTCGCTCTGATCGCACTGCTTCTGCCGAAGGAGTGGCGACTAATCGATAACCGTCAGTTCCAAAGAAAGAGAGCGTCGCCACGCTTTGCGCTGGCGCATAGAATGCAATGAGGTCTGCCCAATGACCATCTACGTCGATCATACTCATCTTGGGAGGCATGTGACCGGTCTTGAGCGAATCACGCTTGAGCTGTTTTCGAAAGAAGCTCTTGCGCCGCTACCCATCGTTCCTGTGACGGCGCAGGGAACGAGACAGATGATTATACGGCAGACGCTGGAGATTCCGATGAAGCTCGCAGCGTCGGATTCGATTGTGCTGTGCCCCGGGTTCCCACCAAGCCCCTTTCTGAGGCCATTTGCATCGCGCGTTCTGCCCTATTTTCACGACGATTTTCTTATTTCTCGCCGCGCCGACCTCAATCGCCGCGCGCGGCTCTATATGGCCGCGCCATTCAAATTGGCACTGCAGAGCTATCCACGATTCTTGACCAACTCAGCGACGACGCGTGAACGACTAAGGCAATACAGCCGCAGGGACGCCGAGATCACGCTCTACCGCCCGTCCGTACGAAACGTGTTTAATGTTTCCGATGATCTGCGTGCAGAGCGCGCCGTGGATGCTTCGTCCATCCGGCTCATTGCGCTCGGCACTGTCGAGCCGCGGAAAAATCTTATTGCCGCTGGGCGGATTCTAATCGCGCTTCGTGCTCAGGGACTTACCGGAGCCACGCTGGATATCATCGGCCGGCGCGGTTGGGGGGCAGATTGGAGTCAACTCGAGCAAATACCGGGCGTCACATTGCACGGGTATCAGTCTGTCTCCGGTGTAGCGGATTTTCTCGAGAAGGCGGATATCTTTATCTGCACGTCTCACGATGAAGGGCTGGGGCTTCCCTTGCTCGAGGCTCAATATAGCGGGCTGCCGATTGTGGCGCCGGATGCTGATGTGTTTCGGGAAGTTCTGGGGCAATCAGGAATCTTCATCGATCCGACTGATCCGAACGCCGCCGCAGCGAGTATTGCACGCCTTGTTGCGACGAGGGACTGGAGGCGAATTCATGCGCGGCAGGCGCGAGACAATCTGGCGCGGTGGAAAAATCTGGCAGCATCGGATCGCGACGCTGTCCTTGACCTGATTGCACGGATGGCACGCAAGCGCTCGCGTGATGCAACGACGCTCAGAAATAGCTCCGTTGCCACGCGCTGATCGTTTGGAACTCCCCCGAAAGGTGAAAATGGTGCCGGCAGCAAGCAATCCCGCAGCATGGGCTGACGCCGTGACAGTGCCCGCTTCCAAAGCACGCGACGTCACGATCGACAGCATGCGCGGCATTGCGATCCTGATGGTGATAGGCATTCATTCCCTGCCCCAACCGGTCGTCTCTGGCTGGACGATCATGCTGGATGCCGCGTTGCGGCCATGCGTTCCGATCTTTCTCTTTGCATCAGGCATGATGTCTACAGGCAAGACACATATTCCGCTGGGCCGCCGTGTGATGACGGCGATGATTCCCTACACGATCGCGTTCGTGGCCGCCTGTGTCTACATGGCGCTGCATAATCCAAACATGGATCATCGATTACATGTGACGCTTGCCAGGTTCGGATTGGCTTATGTATTCGTGTATTACTACGTGTTCGTGTACGTCGGCTGCACCGTTGCTCTCTGGTTTGTTCTCAAGCTCGCCAAGCTATTGGGAGACGGCCGCGACAATCTTGCGATGTTGCTGATCGCAGCTATCGGATTTGGCCTTTTGACGGGCGCCTATCTCGATCCGTTACTTGCAAAAGTAGGTTTCTCGCCTTCCCTCATCGAAGAGGTGCGGATGCGGGACATCCCGTTCTGGTTTGCATTTCTTGCTTTGGGGCTGCTGGCCGGAACATTTCGGCTCGACGAAACTTTGCGGGAGCGGAAGGCGCTGTTGCTGGCCGCTGCCGCGATTGCCTATGTGATCTATGCTGGCGCCCGGCTGTGGAAGATCGGCGACGATGCCGACTATGACTCACTGGCATTTTTCGGATACGCATCCCTTGCCGCCTTGATGCTTCTCACTTGGCGTCCAGCATCGGTTGCGCTCGCAATGCTCGGTTCCGGCAGTTACTTCATCTATCTCTGGCACATTTTTATTGTCATGTTCCTGCGTGATCATGGCGCCTTCGATCGATTCACGCCGCTTGCTGGATTTGTCTTCACGTTTGCAGCGACAGCGATCCTGATCGCTTTTTTGCTCGTCTGCGTCAGGCGTCTTGCTCCTGGCACGATGCGACGCTGGGTCGGAGCCTGACCATGCTGTTGCGACACACCCTGCTTTATCTCCCAGCCCAGGTGATCGGCCCGCTGTTCCAGCTTCTGGCAATGATCGTCTGGACGCATGTCGTTAGCGATCACACGCTCGGAATTATCACACTGGTGACGGCGACGCATGAGTTGCTGCAGATCGGTTTCTTGTCCTGGTGGTCCCAATATGCGCTTCGATTCTTCGGGCGTTATGAAAGTGCGGGTGAAGAGCAGCGATTCTATGCGACGGAAAGTTTCGTCATCCTTGTCTCGATGGTTCTGCAGAGCCTTGCGATGGTCGGCGTGGTGCTGGTCGTCATCGCGCCCGATGCGAGTCCATTCCTCCTCGCCGCCAGCGTCGGTTACGTGATCTCGCGAACGCTGAACCTCTATATTGGGGAGCGCGCACGGGCTCGTCACCAGATCGGAATCTACTCCATCCAGCAAATTGTCGGCCCCTCAGCCGGATTGCTGCTCGGCCTTTTTCTGATCCATCTGTTCGGCCCGATGCCGGAATGGCCGCTGACCGGATATTTCGTGATGCAGCTTCTTGCCGCAATCGCCGTGCTACCGTTCATCGGATACAGCACTCGCTTGTGGCCGATCGATCGCGAGATTTTCCGCCACGCTCTTCATTATGGCGTGCCGATCATTATTGGCGGCGGATTGGGTTGGGTTGGTCTCAACGCATCGCGTTTCATCCTCAATGACATGCTGGGTGTTGCCGCGGCTGGTTTGTTCGCCGTCGGCTACGGGCTCGGCCAGCGCGCCGCCGCGGTTGCCGCCATGCTGGTCACGGCAGCGGCTTTTCCGCTTGCGGTGAAGCATATGGAACAAGGCGGCAGCAAAGCCGCCATGGACCAACTCGTGGACAACAGCGCGCTTCTGTTCGCGATCCTGGTTCCGAGCATTGCCGGGATATACTCGCTTCGCGTAGAGATCGTGCACCTGCTGATCGCGGCTCCGTTTCAGACGGCGACGCTGGCGATTTTACCGCTATCCGCGCTGGCAGGCTCTATCCGCAACCTCCGTGCCCATTTTGGCGATCAGGTGTTTCTGCTGCACAACCGGACGCGGTTGATGGTGGTGGTATCGTCGATCGATGCGGCCGTTACCGTGACTCTGAGCGTGATTTTTATCCACCGCTGGGGTCTGGTCGGCGCCGCAGCGGCAACGGTGGGGTCAGCCTGCGCCGCCGCCGCGGTCAGTTTTGTTATTGGCTTTACGAAATTCGGCCTGACGCTGCCGGTGTCACACCTTCTGCGATCCGGGATTGCGACCGTCCTGATGATGGTCGTGCTGCATCGCCTCCCGGAGGCGACAAATTTCGCAGGCCTTGCCTTCCACATCGCGATTGGTGCCGGCATCTATGCTGCGGCGCTTGCCGTTTTCTATGCGCGAAGTCTGTTTCAGTTGTGGATCGTCCGTGCGCATCAACCCTTGCGGAGTTAGTTCATGCCTTGCTCGCGTTAGCGAATGCCCGCTGTATCGCGAACCAGAGAGGCTTCTTCTGTAGATTCGCGTCATAGGGCAACGGTCGCGGCATGCGGGTGGCGGACGGATCCTTCTTTTTGGCGATATCGGTATAGAAGGAATAATTGTCGGCCAGTTCCCAGGCGATCACCGCCTTGACGCGAGGAATTTTGAGAACGTTATCGAGAAAAGCCTCCGCCGTCTTTGCAACCATGGCGTCGCGAGCGGAGACGTCATCCGGGAAAGTATCATCCCGGACGTCGAATTCTGTGATGTAGATATCGACGCCAAGTTCGCTGAGTTTGTAAACGAAGTCGATGAACCGCGCGGGGTCGTGCGGGTATTTGGGTTGCAAGTGACCCTGCAAGCCGACGACATCGAGGCGTACGCCGGAATCTTTCAGTTTCTTGACGAGGTCAAGCAACCCGGCGCGCACCGTGAGCCCGAGAGAATCGTCGCGCTCGGTTTGCGCTTCGTTGAGGACGAATTTGGTGGTTTTGTCGACGGTGCCAGCGCGCTCGTAAGCGCGGCGGATATAATCCGTTCCAAACGCATCATACCACGGGCCCAATCGATACCCGCCAGGTGCCTTGTGGCCGGGCCAGAATGGCTCGTTGACGATATCCCACGATTGCAGTTTGCCGACATAGCGGCCAACAACTTCCTCAATATAGCGGTCGAAAAATGAGCGCCGCTCGTCGGTCGACATGTTGCGCACCCATTGTGGAACCCATTCGTTCCAGATGACGCAGTGGCCGCGCATGGGAATGCGATTCGTCGTGCAGAATTGCAACAGTTTATCTGCTGCTTCGAAATGCTTTGCGCCCGGCTGTGGCGCGATGCTGCCCATCTTCAAGGCAGTATCGGTTGTGATGATACGTGTTTGCGATGTGTAGAGATCACGATACCCAATGTCGTGATCGATTGCGCCGCTTGCGGCCGCGCCGAACATCACATTCTTGCTTTTGGCAACATCACCAAGGCTCTCTGCGAGGGATGCGCGTGAATCTGTTCCGCACAATAAGGAAATCGACGCACCAGAGAGTGTTGCGATTGTATCGCGTCGCGTGACGTGTTGCATGAATGCTTCTCCTGATGTGATGGGAAAAATTATTCGAGCATCGCCACGCTTGCGTCGCATTGGTCCATTTTGATGACGTTGAACATCGAGATCGATCTTCGATGTTTGTTCACGCTCTCGCGTGTTCGTGCGCGCGTACCGACAAATCGTCATCAGGGGATCGACATGTTGGACACGTCTTTGGCGCGCTCGCGTCACAATCTCACCGTTGATGGAGTCTCCATCAATGTTCCATCGATGCCGGATGCCGTGACATCCGTGATCGATGCGGCGCGACGCGGAGAAAAATTCTCTGTTTGCACGCTCAACCTCGATCATGTGGTTCAACTCGAACGGCGCGCCGATTTTCGCAACGCTTATCGTCGTGCGAGGTTCGTGACGGCGGACGGATTCCCGATTGTAATATTGAGCAGACTTCTTGGAACTCATATCCAGCGCACCACCGGCGCTGATCTGATCGAGCCGCTCTGCGCGGAAGCGCAAAAACAGCACTTGTCTATTTTTTTGCTCGGCTCGAACAATGTCACGCTTGCGGAGACCGCGAAGGCTCTTTCGCGGCGTTACAAGGGTATTCGCTTCGCGGGTTTCTTTTCGCCTGGGCCGGATTTCGATCCCTACTCGCAGGAAGCAGATTTCGCCATTGAAAGCATTCGACGCTCGGGAGCGCGGCTATGCTTTCTGGCGCTCGGTGCGCCAAAACAGGAAGTGTTTGCCGCGCGTTGCCTCGACCGGCTGGACGGCACGGGCTTTCTGTGTATCGGCGCGGGCCTCGACTTCATTGCCGGAACACAGCAGCGCGCACCGGCAATCACGCAAAAAATCGGCCTCGAATGGGCATGGCGAATGCTGAAGAACCCCAGACGCCTCGGGCTGCGCTACGCCAAATGCGTGGCGGTCGTTCCGAAGCTATTCGTCAAGACGCTCCCTCAAATCATCAGTGCGCGCACAAGGACGGCTGCATGACATCAAACGTGACCCTTGCCCAACGTGCGCGAAACACTCGCCGCCGTTATCAGATCTGTCTGATCCATCCGTTCGACCCGCGCGGCCAGAAGGTTGGCGGCCTGGAAACCTACATTCGCGATTTCATCACGTTTCATCCATCGGATACGGACCTTTTGTTTATCGGCGTCGATTCCATCGGCGATCTTGAAATCGGAAAAATTCGCCGCCTGTCCTTCCGTGGCCGCCAGTTCGATTTCATGCCGATCTTGCGCTACTCCGACGAGCAGGCACGCGAAGCGGCAAAAACCATCCGTTCGTCGCTGACCGGTCAGTTCTTTATGGCCCTGTTGCGGAATTTCCGGACGATCGCACACCTGATCCGGGCACGGAAATGTAGCATCGATCTGCGGCGTGTGGAATTTTCATGGCTTCCGGTCATCCTGCGCCTGCCCTTCGTGCAAATGCTGCATGGAGAAGGCGCGCCGAAACTGAAAATGGATTCGCTGTTGCGCAAATATTCGTTCGTGCACAATGCGGGCGAGCGGTTCGCGATTGCCACCAGCGAGAAATTCCTTTGCGTCAATCCGTTTATCACCGAACGTTTGCAGAAGACTTATCCGAGCCAGAAGGGGAAGATCGATACGCTGTGGACTTGGGTGAATACCAACATCTTCCAACCACAGCCGTTCTCCCCGACCAACCTACCGTTTCGTGTGATCTTCGCGGGTCGTCTCGACGAGTTTAAACAGCCGTCCCTGATGTTCAGGACCATCGCGCGGCTACGCGACAGGCTCCACGGAAACCTGGAATTTCACTATGTCGGGACCAGCGATCCAACCCGGTTTGCCGAATTTGAGGACATCGCGGACATCACCACCCGCCACGGGTTCAAGGACGCCATCGGAATGGCGGCAACCATCGCATCAGCTCATGCGGGAATTTTAACTTCGGAATTCGAAGGCATGCCCCGTTGCGTGCTTGAGACGCTTGCCGTCGGCCGTCCGGTCGTCGCGGTGCATTTGCCGCAGCTCGAGTCGGTCATTCACGACGGCACGAGTGGTTATCTGGTGCCGCGTGAAGGATCGCCGGACGATATGACGGAGGTGCTTGTTGAGCGTTTTCTTGCAGTCCGGGATCTTATCGCTAGCGGCGAGATGCAGCCGGAAACGGTCGCTGCGTCGATCGAGAACTTCACCCCGGGCACTCAACTGGCACGCGTGTTCCATTATCACCAGGAAATCCAGAACGCGCGCCATCCGCTTGTGATGGCGCAACGTCACGAGGGGTTGCTGTGAAAATTCTACTGCTGACCAGCGAGTTCACGCCAGCGAATGGCGGAATCGGCACATATGCGCGCGAGATCGCCGCCGCAGCCTGGGAGCTTGGCGCGGATGTTACCGTCGTTGCGCCGGATTATGGCGAACCAACGGATGATAGCGATCTTCCGTTCAAGGTGTCGCGGTTTCATGGCGGCCTGCATTCCATGCGCGATCTGCCAGCCAAGGTCAGACTGGTCCACGCTGAAACCGCCAAGTCGTATTACGACATCGTTCATGCCGCGGATTGGCCGTTCTTCATTCCCGTGGCGATGTCGCGCCATCAGATCAACGGCCGGATGATGATGACCGTACACGGGACGGAGATCAACGAAACTCAGACGCCGCTCAAGCGGCTTGCCATTCGTGGCACTGGCGTGTTCGGCCCCCGCGCGGAGATTGTCGCGAACAGCGGATTTACCCGCGACCTGTTCTGCGACCGCTTTCCGGTCAGCCGGGCGCAGATCAATGCAGTATCGCTCGGTGTCTCCGATTTCTGGTTTGGCCCGCTCAAACGCCGGTCGCGGGCGCGCTGGCTATATGGAATCGAATCGAGCCGCATCGCAATGGTGACGGTTGCCCGCATCACCCGTCGCAAAGGGCATCACCTGACCCTCGCAGCGCTTGAGCGATTGCCCGATCACATTCGCAACTCCGTCACATGGCTGGTGGTCGGCCCGCCGGGCGAATCCGACTACGTCCAGGAATTTCGCGATATGGTCGATCAATCGCCATGCGACATTCGCCTGCTGGGCTCCCTGCATGATGAGGAAATTCGTGATCTCTATTCCGGTGCGGATTTCTTTTGCCTCACCGGCACGCCAGATTCATCGGGCCGTGTCGAGGGATTTGGCCTTGTCTATCTGGAAGCTGCGGCTTGCGGGCTGCCAAGCGTGGCATCGGCAATCGGCGGCGTTCCCGATGCAGTAATGAATGGAACGACCGGCCTGTTGACGGAAGCAGAGCCGAACGCCGTGGCCGGCGCGATTTCTCGGATGGTTCTCGACAGCGGCTTGCGGATTGATCTTGCAAATGCCGCGAAGATGCACGCCCATGAGATGTCGTGGCGCCGATGTGCGGGCGAAACCTATGGTCTGCCCTATACCCCCCTTTCTCACCCGTCGTCCGGAGACGGACCGATCAGATTGGCACCTATGTTTGAAGATGCGGCGGATGCGCGGCATCCTCTGGTGCATTGAGCCATGCGAAGATTGCTAGTTGCGTGCGTTGCAGTTTGCATCGGCTGCCAGTCGGTATTGGCGGCCGACGGTTGCATGCGAAGCCGGGAGTATCTGCTGGGCGGCATGGCAGGCGATCTGGCAATGCCGGTTGCGGCCTATGCCAATCTGTTCAAGATTTGCTCCACCACAGCAGTGATGCCCAATGTGAAGAATGCCTACATCCTCAAGGATGGCGGCATCGCAGTGACACCCAAGCAGGATACGATTGCGGCAACCGCCGCCACATTGTCGCAATTCTGCGAATCCAACCCGCGTGCCACACTTCGTTTCCTCACCAAGCGGGATTTGAAACTGAGCCGGTCGATCCTCGATATCGTCAAAATATCATCGACATCCGCAACGCCTTGCAAGAAGCTCAAGGGACTGAACTAGCGGCTATCGCCTCCAGAACCCGATTCGTCTCCTTGCGTTGGCTGGGATGTTGTCCTGCGAGGCGCATTCATGCTGGGATACTGTTTGAGGTCTGATGGTCGACATCGATCGTTTGCTGTGTTGTCCGCGCTGTCACTCGGAACTCCATCTCAATGAAACGCCTATCCGCTGTTCCGGAACAGATTGCGTGTTTTCAAAAACGGGTTTTCCCCGCGCCGCGGGCCAGCCCGTTCTCATCGATTTCGAGCACAGCATTTTTGAACGCGCCGCTTATGATGACGATTGCGGGTCGGCCTTTGATCGGGATGATACAGGGCGAGGATATGCGCTCCGCCTGCGGCGGATGCTCACCGGCTCGAACCCCGTCACGCCGCAGAAATCGAAAGAGATGGTCCGGATTCTCGAACGTAAAACACGAAGGCCTGTCGTGCTTGTGATCGGCGGCGGCGCGATCGGCTCCGGCGCCGACCCGCTTTATAACACGCAAGGCATCCAGATCGTCGGCACCGATGTTTATGCGTCAAGGAACACGAACGTTGTGGCCGATGGGCATTTTCTCCCGTTCCAGAATCAGACCTTCGATGCCGTCTGGATTCAGGCGGTTCTCGAGCATGTGCTGGATCCATCGGCCGTCGTTGACGAAATCCATCGCGTGCTGAAGCCTGGCGGTATCGTTTATGCCGATACGCCATTCATCCAGCAGGTTCACGAACAAGCTTATGACTTCACGCGGTTCACCTTGAGCGGCCATCGCTGGCTGTTTCGACGTTTCGAGGAAATCGATTCCGGTGCTGTGGGCGGTGCGGGCAAGGCGCTGCTCTGGTCGATCCGCTATGTCGTACTGTCGCTTGGGTTTAATACCCGGATTGCAACGCTCGTGGCGCTGCCGTTCTTCTGGCTGCGATTCATCGATTATTTTGCGAAGCCCGGCCCTAAATCCGATGCGGCAAGCGGTGTCTTCTTCTTCGGGCGTCGCTCCGAGACAGAACTGATCGCCAAGGACATGCTGCGCTATTACGCAGCCAAGCATCCGCGTTGAGAAGGTTGCTCAGGCGGCTTTGTATTTTTCCCATCCTGCGGCGCGCAGCCGGCACGCCGGGCACTCGCCGCAGCCGTAACCCCAGTCATGCAGCGCGCCACGCTCACCAAGATAGCACGTGTGCGAATGCTGAACGATCAGGTCGACCAGCGCCTCGCCACCGAGCTCATGCGCCAGCGCCCATGTCTGTGCCTTGTCACGCCACATCAGCGGCGTGTGCAACTCGAAGTCACGGCCCATGCCTTGGTTGAGCGCGACGTTCAGTGACTTTATCGTTTCATCCCGACAATCCGGGTAGCCGGAATAATCCGTCTCGCACATGCCGCCGACGATATGACGGATCCCGCGCCGATAGCCGAGTGCGGCCGCGAAGGTGAGGAACAGAAGGTTGCGACCGGGCACAAAAGTGTTGGGCAGGCCACCCTCTTCCATCTCGATCGCGATGTCACGCGTCAAGGCAGTGTCCGAAATTTCGGCCAGCGTCGGAATGGCGAGCATGTGCGCCTCGCCGAGCTTCGTCTTCCATTCAGGCTTGAGCCGTTTGAAGCCTTCAATCAGGGTTGCCCGGCATTCCAGCTCGATGGCATGGCGCTGGCCGTAGTCGAAGCCGAGCGTCTCGACGCGCGCGAAGCGGGATAGCGCCCACGCGAGACAGGTCGCGGAATCCTGCCCGCCGGAAAACAGCACCAGCGCGGCGTTTTCGGGTGTTTTGTCCATGGCTCGATCTATCATCCGGAATGGGCCCCGCCAACCGTGGAATATCGGGATTGAACGCAGGATTGAGGCTGGGCGAATGCTGACCGATCCGGCATAGAAAGGTATCTGCCATCATTCCGGTGACCCATGAAACCGCCGTCGAACCCAACCGACATTGCCGCTCTTCTTGAAGTTATGGCCGCGTTACGAACGCCCGTTAGCGGCTGTCCGTGGGATCTGGAGCAGACGTTCGAGACGATTGCTCCCTACACCATCGAGGAAGCCTTTGAGGTAGCGGATGCGATCGCGCGTGGCGATCTCGCCGATCTGCGCGAGGAACTGGGCGATCTCCTGTTGCAGGTCGTCTACCATGCCCGGATGGCGGAAGAGCAAGGTGCTTTCGCATTCCCCGAGGTGGTATCAGCCGTCGTCACCAAGATGGTCCGCCGTCATCCGCATGTGTTCGGCGACAAGGCGGGTCGCATGTCGCCAGCCGAAGTGAAGGAGAACTGGGGACGGATCAAGGCTGAAGAAAAAGCCGAGCGCGCCACACGTCGCGGCGAGGAGCCTGAGGGAACGCCCTCTCTGCTGGCTTCGGTAAAATCCGGGCAGCCTGCGCTGGCTCACGCCCTCGCACTTCAGGAGAAAGCAGGCACGGTCGGCTTCGACTGGAACGATCCGCGCGCGGTGCTCGCCAAAATCCGTGAGGAAGCCGATGAGATCGAAGCCGCGCTTGATGGCGGTGACGTAAAGGAAATCGTCGCGGAAACCGGCGACCTTCTGTTTGCTGTGGTCAACCTCGCGCGCCACGCCAAGGTCGATCCGGACATGGCCCTGCGTGGGGCCAATGTGAAGTTCGAGCGCCGCTTCAATTATATCGAGCAGGAGCTGTTAAAGAGGGGCATGCCGTTCGAGCAGGCAACGCTCGATGACATGGAGACGTTATGGTGCGAGGCAAAGTCCCGTGAAAACGGGAGTGGCGGCTAGTTTCAGTCGTCCTGTTCACGCGGCACCGCGCCGAAACGCGCAATAGCGAGATCGCGCTTGGTCTCATCCACGCGGATCACCATGTCGAAATGATTTTCATTGAGATGCTTGTCGAGCACCTCGGAATTGCGGTGAATCCAGCTGATGCCTGCGCCATCGGTCGCGTCGACGCGAAGGTCGAGTGTAATCCGTGTGGCGGCAAGCCGCTCCTCGATGGCCTCCAGCAGTGCTTCGACGCCCTCGCCCGTCTCCGCCGACACCAGAAAGCATGGCCTTTCCGGCGGCCGGCGCGCGGCGATGCGTGCGAGATTTTCGCGCTCCTCCGGTGAAAACCGGTCGATCTTGTTCCAGACCTCGATCAGGCGATGGCCGGAGTCGGTGTCGATGTTCAATTGCCGCAGCACCTGATCGACATCACGCTCCTGCGCCTCGGCGTCCTCGTGTGAAATATCGCGGACGTGCAGGATGACGTCCGCCTCGATCACCTCTTCCAGCGTGGCGCGGAAGGCCGCGACCAGCATGGTCGGCAGGTCCGAGATAAACCCCACGGTATCGGAGATCATCGCCTTGCCGCCATGCGGCAGCTTGAGCGCACGCAAGGTCGGATCGAGGGTGGCGAACAGCATGTCGGCAGCCTGCACGTCCGCGCGCGTCAGGCGGTTGAACAGCGTCGATTTACCGGCATTGGTATAGCCGACAAGAGCGACGACACGATACGGCACACGCTGGCGTCCGGCGCGATGCAGCCGCCGCGTTGCCTGCACCTTCTTCAGATCGTTTTCGATGCGAGTGATGCGCTCGCCGATCATGCGGCGGTCGGCCTCGATCTGGGTTTCGCCGGGGCCGCCCATGAAGCCGAAGCCGCCGCGCTGGCGCTCCAGATGCGTCCATGACCGCACGAGGCGGCTACGTTGATAGATCAGATGCGCGAGTTCGACCTGCAGCGTGCCTTCACGCGTCTTGGCGCGGCGGCCGAAGATTTCGAGGATCAGCCCGGTGCGGTCGAGCACCTTGACGTTCCACTCCTTCTCCAGATTGCGCTGCTGGATTGGCGACAGCGCACAATCCATCACCACGAGTTCAACCTCGTGCGCCTTGATCAGGCCGAGGATTTCTTCGACCTTACCCGTGCCGAGATAGGTCGCCGGGCGAATCTCGGATAGCGGCGCGATCAGGGCTTCGACGACAACGAGATCGATCGCCCGGGCAAGTCCGACGGCTTCATCGAGGCGAGCCTGCGGGTCGCGGATAGCGTCATTGCTGTTCGATACGAGGTCGGCGCCGCCACGGCGCAACCGCCGATACGGGCCGACAACGAGCACCCGGCTCGCCGTTCGTCCCTGTGCCGGTTGCCCCCCCGGCCGGTCGGCTGCCCCGCTGAAACTATGCGGGTCCAAGCAAGGTCCTCAAGCTGGAGCGTCCTCGCCGCCCTCGAACAGCGAGATCGGAGCGCCCGGCATGATGGTCGAGATCGCGTGCTTGTAGACAAGCTGCGAATGACCGTCGCGCCGCAGCAGCAGGCAAAAATTGTCGAACCAAGTGACAATACCCTGCAGTTTGACGCCGTTGACGAGGAAAATCGTCAGCGGGATCTTCGATTTACGAACGTGATTGAGGAAAGTGTCTTGCAGATTCTGTGCGCGGTCGGCTGCCATTGTTATTTTTTCCGCAGTCGTAGCTGTTTCTTGTTGTCTCCCGCCTGCATTCTTGCAGACGGACGCACCCCCTGAGATCCCCCTCCGGGTGTTGCGCTGCGATTAAAGGGCAGGCCCAAAGGTTAGGCAAGGCCACATCGTAGGCAGAACAGCCTAAATCAGCCAAAAATCTCAAGAAAACGTCGAAAAACCATGGAAATGGTCGCGCAGTTTCAGGGCAATCGACCCTGGAGAGCCAGTCCCGATCAGCTTTCCGTCGATCTTCACCACCGGCATGACAATCTGTGTGGAGGCGGTCACGAACGCTTCGGCAGCCTCATGGGCCTCCGCGGGTGTAAAGGGGCGTTCCTCCAGGCGGATTTGAAGGGCGGCCAATACCTCAATCAGCACGGCGCGGGTAATGCCGGGCAGGATGCCGCTTTCGGCCGAGCGCGTGACCACGGTTCCGGACTTGGTGACGATCCATGCGTTGCTGGATGAGCCCTCGGTGACACAACCATCGGGGCCAACGAACCACGCTTCGTAGGCGCCCTGCTCCTTGGCCTGCTGCTTGGCGAGCACGTTCGGCAGTAGCGACACCGACTTGATGTCGACGCGCGGCCAGCGGTTTTCCGGCACCGTGATGACAGCGATGCCCTTGGCCGCGATGGCCTGGTTCCTCTCGAAGTTGAGGCCTTTCGCCGTGACCGTCAGACTGGGCTTGACTGCGGGAGATGGAAAAGCGTGATCGCGGTGCGCGACGCCGCGCGTGATCTGCAGATAGATCAGGCCGTAATGGATGCGGTTGCGACGAACGACCTCATGCATCACTGTCGCAAGCGCGGCCTCAGCCATCGGCATCGCGATGCGGATTTCGCCGAGCGAACGCTTCAGCCGCGCCATGTGCCGGGGTAGATCGACCAGCGACCCGTTACGGATTTCGCAGACCTCATAGACGCCGTCGGAAAACTGGTAGCCACGGTCCTCGATATTGACGGCTGCATCGCGCAGATCGCAATAGCTGCCGTTGACGTAAGCAATGCGCGCCATTGGTCAGCCGACTCCCAGCGCCTTGAGCTTGCGATGAAGCGCGGACCGCTCCATGCCGACGAATTCCGCCGTCCGCGAGATGTTGCCGGAAAAGCGGCTGATCTGGGCGATCAGGTAGTCGCGCTCGAACACCTCGCGGGCTTCGCGCAACGGCAGCCCCATGATGTGTTCGCCGTTCACGCCGGTCGGCATCGCCGGAATCATCGAGCCGACGTCCTGCGGCAGCATATCGGCCGTGATCGTCGCCTCGGGTTCGCCGCCGGCCAAAATCATCACGCGCTCGATGTTGTTGCGCAACTGGCGCACGTTGCCCGGCCAGACGTGGGATTGCAGCACCGCCATCGCATCCTCGCCGATCTTGCGTTTCGGCAGGCCCGTGGTGCTTGAAATCTGGTCCATGAAATAATCGACGAGTTCTGGAATGTCCTCGCGGCGCTCGGCCAGCGGCGGCACCCGGATCGGCACCACTGAAAGGCGATGATAGAGATCTTCGCGGAAGCGTCCTTCCGCGATCTCTGCCTCCAGATTGCGCGAGGTGGACGAAATGATACGGACATCGACATTCACCTTGGTCGTGCCGCCCGCTCGCTGAAAGGTCTGATCGACCAGTACGCGCAGAATCTTGTTCTGCGTCTCGCGCGGCATATCGGCGATTTCGTCGATGAACAGCGTACCGCCATGCGCCTCTTCCAGGGCACCCGCCTTGCGGCCGGTCTCGCCGTCGGCCAGTTCGACGCCGAACAACTCGACTTCCATCCGCTCCGGCGTGATTGCGGCGGCGTTGATGACCACGAACGGCCCCGACGCGCGGCTCGACAGATTGTGCAGCGTGCGCGCGACCAACTCCTTGCCTGCTCCCGACGGTCCCACGATCATGATGCGACTATTGGCCTTGCCTGCTCGGTCGATGGTCTGGCGCAACTGGTTCATGCAGGGCGATTTACCGATCAGTGAACCGGAGGAAGGCGCGAGCTGCTTCAGTTCGCGAACTTCGCGCTTGAGCCGCGAATTCTCCAGCGCGCGCGTCGCAACCAGCACCAACCGGTCGGCCTTGAAGGGCTTCTCGATGAAATCGTAGGCGCCGCGCTTGATCGCGGCGACAGCGGTTTCGATGTTGCCGTGACCGGAGATCATCACGATCGGCACATCGGTATGATCCTTCTTGATCTGTTCGAGCAGTTGCAGCCCGTCGAGCTTGCTGCCCTGCATCCAGATATCGAGGAAGATCAAATTCGGCCGGCGAGCGGATATTTCCGCAAGTGCTGTGTCGCTGTCGCGCGCGGTTCGCGTCTTATACCCCTCATCGTCGAGGATGCCGGCTACGAGGTCGCGGATGTCGGCTTCGTCGTCAACGATTAGAATGTCATTCGCCATGGGTTGCTTCCGCTGTTTCTGTCTTTTGTGGCGTATCGCTGGTCTTTACGTCTGTGTCTTTCGGGCGGCCCAAGACGGCAAAGCGCAGTCTCACCCAAGCGCCCCTCTGCCCCGGTCTGATGTTTGAGGCGTCGTTCAATTCGATTTTGCCGCCGTGATCCTCGAGTACGCGCCCGACGATGGCGAGGCCGAGGCCGGTGCCCTTCTCGCGCGTAGTCACGTAAGGCTCAAGCAGCCGCGCGCGGCTTTCCTTGGGCAGGCCGACGCCATTGTCGATGACATCGATGATGATATCGTCATCCTCTTGCGCGGCCGTGACGTCGATCCGTCCCTTGCCGAGTTCTTCCGGTGGCACCGCGCCGATGGCCTCGGTGGCGTTCTTGATGATGTTGGTGAGGGCCTGCGAAATCAGCCGGCGGTCGAAATGGGCCCGCATCGGCTCTTGCCTGATATCGGCCTCGATATCGATGTCGGGATGTCCGACCCTCATGAGAAATACGGCCTGCCGTACGGTATCGGCGACGTCTTCGCCCTCGATCACAGGCTTCGGCATTCGCGCGAACTTGGAGAACTCGTCCACCATGCGTCGGATGTCGTCGACCTGCCGCACGATGGTGTCGGTGCACTGATCGAACACTGCGCGATCCTCGACAATGGTCTTGCCGAACTTGCGGCGGATGCGTTCCGCCGATAACTGGATGGGCGTCAGCGGGTTCTTGATTTCATGGGCGATGCGCCGCGCTACGTCGGCCCACGCGGAGGTGCGCTGTGCGGATACCAGCTCGGTGATGTCGTCAAGTGTGATGATGTAGCCTTCCTGTGCCTGCCCTGACTGCTCGGCCGTGACACGGACGGACAGGTTGCGTGCGATGCCTGCGCGGTTGATCTCGATTTCGCCCTGCAACAGGCGGTGCGAGCCGCTCTTGGCGTTCTCCATCAAGTCGTTCAGTTCGGGAACAACCTCCGATAATGGGTGATTCAGTGCCTCGGTTTCGACAAGTCCGATCAGTTTTTCCGCCGAGCGGTTGAGAATGCCGATGATGCCGTTGTTGTCGACGCCGATGATGCCTGCGCTTGCCGACAGCAGAACCGCCTCGATGAAACGGCGGCGGCTGTCGATCATGTTACTGGCGCTCACAAGCTCGTCGCGCTGGGTGCGCAACTCCTGCGTCATCTTGTTGAAGGTCTCGCCGAGGTTGGCGAGATCGCCCTCGGATTTGATAACTGGCACCTGAACGTGCAGGTCGCCGGTCGAGACCAGATTGGCGGCGCTCATCAAACGCCGGATCGGCGCTACCAGACGGTTCGAGAAATTCAGGCCGATCACCACCGCCGACATCAGCACCGTGAGGGCGATCACGGTAAACATCAGAGCGAAGGCGACCTGAATGCCGAGCTTGCGCGATTCAAGCTCGCTGTATTCGGCGACGCTCGCTTGGGTCTGCCGCAACTGTGCAACAACGCGCGGATCGAGCAGCCGCGCCACATACAGGAACGTATCCTGAAACGCGCGCAGCCGGATCACCGCCGCGACATAGTTCTGCTGGATGAAGACACCGATCTGCGGGTCGTCCTCAGTGACGTTCTTGAGAAAATCCGGCGCGGGGGTGGTGAAGGTCTGGGTGATGCCGTTGGCGGCTGTCTCGAGGACATTGCTGTCCTTGTCGATGATCATCGCGCCCGGTAGATCGCGTGCTCTGGCGTTTTGGGTCAGCACGTTGCGGAAGCTCTGGCGGTCCTGATCCCAGAGGGGTCGCGCGTTGTTCAGGTCGTTGGCCATGCCGAGCACGTCGCCGCGTATCAGCTGGGCGTGCTCGTAGAGATAAGCATTGGCGATGGTCAGCGAATTCTGGATCACCGCTTTGGTCGGGCCGGAAAACAATCGGTCGAGGCCGCGATCGAGCGTGACGTTGGCGACGATCGACACCAGCACGGCTGGCAGAACTGCGATGACCGAAAACAGCGCCACGATCTGAACGTGGAGGCGCGCCGCCGCCCGCCCCCGCCGCCGTGCCTGGATCACCAGCCAGATTTCCCGGCCGATGATCAGCAGAAGCAGCAGGATGGTGGCTGCGTTGATAAGAAGGAAACCGATCACCACCCCGTGGGTCGGAATGATCGGCGTGAGGCCGGTCAGCACCACGAAGGTCAGGAACGCGGAGATCAACGCTAGCGCGACCGCGACCGGCATCAGCAGCCAGCGCAGCCGCCTGCCCTGCGGCTCGGCAAAGCGGGGTTCGATCGAGGCCGAAGTCTCCGAAGCGGTCATGCCCGATGATGCAAGAGGAGATAAACAGATGCGGCATTACCGCATCAGTGATGCATTCATATCACAATGTTGCCGAATTGCGACAATTCCTAGGCGCACTCAGAGAGGATTTGCCCTATCCAACGGCTAAATGCCCCGGCCGGGGGATACCTAGCCGGTGCGGTAGACTTGAATATCGAGGTCGCGGATCTTCTTGCGCAGGGTATTCCGGTTCAACCCCAAGAGATCGGCGGCCCGAATCTGGTTGCCGCGCGTTGCCACCAAGGCGGCGGTGAGCAGCGGAACCTCCATCTCACGCAAAATCCGGTGGTATAGGCCGGGCGGCGGCAGCGCGTTCGGGAAACCTGCGAAGTGCGCAGCGAGATAGCTCTCGACCGCATTGCCGAGATTCTCGACCTTCTGCGGCCCGCCGTTTGAGGCGGCTCCGGCGGCAGCAGCCGGGGCAAGCTCGCCTTCGATGACGGACGCGGTGATGACATCCTGCGGGTACAGCGCAGCTAGGCGGCGCGCGAGGTTTTCAAGTTCACGCACGTTGCCGGGCCAGCGGTGTTGCTTCATCCGCTCCATCGCCTGGGCATCGAGATTCTTGAGCGGCAGACCGTCCTTCTCTGCCAGCGCGAAGAAGTGCCGGACAAGATCGGGAAGATCCTCGATGCGTTCACGTAGAGGTGGAAGCCTCAGCGGCACGACATTGAGCCGGAAGAACAAATCCTCGCGGAATAGACCCTGCTGGATCAGGATGCGCAGGTCCTTGTTGGAGGCTGCCACGATCCGTACGTCGGTCTTGATCGCGGTACGGCCGCCGACGGTGGTGTATTCGCCCTGCTGCAGCACGCGCAGCAGCCTTGTCTGCGCCTCCATCGGCATGTCGCCGATCTCGTCGAGGAACAGCGTGCCACCCTCCGCCTGCTCGAAGCGGCCGGTGGCGCGGGTGTTGGCGCCAGTGAAGGCGCCGCGTTCGTGCCCGAACAGTTCGGATTCGATCAGATCGCGCGGAATCGCAGCCATGTTGATGGCGACGAACGGCCCGTTCCGCCGCTTGCCGTAATCGTGCAGCGCGCGCGCCACCAATTCCTTGCCGGTGCCGGACTCGCCGGTGATCATCACGGTGAGGTCGGTCTGCATCAGCCGCGCCAGCACGCGGTAGATTTCCTGCATCGCGGCCGAACGGCCGACCAGCGGAATGGAATCGAACTCGCCCTCATCCGGAGCCCCCCCCGGACGCTCCTTCGGCTCGGCCAGCGCGCGGCCGACGATCGCGATCAGTTCCTTCAGGTCGAAGGGCTTCGGCAGATATTCATAGGCCCCGCGCTCGGAAGCGCGGATCGCGGTCATGAAAGTGTTCTGCGCGCTCATGACGATGACCGGCAGGTTCGGCCGCAGCTTCTTGATCCGCGGCAACAGGTCGAAGGCGTTTTCGTCCGGCATCACCACGTCGGTGATGACGAGATCGCCCTCACCCTGATTCACCCAGCGCCACAGCGTCGCGGCGTTGCTGGTAAGCCGCACTTCGTATCCGGCGCGGATCAGCGCCTGATTGAGCACGGTGCGGATCGCGGTGTCGTCGTCGGCGACTAGAATGCTACCTGCTGGCATGGATCTTCCTCATGTGGCGCTATCGCGTCTGGAGGCCGTTCCCGCGGCTTCCCCGTCGCTGTGGGGTTGGGTTGAGTTGAACATCGGCAGCAGCACACGGAAGATCGTTTTCCGCGGCTGAGATTCGCATTCGATGATGCCGCCATGGTCGCCGACGATCTTCGCGACCAGTGCGAGGCCAAGCCCGCTGCCGGTCGGCTTGGTCGTCACGAATGGATCGAACAGGTTTGGCAGCAAATCGTCCGGCACGCCGTGGCCGTTGTCCTTGACGCAGAACTCCAGCGGCAGTGACACGCGCGTGGCCTTGCCGGGGACCGACAGGCGCACGCCGGGACGGAAGGCCGTGGTGAGCGCGATTTCCGGCTCATCGACATCGGCCACCGCTTCCGCGGCGTTCTTCACCAGATTAAGAAAGACCTGAATCAACTGGTCCTGATTGGCCAGCACCGGCGGCAGTGAGGGATCGTAATCCTCGATGAAACGGATGTTGCGGGCGAATCCGGACTGTGCGAGCCGCTTCACATGATCGAGCACTGAGTGGATGTTGACCGGCCCGCGCGCGACGGGGCGCTCGTCGCCGAACACCTCCATGCGATCGACAAGCGTTACGATACGGTCGGCCTCGTCGCAGATCAGCCGCGTCAGCGAGCGATCCTCGGGTGTCGCGGCCTGCTCCAGAAGCTGCGCCGCGCCACGAATGCCCGAGAGCGGATTCTTGATCTCATGCGCGAGCATCGCGGCGAGCGCGGTGACCGATCGCGCGGCGCTGCGATGGGTGAGCTGACGGTCCATCTTGTCGGCGATGGTGCGGCCCTGAAGCATGACGACGATATGCCCCGGCCGCTCCGGCAGAGGCGCGACGTGAATATCGACCTGGCGATCAGCGCCGATGCGTGGCGTCGAGAGATCGACCTTGTATTCGTTGACGGCATTGCCCTCGCGGCGGACTTGTTCGATCAGCCCGAGTAGCGGACTGCCGAAAGGGATGAAGTCTTTCAGCGACAGGCGCTTGAGGTGCTGGATCGAAGTTTCAAAGAAGGCTTCCGCCGCCATATTGGCATCGGCCACCCGTCCGTCAGGCGCGACCAGCATCACCGGATTAGGCAGCGCGTTCAGCATCGCTTCGCTGATGCCGTTGGTCGTTCGTTCGTCCGCCGCGACGCTCATGCTGCCGCGCTCCGTGCAAAGGAATCGAAAGCCTGATCGAGCAAGGCATGAACGTCATCGGGCCGCTCGCTGGTTAGGATCTTTCCGCGCCATTCCTTCAATGCGGTGATGCCGGCACCTGCGCCCTCTTCAGCGACATCAAGGCCCCAGCCGAGATGCTTGCGGGCATGGCGCAACCCGATACGCGCGCCATAATGCGAAAGAATGTCGTCGTAGAGTGTGCGCAGATAGCCGAGCTGCACGTCGAGCGCAGGATCAGTCTCCGTCGCCCCACCCGCCAACTGCCGCGCGATCTGCCCGGGAAGCCATGGACGACCCTGTGCACCGCGACCGATCATCACCGCGTCCGCACCGGATGCGGCAAGCGCGGCCACCGCGTCTTCGTAACTGGCGATATCGCCGTTGACGACCAGCGGAATGGCGATCGCCTCGCGCACGGCGCGAACGGCATTCCAGTCCGCGTCACCCTTGTAGAACTGGCAGCGGGTGCGGCCATGCACGGTCACCATCTGGATGCCGGATGCTTCGGCGCGACGCGCAAGTTCCGGTGCGTTCAGCGACGCATGATCCCAGCCGAGCCGCATCTTCAGCGTCACCGGAATTTTCACCGCCGCGATGGTCGCCTCGATCAACGTCATGGCATGATCAAGATCGCGCATCAGCGCAGAACCTGACTGTCCGCCGGTGACGTGCCGCGCGGGGCAGCCCATGTTGATGTCGATGATGTCCGCGCCGCCGCTTTCCGCGATGCGTGCGCCTTCCGCCATCCATTTTGCTTCACAGCCGGCAAGCTGCACGACATGCGGTCCGATCCCCGCCGCCTCGCAGCGCAGGACGGACATCGCACGGCCGCGCGCCAGATCGTCGCTCGCCGTCATCTCCGAAACGACAAGGCCCGCGCCGAGCCTGGCTGCAACACGGCGTAAGGGCGCGTCTGTAATGCCGGACATCGGTGCCAGCAGCACCCGGTTGGCGATGTCGATACCGCCAATTCGAAGGCCTTTTACGATGGGAGTCGGGTCGACAGGCACCGTGGTCTTTCCGTTGGCAAAAAAAGCCGGTAATGATCCGCATATTAAATAAGCAAATCATCTTACTGCCTATAGATTAGACAAAATCATTCAAAACACAAGTGCGGCGCAGCATTTTTGGCGAAGGATTGAAAGGACATAGGGTCAGAAAGGGAACAGAAGCCTCCGAATCCGGGCCAGCCTGTGCTAAGGAGCGGCCCAATCCTCTTTTCTGTTGTGAGTTCAATGCCCTCTTCCAAACGAGCAGCCGCCATTATCGTTGCTGGCGGGCGCGGCCTTCGCGCCGGGGCTGGCAGCCCGAAGCAGTACCGCACGCTGGCCGGCCAGAGTGTATTGGCCCGCGCCATGACCCCCTTCTGCACCCATCCTGGTATTTCGGCGGTCCAGCCGGTCCGCCACGCGGACGACGCGGCTTTATTCGCGGAAGCCGTGCAAGGGCTGACTTATCGCCCTGCCGTCGCCGGTGGCGCCACGCGGCAGCAATCGGTCCGCGCCGGGCTCGAGGCACTGGTGTCCGAGGCACCCGACATCGTTCTGATTCATGACGCCGCGCGCGCTTTCGTGACACAGGATGTGATTTCCCGCGCGATCAACACAGCGCTTGCGACTGGAGCGGCGATTCCCGTGGTCCCGGTCAACGACACGGTGAAACGTGTCGGGGGCACCGGACTTGTGGAGGACACACCGAACCGCGCGGCATTGCGCATCGCGCAGACACCGCAGGCGTTCGCGTATCAGACCATCCTCGAGGCGCACCGTCGCGCCGCCGCCGAAGGCCGAGACGATTTCACCGACGATTCCGCGCTTGCTGAATGGGCAGGATTGACGGTCGCAACCTTTCAAGGCGATGCTGCCAATATGAAACTGACCACCCCCGAAGATTTTTCCCGCGAGGAAATCCGCCTTGCTGCCGCGCTCGGCGATGTCCGCACCGGCACCGGCTACGACGTGCATGCGTTCGGCGACGGAGACCATCTGTGGCTGTGCGGCGTAAAGGTGCCGTTCCATCGCGGCTTCCTCGCCCATTCCGATGGCGATGTCGGTTTGCACGCGATCGTCGATGCGATTTTGGGCGCGCTGTCGGATGGAGATATTGGCTCGCACTTCCCGCCGAGCGATCCGAAGTGGAAGGGTGCCGCCTCCGATCAGTTTCTGATCCATGCTGTCGATCTGGTGAAACAGCGCGGCGGCCGCATCGCCCATCTCGAAGTCACGCTGATCTGCGAAGCGCCGAAGGTCGGCCCCTTGCGCGAGACCATGCGCGCGAAGATCGCCGAGATCACCGGCCTGCCAGTGTCGCGCGTGGCGGTGAAGGCGACGACCAGCGAACGGCTCGGCTTCACCGGCCGTCAGGAAGGCATTGCTGCGACGGCGGCAGCAACCATCCGCCTGCCCTGGGCGGACGATATGACCGGGAGCCACTGAGATGAGCGACAGCGCCACACGGGCGTTGTCCCGCTCCCTCCTCGATCTCTGCCGGATGCGCAAATTGAAGATCGCGACGGCAGAGTCCTGCACCGGCGGTCTTGTCGTAGCGGCGCTGACCGAAGTGCCCGGCTCCTCGGATGTTGTCGATCGAGGCTTCATCACCTATTCCAACGAAGCCAAGCACGCGATGATCGGCGTCGAGACAGCCAAACTGGAGACCTTCGGCGCGGTCAGCAAGGAAGTCGCAATCGCGATGGCCTTCGGCGCCCTCGAACATGCCGACGTCGATCTCGCGGTGGCCATCACCGGCATCGCCGGACCGGGAGGCGCCACGCCGGGCAAGCCAGTCGGCCTTGTCCACTTCGCGGTGGCGGCGCGCGACGGGCGCATCATCCATCACGAACAGCGGTTCGGCGCGATCGGGCGCAGCAGCGTCCGGCAGCAGTCCGTCATCGAAGCGCTGAAAATGCTCATCGAGATGGCGCGCGGGCCAAAAGCGCCGGTCAAGCGTTCGCGCGCGGCAGTCCATAGACTGCGTCCGCGCGCTTCTCGAACGCCGACGCGAACTTCTGGAAAGCGGCGTCGAACATCGCGCCCATCAACACCGCGAGCATCCGACTCTTGAATTCGTAGGCGATGAAGAAATTCACGTCGCAGGTGTCGTCGCCCTTGGCGTCGAATGTCCAGCGGTTCTGGAGCCTCGAGAACGGCCCTTTCAGGTACTCGACCACAATCTTCAAATTCAGGCGGTCTAGTGTGACGCGGCTGGTGAAGGTTTCGCGCACGAGTTGAAACGATACGCTCATGTCCGCGACGATGGTCTCTGTCCCGTCAGGGTTGACCGTGCGGTGGCGGACTCTCAGCGATTGGCACAGCGGCACGAATTGCGGATAGCGTTCGACATCGGCAACGAGATCGAACATCTGCGAGGCGCTGTGGCGAACGCGCCGCCTGTTGGAAAATTGCGGCATCAGCCCGCGGATTGCAGCTTGGCTTCGCGCGCGGCCTTGAGCCTGGCAAAATCCTCGCCCGCATGGTGCGAGGAACGCGTCAGCGGGCTTGCCGAGGCCATCAGGAAGCCCTTGGTGAAGGCGATCTGCTCATAGCCCTTGAATTCTTCCGGCGTGACGTAACGCATCACCGCATGATGTTTCAGAGTGGGCTGCAGATATTGCCCGACGGTGAGGAAATCGACATCGGCCGAGCGCAGGTCGTCCATCACCTGCAGCACTTCGTGCCGTTCCTCACCCAAACCGACCATGATGCCGGACTTGGTGAAGATCGTGGGATCGATTTCCTTCACTCGCTGCAACAGTCGCACCGAATGGAAATATCGCGCGCCGGGGCGTACGCTTTGATAGCGCGAGGGTACGGTTTCGAGATTGTGGTTGAACACGTCGGGCTTGGCGGCAACGACAACCTCGAGCGCGCCGTCTTTGCGCAGGAAATCCGGCGTGAGAATCTCGATGGTCGTGGTCGGGCAGCTTTCGCGGATTGCGCGGATGGTTCGCGCGAAATGTTCGGCGCCGCCGTCAGCGAGATCGTCGCGGTCGACGGAGGTGACGACGACATGCGCAAGGCCCAGCTTCTTGGTTGCCAGCGCCACATGTGCGGGTTCATCAGGGTCGAGCCCGTCCGGCATGCCGGTCCGCACATTGCAGAATGCACAGGCGCGCGTACAGGTGTCGCCCATGATCATGAAGGTGGCGTGCTTTTTGTCCCAGCACTCGCCGATGTTCGGGCAGCCCGCCTCCTCGCAAACCGTGACGAGGCCGTTTTCTTTCACGATATTGCGGGTGTTGGCGTAACTGCGCGAGGTCGGCGCACGGACGCGAATCCAGTCAGGTTTAGGTGGCGAAACCGAGTCGGGGCGATTGGCCTTTTCCGGGTGACGCGGCCTGACCTGCCGCTCCGAAATCGTGTCGATCAAGGTGACCATCAAAAGCCCGTCTGTATCCGTTGCGGCGGCTTCCGCGCTTCCCAAAGTAGGATCACATGCCGATTGCAGCAACCCATACCGGCGAGGTAACGTCCCTGCCTAGCATATTTCCATGCGCCGTGCATGCCCCGCCGATTCATCGCTTCCCTGCCCCGATGCCTGCCACCGACCACCGCCCCGCGCTGGGCAAGCAATTAAAGCGCAGTTTCTTCGCCCGCAGCGTTCATGAAATTGCGCCGGAGCTGATTGGCGCGACACTATTGGTGAATGGCGTAGGCGGTACCATCGTCGAGGTCGAGGCCTACCATCAGACCGAGCCGGCCGCGCATTCCTATCGTGGCATCACGCCCCGCACACAGGTGATGTTCGGCCCGCCGGGGTATCTCTACGTCTATCGTTCCTACGGCATCCACTGGTGCATGAATTTCGTCTGTGAGGCGGAGGGTTCGGCAGCGGCGGTTCTGATCCGGGCGGTGGAGCCCACGCGCGGGCTGGCTGCAATGCGCCGCCGGCGCGGGTTGCACGACGAACGGTCGCTGTGTTCAGGGCCGGGCAAAGTGTGTGCCGCTCTCGCCGTGACCATCAAGCATAATGGCTGCGCGCTCGATGTGTCGCCAATTGCCATTCATGCGCGCACCGAAGTGCCGGAGGTCGCCTCCGGTGTGCGTATCGGGATCACCAAGGCAGCCGAACTGCCGTGGCGCTATGGCGTGAAAGGCTCGCGGTTTTTGAGCAAGCCGTTTCCGAAGGACTAGGCAGAACTGCCGTCTATCCCGCCGCTTTCAGGCGTTCCAGCGCATCGACGATCTTGGTTCGGCGGCCGACAGCCTCCTCGCGCTTCTCGCGTTGCTCGTCGATGACTTCTTCCGGCGCGTTAGCAACGAACTTCTCGTTGCCGAGCTTGGCGTCCACGCGCGCGATATCGGCGTCGGCCTTGGCCAACTCCTTCTCGAGCCGCGTCTTCTCCGCCGCCAGATCGATCACCCCCTTGAGCGGTATAGCGGCGGTCTCGCCGCGCACCAGCAATTGCAACGAGCCTCGCGGGGCCGCGGCATCGAACGAGATTTCGGCGACGCGCGCCATCCTCTTGATGACGTCGCTCCAGCGCAAGGCACGTTCCTGAACTTCCTTTGCGGCACCGACCAGGATCAGCGGAAACAGCGTCGCCGGTGCGATGTTCATTTCCGCGCGCACCGAACGGATCGTGGTGACGAGGTCGATCAGCCAGCCGATCTCCGCCTCCGCCTTCGGATCGGAGAAGGTTTCGGCCTGTCCGGCAGATGCGGGCATGACCGGAATGGCGAGCGGGTCGCCCGCCATCGCCGTCTGCATCGATGCTTCCAGTGCGATTTCGTCGTCGGGCTGGATCGGCCAGGCCGCAAGCGCCAGTACGTTATCGCGCTTCGCGGTCACCGCCCACAACTCCTCGGTGATGTAGGGCATGAACGGATGCAGAAGCTTGAGTATCTCGTCGCGTGCCCAGGCGACCGCCGCCTGCGTTTCGCGCTTGGCCTCGCTGTCCGGGCCGGTCAGCGCGGGCTTTGCGAGCTCGAGATACCAGTCGCAATATACGTTCCAGACGAAACGATAGATCGCACCAGCCGCATCGTTGAAGCGATAGGCCCGGATCGCCTCGGTCACTTCATGGGTCGCGCGCGAGGTTTCATGCGCGATCCAGCGGTTCAGCGTTTCCTTGCATTGCGTAGCGTCGAATCCCTTCGCAAGCTCACAGCCATTCATTTCGGCAAAGCGCGATGCATTCCACAGCTTGGTCGCGAAGTTGCGATAGCCTTCGACGCGTTGGGTGGAAAGCTTGATGTCGCGGCCTTGGGCGGCCATTGCCGCCAGCGTGAAGCGCAGCGCGTCCGCGCCGTAGTCATCGATGAGGTGCAGCGGATCGATGACGTTGCCTTTCGACTTCGACATCTTCGCGCCCTTCTCGTCACGGACGAGCGCATGGATGTAGACAGTCGGGAACGGCACATCGTTCATGAAGTGCAGGCCCATCATCATCATACGGGCGACCCAGAAGAAGATGATGTCGAAGCCGGTGACGAGGACACTGGTCGGATAGTAGCGCCTCACGTCCTTCTCGTCATCGGGCCAACCGAGCGTCGAGAACGGCCACAGCGCCGAGGAGAACCATGTGTCAAGCACATCCTCATCGCGCGTGATAAACTCCTCGCGCTTGGCGGGATCGACCGCCATATCGTGAGCCTGCTCGTCGGTGATGACGCCCTGCTCGGTGTAATAACCGAGCGCCTTGCCGACGGCTTCTTCTTCCGTCTCGGCGACGAACACCTTGCCATCGGGGCCATACCACGCCGGAATTTGGTGTCCCCACCAGAGCTGGCGCGAAATGCACCACGGCTGGATGTTCTCCATCCATTCGAAATAGGTCTTTTCCCAGTTCTTCGGCACGAACGCCGTCGCGCCGCTGCGCACGGCGGCGATAGCAGGCGCGGCGAGCGTCTTGGCGTCCACGTACCACTGGTCGGTGAGGAACGGCTCGATCACCACGCCGGAGCGGTCGCCATGTGGCACCATATGCGTGTTGGGCTCAATCTTCTCGAGATAGCCCTGCTGCTCCAGGCGCGCGACGATGTCGCGCCGTGCGGCGAAGCGCTCCATGCCGTGCATTTCGCCGATCAGATCAAGGCCGTTCTGGGCGATGCCCTTGCGGTAGTCGTCGTTGTCCGCCAGCGCGAGGCGGCCCTCGATATCGAGAATGTTGATCTGCGGCAGCTTGTGCCGCTTGCCGACCTCGAAGTCATTGAAGTCGTGCGCGGGCGTGATCTTCACCGCACCGGAGCCCTTCTCCGGGTCTGAGTAATCGTCGGCGACGACCGGAATCTTGCGGCCGACCAGCGGCAGCACGACGTTCTTGCCGACCACGCTGCGGTAGCGGTCATCCGCCGGGTTCACCGCGACTGCGCTGTCACCGAGCATCGTTTCCGGGCGTGTCGTCGCCACCACGATAAAGGTCGACGGGTCTTCGGGGTTGAAGGTTTTGCCTTCATAGGGATAGCGCAGATGCCAGAGATTGCCCTTGACCTCGATCTGCTGCACTTCGAGATCCGAGATCGCGGTGAGCAGTTTCGGGTCCCAGTTGACGAGCCGCTTGTCCTTGTAGATCAGCCCGTCGCGATGCAACGCGACGAACACTTTTGCGACGGCGCGCGACAGGCCCTCGTCCATGGTGAAGCGCTCACGCGACCAGTCGCAGGAGGCGCCAAGCCGCTTCAACTGGTTGACGATGATGCCGCCGGATTCCGCCTTCCACTGCCAGACGCGCTCGAGGAATTTCTCGCGGCCCATGTCGCGACGCGACGGCTCCTTGCGTTCGGCAAGCTGGCGCTCAACCACCATCTGCGTGGCGATGCCGGCATGGTCGGTGCCCGGTTGCCACAATACATCGCGGCCACGCATACGCTCGAACCGGCACAGGATATCCTGCAGCGTGTTGTTGAGTGCGTGGCCCATATGCAGCGAGCCGGTGACGTTCGGCGGCGGAATGACGATCGTGAAAGGCTCGGCATCGCGCCGCTCCGGCCGTCCGGCCTTGAAGGCTCCCGCATCGTCCCATGCGGCGCGGATACGCGGTTCGATTTCGGCGGGCTGGTAGTTTTTCTCGATCATCACAATGCAATCATGGGGTCGCGAGCCGGATATGGCTCGTCTGTCGGAAGAAGGATGCGGTGCGATTATAGCGCAGATGAGGCTTTAGCGGCCTGCCTGTGCGCGTCAAGTCCCGGAATGACGGAGGTTTTGGCCTGAAATCAGCGTCCGCGCGCCACGCGTTCGATTTCCGCCTTGACGATACGCTCGACCAGCGTGGGCAGGTTGTCGTCGAGCCACGACTTCAGCATCGGCCGCAGCATCTCCTTGACGAGATCCTCCAGCGTGCGCGCATTGTTGGACAGGACTGTCGTGGCGAGCGAGTTGAAAGCCGATTCCACCGCTTTTGCGGTCGTGGCGCTGAGAACCGGCGCTTCCTCGGCCTTTGACGCAGGCGGCGGGGATTCGGTGAATTCGAGATCGTCGTGTGGCTCGACTTTCTGGAAACCCTCAGCGGCGGCTGCAGGCACGGCCATCTGCTCGGTCAATTCAAAGACGTCCTCGGCTTCCTCAACGGCCGGAGCAGCGGGCGCCGCCGCCGCAGGCGCCGGCGCGTCGAAACTTGCCAACATCGCGTCAATCTCGTCCTGGCTGTTCTTGGCAGCCGGCGCGGGAGTTGGAGCAACGGGAGGAATGGGAGTCGCCACAGGTGCCGAAGCTGCCTTCATCGCGGGAGCAGCTGCCTTCGGGGCTGGAGCCGGTGCAGGAGCAGCCTCTGCTGGAGCCGCAGCCGGTTTGGCGTCGTCATCGGAAATGATGCGCCTGATAGACGCAAGAATCTCCTCCATCGAGGGCTCTTGCGCCTTTGCCGGTTGGTTCATCTCCGACTCCACATCATCGGCTTTTCAGTCCCCCGAAAAAGCCGCACTCCACTGCCGCGAATCGTTACGCAGCCTCCGGAAAAGGTACGTCATGGCCGCAAATGATTGCAAGCAAAGGGCCCGGTACCTTCCGGTGCTTCCACAGCGGAGTGTGGTCTCAGCGACCGTCAGGCGTTCGGACGCCAAACCAGCTATCGCGGACCTGATGGTAATGAACCGATGGGTCATAGACCGAAGTCTTGAGCTTCAGCGTCACAGGCGACAGCCGCCCCACCGCGTTGAGCACGGTGTAGGAGGCCACGACCCGGTCATGCTGCGCCGTGACAAGCGCAATGCGGGCGTTCACAAGTGCCTGCTGCGCGTTCAAGACGTCGAGCGTGGTGCGCTGACCGACGCGGGCTTCCTCGCGCACGCCATTGAGTGCGATCTCTGAAGCCGTCACTTGCGCCTGCGCGGAAGCGACCTGCGATTTGGTTGCGACCAACTGGCCCCAGCTTTGCGCCACTGTGGCGCGGGTCTGGTCGCGGACCTGATCGAGATTCAGGCGCTGCTGCGCCAATGTTTCCTTCGACTGCCGGATCAGGGCATATTCTGCGCCGCCCTGATAGATCGGGATAGAGACGTTCGCTACCGCTGAGGCACTGAAGGCCTTGAATGCGGTCAATGTCTGTTCGTTGGCCTGCTGGACGTTGCCTTGCAACGTCACCGTCGGGAACAGCGCACCCTCGTTCACTTTGACCTGCAGGAAACTGACGTCGATGCCGTACATTGCGGCGGTGACGTTCGGATTTTCCACGAGGCCCATATCGACGGCCTGGGCCAGCGTTTTCGGCAGATAGCGATCAACCGGCGAGCCCGGTTGCGGATTCTGCGGATCGCTGCCGATGATGCGGCGGTAATTCGCGCGCGTGGTGGTGAGCGTGGATTCGGCGGCGAGCAATTGAGTCCGGCCGGCGGCAAGCTGTGCCTGCGATTGCGCCACGTCGGTGCGTGTCACTTCGCCGACGTTGAAACGGTCCTGGGTTTGCTTGAGCGTTTGCTCGAGCACGTTGACGTTGCTGCGCTGGACTTCGACGATCGCCGAATCCCGAAGATAGTCCATGTAGATCGTCGAGGCGGCGAGCAGCACACTTTGCTCCAGCACGCGCAATCCTTCACGCGCCGCAGAAACCTGGCTTTCGGCTGCGCGGGTCCGGTTTCCGGTTCTCCCGCCGTTGTAAAGCGTCTGCGTGATCGTCGCTCCGGCGCTCCACGGCCCGTTGACGCCATGAAGCTGCGAACGCGTGACACCGCCGGCGCCATCCTGCTGCTTGAGGACCGTGTCGGTGTATTGCGATCCGCCGCTCGCGGTTACGGAGATCTGAGGGCGATAGCCGGAGAGTGCCTGCGGCACGTTTTCATCTGTGGAACGGACGGAAGCGCGCTGGGCGTTGAGCTGCGGGTTGTCCTGATAGGCACGAACCAGTGCGGATTCGATGGTTTCCGCCAATACCGGTGTGGTGGCCAAAAACAGCATGGGAGCCGCGCTTGCGGCCAGCATCAGTCGCCAGGCTTTCCCAGAAAACGGCATTACGTTCCTTCCAACATCGTCTTACGCAATTGGATTTACGCAAGAAAACCGGAGTATCGACTCACGCCGACTCCAGCTCGACCCGCAACATATTCGCCTCGCGAGCCCGGCGTAAGGACTTGTGAGTGTTTACTAACAAAAGCTCACAGGATGGGGCTTCTCGGCCACACCCGAAAGGCTAATCCCCCGTCAGACGCGCCAGACCCTCAAAATGTGAAGGCTGGTAATCGCTTAAGGCCAGGCAGGATCGGAGCCGTCGCGTCGAACAGGGTCCGAGCGCCGAAATCCGCCGCCGAGCGTGTCACGATAGTCGCGCGCGGCGGGACCGAGTGAGCGAAGACGCCCACCAGACGGCCGCCGGGCTTGAGCTGTTCATAGAGGGTCTGCGGGATCACCTCGGTCGCGCCGTCCAGCACGATGACATCGTAAGGGCCCGCCGCCGCATTCCCCTTCCTCGCCTCGCCCGCCGTCACGGTGACATTGGACAGGCCGCAAGCCGAAGACAGTGCCGTCCGGCTCGCTGCGGCAATCTTGTCGGTGGCACAGACTGCAACGACCTCGGCGGCGAGATGGCCTGCGATCGCGGCGGCATAACCCGCGGCTCCGCCAGTCACCAGCACCCGGTCCGTCAGGCCAATTTCGGCGGCCTGCAGGAGCCGCGCCAGCACCACCGGCTTGATGAGATAGACGTTGTCCTCACCGTCGAGCGCGATGTCGCGGTCGAGATAGGCCAGCGCCTTCTGGCTTGCGGGCAGGAAGGCCTCGCGCGGCGTTGCCCGCATGGCCTCGATCAGGCGCAAATCCGTCACGTCGGCGGTGCGGACCTGGGAATCGACCATGTTGAAACGGGTGGTCAGGGCATCGGGCATCGTCGTCCTCAGGGATGGCGGCAGGCTTGGGTAAGGCCGCATTGAAGCTACTTTGGTGCATCTTTGAGGCAAGGAAAAAGGAAACGCAAGCGCCTCCCTCATGCCCGGGGCGCTTGCGAAACCGACAAAAATCTTCAACAACCGCGCCCGGCCCGACTGAGGACAGGAACAAGAGGAAAAGACCATGAACGAGGCTTGGACCAAGGACGAGAAAGGCAACATCGTGGTGTTCCCGCTGGCCGGGTACGAGACGATGGTGGTGGAGAATCAGGCACTGGCTCTGCGCCTGCCTTTCATGGTTCAGGGTGACAAACAGACGAGCCCGAGCGGTTCGCTGCAGCTCATCATCAGCAATGCTGCCGATGTGCGCGACCTGGGACAGGCTCTGATCGATGCTGCCGAGCGGATCGAACAGGCTACCAAAGGCGCCTGAACACACGACAAATCCGAAGGTTGCCCGGGCGCGCGAATGCCTGTAACAGTCGCAGCCCTTGGGGCCACGTGGCGGAGTGGTTACGCAACGGTCTGCAAAACCGTGTACACCAGTTCAATTCTGGTCGTGGCCTCCAAACCTTCTTTTCAGGTCTTTCCTGGCCAGCATGGGGCAAAATCGTTCCCAATGATGGGTTTGGAGGGATTTGATCGTGCAAGACATTAAGTCTGCACGAGTTTTAGCTTGCAGAAGCTGCGGCCTTTGTTATATCGGCCCCCGACTGCATGGCAGCATTCCTCGGTAGCTCAGCGGTAGAGCATTCGACTGTTAATCGAATGGTCGCTGGTTCGAATCCAGCCCGGGGAGCCAGCGCTTTCGCGATGGCTTACACGCCCAGTCAAACTCCCAATTTCCAGATTTAATCCTATCGCCGCCGGATCGGCTTGCGTCCCCTGCGCCAGTCGCGCTTTGGCTTGGGCTTAGGCAACAGCTCTGGGTGAGCCTTCACACCCTCACGATATTTCACCAGCATCCGCTCGAATGCGCCCAAAAGCGCATCCGCGATTTCTGGACGCTTCTCCAATCGTGCCAGCAATAACGCCACGGCCTCGATAGTGGAGAGTCCATCACTGCGCGGTTCACGCCGCAGCTTGCCGTAGAGTGACAGGCTTTTCGGACCCAGGATCACGCGCTGGCACTTCAGCATCCATGGGTTTCTCCACCACAGCGCCTTGGCTTGGCTCCATGTGCCGTCGAGTACCACCACGCCCTCGATGCCGTTGAGGATCGCATTCTGAGCGTGCTCCAGCCCGCGCTTGCGGTCGATCGCGACCACCTCACGATCGGTCTCCAGTTCCGCGACCTTGGCGGAACCAAGATACAGAATTGCCCAACTCGCCGGATCAACCTCGCGGCCGAGCGCTTTGGACAGGCTCGACCACGACAGGCCGATCTTTAGCGTCGCATTCGTCAACTGGAGCGCCGTCAGCCGCGCGGTCCCGAGCAGGCGATCCTGTTCCTGCGGGTGTTGCAGGATCAGAACTTCGATGCGGTTCTCGACGGGCGCGAGATTATCGCAGATGCACAACGGCTGCGGCTTGCCGCAATCGGGGCATTCGGGAATGTCTTCTGTAGGTGTGGTCGGAGATGTGCCGGACATGCCTCGCTATACGCGCCCCGCCCCTGCGCAGCAACTTGCCCCGGCAAGAAGCCTTATTCCGCCGGCATCGCGCTTGGGCCGGGGGCGGATTTGCCTCGCACCCACAGGCGTGCGCGGTCGATCAGGAGATAGATCACGGGCGTCGTGTAGAGCGTGAGGATCTGGGACACGATCAGGCCGCCGATGATGGTGACGCCGAGCGGTCGCCGCAGCTCGGTGCCAGGGCCGGTCGCGACCACGAGCGGCACGGCGGCGAGCAACGCCGCCATGGTGGTCATCAGGATCGGACGAAAGCGCGTGATGCTCGCCGCGAAGATCGCCTCTTCCGAATTCATGCCATGCTGGCGCTCGCCTTCGAGCGCGAAGTCGACGATCATGATGCCGTTCTTCTTGACGATGCCGATCAGGAGAATGATGCCGACAAAGGCGATCACGGTGAGCGGCAACCCGGTCACGAGCAGCGCCAGCAGCGCACCCAGTCCCGCAGGTGGCAGTGTCGAGATGATCGTAAGCGGATGCGCGAGACTCTCATACAGCACGCCGAGCACGATATAGACCGCAACCAGCGCGCCGAGAATCAAAAGCGGCTGGTGGCTGGCGGTTTTCTGGCTATCGGCGGCGTTACCCTCGAATGTGCCACGAATGCCCTCCGGCATGTGCAGTTCCGCGACAGCCTGACGAATGTTTCCTGTTGCGGTTTCCAGCGGCACGTTAGGCAGCGTGTTGAATGAGATCGTGGTCGATGGGAACGAACTCGTATGGCGCACGGCGAGCGGCGCGAGGCCACGGCTGTAATGCACGAGTGCCGATAGCGGAATCTGCGTGTTGTTGGCGCCCGCGACATAGATATGCGCGAGATCCGCCGGGTCATCCTGGAAATGCGGATCGACCTCCAGCACGATCTGGTACTGGTTGCGCTGGGTGTAGATGTAGGAAATTTGCCGCTGCGCGAAGGCGTTGTTCAGCGCATTGTCGATGTCCTGAATGTCGGCGCCGACACTCGCCGCCATTTTGCGATCGATCTTGAGGTTGAGTTGCAACCCGCCGGGGTCGGAATCGCTGGAGATGTCGGTGATGCCCTCCACCGTCTCCATTCGCTTGGCGACCAGCGGTCCCCATTTCTGCAACAGATCGAGGTCGGCGCTGGAGAGCGTGTACTGGTAGTTTGAATCGCTCTGCCGCCCGCCCGCGCGGATGTCCTGCGACGCCACCATGAACAGCCGGATCCCCGGAATCTTGCCAAGTTCGCGGCGCAGCCTGTCGATCACCAGCGTGGTGCTAAGGCCGTTCCTCTCCTCCGGCGGCTTCAGTGCGATGAACATGACGCCGCGGTTCGAGCCGCCCGCGAACGAACTGCCTCCGAGCGTTGAGCCGATGCTGGCGACGGCCGGATCGGCCATCACGGTGTCGGCGACGCGCTGTTGCAGGCCCAGCATCGCCTGGAACGAGATGTCGGCGGACGCCCGCGTCGATCCGAAAATGAAACCGCTGTCGTCGGTCGGGAAATAACCCTTCGGCAGTTTTGCGAACAGCACAACGGTCAGCGCAATGGTGGCGAAGAACACCACGATCGTCAGGACCGGCACCCGCAGGACGATCTTTAAGGTACGCTCGTAAAACACCAATATCCGCGACAGGAAGCCTTCGACGATCCTGTCGAAACGGGTCTCTTTCTTGGAATGCGCATGTTTGATGTACTGCGCACAGATCATCGGCGTTATCGTCAACGACACCACGGTCGAAACGGCGATGGCGAACACCAGCGTCAGCGAGAACTCGCGCAACAACCGCCCGACGATGCCGTCCATGAAGATCAGCGGCGTGAAGGCGGCGACCAGCGACAGGCTGATTGACAGCACCGTGAACCCGATCTGCTTGGCGCCTTCCAGCGCCGCGCGCGGGGGCGACATGCCCTGCTCCAGATTGCGGTACATGTTCTCGATCATGACGATGGCGTCATCGACAACAAAGCCGATCGAAATCGCGAGCGCCATCAGCGACAGGTTGTCGATCGAAAATCCTGCCGCCCACATCCCGGCGCAGGTGCCGGCCAGCGCCAGCGGCACCGAGATGCCAGCGGCAATCGTGGGCACGATGCGGCGCAGGAAGACAAAGACCACCGCCATCACCAGAAGCGCGGTCGCTCCCAACGTCCACTGCATGTCGTCAACACTGGCGCGGATGGTGCCGGTGCGGTCGGTCAGCGTCGAGATTTCGACGCCCGCGGGAATCCATTGCTTGAGTTGCGGCAGCAGCGCCTTGATCCGGTCGACCGTCTCGATCACGTTGGCGTCGCTCTGCTTGGTGATCTGCAACAGCACCGCAGGCTGCTTGTTGAACCATGCGATCGAGCGGCTGGAACGCGTCGCATCGATGACGTTGGCGACATCCGACAGGCGAATGAAATTCCCGTTCGAGGACTTGATGACGATATTCTTCAGTTCCGCCGCCGTGCGCATCTGCGGATTGAGGCCGAGCGTTTCGCCCTGCCGATGACCGTTGAACATCCCGATCGGGCCGAAGGCGTTGGCATTGACGATGGCGGTGCGGACGTCATCAGTGGCGATCCCGGCATTAGCGAGCAGCACAGGATTCATCTGCACCCGGACCGCGGGCTGGTCGGCGCCGCTCACGGTCACCTCGCCTACGCCTTGTACCTGTGCAATCCTTTGCGCCACGACGGTGTCGGCGATGTCATAGATCGCGCTTGACGACATCGTCTTGGATGTGAGCGCGATGATGAAGACGGGCATGCCCGCCGTGTTCGCCTTGCGAAAATTCGGCAGCGAAGGCAGGTCGGTCGGCAGGTCCGCCAGCGAGGCATTGATCGCCGCCTGCACGTCACGCGCGGCTTTATCGATGCTGCGTCCAATGGCGAACTGCATCTGGATGCTGGTGGTGCCGAGCGAACTCGATGAGGTGATCTGATCCACACCTGCGATTTCACCGAGCTTGCGCTCTAAAGGTGCGGCAACGGTTGCTGCCATCACCGAGGGATCAGCACCGGGCCGCGAAGCTGACACGCGAATCATCGGGAAGTCGACGTTTGGAATGCTCGCGACCGGCAGGTTCACGTAGGCGACCGCGCCGACCAGGAACAACCCGATGGCCAGCAACGTGGTCCCGACCGGCCTGCGGATGAAGGGTTCCGAGAGCGACATTTACTGCATGCCCTCCGTCGCGCCGGCAACCGGAGGCGACGGATAATCGCCCGCAGGCGGCACGGCGCTTTCCAGACGCCGGTTGATACGGTCGAGTGCGAGGTAGATCACCGGCGTCGTGTAGAGCGTGAGGATCTGGCTGACGATCAGGCCGCCGATGATCGATACGCCGAGCGGAAAACGCAGTTCCGAGCCCGTGCCGGTTTCCAGCGCCAGCGGCAGCGCGCCGAACAAGGCGGCCAGCGTAGTCATCATGATCGGGCGGAAACGCAGCAGGCAGGCCTGAACGATGGCGTCATAAGGCGAGCGCCCTTCATGCCGCTCCGCCTCCAGCGCGAAGTCGATCATCATGATCGCGTTCTTCTTGACGATGCCCATCAGGAGGATGATGCCGATCAGGCCGATCACGGACAGATCCTGCCCGGTGAGGATCAGTGCGAGGATGGCGCCAACGCCGGCGGAAGGCAGCGTCGAGAGAATGGTGATCGGATGGATGTAACTCTCGTACAAAACGCCGAGCACGATGTAGATCGTGACGATAGCGGCGAGGATCAGCCATGGCTGGCCCGATAGCGACCGCGAGAACTCCGCCGCGTCTCCCGAATAGAGGCCGGTGATGTTGCCCGGCATGCCGATCTGCTTCTCGATTTTGTGCAGGGCATCGACGGCATCACCGAGCGCTTCGCCAGGCGCGAGATTAAAACTCAGCGACACGGCGGGGAATTGTGCCTGATGCGAGATCGAAAGCGGAGCGGTCGTCCGCGTGAGGGTCGCGACCGCCGATATCGGCACCTGTGAGGTGCCCGCGCCAGTCGTGCTCGCCGCGCCCGGCACATAGAGCTTCGACAGAATGTTCGGATCGCGCTGATCCTCCGGCATCGCTTCCAGCACCACGCGATACTGGTTGGCCTGGCCGTAGATGGTGGAAATCTGACGCTGGCTGAAGGCATCGTTCAGCGTATCGTTGACCGCCTGCAGCGAGACGCCGAGCTGCCCCGCGCGTTGCCGGTCCACGTTAAGCGCCGCACGCAAGCCGCCTTCCTGCGCTTCCGACGACACATCGCGGAACAGCGGATTCCGGCGCATCTCCTGCACCAGTGCGTTCGACCATTTCACGACCTCATCGCGGTCGGTGCCGGTCAGCGTGTACTGATACTGCGACCGGCTCGACTTGGTGCTGATCTGGATGTCCTGCACCGGCTGGAAGTAGACCGAAATGCCGGGGATCGAAGCGACACGCTGTTTCAGTCGCTCGATGACGCCGCTGACATCGGCCTTGCGCTCATCGCGCGGCTTCAGGTTGATGGTGATGCGCCCGACATTGGGCGTCGGATTCACCGATCCCGCGCCGATGGTGGAGATGAGCCCGGTCACGTCAGCATCGGATTCGATGACGCTTGCGACCGCCGTCTGCCGGTTCTGCATCTCGGCGAAAGACACGTCCTGCCCCGCCTCTGTCACCGCGACGATGGACGCCGTGTCCTGCAACGGCAAAAAGCCCTTCGGCGCGATAATGTAGAGCACCGTCGTCGCCACCACGGTCAGCAGCGTCACGACCAGCGTCAGCCGCTGGTGCCGCAGCACGACCAGCAAGGTGCGGTGATAGAATTCCACCGTGCGGTCGATGAAGTCGCTGATCGCGCGCAGCCCCGGAATTTCCCATTCCTCGCCGTGACGCTTCAACAGCCGCGAGCACATCATCGGCGTCAGCGTCAGCGAGACGATGGCGGAGGTGACGACAGCGATCGTCAGCGTCAGCGCGAACTCGCGGAACATGCGCCCGACGAGGCCGGACATGAACAGGAGCGGAATGAACACCGCGATCAGCGACACGGTGAGCGATATCACGGTGAAGCCGATCTCGCGGGCACCGCGCAGTGCGGCTTCCATCGCGGTCTCGCCGCCCTCCATGTGGCGAACGATGTTCTCGATCATCACGATGGCGTCGTCGACCACGAATCCCGTGCCGATCGTCAGCGCCATCAGCGATAGGTTGTCGAGACTGAAGCCCGCGAACCACATGATGCCGAAACTGGTGATGAGCGACAGCGGCAAGGCCACGCCCGCGATGATGGTCGCGCGCAGCGAGCGCAGGAACAGCAGCACTACCAGCGTCACCAGAATGACGCTGAGGATGAGCGTGAACTGTACGTCACGGACCGAAGCGCGGATGGTCACGGTGCGGTCGCTGACGATGGTGAGGTTCACGCCCGCGGGAATCGCCTGCTGCAGTTTCGGAATCTCGGCGCGGATCTGCTGTACCACGTCGATGACGTTGGCGCCGGGCTGGCGCTGGATCTCGATGATGACGGCGGGCTTGTTCTTGTACCAGCCGCCGGTCTTGTCGTTCTCCAGCCCGTCGATGAGCTGCGACACGTCGCCGACCGTGACCGGCGCGTTGTTGCGATAGGCGATGACGACGTCGCGATACTGATCTGCGGTGCTCAACTGATCGTTGGCGGCGATGGTGTAGGATTGCTGCTTGCCGTCGAGCGAGCCTTTCGGGCCCGAGACGTTCGCGCCCACAATCGCGGCGCGCAGGTCCTCCATGCCGAGACCATAGGCGGCCAGGCGCGCGAGGTCGGCCTGCACCCGCACTGCGGGCTTAAGTCCGCCGAGTACGGAAACGCGACCGACGCCGCTGATCTGCGCGAGCCGTTGCGCCATCAACGAATCCGCAAGGTCGCTCATCGCGCGCACGGAAATGGTGTCGGATGTGAGTGCCAGCGTCATCACCGGCGCGTCCGCCGGGTTGACCTTGGCGTAGGTCGGCGGATACGGCAGGTTTTTCGGCAGCACGCCATTGGCGGCATTGATTGCGGCCTGGACGTCCTGCGTCGCGCCGTCGATGTCGCGGTTGAGATCGAATTGCAGCGAAATCTGGCTGACGCCGAATGAACTCGTCGACGTCATCGACGACAGCGAGGGAATTTGTCCGAGCTGCCGCTCAAGCGGCGCGGTAATCAGAGAGGCTGCGACATCGGGACTCGCGCCCGGCAGTTGCGTCGTCACCTGCACGGTCGGGAAATCGACCTGCGGCAGCGACGACACCGGCAGCGACCAGTAGCCGAGCGCACCGCCGATCAACAATGCAAGTCCGAGCAACGAGGTTGCGATCGGCCTGCGGATGAATGGTTCGGAAACGCTCATGCGTCCACCCTTTATCGAGAACGCCGCCCGCTGCCCTGCCCGCCCTTTTGCTCCCGTTTGCGCGGCGCGAGATCCTGCGTCGGCGTGTTGTCGTTGGTGCCGATCGCCACCTGCGAACCGTCGGAAAGGTTGGCGAAGCCGGTGGTGACCACCTTGTCGTTCGGCGTCAGGCCACTGGCGATGACGGCCGTGTTCTCGTCCTGCTGGATCACAGTGACGGCCTTGGCGGTGACGATGTTGTTCTCGCCGATGACGTAGCTGAACGTGCCCGACGGACCGCGCTGCACGGCCGATGTCGGCACCGTCAGCGCCTTCGGCAGGATTTCAACCTTCAGACGGACATTGACGAACTGCCCCGGCCAGAGCTGGTGGTTCGGGTTCGGGAATTCGGCCTTCACCTTCACCGTGCCGGTGGCCGGATCGACCTGATTGTCGATCGTGCGCATCACGCCAGTGTCGACGACAGTGCGCCCGTCATTGCCAAACACATCGACGGCCAGCGTGCCTTTCGCAGACGCCGCGTTGACGCGGTTGATCTCCTGCTGCGGCAGGCTGAACTGCACCGCGATCGGCTGCAATTGCGTCAGCACCACGACGCCCGTGGTGTCGGAAGCATGGACGATGTTGCCCGGGTCGACCTGACGCAAGCCGGTGCGGCCTGCCAGGGGGGCCACGATCTTGGTGTAGCCGAGCGTGGCCTGCGCGTTGTCGATGGCGGCCTGATCGGACTGCACCAGCGCCTCGAGCTGGGCGACTGTCGCCCTTTGGGTATCGGCCTGCTGCGCGGAACCGGCCTTGGAAGCAGCGAGCTGCTCGTAACGCTTCAAATCGATCCGCGCATTGGCGAGCTGCGCTGAATCCTGCGCCTTCTTGGCGACAGCCTGATCGTATTGCGCCTGATAGATCACAGGATCGATTTCGGCGAGCACATCGCCCGCCTTGACGTCCTGACCTTCGATGAAATTCACCTTCAGGAGTTTGCCATCGACCTGGGTACGGACGGTCACGGTGTTCAGCGCACGTACCTGCCCGACGCCGTCGAGATAGACCGGCACGTCCTCGACCTTGGGTGTTGCGGCCAGCACGGGCACAGCCAGATCCGGCCGCGTGCGCGCTACATTGTTCCCGCCGAAGAAATGCGACCAGGCAAGCCAGCCGAGTCCGGCCACGATCACGAGGCCGATGAACAACGACATCGTACGCCGCCGTGCACCGGCGGCGATCCTCGCGACGCCTTCATTCATCTTGCCGTTCTCGCCTGGCTTAAAGAGCATGCGCCGGCTCCGTTGTCGTCAACACTGTCTTTGGCTCCCATCCGCCCCCGAGGGCTGAAAACAGGCTGACATAGGCTTGCAGCCACGCCAGTTGCGCCTGCTGCAAGGTGTCCTCCGCGGTGAACAGCGTCTGCTGCGTATTTAGCACGGTCACGATATCGGCGGTGCCTGCCTGCAACTGTTTTTCCGACAGTTCGAATGCCCGCCGGGACGATTTCACGACGATGCGCTGCAGCCGCAGGCGGTTCGTGGTCTGCTTGATGGCATCGAGCGCGGTATCGACATCGGAGAACGCCGAGATCACCGTCTTGCGATAGGTCTGCAACAACTCGTCCTGCTGTGCCTTGGTCAAATCGAAATTGGCCTGGATGCGGCCGGCATCGAATATCGGCTGCGTCAAGCCGGCCGCCAGACTGAAGAAAGCCGATTGCGGCATGAACAGGGCCGACAGCGCGGAGCTCTGATAGCCGCCTTGTCCGGTCAACTGGATGCTTGGAAAGAACTGCGCCCGCGCGCTGCCGACATTGGCCGTCGCTGAAGCAAGCTGTGCTTCCTGACGGCGAATGTCGGGCCGCTGGATAAGAAGCTCCGATGGCAATCCGGGCGTGACGCGCGGCGCCGAAATGCGGGCAAGTGATCCGCCCTTGATGTGAACACGCTCGGGCGGCCGCGCCACCAGCGTTGCCAGAATGTTGATGTTCTGCGTCAGGGTCTGGCGTAGCGGCGGCACGGCCGCACGCTGGTTGGCGAGCAGGCTTTCCTGCTGCGCAAGATCGAGATCCGAACCCGTGCCTGCATCGACACGAGTCTTGATCGCATCGTAGATGCGCTGGGCGCTTGCGATATTGCGCTGCGCGGTCGCGATACGATCCTGCGCGGCAAGCACCTGGAAATAGGCGTTGGCCACGCTCACCATCGATGTGAGCGCCACGGTGTCGCGATCGAAACGGTTGGCGTCGGCTGTTTTCTCAGCCGCGAGCAGCGCGTCACGATTCTTGGCCCACAAATCGACCTCGTAGCTCGCGCTGAGCGAAGTCGAATAGGTGTTGATCGTGCCGCGCGCGGCGGCGGTGCCGTTATTGAGAAAGCCGGACGACGATTTGGAGCGCGTGGCGGATGCGTTTGCGTCGAGCGTCGGCAGCAGAGCTGCGCCCGCCGTCCGCGCCAGCGCGTCCGCCTGAAGGATGCGTGCGGTCGCGGCCGCGATGTCGAGGTTAACCCGCTGGGTCTCCTCCATCAGCACCGTCAGTTCCGGCGAACGGAAGCCGCGCCACCAGTCGAGCGACGGCGGCGCATCCTGTTTGAGCGGCGTCGTGTCCTTTTGATATGCGGCGGGAATATCGAACGCAGGGTCCGGCAGGTCCTGCTTCAGGATGCATCCGGGCAATAGCAACGCCGCCGTAAAAATCGCACAGGCTCGCAGCGCGTGCGCCGACAGCGCATCGCTCCAAGGCTGAACTCTAAAAACCGGCGCCAGTTGTCGCATCCCCTGCAAGGCCGCTGCCGAACCGATTGCCAATCCCCGGCCGGAAGGGCCGAATAATGTGCAAGCATCCGTTATGCCCGGAAATGGCACGAAGGTCTGCTCTTGTGGCCTGAAAATCGCCGATTCTCGCAACATTTCATTGGATTGTGACCAGCAGCCCACGTGGAAAGGTTCTAGGGTTACAGGCCGGAAATCTTCCAGCTGTTCATCCTCGTGAAGGGCTCGCGAAACGCATGGGTGCGACTACGGGCCTACCGCCGAAGCCGCCCGATTCGTCGGGAACCTCTTGCGTCCGGCGCCCAAAGGAGCGAGGCTGAATTCGCGATGAATTGATCGCCGGGATCGTCTGCGTGTTCAGATGCTTCGCTCCTGACCGCAGTTTTCCCCGTCACGACGAATCCATGTTTTTAACTGGAGGACGCGGGATAAAATGAACTGTGCAGTGTCTGAACCGACGGCTCTCACACCCGCCAATATCGACACGCTTCTTCAGGACATCCCTCGCATGGCGCGCCTCGCGCTCGGCTTCGCAGCCCGGCTCAGGCGCGGCCAGCTCGACATCACCCTGCCTGATGGTCGCGTTCTGCGCTGTGGCGGAGTCGAGGATGGACCGTCGGCCGCCATGACGATCCATGATTACAAATTCGGCTGGCGTTTTCTGCGCGCCGGCGATATCGGCATCGCTGAAAGCTATCTGCGGCGGGAATGGGACACACCGAACCTGACGCAGTTTCTCTACGTGTTCTGCGTCAATCATGATCTCAGCGGCACGATGCTGGCGGATCGTCCGCTCACGCGGTTTCTTCAGCATGTCCGCCACTGGTTCAACCGCAATACGAAGCGGCAGGCGAAGCGCAACATCTTCGCCCATTACGACATCGGCAATGAGTTCTATTCGGCATGGCTCGATCCGACCATGACCTACTCATCCGCACTGTTCGAACCCGACACCAGGGATCTCACCGCCGCGCAGCAGAACAAATACCGGCGGTTGGCCGAAGCCATCGACCTGCAACCCGGCCACGAATTGCTCGAAATCGGCTGCGGCTGGGGCGGCTTCGCCGAATATGCGGCCGCGCATTGCGGTGCAAAAGTCGTGGGGTTGACGATCAGCGCCGAACAGCGCGATTTCGCGCGGGCGCGGATCGCCAGAGCCGGACTCGACGATAAAGTGGATATCCGTTTTCAGGATTACCGCGATGAGCGTGGATTGTACGACCGTATCGTTTCAATTGAGATGATCGAGGCGGTCGGCGAACAGTTCTGGCCGGAGTATTTTTCGCAATTGCGCGATCGGCTGAAGCCGGGCGGCCTGATCGGCATTCAGGCGATCACGATTCAGGATCAGTTTTTCCAGACCTATCGCAAGGAAGTGGATTTCATTCAGAGATACGTGTTTCCGGGTGGCATGCTGCCTTCGCCCGGCGTGCTGAAACGGCTCGGCGAGAAGTTCGGAGTGCCTGTCATCCGCGAGCGGATTTTTGGCGAGGATTATGCCCGTACACTTGCGACCTGGCGCGACAATTTCCGCGACGCATGGCCGAAGCTGATGCCGCTCGGTTTCGACGAGCGCTTCCGGCGATTATGGGAATACTACCTCGCCTACTGCGAGGCGGGCTTTCTCTCGGGCAACATCGACGTGCGGCAGGTTGTCCTCGCGAAGGAGCACTAGCGAAGAACTTCTCAAGGATCATTAACCGCGCATGGCGGCATGGCCATTCGCAGGCTTGTCGAGCCGCGCGGCGGCGACTAGGTTGACTGCATCGTTATTCATCCTGTTGCGGTCCCATGCAAATTCGTCAAGACGTTATCGAGGCTATCGGCAACACGCCGCTCATCAAGCTCAAGCATGCCTCGGAGTTGACCGGCTGCAACATTCTCGGCAAGGCCGAGTTCATGAACCCCGGCCAGTCGGTGAAGGATCGCGCTGCGCTTTTCATTATTCGAGACGCTATCGCGCGCGGCACGCTGAAGCCCGGCGGCGTGATCGTCGAGGGCACCGCGGGCAACACCGGCATCGGAATAGCACTTGTCGCCAACGCGCTCGGCTTCCGCACGATCATCGTCATCCCGGAAACGCAAAGCCAGGAAAAGAAAGACATGCTGCGGCTGTGCGGCGCTCAGCTCGTCGAGGTGCCGGCGGCCCCCTATTCCAATCCCAACAACTACGTCCGCCTGTCCGGCCGTTTGGCCGAGCAGGTCGCGAAGAGCGAGCCGAACGGCGCGATCTGGGCCAATCAGTTCGACAACGTCGCCAACCGACAGGCCCATATCGACACCACGGCACCGGAAATCTGGGAACAGACCGACGGCAAGGTCGACGGCTTCGTTTGTTCGGTCGGCAGCGGCGGTACGCTCGCGGGCGTAGGCATCGGCCTGAAAGCGAAAAATTCAAAGATACAGATCGGAATTGCCGATCCGATGGGCGCTTCGCTCTACAGCTATTACACCACTGGCGTGCTCAAGGCCGAAGGCTCCTCCATCACCGAAGGCATCGGGCAGAGCCGCATCACCGCCAATCTTGAAGGCGCGCCAGTCGATCGCGCCTACCAGATCCCCGACGAGGAAGCCGTGCCGGTCGTGTTCGATTTGCTCGAACATGAAGGCCTCTGTCTCGGCGGATCGTCGGGTATCAACGTCGCCGGTGCGATCCGGATGGCGAAGGAAATGGGACCGGGCCACACCATCGTGACGGTGCTGTGCGACTATGGCACGCGCTATCAGTCAAAGCTGTTCAACCCGGACTTCATGCGTTCGAAGAACCTGCCGGTGCCGGAATGGCTGGAGAAGACGAGCAAGATCAGCGTGCCTTACGAGAAGGTCTGAGCGACGTCCAAACCTTCAGCGCAAAATCTGACTCAGGAACAGCTTCGTCCGCTCGTGTTTCGGGTGGTTGAAGAACTCCTCGGGCGTGTTGACCTCGATTATTTGCCCCGCATCCATGAACACCACGCGGTTGGCGACTTCGCGCGCAAAGCCCATTTCGTGCGTCACCACAATCATGGTCATCCCGTCATTGGCGAGGTCCATGATGGTGTCGAGCACCTCCTTGACCATCTCAGGATCGAGCGCCGACGTCGGCTCGTCGAACAGCATCACCTTCGGATTCATTGTGAGTGCGCGCGCAATCGCGACGCGCTGCTGCTGGCCGCCTGAAATCTGGCCGGGATATTTATTGGCCTGCTCGGGAATCCGCACGCGTTCGAGATATTTCATAGCCGCCGCTTCGGCGTCCTTTTTCGGCATGTTGCGGACCCAGATCGGCGCCAGCGTGCAGTTCTCCAGAACCGTCAGGTGCGGAAACAGGTTGAAGCTCTGGAACACCATGCCGACCTCGCGGCGGACATCATCCACACGCTTGAGATTGGGACCAAGCTCGATGTCATCGACGACGATCTTGCCTTCCTGAAATTCCTCCAGCGCGTTGACGCAGCGGATCAGCGTGGATTTGCCGGAGCCCGACGGGCCGCAGATCACGATCCGCTCCTTGCGCGCCACGGCAAGGTCGATGTCGCGCAGCACATGAAAATCGCCAAACCACTTGTTCAGATTTTCGATGCGGATGATCGGATCGGCGGCCATGCGGTTGTCCATATCAGGTCTGGCGATGCGCATTGAGGCGCCGTTCGACGAACAGCGAATAGCGCGACATCGCAAAGCAGCCCACCCAGTAGATGATGCCGGTGAAAGCGAAGCCGGTGAACAGCGTCGTCGGCGTCGCCCAGGTCGGATCGGCGAAGGCCGCGCGCAACTGGCCAAGCAGATCGAACAACGACACGATCAGCACCAGCGTGGTGTCCTTGAACAAGGCGATGAAACTGTTGACGAGAGCCGGGATCACGTGCCGCAGCGCCTGCGGCAGCACGATCAGGCCGGTGGTCTTCCAGTACGACAGGCCAAGCGCGTTCGCCGCCTCGCGCTGGCCGCGCGGAATCGCCAGCAGTCCGCCGCGGATCACCTCGGCATTATAGGCGCCCGCGAACAGCGCGATGCCGACCAGCACACGTACCAGCGCATCGATGGTGAAATCGCCCGGCAGGAACAGCGGCAGCATGTAGGTCGCGAAGAACAGCACGGTAATCAGCGGCACGCCGCGCCAGAATTCGATGAAGGCGACGCAAAAGATCCGCAGCAGCGGAATTCGCGAGGTGCGCCCGAGCGCGAGCGCAATGCCGACCGGCATCGAGGCGACGATCCCCGTGATCGACACTACCAGCGTCACCAACAGGCCGCCCCATAACCGTGTATCGACGACCGGCAACCCGCCCTGGTCGAGACGCAACGCCACAATCACGATGGCGATCCCTGCGAATGTGAGCGCGCTCGACAGTCCGGCGCGGCGTCCATTCGGCCAGCCGCCCCACAACAAAATGACCGCAGCCGTCACGATGGTCGTCGTCAGGCTGAAGTCGAGCCAGAACCGCAACAGCGAGGGCTTCCATGCCATGCCGAACAGCTCGGCGAGCCAGTAGAACACGAAGCCATCCAGACCGCCGCCCCGCAGCAGGAAAAACGCGAGGAACGGAAACGCTAGGAAGAACAGCGCGGCGTTGAGTGTCTTGCCGGGGATTTTCGGTACCAGCAGCGGCGCGAGCAGAAGTGCCGCGAGCGCGAATGTCAAATTGGCGCGCCAGCGCTGATCCTCGGGATAGAAGCCGTAGATCAACTGGGTAAACTTCGCCTGGATGAACGGCCAGCACGCGCCGACCGGATGGCCTGCTTTGTCCGCAAGGCATGCGGTGCGATCGGCGCCCGTCCACACCGCATCGATCAAAAGAAAGCGAATCGTCGGCTCCAGGATGAGCCATGCGAGCGCCACGCTTGCAAACGTCAGCGCGATGTTGAGCGGTGAATTGAACAGCCGCATGCGCAGGAAGCCGACTAGTCCCGTGGTGATGACAGGCGCCTTGCGTGCCGGGGCCAGCGTTTTGCGAACGAAAATGGTATCGCTCCCGTTCATGCGCGCTGGCTCCGGTCAATGTGCCAGCCATAAAGGTTCATGAGAGCGCTCGTGATCAGCGAGATCGCAAGATAGACCGCCATCGTCATCGCGATGATTTCCACCGCCTGCCCGGTCTGGCTCAGCGTCGTTCCGGCAAACACCGAGAACAGGTCGGGATAGCCGATCGCGACCGCGAGCGAAGAATTCTTCGTCAGATTGAGATATTGGTTGGTCAGCGGCGGCAGGATCAGCCGCATCGCCTGCGGGATGATGACCAGCCGCAGGATCGCGGGCCGCGACAGGCCGAGCGATGCGCCCGCCTCCATCTGTCCTTTCGGCACGGCGAGAAGCCCGCCGCGCACGATCTCGGCGATGAAGGCGGCGGTGTAGGTGGACAGCGCGATCGTCAGCGCGACGAATTCCGGGGTGACCCGCGTGCCGCCAGCGAAATTGAAGCCGCGCAGCACTGGCAGATCGAACGACGCCGGCGCGCCGAATAGAGCAATGCTGAGCAACGGCAACCCCACCAGCAGCGCCAGCGCGAACGGCCATACCCGCAGCCGATCGCCAAACCGGTAAAGCCGCCTGCGCGCATACACCGTCATCAGCAGCGAGGCCGCAATCGCCGCGAGGATGGCGACGGCGAACACGCCAGCGCCCTGCTCCGGCACCACATGCGGCACGACGAATCCGCGATTGTTCAGGAATGCGACGCCGAATATCGACAGGCTCTGGCGCGGGTTGGGCAGCGCCGCCAGCACCGCGAGATACCAGAACAGCAACTGAAACAAGAGCGGCAGGTTGCGGATGATCTCGACATAGCCGCCGGACAACCGCGCCAGCAGCCAGTTCGGCGACAATCGTCCTAGTGCTACGGCAAAACCGATCAATGTGGCGAACACGATGCCGATGATGGAAACCAGCAGCGTATTCAGAAGGCCGACTTCGAATACGCGCAGATAGGTGTCGGCTTCCGAATAGCGGATCAGCGCCTGATTGACGCTGAATCCCGCCGTACCCGACAGAAAGCCGAAGCCGGATGCAATGTGCTGCGCCCGCAGGTTGTCCTGCGCATTGGTGACGATGTCGAATGCAAGCCACGCAAGCAGGCCCGCGAATGCCAGTTGCCCCGCGATGCCCTTCCAGCCCGTGCCACCCGACAACGCGCGCGCAAGATGCGCGAGAGGCCGGAACGGAGGCCGACGCGGCGCGGTTGCCATCGTCACGCCCCGCGATCAGCGGATCGGCGGCGCGTACTGAATGCCGCCCTGATTCCAGAGCTTGTTGAGGCCGCGCGAAATCCGCAGCTTGGAGCCGGCGCCGACATTACGGTCGAACGATTCACCGTAATTGCCGACCGCCTTCACGATCCGCACCACCCAGTCCTTGGTCAGGCCAAGCTGTTCGCCGAGATTGCCGTCCGTGCCAAGCAGCCGCGCGATCTCGGGCTTGTTTGATTTGGTCATTTCGCCGACGTTCTTCTGCGTGACGTTCAGCTCCTCGGCATTGATCATCGCGAATAGCGTCCACTTCACGATGTCGAACCACTGGTCGTCGCCGTGGCGGACCACGGGACCGAGCGGTTCCTTGGAAATGATCTCGGGCAGCACCACATGATCGTCCGGCACCGTGAGCTTCAGGCGTTCGGCGTAAAGCTGCGACACGTCTGACGTGAACACGTCGCAGCGGCCGGACTCGTAGGCCTTGATGGTTTCATCCGCCGTGGAGAACGCGACCACTTCGTATTTCATATTATTTGCGCGGAAATAGTCAGCGAGGTTCTGTTCGTTGGTGGTGCCGGTCTGCACGCACACGGACGCACCGTTCAGCTCCAGCGCTGAATTCACCTTCAGCGCCTTGCGAACAAGAAAGCCCTGCCCGTCGTAATACATCACGGCCGTGAAATTCAGGCCGAGCGAGGTATCGCGCGACAGGCTCCATGTTGTGTTGCGCGACAGCACGTCGATCTCGCCGGATTGCAGCGCAGTGAAGCGATCCTTGGCGGAGAGCGGCACGAACTTCACCTTGAGCGGATCGTTCAGGACGACAGCCGCCAGCGCGCGGCAGAAATCGACATCGAGGCCGCTCCACTTGCCGGTGTCGTCGGGCGCGGAAAATCCGGGCAGTCCCTGACTTACGCCACAGCTCAGAACGCCCCGTTCCTGAACGGCCTTGAGCGTCGCCTGTGCGTTCACCGGCGAAAGGCTTCCGAGGAATACCGAGGTCATCACGATACCGAACCATCCGTATTTCATGAAAAGGCCTCTCCAACTGTGGACGCGCCCGTCCCTGATACACGTCTCCGGACGGCTGGCCAATATCCGGCCCCTTCAACGGATCGGCGGCGGCCGTTCCCGATCTCTCGGATGGGGTGATTCCAGCGGGTGCGGCAGGGGTTGACGTTTGGGGCCGCTGCCGCCTTATTGCATGCGATGAAAGCTCCATCCGGCTCCAAGACACCGTCCGCCACTCCCTCCCGTCACGGCATTGCCACGACCCTCGTCACAGCGGGGCGCGACACCGAGGCGCAGCGCGGATTCATCAATCCGCCCGTGGTGCGAGGCTCGACGGTGCTCTATCCGAGCGCCGAGGATTTGCATGCCCATCGCGGCGAATTCCAGTACGGCCGCCACGGCACCCCAACCACCAAGGCGTTGCAGCAGGCCTTGATCGCGCTCGAGGGCGATAATTGCGCCGGTGTGGGGCTGGCGCCTTCCGGCGTCGCCGCGATCACCACCGCCCTCCTCGCGGTCCTCAAATCCGGCGATCACCTGCTGGTGACCGACAATGCCTACCGCCCGACGCGGGGTTTCTGCGACGGGATGCTGGCGCGCTATGGCGTCGAGACAACTTATTTCGACCCGCTGATTGGTGGCGGCATCGTCAGCCTGTTCAGACCGAACACGCGCGCCGTGCTGGTCGAGGCGCCCGGTTCGCAATCCTTCGAGATGAGCGACATTCCCGCCATCGCGGCCGTCGCCCATGACAAGGGTGCGCTGGTGATCGACGACAACACCTGGGCGACGCCGCTCTATCATCGCTCGCTCGATCAGGGCGTCGACATCAGCATTCAGGCTGCGACCAAATATATCGGCGGTCACTCCGACATCATGTTCGGCACCATCGCCGCCAATGCCAAAACGTGGCCCAAAGTGAGGGAGGCGATTCGTCTGCTTGGTGTCTGCTGCGGACCGGACGATGTGTTTCTCGCCTTGCGCGGGTTGCGCACGCTCAATGTGCGGCTTGCGCATCATCAAGCGTCCGCGCTGGAGATGGCGCGCTGGTTCCAGGCCCGTCCGGAAGTTGCCCGCGTGCTCTATCCGGCGCTGGAAAGCGATCCAGGCCATGCGATCTGGAAGCGGGATTTCACCGGTGCGAGCGGACTGTTCAGCATTGTGCTGAAGCCAGCGTCACAAAAGGCCGTCGACGCGCTGCTCGATACGCTGACGCTGTTCGGCATGGGTTATTCATGGGGCGGTTTCGAGAGCCTCGTCATTCCATTCGACTGCAGCGACTATCGCACCGCGACGACATGGGCGCCCGATGGCCCGGCCTTGCGCCTGCATATCGGGTTGGAGAACCTCGACGATCTGAAGGCTGATTTCGACAACGGATTTGCCGCGTTCAGCGCGGCAATGTGACGTCTAGTTTTCGAGCGTCTTCGATCCGCGCGTGCGGTTCTTGATAATCAGCATGATGTTGCGCAGGTAGATCACGGTCGCGAGCGACTGGCCGAGGATGATGATCGGCTCGCGCTTGGCGATGCCGTAGATCAGCGTCATCAGACCGCCGCCCATCGAGAAGAACCAGAACGCCATCGGCACCACGCTCTGCCCGGCGCGCTCGCTGGAAATCCACTGCACCAGAAAGCGCGCGGTGAACAGCAGTTGCGCGACGAGGCCGAACGCCAGCCAGAAATCGAACTTGGCGACGAAGACATCGTAAATGTAGTCGTGAAACGCCTGACCGAACTGGATCAGCATCAACGCACCTCGGTCGCCACCGGCTTCGACTTCTTACGGTGGATCAACCACCAGACACCGGTGAGATCCATCAGTCCTACCCACAGCCTATCGAAGAATCCATAATTGGAGACTCCCGAACGGCGCGGACGATCGATCACATCCACGTAAACGATATCGAATCCTTCGCGCCGGACCAGCGCGGGCAGGAAACGATGCAGCCCGTCGAAATAAGGCAGCGCCAGGAAAACCTCGCGGCGAAAGCCTTTCAGGCCGCAGCCGGTATCGCGCGTGCCGTCTTTGAGAATGGCATTGCGCACGGCGTTGGCGATGCGCGACTGCCATTTCTTGAACGTGGTATCCTGCCGTCCGACCCTCTGTCCCGCAGCAAGGCCGACGCGTCCCTCGCCCTGCTCGATCGCTAGGATTAGCGCCGGAAGAAACGCGGGATTGTTCTGTCCGTCGCCATCCAGTGTCACCACGATGCTGCCGCGCGCGGCACGGACGCCGGTGCGCACGGCGGCCGACTGGCCGGCGGATTTCTCATGGCGGATCTGGCGCAGATTGCTGCGCGCCTTCATGCGCTCCAGCAACCGCTCGCCGGTCGCATCGGACGAGCCGTCGTTGACATAGATGATCTCGTAGGCCCACTGCTTGCCGAGTGCCGTGTCGATCTCGTCGATCAGCGGTCCGATATTGTTTTCTTCGTTGCGGACGGGAACGACGACCGATACCGCCGGTGCGACGTTGCTCATGGAAGACGGTGCTTCGGTCGGCGATGCTTCGGTCATTGGTCCATCGATCTGTGGTCCGACGCGGGGCTTTTGGAAAATCCCGGTGCGTCCGGCGCCTTTTATGGGGCGTTCCGCCAGTGGGCAACCCCTTTCAGCCGTCTGCGGAGCCGCCCCGCGCTTCCCTGATGGCTCCGTCCGGGGCGATCGTGAAAATGAGGTGGCGCGCGGCGAACCAATAGCGCACCGCCATCGCGCCAAGAATGCCGACCAGCGCCCCCGCCAGCACGTCACTCGGGTGATGCGCCAGCAGGACCAACCGGGTCATCGCGATGATCAGGGCATAAGCCCAGATCGCGATCCGCCATTTCGGAGCCAGCGAGGCAAGAGCGAAAGCCAGTGCGAAGGCTGTGATTGCATGGCCCGAGGGAAAGCTCGCATAGGCCTCGTTCCAGGTGAAATGGGAGTAATGGAACGCATCCGCCGCCCCGCCGACGAAGGGACGTCCACGCCCGATGATGCCTTTCAGGACTTCACCGGCTTCGACCGGAATCAAAACTGCAAGAAAGAGAAAAGCGAGTCGCCGGGACAGATCGATCATTCTGGTTCGCGCGGTATCCCTCAAGAAGGCGCTCGACACAAAAACAAGCAACGTGCCGAGACCGAGGGCTGCCAGCACGTAAGCGGATTTGCCGAAATCGGTCATGATCCGGAACGGCCACAGCGATGCCGTGCCACGCGGGGGCATCAGGCGAATTTCCGGCGCATCGACGAGAGCCATCAATGCAATGATGGAAATGCCGCCCAGCATCACCGTCCAGAGCCAATGGCGCGCAAGCCGGCGGCGCGCATCGAAACGGCGCGAATGCGCGGGCGGCCCGAACAGCCGGGCTACGCTCTGGCCTGCCAGCATCACGGTTTGCGAAAGCGTACTCATGGGGTGTCACGCGACACGGCCACGTCACTCATCGTCGATATCCGACCTGAACACCGCGACGGAGACCTCTCGTCCCTGCGAGATGTTGTAGCCCTCGATCCGCGTCACGATGGCGTAATGCAGCCCGATCGCCTCGGCGCGCTGCGCGAAAGCTTTCTCCTCGCGCCATTCCACCAATGCGAAGCGGCAGCTTCCCTGTTGCAGGAAGTCGGCGGCGCCTGTGCCGTTGGTCAGCAGGGTCCGCGTGCCGACCATGAAAACGAGACTCGGCTCCTGATAACCGGCGGCAGCGGCCAGCGGCCCTTTGCACTCGACGCTGCGCAGCGCCTTCGCGATCTGCACGCTTGGAAACAGCGGCGTCAGCGCGGGCAGCACGATGCCGAACACGCAGGCGCTCAGCGCGAGCGAGGAAGCCACCGAGTTGAGCACGGAGCGTTCCGCATGGGCCTCGTCATACATCCACCACGCGAACAGGCCGAACACCATGGCCGCGGCCGCGAACGGCCATGCGGCGAACACCGGTTGCTTCAGGACGGAGATTCCCAGAACGACGGCCGCGACCGAGGCCATGGCCGGAAACACGAACCACCATGCCGCGCCGCGCACGATCCAGGCCGAGCGCGACAACGCGTGACTTTGCAGCGCTCCGACGATCAGGATCGCGATCGCCGGGTACATCGGCAGCACATAATGCGGCAGCTTGGTGATGATGAGTTCAAACACGATCCAGGACGGCACCAGCCACGCCAGCAGGAACTGCGCACCCGGTTCCCGCCGGGCGCGCCATACCGCCGGCGCAGCCACGCCCGCAAGCGTCGAGCCCGGCCAGAACGTCACCCAGAACAGAACGAAGTAAAGGCCAGGCGGTGCGCCATGCGATTCCTGAGGCGACGCAACCTTGCTCAGCATGTCGCCGCCGACCGAGTTCACGAAAAAGCTGTCGCCGGATTTCAGATAGATCGCGACAAACCACGGCAGGATCAGGAGCAGCATCCAGAGTACGCCGGGTACCGGATGCAGGCGCCGCAGCCACTGCACCGAACGGTCGAGAAAGCCGAGAGCTGCGATAGTGAGACCCGCGATCAGGAAAATCAGTGGTCCCTTGACCAACACGCTTGCAGCCATCGCCGTCCAGAAGATCGTGGGCAATGCCCACGCGCCCCTCTCGAATGCTTCGCCCCGCTGCCAGGACAGATAGATCCGCGCAAGCGCGCCCATCACCGCCGTCGTGGTGAAGAGCAATACCGCGTCGGTCGTCGCAAGTCGCGCCTCGATGCCGAGCATCACCGAACTGCACATCAGGAGGCCCGCCAGCACGGCGCCCCGCCGCGTGACAAAAGCCAGAGCCGTCCAGTAGGTCAGGAGCACTGCACCGATCGCGCCGAACAAGGAGGGAACGCGGTACAGCCAAATCCGGATTTCCGGCCGTGGCAGGCCGAGTTTCTCGGCGGTCTTCACCACGCCGGCCTGCAGCCAGTAGATTCCGACCGGTTTCTTGTAGCGGACCTCGTCCTGAAAGCGGATATCGACCGGATCGCCAGTTTCCGCCATCTGCTTGGAAGCCTGCGCGAAGCGGGCTTCGTCACGGTCGATCGGTCCGATGTGAAACAGGCCGGGCAGGAAAAACAGAAACCCGCAGACAATGAGGAACGCGACCGCACGGATGTGGCTGCCCGAGACGGCATCGAGCAAGGGTGTCAGCCCCCGGCCCTCGTTTTCCGGGGCTGGAGGCCGGCCAAATCCGCGGCGCTGCACCAAATCGGTCATGAGTTTCGCATACGATGAAACCACTTAGCCGACAATCAGCCCGGCCCAGCGGCGTTGCACAAATGCCGCAAGTGTTGCCTTACGGTCCTCATCGCCGGTGCTGTCATCCCGTCATTTTAAGTGTCACTTCAAGATTTTGTTGTTCGCCAAGCCGCCTTTACTCCGATAACGGAAGCGGGCTTGCCGGTATCGTGAGCCGCCAGAACGGCGAACGCCGGGCTCGAACCGTGCAGCGTGAGAGTACAGAACATGGATAAGGGTACCCGGAAGCGGTTACGCCGCCTTGGCATTTTTGCCGTCGTCATCCTCGCCGGGCTTTATTTTGTGCCCTATTTGTTGGTGTTCTATCTGATCTGCGGAGCGCTCGATGTCGCCCGCCATCACAAGGTCACTTATGAGCTTGTCGAAAAATACTTCATGGGCAACGGCATCCTGACCTGGCTGCTGTCGCCGCTCAATCTGCTGATCGACCTCTTTTCCCGGAAGAATATCGGCGTCTTCAAGCTGCAGGATCTACCGCCGGAGCATCGCGCCGAAATCGAGGCCTGCGTGGCAGCATTCCGCGTCAACGGCGATCTCGTGAAACAGCGGGTGGCGGAAACGCTCGGCACCAGCAAGCGCGGCATGCTCACCTTCCGCTGGTTCAACAAGCCCCAGCCCAGCCTGATCCGGATCCCGGAGCTCGAACGCGAGCATCGCTTCATCAAAACCGTCGCGATTTCGGTCTTCAATACCCGCGAGCGCACGTCCTGGCATTTCGGCCCTCTGCGCCTGACCTTCCGCGTGTTGTGCAACCTCGACCCGATCAACAGCCGCGACGTGTACATTCAGGCCGACGACAAGATTCATTACTGGGTCGATGATCCGCTGTTTATCTTCGACGACACCTTCTTCCATTGCTCCATCAATGATGTCGATCAGGTGCGGTATTGCCTCTTCATGGATATCGTGCGCCCGAACCGCGCGCAGGGCATGTTCGACCGCGCCGTCGACATTGCAGCCTTCATTTCCGGATCGCTGAAAACCATGTTCTACAAGAACTGGTCGTTCATCCGCTGATCGTGCAAACCACCGCATCATTGCCAGCGGGCTGGCAGTGAGGGCAGCCTTATTCAAGGTTTTACAAGAAGCGCGACCGATCTCTCTTTCGCATTGAAACCAATAGCTTTTTTATTTTAGACAACTGGCGATCCCGGCAGGATTCGAACCTGCAACCCGCGGAGTAGAAATCCGCTACTCTATCCAGTTGAGCTACGGGACCGTGCTGGTTTCATACCACCCGAGGACTGAACCGCCAGTAACCGCCACCCTGCTTTTGAACGATTTTTTGCCGGGAGCGGACGTGTCCTCCCACCTCCTCTAACGCCAGGTTCGCTTCAAACCGATCCGGCGGAAACGGACACCCGTGCCGTCCGGCAGCCGGGTCGCTTCATAACCGCCGTCGCGAATGGCATTGCGTTGCGGCATCGCATCCTGCGGGTTGCGCTCCTTCTCCCACCAGCGGGCGCGCTGCGAGCTGCGCGACAGGGCAAAGCCGAGAATCGACTCGATCTGCTCGAAGGACAGCACCAGCTCCGCCTCCGTGCGCTCTTTCAGGTAGTCGCGCAGCGCGTCGTATTTGTCGGCCTCTATCACGTCGCTTCCGTCTGCTCGAAGGGCTTTCACATTGGTGCGCTGCCGCAAACATATGCTGCCACAGCACGTTACGAACCACTAGAACCATACCAATGGCTGAATCAAAAGAGCTTCGCGCCGTGAACCTTCCTGCTAGACTGCATGCAAAATAAGAAAGCGAAATAAAAGGTCAGGGAGAGAAACATGCTTACACGTCGCCACGCTCTTGCGTCAGGGATGTCCGCGGCCGGATGCGCCGCAGATCTGATCCGGGCCGGTTAGGCATCACCCCAGCTTCGATATTTGCGATTGCCCGATCTTGTCTTTGACAAGCGGCCAAGAGCTCACGTTATGCTGCCATAAAAACACAACACACCAAGGGAGGAATGTATGAAGTTCTACGCGATCCTGGCGGGCGTAGCCGCCATTGCAATTTCCGGCGCCTGTAATGCCGAGACCACCCTGAAAGCATCGCATCAGTTCCCGGGCGGCAAGCATGACGTTCGTGACGACATGGTGCAGATGATCGCCCAGGAAGCGAAAGACGCGAATGTGGGCCTGAACATTCAGGTCTATCCGGGCGCCTCGCTGTTCAAGCCAAAAGAACAGTGGAACGCGATGGTCAACGGCCAGCTCGACATCACCCTCCTTCCGCTCGACTACGCCAGCGGCAAGGTGCCGGTGTTCAGCGCAACTCTGATGCCTGGCCTGATCCGGAGTCAGGAGCGCGCAAAGCGCATCAACGACTCGCAGTTCATGAAGGATATCCGCGCCGAGATCGAGAAGCACAATGTCATCGTGCTATCGGACGCATGGTTCGCGGGCGGCCTCGCGGCGAAGGATGGCTGCATTACTAAGCCTGCCGACCTGAAGGGCTTGAAAGTCCGCGCAGCCGGCCCGACTTTCGCCGCCATGTGGCAGTCGGCGGGCGCGAGCATCGTGAGCCCGCCCTCGAACGAAATCTACAACGCGTTCCAGACGGGCGTCATCAACGCCACCGATACGAGCCTCGGCAGCTTCGGCTCCATGCGTCTCTATGAAGTGGCGAAGTGCCTGACTGCTCCGGGCAATAACGCGCTCTGGTTTATGTACGAGCCGGTTCTGATGTCGAAGAAGAGCTTCGACAGGCTCGACAAGAAACAGCAGGCCGTGATCATCGCCGCCGGCAAGAAGGCGCAAGCCTACTATGAAGGCAAGGCCGATGCCATGAACGAGGAAACCCTCAAGGCCTTCCGCGATCATAACGCCAAGGTCGTCACGTTGTCCGACGATGAGTACAAGCTCTGGCTCGAAGAAGCGAAGAAAACGTCCTACGAAAAATTCGCAAAGAGTGTTCCGAACGGTCAGAAGCTGATCGACGAAGCACTCGCGGTCAAGTAAGCCTCGCAAACGAACCGGCCGGCGAATATCGCCGGCCGGCATTTCATTGCCCTCTTCACACAACTGCCTTCCGACTGGAATCTGGGGATGTTGGACTCATACATTCGAGCGGTGACATTCTTGTCGCGCGTGACGGGCCTGATCGCGGCCCTCATGATCGGTGCGGCCGTTCTCGTCATCTGCGATCTTGTTGTCGAACGTTACGTTCTGAATCTCAACACGATCTGGCAGATCGACATGGTCACCTACCTGATCGTGGCCGCGACCTTTATTGGCAGCGGCTATGTGCTGTTGACCCGGGGGCATGTAAACGTCGATCTCGTGCCTTTGCATGTGTCGCCGCGGACGCGTTACTGGCTTGCCGTATCCACCGGAAGCCTGGCTCTTGGTTTCGTCCTGATCCTGTTCGTCCTGACCACGATGTACTGGCATGAATCCTGGGTGCAGGATTGGCATTCCGACACGGTCTGGCGTGCGCCTTTGTGGGCGCCCTACTTTGCGATGCCGATCGGCCTCGGCATCTTGCTGCTGCAATACATCGCCGATTTACTATCCGTCATCACTCACCGTACGCCGCCGTTCGGCATGGCGGCGAAGGAGGATGCTGAAGACGTCGCGCGCGCTCATGCCCGTGAAGCCTTGGGAGAGACGCCGTGAGTCCTGCAATCCAAGGTTCGCTGGTTCTCGTCACAACGATTTTGGTCCTGCTGTCGGGAATCCCGGTGGCATTCGGACTCGGGGCGATTGCCGTGGTGTTTCTTGTCGCCTTTCAAGGCTTCGACGCCCTGCATGTTGTCGCCGAAACCTACTGGTCCGGCCTCGACGAATTCACACTCGTGGCTATTCCAATGTTCGTGATGATGGGCGCGGCAATCGGATCCTCTCCTGCGGGCAAGGATCTTTATGAAGCGCTCGATCGCTGGCTCTATCGTCTTCCGGGCGGCCTCGTCGTCTCCAACCTCGGCGCTTGCGCAATCTTCGCGGCGCTCACCGGCTCGTCGCCCGCCTGTTGCGCCGCGATCGGCAAGATGGGCATCCCGGAGATGCGCAAGCGTGGTTATCCGGATGAGGTCGCGACCGGCTCGATCTGCGCCGGTGGCACGCTTGGCATTCTGATCCCGCCCTCGGTCACCTTCATCCTGTATGGCATCGCTACCGAGACCTCGATCGGGCGACTGTTCATTGCCGGCATTGTTCCGGGCCTGATGCTGACCGGATTCTTCATGATCTGGACGATATTCGCGATCTGGCGCAAAGGCTTCAGATCGCATGCCGCAGGCTTCCGTTATTCATGGAAGCAAAAATTCGAAGCCGTCCCGAAGATCTCGCCGTTTCTCTTCATCATCGCCGGCGTGATGTACGCGCTCTATGGCGGCATAGCGACCCCATCGGAAGCGGCGGGTGTCGGAGCGGCGATGTGTCTCGTTCTTGCGATCATGATCTACAGGCTTTGGACGCCAGCGCAAATCTGGCACATCCTGCGAGACACGATGCGCGAGTCGGTGATGATCCTCACGATCATCGCAGCGGCGGTTTTGTTCGGCTACATGCTGACATCGCTCTACCTCACACAGACGCTCGCGCAGGGCATCGCCGACATGCACGCCAACAAGTGGGTGTTGATGCTCCTCATCAACATCTTCCTGCTGGTCTGCGGATTCTTCATTCCGCCTGCCGCGATTATCTTGATGACGAGCCCGATCCTGTTGCCGATCATTACGGCAGCCGGGTTTGATCCGATCTGGTTCGGCGTCATTATGACGATCAACATGGAGATCGGCCTCATCCACCCGCCGGTCGGCCTCAATATCTACATCGTCAACGCGATCGCGCCGGACGTGCCTCTCGCGAAGGTGATGTGGGGAACACTTCCCTATGTGCTCTGCATGTTCCTCGCAATCATCGTGCTGTGCATCTTCCCCGACATCGCCACTTGGTTGCCTACTTATCTGATGGGACCGGGGAAATAGCCCGTTAGCGGCGCGGTTCGCGCACGCGATACAACAAAAAACCGCGCGAGACAGGCTCGCGCGGTTTTTTTGTTTCCCGAAATTTATCCGAACTCAGTGCGTCCAGGGCTCGCTGCGGCGGAATGCGAAGTTGTCCGCGTAAGCGACCTGCCGGCGAACTGATTCCTTTGGCTCCTGCACCTGATAGGCGATCCCGTTGGCCTCGCAATACGCCACGGCTTCCTCGCGGGTATGGAAGTGCAGGGTCACCTGCTGCTTCATGTCGGCCGAGCTGGTCCAGCCCATCAGTGGTTCGACGACGCGCGGCTTTTCCGGCTCGTAATCGAGCTGCCATTCCTTGGTCTTGGCCTTGCCGGACTGCATGGCGTTCTTGGCGGGCTTGAAGATACGGGCTGTCATGTCACGAGGCCTTGAAGATCGAAAAATCACATGAGCTTGTTCATGGACGTGTTCCGCGAACGGCTCGGGCTCCTATATAACCGCACTCCGTTCGCGTAACAATCCGCGCCCTGCCTGTCCGGCCGGGGCGTTACCCGCCTCCACCTCGCCTCTGTCCGGCTCCGAGACGGAATATTTGATGAACCTCAAGGCAACCCTTTTAAAAGGCCGCGACCTGCGTCTCGACCTGTTCCGTGGTGTCGCCAACTGGGCGATTTTCCTCGACCACATCCCCAACAACGCCGTGAACTGGATCACGACGCGGAATTACGGATTCAGCGACGCGGCCGACCTGTTCGTTTTCATTTCGGGCTATACCGCCGCCTTCGTCTATGCACGGATGATGATCCAGCGCGGCTTCATCGTCGGCGTGACGCGGCTGTTCAAGCGGGTCTGGCAACTCTACGTCGCCCATGTCCTGTTGTTCGTGATCTATGTCGCCGCCATCGGCTGGGTGGCGCTGCGCTACAGCGACCCCCAGATCATCAACGAGTTCAACATCGCGGGGCTGGTGGACAGCCCGATCCAGACGATTTCCCAAGGCTTGCTGCTGCGCTTCAAGCCGCTCAACCTCGACGTGCTGCCGCTTTACATCGTGCTGATGGCTTGCTTCGGCCCGGTGCTGTGGCTGTTGCTGCGCAAGCCTAACCTTACCATGGCGGGCTCCCTCCTGCTCTATTTCGCGGCCCGGCATTTCGGCTGGAATCTGCCGGCCTACCCAGGCGGTGTCTGGTATTTCAATCCGTTCTGCTGGCAGGTGCTGTTCGTGCTCGGCGCATGGGTGGCGGTGGCCGGAATCCGCGAGGTGCGGGTCGCGATCCGCCTGCCGTTCCTGCTGTGGATGGCCGCGCTCTACCTGGTTTTTGCCTTCCTGATGACGCTGGCGGGCCGCTTCCCGGAATTCGGAGCGCTGTTTCCAACATGGCTCGTGGATACCTTCAATCCGAACGACAAGACCAATCTCGCGCCTTACCGCTTCCTGCATTTCATAGCGCTGGCTTTTCTCGTCACGCGCTTCGTGCGCAAGGACTGGCCGGGCCTGCAATGGAAGATCTTCGATCCGCTAATCAAATGCGGCCAGCAATCGTTGCAGGTGTTCTGCGTCGGCGTCTTTCTGTCCTTCGCCGGGCATTTCGTCCTGATGATGAGCTACGGCACGCTCTGGAGCCAGATCTGGGTCAGTCTCACCGGCCTCGCGATCATGACCGCCATCGCCTATTACGGAAACTGGTCGAAGCGGCAAGACAAGGCGCCCGCACCGCCGCCGGCCCCTCCGAAAAATTGATGGATGGATCACGCAGGGCTATAGGAATCCGGGCTGGGAGATATCCGATGCGAAGGCAATCGTCGCTGATGCGGGGTGGACTGAGCGGGCGGCCGTGGCTTGCGTGCCTGTTTTCGGCGGCTATCGCAGTCTGCCTGCCGCAATGGTCATACGCACAGAGCACCACGGTTCAGCGTACCGCCAAAGGTGCAAGCGGCAAGGACATCCGGATCGGCGTCTATATCAACGTGCTGGCGAATTGCAGCTCCGGCCCCCTGCCTGCGATTCAGATGGTCGTGCCTCCCGAAAATGGCTCGGCCACGGTCAAGCGCGCGAAAGTCTCCCTGACCAATTACAAGAATTGCATGGCGCTTGAGGTGCCCGCCTTCATTGGCATCTACCGTTCCAAGCCAAACTTCGCCGGCAGCGACCACTTGACCCTAAGCGTGTCCTATCCCAACGGCCGCACCGAAACGCAGCAGATCACCATCACGGTCGGCACGGGGCAAAATCGCGGCCGGGAAATTTAAGGAAAGAGTTGTCAGGATCGCGCTCTGCAACCGAATAGTTGTCGGCTGTTACCTCGAAACAACAATTTCGAGGCTTGTTCTGAGATTTATTTTCTTCTTCATATGATAATTACGCTCTTTATTTCGTATAATTTCGAAGTTCGTAGAATAATATTTCAAGAATGGCATGGGAGAAGAGAAAAATTTAATCTATGACGTGCGTTACCTTGGATAAAACATTGATATAGATAGATATATTCAAACATGGCGATTTTGCGCTGAACTTTCACAATCACGCCATTGTCTGGAATTTTGCCCCAAGTTAATGTCGCGTTACTGGGGACAAATTTTATGAAGTTTATTTTATCCGCATCATTGCTTGCGTTGTCGTTTGGCGTGTCTTCGGTTCAGGCCGAACCGTTTTCGATCAACGATGCGCTGAAACAAGCGATCCAGACCAATCCGGGAGTTGGTGAGGCGTCGGCCAATCGCCGTGCGACCGAAAGCGAGCTGCGGCAAACGCAAGGTACACTGCTGCCTCAGGTGCGTCTGGAAGCCAATGCGGGCCCCGAACGCTTCACCCAGAACATCGCCACTCCTCCTGCCGGCAGCGGCATGACGATGCATGGCCGGTACGCGTCCGTCGTTGTCCGCCAGTTGCTGTTCGATGGATTCACGTCGATCAATGAGGTTTGGCGTCAGACCGCGCGCGTGAATGCGTCCGCCTTCCGCGTCCGCGAGCGCACCGAGCTGATCGCACTCGATGCGGCAGAAGCCTATATCGACGTCGTCCGCTACACCCGCCTTGTCGACCTCGCACGCCAGAACGTCGCCAACCACGAGGCAATCTTCAATAACGTCGAGTCCCGCTACAAAGGCGGCCGCTCCGGCGAGGGCGATCTGCAGCAGGCGCTAGAACGCGTGGAAGCGGCGAAGGCCGCGCTGTCCGAATTCGAACGCAGCCTCGAGGATGCCCGTGCGAAATATCGCAAGGTCGTCGGTGTTGAGCCCTACAATCTGCGCTTCCCCAGCACGCTGAGGGGCATGCCGACCAGCAAGGATGCTTCGCTTGCGGTCGCAATCCATCACAATGCGACGCTTCAGGCCTCGCAGGCTGACACCGATGCAGCGCGCCATGCCTTCCATGCGACCGCCGGTTCGTTCGTGCCGACCGTCTCGCTTGAAGGCCGTGCCTCGCGCGGCATCGACTCCGACACCTATATCGGCCGCCGTGACGACGTATCCGGCAAGGTCGTGATGTCGTGGGATATCTTCCGCGGCGGCCAGGACACCTGGCGGCGCACTGAAATGGCGGAGCGCTACAACCAACAGAACATGGCCCACGCCAGGCTCCAGCGCGACGCGCTTGAATCGATCGACAAGGCGTGGTCCGCGCGCACGATCACCGTGAGCCGCATCGGCGCCCTCACGCGCCAGCTCGCCGCCGATCGCAAGGCGATCGACGCCTACCGTAAGGAATACGAACTCGGCCAGCGCTCGCTGATCGACCTTCTCAATGCCGAGAACCAGTATTTCAACGCGGCCGTCTCGCTGACCTCGGCGCGCGGTGTCATCGTGTTCGCCGATTATCAGTTGCTGGCCGCGATGGGCACCCTCCTCGATTATCTGAAGGCACCGCCGCCGGTCGAAGCCGCCCCGCTCGATCAGGTCGCGTTCGGACCGTTCCCGACCAAGATCGCGCCGTTCATATGGAACCTGCCGTCCACCGGCTCGAATCCGCTCAATGTCACGGGCACCCCTTCCGCGATTCCATATACCCCGGCTGCCGGCGCTATCGTGAATTCCGGGGACCGCTGGCAGGTCTGGTCTCCGACACCGACCATCCAGAACAGCCACAATCCGGCATGGCTTGAGCAGAGCCGTTCCCCGAAGCCGGTCGATCTGCGTTCCTCGAACCAGACCGCCGGTAATGGCAGCGCCCTGTCCTTTGCCGCAGCCGAGTTCACGGAAACCAGTTCCTCGGTGCCGGCCTGGTTCAATGCCGCCGTTCGGGGCGTTAAGACTAACCCCTAAAAGGCAGGTCCGGTTAACCCGCGCGGTCCGCTGAAAGGCTAAAAATAGCCTAAATATTGGTGCGGATCGGGTCGGATCACGGTCCGCAGGGCTCCGGGTTTTCCGGGCTCGAATCTTGAGGCCGGAATAACGGCGATCGATTATGATCGTCAGCCGCTGGCCGGAGGGTCGGCCAAAGGACCAGTACCGTGAATCTTCAGGCGCGTGCAGCGTTTCCTTCCGGGCAGCCGATCGGCTCGCCGTTGCCGGATGCCGCGCCTGTGGCGGATGCAAAGCCTGAACACGATTCCTTTTCCGACGCTCTCCTGTTCGTTGCTGCCCATCATGGTCGCGCCATCACGCGTGACGCGCTGTTGTCCGGTCTGCCGATCGAACACGATCAACTGACACCCAACCTGTTCTCACGCGCCGCCGCCCGTGCCGGGCTCGAGGTCGAAGCCACCAAGCGCGACCTTGCCGACATCCCATCGCTCGTCCTGCCTGCGGTTCTGATTTTTCACGATCGCAGCACGCGCATCCTGATGGCGACCGATGGCGAGACGATCGAGATCATCAATCCGTCGACCCGCAAACGCGAGAGACTCCTGATCCATGAAATGGAGCGGGATTATCTCGGTTACGCCTTCCTGCTGCGGCCCGTTGCCATGACCACGGATCGCGTCGCGGCCGCTGGTGGCATACCGGGCAAGCACTGGTTCTGGTCGGTGGTCCAACGCTTCGGCGCCAACTATCGCCACGTCGCCGTCGCCGCCCTGATTGTCAACATGCTGGCGCTCGCGGCGCCGCTGTTCGTGATGAACGTCTACGACCGCGTGGTGCCAAACGGGGCTATTCCCTCGCTGGTCGCGCTGGCGATTGGCCTTGGCCTGGCGATTGTGTTCGATTTCGTCCTGCGCACCGTGCGCGCCCGCATCATCGACGTCACCGGCAAGAAGATCGACGTGGTGCTGGCGGCCGAGATCTTCGAGCACATCCTCTCGATCAAGATGGCGCAGCGGCCGCAATCGGTCGGCATTCTCGCCAACCAGATGCGCGATTTCGATTCCGTGCGCGACTTCTTCACCTCCGGTACCGTGGTGTCGGCAACCGACCTTCTGTTCGCGCTGATCTTCATCGTCGTCCTGTTCATCATCGCAGGCCCGCTCGCCTGGATTCCTTTAGCCATGCTGCCGATCATGATCCTGGTCGGCGTGATCCTGCAGCGCCCGCTCAACGACGCGGTCAACCGCCTGCAGGCCGAATCCAGCGCACGTCATGGCGTACTGGTCGAAAGCCTTTCCTATATCGAGACGGTCCGCGCGACCGGCGCAGAGGCCAAGATGCAGAACGCCTGGGAGCGTTCGGTCGCCGCGACCGCGCGTTCGGGCGAAGACGTGCACTTCTGGTCGACCTTGTCGCTGACCGCCGCGAGCACAGCGCAGCAGCTCACCAGCATGATGATGATCGTCGTCGGCGTGTTCCTCATTCTCGACGGCAAGCTGTCGATGGGCGCGCTGATCGCATCCAACATGCTGGCCGGGCGCGTCCTGTCGCCGATCGCCGGCATCGCCGCCGTCATCACCCGCGCGACACAGACAATCGTTGCGATGCGTTCGATCGACAAGCTGATGACGCTGGAACGGGAACGCCCGGTGGGACGCACCTACATCGCTCGCGAGGTGAAGGGCGAGTCCATCACCTTCGACAACGTCCACTTCAAATACCCCAATGCGTCCGTCAATGCGCTGGACGGCGTCACGTTCAAAATCAATCCGGGCGAACGCGTCGGCATTATCGGGCGGATCGGCTCGGGCAAGACCACGGTCGGCCGGCTGATCTCGGGTTTCTATCAGCCCGACGAAGGCCGCGTGCTGGTCGACGGCGTCGATCTGCGGCAGTTCGATCCTGCGGATCTGCGGCGCGGCGTCGGCTTCGTGCTGCAGGATACCGACCTGTTCTTCGGTAAGCTGCGCGACAACATTGCGCTCGGTTATCCAGCAGCGACCGATGCCGAAATTCTCGAGGCCGCCCGTCTTGCCGGTGTCGAGCAGTTCGCGGCTCATCATCCGCTCGGTTATGATCTGCCAATCGCGGAAGGCGGCCGCAGCCTGTCCGGCGGCCAGAAGCAGGCGATCGGTCTGGCGCGCGCGCTGATCCGCAAGCCGCAGGTGCTGTTCCTAGATGAGCCGACCGCCCATTTCGATACGCGCAGCGAGGCGGAATTCCTCGAGCGCTTGAAGGCCCTGAAGCAGAAGGAGATGACAATCATCGTCTCCACCCATCGCCTGTCGCTGCTCGCACTGGTCGATCGCCTTCTGGTGTTCGAACAGGGCAAACTCATCGCCGACGGCCCGCGCGATCTCGTGATCGCACGGCTACAGAACACGGCGACCGCGCAAGGCGCCAAACCCAATACCAGGCCCCAGACGGCTCCCCATGCGAAGCTCTGATTTCTCCTTCGCCAATGACGTACGGGCCGCTGCCGAGCTGAAAACGCCTCGCGCCTCGCTGATCCTGCTGGGCACGACCGTCGCCCTGATGGTCGTCGGCATCATCTGGGCGCACTTCGCCGTTCTCGATGAGGTCAAGCGCGGCAACGCCCGTGTCATCCCCTCGCGGCAATTGCAGGTGGTGCAAAGCCTGGAAGGCGGCATCGTTCAGGATATCCTGGTTCAGGAAGGCGATATCGTCAAACAGGGCCAGGTGTTGATGCGGATCGACGACACCAAGTTTTTGGCCGATCTTGGAGAGGTGCGCGAACGCCGCTTTGCCAACGCTGCGCGTGTTGCGCGCCTCGAAGCTGAAGTAAAAGGGCTGCCAAAACCGACATTTCCGGACAAGCTCGCAGAACGTGCGCCGCAAGCCGTGCAGACCGAACAGAATGTGTTCGACGCCCGGGCCAAGAAACTCGCGCAGGATGTCGATGTGCTGACCCAGCAGGCGACACGGTTGTCGGATTCGCTCAAACTCCTCAGCCGCGAAGTCCAACTGACGCAGAACCTTTACACGCAGAAGGTCGTGCCCGAAATCGAGATGCTGCGCCTGCAGCGGCAGGAATCGGACATGCGCGGTCAACTCGCGGAAACGCAGGCCCGCATTTCTACTGCCAAGGCCACGTTCCGTTCGCAGGCCGAAGAAGATCTAGCAAAATCGCGTGCCGACCTCGCCGTGCTCGAGGAAACCACGAAGTCGGCGCAGGACCGCGTACGTCGCGCCGATCTGAAATCTCCGGTTAACGGCATCATCAACAAGCTCAACGTCACGACCGTCGGCGCCGTGGTGCAGCCCGGCGCCAATCTGATGGACATCGTCCCGCTGGATGACTCGCTGCTTGTCGAGGGCCGCATCCGTCCGCAGGACATCGCCTTCATTCGCCCGCAGCAGAATGCAGTGGTCAAGATCACCGCCTATGACTCATCGGTTTACGGTTCGCTGAAAGGCAAGGTCGAGCGCATCAGCGCCGACTCCATCGTCGACGACAAATCAGAGCAGCGTGGTGAGAAAGGCGAGAGCTTCTATCGTGTGATCGTCCGCACCGACAAGAACCACCTCGGTACGGCGGAGCACCCTCTTCCCATCATTCCCGGCATGGTGGCGACTGTGGAAGTGCAGACCGGCGAAAAGTCGGTGCTCGACTACATGATGAAGCCCGCCCGCATGCTGCGCGACGAGGCGTTGCGCGAGCATTGACGCGCCGGTCTATTTGGAGCGGCCCCGTATCGTTAATGTTTTATGGATTAGGTTTCATCAAATCCGAACATTTCCGAAAAGCCCAAATTGACCGCGCTTTCGACAATAGTTCCTCGCCTTAAGCGCATTTAACGCTCGCGAAGCCGCACGCCCCTAACACTGGTCCCGATAACAGACGGGACGAAGTACGGCGCGAAGACGCTGGCTGACGATCCCGCAATATGGGACGTCAACAATGTCGCCTGTCTCAAGGGTGTCCAAACCATTCGCCGCTGGCATTGCCATGCTGAGCAGCATGCTGGTGCTGGCTGGAACGGCCACGGAAGTCGCGGCGCGTGCACGCGGCAGCGTGCAGGCCAGCGACCATGTGCTGCGTTTCGATGACGCGCCGGTAGCACCGCCGCAGGCGAAGTTCTTCACCATTAATGGCGTGCTGGCCAAGCTCGATGCCACCAAGCGCGGGACTGCCGCGCCCGGCAACGATGTCGAACTGGCCTCCCTGACGCCGACTGGCATTGTAACCGATACGCCTTCCGTCCAGATCGCCCCGGTGAACGGGCCTGAGCCGTTCGGGCTGTTCGCATTCCGCGCGCCGGAAGGTGCGCTGTGGCGCAAGTGGCGTGGGCTTGAAGCCGACATGGCGAAGGATACGGAAAGCCTGCACCGGTGCCAGAACGATGCGAGCAGCTGCTCGCCTGCGGCTGCGCAGTTCGCGCGCTTCGTCGCCTCGGCAAAGGCGAAAAGCGGCCGCGCTCAGCTCGAGGATATCAATCAGAACGTCAATCTCGCCATCCGCTACGTCAGCGACAGCATGCAGTATGGCGTCGCCGATCGCTGGAGTTCGGCGCTCTCCTCCTTCGCAACCGGCCAGGGCGACTGCGAGGATTATGCCATCGCCAAATATGCCGCGCTCAGCGAAGCCGGCTTTGCTGCGGAAGACCTGCGGCTTGTGCTGGTGCGCGACCGCGCCGTGCGCGAGGATCATGCGGTGCTCGCCGTGCACCACGAGGGCAAATGGCTGATCATGGACAACCGCAGCGCGCTGTTGCGCGAAGACAGCCAGATCTCGTCCTTCACTCCGCTGTTTGCGATCAACTATCGTGGCGTGCAATTATTCGCAACGCCTTACGCCAAGCGCGATCCGCTTGATGGCGAGACCGACGCCCTGCCCGCAGCCGACGCGGTTGGCGCTGCCGAATGGACCGGCGCCGAGGCCAGCGCCTCGCCCGCAGGCGGCGCGATCGGTGAGCTTCCGCTGCTGATGTGAACCGTTTCAAGCGGGCAATAAAAAAGGGCGCCGCAAGGCGCCCTTTTGATTCAATGTTGAAGCATCATACCTTGTGAATATCGGTCGCCTGGATCGCCGCGTGGTTGTCCAGAACCGCAAGCACCACACGGCTCGCGTCCGACCCACCATTGCTGTCGTAATAGAGCGTGCCGGTGGACTGATCATAGGCAAAATGCTGCGACGAACTGAGATTATGCGAAGCCGCATCGTTGCCAGTATAGATTGACTCGTTCAGGGAGCCATCGCCCTTCCACGAGACACTACCGAAGGCAGACGCCAGCAGATCGATCACGTCACCATCCGAATGGCTAAAATCAACGATGTGATCACCCAGATCGGAAAGCGCGTTGAACTGGAAATGATCGCTTCCACTGTTGCCCTGAAGGGTGTCGATCCCACCGCCACCGATCAGCGTGTCGTCGCCACGGCCTCCTGAGATCGTATCGTCGCCTGCACCACCCTTGAAGATATCGTCTCCCCTGAAGTTGCTACCATCGAGCGTGATGTGGTTCGTGCCCGTCAGGCTTGATGCATCAATGGTGACGTCCGAGGTGATCGTCGTGTCCGCGGAGATACCAAGATCACCGCCCGTTCCGTTATGGTCGAAATCGGCGGTTGAAACCATCGCATTGCCGATTGTGATGTTGAACGAATGGTTATCACTCAGAACGAGCTGGTCGATATTCTTAATATTGAAGGTTGTGAGATCGTAGGTGCCGCCATCATCCAGCCGAAGCGTATCGGTTGTCGACTTCTCGAGGCCGCCATCGATGATGTCATCGGTGCCAAGATCCGTGCGATCGTGGACGATGAACGTATCGGCCCCCAGCCCGCCGTTGAAATTATCGATGCCAGATCCGAGCGTCAGCGAATCATTTCCGCTGCCCGTGTTGATGAAAGCGTACTGGTACGTGTTGTTGTGCAGATCGACAGTGTCATTGCCATTGTTGTTGACGTCGAGAACATTGACATTGACCGTGCCGGACGATGACCCGCCCTGCCCATCAACAAGGGTATACTGGAACGAATTGCCGGACGTATCATCGCTGTTCAGACCCGGCGTCGTAAAGTTGGCGGCGTTGTCGTGAACCGAGACGTCGGGCGTTCCCGTAAGACCCGAAACAGCCGTTGCATCCGTGATCTGCAACGTGCCGCCATCGGGGTCGTGATCGTTGGCAAGCAGCACCGACAGCGGGATCGCTACGGCCGTGGAATCGGACACATAGATGGTGTCTGCTCCGGCAACAGGCGCCTGATTAACATGCGTATTGATCGTGTAATTGTCGCTTGAACCGCCCAAGCCATTGTTACCGGCAAGGTCGGTGTAGCTGTTCGCCGCGATACTCAACACGTTGGTGGTATCGGCAACGTTGTTATTGGGCGTAAACGTACCTGTCCACGTCACCCCGCCGTCAGCCGAAGACAACGATCCCAGGTTGCCGTTGGGCGACGTCACATCCGAGCTGCTGAATCCAGTGACGGCTTCGGAAAATTTGATCGTGACGGTGGAAGTCTCTCCTGTCGTCAGGGCTGTGTCGCTCATGGCAATAGAAACGACGCTGGGTTTCACGGTGTCGATCACGACCTCGACGACATTGCTGATTGAACTGTTACCGGCACTGTCCGTGACAATCGCCCGATATTGATAATCGCCGTCACCCAGATTGTTCTGGTTGGTGCCAGTCGTGGTCCAGTGCCCGCCGCCATCGGTCGAAACCTGATAGGTGACCGTGCCAGACCCTTCTCCCGACAGGTCGAGCTTGAAAGAGGTATCGTTGGTAATCGGCGGATTTTGGGTGCCGCCGTTGTCGGAGAAGTTGTCGAACGAGAGCGTGCCCGCAGTCGGGGCCTTGGTATCGACGGCTACGGAATCCGAGTCTCCATCGCCGCCGTTGCCGGCAGCATCGGTAAACGTATTGTCGGAAACTGAAACGGTGACGTTGCCCTCATAGCCGGCGTTGGCGGTCAGCGTTGCCTGATAATGTGTACCCGATCCGGTGAAGCCGGAAATCGAAGCGCCGCCGGAGACGTGGATGTCGCTGGCATCGAACCCGACAGGGGCTTCGGTGAAGTCGAACGTGACGACCGATGTGTTATTAGCGATATTCATCGGCTCGGTGACCACATCGACCGTGACTTCAGGTGCGGTCCGATCGATCGTCACGGCATAGGCTGCCGAAGTTGCGCTGTTTCCAGCTACGTCTTCCGCAATGGCCGTATATTGATAGGTGTTGCCATTGCCCAGCGTGGTGCCGTCGTTAATCGACCAGTGTCCGGTACTATCCGCCGTCGTGGTGTCCACATAGGTCGAACCACGGTAAACATCGACGGAAGCGCCCGCCTCTGCCGTGCCCTGAATGACAAGACGGTTATCGCTGGTGATATGGTCGCCGACTGTGCCCGTGTCATTCTGAATGCCGGTGACGGCCACCGCCGGTGGCGTCGTGTCGATGACGATGTCGAGCGGCGTCGACGTGGGGCTGGTGTTGCCCGATCCATCCGTCTCGAACGCGACGACATGATGGGTGCCATCGCCAGCCAATGTGACATCCGTCGAGAATGTGCCGTTGGTCACGGTCACATTGCTCGCCAGCGTCACCTCGCCATTGTTCAAGATACCGTCGTGGTTGGTATCGTCGAATAGTGTCACGGTCGTGCCGTTTTCGGCCGTGCCCGAGACGGTCAGCGCGCTGAGCTGATGCGTGATGTTATCGGTGTTGCTGCTTCCTGTATCGTCACTCGATGAAAGATCCAGCCCGGTGGGTGCGTGCAGCACGTTCTTGATGGTGATGTTGAGGTCCGCTCCGGCCGCATCGCCATCCTTGTCGACGATGGTGAAGTGGAACGTCTCCGTCTGGTTGCTGCTGACGCTCGCGCTTGTGCTGTAGCTGTAATCGCCGTTCGCGAAATTGAAGTTAAGTTCACCGAGCGTGGTGTGCACGTCCAGCGTGGTGCCGTTGAGGGTATGGGCCGTGCCATCATTATAGGTGATGTGGCCGGCGGCACTGTCGTAGGTATAGACGATGCCGCCAATCGTGATCGATTGCAGACCGACGCCGTTCCCCGCACCGTCCGCGCCGAAATGTTCGCCAGTCAGGACGTTCCCGGTAACCTCGTGAGGCGTCCCTGCCGGATAGGCAGGCAGAGTCGTGCCGTTGGTGCCGATGCCGACGTTGTGCGAGCTGTCGTTCGGATACGCAATCGGGGCAATGTCCGAGTCGCCGCTCGTTCCGCTGAAATTCACGCCATAGACGGCGATGTTCTGCGTCGTGAGGAAGTTCTCCCACACCGCCTGGTCGTTGCCCGGACCCGTGGTGCTGATATGCCCTTCCGTCGGCTGACCGTCAGACAGGAAGTAGGCCACCGTCTGCGAGGCGTCAGGGGTTGGATTCGCCTGGACGAAATCCATGACCTTATCCAGCGCCTTCTCATAGTTGGTATCGCCGCCGGACTGCAGACCATTGATGTAGGTGATGGCATCGGAAACGCTGAGCCACCCGGATGCATGAGCAGAGCTGTCGAAATCGACGATCAAAACCTGTCCGCCGCCAAGCCCGGCATTCAACAGATTGATTGCAGCCGTTTTCTCGTGCGCCAGCGTGGTGCCGTTGACGCTGCCCGACGTATCGATCATCAGGATGAGGTTGGTGCCGCCTCCCTCGTTGACCGTGTTGGACTGATTTGCAGCCAAAGGAACGTCATCGACCACACCGATCGTGAAGTTCTGGATCGCCTGGGTGTCGCCGGCGTCCGACGTGTCGGTGACCTGGATGCGGCCACCGAGGTCGAGGCTGAGCGTGTCCTCGGTCGGATTGATCGGCTGATCAATCGGCCCGTTGAGCGTGAACTGATAGTCGCCCGTGGTCTGATTTAACGTCAGCGTGAAGATGGTGGTATCGCCGTTATTGTGCGTCCCACTGGAGTCGTTATCGGTGTAACCGATGAGTGTCGTCGCATCCTGCTGATAGAAGAACACGGGATGACCGCCCGATGTCAGCAGCGGATGGTTCGAATCCGTCGTATGGACCTGCTGCTGGCTGCCGCCAAGCGACGTGAAGCTGAACGACAGCCCACCCTCGTCACCGCTATAGGACAGGCCGGTGGCGAGATTGCCGTGGATTTCACCCGTCGGTGTCGTGTTGGGATCGACGTTCGCGTGCGCCAGTGCGTCTTCGTAAACCGTGCCGGTGACCTCGCCCGAGATCGCCAGCGGCGCGTTGTTATGGGTCGAGACCGTGAAGTCGCCGCCAACGGCATCGCCGTCGCCATCGGTCAGCGCGACGTGGAATCCAAGATCGCTCGTCGGCGAAGTCGTGGTGGTGTCGACATCAGCGCCATCAAGCACAATCTTGAAGCCGCCATTGGGTGTGCCCGCGTTGCCGGTGAAGTCGACGGAATCGATGGTGGCACCGGTTGGCGCGGTGAGCGTCAGAGTGCCGTCCTTCGTGGCCGCATAGCCAGAAACAGTGTCAGAGGTGCCGTCGGAGTAATGCACGACATAATCGACGCTGCCGTCTTTATGGAAGCTGTAGGTGACGCTGCTCGTCGCCGTGCCGGTATCGGATTGCTTGAAATCGAAGTGCAGGTGGTCGGCACCCGTGAAAGTATCGCTGCCGATGCCCCAGCCTGTGCTCGAGCCATTGACGTTCCCGGAGCCGGTCACCTTCGCGATCGTGCCACCGCTATATGTCACGTCCACTTCGCCATTCGGCGCATTCGGATAACTAAAATTAGAATTGCCGATAAAGTCGGTGGTCGTGTGTGCGTTGTCGAATTCCTGAATCTGCTGATACGAATACCCTTGATCGTTGGCATTAAGCGTCAGCACAAACACTTGATGGCTCGGATCAGGCTGATCGCTGCCTGACGGTGCGCTGCCGGTATAGCCGATCAGGGTGTGCCCGTCGGCGCTGACCCAGTAATGCACGGCCTGCCCGCCCGATGTCAGGTTGGCCGGCGGTGTACCGGAAAGAACTCCCGTGCCCACGCCGTCCGCGCCAGCGCTGAACGCGATCGTGCCGGTATGGATGGCGTTATCGCTGACCGTGATCGACTCGATGGCACCGAGCGTCGGCGTGTCGTCATTCACGGAAATCAGGAAGCTGCCCGGAGCAGCATCGCTATCGCCGTCCGTCACCTGGTAGTTGACGGTGAACTGGACGTTGTCCTCGGTCGTGCTGTGCGTCGGCTGGAAGATCGGGTTCAGTTCGGTGACGGTGTAATTGCCAGAGGTGGAATCGGTCAGCGAGACCTGGACAACCGCAACCGTATGGCCGTTCTGCTCCTGATAGATCGTCAGGGTCTTGCCGCCGTTAGTGACAACCTGTGTAAAGCCCTCGTTTGCCGGCAGGGTCGCACTTTGCAGCAGGACCGAACCCGCACCATCGGCACCAAATGTGTGCGCAAGCGTGCCCGTGGTGTTTGAGGCTGGGACGTCACCCGTGCCACCCGCATTCTGAGCGGCATAGGTATGGACAGCGGTTTCGTCGTCGAGCTTGACGGTATTATTGGAGCCGGCAGACGGCATCGTGTCCTGGAAGTGGAGGTTGGCTCCAATGTTGATGGTTTTGCTTCCGCTCGCTCCATCGCCATCGCCATCCGTCACATTTGCCGACGCCGTCAACTGAATGAGGCTGTCAGCGAGCGAGGCCAGGTCGCCGGACCCATGGTTGATCGCCGCGTACTGCGTCAGCGTCACGGTGCCGTTGCCGTCAACCGATATCGAGAACACAACAGAGCTGTCGATGCTGTGTGGCGCCTGCGAGCCGGTGTAGCCGACGATCGTTCCGTCGGACAGTTCGGCCAGATAGATCTTGCCGCCAACTATGGCCGTCAGACCGGAGTTCACATGGTTTCCGAAACCATTGATATTCAGGCTGTAGCTCCAGGCCGGGCCCGAGCCCTCACCGTCCGCGCCGTAAGTCGGCGTTGCCGTGAACAGTGAGCCAAAGAGAGCCGTCGAGGAATCGCTGCCGCCCGAAATGTCATAGGTCGTGATCACCACATTCGCATCCGAGACCGCGGCAACCGATACGCTCGGACCATCGTCGTAGAACAGAATATGGCTGCCGATATTGGTCGTATCGGAAGCGGTGTCACCATCGCCATCGGTGACGATGACCTTCGCCTGGATCGCGCCGTCGGCAAGTGAAACTGTTTCGTTGTTCTTGCTGGTGTCGAATTCCTTCAGCGACAGATACTGCGCGATGTCGATATCACCATCCTGCTCGATCGCGATGGCGAAGGCGATGGTGCCATTGGCATTGGCGTCGTTGTGGGCTGGATCAGTGCCACCAACACGGCCCACGATCAGGCCCGTCGCAGCGTCTTCATACAGATAGATGTTATGCCCATCGGTGGTCTGGACGCCGGAGTACACGCCAGTCGAGGAAACCTGCAACGAATAGGCAATGGACGACACGCCGTCGGCACCGCCGGCGATGTTGGGGATGACAAGCGGCCCCGCCCCGTGCGCGTAGGCAATCGCTGGCGAACCCGCCACCGCATGCGCAATATCGGTATCGTTGCCGAGGTCGGTCCCGGCATGGGTAGCTTCAAACGTCGCAAAAATATTACGCACAGAGCCGGAGGTCGTGTCGTTCGGCGGCAGTTGCAGGCCAAAAATATTCGCCCCATCCTGCGAACCGGCAGACTCGTCGATTCCGACATAGACAATCGGACTGGTCGACAATGAGACATGCGGGACGTCGTCGATGACCTTCACGTTGAACGCACCGTCAAGCGTGACGTGGTCGCCGTCGCCATCGGTGGCCTGAATGATCTGCCCGAAGTCGATGGAATCGACCTGAGTATTCTGCCCGTGTTCCTGCAGCGTTGTATTTTCGTCAGCAGTATTGGCCGGGGGCGTGTCGTGATCGATTGCATCGAACAACTGGACAATATAGCTGCCGTTCGACGACAAATGCAGATCCAGAACGACGTGGGTGTTGAAACCCGAACCAGTGGTCGCGATGAGATCGCCGGTCAGATTGCTGATGCTGAAAGTGAGTGCTTCGCCGTGCGACGTCAGGCCGAGGGCGTTGAGCGACGCCAGCGCGCTGGTCCGTTCAGCGCCGGTGACGAACGAGAAGCTGCCCTTGCCGTCCGCGCCGAAGTCCACCAGACCTGACAGCGAGCCTGTCGTGTACGCAGCGCCCAACAGGTCTGTGCCGCCAAAGAAATCCGGGCTGCTGCCATGTGTCAGCAGGTCGTGAATATTGTCTTCATCGACAGTCGCGGTCGTGGAAGCATTTGCCAACAGCACAGGGCCGTCGTCCTGGAAAGTCACGCTGCTGCCAAGGTCCAGCGTCTTCGAGGTGACATCGCCGTCCCCGTCGGTCGCCGTGACCGTCAGGGTCACCAGATTGCTGTCCAGGCTGATGCCTTCGTTGTTGTTGCTCGTATCAAGCTCGTGAACCGCACGATCCTGCGTGAGCGTCGCGCTGCCGCTTGCTGCATCGACAGACAGCGTGAAGACGAGGTAGCTCGAGTCACCCACGTGACCCGTCACATAACCGGAGATGGTGTTGCCGCTCTCCGTCAGCACCACGGCTTGGCCGGTCGCGGTATCGATGAGATTGGATGAACCGGACACAAGGGTCAGCGCGTAACTGACCGTTCCGCCGTCGGCGCCCTCCACCACTGTGAACGCGGAAGAAAAATCCGCCGTATCGACGGTGTGGCCGAGACCCGGGTCCGGAGTGGTGCCATTCGGCAGGAAGCTTTCATCCACCGTCAGCGTCGGCACGCTCTGGCTCACCGTGATCGACGGCACGTCGTCCTTGATATCGACAAGGAGCGTCGCCGGATTCGACGCGATATTGCTATTGTCCGTCACCACGATCGTGAACGAGTCACCGTTCGCGACCGTATCGGTTCCGTTGTTCTGAGCGGGGCTCTCCGTGATGGAGGTGTTGAGCGTGTAGGTGTAGTGGCCGATGCCGGTGGTGGGGTCATAGTCCGTGATCACCAGCGTGCCGTGGCCATTGGAGCCGACGATCGGCGTCGCCGTCGTCGCTGTGACCAGATCGGCGATCGCGATCACCGTGCCATTGATGGTCAGGCTCTTGATGTCGGCAAGGCCGTCCACATCGCTCAGCGCGAACGTGCCGTGAGCGACGGCGCTGCCATTGCCTGCCGCGGTGCCGCCCGGTTGCCCGATATGCGCAACGATGCCCGCTTCGTCCACGATGTTGTGGCCGTTCAAATCAACGTCCGCAGGCGTCAGCGTGATATCCGGCGCGGTATCGATGAAGTTGGATTGCGGGCCGAGTGGAAGGTTGACCTGGAAATTACCCAGCTCCTCCGGCCCAAGCAGCGGCAACGGATTGCCGATCGCGAGCGGATCGACCGTCGGATTGTGGAAGTCGGCGCCGCTCGCGGGGCTGCCGCCTCCGCCCGCCGCCGGAAGCACGGACTGGTCTTCGGTGATCGGAAACAGCGAAGCGAACTGATCGCCCGTGACATCGTGCCCCGCGCCGAGATTGACATCGAGATTGGCGAGCGGCTTGCCGGTTGAATCGAAGAACGGCTCGATCGTCACCGTCGAATGGTTGTCGAACAGAACGATGAGTTTGGTGCCGACATGCACCATCGTCATCTTTTCGTTCGCGACCGCCGAGAGATCGACTTTCGTTTTTTGATCGAAGCCAAGATCGATCGTGATCGCCTGTTCGCTGCCAGGCTTCACGACCGTTACAACTTTGAGAGGAGCAGGGTTCTGAACAGGAGTGGTGTCAGCCTGAGCAATCCAGACGCGCTCGTTCATAAAATCCTCCCGGAAGCCGATCCTTGCGGCCCCTCAAAAAATTAAGAAATCATTAAGCTGAATAATCCCTTTCTAACGATCCGACGTCAAGAAAACGCAAGCGCTTTTGCCTCAAATTGTCTGGTTTGGGTTAAGCCCGCCACACACAACCCAAGGGCGATTGCCCGTTAAGGTTCGTTAACTCCGGCTTGTTGTCCGCGAGGACTTCCGCTAGAAATCCCAGCGGGGGATTTCATTATGATGATTCAACGCACTCTCATTGCCTCGTCCGCCTTATTTGCTCTTGCCTTTTCAATCGCTTGCACCACGGCGACGCCGGCCAAAGCAAACTGCGCGGATTTCGTCCTGAGCTGTGACAACGGCCGCGACTACCCGTTCTGCCCGCGCGCCGTCAGCCCCGAGGGCGATGTCGTCACCGGCACGCTGAGCCTTGCGCCGCATAGCGCCGTGCGGATGCGGCTGATCCCGATGGGTGTCGGCTACCGCTATGCCGGCCGTGGCATCTGGTTCGATGGCATGCAGGACCAAGCCCTGCTCTTCCTGCACAAGAACGCCTCGGTCTCCTGCACCGTGTCGCGCCAGACTCTGGACCCCGCCGCGCCGGCGGTGCTCTACACCAAGGGCTGATCTTGGGGCCGATCCCGGCTTCGGATCGCGAACCGGATTTTCGGCGCGACAAGGCCAAGCCGCGCTCATCGCCAGCGGTTTTCTCCGTGCTTTCCATTTTCAGGGCGGCAGCCTATAGGCGTCGTTATGGCGCTGCCGAGCTCGCAGCTAAACGTCAAAAAATCTGATTTTTCAATTAGATGTCTGGAAATTCTTAGATTTAAGATGAGTTGGTCGGGGCAGCAGGATTCGAACCTGCGACCTGCGGTACCCAAAACCGCCGCGCTACCAGGCTACGCTATACCCCGGGACGCCAGTGGTTACACTGTTCGCATCACCCCAGCAAGGTATCGGATAGGGCCTTTAATTCCGGTCGAACAACGGTCCCGCAACCCGGTCGCCGGCTGCGATCCCGTCCTTCCGTGCGGTTCCAGCCACCACCTCCAGCACCGCCTTGACCGGGCCGCCCGATGAGATGATCCGCTCCGACAGCGGCTTGGTGTTTTCCGCGATCCGCAGAATTCGGCCATCGGCTCGGATAAAAATCATGTCGAGCGAGACATAGGTATTTTTCATCCACATCGACACTTCTTGCTGCGGCGAGAAGTCGAACAGCATGCCCTGCCCGTCAGGCAACTCCTTGCGGTACATCAGGCCCCGCTCGCGCTCCTCGGTCGTCCTGGCGATCTCGACGTTGAAAACCTTGACGCCGGACTTGGTGACAATCTCCAGCGTCTGCATATCCGCAGCCTGCGTGGGGTTTGCAGCGAGGCCGCAGCCAAGGCTGAGCGCCAGTAATGCCGCGGCTGCCCGCCCTGCTCTCAATCCCGGAATTCCAAACATCATCGGCCGCCTTGGTTTTGATCTCGCGGCCCCATAGCAAATCGCCCGGCAGGCGTCAGCTTTCGCCTCATCACGTTGCCGTGGATGATGCGCGAGCGCCCGCTGGCCAAACCAGCAAACGGCAGATCGGAATTAGTGGGACGACAGTCCGCCCGCGCCGACCTCGGGCTGGATCTCGGCGGCCATCATGCCCTTGGAACCGGGCCCATAACGCACCAGCACGAACTGGCCAGGCCGCAATTCGGTCATGCCGTAGCGGCGCAGCGTTTCCATATGAACGAAGATGTCCGGCGTGCCCTCGCCGCACGATACGAAGCCGAACCCGCGCAGGCGGTTGAACCATTTCACCTGTGCACGCTCGAGCCCGCTTGTTGGCGTCACGCTGACATGGGTGCGCGGCGGCAGCATCTGCGCCGGGTGAATGGCGGTCGATTCATCCATCGAGAGGATGCGAAAAGCCTGATAGCCCTTCTGCCGCTGCACGCATTCACACACCAGCCGCGCGCCCTCATAGGCTGTCTGGAAGCCGTCGCGCCGCAGCACCGTCACATGCAGGAGAATATCCGGCCAGCCATTGTCGGGAACGATAAAGCCGTAGCCTTTCGAGGCGTCGAACCATTTGATGACGCCGCTGAGCTCGACCAGATTGGCAGCTGCGCCATCGTCCAGTCCTGCGAACGGGTCAGTGTTGTTTCGGCCTTGCGGTGCGGTAAATTCCTGCGAGCCGAGCCGAGATGCTGAACCACCTCCGAGCTGTTGCTCGGCAAGCCGTTTGGACTCGAAATTGTCCGTCCCCATGACTCCGGGCCCCACGCTGCCAGGCCTGCGCTGCGAGCCCGGCTGGATTGCGCTCATCGATGATCTTTCAACGATGCTGCGACGCGATTCGCGTAAGGAAACGATAACATTCCGCGTTAGGCGGAAAAGCCCAAAATCGAATCCGGCAAGAGCTATGAACAGCTTGCCGCTACGAATCCATCCCGGTTTATCGATGAACCGTCAATCAAGAACGCCATCGCCGGATTAGCCCCGCATTCCCGTCCGGCTGTTCTCCACCCATGGCGGGAACCGGAGAACCGTGCCGTGCGTTGATGCGAACGGAGGTATCCATGCCTTATGCGCTCTTTACGAACGGTGAGCAGATCAGCAAGGCCTATCGCTCACGCGAAGAAGTTTGGAAGAAAGCCGAGGAAGCGGGTCTCGTCGTCGATCTTCCCACTGACGAGGAGAAGAAGGCACCGAAGCAGGTGCTCGACGAGGGCTATCACATCCAGTCGTGCCAGCCTGATGAAACCGACGAGCAGCTCTCCACGATCGCTACAGATGTGAATTTCGAGCCAGTCCGGCAAAGACGTTCATCGTCCGCGCGATAGATGCCCCGGCGGCACAGATTACAATTTTATCATTTCGGATGAAACGGGCGGAACAGATCCGCGAGACGCGCGTTGACAACATGAAGCTCTCCCCCAGGCTTCATTCCCAAAAAGCCCCGCCCAGTCCCCGCTGGCGGGGCTTTTCCATGCGCGTTGTCCACCGCGTTCACCCCTTCAATTGAAGACGGCGAGACTATAAATCATCTGCTTCCCTTCCTCGCAAACCGGAAGTTTCAAGATGCGCTACCTCCACACCATGCTTCGCGTCCGCAACCTCGATGCCGCCCTCAAGTTTTACTGCGACGCGTTGGGGCTGAAGGAATCCGACCGGATGGCGAACGAAAAGGGCCGCTTCACGCTGGTCTTTCTTGCCGCGCCGGAAGACGAAGAACTCGTGAAGCAATCGCCGGGACGCGGCGCACCGCTTGTCGAACTGACCTGGAATTGGGATGAGGAGGCTTATGGCGAGGACCGCTTCTTCGGCCACCTCGCCTACGAGGTCGACGACATCTACGCGACCTGCGAACGTCTTTCCAAACTCGGCATTGTCATCAATCGCCCGCCGCGCGACGGACAGATGGCTTTTATCCGCTCACCCGATCTGCACTCGATCGAACTCCTGCAAAAGGGCAACGCTCTGCTGCCGCAGGAGCCGTGGCTGTCGATGAAAAACACCGGCCACTGGTAGGCATTCGTATCGTAATCGCGGAACATGCATAACGCCCTCTCGTTTTCCTCGTATCGAACGCTAATCGAGGAGGACCAGATGGGACGCGGGTTATTGCTATGGCTACTGGGAGTGCCGATTCCGGTGATTATTCTTCTATGGCTGTTTTTTGGACACTGACCAAAAGCCTCGCTCGCGCGAGGCTTTTTTCATCACAGCTTGCGGCAATCGGCTGAGCCTTCGAGAAATTTCACAAGTGGGCTGGTTTTCGCATGCATCACGCAAAGCTCAATCTCTTTGCCTGCAGCGACCGGGCCGGTGCAGGTGATGCGCGGCTTGTCGTCATAAGTCGCGGTCTCAAACGCGCATGTTGCTCGGCATGAGGCTTCACTGGTCAGAGGGTTCGTGACGGAGATGCTTGCCGATTTTGCATCGGGTTGGATCACGCAGCGCACCGTCGCGATGTCCGCCGGTGACAAGCGTACGCCTGCCAAAAGGCAGGTCGCTGACAGGACCGTGACCAGAGCGACGAGTTTCGGACGAGGAAGCAACATAGGCTCGCTCTATCAAAGCGGGCGCGTGGCCTGCAATCGGCACATCGTCGTGAAAATCCGAGAAAAGGTGGCGCTCCCTAGCGGAATCGAACCGCTCTCTCCACCGTGAAAGGGTGGCGTCCTAACCGATAGACGAAGGGAGCGAATCCGGCTGCCTTCGCGCCAAGCGCGCAAGCTGCGGGTGTTCGCGAGGAAATTCGTACAGGATCAACGGGTTAGGTGGTCGATGCCTGCGGCTTTCCCAAGGCCGGAACAGCGCTCCGGCTCAAGGCTGGGAACGTATAATGGCGTTTCGCCGCAGCGGCAAGCACCCTTCTCCGCCATACCGCCCGGCCGGTGAACGCCGTCTCAACAGCCGCGGCAGATGCTCTTGATCTTGCGGTCGAGCGCCTTTTCTTCGGCCGTCGCCTGATAAGGCTGATCGCCCAAAGACGGGTCGCGGCGGGGCTGCAAATGCCCGACCGGCGCTTGCATGACCGGGCCTGACTCCAAGGTGGAATTGGCGGGAGCGTTTGAGCCGCTCCCTGCTGCGTTACGGCCGCTTTGCGCGAAGGCACCCGATGCAGCCACCAAGGCCACGGTCATCGCAAGCACCGAGAACGATCCTATCGTTTTCACCGATGTCCGCATGACGACTCCTTTTGTCTGATCCGTGCCGGCGATGCTACGCCGGTGGATAAGAGTGCACACCACCACAATAGTCCACAAGCCGCCTTGGTTGCATCCGTTCGCCGTCACGTTGCTGCGACAGATAGGCTGGCCCCACAGGAATCTTGCCGTAACCGCCAGGAATGTCGAGCACATAGTCAGGCTGGCAAAGGCCGGAGACATGTCCGCGCAACTGCCGCATCAGCGCCTCGCCCTCCTCCAGCGTTGTTCGCAGGTGCGACGTGCCGGGCGCGAGATCGCCGTGATGCAGGTAATAGGGCTTGATCCGGCACTCGACGAAGGCACGCATCAGGGCCGTCAGCGTCTCCGCCGTATCGTTGACGCCGCGCAACAAAACCGACTGGCTGACCATCGGAATCCCGCGATCGATCAGCCGCGCGCAAGCCGCGCGGGCCTCGGCCGTCAGTTCGCGCGGATGGTTCGCGTGCAGCGCAACCCACGTCGTCACGTCGGGATGATGCAATGCCTCCGCGACCTCGTCCGTCATGCGCGCGGGATCGGCGACCGGCACGCGGGTGTGGAAGCGGATGATTTTGACGTGCGGGATGGCGGCAAGGTCGTTCACGATCTCCTTCAGCCGCCTCGTCGACAGCATCAGGGGATCGCCGCCGGTCAGGATCACCTCCCAGATTTCCGGGTGCGTGCGAATGTAATCGATGGCCTTGGCATAAGCATGGTCCGACAGCGCGGAATCCTTGCCCGGCCCCACCATCTCGCGGCGGAAGCAGAACCGGCAATAGACCGCGCAGACATGCACGAGCTTGAGCAGCACGCGGTCCGGGTAACGATGCACGATCCCCTCGACCGGCGAGCGGGCGTTGTCACCGATCGGATCAACGCGCTCGACGGGCTCGATCTGCAATTCCTGGGTGCTTGGTACGTATTGCCGTGCAATCGGATCGTTTGGGTCGTTGGGATCAATCAACGCCGCAACGGCGGGTGTAATGGCGATGGCGTAACGCGCCGCCACCGCTTCCAGCGCGGGCAACGCTTCGCGTGAGACCAGTTTTTGGTCGGCAAGTTCGGCTGGCCGCCGCAGCGTGGTAGAAGGTTTCACGATGGAGCCCATATGACCTGATCGAGCCGCGTCGCGCCACTCGCCAGCATCACCAGCCGGTCGAAGCCGAGCGCCACGCCGGAAGCCGGCGGCATTTGCGCCAAGGCGGCAAGGAAGTCCTCATCGAGCGGATAACGCTCATGGTAGCGCCGTTCCTTCTCGTCCATGGCAGAGATGAAGCGGCGGCGCTGCTCGGCCGCGTCTGTCAGTTCGCCAAAGCCGTTGGCAAGCTCCACCCCGCAGCCATAGACCTCGAACCGCTCCGCGACGCGAGGGTCGCCCGCTTGGACGCGGGCCAATGCGGCCTCCGGCGAGGGATATTCATGCAGGATCGTCAGCACGCCGTCGCCGAGTTTCGGCTCGACATGCGCGGTCAATATTTTGCTGAAGATATCCGACCAGTCGTCATCGCCGCTGACATGGGTTTTGGCCGCTGCCTGTGCCGCCAGCGCATCGCGGTTGCCCTGTGCGCTTTCAATCGTCGCCAGAAGATCGATCCCTGCAAAACGCTCGAACGCCTCCGCCACGGTCAGCCGCTGCGGCGGTTTGAGAGGATCGAGCGTTCGACCGCGGAATGAGAACTGCGTTGTGCCTGCTGCCTCGGCCGCCCGCGCGATCACGGCGACGCAATCCGCCATGATGGTCTCGTAGGGCGCATTGGCCCGGTACCATTCCAGCATGGTGAATTCGGTCAGATGCAGGGGGCTGTCCTCGCGGCCGCGAAACACCTTCGCGAACTCAACAATCTTGTCCTCGCCCGCCGCCAGAAGCTTCTTGCAGGCGAATTCCGGCGAGGTGCGCAGATAGCCCGCAATCTGCCCTTCCTCACCCGGCAGATCGGCCTGCAGGGCATGCAGATGGGTCTCATTGCCCGGAGACACCTGCAAAATCCCGGTCTCGACCTCGAGAAAGTCCTGCGCGCCGAACCAGTCTCGGACGGCGCGGGTAATGGTCGCGCGCTGGCACAGGAACGGCCGGCGGTCCCGGTGGCGGTCCCTGTCCCACCAGGGCGAGGTTTTGGGGGGAACCGGCATCAGCAAAATCGGCTCGTAAAGCTACCCTTGGGGCTGGCGTCAGCGGGACAAATCAGTATGTTGCGGCCCGAAACCGCCCCAAACGCCGTTCGTGCCCCTTCGCGGGTCCGCTGCCGGCCCCTCAGATTAGGAAATTGATCCGTGAGAGTCATCGCAAGTTCGATCCGCAAAGGCAACATCATCGAGCAGGACGGCAAGCTATATGTGGTCCTGAGCGCGGAGAACATCCATCCCGGCAAGGGCACGCCGGTGAGCCAGATCGAAATGCGCCGGATCAGCGACGGCGTGAAGATCTCCGAGCGCTACAAGACCACCGATCAGGTCGAGCGCGCGCATGTCGAGGATCATGACTTCAACTTCCTCTATGCCGACGATGACGGCTTCCATTTCATGAACAACGAGAGCTACGAGCAGCTCATGGTGCCGAAGGATGTCGTCGGCACCTCCGCGCCATACCTTTCCGAGAACCTGACCGTGAAGCTCGCGATCCACGAAGGCGTCGCGGTGGCGATCACCCTGCCCCAGCGCATCACGCTCGAAGTGGTTGAGACCGAGCCGGTCACCAAGGGACAGACCGCGTCGTCGTCCTACAAGCCAGCCGTGCTGTCGAACGGCGTCCGTTCCGCCGTGCCGCCGCACATCGGTGTCGGCACCCGCATCGTGGTGATGACGGAAGACGGCTCCTACGTGGAACGCGCCAAGGACTAAGGTTCCTTACACATATCGGCCCCGCGTCTGCGCGGTTTTGGCTTTGGCAGCTCCCGCCTCACGCCGCTAGACTGGGCCGATGATCGAGAATGATTCCCGCATTCCGCGCGCATGGACGCGCCGCGATCTTCTCCTTGGCGCAGGCACGCTTGCGCTCGTGTCCACATCCGCTTTTGCAAACGCGCCGCCGGGCTTCGATGCCTGGCGGGAGTCATTCCGCGCCAAGGCCCTTGCCAAGGGCGTTTCAAACGCCACCTACACGCACGTGATGGGCCGGATCGAGCCCGACATGAGCGTGTTCGCGCAGATGGGCAACCAGCCGGAGTTCAAGGAAGAACTCTGGCAGTACATCAATCGTCGCGTCTCGGACTGGCGCATCCGCGCGGGCAAGGAAGCGTTGCGCCAGCATGGTGCGCTGTTCACGCGCATCGAACGCGATTTCGGCGTCGAGCGCGGCACGCTGCTGGCGCTGTGGGGTGTCGAGAGCGCATTCGGCGATCCATTGGTCCAGAAGAACCACATGCGGCCCGTGTTTCCCTCGCTCGCCGCATTGGCGTGGCGGGCGCCGCGCCGCAAGGCCTATTGGGAAACCGAGCTCATCAACGCGCTGCGCATCGTCGAGCGCGGCTGGAGCACGCCGGAGGAAATGCGCGGCTCATGGGCGGGTGCGATGGGCCACACCCAATGGATGCCGGAAGTCTGGCTCAATGTCGGCTTCGACTATGACGGCGATGGCCGCGTTTCGCCCTTCGGCAAGCCGGACGATGCGCTCGGCTCGACCGCGCGCTATCTCGTCAATCGGGGCAAGTATCACCGCAACGAGCACTGGGGTTACGAGGTCGTCGGCAGCAGCCGCGCAAAGGGAAACCTCAGCTATGCGCAATGGGTGGCGGCAGGCGTAAGGCGCGCGGACGGCAAGCAGTTTCCGCGACCACACGACATGGCGAAGCTGTGGACACCGGTCGATGGCGGTCCTTCATTTCTGATCGGACCAAACTTCTTCGCAGTCAGAAGCTACAACCCGTCGATGAACTATGCGCTCGCCATCGTCCACCTTGGCGACCGCATTCTCGGCGAACCGGCGTTCCGGCACCCCTTCCCCGGCTCCGAGCGCGCACTGACGCTCGCCGAAATTCAGGAAGTGCAGACTCGCCTGACCAGAGCCGGGTTCAACACCGGCGGCACTGACGGGCGTGTCGGCAACGACACCATGAAAGCGGTAAAGGACTTTCAGACCAAGGTGGGATTGCCTGCTGACGGCTATGCCGGGCTCACGGTGCTGGCACGATTGCGCAGCATGTAACGTACTTATCGGATGGAAACCGGTTCACGCTCCGGCACGGCGATGTCGGAAATCCGCAACTGCACCCGCTCCGCACCCTGCCAGCGGTCGATACTGAGCGATCCGGCGACATGCACGACCTGGCCGCGATTTTCCGCGAGCGCATTGCCGAGCTTCTGGCCGACCGAGCGAAACGCGATGCCGTTGACCATCGCGCCATCACCCGACTTCAACCGCACGCGCATGTGCGCGCCACCAACCTCATCGGCATAGACCAGCTGGTGCGAAGGCAGCGCGATCATCGGCTCGGGATTGCCAGTGCCGAACGGTCCCGCGCGATTGAGCGTTTCGACAAAATCGGTTGTGACGGCACGCGCGCTCACCGCGCCATCGATGAACAATTCGTCGACATGCCGCGCCTTGGCCACATCCTCGGCCAGCCTCTGCTCAAGATAGGCGCGGAATTCAGCGAGCCGATCCTTCTTCAGTGTCACGCCCGCCGCCATCGCGTGGCCCCCGCCCTTCATCAACAAGCCCTCTGATACAGCCTCCCGCACCGCCTTGCCGAGATCGACGCCCGCAATAGAACGGCCCGAGCCCGTGCCAATGCCGCCCGGCTCCAGCGCCACGGCGAATGCAGGCCGCGAGAATTTCTCTTTCAGGCGCGATGCCACAAGGCCGACCACGCCCGGGTGCCAGCCCTCGGATGCGGTGACGATCACCGATCCCTTGTCTTCCAGCCCGAGCGAGGCCAGAGCCTCCGCTTCGGCCTGCTGCTCAGCGGCCTGTTCGATCAGCCGCCGCTCGACATTCAGCCGATCGAGTTCGGCGGCGATGCGTGCGGCTTCCGACACATCGCCTTCGAGCAACAGCCGGACGCCAAGATCGGCGCGGCCGATGCGGCCGCCTGCATTGATACGCGGCCCGAGCATGAAGCCGAGGTGCCACGCTTCCGGCGGGCCGTTGAGGCGCGCGACATCCATCAGCGCGGTGTGGCCGACATGATCGCGGCGGCGCATCGCAATCAGCCCTTTGGCGACGAAAGCGCGATTGAGCCCCAGCAGCGGCGCCACGTCGGCGACCGTGCCGAGCGCCACATGATGCAGCATGTCGAGCAGGTTCGGCTCGGGCCGCTCGGCGGTCCAGAAATTGCGCACGCGCAACTCGCGGTTCACGGCAACCAGCGTCACAAACACGAGGCCGACCGCCGCGAGATGTCCCAGTCCCGACAGATCGTCCGGCCGGTTCGGGTTCACAAGTGCGTTGACGACGGGTAGTTCGTCGCCGCATTGATGATGGTCGATGACCACCACATCCATGCCGAGCTTGCGCGCCTCCGCGAGCGGTTCAAGGCTGGTGGTGCCGCAATCGACCGTCACCAGCAGCTTCGCTCCACGCAACGACAGCGAACGGATCGCCTCGACATTCGGGCCGTAGCCCTCGAAAATCCGATCGGGAATGTGAATCAGCGGATCGAGCCCGCAATGGCGCAGATGCCAGGCCAACAGCGCTGCCGAAGTCGCACCATCCACGTCGTAGTCGCCGAAGATCGCAACCATCTCGCCACGCGTCGCCGCATCTGCGATGCGCTTGGCCGCGGCCTCCATCTGCGTGACCGTCGAGGGATCGGGCAGCAGCTTGCGGATGGTCGGATCCAGAAAATCCTCGACCGCGTCGATGTCGATGCCGCGCCCGGCGATGATCCGCGCCAGCATTTCCGGCAACTGATAGCGCTGCACGATGGCCAGCGCCTGCGCCGCGCCGCGCGCGTCGAGTCGGTCGCGCCACAATTTACCCGTCGCCGAGCGCGCCACGCCGAGGAAGGCATGCGGGGTCTCGACAGGCAATGCTGTGACAGGAGGCGTCATGTTGAGGACCGCAGATAGGGATCGTGCGCGAGCGTTGCAATGATTCGCGAAAAACTCGCCGTCAGCAACCCAGCCGGCCGGCCAGATCCTCGATATCCGCAACCACGAAGTCCCAATCGCTCGTGGCTTCGAAATCCTCTTTCTGGTGCGGTCCGTACTCGGTGACGCGCGGCACGAAGGCGGTTTTCAGTCCGAGGCTGCGCGCAGCGATAAGATCGTAATTATGCGCCGCCACCATCATGACCTGCTCCGGCTTGAGGCCAAGGAGTTTTGCCGCGCCGAGATAGGTTTCCGGATCCGGCTTGTAACGCTGGAAGATTTCCGCGCATAGGATCAGGTCCCAAGGCAGACCCGCATGCTTGGACAAGTTCGTCATCAGCGCGACATTGCCGTTCGACAGCGGCGAGATAACGAACTTGGTCTTCAGCCGCGTCAGGCCCGGCACGCTGTCCCGCCACGGCTTCAGGCGATGCCAGCCGAGCGTCAGATAATCGAAATCGTCCTTGGTCAGTCCTGTGATGCCGAGCCGCGCTGCAAGCGGTTCGACCGACTGACGCTGCAATTCATCGAGAGTGACAAAGCCGCGCTCGGGATGGCGACGCACTTCGTCCATAGAGGGGCGGTAAGCACTGCGCCATGCATCGACCAGCGCGGCCCAATCGGCCGTGAGGCCCCTCGCCTCGCCCCATGCGGTAAACTCCGCGATCAGGCTGCCGCGCCAGTCCACGACGGTGCCGAACGTGTCGAACAGCAGTGCTTTCACGTCGAGCATCGCCACGGCCTTGCGTTTATCAGTCGAGGTGGAATTTCTCGAGCTGGCGGTGCTCCGCTTTGATGTAGCGAACGGTACCGGTGACGGAACGCATCACGACCGTCTCGGTTTCGATGGTGTGCTTGCGGAACTTGACGCCGGACAGCAGCGAGCCGTCTGTCACGCCGGTTGCAGCAAACAGGCAGTCGCCCTTCACCATGTCCTCAATGCCATAGATCATGCCGGGATCCTTGATCCCCATCTTGGCAGCGCGCTCGCGCTTCTCGTCGGTATCGAGGATCAGGCGACACTGCATCTGGCCGCCGATGCAGCGCAACGCCGACGCAGCCAGCACGCCTTCCGGCGCGCCACCGGTGCCGATGTAAATATCGACGCCGGTGTTCTCAGGATCGGCAGTGTGGATCACACCGGCGACGTCGCCGTCGGTGATGAGGCGCACCGCGGCACCGGTCGAACGCACGGCGTTGATGATGTCGGCATGGCGCGGACGGTCGAGGATCAGTGCGGTGATCGCAGAGGGATGCACGTCCTTGGCGCGGGCGAGACGGCGGATGTTCTCGGCCGGCGGCGCGTCGAGGTCGATCACGTTCTTGGCGTAACCGGGCCCCACAGCGATCTTCTGCATATAAACGTCGGGCGCATTGAGAAGCGTGCCGCCTTCGGCCATCGCCATGGTGGCGATCGAACCCGGCATGCTCTTGGCGCACAGCGTCGTACCTTCCAGCGGATCGACCGCGATGTCGACTTCCGGCCCGAACTCGGCGCCGACCTTCTCACCGATGAACAGCATCGGGGCTTCGTCGCGCTCGCCCTCGCCGATCACGACCGTGCCCTTGATTGGAATCTTGTTCAACTCGCGGCGCATCGCATCGACCGCTGCCTGATCGGCGGCCTTCTCGTTGCCATGTCCGCGCAGGCGCGCCGCCGACACCGCGGCACGCTCCGTCACGCGCACGATTTCCAGTGTCAGGATGCGCTCAAGCAAGAGCTGCGGCGGGACGGAAATGGTCGACATCAGTAAAGCTCCTATCGTCTGCCGCTCGTGGCGGCATGTGTCTTATCGTTTTAATTCTTCTCGATCCGAATGACCTGCGGCCGCCCGGTGATGACGCGATCCTGCTGCACGGCCTGCAACGCGCGGCGCACGGCATCCTCCGTAGTCGCGTAGGTAATCAGGATGACCGGTACCGGCGAAGATTTGCCGCTCGCCTTGGCCGCATCGAACGCACCGTCAGGGTGACGCTGCACGATCGACTCGATCGAAATCTTTTGCTCCGCCAGCCGCGTGGCGATGGTCGCCGCCGTGCCGGTGAGATCACGAGCCATCAGACGAATGTAATAGCCACCTTCGTGGCGTTTCATCGGCGCTTTCGTGGTGACCTTGAGTTTGCCAACAGGGCGACCGAACGGCAGCGTACGCACGCCGCGCGCGATGTCCGCGATGTCGGCTACGACGGCAGACGCAGTTGCCGCACCACCTGCGCCGGGGCCGACCAGCGTGATCGGCGGAATGCCATCGCCATCGATGGTCACGGCATTGGTCACGTCCATCACCTGTGCAATCGAGGACGTACGCGGCACCATGGTCGGATGCACACGCTGCTCGATGCCGGTTTCGGTTCTCACCGCAACACCAAGCAGCTTGACGCGATAGCCCAGCTCTTCGGCAGCACGCAGATCTTCCGGCGCGATCGAGGAGATGCCCTCGACGTACACCGCGCTCTGGTTGACCTTGGTGCCGAACGCGAGACTCGCGAGGATCGCCAGTTTCTGCGCGGTGTCGTGACCATCGACGTCGAACGACGGATTAGCTTCCGCATAACCGAGCCGCTGCGCATCCTTCAGGCATTCGGCAAACGACAGCCCTTCCCGCTCCATCCGCGTCAGGATGTAGTTGCAGGTGCCGTTGAGGATGCCATAGACGCGATCAATGCCGGTGCCGGCAAGCCCTTCGCGCAGCGTTTTGATGATGGGAATGGCCGCGCCGACAGCGGCTTCGTAGTTCAGCGCGCCGCCGTGCTTTTCCGCAAGCGCCGCCAGACGCGAGCCATGTTTGGCGATCAGCGCCTTGTTCGCGGTCACAACCGACTTGCCGCTGCGCAATGCCGCCTCGATGGCGGACAGCGCGGGATCGCCCGAACCACCCATCAGTTCGACGAACACATCGATCTTCGGGTCGGTCGCAATCGCAAGCGCATTCCTCGCCCAGGCGATGCCGGTGAGATCGACCTTGCGTTTCTTGGCCTTCGAGCGCGCCGAAACGGCTACCACGCGCACGCCACGTCCGCAGCGCAGCGACAACGCGCGCTTCTGTTGTTCGATCAGACCCACGACCTCGGCACCCACGGTGCCGAGCCCCGCAATCCCCACTCTGAGCGGAGCGACCATCTTCTGTTTGACCTGCCGGATAAGTTAGCGCCGGTTGGCGAGAGGAACCACGTTGTGCAATGTTTCAACGCCCGCTTCAAGGAAGCGGCGGATATTTCGGGCCGCCTGACGGATGCGCTGCTCGTTTTCCACCATCGCGATGCGGACAAAACCTTCACCGTGCTCGCCGAAGCCCGAGCCGGGAGATACCGCCACACCCGATTTCTCGACCATCAACGTAGCGAAATCCATGCTGCTGATGTTGCGGAATTTCTCGGGCAACGGCGCCCAGGCAAACATCGACGCCGCCGGCGGCGGAATATCCCAGCCCGCGCGACCGAATGCTTCCACCATCGCATCGCGGCGCTTGTGATAGGTGTCGCGCATCTCCTGAATGCAGTCCTGCGGACCGTTCAACGCCGCCACGGCCGCGACCTGAACCGGCGTGAAGGCACCATAGTCGAGATAGGACTTCACCCGCGTCAGCGCCGCGATCAGCCGCTCGTTGCCGACCGCAAAGCCCATACGCCAGCCGGCCATGGAATAGGTCTTCGACATAGAGGTAAATTCGACGGCGATGTCGATCGCACCCGGCACCTGCAACACCGACGGTGGCGGCTCGCCGTTGTAATAGAGTTCCGCATAAGCGAGGTCGGACAGGATGAAGACCTCGTGCTTCTTCGCGAACGCGACGAGGTCCTTGTAGAAATCGAGCGAGGCGACATAAGACGTCGGGTTCGACGGATAGCAGACCACCATCGCGATCGGCTTTGGGATCGAATGGATGATCGCGCGCTCCAGATGAGCAAAAAGCTGTGGTGTCGGCTCGGCCGGGACCGAGCGGATCACGCCGCCCGCCATCAGGAAGCCGAACGCATGGATCGGATAGCTCGGGTTCGGCACCAGCACGACGTCGCCCGGCGAGGTGATCGCCTGAGCCATGTTGGCGAAACCCTCCTTGGAGCCCAGCGTCGCGATGATCTGGGTCTCGGGGTTGAGCTTCACGCCGAAGCGGCGCTCGTAATAGCCCGCCTGGGCCCGGCGCAGGCCGGGAATGCCCTTGGACGCCGAATAGCGGTCCGTCCGGGGCTTGCCCAGCGTCTCCTTGAGCTTCTCCAGGACGTGCGGCGGGGCGGACAAATCCGGGTTCCCCATGCCCAAATCGATAATATCGGCGCCTGCGTTGCGCGCGGCAGCCTTGGCCCGATTCACCTGCTCGAAAACGTAGGGTGGCAAACGGCGAATACGGTAGAATTCTTCCATGGATTCAAGGCTCCGAGCCCGGTTAAGGGCCCTCAGACGGCAAATCACTGAGGACGCGATGGCTTCTTCTAACACGAACCTCGGTTCGCGCCACCCGCCAGAAGCGCGGGAATTCAGTCTGCGCGGGGATTTGAAGTCTTTGAGGCTTTTGCCTTCACGCCCTCCTGCCGGTCCCTCGCCGCCGTGAGTTCGCGCGTGAGCTGGGCGCGCTGCTCGGGAGTCAGGGGGGTGTCCGTGCGCGGCGGCAGCGTGTCATTGACCGGGAGGTAATCGGGCGCGACAGCGGGCCGCTCGGGCGTATTGGCCGGGAGACCAACCACGGGCATATCGGCGACGTGGGACGCGCAGCCGCCCAGCATCTGGCCAAGCGCCAGCATCGCCGCCCCCATCCAGACCCGCTTTCCATAGTGACGCAGCACGCACATCAACCTGGCCCCACTCCATTCCGCGCCAATTCCATTCCAACGCGGTCCGCGCACCGATATTCCGGAAAAGCGTTAAATTTCCGGCTGTGCGCTTTGACGCGGCGCATTGCAGGCCGAATATGTCCGAACCAAGACATCTGCTGCAACGCATATAGCTATTGGAAAGGAAGCTCGTTTAACTGAGAAACAGGCAAAATAATCCTTCGTCACGACACGCGGATATATCGTCTTCATGAGCGCGCTCCCGACCGACACTCCGACGACCAAGCCTTTCGATGCCGATGCGTTCGCGTTCAATCTGGCCCGCGCCATGGAAAGCGGGGGCAAGGCGCTTTCCGCGTTCCTGCAGCCGCGTGAGACCGGCGACATCAACAACCGTGCCCCCGGTGAAATGGGCGAAGTCATCAAGACTTTCGCCGAGGTCGCCGAATACTGGCTCGCGGATGCAGATCGCGCCAGCGACGTGCAGATGCGGCTTGGCAAAGCCTATCTCGAATTGTGGGGCCAGTTCGCGCGCAAGCTCGCCGGGGCCGAGGAAGAGCCCACCATCGCCCCCGCACCGAAGGACAAGCGCTTCGCCGATCCGGAGTGGAAATCCAACCACTTCTTCGATTTCATCATGCAGCTCTATCTGCTCACGACGAAATGGGCGCATGAGCTGGTGGAAAATGCGGAAGGCCTCGATCCACATACCCGCAAGAAAGCCGAATTCTACGTTCAGGTGCTCACCAACGCCTTTGCGCCGTCGAACTTCGTGCTGACCAATCCCGAAGTGCTGCGGGAAACCATCGCGAGCAGCGGCGACAACCTGTTCCGTGGCATGCAGATGCTGGCCGAGGACATTCAGGCTGGCGGCGGGACGCTGAAGATCCGGCAGTCTGGCGGGACATTCGAGATCGGCAAGGATCTCGCTCTGACGCCGGGCAAAGTGATCTACCAGAACGAGATCATGCAGCTCATACAGTACGAGCCGACGACGGAGCATGTGTTGCGCACGCCGCTCCTGATCGTGCCGCCCTGGATCAACAAGTACTACATTCTCGATCTCACGCCGAAGAAGTCTTTCATCAAATGGCTCGTCGATCAGGGCCTGACGGTATTCGTGATCTCGTGGGTCAACCCGGACAGGTCCCTCGGCGGCAAGACCTTCGACGACTACATGCGCGAAGGCCCGCTCGCGGCGATGGACGCGATCGAGAAAGCGACCGGCGAGATGAAAGTCCATACCATGGGCTATTGCATCGGCGGTACCCTGCTCGCCACCACGCTCGCATGGCTGGCCGACAAGCGCCGCGTGCGCACCACCTCCGCCACCTTCATGGCGGCGCAGGTCGACTTCACCCATGCCGGCGACCTGATGGTTTATATTGACGAAAGCCAGCTTTCCGCGCTCGAACGCGACATGCAGCAGACCGGCGTCCTGCACGGCACGCGCATGGCCATGGCTTTCAATATGCTGCGCTCGAACGATCTGATCTGGCCCTACGTCATCAGCAACTATCTCAAGGGCAAGGAGCCTTCGAGTTTTGATCTCTTGTTCTGGAATGCCGATGCGACGCGGATGCCGGGCGCCAACCATTCCTTTTACTTGCGCAACTGTTATCTCGAGAACCGGCTGTCGGCCGGCACTATGGTGCTCGACAACACGCGGCTCGATCTGTCGAAGATCAAGACGCCGATCTACAACCTAGCGACTAAGGACGATCATATCGCACCCGCGCAATCGGTGCTGTACGGTTCGCAATTCTTCGGCGGACCGGTTCGCTTCGTCCTCAGCGGTTCGGGCCATATCGCCGGCGTGATCAATCCGCCCTCCTCCGGCAAATATCAGTACTGGACCGGCGGCAATGCGGCCGCCGAAACGGTTCAAGAGTGGATGAACGGCGCAACCGAGCATCAGGGCTCGTGGTGGCCGGACTGGCGGGCCTGGGTCGAAGGCCTCGATTCCGAGACCATTCCCGCCCGTACCGCCGGCGCATCCATGACGATCCTGGAAGAAGCGCCGGGCAGCTACGTCCGGATGCGCGCCTGAACGACCGCCTGCCTTCCGATGCCGGATATCCCTTCAGAACCTGTCGTTCTGTTGGCCCCGTTCCGCAGTTCAGCTAGAACAAGGCATCGGCGCCGGGGTATGACCGGCGAGATTCGCAGGGCTGCGAAGAAAGGAACAGGCGATGACGCGAGAATTGTTCTGGCTGACATTGACCGTGATTTTGACCGGCGTGCTGTGGGTCCCCTACATCCTCAACCGCTGCGCAGTGCGCGGCATAGGCGGTGCCATGGCCAATCCGGCGCGCGGCGACAAGCCACATGCCGAATGGGCGAACCGGATGATGTTCGCGCACGACAACGCGGTCGAGAATCTCGCGATTTTCGCGCCGCTGGTGCTGATCCTCAATGCGATCGATTATTCTAGCAAATGGACGGTGCTTGCCTGCGCGGTCTACTTCTGGTCGCGGCTTGCTCACGTCATCATCTACGCGCTCGGCGTACCCGTGTTGCGGACGCTGGCTTTCGTCGTCGGCTTCCTTGCGCAGGCTGTTCTTGCGCTCGCGATTTTCCGCGTCTTTTGAGAACAAAAAAAGAGCCGCTCGCGCGGCTCTTTTCACATCACGACGACAACGCCGGCTGATCGATGCCGAGCGTCTCGGCAAAGCCGAGCATGACATTCATGTTCTGCACCGCCTGCCCCGACGCGCCCTTGGTCAGGTTGTCGAGCGTCGAGACGATGATCGCCCGCCCCGGCTTGCGATCCTCGGCAACGCCGATGAAGGTCATGTTCGAGCCGCGCACATGGCGCGAGTCCGGCGTCTTGCCGAATGGCAGCACGTAAACGAACGGATCCTTCTCGTACTGCTTGCTCAGGATGTCATGCAGTTCGTGGGCGGTCTTTCCGCGCCGGCCGCGCACATAGATCGTCGAGTAGATGCCGCGGTTCATCGGCGTGAGGTGCGGCGTGAAGGTCGCCACGACATCCTTGCCCGCCGCCTTGGAGAACTCCTGATCGAGTTCGGACATGTGCCGATGGTGCCCCACGCCATAGGCATGGAAGCCCTCGGAGACTTCCGAAAACAGCGTGTCTTCCTTCGCCGAACGGCCAGCGCCCGTCGTGCCAGACTTCGCGTCGATCACGATCTCGTCGCTCTCGATCGCCTTGGCTTTCAGCAGAGGAATGAGTGGCAGTTGCGCGCAGGTCGTGTAGCAGCCGGGATTGGCGACGAGCCGCGCCTTCTTCACGTCGCGGCGATAGATTTCGGTAAGGCCATACACGGCCTCCTTCTGCAACTCGAGTGCATGATGCTCGTGCCCGTACCACTTCGCGTAGACGGCGGGATCGCCCAGCCGGAAGTCGGCCGACAGGTCGACCACCTTCGTCTCCGGCGCTTTCGCCAAGAGGTCCTTCAGCACTTTTTGCGTCGTGGCATGCGGAAGTGCGCAGAACACCAGATCGAGCTTGGCGGCTGCCCAGTCGACGCTCTCGATGGAGACAAGCTGCGGCAGATCGTAAGGTGCGAACTGCGGAAACACATCGCCCAGTTTGTGCCCGGCGCGGCGGTCGGCCGTCAGAAGAACGATCTCGACGCGTGGATGCCGCAGCAACAGGCGCACAAGTTCTGCCCCGGTGTAACCGGAGGCGCCTAGAATGCCGATCTTCTTCTTTTCAGCCATGACAATGGTCCTTATCCGACAGAACGCGGGACAGGTGATGCGGCGATTTGGTGAAAGAGACAAGGCGCCGCGGACCTATCCTGCGGCATTGGATCGAGCAAACGCGACCAGCCGCTAAATTGCAAAGCGGCGGCGACGGAGGGTTCTGTTTGCGGGTTCGATCATGGGGCCGCATATAAAACCCCCTTGGCGCAGGGTCAAGCAGCACTCCGCCCCTCGACCCTGCAGACTGCCCTTAGACCATTGCCCAGAACCAGGCCGCCAGCTTCGAGAGGGCGTCGCCGAACAGCAGCAGCGTCGCCGACCAGACGAAGGCGGATGAGAAATTCGCGCCCTGGAAGTGCCAATACGGCATCTCGAAAACCCCGGCGGCCAGCGGCACCGCAGCGCGCAGCGGCCCGAAGAACCGCCCGATGAAAATGCCCGGCACACCCCACTTGCTGACGAACCGCTCCGCGCGCGGTAGCATTTCGGGGTAGCGCGATAGTGGCCACATATGCGTGACCTGGTTCTTGAAGGTAAAGCCGAGCCAATAGGATAACCAATCGCCGAGCGCGGCACCAAGCGACGCCGCCACCCAGACCGGCCAGAACTTGACGTCGCTCGCGCCGACCAACGCGCCGATGCCGATCAGCGCGCTCCATGCGGGGATCACGAGCGAGACGAAAGCCAGCGATTCACCGAACGCGAGAGCGCCGACAATGGGTGCGGCCCACACCTGATGTTCCCGGACGAACTCAACCACGCCGCGAACCATCTCTTCCAGTGCCATTCACGTCCCTCATTCTTGAGAACCGGCACTCGAAAAGCCGGCCCGGCACTGGAAGCATCCTGCTCCCCAGGCAATGCGACCCTGCCTAGATGAGGGTTGCCCGCCACATTGTCACGTCGTTCATGTCATAGTGATCATCAACGATTCGTGCCCTTTATCAGACTGTTAGAACTGAAGTCCATGGCGAAACCTCTGAAAGCAAACGCAAAATCCACCTCATCCGCGAAAGCGGCGAACGACCTGTTTGCTTCTGGGGACCGCAAGCCGCGCGGCTCGGCCGCACCCTCCGCCAAGCCCTCGAGCGCAGAGGCTGGCTACACCGCCGCCGACATCGAGGTTCTGGAGGGGCTGGAACCGGTGCGCCGCCGTCCGGGCATGTATATCGGCGGAACCGACGAAAAGGCGCTGCACCACCTGTTCGCCGAAGTCATCGACAATTCGATGGACGAGGCGCTGGCCGGTCATGCGAGCTTCATCGAGGTCGAGCTTGGCGCGGACGGATATCTGACCGTGATCGATAACGGCCGTGGCATTCCGGTCGACCCGCACCCGAAATTCAAGAACAAGTCGGCGCTGGAAATCATCATGTGCACGTTGCACGCCGGCGGCAAATTCGACTCCAAGGTCTACGAGACCTCAGGCGGCCTGCATGGCGTCGGCGTCTCGGTGGTGAACGCGCTCTCCTCGCAGCTCGTCGTCGAGGTCGCCCGCAACCAGAAGCTCTACCGGATGACGTTCGAGCGCGGCAAGCCGAAGGGCAAGCTGGAAGAACTGGGCAAGGTCCACAACCGCCGCGGCACCTCGATCCGCTTCAAGCCGGATACGGAAATTTTCGGAGGCAAGGCCGTCTTCAAACCGCAGCGCCTGTTCAAGATGGCGCGCTCCAAAGCCTATCTGTTCGGCGGCGTCGAAATCCGCTGGAAATGCGCGCCTGAACTGCTCAAGGGCATCGAGGACGTGCCCGCCGAGGATACGTTCCACTTCCCCGGCGGCCTGAAAGATTATCTCGCCGCGGCCATCCATTCCGACACGCTGGTGCACCCGGACATCTTCTCCGGCAAATCGGGGCGCAACGGCGCACACGGCGCCTGCGAATGGGCGGTGGCATGGACCGCCGATGCCGACGGCTTCATGTCATCCTACACCAACACAGTACCAACGCCTGACGGCGGCACGCATGAAACCGGTATGCGCAGCGCGCTTCTGCGCGGCATTCGGGATCACGCCGAGCGTACCGGCCAGGGCAAGAAGGCGTCCTCGATCACCTCCGAAGACGTGATGGTGGGCGCGGCCGTGATGCTCTCGGTGTTCGTGCGCGAGCCGGAATTCCAGGGACAGACCAAGGACCGCCTCGCAACCGCCGAGGCGCAGCGCATCGTCGAACAGGCCGTGAAGGACCCGTTCGACCACTGGCTGTCCGGCAACCCGACACAAGCCAACAAGCTTCTCGATTTCATCATCGAGCGCGCCGACGAACGGCTGCGCCGCCGTGCCGAGAAGGAAATCTCGCGCAAGACCGCGGTGAAAAAGTTGCGCCTGCCCGGCAAACTCGCCGACTGCACCAACACCGCGACCGAAGGCTCCGAACTGTTCATCGTCGAAGGCGATTCCGCAGGCGGCAGCGCCAAGCAGGCGCGCGACCGCAAGACCCAGGCCATTCTTCCGCTGCGCGGCAAGATCCTCAACGTCGCCTCCGCCACGCGTGACAAGATGGTGGCCAACGCACAATTGTCCGATCTCATTCAGGCAATCGGCTGCGGCATCGGCATCAACTACCGTGAAGACGATCTGCGCTATTCGCGCATCATCATCATGACCGACGCCGACGTGGACGGCGCGCACATCGCCTCCCTGCTCATCACCTTCTTCTACCGGCAGATGCCGAAGCTGATCGATGGAGGCCATCTCTACCTCGCGGTGCCGCCACTCTACCGGATGACCCATGGCAGCAAGACGCTCTACGCGCGCGACGAGGCTCATCGTGATGAGCTTTTGAAAAAGGAATTCCACGCCAACGCCAAGGTCGAAATCGGCCGCTTCAAAGGCCTTGGCGAGATGATGCCCAATCAGCTCAAGGAAACCACGATGGACCCACGCAAGCGCACGCTGCTGCGGGTCGTGCTGGCGACGGAAGACCGCGACAGCACCGCAACGTCGGTTGAACGGCTGATGGGCAGCAAGGCCGAGGCGCGCTTTGAGTTTATCACCGAGAAAGCCGAATTCGCGCCCGAAGAACTGCTCGACGTCTAACCTGCTCGTTTCGCCTCGGGTGTATGGACATGCTCGGGGCGAACGCCGATGCCGATCATGCGCGCGGTTAGGCCTTGCAGCCAGGGTGAACTGCTGACTATGCGCATCACCAGCGGCGGCGAGAACTGCTTGTCGGTGATCGCGCGGTTGATCAGCCGGTTCTGCACGAACACCTGAATCGCCTGCGTCGCCCGCACCGGAAATTCGCGCCGCGCCTGCACGCGGTTGAGATCATCCAGCAACGGAACGCCATTTCCGAATTTGTCGAACAACAAGTTCGCTGTCGCAACCGCATCCTGGATCGCGAGATTGACGCCGACGCCGCCGACCGGCGACATCGCATGCGCCGCGTCTCCGATGCACAGAAAGCCGGGTTTCGTCCATTGCGTGAGACGATCAATCTGAACCGACAACAGCTTCACATCGTCCCAGGTCCTTACATCCCCTATGTGGTCGCGCGTGATCGGCGCCAGCTTGACGATGTTGGCGCGGAATTTATCGAGCCCACCTTCTTTGACTTTTTCATATCCATTTTTGGCGATGACGTAAGCGCACTGCCAGTAGTCGGTGCGATCAAGCATCACCATCATTTGCCCGGACTGGATTCGCGCAAACACACCATCAGTCGTCCCTTCCGGCTTGCCGACCTTGAACCACAACACATCCATCGGCGCGCCGATATCTTCCACGACCATCCCAGCCTGTTCGCGCATCAATGAATGACGGCCATCGCAGGCCACCGTGAGATCGGCAGTGATCTGGACCGGCCCCTGTTCGGTCTTCGCGATGACGCCGATGACGCGCTCGCCGTCCTTCATCAACTCGACAGCTTCTGTCTTCTTGTGAACCTGCAATTCGGGAAAACGCCTGCCCTGTGAATCGATGAAGTTCAGAAAATCCCATTGCGGCATGAACGCAATGAACGGACATGGCGTCTTCAAATGCGACAGATCGGCCAGCCGGATCGAGGTCGTGCCGAACTGTCCCTCCAGCTTGCTGATCTCATCATGCGGCACTTTGAGAAAGTCGGCGAGCAGGCCCAGCTCCTGCATCACCTGCATGGTCGAGGGATGCACCGTGTCGCCGCGGAAATCGCGAAAGAAATCGGCATGCTTTTCCAGCACTACGGTTTTGATGCCCGCGCGACCCAGCAGATAGCCGAGCATCATTCCGGCAGGACCTCCGCCTACGACGCAACATTGCGCGCGAATGGTTTCGACGGATCGGGATACCTCATCCATGCCTTCTCCTCCTATTCCGGAACCCGGCTCAACAAGGCCATCGGCGGCGGCCGAGAATGTCATGAAATGGATAAATATTAAGGGTTTCAGGTGGTTTCTCGCCAAAAACATTGACTTTGGGCGATTCCGTCCTATGTTCCGGGCACGCGGCCAGAGTCGAAACGCGACTGCCTGATAAGCCGCTTGTCCGCGATTTGGTCATCCCCGTGCATGAACTGCATGCCGTTCCGGGGTTGAGCGCGGCAGTATTTCCGAGAAGTCCGAACGGCGATCTCGTGTAGAGGCTCAATGTCCTTTTCCAATCTCGGCTTGTCCGACAAGGTTCTCGCTGCAGTCGCAGCCACCGGTTACACCACCCCCACGCCCATTCAAGAACAAGCAATTCCCCATGTGCTCGACCGGCGAGACGTGCTTGGCATTGCCCAGACCGGCACCGGCAAGACGGCGGCGTTCGTGCTGCCCATGCTCACGCTGCTGGAAAAGGGCCGCGCACGGGCGCGGATGCCCCGTACCCTCATTCTCGAACCGACGCGCGAACTTGCCGCGCAGGTGAAGGAGAATTTCGACCGTTACGGCGTCGGCCAGAAGCTCAATGTCGCCCTCCTGATCGGCGGCGTCTCGTTCGGCGACCAGGACGCCAAGCTCGGGCGTGGCGTCGATGTGCTGATCGCCACTCCGGGCCGTCTGCTTGACCATACCGAGCGCGGCAAGCTCCTGATGACTGGCGTCGAACTCCTGGTGATCGACGAAGCCGACCGCATGCTGGACATGGGCTTCATCCCCGACATCGAACGCATCTGCAAGCTGGTGCCGTTCACGCGCCAGACGCTATTTTTCACAGCGACCATGCCGGCGGAAATCCGCCGCATCACCGAAACCTTCCTGCACAATCCGGTGAAGGTCGAAGTTTCCAAGCCAGCATCGACCGCAGTCACCGTCACGCAGTTCCAGATCAGCACCGGCAAGGAGTCTCACGAAAAGCGCGAACTGCTGCGCCAACTCCTGCGCGACGCGAAGGATCTGAAGAACGCCATCATTTTCTGCAACCGCAAGCGCGAAGTCGCGATCCTGCACAAGTCGCTGCAAAAGCACGGTTTCGGCGCAGCCGCCTTGCACGGTGACATGGACCAGAGCGCGCGCATGGCCGCGCTCGAACAATTCCGCAAGGGCGAGTTGCCGTTGCTGGTCGCCTCCGACGTCGCGGCCCGCGGGCTCGATATTCCTGAGGTCAGCCACGTCTTCAATTTCGACGTCCCGCATCACCCGGACGATTACGTTCACCGCATCGGCCGTACCGGCCGCGCCGGCCGTCTCGGCACCGCAATCTCGATTGTCTCGCCTCTGGACCAGAAATCAATCCTCGCGATCGAAAAGCTGATCGGGCAGTCTATCCCGCACGCGGAAGGCCACGCGCGGACCGCAGCCGCCTCCGTTGAAGCCGATGCAGTTATCGCAGAGAATGGCCCGGCACCCCGCAAATCGCGGCGCGGCGGCCAACGCTCGAAGCATCGCGATCGGGAAAAGACCTCGGCCAAGCCTGCCGCCAAGCCGGCTCCGTCACCGAAATCATCGGCCAGAACGCCTGCGGCTCCGCCGCCGTCGCTCGGCCGCCTTCCGATGGCTGCTGCAACGCAAGATCACGTAGAGCCCGGCGATCATTCACATTTACCGGCGTTTCTGCTGCGCCCTGTCCGCGCCCGTGGGTAAGGTACGTATATGACCGGAGGCGTTTACCCCTCCTTCACGAACGTAACCTATCGTGCGGCCATATTTTAGAATTTTGCTGGCTGCAGAAGGCTGCCTGGGGACGCACCGTGATTGGTCTTCTTGAAGAACACGAGCGCACCCTCGCGTTCGCCGAAGTCGCATTGGGTCAAATCAGATCCCTGCGCCAGAGTGCGATTCCCCGCAATTACGAGATCTGGTACGTCTACGCGACCGGCTACAATATCGAACTCAACAAGGTCATCAATGAAACGCTGCTGCGCAGCGGCAAGCTGACCGAAGCCGACCTCGAACAGATCCACGATACATATCTGTCGCAAACCCGGATGACCGACCGGATCGACAAGGTCGGCTCCCGTGTCATCAACGAGATCGACGATGTGATGGGCCTCATCACCGACGCGATCGGCATGACGAGCTCGTTCAGCACCGATCTTGAGGGTGCCACCACCCGACTCCAGAAGGCCAAGGACAAGGCGCAGATCAACCTTGTGATCCATGCGCTGGTCCAGTCCACCCGCGAGATGAACCTCACCAACAAGGCCCTGGAAGCGCGTCTGGCGACTTCGAAGCTCGAGATCGCAAGCCTTCAGGACAGCCTCGAGGCGATCCGCACCGAAAGCCTTACCGATCCTCTCACCTCGCTCGGCAACCGCAAATATTTCGACCGCGCGCTCGACGCAGCCGTCGAACATGCCCAGCAGAATAGTGAACCGTTGTCGCTCCTGATGATCGACATCGACCACTTCAAATCGTTCAATGACAATTACGGCCACCTTACCGGCGATCAGGTACTCCGCCTGGTGGCGCTGGCGCTGAAGGCCAATATCAAAGGCCAGGACCTCACGGCGCGTTACGGCGGCGAGGAGTTCGCCGTGATCTTACCCAACACCTCGATGCGCCAAGCCCTCGCCGTGGCCGACAATATCCGCCGCGCCGTCATGTCCAAGCAATTGAAGAAGAAGTCGACCGGAGAGATTCTCGGTCGTGTTACCATCTCCGCCGGTGTTTCGGTCTTCCAATCCGGTGACGATGCCCCCGCCCTGATCGACCGCGCTGATGCCTGCCTCTACGCCGCCAAGCGGCACGGCCGCAACCGCGTGATTTGCGAAGCAGACCCCGAGTTCACGCCCAACGTTCGTATTCAGGTTGCTTGAAAAGCGACGACTCTAGCCGTCGATCTTTGCAGGCGTCAGCTGGACGGACTCGCCGCAGCCGCATGCGCTTGTTTGGTTCGGGTTGTTGAAGACGAACTGCGCCGCCATCTTGTCGACCTTGAAATCCATCTCGGTGCCGAGCAGGAACATCACGGCTTTCGGATCGACCAGAATCTTCACACCCTTGTCTTCCACCACCTCATCGGTCGGTCGGACGTCGTGGGCGTATTCGACGGTGTATTCCATCCCCGCACAGCCGCCGTTCTTGATGCCGACGCGCAGGCCAATGATCTCGGAGTCAGCGCGCGAAGACAGCTCGCGAACGCGGTTGGCTGCAGCTTCGGTCAGACGCATCACTTGAGGACGCGGGCGGGCCGGCTTGGCTGCGGATGTGGGAGCGTTAGGAGTCATACCCGTCATTTGGCTACTTCCTTCGGCATTTCAATGCCGGACGCGACCTTTGCAAATCACGCCAGAATTCCGCGATTCGTCCAAATCACCACATATTGAGAACGAGACGCGCCTCGTCGGACATCCGGTCCGGCGTCCACGGCGGTTCCCACACCACGTTTACGGTCACCGGGCCGACGCCCGGCACGCTCGCAATGGCGTTTTCGACAAAATTCGGCAGGTCGCCTGCGGCAGGACAGTTCGGCGTGGTCAGCGTCATCTGCACATCCACTGCCCGGCCATCCTTGATGTCGACCTTGTAGATCAGGCCAAGTTCGTAAATATCGGCCGGAATTTCGGGATCGTAGACGGTCTTCAACGCGGCCACAATGTCCGCGCCAAGCCGCTCGGTTTCCTCAGGCGACAGCGCCGAGGTGGTGTCCACCCGGTTTGCTGCTTCGGCTACCTTCTCTGCGGAATCTGCTTCGCTCATGAGAAAAGCTCTCCTGCCTTGACGAGCGCCTGCGCCAGGTGATCGACCTCGGCGCGGGTATTATACATCCCGAATGAGGCACGGCAGGTCGCCGTCACATTGAATCGCTCCAGAAGCGGCATGACGCAATGCGTCCCTGCCCGCACCGCGATGCCGGCCCGGTCGATGACGGTGGCGACGTCGTGCGGGTGTGCCCCCTTCATCTCGAACGAGATCACCGGGCCCTTGTTCTTCGCGGTGCCGATCAGCCGCAGCGAGTTGATCTCGCGCAGCCGCTCGGTCGCGTAAACCAGCAGATCGTGCTCGTGGGCAGCGATGCGGTCCTTGCCGATGGAATTCACATAATCGATGGCGGCGCCGAACCCGATCGCTTCCACGATCGCCGGCGTGCCTGCCTCGAATTTGTGCGGCGGATCGCCGTAGGTCACCCAGTCCTGCGCGACCTCGCGGATCATCTCGCCGCCGCCGTTGAAGGGGCGCATCGCAACCAGATGGTCATATTTGGCGTACAGCGCGCCGATCCCGGTCGGGCCATAAATCTTGTGACCGGTGCAGACATAAAAATCGCAACCGATGTCCCGCACGTCGATGGTCAGATGCACCGCCGCCTGACTGCCGTCGACCAGCACAGGAATGCCGCGCGCATGCGCGAGCCGCACCACATCCTTCACCGGCACCACGGTGCCGAGTGCGTTCGACATCTGGGTGATGGCGACGAGTTTAGTCTTCTCGGTGAGGAGCTTTTCGAACTCCTCGATCAGGAAATTCCCCTCATCGTCGACCGGCGCCCATTTCAGCACCGCGCCTTTGCGCGCACGCAGAAAATGCCATGGCACGATGTTGGAGTGATGCTCCATGATCGAGAGGACAATCTCGTCGCCCACATCGATATTCGGCTCACCCCAGGACGAGGCCACAAGATTGATGGCCTCGGTCGCATTGCGGGTGAAGATGATTTCTTCCTTGCGCGCGGCATTGAGAAAAGCGGCGACCTTGGCGCGGCCGCCCTCATAGGCATCCGTCGCCGCGTTGGCGAGGTAATGCAGGCCGCGGTGCACATTGGCGTATTCGGAGTGATACGCCTGCGTCATCCGATCCAGCACGGCGTTCGGCTTCTGGGCCGATGCCGCGTTGTCGAGATACACCAGCGGCTTCCCATACACTTTCGTCGCCAGTGCGGGGAAATCCGCGCGAATTTTCTCGACGTCGTAGGAGCCGTTGGTGACTGCGGGATGCATGGTCAGCCCCGCGCCGCCAGCCATCGATCGGCTGTAGCAATCGCGATGTCACGCAATCCCTCATCAACGATCGATTCAATCGCTTCGCCGACGAAGGCCGCAATCAGCAAACCCTGCGCTTCCTTTTCCGGCAAGCCGCGTGCACGCAGATAAAACAACAGTTCCTCGTCGATCGCACCCGCCGTCGCGCCATGGCCGCAAGCCACGTCGTCCGCAAAAATCTCAAGCTCCGGCTTGTTGTCGGCTTCCGTATCGTCGGACAGCAAAAGCGCGCGCGTCATCATCTTGCCGTCGGTCTTCTGGGCATCCTGCCGCACGATGATGCGGCCCTGGAACACCGAATGAGACTGGTCGTCGAGAACCGCGCGGAACACCTCACGGCTGATGCAGTTCGGCACCGCATGATCGACCACCAGCGTGGTGTCGCCATGGCGGCGGCTGCCGAGCAGATTCACGCCGTTGGTGGACAGTTCGCTCCCCTCGCCCGCGAAGGTGATGAAGCCCTGATAACGGCTGACCGCTGCACCTTGAGTAAGGCCAAAGCTATTGAGCTTGGTACGCGCGCCGAGCCGGAATGCAGCCGTGGTGATGTTGGCGGCATCGCGCGCGTCTTCCATCAGACGCACATGCTGCAATTCGGCGTCATCGCCGATCGACACTTCCACCTGATCATGAACCTGATAGGTGGCGGCGCCCTCGGCGCCGACAAAGCTCTCGACCAGCGTCACGCGCGTCTTGTTGCCGATCCGAACATGCGAGCGCGTCACAACCGAAGCTGAGGAGGCCGTTGCAACATGCGCGATGTGAATCGGCCGGCTCAAGGTGACATTATTGTCCACGGTGACGATCACGCCATCGGTTGCCAGCGCCCCGTTCAGCGAGATCATCGCATCGGAGGCAACCTTCGTCTTCAACCGATCGGTCTTGCCCTCGCCCAGCGCTTCGCGCAGCGTCTGCACACGAACGCCCTTTTCGAGCGTCGCCAGATCGGACAATTCGGGCGCGAATACGCCGTCGACCAGCGTCAGACGGCACGTATTCTCAATGCCGAGTGCCTCAACCGCTTTTGCAGCCAGCGCCAGCGCTGCCTTTTCAGGCGACGGCGCAAGAGGTGCAACCGTGCGCAAAAGTGCGCGCAGGTCGGTGTACTTCCATTCCTCGATCCGCCGATGCGGCAAGCCGCGCTCAGCAAAATCATCGAAGGCCGCCTTGCGCGCGCTTGCAACAAGGCCATCGCCCGGCAGACGCTCGCGCGCCTCGGCGAACAACTCGCCGTAAGGCTGCTCTGTCGATTTGATCAATGCAACGTTCATCGCGACACCCGCTTACGCCGCTTTATCTTCAAACTGCGCGTAGCCGGACTTCTCCAGCTCCAGCGCAAGATCCTTGCCGCCGCTTTTCACGACGCGCCCCTTCGACATCACATGGACGACATCCGGAATGATGTAGTTGAGGAGCCGCTGATAGTGTGTGATGACGATCATCGAGCGGCTCTTTCCGCGCAGGGCATTGACGCCGTCGGCCGCGATGCGTAGCGCGTCGATATCAAGACCGGAATCCATCTCATCGAGGATGCACAGGCTCGGCTCGAACAGCGCCATCTGCAGCACTTCGTTGCGCTTCTTTTCGCCGCCGGAGAACCCGACATTGACGCCGCGCTTGAGCATGTCCTGCGGAATACTCAGCCTGGCCGCGACTTCCTTCACTTTCTTCAGGAAGTCCGGGGTCGAGAATTCACTCTCGCCGCGCGCCTTGCGCTGCGCGTTCAGTGCGGTGCGCAGGAACGTCATGGTGGCGACGCCCGGAATTTCCATCGGGTACTGGAACGCCAGGAACACGCCCTTGGCGGCTCGCTCATTCGGCTCCATCTCGAGCAGGTTTTCGCCCTTGAACAGAATCTCGCCGCCAGTCACGTTGTAACCGGGCTTGCCCGCGATGACATGCGACAGAGTCGATTTGCCCGAGCCGTTCGGCCCCATGATCGCGTGAACCTCGCCTTCGTTCACGGTGAGGTCGAGCCCGTGCAGGATCTCGTTGTCCTCGACTTGAACCTTGAGGCCTTTGACTTCCAGTAACGCGGTCATCACTTTACCTTTCCAGATTTATCCACATTGCCCCATCGCCAGCGCCAGTCTCCATCGGTCTTTTGCCGACCGACAAAAACCATCGCACCCGTGGCGACGGCAATCATGGCTATCGCAAACAGCCATGTCGTACCCGTTTGATCCTGATGGGTGAGGCGCAGTACTCCGGCCAGAACCACAGCGACATATGCCACGACGACAGCCCAGCCTTCCCAGGTCACAGGCGTCACTCCGTAGCCGTACGTTTTAGGTCTGAACCAGAACCTATTCACGGCTACCCCACACTTCCTTCCAGCGAAATCGAGATCAGCTTCTGCGCCTCGACTGCAAACTCCATCGGCAGTTGCTGCAGCACGTCACGGACGAACCCGTTGACGACGAGGGCAACCGCCTCCTCCTGCGAAAGACCGCGCTGCACGCAGTAGAACAGCATGTCTTCGGAAATCTTCGAGGTTGTCGCCTCGTGTTCGAACTGGGTCGATGAGTTCTTGGCTTCAATATAGGGGACGGTGTGCGCGCCGCATTTGTCACCGATCAAAAGCGAGTCACAGGCGGTGAAGTTGCGCGCGCCAGTCGCCTTGCGGTGAGCCGTGACGAGACCACGATAGGTGTTCTGCGAGACACCCGCCGCAATGCCCTTGGAGATGATGCGGCTCGTGGTGTTCTTGCCAAGATGAATCATCTTGGTGCCAGAATCGACCTGCTGGAAACCGTTCGAGATCGCGATCGAATAGAATTCGCCGCGCGAGTTATCGCCGCGCAGGATGCAGCTCGGATATTTCCAGGTGATGGCGGAGCCGGTTTCCACCTGCGTCCACGAAATCTTGGAATTCTTGCCGCGACAGTCGCCACGCTTGGTGACGAAATTGTAGATGCCGCCCTTGCCTTCCGAATTGCCCGGATACCAGTTCTGCACCGTCGAGTATTTGATCTCGGCGTCGTCATGGGCGACGAGCTCGACCACGGCGGCGTGCAACTGGTTCTCGTCGCGCTGCGGAGCGGTGCAACCTTCGAGGTAGCTGACGTAAGCACCCTTGTCGGCGATGATCAGCGTGCGCTCGAACTGGCCGGTGTTACGCTCGTTGATGCGGAAATAGGTCGACAACTCCATCGGGCAGCGCACGCCCGGCGGGAGATAGACGAAGGAGCCGTCGGAGAACACTGCCGAGTTCAGCGTCGCGAAGAAATTGTCCGAGGTCGGCACGACCGAGCCGAGATACTTCTTCACGAGGTCCGGATGTTCGCGGATCGCGTCCGAGATCGGCATGAAGATCACGCCGGCTTTCTTCAACTCGGCCTGGAACGTGGTGGCGACCGACACCGAGTCGAACACGGCGTCGACCGCGACGCGGCGCTCGCTCACCTCGTTGCCGTCTTCATCCTTGCGCACGACGCCTTCGAGCACTTCGACTTCGCGTAGCGGAATGCCGAGTTTCTCGTAGGTCTTGAGAATTTCGGGGTCTATCTCGTCGAGAGAAGCGACCTCCTTCTTCTTTTTCGGCGCGGAATAGTAATAGAGATCCTGATAGTCGATCTTCGGATAATCGACGCGCGCCCAGGTCGGCTCTTCCATGGTGAGCCAACGGCGAAACGCCTCCAGACGCCATTCGAGCATCCAGGCGGGTTCGTTTTTCTTGGCGGATATGAACCGGATGGTGTCTTCAGTCAGGCCACGCGGAGCCTTTTCCGATTCGATCTGGGTTTCAAACCCATAGCGATACTGATCGACGTCGATCTGGCGAACCCGATCGACCGTCTCCTGGACGGCTGGCATTGTACTTCTCCGCTCGCGGTTTCAAGGACCGCAGTGGGCCAACATGAATGTCGTTGACGTGTTTCGTTCTTGTTATCGTCTATTTTTTAGAACGGTTCAAGCGACGGCATCCGTCCCTTTAACTAGTACGTTTGAGAGAGATATCCAAGCCTCAAGAAGGTATTGAATCTCCGCTTCTGTGGTGTCCCAGCCCAGACTTAAACGCACGGCTCCTTGCGCCACCTCGGGCTTCACGCCCATCGCCGTCAGGACGGGCGAGACATGAACTTTCCCGGAGGAACAGGCCGAACCGGACGATACCGCCATACCTTCCAAATCGAAGGCAATCACAGCGGTTTCCGCCTTCATCCCTGGCGCGGCAAACAAGGTGGTGTTCGGCACCCGGGGAACATCGCTGGAGAAGATGACCAGTCCGGGCGTTACCGCACGTAGTCCTGCCTCGAATTTCGTCCGAAGCTTCTGCATCCGCGCCATGGCGGCCGCGCCGGTTTCAAGATGCGCGGCCACGGCGGCCCCGAATGCGGCAATGCCCGGTAGATTCTCGGTTCCGCCCCTGCGGCCCTTCTCCTGCCCGCCGGCCGTGATGAAAGGTTCAAAACCTGTCACGCGCTCGGTCAGGACCAGAGCCCCGACTCCCTTGGAGCCACCAATCTTGTGTGCAGAAATCGATAGAAGGTCAGCACCTAATTTATTGATATCAATATCAATCTTTCCAAATCCCTGAACCGCATCGACATGCAGAATGCCGTGAGCGGCATGGACGAGTTCCGCTATCTCCGCGATCGGTTGGATCGCCCCGGTTTCGTTATTGGCGAGCATCACCGAAACCAGCGCCGGCGCGCCGTCCGCGAGCAAGGCCCGAAGCCTCTCAAGATCGACCACACCGGCAGGTGTGACCGGCGCGGTTTGAATATCCTCGACCGGGAACCGGCCGCCAGACCGCACGGACGCGTGTTCAATAGCGGAGACGATAAGCCGCGTCGCTACATCGCGATCGCGGCGCAACCCGGGCATCAGGGCAAGCGCATTGGCCTCGGTTCCGCCGGAGGTGAAAACCACATCGGCGCTGCGTGCGCCGAGTGCCTTGGCAATGTTGGCGCGCGCATCTTCGATGATCTTCCGCGCCGCGCGGCCTTCCGCGTGAATCGAGGACGGATTTCCCTGCAGGTCCATGGCTTGCAGCATCGCCGCCTTGGCCTGCGGGCGCATTGGCGCGGTGGCGTTCCAGTCGAGATAGACGCGAGTTTTTGCCAATTGCCGTCCAGTCATACCAACCATCACATCAACTCATTGCTTTGTCGTCATTTTCCAGCCCGGAACAGGCGGATACGGCGCAATCTGCTTGCTTTTTCACCTGCCACCCATGTTAGAAGTCGGCCTCGTATTCGGGCGCCTTCCCTTGGCGTGGCGGCATCCTGACATTGGGCCGCGACGGAGGTTGGGCGGGCACGGCGTTGAACGAGCATATTCTTAAGGACCACAATGCCTGAAGTTATTTTCACCGGCCCCGCCGGCCGTCTTGAAGGACGCTACCACCCCGCGAAGCAGAAGAACGCCCCGATTGCGATGGTGTTGCATCCGCATCCGCAGTTTCAGGGTAACATGAATCACCCGATCGTTTATCAGGTGTATTATTCATTCGTCGCCCGTGGCTTTTCTGTGCTGCGCTTCAACTTTCGCGGCGTCGGCCGTAGCCAGGGCTCGTTCGACCATGGCACCGGCGAACTCTCCGACGCGGCAGCGGCGCTCGACTGGGCGCAAACGATCAACCCCGAAGCACGCGCCTGCTGGGTCGCCGGATTCTCATTCGGCGCATGGATCGGCATGCAGCTTCTGATGCGCCGGCCCGAAGTCGAGGGCTTCATCTCGATCGCGCCTGAGCCGAACCGCTATGACTTCTCCTTCCTTGCGCCCTGCCCGTCGTCCGGCCTGATCGTTCACGGCGACAAGGACATCGTAGCGCCTGCCAAGGACGTCAACACGCTGGTCGAGAAGCTCAAGACCCAGAAGGGCATCGTGATCGACCAGCAGGTCATTCCCGGCGCCAATCACTTCTTCCAGGACCGGCTCGAGCCGCTGATGGAATCGATCACGTCCTATCTCGACATGCGCCTCGCCAACGTGCGCTAAGGCTCTTACGGACGCACGAGTAAACCCCCGGTCAGGGGCGCGCTAACGCCCGTGGTGCCGGGATATGTCAGCGGCAGGCCGTTCAGACTGCGCACCGCGAGATAGGCAAACGCCTGCGCCTCGATGGCATCGCCCTGCCAGCCGAGATCATGGCCGGTGATCACGGGTATCGGCGCCAGTCGTTCGGCCAGCATGCGCATCAGGGTCGGATTGTTGGCGCCCCCGCCGACCACGATCCAACTCGCGGGCTGGTTCGGCAACCGATCCACGATTCCAGCGATCGAGGCCGCGGTGAAGGCCGTCAGCGTTGCCGCGCCATCCTCAAGCGTCATGCCCTCGACGGTGAAGGATGCGAAATCGTTGCGGTCAAGCGACTTCGGCGCAGGCCTATCAAAGAACGGATGTTCGAGCGCCTGCGCGATCCAGTCGGAGTCAGGCACGCCCGGCGCGGCGACCTGCCCGTCCCGGTCCATCGCCTCGCCAGTGTGTCGCAGCAGATAATCATCCAGCAGCGCGTTGCCGGGGCCGGTGTCGCAGGCGATCAGCGCATCGTCGTCGATGTAGGTGATATTGGCGACGCCGCCGATATTGACGATGCATGCGGGCATGGCGCAATCGGCCAGCCGCGCCAGCGCGCGATGATAGACCGGCACCAGCGGCGCACCCTGCCCGCCGGCCGCAACATCGGCGGCACGGAAGTCGTACACCACAGGCAGTCCCAGCGCTTTCGCGAGCTGTCCACCATTGCCGATCTGCACCGTGAGGCGATCATGCGGCCGATGCAGAACAGTCTGGCCGTGAAAACCCACGACATCGACCGTGGAGCGGTCAATCCCATGCGTGGCGAGAAACGATTCCACAGCCTCCGCATGCGCGCGTGTGACGAGATCCTCGGCAGCCGACACCTCGGCCGGACGCTCCTCGCGCCGCACGATCCGGGGGGCGGCGTCGAGCGCCGCGCGCAGCACGGCCCGCTCCTCGGCATTGTAGGGCCGGTATCCCGTTGGTCCGAAGGATTCGATCTGCTCGCCATCGGTCCGCAGCCACGCGACATCGACCCCGTCGAGCGAGGTGCCGCTCATCAGGCCTATCGCGTTACGCATGCCGCTCCTCCGGTTGAATTGGATGCCGGACCTGATACACCACGGAGCCTCTAAAAATCGCTAAATTGCCAAAGAGTCCCGCATGACCGCCTACAAGTCCGATTTCCTCAATGTGCTGGAACAGCGCGGACTGATCCACCAGATTTCCGATCCCGCGGCGCTGGATGACGCCTGCACCAAGGGGCCAATCACGGCCTATGTCGGGTATGACGCCACCGCGACCAGCCTGCATATCGGCAACCTGATTTCGGTGACGATGCTCTATTGGCTGCAGCAGACCGGGCATCGCCCGATCACGCTGATGGGCGGCGGCACCTCCATGGTCGGCGATCCCTCGTTCCGCGACGAACAGCGTAAGCTGCTCGACGAGGCCACCATCGCGTCCAACATCGAGGGTATCAAGAAAATCTTCGGGCGCATCTTGCGCTATGGCGAAGGCGCGACCGATGCGCTGATGATCAACAACGCCGAGTGGCTGCTGAAGCTCAACTACGTTTCGTTCCTGCGCGACGTCGGCCGCTACTTCTCCGTCAACCGCATGCTCTCCTTCGACAGCGTGAAGCTGCGGCTCGACCGCGAGCAGTCGCTGTCGTTCCTCGAATTCAACTACATGATCATGCAGGGCTACGACTTCGTCGAAATCAACAGGCGATACGGCTGCATCCTGCAGATGGGCGGCTCCGACCAGTGGGGCAACATCATCAACGGCGTCGATCTCAGCCATCGCATGGGCGGACCGCAGCTCTACGCGCTGACCACACCGCTGCTCACCACCTCGTCCGGCGCGAAGATGGGCAAGACCGCAAAGGGCGCTGTCTGGCTCAACGGCGATGTGTTCAGCCCGTATGATTTCTGGCAGTACTTCCGCAACACCGAGGACGCCGACGTCGGCCGTTTTCTGAAAGTGTTCACGCGGCTGCCGCTCAATGAGATCGCACGGCTCGAAAAGCTCGGCGGCGCCGAAATCAACGAGGCGAAGAAAATTCTCGCGACCGAGGCCACCGCCGTGGTGCACGGACGCGTGGCGGCGGATGAAGCCGCCGAAACTGCGCGGCGCACGTTCGAAGAAGGCGCGATTGCGCAGAACCTGCCCACGCTCGAGATCTCGCGCGGCGAACTGGAGTCCGGCGCAAGCGTGCTTGCACTGTTCGTGAAAGCAGGCCTCGTCGCCTCGAACGGCGAAGCGCGCCGCCAGATCAAGGGCGGTGGCATTCGCGTCAACGACACGCCTGTGACCGACGACAAAATGCTGCTCACGCCGGATGTGCTGACGCCGGAGGGAGTTATCAAACTCTCTCTTGGGAAAAAGCGGCACGTGCTGCTAAAGCCGGTCTGACAGGCTTCCGGCCGCTACTGAATCGACTGGAAATCCGGCGGCAGGCTTTGCTGCTTGCCGGTGTTGAAGTCGAATATCTTGCGCAGCACGCCGGGCGCCATCGCCGAAATCGGATTGACGCGCAGCACCGGCGCACCCGGCGTGCCGACGACTTCATAGGTCACGCCAATCAGGCCCTCGTTGCTGCCGCCGCCGAGCACGAGACCCACGATCGGGATTTGCCCGAACATGTTGTTCAACCCGTACATCGGCACGAAAGTGCCGCTCATCCGCACCTGGTTGGCGGCATAGTCGATGTCGCCTTCGATGGTCGCGCCGACTGCGGGCCCCCGCACCACGCCATCCTTGATCCGAAGCTGGCCGGTCTGGCGGGTGAATTCGGTGCGCATGCGCGTGAAGGCAATCCCCTTCGGATTGTTGACGTTGCCGCCATTGTTGACCACGCGATCCAGTGCCGCCTCGCCCTTGACGGTGAAGTCGGTGACGTTGAGCAGGCCTTCCTGCGGCGTGTCGTCGGCGGTCGGCGTATCCATTGCCACCCACATCTCGCCACCGACCATCTTCGAGTAGGTGTCGGTGAAGCGGAACAGCGCGCCCGCATCGTGCGTCTCGACGAACAGCAGGTCACGGCCACGCCCGCGCGACCGCAGACTGCCAGTTACCGGTGTATCCCGGCCAAGTTTACCGGACAGCGAAAAAGCGCGGATCGTGCCGCCACGGCGCGAGAACTTGAGATCGACGCTGCGAAGCGCCTCGCCATAATAGCCGGCTATCGCGCCAAGCTTGGCATCAACATCGAAATTGTCGAGCTTGACTGCCGATTTGGTGTTGCCTCCACTCTTTGAGCTTCCCGACAGGGCACTCTTGATAAGTCCGCGCCCGTCGAACACGTCGCCGCGTAATGTCACCTTCAGCGAACCATCGCTCGCCCGCTCCGCCTTGAGCGAGGCCTTGTCGCCTTCCGAAGGCGAGAAGGTCGGAAATACCGCGCTGACCAGATCATTGTTCTGGTCGACCTCCACGGTGCCCTTGATCGATGTTCCGCTGCCGTCGATGACGACATCCTCGAAACGCGTGCTTTGCGGCTTGTGAACGAGGTTAAAGGTGATGCGCCCCGCCTTGCCCGCGATCTTGGTCCAGCCCGGGAGGATGTTGTCGATCTTGGCGGCCGTGAGATCCGCCTCGACTCCAAGCTTGCTGTCGTCCCCGCCGATCTTGCCACTGATCTTCACGGGGATCGCACCGGAGACGCTTGGGCCGAGATCGACCCCGAGCTTGGCACGTGCGGCATCGTCGAGCGTCGCCGCGAGGCGGATGTCCGCATCGCCATCGGCATCCTTATGATAGTCGATCGAGGCTGGCTGGCCTGCGATCTTCACGTCGCCCTTGACGCGATAGCCCTGATTGTCAGCGACGAGCTTGAGCGTGTTAGCTTCCAGCTTCTGGTTCATCGCGAGCTTGTCGATCGAAACCGCGCCGAGATCGACATTGACGGTGTATTTGGTGTCTTCCTTGGTCAGCGCTGTTTTCAGCGGCATGTTCAGCGTGATGACCGCCGCGACATTGCCCTTGCTGGTAGCGGGATCAATCATGTTCCCGCTGACGTCTTTCAACCGGTCCGACTGAAGAATTTCAGCAGCCGCTGGCACCGGCCCGTCGAGGCGGAAGCGTACGCTGGCCGGCGCAGGCTTCGGCACCAGATCGGGGACCTGGAACAGAACGTCGGAGATCGTGAGCTTGCGTCCTCCCGGCGTATCGACGCCGCCCTGACCGATCGTAACCTTCACCGTCCGGCCGCTGACATGGCCTTTCATGTCGGCGTTATGGACCATGGGCAACTCATCCAGCGGATGCAGCTCTACACCTGCCGCCGAGAAATCGACCGACAAGCCCTCGTCCGGGATCGGGGGGCCGCCGCGCGCAAGGGTGTGGATCGGCGCGTTCACCGCGATGTCGAGATGCTGCAAGGTGCCGCCACTGACGCGCTCGATCAGCCATTCACGCACCTCCGGCACGATCAGGATCGGCCAGATGTTCTTCAGCGTCGACGCAGGCATCGCCGTCGTCGCAAGGCCGAGCTGAACCTGCGCCGCGGGCATCGAGTAATCGACCGCGCCCGAGCCTGCGACGCCGACCTCTCCATTGCTGATATCGCACTGGGTCATGACGATCCGGCGATGTTCGGTATCGAACCGCAGGCGCACCGCGATGCGGTTGAAGATGACCGGATTCTCTCCCTTGGGACCGGCGAGCACGATCGTGCCTCCGGACAGTCCGAGCTGCCAGTTCGGCGTGCGTCCGTTCGGAGCCTCCAGATGGGCGAGCGAGGTGACTCGATTGCTTCCCGAGGTGATCTGGAACGGCGCAACCATGACACGCCGCCCGGCATCCCAATCAAGGCGCGCCTCGATCTGATCGATCGCCATCGGATAGTCCGGCGTGGCGCGGTCGATGATGCTGCCCTTGCCGATGGAGAAGACACCGCCGAGATAAGTCGGCAAGCCGTCGCGGCCGACCTCGCCCTTGATCTCCCCGCTCAGCAGCATGCCGTCGGTGGTGTAGGTGAAATCCTTGAGCCGCGCAGCCAATATCAGGTTTTTGGTCGGTACCTTGTTGGCCGTCAGTTCGACCTGCCGCACGCCGTTCTGCGGTGCGCCAACGCCAAGCCTGAGCGACCAGGCATCCACACCTTCTTCGCCCACGGTCATCACAACGCCGCCGGCCGTGGGCCGTCTCAAGCTGAGACTGATATTGTCGAAAGAAAATTTCGTCTTGCTCTGCTGGTCGTCCACCAGAAGCGAGCCATTGCGCAGGCCGATCTCGTTCAGGCTCTGGCCGTCCAGTCCCTTGGAGCCAAGCGTGTCGAGCCAGCTCATCACCGCAAGCAATCCGGGCGCAGACGCGGCGACCGCTGAGGGCTGTCCCGCCGCGGGCGGAGCCTGCGGGTAGTCGGGGGGCGCTATCACCAGAGGCTTCACCGGCACCTTGCCGGTGGCGAGCGGTTGCGTGGTGCCCGCGGTGGACACTATCACTTCACCGTCCGGCGTGATCCGCACCGACAATTCCGCATCGACGAGCCGCAGCGTCTCGGCGCGCAGCGTGCCGAACAAAAGCGCCATACCTGACAGGCGCACTTCCGCTTTCGGGGCGCTCGCGACGATAGCGCCGTTGTGGTCGCGCACCACGATGTCGCGCAGGCGCACCGCGACCCTGATCCGCCCTGCACGCTCGATCTGGGTACCGCCGACCTCGACGGTGTGGTCGCGCCCGAGGTTCTGCTCAATGGCGGACGCAAGCCATGGCGTGACAACATCGAGATTGATGGGGCCAGCGCCGAGGCGCAGCCACAGTCCGAAAAAACCGACGCCGAAGACAACGGCCAGAACGCCGAACGTGGCGATGGTCCGGCGCAGCCAGACCGTGTCGAGAATCCGGTGACCAAGTCTTGCGAAAGGTGCGGTCAGACGGTGCAGGCCGACACGGCGGCGCTTGAGCAGACGCCGTGCCTGATGGCAGCGCTCATCCTCCCACTCGGGAGCATCCCAATGGCTCGTTTGAGGTCGCGACGCTTTCTGAGGCTTCGAGTCCTGCATTGCCTCACGTTGGCGTTGAGCGTTGATTGGCGGCAGGACGGGTTCTGATCGCCGGGGAAAATGGCTCAGAACGCGGCATGCAGCGAATCCCGTCTGTTATATGTCCCGTCCAACAGCGGGCGTGGCGAATCCCGCGTCAGTGTATCCCAAGGCCGGTAAATCCCAAGGCTGGCAAATGCCCAGCAGGCGATCCCGGCAGGCCCCTTCTGCCGCAGCGTTAGGCAGTGTCAATTGACGGGCTGAAAGCGACGAAAGGAAGGCGTATGGCTAAGAAAACGAACAAGAAAACATCCAAGAAGGTCGTCAGGAAAACCGTCACGAAAGCCGGTGGGGCGAAGAAGCCCCGGGCAACCACCAAGACCGCTCCCACCGCAGCCGGGCCGGCTCATATCCTCAACGAGGGCATGGCAGCTCCCGCCTTCCGGCTTTCCCGCGACGGGGGCGGTAGCGTGTCGCTCAAGGACTTCGCCGGGCGCAATCTCGTCCTGTATTTTTATCCGCGCGCAGATACCCCTGGCTGCACGCTGGAAGCCGCCGATTTCACCCGCCTCTCGCCCCAGTTCGAGGCACTCGACACGGCCATCCTCGGCGTTTCCGCCGATTCGCAGGCAGCCCTGCAAAGCTTCCGCAAGAAGCATGACCTCGACATCATCCTCGCTTCAGACGAGACGCTTGCGATGCTCAAAGCCTATGGCGTGTGGGGCAAAAAATCCTTTATGGGGAGAACCTTCGACGGAATTCTTCGCACAACGGTTTGGATCGGTCCCAAAGGCCGCGTCATCCGAATCTGGCGGAACGTCAAAGTCGCCGGCCACGCCGAGGCCGTACTCGCCGCCATTCGCGAGGCATTTTCCTGAATATTAACCATGACGGTGTCAGATCGCTTCTGGCAGCCGCGCCGCTTGTTTGGCCGGCTCAGGAGTTCCGATGTCGCCGCCCTACCGTCAGTACAATCACACGTCCCACCACTATCCGCATGATGACGGGCGCCAGATGCCTCGTCGTCCGCCTCCACCGGCCCGGAACACCCCGCAACCGCGATCCAAGCCCAACGGCTACGCCCTAATTCATCACGGCAAGCAGGTCCGCGTCGGGCCGGTCGTATTCTGGATCATCACCGGATCGATCATCCTGATGGGGGCATGGTCGGCCGCGACCGCGACCTATTTTGCCTTCCGCGACGACGTGCTGACACGTCTGATTGCGCGTCAGGCCGATATGCAATACGCCTATGAGGACCGCATCGCGGAGCTTCGCTCGCGGATCGACCGTACGACCAGCCGTCAGTTGCTCGATCAGGAAGAATACGACCAGAAGCTCACGCAGATCCTGCGCCGCCAGTCCACGCTGGAATCACGCACCAATGCGCTGATGGGTTTACCGGACAATGCAGCCACTGGCTCGATCCGGCCAACCCATACACCACGCGGAACGCCGAAGCCTTCCCCGATCAACGACATCGCGCCGGTCGATACCACGCCATCGGAACGCCATGCGCGCCTCGACGTGCGCCCGTCGGTCTTCGGAACGTCACACAGCCGCATGGCGGCCAAACATGAATCTGGCAACATGCTGGCGCGTCTGGAATCCTCTCTCGACAAGATCGAAAACCGTCAGGTCGCAAGCCTCAATGCGGCTGAGAAACGTTACGACACGAGGCTGCAGCGCGTGCATGGCCTGATCTCCGACCTCGGGCTGAACATGGCAAAGCTCGAAGCCGCAACACCGAGGGGCCATGTCGGCGGCCCCTATATTCCGGTGCGCGCTCCGACCGCCAACGCGAGTGCGTTCGACAAGCAGCTCTATCGTGTCGCGTTGAGCCGCGCGCAAGTCGACAAGCTCAACCGCACGCTGGCGATGGTGCCCTATCGCAAGCCGGTGGTCGGAGAAATCGAATTGTCCTCAGGCTTCGGCGTACGCAACGATCCATTCGTGGGGCGGCCCGCGATGCACACCGGCCTCGATTTCCGCGCTTCGACCGGCGATCCGGTGCGCGCCACCGCCGACGGTAAAGTCACATCCGCAGGATGGTCAGGCGGCTATGGCCGGATGGTCGAGATCGATCACGGCAACGGTCTTGCCACCCGTTACGGACACCTGTCGCAAATCGACGTGAAAGTCGGCGATGTCGTGAAGACCGGCGAAGTGGTCGGCGAAGTCGGCTCCACCGGCCGCTCGACTGGACCGCACCTGCATTATGAAACGCGTATCAACGGCGAAGCCGTCGACCCGCAGCGTTTTCTGCGCGCGGGCGCGCGGTTCGCTCAGGGCTGATCGTTTACTCGCCTGCTCAATCCTTGCGGTGAAACCGCAGATGCATGGCGTTCAGTGTCGCGATATGCTCACCGACCGTGTAGCCGAGCCCAGGAAGATCGATCCCGTCAAAAAGGGCTTCGCCGCGCCCCAGCAGGACCGGCGAAATCGCGATGTGCAAATCGTCGATCAGCCTCGCGCGAAGATACTCGCGGATCGTCGTCACGCCGCCGCCGACACGAATGTCCTTGCCCCCGGCCGCCTGTCTCGCACGGTCAAGCGCCACCTCGATTCCGTCCGTTACAAAATGAAAGACGGTGCCGCCTTTCATCGTGATCGGCGCACGTGCGTGGTGGGTCAGGACAAAAACCGGACAGTGGTATGGCGGCTCATCGCCCCACCATCCCTTCCAGGTTTCATCTGGCCAAGCGCCACGAACTGGGCCGAACATGTTGCGACCCATGATCCACGCGCCGAGATTCTCAAAACCCATCGCGGCCAGATCGTCGTCAGGACCGGTTGCGCCGCCGTCCCTTCCGAAGACCTTGTTCTGGAACGTGCGCGTGGCCATAGCCCATTGATGCAGGCCAAACCCGCCAACACCGAGCGGGCTGTCGAGACTCTGATCCGGGCCAGCACCATAGCCATCAAGGGAGACCGAGAAGCTGCGAACGATTAGTTTGCCTTGTGCATTCATCGCAGCTCCTCAACAAAGAAAATCAGTCCACGTCCTCGATCTGGCCGGGCGCGGTGCCGAAGGCCCTCTGCGCCAGCGTCGCGGCCATGAACTCGTCGAGATCGCCATCGAGTACGCCCGACGTGTCCGACGTCTGCACGCCAGTGCGCAGATCCTTCACCATCTGATACGGCTGCAGCACGTAGGAGCGAATCTGATGGCCCCAGCCGATATCGGTCTTGGCGGCCTGATCGGCGGCGGCCTGCTCTTCACGCTTCTTCAGTTCAATCTCGTAAAGCCGCGCACGCAACATGTCCCACGCTTGCGCGCGATTCTTGTGCTGTGAGCGCCCGGCCTGACAGACCACGGCCACGCCGGTCGGGATATGCGTAAGGCGCACCGCGGATTCGGTTTTGTTGACGTGCTGGCCACCCGCGCCGCCCGAACGCATGGTGTCGACGCGCACATCGGACTCGTTGATGTCGATCTTGATCGAATTGTCGACCACCGGGAAAATCGCGATGCTCGAAAACGACGTGTGCCGCCGTGCGTTGGAATCGTAAGGAGAAATGCGCACGAGGCGGTGCACGCCTGCTTCGGTCTTGAGCCAGCCATAGGCATTGTGGCCGCTGATCTGGATCGTCGCGGACTTGATGCCCGCTTCTTCGCCTTGCGTCTCTTCGAGATACTCGACCTTGAAGCCCTTGCGCTCGGCCCAACGCGTGTACATGCGCAACAGCATCGAGGCCCAGTCCTGGCTCTCGGTCCCGCCCGCGCCGGCATGGACTTCGAGGTAGGTGTCGAACTTGTCGGCCTCGCCGGAGAGCAGCGCTTCCAGCTCCTGGCGCGCGACATCCTTCTTGAGCGCCTTCAGCGCGTTTTCGGCCTCGGTCACCACGGCCTCGTCGTTCTCGGCCTCGCCGAGTTCGATCATGCCGATCTGGTCCTCGAGTTCGCGTTCGGTCCGCCCGATGCCGCCAAGCTGGTTTTCGAGCGAGGTCCGCTCCTGCATCAGCTTCTGGGCTTTCTGCGGATCATTCCAGAGATTGGGGTCTTCGGCGAGGTTGTTCAGTTCGGCGAGACGCGCGGTTGCGGTATCGACGTCAAAGATGCCTCCTCAGCAGCCCGACTGACTGCTTGATCTCTTCGACAAGGCGTTCGACTTCAGGACGCATCTTGGTTCTTCGTCTCTCATTCAAACAAGGAAGCGCACGCGCGCAAATCGTGCCGCAGGACTTAGCCGCTGCGGCGCGCCGATGCAATCAGGTCAATAAAGGCCGCCGGTACCCGGGCGCATGATCGCGCGATCCGCGTCGGGCGACACGGTGAGCACCTGCCCGTTGCCGTCGGCCATGCCGATGGCTGCGTAATTGTCAGGGGGTGCGGTCCCCGGTTTGAAGGCCTCGAGGATGGTGCGGCCGGTATCGCCCGGCCCCGCCCGCATGCCACTCTTGAGATCGACGCGCACGAGTTTGATGCCCGCAGGCACGCGGAACGGCACCGCAGGCTTGTCCGCCAGCGCGACCTTGAGGAAATCCTTGGCGATCGGCGCGGCGAGATGGCCGCCGGTGCCGCCACGGCCGAGCGGCTTCGGCTTGTCGTAGCCGATATACAGGCCGACAACGATATTCGGCGAGAAGCCGACGAACCAGGCGTCCTTTTCCTCGTTGGTGGTGCCGGTCTTGCCCGCGATCGGCTTGCCGACCTCGCGCACGACGGTCGCGGTGCCACGCTGGACCACGCCTTCCATCATCGAGGTGATCTGGTAGGCCGTCATCGGATCGAGCACCTGCTCGCGCCGGTCAATCAGCGTCGGCTCGGGCTGGTTGTGCCAACCCTCCGGCGCATCGCAGCCACGGCATTCGCGCTGGTCGTGCTTGTAGATGGTGTGGCCGAAGCGGTCCTGGATGCGATCGATCAAGGTCGCCTTCACGCGCTTGCCGCCATTGGCGATCATCGAATACGCCGTCACCATGCGCATCACGGTCGTCTCGCCCGCACCAAGCGCGTAGGACAGATAGTTCGGCAATTCGTCATAGACACCGAAGCGCTTGGCATATTCACCGATGATCGGCATGCCGATATCCTGCGCAAGCCGCACCGTCATGTTATTGACGGAGTGCTCGAGGCCGAAGCGGAGCGTCTGCGGACCGTAATACTTGCCGGTCGAATAGTTTTCGGGCCGCCACACATTGCCAGAGCCCTGATCGATTTCGATCGGCGCATCGACCACGATGCTCGACGGCGTGTAGCCGTTGTCCAGCGCGGTCGAATAGACGATCGGCTTGAAGGATGAACCGGGCTGCCGGTAGGCCTGCGTGGCGCGGTTGAACTGACTCTGGTCGAACGAGAAACCGCCACTCATGGCCAGCACGCGGCCGGTGTTCGGGTCCATCACGATCATGCCGCCCGACACTTCGGGAATCTGGCGCAGCCGGTATTGCCCCTCGACCACCTTGCCGTCCTTGCCAAGCAGCGGATCGACATAGACCACATCACCCGGCGTCAACACCTGTGTCACCTTGGTCGGAGCCTTGTAGCGGGTCGGCCCCGAAGCGGCTTTAGCCCAGCGCACGCCGTCCATGGTCACGAGGCCAGTATCACGCGCCTTGGAGACCGCGCCACCGAGCACGCGGCCCGGCTGGAAGCCGATGCGCGCGGACTGGTCGTTCGCCTCCAGCACCACCGCCATGCGCCACGGTGAAACGTCGGACAGCGATTTGACCTCGGCGAGTTTTATGCCCCAGTCGCCGCTGATATCGATTTTGGTGACAGGCCCGCGCCAGCCGACCGACTCGTCGTAGTTGACGAGACCCTTGACCATCGCCTGGCGTGCGATCACCTGCAATTTCGGATCGAGGGTGGCGCGCACCGACAGGCCGCCCTCATAGAGTTTCTTTTCGCCGTAGCGCTCGAAGATGTCGCGGCGGACCTCCTCGGCGAAATACTCGCCCGCGAAGACATGCGTCGCGTTGCTGCGGCTGGTGACGACAAGCGGCTCCTTGCGCGCGGCGGCGGCTTCCGCAGGCTTAATCCAGCCATTCTCGGCAAGACGGTCGATCACGTAATTGCGGCGCTCGACCGCGCGATCATGGTTGCGCACCGGATGAAGCTGGGCGGGCGCCTTCGGCAGAGCGGCGAGATAGGCCGCTTCCGCGATCGTCAATTCGTTGACCGACTTGTCGAAGTAAACGAGCGAGGCAGCGGCGATGCCATAGGCGCCAAGACCGAGATAGATCTCGTTGAGATAAAGCTCGAGGATCTTTTCCTTGCTGTAGGTGCGCTCGATGCGCATCGCCAGCAAGGCTTCCTTGATCTTGCGGGTAAAGGAGACTTCGTTTGTCAGCAGGAAGTTCTTCGCGACCTGCTGGGTGATGGTGGAGGCACCCTGCGGGCGGCGGTTCGAGCCGTAGTTCTGCGCATACAATAATGCCGCGCGCGCCATGCCAGTGAAATCGATACCGCCATGCTCGTAGAAATTCTTGTCCTCGGCGGCGAGGAAGGAATTGATGACGCGCTTGGGGATCGCCTGGATCGGCAGATAGAGACGGCGTTCCTTGGCGTATTCGGCGAGCAGCGAACCATCGGCGGCATGAACGCGCGTCATCACCGGAGGCTCGTAGTTCTTGAGCTGGGTGTAGTCCGGCAGGTCCTTTGAGTAATGCCAGAGCAGGCCCGCGACGGCGCTGACGCCAACCAGGAACAGGATCGTTCCGGCGGCAAAAAGGAACCCCAGGAAGCGCACCAGCAACCGCATTCTCAATCCATATTCAGTTTAAAGACGCCTCTGGCCGGGGCGATCTCGCTCAGCGCGACCGGATCGCGGCGGAACCATAGCACTGAGGCAGGCGCTTGCGGGCGACCGATTCAGTTTTCCCGATCCTCTATAAAGCGGAGCCTGTGTCCAAACTAGGGCTCTATCAGGGCTTCGCGCTCACGGATGCCCCGGCGCTCATCCGTGTGGCCGGAGCGCCACCACGCGGACCGAAAAACGCATCGATCGCGGCGGTGACGGAACCAGCCGTTTTCTCGCGCCAACTATCCGAGACCAGATTGTGCAGGTCGCCCTTGTTCGACACGTAACCCAACTCGACCAGCACCGACGGCACGTCATGCGCCTTCAGAACCCGGAACCCGGCGGACTTGAGAGGATGCTTATGCATCCGCGCCACCGTCTTCATTTCATGCATCAGGGTTTTGGCGAAACGGCTTGAGAATGCTCGCGTTTCCCGCTGCGTGAGGTCGATCAGGATATCCGCCACCTCGGTCGGCTCCTCGGTCAGGTCGATACCGGCGATGGCGTCGGCCTTGTTCTCGGACTCCGCCAGCTTCTCCGCCTCGATGTCGGAGGCGCGGTCGGACAAGGTGTAGATCGTGGCGCCCTGCGCATCGCCTTCCGCCTTCGGCAATGCGTCTGCATGAATGGATACGAACAGCGAGGCCGCGTGGTCGCGGGCGAACTTCACGCGCTCGGCGAGCGGAATGAAGGTGTCGTCGTCGCGCGTCATCACCACGCGATATTTGCCGGATTTTTCAATGCGCTCGCGCAGCGCCTTGGCGAAGGCAAGCACGAGATCCTTCTCGTTTTCGCCGCTGGAAGCGACCGTGCCGTTGTCGATGCCGCCATGGCCGGGATCGAGCACGATGACGGGACGGGAATCCTCAGGCTTGGCGTTCTGCGGTGGAATTTTCGCATTCGGATCAGCATCGGCGACAACGGTGGGACGCAACCCTTGTGTCGCGGCCTGCCGCGCTTCGCGCTTCACCGTTTCCGCGTCGGACGCCGCCAGTTCAACCACCAGCCTTGCCGGCTGACCGTTGGCCGCATCCAGCGAATATGCCTTTTCGATCTTCGCCGGACCGCTCAAATCCATCACGATCCGCGAGGCGCCGGGCATCACCATGCCATAGCGGAACGCCCGCACGAGCCCCCGGCCGATCTTGCCGCTACCCTCGGGCAAGCGGAATGCCACTTGGGGCATGTCGACCACGACCCGGTAAGGATCGGCCAGCACGAAGCCATGCACGTCGACCTTGCGGTCGAGATCAAGGATGAAGCGCGATTGCCGCTCGTCGCCCGCAACGCGCGCATCGGATGCGACCGGCAGGCTGGCTGCAACTTCCGGGCGTGGCGGAACCGACTCAACCGCGTACGCCGCCGGGGCACTGGACAGCGCCGCCCAGGCAAAACTGGCGGTGATCGCCCGCAGAACGCGGATTTTCGTCCAGCTTTTCAAGAAATCCCCCGCCTCGGCGCCCCCTTTTATCCCAATAGGACTCCACGGTTAACCGCTGCTTACCCCTGAAACACTGTTTACGGGCTTGTGTTGCAGCCGCGTGACGCTTCCCTTGCCAGAAGACCCCAATGACCGTATGTTTTGCCTGCTGACGGTTTGAACTTCCGGTTGTATCGCGTTCAACTCCCGCACCAGCGTTCGGCCCCGAAATGTATTGAGGCCCAACGGATTGACCGACCCTCCTCCCAGCCAGCGCAGCGCGCGGCCGGGTCCGGAAAGCCGGTTCGAGGTTCGGGAGAAACAGGAAGCCAGACGGCAACCGGCTCGCGCCCGCAAGGACGCGGACTGCCAATCCGGCGCTCACAACGTCGGCTGGCTTTTAATGCACCCAGCTCCTGCTGGTCCCGTTGGCAAGACAAGGCAGCACACCGCTGCCGAACGATTTAGACGGGCCGCTGCTTAGATGCGCCACACTGTTACGCCGATCCGGGCCTCCCAAGAGGTCTTCCCAGGTCCCACGACAATCCGACGCGACGCGTTTGCGCAACGGAAGACGTTCGGGCTGGATTCGGCACGGGGCATCGCCTTGCGGTTTGGCCTTCCCCTCACCCCCGAATCAGGTGGACCGTTCCGCCGTCCGGCCGCGCATGCTGCGCTAGCCGCCGGGCCTGCCGTCCGCCGCCATGAGTCCAAAAATGCCCAACAAAATGTTGATCGACGCCACCCACCCGGAGGAGACCCGGGTCGTCGTGGTTCGCGGCAATCGCGTCGAAGAGTTTGATTTCGAATCCGCACAACGCAAGCAGCTTCGCGGCAACATCTATCTCGCCAAGGTCACGCGCGTGGAGCCCTCGCTCCAGGCTGCGTTCATTGAGTATGGCGGCAATCGCCACGGCTTCCTTGCCTTCAGCGAAATCCATCCCGACTATTACCAGATCCCGGTCGCCGACCGTCAGGCCCTGATCGAGGCCGACGAGCGCGCGCACCGCGAGGCCGAAGAGGAAAACGAGAACCGCGCAAGCCGCCGCCGTTCCCGCCATCGTAATTCGCGCCGTCGCGACCGTGGCGAGCGCGTGCAAAGCGCGATCGTCGAGGGCAGCCCACCAGCCGCTGACGCGCCGCCGGCCTTCCCGCACGATTCAACCGAGCCGCAGCCTTTCGGCGGCTATGGCTATGACGACGAACCGATGGAAGATGGCGTGACGCCCGCCTCCGTCGCGCCTTCGGTAGTGCCGAGTGCGAACGCACAACCGCTGCCGAGCATCGAAGGCAACGACTACGGCGACCAGGCCGACGAAAGCATCGACGATCCGTTTTTCGATCCGCCTGCCGCGGCGCAGCCTGAGGGCGATTTCGCCCATCATGACGATGAACACCTCCACGACCACGATCATGACCATGCGTCTGACGACGAGGCTCATGACGACACGTATGCCGACCACGAACACTCCGAAAGCGAGCATGTTGAATCGTCCGTCGCCCACAGCGACGAAGACGAGGATGACGATGAGGCCGAGGAAGAAGAACAGGTCGAATCCGTCGGCGGCGACGACGCGCTGGAAGAAGTGCCGGAGCGCGCCTTCCGCCCGCGCCGCCAGTACAAGATTCAGGAAGTCATCAAGCGCCGCCAGGTGATGCTGGTGCAGGTGGTCAAGGAAGAGCGCGGCAACAAGGGCGCGGCGCTTACGACCTACCTGTCGCTCGCCGGACGCTATGCCGTGTTGATGCCGAACACCGCACGCGGCGGCGGCATCAGCCGCAAGATCACCTCGGCGCAGGACCGCAACCGCCTCAAGGACGTGGTGCAGGACCTCGACGTGCCGGAAGGCATGGGTATCATCCTGCGCACCGCCGGTGCCTCGCGCACCAAGCCGGAAATCAAGCGCGACTTCGAATACCTGATCCGCATGTGGGAGACGGTGCGCGACCTCACGCTGAAGTCGCAGGCCCCTACCCTCGTCTACGAGGAAGGCTCGCTGATCAAGCGCTCGCTGCGCGATCTCTACAACAAGGAGATCGACGAGGTGCTGGTGTCGGGTGATGCCGGTTATCAGGAAGCGCGCGACTTCATGAAGATGCTGATGCCATCCAGCGTCCGCGCCGTGAAGCCCTATCGCGACACGCAACCGCTGTTCTCGCGGATGGGCGTCGAGAGCCAGCTCGATGCGATGTTCTCGCCGACCGTGACGCTGCGTTCCGGCGGCTACATCGTCATCAACCAGACTGAAGCACTGGTCTCGATCGACGTGAACTCGGGCCGCTCCACGCGCGAGCATCACATCGAGGACACCGCGCTCAAAACCAATCTCGAAGCCGCCGAAGAAGTCGCCCGCCAGTTGCGGCTACGCGACCTCGCGGGCCTGATCGTCATCGATTTCATCGACATGGACGAGAAGCGCAACAACCGCGCAGTCGAACGCAAAATGAGCGATTGCCTGCGGCAGGACCGCGCGCGCATCCAGGTCGGGCGCATCTCGCATTTCGGCCTTCTGGAAATGTCGCGCCAGCGCATCCGCGCCAGCGTGCTCGAAAGCTCCACCGAGCCCTGCCCGACCTGCGGCGGCACCGGTCATGTCCGCTCCGTCTCGTCGGTCGCTCTGCAACTGCTGCGCAGCCTTGAAGAGCAACTGATGAAGAGCGGCACCCACAATTACTCGGTGCGCACCCGCACCGATGTGGCGCTCTACGTTCTCAACCACAAACGCGGCCATCTGCGCGACCTCGAAGAAGCCTTCCAGGTGACGCTGTCGGTGATCGCCGACACAACGGTGAACGGCCAGCAAGCCTTCATCATCGAGCGCGGCGAACAGGTGCACACCACCGAGGCTGCCAAGGCTCTCCTCGCCGCGCGTGTTGCCGCGCAGCCGGTCGAAGTCGAAGAGTTCGACGACGAGGACGAGTTCTTCGAGGAAGACGTCGAAGCTGAGGCCGAGAACGGCGAAACCGCAGATGCCGAGACGACTGAGGCCCGCGGCGAAGGCGACGAGGGACCACGCCGCCGCCGTCGCCGCCGTCGCGGACGCGGCCGTGGCGGCGAAGGCCGCGATGCCACACAGGCCTCTCCTGCCAATGACGATGCCGTTTCCGGCGAAGAATCTCAGGTCGAAACCGGCGAGGATGGCGAGGACGAGTCCGACGCCGCTCCCGCGCGTGCCGATCAGGACAATGGCGAACGTCGCCCGCGCCGTCGTGGCCGTCGTGGTGGCCGCCGCCGCCGTGGCAATCATGACAATGCCAATGGCGAGGAAGCAGCCGCTTCCGGCAATGACACCGAAGCGGATTCCTCGTTTGAACCGCACGAAGAACCGCGCGATCTCGGCATGCCATCTTTTGAGGCACCGCAGCCCGAGACATTCGAGCCCGCGGTCGAGGAAGCCGCAGAGGCTGCACAGCCATCCGCACCGGCTGCGGACGAGACTCCGGCTCCCGTGCATGACGAGGAAAAGACTCCGCGCCGCTCCACCGTGCGCGAGAAGGTCAGCTTCTTCTTCAGCGACACGCCTGCGCCCGAGGCACCGGCGCCGGTCGCCTCGCCTGAGCCGTCCGAGCCGCAGTCACCTGCCGAGCCTGCGCCCTCCGCGCCGCGCCGCATGGGCTGGTGGTCGCGCCGGTCTGAATAAGCGCGCACCGCTTCAGACAATAAAAAGAAGAACCCGGCCAAGGATCGCTTCCTTGAGCCGGGTTCTTTTTGAGCCATCCATTTCTCTCCTCAACGGAGAGGTGAGACGAGCTACCCTAACGCCTCAACCATTGCGTAATCCGCGCAATGGCTTCTTCCGTCTCCGCCTTTGAGCCTGCGTAACAGAAGCGCAGGAATGACTTGCCGTGGACCGGGTCGAAGTCGATGCCGGGCGTTGCAGCGACATGCGCTTCCTCCAGCATGCGGCGGGCGAAATCGAAGCTGTCGTTCGTGAAACGTGAGACATCTGCATAGAGATAGAATGCGCCATCGGCGGGCAGAAAACTGTCGAGGCCCGCGCGCGGCAATCCCTCAATCAGCAGGCGGCGGTTATCCTGATAACCGTGCTTGATCGCATCCATCTCGGTCTTGCCGTCGAACGCGGCTTCCGCCGCGATCTGCGAAAGCGTCGGCACCGAGATCGCCAGATTCTGCTGCAACCGCTCGATCGGCCGCACCAGCGGCGCTGGCACCACCATCCAGCCGACGCGCCAGCCCGTCATGCAGAAATATTTCGAGAAGGAGTTGATGACGAGGGCGTCGTCCGACAACGCCGCCGCCGTGGTCGCGGCAAACGCGTAATCGAGGCCATGATAAATTTCGTCAGAAATGAAGTGGATGTTCTCGCTGGCGGCGGCCGCCATCAATTCCGCCATCGCCTCGCGGCTCATCATCGTGCCCGTAGGATTGGCCGGGCTTGCCACCAGCACGCCCTTGAGAGGCGTCTTGCGATGCGCGGCAAGCAGCATCTCACCGCTCAGCGCATGGCGGGTTGCGGCGGTGGTTTCGATCGGCACCGGCTCACAGCCGAGAGCCGTCAGAATATGGCGATACGGCGGATAACCCGGCAGCGTCACCGCCACCCGGTCGCCCGGCTCGAACAGCGTCAGAAACGCCAGGATGAAGGCGTTCGACGAACCGGTGGTGACGACGATCCGCTCGGCATCGACGTCATGGCCATGGGTTTCACGATAGTAGCGCGCGATCCGTTGCCGCAGTGACGGGATGCCCAGTGCCGAGGTGTAATCCAGCCGCCCGGTATCGATCGCAGCCTTGGCTGCCGCCCGTGCCGTCGCTGGCGCTGGTGACGCAGGCTGGCCGACCTCCATGTGGATCACATGGCCGCCTGCGGCCTCGATTCGGGCCGCCGCCGCCATCACGTCCATCACCATGAACGGTGGAACATCGCCCCGGCGCGAGGCCGTCAAAAGCTCCGTCGTGGAGCGAATTCTCCCATCCCGCATGAAATCTGCTATGCCCATGATTGAAAACGGAACTGGCCAGGTGCGGTTCGATAACGCCGCCGCGCTCCCGCCGCATTCCGTCCCTTGAACAGTCTTTACCATGCGCTACCGCTGCACTCCATTGCCGGTGGCTCGCACCAGATGGATTTGCCTGCCGCGCCCATGACGTTACTTACCGCCCAGACCGCACCGGCCCGACCCGGCTTCGCCCGTCGCGCGATTGCGACGCTCACGTCAGTGGCGCTGTTGCTGACGAGTTGGCCTGTCCTAGGCCCGGTTTCGGCGGATACCAAGAAAGGGCCGCCCCTGCTGCGGGATACGGAAACCGAGCAACTGCTGCGCGACTATTCCCGGCCGATCCTGCGCGCCGCCGGGCTAGAGAAGCAGAACATCCAGGTCGTCATCATCAACGACCCGAGCTTCAACGCTTTCGTCGCCGACGGCCGACGCATCTTCGTCAATTATGGCGCGCTGCTGAAATCGGAAACGCCGAACCAGCTCATCGGCGTGCTCGCCCACGAAACAGGCCACCTTGCAGGTGGCCATCTTTCAAAGATGCGCCAGCAGATCGCAAACGCGCAAACGCAGATGATCGTCGCCATGCTGCTCGGCGTCGGCGCGGCGGTCGCGGGTGCAAGAGCGGGTGCAGGCGCCGGTGGTGCTGCGGCGGTTGCCGCTCCGCAATCCATGATCATGCGCTCGCTGTTGTCCTATCAGCGCCAGCAGGAAGAAAGCGCCGACAAGGCTGGCGTCAAATTCCTCAATGCGACCGGACAATCCACGAAAGGCATGTACGAGACGTTCAAGCGATTCCAGAACGAGAGCCTGTTCTCCGCTTACGGCGCCGACCCTTACATGCAGTCGCACCCGATGCCTGCCGAGCGCGTCGAGGCTCTCGACGGACTCGCAAAATCGAGTCCTTACTGGAACAAGAAGGACGATCCGGCGCTTCAACACCGCCACGATATGATGCGCGCGAAGGTCTCTGGCTTCATGGAGCGCGCCGAGACCGTGTATCGCCGCTACCCGATGTCCGACAACAGCCTGCCAGCCCGCTACGCCCGAGCCATCGCCACCTATCTTCATGGCGATCCGCGCAGCGCCATCACCCAGATCGATGGGCTTATCAAGGTCGAGCCTGCCAACCCGTATTTTTACGAGCTAAAAGGACAGGCGCTGCTTGAAGGAGGCCGTCCCACGGAGGCCATCGCACCCTTCCGCAAAGCGGTCCAACTGTCGCATCAGGCGCCGCTCATTGAGATGTTACTTGGTCAGGCGCTGGTGGCGTCGGATAATAAGGCCTACGCAAACGAGGCTATTTCGATTCTCAAGGCGGCGCTGGCGCGCGAACCCGAGGCCCCTATCGGCTACACTCAAATCGCCATGGCCTATGGCCGCAAGGGCGACCTTGCAGACGCCGATCTTGCCGCAGCGAATGCCGCCTATCTGCGTGGCGACCACAAGACCGCGCGCGACCTCGCCTCTCGCGCCAAGACCCGTTTTCCGATCGGCTCGCCCGGATGGGTTCGTGCCGACGACATCGTCAATACGAAATCGATCAAGAACTGACGCCGCCCTACCGGCCCAAAGGAGTCTCCATGCTGTCCCTTCGCTCGCTCACACCATTCGCTCTCGCGCTTGCCGTGAGCCTTCCCATCGCCGCGTCAGCGCAGTCGTTCACCGATGCGCAACGCAAGGACATCGAGACGGTCGTCAGAAACTATCTGATCGCTCATCCCGAAGTGCTGGAAGAGGCCTCCGCAGAACTCGGCCGCCGCCAGGCTGCAGCCGAAGTCACCAAGCAGAAGGCCGCTGTCGAGAAGCACGCCGATGCGCTGTTCAATTCCCCGCATGGCGTGGTGCTCGGCAACCCGAAGGGCGACGTTAATTTCGTCGAGTTCTTCGATTACAATTGCGGTTACTGCAAGCGCGCCATGGGCGACATGCTCGACCTGATCAACTTCGATCCGAACCTGCGCGTCACGCTGAAGGAATTTCCGGTGCTCAGCCCCGGTTCAGTTGAAGCCGCGCGCGTTGCGATCGCCGTGCACATGCAGGACCCGTCGGGCAAGAAATATCTCGCATTCCATCAGAAGCTACTGGGCGGCCACGGTCAGGCCGACAAGGCACGCGCGCTCGCCGTCGCCAAGGAAGTGGGTGTCGACATGGCGCGGCTCGAGAAGGATCTGACCAGCCCCCAGATCAACGAGACCTTGAAGGAAAACTTCAAGATCGCCGAGGACATGGGCCTCACCGGCACGCCGAGCTACGTGATCGGCAAGGATGTCGTGGTTGGCGCGGTCGGGCTCTCCGACCTCACCAAGAAGGTCGCGCTGGCCCGCTGCGGCAAGGAAAGCTGCTGATCCTCAATTCTGCATTCAAAAGCCCGCGCCCGGCAGAAGACCGGCGCGGGCCTTTGTCGGGTTCGCACAGGTCCGACCTTGGACATTGGTTAATCAAAGATTTGCGTGGTTTTTACGGGGTTTTCTCCGCCGCGGCGGGAACCTGCCTATCCCCAAGGCGCGGCAGAAAGGCTTCCCTCGCGGGTTAAGATTACCTATAACCCCCGGCAGCGCTTCGCTTTTTGGCGCATCTCGCGATTTCAGGGATCAGCATTCGGATGACCAAGACGATTTACGTGCTCAACGGCCCGAACCTGAACCTTCTGGGCACGCGAGAACCTGAAATCTACGGTCATCATACCCTCGCCGACGTCGAGAAGCTGTGCCGCGACACCGCCAGCCGCTTTGGCGCGGAGGCCGTCTGCCGCCAGACCAACCGCGAAGGTGAAATCGTCGATCTCATCCAAGAGGCCGCGGCCAAGAAAGCCGTTGGCATTATCATCAATGCTGGCGGCTATTCGCATACCTCGATTGCGATCCATGACGCCCTTGTTGGCGTACAAATCCCAACGGTTGAAGTTCACGTCTCGAACGTCTATGCACGCGAACGTTTCCGTCACCAATCTTTCATCGCAAAGGCAGCTTTCGCGAGTTTGTGCGGGTTCGGTATCGAGGGCTACAGGCTCGCGATCCAGGGCCTCGCCGCCCGGATCGGTCTTGCGGCGAAAACCTGATCGATCACTGTCCCCGCGCAATTCTGGAATCCGACATGGCCCGTGAGCCGCAAGACAAAACCACCCCCGGCAAAATCGACGAACGCGATCTCATTCGCGATCTCGCGGCGCTGCTGGATGAATCCAATCTGACCGAAATCGAAGTCGAGCGCTCAGGCCTTCGCGTCCGCATCGCGCGCAACGTCACGGTCGCAGCCAGTGTCCCGGTTGCGCCTGTTGTCACTGCCGCGCCAGCCGCTACGGCCGCTTCACCGGCCGGAACCGCCGCTCCGCTCCTCGATGTCGCCAAGCATCCCGGCATGGTGCCTTCACCGATGGTCGGCACCGCCTATCTCGCGTCCGAGCCCGGCGCGAAGCCCTTCGTCGAAGTGGGCACCAAGGTGAAAGCCGGCGACACGCTGTTGATCGTCGAGGCGATGAAAACGATGAACCAGATTCCGTCGCCGCGCACCGGCACGGTCACGCAGGTTCTTGTCGAAGACGGCCAGCCGATCGAGTTCGGCGAGCCCCTCGTCATCATTGAATAAATCCACGGCCTCCAAGGGGCCCGCCAAGGCAGGCACGATGTTCGACAAGATTCTGATTGCCAATCGCGGCGAAATCGCCCTGCGCGTGCTGCGTGCGTGCAAGGAGCTCGGCATCGCGACCGTCGCCGTGCACTCTACTGCCGACGCCAACGCCATGCATGTGCGCCTCGCCGATGAGAGCGTCTGCATCGGCCCGCCCGCCGCCAAGGACAGCTATCTCAACATCCCCGCGCTACTTGCCGCCTGCGAGATCACCGGCGCCGATGCCGTGCATCCCGGTTACGGTTTCCTGTCGGAGAATGCGCGCTTTGCGGAAATTCTCGCCGAACACGATCTCGACTTCATCGGCCCTAAGGCTGAGCACATCCGCACCATGGGCGACAAGATCGAGGCGAAGAAGACCGCCAAGCGCCTCGGCATTCCGGTGGTTCCGGGTTCCGATGGTGGCGTCAGCCCGGGCGATGACGCCATGGCGATCGCCAAGAAAATCGGCTTCCCGGTTCTGGTGAAGGCCGCTGCGGGCGGCGGCGGGCGCGGCATGAAGGTCGCGCAGACCGAGGCCGATCTGATGCTGGCGCTTTCCACCGCGAGCAACGAGGCCAAGGCCGCCTTCGGAGATGGCTCGGTCTATCTGGAAAAATATCTCGGCAAGCCACGTCACATCGAAATCCAGATTCTGGGCGACGGCCGCGGCGGCGCGATCCATCTCGGCGAGCGCGACTGTTCGCTGCAGCGCCGCCACCAGAAAGTCTGGGAGGAAAGCCCCTCGCCGATCATTTCGCCGGCAGCGCGTCACCGCATCGGTGAAATCTGCGCGAACGCGATGCGCGAGATGAAGTACCTCGGCGTCGGCACCATCGAATTCCTCTACGAGGACGGCGAATTCTATTTCATCGAAATGAACACCCGCATCCAGGTCGAGCATCCGGTCACTGAAATGATCACCGGCATCGATCTCGTGCTGGAGCAAATCCGCGTCGCAGCAGGCGGCGACCTGCCCTGCACGCAGAATGATGTCACCATCAACGGCCACGCCATCGAGTGCCGCATCAACGCCGAGAACCCGGTGACCTTCCGTCCTTCGCCCGGCAAGATCACCCAGTTCCATCCGCCCGGCGGTCTCGGCGTGCGGATCGATTCAGCGGTCTATCAGGGCTACGTCATTCCGCCCTATTACGACTCTCTGGTCGGCAAGCTGATCGTCCATGGCAAAACCCGCGGCGAATGCCTGATGCGGCTGCGCCGTGCGCTGGATGAAATTGTCATCGATGGCGTCGAAACCACGCTGCCGCTGTTCCGGGCACTGGCCCGCGAGCCCAGCATCATCGACGGCGACTATCACATTCACTGGCTCGAACAATATCTTGCCAGCGGAGATACAAAGCCTCATTAAAAGAACGGCACATCCCGCCTCGTCCTGCCAACCAGCGGAGTCCGCCTGATTGACGAACGCGATCGAGAGGCTGTCGTGACTTCAGAAGCCGCGCGCCTTCGTACGGTGTGGCAGGTCGGTCTTTTGACGGCCGGCTTTCTCGTTCTCGTCGCGATCAGCGCCGCTTCGCTTTATCTCGGCCACCGTGCGCGGACCGATGCCCTGTGGGTCACCCACACGGTCGAGGTCGAAAGCCAGATCGGCACCGTCCAGCTTCAAATCCAGCGCGCCGAAAATGCGGTACGCGGCTTTCTCGTGACCAAGGACAAGAATTATCGCAGCGATTTCGAAAAAGCCGAGGCCTTGATTGGCCCATCGATTTCGCGGTTACAAAAATTAACACAGGATAATCCAATCGAGCAGCGCAATGTTGCCGAGTTGGACAATCTGGTAAAGCAGCGGCTTCAGTTTCTCCTTCGTGCGGTTTCCGACATTGAGAACGATCATACCGATCAGGCTCGTTCATCCCTAATGGAAATCTCCCGAAACGACGAGATGGACCGCATCCTCGACGTCGGCCGCAACATGCGCGTCGAGGAAAACCGGCTGTTTGAACTTCGCACCGAAGCGGCCGATCGCAGCCAATCTCTCAACATGTTCGTGACAATTGCCGGCAGCGCCTTCATCGTTCTGCTGGCGATACTGTCCATTCTGCTCATTCGCTCATCCACGCGCGCACGCGATCAAGCGGAAGCAACCCTGCGCAACATCAATCTCAATCTCGAATCTGCCGTCGACGAACGCACCGGCGATCTGCGCGAGGCCAATCAGGAAATTCAGCGCTTCGCCTATATCGTCAGTCACGATCTTCGCTCGCCTCTCGTCAACATCATGGGTTTCACCAGCGAGTTGGAAGAATTGCGCGGCGATATTTTCAGCCGCATCTCACGCTACAGCCGCGCCGCAGACGCTGCGCCGCCCGAAGCGATTTCTGAAGGCGGCACGGACGAACTCATCCTCGCGCCCGAAGATAAGAAATTGTCCGAGGATTTTTCCGAGGCGCTCGGGTTCATCAAGTCCTCGATCGGAAAGATGGACCGCCTCATCAGTGCAATCCTCAAGCTCACGCGCGAGGGGCGACGCGAGTTCAATCCCGTCAATGTGGATATGCGCGCGTTGTTGCAGGAAATCGCCAACAGCATGACGCACCAGACCACCGAGGCGCACGCGCAGATCAACATCGATCCGCTGCCCAATCTGGTCAGCGACCGCCTCGCATTGGAACAAATCTTCTCTAATTTGCTTGAAAACGCACTGAAGTATCTGCGGAACGACGTCCCAGGTGAAATCAGCGTCCGCGGCCGCACCAAGCTTGGCTTTGTGGTATACGACGTTATCGATAACGGGCGGGGCATCGATCCTAACGACCATGACCGTATTTTCGATCTGTTCCGCCGCGCGGGCACACAGGACAAGCCCGGCCAGGGAATTGGTCTTGCGCACGTGCGGGCGCTGGTCCGTCGGCTCGGCGGTTCCATTACAGTCTCATCTGAACTCGACAAGGGTAGCACGTTTACGATAGCGCTACCCGCACAGTGGAATTTATCAAGGCAAGGGAAATCGTATGGGTAGCCCTGTAAAAATCGTGATGATCGAGGACGACGAGGGACACGCGCGCCTGATCGAGCGCAACATCCGTCGCTCCGGCGTCAACAACGACATTATTCCCTTCGCCACCGGTACCGAGGCAATCAACTATCTGTTCGGCGCCGACGGGACTGCCGACCAGCACAAGGGGCAGGCGCTTCTGATCCTGCTCGACCTCAATTTGCCGGACATGACAGGCATCGACATTCTCAAGCGCGTCAAGGACAATGCAACGCTGAAATCCGCTCCCGTCGTAGTGCTCACCACCACCGACGATGCGCAGGAAATCAAGCGCTGCTACGAACTCGGCTGCAACGTCTACATTACCAAGCCGGTCAATTACGAAAGCTTCGCCAACGCCATCCGGCAGCTTGGCCTGTTCTTTTCCGTGATACAGGTGCCGCCAGTCAAAGCATGACGCCTCCTAACCCGCGATTACTCTATGTCGATGATGATCCGGGACTTGCCCGGCTGGTCGAGCGCGGCCTGAACCGCCACGGAATCGACGTCGAACACGCATCCGATGGAGCAACCGGTATTGAACGCCTGAAACAAGGCGGCATTGACGTCGTCGCGCTCGATCAGCACATGCCCGGTCTCGATGGCCTCGCGACGCTCGAACAAATCTATCGGCTGCCGATGGCGACCCCGCCCATTGTCTTCGTCACCGCCTCGGAAGACAGCCAGATCGCCATTGCGGCGCTGAAGGCCGGCGCCATCGATTATATCGTCAAAGACACCAAGGGCGATTTCGTTCCCCTGCTCCACGCCGCCGTGACGGGCGCGTTGGAAACTGCGCGCATGCGCAAGGCCCGGGACGAAGCAGAAGCTGAAGTCCATGCCTCGCGCGACCGCTATGCGGCGCTTGCAGCAGAGCGTGAAATGCTGTTGCGCGAAGTCAATCATCGCGTCGGCAATTCGCTGCAGATCATCGCCTCGCTGCTGCACCTTCAGGCATCATCGAGCAACGACGACGACGTCAAGGCTGCGCTCATGAATGCAATGGGCCGTGTCGCAGCAGTCGCGCAGGTGCATCGCCGCCTCTATACCTCGCACGACCTCAAGAGCGTGATGCTGAACCAGTATCTGGAAGCGCTGCTGGAAGATTTGCGCCGCTCCGCCGAGGGCAATCGAATGTCGCGCCTGACGCTGAACGCCGACCCCATCGAGATCGACCCGGATCGCGCGGTCGGCATCGGCATCATCGTCAACGAGCTTGTGATGAATGCCGTCAAATACGCCTATCCCAACGGCGCAGGGCCGATCCATGTCGATCTGCGCAATCGCGCGCAGGACATCGAGCTCGTGATCTCCGACGAAGGCGTCGGCTTTCAGGCCAAACATGATCCACGCTCCACCGGCATGGGCCAGCGCATCGTCAGCGCCATGGCGATCAAGCTCGATGCGAGCGTGGAACGCGATCCCTCGCACACCGGCACGCGGATCGTGATCAATTTCAGCCCTTCCGGCAAACCGTCGCCCCCCACCCCCGCCTGACGGGAGCGGCATCTTCAGCTACAATGGGCTTATGAGCTCGCGCGACACCGCCACGTCCGAAATCACGCCCGAGGTGCTGTTGCGGGCCTATGCCTGCGGCATCTTTCCGATGGCGGAAAGCGCCGACGACCCCAGCCTGTTCTGGGTGGAGCCGGAACAGCGCGGCATCTTCCCGCTCGATGGCCTGCATATTTCTTCACGCCTCGCGCGCACCGTGCGCTCGGACCGCTATCGCGTCACGGTCAACACCGCCTTTGAGCGCGTCATCAGCGAATGCGCGGCTCCCCAGCCCGGGCGTGAGGATACATGGATCAACCACCGCATCCGCAAGCTCTACGGCGCGCTGCACGGGATCGGTCATTGCCACAGCATCGAGGCATGGAACGGCGATGAGCTTGCAGGCGGGCTGTATGGCGTGTCGCTCGGAGGCGCGTTCTTCGGCGAAAGCATGTTCCACCGCAGCCGCGACGCCTCCAAAGTGGCACTGGTTCACCTCGCCGCGCGTTTGATCGCGGGCGGCTTCGGGCTCCTCGATACGCAATTCGTGACGGAACATCTGCGCAGTCTGGGCGCTATCGAAGTCTCACGCCGCAAGTATCGTTCGCTGCTCGACCGCTCCATTCAATTTGCGGGAGATTTCTTCGCGTTGCCAGTCGAACGGCCCGTCAGTGGCGCGGACGCACTCGCGATCCTGCGCGGGACAAGCGATCAGGCCTGACCCGTCAGGATACTGCTAGCGGAAACCACCGGGCGGCGGCGGTACGGGCTGGCGCTGCTGCACAGGTTGCTGAACTGGCGGCTGAGGCCGCGGCTGGCGCTTTGGCTGCTGTTGTTGCGCTGGCGGCGGCGCGGGCTTCCCCGGCTCGTTCTGCGCCGTCACTGGTTGCTCCGGTCCCTTACAATCCGTCAGCCAGACATCATAGATCGGATGTTCGACCGCGTGCAGACCAGGGCTCGCCGCGAACATCCAGCCGGAGAAAATCCGCTTCACTTCATTCTGGAGCGTGATCTCATCGACCTCGACGAACGCGTCGGTGTTGGCCGCCTCTGTCGCGGGGCGGGTGTAGCAGGCATCGGTCTTCACCCGCAGCGCGCCGAACTGAACGGTTTCGCCAATATCCTCATCGAATGTGATGATGCGGCCGGTGATTTTGTCTAGGCCGGAGAACACCGCCTTCTTGTTCGGAATCTTCACGGCGGGCGGCTCGGTCACGATCTCGTCGCCGGGCTGCAAAGTCGCGGGAGATTGCTGCGGGTTGCCGCGCGGCTGCTTCTGCCCCGGTGGCAAGCCAGGCAACGGATTGACTGCCGGCGGATTGGCCGCAACACCCGGATGCTGTTGCTGTGGAGGAGCCGCTGCGCTGCCAGGCGGCGGCGCAAGAGGCTCGGATTGCACGGCGCCCGGCAAAGGCGCGGCCTGCCCTCGCGGCAATGGCCGCGGCTGCTGCGGCGCGGGCAACAGGCGGCCCTGCGGGATTTCAGGCACTTCTTCCTCGTCGGGATCCTGTGAAGGATCACCGCGCTGGATTCCAGCAGGAGGACGCAACGGCTGATCGGAGAAGATATTGCCGATCTGCGCGCGCGCGGACGGCAAAGCGAGCGGCGGCACCGCGATCAATGTCGCAAACAAAATCGTGGCGGCGGTTCGGGACATTGCGCGCTCTGCTTGGACAATTCCTGGACGATTCGGATCCGCGATATTCTACGGAAACCGCGTCGCGCGAGGCCACCGGTTAACACGGGCATTGCGGCAACGAAAGGGCGTGCCGCTCATCGGCCCGTTCAGCTTCCCGGCGTCCAGGCTTGATAGTCGCCGGTCGCCGAGGGGCGCTGGCCGCTCGCGAGCGTCGAACCGGAAGGACGATAGGCTGCCGGTGTGCCGGTCAGATTCGGGCGGTGCGGCTTCTGCCATTCACGGGGCGTATAATGTTCCTCGGTCGGCGGCACGTCGACGCTGTGATGTAGCCAGCCGTGCCAATCCGGCGAGACCTTGGTGGCCTCGGCATAGCCGTTATAGATCACCCACCGCCGTTCGATCCCGAGCGTCGGGTCGATCTTGCCGCCTTTGGTCCGATAATAGCGATTGCCCATCTCGTCGGTGCCGACCAGCTCGCCAAACCGCCAGGTCCAGAACTGGGTCCCGAACGTGAATCCGTTCCACCAGGTAAAAATCCTCAAGAGAAACAGCTTCATGCGAGAATCCGTGCGATCGGGGAGCATTGCGCGCCCTTGATGCCACCCGCCCTTGCCCTTGTCCAGATGCAGCTTCGGATACCACTCCCAGCTTCTACAAAGGTACGGCATTTTGTCATGGAACTTTGCCACAGAAGCGCCGAAAACCCTTCCGACATTTCGGGAACTTCATGGAACGCGTTCAAATCCCGCGCGTTGAAGTGGTTGAAACCACCGTCTGACAGGGATTTTGGAGTTCAAAATGACGAATTTGACCAAGGGTATCGCAGTGGCCGCCATCGCGCTCGCCCTGCCGCTTTCCATGGCTTCCAGTGCAAATGCTGCCCCTCTGATGGCAGCTTCGGCCCTTTCGACGGCGAATGCAGCAACCGCATCGCCGGATGTGACCCAGGTGCGTTACTACGGCTATCGTGGTGGATATCATCGCCATGGCGGTTGGGGCTGGGGCGGCGTCGGTGCAGGCCTCGCGGCCGGCGCACTGATCGGCGGCGCCATCGCGGCCAGCCAGGGTCCGTACTACTACGGTCCGGGTTATGGCTATTACGCCCCCGCTCCTGCCTATGTTGAAGGCGATGGCGTGAGCTACTGCATGCAGCGCTACAAATCCTACGATCCGCGCAGCGGCACGTTCCTCGGTTACGATGGCCTGCGCCATCCTTGCCCATAAGTCTTCATGTAACGGATGAAGAAAAGCGGCGTAGCGATACGCCGCTTTTTCATTGGCGGCGGCTTACGAACGCGCCGCGATGGCAACGCCCGTGACCGTCAGCAGCAATGCGCCGATCTGGGGAATTCCGAGCGGCTCTCCCAGCGAGATCGCCGACGCCACCACGCCAATCACCGGGACGATCAATGTCCCGACCGCGGCAGTCGAGGCTGGCAGCCGCTCCAGCGCGGCGAACCAGCACGCATAGCCGATCGCTCCCTGAAAAATGGTGCTGAATCCGAACAGCGCCCAGCCAAGCGTGGACATCCCGCCGAAGTGCGGGTGCTCGAACAGAATACCGATCAGCGCCACGGGAAAACAGCCAAGCCCGATCTGCCAGACTGCACCCGGTAGCGGGCGGAGCGCGATGGGCCGCCGTTTGGCGAGAACTGCGCCGAGGGCAAACAAAAGCGCTGCTATCAGCGCGTAAGCGATTCCCGGCATCTTCTCCCAGGATACGCTGATGCTGTCGCCGCCTATCAACAGCACGACGCCCCCGACCGCCATTGCAATAGCAATGACCCGCAGCACGGAAAGCTGTTCGCCAAGCATCGGCCAGGCAAGGCCCGCAGCCCACACCGGAATCGTGGCGCCGAGAATCGCGGTTTCCGATGCCGGCAGATGCACCAGCGACAGCCCCATCAGCCCCATCCAGAAGCCGACCATCAGCGCCGCATAAAGAATGAGCTTGCCCCATTCACCACGCGGCGCGCGCAACGACTGCCCCTTGGCCAGAACGAAACCTGCAAGAATCAGCGAGCTGAACACCCCCGGCAGGCCGCGCAGCGTCAGCGGCGGCAGTTCATGCAGCAGCCATTTCGAGACGGGCCAGTTAATGCCCCAGATGATGGTAGCGACGAACAGCAACGCGTAGCCGACGGCACGGTTCTCGTGCGGTGGTTGGGTCGAGGGATACGGGGGCGACACCATGATCGGCTCGCCCGGCGCGCGCTGGTCCATCGGCTGCTCTCGGAGAATCTGTACCCACAACGATTGTGGAAGACGGGGAGAAAGCCACGCGCGAGCCGCACGGTCCACCCGAAAAGCGCCAGATTGGACGCATGGACGGCGACAGTTTCTGCATGCCTTTGCCGTGAGCGGGAACCTCTCAAAAGGGTCATTTTCGCCTTTGGAATCGGGACGGACTCACCCATACTTTGCTGGCGGGAGACACGGCCCAACGAGGCTGGATGCCACTGGCAATCCCCGTTTTCCACCATATTTAGTGTTTGATTCAGGATTGAGTACTAATCCTTGACGGGCGCGCGGGAGTCGTCCTAGCGTTCAGACTGTCAGGTGCGGAGTATTTGCGTTGGCGCCAGACCCCTATCGCAACAAGCCAACAGACAACTCCGCTGTGCCGAAGGAGGCTGCGGACAGAGGATTTGTCTGCGGTTTTTGAAGCCTGGCCCGCGAACACAACGCGGGAATGAATTTGGTGGGTGGGCGTTGGAGCCAATCGGGCCGCAGAACCCGATGATGCTCCGCAGAGTTAAATAGGCCGGGGCCGCATTCGGGCCAGATCATGGCTGAACGGCGAACCACGGTTCGCGAACTGAAATCTTCCGGCGCCGCGGGAATGCGGAACCGCCGGACATTGAGACGGGGCATACGATGCGAATTCAACGCCGCTACACCAAGGCCGATCAGTCACCCTACGCCGACATTTCGTTCCGGCTGACGACGAGCGAGATTCGCAATCCCGACGGCTCGGTGGTGTTCAAGCTCGACAACGTCGAGGTGCCCGAGTTCTGGTCGCAGGTCGCTTCCGACGTGCTGGCGCAGAAGTATTTCCGCAAGGCCGGCGTCGCCGCGCGCCTGAAGAAGGTCGAGGAAGAAACCGTGCCGTCATGGCTGTGGCGCTCGGTGCCGGACGCCGAAGCGCTCGCTGCCCTACCCGAGTCCGAGCGCTTCGTCGGCGAACTCACCGCCAAGCAGGTGTTCGACCGCCTCGCCGGCTGCTGGACCTACTGGGGCTGGAAGGGGGGCTACTTCACCTCCGAGGACGATGCCCACGCCTTCCATGACGAACTGCGCTTCATGCTCGCCCGGCAGATGGTCGCGCCGAACTCGCCGCAATGGTTCAACACCGGCCTGCACTGGGCCTACGGCATCGATGGTCCCGGCCAGGGCCACTATTACGTCGACTGGAAGACCGGCAAGCTGACCAAGTCGAAGTCTTCGTACGAGCATCCGCAGCCGCACGCCTGCTTCATCCAGGGCATCGAGGACGACCTCGTCAACGAAGGCGGCATCATGGACCTGTGGGTGCGCGAGGCGCGCCTGTTCAAGTATGGCTCGGGCACCGGCTCGAACTTCTCGCGGCTGCGCGGCGAAGGGGAGAAGCTGTCGGGCGGCGGCCGCTCGTCGGGCCTGATGAGCTTCCTCAAGATCGGCGACCGCGCCGCGGGCGCGATCAAGTCGGGCGGCACCACGCGCCGCGCGGCGAAGATGGTGGTGGTCGATGCCGATCATCCGGACATCGAGACCTATATCGACTGGAAGGTGCGTGAGGAGCAGAAGGTCGCGGCGCTGGTCACGGGCTCCAAGATCAACCAGAAGCACCTCAAGGCCATCATGAAGGCCTGCGTGAACTGCGAAGGCCCCGGCGACGACTGCTACCTGCCCGAGAAGAACCCGGCGTTGAAGCGCGAGATCAAGCTCGCCCGCCGCGCGCTCGTCACCGACAACATGATCAAGCGCGTGATCCAGTTCGCGCGTCAGGGCTACACCGACATTGCGTTCGACACCTACGACACCGACTGGGATTCGGAAGCCTACCTCACCGTCTCCGGCCAGAACTCCAACAACTCCGTCTCGCTGAAGGACGACTTCCTGCGCGCGGTGGAAACCGACGGGCCGTGGAATCTGATCGGCCGCACCAACGGCAAGGTCACCAAGACGCTCAAGGCCCGCGATCTGTGGGAGAAGATCGGCTACGCTGCATGGGCCTCCGCCGACCCCGGCCTGCACTTCAACACCACGATGAACGACTGGCACACCTGCAAGGCGTCCGGCGACATCCGCGCATCGAACCCATGCTCGGAGTACATGTTCCTTGATGATACGGCGTGCAACCTCGCCTCCGCCAACCTGCTGACGTTCTACGATACCCACACCCGCCGTTTCGATGCGGATGCCTACGAGCATCTGTGCCGGCTGTGGACCATCGTGCTCGAGATCTCGGTGATGATGGCGCAGTTCCCGTCGAAGGCCATTGCTGAACTCTCCTACGAATTCCGCACGCTCGGCCTCGGCTACGCCAACATCGGCGGCCTCTTGATGACCATGGGCCTGCCCTACGATTCCAAGGAAGGCCGCGCGCTGTGCGGCGCCCTCTCCGCGATCATGACCGGCACGGCCTATGCGACCTCCGCCGAAATGGCCGCCGAGCTTGGCACCTTCCCCGGCTACAAGAAGAACGCGAGCCACATGCTGCGCGTGATCCGCAACCATCGCCGCGCAGCACACGGCGAAGCGGCCGGTTACGAGGCGCTCGCCGTCAATCCGGTGCCGCTCGATCATGCCTCCTGCCCGCAGGCCGACATCGTCGACCACGCCAAGGCGGTGTGGGACCGTGCGCTTGAACTCGGCAAGGCCAACGGCTTCCGCAACGCGCAGACCACGGTGGTGGCGCCGACCGGCACCATCGGCCTCGTGATGGATTGCGACACCACGGGCATCGAGCCCGACTTCGCGCTGGTGAAGTTCAAGAAGCTCGCAGGCGGCGGCTACTGGAAGATCATCAACCGCGCCGTGCCGGAGGCGCTGCGCGCGCTCGGCTATCGCGAGAGCGAGATCGCCGAGATCGAGGCTTACGCCGTCGGCCACGGCTCGCTGTCCAACGCGCCGGGCATCAACGCCTCCTCGCTGAAGACCAAGGGCTTCACCGATGAAGCGCTGGCGAAGGTCGAGAAGGCCCTGCCGACCGCCTTCGACATCAAGTTCGTGTTCAACAAGTGGACGCTGGGCGAGGACTTCATCCGCGACAGCCTGCACATCGCCCCCGAAGTGATGAACGTGCCGGGCTTCGACCTGCTCGCCGCATTGGGCTTCTCCAAGCGTGACATCGAGGCCGCCAACGTGCACATCTGCGGCGCGATGACAGTGGAAGGCGCGCCGCATCTCAAGGACGAGCACTATGCGGTGTTCGACTGCGCCAACCCGTGCGGCAAGGTCGGCAAGCGTTATCTCTCGGTCGAAAGCCACATCCGCATGATGGCGGCGTCGCAGCCCTTCATCTCGGGCGCGATCTCCAAGACCATCAACATGCCGAACGACGCCACGGTGGACGACTGCAAGTCGGCCTACCTGTTGTCGTGGAAGCTCGCGCTCAAGGCCAACGCGCTCTATCGCGACGGCTCGAAACTGTCGCAGCCGCTGAACTCGCAGCTCATCGCCGACGATGACGACGAGGACGATGCGATCGAGGCGTTCCACGACAAGCCGATGGCCGCGCGCGCCACGCAGGTCGTCGAGAAGATCGTCGAGCGCGTGGTCGAGCATGTCTCGCGCGAGCGCGAGAGAATGCCGGACCGCCGCAAGGGTTACACCCAGAAGGCGATCGTCGGCGGCCACAAGGTCTATCTGCGCACCGGCGAATATGACGACGGCCGCCTCGGCGAGATCTTCGTCGACATGCACAAGGAAGGCGCGGCGCTGCGCTCCTTCATCAACAACTTCGCCATCGCCGTCTCGCTCGGCCTGCAATACGGCGTGCCGCTGGACGAGTATGTCGATGCGTTCACCTTCACCCGCTTCGAGCCCGCGGGCCCGGTGCAGGGCAACGACTCCATCAAGTACGCGACCTCGATCCTGGACTACGTGTTCCGCGAACTCGCGGTGAGCTACCTGTCGCGCTACGACCTCGCCCATGTCGATCCGAGCGAGACGCAGTTCGATGCGCTCGGCAAGGGCGTGAACGAAGGCAAGGCGCAGAGCGGCCCGAGCAAGTATCTCTCCAAGGGCCTCACCCGCTCCCGCTCCGACAATCTCGTCGTCATGCAGGGCGGCGCGAGCGCGGCTGTGACCGCGCACAACGACTCCGCCCCTGTCGGCGGATCGCGTGTCACCGCGATGGCGTCAGGTGGTGGTGAAGGTGCAGCGGCGCTGAAGACCGCGGAGCCCGAGCGTGCACTCTCGCCGACCGAGAAACTCGAGGCGCAGCAGTGGAGCAAGGCAGGCTCGGCACAGGCGGCAACCACTGCCGCCGCACCAGCCGCGCCCACAAAGGCCGAGCGCCGCGCGGAAGCCAAAGCCCGCGGCTATGAAGGCGACATGTGCTCGGAGTGCTCCAACTTCACCCTGGTGCGCAACGGCACGTGCATGAAGTGCGACACGTGCGGAAGCACGACGGGATGTTCGTAAGACTGTCGGTCTTGCACGAAATAAAGAGGGGCAAATTTGCTCCTCTTTATTGGGACCTCACGGCATAAACATTGAAGAAGACAATAAAAAAGAAATCTTCTAAGAGCGATAAATCGCAAAGGCGACGATTTACGCCATTAGACAGCCATCCACGCGAAGGCAAAATACTAAAAAATCCATTTTCGATTATCAAAGCACCTATAACGCCTCGCTCATGGGTGAATGAATGTATACCCAACATCTTGTGGGCCTGCATTTTAACGGCCTCGCTTGAACGGGATCACTATTTGCGTTTATTCCGATCAGTAGCGATCGGCATGAGGCAAAGACTTGAGAACCATTCCGAGTTGTTCATTACTCACAATTTTATAAGCAGATTTTCTCAGCACGAATTCGACGTCGCTTTTCAAAACGTTTTAAGCGACGACCAAGCAAAGTCTGCACTGAGCGCTCTTCTCCTCATCGAGGGCCTTCCAGATCGCGCTCAATGGGAAACTCGCCTAGATCCTCCCCAAAGCTCTCATTGGGAAATACTCGCGAAGGCGGTTGCCGTATGCTTTGACCATCAGTCCCAAAAGGCTACGGACATTCGTTGGATAAAGCTCGTATATTTTATAATTTCGGGCCGGGTTAATTTTTCGAGTGGGCAAGCGGACCTTTTAGAATCTATTCGCTTATATCCAGATCATGGGGATATGCGCATGGTTCGTCCATTCATCAGAGCCACCGAAATCTCTCTTCGGATGATGGAGTTTAAGGAAAATGACGCGAATTCGGATTTACCCGATCCGCATCAGGAAAGCTTTTGGAACGAAGTTTATAAAAAGACGCGATGCATTCCCCGAGGCCACGAGGGAAACCCACACATAAAAGAGAAAAAGAAAATCGTTGAATTGATTCGTATAGCGGATTTGATCAATTCGCACTTTCATTCCACCATTACTCACACCGGCTTAGACGCTCGTCACGACTCCAGCTTCGGCTTGATACTTTATGCCATTGATCTGCTTATCGAGTCCGCGTCTTCTTATAGCCACACAAGCGCAATCGGTCGTTCGACACTACGAACTATAGTGGAATGTTTTATTACACTTTCATATTTGATCTCAAAAAATGATGCGTCACTTTGGCTAAAGCATCGCGACCACGGCAATGGACAAACAAAACTTTCTCTCCTGAAAAATCTCAGCGCAGATAACGTTCCACGGTTTGTTGATCTTGAGTTACTTGAAGCTCTCGCGAACGAAGATCAGTGGATGGAATTTAGTGACATTAACCTAGGCTCTTGGTCTAGCAAGAACTTGCGCGAAATGGCGATAGATTCAAATATGAAGGACGTTTACGACTCTTATTATGATCTATGTTCAGGATATACCCATGGTCATTGGTCTGCGATCCGAAACTCTACCTTTACGACTTGTGTTAATCCCTTGCACAGATTTCACAGAATTCCAGCGCCCATAAATTTCGGAATGCGGTCAATCGTAGACGATGGAATCATCCTAGTTAATCGGATGCTTGACGAGCTAGAAAAGATTTACCCGAAGTTCGAATATCGAATTGGTACAAAACTAAAAACAACAACAAAAAGAAACCGCCCAAAAAGACCAAGGAAAGCTCGCGCTTCTTTATAAAGATATGCCGTGTTTTACTTGCTCTTCTACCCGCCTTCTTATGTCCTCGTGACAGCAGCCGCTAACTACGGAAAGAACTCCATACCGTCCCGACAAAAATCGCGCCGATGATGACGTTGGCTGCCGTGAAGGTGACAATGGCGAGCCATTCATAGACGCCGCTCTCGCCGCGCTTGACGAAATTCAGAAACCCTCCAGCAAAAAGCCCCGCTCTCGCGGGGCTTTCGTGTTTTGTCGTGCAGCGGTTTTGTAAACCGAAGGTCGCCGTCCGCCCTCACGCTGCCTGCAATTCAGGTTCGTACGCTGCTTCGTCCTCCGGCAATTCGCCTGCCAGCGCGGCGGCGAATTTCTCCTGGTCGAGTTCCTTCTCCCAGCGCGCGACCACGACGGTCGCCACCGCGTTGCCAACGAAGTTGGTCAGCGCGCGGCATTCCGACATGAAGCGGTCGATGCCTAGGATCAGCGCCATGCCCGCGATCGGCACGGACGGCACCACCGACAGCGTCGCGGCCAGCGTGATGAAGCCCGCACCGGTGATGCCCGCAGCCCCCTTCGAGCTCAGCATCGCCACCAGGAGCAGCAATATCTGGTCCGCGAGGCTCAGATGCGTGTCCGTCGCCTGCGCGATGAACAACGCCGCCAGCGTCATGTAGATGTTGGTGCCGTCGAGGTTGAAGGAATAGCCGGTCGGAATCACGAGGCCGACGACCGAGCGGTCGCAGCCCGCGCGCTCCATCTTCGTCATCAGCGCGGGCAATGCCGCCTCCGACGACGAGGTCCCGAGCACCAGCAGCAGTTCTTCCTTGATGTAGCGGATCAGCGCCAGGATCGAGAAGCCGTTGTAGCGGCCGACCGCACCGAGCACGACCAGCACGAACAACAGCGACGTGACGTAGAACGTGCCGATCAGGAAGGCGAGATTGGCGATCGAGCCGATGCCGTATTTGCCGATGGTGAAGGCCATCGCGCCGAACGCACCGATGGGTGCTGCCTTCATCAGGATCGCGACCAGGCGGAACACCGGGTTGGTGAGCGCCTGCAGGAAATCAACGATCGGCTTGCCGCGCTCCCCGGCCATCGCCAGCGCGATGCCGAACAGCACGGAGAAGAACAGCACCTGCAGGATATCGCCCTTGGCGAACGCGCCGACGATGGTGTTCGGAATGATGTCCATCAGGAAGCCGACGATGGAGGCGTCATGCGCCTTGGCCGCATAAGCGGCGGCGGCCTTGGCATCCAGCGTCGCGGGATCAATGTGCATGCCCGCGCCCGGCTGCACGACGTTCGAGATGATCAAACCGAGGATCAGCGCCAGCGTCGAGAACGTCAGGAAATAGAGCATCGCCTTGCCGGCGACGCGGCCGACGCGCTTGAGGTCCGACACGCCCGCGATGCCGGTCGCAACCGTCAGGAAGATCACCGGCGTGATCACCATCTTCACCAGCTTGATGAAGGCATCACCGAGCGGCTTCATGGCCGCGCCGACGCCGGGGTCGAAGTGCCCGAGCAGGACGCCTGCGACGATCGCCGCCAGAACCTGAAAATAGAGATGCCGGTAGAACGGAACCTTGCCGTGCTTCTCCACGACCTCGAAAGTGGTCTGCATGTTAGCCTCCCAGCCCCGATGGCGGTGTTCCGTCTCGGGGTCGATTGTTGAGTTGTCGCGGCCAACAGCCGCCGCGAGAGACATCAGCAACCTGCGTGCCAGCAGGATTATTCCATTCAACATATTGATATTTATAGATTTTCTATATCTGGACGGGTGCGGCCAGTCAGTTTTGCGCGATAATTCGCACTTACGGTATTGAGCGATGTGCAGAAAAATGCACAGATATGTCATGACAGCACAGTCCGCACCTGCCCTCACGCCCGGCCAACTCCGGAAGCGAGCACGCCGCGTCTGGATCGGCTTTGCCGTGCTGGCGCTTGCACTCGCCTGCGCCACTGTCGTGATCGCAGGGCTCTATGGCCGCGCGCGCGAACTCAAGATGCTCGCCGAGCAAGGCCACACCGATGCCAATCTCAAGGTGGCGCTGCTGCGCGCCGTGCTGGAGAGCCCGCGCGCGCTCCCGCTGCTTCTCTCCGAGGACCAGCGGGTCCATGACGCGCTCGCCATCGGCGATGCCGCCTCCGTCGGTCGCCTCAACGAAAAGCTGGCAAGGCTCGTCGCCGGCACCAAGGCAGCCGTGCTCTACGTCATCGGCACCGACGGCCTCACGATCGCTTCCAGCAACTTTCGGGAGTCGGACAGCTTCGTCGGAAACGACTATTCCTTCCGCGAATATTTCGTGGACGCCATCAAGGAAGGTACGGCCGAGTTTTTCGCACTCGGCAACGTTAGCAAGAAGCCGGGACTCTATATCTCACGGATCGTCGGTCCCCTGCACAAGCCGCTTGGCGTGGTCGTCGTCAAGATGGAGTTCGACCAGCTAGAGGCGGACTGGCACGAAAGCAACCGCCCCTCTTACGTCGTCGACGAGCACGGTGTCGTGCTCATCACCAGCATCCCATCGTGGCGGTTCCTGACTGACGGCAAGCTGACCGAAACGATGTTCGCCACCATCCGCGGTAGCCTTCAGTTCGATGATGCGCCACTGATGCCGCTTCCGATCACACCGATCCAGACCATCGATCCCAGCACTTCGCTTGTGCGCGCAACGCTGCCGGATCGCCCAAAAGCCGAATATCTCAGGCTGACAGCGCGCGTGCCGTCGACACCCTGGCGGCTGGACTATCTGGTGCCGGTCGAGCCAGCGGCGGCGGCCGCCATGCGCGAGGCGCGCCTGTTGGCGCTCGGTGTCTTCATCCCCCTGCTTGCGCTGGCCGCCTTCCTGCTCTGGCGCCGCCACTCCGCGCAGATGCGCATCGCGACAAGCGAAATGGCGCGCGTGGAGCTGGAACGGCGCGTGGCGGAACGCACAGAGGATCTGAGCCGCGCCCGCGACCGGCTCGAGATCGAGATTTCCGATCACCGCACCACCGAAGCGAAATTGCAGATCGTTCAGCAGGAACTGGTGCAAGCCAACCGCCTCGCCATCCTCGGGCAGGTAGCGGCAGGCGTTGCGCATGAGATCAACCAGCCAGTCGCCACCATCCGCGCCTATGCCGACAACGCGCGGACTTTCCTCGAGCGCGGCCAACCTTCATCGGCTGCGGACAATCTCGGAAAGATCGCGTCGCTGACGGAACGCATCGGCTCCATCACCGACGAGTTGAAGGCGTTCGCCCGCAAGGGACGAACCGCCGCCGAATCTGTTGAGTTACGCGACGCCATCGACGGCGCCGTGGTGCTCCTGCGAAGCCGCTTCGCCGGCCATCTGGAGGCGCTGACATACGACCTTCCCGCCTCCGGCCTCAAGGTGTCGGGCACGCGCATCCGCCTTGAGCAGGTGCTCATCAACCTGTTCCAGAACGCGCTGGAAGCGCTGGAGGGGCGCCCTCATCCGCGTGTCGAGATTTCGGTTGCGTCCCGAGGCAACGAGGTCGCCGTGAAAATCTCCGACAATGGCCCCGGCATTCCCGAGGCCATTCGGCGCTCGCTGTTCTCGCCGTTCAATACATCGAAGGAAAACGGACTTGGCCTCGGCCTCGTGATCTCCAAGGAGATCGTTTCCGACTATGGCGGACGCATCGAGGTCGACAGCAGCGAACACGGCACATGCTTCACGATCTATCTGGTGAGGGCTCCATGACACAGAGCGTAGCATCGAACGATCCCCTCTCCGTCGTCCTGCTGGATGACGACCGCGATCTTCTGAAGGCAACGCAGCAGACGCTGGAGCTTGCCGGATTTCAGGTCCAGGCCTTCACCGCGGCGGCAGATGCGCTTGCCGTACTCGACCGGCATTTCAATGGCGTCGTCGTATCCGACATCCGCATGCCAGGTATCGACGGGTTGCAGTTCTTCCAGCGCCTGCAACAGGAGGATGCCGATATTCCGGTCATCCTCATCACCGGCCACGGCGATATTCCGATGGCCGTGAAGGCGATCCAGGATGGAGTCTACGACTTCATCACAAAGCCTTTCGCCGCCGAGCGGCTGGCGCACAGCGTCCGGCATGCCGCCGAAAAGCGGAAACTGGTGATGGAGAACCGCTCGCTGCGCGAGGCTGCGATCGAGGCCGAAAACGGCCTGCCCCTGATCGGCCAGACGCCCGCGATGGAGTGGTTGCGACAAACGCTGCGCCAGATCGCCGATACCGATGTCGACGTGCTGGTGACAGGAGAAACCGGTTCCGGCAAAGAAGTGGTCGCAACGCTGCTGCACCGCTGGAGCCGCCGCCGCGCAGCCAATAATTTCGTGGCGCTCAATTGCAGTACCTTGCCAGAGAGCATCATCGAGAGCGAGTTGTTCGGTCACGAGCAAGGTGCTTTCACCGGCGCCCAGAAGCGGCGGCTCGGGCGCATCCAGCATGCTGATGGCGGCACGCTGTTTCTCGACGAAATCGAAAGCATGCCGCCGTCGGTCCAGGTGCAAATGTTGCGTGTGCTGGAAATGCGCGAGGTCGCACCGCTCGGCACCAATGAAGTCCGTCCTGTCGACCTGCGTATCGTTGCCGCTTCAAAGGTCGATCTCGGCGATCCCGCACAGCGCGGCAACTTCCGTGAGGACCTTTACTACCGCCTCAACGTCGTCACGTTGTCGATCCCGCCGCTGCGGGAACGGCGCGACGACATCCCGATGCTGTTCGGCTATTTTACCAACCGCGCCGCCGCACGCTTCCAGCGGCCTGTGCCTGACATTCCGGCTTCCGTGCATCGCTATCTGCGCGATCACGACTGGCCGGGAAACGTGCGGGAACTGTCGCATTTCGCCGAACGCTTCGTGCTCGGCCTCGATCAGGAAGCGCAGGACAACGCCAGAGGGCGGCCCGAAAACACGCTGCCCCTGCCTGAACGGCTGGAGCGGTTCGAGGCGTCGGTCATCCGCGAGGCGCTGGAGAGCCATGACGGCGACGTTCGCCGCACCATCGAAGCGCTCGGCATCCCGCGCAAGACTTTCTACGACAAGCTGCAACGCCACGGCATCGTGCGCAGCACCTTCTCGAAAGCCAATTGACCCGATACCAAAACAAAAAGCCCCGCTCGCGCGGGGCTTCGTGTTTCAGCATGAGGCCGTCCCTCAGCCCATGCACTTCTTGACGTAGGAGTTCTTGGCGGCACCCGACAGTGGCTTGCCGTCGGCGCTCTTGGCGTTGGTCTCGCAACACTTCTTCATGTAGCTCGCCTTCGCCGCACCGGAGAGCGGCTTGCCGTCGGCACTGACGGCTTTGCAGGCGGCGTCCGCGAAAGCGGGCGAGGCGACAAAAAGGCTCAACAGGATCGCAAGAGAGAAGCGCTTCATGGGGATACTCCCGGTGAAATAGGGCCTCCAGCCTATCCGATCCATTTATTCTGACAACAGCCGGAACGATGGAATTTACATGCTGCCCCAGCCCCACGGTAAGATCACACGGACTTGTCCATGACCAGCCCGGGCGCCTTGGCGCCGCCGGTCTGCGCCTGTTGCTGGATCATCTCCTGGATCTTCTGCGTCACCTTTTGCTGCTCGGCGGGACTCATGGCCTTGAAGTCATCCTCGCTGATGCCAAGCTGGCTCAACATCGCATTGAACATCCGCTGTTGCGGCGTCTCGCCGGCGATCTTGAGAAACTGATCCTCCGCCGACGGTTTGTTCTTGGCCGACGTACTTCCCAATAACGACGAGGTGGCAGGCACGGACGACGAGGTCATACCTGACGGTGAGATGGACATGGCGGTTGCTGGCTCCCTCACGGACGAATCTGAATTTCAATTATCTTCAGCAAGCCGCGTGCCATCGGCGCGGGTACAAAAGACACGCCTTTCCAATGGCCTGTAACAGCCCTCCCTGACGCGGCGCGGATCAATCCGTGCCTTGAGACAAATTTGCCGGGAAAATTTTGCTTCTTGATGAGAGGCGAATCGATGCCTCGGTTCTGTCAGCCTTGGCGGCACGCCCAGCTTGCCTATACTGCGAGGCAAGCGAACGCGCAGACCTGCCGTTCGGCCGGGGCTCGCTTGGGTGACTGCTGACATCACACGACATATATCCTTTTCCCGCCCGTGCCCTGTAGGCCGGCGGAAGCACTTCGCCGTTGCAGCCCTGCTGGCCTTGGCGGCGGCTTGTCCGACGGCGGCTCTCGCGGGCAACGGCGAGGACGATGCCAAGGCCCCGAAGGCGAGTGCCTCGCAACTGCCGAATATCTATGTCGACATGCGGACCAACTATTTCACCGTGCCCGCCGGGACGCTGAATATCGGCTTCGGCAATTCGTTGTCGCTGCCCTCTTTGTCATCCCTGTCGTCGGTCTCGGGCCAGGGAGCCTCGATCGACCTGCCGCTGACCGTCGATTTCAACGAGCGCTTCTCGGTATTTGGGGGGATCACGGCGAGTACCTCGAAAACCGATCTCACGCCCTGGTCGTCGGTGGCTGTCGCGAGTTGGAACGTCGGCATTCAGGCCGACATCATCGAGCAGAACGGCGGGCCGCTCCCCACCGTGACGGTGCTCTCGACGCTCACCAAGTCCGCAACCGAAGGCCCGCTATCGACGACCAATCTCACCACGGTCACCGAGGCGGCCTACGCTTTCGATACCGACGAGACGCGGGCCCTGCTCGCAGGCGTGCAAGTGACCAATATCCGGGTCGATTCCGGGCTCGCCTCGGTCCGCCCGGCAATCATCGGCTATGTCGGCGCCTATTACCAATGGCCCAACAACTGGAAGCTGACCGGCCGTGCGGGCGTCCAGTCGTTCGGGGGCGCGAACACCTCGGCGCTCGCCCCGTTCCTGCCACCCGGCCAGTCGCTGCTGTCGCTGCGCTCCTTCACCCAGCCAATCCTCCGGGCCGACCTCGACCGGATGGACGACAACGACAACCGCCTGTTCGGCCTGACCGCAACGATGTTCTGGACGCCGAAGCCTGCGTTCCAGTTCACCCTGCGCACACCGCTTTACTTCGTCAGGCATTAAGGGCCGCCAATGTCCCGCGGCCCGGAGGGCGCCGCAGGACACCGGCGCGGGCGCTTACTTCTTCATGCCGTCCGCAGGCTTCATCGCGTCGTTCTTCATGCCGTCATGTTTCTTCATCGCGTCCTTGGACATGCCGTCCTTCGTCATCGCATCGCCCTTCTTCATGTGATCCTTCGACATCTGATCCTGCTTCATCGCATCGTGGCCCATCTTGTCCTGCGCGATCGCCGGGGCGGCAAAAGCAGCCACCGCGACAAGGGCCGAGGCAATGAGCGAAATCCGGACACTGGTGTTCATAGGATGATCCTCTTCAATGGAAAGACGGTCACGCCGCCTCTGGTCCCTACGGCCCGCTTCCGCCGCCGTTACGCCGCTTCCCGGGCCGTAACGCCGGGAAATTTTTTTCCGGGCATGTAACAAATCCCGCGGAGGGGTCCGGATCGGCCTTTCCACAGCGTCAAATAAGCTGTGCATGACGCGGCTTCGGCCCACGAATCCGAGCGGCGGCGGCGTAAATTCCGGCCGTGTGTTGTGGCGAGTCGGCGTCCGTTCCGGGTTCTCCGCTCGCGCGTGCGGAGGGTATCCCCATGCTCAGTCACGTTCAGCTTCGCGATTTCAAACCCGACGTCGTGATCTGCCCCCATTGTACCCAGCACCTGATGGGCGTGAAGGACGTGCAGTGGACCGCCGATCGCGTCTCCTTCACCTATGGCTGCGCTGGTTGCGGCCATGAGATCGACCGTCCCGTGGGGGAAGATGTGATCCCGGCGCCGCGTGCAGCCGCACCGGAGCCGCACAAGCCCGCCAGCGACGACGTGACCGTGATGGAAGACGTCCCCTTCCCGTTCCGCAAGTCGCGCGAAGCACCCCTGTTTGCCCTGAAGGCCGACGATTCCGATTCAACGGACAGCCAAATTGCGGCGGATGATTCGGCAAATGAGTTGGCAGACGATCCGGCCGGCAATGATGACGACACCACGGAGGATCATATCGAGACGGCAGCGTTCGGCTCGATGCGCCTGCTTCCGCCGAAGCCGTCATGGCTGGAGACGCCGGTGTTCGGCCGGGAGCGCGCCGCATTGACGCCCAAGCAGGTCTTCGATACCGACCGGCGCGACAACGAGCGGCTCGATGGTTCGCTGCCCGACTCCGCCGCCACAACCCGCGCCAGCGCGTTGCTGCGTGACGTCAGTATTTTCAGCTTGTAACGGCACAGCCTCAAGGCCCGCCACAGCGGAGAGCATCGATGCAGGACAGAGTCGTCGCGATCACCGGCGCCTCGGGTGCGCTCGGCCGTGCGGTGGTCGCGGAAGCGGCTGAACGCGGCGCGCGCCTCGCCCTGATCGATCATGCCGCGGCCCGAGGCACGCCACGGCCGACCCGCATCGAGATCGGCGGCATCGACCTTGCCGAACCGAGCGAAGCTAATCGTGCCGTCGAAGCGGCTGTCGCCCATTACGGGCGGCTCGATGCGCTCATCAACATCGCCGGTGCCTTTTCATTCCAGACCGTGGCTGAGGGCGACACGGCGACCTGGGAGCGGCTCTACCGCGTCAACACACTGACTGCGTTGAATGCCTCGCGTGCGGCAATCCCGCATCTGACCGCTTCGGGGTCGGGGCGCATCATTAACATCGGCGCGCTAGGAGCCCTGAAGGCGGGTGCGGGCATGGGCCCCTATGCTGCCTCCAAGTCCGGCGTGCATCGCCTGACCGAAACGCTCGCGGCCGAACTCAAGGGCAAGGTCACGGTCAACGCCGTGCTGCCATCCACCATCGACACGCCAGCCAACCGCCGCGACATGCCGAAGGCGGATTTCTCCAGCTGGGTCACTCCGCAGGAACTGGCGAGCGTCATCCTGTTTCTCGCAAGTCCCGAGGCCAGCGCCGTTACCGGCGCGTTGATCCCCGTCAGCGGACGCGTCTGACATTCAGTGCCGCTTGAAGTACTGCACGTCGCGCTCGTGCTTCTCCGCCGCCGTGCGCGACTTGAACGTGCCGAGATTACGGCGCTTGCCGGTCTTCGGATTGACCTTGCGTGAGTACAGCCGGTATTCGCCCGACGCCAGTTTCCGGATCATGATCCTCTCCTGAGAACGGAATAATCCGGTCAACGCCTCCTTTACGTCGACGTTCCCACTCAGATGTTCGCGCCGAGATCCTTGCTCGGTATCGTCACCGAACCCGGGAACAGCTTGCGGATCAGCATGTAGAAGATCGGCGTGAACAGCAGTCCGAACAGCGTCACGCCCAGCATTCCAAAGAACACCGCGACGCCGACCGCCTGACGCATCTCCGAGCCCGAACCGGTCGAGATCACCAGCGGCAGCACGCCAAGGATGAAGGCGAACGAAGTCATCAGGATCGGCCGCAGCCGCAGGCGGCACGCCTCGATCACCGCATGCAGCGTGTCCTTGCCCTCATGCTCGATGTCGCGCGCGAATTCGACGATCAGAATTGCGTTCTTCGCAGCTAACCCCACCAGCACGACAAACCCGATCTGTGTCAGGATATTGATGTCCTGCCCGATGATGCGCACGCCAATGGTGGCAGCGAGCAGGCACATCGGTACGATCAGGATAACCGACAGCGGCAGCGTCCAGCTTCCATATTGTGCGGCGAGCACAAGGAACACGAACAGAACGCAGACCGGGAATACATAAAGTCCCGCATTCGCCGCCGTCACCTGCTGATACGAGAGGTCGGTCCATTCATAGGAGAACCCGCTCGGCAGAATATCCGCCGCTAGCTTCTTCATCTCCTCGATGGCCGTGGCCGAACTGGTGCCGGGCAGCGTATCGCCCTGCAATTCCGCCGTCGGATAAAGATTGTAGCGCGCCACGCGATCCGGGCCGGAGATGTTGCGGAAATTGAGCACGCTGCCCAACAGCACCATGTCGCCAGCCAAATTGCGGGTTTTCACGCGGGCAAGATCGGTTGTCTCCCTGCGGAACGGCAAGTCGGCCTGAGCCGTGACATGATAGGTGCGGCCCAGAATGTTGAAGTCGTTGACGTAGGTCGACCCGAAATAGGTCTCGATCGCTTCCGTCACATTCTGGATCGGCACTCTCAACATCTGTGCCTTCTGCCGATCGATATCGACAAAAACCTGCGGAGTGTCCGCGGTAAACGGCGAGAACACGGCCGTCAGGCCCGGCGCCTTTCTGGCCGCGGCGACCAATTCCGTTGTCGCGGCGGCGAGCAGTTCAGGTCCCCGCCCCTCGCGGTCCTGCACACGCATCGCAAAACCGCCGCCGGTGCCGATGCCCGGCACGGCCGGTGGCGGTACCACGATGATAAAGGCGCTTTCGATCTTGGAGAGCCGCTTGCGAAGTTCGTTCGTAATCACCTGCGCGGTCAGCCCCTTACGGGCCCGCTCCTCCGGCTCATCGAATACTGGAAAGAGTGCCGCCGCATTACTCGCCTGCGTGCGTGTCGCGCCCGACAGGCCCGCGAATGCCGCCACGCGAATGATGCCCGGGGTACCAAGCGCGATGTTCTCGATCTGGCGCACAACCGCCGTGGTACGCGCCAGCGAGGCCGCGCCCGGCAATTGCACCGAGATGATGACGTAGCCACGATCCTGCGCCGGAATGAATCCTTTCGGCGTGCTGACAAGCAGCCACCCGGCCGAGCCGATCAGCAACCCATAAACTCCAAGCATCACCACGGAATGACGGATCACGAAATCAGCCGCCGTGGCATAACTGTCCGACAGCCAATCAAACCCGCGATTGAAATAACCTGTAAATCGTCCCCACCACTGTGCGGGAAGATTCCATTTGGCGGGCGGCCTCTTCTCGTGATGCGATTCCAGAATGAGAGACGCCAGCGCCGGCGACAGGGTCAGCGAGCAGAAGCACGAGATTGCGGTCGCGACCGCAATCGTCACCGCGAATTGCTGGAAGAACTGCCCGGAGATGCCGCCAAGAAAGGCGGTCGGCACAAACACCGCGCACAGCACCAGCGCGATCGAAACGAGCGCGCCGCCCACCTCCTGCATCGTGAGAAGGGCTGCGTCCCGCCGGGTCATCCCGGCGCCAAGGTGGCGCTCGACATTTTCGACGACCACGATCGCATCGTCGACAACGATGCCGACCGCCAGCACCAGGCCGAACAGCGTCAGATTGTTGACCGAGAACCCGAGCGCGGCCATCACCGCGAAGGTGCCGACCAGCGACACCGGGATCGCCACGATCGGAATGATCGCGGGCCGCCAACCCTGCAGAAACACCAGCACGACGATGACGACGAGGACCATCGCTTCATAGATCGTCTTGATGAGTTCGCTGACCGACTGCGCGATGAATTCGGTCGGGTTGTAGCCGATGTTGTATTCAAGCCCGGGCGGAAAACCGGCCTTCAGCCTCTCCATCTCGTTCGAGATGTTTTTCGACGTCGCCAGCGCGTTGGACCCCGGCCGCTGCGAGACCAGCAGCGCGACCGCGGATTTGCGAAGCAGGAAGCTGTTGGTGGTGTAGGACAGCGCCCCAAGTTCGATCCGAGCTACGTCGCGCAGCCGCACGGTGCGCCCGTCCGCGCCCGCCTTGATGACGATATCCTCGAACTGCGACGGATCTTTCAGACGGCCGGTAAAGGTCAGGCTCTCCTGAAGGGCACGATCCGCAATCGGAGGCTCGCCGAGAATGCCGCCCGCGATCTGCAGGTTCTGCGCGCGAATGGCCGCAAGAACATCTCCCGCCGTCATGCCGAGATTGGCGATCTTGTCCGGATCGAGCCACAGCCGCATCGAATAGTCGCGCGCGCCGAAAATCTGGATGTCGCCGATGCCGTCGAGCCGCAGCAACTGATCGCGTACCTGCCGCAACGCATAGTTCGAGATATAAAGCTGGTCGTAAGCGTCGTTCGGCGACAGCATGAACACGACCATCAGAAGGTCGGGGCTGTTCTTGCGGGTGACGACGCCGTTGCGCTGCACCTCCTCCGGCAATTGCGGCTGCGCGATCGCCACGCGGTTCTGGACCAGCACCTGCGCCTTGTCGAGATCGGTACCGAGCTTGAAAGTGATGGTGATCTTCAACTGTCCGTCGGAGGTCGCCTGGCTGTACATGTACAGCATGTCCTCGACGCCGTTGATCTGCTGCTCGATCGGCGTCGCAACGGTGTCGGACACCGTCTGCGCCGACGCGCCAGGATATTGCGTGGTGACGACAACGGTCGGCGGCGCAACCTGCGGATACTCAGCGACAGGCAGCGTGGTGTAGGCAATCGCGCCGACGATCAGCAGCACAATCGACAGCACCATCGCGAGGATGGGCTGATTGATGGAAAGACGGCCGAGGTTCATGGCTTGGCGTTGCCCTTGTCGGATTCCGGCGCGTGCGGCGAAACTTTCGCGCCTATGCGCGCGCGCTGCAGCCCTTCGATGATGACGTTGTCATCCGCATTCAGCCCTTCCCTGATGACTCGCAGCCCATCGTCGATGGGACCAAGCACCACGGGTTTCGCGATCACCGTATTGTCGCTCTTGACGACGAACACGATCTTTCGCGACTGATCGGTGGCAATCGCGGTGTCCGGCAGCAGCAACGCCTCGTACGGCGAACTGCCCAGCACGCGAACCCGCGCGAATTGTCCGGGCAAAATCGAAAGGTCGTGATTGTCGACCAGCGCGCGGCCACGCAACGTTCCGGTGCCGACGTCGAGCCGGTTATCCAGGAAGTCCATCTTGCCCATGTGCGAGGGCTTGGTTTCGCCCGCAAGCAGCACCTGCACGGGGTTCGGCGTATCGCGCGAACTCGGGCGCTTGCCCTCGAACCAGAGTCTCGAATTCTTCAGATAGATCGATTCATCCATGTCGAAGTAAAGATGAATCGGGTCCATCGACACGATCGAGGTCAGAAGCGTCGCGCCGCTTTCGCTGCCCTGCACGAGATTGCCAACGGTCACAAGATGGCGGCTGATACGCCCGGTGATCGGCGCACGGACCTGGCTGAATTCCACATCGAGCTGCGCACGCTTCAATGCACCCTCGGCCTGCAGAGCGGAAGCCTCTGCAGTCTGCAATTGCTGGGTGCGCTGATCGACGACCGATTGCGAGACCGCATCGGTTTTGATCAGCGAGCTGGCGCGCTCCAATTCGCGTTTGGCGAGTTCGACATGGGCCTTGGCGTCCTGCAACTGCCCCTGCGCCTGTTCGGCGACAGCCTGATATTGCCGGGGATCGATCGTGTAGAGAAGATCGCCAGCCTTGACGATGGCACCGTCCTTGAATTCGACACCGGTGACAAAGCCGGTGACGCGCGCACGGATCTGCACCTGCTCAACGGCATCGAAGCGCCCGCTGAATTCATCCCAGTCCGTGACCGTCCGTTTGACGGGATGAGCGACGGTAACGGAAGGCGGTGGCGCGGCGGCCTGCTGGTTCTGGCTCGGGCCACAGCCCGAAAGGCCCAATGCCATCAACGGCGCTACCACGGCGGCAAGACGCGCGATGGCAGGCAGGCGAACGGAATGAAAAGGAAAAAGCGTCGCGGATCGTTCAATCATTCAAGTCAGCCCCGAAAGAAACAACACGCACCGTCATCTGAAACGATCCAGATGAGATTTGCAATCGCACTTGGGTCAAGCGGAGAGCAAGTGTGTCATGCGGCGAATGCCGGTCGGGGCAAGATGGTCACGCGGGGCAACCCGCGCAACCACCTCTAGCCAAAAGACCAAGATGATTCTTTTGTGAAGAGAATCAAAGGTGTCGGGTTCTCAAATCCGGCACGATAGATGCTGATTACGCCGCGCGTACCTGCGTGAGGAACTCCTCGACAGAGCGGCGCAGCAAGCCCGCCTGCTGATCGAGATCGCGCGCCCGCGCGAGCACTTCCGTCGCCGTCGCGCCGGTCGCAGCCGCGGCCTCGCCGACGCCGCCAATATGCTCGCTGATTTCGTTGGAGCCCGTAGCGGCCGCCTGAATGCTGCGGGCAATCTCGCCGGTCGCGGCCCCCTGCTTCTCGACCGCCGACGAGATTTCGCCTGCGATATCGCTCATCTGCTTGATAGTACCGGCGATGCCGCTGATCGCCAGAACGGCATCCGCCGTGGTGGACTGCATGTTGGTGACTTGCGACGCGATTTCCTCGGTCGCCTTCGCCGTCTGTGTCGCGAGCGCCTTCACTTCGGAAGCGACCACGGCGAAGCCGCGCCCCGCTTCGCCCGCGCGCGCCGCTTCGATGGTAGCATTGAGCGCCAGAAGATTGGTCTGTTCGGCGATGCTCTGAATAAGCTGGACAACAAGTCCGATCTTCTCGGCTCCGCCTGAGAGCAACTGCACCGTGGAATTGGTCTGTTCGGCTTCGCCGACCGCCTTGCGCGCGATTTCGCTCGACTGCATCACCTGACGCGAGACTTCCGAGACCGAAGCGTTCAATTCCTCCGCGGCCGCAGCCACGGTCTGCACATTCTGTCGCGCATTGTCCGAAGCCCTGCCGACGACGGAGGCGCGATCGCTGTTGTTGCTGGCGCTCGCCGCCATTGATTCAGCGGTCGACTGCATTTGCGACGCGGATGTTGCAACCGCCTCGACAACCGCGTTGATGCTGGTTTCGAACCGGTCAGCGAGCGAGGCCATCGCCTCCCGCCGCTCCTCGGCCGAACGCTGCCGGGCAGCATCGTTCTGCCCCTGCATCATCTGCAAATGAGCGATCCTGCTCTGGACTGTCTCAACGGCCGCCGCCAGTGCGCCAAGCTCGCCGCCCTGCGTGGCATAAGGAACGCTGCCGCCAAACCGCCCCGCCGAGATCGCCTGCAAGCTCTCGCCAAGCGCTTGAATGGCCCGCATCAGGCCGCTTTTGACGGTCCAGAGGACGAGGCCTGTGCCGATACATACCCCGCCGATTATAACGGCCATACTCGAGACCGATCCTGCCTCCACCGCGCTTCCCGCATAAAAACCCAAGCCTCCGGCCAGCGCGGTCGCAATTGCAGCGACCGATCCCATTCTGGCAACAAGCGAAAATCTATCGAGAAGCGACATCATGTCCCCCGGGGAAAGAATCAAAGTATCAGAGCGGCAAAATAGTACCCCCGATTGATTGTCATTCCCTTAACCAAACAAAACCGGCCACGCGCGCACGGCCTCTCCCAGCGCCGCGCGCCAACACCGGGGAAATCGTCTCTTTCAGGCCGTTTGAGTGTTTATTGGGCGCTGGAAGTCTTCTCGCCCGTCTGCTTTCCGGCGATCCGGACGCGATCGCCATCCACCACGCCGTCAGCGGGTGTCACCACGATACGATCCTGCGCCGCGAGCCCGGTCGCGATCTCGATCTCGCGGCCCAGATCGCGCGCGATCGTCACCTTCTTGAAGCGAAGGCGATCATCGTCATCGACCGTGGCCACGCTCAAGCCGTCCCGGTTGAAAATAAGAGCGCTGGACGGGATCGTCAGCAGATTGTTCTCGCTTGTCAGATTCAGCGTGACATCGGCATAGGAGCCGGGCCGCAATTCCCCGCTGGCATTATCGAGCGTCAATTGCATTCGTGATGTGCCGGAGCCTACATCAACCGCCTGTGAGGACGATTCGACGACCGCCGGGAACGAACGCCCGACATATTCCGGCACCGCAATCGACGCTGTGCTGCCAACCTTGATAGCCGACAGGTAGCTTTGCGGCACGTTGACGTAGACGCGCAGCTTCTTGATGTCGGAGACGACAAACATCGCCGCGCCTGTGCCGGTACCGCCATTGATCAGCGCGCCGACGTCGGTGTTACGCTCGGTCACGACGCCATCAAATGGTGCCTCGACACGCTTGTATCCTGCCAGCGCCTGTAGCCGATCGACGTTGGCCTGCATTGCCTTGACCTGAGCATCCTTGCTGGACAGATCTGCGGTGCGCTCGTCGATCTCCTGCAGCGATACGAAGTTGGAAGCGAGCAGCGCCCGGCGGCGCTTCAGCGTCGCGGCAGAGAGCTTCGAAGCCGCCTCTGCGTTGGCAAGGTCGGCGCGCGCCTGCAACAATTGCTGGTCGAGATCCGGCGCATCGATTTCAGCGAGCAACTGGCCCGCCTTCACCTGGGCCCCGATATCGACATACCAGTTCTTTAGGTAGCCGCTGACGCGCGCATAGATCGGCGCGCGATAATAAGCCTCGAGGCGACCGGGCAAAGTCAGGTGCGCGCTCGGCGCCTTGACGCTGGGTTTGGAGACGGCAACGGTCGGGATCGCCTGCGCATCGGTCCACTCGCGCAACCGCGCATTGCCGTTCTCGCGCAGCACGATTCCCGTGACGACGGTCACCACGATCACGACGCCGGCGGCGATTCCGGCGAGGCGCAGCTTGCGCTGTGAAATCTGGACGCGCGGATCAGACGGCATGAGATATCTCCGGGGAAGCCTGCGGCTTCGCATAACGCTTGTGGTGGACCATGCTGAACACCACCGGGACGAGCATGAGGGTTGCAACGGTTGCGAATATCAGGCCGCCGATCACGGCGCGGCCGAGCGGCGCGTTCTGTTCGCCGCCCTCGCCCAGGCTCAGCGCCATCGGCGTCATGCCGATGATCATGGCCAGCGCCGTCATCAGCACGGGACGGCAACGCACGAAACCTGCCTCTAGCGCGGCCTCGATCGGATCGCCGAGACGATCCAGCTCCTCGCGGGCAAACGCGATAACGAGCACGCTGTTGGCGGTAGCGACGCCCATGCACATGATCGCGCCGGTCAAGGCAGGCACGGATAGTGTCGTGCCGGTCGCGAACAATATCCAGACGATGCCCGCCAGTGCCGCCGGCAACGCCGTGACGATCACGAATGGATCGGACCATGACTGGAAGTTCACCACGATCAGAAGATAGATCAGAATGATCGCGCCGATCAGACCGAACAGCAGTCCCGAGAACGCGCTGTTCATGGTCTGCACTTGCCCGAGCAGCACCGCGGAGCTGCCTCTCGGCAAATCCTTCGCTGTCTCGTTCAGGACCTTGTGAATATCGGCGGCGACCGCCCCGAGATCGCGACCCTGCGGAATCGCGTAAATTTCGACCATCGGCTGGATGTCGTATTGCGTCACCACCGCGCTCGTGGCCGCCCGCTTGATATCGGCGATGCCGCCAAGGATCGGCAGGCTCGTTGCACCGGCGGCATTGATCGGCAGAGTCTCGAGCTTGTTCAGGGAGTCGATCTGGTATTGCGGCGTCTGCATGACGACGGAATACGACACGCCGTTTTGCGGATTGAGGTAATAGGTCGGCGCCACCTGCGACGAGCCGGCCAGATTGACGACGAGACTGTTGGTAACGTCGCGCTCAGTCACACCGACATATTGCGCGCGCGTGCGATCGACATTGACCTGAAACGCGGGAGCATTCGGCGACTGCTGAATGCGTGCATCCGCCACGCCGGGAATACGGCGGATACGCCGCAAGAGATCGTTGGCATATTTGAAATTCGCGTCGATATTGGCGCCGCGAATTTGCAGGTCGATCGGTGCGGGCGAGCCAAAATTCAAGATCTGGCTGACGATGTCCGCAGGCAGGAACGCAAACGTCACGCCCGGAAACGCGCGCGGCAACTGCTCACGCAGCGCCTTGACGTAGATATCCGTCGGCTGGTGACCTTCCTTCAGCTTGATCTGGATGTCACCATCCTGCGTTCCGATCACGCCGGTGTTGTTATAGGTCATGTTGATGCCGCTGTACGGGATACCGATGTTGTCGGTCATGGTATCCAGTTCGTCCGGCGGGATGGCCTGACGGATAGCCTTCTGGATGTCCGCCAATTGATTGGCCGTCTCCTCCACCCGCGTGCCGATCTGGGTGCGGACGTGAATCAAAATCTGGCCTGCGTCGACGGATGGAAAGAAGTTCCGGCCGAGAAACGGCACCAGCAGGAACGACACCGCGACGAATCCGAAAAATCCCGCGACGAAAACACCGCGATGGTGCAGCGCCATTTCCAGGAGTGCGCGATAACTGGCCCTGAAGCGCTCGAAACGCCGTTCAAAGCCGCGCTGGAAACGTACCAGCGGATTGTTGCTCGGAGCTGGCGGGATGGGGTTTCCGTTCTCGTCGTGCGGGTGCGGATGCAACAGATATTTCGCCATCGTCGGCACCAGCGTGCGCGACAGGAGGAACGACCAGATCATCGCGAACATCACCGCTTCCGCCATCGGCACGAAAAGGAAGCGCGAGACGCCGTTGAGGAAAAACATCGGCACGAACACAATGCAAATGCACAACAGCGAAACGAAGGCCGGCGTCACGATCTGCGCGGCGCCGTCGAGGATAGATGCTTCGACCTCTTTCCCCTGCTCCAGATGGTAATTGATGTTCTCGATCGTCACCGTGGCATCATCAACGAGAATGCCCACCGCCAGCGCCAGACCACCAAGCGTCATGATGTTGAGCGTCTCTCCGATCAGCGACAGGCATATGATCGCGCCCATCACCGACAGCGGGATCGAAATCGCGATGATGACCGTCGAACGCCAGCTCCCCAGAAACAGCAGGATCATGATGCTGGTCAGGATCGCGGCGAGGATGCCCTCTTTGGCGACACCCGAGATCGCACCGCGCACGAAGATCGACTGATCGCCGACCAGCCCGATCTTCAGCGTCTCCGGCAAGGTGTCCTTGACCTCGACGATTTTCTTCTTGATGCCGTCGATGATGTCGAGCGTAGAGATCGAGCCCGCTTTCAGTACCATCATCAGCACCGAGCGGTTGCCGTCGACATGCACGATGTTGGTCTGCGGCGGGTTGCCGTCACGCACATGCGCGACGTCGCGGATATACACCATCGCGCCATTGACGGCCTTGATCGGCAGGTTACCCAGTTCGTTGATCTTCAGCGGCGAGTTGTTGAGCTGAATGCTGTATTCGAACGATCCGATCTTCTGGGTACCGACCGGCGTGATCAGATTCTGCGCCGCCAGCGCATTGGCGACATCCTGCGCCGAAAGGCCCCGCGCCTGAAGCGCGGTGGCGTCGAGGTCGATCTGGATCTGCCGCATCTTGCCGCCATAGGGCCACGGGATCGCCGCGCCCGGCACCGTGACGAGCGGCGTGCGCAACTGGTTGGTCGCAAAGTCGGCGAGGTTCTGCTCGGTCAGCCCGTCGCCGGACAGCGCAAGCTGCAGGATCGGCACGGTCGATGCGCTGTAGTTCAGGATCAGCGGCGGCGTCGCGCCCGCGGGCAACTGCTTGAGCATGGTTTGCGCGATCGCCGTCACCTGCGCGTTGGCTGTGCGGATATCAACGTTGGGCTGGAAGAAAATCTTGATGATGCCGATGCCGGTATAGGAATTGGCCGAGATATGCTCGATGTCGTTGACGGTGGTGGTGAGCGCGCGCTGGAATGGCGTCACGATGCGGCCAGCCATCTGGTCCGGCGGCAAGCCGGTATAGTTCCAGACGACACCGATCACCGGAATTCCGATATCCGGAAAAATGTCGGTGGGCGTGCGCAGCGCCGCCAGTGGACCCGCGATCATCAGCAACAGAGCAAGAACCACGAACGTATATGGCCGTTGCAGAGCAATACTGACGAGCTTGTTCATGGACAGCGCATTCCGACCGGCGATCTTTGTGAAAATCCCCGAAGGGAAAGAGGCTCAGAGCCACGCACAATCTATACGGAATTCAGGGGGCATGAGGCAATGTCACAACGGTCACAGTCTGGTGTTCCACAACCTCTAGGTGGCTGTAAGAACGTCCAATTTATCGGTCCTCGCACATCGCGCCGCACCGCTGTCCGGCTTCTAGAATCAGCCATGCACCGGTACGATAGATCATGACCTATCTGTACCTGATCATGGCCATCATCTTTGAGGTCATTGGAACTGCTGCACTGCAAGCGTCCGAGCAGTTCACGCGGCCAAAGCCGCTGATCCTGACCGCGCTCGGCTACATGGCGGCATTCTATTTTCTGTCACTGGTGCTGCGCACAATGCCGGTCGGCATCGCTTATGCGATCTGGTCAGGCCTCGGCGTGGTGCTGATCACCCTGGTCGGGCTGGTCTGGTTCGGCCAGCGTCTGGACATGCCCGCCATCCTCGGGCTGGGACTCATCATTGCTGGCGTCGCGGTCATCAATCTATTCTCAAAAACCGTGGCCCATTAGGAACAACCACATGCCCAACCGCAACATCCTGGTTCTCATCATCGCGGTGCTGATCGCCGGCATCGGCATCCTCAGCTACAACCTTTATGAAGCCAAGAAGGAGCCGAAGGGCCTGCAGATCAATGTCGGGCCGGATGGCCTGAAGGTACAGAGCAAGTAACGCGGGAGATATCGATGCGGGCCAGATTGATCCTCACAACCCTGGCATTCGTAGCGTGGATGGTGCCCGCCTCCGCGGAGATCGTCTCGCGCGAGAGCGACATCACCAGCATCCGGCTCGGACAGCGCATCTGGGTCGACGACGGCAGTTGCAAGGCTGGCGAAATCAAGCAGATCACCGGCACCAAGCTGACGCCACAGGGCGTCGGCACGGTCAAGCAGTGCGTCTCCCGCAAGGGCCCGCGGCCGAACTAGTGTGGTGGTTCAGAAGTTCGCTACGGAAGATGCCGCATAGTGAGGCGAACTTCGGATTCGGGACACTAGCCCGCACTACTTCGAGAGGAAGTCTCCGCACTTCTGAATCGAGTCCGCACTCCCCCATGGCATGATCGGCACCGACGAGGTCGAATTCTTCGGCGAACCTTCGATCAGCCTGTCCGAGTACACTATGTAGACGAGCACGTTGCGCTTCACGTCGCAGCCTCGCACGATCTGCATCTTCTTGAAGAACAGCGAGCGGCGCTGGCGAAACATATCCTCACCCTGCTCGAACTTCGCCTTGATGCGGATCGGCCCGATCTGACGGCAAGATAGCGAAATGTCTGAAACCTGTTCGGCAAGTCCGAGCCAGCCCTTGTAGCCGCCCTTCTCCGGCACCGTGAAATGGCAAGCGACACCCTCAACATCAGGATCGTCGATCCCGTATGTCGCGAGCTTGTCATCGGGGCTGAGCAACTTGAACACGGTCGAGCGGCGGAAGATCAGGTCGGGCTCATCGGCCGCCAGCGCGGGTGCAACGAGGGAAACAGAGAGAACGGCGGCGGAGACAAGACCGCGCCAGAAACAACTTGGCTGGAACATTTGGGCCTTTCAGGCTGGCACAACCCACACGGGCGCAGGCGGCAGACTGAACAGCAAATAGGCAGCTTTTGGGGAAAAGAAACGTGTTTGTGACCGGAAGCCGGGGTTTATTAATCGGATATCAGCCCTCAACGGATAGCGTTCCCCTGTCGATTCGGCGGTGAACCCGCCGGGCGGTTCGCGACACTAAGATTCAGGCACCAGGCAGCCAATAGCGGGAATGGGCGTGAATAACCAATTATCTGTCATGAGCACCAGGCAGCAGGCCTTGCAGACATTGAATTCCATGGCCGCGATCCGGCGGATCGCCCTAGTATCGGCGATGGCATTGGTCGTCCTGCCCTCAGCCGCGCACGCGCAGTTCTTCTGGGACAGTGATGGTTTCGATTCCGATCGGGTTATTCCGGCGCCGCAGCCTGAACAGCCGCGCGTCAAGCACGTCCGCAAGGCGCAGAAGCCGATCGTCATCAAGGAAACCGCCAAGCCGAAGGGCCCGCTCCTGATCTCGATCTCGATCGAGGAACAAAGGCTCAAGATCTACGATTCAAACGGCCTGTACGCGGAAACGCCGATTTCCACAGGCATGCGCGGCCACTCGACCCCGATGGGCGTGTTCAGCGTGATCGGCAAGGAGAAGTTTCACCGCTCCAACATCTACAGCGGCGCGCCGATGCCTTACATGCAGCGCATCACGTGGTCAGGCGTGGCAATGCATGCCGGCGTGCTGCCGGGCTACCCCGCCTCGCACGGCTGCATCCGCATGCCGATGAACTTCGCGGTCCGGATGTATGGCTGGACGCGGATGGGCGCGCGCGTCGTGATCGCGCCCGGTGAATTGTCGCCGGTCGATTTCGCACACCCGCTCCTGTTTACCCACAGGCCCGAGCCCAAGGTGACGGCTGCCGCCGACAGGAGCGACACCACCGCCGCCCTGCCGGAGCTGAAACCGATCCTCAATCTGGAAACCAGCCTGCAAACCACCAACAGCATCGCCGCGCCGATCCGCACCGCGGACGCCAGCGGTACCGTTCCGCTCGCCACGTCCGGGACGGCGATCGAGCCCGCCAAGGGCGATGCAGCCAAGCCTGAAACCACTGCGCCGCAAACGCCTGCCGCAGAAGCCAAGCCGGTGAAGCGCACCGGTCATATCGCCGCGTTCATCAGCCGCAAGGAAGGCAAGATCTTCGTGCGGCAAAACTTCGCGCCGCTGTTCGAAGCTCCTGTCACCATCGCCGATGGCGGGCCTCTCGGCACCCACGTCTTCACCGTCCGCGCATCGAACGACGATCCCAAAACCTTCCAGTGGTCGGTAGTGTCGCTGCCGCCGCGCGAGCAGCCCACGCCTCTCCAGACGCGCAAGCATCGGCATGGCGAAAGCGAGCGCGCCACGGTCGAAGTGGCGTTGCCCTCGCCTTCGGCCGCGCTCGACCGCATCACCATTCCCGACGATGCAATGCAAAAAATCGCGGAAGCCGCCATGCCGGGCGACTCCTTGATTGTGTCCGATCTCGGACTTGGCGGTGAAACCGGGCTCGGCACCGATTTCATCGTGCCGCTGCGTTAACAGTGGTTTGGCGTTTTATTCCGTTACAATTTCCTTGGCGGTCGTAAGGCTGCGCGAGTAGGCTTCTCATCGGGGGCGCGGCGAATGCCGCCTTGTGGGGAGTTGGGTCATGCGTATCAAGACCGCCGTTATTCCTTTGGCTGCCGCCATATCGATGCTGGCGCTTGGTGGCGCATCGGCGCAAAAGGCTATTCCACGCCAGAATGCCGCGGCACCAGCCGCAACACCTGCCACGCCGCCGCCTCCGCCCGCAGTTCCTGCGAAGCCCGCCTGCGCCAATCCCAATGCGCTCGGGGTTTCCCGTGTCGTCGCCATCGACACCACGGGCGGGCCCGGCTTCGGCTTCGAGCATTTCAAGCAACTCGACTTCCTGCGCGACAAAGAGGTGGTGCTGACGTTTGACGATGGCCCATGGCCGGTCAACACGCCCGCCGTCATCAAGGCGCTGGATGACCAGTGCACCAAGGCGATCTTCTTCCCGATCGGCAAACATGCGACCTGGCATCCGGAAATCCTCAAGGCGGTCGCCGCCCACGGTCACACCATCGGCTCGCACACATGGTCGCACGCCAATCTCAACAGCAAGAAACTCACGGACGACCAGCGCAAGGCCGAAATCGAGAAAGGCATCAGCGCCGTGAAATGGGCGCTCGGCGAGGCACCCGCGCCCTTCATCCGTTTTCCGGCGCTCCAGCATCCGCCGTCGATGGTGGCCTATATGGGCGAGCGCAACATCGCGATCTGGTCGTGCGATGCCGACTCCTTTGACTTCAAGGCCCACAATCCGAAGAAAATCATCGATACCGTGATGGGCAAGCTCGACAAGCTCGGCAAGGGCATCATCCTGATGCACGATTTCCAGAAGCACACCGCCGAAGCCCTGCCGGAACTGCTTAAGCGCCTGAAGGATGGCGGTTACAAGGTCGTGCAGGTCAAGGCCAAAACCAAATTGCAATCGATTGCGCAATATGACGAGGAAGTCGTAAAAGGCCTGAAACAGCCGGTGATCAATTCACGCCCGGTGTCGAGCGTCGTCGAAACCATTTCCGAATAGCGAGTCTGTCTTGCCAATCGAAGCCTACGTCATCGTCTCCGCCGACGGCATGCTGGCGGATTCCACCGGTGTCATGCCGGATTCGCTAAAATTCCCGGCCGATCAGGCCTTTTTTGAGAGCGCTCTCGACAATGCCGATCTGATCGTTCACGGCCGCCACTCACACGAGGAACAGAAGCGATCGAACGAGCGGACGCGGCTCATTCTGACCAGCTCCATTCCCGCGCTCGCGCCGGATACCGGACATCCTCATTCGACGCTGTGGAATCCCAAGGGGGCCTCATTCGAGGAAGCCTGCAAGGCAACTGGCGTCTCGCCTTCCGCGAAGATCGCGATCATCGGCGGACCGCATGTCTATGCCTTCTTTCTCGACCGCTACGATGCGTTCTGGCTCTCGCAGGCACATGGCGTCCACCTTGCTGACGGCCTCGGCGTCATGCCTGGCGTGCCGCAACGAACGCCGCAGGCCATTCTCGCTGCCGCTGGACTGCATGCGGCCGAGACGCAGGTGCTCGACGCAGCAAAGCGTGTCGATCTCACCGCCTGGCGGCGCTGACGCCTCAGATATCTGTGTAGGATGATCCCGACGCGGCGAGTTCGCGCGGACGGCCCGCGATCATCAACAACGCGCCGATCAAGGCCAGATTCTTCAACGCCTCGAACAGGCTCGCCGTCCGCTCAGTGGCGGCCGCGTTCCAGAAATCGTTGAAATAGAAAACCGTGAGCACGAGGAGCAGCGCAAGCAGCACCGCGAAGGTGCGTGCGCCCAGATTGGTCGCTATCGCCAGCGCACCCAGAATCTCGATCGCCCCGCCGAGAATGGCGATCACCTGCGTGATCGGCATCCCCGTGAAGGTCTCGATCTGCGACGTGTACTCCGTCAATTGCGCGGGCACGGCGAAGTGAGCGCCGATGGCCTGCGCGGCGCTTTGAAGATCGAGAAATTTGTTAATGCCCGAAACCAGAAACAGGGCCGCGAACAGAATCCGCCCGATGACGTAAAGCGCCGGCATGACTTATCCCCATTGTCCGAGCGAAACGGTTCAACAAACGAAGTCACAACGCCGTCATACAGGACGGCCCGTTTGAGGCCATCCCCATCATGTCAGCCAGACCAGCATAGCGGATGCCGGAAGGAGCGCCATCCCTTGGCGCTCCCTGCCCGGCAAGGCTCACAGCAGGTTCGGCTGCTTCATCCGCTCCTGCGCTTCCACAACGGCCACCGCCGTCATGTTGAGAATTCCGCGCGCGGTCACGGACGGCGTCAGGATATGCGCGGGCCTCGCCGGCCCGATCAGGATCGGTCCGACCGGAAGCGCCCCGGACAGCACCTTGATCATCTGGAAGGCGATGTTCGCCGCATCCAGGTTCGGCATGATCATGATGTTTGCCGAGCCTTCGACACGCGAGTGCGGAAGCACCAGCTTGCGTGTCACTTCCGACAAGGCGGTGTCGCCCTGCATTTCACCGTCCGCCTCGATCTCGGGGTGCGACTGCGCCAGCAGTTCGGTGGCGCGGCGCATCTTCCTCGCCGACTCCGAGTCATGGCTGCCGAAATCGGAATGCGACAGGAAGGCGATCCGGGGCTTGATACCGAAACGCTGCACATGCACGGCCGCCAGCGCGGCGATTTCCGCCAGTTCCTCCGCGGTCGGGTTCGGGCGGATCTGCGTATCGGCGATGAAGTACGAGCCCTTATTGGTAATCAGCAGCGCCAGCGCCGAATAATCGGTCAGTTCGGGCCGGATGCCGATGATCTCGCGAACGCGGCGCAGATGGCTGAGGTAACGCCCATCGACGCCGCACAGCATCGCATCGGCCTCGCCGCGCTGGACCGCAAGGGCCGCAATCACGGTCGAATTGGTACGCACCAGCGTGCGCGCCGCATCCGGCGTGATGCCATGACGGCCGGCGATATCGACATAGCTCTGCACGTAAGAGCGATAACGCGGATCGTCTTCCGGATTGATGAGGTCGAAATCCTCGCCCGGCTTGATCGAGAATCCCGCACGCTTGAGCCGCGTGGTCACCACGTTGGGGCGGCCGACCAGAATCGGACGCGCGATCTTCTCCTCCACCACGGCCTGCGTCGCGCGCAGGACGCGCTCGTCCTCGCCCTCGGCGTAGATCACGCGCATCGGCTCCTTGCGGGCCTTCGCGAACAGCGGCTTCATGATGAAACCGGAGCGGAAAACGAAACGGTCGAGCTGCTCGACATAGGCATCGAAATCCGCGATCGGCCGTGTCGCCACGCCGGACTCCATTGCCGCCTTGGCGACGGCCGGCGCAACGCGCAGGATGATGCGGGGATCGAACGCGCCGGGAATCAGCGAACCCGGACCGAAGCCGGTCGACTCCGCGCCATCGAAGCCGCGCGTTACCACGTCAGACGGCGGATCACGTGCCAACTGCGCCAGCGCATCGACCGCCGCGCGCTTCATCTCCTCGTTGATCGCCGTCGCGCCGACATCGAGCGCGCCGCGGAAGATGAAGGGGAAGCACAGGACGTTGTTGACCTGGTTCGGGAAGTCGGAGCGGCCGGTGCAGATCATCGCATCGGGGCGCGCCTCGCGCGCCACGTCCGGCATGATCTCCGGCGTCGGGTTGGCGAGCGCCATGATGAGCGGGCCGTCCGCCATCGTCTTGAGCATCTCGGGCGTCAACACGTTCGGGCCGGAAAGGCCGAGGAACACGTCGGCGCCGACGATGGATTCCGCCAGCGTACGCTTGTCGGTCTTCTGCGCGTAGATGGACTTCCATTTGTCCATCAGCGTATTGCGGCCCTCATAAACGAGACCGTCGATGTCGTTGACCCAGATGTTCTCGCGCTTGGCGCCCATCGACACGAGAAGGTTGAGACAGGCGAGCGCCGCAGCTCCCGCTCCCGCCGTCACGATCTTGATGTCTTCGAGCTTCTTGCCGTTCAGCACCAGCGCGTTGCGGATCGCGGCGCAGACGATGATCGCGGTGCCATGCTGGTCATCATGGAACACCGGGATTTTCATTTTTGCCTTGAGCTGCTCCTCGATCTCGAAGCACTCGGGCGCCTTGATGTCCTCGAGGTTGATGCCGCCGAAGGTCGGCTCCAGCGCGGCCACGGTATCCACGACATGAGAAACGGTGTGCGCATCGATTTCGATGTCGAACACATCGATGCCGGCGAACTTCTTGAACAGGACCGCCTTGCCTTCCATCACCGGCTTGGACGCCAGCGGGCCGATATTGCCAAGGCCGAGAACGGCGGTGCCGTTGGTGACGACAGCGACGAGGTTGGAGCGGATCGTCAGCGAGGCTGCCTGCGCGGGATCGGCGGCGATCACTTCGCAAGCCGCCGCAACGCCCGGCGTGTAGGCCAATGCCAGGTCGCGCTGGTTGCCGAGCGGCTTGGTCGCCTGGATCTCGAACTTACCGGGACGCGGCAGGCGATGGTAGGACAACGCCGCGTTACGTAACTCGTCCGACGAATTTCCCATTTCTGAAGCCAATGCTTTCCGCCGATGTGGTCTCGGCGCTCCCTCGATCAGTTTTGTGGAAGGTTGAGCCTGATGTGCAGTTCACGCAACTGCTTGGTTGATACGTCCGACGGCGCGCCCATCAGCAGATCTTCCGCACGCTGGTTCATCGGGAAAAGCGAGATTTCGCGCAAGTTGTTCGTTCCGCATAACAGCATAACGATTCGGTCTACCCCCGCCGCCATGCCGCCATGCGGCGGAGCACCATACTGGAAGGCGCGGTACATACCGCCGAAGCGCTCCACCACGGTTTCCTCACCGTAACCGGCGATCTCGAACGCCTTCACCATCGCGGCAGGCTTGTGGTTGCGGATACCGCCCGAGGCGATCTCGTAGCCGTTGCAGGCGATGTCGTACTGGAACGCCTTGATGGTGAGCGGGTCCTGCGTCTGCAACGCTTCAAGACCGCCCTGCGGCATCGAGAACGGATTGTGGGAGAAGTCGACCTTCTTCTCCTCCTCGTTATATTCGTACATCGGGAAGTCGACGATCCAGGCCAACTCAAACCGGTCCTTGTCGATCAGGTTCAATTCCTCGCCGAGTTTGGTGCGGGCGAGACCTGCGAACTTCCAGAACTTCTGCGGATCGCCCGCGACGAAGAACGCGGCATCGCCGTCCTTGAGGCCGAGTTGCGTGCGGATCGCGGCGGTACGCTCGGGGCCGATGTTATTGGCGAGCGGCCCTGCGCCCTCGCCACCTTCACGCCACATAATGTAGCCGAGGCCCGGCTGGCCCTCGCCCTGCGCCCACGAATTCATGCGGTCGCAGAACGCGCGCGACCCGCCGCCCGGCCCCGGAATAGCCCAGACCTCGTTACCCGCCTGCTCCAGCATGCGTGCGAACACCTTGAAACCCGAACCACGAAAGTGCTCGGAGACGTTCTGCATGATCAGCGGATTGCGCAGGTCCGGCTTGTCGGTGCCGTATTTGCGCAAGCTCTCGGCGAACGGAATGCGCGGCCAGTTCTTCGTCACCGGCTTGCCGTTGGCAAAATCCTCGAACACGCCGGTGATGACCGGCTCCATCGCAGCAAAAACATCGTCTTGCGTGACAAAGCTCATCTCGAGGTCGAGCTGATAGAACTCGCCCGGCAGGCGGTCGGCGCGCGGGTCCTCGTCGCGGAAGCACGGCGCGATCTGGAAGTAACGGTCGAAGCCCGACATCATCAGGAGTTGCTTGTACTGCTGCGGCGCCTGCGGCAGCGCGTAGAACTTGCCGGCATGGATGCGCGACGGCACCAGGAAGTCACGTGCGCCTTCCGGCGAGGACGCGGTCAGGATCGGGGTCTGGAATTCGAAGAAGCCTTCCTTCTTCATCCGCGCCCGCATGGAATCAATGATTTGCCCGCGAGTCATGATGTTCTGGTGAAGCTTCTCGCGGCGCAGATCGAGAAAGCGGTATTTCAGCCTGACCTCTTCGGGGTATTCCAGATCGCCAAACACCGGCAGCGGCAGTTCGGCCGCCTCGCCCAGCACTTCGATGTCGGCGATGAACACCTCGACGGCACCGGTCGGCAGATCGGGATTGTCGGTGCCCTCGGGGCGGCGGCGAACCTTGCCGTCGATCTTCACCACCCACTCCGAGCGCAGCTTTTCCGCCAGCTTGAACGCCTTGGAATCCGGGTCGATGACGCATTGCGTCATGCCGTAATGATCGCGCAGGTCGATGAACAGGAGACCGCCGTGATCGCGGATGCGGTGGCACCAGCCCGACAGGCGAACGTTGGAGTCGATGTCGCTCTCGCGGAGCGCGCCGCAGGTATGGGACCGGTAGCGATGCATGGGAATCCTGAAAAAGGGTCGAACAAAGAATCGGAAAAGCGCGGACGGGCGCGCGTGGCAGGGGTTTACCCGAGCCGGGTTCACCGGGCAACCGAGGGATCGCCGAAAGCGGGGGCAAATCGGCCTAAAAGGCCAATAAAAACAATACAAAATATCACCACCTGAAAAGCTGGCCGAGCTCCGGCCTCAACTTCCTCCGGCCTGATCGCCGGGCTCCGGGCGAGCCACTTCTCCAGATTCCGGAAATAGGAAACCGTCCCGCCAAATCCGCCGCGAGGGGATGGGCGGTTGACGTTACCCCTTCAGATTGCTTGAAAAAGCAGATCAAAAAATCGGTCATCCGCCCAAACGGACGCGACATCCGGCCGAGGAACGTTTATGCAGCAGCCATGGAATTGATTACCAGCACCGAGCAACTGGCCGCCGTCTGCGCGCGGCTCGCCCGGCACCCGTTCGTCACCGTCGACACCGAGTTTCTGCGCGAGACGACCTACTATCCCCTGCTCTGCGTGGTGCAGCTCGCCAGCTCCGACGAAGCAGTGGTCGTGGATGCCCTTGCCGAAGGCATCGACCTCAAGCCGTTCTTCGATCTCATGGCCGACGAGAAGGTTCTGAAGGTCTTCCATGCCGCGCGGCAGGACATCGAGATCGTCTGGCATCTGGCCGGGATCGTCCCGCATCCGGTGTTCGATACACAGGTCGCCGCCATGGTGCTCGGCTATGGCGATTCCATCGCCTACGATCAGCTTGTCGGCCGCATCACCGGGCACAAGCTCGACAAGACCCACCGCTTCACCGATTGGTCACGCCGCCCGTTGACCAAGGAACAGAGCGCCTACGCGCTTGCCGACGTCACCCATCTGCGCGACGTGTTCACGGCACTTGATGCCGACCTCAAGAAACGCAAGCGCGCCGACTGGGTGAGCGAGGAAATGGACGTCCTCACCTCGCCCTCCACCTATAACGCACCACCGGAGCGCGCCTGGGAGCGCCTCAAGACCCGCGTGCGCAAGCCGCGCGACCTCGCCGTCCTGATCGAGGTCGCGGCATGGCGCGAGCGCGAGGCGCAGACCCGCGACGTGCCGCGCTCGCGCGTGTTGAAGGATGACGCCATCGGCGACATCGCCACCCACGCGCCGACGACGCTGGAGAAGCTCGCGCACCTGCGCTCGCTGCCGAAAGGCTTCGATCGCTCGCGCTGGGGGCAGGACATCGTCGAGGCGGTGAGACGCGGGGTCGATCGCGATCCCGCGACGCTGCCCAAGCTCGACAAGCCGCGCGGCAACGGCAACACCGGGGCTACCGTCGAGCTTCTGAAAGTGCTGCTGCGGATGACCTCCGAGAAGCATGCGGTCGCGAGCAAGATCATCGCCACGGTGGACGATCTCGAACAGATCGCCGCCGACGACGAGGCCGACGTTGCCGCCATGCACGGCTGGCGACGGGAGCTGTTCGGAGAATCCGCGCTCGCGCTCAAGCACGGCAAGCTTGCGCTGGCGATCGAAAAAGGCCGCGTGATCGGCACCGAGCGCAAATAGCTCCAGTCTTAGAGATACGACGCCAGCGTGTTCTGCACCGACTGCTGGGTCTTGTAGCTTGCCAACACACGACTCGTGGTGGTGTCAGTCACGCCCAGCACGGTTTTCTCCTCCGCACTCATGTTGTTGTAGGTTTGCATCAGGCCGAGCGCACCGGTCGAGCTTGAATCAGGGCTGCCGTTACTGCTCGGGAACAGCGTATTGTACATCGCGGTGCGTGTTCGCTGATTGAGTTCCTGCTTCGCAGCATAGATTTCGTCGCTGGAGAAAGACGAATCCGGATTGAGCATGATCGTTGCGAGCGTCCGGTTGTCGAAATTCGTAAAATCGACCTTCTGCCCGCTGGTCTGCGACGAGTAGAACGACAGCGTGGTTCCGTTATCCTTGGCCTTGTTTTCCTGATCGTCGAGCATCGCGCGGGCATTGGCAGCAACCTGCGAGGTCGTCGCATCGGAGCCGAGCGTGGTGATACCGCTGTCGGGTCCGTCGAGCAGCGCCGCGACGGGATCGTTGGCGTCACCCGTGTCCGGTGCCTTCCCAAAATTGCTGTTGGCGGCAGACAGGCCAGTTGTGACAGCAAGCTTCTGCGCTTTCCAGGCAGCCGTTGCCTTCTCGCCGTCGCTCGCCTGATCGAGATAGTCGGACGCCGCCTGATAGAGGCTCGCATAGTCCCCCGTGTGGCGGGCGATGACGACATGCGACGCCATCGCGTTGTTGAAACGCGCCTGCAATTCGCTGGTTGCGGCCGCACTCTCGTCCGAGGTGAAAAGGCCATCGGTATTGGAGGCCACGGCCGACAGCGTGGCACGGCTCTGCGAACTGAAGTCGACGGCCACCTTGCCATCGAGCATCGCCGACGAAATACCGAGTGAATCGTATTGCGTATCGAACCATGCGCGCGCATTCGCCGCGAGCGTGTCGAGCGATACGTCTGCGCTGTCGCCGGTCGCAGCCGCATCCTGCATGCTTGCGAGATAGCTTTTCGCCGCATCCGAGAGCGTCACATTGGTCGATGAGGAAGATGACGAATCGGAATTTTGCTCGTCCAGCACCTGTGCGAGGCTCGGCTGCGCTGTCGTCGTCGCGTATCCTTGCGAAGCGGAATTGAGCAGCGATGTCGAATAGGCTCCGATGGTCGTCATGGGCTGGCTCCGGAGGCTGTTGTTACCTCTCGGAAGGGCATTGCAGGAGTCGTGCCACGCCAGCGATGTAAAATTCAGGGATGTTTGAGAGGGCTCCCTCTCCCGCCACTGCAAAAGCAGCCGGGTCCGGCAAAATCTGCCGGTCGGTTTAGTGTACTTCGGCCACGCCGCTACGCCCCACCAGCCGCGCGAGCTGCTTGAAGCGATTACTGATGCGGTCGCCCACCAGACCGCCGATTCGCCGATCAAACGCCAGAACGAGCTTCCGCCCCCGCGCCCTAAAATGCGTCGCGGGCAACACACCCGGATGCGCGGCAGAGACCAGATGCCCGACACGCAACATCTGTCCGACCAGCCGTGCGCGTTCTGACATCGCGGGTGACAGCAGCACGCTCAGCCCGGTGCGCGGCTGGTTCTTCTCGCCGATGCCCGCATAGCGGAAATAAACCGCGAGCGCGAGGAACACACGCTCCTCATGGGTTGCCGCGCCGAAATTGCCGTTGGCGATGACATGCAGCGTCTCGTCGCCGCGATAATCGGGATGCGCGCGCCAGCCGAGATCGGACAACAAACATGCGGCATGGCGCAACCGCCGATCCTCCTCGGTCTCCTTGATTTTCGCGACCCTGACGAAACGGTCAGTCCAGTCGATCAAATCATCGGCGTGATCCGGCGCCCGCGAGCGCAGATCGTTCAGATGGCGCGCGGTCGAAAGCAGGCCGTCCTCCCTGCGTACCGGCTCGGGCAGCATCTCGTACAGCAAGCCCTCGCGGACGCCGAAGCTCGAGAACATCACCGTCTCGGGTTTTGCCGTGAGGATGATGTATTCGAGAACCAGCGCGGCATAGGCCAGCAGCGGGCGGCGGGCTTCCGTCACTGTTTCCACGTCGGCCAGCATGTTGTTCAGCACCAGCTTGCGCAGGCGGCGGACGAAATCGAGCGCGCTCGCGGCCGGAAGGCTGTAGCCGTGCATCACCCGCAGCGGATAACCGCTCTGGAGAATGTGAATGCGCGCCAGCGCACGCCATGTGCCACCCACCGCATAGAAAGTACGCCCCCTGCCTTCCAGCAGTTGCGGCACCGCGGCAAGTTTGGTGCGCACGATACGCACGGCCTTCTTGATCGATTTCTGCGAGGAATCCTGCAGCGCAAGCCCGCCAAGCGGCAGCGTGACGCCGGAGCGCACGCGATGGCCACGCACGTCGATCAATTCCAGCGAACCGCCGCCGAGGTCACCGACGATGCCGTCCGGCCTGTGTACGCCGGACACCACGCCGAGCGCGGACAGTTTGGCTTCGCGCGCACCGGACAGGACTTCGATATCGACGCCGCAGATGCGCTCCGCCTTGGCGATGAATGCCGGGCCGTTGGTCGCATCGCGGCAAGCGGCGGTGGCAATGGCATAAAGCTGCCCGACCTTCATCAATTTGCAAAGTGCATGAAACCGCCGCAACGCGGTCAGCGCCTTCGCGACCTCGCTCTCGCCGAGCAGCCCCGTGGTCTGCACCGCGCGCCCCAGTCCGCACAGGACCTTCTCGTTGAAGATCGGCGCGAGGCTGCGCGTCAATTCCTCGTAGACGACAAGGCGCACCGAGTTCGAGCCGATGTCGATGACGCCGACCGTTTTCTCTTTTGGCTTGCGACGAACTGAGGGGTGCGGCCGCAACGCGCGCGACCGCACGACAGAAGCCGGGTCAGCGTTTCGAGCGGCGCGTGAGCCTGCGCGGCGACGATTCTTTGAGCGATTTTCCACGGCCGGACAGACTCGGATTCGTCATGAAGTATTTGTGCACGTTGAAGGGTTCCTCGCCCTTCCCGGCCTTCATACGCGTTGACGATCCATCCGGCAATAACTGCCAGCTCTGTTCGTTGTCTTCCAGATTCGCCACCATGATCTGGTCGAGAACCTGCGAATGGACGGTGGGATTCTGCAGCGGACACAACACCTCCACGCGGCGGTCGAGGTTGCGCGGCATCATGTCGGCGGATGCGATATACACAGCAGCCTTCACGCTCGGCAGTCCGTGTCCCATCCCGAAACAATAGATGCGGCCATGCTCGAGGAAACGGCCGATGATCGACTTGACGCGGATGTTTTCCGATAGCCCCGGCACGCCCGGCCGCAAGCAGCAAATGCCTCGCACCACGAGGTCAATCGAGACACCTGCCTGCGAGGCCGCGTAAAGCGCGTCGATGATATCGGGATCGACCAGCGCATTCATCTTCATCCAGATCGCGGCAGGCTTGCCGTGGCGAGCGAAGTTCGCCTCCGCCCCGATATGTTCGAGAATGCGCTTGCGCAGCGTCAGCGGCGACACCGCCATCTTCTCGATATCGACGGGCTCCGCGTAGCCGGTGATGAAATTGAAGACCCGCGCGGCGTCGCGCGCGATCACCGGATCGGAGGTGAAATACGACAGGTCGGTGTAGATGCGCGCCGTCACGGGATGATAGTTGCCGGTGCCGGTGTGGACATAGGTGGTGAGCCCGCCCCCCTCGCGCCGCACGACGAAGGACAGTTTCGCGTGGGTCTTGAGTTCGAGGAAACCATAGACGACCTGCACGCCCGCGCGCTCGAGATTGCGCGCCCAGCGGATGTTGGCCTCCTCGTCGAAACGCGCCTTCAACTCAACCAGCGCCGTGACCGACTTGCCCGCCTCCGCCGCTTCCGCCAGCGTGCGCACGATTGGGGAATCCCGCGAGGTGCGATACAGCGTCTGCTTGATCGCCACGACATCAGGATCGCGCGCCGCCTGTTGCAGGAACTGCACGACGATGTCGAACGACTCGTAAGGGTGATGGACGATAAGGTCCTTCTGCCGGATCGCCGCGAAAATATCGCCGCCATGGTCGCGGACGCGTTCGGGATGGCGCGGCACATAAGGCGTGAATTCGAGATCGGGACGATCGACGCGAGTCAGTTGCGACAGTTCGTTCATCGCGAGCAGCCCATCCACCACCAGTACGTCGTCATCCGGCGTGGACAGCGCCCGCTGCACGAAGGCGCGCAAATCCTCGGGCATCGCTGCCTCGACCTCGAGGCGGATCACCGAGCCGCGGCGGCGGCGTTTCAAGGCCGTCTCGAACAGACGGACGAGATCTTCGGCCTCTTCCTCGATTTCCAGCTCGGAGTCGCGGATGATGCGGAAGGCGCCGCGGCCGCTGACCGTGTAGCCGGGAAACAGCCGGCCGATGAACAGGCTCGTCACCTGCTCGATCGTGATCATCCGCACGCTGCCATCGGTCCCCGCCGGCAGGCGAATGAAGCGGTCGATCTTCACCGGCAGGCGGATCAGCGCATTCATCGCCTTGCCGTCCGACTTGCGGACGAGATGCAGCGCGATGGTGAAGCCGAGGCTCGACAGGAACGGGAACGGATGGGCCGGATCGATCGCGAGCGGGGTCAGCAACGGGAAGATATTGTGGAGGAAATGATCCTCAAGCCATTTGGTCTCGGACTTGGTGACGTCGCGCCCTTCGACCAGCACGATCCCGGCATCCGCCAGCACCTTATGCAGCTCGCGCCAGATCGCCTGCTGATCGTTGGCCAGCTCCGAGACGGTCTGATTGATGAGGTGCAGCTGTTCCGTGGGCGTGAGGCCGTCGGGGCTGCGCTCGGCCACGCCCTCGCGGATCTGAGCCTTCAGGCCCGCAACGCGGACCATGAAAAACTCATCCAGATTGTTGGCCGAAATCGACAGAAACCGGACCCGCTCCAGCACGGGATGGTCGGTATTGACCGCTTCTTCCAGCACCCGGCGATTGAAGTGAAGCCAGGACAGTTCCCGGTTGATGAAGCGTTCGGGGCTTTCGCCGATTCCGGTCAGGGAAACCTCCGTTTCATTTTCACTTTTATTTACAGAAGCTTCCACCGCATCCATGACGTAATCCATGAAGATTTAGAGCGACTCTCGCCCATCATCGGCAAAGCACATGACGAATAGATGACAGGAACGTTCCTCCGCCAATAAGACGCAGCGGGAAGCGCCCCGGCGGCGAAGCCTAAGCCGATCCTCTTGAAATGTCAGGGTATCAGAGAGTCCTCAGCGGAGACTTAAAGCGGCAGCGTGCCTTGCCCCCGAAACAGCGTCGCCGCCAGCGCGCGGGTGATCGGGCGGCGTTGCCGCAGTGCCTCCGCGTCGAGCAATTCCACCGCCTGACGCGCGGCCGCGAACGACCGCTCGATATGGGTCGCGAGATAGCCCACCACGCCCTCGTCCACCGCCATCTGCCGGTCGGCACAGAATTTCACCAGCAGCGCGCGCAGCAATTGATCGTCCGGCGGCTCCACCGTCACGACCGGAATGGCGCGCAGGCGCGATCCGGCATCGCGCAGTTCGATCTCGAACGACGCCGGAGCCATCCGCGCCGTCATCAGCACGAACGCATTGGTTTCCCGCGCGAGATTGAGCAGGTGGAAAATCGCGCGCTCGTCGAAGTGGCCCGGCTCCAGATGCTCGACCACGAGCGCGCCGGTCGCGAGCGAGGCCGGGACATCAGCGGACGTGAGCGCATGCGCCCCCACGATGCGCGCGCCGGAGATCGCCGCCCAGATCGCCGCGAGATGGCTCTTGCCGCACCCTTCCGGCCCGACCAGCATCATCACGCGGTTCGACCAGTCCGGCCAGCGTTCCACCAGCCCCAGCGCCTGCACGTTGCTCGGCCCTTCCAGATAATCGTCGCGCGACAGGCTTTCCGCATGCGGCAATTCGAGCGCAAGCTGACGGGGCGGCGTGCGGGACATCGGCGCGCTCACATCGCCTCCGGGGTGCCGACATGGCGGACCCAGGCAATGAAATAGAGGACGACCGACCACAGCGTCAGGATGGTCACCGCCGCCATGAGGATCGCATCATAGGGCGAGGCGTTGAACTTGAACCCGAGTGCGGCCAGCACCAGCGCCGCGAAGCCCACCTGCGCCACCGTGTTCAGCTTCGAGGCCATCAGCGGTTTCACCGGCATCGGATTGTCCAGTATCCACGAAACGATCATCGCACCCACGATCATGAAATCGCGCGACACCACCAGAATGACGAGCCAGCGCGGGATCGCTCCTGTAATCCCCAGCGCGACATAAATCGAGACCAGAAGCGCCTTATCGGCGATCGGGTCGAGCAGCGCGCCAAGCTCGGTGGTCATGTTGAAGCGTTTGGCCAGGAACCCGTCCACGGCATCGCTCAGGCCCGCCACAGCGAACAGGACGAAGGCGACCGTCATCTGCGAGGCAGCGATCGCCCACACCACCAGCGGGACGAGGACGATGCGGCCGAGCGTAATGAAATTGGGGATATTCAACCCGTAAATCCCGTTTGGCGGCTTCATTTGCGCGGCGCCGGGGCAGCGGTGATGCGCTCCGGCTCCGTTCCTTCTAATAATCTACCCTTGCTGCGGAGGCGAGCCATTGCACGGCTTGGGAATCCGACGTAACCACCGCCCAAGTTTCGGGAAAATGGCATGAGCGACAAACAATCCGGCCTCACTTATTCGTCCTCCGGCGTTGATATCGATGCCGGTAACCGGCTGGTCGACCTCATCAAGCCGATGGTTCGCGCGACCGCCCGCTCCGGCGCGGATGCCGAGATCGGCGGCTTCGGCGGCCTGTTCGACCTCAAAGGGGCCGGTTTTCGCGATCCGGTGCTGGTCGCCGCCACGGACGGCGTCGGAACCAAGCTGAAAATCGCGATCGAGACCGGCATCCACGACGGAATCGGCATCGATCTGGTGGCCATGTCCGTCAACGATCTGGTCGTTCAGGGTGCCGAGCCCTTGTTCTTCCTGGATTATTTCGCCTGCGGCAAGCTCGACCCGAACTCCGCAGCGACCATCGTGGCCGGGATCGCCGAAGGCTGCCGGGAATCCGGCTGCGCGCTGATCGGCGGCGAGACCGCCGAAATGCCCGGCCTCTACCAGAAGGACGATTACGACCTCGCGGGCTTCGCGGTTGGCGCAGCCGAACGCGGCACGCTGCTGCCCCGCAAGGACATCGGGCCAGGCGACGCCCTGATCGGGCTGGCCTCCTCGGGCGTGCATTCCAACGGCTTCTCGCTGGTACGCAAGGTGGTCGAGCGCACCGGCCTGGCCTTCGACGCGCCCGCGCCGTTCGCGCCGGTGATGAAGCTCGGCGGTGCCCTGCTCACTCCGACAAAGCTCTATGTGAAGTCCTGCCTGAAGGCGATCCGCGAGACCGGCGGCATCAAGGCGCTAGCCCATATCACCGGCGGCGGTTTCACCGACAATATCCCGCGCGTGCTGCCGAAGACTCTCGGCGTTCGCATCGACCTTGCCGCCGTACCGGTTCTGCCGGTGTTCAAATGGCTCGCCCAAGAAGGCAACATCGCCGAACTCGAGATGCTGCGGACCTTCAACTGCGGTATCGGCATGGTCGCGGTGGTCCAACGCGACAAGGCCGTCGATATCATGAAGGTGTTTTCGGATAACGGCGAGCGTGCCGTCCTGCTCGGCGAGGTGACGGAAGCCACCGGCTCCGAGCGCGTCGTCTATGACGGCCATCTCGACCTCGCACCATGACCAAGCGCCGCGTCGCCATTCTGATTTCCGGCCGGGGCTCCAACATGGCGGCCTTGATCCAAGCGGCCCGGGCTCCAAACTTTCCAGCCGAGATTGTGCTCGTGATGTCGAACATCGCAGGCGCAGGCGGGCTGGAGAGCGCACGCGCGGCCGGCATCGAGGCGGTGACTGTGGAGAGCAAACCGTTCGGAAAAGATCGCGAAGCCTTCGAGCGCGCGATGCAGGACGAACTGCTCAAGCGCGACATCGATCTCGTCTGCCTTGCCGGATTCCTGCGCTTGCTGACGCCATGGTTCGTCCAGCAATGGGACGGGCGGATGATCAACATCCACCCCGCTCTGCTGCCGTCCTATCGCGGCCTGCACACCCATGAGCGCGCGCTCGCGGACGGCGTGAAGATCCACGGCGCGACCGTGCATTTCGTCATCCCCAATGTCGATGCCGGGCCGATCATCGTGCAAGGCGCTGTCACGGTGCATGACAACGACACGCCGGATTCTCTTGGCGCGCGCGTGCTCCAGATCGAGCATCGCATCTATCCGCAGGCGTTGCGGATGGTGGCAAGCGGACAGATCTCCATCGACGGCGGGATCTGCAAGAACACCGTTACGACGGCCACCGAGAAGACGCTGATTTCACCCGCTTCCTAGTGTGGCATACACTGTGGCGCATTGACCACAAATCCATTCAATAGCTCAGGACCACGGCTGCGGCGCGTTGAGGCTGTGCGCGGTTCCATGCGATCATTCCGGCCATATATCGTGTCTCCGGTACCTGCAGCCGCATGAGCCCATTGAAATCCGCAGCGAAACACACCTGTTCCGTGGCCGCGTTGTCTCGCATCGCCACGATCGCATGTGCAGCCGTAACGCTGCCATCCGCTGCCTACGCGCAGTTCCTTCCCACGCCGACACCCCTCTACAGCACCAATTCAGCAAGCGCGGCCCAGCTTGATCTGGGAAGCAATTTCTTGCAACGGTTGGGGCGCGCGGCGGCGAGCGGATACGCCGCGCGCGACAACAGTGCCGGCGGCGGTGCCTCGTCAGATTTCGCCGAGCCTGTCTATCGAAGCTGGTTTGAGGGTTACGGCACATCCGCCCGCACCGGCGCGCAATTGGGATTTCCCGGCGACAAACGCTCGACCGGAGGCGGCGTCGCGGGCATCGGCATGACTGTGGCGCCCGGATTTAATCTCGGCATCGCGGTCGACCAAAGCCACACCAACATCGACGTGCCGCTCGCATTGCAGTCGGCGAAACTCGACCTGACCCAACTCGGCGTCAACGGCTCCTATGTCAGTGGCCCATGGACGGTGGCCTTCGCGGCAGTGCATGGATTTGCATCCGTCGATGCGAAACGTCAGACGGTCAGCGGATTTGCGCTTTCAAACTATCGTGGCGCCATCGATGGCGCCCTTGGTGAACTGAGTTATTACCAAGCGCTTGGTCATAGCCGTATCGTACCGAAGGTCGCGATCGAATATGTCGTCGCCCACACCAACGCTTTCAACGAAACCGGCGGGTTCGAGCCCGTCAATGTCGCCGAATCGAACGCGCAGCGCGCGCGAGTCCTGCTCGGCGCTGAAGCCGGCCATTACTGGATCGTCGGCAGCCAGATCATCGACGTGTCGGGCTATGGAAAATTCGTCGACAATTTCTCGCAGACGATGTCGCCGTATCTCGTCAGCCTTGGCTCCAGCAGCATCCTCATGCAAGGCATCCGTGAAAGCCAGTATGGCGCAGACGCCGGCGCCGGCCTGTCATGGAGCATGAACAGGACGGCGCGGCTTTATGCCAATTATGACGGAAAATTCCGCGATGGCTTCCACTCTCACCAAGGCACGCTGGGCCTCGAGTTTAAGTGGTAGCCTCCACCGGCACGGCGGCGTGCTCTGACATCGCACGCCTGCGCCACATCGAGCCGACGACCAGAACCAGTGCGACACCGAGAAGACCAAGGATGAGCTCGCCCAGGTTGGTGCCGACCTGCATATGGCTCGGCAGACTGAACACCGCCGATGTCGGATCGATGTTGAGAGCGATCTGACCATCGAGAACGCGCTGCAGATACGGGTGCACGCCCGGATCCGTTGCGATGACCTCGCCAGCAACCCAGCCCAGCAACGCAGCGCCGAGCCAAACCAGCGCAGGGAGGCGATCAAGCAATGCCATGATCAACGCGGCGCCCGCGACAATCATCGGAATGCTGATCAAAAGACCCAGCACCAGAAGAACCACGCTGCCGTTCGCAGCGGCGGCCACGGCGATCACGTTGTCGAGGCTCATGATGATGTCGGCGACGGCAACGATCTTGACGGCCGCCCACAGATGCTGTGCCGCCTGCACATTATCTTCTTCATGCTTTTCGGGCACCAGCAGCTTCGCCGCGATGACGAGCAGCGCGATACCGCCGACCAGCTTGAGATAAGGCAGCGCCAACAAAGAGGCGACGATGAAGGTGAAGATGATACGGAGGCCTACCGCGACACCAGCACCGAGGATCATGCCCCACATCCGCTGACGCGGTTCGAGGCCGCGGCAAGCCAGCGCAATAACGAGCGCGTTGTCGCCGGAAAGCAGGATGTTGATCCAGATAATTTTTGTCAGCGCTACCCAGAACTGCGGTTGCTCAAGTTCTGTTAAAAAACTGCTGAAGAATGTGCTGATCGTCGCCGTATCAAAAATATCCAACATCGTCTCTGAGCTTCGCCTCCACCTGGGTACCACCTCTCGGTACCGCAAATGATGAGTCTTGTCTGGGAGGCGATATGTCGCAAACTTTTGAGACGATATGTCGCAAAGCCGGGGCTAGGCAGCCCCGGCTTTGACTAATTTGAACAGAATGTCGCAGTTGATGCGCTTTGCTCTGCGATTTAGAGCGACGCGATGGTCAAGTTGTCGCAGTCGCGACTTCTGCTTCCGTCGACGCAGCCGCCATCTCTTCGAGCTTGCGACGGCGCCAGATCGTTCCCAACGTGAGAACGATAATCACGCCGAGCGCCGCGAAAATGAGCTCGTCGATCTCGCCATCCAGGCGCAGATGTTCGACGAAGCCAAACAGCGGCGACGTCGTATCGACGTTGATGCTGATGTCACCGTTGAGCATCGCATGCAGGCGCGGCGCGACTGCAGGATCCGTTGCAATCACCGCACCACCGATCCAGCCGAGCAGAACCGCGCCGAGCCAGACGAGAATCGGCAAGCGATCGAGAATCGCCATGATGAGCGCGGCGCCGGCGATGATCATCGGGATGCTGACGGCAAGGCCGACGATCAGCAACGTGAGTTGACCGTTCGCGGCGGCGGCCACCGCGATCACGTTGTCCAGACTCATGATGATGTCGGCGATCACAACGATGCGGACGGCGTGCCAGAGATTGGCGCCCTCCGCGACATGGCCCTCACCGTCGTCCGGAACGAGAAGCTTGGCCGCAATCACGACCAGCGCCAGTCCGCCGACGAGCTTGAGGAACGGAAGCGTCATCAACTGGGCGACGATGCCGGTGAACAGGATCAGCAGGACAACCGCGATACCCGCGCCGATCACCATGCCGAGACGGCGTTCCTTCGGCGGCAGGCCACGGCAGGCCAACGCGATGACGAGCGCGTTGTCGCCTGATAGAAGGATGTTGATCCAGATGATTTTGCTCAGGCCAACCCAGAACTGAGGTTGGACAACCTCAGTCCGCATTTGAGCAAACGCATCGACAAAGGAAAATGAGCCGATTGTCTGGAGTATGTCGTGCACCGTGTCTCCCCCACTGGTTATTATGCCGCAGGCCATTTTGCCGCAGGTGGCATATTCAATACCAGTATTTTCGTAGGGGCCCAGTGGGCCGCGTCAAAGTGACGCGCGACAGTTCCCGTTTTTACCCGACGATCTCGTTGCCGGAGAAAAACTGTGCAATCTCAATGGCCGCGGTTTCGGCCGCATCGGAACCGTGGACCGAATTCTCGCCGATCGACTTGGCGTGCACCTTGCGGATCGTGCCTTCGGCGGCCTTCGAGGGGTCGGTCGCGCCCATGACGTCACGATACTTTGCGATGGCACCCTCACCTTCGAGGACCTGCACCACGACCGGACCGGAGGTCATGAAATCGACCAGCTCGCCGAAAAACGGACGGGCCTTGTGGACCGCGTAGAACGTCTCGGCCTGGGCGCGGGTCATGAGGATGCGCTTCTGGGCAACGATGCGCAGACCGGCTTTTTCGATGATGGCGTTGACGGCGCCCGTCAGATTGCGCTCGGTCGCGTCGGGCTTGATGATCGAAAAGGTGCGCTCGGTCGCCATGAGACTTAATCCTTGATGGAATTGAAAATGGGAATTGTGCGGGGCTTATAGCGGTGCCCCCGCAGCGCGGCAAGCGCCGGTATCTTGAGACCAGAGCCTTTTCGTCACCCGGAATTCCGGGCGTAACATTACGTCGATTTCATCAAAATGAACCCCATCTGAAGGGGCCATCCGCACGCCATTCACGTTGGATAGCATAGGGTTTCGTCACTGACCTGAAGGTGCGTTACGGCGCGCGTGAGAGCGTCAACTTCACCGACGTGCGCGGTTCGCGCCATGGCAAGGAGAAATGATCATGTTACGCAAATTCGGCCTCGGACTGGTTGCCGCTTCCGCACTCATTATAGGCACCGCCGGCATGACATCCACGGCATCGGCGCGCGGCGGGCATGGTGGTCATCACGGCGGCGGTGGCCACTGGCATGGCGGTGGCGGCCATTGGCACGGCGGTGGCTGGGGCCATCGTGGATGGGGTCCCCGCTTCTATGGCGGCCCCTATTATTACGGCGGCTATGGCGGCTGCTACGTTCGCCGCCTCGTCCCGACCCCGTGGGGTCCGCGCTGGCGGCTCATCAACCGCTGCTACTAAGACACGACCCTTCTTTCAGAAAAGCCCGGCTTCACGCCGGGCTTTTTTGTGCGCGCACGACCCGTGCGATGGGATGGTTCCCGATTCGCTTCGCGACAAATCGATTCAATATTTACCGATTACTCACCATCACTTTCGAAGGCCTGAAACATTCCTTGGCTCTCACCATTGGTGAGATACGATCAATTTGAATGAAATGGTGGCGATGGTGAGCGTCATGGCAAACCTTTCGGCAAAATCGTCTCCGCATGGCGGCATCGAGATCGATCACCGCACCAGCCGCGCGGTTTGCGAAGGCATCGGTGAGCGGTTGCGCGAGCAGATGAAGCCGACCGCGGCGTTGCCCCACCATCTTCAGGAGCTCATGAACCGCTTCCGGGAGATCGAGGATGCCCCCTCGATCATCCCTGATGCGGGCATGGCCCGGCGCTAGGCTTTTTCGCCTTCTGGCCGCTTGCACTCGCACCTCATTCCGGGGAGAACCCCGGCATGCTTTCCATCCAGGACATCTCGATCCGCATCGCGGGGCGCGTGCTCATTGAAAACAGCACGGCGCAGATCGTACCGGGCGCGCGCGTGGGTTTCGTCGGCCGTAACGGCGTGGGCAAATCCACGCTGTTCCGCGCGATCCGTGGCGACCTCGCGCTGGAGAGCGGATCGATTTCCATACCGCCCCGCTGGCGAATCGGCAGTCTCGCGCAGGAAGCGCCCGACGGACCCGAAAGCCTGATCGACGTCGTGCTGAAAGCCGATGTGGAACGCCACGCGCTATTGCAGGAGGCTGAAACCGCGCACGACCCGGTGCGGATCGCCGACATCCAAACCCGGCTTGTGGATATCGAAGCCCATTCCGCGCCTGCCCGCGCGGCGGCGATCCTGAGCGGCCTCGGTTTTTCCGCAGCCGACCAGTTGCGCGCCTGCCAGGAATTCTCCGGTGGGTGGCGGATGCGCGTGGCGCTCGCGGCCACGCTGTTCGCCGCGCCGGATCTGCTGCTGCTCGACGAGCCGACCAACTATCTTGACCTCGAAGGCACGCTCTGGCTTGAGGACCACCTCGCCAATTACCCCCGCACGGTCATCGTCATCAGCCACGACCGCGATCTGCTCGAAACTTCCGTCGACCAGATCCTGCACCTCGATCACGGCAAGCTCACGCTTTACAAAGGCAGCTACTCCTCGTTCGAAGAACAGCGCGCCACGCGCGAGATGCTGGACGCCAAGCACGCAAAGCGGCAGGCCGACGAGCGCAAGCGCCTGCAGGCTTTCGTCGATCGCTTCAAGGCGAAGGCATCGAAGGCGAAACAGGCGCAGTCGCGCGTCAAGATGCTGGAGCGGATGAAGCCTGTCACGGCCCTCGTGACGCAGGACGTGCGCGAGATCACGTTTCCCGAGCCGGAGAAACTGCTGTCGCCGCCGATCATCGCGGTCGATGATGTCAGTGTCGGCTACGAACCGGGCAAGCCGGTCCTGCGGCGCGTCACGCTGCGGATCGACAACGACGATCGCATTGCCCTGTTAGGAGCCAACGGCAACGGCAAATCCACGCTGGTGAAACTGCTCGCGGACAAGCTGCCGCCGTTCTCAGGCAAGATTGTCCGCGCCGCCAACCTGTCGGTCGGCTATTTCGCCCAGCACCAGACCGACGAACTCGATCTGGAAGGTTCGTCCTATGACCATCTGCGGCGGCTGATGCCGGATGCGACGGAGACGAAAGTCCGCGCCCGTGTCGGCGCGATCGGTTTCTCCGGCAAGGCGGGCGACACCACCGTGAAAAATCTGTCCGGTGGCGAGAAGGCGCGCCTGCTGCTCGGGCTTGCAACCTTCGCCGCACCGAACATGATCATCCTCGACGAGCCGACCAACCATCTCGACATCGACAGCCGTGCAGCACTCGCCGAGGCGATCAATGAATTTTCCGGCGCGATCATCATGGTCTCGCACGACCGCTATCTGATCGAGGCCTGCGCCGATCAATTGTGGGTGGTCTCGGACCGTACCGTGAAGCCATATGACGGTGACCTTGATGAATATCGCCGCTCCGTCCTGAGCGCACGAAGCGCGCGCACGGCCGATCAGACCCGCACCGTTCGCGAAACCGAGAAACCAGCGCGAAGCAAAATTGAAAAGAACGCGCTGAAGCAGAAAATCTCAAGCGCGGAAGCCGAGATCGAGCGCATCGGCGGCATCATTGCGAAGATCGATACGGCGCTCGCCCTGCCCGATATCTTCCAGCGCGACCCGAAACAGGCGACACAGTTGACCAAGGCGCGCGCCGCCGCCGAGGCCGCGCTCAAAAAAGCCGAGGAAGAATGGCTGGAGGCCAGCGCCTCGTATGAAGGCGCTGACTAAAGCGCATTACGTGTGCTTTTTCTTGGAATGCTTGGCCGGTTTTTTCGGCGGAGGCGGCGCCTGGACCGCATCGATCGCCGTGAGGCGGCCCGCAGTAAACGTGTAAATGCCCGGACGCGGACCCTGCGTATAGGTCAACACAGTCTGACGTTCACCACGCTCATTCGCTCCGATATTGACGTTGTTGGGTGTACCGGCAGCCCGCGCCACATCGCATTCGGTATGACCGAGCGCGACCACACCTCCCGCAGGCAATGCCGGGGCTGCTTGCGTCGCACCAGCCTGCGGATTGGCTGCTTCGCCCTGCTGCTGGGCATTGACGTCCGCCGGCAATCCGGCAGGTGCCATACCGGGGCAAGCTCCTTCCGCGGTGATGAGATCGTCCGGCGAAACCGGCTTGTCCGTATGCAGCGGAGGCGTCTCAAGCGACAGCGACTTGGTGTTGAAGAGCTTCCCGGGGCGAGTGAACCATTCCTGATCCTTGAGTGAGTAATCACTCAAGGTGCCACCGCAACCGCTCATCATCGGAGCAATGACGAGCACGGATAGCGCCGCTTTCACAACGGATCGAGACACGAAACTCTTCAAGTCAATCAACCGCAAAACTGGAACCCCCACGTTCCGCTTCATTTCCTTGGCGCAAATCACTCCGCCAACGGCGAGCACCCGTCCCCACGGGCGCTTGCATCATCACTTTGCGGCACGATGGTGGCTAACCGCAAGCATCAAAAAGGAAAGATCGCCCTATCCTTAACCACCGCCGCGCAAATCCTTGCGCTGCCAGCGGCCCCGCTCATCCGCTTGCCAGTAAGTCTGCTCGAATCCCCTTGCCTTGCAATCGGTCCACGCCGCACGCGCAGCACCAAGGGCCTCGTCGTCATCACCGTTGAAGATGAGAACGACGCGCTGATACGCCGAACAATCTATGGGCACCGGTGCGCCATCGACCAGAAAGCACACCGACGCGCCGTTGGGATTGGCGTCGCTCACCGTGAGCACCACCGGCTCGCTCGCGGCATCGGCTTCGCGCCATGTGCCGTGCGGCAGGAATGAATCGTCGCGATACGTCCACAGATGGGAGTCGAGCATGTCGGCGCGCTCCTCCGAGCCCACCTGCACGACGACACGCCAGCCGCGCTCGAGCGATTTCTCGAGCAGCGGCGGAAGCACGTTTTCCAGCTTCATATCCTGCAAATGGTAGAACAGGACTTCCGTCATCGTCATCGGACTCCGGCGCTGGATCGCAGGCGGCTATCGCTTGGCCTCGTAATGCTCGGCAACAAGATGGTCGAGCAGACGCACGCCATAACCCGAGCCCCAGCTCGTGTTGATGTCGTTCGATGGCGCGCCCATGCCGGTGCCCGCGATATCGAGATGCGCCCATGGCACGTCATCGACAAAGCGCTGCAGCAATTGTGCTGCGGTGATCGAGCCACCCCAGCGCCCGGCCGCGTTCTTCATATCAGCGAATTTGGAATCGATCTGCTTGTCGTATTCAGGACCGAGCGGCATGCGCCAGACGCGCTCGCCGGTGGCGGCGCCGGATTTCGACAGCCGCTCCGACAACTGATCGTTGTTGGAGAACAAGCCCGCATATTCGGTGCCGAGCGCCACCATGATCGCGCCGGTCAATGTCGCGAGATCGATCATGAATTTCGGCTTGTACTTCTGCGCGACGTACCACAGCACATCCGCCAGCACGAGGCGGCCTTCCGCGTCGGTGTTGATGATCTCGATGGTCTGGCCCGACATCGTGGTGACGATGTCGCCCGGGCGCTGCGCGTTGCCGTCCGGCATGTTTTCGACGATACCGATCGCGCCGATCGCATTGACCTTTGCTTTGCGTCCAGCAAGCGCATGCATCAGGCCGACCACGCAGGCCGCGCCCGCCATGTCGCCCTTCATGTCTTCCATGCTGCCCGCGGGCTTGATCGAGATGCCGCCGGTGTCGAAACACACGCCCTTGCCGACGAAGGCGACCGGTTTGTCGGCCTTGTTGGCCGCGCCATTCCAGCGCATCACCACCATGCGGCCTTCATGATACGAGCCCTGCGACACGCCGAGCAGCGCGCCCATGCCGAGCTTGGTCATCGCCTTGACGTCAAGAATATCGACCTGGACGCCGAGCTTGCGCAACTGCGCGGCGCGGCGCGCGAACTCGGCGGGAAACAGCACATTCGGCGGCTCGTTGACGAGTTCGCGCGCGAGCAGCACGCCATCGACGATATTGGCATCGCGCGTAAACGCCTTGCGCGTGGCCGCGACGTCGGCGACGGCGACCGAAACCTGCGCGACGAGGGCCTTGTCCTTGTCTTTCGTCTTGGTCTTGTAGCGGTCGAACTTGTAGCCGCGCAGCCGTGCACCGGCGGCGACGTTCGCTGCCTGATGCGGCTTCATCGCGCCGCTTGGTAGTTCGGCGACAAGTGTCACCGCGCTCGCGCTCGATCCGAGCTTGCCAGTCACGGCACCGCCCAGCTTGATGAAATCCTCTTCCTTCACCGAGCCGGCCTTGCCGGTGCCCCCGACGATCAGACGTCCGACCTTCAGGCCCTGAGGCGCGAGAAGATCAAGCGCCGAGCCGCTTTTCCCCTTGAACTCGGCTGCCGATGCGGCGCGCTTGATGGAGTTCTCTGCGCCCGCCAGCAATTTGCGGCTCGCTGGGCCGAACTTCATCGATTCATCGGTGAAAACGACGAGGACGCCCTTCGGCGCGGTCGAAAACGGGACAAAGCCGACCTTAACGGCGTCGGTCATGGGGAATCCTCCAAACTTGAACTTGCGGCTGAGTGCTGCGGTGGGTGCGGGACTATATGCGCCTCCGCCTCCGACCTGCAAAGTGCCGGACAAAGGCGGCTTCATCACGATACGGACGGAGATACCCCGAATCGTGACGCGAAAGCCACGCAAACAGCTTTTGTTAACCACTCCGCCCGCGCTGCCTTAGGCCAGCCATTTTATCGGCGGATCAACGGGATAGTTGAGTTATAATAGCTTTGCGCGATACGGTTCGAGGGGGATTTGGCCTCACAGCCAGATCCGGGCCGGCATCGCTCGGAGACACTGGGGATACTGCAGTTCGATGGCGTCGATTGATATCGCCTGCGCGGGGCCGGCCGTTATGCCGGGCCCTGCTTTTGATCGTTGCGCGGAATGCGCGCGGCGGGCCTGCGCGCTGACGCAGCATTCCGCAAACGAGCCATCGGCCGCATGCTGACCACCACGCTCGCCCGCTATTTCGCCAGACGTTTCATCATCGCCTCGCTCGCGGTGTTCCTCGGTATTTTCCTGCTGCTGGTCCTGGTCGACTACATCGAAATGGTGCGCCGGACCTCGAGCATCCCGACTGCCTCCGCGATCATGGTGGCGGAAACCTCACTGTTTCGGGTGCCGCAATTGCTGGAAAAGCTGATGCCGTTCTGCATCCTGATCGGTGCGATGAGCTGCTATCTCGCGCTGTCGCGCAGCCTCGAACTGGTTGTGGCGCGCGCCGCCGGGATTTCGGCGTGGCAATTCATCACGCCCGCGCTGGTCGCCGCCCTCTTGATGGGCGTGCTCGCGACCGTCGTTTACAATCCCATTTCGGCCGCGATGCAGGAACGCAGCAAGGAGATGGAGGCGAAGCTCTTCTCCAACGGTGGCGTTCAGAACGTCGAACAATCCTGGATCAATCAGGTAACGTCGGAAGGCCAGTCCATCATCAGCGCGGCGCTTTCCCAGAATCAGGGTACGCGGCTCTCCGGCGTAACCGTCTTCCGCTTCAACCCGGACGGCAGCTTCCGGGACCGAATCGACGCCAATGAAGCGAATCTGGAGCCCGGTGAGTGGCGGCTCGGAGGCGCGCGAATCCATTCCATGACCGCCGCGCCGGTCATTCAGGACAACCTCCTGCTCAAGACCAATCTGACCCCAGCGCAGGTCCGGAACAGCTTTGCCACGCCCGAAACTGTGTCATTTTGGCAACTTCCGGGGTACATCCAGTCTTCGGCAAGCTCTGGTCTGGCCACAGCAGGATACCGTTTGCAGTATCAGAAGCTGCTCGCGAGGCCGTTTTTGCTGGCCTCGATGGTGCTCGTCGCGGCCGCCGTCAGCCTCCGGTTCTTCCGCTTCGGCGGCGTGCAAAAGATGGTTTTAAGTGGCGTGGCAGCGGGCTTTCTGCTCTATGTCCTGTCGAAAGTAACTGAGGATTTAAGCAAGGCCGAGTTGATGTATCCGCTCGCTGCCGCATGGTTGCCTGTCTGTGTGGGCGGCCTGACCGGCTTTTTGGCCTTGCTGCATCAGGAGGACGGGTAGTGGCTGGTTTTGCCGCCCTCCATGGACGGACGCCTGGGTTCAGGCGGCGCATGAGGCTGCGCCGCTATCGCCTTGCCATGTCCGCCGTCCTGATGCTCGGCGCGGGCGCATTGGCCCTGCCCGGCTCCGCCACGGCGGCGACCAACACCTTCATCTACAACAAGCGTCCGCCGGTGCCGAAACCGCCGAAGGACAAGAACGCCAATAACGGGCAGATGCTCGTGAAGGCGCTCGAGATCAATTACGACTACAACAACAACCGCGTCGCCGCCGTCGGCAACGTCCAGATCTACTACAACGGCTCAACGCTCGAAGCCGACAAGGTCATCTACGACCAGAAGACCAAGCGCCTTCACGCCGAGGGCAACGTCCGCCTCACCGAGGCCGACGGCAAGGTTGTGAACGCCAACCTGCTCGACCTGTCCGACGACTATCGCGATGGCTTTGTCGATTCCTTGCGCCTCAACACGCCGGATGAGACGCGCATGTCGGCGGCACGCGCCGATCGCAGCAATGGCGACATCACGATTTTCCAGAGCGGCACCTACACCGCCTGCGCCCCTTGCCGCGACCATCCCGAACGTCCGCCGCTGTGGCAGGTGAAGGCCGCGCGCATCATCCACAACAAGACCGAACAGATGCTCTACTTCGAAGACGCGAAGGTGGAGTTCTTCGGTCATCCCCTCGCCTACCTGCCGTACTTCTCGACGCCCGACCCGACCGTGAAGCGCAAGACCGGCTTCCTGATGCCGTGGGCGGGCTACAACTCGTACACCGGCTACAGCGCCGAGATTCCGTTCTACTGGGCGATCGCGCCGAACTACGACATGACCATTTCGCCGCGCATCACATCGCGGCAGGGCGTGCTCGGCCAGATCGATTTCCGCCAGCGCCTCGTCAACGGCGCGTATGAAATCCGCGGCTACGGTATTCATCAGGAAGACCCGGATGCCTATGCCGGACAGGTCGGCGACCGCAACTGGCGCGGCGGCCTCGATTCGAACGGCCAGTTCGCGCTGAACGACAAATGGGTCGCGGGCTGGACCGCCGTGCTTGCAACCGACAATCGCTTCTTCAGCGACTACAAGCTTGGCCCTTACAAGAACCCGCTGGGCTCGTTCCTGCTAACGCCGACCGAAGGCATCTCGCAGGTGTACCTCACCGGCGTCGGCAACCGCAGCTATTTCGACATTCGTTCGATCTACTACTACGGCTTCAATGCCGCCGACGTGCAAAAGCAGATTCCCATCGTCGCGCCGGTGGTCGACTATAACAACGTACTCGGCCACAACCTGCTGGGCGGCGAGTTCAGCTACAAAGGCAACTTCGTCAATCTGACGCGCGGCCAGGCGAATTTCGACGCGATCTCTGGGAAAGCTCAGGCTGAAGCCGTGGCTTTGGCAAACCCAGCAATCGTGCCCTCGTCTTGTCTGAGCGCTGATCCTATGGCCCGGTCAAATTGCGTTCTTCGCGGCGTTCCTGGGGACTACACCCGCTTGTCCGGTGAGGCTCAATGGCGGCGCTCATTCACTGATCCGATAGGCCAGATTTTCACACCGTTCGTCTCGGTGCGCGGCGACCTGATCAATGCCAATGTCGCCAACGATCCCAATCTCGCTGGTTACATTGCCCCCGGCAACCATCAGGAAGCCCGCCTGATGCCGGCGGTCGGCCTCGAATATCGCTATCCGTTCATCAACGTGCAGCCGTGGGGCACCACGACGATCGAACCAATCGCGCAGGTCATCATCCGCCCGAACGAACAGAAGGCCGGACAGTTGCCGAACGAAGACGCACAAAGCCTGACCTTCGACGACACCAATCTGTTCAGCGTCAACAAATTCTCCGGCTGGGACCGCGTCGAAGGCGGCGGCCGCGCCAACGTCGGCGTGCAGGCGACAACGCAGTTCGACCGCGGCGGCACCGTCAACGTGCTGTTCGGCCAGTCCTACCAGCTCTACGGCCTGAACTCCTATGCGGTGCAGAGCCTGACCAACACCGGTCTCGATTCCGGTCTCGACAAGCCGGCGTCCGATTACGTCGGCCGCGTCGCTTACTCGCCCAATAAGATCTTCAGCCTGACGACACGCTTCCGGCTCGACGAAGCGACAATGGACATCAAGCGTTTCGAGACCGAAGGCCGCGCCAATTTCGACCGCTGGTCGGTCAGCCTCCTGTACGGCAAGTATGCGCCACAACCTGAACTCGGCTATCTGACCGAACGGCAGGGCCTGCTCGGCACCGGTTCGTTCAAGCTCGCTGCCAACTGGCAGGTCTCCGGCGGGTTGCGCTACGACATCGCCAACAGCAAGGTGAACCAGTACATCGTCGGTGCCGGATACGTGGACGATTGCTTCCTGCTCGCCGTCAACTACGTGACCGACTACAACTACACGACAATCGGCAGCATCGCGCCCGTCACCGATCACCGCGTGATGTTCCAGCTTGGCTTGCGTACCATCGGCGGAACTTCGATTTCGCAAAACGTCTCCTCATCCACCCAGTGACATAATTGTGGTCGATTGCACGTCTACGGTGCGGCTCGACCGTGGTGAAACCGACAGCAATGTGATGATGAACGCGACATTCCTCTCTGTTTTTGCCAGCCGCCTTGCCCTTTCCCTCGCAACCTTGCTGACGCTTCTCGCAACAGCGCCGTCCGCGCGGGCGCAGGCCGTGGTGGTGATGGTCAATGGCGAGCCGATCACGACCTACGACATCGAACAGCGCGCCAAGCTCATCGCCCTGACCACGCACAAGAGCGCGCCGCGCCAGGAAGTCATCAATCAGTTGATCGACGACCGCCTCAAGATCAAAGAAGCCAAGAAATTCGGGATCAACATGACCCCGTCGGAAATCGATTCGTCTTACGCGGCCATGGGCCAGCGGATGGGAATGTCCGCGGACCAGTTGTCCAAGGTTCTCATGGCGCAGGGCGTGCGCCCCGAAACCATGAAGCTGCGGATGTCGGCCGACACCGCATGGGGCGCGCTGGTGCGCGGCCGCTACAAGCAGAGCCTGATGGTGAGCGAACACGATGTCCGTGCGGCTTCCGGCGGCGATAGCTCGCCGCAAGATACCGAGAGCTATGAATATCACCTGCGCCCGGTCGTGATCTTCGTGCCGCGCGGTTCGTCTTCGGCTGTCGTCGAGCAACGCAAGAAGGAAGCGGAGATCATTCGCGACCGTGTCCAGAGTTGCGCGGAGGCCGCGACCACATTCAAGTCGCTGCGTCAGGGCACCATCCGGGACACCATCATCAAGACTTCGGCCGACCTGCCCGCGAATTTGCGCGAGCTTCTGGACAAGACGCCTGTCGGCCACATGACCCCGCCGGAAGTGACCCGGCAAGGCATCGAGATGGTTGTATTGTGCGACCGCAAGGTGACCTCCGCCGATACGCCCGCCAAGCGGGCGGCGCGCGACAAGCTGTTCGCCCAGAAATACGAGGCGAAGTCGAAATCCTACCTCGATGACCTCCGCAAGGCCGCGATGATCGAGTACAAGCAGAAATAAGGCCGATGCACCAAGCCCCGCTCGCTCTCACGATCGGTGAGCCCTCCGGGATCGGGCCTGATATCACGGTTGCCGCGTGGCTGAAGCGTAACGCTGACAATCTTCCTCCGTTTTACCTGATCGGCGATGCCGATCTGATCCGCCGCCGGGCCGCTTTGCTTGGAGAAGGGATCGATGTCGTCGAAACATCGCCACAGGACGCTGTGGGAATCTTCGCGCGCGCCCTGCCCGTCGCACCAACCGGCCACACCGCGACGGGCACGCCCGGAAAACCCGACGCGACCAGCGCGTGGGCCGCGATCGCCTCCATCGAGCAGGCCGTGGCGGATGTGAAGACGGGCGTTGCATCCGCTGTCGTTACCAATCCGATTGCCAAGAGCGTCCTCTACAGTGCAGGCTTCAAGCATCCCGGCCACACTGAATTTCTCGCCGAACTGGCGGCCAATGGCGGCAGGATACCAAAGCCCGTGATGATGATTTGGTCCGAGACGCTCGCCGTCGTGCCGGTCACCATCCATCTGCCGCTGCGGCAGGCGATTGCCGACCTCACCACCGATCTGATTCTTGAAACTGCGCGCATTGTCGTCGCTGATATGAAACATCGGTTTGGCTTGCGCGCGCCACGCCTCGCCATTGCGGGGCTCAATCCGCACGCCGGTGAAGACGGCACGCTCGGCAAGGAAGATGGCGCTATCGTCGCGCCGGCCGTCGAGCAATTGCGGCGCGAGGGTATCGACGCACGCGGCCCGCTGCCCGCCGACACCATGTTCCATGAAGCCGCGCGCAAGACCTACGATTGCGCAATCTGCATGTATCACGATCAGGCGCTGATACCGGTCAAGACGCTTGCATTCGACAGTGGCGTCAACGTCACGCTCGGGCTGCCGTTCATCCGCACCTCGCCCGACCATGGCACCGCCTTCGACATTGCAGGCACCGGCCGCGCCAACCCGTCGAGCCTGATCGCGGCGTTGCGCCTCGCCGCCCGCATGGCGCGCGCGAACGCCGCATCATGAGCCAGATCGACGATCTGCCGCCGCTACGCGAGGTCATCCGCAAATACGACCTCGCCCCGCGCAAATCGCTCGGCCAGAATTTCCTGTTCGATCTTAACCTCACAGCACGGATCGCGCGCGCCGCCGGACCTCTCGACGACGCCACCGTGATCGAGATCGGCCCCGGCCCGGGCGGGCTGACGCGGGCTTTGCTCGCCACCGGCGCGAAGCGCGTGATCGCGGTCGAACGTGACGATCGCGCGATCCCGGCGCTGGAGGACATCGCGCGGCATTATCCCGGCCGGCTCGAGATCGTGCACGGCGACGCCATCGATTTTGACCCGACCACAATGCTCGACGGTGCGCGGGCGCGGATCGTCGCCAATCTGCCCTACAACATCGCGACCCTGCTGCTCACCGGCTGGCTGACCGCCGATCCATGGCCGCCATGGTTCGACATGATGGTGCTGATGTTCCAGCGCGAAGTGGCCGAGCGCATCGTCGCGCAGGAGAACGATGACGCCTATGGCCGCCTCGGCGTGCTCGCCAACTGGCGAACAGAGACTAAAATCCTGTTCGATATCGCGCCCGGCGCGTTCGTGCCGCCGCCGAAGGTCACGTCATCTGTCGTGCGCCTCGTCCCGCGAGCGAAGCCGCTATCTTGCTCGCGCCGCGCGCTGGAACAGGTCGCTGCTGCCGCCTTCAACCAGCGCCGCAAGATGCTGCGCCAGAGCCTGAAGCCGCTCGGCGTCGATCCCGCACTGCTCACCGAAGCCGCCCGCATCGATCCGACACGGCGCGCCGAGACAGTGTCCATTGCCGGTTTCGTGGCGATGGCCAATCGCCTGTCCGAACTCAAGCAATCCTGATCTCCATGGCCTTGATGCATCGCCAATCCCTCATGCAATTCGCCGCTCCCGTCTGCGAGACGGTTGTGGACGCCCCTGTGCCGCAAGGCAGCGAGGTGCTGCTGCGCGTGGCGAAATGTGGCCTCTGCCATTCCGACCTGCATTTGCAGGACGGATTTTTCGACGCAGGAAATGGCCAGCGCATCGACATTACACGCGGCATCAAGCTGCCCTTCACGCTCGGCCACGAAATCGTCGGCACTGTCGAGGCGGCAGGTCCCGATGCACCGCGGGATATCATCGGGCAACCGCGCGTCGTTTTTCCATGGATCGGATGCGGCGCCTGCCGCGACTGCATCAACGGCGACGAGAACCTCTGCGCACGCAATCGCTATCTCGGCGTCGCGCTGGATGGCGGCTTCGCCAGCCATGTTCTCGTGCCCGACAGCCGCTATCTCCTGCCTTACGAGCCGCTGCCTGCGGGCTTCGCCGCCGCGCTGATGTGCTCCGGCCTCACCGCCTATGGTGCGGTGAAGCGCGCGGCCACTCATCCGCGCCGCCGCAATCTGTTGCTGATCGGCATGGGCGGCGTCGGGCTGATGGGGCTGTCGATCGCGCGCGCGATGGGCATGGAGACCATCGCGGTCGCCGACCTCAGCGAGGCCGCGCGTGCCACCGCGCTCGATGCGGGCGCCGCGACGGCTTACGATCCGGCGGCACGAGAGACGGCGCGCCGCATGCTGAAGGACAGCGGCGGCGGCTTCGATGTCATCGTCGATTTCGTGGGCAACGAGGCATCATTGGCATTCGCGATGAGCGCGCTCGCGCGCGGCGGCAAGATCGTCGTGTCCGGCCTGATGGGCGGCTCCTTCACCACGCCAGCAGTAAGCTGGGTCCACAAGCGCATGAGCATCGAAGGGTTCATGACCGGAACGCTCCTTGAGGCGCGCGAGTTGCTCGATCTCGCCCGCACCGGCCGCATTGCGCCAGTACCGATGCATGAAGCTCCGATGCGGGAAGCAGCCGGCTGGATGGAGAAGCTGCGCCACGGTGGCATAATCGGGCGAATTATCCTCACCAACGGCGCGTGAGCCGCCTTACGCTGCGTAGCCGTGCAGCGGCGCTAATTTATCGTTTCGGAAAATCTGCTTCGCCGACAACACCGGCTGCAATGAAGCCTGCCGGGCCGGCGGCTGCGCAACCGACACCGGCGGCGCCATCGCCAGCACCGCCGCGCGGGCCAACGGACACATCGCCTCCTGTGCGGGCAGCTCAGAATGAGCCGGACGGCTGCCCGCAAGGCGCAGCGCCGTCTCGATCTCATCGGATGGCGTGCCTCCCTTCAACAACAGCAAAATCAGAAGCGCCTTGATCTCCTCGCTCAACACGCCCGCGTCGTTTGCAGTGTCTCCAGTCATGACAATCCTCGCTTTCTGATTTCAGCAGATCAATGACGTGAAGCATCGAAGTCGCGTGGTTAATGCGATTTTAATTTCACGATTTAGAAGCGCGAATGCCGTGTTGATACGTAAACAAGACTTCACGCGCCTACCGTGAAGCCCTGCCCTTACCGTCTTACGCACCTGTTCACGCATCACCCGTACGAGAATCAGAATTGTGGCGTTCCCATAAGGCTTACATCGCCCCAATTTTGTCTCATGCGTTTCGCATTTGCGGCCCATTGCGGCCCATCTCGTTGACAACGATTAACCCGCGCATCGCGCACAACGTCACGATCCGACGTGGGGGAACCATGACAAACCGGAATTTCAAACTTGCGGCGGTGGCCTTGAGCGCCGTTCTCGGCGGCCTGACGCCGTCGGTCGCACAACAAGCAGCGCCTGCTGCGGAACAGACAACTCCGGCGCAGCAAACGAATGCCGCCGAGGCCTGCCAGCGCGCACCGAAAGGCGCAGCGCCACAGGGCAAGCATTGGTACTACCACACGGACCGCAGCGCTGGCCGCAAGTGCTGGTATCTCGGCGAGGCCGGGATGAAGACGACTACGTCCTCTGCCGCTGCGAAACCGAAGTCTGACACGGCGCCCACAGCCCGACAGGATATCGACAACGCCCGTGCAGAGGCTCCGGCATCGCAGGCCGCGAAGCCGTCAGTTGCAAAGCCTGCACCCCCTGCCGAATCCGAGGCCACATCCAATACAGCACCGCAAACAACTGAAGCGGTGACGACGCAACCGACGCCAAATCCTGCTGCCTCAACGCCGTTGCTCACCGAGCGCTGGCCTGACGCCGACGCCTTCCGCCCGACAAGCCAGCAGACCACCGGGCAGTCCACACCGCTTGCCAGTTCGCAGCCCGCAACGTCGGAAGCCGCGCCGCCCGCTCCCGCGATGAAACCCGCAGCCGCCCCAACGGCACCGCGCGCCAAATCATCCGAACAAGCCGCCGACCTCACGCCATGGCGCGTCATTCTCGGTGTAGCATTTCTTGTATTGGCGCTGATCGCGATCCTCGCCCTTGTCACGTTCAGATATTTCTGGCGAACGGGCGACAAAGTCCGCAATGCGCCGGCGCAGCGTCGCAACATCTGGGGCGAAGCCGAAGACACGGAGACATCTTCGCCGGCCTACACGGAGATGATCGCGCCATCCCGATGGGCCTCTGCCGCGCGCACATCAAGAGCACCGCAGGACCTCGACGAAATCGAGCAACTCTTGCGCCGTGCCGCACGCGAGTCCGAAAATGTTATTTCTCTAGCTGATCCTGCAATCCGCGCACGAACGCCGACAGCCCCGTCTGCCGCTCGCGCTTCAACCGCTCAGCGCGCAGGATCGTTTCGACCTCGCTGAATGCCTGGTCGAGATCGTTGTTGAGCACGACATAGTCGTACTCGGCCCAGTGGCTCAGCTCATGAGCCGCGCGATCCATACGGCCGCGGATCACGGCGTCGGAATCCTGCGCGCGGGTATGAAGCCGTTTTTCAAGGTCCTGCGCCGACGGCGGCAGGATGAAAACGCTGACGACATCGGCCCGCGCCTTCTCCCGCAATTGCTGCGTGCCTTGCCAATCGATATCGAACAGCACGTCCTCGCCAGCTGACAGTGCCTTCTCCACCGCATGACGCGGCGTGCCGTAGTGATTGTCGAACACCGGCGCATGTTCGAGCAATTCGCCCGCGCGGACCATCTGGTCGAAGCGCGCCTTGTCGATGAAGTAGTAATGATCGCCCTCGGCCTCGCCCGGCCGCTTCGCACGCGTCGTTACCGATACCGACATCCGCAGGCCCGGCGTCTTCTCGATCAGCATGCGCGACAGCGTAGACTTGCCCGCGCCGGACGGCGACGACAACACGAACATCAGGCCACGCCGCTCACCGGCGAGCGCATTGCGAACCATTGCGTTCACTCCAGATTCTGAACCTGCTCGCGGAACTGCTCGACGATGTTCTTCATCTCGAGACCAATATTGGTCAATTCGACATCGTTCGATTTGGAACAGGTGGTGTTCACTTCCCGGTTGAATTCCTGCGACAGGAAATCCAGCCGCCGGCCGACCGGCCCGCCTTTCGACAGCAGTTCGCGCGCCTGCGCGACATGCGAACCGATCCGGTCGAGTTCTTCGCGGATGTCGGCCTTGGTCGCGATCAGCAGCGCTTCCTGCGACAGCCGATCAGGATCGAACCGATCCGATGCATCGAGCAGCGTTGCGATCTGCTCGGCGAGGCGTGTCTTGATCGCCTCCGGCTTGCGGCCCGGTGCGGCTTCGGCCCTGGCGGCAAGACGTTCGATGTCGTTAACACGCTGTGTCAGGATCTCGCCGAGCGAAACGCCTTCGCGGTCGCGCATCTCGACGAGGCCGGACAGTGCCGTCTCGAACGCCGCGATAGCAGCGGCCTTGGCCGTGGCAATTTCAGCCTCCCCGCTTTCCGGCTCGACAATGTCGATCACGCCCTTGACCGCGAGCAGACCGTCAACGGTTGGCGGCAACGCGCCTGCTCTCAATGCCAGTCCTCGCGCCGCGTCGAGAACCGAAGCGAGAACGTCCTCGTTGATGCGCGCGACCGCCGCAGAGCCCGCCCGCTTGACGTTGAGGTTGGCGTAGACTGTGCCGCGCGACACCGCCTCACCGACCCGTTTGCGCACAGTACCTTCGAGATCGTCCCATCCCTGCGGCAGGCGCACACGCAGATCCAGACCCTTGGCGTTGACCGACTTCAATTCCCACTCGAACGTATAAAGTCCGCTGGTGCCGTGGCTTCGCGAAAAGCCGGTCATGCTCGACAACGCCATTGTCGAAAAACTCCGTCCAGATCAGGTGGATTCGCTGTGCGTGAACCGCCGCGGACCATACCCCGAATTGGGCCATGGTGCAGACGTTTTGGCGCCCGTCCCTTGAGAATTTCTTGCGAATTGCCTGGAATTCAGCGCGTTGCGGAAGCCGCATCCGCCGCAGCGTTGGCCGACGGCGGGACCGGCTTGGCGTGGGACGCAGGCTTGCGGGCCTTCGGTGCCGCCGAGGTTACGCCCGCCCACGCATCGCTGGCCTTGGGAGCGAGCGATTGCTTGCCGTGGGATGATTTCGGAGCGGCCTTCGGCGCCGCGCGCCTGGCAGGCGCGGCCGGAGGCTGCGCTGCAGCGGGCTCGGTGGGCGCGCCGGACGGGACCGCGACCGGAGGCGGCACGTCGTCCGGCTCGGCAGCGTCGTTCTGCTGACGCTCAATCGAGCGAAGCTTCGCCACCGCCTTCTGGTGCTCGTTGTAGTTCTCGGTGAACGTATGCCCACCGGTGCCGTCGGCCACGAAATAGAGATCACGCGTGCGCGCGGGGTTGGCGGTCGCTTCCAGCGAGGCACGCCCCGGATTGGCGATCGGGCCTGGCGGCAGTCCCTCAATGACGTAGGTGTTGTACGGCGTCGGCTGCTGGATCTCACTGCGCTTGATCGGCCGTCCGAGCGTACCCTTGCCGCCGACAAGGCCATAGATGATGGTCGGATCGGACTGCAGCTTGATGCGCTGGCGCAGCCGGTTGACGAAGACCGAAGCGACGCGGCTGCGCTCATCGGCGCGGCCGGTTTCTTTCTCAACGATAGAGGCCAGCGTCACAAGCTGATCGGGCGACCGCAGCGGCAGATCGGGATTGCGATGCTCCCAGACTTCCGCGAGCAGCCGCTTCTGCGCCTGCTGCATGCGCTGGATCACCTGCTCGCGCGGGGTACCGCGCGGAAACTTGTAAGTGTCCGGCAGCAGCGTGCCCTCGCGCGGCACTTCGCGCAGCGAACCCGAGAAGATGTCGTTATCCTGCAACCGCTGAACGATCTGTTCCGATGTCAGCCCTTCCGGAATGGTGAAGGCATGCTGCACCACCTTGCCATCGACGATGGTGCCGATGACATCCGACAGGCTCGCATTCTTCTGGAACAGGAATTCGCCCGATTTGAGCGAGGTGCGCGCGTTGAGCGCCAGCACGCTGCCGATAAAGGTCCAGCGATCCGCCTTGATGACACCCTCTCGCAGCAGGATGTCGCCAATGTCGGTCATGCCCGCGCGTGGCGGAATATTGACGACCTTGTCGGCGGTCAGCGGACCTTTCGCGGTCAGCATCTGCTTGCCGTAGATGTAAAGACCGCCCGCGCCGAGGATCACCACCAGCAGAATCGTGATGATGGCGTTGCCCGCAATCACGAAGGGATTGCGCGCGCTGTCGGAACGCTTCGGAGGCGGAACCTGCTGCGGCTCTAACGCCGCCCGCGGACTGCGCGGTTCAATGGGAGGCCTTTGACTCATGTCCGAAATCCGAATCCGTTCTGGCCCGATCTCTCGCACAAACTTGGGATCGCAATATGACCGAAAGTTCTCCTGCGGTGAAGCCGAGGTATTTCCCTCAGTTCACCACCCGCTTCATGATCAACGATGCATTGGTGCCGCCAAAGCCGAACGAGTTCGACAAAGTGACATTGATTTCGCGCGATTTGGCCTTGTGCGGCACGAGATCGATAGCGGTCTCGATCGACGGATTGTCGAGATTCAGCGTCGGAGGCGCCATATTGTCGCGCAGCGCCAGCACGCAGAAGATCGCCTCCACGGCTCCCGCTGCGCCGAGCAGATGGCCGATCGAGGACTTGGTCGACGACATCGATACCCTGGAGGCCGTATTGCCGAGCAGCTTCTGCACCGCACCCAGTTCGATCTCGTCGCCAAGCGGCGTCGAGGTGCCGTGGGAGTTGATGTAATCGATGTCGGATGCAAGCAATCCCGCGCGCTTCATCGCAGCACTCATGCAGCGATAGGCGCCATCGCCATCGGAAGCCGGTGCGGTGATGTGATAGGCATCGCCGGAGAGGCCGTAACCGACGATTTCGGCGTAGATCTTCGCACCGCGCTTTTTGGCGTGCTCGTATTCCTCAAGCACGACAATGCCTGCGCCCTCGCCCATCACGAAGCCGTCGCGATCGACATCATAGGGCCGCGACGCAGCGGTCGGCCTGTCGTTGAATTTCGTGGACATCGCCCGCAGCGCGCAGAAGCCCGCCATCGCCAGACGATTGACCGGCGATTCCGCGCCACCTGCCACCATCACGTCGGCGTCGCCAAGCATGATCAGCCGCGATGCATCGCCGATGGCGTGCGCGCCTGTGGAGCACGCGGTGACCACCGAGTGGTTCGGACCCTTGAGGCCGTGCTGGATCGAGACGTAACCGGAGGCAAGATTGATGAGACGTCCCGGAATGAAGAACGGCGAGACTTTACGCGGGCCGCGCTCATGCAACAGCACCGCCGTCTCGCCAATGCCCTCGATACCGCCGATGCCGGAGCCGATCAGCGTGCCGGTGGCGCAGCGTTCTTCCTCGGTGGACGGATGCCAGCCGGCGTCGTTGAGCGCTTCGGATGCAGCCGCCATCGCGAAGATGATGAAGTCATCAACCTTGCGCTGCTCTTTCGGCTCCATCCACTGATCGGGATTGAAAGTGCCGTCGGTGCCGTCGCCGCGCGGCACGACGCAGGCAATCTGACTGGTCAGGTCGGAAACATCGAAATGTTCGATCTTCCGTGCGCCGCTTTCACCGTTGAGGATGCGTTTCCAGGTCGGCTCGACGCCGCCACCCAGCGGCGAAACCATGCCGAGGCCGGTGACGACCACTCGCCTCATGTCCGATGCTCCGATGTGCCAAACAGAAAGACGGCGGGCCGTTGCGCGCAACAACCCGCCGACATCAGCTACCGCAGAAGGAGCTTAGCTCTTCGCGTTCTTTTCAAGGAACTTGGTGGCGTCGCCAACCGTCAGGATGGTTTCCGCCGCGTCGTCCGGAATCTCGCAACCGAATTCTTCTTCGAAAGCCATCACCAGTTCGACAGTGTCGAGGCTGTCGGCGCCGAGGTCGTCGATGAAGCTCGCGGTATCCACCACTTTCTCCGGTTCGACACCGAGGTGCTCCACAACGATCTTCTTCACGCGCTCGCCAATCTCACTCATCGTTTCAACCTCGTGTTTGCTTCGTTTAACCCGATCGTAAAACGATACGAGCCGGTGTTGACCTTCTAAAACTCTATGCCGCCCGCCCAGTTCGATCCGCGCACCCGCAGACCGTCAGTCCCCTGCGAACCTCAACAGATGGCGCATCGGGAATATACAGGGTTTTGATTTCCTGCAATGACGTTCTTCCCTTGCGCGCTCACCACAAAACAGCCAGCCATTTTGCAGCGAATCCGCCCCGATCCTGAAGTCTGACCGGTCGAAAACTTTCCCCCATGCGACCGGAAATCGCGCAACGAGACAACATCCGAATAGCACAGATCGGGGGACTTGGCCAAGCCGGGAGCAACCGCCAAACCGTCATAAAACGACACAGCGACTCCCCTAAAGCCCTCAAATCATTGCCATTCCACCATTGACATGGATGGTCTGGCCGGTGACGTAGGCCGCCTCGTTCGACGCCAGATAGACAGCGGCCGCGGCGATGTCGTCGGGCGAGCCGAGCCGTCCTGCCGGAACCTTGGCAAGGATACCCTCCTTCTGCTTGTCGTTCAGTGCAGCCGTCATCGCAGTCGCAATAAAACCGGGTGCAATGCAATTCGCGGTGACGTTCCGCCGCGCATATTCCTGACCGATCGACTTCATCATGCCGATCAGGCCCGCTTTCGACGACACGTAGTTGACTTGCCCCGCATTGCCGGTGACGGCGACCACGGAGGTGATGCCAATGATGCGGCCGAAACGCTTACGCATCATCAATTTGGTCGCAGCACGCGCCAGGCGGAAGGTCGCGGTGAGATTGACGTCGATCACCTGATCCCAGTCCTCGTCGCGCAGCTGCACAAAAAGGTTGTCCTTGGTGATGCCCGCATTCGCCACAAGGATGTCCAGTTGCCCCATCGCCTTCTCGGAAGCGGGCACCAGCGCTTCGACCTGATCCTTGTCGGACAGGTTGCACGGCAGAACGTGGACGCGCTCCTTCAACTCACCGGCGAGCGTGTCGAGCACTTCGCGCCGCGTGCCTGAAATCGCAACCGTCGCACCCTGCTTGTGCAACGCCTTGGCGATCGCATTTCCGATGCCGCCGGTCGCGCCAGTGACTAGCGCGGTCTTGCCTGTCAAATCGAACATTGAAATTCTCCCTGAAATCACCCGCGCGCGGCGGCGATCGCATCCTTTGCAGTGGCAATATCACCGGGACCACCAACCGCGACACCGACGGCACCATCCGCGATACGCTTGACGAGGCCGGTAAGCACCTTGCCCGAACCGATCTCCAGAAAATGCGTGACGCCGTGGGCGGCCATATAAGCGACGCTTTCGCGCCAGCGCACCGTGCCGGTGACCTGCTCCACCAACAGCTTTCGAATTTGATCGGGATCAGTGACCGGACCCGCGAGGATGTTTGCAACCACCGGGACCACCGGCTTGTTGACGGTGACCTTCGCAAGCGCCTCCGCCATCGCGTCGGCAGCCGGCTGCATCAGGCGGCAATGGAACGGCGCGGACACCTGCAGCAGCATGGCGCGCTTGGCGCCTTTAGCTTTCGCGATCTCGACAGCGCGTTCGACCGCAGCCTTGTCGCCGGACACCACGACCTGACCGCCGCCATTGTCGTTCGCCGCCTGACAGACCTGCCCCTGTGCGGCCTCATCGGCTGCCGCCACGGCGGTCTCGTAATCGAGGCCGAGCAAGGCCGCCATCGCGCCGACACCCACCGGCGTCGCCTTCTGCATCGCCGTGCCGCGAATCCGCAACAACCGCGCCGTATCAGCAATCGAGAGGCTGCCAGCCGCAGCCAGCGCCGAATATTCGCCGAGCGAATGGCCCGCCACGAACGCAGCGTCACGCGCAAGATCGATCCCCGCCTCCGCTTCCAGCACCCGCAGGGTCGCAAGTGACATCGCCATCAGCGCGGGCTGGGTGTTCTCGGTCAACTGGAGAGCTTCGGCTGGCCCTTCCCAGATCACGGTGCTGAGTTTCTGGCCGAGCGCCGAATCCACCTCGTCGAATACCGCGCGCGCAGCCGGAAACGCCTCGGCGAGCGCCTTGCCCATGCCGACGGCCTGTGAGCCCTGTCCCGGAAATGTAAATGCTGCCGTCATAAAGGCCTCCCAAACGTGGGGTGGTAAGACACCGCCAGGCCGGGGGCTGTCAAGCTGACGACACGGAACTGCCGGCAAATCCCCGATTTTGAGAGCATGCCCCCTCAAAACCACCGTAAACGTCTCGATTTTCGGGCCAAATCCGGCTCAAACCGCCTCTCTAGTCCCTTGCCAACCGCCGCAAATCACCTATAAAGCGCGCATCCGTGGATCCCGGCCGGGAGCTGAACGGACGGTCTCAGCAACCTTCATTTCAACAACGAAATTGGGTTGATGGGACAGGGCCAGTCGGTCCGTCGTCCCGTGCTTCCGCCTTCTGAGCAATATCGAGGTCCTTTCCGAAGGTCTCGAAGGGCTTGCCGCCAGGACCCGCGCTAACACAGGAAAGGACTCCCATGCCTCTTTACGAGCATGTTTTCCTCGCGCGCCAGGACGCGAGTGCCCAACAGGTCGAAGAATTCACCACCCAGATCACCGGCGTGATCGAAGGTCTCGGCGGCAAGGTTGCCAAGACCGAGAACTGGGGCGTGCGTTCGCTCACCTACCGCATGAACAAGAACCGCAAGGCTCACTTCGTGCTGCTGAACATCGACGGCCCGGCTGCGATCGTTTCCGAGATCGAGCGTCAGGAGCGCATCAACGAAGACATCATTCGTTATCTGACCGTGCGTGTCGACGAACTCGAGGAAGGTCCGTCCGCAATGATGCGCAAGGCCGACCGTGATCGCGAACGCGACGACCGTGGCGGCGGCTTTGGTGGCCGTGGCGGCGACCGCGATGGCGGCTTCCGCTCCGAGCGCGGCCCGCGCCGTTCGCGTGATGACGAAACCGCATCGGTAGAGGAGTAAGAGACATGGCTGACGCTGGTGCACGCCGCCCGTTCTTCCGCCGTCGCAAGACCTGCCCGTTCACGGGTCCGAACGCGCCGAAGATCGACTTCAAGGATTCCAAGCTGCTGATGCGTTACGTATCCGAGCGCGGCAAGATCGTGCCGAGCCGCATCACGGCCGTGTCCGCGCTGAAGCAGCGCGAACTCGCCCGTGCCATCAAGCGCGCGCGGTTCCTGGGTCTTCTGCCTTACGTGATCCGCTAAGGCGAATAATTCCGCTCCTCATCCCACGGGATGAGGAGCAAACTTCGCGCTCCATGAGGAGCGATTTTCATAACACGGCGGCGACAGCAGTCGTGGATGGTTGGGGCAAACAGCCTCTAACCGCTCGAAGGGGGCGGGACAGCTGATGATGGCAACGACGATTCTCATTGCACTGGCGGCCGCGCTTGCGTCGGCCATGATGTTCGCCTCGATCGCATCGGGCGCGGTGCTGTCGCTTGCCTTGTTCTATCTCGCACCATTGCCGCTGATGGTGGTCGCGCTCGGCTGGGGATCGCGGAGCGGATTCATCGCCGGCGCGGCTGCGGTGCTCGGCCTCGGCGCCGTCTTCGGGCCGATGTACATGCTGGCCTATGGCGTCATGGTCGCCCTGCCCGCGCTCTGGCTCGGCCATCTCGCGCTGCTCGCACGTGCTCACGATGATGGTTACACGCCTCCGTCCGCGCTCGACTGGTACCCGGTCGGCCGCATCCTAGTCTGGACCGCAGGCTTTGCGGCTCTCACCACCGCCGGGGCACTTCTGACCCTTGGCACCGACGTCGACACGATCATGGCGGTTATGCGGAAGAGCCTGACGCACCTCTCCGACGTTGCGAACCAGGGTGGGGTCGCCCATGGCACCACGCCTGATCCCGTCATCGAGGCACTGGTTGCGATCGCCCCCGGCGCGGCCGCGCTGGTCGCGATGCTGACTCTGACGCTCAATCTGTGGCTTGCGGCCAAGATCGCTCAGACCTCGCAGCTTCTGAAGCGCCCGTGGCCAGACCTGCGCACGACCGAGATGCCGCGGCCGGTGATGGCCGCGCTCGCGATCGCCATCGTGCTCTGCTTCTTCGGCGGGCTAACCGCGCTGGTCGCCAAGATCGTCAGCGCTTCACTGCTGCTCGCCTATGGCATGACCGGCTTTGCCGTTCTGCACACCGTCAGCCAGACCATGGCGGGACGCTCCTTCATGCTGAGCGGCATCTACGCCCTCACCGCTTTCATCGGCTGGCCGCTCGCAGGCGCGATCGTGCTCGGCCTTGCCGACGCCGCCTTCGGCATTCGCAGACGCTACTGGCGGAAACAGCACAGCCTGCCAGACCCCAACTGAACTTCAACCGTCACCTCAAGAAATCCCTCTATCCAGTCTTTGCCAAGGAGAACATCATGGAAGTCATTCTACTCGAACGCGTCGCCAAACTCGGCCAGATGGGCGACATCGTGAACGTCAAAAACGGCTATGCCCGCAATTTCCTGCTCAAGCGCCACAAGGCGCTGCGCGCGACCGAGGCGAACCGTTCCAAATACGAAGGCATGAAGGCCGACCTCGAAGCCAAGAACATCGCGGCCAAGGGCGAAGCCAGCAAGGTTGCCGAGAAGATCGAGGGCCGCAACGTCATCGTCATCCGCCAGGCCGCCGAAAGCGGCCAGCTCTTCGGCTCGGTTTCGGTGCGCGACATCATGGCGGCGCTGGCTGCCGACGGCGTTTCGCTCAACCGTCATCAGGTTCTGCTCGAACACCCGATCAAGGAGATCGGCCAGCACAAGATCACGATCGCCGTTCACCCCGAGGTCGAGATTCATGTGACCGCCACCGTGGCCCGCAGCGAGGCGGAAGCCGAGCGCATCAACCGTGGCGAAGACATCAGCACCCGCCAGGAAGATCAGGACGCGGCGGCAGAAGCGATCGCTGCGGCCGGCGAATTCTTCGACCCGGAAGCCCAGGACCGGATCGAAGCACCGGAAGCACCGAGCGAGCAGTAAGCTTCGCTCCATTGCAATCATCATCAAATCCGGTCCGGAAACGGGCCGGATTTTTTCATGCGCTTTTGAAGGCGATGGGCGCAGAGCCGACCGCTTTCAGACTGATGGATATTATTGCGAAACCGGCGCCGCCGGCTTTTCCGGAGCAGCCGGAGCCTCGGATTTGGAATCCGGCTTCGCCTCCGGTTTGGGCTCGACGTTGAAGACCGGCATATTCGAGGAGGCAGGCTTCTCCTCATCCGGCTTCTTCACGGGGGCGTCCGCTGCGGCGTCAGGAGCAGACACGGCAGGCTTGGTCTCAGGCTGTGTGGCGGATTCCGCAGGCTTTTCCGGCGCCGCGGCAGGCTTGCTGTTCTCGGCCGCAGGCGTTTCCGGCTTCGGCTGGGAAGCAGTATCGGATTTTGGCCTGGAGGTATCCTTCGGCTCATCCTTTGCCGGAGCATTCTTCGGCTTACGCTTGTCAACCTTGGGCTTTTTACCCTTGGCGTCGACTTCACCCGCTCCTTCGTCCTTCGGCTTGGCGGCGTGCCCGTGTGCGGGCTTCTCGGCCCCGATATGCCGTTCTTGTCTTTCCTTCGGCTCGGCATCCCGCTCCCGCGGCTTCGGCGCCGTCAACTCGCGTCCCTCGCGCGTAAGGTCGTCACCGGCGCGCCTGTTCGCGGCGCCGTTCGACAGGACGTAAGCACTCATCGCGCCCGCCATCCCGGTGCTCGTCGTATAGTGCTGGCGCAGGAAACCGGGGAGCGATCCGGGCGCCACGCTCTTAAGCAGCCCATGGGGGCTCTTGTGGCAGACCGCGCATGTCGCGGCAAAAATCTGGGCCGGGGTTTTACCGGCCTCGAGATTTTGCGCTGCCGCCGGACCGGCAGCGCTCATCCAAAGCACCGCCGCCGCCAGAGTGAGCGCTCGCCTCGACATAGATGGTCTCCAGAAATTGCTCGACCGGCATCGTCATACCGGGAGGTCAAATGATCGTATGACAAATCCTTAGCGGATAATCCGCCGGATGGAAACGTTGAGAATGCAACACTCTAGGTAAGATTGCAGTGATGCGGCATGGCCACTCCTGCCCTCTATTCGGGCTTGAAGGAGCGGGCAAGAAGGGGGAAACTTTGGGCCGTGGGGCCCGTTCAATAAGAATAGCACATTAGAGCCAAGGCCACTGCCCATGAGCTTTTTGCTGAAATCCGTTCTCCGCCGGTTTTTCCGCTACGGTTCAATCACTTTTATCACCGCTGACGGCCAGTCCTTCACGTGCGGCGACGGGACCGGCACACCGGTCACGGTCCGCTTCACCACCCCCTCGGCACAACGCAGGTTGCTACTCGATCCGGAGATGACCTTCGGCGAGATCTACATGGATGGCGAACTCGTGATCGAGCAAGGATCGATCACCGACGTCCTCGCCGTGGTGCTTGGCCAACCCTACGACCTGCCCGGCTGGGCAAAGCTCCATCACCTGCAGCGCTTTTTGATCCGCAGGTGGCATCAGTTCAATCCGATGGGTCTGGCGAAGCGCCGCATCCAGAGCCATTACGATCTCGACAGCCGGATCTACTCGCTCTTTCTCGATTCCGACCGGCAATATAGCTGCGCCTATTTCGAGCAGCCGGACATGTCGCTCGACGAGGCCCAGTTGGCCAAGCGCCGCCATGTCACCGCCAAGCTGCTGGTGCAACCGGATCAGCACGTGCTCGACATCGGCTCCGGCTGGGGCGGCCTTGGGCTCTATATCGCGGAAATCGCAGGCGGCCTCGTCACCGGCGTCACTCTATCCAACGAGCAGTTCGAGATGTCGAACCAGCGCGCCAAGGCCAAGGGGCTGTCACAGCGCGCCAAATTCCTGCTCGAGGATTATCGCAAGGTGCCGGGTCCGTTCGACCGGATCGTTTCGGTGGGCATGTTCGAGCATGTCGGTATCGACCACTACCAGACCTATTTCGATCGTTGCGCCGAACTGCTCAAGGATGACGGCGTGATGGTGCTGCATGCCATCGGCCGCTCCGAGGGACCGGACATCACCAACCCATGGGTCGCCAAGTATATTTTCCCCGGCGGCTATATTCCGGCGCTGTCGGAAGTGCTGCCCAGGATCGAGCGCTCGGGCCTTCTGGTGGATGACATCGAAATCCTCCGCCTGCATTACGCCGACACGCTGAAAGCCTGGCACGAACGGTTCCTTGCCCAGCAGGAAGAAGCCGCACGCATTTATGACGAGCGCTTCGTGCGGATGTGGCGCTTCTATCTCGCCTGCTCGGAGATGAGTTTCCGCAAGCAGAACATGATGGTGTTCCAGATTCAGCTCAGCAAACGGCAAGGCGTGGTTCCGATTACCCGCGACTACATCACGCGGGAGGAACAGCGACTGCGCGGGCTGGAAGCTGCAAAAGCTCCCCCACTCCAAATCGCCGGCGAATAGCAAGTGGAATTACAGGGAAACAGGGTTTCCCCGGCCGGGTGTGAGAATCGGGCATAAAGTCAGTTCTGACTTACGCCCCTTGCGGTGCAGGTGCTTGATACCTGCCCGCCTCTTCCGACTTGAAAGCGCATCTGAACACCATGGCCGTTTCCGACTCGAACATTGTCAAGCTCGCGCCCGAAGCCGGCGCACCGGCCTACCGCACTGCGCCCCACAACATCGAGGCGGAACAGAGCCTGCTCGGCGCGATCCTCGTCAACAACGACGCGTTCTACCGCGTTTCGGATTTCCTCGAGCCGAAGCACTTCTTCGAGCCGATCCATCAGGTGATCTTTGAGACGGCGTCAAGCCTGATCCGCGCGGGCAAGGTCGCCACGCCGGTGACGCTGAAAACCTTCCTGCCCGCCGACACCGATCTCGGCGGCATCACGGTCAGCCAGTACCTCGCCCGCCTCGCCGCCGAAGCGACGACCATCATCAACGCGCAGGATTACGGCCGCACGATTTACGACCTCTCCCAGCGCCGCGACCTGATCCGCATCGGCGAGGACATGGTCAACGTCGCCTATGACGCGCCGGTGGACTTCGCGCCACGCGCGCAGATCGAGGATGCCGAGCGGCGGCTCTACGAGCTGGCCGAGCAAGGCCAGTATGACGGCGGCTTCCAGAAATTCGGACAGGCCCTGACGGTCGCCATCGACATGGCGGCCAAGGCCTATGCGCGCGACGGCAATCTCTCCGGCCTCGCCTCGGGCCTGCGCGACATGGACACCAAGATGGGCGGATTGCAGCCGTCCGACCTCATCATCCTCGCCGGACGCCCGGCTATGGGAAAGACCGCACTCGCCACCAACATCGCCTATAACGTCGCCCGTTCCTGGCAGGGCGAGTTGCAGCCCGACGGGACGACGAAATCCGTCAATGGCGGCGTGGTCGGTTTCTTCTCGCTGGAAATGTCGGCCGAACAGCTCGCCACCCGTATTCTCTCCGAGCGCACCGGCGTTTCCTCAAGCTCGATCCGGCGCGGCGGCATCACCGAAAGCGATTTCGACAAGATCCGCGACCACGCCATCGAAATGCAGCATTTGCCCTTCCACGTCGACGACACCGGCGGCCTGTCAATCGCGCAACTGATGGCGCGGGCACGGCGGCTGAAGCGGCAGAAGGGCCTCGATCTTCTGATCATCGACTACATCCAGCTCCTGTCAGGTTCGGGCAAGCGTTCCGACAACCGCGTGCAGGAAATCACCGAGATCACCACCAGCCTGAAGGCGCTGGCGAAGGAGCTGAATGTTCCGATCATCGCGCTTTCGCAGCTCTCGCGTCAGGTCGAAGCGCGTGACGACAAGCGCCCGCAACTCGCCGACCTTCGTGAATCCGGCTCGATCGAGCAGGACGCCGACGTGGTGCTGTTCGTATTCCGCGAGGAGTACTACCTGCAGAACAAGGAACCGAAGGTCGGCACGCCGGAACACGAAAAATGGCAACTGGAAATGTCGCTGGTTCACGGCAAGGCCGAAGTCATCATCGGCAAGCAGCGCCATGGCCCGACCGGCACCATCAAGCTGCATTTCGATTCCAGCGTCACGCGCTTCGCCGATCTCGTCGAAGACGACCACATGCCAACGCATATTTGATCTTTGGCGCGGGAAGCGTGATATGAGAGGCTGATCTTCGCCTCCAGCCGCGTCCTTTCATGACACCCTTTCCCGATACCTCAGTCCAGATCGATGCGCACACGTTGCAGGGAACGCCCGGCGTCCTGACCATCGATCTCGACGCGCTCGCCACGAACTGGAAGGCGCTGGAGAGCCGCGCTGTGCCGGCGGAATGCTCCGCCGTGGTCAAGGCCGACGCCTATGGCTGCGGACTCACACCCGTGACGCGCAAACTCGTCAGCATCGGCTGCAAGACGTTCTTCGTGGCAACCCTCGATGAAGCGAAGCGCGCACGCGAGGCCGCGCCAAAAGCCGCGATCTACGTGCTCGATGGTTTCTTCGCCAATTGTGGAGACGATTTCGCCAAGATTGATTGCCGTCCCGTGATCGGCGATCTTAACGAGCTTGCGGAATGGGATGCGTTCCGGCGCACCCGCGGCTGGACCGGCCTCGCCGCGCTCCAGATCGACACCGGCATGAACCGCCTCGGCTTCACCCCCGACGAGGCGCGCGGGCTGGTACCGCGCATCAAGCAAGCCGATCACGGCATCGCGCTGGTGATGAGCCACCTCGCCTGCGCCGAGGACATGAGCAACGCAATGAACGCGCGCCAGCTCGCCGCCTTCCGGAGCGTCGCATCCGAATTCAGCGGCATCACCGCTTCGCTGGCGAATTCGTCCGGCATCTTTCTCGGCTCGCACTTCCACATGGACATGGTGCGGCCGGGTGCTGCGCTCTACGGCGTCAACCCCACGCCGGAAGCCGACAACCCGATGCAGCCTGTGGTCGGCCTCAAGGTTCGCATCGCGCAAATCCGCAACGTGCCCAAGGGCGAGACGGTCGGCTATGGCGCATTGTGGCACGCCAAGCGGCCGACGCGGCTTGCCATCGTCAGCGCCGGGTATGCCGACGGCTATTTCCGCGCCGCGAGCGGCATCGAAGGAACCCGCAGCGCGCAGGCGATTGTCGCGGGCCAGCGCTGCCCCATCGTCGGCCGCATCTCGATGGACCTGATGGCGATCGACATCACCGACGTGCCGCACGGCGGCATACGGCGCGGTCACTTCATCACCCTGATCGGCGAAGGCCTGACCCTCGATGAACTCGGGCACCATTTCGGCACCATCGGCTACGAGGTGCTGACCAGCCTCGGCCGCCGCTACGCGCGCGACTACCGGGGCAGCGTCAGTCAAGATTCGAAAACGGCTCCGGAAAAGTCCTCGGCCTGACCCCTACCTTTCAGGCCATGGGTTGACTTTTTAACTCGAATAAGAACAAAGATAGAACATATCTGTCTGGGGCTCCCGATGGCCAAAAACCTTCCCTCCTTCGTCTGCCAGAATTGCGGCTCGGCCTACACCAAGTGGCAAGGCAAGTGCGAAGGCTGCGGCGAGTGGAACACGCTGTCCGAAGAGGACTCGATTGCGGCCGCCGCCATGCCCTCCAGCATCCGCCCGAAGCGCAAGGGCCGCCTGTTCACGCTGGAAACACTGACGGGCGAATCCCAGCAGGCCCCGCGTCTTCCGTCGGGGATGGCGGAACTCGACCGCGTCACCGGCGGCGGCTTCGTGCGCGGCTCGGTGCTGCTGGTCGGGGGAGATCCCGGCATCGGTAAATCAACCCTTCTGACACAGGCTACCAGCATGCTGGCCCGCGCGGGCCATCGCGCCGTCTATATCTCGGGCGAGGAAGCCGTGGCGCAGGTGCGGCTGCGGGCGGCAAGGCTTGGCCTTGCCGACGCCGCCGTCCAGCTTGCCGCCGAGACTTCGGTTGAAGATATCATCGCAACCCTTTCAGAAGGCACGCCTCCCCGGCTCGTGGTGATCGATTCGATCCAGACGATGTGGACCGATACGGTGGAATCCGCGCCCGGCACCGTGACGCAGGTTCGCGCTTCGGCGCAGGCACTCATTCGCTTTGCCAAGAAATCTGGCGCGGCCCTCATCCTCGTCGGTCACGTCACCAAGGACGGCCAGATCGCCGGCCCCCGCGTCGTCGAGCACATGGTCGATGCCGTGCTGTCTTTCGAGGGTGAAGGCTCGCAACAGTTCCGTATCCTGCGCTCGGTGAAGAACCGCTTCGGCCCCACCGACGAGATCGGCGTGTTCGAGATGACTGGGCTTGGCCTGCGCGAGGTCACCAACCCGTCCGAACTGTTTCTTTCGGAGCGCGATCTCGGCAGCCCGGGCACGGCGGTGTTCGCAGGGATCGAAGGCACACGCCCGGTGCTGGTGGAATTGCAGGCGCTGGTCGCGCCGACCTCGCTCGGCACACCGCGCCGTGCCGTGGTCGGCTGGGATCCGAGCCGCCTCTCCATGGTGCTGGCGGTGCTGGAAGCCCATTGCGGCATCAAGCTCTCGGGCCACGATGTCTACCTCAATGTCGCGGGCGGTCTGCGCATCCAGGAGCCCGCCGCTGACCTTGCCGCGGCGGCCGCCCTCGTCTCCTCGCTCGCCAACGCACCGCTGCCGGTCGATGCCGTCTATTTCGGGGAAATCTCGCTATCAGGTGCTGTGCGCCCGGTCGCACAATCCTCCGCACGCCTGAAGGAAGCGGCCAAGCTTGGCTTCGCCCGCGCGGTGCTGCCGGACACAGCGCGCGGCGATGCAGGCGCTGGCGATGTCGGATTGAGCCTGAACACCGTCAATTCACTGACCTCGCTGGTGGCGGACATCGCGGCCCGCAGCGAGAAGCGTTTGCGTCCCGCCGCTCAGGGATAGATCCATGGGTAAAATTTGAAATATTCACCGCCGGATGGCGCCACATGGACGGTTTGAAAAGCCACAGGCGGGGAAAAATCCGCCTCGAGTTCCCGATTTGATGCCTCTACGGGTCCACACCGCGTGACGCCCGAAAAATGGCTGGTTATACAACGCGCGCGCGGCTTGCGGGCCGCGCCGCTACGCCGTCTCCTGAAATCCGGTGAGCCCTGCGATTCGGGCCACCGCCATAACTGGAACAGCCTCTCCGATGCCGATCACGCTACTCGATATCATCGTCCTCGCCGTTCTTCTGCTCTCCGGCCTGCTTGCGATGATCCGCGGTTTCGTGCGCGAGGTACTATCGATCACGGCCTGGGGCGCGGCGGCGCTCACCACCCTTTACGCCTACCAGAAACTTCTTCCGACAGCGAAGACCTACATCGCCAGCGACACGCTCGCGACCGTCGCCGTCGTCGCCGGCATCTTCATCGTCACGCTGATCGTGGTGTCGATCGTCACCGTGCGCATCTCCGACATGATCCTGGATTCGCGAATCGGTGCGCTCGACCGCACCCTCGGCTTCCTGTTCGGCCTCGCTCGCGGCTTGCTCATCATGGTCGTGGCCTTCCTGTTTTTTGCATGGCTGGTACCCGAGAAGCAGCAGCCCGACTGGGTTCGCGGCGCAAAATCGCGTGTTGTGCTGCAAGGAACCGGCGATTGGCTTTTGTCGCTCTTGCCGGACGACCCTGAAAATACCATCTTGAAACGGTTCAAGAAAACCAAGCCGGAAGACGAGCCGGCCGATTCCGCTCCGGACAACCGGACGGAGAACCCGTCGGACCCCGGCGGCTATGCCAAGTCGGAGCGCGACGGGATGAAGTCGTTAATCGACGGCAAAGCCACGGGGCGTTAACTGTAGGCCATGATGCTTGGGAATCGGGTGGTGGTTTCAGCTAGATATCGTCTCAATGGCGCGGAGGCTTGGTGACACGATGAACAACTTCTCCGGTAGCACGGCCGCCACAGGCGAACGCGACCAGCGCGATATCGATCTGCACGGCGAAGGCGACACGCTACGGGAAGAATGCGGCGTCTTCGGCATCTACGGTCATCCCGACGCCGCCGCCATCACCGCCCTCGGACTTCACGCCCTCCAGCATCGCGGCCAGGAAGCCGCCGGTATCGTCTCCTTCGACGGCCACCGCTTCCACTCTGAACGCCGCCTCGGCCTCGTCGGCGACACCTTCTCCCGCGCAGCCGTAATCGACCGTCTTCCCGGCGACAACGCCATCGGCCACGTCCGCTATTCCACCACCGGCGAAACCATCCTGCGCAATGTGCAGCCGCTGTTCGCCGAGCTCAACGCCGGCGGCTTCGCCATCGCCCATAACGGCAACCTCACCAACGGCCTGTCGTTGCGCCGCGAACTGGTCCGCCAGGGCGCGATGATGCAATCGACCACCGATACCGAAGTCGTTCTCCACCTCGTCGCCCATTCCAAACGCACCCGCTTCATCGAGCGTTACATCGAGGCGCTGCGCGCCATAGAAGGCGCCTACGCGCTGGTGGCGCTCACCAACAAGAAGCTGATCGGTGCACGCGACCCGCTCGGCATCCGCCCGCTGGTGCTCGGCGAGCTTGACGGCTGCCCGATCCTCGCTTCGGAGACCTGCGCGCTCGACATCATCGGCGCGAAATATGTTCGCGACATCGAGCCCGGCGAAGTCATCGTGTTCGACGAGAAGGGTACCGAGATTCACAAACCCTTCCCGCCGCAGCCGCCCCGCCCCTGCATCTTCGAGTACATCTATTTCGCCCGCCCGGATTCCGTCGTCGGCGGGCGTTCCGTTTATGAAGTCCGCAAAGGCTTCGGCGCGCAGCTCGCCCGCGAAAGCCATGTCGATGTGGACGTGGTCGTGCCGGTGCCGGATTCCGGCGTCCCTGCCGCCATCGGCTACAGCCAGGAATCGGGCGTACCGTTCGAACTCGGCATCATCCGTAATCACTATGTCGGACGCACCTTCATCCAGCCGACGCAGAGCGTGCGCGAACTCGGCGTGCGCATGAAGCACGCGCCGAACCGCGCCGCGATCGAAGGTAAGCGCATCATTCTGATCGACGACTCGCTGGTGCGCGGCACCACCTCGAAGAAGATCGTGCGCATGATGCGCGACGCGGGCGCCAAGGAAGTTCACTTCCGCCTCGCCTCGCCGCCGATCATCCACCCGGATTATTACGGTATCGACCTGCCGGACCGCGGCGGCCTTCTCGCGGCCACGCATACGCTGGAAGAAATGCGCGACATCATCGGAGCGGACTCTCTCGCCTTCCTCTCCATCGACGGCATGTACCGCGCGGTCGGCGAGCCGGGACGCGACCCGGCCAATCCGAAGTTCTCGGATCACTGCTTCACCGGCGACTATCCGACCCACCTCACCGACCAGACGCAGGTGGAACAGCCGCAGCACCAGCTCTCGTTGCTGGCGGAAGCAAGCTGAGTTCGCTCAAAGCCTTCGCATCATGAACTGCGCATCTTCGCCATAGCTGCGCAGCTTCTCCGCAAGTGTATCGTCCACCACTGCCGCAAAGCCCTGCCGCTGCCAGAAGCCTTCCGAACCGTTGACTGCGATCAGCGATAGTGACGGCAGGCGCTCGGCCCGCACCTGCTCGGCCAGCGATGTCACCACTTCGGCCGCCGCACCGGTGCCCCGCATCTCGGGCAGCAACGCGATGTCGTGGAGATAATAGGTCGAAGGCTGTGGCGGCAATTCGCCGAGCAGCGTGTTGAGTTGCGGCGGCGCGCGGTCAAGCCACGGATGGCTGATGGCATAAGCCGTGAGCCTCCCATTGCCTTCCAGCACCCGGCAGCCCGGCGGATAAAGCCGCAGCCGCTCGGCGAATACCGCCGCATCCTCCGGATAGGCCGGATGGATCAGCGCTTGCAGCGCATGGACGGCGGGCAGATCGGCAGGCTGCATCTGTCGCCATGAAGCACGTTCGGTCAGCATGTCAGCCTTCTAGCTGCCGTCCGTCTTCTCCCTCAATAACCATCCCTCCCGTCATGGCCGGGCATAGCCCGTCGAAGACGGGCGTGAACGCCCTTTCGCCCGGCCACCGGCGTCTGTAAAACCTGCCGCAAAGGCGTGGATGCCGGGGACGAGCCCGGGCATGACGCAGGCTGAAGAGTTTAAAAATGACAAAACCCCTCGCTTCCCGCATCGCTCTCGTCACCGGCGCCTCGCGCGGCATCGGCCACGCAGCGGCGCGCGCGCTGGCCCGCGCTGGGGCCCATGTCATCGCCGTGGCGCGGACGCAGGGCGGCTTGGAAGAACTCGACGATGAAATCCGCAGCGAAGGCGGCAGCACCACGCTGGTCCCGCTCGACATCACCGATTACGACGGCGTGGCACGGCTGGGCGCCGCGCTGAACGACCGCCACGGCAAGCTCGACATCCTGATCGGCAATGCCGGCGTCGCCGGCCCCTCCTCGCCACTTGGCCATATTGATTTGAAGCCGTGGATGGACGCGATCGGGGTCAACCTTACCGCGAACTTCCAGCTGATCCGCTGCATGGAGCCATTGCTGATCCATTCGGATGCTGGCCGCGCGGTGTTCATCACCTCCGGCACTGCCTCCAAGGCCAGCGCCTATCGCGGACCTTACGCCGCTTCCAAGGCCGGGCTGGAAGCACTGGCGCGGGTCTGGGCGCACGAGACAGCGACAAGCGAGATCCGCGTCAACCTGTTCAATCCGGGACCGATCCGCACCCGCATGCGCGCCTCCGTCATGCCGGGCGAGGACCCGATGACGCTCGACACGCCTGAGCAAGCCGCCGAATACATCCTGCCGATGTGCATGCCGGACTGGAACGAGACCGGCAAGGTCTACGACTACCGCACCCGCTCGCTGATGCACTTCCGTCCGCCGGTGTGAGGGAAGCTACGATTTTCGCTTCGCCTTGTGTGCGAACGGGTTGGCCTTCTCGCGCAGCGTGATGCGGACCGGCGTGCCCGGCAGATCAAACGCCTCGCGCAATGTATTTGTGAGATAGCGCAGATAGGATTGCGGGACAGCGTCGGCGCGCGAACAGAACACCACGAAGCTAGGCGGCCGCGCTTTGGTCTGCGTTACGTAATTCAGCTTCAGCCTGCGGCCCGACACGGCGGGCGGCGGATTGTTGCGCGTCGCCTGTTCGAACCAGCGGTTCAGCGCGCTGGTGGGAATGCGCTTGTTCCAGGTGGCATAGGCTTTCTCGATCGCGCCGATCAGCCGGTCGATGCCTTCTCCCATCAGGCCAGAAATCGCCACCACCGGCGCGCCGCGCACCTGCGGCAGCAGATGATCGGCGGTTTCGCGCAGCTTGCCGATCGCACTCGGCGCGCGCTCCACCAGATCCCATTTGTTGACGGCAAGCACGAGAGCGCGGCCTTCGCGTTCGACAAGATCGGCCAGTCGCAGATCCTGCTCCTCGAAGCGGTTCTGCGCGTCCACCACCAGCACAACGACTTCGGCGAAGCGCACCGCGCGCAGCGCATCCGACACCGACAGCTTTTCGAGTTTGTCGTCGATGCGCGAACGCCGGCGCAAACCCGCGGTGTCGAATACCCGCAGCTTCCGGCCTTTCCATTCGACATCTACCGCGATGGAATCGCGTGTGGTGCCCGCTTCCGGGCTCGTCAGCAGCCGCTCCTCGCCGAGCAGATGATTGATGAGCGTCGATTTGCCCGCATTGGGGCGACCCAGCACCGCGACGCGGATCGGGCGCGTGGGATCGTCTTCGAAGTCTTCCGCGCCGTCTGGGTCGTCCTCGTCCGCCTCATCATCGATCGGATCGGGCATCAATTCGCGCAGCGCGTCATACAGATCGCCTAGCCCCTCGCCGTGCTCGGCGGAAATGCCGATCGGATCGCCCAGACCGAGCGCATAGGATTCCGCGATGCCTGCTTCGCCCTGCTTACCCTCGCTCTTGTTGGCGAGCAGCAGCACCGGTTTGTTGGCGCGGCGCGCAAAGTCGGCGAAGGCACGGTCATTCGGCGTGAGGCCCGCGCGCGCGTCGATCACGAACATCAGCGCATCCGCCGCAGCGATCGCCGTCTCGGTCTGCTCCTGCATCCGCGCGGTGAGCGAACCGCGCGGCCCTGAATCGAGGCCCGCCGTGTCGATGATGGTGAATTCGAGATCGCCAAGGCGACCAAGCCCCTCGCGGCGATCACGCGTAACGCCAGGCTGGTCGTCCACCAGCGCGAGCTTTTGTCCGACCAGCCGGTTGAACAGCGTCGACTTACCGACGTTGGGACGGCCGATGATCGCAATGGTGAAGGACATGATCGATCCCGTCCGCCCTTTACGCGGTCATATGCAAGTGCCGCGCGACGCGGATTTAATGCGAGAAGCTGCCGCTCGGCAACGGCGCCGGGAATGGCGACAATTGCTGCTGCTGAGGCTGGGGGGCAGCCGGTTGCTGCTGCTGTTGTGAAGGGGCCGCTGCTGGTGCTTCGTCCGGCGGCGGCGCCGTAATGCTCTTGCGCTTGGCGGTGCGTACCCGCTTCTTCGGTTTCTCTTCAGGCGGCGGTGCTGCGGCGGCAGCCGGAGCTGCGTTTGCCTGACCTGCTGCAGACGGGGCCCCCGGCGTAGCAGGGTCTGTCGCCGTGAGATCGTTCTGCTGCGCGCCCTTGTAAAGCTCCTTCGGCACGCCCTGCTCGACGCCCGGCACGCCTTCCGGGAATACCGGATGACGTGTTCCGGGTAGCGGCTTCTTGGTGTCGAGGAAGCTCAACATGTCGGTCGGATCGAAGCTGTTTGCCGCGCCTCCGCAACCCGACAGAACGCTGGCAATACTCACCAGAATAGCGCCGGTGAATGCACGGGATAGATGGCGTCTGGGAAATCGGACCAGCATCGGCTTAACTTTTCGCGGCCGGAGGCAACAGCGCAAGCAACGCTTCCGCACGCCTACGCAGCGTTGCGGGGCTTTGCGGGTCATCGCCGATCATGTCGAGCCACTTGCGCGCCGCGTCGTTGTTCTTCGCCCGCCAGGCCGACAGTGCCAGCAATTCGCGCGCGGAATGGCGGAACGTGTGAGTGCCGGATGCATCGTCCGACAACCGCTTCTCGATGTCGGCGTAAGGCGCGGTGTCGAGCAGCAGACTCGCCGCGCGCAAACGGGCGATCTCGCGGATCGGCGCTTCGACCTTGCCGTCATTGGCGACCGCGTCGAACGCGGCAATGCCCTTCTGCGAATCCTGCTTGGCTGCTTCAGCCGCCGCATGAAGCCGCGCCAGCGTGCTGTAACCCTGCGCGTTGCTGCTCGCGATCTTGTCGAAAGCCGCCTGCGCCTGGGCCGGATCGGTCAACGCCACCGCAGCCTCAAAGGCCTTTCCAGCGGCTTCCGCCTTCTGATTCTCGAAATACTGGTAGGCGCGCCAACCGCCGACACCGCCGACGATCAGGACGATGAGCACGATGAAATGCAGCGAATAGCGGTCCCACAGCTTCTTAAGCTGCTCGCGGCGCAAATCCTCATCGATTTCGCTAAATAATTCAGACACTTAATAAAACCCCACCGATCGTCGCGGCGCGCTGGCGCACCATTCCCCTGCGATGATGCAAGCCGATACAGTAACGCTGTGGCAGCCACAAGGCAAAGCGAGGCGGATCAAAGCGTTAACCGCCACCCGTGGCCCCAAAACCCGATCAGGGCTAGATCATGGCTATTTCGCGGTTTTCGGCTTCAGGTTGTAAACATGCTCAGGGCCCGGAAACGCGCGCGACCGCACCTCGCTGGCGTAGTCCTGAATCGCCTTCTCGATGCCCGGCCCGAGGTCGCCATAGCGTTTGACGAACTTCGGCGCCCAGGGCGACAGGCCGAGCATGTCTTCCAGCACCAGCACCTGCCCGTCGCAGGCGACGCTCGCGCCGATGCCGATGGTCGGTGACGCGACGCTCTCGGTGATCTTGCGCCCCAATGGTTCGGCCACCGCCTCGACCACGATCGAGAACGCGCCCGCCTCCGACACCGCCTTGGCGTCTTCCAGGATCATCGCCGAGTCCGCTTCATCGCGGCCGCGCGCCCGGAACGAACCAAGCGTGTTGATCGACTGCGGCGTGAGGCCGACGTGGCCCATCACCGGAATGCCGCGCTCGACGAGAAACGCGATGGTCTCCGCCATCCGCACCCCGCCTTCGACCTTGATGCCGCCGCAGCCGGTTTCCTTCAGTACGCGCGCGGCGGAGTGAAACGCCTGCTCTTTTGAGGCCTCATAGGAGCCGAACGGCATGTCGACCACGACCATCGCCTGCTTCGAGCCGCGCATCACCGCATGGCCTTGCAGGATCATCATCTCGAGCGTGACCGGCACGGTCGTCTCGAAACCGTGCATCACGTTGCCGAGGGAATCACCGACCAGAATGATGTCGCAATATTTGTCGACCAATGCCGCTGTGTGCGCGTGATACGAGGTCAGCATCACGATCGGCTCGCCGCCCTTGCGCGCGAAAATCTCAGGCGCGGTTTTGCGCTTGGCTGCGTTTTGAATGGACATGGTCAGACTCCGACGACAGGAACGCCGATCACCAGCGGGTGGAAGGCCAATGCGAGGGCGAGATAGGCCACGACCCCGACCGCGACCGCGATCAGATCATTACCAATGCCGCCCACCGGAATCGGCGGTGCGCCGGCATCGGCGCGATGCTTCAGCGAAATGCGGTCATAGACGGCCCATGCCAGCACGGAGCCGAACAGGATGATCGAACCGAGATCGCCGTTCGCCAGAAGATGCGCCAACGCCCACAACTTCACGCCGGCCAGCATCGGATGCTTCAGCTTCGCGAAAATGCGCCCGCGAATGTAGGACGCGACAACCAGAATGACGGCAGGCAGCATCAGCGCCAGCGTCAGATGGCGCATCGCCTTGGGCGGATGCCAGATATCGATCCATTCGGTGGCGCGATAGACGCTGAAGCCCTTGGCCGCAAGCGCGATGCCGACAATCGCAACCACGCTGAAAGCGACCTTGTAGCCGCCCTCGCCCAGCCGCGCGACCAGCGAGGCACGCAGATCACGGCGTGTCGTCAGCACATGGACGCCCAGAACAAGCGCCAGCCCCAAAATCAGAAGTGCAAAACCCATGAGAGCACCGCCCATCAGATCGATGGGCTCGGGTAGCATTTTTATGGTGCAGCGCGCAATGCGCCAGAAGCATGCGCCTTCACATCACCGGCATGCGGCGTATCTCAGTTTGATACGGTTTACTCGCCCTTGCCCGCCTTCTTCACGTCCTTGATACTCGTGAAGGTGATGCCCGGCGAGCGCTCGCGGGTGTAGCCGAGATAGAATTCATTCTTGGCGAGATACACCAGATCGCCATCGACATCTTCGGCGATGCTGGAGCCGTTGGCGTTGACGAACGTGTCGAACGTCTTGCGGTCTTCCGCCGTGAACCAGCGCGCCAACTGGAATTCGCTGATCTCGAAATCGACCGGCAGCGAATATTCCGCGTCCAGCCGCGCCTTCAGCACGTCGAGCTGCAACTGGCCGACGACGCCGACCATCGCGGGCGAGCCGTCGCGCGGGCGGAACACCTGCACGACGCCCTCCTCCGACATCTGCTGCAGGGCTTCCTTCAGCTTCTTGGCCTTCATGGCGTCGCCGAGCCGCACGCGGCGGAGGATTTCCGGCGCGAATGACGGCACACCGACGAACTGGATGTCCTCGCCCTCCGTCAGCGTGTCACCAATTCTGAGCGTGCCGTGGTTCGGGATTCCGACCACATCGCCCGCGAACGCCTCGTCGGCAATGGCGCGATCCTGCGCAAAGAAGAACTGCGGCGCGGACAGCGTCATGTTCTTGCCGGTGCGCACCAGTTTCGACTTCATGCCACGCGTCAGCTTGCCCGAGCACAGCCGCGCGAACGCAATGCGATCGCGATGGTTCGGGTCCATGTTCGCCTGAATCTTGAAGACAAACGCGCTCATCTTCGGCTCGGAAGCCTCGACTTTGCGCGTGCTGGAGTCCTGCGCGCGCGGCGGCGGCGCATAGCGCCCGAGCCCTTCGAGCAAGTCACCGACGCCGAAATTGCGCAATGCCGAGCCGAAGAACACCGGCGTGAGATGCCCCTCGCGGAACGACTCCAGATCGAACGGCTTGCAGGCCTCCGACACCAGCGCGAGTTCTTCGCTGATCGCGTTCGCATCGAGATTGGGATTACGGCCCGCCAACTCCTTGATCTCGATCTGCTCGGCCTGCCCGGTCTTGGCGCCGCCGCCTTCGAGAAGGCGCACGCCGCCGGTCGCGATGTCGTAGGTGCCGAGGAAGTCGCGGCCCCGTCCTACCGGCCAGGTCATCGGTGTGGTGTCGAGCGCAAGCGTCTTCTCGATCTCGTCCATCAAATCGAACGGATCGCGGCTTTCACGATCCATTTTATTGATGAAGGTGATGATCGGAATATCGCGGAGGCGGCAGACCTCGAACAGCTTCCGGGTGCGATCCTCAATGCCCTTGGCGGCGTCGATCACCATCACGGCGGAATCGACTGCGGTGAGCGTGCGATAGGTGTCCTCGGAGAAGTCTTCGTGGCCCGGCGTATCGAGCAGGTTGAAAACGAGGTTGTCGAACTCGAACGTCATCACCGAGGTGACGACGGAAATGCCGCGGTCGCGCTCGATCTTCATCCAGTCCGAGCGCGTCGAGCGCCGCTCGCCCTTGGCCTTGACCTGCCCGGCGAGATTGATCGCCCCGCCGAACAGCAGGAGCTTTTCGGTCAGCGTGGTCTTGCCCGCGTCGGGGTGGGAAATGATCGCGAAGGTGCGCCTGCGCTCGACTTCATGGGCAAGCGGAGACGCAGAATCGGCGGCAATTACAGTGTCGGTCATGATCGCGAGCATGTGGCAGGGAAACGCTTCAGGATCAAGGGAAACCGCCCTTCCGCCTCGTCCTGCCCTTGCGGAAACCGCCCTTGTTTCCCTAAATAGCTCTTTGGCGGGGACGACCCCGCTTCGCGGCTTGCGGAACTCGCGCGCCCGTTAAATCCCATCATTTTCGCGGGGACGACCCTGCCCGTTGAAGGAGCGCTTCATGGCGTGGGTCATCCTGTTTTTCGCCGGGTTGATGGAAATCTGCTGGGCTATCGGGCTCAAATATACCGAGGGTTTCACCCGGCTGGTGCCCTCGGTCCTGACGCTCGCCGCGATGACGATCAGCGTCATCCTGCTCGCGATCGCGCTGAAAACGCTGCCGGTCGGAACCGGCTACGCGGTCTGGACCGGCATCGGCGCGGTCGGCACCGCGATCCTCGGCATCGTGCTGTTCGGCGATCCGGCGACGGCCGGGCGGCTCGCCTGCATCGGGCTGATTATCGCCGGGATCGTCGGGTTGAAACTCGCGACGTGAGGTTCACAGCGAGCGCTTGAAGTAGTGCGCGATCTCGCCGACGATGCCGCGGCGGAAGGTCAGCACGCAGACGATGAATACCGCGCCCTGCATCACCATCACCCATTGGCCGAATGATGCGAGATACTGCTGCATCGCGACGATGATGAAGGCACCGACGATGGGGCCGAAGGACGTGCCGAGGCCGCCGACCAGCGTCATCAGCACGACCTCGCCCGACATCGTCCAGTGCACGTCGGTGAGCGAAGCATTCTGGGTCACGAACATCTTCAGCGATCCCGCAAGACCCGCCAGCGTGCCCGACAGGATGAACGCCATCAGCTTGTATTGATCGACCTTGTAGCCGAGCGAAATCGCGCGCGGCTCGTTCTCGCGGATCGACTTCAGCACCTCGCCGAAGGGCGAGTTGACGATGCGGTGGATCAGGAGGAACGCCAGCAGGAACACGCTGAGGATGAAATAATAAAGCGTGTTGGTGTGCGAGAGATCGAAGATCCCGAACAGCGTGCCCTGCGGAATGCCCTGAATGCCATCCTCGCCGCCAGTGAACGGCGCGCGCAGATAGATGAAGAACATCAATTGCGACAGCGCCAGCGTAATCATGGCGAAGTAGATGCCCTGCCGCCGGATCGCGATGGCGCCGGTGATGACGCTCAAGACAGCGGCCGCGAACACGCCGATCAGGATGCCGGCGACCGGCGGCACGCCCCACGACTTCAGCGAATAGGCCGTGAAATAGCCCGCGGTGCCGAGGAACATCGAATGGCCGAACGACAACAGGCCGCTATAGCCGATCAGCAGGTTGAAGGCGCAGGCGAACAGCGAAAAGCACAGCGCCTGCATCACGAAGTAAGGGTAGATGCCGGTCAGCGGCACGGCGGCCAGCAGCACCGCCATGACGATGAAGCCGACGATCTCGTCCGCCATCGAGCGGTTCTTGGTGGGGGTCGCGTTTTCGGTGATGGTCGCCATGTCAGTTCGCCCGTCCCGTCAGCCCTGTCGGCTTTACCAGCAACACCAGCACCATCAACACGAAGACCACGGTGTTGGATGCTTCCGGGTAAAAATATTTGGTCAGTCCCTCGATCACTCCAAGGGAAAAGCCGGTGATGACCGAACCCATGATCGAGCCCATGCCGCCGATCACCACCACCGCGAACACCACGATGATGAGGTCCGCTCCCATCAGCGGTCCGACCTGATTGATCGGCGCCGACAGCACACCGGCCAGCGCCGCGAGGCCGACGCCAAGCCCGTAGGTCAGCGTGATCATCAGCGGCACGTTGATGCCGAAGGCGCGAACCAGCGTCGGGTTCTCGCTCGCGGCGCGCAGGTAAGCACCTAGCCGCGTCCGTTCGATCAGGAACCATGTCGCCAGACACACGATCAGCGACACGACGACGACCCAGCCGCGATAGATCGGCAGATACATGAAGCCGAGATTGACGCCGCCGCGCAGTTCGGCCGGCATCGCATAGGGCATGCCGGAGGAGCCGAAATAGTTCTGGAAGATGCCCTGGATCACCAGCGCAAGGCCGAAGGTCAGCAGCAGGCCGTAGAGCGGATCGAGGCCCTGCAGCCAGCGCAGCAGCGTACGCTCCAGCAACATGCCGAACGCGCCCACGATCAGCGGCGCGAACAACAGCGCCCACCAGTAATTCAGGCCGAAATAATGCAGCAGGAAATACGCGGTGAACGCGCCCATCATGTAGAGCGCGCCGTGGGCGAAATTGATGATTTCGAGCATGCCGAAGATGACGGCAAGGCCAAGACTGAGCAGCGCGTAGAACGAGCCGTTGATCAGTCCGACAAGAAGCTGTCCGTAAAGCGCCTGCATCGTCACACGCCGAGATATTGGTGAAGTTTCTGCATATTGGCTTCCAGCTCGCCGCTCGCGAAGGTGTCGATCACCTGCCCGTGCTCGACGACGTAGAAACGATCCGCGATATCCGCCGCGAACCGGAAATTCTGCTCGACCAGAAGAATGGTGAAGCCTTCCGCCTTCAGCCGCGAGATGGTGCGGCCGATCTGCTGGATGATGACCGGGGCCAGTCCTTCCGTCGGCTCATCCAGCATCAGGAAGCGCGCGCCGGTGCGCAGGATGCGTGCGATCGCCAGCATCTGCTGCTCGCCGCCGGACAGCTTGGTGCCCTGGCTGGTGAGCCGCTCTTTCAGATTCGGAAACAGGTCGAAGATCCGCTCCACCGGCATGCCGCCCGGACGTATCTGCGGCGGCAGCAGCAGGTTTTCCTTCACGTCGAGGCTGGAGAAAATCCCGCGCTCCTCGGGACAGAACGCGACGCCGAGGCGCGCGATCTTGTCCGAGGTCAGGTTGATTGTTTCCTTGCCCTCGAACATCACCGAGCCCCGGCGCTTGCCGATGATGCCCATGATCGATTTCAGCGTGGTGGATTTGCCAGCACCATTGCGGCCGAGCAGCGTCACCACCTCGCCGGGCCGGACGTGAAAATCCATGCCGTGAAGAATGTGAGACTCGCCGTACCAGGCTTGCAGTCCCTTGACGTCGAGCACGGGCGCCGTTGCTGCCTCAGGCATGCCCGGCCCCCAGATAGGCTTCCCGCACACGCTCGTCCTGGGTCAGGGTCGCGTAATCGCCCTCGGCCAATATCTGGCCGCGCGTCAGCACAGTGATCTTGTCCGACAAGTTCGACACCACATTGAGGTTATGCTCGACCATCAGGATGGTATGGTCGGCGGCGATGCGCTTGATGAGCGTGGCGATCTTGTCGATATCCTCATGGCCCATGCCGGCCATCGGCTCGTCCAGCAGCATCAGTTCCGGCTCGAGCGCGAGCGTCGTTGCGATCTCCAGCGCGCGCTTGCGCCCATAGGGCATTTCAGCCGCACGGATATCGGCGAAGGCCGACAGCCCCACGTCGTCCAGCAGCGCCCTCGCCCGCTCGTTGAAACGGTTGAGGACCGATTTCGACCGCCAGAAATCGAACGACTCGCCGTGTTCGCGCTGCAGGGCCACGCGCACATTCTCCAGCGCCGTCAGGTTGGGAAACACCGCCGAAATCTGGAAGGAGCGTACAAGGCCGAGCCGCGCCACATCGGCGGGCTTCATCTCGGTGATGTCCTCGCCATTATAGATAATTGTCCCCTTCGAGGGACGGAGGAATTTGGTGAGCAGGTTGAAACAGGTGGTCTTGCCCGCGCCATTGGGCCCGATCAGCGCGTGAATGGTATGGCGCCGAACCTGCAGATTGACGTCGCTGACCGCGGAAAAACCTGCGAACTCCTTGGTCAGCCCGTGTGTTTCAAGGATGTAGTCCGACAATCAGAATCCCCGCCTTCGCATTGCAATAAGCATCGGCATTATTTGCCTTATCTGCCTAAGCGCCACCTGCCCTCGCCGAATATGCAGCGAACCTTCCGTGCCGCGCAACGAGACCTTTGGACAGTGAAGTGCACCGCACAACATCTCAAGTTTAAAAAAGCGGCGTTAGGAACTCTCAACGCATTTTCTGTCTTGCGTTTGTAAATATCAGGAACATGATGGACCTTTATCGGAATTGATTTCGGAGGCTGTCACCATGTCGGCCAAACGAGACATTCTTCCTGACGATACCGCTTCGTTTCCGGGAACAACGATTGAAGTCGTCCGCGCGATTCAGCAGCGCGACCTGCTGAACAAATGGCTCAGCCTCTACACGCCGCTTCAGCACGCCCCGCCATTTGAAGAATTCCATCTCGAATGCAACGAGACGGATTGCGCCTCGGCGGTGCTCTACACCGTGAAGGTCGAGAACGGCCACCAGCGCATCATGATCGACAGCGGCGGCACACGGCTCGCCAAGGCCTATGGCGCAACCGGTATTGGCCGGGAATTGAGCGAGTATCTCGGTCCCAAACTTATTCCCGTCATCATGCCCATTTACGAGGAATGCATCCGGCGCGGGCTGCCGGTCTATACCGTGTCGCGGCTTCACGACCGCGACAAGCGCAAGGTCGATCTCGAGCGGCTTCTGCTTCCCTTCAGCGACGGCAAGCGCATCACCCGTATTTTCGCCTCGTTCGAGACGATCAGCCCGGAGGGGCATTTCGACATCAACCAGCTCATGCGCGAGCGGCTCCCGATCGATGTCGTCCGCGCCGTGATCGATAAGAAGCTCTATTTCAAGCCGCCACCGCGAATCTCGCCGCGCGACAAGATCGAGTTCGAGTAAGTTCAGACCAACTTGCTAAGTTCAGGCAAACTTGCGGCCCGCATCAGCGGGCTGCCTTTTTGCGCGCCGCCTTCCCGAGTTCTTTTTCATATTCATCCGGCTTGAAGCCGACCAAAAGGCGTTTGCCGTCGTCGAGTACGGGCCGCTTGATCATCGAAGGCTGCGCCATCATCAGGGCGATGGCCTTGCGCTCGGTCAGCCCTTCCTTGTCGGCGTCCGGCAGTTTCCTGAACGTGGTCCCGGCGCGATTGAGAACCGTTTCCCAGCCTGCGGCCTTGCACCACTTCTCAAGATCGCCCTTGGTGATGCCCGCTTTCTTGTAGTCATGAAAATCATAGGCGACGCCGGTCTTGTCGAGCCAGGCGAACGCCTTCTTCATCGTGTCGCAGTTCTTGATGCCATAGATGGTGACAGACACGCCGACCTCATACTGACTGGAGATGCCGCCATCTTACGGCATCGCGCGAACAGCGCAAAACCGGCCCGGACGACGCGTGAACAGGATTATTTCAAAATCCCAGCGACTGCTGCGCGGGCTCTTCCGGCGCCATCACGACGCCTTCCAGCTCCAGCATCCGGACCTTCGATGCCGCTCCGCCCGGCGCGGAAAACCCGCCGACCTTGCCGCCTGCGGCCAGTACACGATGGCAGGGAATGATGAGCGGGATCGGATTTTTGGCCATCGCCTGACCGACATCGCGGGCAAGCCGCGGATCGGCATCGATCTCCTTCGCCAGCGCCCCGTAGGTGGTCGTCTGCCCCCATGGGAGACGCCGGGCCAGAGCGTAAATTTGTTTGAACAAATCGTCCTGACCCTCGAGGTCGAGATTCAAATCCGAGAAATCGACTTCGCTGCCCTCGAAATAACGTCGCACCACATCGATCACACCGGTGATGTCCGGCGTCGGCTCCGCCGCCTTCGCGTTCGACATCCGCCGGAGCAGCAACCGCTCCGTGGCAGCGGCGTTATCCGTGGGCAACTGAAACCGCGTGATACCGTCGTCGCTCCATGCGATGCCGCAGAATCCTGATGCCGTCTCAAAAACAGCGTAGCTGTCAGCCTTCATGATCTGCCCTTATCCGGCGCTTTCAGATGAGCGCCTTCTCCTTCCCAACCATCTCACGCAAACGCGTGTTCTCGGCCTCGAGTTCGGCCAGATGTGCCCTCACCGGCTCCAGCGCCTCGGCCAGTTCCTCTTCGGTGAACCTAGGCGTGATGTGCTGCGAGCAGTTCCAGTCGAACGCCTCCAGATGCAGGATCATCACGCGCTCCACCTTCGCCTTGTATCCGGGGATGGCAAACCGATCCACCAGCGAAGCATCGTCGCGAACCTCCTTCACCTCGGCACGCGCATAAACCTTCAACCGGCCCCGCCGGGGATAGTCCATCAGGAACAGACAGACGCGATCGTTGGCCGCCAGATTCCCGGTCGTGATGTATTGCCGGTTGCCCCGGTAATCGGCGAAAGCGAGCGTCTTGTCGTCCAGCACGCGCAGGAACCCCTTCGGTCCACCACGATGCTGGATGTAAGGCCACCCGTTTTCCGACGACGTCGCGATGTAGAAGCTGTCGCGTTCGGCAATGAAGGCTAGTTCGGCCTCGGTGAAACGATCGCGCGTGCGCGTGCTTGTGAGGTGCTCCCAGTACTCAGCGACACCATTGGCAGCCTGCGCCGCCTTGACGCTGGGCGTTGTAGCAATCTCGAGAAATCGATGAATCATCCGACCCTCCCTCGGTTGAGCACAAAATATGGCCTACCGTCGAAAGTAATAATCCTGTACTTTCGAGAAGTACCCTCTCGGAAAATGAGAACAAGATGGATCGGCTTGAGGCAATGTCGCTACTGGTCACGGCCGTGGAGGAAGGCAGCCTGTCGGCCGCCGGACGCAAGCTTGGCGTCCCGCTTCCCACCATCAGCCGCAAGGTTTCGGAACTCGAAGCACACCTGAAAACCCAGCTTCTCGTCCGCTCGACACGCAAGCTCGGCCTGACAGAAGCCGGCACCGCCTATATCGCGGCCTGCAAGCGCATCCTCGAATGGGTGGACGAGGCCGAAGAACAGGCCACGGGCGAGTACAGCGCGCCGCGCGGCGGCCTCGCCATCACCGCGCCGGTCGCATTCGGCAGGCTGCACGTCCTGCCCATCGTCAACGACTTCCTCCTGCGCTTTCCCGAGATCAATGTGCGCATGACGCTGTCGGACAAGAATATCGACCTGATCGAGGATCACATCGACATGGCCGTGCGCATCGGAGAGCTGCCGGACAGCACGATGGTCGCCACCCGCGTCGGCGCGATCCGGCGGGTGGTCTGCGGCAGCCCTGCCTATTTCAAGGCGCACGGCACGCCGCAGACGCCGGACGATCTCAATGCGCACATGTGCGTGGCCTTTGCGATCGCCTCCCCGGCATCGTTCTGGACCTTCGCGAAAAAGGGGAAAGGACCTCCGCGACCGGTCCGCCCGGTCTGCCGGCTTGCGGTCAACACGGCGGAAGCCGCCGTCGATGCCGCGATCGCGGGCATCGGCCTCACCCGCGTTTTGTCTTATCAGGCCGAACAGGCCATCCGGCAGGGCAAGCTGAAAATCGTTTTGCAGGACCATGAGCCTGCGCCGATCCCGGTGCATCTGATGCACGCGGGCCAGAACATCCTGCCGCTGAAGATGCGGCATTTTCTGGAGTTCGCCGCGCCACGTATCAGGAAGGCGCTTGGATCAGAATCCACAAAGAGGACACCATGAGCAAACGCGAGATCATCCGGGTCGAGCCGCTATCGACGTACCTCGAACGCTGGAAGGCGCCAACCTCCGCGGTCACGCGCCACGGCGACACAGTCTATGTGTCCGGCTTTCCGCCGTTCGATCCCGCAACAGGCGAAGTGATCGATGCACCCATCGAAAGACAGACCGAAATCGTACTTGAGCAGATGAAGCTTTGTCTTGAAACGGCCGGATCGTCTCTCGACAAGGTTTTAAAGTGCAACGTGTATTGCACGTCGGTCGAGAAATTCGCCGCCGTCAACGCGGTCTATGCGCGCTACTTTCCGAAAGACCCGCCAGCACGCATTTTCATCAACGTGCCGGCATGGCCCGGCCATTTCGACATCGAGATCGACTGCATTGCAGCGGTGTAAGGCCGCCGACAGCAGGCATGACGATTACTTGCCGTCGTCGATGTAAACGATGATGGCCGCGTTCGCGATCAGGATAGAATCCTTGCCCTCATAGGGCACTTCCAGACCGCCCTTGACCGCCTTCACCGTGATCTTGCCATAAGGCAATTCCTTCGCGACCGCAGCGGTGTCCACCCCGCTCGGGTCCGGCACGGCGACCGTGACATCGACAAACATGTCGTCGCGCGTTTTGCCGACCAGCGGAAAGAAGCTCAGGCTCGAGTGACGCAGCGCATCCGACACCGCGCGGCGCGCCGCCTTGGTGCCATCCTTGCCATGAACGTCCACGCCCATGCCCATCTCGGTGATGCAACGTACCTTTGCCATTGTCGTCTTGCTCCTGAACCAACCATCAGCTGGATCGCCATAACCGGTCTCGCCCGGCGCGACAAGACCGGATCAGCATGCCGAAGCTGGCCAACTCAAGACGGCTTCAAAGACCAAGCCGCTGGGCCACCCGCTGGGCAGTCTCGCGCCGCTGCTCGGTGATGGCCCGCGCATTCTTGCGGGCGGTGCTGACGACGCTCGCGGGAGCGGTTTCCGGCGTGCCCGCATTGAACGGCGGCTCGGGCGCATATTGCATATAGAGCTGGATCGTTTGCGCCGCCTCCGCGCCGCGCAGGTCAGCGGCGACACGCAACCCGCCATCGATGCCGGCGGTGACGCCTGCCGCGAACACCATGTTGCCGTCTGCCACCACGCGCTGGTTCACCGGAATGGCGCCGAAGATCGGCAGCAGTTCGAACGCCGACCAGTGCGTGGTCGCGCGCCTGCCCTTCAACAGGCCCGCCGCGCCGCAGATCAGCGCGCCGGTGCAGACCGACAGCACGCACTTCGCACCCGCCGCCTGCCTGCGGACCCAGGACAGCACCTCCTCGTCCTCCATCAGCATCTCCTGCCCGTAACCGCCGGGCACATGCAGCACGTCGAGCTGCGGCGCATCGGCCAGCAGCGCATCCGCCGCAAGACGCAGGCCGCGAATGTCACGCACGGTGTCGGTGGTCTTGCCGTAGAGACGATAGGTGGAGTTCGGCATCCGCGAGAGGATCTCGAACGGACCGGTGAGGTCGATCTGGTCGAGGCCCTCGAATAAAAGCGAGCCGATCTGAAGATGGGTGTCGGGCGGGATCATGCGAGGCTCCGAAGAATGGGTCTGGACAAGCCCACCATAGGCTGACAGGCTCTGGCGGATATGCCAAAGAACCCTCGTTTTCCGCCAAAGCCGCGCCGCATCGAAATCCTCGCTTTTCCCGGCGTGCAACTGCTCGATGTCGCGGGGCCGTTGCAGGTGTTCGCGACGGCGAACGTGATCGCCACGAAATCCGGCGGCGCGGCGCCCTACGATCTGCAAGTCGTCGCGCCGAAGGGCGCGACGGTCACGACGTCGGCCGGGCTTGGCCTCGTGACCGCGCCGCTGCCGCGCGCACGATCCACGCTCGATACCCTGCTGGTGGCGGGCGGCGCCGGTGTCCGCAAAGCGTCGACCGACAAGGCGCTCGTCAAATGGGTTCAGGGCCGCGCGGCGCAAGCGCGCCGTGTCGCGTCCGTCTGCACCGGCGCGTTCCTGCTCGGCGCAGCAGGCTTGCTCGACGGCAAGCGTGCTGTCACGCACTGGACCGAATGCAAGGAGCTTGCGCGGCGCTTCCCCGCCATCCACGTCGAGCCCGACCCGATCTTCGTGCAGGATGGCGCGGTGTGGAGTTCGGCCGGGATCACGGCTGGCATCGATCTCGCGCTGGCGCTGGTCGAGCAGGACATCGGGCGCGAAATGGCGCTCGCGGTCGCGCGGCATCTCGTGATGTTCCTCAAGCGGCCCGGCGGACAGGCGCAGTTCAGCGTCGCGCTGTCGCTGCAAAGCGCCGAGGACCGCTTCGGCACGCTGCACCACTGGATGTCACATCATGTCGGCGGTGACCTGTCGCTGCCTGTGCTTGCACAACAGGCCGGCATGAGCGAACGCAGTTTCAGCCGCCGCTACGTCGAGGCCACCGGACAGACGCCTGCCCGCGCGGTGGAGCGGCTGCGGGTGGAAGCGGCGCGGCGTCTCCTCTCCGACACGCGGCTGCCGGTCAAGCGCATCGCCGCGCGCTGCGGCTTCGGCTCGGAGGAAACCATGCGCCGCAGCTTCGTGCGAACGCTTGCCGCAACACCGCAGGATTATCGCGCGCGGTTCAGTTCGTGAGTTTTACGGCGGCGCGGGGCGGGGTTCGCCCTACTCCCACTCGATCGTTCCCGGCGGCTTGCTTGTCACATCATAGACGACGCGGTTGACGCCCTTGACCTCGTTGATGATGCGGGTCGCGGCCTCGGCCAAAAACTTCATATCGAACGGATAGAAGTCCGCCGTCATGCCGTCGGTCGAGGTCACTGCGCGCAGGCCGACGACGAATTCATAAGTTCGGCCGTCGCCCATCACGCCCACAGTCTTCACCGGCAGCAGCACCGCGAACGCCTGCCAGATGGTGTCGTACAAGCCGGCGCGGCGGATTTCCTCGATGTAGATCGCATCCGCCTGCCGCAGGATGTCGAGCTTCTCCGGCGTGATCTCGCCCGGACAGCGGATCGCGAGGCCCGGCCCCGGAAATGGGTGACGGCCGACGAACACATCCGGCAGGCCGAGTTCGCGGCCCAGCGCGCGCACCTCGTCCTTGAACAGTTCGCGCAGCGGCTCGACCAGCTTCATCTTCATGCGCGCGGGCAGACCGCCGACATTGTGATGCGACTTGATGGTGACGGAAGGCCCGCCGGTGAACGACACGCTTTCGATCACGTCGGGATAGAGCGTGCCCTGCGCGAGGAAATCCGCGCCGCCGATCTTTTTGGCTTCCTCATCAAACACGTCGATGAACAGCTTGCCGATGATCTTGCGCTTGGCTTCCGGATCGGTGACGCCCGCGAGCTCGCCCAAGAAAGTCTTCGAGGCGTCCACATGCACCAGCGGGATGTTGTAATGATGCCGGAACAGATCGACCACCGTCTCGGCTTCCGCCATGCGCAACAGGCCATGATCGACGAACACGCAGGTGAGCTGATCGCCAATGGCTTCATGGATCAGCACGGCGGCCACTGCTGAATCGACGCCGCCCGACAGACCGCAGATCACGCGGCCTTGGCCGACCTGCGCGCGGATCTTCTCGATCGCTTCCTCGCGGAAGGCGCGCATGGTCCAGTCGCCTTTCAGCCCCGCAACCTTGCGCACGAAATTCTTGATCAGCTTGGCGCCATCCGGCGTATGCACCACCTCGGGGTGAAACTGCATCGCATAGAATTTGCGCTTGTCATCCGCGATGATGGAAATCGGCGAACCCGCCGCCTTCGCCACGCCGCGAAAACCCTCCGGCAGTTTCGTCACGCGGTCGCCATGGCTCATCCAGACGTCGTGGCGCTCGCCCTTCTTCCACACGCCGTCGAACAGCGCGCAGTCGTCGGTGATCTCGATCGCGGCGCGGCCGAACTCGCGATGGTGCCCTGCTTCCACCGTACCGCCGAGCTGCTGCGCCATGGTCTGCTCGCCATAGCAGATGCCGAGCACCGGCACGCCCGAGGTGAAGATCGACATCGGCGCGGACGGCGCGTCCTCATCCAGCACCGAAGCCGGACCGCCGGACAGGATCACGGCCTTCGGCTTCATCGCCTGGAAGGCTTCCTCGGCTTTCTGGAACGGCACGATCTCGGAATAGACGCCGTCCTCGCGGACGCGGCGGGCGATCAGTTGCGTGACCTGAGAGCCGAAATCGACGATCAGAATCTTCTCGTGCGCGGCCGCCACATCAGGCGTCGCGGCACCGGTCTGGCTGTGTGCTGTCATGGCTGGGAGATACGCGAGGGGGACCGGAGTCGCAACCCCGGAACGCCTGCAAAACCGGCCTTATCGGCAGGTTTTGGCGGCAAAGCCACCCCGCCTGCGTCGTTATCCGGCCTTGCGCAGGATCGAGACGAAAAACCCGTCGGTCCCGGTGCGCAGCGGGGTCATCAGCAGCCCCTGCGGCGAGGAGCGCACGGCTTTCCCGAAAGCCTCGGCACGGTCCCCAAGCGCGCCAATGACCTCGGCAGGCGGCACCACGGCGAAGTCCCCGTGGCGGGCCGTAAAGGCTGCAATCTGGCCGCCGTTCTCCTGCGGCAATACGGAGCAAGTAATGTAGGCGATGCGCCCGCCGGGCTTCACAAGCGCTGCGGCGCGCTCCAGCACCTCCGCCTGATCCTTGAGCCGAACCTCCAGCGCGCCGGGCCGCATCCGCCACTTGGCGTCCGGGTTGCGCCGCCATGTCCCGGTACCGGTACAGGGGGCATCCACCACCACGAGGTCAGCGGTCGCCTTGATATCGGAGAGCGGATTCTCGGCTCCCTTAGGGCCCCGAACTTCGGCATTATGAATTCCCGCGCGCGACAGCCGCTCATGGATCGGCGCAAGCTGACGCTTGTCGCGGTCGGTCGCGATCAGGCGGCCCTTGCCCTGCATCATCGCCGCGAGCGCCAGCGTCTTGCCGCCCGCCCCCGCACACAAATCGATTACCTGCTCGCCCGGTTTTGCCTGCGCGAACAAGGCCGCAAGCTGCGATCCTTCATCCTGAACTTCAACACCGCCCTTGATGAAAACCTCCTCGGCATGGACGCCGGGATTGCGCGCATCCGCCCCGAGCACGATGCGCAGGCCGAGCGGCGACCACGGCGTCGGCTGCGCGCCGAGATGTGACAACGCGGCCAGCGCCTTCTCCGGCTTGGAGCGCAGCGTGTTGACGCGCAGATCGAGCGGCGCACGGCTCGCCATCGCCGCCGCTTCCCTGACGCGATCATCGCCGAAGGCTTCCGCCAGATGCGAGTCGAGCCATTCAGGATAATCACCCGCGATGTCGGGTGGCGCATTGTCGAGCGTGCGCGTGTCCAATGCGCTGCGCTCCGCCTCCGAGAGCGGCGCGGGCGCGAAACGCTCGCCGCTGCACAGGGCCGCGATGGCATCGGTGTCGAGGCCGCGCTCCAGCCGCAGCGCGCCGAGGAGCCGGCCGCGCGGCGTGTCTTCGTCCATCACATACGCACCCGACGCGCGGCGGCGCAGTGTATCGAACACCAGCCCGGCGATCGCAGCGCGATCGCCGGAGCCCGCGAAGCGGTGCGCCGTACCCCACTCCTTCAGCGCGCTTTGCGCCGGGGAGCGGTTGGTGTCGATGGCTTCGAGAACTTCAATGGCAGCGGACAGCCGTGCGGCGGGCGTCATGACTATCCTTCAGTCGTTACGTGATTGTGGGAAACAGGATGCGTAGCGCGAAGTACACCCACATCGCCAGCAATACCAGTGCACCTGCGATAAAGAGCGAGGAACTCTGCGAACCTTCGCCCGATGAGCGAATGAAAATACCGGCATGGAGAATTTGCAGCACCACGAAAACCCATGCCAGCAGCACCATCACCAGATCGGCCTGTCGCAATGGCAATGCAAGCGCCACAACGACATAGAACAGGGTGTGGAGGTGATAGTTGAACCAGCCCTGTGCAGGTCCGCCCGCGAGCGAGAGGCGCTGTCCGGTCCAGAACAGCACCCCGAAGGTCAGGGCCACGAGCACGAAAACCGGCAGCAAAATGCCTTGGTACATCATACGGCGTTCTCCAAATATCAAAGTATGGATCGCCCGCGCGCATCCCAATCAGGAATGCACGCGGGCTCGCCGTAATAACTACGCTCCGCCGGGATAGTTCGGGCTCTCGCGCGTAATCGTCACATCGTGGACGTGGCTTTCGCGCAAGCCCGCGCCGGTGATGCGGACGAATTCCGCCTTGGCGTGGAAATCCTGCAGCGTCTTGGCGCCGACATAGCCCATCGCGGCGCGAAGGCCACCGGCCAGCTGATGCAGGACACCGGCGACCGGCCCCTTGTATGGCACCTGCCCTTCGATGCCTTCCGGCACCAGCTTGAGCGTGTCCTTGATGTCCTGCTGGAAGTAGCGGTCGGCCGAGCCGCGCGACATCGCGCCGACCGAGCCCATGCCGCGATAGGCCTTGTAGGAACGTCCCTGCCACAGGAACACCTCGCCCGGCGTCTCGTCGGTGCCCGCGAGCAGCGAGCCGACCATGGCGACATCCGCGCCTGCGGCCAGCGCCTTGGCGAGATCGCCCGAGAACTTGATGCCGCCATCCGCGATCACCGGAATCCCGGCCTTCTTCGCCGCCTCGACCGAATCCATGATTGCGGTGAGCTGCGGCACACCGACACCCGCGACGATGCGCGTGGTGCAGATCGAGCCCGGACCGATGCCAACCTTGATCGCGTCCGCGCCTGAATCGATCAGCGCCTGGGTGCCTTCCCTGGTCGCGACGTTGCCCGCCACGACCTGCACCGCGTTCGACAGCCGCTTGATTCGGTTGACGGCATCGAGCACGCGCTGCGAATGGCCGTGCGCGGTATCGACCACGACCACATCGACGCCCGCGTCGATCAGCCGTTCGGTGCGCTCGAATCCGCCATCGCCCACCGTGGTCGCGGCAGCAACACGCAGACGGCCCTGCTCGTCCTTGGAGGCCAGCGGATAGGCCACCGCCTTCTCCATGTCCTTCACCGTGATGAGGCCGACGCAGCGGTACTGATCGTCAACGACGAGCAGCTTCTCGATGCGGTTCTGGTGCAGGAGCTTCTTGGCTTCGGTCTGATTGACGCCGCCCTCGCGCACGGTGATGAGATTTTCGTGCGTCATCAACTCGGAGATCTTCTGGTCCGGGTTGGTGGCGAAGCGCACGTCGCGGTTGGTGAGGATGCCGACAAGCTTGCCGGGCTGGCCGTTGCCGCCGCCGGTGACCACCGGAATGCCGGAGAAGCCGTGGTCCTTCATCATCGCCAGCGCGTCGGCGAGCCGCGCGTCAGGCGAAATGGTCAGCGGATTGACCACCATGCCGGATTCGAACTTCTTCACCTGCCGCACCTGCGCGGCCTGATCTTCGGGACTATTGAAATTGCGATGGATGACGCCGATGCCGCCCGATTGCGCCATCGCGATCGCCATGCGGGCCTCGGTCACGGTATCCATGGCGGACGCCATGATCGGGATATTGAGAGGAACGGCGCGCGTGAGATGGGTCCGCAGATCGGCGTCGGAGGGCATCACCTCCGACAGGCCGGGCTTCAACAACACATCGTCGAAGGTGAACGCTTCCCGGATTGTCTGATTGATGGACGCCATTGCCAACTCCCTCCAGCGGCCTCGCCGCGATAACATCTCAGGATGTACGACGATCCGGCGGCGCTGCGGCACCACACGCGAATCGTAGCCCATCGATGGGATTGGCGGTGGTCGATAGCATGGTGACCCCGTATTTCAAAGCCTTTCTCGCGGTTTTGACAGGCTTTTCGGCGATGGCAGCCATACGCCCTCACGCCCTTGCGCCGGAACGGCTGCGCTCACGGCGAGTTGACCCGGCCAGACCGCCCTCACCCACGGGACCGGCCACTTTCGCCCCTTTTTCATCTCTGGCCGGGCTTTGCCGATCCTCCCGCCATTGCTACCAACCTGCCGATGCAGAAAGAACGCCTGATTCCCCTGATCGTCGCCTGTGCGCTGTTCATGGAGAACATGGACTCCACGGTGATCGCGACCTCGCTCCCCGCGATTGCGACCGACATCGGCACCAATCCGCTGGCGCTGAAGGTCGCGATCACATCGTATCTGCTCTCGCTCGCGGTCTTTATTCCCGGCAGCGGCTGGATGGCGGACAGGTTCGGCGCCCGCAACGTGTTCGCCTGCGCGATCGCCGTTTTCATGGTCGGCTCGATCGGCTGCGCGATCTCATCCTCGCTCACCGATTTCGTCTATGCCCGCATCCTGCAGGGCATGGGTGGCGCGATGATGATGCCGGTCGGCCGCCTGGTGCTGCTGCGGACCATCGAAAAGAGCGCGCTCGTCAATGCGATGGCGTGGGTCACAGTGCCCGCTCTGCTTGGCCCGGTGATGGGGCCGCCGCTCGGCGGCTTCATCACGACCTATTTTTCGTGGCACTGGATTTTCCTGATCAACATCCCGATCGGATTTCTCGGGATCTACCTCGCCATCCGATTCATCGACCCGATCCCCAGCGACAGCCTCGAGCGGTTCGACCTTGTGGGATTGCTGCTGGCCGGGCTTGCGGTTGCCGGCCTCGCCTTCGGGTTATCGGTCGCGGGATTGAATCTCCTGCCCTGGCAGTTGGTCGTCGGATTGATCGTGGGCGGCGCTGTCTCGGGCCTGTTCTACATCCGCCATGCCCGCAAGACGGCCTCGCCGGTGCTCGACTTCTCGCTGCTGCAACTGCCGACGCTGCGCGCCAGCCTTGGCGGCGGCTTCCTGTTCCGCATGGGCATCGGCGCGTTACCGTTCCTGCTGCCGCTGCTGATGCAGCTCGGATTCGGACTGTCGCCGTTTCAGTCCGGCATGGTGACGTTCGCCTCCGCCATCGGCGCGATGGGCATGAAGACGTTCGCCGCGCGCATCATCCGCACCTTCGGCTTTCGGCCCGTTATCCTGTTCAACGTGTTCGTCGCATCGGCGTCCGTCGCCGCCTGCGCGCTGTTCACGCCCGGCACGCCGCTGTTGCTCATCATGATTGTCCTGATCGTCGGCGGTTTCTTCCGCTCGCTGCAATTCACTGCGATCAACACGCTCGCCTATGCGGAGATCGAGCCGCCGCAGATGAGCCGCGCCACCACGCTCGCCAGCGTCAACCAGCAACTCGCGATTTCGGCGGGCGTCGCGGTCGGCGCGTTCGCGGTCGAAGCCACGCAGCATTTCCGGCAGGCCGCCGAACTCACCGCCATCGATTTCTGGCCTGCGTTTGTTGTGGTCTCGCTGATCTCGGTGTCGTCGTTCTGGGCGTTCTATCGCCTGCCCGCCAACGCGGGGCACCAGATCTCCGGCCAGAAGGTCGAGGCGATGGAAGGCCCGAAGGCCGCCGATACCGCCGCCAACGAGAGCACCGCCGATGTGCGCGACCAGCGGCTCGGATAACCGGACGAACTGGCGAAGCCATGCCCTGCGTTACCGGTGCGTTTTTATCGCTCTGGTGACAGCGGCGATCGCCCTGATCTTCACGCGCGGCGCTGAGTCAGCGCCCCTGTGGCTTCATATCCTGCTGGAAGCCACGCTTCTGGCCGTCATCCTGTCATCGTCGCGCATGATATGGAGGCTGCTCTTTCTGCTGTTGAGCATCGCGCTCTCGCTGCAAAGCGCAAGCGTGCTCCTGACGGGGCACCTTCTCTCTTCTCTCGTCATCGCAAATATCGACGGATATCAGTGGCTCGGAACCAGGACCCTGACCGTCCTCGCCACGGCATTCGTGTTTTCAAATCTTTTTAATTTCGCGCTCTATTTCACATCGCGCGCCAGCGGCTTCGGATCGAAGACCAGGATTACCGCGGCCATCCTGTATGCGGCGACAATCATCCTGCAGGTCACGCCCCTCGGCAGCTTCGCCAAAAGCGTGGCGGCCGCTGACCGTGAATACGCTTTCCTCCCAAAGCGGAAGCTGGATCCACGTGCCACCAAATTCATGAAAGACTCATACTGGACGGATGGCGACACCCGAGGGCTCTCGCTCAAGGGCAAGAACATCATCGTCATCTTTACCGAAGGCCTGTCCAGCCGGGTGATCGACACGGAAAACAGCCTCGGCCTCGACCTGACGCCGAACATGGACAAGCTCGTGGCGCGAGGCACCACTTTCGAGAATTACTTCAATCACACGGCAGCGACCTATCGCGGGCTGCGCGGACAACTGACATCGTTCTATCAATACAGGGACGCCTTCCTGCCAAACCCCAAATTCGGCATGGAACAGGAGATGAAACTGTCGGACGTCGACGAGGCCTTTGGCGGGCGATTGGTCTCGCTGCCACATATCCTCGGCACATCCGGATACAGCACGTATTTCCTCACATCGGCGCCGACGGACAGCACATTGAACCGCATGCTGTCGGATATGGGTTTCGACAAAGTTTTCGGCGTCGAGGATTTCTACGAACCGAGCGCGATGATGTCCGACCTTCAGACGTTCGATGCGCTCCGAACGCTGACAGCCAGATTCCAGTCGGCTGGAAAACCGTTCTTCCTCGGCGTCTATCCGAGTGGCACACATCTCGGGATGACGAATTGCGATGTCGAATACCGCACCGGCTCCAATCAGCTTTACAACCAGTTTTATAATTACGATCAGCAGCTCGGTAAATTTATCGACTGGCTCTCAGTTTCGCCCGCCGCCAAGGACACGGTGATCGTTCTCACGGCCGATCACGCTACCTATCCCAGCCCCGCCTACAAAAAGAGCTTCCGGACGGATATCGACCTGTTCGTCGATCGCATTCCGCTCATCATTTACGGCGAAGGGGTCAAGAGCCAGAAGCTCGACGCCAGAAATGGCAACAGCCTGTCATTGGCTCCGACGCTTCTGCACCTCCTGGGCATCCGGAAGGGCGTCAACTTCTTCCTCGGCTGCTCGCTGTTCTCGACCTCGTGCGAAAGCCCCTACAGCCACATCTCTGCGATCGGAGAGGATATCATCGACACCTCGAGCGGAACCCCGCGCGTGATTTCAAATCACCACATCACGCACGACATCCACATGATGTACGATATCGGGGGATGACGCTGCGATCAGGCCGCGATGGATCGACGGATCGTCAGGCGCCGCCGCGAAAACCCATCGCCAGCACGTAGCGCTCGGATGAATCCTGACGGCTCGCCGCCGGCTTGACGTGGCGCACGGTGGCGAAATTGCGCTTCAACTCGTTCTGCAGCGTGGCATCCGCCCCGCTCTGAAACACCTTCGCCAGAAACACGCCGCCGGGATTGAGCACCTCGGCCGCGAACGCGGCCGCGCTTTCGACCAGACCGACGATGCGGAGCTGATCGGTCTTGCGATGGCCGGTGGTGTTGGCCGCCATGTCGGACATCACGATATCGGCGCCACCGCCCAGCATTGCGCGCAACTTCTCGGGAGCATCGTCGGCAAGGAAATCGAGTTGCGCGAACGTCACGCCGGGAATTTCGCCCATCTCCAGAAGGTCGATGGCAATGACCTTGCCCTTGCCCGCTTCCGCGCCGACGCGCTTCGCCGCGATCTGGCTCCAGCCGCCGGGCGCGGCACCGAGATCGACCACCGCCTGCCCCTGCTTCAGGAAATGGTATTTGTCATCCATCTCGCGCAGCTTGTAGGCGGCGCGCGAGCGATAACCGTCGCGCTTGGCCTGCATGACATAGGGGTCATTGAGCTGACGCTCCAGCCACAGCTTGGACGACAGCTTGCGCTTGCCGCCGCTTTTCACCGTGACGTGCAGCCGCCCCGTCGTGTCTTTCGCCATGAATTGAGCCTTGCAGGAATCGCTTGAGTATCCGTGTGCGATCTTACACGGGCTGGATATAGCCGTCTTCGCGCATCATTTCGACCAGCATGCCCTCGCGCAGGCCCCGGTCGGCGACCCGCAGCCGCGGCACCGGGAACGCCGCGCGGATCGCGTCGAGAATGGCGCAGCCCGCCAGCACCAGGTCGGCGCGCTCGGAACCGATGCAGGCATTATCGGCGCGCTGGCGGTAGGTCATCGTCATCAGCTTTTCGACCGCCGCCTCGATGTCGTGGCCCTTCATCCAGAGCCCGTCGACCCTGCGGCGGTCGTAGCGCACAAGGCCGAGATGCACGCCCGCGACCGTGGTGACGGTGCCGGACGTGCCGAGCAGATGCATGCCCGCGAGATCGCCGTTATGCGCGGCGGCAAACGGCGCGAGATGCTGGGCGACTTCATCGATCATCGCCGCATAGGACTCCCGCGTCACGTCGATGCCGCCGAAATGTTCCGCCAGCGTGACGACACCGAGCGGCAGCGAAATCCACGGCCCTTTGACCGGCGGTGCATCCGGCTGGCCGTCGGGCCGCATCAGCTTCACCACTTCGGTCGAGCCGCCGCCGATGTCGAACAGGATCGCGCCGCGCGCGCGATCGTCGAGCAGCGGCGAACAGCCGATCGCGGCGAATGTCGATTCCGTCTCGCGGTCGACAATCTCAAGCTCGATTCCGGTTTCCGACTTGATGCGGGACAGGAACAGATCGGAATTGTCCGCCGCGCGACAAGCCTCGGTTGCGATGGTGCGGCGGCGCACGGCACCCCGCGCATCCATCTTGTCCCGGCAGACCGACAGCGCCCCAACCGCGCGCTCGATCGCGGCATCGCTGATGCGGCCCGAGGAGACGATCCCCTCGCCGAGCCTGATGATGCGCGAAAATGAATCGACCACACGGAAGCCATCGCCGGTCGGGCGCGCGATCAGCAATCTGCAATTGTTTGTGCCGAGATCGATCGCGGCATAGGCAGGCGCGCTGGGAGCACGGCTTGCTTGCGCTTCGCCTGCCAGCAAATCCGCGTTCCGCTGTTCAGCGGCGCGTGACTGTGCATGCTCCGTCATGCAGATCCAAATCTGCGCCGAGGCGGCGCGAAACACCATTCGTCATTAAATGTACCAGCGCAGGCGGCTCGCGCAACCATCCTGTTCCCGCCCCGCCAAAACGCCTGAAAACAAAGGAATGCGAGCCTGCTTTCGCGGCGGCGCGAGCCATGTTATCGCAACGCAAAACGCAGGACGTTAAACGAACGAACAATATGCGAATCTATATCGACGCAGATGCCTGTCCGGTGAAGGATGAAATCTACCGTGTCGCCGCGCGCCACCACTGGCCCGTGAGCGTCGTCGCGGGGAATTTCATTCGCGTGCCGGACGATCCGATGATCGAGCGCATCGCCGCCGGGTCCGGCATGGATGCAGCCGACGACTGGATCGCCGAACGCGCGACGAAAGACGATGTCGTCATTACCGCCGACATTCCACTCGCCAGCCGTTGCGTGAAGGCGGGCGCGTCCGTTATCGCGCCGAACGGCAAGGCCTTCACGGAAGAGTCGATCGGCATGACGCTCGCGGTGCGCAATTTGATGACGGATCTGCGCGCCAGCGGCGAGATCACCGGCGGCCCGCGCGGCTTCTCGCCCAAGGATCGTTCTGCTTTTCTCTCGGCGCTCGATCAAGCCATCCGCCGCATCCTGCGCGCGCAACCAGCAGACTGAGGCACATGGCTCCCCTTATCCAGCTCAAGGACATTGCTCTCACCTTCGGCGGCACGCCGCTTCTGACCGGCGTGGAACTGGCCGTCGAAGCGGGCGACCGCGTCTGCCTGATCGGCCGCAACGGCTCGGGCAAATCCACGCTGCTCAAGATCGTCGCCGGATTGATCGAGCCGGATCGCGGCACGCGTTTTGTCCAACCCGGTGCGACGGTGCGTTACCTGCCGCAGGAGCCGGATTTCTCGGGCAGCGCGACGACGCTGGCCTATGTCGAGGCCGGTTTGAATCCGGGCGACGATTCCTATCAGGCGCGCTATCTGATCGAACAGCTCGGCCTCACCGGCGAGGAGAACCCCGCAAATCTGTCCGGCGGCGAAGCACGCCGCGCCGCGCTGGCGCGCGTACTCGCGCCCTCGCCCGACATCCTGCTGCTCGACGAGCCGACCAACCATCTCGACCTCACCACCATCGAATGGCTGGAAGGCGAACTCGCCTCGCGCCGCAGCGCGCTCGTCATCATCAGCCACGACCGCCGCTTCCTCGCCAATCTGTCGCGCGCGACCGTCTGGCTCGACCGCGGCGAGACGCGACGCATCGAAAAAGGCTTCGATGCTTTCGAAGAGTGGCGCGACGAGGTGCTGGCGGAAGAAGAACGCGACCAGCACAAGCTCGACCGCAAGATCGTGATGGAAGAGCACTGGCTGCGTTACGGCGTCTCCGGCCGCCGCAAGCGCAACGTCAAGCGGCTCGGCAACCTGCATGCGCTGCGCGAGCAGCGGCGCGACTATCGCGGCGCGACCGGCAAGGCGGCGCTCGCCGCGGCCGAATCCGACGTGTCCGGCAAGCTCGTGGTCGAGGCGAAACACATCTCGAAGGCGTTCGGCGAGCGCGCCATCGTCAGCGATTTCTCCACTCGCATCGCGCGCGGCGACCGGCTCGGCATCGTCGGCCCCAACGGCGCAGGCAAGACCACGCTGATCAATCTTCTCACCGGCGCGGAGCCACCCGATAGCGGCACGGTGCGGCTCGGCGTCAATCTCGAAATGGCGACGCTCGACCAGCACCGCGAAAGCCTCGATCCCAAATCGACGCTCTCGGAAGCCCTGACCGGCGGACGCGGCGATCACATCATGGTCGGCGGCAAGCCGAAGCACGTCATCGGCTACATGAAGGACTTCCTGTTTTCGCAGGAACAGGCACGCACGCCGCTCGAGGCGCTGTCTGGCGGCGAGCGCGGACGGCTGATGCTGGCGCGCGCGCTGGCCAAGCCCTCTAACCTTCTGGTGCTCGACGAGCCGACCAACGATCTCGATCTGGAAACGCTGGACGTGCTGGAAGACATGCTCGGCGATTACGAGGGCACGGTGGTGCTTATCAGCCACGACCGCGACTTCCTCGACCGCGTCGTCACATCGGTGATCGCACCGGAAGGGCAAGGCCGCTGGGTCGAGTATGCTGGCGGCTACAGCGACATGCTGGCGCAGCGCGGCAGCGACTTAAAGGAAAAGACCGTCAAGGGCACCCCCGCGCCCGCAAAGGCCGCGAAGGAAGCTTCTCCTTCCGCCGCCGCGCCCGCTCCGAAACGCCGCCTCAGTTTCAAGGACAAGCACGCGCTGGAAACGCTGCCGAAGACGATGGCGAAGTTGCAGGCCGAGATTGCAAAGCTGCAAACCCAGCTCGACGATCCGACGCTGTATACGCGCGACCGGAAGGCCTTCGATGCCGCCTCCGCCGCGATGACAAAAGCCCATGCCGATCTCGCGACCGCCGAGGAACAATGGCTGGAGCTGGAAATCCTGCGCGAGGACATCGAGGGCGGGACGTAACGCGGCTTCCTTCAGCGCACTTCATGAAGCTCCAGAGCGAGCGCATCGCGGAAGGCTTCGATCGGAGCCGCCAGACGGCCGGCCGGCGGACGATGAACGACCCATGCCCTCACGGCGGGTTCGAAGTTTTCGACCTTGACGATCTTCAGCTTGCTGCGAAAGGGGCTGCGCTTCAAAGCCGCAGGCGTTGCCAGTCCAATTCCCATGCCGCGCGCGACCAGCGACAATCGAAGCTCCGGGTCGATCGCCTCCACAGCAATCTGAAACGGCAGATGCGCTGCGTCAAACCGGCGCTTGAGCGCCCTGCGAAATCCGCAGCCATCATGATTGATGACCCATGGCAGGCGCGACAGGTCCGGCAGGCCAATCGTCTTCGGCACCTTCATGTCGCGAGGGACGACGAAAATGACAGCCTGCGTTCCGAGATCGTCACATTCTAGTTCTTCCGGTGGCGCGACACCGTCAGGCAGACAGATCGCAGCGGCATCGAGTTCGTTGCGGCCAACCCGCTCCGTCTGCTCCAGCGACCAGCCGGAAATGACCCGCAGGCTCAGCGACGGAAATTGCGCGCGCAGCCTATCCAGCGGCACGCTCAAACCGGCTTCGGATAAATAAGGTGTAATGCCCAGGCGGAATTCGCCGCGCACGACGCCATCGGCCGCAACCCCCGATTTAAGATCGTCCAGCGTCCGCAACACCCGGCGCCCCTGCTCATACGCTTCGCGACCTGCCGTTGTTGGTTTCAATGGCTTCGATTGCCGGTCGAGCAATTCCACACCAAGCATGTCTTCGAGATTCTGCACGCGGCGCGTCACCCCCGGCTGGGTCAGATTCAGCCGCGCGGACGCGGCGACGATGGAGCCGGTTTCGACTACCGCGACGAAGGCGACCAGATCATTGGTATTCATGACCAACACGCATATTGATTATCGATATAATTGAATTGTTGCATATTATGCGTGCTGCTTAAAGGGCCTCGCGATCATTTGCGAGGCTTTCAATGACCCTGCTTACGGCCACGACCCTTCCCGACCCTCAACAAACCGTTTCCCGCTCCTTCATCCGGCTGGGTGCCCTCGCCACCGGCGTCATTGTGACTAACCTGTCCGCGCCACAAATCCTTGTCGCGTTGATCGGCTCGTCCTTCGGCATATCCACCGCACAGGCTGGCATGGTCAGCACCTCGACCCTGCTCGGATACGCCACCGGATTGTTTCTGCTGGTGCCGCTCGCCGACATCTTTGAAAACCGCAACCTCATTGGCTTCACGCTCGCCTGCACCGTCACTGCCGCGATCTGCACCGCACTCGCACCGACACCCTCCCTTTTGCTGCTGTGCGTGTTCGTGCTCGGCGTCTTCTGCTCCGCGATCCAGATGCTCGTGCCGCTCATCGCTGCGATGGCGCATCCATCCGAACGCGGGCGCGTCATCGGCGATGTGATGGGTGGATTAATGATCGGTATCATGCTGTCCCGCCCGCTCGCGAGTTTAATAGCGGATGCTTGGGACTGGCGCGGATTCTATGCGGCCTCTGCTGCGGCGATCGCAGTTCTTGCCATCGCGCTGATGCGACGCCTTCCCTCGCTGCAGCCCGCCGCACGCATAAGCTACGCGGGGCTGCTGGGGTCGTTCTGGACATTGTGGCGCGATGAACCGGTCTTGCGCGTGCGCTCATGGACGGCCTCGCTGGCCATGGCATCCTTCTCCGCCTACTGGACTGCCATTGCACTCCGGCTATCCGCCAGCCCTTTCAACCTCACAGCGCGCGGCATTGCGATCTTCGCGCTGGTCGGCGCAGCCGGCGCGATTGCGACACCGCTGGCGGGCCGGATGGGCGATCGCGGCTGGACACGGCGGGGATTATGCGCATCGCATCTTCTCATTATCGTGGCGCCCGTGCTGTGTGCATTGGCTGAATTCGTCTCGTCACGAACATTGGCGCTCACCGTAGAAGGTCTCGGTGCGATCCTTCTCGACATCGGCTTCACCTGCGACCAGATTCTTGGCCGCCGTGCCATCAACTTGCTACAGCCCGAAGCGCGAGGCCGCATCAACGGTCTCTATGTCGGCCTGTTCTTCATCGGAGGCGGTATCGGCGCAGCCGCAGCCAGCTTAGCGTGGTCATACGGGGGATGGTCAGCCGTCTGTCTCGCCGCCGGAAGCTTTGGCTTTATTGCCCTGATAACGGATGCGGTAACCTCGACAGGGACGTCATAGCCGCAAAAAATCCGCGCCACACTTTCGCGTGACGCGGATTCTTTATCTTGACCGGAACTTACTTGGTCAGCGGGCAGCCGCTTTCCTTCGCGGTCGGGTAGGCCTTGTCGCCCGGCACGGTGGCGATCACCTTGTAATAATCCCACGGCTTCTTGCTTTCCGAAGGCTTCTTGACCTCGAACAGATAGAGGTCGGTGACCATGCGGCCGTTGGCGAGAACCTTGCCGTGCGAGGTGAAGGCATCATCCACCGGCATTTCCTTCAGCTTCTTGGTGACGGCTTCGGTATCCTTGGTCCCGGCGGCCTTCACAGCCTTCAGGTACGAGGTCACGGCCGAATAGGTACCGGCCTGGACCATGTTGGGCATCCGGCCGGTCTTCTTGAAGAAGCGGTTGGCGAAATCGCGCGACCTGTCGTCGCGATCCCAGTAGAAGCTCTCGGTCAGTTGCAGGCCCTGCGCCGCCTGAAGGCCGAGGCCGTGCACTTCCGCCAGCGTGAACAGCAGCGCCGCGAGCTTCTGGCCGCCCTGCACGATGCCGAATTCAGACGCCTGCTTGATGGCGTTCGAGGTGTCGAGACCGGCGTTGGCGAGACCGATGACCTTCGCCTTCGAGCTTTGCGCCTGCAACAGGAACGACGAGAAGTCGGAGGTGTTCAGCGGGTGACGCACTGCGCCCAGCACCTTGCCGCCCTTTTCCTTCACGATCGCGGCGGTGTCCTGCTCCAGCGAATAGCCGAACTGATAGTCGGCGGTCAGGAAGAACCAGGTGTTGCCGCCCGCCTCGGTCAAGGCACCGCCGGTGCCGACAGCGAGCGCATGCGTGTCATAGGCCCAGTGGAAGCCGTAAGGCGAGCAGAGGTCGCCGGTGATGCGCGACGAGCCCGCGCCGACCACCATGTCGATCTTCTTTTCCTGCTTCGAGAGTTCCTGCACGGCAAGCGCGACAGAAGATGTCGTCAGTTCGGTGATCATGTCGACATGTTCGACATCGTACCAGCGGCGCGCGATGCTCACGCCGAGGTCGGGCTTGTTCTGGTGGTCGGCGTTAACCAGTTCGATCTTCTGGCCGAGCACGGAGCCGCCGAAATCATCGATGGCCATTTGGGCGGCTTCGACCGACCATTTGCCGCCGAAATCAGCGTAGACGCCGGACTGATCGTTCAAGACACCAATCTTGACGCCCTCGGCGGCGAATGCCGGGCCGGCCGCGCAGAGAAGGGCCAGGGCCGAGATTGCCGACAGATATTTGGACTTCATGTTTCACTCCCGATTATCGTTATTTTGCAACGCGAAAGAGACGAACGAGGTTGTGGTTCCCGGACAGCCTAGCGGTTTTATGCGACACCGCCATAGTTCTATCGTCCGAAATTCTTAACGGCCCACCCGGGCCAGCGCGCCCCGCCCGGCCGCGACGCCGGTGGCAAAAGAGGCTTGAAGGAGATATCCGCCGGTCGGCGCCTCCCAGTCGAGCATCTCGCCCGCAATAAAGACATCGGGCCGCAAACGCAGGCTGAAATCCGGACCGACCTCCGAAAAAGCCACCCCGCCCGCGGTCGAAATCGCCCGCGCAAGCGACGCCGTTCCTTCCACCCGCACGGGCAGTTCGCGGATCAGGCGCGCCAGCTCCTCCGGCGGCATGGCCGAAAGCATCGTGTCACGATGCAATGCGGCCTCATGCAGAAGCCCTATCGCGTGCGGCGGCAAGGTTAGCGCTTTACGTAAAAATGTCGCGATCGACTGCTTGCCGCGTGGACGCGACAGCCGCGCCACGAGATCCGGCAAGGTGAGATCCGGGCGCAGATCGACGGTGAGCGTGGCATGTCCCTTCGCGGCAACGCCCTCGCGCAATGCCGCCGACAACGCATAGATGCCGCCGCCTTCGATGCCGTCCTTCGTGATGACGATCTCGCCGCGCGATGTGCGCGCCCCATAGCCGAGCGCCACGTTCTTGAGCGGCTGGCCTTCGAACCGCTCCCGAAAGGAGTCACTCCATGCGACGCGGAAACCGGAATTCGCCGGTTTCAGTTCGCTGATCGCGATACCCTGCGCCGACAGGATGTCGCGCCAATCACCGTTCGATCCCAGCCGAGGCCAGCTTGCGCCGCCGAGTGCGAGGATCGTCGCGCGCGGTTGCATGCTTTGCTCGCCCTGCAGCGTCTCGAAACGCAAAGCGCCATTCTCGTCCCAGCCAAGCCATCGATGACGAAGCGCGAACTGCACGCCAAGACTTTCCAGCCGCGACAGCCATGCGCGCAGCAACGGCGAGGCCTTGAAGGTTTTGGGAAAGACCCGCCCGCTCGAGCCGATGAAGGTGTCCTGCCCGAGCCCATGCGCCCAGTCGCGCAACGCCTCCGGCGAAAACGCCTCGATCGTCGCGCGCAGAAGCGGCGGCGCGTTGTTATAGCGCGCAAGGAAAATATCGAGCGGCTCGCTGTGGGTGAGGTTGAGCCCGCCCCGCCCGGCCATCAGAAATTTCCGCGCGACCGACGGCATCCGGTCGTACACGATGACCGACGCGCCTGCCGCCGCCACCGTTTCGGCCGCGATCAGGCCGGCCGGACCGGCCCCGATAATGGCAACATCCGGCGCGCTCACGACATCAAACCGGCTTCATCCCTTCGACTGGGCCCTGAGTTGCGCGATGATGCCGGAAAAGTCCACCATGCCGTGTCCGGCATCCGAAAAAGCCTGATAAAGCGCCTGCGCATGCGCGCCGAGCGGCGTGGACGCGCCGGCCGCGCGCGCCGCCTCCTGCGACAATCGCAGGTCCTTCAGCATCAGCGCCGTGGCGAAGCCCGGCTTGTAATCATTATTGGCGGGCGATGCGGGCACCGGACCCGGTACCGGACAATAGCTCGTCAGCGACCAGCATTGTCCCGAGGAGGTGGACGCGACATCGAACAGCGCCTGATGCGACAGACCGAGTTTCTCGCCGAGCGTGAACGCCTCGCAGACGCCGATCATCGAAATGCCGAGGATCATATTGTTGCAGATCTTCGCCGCCTGCCCCGCGCCTGCCTCGCCGCAATGGATGATTTTGGCACCCATCTTTTCCAGGATCGGCTTTGCGGCGGCGAATGCCTTGGGATCGCCGCCCGCCATGAAGGTCAATGTCGCGTTCTTCGCGCCATTGGTGCCGCCGGACACCGGCGCATCGACCGAACGCAGGCCCGCGGTCGCCGCCAGTTCGTGGGCCTCTCCTGCGCTTCCAACATCGATGGTCGAGCAATCGATAATCAAGGCGCCCTTTTCGAGCAGCGGCACGATCTCGTTCCAGACATCGAGGACATGTTGACCCGCAGGCAACATGGTGATGACGGTTTCGGCTTCCTGCACCGCATCGTTGATGCTGGCCGCAACGGCGATGCCTGCCGCGGCCGCCGCCTTCTTGGAAGATTCGGCGAGATCGAAACCGCGAACCGCAAATCCCGCCTTCACCAGATTGGCGGCCATCGGGCCGCCCATGTTGCCGAGACCGATAAAAGCAATCTGCGTCATGACCGACTCCGTCTGGTGAACGTGAAGCAATTTAGCGTCCGAACGGAGCGAGCGCGATATTCAACATAAGAACGAGATGCGCTGTGCCGCTAGCGAGCGACTTTTCCTTGTGCGGATTTCGGGACAGCGCGTTTGACGCGCGGCTCATTCCCCGCCAGCGCCTTCTTCCGGCCTGCCTTGAGAATATCCGCCGATAATTCCTCATCGGCCGCTGCCGCGCGCGCCAGCAGAAGGCTTCCGACCATGGTAGCGATGGCGCCGATCGCCTCTTCGCGCATAGCCCTGGTCGGACGCTCCGCATGTTGCGAGGCGACAAGATCGATCGCCTCTTCAAGTTTGGCGGTGAAAATCCGCCGCGTCTTTGTACTGGAGCGGGCCAGTTCGGCGCCTAGCGCCGGTAACGCGCAACCGCCCGACACGTCGTCGCGATGTTCGCGCGTCAGATAGCCATTGACGATGGCGGCCAGCCCTTCGCCTTTCGGCGCTTTCTCCGCCCGGGCCCGCCAGCGCCGCGCAGTCGTATCCAGCGCATCGCGGAAGGATTCCTCGATCAGCGCGTCGCGGGATTTGAAATGCGCATAGAAGCCGCCATGGGTGAGTCCCGCCTCCTCCATCAATTCCGCGATGGCGATGCCGGCTGAACCATTTTCCTTCAGACGCATGACCGCGCCTTTCAGGATTTTCTCATGGGTCGCCGCTTTGTGATCCCGCGTGTAACGCATGGCCTGTCCTTTATATGTCATATATCATATAATACGAAAGAAGCCGCTCCGTAAAGGGATTGTGATCCAATCCTCGTGATATGATACATATCATACTCTCAGTTTCCGACTTGCCCCACAGGACCGACCATGATCTCGAACTGGCTCTCGGCGCGCCTTGCCTCCCGCGACATCTATTACGGATGGGCCGTCGTCGCCGCGACCTTCCTGACGACGCTGGCGAGCGCCGCCTCGATCAGCGCGCCGGGCGTGTTCATCGTGCCGCTGGAGCAGGAATTTCACTGGAGCAACGCGGAAATCTCCAGCGCGCTGTCGATCCGCCTGCTGCTGTACGGGCTGGTGGCCCCCTTCGCCGCAGCCCTCATCAACCGCTACGGCATGCGCAATGTCGTGCTCTGCGCGCTGACGACGATCATCTCAGGCCTCGTGCTCTCGCTGTTCATGACCGAAGTCTGGCAACTGATCGTGCTGTGGGGTTTCGTCGTCGGCCTCGGCACCGGCATGACTGCATTGGTGCTCGGCGCGACGGTTGCCGCGCGCTGGTTCACCGCGCGGCGCGGATTGGTCGTCGGGATGTTCGCCGCGAGTTCGGCCACCGGCCAGCTTCTGTTTCTGCCGGTGATGGCGAAGCTCACCGAACTCTATAGCTGGCGCGTCGCCACCGGCGCGCTCTGCGTGCTGATGGCCGTCGCCGCGCTTGCCGTGCTTCTGGTGGTGCGCGACCGTCCGTCCGATCTCGCGCTACGCCCCTTTGGCGATGACGGCAGCACGCCGATCCCTCCGCCCGCGCCCGCGAATGCGCCGATCACATCGGCTGCCCTCGGCGCATTGAGGGAGGCCTTGCAAAGCCGCGTCTTCTGGGTGCTGTTCTTCACCTTCTATATCTGCGGCGCCAGCACCAACGGCCTGATCCAGACGCACTTTATTACGCTGTGCGCCGACTATTCGATTCCTGCCACGGGCGCCGCAACGCTGCTGGCGGCGATGGGCATCTTCGATTTCATCGGCACCATCATGTCCGGCTGGCTGTCGGACCGCTACGACAATCGCTGGCTGCTGTTCTGGTACTACGGCCTGCGCGGGCTCTCGCTGATGATGCTGCCGTTCACCGACTTCACCTTCTACGGCCTGTCGCTGTTCGCGGTGTTCTACGGGCTCGACTGGATCGCCACGGTCCCCCCGACCGTGCGCCTGACCGCCTCGACCTTCGGAGCCGAGCGCACCAATCTGGTGTTCGGCTGGATTTTCGCCGGCCACCAGATCGGCGCTGCCTCGGTGGCGCTAGGTGCCGGATTGTCGCGGACCTATCTGGCCAGCTATTTGCCCGCGTTCTTCACAGCCGGGCTCCTGTGCCTGATTGCATCGCTCGCCGCCCTGTCGATCCGCCGTGACAAACGCCCCGTAGTCGCCTAGGTCTGTACCGACAGATTTCTCCGGCAAGGCAGGACGATGCGACGGATTGTTGTTACGGGTATGGGTGCGGTGTCCCCGCTGGGTTGCGGCGTGGAAACCAACTGGTCACGGCTGACCGCCGGAAAATCAGGCATTCGCCGCCTGCCCGAGGAAGCCTGCGCCGACCTGCCCTGCAAGGTGGCGGGCCTCGTGCCGGACACCACCGAGGACCCGGAAGCCGGCTTCGATCCGAGCTGCGCGGCTCCGGTCAAAGACCAGAAGAAGATGGACCGCTTCATCCTGTTCGCGCTGCTCGCAGCTGAGGAAGCAGTGGCGCAGGCGAACTGGCACCCGGCCGAGGAAAAGGACCGCACACGGACCGCGACCATCATCGGTTCCGGCGTCGGCGGCTTCCCGGCCATTGCCGATTCCGTGCGGCTTGCGGATTCGCGCGGCGTGCGGCGGCTGTCGCCCTTCACCGTTCCCTCCTTCCTCGTCAATCTCGCTGCCGGTCAGGTGTCGATCAAGCATGGCTTCAAGGGCGCGCTGGGCGCACCGGTGACGGCCTGTGCCGCCGGTGTGCAGGCGATCGGCGATGCCGCGCGGATCATCCGCGCGGGCGAAGCCGACATCGCGCTGGCGGGCGGCGCGGAAGCCTGCGTAGAGCGCACCGCGCTTGGCGGCTTCGCTGCGGCGCGCGCACTCTCCTCCGGTTTCAACGACACGCCCGAGCGTGCCTCGCGCCCGTTCGACAAGGCACGCGACGGTTTCGTGATGGGCGAAGGCGCGGGTCTTCTCGTGATCGAAGAACTGGAGCATGCACTCGCGCGCGGAGCTAAACCGATCGCGGAGCTGATCGGCTACGGCACCAGCGCCGACGCCTACCACATGACATCAGGTCCCGAAGATGGCGATGGCGCGCGCCGCGCTGTCGTGCAGGCGCTGCAACAGGCGGGGCTTGATCCGTCGCAGATCCAGTATCTCAACGCCCACGCCACTTCGACTCCGGTGGGCGATCTCGGCGAACTGGCCGCAATCAAATCGGTGTTCGGGACCAACAACAGCGTGGCGGTGAGTTCGACCAAATCGGCGACCGGCCATCTGCTCGGCGCCGCTGGTGGCCTCGAGGCGATCTATTCGGTGCTGTCGCTGCGCGACCAGACCGCGCCCGCCACGTTGAATCTCGACGATCCCGACGATGCGGCGCAAGGCGTCGACCTCATCCGCGGACAAGCCCGCGAAATGAAGATCGATCATGTGCTTTCAAACGGGTTCGGCTTCGGCGGCGTCAACGCCAGCGTGATCTTCCGCAAGATCTGACGGCTTGCGCGGGTAAGCCCTACTACTCCGCCGCCTCCGACACCGCGCTCGGCGGCTCGGAATGATCGCTGTCGGACGGCGTTCCGCGCCCGAACTGCGACATCCAGTTCGACAGGCGATCGAGGTAAAGATAGATCACCGGCGTCGTGAACAATGTCAGCACCTGACTGACAAGCAGGCCGCCGACCATGGCGTAGCCAAGCGGCTGGCGGATTTCCGAACCGGTGCCGTGGCCCAGCATCAGCGGCACACCGCCGAGCAATGCAGCCATCGTCGTCATCATGATCGGGCGGAAACGCAGCAGCGCCGCCTTGTGGATCGCTTCTTCCGGCGTCAAATGCTCGTCGCGCTCGGCCACGATCGCGAAGTCCACCAGCATGATGCCGTTCTTCTTCACGATGCCGATCAGAAGCACGATGCCGATCAGCGCAATGAGGCTGAAGTCGTAGCCGAAGATCATCAGCGTCGCGAGCGCGCCGACACCCGCCGAGGGCAGCGTCGATAGAATGGTGATCGGGTGGATGTAGCTCTCGTAGAGAATGCCGAGGATGAGATACACCACGATGAGCGCCGCGAAGATCAAGAGCGGAATGGTGCCGAGCGATTGCTGGAACGCCTGCGCGGTGCCCTGGAAGCTGCCGTTCAACGTGCCCGGCACGCCGAGTTCGGCCACCGCCTTCTGCACCGCGTCGGTCGCCTGCCCCAGCGCAACGCCTTGCGCGAGGTTGAAGCTGATGGTGATCGCCGGGAATTGTCCCTGATGGCTGATCGACAGCGGCCGCACCGGATCGGTGGTCCAGCGCACGAAGGTCGAGAGCGGCACCTGATCGCCCGTCGTCGGCGATTTGATGTAGATTTTCTGGAGGCTATCCAGATCGCCCTGCATCTCCGGCAGGATTTCCATCACCACATGGTAGCTGTTGAGCTGGGTGAAATACTGCGCGACCTGACGTTGGCCGAATGCGTCATATAATGTGTCGTCGATCAATTGCGGCGAGATGCCGTAGCGCGACGCCGTATCGCGGTCGATGGTCAGCGTCAGCGTGGTGCCCTTGGTCTGCTGGTCGGTCGCGACGTCGCGCAGTTGCGGCAACGTCTCCATCTTCGCCAGGATCTTCGGCGCCCACTCGTTCAGTTCTGCAAGGTTGGCGTCCTGCAACGTGTATTCGAACTGCGTGCGGGTGGCGCGGCCGCCGAGGCGCACGTCCTGCGACGCCTGCAGATAGAGTTTGGCGCCTTCCACCTTTTCGGCCTTGGCGCGAATGCGCGCGATGATCTGCGGCGCAAGCGCCGTCCGTTCGTTCCGCGGCTTCAGCGTAATATAAAGACGGCCGGTGTTCAGCGCGCTGCCGCCGCCGCCGATTGCCATCGCGACGCTGTAGACATCCGGATCGTCCATCACGATCTTGCCGAGTTCTTCCTGCTTGCGCTTCATGTCGGCGAAGGAAATGTCCTGCGCGGCCTGCGAGGCGCCGGTCAGCAGGCCGTTATCCTGCTGCGGGAAAAAGCCCTTCGGGATCGCGATGAACAGGATCACGGACAGCGCCAGCGTCGCGAAGAACACCATCAGCGTGGTGAAGCGCCAGCGCATCACCACGTTCAGGCCACGCTCGTACCAATAGAGCATGCCGTCGAACATGCGCTCGCTCCACTGGTAGAACTTGCCGTGCTGCTGGTGCTCCTGGTGCGGTTGCAGGAAGCGGGACGCCATCATCGGCGTCAACGTCAGCGACACGATCATGGAGACGAAAATCGTCATCGCCAGCGTTACCGCGAATTCGCGGAACAGGCGCCCGATGATGCCGCCCATCAACAAGAGCGGGATCAGCACCGCGACCAGCGACACGCTAATCGACACGATGGTGAAGCCGATCTCGCTCGCGCCCTTCAGTGCGGCCCGATACGGGTCCTCCCCCTTCTCCACGTAACGCGAAATGTTCTCCAGCATCACGATGGCGTCGTCGACCACGAAACCGACCGCGATGGTGAGCGCCATGAGTGACAAATTGTCGAGCGTATAACCCGCCATCCACATCAGCGCGCAGGCGCCCAAGAGTGCCAGCGGCACCGTGACGCTCGGGATCACGGTCGCCCAGAAACTGCGCAGGAAGATGAAGATGACCATCACCACGAGAGCGATGGTCAGGAGCAGCGTGAACTGCACGTCCTCCACCGCCGCACGGATGGTCGTGGTGCGGTCGCTCATGATATGAATCTTGACCGCCGGCGGAATGGCTTTCTCAAGCCGCGGCAACTGCGCCTTGATCTTGTCGACCGTCTCGATGACGTTGGCGCCGGGCTGCTTGAAGACGACGAGGAACACGCCGCGCTTGCCGTTCGCCCACGCCGCCTGCTTCATGTCCTCGGGCCCGGACACCGCCTGCCCGATATCGCGGATGCGCAGCGGGCCGCCATTGCGATAGGCAATAATAACGTCGTTCCAGTCTTTCGACGCCGGCAACTGGTCGTTGGCGTAGATCGTGTAGCTGCGGGTCTTGCCGTCGATGTTGCCCTTCGGACTGTCGACCGTGGTCTGCACCAGTTGCGCGCGCACGTCTTCCAGACCGAGCCCCTTCGCGACAAGCTTCGCCGGATCGATCTGCACGCGGATCGCAGGCTTCTGCTGGCCGCCGATGGTGACCTGGGCGACGCCGGTGATCTGGCTGAGTTGCTGAGCGAGCTGGCTGTCGACCGCGTCATTGACCTCGATCAGCGGCATCGTCTCGGAGGTCGCCGACAGGATCATGATCGGGGCATCCGCCGGATTGACCTTGCGATAGGTCGGCGGACTGGGAAGACTTTTCGGCAACTGGCCGCCCGCGGCATTGATTGCCGCCTGTACGTCATTCGCCGCACCATCGATATTGCGATTGAGATCGAACTGGATCGTCACCGCCGTCGAGCCGAGCGAGCTCGTCGAGGTCAACTGCGCGACGCCCGGAATCTGCGCGAACTGCCGCTCGAGCGGCTGGGCGACCGACGACGCCATCGTTTCAGGACTGGCGCCCGGCAGGCTCGCCGAGACCTGAATGGTCGGAAAATCGACCTGCGGCAGAGGCGCGATCGGCAGCGACGGATACGCCACGAGACCGACGAACAGCACGCCGACCATCAGCAACGAGGTTGCGATGGGGTAGCGGATGAAAGGAGCCGAAACGCCGCCGTAAGCCATGATCAATCAGCTTTCGGTTCGTTGTCGCCGGAGCCAGCAACCTTCGTGGCCAGAAGCGATCCCGCCTGAACCCGGTATTGGCCGCGCGTCACCACCTCTTCGCCCGGCGCAAGGCCGCTGTCGATCAGGCTTTTGCCGTTGCCGGTTTCCCGGACCTTGATCGGCCGCACCACGGCCTTGTTGCCCTCGCCGACTGCGAAGGCGAACAGCCCATCGGGACCGTGCTGCACGGCATCCTCAGGCACGACAGTGGCATCCTTGACCGTCTCGATCAGAAGGCGCGTGGAAACCGACAATCCCGGCCACAGCGCATGATCCTTGTTGTCGAACGTCGCTTTCAGGCGGATGGTTCCACTGGTGGAATCCACCTGATTGTTGATGAGCGCCAGCATGCCCTCCGAGAGTTGCTTCCGCCCATCTGTCGTATAGGCGATGACCTTGAGCGGGCCGCGCTTCATCGCAGCCGCGATGGCGGGCAGTTGCTGCTCGGGCGCGGTGAAGATCACGGAGATCGGTTCGACCTGCGCGATGGACACGATCGCCGTCTGCGCCGCCGCGGTGACGATATTGCCGACATCGACCATGCGGATGCCGGTGACGCCGGCGATCGGCGCACGGATACTGGTGTAATCGAGCTGCGTCTGCGCGTTGTCGATCGCGGCCTGATCGCCTGCGATCTGCGCGGTGAGTTGCGCGACATTGGCGTTCTGGGTGTCCACAGTCTGGCGGGTCGCGAACTCGCCGAGCTTGGTCGAGCGGGCGAGATCGAGCTTGGCGTTGTTAAGCGTCGCCTCGTCCTGCACCTTCTTGGCCTTCGCTGCGTCGAGCGTCGCCTGGAACGGGCGCGGATCGATCTGCGCCAGGAGATCGCCTTCCTTGACGAACTGCCCTTCCTTGAAAACGATCTGCGTGATCTCGCCATCGACGCGCGTGCGGACCTGCACGGTGTTGAAACCCTGCACGGTTCCAAGGCCCGACAGATAGACCGGGAAATCCGCCTTCTCGACCGGGGCGATCGTCACCGGAACCGCTGGCGGCGGACCTGCCTTAGGCTTGTGCGAACCAAGGCCACGCCAAGCGGCGGCCAGCGCGCCGACAGCCACCAGCGCAATCAGCAAAAATCCCCAGCGAGGCATTCCAGGCTTCGTCATTCCGTCTCTCGTAAACCCGATACTCTTACATATTACTCATATGACTGCGATTATTTAGTATGCAAGCACTTAATATCATGACATGCTAATGAACTCTTCGTCAGACCAAACCGCCCCCTGGTCATGGCAACCGTCACGGTCCAGCGTCCATGTCACTCGATCTCAAACGGCAGTTCATCACACAGCTCGTCGAATCTTCCCGGCTGCTGCGCAATTATATCGAACACCGCGCGAAGAGCCGCGGGACCACGCGCGCCCAATGGATCGTGCTCTTTCGATTGCGTCAGCAGGAAGGGTTGTCGCAGGTCGATCTCGCGGAAGTGATGGAATTGCAGCCTATATCGCTGGTGCGGTTGCTGGATCGCCTTGTCGATCAAGGCCTTCTTGAACGCCGTCCTCACCCCACCGACCGGCGGGCCAATCAACTATATTTGACCGATATGGGACGGCGGCTCGTCGACGATCTCGACAGCCTTCGCGATTCTATCGCCTCCGAGGCGCTGCGCGAAACATCCACGGCCGCGATCCAGACCGCGCTCGACGTGCTCCTTCAGGTTAAGGATAACGTCAAGAACAACGCCGACAGCGTTGCCGACACTGTCCCGCCCCCACCGGCCCGGACGCGGCGGTTGCGACGATAGATCGCGCTCGCCCACCGGCTCTCCGCCGGTCAGCGCGCTTTCGGACGGCGCGGAATATAAATGCAGGCCGCGTAGATGACGACCGGCGTGAGTAGCATCAGCCACGACAACCCGTCCCACACGCCATCGCCGACCAGCGCGGCCACCAGACCGACGATGCTCATGACACCGATGAGCGCCGGGACCGCGAAAATCTGCCCGAGCGTGCGATGCTTGGGAAAAACGCTGCGTCCACTCATGGCGTCTGCGGCTCCAGTGCCGAGACGCTCGCGACGGAGCGCTCGATGGAAACACCCGATTTTCGTCGCCGCAGCCAGATATAAAGTCCCGTGACCAGAAGCACGATGGTGATGACGTCGAGGATCGCCCAGAGGATCTTCAACGGCATGCCGCCGTAATCGCCGAAATGCAGCGGCTGCGACAAGAGCAGCGTCGAGACGTACCAGGGCATGTCACGGCTGTCCGTCATCGCGCCGGTCTGCGCATCGATCAGCGCGGGCTTCAAGAGACGCGATGTCAAAGGCGTGTCGCCGCGCATGAACACGGCATAATGGCTCTTGCTGCTGAAGATCGTGCCCGGAAACGCAACGAAGGACGGCTTCATGTCCGGCTCGGCCTTGATCGCAACCTTCACCGCTTCGTTGATCGAGGCCGGGTTCATGACGACGGGACGATCCTTGTATTGCGCCGTCATCGCCGCGAGCTGATCGAACTGCCAGTACTTGATGACGAGATCGGCCCAGGTGTTGATGACGCCGGTGAAGCCGACGACCAGCGTCCACATCACCAAAAGAATGCCCGCGAGATTGTGCACATCGAGCCAGCGCACCACCCGCTTCCGCTCGCGCCGGTAAGTGCCGAAGTCGAGTTTCCGCATCGACGGCGCATAGACCACGATGCCGGAAATGATCGCCACGCAGAACAGGATGCCCATGAAGCCCAAAAACAATTTGCCCGGCAGACCGGCAAACATATCGGTGTGCAGCTTCAGCATGATGTAGGTGAAACGGCCGGTGACATCCGGCGCGTCGAGATATTTCGCCGTATGCGCATCCACGCGCGCGAGCGTGTTCTTTGACGGATCGGCATCGATGGTCTTGCCGACGCTTACCATCAATGCGTTCGGATCGTCGCGATCCCAGATCAGGAAATGCGGCACCATGTCCCGCTTCTGCGCCTTCACCGCCGCGACGACATCGTCGAGGTTGGCAAGCGGCGTGCCCGCAGGCACATCCGCCGCCTTCACCTGCGAATGCAGGACGTCATCGATCTCCTCGTGGAAGATCAGCGGCAGGCCCGTCACGCACAACAGCAGCATGAAGGCCGTGCAAATGATGCTCGACCATTTGTGCACCCATCCCCACCGCCGCAGTGACTTGCTCGCCGCCAATTTGGACTCCTTTTATTTCCAGCTGTATCGCAGCGTGCCCAGAACCGTACGGGCCGTTCCAAGACCGCAATAGGCCAGACCAGTCAGGCACGACTCGACGTAATACTTGTTGGTCAGGTTCTTTGCGGTGATCTGCGCGCTCCAGCCTTTCATGTCCGGGCGCAGATAGGAGAAGTCATAACTGACAGCCGCGTCGAGGAGCGTATGGTCGGGGATGACGAACGTGTTCTGTCCGTCGCCCCAGCTCTTGCCGACATAGCGCACACCCGCGCCAAGGCCAAAACCCGCCATTGGGCCGTTATACCATGTGTATTTGGCCCAGAGAGATGCCTGATCTTCAGGGGCGGCCTGAAGGTGTTTGCCGAGATTGTTGGCCGCAGCCGGCGCCAGGCTTTTCGTGATCTTTGTATCCAACCGGGTGTAACCGCCAATGATTTCCAGTTCGCGGGTCACGTTTCCGCGCACCTCGAACTCGAAGCCGCGCGAACGCGCCGAGTCGGTCTGCAAACTCGTAAAGAAGATCGTCGGATTGCCCGTCAGAATATCGTTCTGATTGATCTCAAACAGCGCCGCGGTCATCATCAGGTTCATGCCGTTGGGCATGAACTTGACGCCGATTTCCTTGCCGTCGCCTGTCGTCGGCTTGAACGGAGTTGTGCTACCGGCGGCAGCGCCCGTATTCGGCACGAACGACGTCGAATAGCTGATGTAGGGCGACACGCCGTTATCGAACAAATAGTTCAGACCCACACGACCGGTCTGCGCGGAATCGCTGCGCGAATACTCATTGGGAGGCGGATAAAATGCCGGAGACAGACTGGTCAGGCTCGTGTTGACGAAATCCTGCCGCCCCGTGAGCGTCAGCGTCCAGCGGTCAAGCTTCATCTGATCTTGGGCGTAAAGGCCGGCCTGATCGATCTTGTTGTTGTTCAGGATGAACGGTGACAGGGCGTCGAACGGAGTTGGAACTGCGCCATAGACCGGATTGTAAGGGTTGATGCTGGGGAACGTGCCGCCGAACGCCTGACTGCCCTGGGTTCGATAATCGACGTGACCTGTCTGATGCAGGAAGTCAAAACCGAGCAGCACCTTGTGCGTAACCGGGCCAGTGCGGAAATCGGCCTGCAACTGATTGTCGAGTGTGACGTTCTGCGAATGCGCCTTCACGTAATTGTAGGAACGCGCGACAAGCTGCGTCGGATTGGCGGGATCCATGCCTTCCGAACGAACTGACCGCAGATCGTTGTCCACTTCCATGTAACGGAAGTTCTGGCGGAACTGGAGGTTGTTGTCGAAGCGGTGCTCGAACGCATAGCCAATGGACTTCTGTTCCAACTTGTAACCATCGAATGCCGGCTCGCCGATATACGTATTGTACGGAACGTGCCCGTTCGGATTTGGCAGGAAGGTGACCTGGCCGGGCAGATATTGCTGGTAACCCTTGTTGTCGATCTTCTGGTACTGCGACAGGATCGTGAAGCTGGTGTCGTTGGTCGGACGCCATGTGAAGCTCGGCGCAATGAACGCCATGTTGTTCTGCATGAAGTCGGTCTGTGTGTCGGCCAGCCGGCCCAGACCCACGATGCGGTACAGGAACTCGCCGTTCTTATCGATCGGACCACCGATGTCGAACGCGCCCTGCTTGTAGTTGAAGTTTCCGAATGTCGTTTCGAAATCGTAGTGCGTCGTCGCCGTCGGGCGCTTGCTCACCATGTTGAGGAAGCCACCCGGCTCGGTCTGGCCGTAGAGACCGGACGACGGACCCTTCACGACTTCCAGCCGCTCGAGACCGTAGGTTTCGATTTTCGGGATGGCGAAGGTCGTGCTGTCGGCCGGCAAACGCAAGCCGTCGAGATAGCTCACCGCGTTGAAGCCGCGAATCTTGAAGCCATCGAAGAATGCGTTAGCGCCGTAGCTCTGGAGCGATACGCCGGGCGTATATTGAAGCGCATCCTGAACGCTTTGTGCGCCTTGCGCGGCGATCTGATCCTGCGTGACGACCGAGATCGATTGCGGCGTTGTCAGAAGCGGCGTGTCAGTCTTGGTGCCCGAAACACTCTGGTGAGCAAGATAACCGTCGACCGGCCCGGTGCCGCGCTCGAGGCGGCCACGGCCATCGACGACGCTCTCCTGCGCCGCCTGCTCCGTGCCCCTGTTGCGCGCGACGTTGCTCGATGTGCTGCGGACACGCGATGAAGGACGCACCGCCGCGCGGCGTTTCGCTTGCGGCTTCGGCGCATCGACAGTGACGGCAGGGAGCGCGGACGATGATGATTGCAAAGTTTGCGCGTGAACTGTCGAAGGAGCATTGATCATCAGCGCGAGATAACTGACCGCGCCCATGCAGATCGCGCGTTTGAAAATCTTCGACTTGCCGTTCATTTCGTGCCCCACGATTTATTCCGCCCCTCGCGGATTTCTTTGTCCTCCTATCACGCGGAATCGCGTTGACACGTTTTTGGAAATTAGAAGCCATCGAAAAGCGGCATTGCCGACGCGCGTGTGGCTTCCATACCTCGCGACAATATCACGCGATATATTTTGAGAGATTCTAGTTTTGGATTTCGAAGGATTCTAATTTTCTCGCGGCTCATCGTGCGAGTGCGTGGGAAGCGAATGCCAAACGCATGAAGACGATTCTCGACCGCAGTGAGGATCGCGCGTCTTCATTATTATTGGAGAATCTCGAAAGCGATTTTCATCAAACGACGAGACAAGAATTTTCGCGGCGGCGACCGCTTCGGGCGCCGTCTGTCTTTCTGGTCTCTTAAACGATCGCAGAAAGCTATGGGCCGACGAAGAGAGGTTCGATGCCGTATTCGCCGACTGCAAAGATCGCAGCAATCAGCAAGTCGCGATGCACGTCTGCCGCGCCAAGCACGAGCAGAGAAAACAGACCCAGAGCTATGAGGATTAAGGTTGGCGAGGCAGAACCGTCATTCGGTTTTCTACCGATCGCGTTTTTGTCCAATGTCCACATGACATTCTCCCACTTATCGTCGCGGGAAGTTCGTCTGCCACCGACCGGCGAGATCAAAACCGACTTCTCTCGGCGTAATCCAGGCAGGGACGGTATCATATGCCGGACTCTGCCTGCTGCCCCACCGATATACCTCCGTTTGCTCCAATTCCAGCCAAATGCCCCCCCATCGGCGCTTTGGTCGCAGGCCAACATGGGGCTGCCAGGCAGCAGGCGGATCTGCGTGTTTGCAGACAAGAGAGAAGAAAGAACCAAGAGGCTGAAATACTTAGCCGAAGAGGCGCGCGACATGATCGCAGGGAATTGACGCCGGCGCAGTCGGCCATGCCGCTCCGGAGAGCGAAGCCTCTGTCGAAACCAGATCGGAGACTGCCGCCAAGCCCCTCCCGGCTAAAGCGGATTGATGTAATTCGTAATCGCGATCTGCGCAGCAGCACCTTGCGAATGATATGCGCCGACTTGATGTGATCCGTGAAAATCGCCGCGGCGCCTGCGCTCCCTGCGGGAAGATCCTCGGCGACGGCTGCATCGTTCAGTCTGATCCGAACAACAAGCGGCCCGGCCTGAATGCCTTTCGGCGTCACCGCAGTGCCCGAGACCTGTACCTGTCCCGCCGAGATTGCCTGCAGCACCGTTTCAACCTTGCCGGTGTAGACTTGTCCCGGCCGAAACTTGAAAGTGACTTCGACCGGCTGTCCGGCCTTCAGATAGCGCGCGTAGATCTGATCAATCTCGATGCCAATCAGCGTGTCGCTGGTGTCGATAAAGGCCATGACGGGCGACAACGGCAGATTGGAAACCCGCGCGCCCTTGCGCAGCGCGACGTTGGTGACATAGCCATCGCTCGGCGCACGCACGACAGTCTTGTCCAGATTCCATTTCGCACCTTCAAGCTGTGCCTTGAGTTGGTCGACTTCCGACTGCCGCTGCTGCACGTCGAACGCGCGGCCCGAGTCGCGTTCAAGCAATTGGGTCATCTGCGCGAGGCGCAACTCCGAAAGCTTCAATTGCGCTTCCAGCGCACCTACCTGAGCCTGGTAAGGAACCGGATCGATCTTGAACAGAACATCTCCTGCCTTCAGGCGCGTGTTCGGCTCGACCGGCACATCGATCACCTCGCCGGCAACATCCGGCACGATCGCAATCGATTGCCTAACAACCAGCGTCGGCCCCGACGGCGCGCCCCACCCCATCGGAATGAACAATCCGAACATCAGCAGGCATAGCACCAGAAGCGGCGACACCTTCCAGAACAGATTGAAACGGACGATGTGCAGCTTCACCAGTACGAACAGCAGCACCAGATAGACGTTAACCCGGGCGACGCCATGCGGAAGCGCAGGCCTCACAGCAAGTACAGATATCCCGACCACGAGATCGTTCACGATGACAATATCCGCGATATATATCGCCTATTCAGCATCCATGCTAAGATGAAGCACAAGCGGGCACGGTTCCCTTGAGGGAAAGGTACAAATAAATCTGTCTCGATGCGATGGACTGTGCGACGTTGAGACCACCACGAAGATTCGGCGCGCGTTTTTCAAAAGACAGGCGCCATGGGGGCAGCGATGAAACGATCCTTGGTCAGCTCGCCGCGCTTATTCGGATTGATCGTCGGCGTCATTGCCTTTGCCGGTGCATCGAACAATTCAGCGCATGCCGATGAAGGCGGCATCAGCTTCTGGCTTCCGGGAATAAATGGCAGTCTGGCTGCCGCGCCGGGCGCTCCCGGCTGGTCCTGGGTCACGCTCTATTATCACACGTCGGTCGATGCGAGCGGAAGCAAGGCCTTCACGCGCGGCGGCGCGGTCGTCGCCGGCCTCAAGGGACAAGGCGACCTCGCTATTTTCGGCCCGACCTACACATTCGCAACGCCTTTTCTCGGCGCGCAGGCCGCCGTGAGCCTTCTCGGCGTCGCCGGCAGAAATCAGGCCTCGATCGATGCAACGTTAACCGGCCCTCTTGGCAACACCATCTCCGGCCATCGCACCGATACATTGGTTGATGTCGGCGACGTCATTCCGCAATTCACGCTGAAGTGGAATCAGGGCGTCAACAATTTCTTGTGGTACGGCACCGGCGACGTTCCGGTCGGCGCCTATCAGAAGGGACGCCTCGCCAATCTCGGCATCGGCCACGGCGCGATCGACAGCGGCTTCGGCTACACCTACTTCAATCCGCAAACCGGCAACGAATTCTCTGCCGTGCTCGGCGCCACCTACAATTTCAAGAACACCTACACGCAATATCAGAACGGCGTCGATCTCCATCTGGATTTGGGCGCGTCGCACTTCGTCACGAAGCAATGGATGATCGGCCTCGTGGGCTATTACTTCCAGCAGGTGACTGGCGACAGCGGTTCGGGAGCCGTGCTGGGAGATTTCAAATCCCGTGTCGCAGGTGTCGGCCCGCAGATCGGCTACCTGTTCCCGATCAATGACATGCAGGGCTACGTCAATGTGAAGGCTTACAAGGAATTCGCCGCCGAAAACCGGCCGGAAGGCTGGAATGTGTGGCTGACCTTCCAGCTCTCACCGAAGGCTCACGAAAAGCCGATCACCACGAAATACTGACACGGCATCCGGCTGCGAATATCCGCGTTTCGCGACAAGGATCGCGTGAGAGTCTGCAATTGTTCTGAATTAGCGAGGAATTGTGGAAGTTTAAGCCAGTGATGGCTGGGGAACCTGGATTCGAACCAAGACAAACAGAGTCAGAGTCTGTTGTGCTACCGTTACACCATTCCCCAATGCGTTGCCGGCACAGGACGCAGGGCGTCTCAAATCGGCCGGCAAATCGCGATCGCGGGGTGGATATAAAGTGCGAACGGGCGGCGGTCTACCCCTTTCCGCCCGCCATCCCCACGGTATGGAACCACCGCCCTCCTTCGAGACGGTAAACAATGTATTTAAGCCGTGGCAGCCGCCCGGCTCCTGCCGCCATTAGATAATGGCGACAAAGGCCGCAAAATCGGCACCGGAGACGCCAAGCCCCCGAAAGGGCGGCAGTTCGGCCTGCCCGAACCCGGCCAAACTGCACTATCCCTTAACAATTTCTGCAACATGGCGGGCGCATAGTTGGCCGGAAAACAGGTCTCCGAAGCCAAACTCACATGCTGAATCCGCCCGTTCCCCAGATCGCCGCCCTTGGCCGTGTCGTCTCCGTGCGGGGCTCACAAGCCCGCATCGGTGTCATGGCCAGCCCCGAGGTGACGCCCACCACTCTGCACGCCACCGTCGGCCAGTTCTTCGGCATCCGCAGCGCCCGGGCGACCATCGTCGCGATGATCACCGAGATGTCGCGCGAGAACATCGACATGCGCGACAACCATATCGCCGTCGCGTCGGTGGACCTGCTGGGTGAAATCTCGCACGAAGGCCGCTTCCAGCGCGGCGTCACGTCCTATCCGACCATCGGCGATGCCGTCGACATCCTGACCACCAACGAGCTGCGCACCATCTACACGCCCACGGGCCGCGATCAGGTCAACATCGGCGCGCTACAGCAGGATTCGGCGATCTCGGCCTACGTCAACATCGAGGAAATGCTGAGCAAGCACTTCGCCGTGCTCGGCTCCACCGGCGTCGGCAAATCGACCAGCGTCTCGCTGCTTCTCAACGAGATTCTGCTGGCGCGGCCGACCCTGCGCGTCTTTCTGCTCGACGTGCACAACGAATACGGCCGCTGCTTCGGTTCGCGCGCGCAGGTGCTGAACCCGCGCAATCTCAAATTGCCGTTCTGGCTGTTCAATTTCGAGGAGTTCGTGGACGTTCTGTTCGGCGGCCGTCCCGGCGTGCCCGATGAAATGGAAGTCCTCTCCGAAGTCATCCCGATCGCCAAGGCGACCTATCTGCAATACGGCAACTCTGACCGGCACGGATTGAAGCGCTCCGAGCCGCGCGCCTCCGGCTTCACGCCCGATACGCCGGTGCCCTATCGCCTGGTCGATCTGATCTCGCTGATCGACGAACGCATGGGCAGGCTGGAAAATCGCTCCTCGCGCATCACCTATCACAAGCTGATCCAGCGCATCGAAGTCGTGCGCAACGATGCGCGCTACAGCTTCATGTTCGAGAACGCCAATGTCGGCGGCGACAGCATGGCCGAAGTCATCAGCCACCTGTTCCGCCTGCCCGCCAACGGCAAGCCGATGACGGTGATGCAGCTCGCGGGCTTCCCCGCCGACGTGGTGGATTCCGTCGTCTCGGTGCTATGCCGCATGGCATTCGATTTCGGCCTGTGGAGCGACGGTGCATCGCCGCTGCTGTTCGTCTGCGAGGAAGCGCACCGCTACGCGTCCGCCGACCGCACCATCGGCTTCGGCCCGACCCGCAAGGCGGTGTCACGCATCGCCAAGGAAGGCCGCAAATACGGCGTCTATCTCGGCCTCATCACCCAGCGTCCGGCGGAACTCGACGCCACCATCCTGTCCCAGTGCAACACGCTGTTCGCCATGCGGCTCGCCAACGAACGCGACCAGGGGCTGCTGCGCTCCGCCGTCTCGGATGCCGCCGCCAACCTTCTGTCCTTCGTGCCGTCGCTCGGCACCCGTGAAGTGCTGGCGTTCGGCGAAGGCGTCGCGCTGCCGACGCGGCTGCGCTTCAAGGAAGTGCCCGCGCACCAATTGCCACGCAGCGAAGCGACAATTGCGACCACGCCGATATCGGACAACGGGCACGACATCAATTTCGTCAACTCGGTGGTCGACCGCTGGCGCGGCTCCACCACGCATCGTGACGCGCCGAGCGATCCGCACGTCTCGGACCGGTTTGCCGAACGCATGGGTGATCGTCCGCTGCAACGACTGGTCGATTCGCCGATGCTGCAGCCGACGTCGCCGCTCGGTCTGGAACCGGACCGCTATTCGCTGTTGAAAAAGCCGCTGCGGTAGCAAGCCATGATCGCCTGGGACGACATTGTGCTGCGGCTTGGGGTTGCGACGCTCGCAAGCGCCGCGATCGGCCTCAATCGCGACCTGCACGGCAAGCCAATCGGCATGCGCACGCTTGGCCTCGTCGGCCTCGCCTGTGCCGCGGCCGTCATCTTCGCCATGCCGACATCCGGCGAAGCCCGGATTTCCGATGCAACAAGCCGCGTCATCCAGGGCATCCTCACCGGCATCGGCTTTCTCGGCGCGGGTGTCATCGTTCACGCCGAAGTCGCCGGCCAGCACAAGGTCCACGGCCTGACGAGTGCCGCCTGCGTCTGGTTCACCGCCTGCGTTGGCGTGATCTGCGGCGCGGGCGAATGGCGGCTCGTCGCCGTCGCGCTCGCCGTGGCGCTCATCCTCCTGATCGCGGGCGGCCCGCTGGAGCGGACCCTGCACCGGCTACTTTCAGGCGAAAAGCCGACTTAAGCGCATCACCTTAGCCGTCACGGCAACACTCTGCTCAATTATCGTCCGCCGGCCCGCACCAGCCCGGCAGGTAGATCGCGTCCTTGCTCTTGGCGAGCGCGAGAGCCTTTTCGATCGCCTTCTCGAAATCCTTGCCGACGACCTTGCGCGGCAATCGCCGCCGCAGAAAATCCGCCCACAAGAATTCGCTGAACGGCGTCGTGTCCTTGGCAAAACCTCCCACGCGCCGAAGCTCGCCGGCGAGACTGCGGAACGGGTCGTCCACCAGTTTGCCGATATTCTTCGGCAAATCCTTGTAAGGGCGCCGCTCTCCGTTCTCGTCGTAGGGATAGACCCAACGGTGATTGTCGAGCACGACCCAGAACGCCTTCGGCTCCACCATGGTCAGGTCCGCGATCACGCTGACCAACACATCCTTCTCACCTTCTTCATGAAGTGCTCGCGCCAAGTGATGGTGATCGATTACATAATTCATCCTGTCGGGCCCGACCACGACAGGGATCTGGTGCCTGCCGAGCAGTTTCGCGCGCTTCTTGTCGTCATGTTCGCGCCAGCGCTTCCGCTTTTCCTTCACCTCCCGCATTCCGACCGTCATCTGGGTCGGGCGCAACGACATGATCGGCACCGGCTCAAGCACCGGTTCGCGCTTGATGACCATCTTGATCCTCCTTCGGCTCGTCCTTCGCAGGCGATGGATCGCAATGTTGCCAGTTCATCCATTTTGTGAGGAGCGACAGCGGATCACTTGTGCGGCATCGGACAATCGAATTGGTATCCCCCGAATGGGTCGCCACGGTGCCTTGTCCCGATGATGATGCAGACCTATCCTGAATGACAGAAGCAGCCGGACCCTGAGCCGGACTCTGAAGGCGAGACTTTAAAGACATGGCGCGGCCGCCTGATTTTCCCGACAGTGAGCGCCGCGTGGTGAAATTCAGCCCGCGACCGGCCAAGCCTGCGCCTTTGTCTCCCCAGCAATCCCCTGCGCCGGAACCGGTCGACTATCGTCAGCGGATGTGGGCGAATCTCGCCGCGACCGTGTTTGCGGTTGTCCTGATCGCGGTCGGCGTGTGGCTCGTCACCAGCCTCAATCACATGCGGCAGACGCAGGATTGCATCATGATGGGCCTGCGCAATTGCGGGGAAATCGACACTTCGCCCCATAGTTAGGGCCAAAACGCCTTCGTGAGCCGCCCGGGAGGGCCGTCTCGCCGCCATTGAACTCATCGCCCCGCTCCGTTATACGAACATTTGCTTCGGACGTGCCGATGGGGGTGCGCTAACCGGGCCGTGCTCTCCTTTGCGCCGATCGGCGTTTACCGAGAATAATCAAAGGCTTAATGAATGTCTTCAACGTTCGATCAGGTCGCCACGATCATTGCTGAAACCTGCGATATCCCGCGCGATACCATCACGCCGGAAAGCCACGCGATCGATGATCTCGGCATCGACAGCCTCGACTTCCTCGATATCGCGTTCGCCATCGACAAAGCGTTCGGCATCAAGCTGCCGCTGGAGAAGTGGACGCAGGAGGTCAACGACGGCAAGGCGACGACGGAACAGTACTTCGTCCTGAAAAACCTCAGCGCGCGCATCGACGAGTTGGTCGCCGCCAAGGGCGCCTGACGCGCACGCCCATGCGCCTCGAATATTTCCAGATGGTCGATCGCATCGTCGATCTTAATGTCGGCGAGCGCCGCATCACCGTCTCCGCGCAGGTGCCGCAGCAAAGCTCGATCTTCGAGGGCCACTTCCCCGGCTATCCGCTAATGCCCGGCGTGCTGCTGATCGAGACCATGGCGCAGACATCGGGCTGGTTGCTGATCGCGATGTTGAAGTTTGAACGCATGCCGTTCCTCGCCTCCGTCAAGGAAGCCAAGATGCGCGATTTCATCAAGCCGGGCGAACCGCTCACCGTGGACGCGCATGTCGTCCATGACGGCTCCGGTTTCGCCGTCACCGCCGCCAAGATCAGTGTTGACGGCAAGCTGAAATGCAATGCGGAACTCACCTTCCGCCACACCCCGTTTCCCAACGCAGATTTGCGTGGCCACATGGAACAGATGGCCCGGCAGATCGGCTTCCCCGGACAGGCCACGTCATGAGCAACACCTCTTCAACCCGTGAGGTCTGGATCACCGGCATCGGTCTTGCTTCGTCGCTGGGCGAAGGCCTCGACCAGCATTGGGACGCGCTCGAGGCGCGCAAGGTCAATGTCGACGAAGCGACTTTCGCGCCCTACCCGGTGCATCCGATCGTCAAACTGAACTACGACGCGCAGATTCCGAAGAAGGGCGACCAACGCCAGATGGAAGCCTGGCAGCGGATCGGCACCTACGCGGCCGGTCTTGCGCTCGACAGCGCGGGCCTCAAGGGCAACACCGACATTCTCTCGCGCATGGACATGATCGTTGCCGCAGGCGGCGGCGAGCGCGATCTCGCCGTCGATGCTGCGGTCATCAACGATCAGGCGCAGGGCAACGCCGCCCCCGGCACGCTGAACGAGCGGCTGATGAGCGACCTGCGTCCGACACTGTTTCTGGCGCAATTGTCCAACCTGCTCGCGGGCAACATCTCGATCGTGCACGGCGTCACCGGCTCCTCCCGCACCTTCATGGGCGAGGAAGCGGCCGGCACCGACGCCTTCCGCATCGCGCTTGCGCGGATCGTCTCCGGCCAGAGCGACATCGCACTGGTGGGGGCCGCGCATAATGGCGAGCGCAAAGACCTGCTGATGCTCTACGAGTTCGGCGACTTCGCATTGAAGAACAAGTTCGCTCCGGTCTGGGCACGCGATGCAAGCCATTCCGGTTTCGCGCTCGGCTCTGGCGGTGTCTTCCTCGTGATCGAATCGAAAGACCACGCGCAGGCGCGTGGCGCCAAGCCGTTCGCGCGGCTCACGCATGTCGTCGCGGATCACGCCCGCCGCTCGACGCCGGGCAACATCACCGCCGTGCTCGACGGCCTGTGGGCGAAGCTCGGTGCAAAGGCGGATGCGCCGATCCTCACCAGCGCGACCGGCGCTGCTCAGGCCACCGATGAAGAACGCGCCTTCCTGAAGAAACATGCAAGCGCGCCAGTGCGGGCGCTCGGCACCTCGTTCGGCCATCTCATCGAGGCCCAGTTTCCGCTCGGACTCGCGCTGGCCGCGCTGTCGCTGTCCAGGGGGAAATTGTTCGCAGCCAACGATACGACCGGCCTTGAGGTTGAAACTACCGCCTCCCCCTCCCAGATTGTCGTGGTCAACACCGGACACTGGCGGGGCGAAGGCATGGCGCTGGTCGAATCTGTTCCGGCCTGAGATCGGAGAACCCGCATGACCGCAGCGAAAGACAAGTTCGGCCGCCCCACCGTCGTCGTCACCGGCATGGGCGTCGTCACCTCGCTTGGCGCGGGCAAGGCCGAGAACTGGAAAAAACTCACGGCGGGCGAATCCGGAATCCGCACCATCACCCGCTTTCCGACCGACGGGCTGCGCACCACCATGGCTGGTACCGTCGATTTCATTCCGATCGAGCCGTTCACATCCACGGCGCTGTCCGACAAGCTCGCGGACCTCGCCACCGAAGAAGCGGTGACTCAAGCGGCCATCGGCAGCAAAGGCGATTTCCCCGGCCCGCTGTTTCTCGCGGTTGCGCCCGTCGAAGTCGAATGGATGGCGCGTCTTGAAGCCGCGCGCGCGACCAGCGCCACATCCGGCATCGACTACGACGCCATGCTCAAGGTCAGCGGCGGCGGCAAGTTCGCGGGCTTCCACAAACGCTTCCTGTTCGGCTCCGTTGCCGACCATCTGGTCGAACGCTTCGGCACCAAGGGCTCGCCGATTTCGCTCTCCACCGCCTGCGCCTCGGGCGCAACTGCGATCCAGCTCGGCGTCGAGGCGATCCGCCGTGGCGAGGCCGATGCCGCGCTGTGCGTTGCGACCGACGGCTCGGTGAATCCCGAAGCCCTGATCCGCTTCTCGCTGCTCTCGGCTCTGTCCACCAACAACGATCCGCCGCAGGCGGCCGTGCGCCCGTTCGCCAAGAACCGCGACGGCTTCGTGATGGCGGAAGGCGCAGGCGCACTGGTGCTGGAAAGCTATGAAGCCGCCACCGCGCGCGGCGCGAAAATCCTCGGCGTGCTGGCCGGTTGCGGCGAACTCGCCGATTCCTTCCATCGCACCCGCTCGAGCCCTGACGGCAAGCCGATCATCGGCTGCGTGCGCAAGGCGCTCGATGATGCGGGCATGGGTGTCGAACAGATCGACTACATCAACGCCCACGGCACCGGCACGCCGGAAAACGACAAGATGGAATATCTCGGCATCTCGACCGTGTTCGGCGAACGCGCGACGCAGGTGCCGGTCTCCTCCAACAAGTCGATGGTCGGGCATACGCTGTCCGCTGCTGGCGCGGTCGAAGCGGTGTTCTCGCTGCTGACGCTCGAGCACCAGCGCATTCCACCGACGATCAATTACGACATCCCCGACCCCGCGATCCCCTTCGACGTGGTGCCAAACACGGCCCGCGACGCCAAGGTGACGGCGGTGATGTCGAATTCGTTCGGCTTCGGCGGCCAGAACGCCTCGTTGATCCTGACCCGCGAGCCTGTTTAAGTCTCTGGCGTATAAAGTCTTTCTGACCGGTTGACGCGGCCGCGCCAAGCGGCGATACCTCGTTCATTCCCGAGGTTCACTCCCAAGGCTGATTTCTTTCAGGACGCCTCCCATGCGCGCGCTTACCCTCGTTGCCGACCGCCAGTTGACGGTCGTCGAAATGCCTCCGCCGCCGCCACCGGCGGAGAACGAGGTGCAGATTCGCGTCCGCGCGGTCGCGCTCAACCATATCGACGTCTGGGGCTATCGCGGCATGGCCTTCGCCAAGCGGAAGATGCCGCTCGTCATCGGCGCGGAAGCCTCCGGCGAGATCGTCGCGACCGGCAAGAACGCCACGCGCTTCAAGCCAGGCCAGAAGGTCGTGATGTATGGCGCGCTGACCTGCGGCACCTGCAAGGCCTGTCAGGAAGGCCGCGACAACCTTTGTGAAAACGTGGCGGGCATCATGGGCTTCCACGTCGACGGTTTCGCGCGCGAGCTGATGAACCTCGACGAGCGGCTGGTCATTCCGGTGCCAGACAGCGTCAGCCTGCGCGACGCGGCCTGCGCGCCCATCGCCTTCTCGACCGTCCAGCACATGCTGTTCGACAACGCCAAGCTGCAACCGGGCGAGACCATCCTCGTTCATGCCGGCGGCTCCGGCATCGGCACGGTCGCGATCATGATGGCCAAGGCCATCGGCTGCACGGTCATCACCACGGTCGGCAGCGACGAAAAGATCGAGGGCGTGAAGGCGCTCGGTGCGGATTACGTCATCAACTACCGCAAGGACCGCTTCGAGGGCGAGACGCGTAAGATCACCCGCAAGAAGGGCGTCGATGTCGTGTTCGAGCATGTCGGCGCGGACACCTTCAACGGCTCGCTGCTATGCCTGAAACGCGGCGGCCGCCTCGTCACCTGCGGCTCGACCTCCGGCCCCACCACCACGATCAACCTGATGCAATTGTTCCAGCAGCAGTATCGCATCATCGGTTCGTTCGGCGCCTCCATGCGCAATATCGCCGAGAGCCTCGACAAGATGGCGCAAGGCATCAAGCCCGTGATCGATACCGAGGTCCCGGTCGAGAACGTGGAGAAAGCACTGGAGCGGATGGAAAGCCGTCAGGTGTTCGGCAAGATTATCGTCACGCTGTAAATGGCGCACCTCGTCCTCCGCTCGAAGATCATTCTCCGCAACAAATTCGTCGCGGCGAAAAATGCCGTGATCGGTGCGGCGGCGGTCGGGCTGCTGCGCGCCACACGGCATTTCGACGCCGTGAAAACCGGCGATGTTTTCGCGAAGATCACGCGCACGATCGGCCCGTGGTGGCCGGAGCATCGTGTCGCGCACGCCAACCTTGTCGCGGCGTTTCCCGAAAAATCACCGGAGGAGATCGACGCGATCCTCGCCGGCGTATGGGACAATCTCGGCCGCATCGGCGCCGAATTCGCCCATCTCGACCATATCTGGAAATACGATCCGGCCACCCCCGACAAGAACACCGTCGAGTTCGGGCCCGGCACGCAGGAACGCTTTGCGGAGCTGAAAAACGACGGCAAAGGCGCGCTGATCTTCGCAAGCCATCTCGGCAATTGGGAGCTTCCCGCACTTGCCGCGGCAACCCACGGCCTCGACTCCGCCGTGCTGTTCCGTCGCCCCAACATCGCCGCCGCCGACCGCGCGATTCAGGAATTGCGCTCGGTCAACATGGGCGAAATGATCGCCACCACGCATGACGCGCCGATCAAGCTCGCCGCAGCTCTGCAACGCGGCCTCCATATCGGCATGCTGGTGGACCAGCATTTCGGACGCGGTGTCGATGTCATGTTCTTCGGCCGGAGGGTGAAGGCCAATCCCCTGCTCGCCCGTCTCGTCCGCCGGATCGATTGTCCGGTTCATGGCGTGCGCGTGGTGCGGTTGCCGAACCGGCGCTTTCGCGTCGATCTGACCGAGCGGATCGAGCCTGCGCGTAATGAATCAGGCGAAGTCGATATTCAGGGCACCATGCAGCGCGTCACATCGGTGATCGAGGGCTGGGTGCGTGAGCATCCCGAACAGTGGCTGTGGCTGCACCGCCGCTGGCGGTGACGGCAATCACCGCCCCGTCTTCACCTTTGTCCATAACCGGTTGATGGCGCGCTGCATCGCGGGCGCGCGCGCGGTGATGATGAACAGCCGCTTCATCGTCGCCTCGTCCGGATAGACGCCGCGATCATTCAACACTTTCGGATCGACCAGTTTTTGCGCGGCGAGATTGCCGCTGGCATAGCCGAGGAAGCTCGAATTCTTCGCCGCCATATCCGGGCGATACAGATAATCGATCAGCGCGTAAGCCTCATCGACGTTCTTCGCATCCGAGGGGATGGCGAGGTTGTCGAAGAACATCTGCGCGCCCTCCTTCGGGATCGCATAGGCGATTTCGACGCCGTTGTTCGATTCCGCCGCCCGCTTCTGCGCCTGCTTGATATCGCCGGACCAGCCGACCGCGAGGCAGATTTCGCCGGTGGCGAGCGCGCTGAGATATTCGGACGAATGGAATTTGCGAACATAAGGACGGATTTTCGCGACAACCTCCGCCGCCTTTTCCAGATCCTCGCGCCGCGTCGAATTTGGATCAAGACCGAGCCAGTTCAGCGCGGCGGGCAGAATGTCGTCGGCGGAATCCAGCATATGGATGCCGCAATCCTTGAACTTCGCGATCTTCTCCGGATTGAAGATCGTATCCCAACTGTCGATCACGGCATTGGGACCAAGGATCTTATGCACGGCGCTCACATTGTAGCCGATGCCGGTGGTGCCCCACATGTAATTGGCGGCGTACAGATTGCCGGGATCGTATTGCGCGAGATGGTTCATCACCTCGGGCCAGGCATTCTTGAGGTTCGGAAGTTTCGACTTGTCGAGCTTCTGGAACACACCGGCGACGATCTGGCGTTGCAGAAAATACGCCGTCGGCACCACGAGATCGTAGCCGGACTTGCCCGCGAGTAGCCGCGTCTCCAGCGTCTCATTGGCATCGAAGGTGTCGTAGACCACCTTGATGCCGGTTTCCCTGGTGAAGTCCTCCAGCACGCCGGGCGCCATGTAGCTCGACCAGTTGTAGAAGTTCACCACGCGCTCAGCCGCCTGCGCGGACGAAACGGCCATCGCCGCCGCGAGCACAAGCAAGAGCTTTGCAATTTTCATCGCTGCCTCCCTAGCTCCGCAACACGCGTGACAGCCGCTCCAGCGCCGTGTCGATCGTCGCATCCGATTTGGCGAAGCAAAGCCGCACCACCGACTTCACCGCGTCATCCTCGTAGAACGACGAGACCGGAATGGACGCGACCTTGTGCTCCACCACAATGCGCTTGCAGAAATCCTCATCGGTCTCGTTGAGGCCAAGCGGCGCGAGATCGATGTTGAGGAAGTACGTCCCCCGCGAAGCCAGCACCGGAAAGCCGATGGACTTCAAGCCATCCGTCAGACGGTCGCGGCTACGCTGCAGATCGCGCCGCATCTCGTCGAAGAAAGCATCTGGCTTACCTAGCCCGTAGGCCACCGCCACCTGCAAATTCGGTGCGGTGGTGAAGGCCAGAAACTGGTGCGCCTTGGCCAGCACGCGCAGTAGCTTTGGCGCGGCGCAGACGAACCCGACCTTCCAGCCGGTGAGCGCGAAGATCTTGCCTGCCGAGCCGATCTTCACCGTACGTTCGCGCATCCCGGGGATCGCGATCAGCGGAATATGCGCGCGGCCATCGAACACGATGTGCTCCCACACTTCGTCGCAGATCGCGACCGCATCGAATTCCTGGCAGAAGCGCGCCAGCAGTTCGAGGTCCTCGCGCGGGTACACCACCGCCGCCGGATTGAGCGGGTTGTTGAAGATCACGAATTTCGTCTTCGGCGTGAATGCCGCGCGCAACGCGTTCTCGGTGAGCCGCCAGTGCGGCGGCTCCAGCCGGACGAGGCGCGGAATGCCGCCCGCGCGGCGGATCAGCGGCACATAGGCGTCGTAGAACGGCTGGAAAACCACAACCTCGTCGCCTTCGCCGACAAGACCGAGGATCGCACCCGCGAGAGCCTCGGTCGCGCCCGAGGTCACCATCACCTCGCTCATGGGATCGAACGCAACGCCGTGCCAATGCGCGTAGTGGTCAGCAATTGCGGCCCGCAACTCCGGCAGGCCCATCATCGAGGGATACTGATTGTAGCCGTTCAGCACCGCGTCGGCGGCCTTGCGGCGGATGTCCTCCGGCCCCGGCGCTTCGGGAAAGCCCTGCCCGAGGTTGATGGCATCGTGGTCGCGCGCGAGCTGCGACATCACCTCGAAAATCGTCACCGGAAGATCGGAGAAAATCGTGCTCATATCGCCCGCAAATCGAGAACGATCACCTCAAGCGCAAGCGCGCTCGTGCTAGCCGCCAATTTTGGTGGGAAGGCCCACGGCTTTCCAGCCGATCATGCCGCCTGCGAGGTGGAAATGATACGGCTTGCCGGCAGCCTGCGCCGCGAGCGAGGCCGTCACCGAGCGCTTGCCGGAGCGGCAGGCGAACACCACCGTCCTGCCTTCGGGGTCGGGCAATGCGGCCGGATCGAAGGCCGAGAGCGGCATCGTCGCGCCCTCGGGATAGGCCTCCGCCGCAGTCTCGTTCGGCTCGCGCACGTCGATCAAGAGATAGCGCCCCTCGATCAGGCCCTTGGCCACCTCCTCGGGGGTCAGGTCGTGCACCATGCTGGTATCGGACAAGGAAGCCTCCGCTGCGAAATAAGCCCACGCAAACTCCCCCTTTGCGCCCTCAAAATCAAGACCGTCCGGCCAGAGTTTACGCAGGTTCAGATGGCGACCTGTGTTCCGATTTCGACCACGCGACCGGTCGGGATCTGGAAATAGTCGGTGGCGTCGTTGGCCGAACGGCTCATCGCGATGAACAGACGATCCTGCCACAGCGGCATGCTGGATTGGGCCGCCGGTTTCAACAACCTCCGCGACAGGAAGAACGACGTCGCCATGATGTCAAACTGCCAGCCGAGCTTGCGCGCGATCGCCAGCGCCTTCGGCACGTTCGGCGATTCCATGAAGCCGAAGCGCAGCGTGACGCGGACGAACGTTTCGCTGATCGGCTCCATCCGCACGCGCTCGTTCAGGTCGACGCGCGGCATGCGCGCGATCTCGACCGTGAGAATGACGTTCTTCTCGTGCAGCACCTTGTAGTGCTTGAGGCTGTGCATCAGCGCGGTCGGCGCCAGCGTGGCATTGCTGGTCAGGAACACCGCCGTGCCGGGAACGCGCTGCGGCGGCTTTTTCTCCAGCATCCTCACGAGGTCTTCCAGCGGAATTTCCTGCTTGTGGGATTTCTCGAACAGGACCTTGCTGCCCTTGCGCCACGTATACATCAGCAGCATCACGACGCCGCCGATCGCCAGCGGCACCCAGCCGCCTTCGAACACCTTGAGCAGGTTGGCCGCGAGGAACGTCAGGTCGAACAGCAGGAACGGCGCCATCAAAAGGCCCGCCGCGAACGGGCTCCATTTCCAGACCCGCCAGATCACGATGAAGCCCATCATGCCGGTCACGACCATGGTGCCCGTCACCGCGATGCCATAGGCGGACGCCAAAGCGCTCGACGAGCGGAACAGAACCACCAGCAGCAGCACGGCGATGAACAGCAGGCGATTGAGGCGTGGGATATAGATTTGCCCCGCATGACTCTCGGAGGTGTGGCGGATCTCGAACCGGGGCAGCAGCCCGAGTTGCACCGCCTGCCGGGTCAGCGAATATGCGCCGGTGATGACGGCCTGGCTCGCAATCACGGTCGCCACCGTCGCCAGCACGACCATCGGCACCAGCGCCCAATCCGGAAACATCAGGAAGAACGGGTTCTGCACGGCGGCCGGATTGTGCAACACCATTGCCGCCTGCCCGAGATAGTTCAGTGCCAGCGACGGCAGCACGATCGCAAGCCATGTGATCCGGATCGGCGACTTGCCGAAATGGCCGAGGTCCGCGTAAAGCGCCTCCGCACCCGTCACGGCAAGAAACACGGCGCCAAGCGTGACAAGGCCGATCACGCCATGCTCCAGCAGGAATTCGAGCGCGAGCAGCGGATTGAGCGCCAGGAAGACCTGCGGCTGATGGAGAATCGGCGGGATCGCCGCAATGCCGATGACCGCGAACCAGAGGCACATCAGGGGGCCGAAAAATGCGGCGACCCGCGCGGTGCCGCGCGACTGCACCGCGAACAGTGCTGCGAGAATGATGACCGTCAGCGGCACGATATAAGGGTCGAGCGCTTCCGTCGCGAGCTTCATGCCTTCGATGGCGGAGAGGACCGACAGCGCGGGCGTGATGACGGCATCGCCATAGAACAACGCGCCGCTGATGATGCCGAGCAGGATCAACCCTCCGCCCGCCGTGCCGAGTGCGCGTTGCGCCAGCGCCATCAGCGCGAGCGTGCCGCCTTCCCCATTGTTGTCGGCGCGCAGCAGGATGACGACATATTTCAGCGTCACCACCACGATCAGCGTCCAGAGGATCAACGACAGCACGCCCAGCACGATGCCGGACTGAATGGAGCCCGAACCGGACGCCGCATTGATCGCTTCGCGGAAGGCATAAAGCGGTGAGGTACCAATGTCGCCGTACACGACGCCGATGGAACCCAGCATCAGCGCCTTATATGACGCCGTGGAATGCGCCTGCCCATGCTCTTCCGCCGCCGACGTTTCCGCGGCGGAGACCGATATGTCACTTGTCATGGGGAAAGGTGCCTCAACGCCGAGCAGCGGCGAAAACGGCCAGCGCTATACGCTGGGGGCGCAGAGAGATCAAGTCGTCCCGACTGTCAAAAAGGGCAATATTGAAACAATATTATATGGTGACCTGCGTTCCGACCTCGACCACGCGACCGGTTGGAATCTGGAAATAGTCGGTCGCGTCGTTGGCCGACTTGCTCATCGCGATGAAAAGATGATCCTGCCACAGCGGCATGCTGGATTGCGCGGCGGGCTTCAGCGAGCGGCGCGACACGAAGAACGAGGTCGCCATGATGTCGAACTGCCAGCCGAGCTTGCGCGCGATCGCCAGCGCCTTTGGCACATTCGGCGTTTCCATGAAGCCGAAGTTCAGCCGCACGATGGAGAATTTCTCGCTGATCCCCTCGTATTCCACGCGGTCGATCGGATCGACGCGCGGCGTCGTTGCGGTGCGAATGGTGAGGATGACGTTGTGCTCGTGCAGCACCTTGTTGTGCTTCAAATTATGCAGCAGCGCGGTCGGCACGAATTCCGGGTCGCTGGTGAGGAATACGGCCGTTCCCTTCACGACATGCGGCGGGCGCTTCTCCAGACTCTTGATGAGATCGCGCAACGGCACTTCGGTGCGACGCGTCTTGTTCAAGAGAATTCCGGTGCCGCGCCGCCACGTCCAGATCATCGCGACGAGGCAGAGGCCGAACAGCAGCGGCACCCACGCGCCTTCAAACAGCTTCAACAGATTGGCGATGAAGAAGCTGGTGTCCACGAAGACGAGCGGAGCGATCAGTGCCGCCGCCGTGGCCGCGCGCCAGTTCCACAGCTTCCACACCACGATGAAGCCCATGATGCCGTCCGCGACCATAGTGGTGGACACGGCGATGCCGTAGGCCGAGGCAAGGCCGCTCGACGTACGGAACAGGCCGACCAGCAGCAACACGCCGATCAGCAGCAGGGTGTTGACACGCGGCAGGTAGATTTGCCCGGCGTGAACCTCCGACGTGTAACGGACTTCAAATCGCGGCAGCAGGCCGAGCTGAATAGCCTGCCGCGTCAGCGAATACGCGCCGGTGATGACCGCCTGGCTCGCGATCACGGTCGCTGCCGTCGCCAGGATGATGACGGGCACCAGCAGATAACTTGGCACCATATGATAGAAGGTGTTGTCGATCTTGTCCGGATGCGCCAGCAGCATCGCGCCCTGCCCGAAATAATTGATCAGCAGCGCCGGCAGCACGAAATAAAGCCATGCAGCCTGGATCGGCTTGCGTCCGAAATGGCCAAGATCGGCGTACAACGCCTCGCCGCCGGTGACGCACAGGAAGACGGCGCCCAGTGTCACAAGACTGATCTCGCCATGCGTCAGCATGAACGAGACCGCGTAATACGGATTGATCGCCGCGAGCACGGTCGGATCATCGGCGATGTGCCACGCGCCAAGCACGGCCAGCAGGATGAACCACAGGATCATGACCGGGCCGAACGCCGCCGCGATCCGCGTGGTCCCGCTGCTTTGCACCGCGAACAGGATGACGAGAATCAACACCGTCAGCGGCACCACGTAATGCTCGAATTCAGGTGCGGCGAGTTTGAGGCCTTCGACCGCCGACAGCACCGAGATCGCCGGCGTAATCATCGAGTCGCCGAGGAACATCGCCGCGCCGACGACGCCGAGCGCCAGCAATACCCACGCCCGGCGGCCAAGCGCACGCTGGCCCAGCGCCATCAAGGAGAGCGTGCCGCCCTCGCCGTTGTTATCGGCGCGCAGGAGCAGCAGCACGTACTTCGCGGTCACCACGACGAACAGCGCCCACAGAACCAGCGACAACACACCCAGCACGATGGGCCGGGTGATGACCCCTGCTCCGGCGGCGCTATGCGCGGCTTCGCGGAACGCGTAGAGCGGCGAGGTGCCGATGTCGCCAAACACCACGCCGATGCTGCCTACAGTCAGGCTCCAAAAGCCGTGAGCAGGAGCGGCCTCGGTGGGGAGGTCGGTGGGCGGTTCGGTAGCAGCCATGAAGTGAGAAAAACGCCTTGATGATCATTCGCCGCGGGCGGCCTGGATGGGCGATCAGCGGCGACCGTATAACACCGCTGGGGCTTCCTGCCCAATGCATGAAGCAGGGAACTCACATTAAGGTAATATAGTAGCTGATTAAACTTTAGTTTAATCAAGCCATTAGGGTTTTAAATCCGGCGGCAGTGGCGGATCTTCCCGCATCAGGGTGATGGTCACGCGGCGGTTGGCAGCCAGCGAGGGATCGTCCGGAAACAGCGGCTCACTGTCCGCCTTGCCGGAAACCGAGAAGATATGGGTGCTCGGCAGCCCTGCCCGCTCCAGAATCTGACGCACCGCATTGGCGCGGTCGGCGGAGAGATCGAAGGCATCATAGCCGGGGCGCGGCGAGGTGAAATCCGACGAGGTATGGCCGACGATCGCCACCCGCAGCGGCGACTGCCGCAACGGCGCCGCCAGCTTGCGGATCAGCATGCGCGTGCGCTCATAAGGCTCGCGCGAGCCTTCCGCAAACATCGAACGGCCATCCTGATCGACGATCTCGAGGTTGAGACCCTGCTTGGTCTCCTCGAACATGATGTGCTTGGACAGCTCCGTCATCTCCGGCATGTCCTGCAAGGCCTGCCGTAGCGAGGCCGAGGCCAGCGCAAACTCGCGATCGGTCTTGATGCGGGCGCCGTAAAGTTTGGCCTGCTCCTTTTCATCCGGCGACGGCGTGTTGGACGCCTCCTCCGGCGGAATATGGTCGACATTCTTCAGCTTCGGCCGCGTCGGCAGGCCGTCGGTTTCGATCACACCCGAATAGCGCGCATTGGCCACGCCGAAAGCCTCGCGCATCGAGCCCGCGACGATCTTCAGCTTGGTCTGGTCCTGATTGGAAAACGCGACCAGCATGACGAAAAAGCTCATCATCAGGCCCATCAGGTCGGCGAAGGTCACGAACCAGCCGTGTCCTCCCGCATGGGCCTCGCCGCGTTTTTTCTTGGCCATGGTGCTGTCCCTGCCCCGCGCAGGCGCCGCTTACGCGGGCACCGGCTCGCCGGCTTCGTGCCGATGTTTTTCCGGCAGGTAAGCGAGCAGCATTTCTCGCACCAGCGTCGGGCTCTTGGCGTCGCGGATCATCAAAATTCCGTCGATGATGATCGTGCGGTTGGTTTCTTCATCGAGCAGCTTGCCGTGCAGCTTGTCGGCGATCGGCAAGCAGAACAGGTTCGCGACCACCGCGCCGTACAGCGTCGCGAGCAGCGCGGTCGCCATATACGGGCCAAGCTTGGAGGGGTCAGTCATGTTGGCAAACATCTGCACCATGCCGATCAATGTGCCGACCATGCCGAACGCGGGCGCGCAGTCGCCCACCGCGCGGTAGATCTTGCTGCCCTCATCGAGATGCATCAGGAAATTGTCACGGTCGCGCTCGAGGTTGTCGCGAATGAAATCCATGTCGTAACCGTCGGCGACGTAGCGGATGCCCTTGGCCAGAAACGGGTCCGGCGTTTCCACCTTTTCAAGCCCGACCGGGCCCTGCTTGCGGGCGATCTCGGCAACGCCGGCGAGTTCATCGACCAGACCACGTGCGGTGGTGCGGCTCATGGTGAAGGCGTATTTCGCGCCCAGCGGCAGACCGTGCAGAATCGAAACCAGCGGGAAGCGAATCAGCGTCGCGGAAATCGAACCACCGAAAATGATGATCATCGCATGTTCGCTGATGAACATGTGCAGGTCGCCACCTGTCAGCACCAGCGCGACAATGACGATGCTGCCGGCGACCAGGCCGATGCTAGTGGTAATATCCATGAAGTACTCCGACGCGCACAACGGCCGTTCTGAGCCGCATTCCAAACCGTAGCGTCGGCGCAATTAAATTCGCGTAAAGCTTATGAAACGCGGGGAGCAAAAGGCCTCACGCTGCGCGCGAGAAGCTGCCCCACGCGAGGCCTCGCGTCATCATGGTTAATATTTTGAAAAGATCGCAGGCGTAGTCTCTGAAGGATCAACCGGCGAGAATTGAAATGACTGCGATCAGCAATTCCATTTCCTCACAGGCCACCCTGGCGCAGGCCCAGGCCAAGCTTGCCGCGGACCAGGCCGCCAAGGCCGATGAAGCCACGATCAAGGCCGATCAGGAAGCCGTCGACGAAGCCCAGCAGGCTTCCCAGCAGACGGCAACCCCGTCGCAAGGCGGTGGTGCAGCTCCGGCCGGCGGCGTGAATATCACCGCCTGACCGTCATCTGGCGGAATCAGTTCAGCCGCGTCGGCCGATCGGAGGCTTCCGAATCCGACGGCGGTGTGAACACCGGCTCCGGCGCGGTCGCGGAAGCGACACCCTGTCCACCGCTCTGCTGCGCGCGGAAGGCCCGCTCCTGCTTGCGGAAGGCTGCCCAGCTAATCGGCAGCGCGGCAAGATAGATCATCGACCCGACGCTCAGCACATACCACGGATAGCTGATGAGCACGGCGATAAACAGAACCGCGAAGATGACCAGCGGCACCGCTGCTTCCGGCGATACGCGGGCACCGAGCTTCTTGCCGGAATAAACAGGCAGGCGCGACACCATCAGGAACGCCATGGTCAGCGTGAAAATCAAAATCACCGTCGTCGGCAGTTGCGGCAACCCGATCAGCACCAGATACATCGGCAGCAGCACGCAGAGCGCGCCCAGCGGCGCCGGCACGCCGGTGAAGTAATTCGCCGCGAACGGCAGATCACTCGGCTGGTCGATCTGCGTATTGAAGCGCGCGAGCCGCAGGCAGCTTGAAATCGCGAAGATCATCGCAGCGATCCAGCCGACATTGTTGAAGTCGTGCAACTGCCAGAAATACAGGATCAGCGCCGGGGTCACGCCGAAGTTCACGAAATCGGCGAGGCTGTCGAGTTCGGCTCCGAAACGCGACTGCCCCTTGATCATCCGCGCCACGCGGCCGTCGATGCCGTCGAGAATGGCCGCGAACACGATCGCGCCGAGCGCCAGTTCGTTGCGCCCCTCGATCGACATTCGGATGGCGGACAGGCCCGCGCACAGCGCGAGAAGCGTGATGACATTGGGCACCAAGACCCGCACCGGGATCGAGCCGAACCGGCGGCGTTGCATATCGGGCTTGTCAGAACGGGGGTGTGTGCTCATGAACCCTTTATATGGGGATTATCGTGGTCCGCCAACATGACTTAAAGCCATGCGGCAAGCCGCTCATCTTCCGCAATCGCATGGCGGATAAGGTTAATCCGTGCGGTAGACGCGGCCGCCATCGCCCATCTGGAAATCGGCCAGCACAGTCTCCCCCGCCACCGCCGTCTGCCCTACCGCCACCAGCGGTTTGGCGCCATCGGGGAGGAAAACATCGAGCCGCGAGCCAAACCGGATCAGACCGAAGCGCTGTCCTGCGGCAAGGCTTTCGCCCTCGCGCACGAAGGAGACGATGCGCCGCGCGACGAGCCCCGCGATCTGGATGACGCCGATGCGCCCCGCAGGCGTCGCGATCACCAGCGAATTGCGCTCGTTGTCCTCGCTCGCCTTGTCGAGTTCGGCATTGATGAACTTGCCGGGGCGATAGGCGATGCGTTCGATCCGGCCCGCCACGGGGCTGCGGTTCACATGGCAGTTGAACACGCTCATGAAGATGGAAATCCGCATCAACGGCTTGTCGCCGAGGCCAAGCTCGGCGGGCGGCACCACCGGCTGCACCATCGACACCCGGCCATCGGCCGGCGCCACGACAAGCCCTTCCCGCACCGGCGTGGTACGGACGGGATCGCGGAAGAACAGCGCGCACCAGATCGTCAGCACGACGCCGATCCAGCCGAGCGGCGCCCACAGCCAGAACAGGATCAGGCTCGCCAGAGCGAAGCCGCCAATGAAAGGGTATCCCTCCTGATGGATCGGCGGGATTTGCGCGCGGATGGAATTGGCGATCGACATGGGACTCCGAAGGATATCCGCTTTACAGCGATGAAAATGAGTGGTCCGGCAACGTCTGCTTTCTCGTTTCGGCGAGAGAGCGGGAATCTTTGCCTATTCTAGGGCGTGCGCCACAAAAAGTCTCGGAAAAGCGCCTGTTCGTTCGGGCTGGTACTGCCTACTCCGCGGCATCCCGTGCAGGCGAAACATCCCCAGCCTGTCCGTCCTTCCCGGCCAGTTCGTCGTCGCCGAACTGGGCGAGCTTCTCGCGCGCCTCGTCGGCCTCACGCTGCCTGTTCCACATGCTGGCGTACAGGCCATCCATCGCAAGCAACTGCATGTGCGTGCCACGCTCGGCGATGCGTCCGCGCTCGAGCACGATGATCTCGTCGGCGCTGACGATGGTGGACAGGCGATGCGCGATCACCAGCGAGGTGCGGTTGCGCGACACCTTTTCCAGTTCGTCCTGGATTTCCCGTTCGGTATGGCTGTCGAGCGCGGAGGTCGCCTCGTCCAGCACAAGGATCGGCGGCCCCTTGAGGATGGTGCGCGCGATGGCCACGCGCTGCTTCTCGCCACCCGACAGTTTCAAGCCGCGCTCGCCGACTTCCGTCTCGTAGCCCTGCGGCGACATGCGGATGAAGCCGTCGATCTGCGCCATCTGCGCGGCAGCCTCGACATCGGCATCGCTCGCATCCCAGCGGCCATAGCGGATGTTGTAGCGGATGGTGTCGTTGAACAGCACCGTATCCTGCGGCACCATACCGATTGCCGCGCGCAGCGATGTCTGCTGCACGTCGCGAATGTCCTGCCCGTCGATGGTGATGCGTCCGCTGCTCAGATCGTAAAGGCGAAACAGCAGCCGCGAGATTGTCGACTTGCCCGCGCCCGACGGGCCGACGATCGCGACCGTCTTGCCGGCGGGCACCTCGAACGTGATACCCTTGAGAATCTCACGGTCGGGGTCGTAATGGAAATGCACGTCCTCGAAACGCACCGTGCCCGACGTCACCTGCAGCGGTTTCGCGCCGGGCCTATCCTTCACTTCCGGATTGCGGCTCAGCACGCCGAACATCATCTCGATGTCGATGATCGCCTGCTTGATCTCGCGATAGACGAAGCCCATGAAGTTCAGCGGCTGATAGAGCTGGATCATCATGGCATTGATCATGACGAAATCGCCGACGCTCTGGGTGCCGTTGCGGATGCCGATGGCGCACAGCACCATCGTCGCGGTGATGCCGAACGAGAAAATCACCGCCTGTCCGGTGTTGAGCCAAGCGAGCGAGGTGTAGGTCTTGGTGCTGGCGCGCTCGTAACGCTCCATCGAGGCGTCGTAACGCTGCGCCTCGCGCGTCTCCGCGCCGAAATACTTCACCGTCTCGTAATTGAGCAGCGAGTCGATGGCCTTGGTGTTAGCTTCGGTGTCGGACTCGTTCATGCGGCGGCGAATATCGATCCGCCACTCGGTCGCGACATAGGTGAACCACATATAGGCCAGCACGGTGCCGACCGTGATCAGCACGTAGCGCCAGTCGAACTGATACAGCAGCACGCCCATCATCATCGTCAGTTCGACGACGGTCGGCGCCAGTTGCTGCACGGCGAGCCGCACGATGGTCTCGATCCCGGTGCGGCCGCGCTCCAGAACGCGCGTCAGCCCGCCGGTCTTGCGCTGGAGATGAAAACGCAGCGACAATTCGTGCATGTGCACGAAGGTGAGGTACGCGAGTTTGCGCACCGCATGCATCGCGACCTTGGCGAAGATGCCGTCGCGCCACTGCGTGAACACTGCCATCAGGACGCGGGTGGCGCCGTAGCTCACCGTCAGAATGATCGGCGAGGCGAGCAGCCACATCATCCAGTTCGACGGCGCGACCGGCGCGCTGCCCTGCCCGTTCAGCGCATCGATCGCCCATTTGAAGGTGAACGGCACGATCATGGTAAGCGCCTTGGCGATCACCAGAAGCACCATCGACCAGACCACGCGCATTTTCAGGTCGGCCCGCTCTCCCGGCCAGATATATGGCCAGAGCTGCACCAGCGTCGCGGTCAGCGAGGCGTTCGCCACCGCTCGGGCGGGGCGATTTTGATCGGGCGTATCAGAGGCGGTCATTCACAATCCTGCGGCTTCGGGGCGAAACGCCCTGCGCCGGGCTTCGATTCGGCAACATAGACCTGTCATATAGGACGCCACAGGCGGTTCCGCATCCGGCCGGGGCGTTTTTCTGCCCGGCGCCGTACAGGCCACGTCCCGGCTCGTCTTGACGAGGTCACACGGCAATGCCACATCGAGTCGATGACCAAGACCAATATTATTAAGACTGTCTGCGTTTATTGCGGTTCCGGCCCAGGTACAGACCCCCAGTTCATGGAAGCAGCGAGCGCCCTCGGCAAAGCCTTTGCCGAGAACGGCATCGGCCTGGTGTATGGGGGCGGCTCTATCGGCCTGATGGGCGCGGTCGCCAATGGCGTTCTCGACCACGGCGGCAAGGTGACCGGCATCATCCCGGACTTCCTGATTGCCCGCGAGCATATGCTGGATCGCGCGCAGGAATTGATCGTCACCAACAACATGCATGAGCGCAAGCAACTCATGTTCGAACATTCCGACGCCTTCGTCGCCCTGCCCGGCGGGATCGGCACGCTGGAAGAGCTGGTCGAGCAAATGACGTGGGCACAGCTCGGTCGCCACACCAAGCCGGTGCTGCTGGCCAACATCGGCAATTTCTGGGAGCCGCTGTTGTCGCTGCTCGCGCACATGCGCCAGAAAGAATTCATCCGTCAGGGACTGGCGGTGAACTTCCTCACGGCCAATCGCGTCGAGGACATCGTGCCGAAGCTGGAGGCCGCAGCCTCAAGTTCGCAGTCCGCTCCGGCACCGGCGGAAGCCGTCACCGCGCAGATGTAATCCCGGAAGATATCTCCCGGCTGGCAATCGTCAGGCTGGCGCGCCTGACTTCACCAGCTTGTAGGTGAGCGAATCCATCAGCGCCTGGAACGAAGCGTCGATCACGTTGGACGATACGCCGATGGTGGTCCAGCGCGCGCCGTTCTCGTCTTCGCTCTCCACCAGCACGCGCGTCACCGCCTCGGTGCCGCCATTGAGGATACGCACGCGGTAATCGGTCAGTTTCAGGCCGTCGATGTATTTCTGATACTTGCCGAGATCCTTGCGCAGCGCGACGTCGAGCGCGTTGACGGGGCCATTGCCTTCCGCCGCCGAGATCAGCACCTCGCCCGCGACCTCGACCTTCACCACCGCGAGAGCAACAGTGTGCGGACCGTTCCCGTTGGAGCGCTGCTCGACATTGACGTCGAACTGCACGACGCGAAAGTAATCCGGTACATGGCCGAGCGTGCGCCGCGCCAGCAGCTCGAACGACGCATCGGCGGATTCGTAGGCATAACCACCCGCTTCCCGCTCCTTCATCTCCTCGACGAGGCGCGTGACTTTCGGATCGTTCTTGTCGAAGGCAATGCCCGCGCGCTCCAGCGCCGCCAGCACGTTCGAGCGCCCGGCCTGATCCGACACCAGAACCTGGCGGCGGTTGCCGACGACATCCGGCGCGATGTGCTCGTAGGTGTGCGGGTCCTTCAGCACCGCCGACGCATGAATGCCGGTCTTGGTGACGAACGCGCTTTCGCCGACATACGGCGCATGCTTGTCGGGCACGCGGTTCAGGATATCGTCGAGCGCGCGCGAAACCTGCGTCAGTGTGGCGAGCTTCGCATCCGACACGCCGATCTCGAACGTATCGACGAATGGCTTTTTCAGTTTCAGCGTCGGAATCAGCGAGCACAGATTGGCGTTGCCGCAACGCTCGCCGAGGCCGTTCAGCGTACCCTGGATCTGGCGCACGCCCGCGCGCACCGCCGCGAGCGAATTCGCAACCGCCTGCCCGGTATCGTCATGCGCATGGATGCCGAGATGCGTGCCGGGGATGTGCTTCGTCACCTCGCCGACGATCGCCTCAACCTCATCCGGCATGGTGCCGCCGTTGGTGTCGCACAGCACCACCCAGCGCGCGCCGGACTCATAGGCGGCCTTGGCACATGCCAGCGCGAACTCCGGGTCTTCCTTGTAGCCGTCGAAAAAATGCTCGCAGTCGAGCATGGCCTCGCCGCTTTTCTTCGCGGCGGCGCTCACGCTGTCGCGGATTGAGGCGAGGTTTTCCTCCTTCGTCGTCTCGAGCGCGACCCGCACCTGATAGGCGGAGGATTTCGCCACGAGACAGAACGCATCGGCCTTCGCCTCCAGCACGCCGACGAATCCGGGGTCGTTCGACGCTGAACGGCCCGCGCGGCGCACCATGCCGAACGCGGTGAACTTCGCGTGGGCAAATTTCGGATGGGTGCTGAAGAATTCGCTGTCCGCCGGGTTCGCGCCCGGATAACCGCCCTCGACATAATCGAGGCCGAGATCGTCAAGCATCTGCGCGATCACGCGCTTGTCGTGCAGCGTGAAATCGACCCCGCTGGTCTGCGCGCCGTCGCGCAGCGTGGTGTCGAAAAGATAGAGTCGTTCGCGGCTCATGATGCCAACCTTATTGTCGAAGTCTTGGATTATCCTCGGGCGGCGTGTCGCCGAGTGCTTTGGTCATGGTGGTGTTGGCGAGCCATTCGTCGCCAATGGAAATCGAATTGCGCTGCTGGCCGAGATAGCCACGGCCCGCGAAAAACTCCTGCGCGGAATCGCTGGCATCGACGCTCATAAGCTTCGCACCGCGCGCCGCCGCGAGTTTTTCAAGCGCATCGCACAGCGTGCTTGCCACGCCCTGCCGGACCGCTCCCGGATGCACGAACAACATGTCGAGATGGTCGGCGCCTCTCAGCGAAGCAAAGCCGACCGGCGAGCCCTGCACCGTCGCAACCAGTGTCAGTTGCGCGCCAAGTTTTTTGCCGAACGCCGCCTCATCCTCGGCGCGTGAAGCCCATGCCTCGCGCTGCGCCTCGGAATAACTATCCTCGGTCAGTTCCTCGATGCTGGCGATGAAGATCGCCGCGAGAATCGAGGTATCGGCCGGCAGGAATGGCCGCAGCCCGATTTTGGGAAGCGCCTGTGCCATCACCAATATCCGAAAAACTTGAATGCGAGCGCGACCGCCAAAGCGATCACGCACCACTTCAACACGATATAATAGCGCCAGTGGCGTGGAAAAGGCGTCTCGGGCTCTTTCATCGCGCGATCTCCCAGGTGGTGCCTTCCTTGGAATCCTTGATGGCGACGCCCATCGCCGCGAGTTCATCGCGGATACGGTCGGATTCTTTCCAGTCCTTGCGCGCGCGGGCGGCCGTGCGATCCGCGATCAGGGCACTCACTTGCGCGGCATCGACGCCGCTTGCCTCCTGCTTGCGGGCATCCCAATCCGCTCGTGTCTCTGCCAGAAAGCCCAGCAACCGGAGCGATGAAGCGAATTCATTGCGCTCGGCTTCGCCGCCCCGTTCCGCCTGATGGCGCAGGCCATGCAGTGCCGCGACAGTCTGCGCGGTGTTAAGATCGTCCGCGAGCGTATCGAGCACTGTGCCTGCAGGCGCGCTGCCCTTGATATCACCCGCAGTTGCGTACCAGTCGTCTAGAACCTTCGCGCTTTCCTCCAGCCCCTTCACCGTCCAGTCGATCGGCGAACGATAATGGGTCTTGAGCATGTTGAGGCGCACGACCTCGCCCGGCCAGTCCTTCAAGAGTTCATTGATGGTGACGAAGTTGCCGAGGCTCTTCGACATCTTCTCGCCTTCGACCTGCAGGAAGCCGTTATGCAGCCAGTAGTTCGCCATCGCATGCGTGCCGTGGGCGCAGCGCGATTGAGCGATCTCGTTTTCATGGTGCGGGAAGATCAGGTCGAGCCCGCCGCCATGGATGTCGAACACGTCGCCCAAATAGGCGGCGCTCATGGCCGAGCATTCGATGTGCCAGCCGGGCCGTCCCCGGCCCCACGGGCTGTCCCAGCCCGGCTCATCCGCGGAGGATTGCTTCCACAACACAAAGTCGGCCGGATGTTTCTTGTGTGCGTCCACCGCGATGCGCGCGCCCGCTTGCTGCTCGTCGAGCCTGCGGCCGGAAAGCTTGCCGTAATCCGGCATCGAAGCGGTGTCGAACAGCACCTCGCCGTTCGCTTCATAGGCATGACCGCGATCGATGAGAGTCTTGATGAGCGACACCATGTCGGCCTTGCCGTCGGCGCGCGGCAGCACGAAATCGGTCGCGCGCGGCTCGACGGTTGGCTTCAGGCAGCCGAGTGCATCAACGTCGGCATGAAACTGCGTCGCGGTCTTTTCCGTGACCTTGCGGATCGCCTCGTTCAGCGGCAGGCCAGGATAGTCGCGCAGCGCGCGGTCGTTGATCTTGTCATCGACGTCGGTGATGTTGCGCACGTAAGTGACGTGCTGCTCGCCGTAGATGTGCCGCAGCAGGCGGAACAGCACGTCGAACACGATGACCGGGCGCGCATTGCCGATATGGGCGAAGTCGTAGACCGTCGGTCCGCAGACGTACATCCGCACGTTGCGCGGATCGATCGGCTTGAAGGCACGTTTGTCCTTCGTCAGCGTATCGTAGAGCCTCAGCTCCATAGACATCATTCCCTTGCCCTGGCGTCCGAATTCGTACGTGCGCCCAAATGAACGGGCCGCCGACATGATGCGGACACGCGAACCACCACACTCGTGGCCGGGCGTCAGGTGATCTCGATGTGAGAAAAGACGGCTCCAGCCAGCGAATCGCTAGCTAATAATCTCGTGGCAAATGCCGAAAAACGAGGAAGAACCGTTCATGGCCGGCACAATGGCCAGCCCCGCGCGCCCCGTCAAGGGGCAGCCCGCAGCCTGGTCAACGGCGGCTAGTGCTCCGAAACAGGCGGGTTAATGATTTTTAACATTTTAGCCTTATCCGTGTCGGGCTTCCGATTCTCGTTTTTGGTGCCCCATGCGACTGAGTTCCGCGGCTGCGTTGTGCGTTTTCGCCCTCTCCTCCTTGCCTGCTTATGCCGATAGCCGCGTATTCATCATCGCCAATCAGCCGGACGGCTATGGCATCGACGAATGCCTCGCCAATGGCGCGAGTTGCGGCGCTTCCGCGGCGCGGATGTATTGCGAATCCCATCAATTCGCGCGGGCGAGTTCCTACCACCGCGTCGAGAATGAGGACATCACCGGCGCCATTCCGGCCTCCACCCGGAGCCCGGCTTCGCGCGCCGAGGCTTACGTCGCCATCACCTGCCAGCGGTAAATCGCGGCTTCGCCGGCCTTGCGTTATTCACGGGACGCCCTGCCTTGCCTTGAGAGCGCCCAGAAATCGGCGTGACCTTGCCCCCTGAAACGGCTATGCAAACCCGCATTGGCCGCGCCTGCGGCTGCTTTCCCGGATAAGTACTTGGCGATGCTCCCTCGATCCCTGCCGATGCTGGCTGCCCTCGCTATCGCAGGGCTGTCGGCCCCCGCTTTTGCGCAGAATTTCACACCGGGCAGCGGTGGTCAGGGCAGCCCGATGTGCCAGCGCCTTGAAGGCCAGTTGGCCGCCATCGACCGCAGCCAGGGCGGCGGCGATGCCGGCAAGGCCGACCAGATCCGGCGTTATGAGGATGCCGCGAACCGCCAGCAGGCCGAACTGGAGCGCGTTCAGGCGCGGGCGCGGGATCAGGGCTGCGACAGTTCCGGGTTCTTCTCGCTGTTCAACGGCCGCTCCGCTCAATGCGGCCCGATCAACAACCAGATCCAGCAGATGCGCCAGAACCTCGACCAGATCACCTCCAGCCTGGAGAGGCTGCGTACAGGATCGGCAAACAGCGCCGACGATCCGCAGCGGCGTTCGGTGATCCTTGCGCTGGCGCAGAACAATTGCGGCCCGCAATACGCCAACATGGTGCGCTCCGGAAACTTCCTGAGCAACCTCTTCGGCGGCGGTCCCTCCGACAACAATGGCGCGGTCGATCCGAACGCACCGCAATCCGGCACCTACCGCACCGTCTGCGTCAAAAGCTGCGACGGCTCCTATTTCCCGATTTCATTCGCGACTGTGCCGAGCCGCTTCGCGGATGACGAGCGCACCTGCAAGAGCCTGTGTCCGAATGCGCAGGTCACGCTGTACACCTATCACAATCCGGGCGAGGACATCGCACAGGCCGTCTCAATCAACGGCCAACCCTACTCGCAGTCACCGAACGCCTTCCACTTCCGCACCCAGTACGACAAGACGTGCAGTTGCCGCGCACCGGGGCAGAGCTGGGCCGATGCGCTGAAGAACGTGGATACGTCGAGCGGCGCGGAGCAAGGCGACATTACCGTGACCGAGGACCGCGCCAGGCGGATGTCGCAGCCGCCACGCACCGCGCCTGCGAAGCAGCCCCAGACCTCGGCTCCCGCCGCATCGGCACCGGAGGCAAATACGGATCCGGGCAAGATCCGCTCGGTCGGCCCGACCTTCATTCCGAACAACCGCTAACGGCGAGCGTCGCTCACCCGTCAAAAACCTCGGTCGTGTCCCGGCGCGAGCGGGACACCAGCGCATGGTCGGGTTCGGGATCGCGGTCGCCATTGTCGCGAAAGCGGTTGGTGATCGGGTAGCGGCGGTCGCGCCCAAAGTTCTTGCGCGTGACCTTCACGCCCGGCGCAGCCTGCCGACGCTTATATTCCGCGAGGTTGAGCAGCCGGTCGATACGCAGCACCGTATCGCGATCGAAACCATCACCTACGATCTCGGCGACCGACATATCGCGTTCGACGAGCCGCTCCAGAATGCCGTCGAGAATTTCATAAGGCGGCAGCGAGTCCTGGTCGGTCTGGTTCTCGCGCAATTCCGCCGTCGGAGGACGCGCGATGATGCTGACCGGAATGACCTTGCCGGACGGACCGAGCGCGCCTTCCGGCTTCCATGAATTGCGCAGCGAGGACAGACGAAACACTTCGGTCTTGTAGATATCCTTGATCGGGTTGAAGCCGCCGTTCATGTCGCCGTACAGCGTCGCGTAGCCGACCGACATTTCGGACTTGTTGCCGGTGGTCACTAGCATGTCGCCGAACTTGTTAGAGATCGCCATCAAGAGCACGCCGCGGGTACGCGCCTGAAGGTTCTCCTCCGTCACGTCGCGCGGCTTGCCATTGAAGACATCCTTCAGGATATCCTCGAAACCGTTCACCGCCGCCGCAATCGGCAGCACGTCGTAGCGGATGCCGAGCCCGCGCGCGATCCGCGCCGCATCCTCGATCGACTCCTTCGCGGTGAACCGAAATGGCAGCATCACGCCGCGCACACGCTCGACGCCGATGGCATCGACCGCGATGGCAAGGCACAATGCTGAATCAATGCCGCCCGAAATACCGAGCAGCACGCCGGGAAAGCCGTTCTTGCCGACATAATCGCGCAATCCCAGCACGCAGGCGGCATAGTCCGCCCGGTCGCCCTCGATCAGCGGCGAGATCGGCCCCTTGCAGGTCCATCCCTTCGCACTCTTTGTCCATGTCAGCGTCGTCGTCACTTCCTCGAAACAGGGAAGCTGCGCCGCGAGGGAGCGGTCGGCATTGAGCGCAAACGACGCGCCGTCGAACACCAGTTCGTCCTGACCGCCGACCTGATTGACGTAAACAAACGGCAGGCCACTTTCGGTCACGCGCCCTACCGCCATCGACAGGCGGATATCGTTCTTGGCCCGCGCGTAAGGCGAGCCATTTGGCACGATCAGGATCTCAGCGCCGGTCTCAGAGAGGCATTCGACGACGTTCTCATACTCCGCCGACTCCTCCATCCATGTGTCTTCGCAGATCGGCACGCCGATGCGAACACCGCGAATGGTCAGAGGTCCCGCCGCCGGGCCCCGCGCAAAGATACGCTTCTCGTCGAACACGCCGTAATTCGGCAGGTTGGCCTTGAAGCGCAGACCGGCGATGCGCCCGCCATCGAGCAGCGCCACCGCGTTATAGAGCTTGCCCTCCTCGACCCATGGCGTGCCGATCAGCACCGCCGGGCTGCCGTCGGAGGTCTCGCGTGCAAGCTCTTCCACGGCTATGCGGCATCGCGCCTGAAACGAGGGCTTGAGGACGATGTCTTCCGGCGGGTAGCCGCACAGGAAAAGCTCGGGCAGCACCACGAGAGCGGCGCCATCCGCCGCCGCCTTCGCACGCGCGTCCCGCGCCTTGGCGGCATTCCCGGCGATGTCACCCACCGTCGGATTGAGCTGCGCCAGGGTCACCGTAAATTTTGCGGATTCAGTCATGGGCCTGTTGTAGCCCGCCACGCGAGGCTTTCGCAATTGCGGGCTTTGCTCAGATGATCCCGATCCGCTCGGCGATGGCGAACAGCCAGGTCAGACCGGCGATGGCGAGCGCCACACCAACCGCGGCGGAGCCCATATCCTTGACCCGGCCGATCTGCGGGTCGTGATCCAGCGTCAGGCGATCGGCCAGCTTCTCGATCGCGGTATTGAGCAACTCGACGACGAGAAGAAGGAGCACGACAACAACCAGCTCCACCCTGCGTGCAGGCGTGACGCCGACCAGCCATGACAATGGAAGAGCCAGGATCAGCGCCACGACCTCTTCGCGAACCGCCCGTTCGGAGCGGAACGCGAAGATAAGGCCGTTGAGGCTGTTGATGGTCGCGCGCCAGAAGCGCAGCACGTCAGAGGCCGGCCACCGCAGGCAGCGGCTGCGCCTTGCGCTCCCGGCCCTGCTTGAGGAATTCCGCGATCAGGAATGCCATGTCGATCGACTGTTCGGCATTCAGGCGCGGATCGCAGACCGTGTGATAGCGGTCGTTGAGATCCTCGTCGGTGATCGCACGCGCGCCGCCGATGCACTCGGTGACGTCCTGCCCGGTCATCTCCAGATGCACGCCGCCGGCATGGGTGCCTTCGGCCGCGTGAACCTCGAAGAACGACTTCAACTCGGACAGGATGCGGTCGAACGGCCGCGTCTTGTAGCCGGACGTCGAGGTGATCGTGTTGCCGTGCATCGGATCGCAGGACCACACCACCGACTTGCCCTCGCGCTGCACCGCGCGGATGAAGTGCGGCAGCGTCTCGCCGACCTTGTCTGCGCCCGAGCGGTTGATGAGCGTCAACCGTCCCGGCTCGTTGTCCGGGTTGAGGATGTCGATCAGCTTCAAGAGTTCATCCGGCTTCAGCGACGGGCCGCACTTCAGGCCGATCGGGTTCTTGATGCCGCGGAAGTATTCGACATGCCCGTGATCGAGCTGGCGCGTGCGGTCACCGATCCAGAGCATGTGCCCGGATGTCGCGTACCAGTCGCCGGTGGTGGAATCGACGCGCGTGAACGCCTGCTCGTAGCCGAGCAGCAGCGCCTCATGGCTGGTGTAGAACTCGGTCGCACGCAGTTCCGGATGGCTTTCCAGATTGAGGCCGCAGGCGCGCATGAAGTTCAGCGCGTCGGAAATGCGGTCCGCCAATTCCTTGTAACGGCGCGACTGCTGCGAATCCTTGACGAATCCGAGCATCCACTGATGCACGCTGCCGAGATTGGCGAAGCCGCCGGTCGCGAATGCACGCAACAGATTGAGCGTCGCCGCCGACTGCCGGTAGGCCGCAAGCTGGCGGCGCGGATCGGGCACGCGCGCTTCCGCCGTGAAGGCGATGTCGTTGACGATGTCGCCGCGATAGCTCGGCAGTTCGACGCCGTTGATCTTTTCGGTCGGCGAGGAACGCGGCTTGGCGAACTGACCGGCGATGCGGCCGACCTTCACCACCGGCAACGCGCCGGCATAAGTCAGCACCACCGCCATCTGCAGGAAGACGCGGAAAAAGTCGCGAATGTTGTTGGCGCCGTGCTCGGCAAAGCTCTCGGCGCAATCGCCGCCCTGCAACAGGAAGGCTTCGCCGGCGGCCACGCGCGCCAGCGCCTTCTTCAGGTTGCGTGCCTCACCTGCAAAAACCAGAGGCGGAAAGGTCGCAAGCTGCCCCTCGATATCCGCCAACGCCTTCGCGTCCGGATATTCCGGCACCTGCAAAACCGGTTTCTTGCGCCAGCTATCGGGCGTCCACCGCTCAGCCATGATCGAAAACTCCTGCCTGATCGTCCCATGATCGGCCGGGGCTTATATACACAGCCCACCCGCCGCTTTCCACCCGCAATTCGTCCTGTCTGGTCAACCAGTTAAGCGGGGGTCAGCGCCCTGCCCGGTCTTGGGCGGAAAAAGCCGCCGCCAGTCCGGGACCGGTGGCGGCCTTAAAATCCGGGATCACCCGGAGGTTTTATATCGCAATGTCATTCCGGGATGCGGCGAAGCCGCAGACCCGGAATCTCGAACGTCTGGATTCCGGGGGCGCTCGCTTTGCTCGCGCCCCGGAATGACTTGTCATCAATCCGCGATGCGGATGCCCGCCGGTCCGTTGGCCTTCAGCGACGCGCTCTTTTTCAGCTTTTTGCCGTCGAAGTCGAACACCATGATCTCGTTCTCGATCATGCACTGGACCAGCACCTTCTTGGCGTTCTTGTTGAAGGTCACGCCCTGACACCAGTGGCCGACATTCGTTTGCGTCACGAAAGACAGCTTCTTGTCCTTGAGACGATAGATTTTCAGGATGCCGTGGTCATTGTAGATCGGCGCGGACTTGGACTTGTTCGAACCGTTCATGACCGCAAGCGCGAGGTACTGCCCGTCACGGGACAGCGTCATGCCCTCGGGCGTCGGACCGACGGTGACGGCATCGATGGTGCGCGGCGGATTCGCCTTCACGTCGATGATGCTGACCGTGTCGTCATCGCCATTGCCGTTGTTGAGACCGAGATCGGCCACCACCGCCACGTCGCCCTTCGGCGACATGTTGATGCCGTAGGGACGCAGACCCGCGGCGATATCGCGCTTGGTGTATTCGATCTTGTCGCCGTCGATCTTCAGCACCGAGACCTTGTTGTCGCCATCGCGGGTGACGAAAGCGAGTTTGCCATCCGGGGTGAAAGCCACCGCGCAGGGGCCCGATTTCGGCGCGCCGAAGTCAATCTTACCCGCAGGCGTCAACGTTTTGCCGCTGATCTTGAAGATCGAAACCGTGCCCTCGGAACGATTTGCCACGAGCGCAAGGTTGCCCGCAGGATTGATCGAGACGCCCGCAGCCCCCGGCCCGGCTTCCAGCGTGGCGGACACCACCGGCGGCTTCGCCTTCAGGTCGATCACCGAGAGCCTGTTATCGGCAACGATCTTCTTCGGATCGGCCGGATCGACCTTCATCGCGCCGGTGACCAGCGCGAACGATTCATCCTTGGCAACCGCGACGCTGGTCGGCGGCCCCACCGCGCTGGCGGGCGCGGCCACCTCGCCGATCACCTTCGGCGGCGACTGGTTGAGGTCGATGACGAAAACGCTATCCGGCACGAGCGGATCGCGCACCTGGGACTTGCCGTCATTCAAAGCCGACTTGCCGTCATTGGCGGATACGGCGATCTGGGCCGTTGCCGCCACCGGCGTCAGCAAAGCCAGCGCCAGAACAAGGGCGCAGGTCTGCGGTACTCGATAAACCATGGATGTTCTCTCCCCCCGGTGTTTTTTTCATACAGACCGGAATCCGGGCAGCGCCGGTCTGACAGACCAGCTAACACCGGCACGGGTAAATTCGTCCACCAGGAAGTTACAGGAGAGGTTATTCTGCCGCTTGCCGGACGTGCCGCGCCGTGGGCGTGCGCATGGTGACGAGTTCTTCGGCGCTCGTCGGATGCAAGGCCATGGTGGCGTCAAAGTCGGCCTTGGTCGCTTTCATCTTGATGGCGATGGCTACCACCTGCGTCAACTCGGCAGCCTCGGGGCCGACGATATGGCAGCCAAGAACGCGATCCGTGGAGCCATCGACAATGAGTTTCATCAGCACGCGGCTCTCGCTGCCGGACATCGTCGCCTTGATCGGACGGAAATCGGCCTTGTAGATATCGACGCGGTTATATCGTGCGCGAGCCACTTCCTCGGTCAGGCCGACGGTCCCGACCTGCGGCTGCGAGAACACCGCTGTCGGAATGCTGTCGTGATCGACGACGACCGGCTTGTTGCCGAACACCGTGTCGGCGAAGGCGTGCCCTTCCCTGATCGCCACCGGCGTCAGGTTCATGCGGTGAGTGACATCGCCCACCGCGTAGATATTCGGGACATTGGTGCGCGAATGCTCGTCCACCGCGATGCCGCCATTGACGGGATTGAGCGCGACGCCGGCCTTTTCCAGACCTAGCCCGTTGACGCAGGGATGGCGGCCGATCGCGAACATCACCTGATCGGCGGCGACGCTCGAGCCGTTCGACAGATGCGCAGTGAAAACATCGCCGTGGCGGTCCACGCGATCGACCGTGCAGGAGGTCAGAAGCGTGACGCCCGCCTTCTCCATCTCGCCGCGAACGTGCTTGCGCACATCCTCGTCGAAGCCGCGCAGGATGTTGTCGCCACGATAGATCAGCGTGACGTCGGAGCCGAGGCCGTTGAAGATCGAGGCGAACTCGAGCGCGATATAGCCGCCGCCCTGAATGACGATGCGCTCGGGGAATTTCTCCAGATGGAAAACTTCGTTCGAGGAAATCACATGCTCGATGCCGGGGATCGCCGCGCCATGATTGGGCATGCCACCGGTCGCGATCAGAACGTGTTTGGCCGTAACCTTCTCGCCGGTTGAGAGCCGCAGCGTATGCGGGTCCTCGAACACCGCGCGCGCCTTCACTGTCTGGGCACCGGCCTTTTCGAGGTTTGCGGCGTAGATGCCTTCAAGGCGGGCAATTTCCTTGTCCTTGTTGGCAATCAGTATCGTCCAGTCGAAGTTCGCTTCCGGAATGGTCCAGCCGAACCCGGCGGCGTCCTTCACCTCGGTCGAGACCAGCGAGGCCAGCATCATCAGCTTCTTCGGCACGCAGCCGCGGATCACGCAGGTACCGCCGAAGCGATATTCCTCGGCAATCATGACGCGCGCGCCATAACCCGCCGCGATGCGGGCCGCACGGACACCACCGGAGCCGCCCCCGATCACAAACAGATCAACGTCGAAGTTTGTCATGTACTGCCCGCGCGCCCGAAACCAGTCATTCGCGGGCATGCCGCAAATGACCGATATGCCGGTGTCAGATGGCCTTGCCGCGCGCCTTCATCTCGGCGCGGAACTTGTCGATGATCTTCTGGGAGAAGGTCTGCGCCCACTGATCCATGAAGCCGCGCGAGGCTGCGAAGATCTGCGGCTCCTGCTCGATCACCTTCTTGCCGAGCGGCGACTTGTACCAGGCGGCGATGTCCTTCAGCTCCTGCTCGGAGAAGCGCGAGGCATAGATCTTTGCGATCTCCTCGCCTATCTCCTTCTCACCACCGGCGAGGTCCTTCGCCACCTTGGGCGCGAGCTCGTTGAGATCCTTCTGGTAGTTGAGGTTGCTCGACACGAGCGTCCCCTTGGCGCGCTCGACGAGGCTCGGCACCGCTTCCTTGTAGAGTTCCTCGATGTGCTTGTCGTGGAGGATATCCTTGGCGGTCGCAATCGCCGCCGGTGACGGGTTGGGGTTCGACTGCGCGAAAGCCGGGCCTGCCATCACGCCGACAAAGCCAGCCGCCAGAAGGGCGTAAATCGTCTTCTTCATTTCAAGCTCCTCAAACCCGGCCTGCCGGCCGATCAACGATACGAAGTCCCTGCGATCCGGCCAGAATGGCCGTTTTCGCAAGGCCGATGAACAATCCATGCTCCACGACGCCGGGAATAGCGCTGAGAAGCGCAGCAAGCCGCGGCGGGTCCGGGATACGTCCCAGATGAGCGTCCACGATCCAGTGGCCGCCATCGGTGACAAAAGCATGGCCATCCTTGCCCTGCCGAAGGCTTATTTCGCCTGCGACACCGGCCTGCGCGAAAGCCGCAGCCAGCGCATGACGTGTCGCCCCGAGACCGAACGGGATGACTTCCACCGGCAGCGGAAACCGCCCGAGGGTGTCCACCCATTTGCTGTCATCGGAAATCACGACCATCCGCGCCGAGGCCGCCGCGACGATCTTCTCGCGCAAAAGCGCGCCGCCACCACCCTTGATGAGATTGAGCGAGGGGTCGATTTCGTCGGCGCCATCCACGGTCAGGTCAAGACGATCGATCTCGTCCAGCGTCGTCAGCGGAACGCCGCAGCGTTCGGCATCGGCCCGCGTCGCCTCGGAGGTCGGCACCCCGATCACGCGGAGGCCGCCGCGCACGCGCTCGCCCAGCAATTCCACGAAATGCTTCGCCGTCGAGCCGGTGCCAAGGCCGAGTTGCATGCCGTTTTCGACATACTCCAGGGCCCGCGCGGCCGCGGCCCGTTTCAGCTCTTCCTTCGACATTGCGCCAGTACCCTCATCACCCGGACGGCGCGGCTTTCTACCCTCGATTTGGCCCGAGGAACAGGGTCACCACCCCTGAAATCCGCTGATTTTTCCTGCCCCTTGCGCTCGCGCCAGACGCGCGGTAGCGAACAATCATGAGCAATCTTCCCCTTATCGTTTTCGACCTCGACGGCACGCTGGTGGACAGTGCGCCGGACCTCGTCAATGCACTGAACTTCGTGCTGGAGCGCGAAGGCCTCCCGGCCGTCCCGCTTGCACCTGCACGAAAAATGATCGGCGCCGGCGCGCGCGCCATGATCGAGCGGGGGCTGGAGGCCGAGGGCCGCGTCTGCACACCGGATTACGTCGCGAAATTGACCGACGATTTCATCGCGTTCTACGCCGACCACATCTCCGACAACACGCGCCCGTTTGAAGGCACCGAAGCCGCCCTCGACGAACTCGCAAGCCAGGGGCACCGGCTCGCCGTCTGCACCAACAAGCTCGAGTGGCTCTCCAACCGGCTGCTGAACAACCTGAAGATGAGCGCGCGGTTCGCCGCGATCTGCGGCGCGGATACCTTCGGCGTCCAGAAACCCGACCCCGCCATCCTGCGCCAGACCATCGCCCGTGCAGGTGGAACGCCTGCGGCTGCGATCATGGTTGGCGATTCCGGGGCCGACATCGGGGTTGCCAAACGGGCGGGCGTTCCCGTCATCGCCGTCGATTTCGGCTACACGCCGATCGCGGTGAAGGATCTCGATCCCGACCGGCTGATCTCCCATATGCGCGACCTTCCCGCTACGGTGGCGAACATGCTTGTTGCCGCAAGCAATTGATATGGATCAATTTTATGTTGCGTCTTAAGACACCGCATTAACCGCGTCTCTTAAGATGCAGTGTCGTCCGGTTGCGCTCATATGCCGCGACCCGTATGCTTGGGTATGGGGATCGTGTGCTTGGCCGTGGGGATCGTGTGCCAACCACATCAAAAAAGACGGATGTATCCATGCGTGTCGTTCTGATCGTTGCGGCAGGGCTCAGCCTTGCAGGCTGCTCGTCCACGGATTTCTTCAAATCCACGCCGCCGCAGGTGACCCTGCAACTGGATTCCACGCCTCCGGGGGCCGACGCGACAACGTCCGTCGGGCCAGGATGTAAAACGCCCTGCTCTGTGCAGGTCCCGGCCGGTGAGAACTTCACGGTGACCTACGCGCTGGCGAAATATCAGCCCGCGACCATGGAGGTCACGGTCGTCAAGCAGTCTGGCGCTGATCCGATCCTCGATCCGAACCCGGTGGTCGCCGAACTCCAGCCCGCCACGCCGCCCAAGAAACCGAAACGCAAGCCGCATCCGAAGCCCAAGGCGGCTGCTCCTGCAGCCCAGCCCGCGCCTGCCGCAACCGCTTCACCGCCGCCGCCCGGCCTGTCGCCGTTCCCTCCGGTCCGCTGAACCGTCTGGTCTAAAAGGGCCCCTGCGTCGGATCGCCGATTGTACCAGACCCTTGCAGCGCCTAAATAAAGCAGGTTGCCCGACCGTGCGAACGGGCAACCTCTGCTGGCGGAACATGATGGACGCTCCTCTGGATACAACGGCCAAAACCACTCCAATGATTGATCCGTTCGGACGGACGATCAGCTACCTGCGCGTCTCGGTGACCGACCGCTGCGACCTGCGCTGCTTCTACTGCATGTCCGAGGACATGACCTTCCTGCCCCGCAGCGATCTTCTCACGCTGGAAGAACTCGACCGGCTGTGTTCCGCCTTCATCGCCAAGGGCGTCCGTAAGCTGCGCCTGACCGGTGGCGAACCACTGGTCCGCCGCAACGTGATGTCGCTGTTCCGCTCGCTCTCGCGCCATTTGCAGAGCGGAGCGCTGAACGAACTCACGCTCACCAGCAATGGCTCGCAGCTTGAGAAATATGCAGCAGAGCTCGCCGATTGCGGCGTACGCAGGATCAACGTGTCGCTCGACACGCTCGACCGCGACAAGTTCCGCGCCATTACCCGCTGGGGCGACATCGACAAGGTGCTTGCCGGAATCAAGGCCGCACAACGCGCCGGCCTGCGGGTGAAGATCAACGCCGTCGCCCTCAAGAACATGAACGAGGACGAGATCCCGTCCCTGATGCGCTGGGCGCATGGCGAAGGCATGGACATGACGCTGATCGAAGTCATGCCGATGGGCGACATCAGCGGCGGCCGTCTTGACCAGTATGTGCCGCTGTCGATGGTGCGCTCACGTCTTGCGACCCAATTCACATTGACCGACCTGTCCGAGAGTTCCGGCGGCCCTGCCCGCTACGTCCATGTCGGCGAGACCGGCGGCAAGCTCGGCTTCATCACCCCGCTGACGCATAATTTCTGCGAATCCTGCAACCGCGTCCGCATCACCTGCACGGGAACATTGCATACCTGCCTCGGCCAGGAGGATGCTTCCGACCTGCGCAAGCCGCTGCGTGCGTCATCCGACGATACCCTGCTGAGCGCTACGATAGATCGTGCGATAGGGTTGAAGCCCAAGGGCCATGATTTCGTGATCGACCGCCGCCATAACGGCCCGAGCGTCAGCCGCCATATGAGCGTGACTGGTGGTTGATATGCCACATCCCATTATTCTCCGGCACCTCCAAACTTCCAATTGACGGCAGCTTTGGGCGCTGATTTTGTCCGCCCGAATTTATCCCGGACAGCTTGAAGCGTTCGACGGACGGCAGACAATCCAGCTAAAATGCCGGGGCGTCTGCACGGTGGGGGAGGCTTAATTGCAAACTTTGCTCAAGTTGAGTCGCGGCATCGACTCGTTCACGACAGTGATCGGACGATGGCTTTCATGGCTGATCGTCATTGCCGTCATTATCTCGTCCGCCAACGCGACGATCCGCAAAATTTTCGACGTGTCGTCGAACGCCTACCTTGAACTGCAATGGGTTCTGTTCGGCGTGGTCTTCCTGTTGTGCTCTCCGTGGGCGCTACTGAACGGCGATCACATCAAGATCGACATCGTCAATCATCACCTGCCGCTCAAAGTCAGAAGCTGGATCGATCTGATCGGCCACGTTTTCTTCCTGCTGCCGTTCTGTATCGTTCTGCTCTGGACGTCGATTCCATTCTTCCTTGTCTCATATCATCAGAACGAACAGTCCTTCAGCGCCGGCGGCTTGCCGCAATGGCCGGCCAAGTCGTTGCTCGTAATCGCCTCCGCCCTGCTCCTGGTGCAGGCGATCTCCGAAATCATCAAGCGCGTTGCCGTGATGCGCGGGCTGCTCCCTGATCCCAACAAGCTGGCACTTTCCGCTCAGGAACAGGCTGCGGCCGAAGCGGCGCGGCTTGCCGAAGCTATTTCCTCAGAAACCCATTAAGCGCGCGAGCGCATTCACGCTCAAAGGACGCAACTGAATGGCTGCGATATTTATTGAATACATGGCACCGATCATGTTCGCGTCGTTGGTGCTGTTTTTGCTCCTCGGCTATCCGGTCGCATTCTCGCTCGCCGCGAACGGCCTGCTGTTCGCTTTGATCGGCATCGAGCTCGGCCTGTTCCGCCCGGACTTCCTTCAAGCACTGCCCGAGCGCGTCTACGGCGTGATGAACAACGAAACGTTGCTCGCCATTCCGTTCTTCACCTTCATGGGGCTGATCCTCGAACGATCCGGCATGGCCGAAGATCTGCTCGAAACCATCGGGCAGCTTTTCGGCAGTGTCCGCGGCGGCATCGCCTATGCCGTGGTGTTCGTCGGCGCCCTGCTTGCCGCCACCACCGGCGTCGTCGCGGCGTCAGTAATCTCGATGGGCCTGATCTCGCTGCCGATCATGTTGCGCTACGGCTACGACCGCCGGGTCGCGACCGGCATCATCGCCGCATCCGGCACGCTCGCACAAATCATCCCGCCCTCTCTCGTCCTCATCGTGATGGCCGACCAGCTCGGCCGCTCGGTCGGCGACATGTACGAAGGCGCCTTCATCCCCGGCATCGTGCTGTCGATCCTCTATGCGTCCTACATCTTCCTGCTGACGATCTTCGCGCCGAAGGCCGTACCCGGCCTCCCGTTGGAAGCCCAGACGCTGCGCGATCCTGAAACGGCGCAACACCGCATGGTGCTGCCGGTCGCCGCTCTTGCCGCAGCGGGCGCCGCCTACCTTTTCGCAGTCAAGCTCGGTCTGTTCGACTGGACCGCGCCGGTGTTCGATATGATTTCGAGCAATGTGCAGGTCCGCCACGGCTTCTGGTTCATGATTCTTCTGGCGATCTTCGTCAAGCCGTTCATCGGCATTGTCCGCACGATGACCCTCTCGCTTTTCATCGCCTTTGTCGGCTCGACAATCCTTGCCCTGATCGCGATGAGCTTTACCAGCGTCAAGGCCGGTGCGGATTACGTGGTTCTCACCATGTCGCTCGTGGTCGCGATCTCCTTCGTGATCGCGGTCCTCAACAAGCTCCTGGGCCTGAAATTGCTCTCGCGCCTTGCCGAACAGGTCGTGTTCGTCATGGTTCCTCCGCTCGGCCTCGTCTTCCTCGTGCTCGGCACGATCTTCATCGGCGTGGCTACGCCGACCGAAGGCGGTGCCATGGGCGCCACCGGCGCGCTGATCCTGGGCTTGATGAAGCGCCGGCTCTCGTTCGACCTGACCCGTCAGGCTGTCGAGTCGACCGCGAAGCTCTCCGCTTTCGTGATGTTCATTCTGGTCGGCGCGCGCGTCTTCTCGCTGACCTTCTACGGAGTGGATGGCCACCGCTGGGTCGAGCATCTTCTGGTCTCGCTACCGGGCGGCCAAGTCGGCTTCCTGCTGTTCGTGAACGCCTTCGTCTTCGTCCTCGCGTTCTTCCTCGATTTCTTCGAGTTGGCCTTCATCATCATTCCCCTCCTCGGCCCGGTCGCGGAGAAATTGGGCATCGACCTGATCTGGTTCGGCGTCATCCTCGGCGTGAACATGCAGACATCGTTCATGCATCCGCCATTCGGATTTGCGCTGTTCTACCTGCGATCCGTCGCACCGAAGGACTCCTACATCGACCGTGTCAGCGGACGGCGCATGGAGCCTGTCACGACCGCGCAGATTTACTGGGGCTCGGTGCCTTTCGTCATCATCCAGGTCATCATGGTCTGCCTGGTCATCCTGTTCCCGCAGATGGTGATGCACTACAAGGGAACGCTGTCCACGGTCGATCCATCGAAGGTGAAGATCGAAATCCCTCAGATCGAGATGCCCCAACTCGATCTTGGAATACCCAACATCAAATAGCGCTCCGCAAATACGAAAGCCCGGCTTCAAAAGCCGGGCTTTTTGCATTTCGGGAGGCCTGTATCAGCCGCGGCTGCGGGAACGGATCTGGAAGTTGTCAAACGTCAGTTCGGCGACCTGCCACCACAGATACTCGTCGTTGCGATAGGCCTGCATCGCCTCGATTGATGTCTTGAAGGTCGGATTCTTGGCGGAAATTTCCGCCCACAACTCGTTCGTCGCCTTGAAGGCCGCCTGCAGGATGTCCTGATTGAAGGGGCGCAGCATCGTGCCGTTCGCCACAAGGCGTTTCAGAGCTGCGGGATTCTGCTCGTCATAGCGCGCCGCCATATAGATGTTGGCATTCGCCATCGCATTGGCGACGATCGCCTGATAGGTCTTCGGCAGCGAATTCCACTTCGCCAGATTCGTGAAGACATGGATCATCGGCCCGCCTTCCCAAAAGCCGGGATAATAATAAAACGGCGCCACCTTCTGAAAGCCGAGCTTCTCGTCGTCGTAAGGCCCGACCCACTCTGCCGCATCGATGGTGCCTTTTTCCAGCGCCGGGTAGATGTCGCTGCCCGCAAGCTGTTGCGGCACGACGCCGAGCTTCGCCATGACCTGCCCCGCGATGCCACCGATGCGCATTTTCAGGCCACGCAGATCGGCAACCGTCTTGATCTCCTTGCGAAACCAGCCACCCATCTGGGTGTTGGTGTTGCCGCACGGATGCGCGATCACGCCGTACTTCTTGAAGAACTCGTTGCCGAGCTGTTCGCCGCCGCCCTGGTACCACCAGGAGTTCTGCATCCGCGCGTTCAGCCCGAACGGCACGCAGGAAAAAACCGCAAAGGTGGGGTCCTTGCCGACATAATAGTAAGCGACGCTGTGTCCCATCTCGACGGTGCCGTTCGCAGCGGCGTCGAACGCCTGCAAGCCTGGCACGACTTCACCCGCAGAGAAGACCTCGATCTGGAATTTGTTGTCGGTCATTTCGGCGACTTGCTTCGCCATCACCACGCCCGCGCCATAGAGCGTGTCGAGAGACTTCGGGAAACTCGACGTCATCCGCCATTTGATGACCGGCATCGATTGGGCAATCGCCGGCGCGGCAATGGATGCGCCGGCGGCACTGGCTGCCGACACTTTCAGAAAATCGCGACGCTTCATGAAATACCCCCAATCCTGCCTGGAACCGGGTCTATCGGAATTGCGCACGGCAAAAAAGGATTATCATCGTCACACGAGGGTCTTCTCGTGCAATGCAGCAGAATCTTCTGCGCAGCAAAAAGCCCGGCCCCTGCGGGGCCGGGCTTCGATTTCACGTGATGATCGATCAGCCGCGGGTGCGCGAACGGATCTGGAAGCTGTCGAAGGTGTATTCGGCAACCTGCCACCACAGATACTCGTCGCCGCGATAGGCCTGCATCGCGTCGATCGACTTCTTGAAATCCGGGTTTTTCGCCGAAATTTCAGCCCAGAGGGTGTTGGTCGCCTTGAGGCTTGCCTCGAGCACTTCATTGCTGAACGGACGAAGCTGCGTGCCGCCCGCAACCAGACGCTTGAGGGCGCCGGGGTTCTGCAGATCATAACGCGCGGCCATCAGCGTGTTGGCGTTCGCGTTCGCGTTCGCCAGAATCGACTGATAGTGCTTCGGCAGCGCATTCCACTTCTCAAGATTGGTGAGCGAGTGGACCATCAGGCCGCCTTCCCAGAAGCCGGGATAGTAATAATACGGCGCAACCTTGTTGAAGCCGAGCTTTTCATCGTCATACGGACCGATCCACTCGGCCGCATCGATGGTGCCCTTTTCCAGCGACGGATAGATGTCGCCGCCGGCGAGCTGCTGCGGCACGACGCCGAGCTTCGCCAGCACCTGCCCTGCGATGCCGCCGATGCGCATCTTCAGGCCGGAGAGATCGGAAACGGTCTTGATCTCCTTGCGGAACCAGCCGCCCATCTGGGTGCCGGTGTTGCCGCAGGGATGTGCGATCACGCCATGCTTCTTGAAAAACTCGTTGGCGAGCTGTTCACCGCCGCCCTGATACCACCAGGAATTCTGCATGCGCGCATTGAGGCCGAACGGAACGGCCGCATAGATCGCGAAGGTCGGATCCTTGCCGACGTAATAGTAAGTGGCTGTATGGCACATCTCGACGGTGCCGTTCGAGGTGGCATCCAGCGCTTGCAGACCCGGCACGACCTCGCCAGCGGCGAAGACCTGGATCTGAAACTTGTTGTCGGTCATTTCGGCGACCTGCTTCGCCATCAGCTCGGCCGCGCCATAGATCGTATCCAGCGACTTCGGGAAGCTGGACGTCAGCCGCCATTTGACCTCAGGCGACGATTGGGCAATCGCCGGCGAGGCGACGGCTGCCGTTGCTGCGCCCGCAGCCGTTACTTTGAGAAAATCGCGACGCTTCATTTACTTCTACCTCCTCTGGCAGACCTTCGAGTCCGCTAAACTTGCCGTCTAGCATGGAACTTTCAAGTTCAAAACGCGACAAGTCGTGCAGCGACGCTAAACACAAGGTCGCATAAGCAGCAGGTGTCGAAATATTACCGCTCAGGCGGCGGCCGTTTGTAGCCGCAATGCGTCTTTGATCTTTCCGGCGATGGCACGATAGATTTCCGCATGCTTGCCGGATGGATCGGTCTCCAGCACCGGGCGGCCTTCGTCCGAACCCTCGCGAATGGCGATATCGAGCGGTATTTCGCCCAGGAATGGAACGCCGACCCGCTCCGCCTCATGACGCGCGCCGCCATGTCCGAAAATATCGGATCGCGTATTGCAGTGCGGGCACATGAAATAGCTCATATTCTCGATAATGCCGAGGGTCGGAACATCGACCTTCTTGAACATCGTGATTCCGCGCCGTGCGTCGATCAAGGCGAGATCCTGCGGCGTCGAAACGATGACAGCGCCCGCCAGCGGCACCTGCTGGGCGAGCGAAAGCTGGACGTCGCCTGTCCCCGGCGGCATGTCGACCACCAGCACGTCGAGGTCTCCCCAGGCGACATCCTGCAGCATCTGCTTGACCGCCGACTGGATCATCGGCCCGCGCCAGATCATCGCGGTTTCTTCGGCCACCAGGAATCCGATCGACATCAGCGTCAGGCCGAAGCGCTGAAGCGGAATCATCTTCTTGTCGTCGGTGAGCTTCGGCATCTCCTTGACGCCCGTCAGCCTCGGCACGGACGGTCCGTAAATATCGGCGTCGAGCAGCCCGGTTTTCAGCCCGAGGTCGCGCAGACCGAGCGCCAGATTGAGGGCCGTCGTCGATTTGCCGACCCCGCCCTTGCCCGAAGCCACCGCAATGATGGTCTTGATGCCGGGAATGGCCTTCTGCTTGCCCATCGGCGAATCCCCGCCCGCGCCGTGATGATGCGCAGCCGCCGGCTTGACGCCACCTGTTGGCCCGGAGCCCGGGCGCCGCTCGGCCGTCAGCGCGACCATCACCGTCTTGATCCCCGGAAGGGCGCGCACTGTCTCCTCCGCCTGGGCCCTGATCGCCTCCCAGGCGCGGGCTTCCGCCGCATCCACCGTCAGGGAGAAAAAAACCTTGCCGTCGGTTGCCGTGATCTCGGACAGGACCTTCGCGGCCGGGAGCGGCACGCCCTTGGGGGTCTGAATCTTGGCCAAACTGTTTAAAACGTCGTCTTTGGTCACACTCACATCGGTCTCCTGACAGCCTGATCGCAGGGACTTTTCCCCAAATAGCGGGGCCTTCCGCCTCCCGCGACCGAGACGGTCTTACCACTCCGCCTCCGGCGGTACCACCGCTGGCCCGGCGACATTTTTTCAGTCAAATCGGGGCAAGATTGATCCTCCTTAAAGCGGTGGATGAAGATTTTTGACGCGGAAAATTCTGCGCCAAATGGCGAAAATGACATAAAAGGTTCACGCAATCTGTAGCGGGGGCACGTTTATGCGCTGGTTCAAGGCATTGATGCCAAAGGAACATTCGTTCTTTGAGCTATTTGCCAGACATTCCCGAACACTCGTCGACGGGGCGGAAGCCCTCCAGGGCATGCTCCGGGGCGGGGCCGAAATCGAATTCTACTGCGACAAGATCAGCCAGTATGAGAACGAGGCCGACAACATCACCCGCGAAGTGATGATGGCGATCCGGCGCTCTTTCATCACGCCCTTCGACCGCGGCGATATCAAGAACCTTATCGCCGCGATGGATGACGCCATCGACCAGATGCAGCAGACGGCCAAAACGGTCCGGCTGTTCGAGGTCAAGGAGTTCGACCAGCCGATGCAGGAGATGGGCGCCATCATCCAGCACTGCGCCGAGCTCGTGGTCCGCGCCCTGCCTCTCCTGCAATCGATCGGCGCCAACGTCGCCACGCTCTCCTCCATCACGGAAGAACTGACGCGGCTTGAAGGCAAGGTGGACGACCTGCACGATCTCGGTTTGAAGAAACTGTTCCTCAAGCACCGCAGCGGCAATGCCATGGACTACATCGTCGGGGCCGAAATCTACGACCATCTCGAGAAAGTGGCGGACCGTTTCGACGACGTCGCCAATGAGATCAACAGCATCGTGATTGAACAGGTCTGAACGGATAGTCTCGTGACCGCTTCACTCACGCCTCAACTTCTGATCGGCCTGGTCGCGGTCGCGCTGCTGTTCGATTTTCTCAACGGCCTGCACGATGCCGCGAACTCGATCGCAACGATCGTCTCCACGCGGGTGCTGAAGCCGCAATATGCGGTGCTGTGGGCAGCCTTCTTCAATTTCATCGCGTTCCTGTTTTTCGGCCTCCACGTCGCCGAGACGCTGGGCACCGGGATCATCGACCCCGGCATCGTCGATCCGCATGTGATCTTCGCAGCCCTCATGGGTGCGATCGTCTGGAATCTCATCACCTGGGCGGCGGCCATTCCCTCCTCAAGCTCGCACGCGTTGATCGGCGGGCTGGTCGGCGCCGGGCTTGCAAAGGCGGGCTTCGTCGCGCTGGAATGGTCGGGCCTCACCAAAACCATTCTGGCGATTTTCCTGTCTCCAATGATCGGGTTCGTCCTCGCGCTCGTCCTGATCGTCGTCGTGGCGTGGTGCTCCGCGCGTTCGACGCCGTTCATGGTGGACAGCGCCTTCCGCATCCTGCAATTCGGCTCCGCATCGCTCTACTCGCTCGGCCATGGCGGCAACGACGCGCAGAAGACCATGGGCATCATCGCGATCCTGCTGTTCTCGCAGGGTTATGGCGGCGATCATTTTCATGTCCCGCTCTGGGTCGTTCTGGCCTGCCAGGCGGCGATGGCGCTTGGCACCCTGATGGGCGGCTGGCGCATCGTGCGCACCATGGGCAGCCGCATCACCCACCTCAATCCGATGCAGGGCTTCTGCGCCGAAACTGGCGGCGCACTGACGCTGTTTGCGGCGACCGCACTCGGCGTTCCGGTCTCGACCACCCACACCATCACCGGCGCCATCGTCGGCGTCGGCTCGGCGCGGCGGCTGTCCGCCGTCCGCTGGAATATCGCAAGCTCCATCGTGGTCGCCTGGATTATCACCATCCCCGCCGCCGCCGCCGTCGCCGCCCTTGTGTATTGGCTCGTTCCGATCTTTCATTAGCCCTCCCGCAAGGTGGAGCGCCGATGATCAGCAACATCAGCAACGTCGAAATCCTTCTTCGGTTGGCCGCGGCCGCGGCCCTGGGCAGCATGGTCGGCTTCGAGCGTGAACGCCTGCTCTGGGCCGCCGGCATCCGCACCCACATGCTGGTGTGCGTCGGCTCATGCCTAATCATGATCGTATCGGCTTACGGGTTTGCCGGCGTGCTGGGCCAGGAGCATACCGTGCTGGACCCCTCCCGCGTCGCCGCGCAGGTCGTCTCGGGCATCGGCTTTCTCGGCGCGGGCTCGATCCTCGCCCGTGGCGAGATCATCAAGGGACTGACCACCGCGGCCAGCATCTGGACCGTCGCAGCGATCGGGCTTGCCATCGGCGGCGGCCTCTACTTCGCAGGCACAGCCTCCACCATCCTGATCCTGATCATTCTGGCCGGCGTGAAGCCGCTGGAGGAGGCCTACCGTGCCCGCAACCAGACCGTCCATTTCAAGATCACGGCGGAGCGTGGCGCCCTGAGCCCGGAGGAATTGCGCCAGACGCTGTCGCTGCGGGTTAGTCAGATCAAACGCTTCGTGGTGGAAAATCGCAGTGGCGATGAGGGTAACGACGAAATCCTCGTCCTTCTGAACAAGGTGTCCTCGCAGGATATCGCCGACTTCAAGAACAGGTTGAACGAGGTCCCGGCAATCCGCCGGGTCGATCTCATCAGCCGTTCAGCCGCCGACAACTCGTCCGCGACCTGATCCCCCGCAGCTTTCACCGAAAGCCGGCGGCACGGCGGCGGCGGGCCGCAGATTTACTTTTCATTAACCTGATTAAATCTGTCTTTAAGGCCCCTCTTAAGAATTTCCCGCCAGAAATGGAGGCGGGAAAATCCGTGCCCTGCGCGTACCGGGAATTTGTTTGTAAATGAGTGATCTCGTGCCCTCTCCGGCCGATAGCGTGGCCGCTGCGCCTGCCAGGACACGGCGCGTGGCCGCCCAACGCGTCCGAGAAGCGCGTGACCGCCTGACCTCGTCGAGCGGCACCCGTCCTGCATTCGATCACGAACTGCTGCGTCAGTATGCCCAGACGCGCATGTCCGCCTCGCTCGTGGTGATCCTGCTTGTGGTCGCCACGGGGGCGCTCTCCAGCCTCTGGCTGCCGATGCTGTATGCGGGCATCTGGACTTGCGGAATTCTGGCGATTCATGCCGTCGTCATCCGCCTCTGCTCGAGATTCATGAACCTGCCGCCGGCTCCCGCGACCACGCGCAGATGGCGCCACCGTTTTGTCGCGCTCGACCTGCTCTATGGTCTTGGCTGGACACTGATCCTCGTTCATCCATCCGGTGTCGACGTGGTGTCGAACACGTTGATGCTGTTCCTGATGCTGCTCGTCGTTGCGGTCTCGAGCATGCTCGCGGCAAGCCTGCCCATCGCGGCCTTCGCCTCGACCATTCCAGTGACAGCGGCCATTGCATTGAATTTCGTGCTGCGCGGCACGCTCGACGCTTACATTCTGGCAGCACTTGCGGTTGCTGCCGAATGCTACTTCGCCCTGCTCGCCCACCGGCTGCACTCGACCACGCTCGCCACGCTGGAAGCGCGCGCCGAAAAGGACGCGCTGATCGGCGAGCTTGAACAGGCCAAGGCGATCTCCGACGAGGCGCGGCACCGCGCCGAAGCCGCCAACGTCTCCAAATCGCGTTTCCTTGCGCAGATGAGCCACGAGCTGCGAACGCCGCTGAACGCCATTCTCGGCTTCTCGGAAGTCATGAAAAGCGAGATTTTCGGATCCCACGCGGTGGCCGTCTACAAGGACTACTCCGCCGACATCCACAATTCGGGCGTGCATCTTCTCAATCTCATCAACGAGATTCTCGATCTGTCGCGCATCGAGGCCGGCCGCTATGAGTTGAACGAGGAGCCCTTCTCGCTCGTTCATGTGGTCGCCGACTGCCACCACCTCCTGAAGCTGCGCGCATCGAGCCGGGGTATCACCATCCACGAAGTCTTCGAGGATGAAATGCCGAAGCTATGGGGCGACGAGCGCGCCACGCGCCAGATCGTGCTCAACCTTCTGTCCAACGCCATTAAGTTCACCCCGCAAGGCGGCGAGATCTGGCTGAAGTCCGGCTGGACCGCATCCGGCGGGCAGTACCTCAGTGTCAAGGACACCGGCTCCGGCATTCCCGAGGATGAAATCCCGATCGTGCTGGCGTCCTTCGGACAGGGCTCGAACTCGATCAAGTCGGCCGAGCAAGGCGCGGGCCTCGGCCTGCCGATCGCCAAGAACCTGATCGATATGCACGGCGGTACCTTCACGCTGAAATCGAAGCTGCGCATCGGCACCGAGGTCATCATCACCTTCCCGCCCGAGCGTGTGATGGCGGCGCTTGCTCCGATGCCGGAAGGCCCACCGCTGCAGCCAGATCAACTCGACATGAGCGATGAACGAAGCCGGCCGCGCGGACGGCCGATCATGAATGCAGGAACGGGGCTCTGAGCCATGGCCGCACAACACACGGCTTGCGCTGAAACACCGGCGGCCTTTTATAGGAGGCATGAGCTACGAGTCGCCGTGCATCTCCGTCTGCGTGATGAGCCCCGAGACCGGGCTTTGCCTGGGCTGCGGGCGGACGATGCAGGAGATTTCCGACTGGGCCGCTCTGACGCCCGAGGAGCGAGCCGCCATCATGGTCACGCTGGTGAGGCGCATGACCGATGCCGGGATGAAAGTGCCACCTGCGCTGGTGCGCTGGCTCGAGGTCTGTTGCTGACCTCCGACAGCATGATGGCAGGTTCGCCGTGATCCGGTTTCTGACAGTTATCATCGTCCTGCTCGGCACCGCCGGCTCTATCTATGCCGTGCAGAATCCGACCGGTTTCGAGAGCGCAAAACGCACCGCGCTGAATGCGGTCAACCACTACACCCGCCGCGACACTCGCGCGGTAGAAATTTCCCGCACCCATAGCGGCGAATTCGCGCTCCGCGCCAGGATCAATGGCGTCAAAACACCGATGGTGATCGACACCGGCGCTACATCCGTCGTGCTCACTTACGAAACCGCGAAAGCCGCGGGCCTGCCGCTCGATCTTGCGACCTACGATGTCGAGGTCGAGACTGCTGGCGGCCATGTCCGCGCAGCGCGCGTCACGCTCGACCGGCTGGCGGTCGGAAAGCTCGTTGAATTGTCAGTGCCGGCGCTCGTTGTGCCGCGCGGCCGGCTGAAAACCAACCTGCTCGGCATGAGCTTCCTCAACAGGCTGGAAAGCTGGGAAGTCCGCCCTGACAGACTGCTGCTGCGCGGCTATCCGTAATCAGGCCGCAGCAGCCTCGGCTGGCACGACCAGCCGCAGCGCATCACGCAACTGCTCCACGCCTGCATCGGCCTTTACGCAGTTTTCCGCCAACGCGCGACGGAATGCCCGCGCACCGGCCACGCCATGAAACGCACCGACCATATGGCGGGTGATGGAGTGCAACCGCATGCCACGCGCGCGTTGCCTTTCGATATAGGGAAATAGCGACTCGATGGCTTCATGCATCGAGGCATGCGGCGACGACGCACCGAACAGCTCGGGATCGACAGCGAGCAGCCGCCACGGCTCGTGATAGGCGGCGCGGCCCAGCATCACGCCATCGACATGCTGCAGATGAGCCTTCGCCTGTTCAATGGAAGTAACGCCGCCATTGATGGAGATCGTGACGTCCGGCATCGCCGCCTTCAGCCGATAGACCCGATCATAATCGAGCGGCGGAATGTCCCTATTCTCTTTCGGCGACAATCCCTCGAGCCACGCTTTGCGGGCGTGAACGATCAAGGCATCTGCGCCCGCCGTCACCACGTTCTGCGCAAGCGCGTCGAGCGCCTGTTCCGGGTCCTGTTTATCGACGCCGATGCGGCATTTCACGGTCACCGGCACGCGGACCGCGGCCTTCATCGCCGCCACGCAATCGCCGACCAGTTGCGGCACGGTCATCAGGCATGCGCCGAAACGGCCATCCTGCACGCGATCGGAGGGGCAGCCGACATTGAGATTGATCTCGTCGTAGCCGAACCCTTCGCCGATCTTCGCACTCTCCGCGAGATCGTGCGGATTGGACCCGCCCAGTTGCAACGCCACCGGATGCTCGCACGCGTCGAAACCGAGCAGCCGCTCGCGGTCGCCACGAATGACCGCGCCGGTCGTCAGCATCTCGGTGTAAAGCCAGGCCCGGCGCGTCAGCGCACGATGGAAGACCCGGCAATGCCGGTCCGTCCAATCCATCATAGGCGCAATGGAAAATTTATGCGTACAATCAGACACTTAACAGAATTTCCGTTAAAATCGCGGACTTTCGAGCCGATCTTTACTGAGCATCTTCAGATACTTAGGGTTGTGAGTCCGTGCAATCAACCGATTTTTGTCTCGGACTTTGTCCTGCGCTGATGCAGTCGGCCGCCATGAGTATCGACAGACGACGGTGGGACGGGTCGCACTCATCATCGATAATTCTCTATACGAGCTGGATCTCCCGTGTACGTTCCTAGCTCGAATGCTTTTACAAGTTCTGGCGTGCACCCATCATCACTATTGGCAAAATGACATTGCAACGGAATGCGAAGGTCCGCGGGATCGCAAGCTCTTTAGAGGGTACACCAAAACATTTCGCGGTTACACGGACCAGCCGACCACGTGTCGGGAAACAGATCAATGACGGCGGCCACATAGAGCCAGCCTTCTGCCACCCAGACATAAGTAAAGTCGGCAATCCATTTCCCGTGGGAGCTGGCGTTTCGAAGCAACGGTCGAGCACGTTGGCTGCGACGGCGCTCGCCTGACGATCACCCACATCGGGAGGAAGGCGCCGCCGTCCGGCACGCCCTCAATGAACGAACTGCCCCGCCGCCATCATTAGGTGATGCTGTTGATGGTGACCGCCCTGCACCATAATTCCCATGAAGCCGAGCGCCCTGAGCTTGGTCAGCGGCTGTGTTTCGCTCGCTATCACCGTGAGAGTGACGCCATTTTGCAGATCGTCGCTTTTTGCATTCCAGCCAATCTCGCGTAGCTCGCTTACGTGTGCGGGTACCATACGTTTGATCGCCTCCAGCGTGCGCCCTTCGCCAGTCACTTTGATCTCGATGCCATTGTCCACGTCACGTTGGGTGGCGGCAGCATGCAAGGTCACTTCGTTCATATCGATGAGGTGCTGCCTCAATGCCTCGATGTTGACCTTCGCCCAATCCGTCTTCGCGTCAGCTTGCAAAATCTGTACGACCTCTTGAATAGCGCCGAAAGCGTCTTGCCCCGGCATGGTTGGGGTGCTGGTTACGCCGGCTTGCGCTCCGTGCATCATGCCGCGGTTGCCCATACCGCCGCGCTGCATCATTTGCTGATGCATCTGGTCCATCGTGCCGCCTTGCTGCATGTGCCCATTCATGCGGTCCGAGAACATTTGGGCAGAGGCATACACGGTGGCGGCCAACAGCGTCGAAACGGTGAGGGCTGTTTTCCAAGGAAATCTCGTCATTAAGGACCTCTTTTGCTGCGTGCCCCACAAATATCCTTTTAACAGCCCGCTCCATCCACGCATATGATCTCAATCATACGCGCTGAAAAACTATGATCTTTGATCCTCTGCGTTTGATCTCGCCCGAATGTTCGAGCTTCGCCAAAGTTCGATAGAGGGCCTCGTGCGTTAGACCCAGTTCGGCAGAAAGGTCTTTCAAGGTGCCGGACAGCCTGACTGTGCGGCCGTCTGCACCGGTGTTCAGCGCGAGAAAGTGTCGAACGCGGTCGGCTGCCGAACGGATATTGCGCTGTTCAATCCGGGTGCGGAGGTTCATCACCTGATGAGCTAGAGTCGCAGAGAACGCCCGAGCAGCCTCCGGGCTTGCCTCGAAAGCGGCCAACACCTCGCGCTTGGGATACAGGCGCACAATTGCGTGGGTGCTTGCGATTGCATCGCAATGATACCGTGATGAAAACAATGATGCCTCGGCCAAGGTCTCTCCGGGATCAGCCACATGCAACACCACCTCGCGGCCGGAGCTATCAGTCCGCGTGAGCCGAACACGTCCCGTTAGAACCTCAATTAGCCCCTCAGTTCTGTCGCCACATCGAAACACGGCCTCGCCTGCCGTCAGCTTGCGGTCGACTGCTGCTTCCCGCACGGCAGCCGCCAGCCAGTTGTCGACCGACGTTGAAGTCATTGCATATAATCGATTCGATTCCGCCTGTTGGGCGGGAGCCGTCCGACCTGGAATTCCCGCGACGCCGCAGTGGCACCCGATGCATTCACACTTGCATGGTAGTAGATTGCGGCGATTGACCAGCCGGGCGTCGTCGGCGTTGCGGCAAGACTGCCGTATAGGCCCGGCAACCAGTATGAAATGCCATTTTCGTCGGCGGCGGCCATTTGCGGAGAAAGCAAAGCAATTGCGGCGGCTGCGAGAACACTGGTCAGCCGGGGCCCGGCCATACCGTAGCTTTTCATGATCATCGCCTTTCCGATCTAATGCTCTCGGTCAGTCCCCGTTGGTTCAGACGACTGTCTGCAACATCCGGGTGCGCAATCGGAGAATGCCCACTTCACCACCGTTTTCCGGGGCTGTACATGACGAAGAAGCTATTGTTGAAGTTCAATTTCGCCGGGCCGCCAAGCCTTGTCGAACCAGGGCTTTGTCGGACCATAGAGCCGCAAAAGGGTGTTCCAGCTCGTACCAGGGACCGTCTGCACCCAGTTCTTTTCCTGCCCCGCGGGCGCCTTCGGGCCGAAGAAGACATCTACCGAACTGTCGGCATTGACCTTGAGGCCTTCGGTTTGGCTGCCGACCGTCGGGAATTGCTGGTCAGTTTGGATCATCGAGCGTGTCTGGTTGTCGTAGAGGATGATCGACCAGAAGTTCTTGATCGGAATGTTTGACGGCAAATGCAGCTTGTAAGACTTTCCCCCGTCAAGCGCATCGCCCTTCGAGTCGACGAAGGCGGCCATGTATTGCGAGCCTTCGCCAACGGCTTTTGAATCCATCGCCGGCGTGACCCCGGTGGCATAAAAGAAAAAGCCTGCGTAACCGTTCAACTGACGGGCGCCTTTTTCCTCAAACTTGTAGCCACCGATGAAACCAAGTCGCCAATTGCTCTTGCTGTCGGGATAATAATAGCCGTCGGCCCCTCGCCATTTGTACATTGTGGCGCGTGCGGTGGCGTCACCAACAGCGGCGGCTTCGGTCAGTATCTTCTTCATTCTGTCGTCCGGTGCGAACGGCTTGCCCTTCGCAATTCCAATTGAGGCCCAGAATCCAAGGGTCGTAGAGTCAACGCTGTCAGTGGGTTCGTCCTGCACGACTTTGTTGAGAAGCTCCCAGAACCGGTAATCCCCCGGACCGACCATGTTGAACGGCTTACCGGACATGTTCACGAAATTGAGTTTCGGTGGTTTGGCCGCCTGTTTGAGCGGGTAGATCTTTGTGAATTTCTTGACGGCATCTACGCCGGGCTTCGGATCGCCATTGACCAGGAAGCTCCGCCAGGCCGTCCAGACGCTGAACGAGTTCGGACGAATGATGAAGTAGCCTCTCGGCACCTCACCCGTGTAGCCGGGCGGCAAGAAAAGATATTTCCCGCCTTTACCTCGATCCGGACCAGTGAGCCCTATGTCGCCATTCCAATTGTACCACATATCATCAGCGAGCCCGAGCACCTCGGGAGGAGCTTCGACGACGATGGGTCCGTCATGGAGGTCCAGCCAAAACCAGGTATAAGGTGTATTGTTGTTGGCAGTGAGCTCCGTGGTGCGGGAGTCGACCAACGTCTCCCAGATCGGCACGGTCGTGTTGGCCGGGCCTAGCCGCAGAATGTTGTCTCGGTTAGCCACCTGATTCACCACGGGCAGAGCCAGCAGGTAGGCTTGGACCGCGCGCTGAAAGTCGAGGTTGTCATACAACTTGTCGACCGTCGCCGCGTCAGGGAAACCGCCGAAGAAACTCAGAGTCCCAAGACGCGTTTCCACCTTGTCCGGGATAGCAATGCCGGGAGGAATGGGCGTTTGCATCTTGTACTGCTGGGAATTGGCGGGAAGCGCCGAAAGCGCCAACAAAGATACAGCAGAGGCCGCCAGTTTAATCGACGTCATCGTGTTGTCGCCTTTTTCAGGAGCGCGGTGATCTCAAAGAATCGTAGTGGCGGTAGGATGCCCAATCCTGTTGTTGCGCGCCCCCAGTCTTCTCAATCAGACAGTCCCTTCTTCAGCACCGCCGCCTTGCGGCCCTGTACAGCTTCTTCACTGTCGGCCTTCTTCATTTCCTTCAACTCGATCGTCACCTCGCCGATTTTGCCGGTAAATTTGAACGGCACCTTGTAGGCCTCCGTGACGGGGGTGCCCTCGTCGGCCCCGACATCGGCACCTTCGTCGGCTGAGAAGCCGCAGCACTGAGTCTGCTCGATGCGGCCGCTGGCAACTCTTTTGCCGTTGACAAACATCGTACCTGTACCGCCCTTGCCGATCCCGCCGCCGTCGTAGGCGAACTCGAATCGGATCGTGACCTTTCCGGCCGGCAATGCCTGCTGGGAAGCCACCGTAAATCGCTGCAAGCCAAGGAAATTGTAGGTGTACGTCGGCTTGCCATCCTTCAGGTACAGACTCCACCCGCCGAACCTGCCAGCCTGGGCAAGGATGGCTCCGCTGGCACCCGCCTTCGGGATTTCCACATCCGCAGTAATGACATGCGAGCGGTTCTTCGTATTGATGAACACGTTCTCGGACATCCCGAGCATGCCCTCGTGCACCGTCAGGGAGGTACGTCCAGCCATCAAGTCGGGCCGTCCGACCATCGCCGCGTTCAGTCGCTCCAGAGTGCGGTCGTCGAGCGGCAACACAGAATACTTGACTGCCTCCTTGAGAAACAGCTCCTGAAGCTCCTTCAGCTTATCCGGGTTCTTTGCCGCGAGATTGTTCGCCAGGCTGAAGTCCGTCCGCGTATCGTAAAGCTCCCAGATATCCTCTTCGAGCGGACGGCGATTCTTGGTTTCCCACGCTGCCCGGTGGATCGTTCCGGCCAGCCAGCCATCATGGTACACCGCGCGGTTGCCGAAGATTTCGAAGTACTGCGTTTTATGGGTGCTGTCCGCCTTGGGATCGGCAAAGGAGTAGACCATGCTCGTTCCCTCGATCGGTGTCTGAACCGTGCCATTCACGCTCTTGGGCTCTGGCAAGCTGGCCGCCTCCAAGATCGTCGGCACGATATCGATCACGTGATGCCACTGCGAACGCAGCTCACCCTTCGCCGCAATGCCCTTCGGCCAATGAATCACCATGCCATTGCGGGTGCCGCCATAGCTCGAAGCCACCTGCTTCGTCCACGTGAAGGGCGTATCTCCCGCGACTGCCCATCCGGCCGCATAATGGCTGTACGTCATCGGGCCGCCGAGGTCGTCGTAATGTTTGAGGATATCCTGAACGGTTTCCTGCACGCCGTTGAAATAGGTCATCTCGTTGAACAAGCCGTTCATGCCTCCTTCGGCACTCGCGCCGTTGTCGCCGACAATGTAGAAGACCAGCGTGTTGTCGAGTTGGCCGGTCGCCTTGATGGCATCGATCAGCCGGCCGATCTCGGTATCGGCGTATTCGCCGAAGCCGGCGAACACTTCCATCTGGCGCGCAAACAGCTTTTGCTCGTCCGCGCTCAGCGTGGCCCAGTCCTTTATGGCTTCCGGCTTGGGGGCGAGTTTCGTATTCGGCGGCACCACGCCGAGCTTGATCTGGCGGGCCAGCGTTTCCTCGCGCAGCTTGTCCCAGCCCTGATCGAACTTGCCCTTGTACTTGGCGATCCATTCCTTTGGCACATGGTGCGGGGCATGGGTTGCGCCCGGCGCAAAGTAAATGAAGAACGGCTTATCGGGCGTCAGCGACTTCTGGTACTGCATCCAGTCGATCGCCTTGTTGGTCATGTCCGTCATGAAATTGTAATTCGGATCTTTCGACGGCTCGACCTGGGTCATCCCATCATAGATCAGCGGAGCCCATTGGTTGGTCTCGCCGCCCATGAACCCGTAAAACTTGTCAAAGCCCTGACGGGTTGGCCAGCGGTCGGTCGGGCCCGACGGACTCACTTCCCACGCCGCAGTTTCGTGATTTTTGCCGAAATGGGCGGTGCTGTAGCCATTCAGCCTTAGCATCTCTGCCACGGTAGCTACGCTGTTGGGGCGCTGTCCGGTCTGCCCCGGAAAGGTCGTCGCAGTTTCCGCGATCGAACCGAAGTTATTCATGTGATGGTTACGGCCGCTCAGCAGCGCCGATCGGGTCGGCGAACAAAGCGCCGTGGTGTGAAATTCGTTGTAGCGCAGCCCCTCGTTCGCCAAACTTTCCACCGTCGGCATGTGAATCGGCCCGCCGAAGGCACTCGACTGACCGAAACCCATATCATCGATGAGGACGATGAGCACGTTCGGCGCAGCCGCCGGTGCTTTCACTTCGAATCGAGGCGGCGGCGTTGCATTGCGCGCGTCGAATACAGTGCTGTGTGGGTATTGCGGTTCCGGGATCGGCAAGACCGAACGATCCGCCGGAAGCACTATCTCCGGAGAAGCTGCCTGCTGCGCGTTCGCCGGAATTGCCAGCAGCGCAATCGAGGACAGTGCGGCGAGCGCCGTCATCATAGATCTCATGTCACCAACCTCCGGGAAATGAACGACAACAAATGATGACTAATGCAGGCATGTGCACTCGCGCATCCACAACTCGGTGCAAGCGGTTGAAAACCCGGATCAGCGTCGGCCGGCGCGATTGACAGGGCCGCCGCGGTTCATCGGCGTTCCCCGCACTCTTGCGCCGGGTCTCACTACAGCACGCGCGACAGGACGCGGCCGCAGCACGACGCCAGGTCTGACGATGCAGCCAACGGGATATTCAACATACTGGCAGTATACCACCGCGCTTGCTCTTTCGGGCCTTGCAGCAACGAAGCCGGCGACGAGCCCCGTCGTCAGCAGCGCCGATATTGCAATCGATAGCTTCATCCCGGCGTCCTCCGTTGTTCTAGTTTCCAGAATGTCGAGATCGAGCGATATGTATATTGACGCAGATCAAGCCCCGTATGCAGGTGATTACCGCGCAATACTGCTTGAGGTTAGCCGGACGCTGCGACGGTCTTACCTTGATTGACTCGGTGGGAGGGTTGCGTGCAGACCACGTGCCTACCACTTGACACAATGCCGAGGCAGTCGATGCTGGATGCCGGATGCAGTGGTGTCGACGAAGGATTGCGTGATCGCGGTTGAGCAGCAGGGCTGAAGGGCAGTCGTTTGGCACACAAGCGGAGCAAATCAGCTAGCAAGACACCGAAGGCCTTCGCGCCTTTGCCGGTTTCGTCGCTGCTAAATCTAAAGCCAGACCGGCAGGCCATCCTGCCGAGGCGCGCCGTCTGGATAGCGATAGCAGTCGCAGCGGCCGCCGTCTTCGCTTTCGGTGTTGCCTTCCAGTTTCTCAATCATAGCGGAACGACATCGAAAGCCCAAAGCCCATCCATCGCCAGCTTCGTCGGAAGCGAAACCTGCGCAGGTTGCCACCAGGCCGAAGCCAAATTATGGAACGCCTCGCAGCACAAGGCCGCGATGCAGCACGCCACCGACCGGACCGTGCTCGGCAATTTCAACGACGCGAGCTTCGACTATTACGGCGTGCATTCCCGCTTCTTTCGCAAGGGCGGCAAATTTCTGGTCGAGACCGACGGCGCCGACGGTAAGCTTGCCGTGTTCGAAGTGAAATATACGTTCGGCATCGATCCGCTGCAGCAATATCTGATCGAGTTTCCCGACGGCCGCCTGCAGGCGTTGCCGCTCGCCTGGGACTCGAGGCCGCAGGACAGGGGTGGCCAGCGCTGGTTTCACCTTTCACCCAACGAAGAGATCAAACATGACGATATCCTGCACTGGACCAAGCTGAACCAGAACTGGAATTTCATGTGTGCCGAGTGCCACTCGACCGGCCTGCGCAAGAACTACGACGCGGCCAAAGATCGCTTCACCACCACATGGGCGGAAATCAGTGTCGGCTGCGAAGCCTGTCATGGGCAGGGCTCGCGCCATACCGCCTGGGCGCGCGATCAACGGAACTGGTGGCCGTTTGGCAAGCGCGAGGATTCCAGCAAGGGATTGCTGGTGCGGTTTGACGAACATCAAGGCGTCACCTGGCCGATAGACCCACAGACCGGAAGCGCCCAACGCTCCGCAGGGCCGCCAACGCTGCGCAAAGAAGTTGAGACTTGCGGGCTCTGCCACGCGCGCCGCGCCGGTTTCCTTGAAAACTGGATACCCGGACAATCGTTGTCGCAGACCCATGTGGTCGAAGCGTTGGCGCGCATCACATATCATGCCGACGGCCAGATCCGCGATGTCGAGGAACCGTACAATTACACGCCGTTCAAGCAAGGCAGGATGTTTGCCGCCGGTGTCACCTGCAGCGATTGTCACGAGCCGCACAGCGCGAAGCTTCGCATCTCCGGCGAAGGCGTCTGCCTGCAGTGCCATGCCTCCGACAAATACGCCGATGTGAAGCATCGCCAGCATGCGACCGTCGACCCGGCGCCGACCTGCATCTCGTGCCACATGCCAGCCCGGACCTATATGGTGGTCGATATCAGGCATGATCACGCCTTCAGGATTCCACGTCCCGATCTGTCCGTCACGTTGGGAACGCCGAACGCATGCAACGACTGTCATCACGACAAGTCACCGCAATGGTCCGCCGCAGCAGTCGAGCGATGGTTCGGTCCAATCCGAAAGGGCTTCCAAGGTTACGCACCGGCATTCCATGCCGCCCGCACCGACCAGGCCGATGCCGCCGCGCTGCTGTCCGTCCTTGCTGCGGATCATAAGGTGCCTGCTGTGGTCCGCGCCAGCGCACTCGACGAACTTGCATCGCGCGTGACGGCGGCCAATGTCGCGACGGCCCGCACTGCGCTTGCCGATCCCGATCCGATGGTTCGGATTGGCGCCCTCGACATGTTGGAAAATGTGCCCGCCGGTCAGCTCTGGTACCTTGTGTCCCCGCTGTTGTCCGATCCCGTTCGCGGCGTCCGCATCAGGGCGGCCTCGCTGCTGGCGGCCGTACCGACCGCGGACCAGCCAGCACAGGACCGCACGACCTTTGATCGGGCGGCGACCGAGTTCATCGCCGCCCAGCGCGCCAACGCGGAGCGACCGGAATCCCGTACCACGCTCGGAAATTTCCTCGCGCAGCGTGGACAATTGCAGGAGGCCGAGGCCGAATACAGGGCCGCCCTCAGGCTCAGTCCGCAATATGCTACGGCGGCGATTAACCTCGCCGATCTTTATCGGCAACGCGGCCGGGACAGCGAGGGCGAAATTGTCCTGCACGCTGCGCTTGTGAGTTCACCGCGCGACGCGGCCCTGCATCAGGCGCTGGGCCTAACACTGATAAGACTCAAACGGCCGGAGGGCGCGCTAACCGAATTGCATCAAGCCACAGAACTGGAGCCGTATCAGCCGCGCTACGCCTACGTTTATGCTGTCGCGCTGCATTCCAGCGGCCAGTACGAGGAAGCCATGACCGTTTTGAAGAACGCCCTGCACAACCATCCAAAGGATCGCGAGATTCTTCAGGCCCTCGTTTCGTTCAGCCGAGGGGCGGGAGATGCCGCAGCTGCGCTCAGCTACGCGAAAAAGCTCGCGACTGTCGGGCCACCTGACCAGGATCTAGCTACGCTGATTCAAGAACTTCGTCGATCTACCCAGCCGCGCGCGCCATAAACTGGCTGGTTCCGGGTTGCCTCGCGCTATTTGTCTCCGAGCCACACCGGCGCGACCGATCCCTTTGGCGCAGCCACCAGCAACAACTCGACCGGCCCGTTGCCCGTGCGCGCGAAGTGTTTCGGATCGGTATCGCGGAAAACCACCATTCCGCCCGGCTCAAAGCTGACGCCTTTGAAAAAGCATCCGCCCTATGGCAGCCTGACGGTCCAATCACTTCGCAAGGACCATTGGCACGGTCGCCATTGCATGCGTCACATCTATCTCGTTCTCGGTATCGGATGCTTGGCACTCGGCTTCATTGGCGCGTTCCTGCCAGTGCTGCCGACGACGCCATTCCTCATTCTCGCCGCGGCTTGCTTCGCCCGTTCGTCACCGCGGCTTGAAAACTGGCTTCTCTCACACCGCCAATTCGGGCCAATGTTACGGGCATGGCGCGAACGTGGCGCAATTCCCCGCAAGGCGAAACTGATGGCGTTCGCCGGCATGAGTATCGGATTCATCGCATTCTGGATGGGCAGCAACCCCGGCCCGCTGTTGATAGCGGGCGTCGGGATCATCATGCTGTCGGGCCTTGCCTACGTGTTCAGCAGGCCCTCTGCGTAATCAAAGCCCGAGATAGGCCTTGCGCACCTGCGGATCGTCGATCAGGTCCTTGGCCGATCCGCTATGGACGATGCGGCCCGTCTCCATGACATAGCCGCGATCCGCACCCGACAGGGCCAGATGGATGTCCTGCTCGACGAGCAGCACGGTCACGCCATCGTTGCGGATCGAGGCCAGCACCTCCATCAACTGCTCGGCGATCACCGGCGCGAGGCCGAGGCTCATTTCATCGATCATCAAAAGCTTCGGCGCCGCCATCAGGCCGCGCGCCATGGCGCACATCTGCTGCTCGCCGCCGGACATGCTGCCCGCGAGCTGACGCCGGCGCTCCGACAGTTTCGGAAACAGCGTGTACATCTTGTCGAGGTCGCGCGTGACCCCCGCCTTGTCCCTACGCTGGAACGCGCCCATCAAGAGATTGTCCTGCACCGTCATGCGGTCGAACAACTGCCGCCCTTCCGGCACCTGCACGAGGCCGACAGCAAACGCTTGATCCGAGGTCATCGGCACGAGATTCTTGCCGTCGAGAATGATCTCGCCCGTACAGGCAAGGACGCGCGACAGCGCGCGCAACAGCGTGGTCTTGCCGGCGCCGTTACTGCCGACCAGTGCCACGATCTCCGCCGGATAAACATCGAGCGACACATCGTTGAGCACCGGCATGCCGCCATAGCCGCCGCTGACGCCGCGCACGCTCAGCATCACGTCTTTCTTGTCCGCAACCGCCGCCATCGTCATGCGCGCCTCTTGCCGAGATAGGCTTCGACAACAGCCTGATTGGAAAGAACGGTGTCCGGATCGCCGTCGGCAATCTTCTCACCGTGATGCAGCACCATGAGCCGGTCGGACAGGCTTTTGATCGCCTTGATGACGTGCTCGATCACGAGAATGCTGATGCCCTCGTCGCGCACCTTGCGGATGACGTCGATCACCTCGTCGATCTCGACGTGGTTGAGACCCGCCATCACCTCGTCGCACAACAGCACTTTCGGCTGCATCGCCAGCGCCTTCGCGAGTTCCAGCCGCTTGCGGCCCGGTCCGCCGAGTTCATCGGCGCGCTGATCGACGAACGCGCCGAGGCCGACGAAATCAAGCTGCGCGCGCGCCATCTCGCGCGCCCGCGACAATTGCGATTCACCACCGCCATGGCCGAACAACGCGCCAACCGCGACGTTGTCGAGCACCGACAGGCCGGGAAACGGCCGCATGATCTGGAAGGTGCGGCCGATGCCGAGGCGCGCACGTTGATACGTCTGCAGCGGATTGATCGATTTGCCTTCGAACAGAATGTCGCCGGAGGTCGGCGCGACCGTACCGCTGATCAGGCTGATCAGCGTGGTCTTGCCCGCGCCGTTCGGGCCGATGATCCCGAGGATCTCCTTCGGCTGCAGCGAAAAGCTGACGTTGTTGACGGCAATCAGGCCGGCAAACCGCCGCGTGACGTTCTGAACATCGAGTATAGCGCTCACAGCCGGGTCGCCTTGATGTTTTCGGAGAAGTAACGCCAGCCCGTCTTGCGGAACTGGCGGATGATGTCTGCGAGGCCGCGCGGCATCAGCACTACCGCCGCGACCACCACGACGCCGAAGAACAGGCCCGCGATGCTGGTGACTTCGCTGGACAGGACTTCGGAGATCGCGGACAGCGACAGCGCACCGACAATCGGGCCGAGAACGGTGCCGGGGCCGCCGAACACCGCCATGATGATCATCTTGACGTTGAGGCTGATATCGAAGGCGCTTTCGGGATCGATGAATGTCACCCAGTAGGCATGAATGCCGCCCGCCAGCGCGCTGAACACACCCGACAGTGCGAACGCCATCACCTTGTAGAGCGTCGTGTTGACGCCCATCACCTTGGCGCCCTCTTCGTTCTCGCGGATGGCGATCAGGCCGAAACCGAACTTGCTGCGCGACAGCCACCAGATCGTCAGCGTCACCGCCACGAGCAAGGCCAGAGCCAGTTCATAGAACAGCATGTCGTTGTTCAGCGGCGGCAGCACAAGACCGATGTTCTGGCCCGCCAGCTTCACGTTGGAGACGATGGCCGCCATGACCTGCGCCAGCGCCAGCGTCGCGATCGCGAAGTAATGGCCCTTCAGCCGCAATACCGGAAGGCCGAGCAGGATCGCGAACACGACCGACAGCAACACGCCAAAGGCAAGACCAACGCCAAACGGCAGATCCCACTGCACCATGGCGATGCCAACGCCGTAGCTGCCAAGGCCGTAAAACGCCGAATTGCCGAACGAAGCGTAGCCGGTATAGCCGCCGATGATGTTCCAGCCTTGCGCCAGCACGGCCAGCAACAGCGCGTTGATACCGAACTGCACCAGCACGTCAGAGCCGAACCACGGCACCGCGATCAGAACGGCCAGTGCGATCAGGATAAGGAGGAGGCGAAGCGCTTTCATGCTGTTTTTCCAAGCAGGCCGCTGGGCCGCACGATCAACACCAGCACCAGAACGCCGAAGCTCGCCACGTCAGCAAAGGTCGCGCCGATATAGAGTACCGCAAGCGATTCAATGATGCCGAGGAACAGGCCACCGACGATGACGCCGAGCGGATTGTCGAGGCCGCCGATAATGGCGATTGCGAACGATTTGGCTGTCAGCGTCGCGCCGATATACGGATTGATCTGCGAGACGGTGCCATAAAGGCCGCCCGCGGCACCGGCAAGACCGATGCCGATGCCGAAGGTCATCGCGTAAAGATGGCGCGGCTCGACGCCGTAAAGACGCGCGGCGACGAGGTTCTGCGCGGTCGCCCGGATCGCGCGGCCAAGCCGCGTATGCAGAAGAAACAGCCACATCGCGAGCGTCAACACGATGGCGATGCCGAACGCCAGAAGCCGGGCCAGCGGCAGCACCACGGTGCCGATCTGGATGCTGTTACCAGCATAGGACGGATTGATGGTGCGGAAGTCGGCGGAGAATGCGAGCTGCGCCAGATAGGTCAGCACCACTTCCAACCCGAACGTGATGAGCAGCGTGTTGAACATCGGTGCCTTGACGACGAGGTTCAGAAGCCCCCGCTGCATCGCGTAGCCAACCGCGAACATCACCACCGCCGTAATCGGCAATCCGAGGAAGGGATCAATGCCGAGATACGTATAGAGATGCCATGACAAATAGGCGCCGAGCATGATGAATGCTCCGTGCGCCAGATTGACGATATTGAGCACGCCCCAAACCAATGCCAGGCCCAAGGCCATAACGGCGTACAGCCCTCCGAGCAGTACGCCGTTAATCAGGATTTGTAGCAGCAGATCCAAGGTAGCCCCTCCCCTTCAGCCTCAGAACAGCGACGCTAAGCCCAGGGCCTAGCGCGCATTCCAGGCCGGCATCGGGTACTTAGCGGGGTTGATCGCCCCCTTGGTGCCATGGATCGCAACCAGCTTGTCGCCCTGCACCTGGATCACGGTCTGCGGCAGATCGATCTGGCCGTTTGCGCCAAACGCGATCGGACCATAGATGCTGTCGAACTTCACCTTGGCGAGCGCATCGCGAACCTTCGCAGGATCGGTCGAACCGACATCCTCGATCGCCTGAACCAGCGCCTCGACGTCGGCGGCACCGGAAGCGGCGTGATAGTCCGGCTCATAGTTGAACTTGGTCTTGTACTCAGCCTCGAACTTCGCCGCGTCACCGAACCAGCGGTCCTTCAGATCAGCCGAAGGCAGCCAGGCCGTCATGCCGAAAGCGTAGTCGGCATCCTTGCCGAGTGCCTTGCGGAAATCCTCGCTCGGAACGCCGACCGTGAACGAATACATCTTCGGCGCAACCGTCAGGCTCTTGGCCTGGCGAACGAAGTTGAGAATTTCAGTCTCGTGACCCGCGACCAGCACCGCGTCGACGTTCTTGCTGCGGATCTGCGACAACAGCGAGTTGAAGTCGGTCGCGTTGGTGCTGTAGCGCTCGTCCATCACGATGTCGAAACCCGCCGCCTTCAGCTTCGGCCGGGTGCCGTCACCCACCGACACGTCGAAGGAATCATCGGCGTACAGCAACGCCACTGACTTCGGCGCAGGCTTCAGACCCTTCATCATCTCGATGGTGGAACCGAAGTAGTTGCTGGCGGGCGCCAGCGTGCCGAAGATATACTTGAATTTACGGGCGAAGATCTGGTCCGAAGCGCCACCGCCCTGCACCATCGGAATCTTGTACTTTTCCGAGACGGCGGAGTCGGCCAGCGCGAAGTTGCTGGCGAACGGCCCGAGCAGGAAATCAACCTTGTCCTGCGAAACGAGCTGGGTGTACTGCCGCACGCTCAAATTCACATCGGACTGGTTGTCATAAATCTTCAGAACGACCTTGCGCTTTTCGTTGCCGACCTTCACGCCGCCGGCTGCATTGATCTTCTCGATCGCAAGCTCATAGGCGTCGCGATAGTAGCGGCCGGTGTTGGCGACCGGGCCGGTCAACTGCACAGACGCGCCGAAAACAATGTCCTTTGCCACCGCCGGATTGGCGGCAAATGCCAGTACGGCCGCAGAAGCCGCCGCAATCAAAGTCTTTTTGGAGATCAATTCGTTCGACATGGCCATCACCCGCTCTCTCTCACGAAAATTAGACATCGCTTGATAAGGCTGCGACAGAAAAACGCAACCGTTGCGGCTTGCCACTATCGTTTAAAGATGCATCGCAATTGCTGCGTCACGGAATATCGAGTGCGGAAAATCGCACAGTCACGTTGCATCGCAACGCGAGGAAATCAGAAGTCATGCAGAAATAAAAAAAAGGCCGGGGCTTAGCCCCGGCCAGGTCATCCTCGGGGGAGAGACCTTAATTACTCAGCGGCGAGCGGAACTTCGCCGAGCGCGCCGGACGAGCGGATATCGCCGATCTGGCTCTCGGAAAACTTCAGAACGTCGCGCAGGATTTCGTCGGTGTGCTCACCCAGCAGCGGCGAACGGACGACTTCCGCCGGGCTGTCGGACAGCTTGATCGGATTGCCGACCGAGATGTACTTGCCACGGGTCGGGTGATCGACCTCGACGAGAGTGCCGGTCGCATACAACGACTTGTCCTCGGAGATTTCCTTCATCGACAGGATCGGGCCGCACGGAATGTCGACCTTGTTGAGGATGTCCATGCACTCGAACTTGGTCTTGGTCATGGTCCACTGTTCGATGCGTCCGAAGATCTCGTTCAGGCGCGGCAGACGAGCGGCCGGCTTGGCGTAGTTCGGGTCGGTCTTCCAGGTCGGCTCGCCGATCACATCGCAGATCTTCTCCCAGACCGGAGCCTGGGTGATGAAGTAGAGGTAGGCGTTCGGGTCGGTTTCCCAGCCCTTGCACTTCAGGATGCGGCCCGGCTGGCCACCACCGGAATCGTTGCCAGCGCGCGGGGTCGCATCGCCGAATGGGATGCCTTCGCCGAACTGGCTGTATTCCTTGAGCGGGCCGTGAGCGAGGCGCTGCTGGTCGCGCAGCTTGACGCGGCAAAGGTTGAGCACGCTGTCCTGCATCGCGACGGTGACGCGCTGGCCCTTGCCCGAATGGGTGCGGTGATAAAGCGCGGTGACGATGCCGAGGGCGAGATGCAGGCCGGTGCCGCTGTCGCCGATCTGGGCGCCGGTCACGAGCGGCAGTCCATCACGGAAGCCCGTGGTCGAAGCCGAACCGCCGGTGCACTGCGCGACGTTTTCGTAAACTTTGCAGTCCTCGAACGGACCGGGGCCGAAGCCCTTGATCGAAGCGACGATCAGCTTCGGGTTGATCTTCTGGATGTTCTCCCAGGAGAAGCCCATGCGATCCAGCACGCCGGGAGCGAAGTTCTCGACCATGACATCGCAGCTCTTCATGAGCGCGGTCAGGACTTCCTTGCCCTTCGGGTTCTTCGCGTCGAGCGTGAGAGAGCGCTTGTTGTGGTTCAGCATCGTGAAGTAGAGGCTGTCCGCGTTCGGGACATCCTGAAGCTGACCGCGGGTAATGTCGCCGGTGCCGGGACGCTCAACCTTGATAACGTCCGCGCCGAACCACGCAAGCAACTGAGTACAAGTCGGTCCTGATTGAACGTGAGTAAAGTCCAGAATACGGACCCCGTTGAGCGCCTTCGTCATAGCTTCCTCCAGTTGATTCTTATTGGCCGTTGGTCCCGGCGCCACTCCCCGGAGGAAGCAGCGCCGGGGTTATCACTCATTTCTTCTTCACAACCACGCTCTGCGGGTTGAGGCTGCCGATGTTGCCGCTCTCGGTACCCGCCGCCGGATCGATCACCGCGTTGATGAGGGTCGGCTTGCCGGAATCCATCGCGGCGCTGACGGCACGCTTCAGTTCATCCGGCGTCGTCACATGAGCGCCGACACCACCGAACGCTTCCATCATCTTGTCGTAGCGAGCGTCCTTCACGAACACCATCGGCGCAACATCCGCCCCGCCCGTCGGATTGACGTCGGTGCCACGATAGATGCCATTGTTGTTGAAGATCACGACGCAGACCGGCAGGTTGTAGCGGCAGATCGTCTCCACCTCCATGCCGGAGAAACCGAAGGCACTGTCGCCCTCGACAGCGAGAACCGGCTTGCCGGTCTCGACTGCGGCCGCCACGGCGAAGCCCATGCCGATGCCCATGACACCCCAGGTGCCGACATCGAGACGCTTGCGCGGCTGATACATGTCGATAATGCCGCGTGCGAGGTCGAGCGTGTTGGCGCCTTCATTGACCAGGATCGCATCCGGCCGCGCCTTGATGACATCGCGCAACGCGCCGAGCGCGCTGTGGTAGTTCATCGGCGAAGCGTTGTTCATCAGCTTCGGAGCCATCTTGGCGATGTTGGCTTCCTTCTTGGCGTTGACGGCGCCGGTCCAGTCGGACGGTGCCTTCGCCCACTTGCTGTCGATACCACCGAGCAGCGCGGACACGCAGGAGCCGATATCGCCGACGAGAGGAGCAACGATCTCGACGTTCGAGTCCATTTCCTTCGGCTCGATGTCGATCTGGATGAACTTCTTCGGCGCGGAGCCCCAGCTCTTGCCCTTGCCGTGCGACAGGAGCCAGTTGAGGCGTGCGCCGATCAGCAGCACAACGTCCGAATCCTTCAGCACGGTCGAACGTGCGGCACCTGCCGACTGCGGATGCGTATCCGGCAGGATACCCTTCGCCATCGACATCGGCAGGAACGGAATGCCGGTCTTTTCGACCAGCTCACGGATCTTGTCGTCGACCTGGGCGTAGGAAGCGCCCTTGCCCAGAATGATCAGAGGACGCTTGGCACTCTTGAGAACGTCGAGCGCGCGCTTGACGGCGTGCGGCGCAGGAATCTGCTCCGGCGCGGGGTCGATAACCTTGACGAGCGACTTGTTGCCCTCTTCCGCGGTCATGACCTGCGAGAAGAACTTCGCCGGCAGGTCGAGATAGACGCCGCCAGGGCGGCCCGAGCATGCAGCGCGGATCGCGCGGGCGATACCGATGCCGACATCCTGCGCGTGCAGCACGCGGAAGGCCGCCTTGCAGAGCGGCTTGGCGATCGCCAGCTGATCCATTTCTTCGTAGTCGCCCTGCTGCAGGTCAACGATCTCGCGCTCGGACGAGCCGGAGATCAGGATCATCGGGAAACAGTTGGTGGTGGCGTTGGCCAGCGCGGTCAGACCGTTGAGGAAGCCGGGAGCCGAAACGGTGAGGCAGATGCCTGGCTTCTTGGTCAGATATCCGGCGATCGCGGCGGCGTTGCCGGCGTTCTGCTCGTGGCGGAACGAGATGACACGGATGCCCTCGCCCTGCGCCATGCGGCAAAGATCCGAAATCGGAATCCCCGGCACTGCATAAATCGTGTTGATATCGTTCAGCTTGAGCGCGTCGATGACGAGATGGAAGCCATCCGTCAATTCCTGCTCTGCCGCATTGGTATCAACGTTTGCTACTGCTGCTACTGACATCAGTACCCTCCCAGGGTTCATTCCGCTTCACGCGGTTTTCTATCGAGGTGACTAGCTCGCGAGGATCGAGCCGTTTGCGTGTTGATGGATCGTCGTACGTAAAATCATGGCTCAAGATGAGGTTTTACATCCGCTGCAGATCTATCTAGCCCGTGAACGTGTGGTCGGCTGCCATGTACCGCAACCAATCGTCACTGCCGAAGCGGTGAAGATATCGGCCGAGGCAGGCGGACTCCACTGATCGCCACAACCAGATTGCATCCGACAGACCGCATATGAAATGCGCCATCGTTGCTGGAAAAATTCATTGGCATACTAAATACCAACTGTCAACGAGGAAGCGTCACCATGCCCAATCCTTGCGACAGGCCAAATGTCGCGCGGCAAACATGTCTTCCGACATGCCGGGACTAGCAGAAATTTTGCGATGCAGAATCCACGAGGACTGCCCTTCGCGCCCCAGAAAAAAGGACGAGGAAATTTCTTCTGTAATTATAATGTGTAACGCGGACGTATTCGTCCAGATCTCAAGTTCGCATTTGCGAAAACGGCGAACAACAAGGCAGTTTTGAACACGACCCTCTTGCCTATTGGCATATCATATACCAAAATCACCCTACGCACTTCGACTAAAGAAGGTGCTTTGGGAGGAATGTTATGACAGAATCGGTAGGTAATGGCGCCACCCGTGTCAGTGACGGCTATCGCTGGACTCAGCTAGCGATCGGCGTCGGCTGCATGGTGATGATCGCGAATCTTCAGTACGGATGGACGTTCTTCGTCCCCGACATCCAAAAGCAGTTCGGCTGGGATCGCGCGTCGATCCAGTGGGCTTTCACACTTTTCGTCCTGTTCGAAACCTGGCTCGTGCCGGTTGAAGGCTGGATCGTCGACAAATACGGCCCGCGCCTCGTCATCATGATGGGCGGCGCCTTCTGCGCCATCGGCTGGGTTATCAATGCTTACGCAACGTCGCTGACCGGCTTCTACATCGGCCAGATCATCGCTGGCGTTGGCGCCGGTGCCGTGTACGGCACTTGCGTCGGTAACGCGCTGAAGTGGTTTCCGGACAAGCGCGGCCTTTGCGCGGGCATCACCGCTGCTGGTTTCGGCGCTGGCTCTGCCCTCACCGTCGCTCCCATTCAGGCGATGATCAAGAACGACGGCTTCCAGGCTGCGTTCTTCAACTTCGGCATCGGTCAGGGCGTGATCTGCATGATCCTCGCGATCTTCATCATGGCGCCGAAGCCCGGCCAGGCGCCGCAGCCTGTGGTGAACACCAACATCCAGCAGACTCGCCGCGACTACGGCCCGAGCGAAGTCGCCAAGACCGGCGTGTTCTGGCTGATGTATTTCATGTTCGTCATCGTCGGCGCAGGCGGCCTGCTCGTCACTGCCAACCTGAAGCCGATCGCTGCCGACTGGCATCTCACCAACATGCCTGTGACCCTGATGGGTCTGACAATGACCACCGTGACCTTCGCAGCGACAATCGACCGCGTGCTGAATGGCCTCACCCGCCCGGCCTTCGGCTGGGTCTCGGACAAGATCGGCCGCGAGAACACCATGTTCATCGCATTCGGCCTGGAAGGCCTCGGCATCGCGGCGCTTTACATGTGGGGCCACGATCCGGTGTGGTTCGTGATTCTCACCGGCACCGTGTTCTTTGCCTGGGGTGAAATTTACAGCCTATTCCCCGCTGCCTGCACCGACACCTTCGGTTCGAAGTTTGCAACCACCAACGCGGGTATGCTTTACACCGCGAAGGGCTTTGCGGCGCTTCTGGTGCCGTTCGGCAATTACATGCAGCAGGCCACGGGTAGCTGGGATGGCGTCTTCCTGCTTGCTGCAGGTGCGAACATCCTCGCCTCGCTGCTCGCCGTTGTGGTGTTGAAGCCCTGGCGCAAGTCTGTTGTTATGAACAGCCAGCTTCCAAACGCCGCAGGTCAGTTGGCCGCTTAAAACCCTATCAAAATCGGGCCCGCCGGAATTCCGGCGGGCTCCCGCCTTTGACAAATCCGATATCAAGCATGTCTAATATCCGGTATGCCACGCCTGATATTTGGAATGCCAAACGGGCAAAAGCATTTGAAAACGACCACGCCACCCGGCAAAAGCGGCGGCGAAAGAATTACAAGCCGATTGCTCTGACATGGCCGTAGCGGCCAGCGGATCAACCTCGGAAACCAATCTGAACGGACGGCAACGTCCCGTTCGATACAAGAAGCAACGCCGGTAGCCACCGGCAGACGCGACGATCAACGTTGAAAACATCGGAGTTCACTTATGGCAATCGACAAAGCATCCGTCCGCAAGGTTCTTGACAAGGTCAAGGCCGACGGTCGCAACAGCTTGACTGCGCCGGAAGGCAAACTGGTTTGTGACGCCTATGGAATCGCCGTCCCCGGCGAAGGTCTGGCGAAGTCCGCTGACGAAGCGACCAAGCTCGCAGGCGGCATGGGTTATCCGGTGGTGATGAAGATCGTCTCCCCCGACATTCTGCACAAGACCGAAGCCGGCGGTGTCGTGGTCGGCGTCAAGGACGACGCGGCTGCGAAGGCTGCCTACGACCAGATTCTGGCGAACGCCAAGAAGTACAAGGCCGACGCGAAGATCGAGGGCATCCAGGTTCAGCAGATGCTGACCGGCGGCACCGAAGTCATCATCGGTTCGATCACCGACGATTCGTTCGGCAAGCTCGTGGCCTTCGGCCTCGGCGGCGTTCTCGTCGAAGTGCTCAAGGACATCACCTTCCGCATGGCGCCCGCAACCAAGGAAGATGCGCTGTCGATGCTCGACGGCATTCAGGCCAAGGAAATGCTGCACGGCGTTCGCGGCGGCGATGCCGTGAACCGTGACGCGCTGGCCAACATCATCGTCGGCGTCTCGCAGCTCGTGACCGACTTCCCCGAAATCGTCGAGCTCGACCTCAACCCGGTGTTCGCCACCAAGAAGGACGCGATTGCCGCCGACGTGCGCATCGTCGTCGACTTCAACTACAAGCCGAAGCCGGCTCCGCGTCCGGATTCGGAAATCGTCACGGCGATGAACCGCATCATGATGCCGAAGTCGGTTGCGGTCATCGGCGCTTCTGCCGAAGACGGCAAGATCGGCAACTCCGTGATGAAGAACCTCATCAACGGCGGCTACAAGGGCAACATCTATCCGGTGCACCCGAAGGCCGCCGACATCCTCGGCCACAAGGCCTACAAGAGCGTCAAGGACATTCCCGGCGAAGTCGACGTCGCGGTGTTCGCGATCCCGGCGAAGTTCGTTGCCGGCGCTCTGAAGGAGTGCGGCGAGAAGAAGATCCCCGGCGCCGTTCTCATTCCGTCGGGCTTCGCCGAAGCCAACGAGCCTGAGCTTCAGGAAGAGATCGTCAAGATCGGCAAGCAGTACGACATCCGCCTGATGGGGCCGAACATTTACGGCTTCTACTACACCCCGGCCAACCTCTGCGCGACCTTCTGCACCGCGTTCGACGTCAAGGGTTCGGCGGCGCTGTCGTCGCAGTCCGGCGGCATCGGCATGGCGATCATCGGCTTCTCGCGTTCAGCCAAGATGGGTGTCTCCGCGATCGTCGGTCTCGGCAACAAGTCGGACATCGACGAGGACGATCTGCTCGCCTTCTTCGAGCAGGACAAGAACACCAACGTCATCGCGATGCATTGCGAAGACCTGAAGGACGGCCGCGCTTTCGCGAATGCCGCCCGGCGCGTGTCCAAGAAGAAGCCGGTTATCGTGCTAAAGGGTGGCCGCACCTCCGCGGGCGCCAAGGCCGCGGCGTCGCACACCGGCGCCCTCGCCGGCAACGACAAGATCTACGAGGATGTCTTCAAGCAGGCTGGCGTGATCCGCGCCCGCTCGCTGCGCCAGCTCCTCGAGTTCGCACGCGGCGTTCCGTTGCTGCCGACCCCGAAGGGCGAAAACGTCCTGATCATCACGGGTGCCGGTGGTTCGGGCGTGCTGCTGTCGGACGCGGTGGTCGATAACGGCCTCTCGCTGATGACCATGCCTGCCGATCTCGACGCGGCGTTCCGCAAGTTCATCCCGCCGTTCGGTGCGTCCGGTAACCCGGTCGACATCACCGGTGGCGAGCCGCCGATCACCTACGTCAACACCGTGAAGCTCGGCCTCACCGACGATCGCATCCACTCGCTGATCCTCGGCTACTGGCACACGATCGTGACGCCGCCGATGGTGTTCGCGAAGAACATGGTGCAGATCAAGAACGAGATGAAGGCCCAAGGCTTCGAGAAGCCGATGGTCGCATCTCTGGCAGGCGACGTCGAAGTCGAGGAAGCCTCCGAATACCTCTACCAGAATGGCATCCCTGCCTACGCGTACTCGACGGAGCTTCCGGTGGAAGTGCTCGGTGCGAAGTACAAGTGGGCGCGCGGCGCCGGTCTCATCAAGTAAGGGTTCTGACGAATGAATATCCACGAGTATCAAGCGAAAGCCGTGCTGAAGGAATTCGGGGTTCCCGTTTCCAAGGGCATTCCGATCCTGAAGGCTTCCGACGCCGAAGCTGCCGCCAAGGAACTTGGCGGCCCGGTGTGGGTGGTCAAGAGCCAGATCCACGCTGGCGGCCGCGGCAAGGGCAAGTTCAAGGAAGCCTCTGCCGGTGACAAAGGCGGCGTCCGGCTCGCAAAGTCGGTCGACGAGGTGAAGACCTTCGTCCAGCAGATGCTGGGCGCCACCCTGGTGACGGTGCAGACCGGCCCCGTGGGCAAGCAGGTCAACCGCCTCTATCTCGAGGAAGGCGCGGACATCGACAAGGAGTTCTACCTGTCGGCCCTCGTTGACCGCGAGACCTCCCGTATCGCCTTCGTGGTTTCCACCGAAGGCGGCATGGACATCGAAAAGGTCGCCCACGACACCCCCGAGAAGATCGTGACCTTCTCGGTCGATCCGGCGACCGGCATCATGCCTCACCACGGCCGCAAGGTCGCGCAGGCGCTGAAGCTGAAGGGCGACCAGGCCAAGCAGGCCGAGAGCCTCGTCAGCAAGCTCTACGCGGCGTTCGTCGCCAAGGACATGTCGATGCTGGAGATCAATCCGTTGATCCTCTCCAAGCAGGGCGAACTGCGCTGCCTCGACGCCAAGGTGTCGTTCGACTCCAACGCCATCTACCGTCATCCTGACGTGCTGGCGCTGCGTGACGAGACCGAGGAAGACGCCAAGGAAATCGAAGCGTCCAAGTACGACCTCGCCTACATCGCGCTCGATGGCACCATCGGCTGCATGGTGAACGGCGCGGGTCTTGCGATGGCGACCCTCGACATCATCAAGCTGTACGGCGAAAGCCCGGCCAACTTCCTGGACGTCGGTGGCGGCGCTTCCGAGGAGAAGGTGACCGCTGCGTTCAAGATCATCACTGCCGATCCGAACGTGAAGGGCATCCTCGTCAACATCTTCGGCGGCATCATGAAGTGCGACGTCATCGCTGCCGGCGTTGTTGCCGCGGTGAAGGCTGTCGGTCTGAAGGTGCCGCTGGTTGTCCGCCTCGAAGGTACCAACGTCGAGGAAGGCAAGAAGATCATCCGTGAAAGCGGCCTCAACGTTCTGCCAGCCGACGATCTGGACGACGCCGCGCAGAAGATCGTCAAGGCTGTGAAGGGAAAGTAAGCCAATGTCAGTTATGATCGACAAAAACACGAAGGTCATTTGCCAGGGCTTCACCGGCAAGAACGGAACCTTCCACTCCGAAGCGGCAATCGCTTACGGCACCAAGATGGTCGGCGGCACCTCGCCGGGCAAAGGCGGCTCGACCCATCTCGGCCTGCCGGTGTTCGACAGCGTCGCCGAGGCCCGCGCCAAGACCGGCGCGGACGCCTCCGTCGTCTACGTTCCGCCGCCAGGTGCTGCGGACGCGATCTGCGAGGCCATCGACGCGGAGATCCCGCTGATCGTCTGCATCACCGAGGGCATTCCGGTGCTCGACATGGTGCGGGTGAAGCGCGCCCTCTCCGGCTCGAAGTCGCGCCTCCTGGGCCCCAACTGCCCCGGCGTCGTGACCGCAGGCGAGTGCAAGATCGGCATCATGCCGACCAACATCTTCAAGCCGGGCAATGTCGGCATCGTGTCCCGTTCGGGCACGCTGACCTACGAAGCCGTGTTCCAGACCACCCAGGTCGGCTTTGGCCAGACCACGGCGGTCGGCATCGGCGGCGACCCGGTCAAGGGCACCGAGTTTATCGACGTGCTGGAGATGTTCCTCGCCGACGACAAGACGGAATCGATCATCATGATCGGTGAAATCGGTGGTTCCGCCGAGGAAGACGCGGCCCAGTTCCTCAAGGACGAGGCCAAGCGCGGCCGTAAGAAGCCGATGGTTGGCTTCATTGCCGGCCGTACGGCCCCTCCCGGGCGCCGTATGGGCCATGCCGGCGCCATCGTGGCGGGCGGCAAGGGCGACGCGGAATCGAAGATCGCGGCCATGGAAGCCGCCGGGATCGCGGTCTCGGCCTCCCCGGCCCGGCTCGGAAGCACGCTGGTGGAACTCCTGAAAGGGAATAAGCCAGCAAAGCGAACCGCTTAAAAAAGACTGACCAAGGCCCCTTCTGGGGCCTTGGTTTTATGGGTCAAGACCCTCTAGAATAGGAATCGGACCCTAAAACTCACTGAAGCGCCAGTTACTGGCATACGGCAGGACATATGCCAGATAATACCGGGATGGAACGTGTGAAACCAATTGCCCAGCGGGCACCCCTGTCAAAGCCGGCTCCCGAGCTGGTGGTGGGTAGGTTCGCACCTGAGCAGACTTTCAAAACTCGCGCCTACGAGGCTCTGAAGCAGGCTATCCTCGATATGGATATCTATGCGTCCTCCGAGCCCGCATGGATCGACGAACGGCAACTCTCCGAGCAGCTCGGCGTCAGCCGTACTCCGGTACGGGAAGCCATCGTGATGCTCGAGCACGAGGGTCTCGTCAAATCGGTGCCGCGCAAGGGCGTGATGGTCCTGAAAAAGACCAAGCGCGAAGTCATCGACATGATCCAGGCCTGGGCCGCGCTGGAAAGCATGGCCGCCCGCCTCGCCACCCTGCACGCAAGCGATGAAGCCATTGCCGGCCTGCGTCGCCTGTTCCGTGGGTTTGACGACGGCCACAAGCCTTCCGATCACCTCAGCGAATATTCTTCGGCCAACATCCTGTTTCACCAAACCATCGTGAAACTGTCGGGCTCGCAGGTGCTGGTCGACATGACCGAGCAGATCCTGCTGCATGTGCGCGGCCTGCGCCAGATCACCATCGGCCGCGACGATCGCGCCTCGCGTTCGATCGTGGATCATTTGGGCATCATCGATGCGATCGAAAAGCGCGACACCGAGCGCGCCGTGATCCTGTCGCGCGACCATACGCTCGGCCTCGCCGACTACGTGGCCGCCCACAGCGACGGCATCTTCGAATAAGCCGACCACTTTCTGAATCAAAAAAAGGCCGCCTGCGATCGCAGGCGGCCTTTTTAATGTGACTGTATCGTGCTTGGACGAAAACCGGCCGTCAGTTCGCAAACACGTTGTGGAGCGTACCAATGCCTTCGATCGTCACGTCCATGGTGTTGGTCGGCTCCTTCATCGTACCGACACCAATCGAGGTGCCGCAGCAGATCAGGTCGCCGGGGTTCAGCGTCATGTCGTGCGACAGGAGGCTGACGAGCTTGTGCGGCGGGAAGATCATGTCGGAGAGCTTGTAGTTCTGCCGCTCCGCGCCGTTGAGGACAAGGCGAACCGATTCCTTGGTGGGATCGATGCCGGTCGCGATCACCGGGCCGAACGGGCCGAACCCGTCGAAGCTCTTGGCGCGCACCCACTGGGCGAAGCTTTCATCCTTCGAGATGATTTCCGCGGCCGTGATATCATTGACGCAGGTGTAGCCGAAGATCGCCTTCGCGGCTTCGTCTTCCGAGGCATTGGTGCAGGTCTTGCCGATGACGATACCGAGCTCGCCCTCGTAGACGACCTTGCCGGAATAGGACTTCGGCCGCTTGATGGTGGTGTTCGGCGATGAGATGCTGGAATTCGCCTTCATCAGATAAAGCGGCTCCGGCGGAATCGACTGCTTCAGCTTGGCGGCGAGTTCGCGGAAGTTATTCCACAGCGCGATCACCTTGGTCGGCTCGGACGGCGGCAACACTTCGACGCTCGCGAGCTTGAGCGTCTGTCCGGTGGCCTTGGGCGAGGCGAACATGTCGCCGCTGTGCTCGGCGATGGTGTCCCCGCTCAGCGTGCCGAAGCCCACCTTGCCGTTCGCGCGATATCGAATCCACTGTGTCATCGTTTCCTCTACTCTTACGCTTTATGGCGATCGCGACCGGTCAGACGGTCACGACGCGCAGATTGTTAGTCGAGCCAGACTTGCCGAACGGCACGCCCGCGACCACGACGATGCAGTCGCCGTCCTTCGCAAGCCCGCTGTCCTTGGCATGGTGGACCGCATGGCTCACCATTTCGTCATACGATGAAATATCGTCCGAACGCATGCTCGTCGAGCCCCACAGCCAGGAAAGCTGGCGGGCGGTGGATTCGTTCGGCGTCACGCTTAGGATCGGCGTCGGAGAGCGCTGGCGCGCGATCCGATAGGCGGTGGCGCCGCTCGAGGTGAAGGCCACGATGCAGGCCGCACCGATGGAATCGGCGACTTCCGCGGCCGCCGCCGCGATCGCGTGCTGCGGCAGCGGCTCAACCTGCGGATGCAAAGCCTCGACGATATTGCGATAGGCCTTGTGCTGCTCGGTGCGGCGGATGATGCGATCCATCGTCTGGACCGCCTGAACCGGAAACTGCCCCGAAGCGGATTCGGCCGACAGCATCACCGCATCGGAGCCATCATAGATCGCAGTCGCGACGTCGGAGGATTCCGCGCGCGTCGGCGTCGGCGTATAGATCATCGACTCCAGCATCTGGGTCGCGATGATGACCGGCTTGCCCGCCAGGCGGCACAACCGCACCAGATCCTTCTGCGCGCCCGGCACGTCTTCCGGCGGGATTTCCACGCCGAGATCGCCGCGTGCCACCATGATGGAATCCGACAGCGCCACGATATCCTCGATCACCGACATCGCCGCCGGCTTTTCGATCTTCGACATCACACCGGCACGTCCGCCGACCAGCGTGTGCGCCTCGATCAGGTCGGAGGCACGCTGCACGAACGAGAACGCGACCCAGTCCACCCCGAGTTCAAGACCGAAGGCGAGATCGACACGATCCTTTTCGGTGATCGGCGACAACGCCAAAATCGTATCCGGCAGGTTGACGCCCTTGCGATCGCTGACGATGCCGCCGGAAATCACCTTGGCCTCGATATAACCCTCGCCCACCCCGGTCGCCGACAGGCGCACCTTGCCGTCATCGATCAGAAGCTGGTTGCCCGGCACGATGGCGTCGAACACTTCCTTGTGCGGCAGCGGCAATTCATTGCCCTTCGCGGTCGCGCTGCAGACAAAGCGTACCGTGCTGCCATTGGTCAGCTCGCGCTTGCCGCCTTCCAGCGGCCCAAGGCGGATTTTCGGACCCTGCAAATCCTGCAGGATCGCGATCGGCGTACCGACATCGCGCTCGACCGCGCGGATCGCTTCATAGCGCGCGCGATGATCGTCATGGCTGCCGTGGCTGAAATTGAGCCGGAACATATCGACGCCGGCATCATAGAGTTTGCGGATCATCTCAGGCGAGGAACTCGCCGGGCCTAGCGTCGCAACAATCTTCGCGCGCCGATTACGGCTCATCATCAAATCCTTCCGTGAGCAGCCAGGATAATCTTGGGGACGATCATGGTTTCAGATAATCCGATTCAGGCTGCAAATAAATATATCCTGCACGACACGTGCGCGAAAACGGACGATCGCAGGGAGAGGCGCCGTATGCCGGATGGGTGTCCGGCATACGGAATATCAAATCAGGCCGTGACCGCTTCGGGGGTGCGGACTTCTTCCGGGAAAGTCGGATAGACGCCGTTGGAGCGGCCCATCTGTTGCACCAGCGCCAGCACCGTATCGATATACGGCGTCTTCACATTGGCCAGATGCCCCATCTCCTGTACCGACGTGAGGAGCGCATCGATCTCCAGCGGCCGCTTCTTGTCGAGGTCCTGCAGCATCGAGGTGCGGTGCGCGCCGACACCGGCGGCTCCGTTGATGCGGCGCTCCACGTCGACGCGGAAGTGCGCGCCGAAGTGCTGGCCGATTTGCTGGGCCTCAAGCATCATGTTCTTGGCGACAGCGCGCGTGCCGGGATCGGTCGCAACGATGTCGAGCGTCGCATGAGTCAGCGCCGACAGTGGATTGAAGCACAGGTTACCCCACAGCTTGATCCAGATGTCGTCGCGGATGTCGTCATACAGGCGTGGCTTCAGCCCGCCCGCGGTGAGCGCATCGGCGAATTCGGTCAGGCGCGCGCTAGGCTGGCGGTTCGGCTCGCCGAGGCCGAACTGGTCGCCATAGATGTGCTTGATGACGCCCGGCTCGGTGATTTCGGTAGCCGGATAGACGGTCGCACCAATCACGCGCTGCGGACCGATCGCATTCCACTGGCGGTTACCGGGATCGACGCTCTTGAGCCGCAGATCGGCGAACTTCTCGTCTAGACCGTAGAAATACCACCACGGCACGCCGTTCTGCGCGGTGACGACCACCGTATTCGGGCCGAGCAACGGCTTGAGCTGATCGACAGACTCCCAGGCCTGATGCGCCTTCAGCGCGATGATGATGTAATCCTGAGGGCCCAATTCCTTGGGATCGTTGGTCGCCGGCATGGCTGCCGACAACTCCTTGTCCTTGAACACGACCTTCAGGCCATTGGCCTTGATGGCGGCAAGGTGGGGTCCGCGCGCGACAAGCGAAACATCGACGCCGCCACGTTTCATCATCACGGCCATGTAGCCGCCGATCGCGCCAGCACCGAAAATACAAACTTTCATGGACCCCTCCTAAATTATTGTTCTGCGAACATCCGGGGCCGGAGCCCCGGATGTCCGATATCGAATTACTTCTTGCCGGCGACCGCGTGGTTGGCCATCAGCTCGAGCGCCTTCACCATGCCGGAGTGATCCCACGCCTTGCCGCCATTGGCCGCACAGGTGTTGAACAGCTCTTGCGCCATCGCGGTGTTCGGCAACGCCACGCCGAGTGCCTTGGCGCCCTGCAGCGCGAGGTTGAGATCCTTCTGGTGCAGCTCGATGCGGAAGCCCGGATCGAACGTGCGCTTGATCATGCGCTCGCCGTGCACTTCGAGAATGCGCGAGGAAGCAAAACCACCCATCAGCGCCTGACGCACCTTGGCCGGATCGGCGCCCGCCTTCGATGCGAAGATCAACGCTTCCGCAACCGCCTCGATGTTCAGCGCGACGATGATCTGGTTTGCGACCTTGGTGGTCTGGCCGTCGCCGTTGCCGCCGACGTGAGTGATGTTCTTGCCCATCAGCTCGAAGTACGGCTTCACGGTCGCGAAGTCCTCGTCATGACCGCCGACCATGATGGTGAGCGAGGCAGCCTTGGCGCCAACTTCGCCACCGGAGACCGGCGCATCGAGATAACGCGCACCAAGCTTCTCGACCTTGGCGGCGAACTTCTTGGTTTCGATCGGCGAGATCGAGCTCATGTCGACGACGATCTTGCCCTTGGCAAGATGCTCGGCGACGCCGTTCTCTCCGAACAGCACGGATTCAACGTGCGGCGTATCCGGCACCATGATGATGATGATGTCGGCGTTCTTCGCCACCTCGGCGGCGCTCTTGGCAACCTTGCCCTTCTTGGCGAGATCGGCCGGCACACCTTCGATGGTGTAGAGGTGAACCTCGTGACCGGCGGCGATCAGATGACCGGCCATCGGTGCACCCATCGTGCCCAATCCGATGAAGCCCAGTTTCTTAGACATCGAAAAACTCCCTAATCTCTATGAGGATGGCGGCAGGCTTTTTACTTCGGCAACCAGCCAAGCCCTGCGACCGTGTTGGTCTTAGGCTTGTACTCGGCTCCGATCCAGCCCTTGTAGCCGATCTTGTCGATGAACTCGTACAGGAAGGGATAGTTGATCTCGCCCGTGCCCGGCTCGTTGCGGTTCGGATTGTCCGCAAGCTGGATGTGCGCGATCTTGGCCAGGTTGGCCTCGATCGTGCGGGCCAGATCGCCCTCCATGATCTGCATGTGATAAATATCGTACTGGTCGTACAGGTTGTCCGAACCGACCTCGGCGATGATGTCGATCGCCTGCTTGGTATGGGTCAGGAAGAAGCCCGGAATGTCGCGGGTGTTGATCGGCTCGATCAACAGCTTGATACCTTCGTTCTTCAGCGCGGAGGCCGCGAACTTCAGGTTCGACACCAGCGTATCGTGATGCTTCTTGGCGTCAGCGCCCTGCGGCATCACGCCGACCAGGCAGTTGAGCTGGCCGCACTTCAGCGCCTTGGCGTAAGCGATCGCCTTGGTCACACCGGCCTTGAACTCGTCAACGCGGTCCGGGAAGATCGCGATGCCACGCTCGCCCTTGCCCCAATCGCCCGCGGGCAGATTGTGAAGAACTTGCGTCAGACCGTGCGTCGAGAGCTGCTTGGCCAACTCCTCGACCGGGAAATCGTAGGGAAACAGGTATTCAACGCCCTTGAAGCCAGCCTTCGCCGCAGCGGCGAAGCGCTCCATGAACGGGACTTCGTTGAACAACATCGTGAGATTGGCTGCAAAGCGCGGCAAAGCGCCCTCCTTCATTTCCAGTTTGTGACAGGTTGCGGGATCGCCGCTGCAGCCTAGACGGGCTGCAGCTTGCGAGGATTACCCTTACCTGCCGGCACTTCGTCAAGCGGAAGGTCGAGGACCTCCTCGAACTCGACGACGTTGTCGATCTCGGTGCCCATGGAGATGTTGGTCACGCGCTCGAGAATGAACTCGACCACCACCGGCACGCTGAACTCCTTCATCCACTTGCGGGCCTGCGCAAACGCAGCCTGCGCATCCTTCGGATCGGTCACGCGGATTGCCTTGCAGCCGAGGCCTTCCGCGACCTTGATGTGGTCGACGCCGTATTCGCCGATCTCGGGCGTGTTGACGTTGTCGAACGAGAGCTGCACCTGATAATCCATGTCGAAGCCGCGCTGCGACTGGCGGATCAGGCCCAGATAGGAGTTGTTCACGAGGACGTGGATGTAGGGCAGCTTGAACTGCGCGCCCACCGCCAGCTCCTCGATCAGGAACTGGAAGTCGTAGTCGCCCGACAGCGCCACGATCTCACGATCCGGATCGGCCGCACGCACGCCGAGAGCGGCGGGCAGCGTCCAGCCGAGCGGACCGGCCTGACCGGCGTTGATCCAGTGGTTCGGCTTGTAGACGCCGAGGAACTGGCCGCCCGCGATCTGCGATAGGCCGATGACGCTGACGTAGCAGGTGTCGCGGCCGAACGCCTTGCTCATCTCCTCATAGACGCGCTGCGGCTTGATCGGCACGTTGTCGTAATGGCTCTTGCGCAGCATGGTGCGCTTGCGATCCTGACAGGCGGCGGGCCAAGCCTGGCGCTCCTTGAGCTTGCCGGCCTTCTTCCATTCCTTCGCGACCGCGACAAACAATTCTAGCGCCGCCTTGGCGTCGGAAACGATGCCGAAATCGGGATTGAACACGCGCCCGATCTGGGTCGGCTCGATGTCGACGTGAACGAACTTGCGGCCCTTGGTGTAGGTCTCGACCGAGCCGGTGTGGCGGTTGGCCCAGCGATTGCCGATGCCGAGCACGAAATCGGACTCCAGCATGGTCTTGTTGCCATAGCGGTGGCTGGTCTGCAGGCCGACCATGCCAGCCATCAGCACGTGGTCGTCGGGAATCGAGCCCCACCCCATCAGGGTCGGGATCACAGGCACGTTCAGCGTTTCGGCGAACTGCACCAGAAGGTCAGAGGCGTTGGCGCTGATGATGCCGCCACCGGCGACGATTAGCGGCTTCTCGGCGGCGTTGAGCATCTCAAGCGCCTTCTCGATCTGCTTGCGGGTCGCCGACGGCTTGTAGACCGGCAGCGGCTCGTAGGTCTCGATGTCGAATTCGATCTCGGCCACCTGCACGTCGAACGGCAAGTCGATCAGCACCGGACCCGGACGGCCCGAACGCATGATGTGGAAGGCCTGCTGGAACACGCGCGGCACCAAAGCCGGTTCGCGCACCGTCACCGCCCATTTGGTGACGGGCTTGGCGATCGACTCGATGTCGACGGCCTGGAAGTCTTCCTTGTAGAGGCGCGCGCGCGGCGCCTGTCCGGTGACGCAAAGGATCGGAATCGAATCCGCGCTGGCCGAATAAAGGCCGGTAATCATGTCGGTGCCGGCGGGACCGGAGGTACCGAGGCAGACGCCGATGTTGCCGGGCTTGGTGCGGGTATAGCCCTCGGCCATGTGAGAGGCGCCTTCGACGTGACGAGCGAGCACGTGCTTGATCCCGCCGCTCTTTTTCATCGCCGAGTACAGCGGGTTGATAGCCGCTCCCGGAACGCCAAACGCCTGAACGATGCCTTCCTTCTCCAGAACGGCAACAGCGGCGTCTACTGCTCTCATACGGGCCATAACGGCATCTCCCTGAATATTTCTTCTATCTGGTATACAGAATGCCAAAAGGCTTCCGTCGTCAACTCATTTCAGAATATTTTTCCAGTTTTGTCTATGTATATTTTTTCTTATAATATCAATTAGTTGAATTTATAAATCGACTAATCGGATTTCATTATAAAAAATGTTTCCGTAATATAGGAAGCAAGAGATAGCTTGGAGTTGAGATCGGATGAGCACGGTAGACCACCGCAAGCGAGGGCGGCCGCGTAACTTCAATCCCGCAAAAGCTGGATCGATCCAGGCGCTGGACCGTGGACTTGCATTGCTGCGGCTGATCTCGGAGGCCGACGGGCTGACGCTGACCGATCTCGCACAACGGTCGGGCCTTGCTCCCTCCACCGTGCACCGCCTCCTGTTCACGCTCGAGGCGCATCGCTTCGCGATGCACGACGAGGAGCGCGGGCTATGGCTGATCGGCGTCGATGCCTTCAAGACCGGCATGACTTTCCTGCGCAACCGCCGCCTCGCCGGGATGGGCCGCGAGGTGATGCGCCAGTTGATGGAGCAGACCGGCGAGACCATCAATCTCGGCATCGAGGATAATGGCGAGGTGGTTTTCATCTCGCAGATCGAAAGCCACAACACGCTGCGCGCTTTCTTCCGCGCCGGCTCGCGCAGCCTGATGCACGCCTCCGGCGTCGGCAAGGCGCTCCTCGCAGGCTTTCCCGAAGCGCGCGTGAAGCAGATCCTTTATTCAAAGGGCCTGCAACGGTTTACGGAGAAAACCCGCGTCGATCCGGCGGAGTTGTTTACGGAACTGGCGGAGAGCCGCGAACGCGGTTGGGCGATCGACGACGAGGAGCGCACGCCCGGCATGCGGTGCATCGCAGCTCCCATCTATAACGAGTTGGGAGAAACCATCGCGGCGGTGTCGATCTCAGGCCCGACGGTGCGGCTGACATCGCAACGGCTCGGCGAATTCGGCCCGCTGGTGATGCGCGCAGCCGAGCAGATCACGTCCTCGATCGGCGGAGCGGCACCGCACCGCGCTTGAGCGGGTAGCATTCGCGCGCTAACCAGCCTCCGGTTCACGCGGGAGGACAATCATGCCCAAGACCTACAGCGGCGGCTGCCAGTGCGGCAACGTGCGATATGAAGTGGAGCTCGATCTTGCCGGCGTGATGGCCTGCAATTGCTCGCGCTGCGGACGGCTTGGATCACTGCTGGCCTTTGCACCCGCCGAGTCCTTCACTCTCCTGAAGGGCGAGGATGCGACCACGGAATACACCTTCAACAAGCACGCCATCCATCATTTGTTCTGCACGACATGCGGCATCCAGTCGTTCGCGCGCGGAACGGCACCGGATGGCCGGAAGATGGCGGCGATCAACGTGCGTTGTCTCGATGGCGTCGATATCGACGCCCTGCCCGTCCAGCAGGTCGACGGCCGCAGCTACTGAGCGCTGCGCTCAGTTCACCTGTCGCAGCGCCTGACGGATCGTCGCGCCGACGAGATGCGAACTCGGCGCAACCTGCACGCCTGCCCGCTCCAGCGCCGCGATCTTGCTGTTGGCATCGCCGCGCCCATACATCGTCAGTGTGCCGGAATGCCCCATACGACGCTCGGGCGGCGCGTACTGCCCGGCGATCAGCGCGACCACCGGCTTCGCCACCTTGCGGCCTTGCAGATATTCGGCGACTTCCTGCTCCTCGGTACCACCGATCTCGCCGATCAGCACGATGCCCTTGGTTTCGGGATCTTCCAGAAACAGCTCGACGCACTGAAGCATGCTCATGCCGTGGATCGGATCGCCGCCGACGCCCACCGTCGTGGATTGCCCGAGGCCTTCGCTTGAAATCTGCGCCACCACTTCGCTTGTCAGGGAGGCCGAGCGCGAGACGATGCCGACATTGCCGGGCCGCTCGCTGCCGGTCGCCATCACGCCGATCATGCAGATCTCCGGCGCGAGAATGCCCTGCGAATTGGGCCCGATCAGCCGGGTCTTCGAGCCGTTGAGCGCCTGACGCACGCGCACCATGTCGAGCGCGGGGACGCGCTCGGTGACCGCCACGATCAGCGGTATCTCAGCCTCGATGGCCTCGATCATCGCGGCTGCTGCATTGGCCGGCGGCACGAAGATCATGCTGGCATTGGCCTCTGTCTCGGCCTTGGCCTTGGCGACGGTGTCGTATACCGGCAGGTTGAGATGCGAACGGCCGCCCTTGCCCGGCGTCACGCCCGCGACCACCGTGGTACCATACTCCATCATGCGCGCGGTATGATGCGTACCCGCCCAGCCGGTCATGCCCTGGCACAGAACCTTGGTATCCTTGTCGACGAGGATGGCCACCTCATCCTCCCTTCTGTGCAATGGCGACCACCTTGGTCGCAGCGGTCCACATGTCCGGGCAATCGATGACCGGACAACCGAAATTGACGAAGCGCGAGCGCGCGAATTCCGCGTTGTTGCCTGCAAGCCGCGCCACCACCGGCAACGAGCGGCCGGTGCGGCGCATGGCGATGCCAAGCCCTTCCGCGATGGTGTCACAGGGCTGCATGCCGCCGCCATGGACATTGAGGAAAATCGCGCGCGTCGCAGGATTGTCGAGCAGCAGGCCGAAGCCATAGGCCACATCAAGGCTCGTCGCGGTGGTGCGGATGTCCATGAAGTTCGCGGGCTTGCCCTTCGCCGCATAAACCAGATCGACACTCGCAAGGCCCAGGCCTGCGCCGTTGGCGACGATGCCGATATTGCCGTCCATGCTGACGAAATTGAGCTGGTGGCGCTGCGCCTCGACCTCGCGCTGGTCGATGTCGTCCTCGTCGCGCAAGGCGGTGAGGTCGGGATGCCGGAACAGGGCGTTGTCTTCCAGCACCATCTTGACGTCGAGCGCCTGGAAGCTGCCATCGCGCAGCATCGCCAGCGGATTGATCTCGATCAGGCTGGCGTCGAGCTCGACAAAGGCGCGGCGCAGACCATCGACGATGGCCTCGAATGCCGGAACGGATGCGCCGTCGATACGTATCTTGCTTGCGAAGGCAGCCACTTCATCCGCGAGGCGCTTGGAGCCGTCGCCAAGGCCGAGGCGTTCGAGCCGCAACTCTCCGCGCGCAGCCCGCTCCTCGATGTCGCCGCCGCCATGGGCGCTACCGAACAATGTGAGATGACCGGAGGAGCCGTCGATCAGCAGCGCGACATGCAGTTCGCGCACCGGCTCGACAGCCTTCTCGATATAGATACGCCGGACCACGCGCCCGGCCGGGCCAGTCTGGGCGGTTACAAGCTTTTTGCCGAGGAGCGAGGCCGCGACTGACTTCGCCTCTTTCTCCGAATGGACGATTTTGACGCCGCCAGCCTGAGCGCGGCCACCGGCGTGGACCTGCGCCTTCACGGCGACGGCACCACCGCCGAGCTCATTATAAATCGCGACGGCCTGATCCGGGGTGATGGCGACCTTGCCGCCCGGAGAAGGCAGGCCATAGCCCGCCAGGATTTGTTTTGCCTGAAACTCGTGCAGATTCACGCGTGCATCTCCAGCCGGTGGCTTCGGCCGATGCTGCGTAGGTTCGCCCCTCGATTCAAGAATAAAGGGCCTTCAGGCCAACTTCGCACCGAACGACTTTTCGACCACCGGAATATCAAACTCGCAGCATGTCCGCAACGCGCGAGGCTGCAAGGGCTGGCCTGCGGTAAGGGCGGGCCGGACGCATGCAAAACAGGCAAACCGCAGCACCGCCACAGCCGAAATCGCGCGATGGCCCCTCACTCGCCTCGCCGCAAAATTGTCGCCGGCGATCGCGCGCGACAGCCCAATGAATCGCATTATCGGCAGCGCATGACACCGATCGTTCTCGGTTCGGACTCAAAAATCGGCGTTCGCGACACCAAAAGAAGCGTTGGATAAAATTATTTTCGATTAAGGATTCGTTGACTCTCGACAGCGTGGGAAAACTGGATTCAAATCAACTTGCGATTCGAGAGCAAGTTGCGCGTCAGCTTTCGGAGGGGGAAACGGCAAATCCGGGGGCTGTTAATGGCGCGCGTTCACGCGACGAGTTCGTGTGTCCAATCCGATTCGATCAAAGGATTGGCACAGTCGATAGCTCAACCAGCTTATAATCGCCTCCTCATCGCCGAACCGCTTCTTCGCCGCGCCGTTCCTATCCTCATCATTGCCTTCCTCGTAACGATCCTGATCGGCGCCTTTGTGCAGGTGCTCGACCAAAACCGCCAGAAGCATGCCGCAACGACGCGCGAGATTGCTTCCCTCGCCGATTTGATGAAGGAACGCATCGACCATCTGGCGGCACGGCGGCCCGATCGCGCGCTGTCGGCGACCAAACTCCAATCCACCCTGCCCGCCCTGGTGCCGCCATGGGCCAGCGCCTCCGGCCGGCACATCCTTATTACCGGTCTCGACCGGCAAGAGGGCGTGCAGCTTGCGCTCGATGGCAGCAACGACGCAGCCTTCGATGCTGTCACGCCCGCACAAGTTCAGGCACTCAACGATACTGGCGAGGCCGTGATCGAATTGCCATTGCCCGACGGACGCATGGCGCTGGCCGCCCAGCGCACGCTGGACACAGCATCCGGCAGCGTCATCGTCATGCAGGCGCAGAACGCAGCCTCGTGGCGTTCCGACACGGCGCTGCAGATCACGCTGTCGGCCACCACCGGTTTTGTGGTGCTGATCCTGGGCTTCGCCTTCCACTGGCAGTCGACCCGCGCGCGCGAAAGCGACCTCATCAACGACGCCGTTCGCGGCCGCATCGACACCGCGCTCAATCGGGGCCGCTGCGGATTGTGGGACTGGGACCTTTCACGAGGGCGCATCTTCTGGTCGCAATCGATGTTCACCATGCTGGGGCTGGAGAGCCGCAACGACCTCCTCGCGTTCGGCGAGGTCAACGCGCTGGTGCACTCCGAAGACATCGACCTGATGGCGATTGCCGACCAATTGCTGTCGGGGCAAATCAGCCATATCGACCAGACCTTCCGGATGCGTCACGCCGACGGCCACTGGATCTGGCTGTGTGTGCGTTGCGAACTGACCGAAGCCGGCAGCAACGGCGGCTGCCATCTGATCGGCATCGCGCTCGACATCACCGAACAGAAAAGCCTCGCGGCGCGCTCGGTCGAAGCGGATCTGCGCCTGCGGGACGCCATCGAGACGATCCCGGAAGCATTCGTCCTGTGGGATTCGGAAAATCGGCTGGTGCTCTGCAACTCGCACTTCCAGCGTCTGCACAAGCTGCCGGATTCGGCTGTCACCGCAGGCACGCCTTATGAGACGGTGATCGAAGTCGGACACATGCCGGAAATTCGCGCCCGTGTTGCCGACACCGAAATTTCCGCACCGGGCTCGCGGACCTTCGAAGCGCAGCTTAATGACGGAAGCTGGCTGAACATCAGCGAACGCCGCACCAAGGACGGCGGCTTTGTGTCGGTCGGGACCGACATTACCCAGATCAAGCGTCACGAACAGCGACTGGTGGACAACGATCTGCGGCTGACGGCCTATGTCGTCGATCTCAAGCGTTCGCAAGCGGCGCTCGAACAACAGGCCAGGGAGTTGGCCGACCTCGCGCAGAAATATGCCGAGGAGAAACGCCGCGCCGAGGAAGCCAACCAGACCAAGTCGAAATTCCTCGCCAATATGAGTCACGAGCTGCGCACGCCGCTCAACGCCATCATCGGCTTCTCCGAAGTCATGGGTCGCGGCATGTTCGGCCCGCTCGGCTCCGGGCGCTATCAGGAATACTGCCAGGACATCCTGACGAGCGGCAATTACCTGCTGGACGTCATCAACGATGTCCTCGATATGTCGAAGATCGAAGCCGGGCGTATGAAGCTCGACCCCGAGAAGCTCGACCTCGCCGAAACCGTTTCCGAATCCACGCGCGTCGCCTCAAGCTGGGCGGATGGCAAGCGGCTGACGCTCGACAGCCGGATTGACGGCGCCATTCCGATCGTAGCCGACCGCCGGGCTATGAAGCAGATTCTCGTCAATCTTCTGTCAAACGCGGTGAAGTTCACTCCCGATGGCGGCCGCATCGTGGTGCGCAGCCGCATCATCGGAGACAGGGTGATGGTGACGATTGCCGACACCGGCATCGGTATCCCGAAGGAGGCCCTCGCCCGCCTCGGCTGCCCCTTCGAACAGGTCGAAAGCCAGTTGACCAAGAGCTATCACGGCTCCGGTCTGGGCCTCGCCATCGCCAAGTCCCTGGTTCAGTTGCATAGCGGTTCGATGAAATTACGCTCGCAGCTTCATATCGGCACCGTGGTCAGGATCAACCTGCCGTGCGCCGTAACCGAAACGATCAAGGCCGCGCCTGCATCAGCTTCAGGAAAATCTCGCGCACCTCGGCTTGCGTCTCCCGAAGGCGAGCCTCGACCGCGGAAAAATCGGGCGCGTCGGCAGCCCGAGTCATCACGCGCAAAAGATCTTCCCCAGCCGTATCTGGTTTGAATTTCTCTGACACGCACAACCGCAGCACCTGCGTCAGATTCTGATAGAGCCGCGCGGCAGGCCGCAGGATTTCCGCGTCCGACGAGGCCAGCACGCCGAGCTTCACCGCGTTGTCGTAGACCTGCATGGTGTTGACGTTGAGAATGCCGGGCTTTTCAGCGGCATGAATAAGCTGCAGGTACTGCGCCAGGAATTCGATATCGACGATGCCGCCCGCGGCATATTTCAGGTCCCAGATATCGTTCTCGCCCTTTTCGTCGGCCACCGCCTTGCGCATTTCCAGCACGTCGTTGGCGATGATGTGGATGTCGCGCGGGCGCATCAGCACGCGCGCGATCAATTCCTCGATCTGTTTCTGGAAATCCGGCGGCCCGGAGATCACCCGGGCGCGGGTCAGCGCCATGTGCTCCCAGGTCCATGCCTCGTTGTCCTGATAATCGGCGAAGGCATCGAGCCGCGTCGCGACCGGCCCAGCACGCCCCGAAGGGCGCAGCCGCATATCGATGTCATAGAGCACGCCGTAATTGGTGCGCGTCGTGAACGCGCTGATGAGGCGCTGGGTGTAGCGGGCGAAATACTGCGCGCCGTGGAGCGAGCGTGACCCATCTGAATCCGGATGATCGTGGTCGAAATCGTAGATCAGGATCAAATCGAGGTCCGATGACGCGGTCATCTCCCGGCCACCGAGCTTGCCCATCGCGAGGATCGCTGTCTGCTGGCCCTTGATAAGACCGTGCTGTTCGGCGAACTGGCGCGCGGTGAGATCGTGCACGGTATGCACGATTCCTTCCGCGACATCGCCGAACGCCGTGCTCGCCTGCTGCGCCGACACCGTGCCGGACAGGATACGCGTGCCGGTCAGGAACAGGCTCTCCTGCCCGAACATCCTGAGGCGATCGAGAAACTCCTCGTAGGAATCCGCATCCGCCAGTGTCGCGGTGAGGCGCGCCGACAGTTCGTCGCGATCCGGCATCGCACCGAAGAAGCGCGGATCGATCAATCCGTCCATGATCTGCGGATGACGCGCCAGCATGTCGCCGAGGCGAGGTGCCGCGCCAAGGATCAGCGCCACAAGCGCGACCACGTCCTTGTTCTGCGCGAGCAGCGAGATCAGCCGGCCGCCACGGGTCAGCGCCTGCAGGAAGCGGTCGAATTCGTTGACGGCGGCATCCGGATACTCGGCACGCGAGAGGCCGCGCAACAGGTTCGGCACGAATTCGCGGAACGCCTCGCGCGTGCTCTCCACCTTCAGCGCGCGATACTCGCCCGCCATCCAGTGCTGCACGGTTTCCGCCACTGTGCGCGGCGTCTTGAAGCCGAGGCGGCGCAACTGATCAAGCAACCGCGCGTCGTCCGGCCCCGCGCCGTAATCGACATCGGGCGCCTTCTCCGGTTCGGTCGGGTCTCCTTCGAACAGACGCTCATAGTGGCCCTGCACGCAATTGAGGTGGCGCAGCAGGTCGGCGGCGAAAGACGCACGGTCGGCATAGCCGAAGAACCGCGCAAAGCGCTCGATGCCCTCCCTGTCGGCGGGCAATGTGTGGGTCTGCTCGTCGGCGACCATCTGGATGCGATGCTCGACGCGGCGCAGGAATTCGTAGGCGCTCGCCAGTTCCTCGCGCACGCCCTGCGCGATCCAGTTGTTGGCGGCGAGAATGTCGAGTGCCATTAACGTCGGCCTCACCCGCAATTCGGGATGGCGCCCCCCCGCGATCAATTGCTGGGTCTGCGCGAAGAACTCGATCTCGCGAATGCCGCCGCGACCGACCTTGACGTTATGGCCCTCGACCGAAATCTCGCTCTGGCCACGGAAGCTCTGCATCTGCCGCTTCATGTCGTGGACATCGGTCAGTGCGGCGAAGTCGAGATGCTTGCGCCAGACGAACGGAGAAATTTCCGAGAGCAGCGCATCGCCGGACGCAAGATCGCCCGCGCATGGCCGCGCCTTGATCATCGCCGCGCGTTCCCAGGTGCGACCCTCGCGCTCGTAGTAGTGAAGTGCGGCCTCCACCGACACCGCGGCGGGAGTCGAGGCGGGATCGGGACGCAGCCGCAGATCGACGCGGAAGACGTAACCGTCGCCGGTGCGCTGTTGCAGCAGGCGCGCGATGCCCTGCGCCAGACGCGCGAAGAACGGCGAAGCCTCGACACTTTCCGACAACTGGCCCTTGTCGGGGTCGTAGAACACGATCAGGTCGATGTCGCTGGAGAAGTTCAGTTCGCCCGCGCCCATCTTGCCCATCGCGAGAACGATCAGGCCGCTGCCCTCCTCCGGGTGCTGGGGATCTTTGGTGAGTAGGCGGCCGCGCTCCACTTCCTGCGACAGCAGGAAACGCACCGCGCACTGCACGGACGTGACGGCAACATCGGTCAGTGCTGATGTTACCTGCCCGACCGGCCAGACGCCGCCGATATCGCACAGCGCGATCAACAGCGCCGCCTCGGCCTTCAGCCGCCGCAGGACCTGCATCACCGACGCTTCGTCGGCGGCAGCTGCCGCTTCGTTCCGGGCCTGCGCGATCAGCGCCGTCATATGGTCTTCCGGCCGACAGGTGAACACCCGCAGGCCGCGCGCGGGATCAAGCCGGATCAGGTCGAACAGATAGGGGGAGAATTCAGCGATACCGTGAAGAATCGCATTGGCATGGGAATGCCCGTCGATGACAGCCCGCCATACCCCGGCATCCTCTCCCGGCAGGTCCGCGAGCCAGCCCGCGACGCGTTGCTGCGCCTGATCGGGCGCAAAGGGTGTTGGATTTGTTACAAAACGGGCGGCCAGCGGTCGGGAATCCGCGGCGCCTGCACTCGCTGACGTCATACCCCCGCTTGTTCCACGTCTCGCCCCGGCATGGCAAGGGTCGCGCGCACGCCAGGCTTCGCATCATCCAGCCGCAGCCCACCTCCATGCAGCACGGCGACCGCCGAAGCTAGACTTAAGCCCAATCCCGAACCCGGCAGGGTCCGGCTGGCTTCGAGACGAACGAATCGCTCCATCGCCCGCTGGCGGTCCGCCTCGGGAATACCGGCGCCGTGATCGGTGACACTGAGCTTGACGCCTTCGGCGTCGCGGCGCGCCTCGATCAGCACCGACGGCTTCACATCTGGCGAAAGTTCGGTCGGCTTACCGTATTTGATGGCGTTCTCGACGAGATTGGCGAGCGCCTGGCTGACGAGTTCGCGGTTGCCATGAATGAACGCGGGCTCGGTTTGAACCTGAAGCGCGAGGCCGCTGTCTTCTGCCAGCGGCTCGTACAATTCCTGGATATCGCGGGCGACAGTGGCGGTATCGAAATCGACCATGTTGTCACGCGCCTGCCCCGATTCCGCCCGCGCGATCATCAACAACGCATTGAAGGTGCGGATCAGCCCGTCGGATTCCTCGATGGTGCGCTCCAGCGCGGCGCGGTATTCCGCCTCGTTGCCGGCGTCGGCCAGCGCCTCCTCGGCGCGGTTGCGCAGCCGCGTCAGCGGCGTTTTGAGATCGTGGGCGATGTTGTCGGAGACTTCCTTGAGCCCCGCCATCAGCGCCTCGATCCGCTCCAGCATCGCATTGAGATTTTCCGCAAGACGATCGAGTTCGTCGCCGCTGCGCCCGACTGGTAGCCGCTCGCTCAGGTCGCCGCCCATGATTCGCTGCGTCGTCCCCGTCATCGCATCGATGCGGTGGAGCACCCTGCGCGCAACGAAGATGCCGCCGCAAAGCCCGAGCAGCAGCACGATCGCCACCGACCATTGCGCCGCCTTGGCAACGATACCGAACAGCCGCTGCCGCTCCTCCAGATCGCGCCCAATCAAAAGGCGAAATCCACCGGACAGTTGTGTGACACGCACCAGAGCAAAATGATTTTTGGAATCGTTTTCGTCGAGGCGGTGATAGACGGTGTTCGCCCAGCCAGTACGGCTCATCACGCCGGGCTGGAGCGAGCCGATATTGCCCGCGACCGCCTGCCCTTGCGGCGTCGTCAGCAGATAGAGATTGGCCCCGGGCCGCATCGCCCGGTTCTCGATCGCAAACACCAACCCGCGAATACCCTCGCGGGAATATTGCTGATCGAGTTCGCTCAGTTCGCCGTTGACGGTCTCGGTGATCTGCTCGGTAATCATCCGCCGCGTGTTCCAGGCGAAGTAGCCGAGCAGCGAAGCCGCGAACAGCGCGAACAGAAAAAGATACACCAGCGTCAGGCGAAACGCCGTGGTGCGGATCAGTTTACCGAAGGCCGTCACGTATCATGTATCCGGCGCCGCGAATGGTGTGCAGCAGCGGACGCTCCTGCCCCTTGTCGATCTTCGAGCGCAGCCGCGAGATATGCACGTCGATGACGTTGGTCTGCGGATCGAAGTGATAGTCCCATACGTTCTCCAGCAGCATGGTGCGCGTCACCACCTGCCCCGCATGCTTCATCAAATATTCGAGCAGGCGGAATTCGCGCGGCTGGAGCGTGATCTCGGTCGTGCCGCGCCTGACCTGATGCGATAACCGGTCGAGTTCGAGGTCGCCGACGCGATAGCTCGTTTCCTCCGAAGGTCCACCACGGCGGCGGGACAGCACCTCGACCCGCGCCAGCAGTTCAGCGAATGAATAGGGCTTCGGCAGATAATCGTCGCCACCGGCGCGCAGGCCCTTGATGCGGTCATCGACCTGGCCGAGCGCGGACAGGATCAGCGCGGGCGTGGTGTCGCCCTTCTCGCGCAGCGTGCCGATCACCGACAGGCCGTCCCGCTTGGGCAACATGCGGTCGACCACCAGCACGTCGTAATCGCCGGACTGGGCCAGAGCCAACCCTTCCTCGCCATCGCCAGCCAATTCCGCGACATGTCCGACCTCGCGAAAGGCTTTCGCAAGGTATTCCGCAGATTCGCGATCGTCTTCAATAATAAGCAGGCGCATCTGCGATGGAGTCGGTTCGGGATTATTGGCTATCACCATGGCGCGACGACCGTTTTCTTTCAAGGCATTGGGAACTGAAAAGAAGATGGGCGGCGAAGCTGGGGAAACCTCACCGCCCACCCATTACCCTTCCGACGGAGGGGGGCGTATTCCATCGAAAGGAACTTCACATGTAGTTAGCCCTTGCCGACCGGCAATGCGACGAAACGTGATGAATCGCCGCTCCGGACACGGATCAGGACACTGTTCTTCTTGTCGGCGCGGGCAGTATTCAATTCGTTGCGGATATCGTCCGCCGTAGCGACCGACTTGCCGGCAACCTCGAGAATCACATCGCCCTCCTTCAAGCCGCGTTCGGCGGACGCGCCGTCCGGATTGACGTTGGTGACCACCACTCCTTCCTTGCCAGCGCCCGCGACGGACCTCGCCGGGGCCACGGTGAGGCCGAGGTTGGGCACATCCGAACCGTTGCCGTTCCGGCCGAGACCGTTGTCGTTATCGTTGAAGCCGGTCTTGATCGACTTGGCGTTCGGCAGTTCGCCGAGCGTCAACGTCAGCGTCTTTTCAGAGCCCTTGTGGAGCACGCCGAGCTTGATCGACGCGCCGGGCGCCATGCCACCGATGGTGCGAGCGAGTTCGCGGGCATCCTTCACCGGCTGGTCGTTCACCTTGTTGATGACGTCACCCGATTCAATGCCTGCCTTGGCGGCGGGACCATTGGTCTGCGGCTCCGCCACCAGCGCACCCTCGGCCTTCTTTAGTCCGAGACTGTCGGCGATCTCCGGCGTGACGGGCTGGATTTGCACGCCGATCCAGCCGCGGCTGACGCTGCCCTTATCCTTGAGCTGGGCAACCACGTTCTTCACCGTCGCAGACGGGATCGAGAACGCGATGCCGACGCTGCCGCCGGACGGCGAATAGATCGCGGTGTTGACGCCGATCACTTCGCCTTCGGTGTTGAAGGCCGGGCCGCCCGAATTGCCCTTGTTCACGGGCGCGTCGATCTGGATGAAGTCGTCATACGGGCCGTTGCCGATGTCACGGCCGCGCGCGGACACGATGCCCGCGGTCACGGTGCCGCCGAGGCCGAACGGATTGCCGACCGCCAGCACCCAGTCACCGATGCGCGGCTCGCCATCGGACAGTTTCGCGAACGGGAAGTTGCTGCCGCCCTCGACCTTAATCAGCGCGAGGTCGGTGCGCTTGTCGGTGCCGATCACCTTGGCCTTGTAGGTCTTGCCGTCATCGGTCGTAACTTCGACCTTGTCGGCGCCATCGACAACATGGTTGTTGGTGACGGCATAACCGTCAGCCGAAATGAAGAAGCCCGAGCCCTGCCCGGTCACGAGATTGCCACGACCACGGCGGCCGCCGGGGCCACCCGGGAAGCCATCAGGGCCACCGAAACGGCGGAAGAACCGCTCCATCGGCGAGCCGGGCGGGAACGGCAGGTCGTCATTGTTGTCCGCCGTTTGCTTCTCCTCGATCCGGACGCGCACCGAAATCACCGACGGCTTCACGCGCTCGACAATGTCGGCAAAGCCGACCGGCTGCTGAACCTGCCGCACGTCCTTGTTGACCTGCGCATGCGCGGTGCCGACGAACATGTCCGTCGCATACGGCGTGCTGAGGCCATAAGCGGCGGCGCCGAGACCGACGACGACGGACGCCATCAAGGCGAATTTGCGCATGGCGAGAAGACCGCGCGGTTTTTTCTGGGGCGGGATTTTCGGGAGGTCGGCGGGGTTGGTCATGGGGGTCACTCCGGTGAATCGAAATTCGTGACGCGGGCTGCGTCTTCGGAGTGAAAGATGGGGGATGCGCCCTTACGGCGCTCTGTCGGGGGAATTAAGTTTTGGTAATTAAGGGGATACCGCCTGCGGGCTGATGCCGCAGGCATCGTGGAAATATCGCCTTCAGTACAACGTCGCCTTGATCCCGCCCCGGCAACGCAGCGTCGTAAGCGTGGCCGTCAAACGTCGCGATCTCCCCGTTGCGTGCCGTAATATCGCGCAGGATCGTGCCGGCCGACGGCAGGTCGAGTTTGCCAGTTCGCCGCTCCGGATTCCAAAGTTCAGCGCGCAGGACCGCACGGGAGCACTGAAAGAAGACCTTCTCCACATGAATGATCATGACACTCGCAGGCTGCTTGCCAGCGACCTCGAATTGCGCCCGCAGGTCCGGATCGCAAGATAGTTCGGCGTTCCCATTCACACGCAAGGTCTGCCCGTAACCTGGAATCAGGAAAAGCATTCCAATGCGGTTATCGGACAAAATGTTTCTGAAAGAATCGAGCCGATTGTTGCCTCTGCGATCCGGCAACAGCAGAGTTTTGGAATCCCGAACCGTGACAAAACCGGGCGCGTCCCCACGCGGGGAGCAATCCAACCCCTCGGGGCCGACTGTCGCGAGCACGACAAACGGCGAAGCCGAGATCAGGGCTGCATAGTTCTCATCCACATGATCGATCTCCTTGAACAACGAAGCCGGAGAAACCGGGTTCGGATAGGCATCGGCCAGATCTTCGGATGAAGCGATACGGTCGCCAACCATGTGGTCTCCGGGACGAACGAGAAGCGTTGCGCTCACTCTAATCGCTCAAGCGGACTTTTCCATGGAGTCTTGATCGGCGATCAGCTTTTCCAGCCGCGCCTCCTCCTCGGGCGTCAGTGCGGTGACATCCTCGCGCCGCGAGGCCCAGCGCTTGCGGTTGTACAACCACAACCCCGCCCCGCCGCCGATCAGAACGACGGGCGTGAGCAACCACAGGATCAGCGTGTGTTCCTTGAGCGGCGGCTTCAACAGGACGAATTCGCCGTAACGCGCAACAAGAAAATCCAGCACCTGCCTGTCGCTATCGCCGGCAGCGATCCGTTCGCGCACCAGCAAGCGCAAGTCGCGCGCCAGCGGCGCTTCCGAATCGTCGATCGACTGGTTCTGGCAGACCATGCAGCGCAGTTCGCGCGACAGGGCCCGCGCCCGCGCCTCCTTGGCCGGATCGTGCATGACTTCATCGGGCTGAACCGCATGGAGAACCGACGGCAGACCCGCCATCAGCACAAGCGCAACAATCGCCGCGAGACGCCGCATCGCCCTACTCCGCCGGTTGCGCAAGGCCACTGAGCTTCGGGCGCGCGGGCTTCGGCGCGCCGACCCGCAGGCGGCGGTCCGACAGCGACAGCATGCCACCGAACGCCATCAGCACCGGGCCGAACCAGATCAGAAGCACCATCGGCTTGTAGTAAATGCGCGCAGTGATCGAACCATTGGGCTCCACCGCGCCGAGCGAGATGTAGAGCTGGCTCACGCCGCGCGTCATCAGCGCTGCCTCCGTGGTGGACATGCCGCGCGTCGTGAAGCTGCGCTTCGACGGCGTCATTGTGCCAACCAAGGCGCCGTCCTGCCGGATGGTGAAGGTCGCGATGTCCTCGCGATAGTTCGGGCCCTGCCGCGAGGTCATGCCGTCGAAGGTCGCGCTGTAGCTGCCAAGCTGCGCGGTATCGTTCAGCCGCATCGTGGCGATGTGTTCGATGTTCCACGTCGATTCACAGACAATGCCGATCAGCGCGATGCCAAGCCCCGCATGAGCAAACGCCGTGCCCCAAGCCGAGCGCGGCAATCCCTTGGCGCGGGACCATGAGGTCTCAAAAGGTGCGCGGAACAGCTTCACGCGCTCGGCGATATCGACCGCCGAGCCGAGAATGACGAACACCGCAAGCCCGATCGCGAGCGGCGCAAACGCGCTGCCGCCCCGCTGCCATGCCCAGACAATGGCAATCGTCACCAGAGCGACGATACCCGCCATCATCAGGCGCTGCGCGGCGCCGACGAGATCGCCACGCTTCCATGCGAGCAACGGGCCGAACGGCACCGCCAGCAAGAGCGGCAGGAACAGCGGTGCAAAGGTGAGGTTGAAGAACGGCGCGCCGACAGAAATCTTCTCGCCGGTCACGACTTCCAGCGCCAGCGGATAAAGCGTGCCTACGAAAACGGTGGCGCAAGCCGTAGTCAGCAGCAGGTTGTTGAGCACCAGCGCGCCCTCGCGCGAAATCGGTGCGAACAGACCGCCCTGCTTCAATGAGGCCGCGCGCCACGCATAGAACGACAGGCTGCCGCCGATGAACACACACAGGATCATCAGGATGAAGACGCCGCGGCGGGGATCGGTCGCGAACGCATGAACCGAGGTGAGCACGCCCGAACGCACGAGGAACGTGCCAAGCAGCGACAGCGAGAAGGTGAGGATCGCCAGCAACACGGTCCAGATCTTCAGCGCCTCGCGCTTCTCCATCACCACCGCCGAGTGAAGGAGCGCCGTGCCGGCGAGCCAAGGCATCAGCGAGGCATTCTCGACCGGGTCCCAGAACCACCAGCCACCCCAGCCGAGTTCGTAATAGGCCCAGTACGAGCCCATCGCGATGCCGAGCGTGAGGAATATCCACGCCATTAGCGTCCATGGCCGCACCCAGCGCGCCCACGCCGCATCAATGCGGCCCTCGATCAGCGCTGCGATGGCGAACGAGAACGAGATCGAAAAGCCGACATAGCCAAGATAGAGCATCGGCGGATGCACGGCGAGGCCCGGATCCTGCAGGATCGGGTTGAGGTCGCGGCCTTCAAGCGGCGGGTTCGCGATGCGCAGGAACGGATTGGAGGTCAGTAGGATGAACAGATAGAACGCGGTCGCGATCCACGCCTGCACCGCCAGCACATGCGCGCGCAGCGACAGCGGCAGATTGACGCCGAAGATCGCGACAAGCGCGCCGAACAGCGACAGGATGAACACCCACAAAAGCATCGAGCCTTCATGGTTTCCCCAGACGCCGGTGATCTTGTAGATCAGCGGCTTCAGCGAATGTGAGTTCTCATAGACGTTGACGACGGAGAAATCTGACAGGACGTGCAACAAGATCAGCGCCCCGAAGGACAGCAGCACGAAAGCGAATTGTGCGATCGCCGTGGAGCGCGACACGTTCATCAGCGCGGGATCTTTCACCCGCGCGCCGATCAGCGGCACGAACGACTGGATCAACGCCAGCCCGAGCGCCAGCACCAGCGCGTAGTGCCCGCCCTCGGCGATCATCTCACGCCCCCCGGCGCATCGGCGGCTGAGGTCTTGCCATAATTGCTCTTCGAGGCGTTGCCGTAATCATCCTTCCAGTGGCCTTCCTTCTTTAACTCGTCGGCCACGGCCTTGGGCATGTAGGTCTCGTCATGCTTGGCAAGCACGGTGTCGGCATGGAAGACGCCGCTCGAATCGAGCGAGCCTTCCGAGATCACACCCTGACCCTCGCGGAACAGGTCCGGCAGGATGCCCTGAAAAGCCACCGGCACCTTGGCGCTGCCGTCGGTCACCTCGAAATTGACCTTCAACTGATCGCCGCGCACCAGCGAGCCCTTCTCGACAAGACCGCCGAGCCGGAATTTGGTACCGGGTGCAATATGTTGTTCGGCGATCTTGCCGGGTGTGGTGAAGAACATGATGGAACTACGCATGGCGTTCAGCACCAGCGCCGCGGCCACCGCCAACACCGCCAGCGCGCCCGCAATCATCGTCAGCCGCCGTTGTTTGCGCGTCATTGTAGCCTTTCGCGCATGACGCGGCCCGATGACCCATTCACGGTTTCCGGCATCATGTCTATCCGTCTATTCCAAGTCCCTTGAGGCCATCATTGAGCTGGCGCAAATGTTCAGAATTCCCACTCACGGCCTGCCTTGCATCGTCACGCGCGGCGTTGGCCTTGTCCTTTTCGCCGAGAACCATATAGGCCCGTACCAGCCGCAGCCATCCTTCGACGTCATCCTTGTTCGTTTTGAGACGGTCCGCCAGCCGCTCGACCATGCTTTCGATCATGGCGCTGCGGCCCGCAGCATCCATCCCCTTGGCCATCGACATCTGGTCTGCGGATAGCGCCGGAGGGCGGTTGCCAGACACCCGCGCCAAGGCCTCCTGAACCAGTGACCGCCACGGCGCATCGGCCGGTGCCTTTTCCAGCATTCCGCGCCAGATATCGGCCGCCTTGGCCGGCTGGCCGTCTTGTTCCAGCGCAACACCGGTGAAATAGCGAGCCTTGCTCTCGTTCGGGTCGAGCACCAGAGCACGGTCAAATTCGGCCTTGGCCTCCGCCGTCACCACGCCGTTCGCAGCTACCGTAAGGGCTTCCCCGAGATCGGCGTGGCGGCCTGCCGTCTCCGCGTTATAGGCAAGCGCGTTGCGGAAGGCCGGAACAGCCTCGTCGACGCGACCGAGCTTGAGCAGCACCGGCGCCAGCACGCTCCAGCCGCGTCCGTCCTTGGGATTCTTCTCAAGTATCTCTTGCACCCGTGCAATCAGACGCTCGATCGAGGCGTCCTGCGGCTTCATCTGCTGGCGCGCGGCAAATGGAAAATCCGGCAGCCAGGGCGAGCCGATCTGGAGGTAAAGACCGGCGGCAAGCAAAGGCAATCCAGCCAGCGCGACGATCGACACCGCGCGGCGCCAACTCTTGCTGACGGCAAGCGTACCGCCCTCCTCGCTTGTGGCTGCGGCCAGCAGGCGGCGGCTGATCTCGATCCGCGCGGCTTCCGCTTCCACCGGGCCGATCAAACCGGAATCAGCGTCGCGCGTCACTTCGGCCAGTTGGTCCTGATAGACGACGGTTTCGCTGGCGGCCGGCCCTCGTTTGACTTGCCGCCCGAGCGGCCACAGCACCGCGAAGACCGCCACAGCCGTCATCAACGCGAGCATGAACCAAAGTGACATTCCGGTTTCCGAACAGGACTGGCCAGCGCCCGGCAAAACTTCAGGGCGCGGCGGGGTTACACCACGCGAAGTCAACCTTTGCAAACGGCTATTTCAATTGAGCTGGAACAAAAAAATCAGGTTTTGCGGGAAGTTTTCCGCTCGGATTTGGCGACTTCGACCGCCTTTTTCATCAATGAGGCATAATCGGGCCCAAAGATCACCTCGCAGAAGCGGATCGCCGCCTGCGCCTGGGCGTAGCGGAACGGCCGGGTTCTGGTGTCGCTCGCCCGAAGCGTTTCGACCAGCGATTCGGTGGCCTTCTCGATGTATTGCTGCAGATCGCTATAGGTGCGCCGCGTCACCTCGTTGATGGCGAGTTCGCTCGCGTAGTTGCGGCAAGTGGCGACGAAGTCGATGAACGCCGCGGTTTCGTCGACTTCCATCTCGTCGATGCGACTGTTCGCCGTGATGTCCTTATCGGGCCGCTGGCGCAGCAGACGACGAACGCGGCCGGGCACGGAGCCGATTTCCGAGTCCAGTGCATTGGAGATTTCAGCCCGCATCGATGAGAGCTGCTTGCCCCAAGCCGAATCCGAACGAATGTCCAGTTCGGTGCGCAACCCACGCAGGCCGTCATGAAGGACTTTCAGAATATTGGCGGTGTCGTCGAACTTTCCGCGACGGACGTCGTTGCGCAGTTCTCCCACAAGACGCGACAGATCGTGGATTGCCATGGTGACAGCGACCCCGTAGGGCGTGCCCGCCACGCGAACCTCGTCGTCGGAGGCCGCCACAGAAATGCTCAGGCGGATCACCTGCCAGGGCGACATCAGCCGCTGCATCACGACCGACAAGGCGAAAGGCAGAGCCTGCGGGGTCTGCAGTGAAGGCAGATTCATCGCCGTGGTGACGGAAGCGACTTGTGCTTCGTTCAAAGCGCGTATCTGCCCCGGCAGGCGCGCGCCGAAAATCTCGAGCGACTCGCGAATTTTGAGGACGGCGCCGATCGCGGGAATATCTTCCACTGCGGAAGGCGTGCCGATGCGGCCAAAACCACGGCGGTCCGTACCGCTGGCCGCCGCCTCGATCGCCTGCGCGGACGCAAGCTGCATCTGACGCACCGCACGATCGATCTCGGTCGCGGTTGCCTGCGGATTTTTCAGCACTGCTTCGTATGTCTGAGTCTCCGTCGGAGCGCCTTCGCGCGACAGCCACATCCAGACCGGCGCCAGTGAAGTGCGCCTGATCTGTCCGGGCCTGACCGCCCCCGTGCCCTCGATCAAAAACGGTTCGACCGGTGTGAATAGCAAACGCGCGGGATCATCGGTGCGGGGCGTGGTGTTTTCGTCGGGGGCGCGCACGATCTTGCGCAACTCGGCGAGAACGATGTTGGCCACGATCGCGTCGTCGCCACCACGCTCGATGGCGCGCTCGAACTCCCGCATCAGCAGCGCCTGCGACTTCGGCGGAAGCTGCGCGAGAAATTCTTTCAGGCGTTCGAGTGACTTGGGACCCATGGATGCATAAAGGCTGCCAGCCGCCGGGACAGGCGACACTTCCCTTAGCCTTACCCCGCACGTCGTTAACATCGCGTTAGGAATGGCTGTCGTCCCACCACCGATCCGGGTCCGCTATCCAAGTCCGGTCAAAGTGTTAGCGGACTGTCATACCGCCCTTAGACTACCCCTGGCAGCGCCAGTTCGGCCCGCAACCCGCCCATGGGAGCGCGGTCGAACTTCAGGTTCCCGCCGTAAAGCCCTGCCAGATCGACAACAATGGCCAGCCCCAGCCCCGAACCGGGCTTCGACTCGTCCAACCGCTGCCCGCGCTGGACGATCTGCCCCCGTTCGGCGACCGACAGCCCCTTGCCGTCATCATCCACGACGATGCTCAGGGTCGGGTCCAGTTCCTCGTCCCCCGGCGGCACCACCGAAACCCCAATCCGCACCCGGCGAGCCGCCCATTTGCAGGCATTGTCGATCAGGTTGCCGACCATCTCCTCAAGGTCCTGTCGCTCGCCACGGAATTTCGCGCCTTCGGACACCTCCCAGTCGATCACCACGCCACGATCGCGATGGATTTTCTCCATCGTCCGCACCAGCCCTTCGATCACGGGCTCGATCTCCGTGATGGTGGCCACCACCGTCAACCGTGCCGCGATGCGGGCGCGCTCCAGATGATGGGCGACCTGGCTGCGCATGACATCGCCCTGCTCCAGTATCTTGGCTGCGAACGGGTCGGAGCCATGCGTATTGGCTTCGTTGATGATCACCGACAACGGCGTTTTGATTGCATGAGCAAGATTGCCGACATGGGTGCGCGCACGCTCGACAATGGCGCGGTTCGCATCGAGCAAGGCGTTTGTCTCGCGCGCCAGCGGCGCGATCTCCACCGGGAAGCGTCCCTCCAGCCGCTCGGCCTTGCCGGAGCGGATATCGGAGAGCGCGTTGGAAATGCGCTTGAGCGGGGCAAGACCGAAACGGACCTGAAAGATCGTGGTCAGCAGGAGAACCGCGGCAAGCGCCGCGAACGTGCCGCCGAGATACCAGTCGAACAATCGCGTCTCGTCGAAAATTTCGTTGGCGTCACCCGCGACGGTGACCAGATATTTGCCGTCGGTGCCGAGATCGATCGGACGCTCCACCATGCGCAGCGGTTGATCTTCCGGCCCCTTGACATAGCCGAGCCGCACTCCCGATGCCGTGAGAGGAATGCTTTTCTCATCGAGGCGCGGCAGCGTCGCGTCCCAGAGCGAACGGGATGCGCGCGCTTCCTGCTTGGCGGAATCGATACTTTCGATCTGCCAGTACCAGCCCGACAACGGCAGTTCGAACAACGGCTCGCCGAGCGCGGGAATGCTCTTTTCGGGATTTTTGGGATCGTCCGGCGTCCCTACCTCGGCGATCAGCGTACGCAGATAGAGGTTGAGGCGGCGATCGAAGGCGCGCTCCACCGAATGATTGTACAGCGAGGAGAGTGCAAAGCCGGTGACGGTGAGAATCAGCGCGACCCAGACGGCGGCCGACAGGAACAGCCGGGTGGCGAGGGAGTTAGCGCGCATCGGTCGTGGGCGGCGCCAGCAGATAGCCGAGCCCGCGGACGGTCTGGATGATGTCGACGTCGAGCTTCTTACGGATGCGGCCGACGAACACTTCGATGGTGTTCGAATCGCGGTCGAAGTCCTGATCGTAGAGATGCTCGACGAGTTCGGTGCGCGATACCACGCGCCCAGCATGGTGCATCAGATAGGCCAGCAACCGGTATTCGTGGGATGTCATCTTGATGGGATTGCCGTCCACCGTTACGCGGCCGGTGCGGGTGTCGAGCACCACAGGCCCGCAGGTCAATTCGCTCTGGGCATGACCGGTGGAACGCCGCAGCAGCGCACGAATGCGCGCCAGCACTTCCTCGAGGTGGAAGGGTTTTGCGACATAGTCGTCGGCGCCGGCGTCGAAGCCCTGCACCTTGTCGCTCCAGCGGTCGCGCGCGGTGAGGATCAGGACCGGCATCACCCGCTTGTTGCGCCGCCAGGATTCCAGCACCGAAATGCCGTCCATTTTCGGCAAGCCGATGTCGAGCACGACGGCGTCGTACGGCTCGTTATCGCCGAGAAAATGCCCTTCTTCGCCGTCGAAGGCGCGGTCGACCACATAGCCCGCATCGCTCAAGGCGGCGGTCAGTTGGCGGTTGAGGTCGGGGTCATCTTCGACAACGAGAAGGCGCAAGGCGGTCTCCGGCATCCTGGGTTGAACGGATTCAAGATGACCCGCATGGGCGTGAATGGCAAATGAATGCATCCACCCGGAAAAGCTTACATTTTCGTCAGGAGGGAGCCGGGTCCCGCCGATGCGGGGCAGCGGCTTGGAAAAGCTGCCGGGCCGGGTCTAGGCCGGACGACCGCCGCCTTTGGCGGGAGGACGCTCGTTCGCCCAGATGAAGTGGACCCCCATCTGTTCGCCATTGACCCACGCCATTTTGCAGCGGCGAAAGGCGACGCCGGTCGAAGACAGCGCCAGAAAGAATTCATCGAGGTTGAGACCGCTCAGTGATTTTTCAAAGTGGAGCAGCGCCCCCTCTTCCGACACGTCGAGGATGTTGCAGGCCCGAACCCATGAACCATCGATCGCGATGATCCTCATGGCGAAGCCCTTGCCGAATTGAATCCGATCGGCTTTGCGCCTTTGCTTCTGCTCCATCTCCAATACCAGTGTGCTCGGTTACATTGGCCAATCCATAAAATGCGAAATTGAAAAATCGCTTAAATGGTGCGTTTCTGGCCGGGCATTCGTCTCACCAGGCGGAATTTGCCGCACACCTTTTCACTCTACCGCTCCGATCATGGTGTCGGGGTACCACGACACAGGCGGGCGCCGTCAGGTCGTGGTGGAACCATCGTCAGTCGGCAGCGGCTTCAAGAACTCATCAGTCGCCGCATTGATCTGCGCCAGAGTGGCGTCAATCTGCTCCTGCGTTGCGTTAGTGCCCTGAATAAGTCCGGCGATCGCCTGCACATAAGGCAGAGACGATATAACTCCCTGTTGGATTGCGGGTGCGACTTTCACGATGGTGCTCACAATCGCTTCCGCAATCGCCACGCCGGCTTCGATGTCTGCTGCGCTCACCATGTCAGTTCGCTCCTGATGCAAGGACAGCCTGAACGTCGCTCAACGCCGCCTGTGCGGCAGCGACGACATTCGTCACGTCGAGAGTGGGATAGGCTTTCTGAAACGCGACCGCATTGTTCACGGCGAGCCGCGCGCGGCTCATCGCACTTTGCAGATTCACGATCACCGAGCGCTTGGCGCAGATGTTCGTGGCGCTGGGTCTGGTGCCCGTCGCGCAGAGCGGCAACGCCTTGTATGCGTTCGCGGCGTTGACGGCGATGCCATAGGCATTCGCGACGCCGTAGACCGTATTCAAGGCGACGGCATTGGAGATGCTCACCGACGGCAAGACAGTGGTGCAGTTCGCGAGCGCCAGCGACAGGGCGAGCGCCGCGGCAACCTGAAGGTTTCGCATGGACAGTCCTTTCAGTTGGTGGAGATCTTGCCGGTCGCAGGATCAACGAGCGGCGTGTCGATCCTGGCGGCGTGACTGGCCGTGGTAGTTCGTGTGCCGTACTTCACCCACACGCCCCAGGCAGTGGTGAAGATCACACCGACCGCGCCGGTCACGGTCGTGACTTCATCGGAAGACAAGTAGCCCTTGGTGATGAGAGGGCCGAAAGCGAGAAGCAGCGCATAGCGAATGAGCTGCCAGATCGTGTCTGACGTCATGATGGTTCCCCTTGTTGATGGTTGCCCGGATGCGCCGGGCGCGATATTGGAGCGGCAGCGCGGCCGTATCGGCGCCGCGTCGACCCCGATGGAACCGAGTGCCGAAATGTCATGGTTTGATTTATCGCTGCGCGAGCAGCTTCTCGCGGGCAGCGCGATGGCGCTCACGTTTGCTGTCTTCTTCGTCGCCGGTCTTCAACTCGGCGGCCACTGGTAATATCCGGCTCAGGCGAGCGCGAGGGCGAGCGCGCCTTTCACATCGCCAGCGAACATCAAGCCTTCCGCCTTGCGGCGGCGCGTCAGGCCCGCCAGAACGCGGCCGCCTGCCCTGTTCCACTTCGCCAGTTCGCGCGGCACCGCAGCCCTGTCGCCTGCGTTGAGTTTTCTCCACAACGTCGCGTGCGCCGGGCCACCGGTGTTGAACGACCACGACACCAGCGCATCGAATTCATGCTGCTCAAGATGGATTTGGCAGAGATCATGAACGTGGCGTTCGAATGTCATCATGTCGCCTGCCAGCGCGGCATCGCATTCCGCGCGTGACCAGATCGCGCCGGATGCAAAGCGCGGCAGATGATGATTGGTGTGCCCCCAGCCGATGGTGAGCACACCTGCCGAATCCATGTAGGTGGCGAAAAACCCTTTCCGGTTCGGCACGGCCTTCATGCAGGACTCGAAAGCGCGCACGAGTTCGAGCCCGGCCGGACCCATGCGCAAGGGTTCGGCCGCCGGGGCGATGGCGGACCTCAGCATTGGCTCCTCCTGATGATGGCTGGCGCTTCCGGTCTAAAACCGGTTCTGGCTTAAACCTTAGAGATACTGCCCGCCGGAGGACGTGGTACCGGCGGAGTTGCCGGGAAGAGCCGATGCCCCGGCACCGTCTGTTTGAGTGACTGAATTGGTCGACGCAAAATAACGCGATCCGGCTGCTGAGCCGGAGTAAGTCACGCCTGCCGACCTGAAAAACCCCATATTGTTTGCCCCTGCAAAGAACGATGAAAAGGCTGGGACTCCAGACAGTGTAACTGTCACCCCGGCATAGACGACACCGCCCAGTTGCTGGGCATAGATATGAGCGTATGCACCGCCCGAAACGGTGATGTTTCCGCCGCCGATGTTAAAAAGCTTGCCGCCATTCGCGGCACTGATATGGACGCTTCCAGAGGCCAGCGCACCAAATTCAACCGCTCCGACAATGGTCACCGTGCCGTTGGATGTAACGTCGATTCCATCTCCGGACGTCGTCGTCCTGAATTTAAATCCGCCGACCGAAAGCGAACCGCCATTTTGTACGGTGATGCAAGCGGCAGATGTCGTGGAGATTAGAACATTGGACGGGGTGGATGTGTCGCCAACGATAGAAACGCTTCCTGAGCCAACGAACGGGCCATTGACCAGGACACTCCCTGTATATGTGCCGGATGCAACATGGATCGTGACGTTGTAGATCGAGATGTCGAGCGATGCGGTTGTGTTGATCGCCTTTTGAATAGTCAGGAACGCGCCGCTCGATGCGTTGCTCAATCCGTCATTGCTGTCACTACCATCAGTGCGAACATAGTAGGTGCGATTGGCGGTGAGAACCTCACGCGCACCGCCTGCGGGAAACGACACCCGCCCCGTGGTACGATCGAACCTGAGTGCGTCACACCAAGTCGTGCCGTCCGCGCTGACCTTGAGATGAAAATCGTCGTCTCCCGTTAGGCCGAATTCCGCGCGTCCGGAGAACGCATCCGAAAACACCACCGACGACGTATTCGCTGCCGCCGACTTTGACAGTTGCAGCCGGACGTCGCCGGTGCCGCCGTCCGTGGTGTCGATCGCGTTGAGCAGCGCATCGTTGGAGTGAACGGTCAGAAGGTTGGAGTCCGCGACCGTGGCATTGATCCCCACATTCGGCAGGTTGTTGGATGAAAAGGTCCCGCCCGCTGTCGTCACCGGTGCCCACGCACTGCCACCGAACACCAGCAGAGCATCGTCTGCGACGGACCACACGCACCACCCCGCTTTCGGCGCGAGAAAGCGCCATGCATTGGTCTCCCATGTCGCAACTGAACTGCCATGCCCGGCCCATGCGCCGGTTGCGCCGCTCGCAACGATGTGGCGTTCGCCATCCACCGGCAAGGATGGCGGCACGGTGAGCGTGCTGTCGAGCACCGTGATCTGGATCGCGTCATCCAGAATCCGGAGTGCCTCGTTATGCGTGACATGTTTTTGCGCCTGGCTGCCGTCGATGAACGGCAGGCCAAGATTGGCCGTCTCTGTCATGTGATCCTCAAAGCGCGAAAGTGGATTGTGCGGAATGGCCGCGCCCGACCGTGCTGGACAGCTGGAAAACCCGAATGGTGAGGCTCGTCTGCGGGCCGCCGAAATCGGCGACTTCATCCGCTGCGGAATATGTCGCCACAGGCGCGTTCACCGAAAGCGTGCGCTTCACTGTATTGCCCGACAGGATGTCGATCTCGTAAGCCTCGGCATCCTCGCCGAGCGGCACCTCGACGCCCCAGCCATCGCCGTCCTTGCGGGTGCGGCGTATCCAGGAGATCGCGATGTCGCCGTCATTGTTGCGCGCTGCATGCAGATGCACCGGCGACAGCGGTATCAAAGCTGTTGCTTGTGGCACCAGCGTCATCGCCAGCGCCGAGGGATCATCGTGGCTACGGCCGGTGGCGACGATCCGCAGATCACTCGTCCGGTCCAGCGTGCCGATGCCGCGCGCGATCTCGATCAAGTGCTCGTCGAGCAATACGAACGGCGCGCCCGGAAGCAGCGACGCGGCTATGGCGTATTCGCTGCCCACCTGCCCGCGCAACAATCGGCTCAGCCGATAAGTCCTGTCATCGACAAGCTCGGCCTGCGCGAACTGAATCACCTCCCACGCGCCGTCGGCGTTCATGATCGCCGCAGCGTTGGCGCCGTTGAGCACATTGGCATCCGCGAGCGATGTCAGCGTGCCGCCATAGAGCCGCACCCGCACGTCACTGCCTCGATCCCAGCACGCGGCGGGACTTGCAGGCAGCGCATCGAGCGTCTCGCCCATCACCGATGGAACGAAAACCGTCGCCGCGCGCTCGAAACTCAGGCCGTCCGATGACTGCCAGATCGTGACCGAGCCCGGCCACGGATTTGCAAACACCGCAAGCCGCGTCAGCACCGGCGGATCGGACGAATCCAGCATCGGTAGATCGAGCGCGAGCGCCTGAACCGGGCCGAGCGCAGGCGGAATTGCCGGCACGCTCTGGCGCGGTTGCGGCAGCGGCACGTTGAAAATGTCTGGATCGATGCTGCGTGCGCTGATCTGCCGCTGTTCGGTATCGACCAGCTCGCCGACTTCATAAAGCCGCCGCCGGCCCTTGATCGTAACGCCGACGACATCGCCCGGCGTTAACGTCAGATGCTCCATGCCGAGCGCGAATGAAATGCTCTCGCGCCCTGCCCACAGATCCTGCAGCCAGATATCTGCGCGCCGTGTCGCAGCGGCATCGTTGGTGACGACGGCAAGATCCGAATGCAATGCACGGGTGGCGCCGCCGACCAGACGTCGCGAGGTGACGGCGGCGCGGCGATAGTCCACCGAGGCGTCGGTGTAACCGAAGCTCACCTCGCGCGGCAGTTCGGTTTCCTGCGCGCGCGTCAGTTTCGCCGGCGCATCCTTTTCAGGATCGACAAGCTGGTCCTCCGAAATCTCCATCACCGGCATGCCGCCGCGCGGCACAAACATGAGATTGTCACCGACCGCCGCCGCATCGAAGGCATAGGCCGTGGCGAGCGGATCGATCATCGCGCGCGGCGTCATTGGCCGGTCCACCACGTAACCGTCGCAAGCGTCGCGCAGCGAGGAAGCATCAACATCCGTGATGGATGCGTCCTGCAACAACGTCGCGACCGTGGCGTCGAGCGGCGCACCGCCGAGCCGCCCGGTCAGCCAGTGCCCGGTCTGCCAGTTCGGCGCATCGCTCCAGACGTCGCTCGCGAGCGGAAACACCGGATAAGGCCGCGCGTCCCAGGTCCACAGATGGATACCGGAAACGTCGATCATCGGCCCGCCGTAGATAGGCGAAACAGGATTGTGCGTCTCGTCGCCGCCGAAAGCAGGATCGAATGCGCCGAGCACCGCCTCAAGCATCCGGCGCTGAATCAGGTCGTCGCGCTGGCCGTTCGAAAAATACGGCACATTGCCGTCGGACGACTTCGCATCCGGGAATACGCTCGGCTGGTTTGTGCCTTTGTCCACTGCGGGGCAGCCGATCTCCGTCAGCCAGACCGGCTTGCTGCACGGTGTCCACGCCGTCGCGGTGCCAAGCTCAACGCCGCCGACACGCTCGTGGTGAGGATTGCTCCACCAGGTCCAGATGTCCTTGGCGCGAAACACCCACGGCTTGCCAAGGCCATCGGTGATAGGACTACGCGTCTGCGCGGTGCGCGCGGCGTCATTGGCGTAGTACCAGTCATAAGCCTCACCACTTTGCAGGCGGCTTTTCAGATAATCGCGCTCGTAGATTGAGGAGAACTCCGCCGTATCCAGATGACCCGCTTCGTCGCGCCAGTCGGACAGCGGCGCGTAGTAGTCGATCCCGACCGCATCGATAGCAGACGACGCCCACAGCGCATCCAGCGGAAAACGCACCTCGGAGGCATCGGGCGTCACTACGTCCGAGCCATACTCGGTCCAGTCCGCGCCATAAGTAATGAGCGTGGACGATCCGACGATCGCCTTCACGTCGGCAGCCAATGTGGCGAGCGCCGTCACCGCGGGATAGACGCCCGCACCGGAACGCACGCGCGTCAGCGCTTTCAACTCCGAGCCGATTAGGAATGCATCCACGCCACCACAGGAGGCCGCGAGCGAAGCGTAGTGCAAGATCATGCGGCGGTAATTCCAACCGCTGACATCATCGCCGGAAAAGAACGCTTCAACCTGCGTGGCCGCGTCCGCTGTCCCCTGAGGCGAGCCGCTCATGCCCGGTGCGGGATCGCACGTGATGCGCCCGCGCCACGGATAGGCTGGCTGCGATGATGCGTCGCTCCAGGGATCGGGCAGCACATTGTCGGGTGGAATGTCCATCATCAAAAACGGATACAGCGTGACCTTGAGGCCCCGCGTTTTCAGATCCGTAATGAGGTGAATCACGCTGTCATCGGAGGGCGTGCCGCCATAAGACGGCACACCATCGATGCTGGATACCAGATACGCATCCGGCCGCGTCACGCCCGCGACCGACCATGTGCCGCCGGACGTCACCTTGATCGCATTATCGACGCCGGGCCGGACCTTGCATTCGCCCGCGCGCAGATCGCTGCCGAACCACGCCACCACGATGGCGACACGCTCGAGATTGGGACACGTCGCCTGTAGATCGTTGAGCGAGGCCATCACATCGGACGCCGCAATGGTGACGTGACGGTTTTCCGGCGCGGACTGGCCGGGGCCGAGCACACGCACCACGGCGGATGTCTCGTAACCGAACTCCGTGGAACCCGGAATGAGCGTCACCGCGCGCGTCATGCGCTCCAGCGCGCCGACAGGCCGCACGATCTCGAACGACAGTTGCGGAATGCGATTGCCGAAATCGGCCAGCGGCAACCGCTCGAACACTACATAAGCGAGGCCGCGATAGGACGGCGCATTATCCGCACCCTCCTTCGCCACGATCAGATCGTCCGGCAACTGGTCCTCGCCGCCGCGATGCACACGCATCGTCAGCGTCGATGTGTCGAGCAGGTCGCCATCGGCCCAGATCCGGCCGACGCTTCCAATCTCGCCCTCGCACAGGCCGACGGCAAAATTGGCGTAATAGGAATAGGTCGTGGTGGTCGTGGTGGCGGTCGCGCCGCCAAGTCCGCCCTTGCCGCCGGTGGTCTGGCTGCTGGTGGACACCACCTCCTCCAGCCGTGTCGCCCAGATCACCTGCCCCGACAATCGCGCACGTCCGTACAATCGCGGGATCGGCGCGCCTTCGGTCGAGGCCATCACGTCGAGATCGGCGAGCCGCGGCCCGGTCACGCTACGCGCGGTCGAGCCGAACAGCGCCTGATCGATCATGTTGCCCGCAAGCGCGCCGGCGATACGCCCGGCGATCGCACCTGCCGGGCCGAACACCGCACCGGCCGCGCCGCCCGCAACGGAAAGAACCAGCGCCGCCATTATTCGATGACTCCGGGAAAACGAAACGCGTGCGCAAGATGCCGCCGCCACCATGGCGTGAAGGCGACCTCACACACCGCCGCGCCGTCATGGGCGTGGATCATGGTGTCTTCGCCGCTTGCGATGGCGACGTGCTTGGCGACGAAACCCTCGCGCCAGCGAAACAACAGAACGTCGCCCGCGCCGATGTCGCCCACCTCGGTCCTCATGAGATGCCGCATAGCCGCCTGCGCCAGCGTTTCCTCGCCATGCGCTTCTGCCCAGTCGGGCGCATATGGCGGCGGCAACTCCGGCTCAGCGCCGATGCAGTTGCGCCAGACGCCACGCACTAGGCCGAGGCAATCGCACCCCACGCCTTTCAGCGATCCCTGGTGGCGATAGCGCGTGCCGATCCAGCTTCGCGCCTCCGCAACAATGGCGGCGCGGGTCAAACGAGTTATCATGGCCTGATCCATCAGGAGACGAGCGAGCCGCCATCGTTGTTGGCGGATGCATTGACGCCGGCGATGACGAAGTCATTGCCGGGAATGTGCGGAAAGCCGCGAAAGTTGATGCTGTTGGCGAAGCGATCGCGGCACGTCTCGAACCGCTTGTCGCAACCGGCGGTGATGGTGAAGGCATCGCCAATTGCGATGATCTCGCTCATCGCCTGCCACAGCGTGAGTTGCACCTCGCCGCCGCCAAGACGATGTTCCTTGATCTCGACCGCGAGACCACTATTCGCGCCACTCGTCCATGTGAGGCATCCGGCGGTGAAAATCCCCTCCGAAAAACCCTCAAGACTTTCCACCGCGATGGCGGACACGCCCAGCAGGCGTGAAACGGTACCGGCACCATTCAAACCCGCCGCATCGAGCGCAATCTTGCAACGCGCATCGCCTAGATCGGCGGCGCAACGCGCGGTGTAGAGCCTCCCACTTTCCTGCGATAGCTTGTCGGCAAGCCCGCGCAGTTCGGCGCTGAACGCCTCGCCCTCGCGTTTCACCTCGCCGAGTGTGGCACGCGACAACAGCACCCTCAAGGTGACATCGCTCCAGTCCACCAGCCAGGTATCAACCCGTGCCGCGTCGAACCGCCCGGCGGCAAGATCGGCTTCCGTCAGAGAATCCGCCGCGAGCGCGCCGGAAATCTCCGCGCCATCGATCGACAGATCGAAGCGGCTCGTCGCTTCCGATGTGCCGAATCCCGTCCCGGCGCGGCATGTCACACCTTCAATGACAAGATCGCCATCGTGATCGGTGAAGCCAGACACCACACCGTCGCGGCGCGTCACGATCCAGCATCGCGCCAGCGTAGTGACGCCGCTATCGAGCTTCGCTTGCAAAGCGGAGGGAATTGCTCTCATGGCTTGATCTCCACGAGAGGAATTTTCGGAATGGCGCCCGCGGCGAACGCCGACAGATCGACTTCAAGATAGTCGGTATCGAACCGCACCGGCACATCGAACAGAAAACCCGCCGTCACCGCCGCGCCGGACGTGGGAATATGCCCCGGCATAAACGTAACGATCCCAGTCGTGGTATCGAAGGTGAAGTCGGTGTCCGCTGTTGCTTCCACACCCGCCACGGCGACGCGCACGCTGCCCGGCACCGGCTTCTCGATCGGGCGCGCGTAAGGCGCGTAGCTGGAGCCGTAAGTCTTTATCAGTTGAAACTGCGCCTGCACGCCATCGCCCGTGCCCAGCATCTGATCGAGCGGCGATGGTGCCGCATCATCGGATGCGGAGGAATGATCGAGCCGGTCGCGCCAGCGAAACCCATAAAGTTGTCCGCGCCGCTCCTCGAAGAACGCCACTACCTGTTGCAAGGCGGTGAGCGTCTTCACGCCGTAGCCTGCATCATACCGTCGCCGCGAATGCGCCCAGCGTGCGTTGCGCTGCTCGCGCCCGGAGCCGAACGCGACAATCTCGGTGCGGCGCTCCGGCCCGCCCGCGCTTTTCAGCGCGATGTCGAGCGGGAATAGAATTTCGTGAAAAGATATCATCGAACTCCCCGCGCCTACAGGCTGCGCTGGCCACGCGCGACAGCGCGCGCGATCCGGCCGGTGATATAACTTTCCGAGCGGCGGAAGCTGCCGGGGTCCGGCGTCGCGATCTGCACCGTGATGTTGTTGACGCCGCCGCCCGCGCCCGCGACGCCAAGGCGTCCATCAGGCCCGCGCTTGAGCGGCATGATCGCTTCCGGCCCCGCCTCGCCTGCAAGGCCGACACCGCCCTGCATCAACGGAAAGTAAGTCGGCGCGCCGATGACCCCGCCGGATGCGAACGGCTTCACCGCGCCGCTTGCCGCCGCAACCGCCGTGTTGGCGGATGCGCCCGTTCCGGTCAGTCCCGACAGCAGGTTTCCGATGCCGCTTGCGATGGAATTCTGCACCGGCTTCAACGCGGCATTGAGCGACAGACTGGACAGCCGCAGCGCGAGCGATTTCAGCACGTCATCGAATTGCTTGCCGCCGGCGACGGAAATTGCAAAAGCCTGCGTCATCGCCCGCGAGAAGGACGTCGCGCCCAGTTCAAGGTCGCGTACCCGTAACGCGAGATTGCTCGCAGCTTGCGTCGCATCGTCCAGATTGGTGAACGTATCACTCATGGTTTGACCTCCGCGAGATCCGGAAACTGTTTCATCAACGCGTCGAGCGATGCGCGATCGATCGGCTCCGCCACGGTCCCGCATACTCCACGGATCGCGAAAGCCAGTTCGCGCGGCGTCATCGCCCAGAACTGCGCAGGCGGCAGCCGCAACACGCCAAGCCCGAAGCCGATGGCCTCATTCCAGGGGAAAGGCTTCATCGCTCACGCGCCATCGAACGTCGCGGCGATCAGGTCGGCGGCGATGCGGACATAACCCGTCACCCCACCCTCGACCCGCAAGGCCGCCACCTCATCATCGCTCACGCTCTCGCCCGCGCCGCGAAGCCCGGCAGCAATAATGCGGACAAGATCGCGCGCCGACAGCCGCCCGGTGCCGAAGCGTTCCGCCAACGCCATCAGGTCGGCGGCGCCAAACGCGCTCTCCAGTTCCGCCAGCGCGCCAAGGGTCAGGACCAGCGTGCGCATTCGGTCGCCAAGCAAGGCTTCAATCTCGCCGCGATGAGAGTTCGCCATCGTCCTCTCCTACAGCGCGGTGAAGGTCAGCGCGCCCGCGGATTCAAGTCCGAGGTCGAACGTCACTTCGCCATTGTGCTCGCCGGAAAATTCCAGGCCGGAGATCTGGAACAGCCCCTCAATGGTGCCTAAATCCGGCACCACCACCTGGCACGCATTGATCGCACCATCGAAGAACGCCTGCCTTACCAGCGCGTCGGAGGCCGCATCCTTGAACAACCCGCGTCCAGAGATCGACGCGCGCTTGACGCCCGCGCCTTCCAGCAGTTCGCGCCAGCGATCCACCGACTCCGCATGCGTCACGTCCACCGTCTCGGCGTTGAACGCGATCTTGCGGCTTCGCAGGCCCGCGACCGTGACATAGTCCGTACCGTCGTTCATTTTCAGGAGCAAGTCCTTGCCCTTTTGCGCGCCCATGGCGTCTCCTTGGATGTTCGATGTGTTTGTCCGCGATCAGACTGCAGGCTCGGTCACCGCGCGAAAGCGCACCAGCGCGTGATAGGTCTTGCCGTCGTTCTCGCGGCGAATGTCCGCCAGAGAGAAGCGCAGGTTGACGAGACGGTTGTCCTCGAGCGACAGCGGCGCATCATCCAGCGCCTGCAACAGCGCACCCGCGATCATATGCGCCTCGCGATGGCCACCCTGCCGCGACCAGGCATGCAGCGTCAGCTGGTGTTCCTGCGTCTCGCCGCCGTCGCCGGAGGAATCCATCAGCCGCGCCTCGCCGAGCGTCACATAGGGAAAGGCAGTATTGCGCGGCGGCTCGTCATAGATACGATTGTCGCCAAGCACGGCAGCCAGCGCACTATCACCGCGCAAGGCCGTGTGAATGGCCGCGCGCAGCGCCACGTTGGATGGGGTCATGTCGAAGGCCTCATTGAACGCGCAACTGCGCATCGATCTCGATGTAACGGCGGTCGTCGGAGTTCCGGACCGCGACGATCTGGTAGACCTTCGCGCCCTCCACCAGCCGGTGTTGCAACGTGAGGCTGAAATTCGCGCGCATGGTGATGCGATAGTTTTGCGTGGCGCCGCTTGCATCCGCCTCTACGCCCGGCAGTGCGGTCAATGGCACGACCTTCGCCCACGCATTGCCGTAAGATGACCAAGCGCGCATCACGCCGCCCTGATCGTCCGGCGTCTCGATCGGCTGCTGCAGCAGCAGCCGCGTCCGCAACTGTCCCGGATCGATCATAGCGACAGCACCCGATGCGAGGAGATCAGCGCGTTGACACTCGGCGGCATCACCACGATGCTGGCGCCGATGGCGATCAGCCCGCGATTGTCGTACCAATGTGCGACCATCATTCGCAGCGCCTGCATCAAAGCCTGCGGCACGTCGCCGCCCGCATCGCCAAATCCAGCGACAACATCGATCTCGATTCCCGCCGTGGCGCGCCCCGGCTGCGGCATCACACAAGGCCGCACCGCGATCACGCCTTGCGCGGCATCGAGCACGAAATTCTCCGCATCGATCACATGCGCTGTCCCCGCCTCGTCATAGACACGCGCGGCAGTGACAGCAGACAGCGGAGCGAGCTTCGGCTTGATGCGTCCGTCCGGGGGCCAGCCATCCAGCACCAGCCGCCAGCTCTGTGTCAGCAGCGCGCAGCGGCCAAGTGCCTCGACATGGCTGCGCGCCGCCGCGATCAGACTGGCGATCAGCACATCGTCGTCGTCGGTTTCCACGCGCAGATACGCTTTTGCGTCACTGACCGAGAGCGGCTCGGCCTCCGGCGGTGTCAGAAGAATGGCGGCCATCGGCTCACTTCTCTTTCAGTTGACAAAACCCTCGCGCGCAGGCTCAAGCTGCGCCCATGACGCCGCCTCGCCTCGCTTCCGCATTCATCCTATTGTCCGCGCTCGCGTGTCCCGCGCATGCCGTCACCGGCAGCCGCTCCGCGCCGAGCGGTGCGGTCGCGCATTCGCTCGTCACAGTGATCGGGCCGAATGGTGTTGTATGCACCGGAACCGTGATCGCGCCGACGGTGGTGCTCACCGCCGCACATTGTGTGTCATCGAGCAATTCACTGCGTGTGGTGGACTATTCCTCGAAACCGCCGCGCCTCATTACACCGCGCAAGGCCCTCACCCACCCGCGCTACAGCGCGCAGGCCATGGCTGCGCATCGCGCCACCGCCGATCTGGCGCTTGTGCAGTTGCCCGCGCCGATGCCCGGCAAGTCGCCGGTCGCGCTCGGTGCGCCGCGCCTGCCCGTGGAGCCGGGCGCGATGTTCACCATCGCAGGCATCGGCTCCAGCACGCCGAGCGGCAACGATGTCGGCACGGCACGCGCGGCTTCTCTCACCGTGACGGGCAAGCCCGGCACTCTGCAGGTCCGCCTCACCGACCCGCAGACTCAGAACAAGCGTCCCGGCATGGGCGGCTGCACCGGCGATTCCGGCGCGCCGATGTTCGAGGATCAAAACGGCCGCAGCATCGTTGCCGGCGTGGTCAGCTGGTCCACCGGCCCGAACTTCACCAATGGCTGCGGAGGCATCACCGGCGTGACGCCTCTGACATTATATAGAGACTGGGTCGTGCAGACCGCGCGAAGCTGGGGTGCGCCACTCTGACGAAGCCGTGCCCATCACTGCAGCGGAGGACATCGATGCCACGCAAACCGTTCCTGACCGTTTCGCTCGCGGCGCTCCTGGCGCTGGCATGCACCGCCTCTGCATCCGCGGAACAGCAGCAGCAAAAGCACAAGCCGCGAAAACATCCCGCGCATGAAGCGACGACAACCCTCACGCCCCGTGCGCCGTCACACAACCCCTGTGCGCAGTATGGCGCGGGCTTCGTCCGCGCGGCGGACAGCAATACGTGCATCCGCATCGGCGGCTATGTCGGCGTCGAAGCTGGAGGACGGTTCTAGCGAACACAAGGCACTCACCGCCCCTTCGCGGATCAATGGCTGCGCTTGCGCTTCTTCCTGTGATGAACCACGGGCTGCGCGGGCGCGGGTTGCGCCTGCAATTGCTGCCGCGATTCCTGAAGCCGGCGCTGATAGCCGGGTGAATCCATCAAGTTCGGCGCACCGCCGCGGGCGAAGCATGGGGATAGATTTGCCAGCGCAGCAAGAGCAAAAGATACAAAAACCAGGATACGCATTGGAGCAGTCCTCTTCTCCGGCAATCGCGATTTATATCTTGCCACGACTCGTTGTCAGAATCCGCGGATTCGTGGCGCGTACAAAAAACCCCATAGAAAGTGGCGTTTCTGAACAGCCATTCAGAAAATTATGGACGTGACGACAGGAACATCATCATCGGCCATAGGTTCATCCTCCGCCTAATGGAGGAGGATTTGAAATGAAGAAAATTGCTTTCGCATTCGCGACACTCTGCGCGCTGGCTGTTGTAGCGCCGACCATGGCCTCGGCCGAGACCATCGTGATCAAGAAGGGCCATCATCACCATCACATGGATCGCGGCTGGCACCACGGATGGGATCGCGGCCGGCATCACGGCTGGGACCGGGGCCACCGGCACAATACGGTGGTGATCAAGGAACACACTCGGACCTACTAAAACAAATGGCCCCCTCACCGGGGCCATTTTCTTAGGCGCAATCGGCACTCTTACTGAAACGCGACCCCAACCCGTCGGCCGTTGGTCCAGGCGACGCGGCACTTCTTCTTGATGGCGCCGTGGATCAGTTCGAAACGCTTCGGCAGCACCACGCCGGGGTTGACCTGCAGACACACACCGCCGGCACCATAATCGATGATGAAGCAATCGATCAGCGGCGACTTGGCATCGATCGCAATCTTGCCGGAGCTTGAAATGCGCCCCGAGGGTTTGACACGCGCAAAGCGTCTGTTCTGAACCACGCCCCACCTCAAAATTGGCAGCCAGCATCCACGGCCCAAACCATCATAATCGGTAACATTATGACGCCAGAGGTGAACGAGGGGTTAAGCGCGGACAGACCCGCCTGCGGCAGGCAGGCAGGTCCGCCACTGAGCGAGCAGCCTCAGCTCGCTGCGAACTTCACCAGCTTGATGGCGTCGAAGTCCTGAACGCCGCCGCCGACGCGCTTCGTCGTGTAGAACAGCACGTAAGGCTTGGCGGAATACGGATCGCGCAGCACCCGCACGCCGAGCCGGTCCACGATCAGATAGCCGCGTTTGAAATCGCCGAACGCGATCGACAGCGAATTCGCGGCGATGTCCGGCATGTCCTCGGCTTCCACCAGCGGGAACGTCATCAGCGAGGCGCGGCCGCCCGCCTGCGCCGGCGGCTGCCACAGATATGCGCCGCCCGTGTCCTTGAACTTGCGGATTGCAGCCTGCGTCTTGCGGTTCATCACGAAGGCGCCGTTCTGCCGGTAACCCGCCTTCAGCGCGTAGATGGTATCGACCAGCACGTCGGACGGATCGGACGCAGGGAATGCACCGGCTGAACCAGAGGCCACATAGCCGAGGCTGCCCCACGCCCACGATGTATTGGCCACCGCAGTGTAGTTGAGAAAGCCCTTCGGCTTGCTGCTGCCATCGCCGTTGACGAACGCGGCGCCCTCCTGCACCGCGAAGGTCAGTTCGACCTCCGAGGCGATCCATTCGTCGATGTTCACCGCAGAATCGTCGAGCAGCGTCGCGGTCGCCGCCGGCATGGCGTAAAGCTCCATCGCCGGGAACGACAGCGCATCGAGCGTCGGCGACGTGGTTTGCGAACGTGAATCCGTCTCGCCCACCCAACCGGTGGCGGGGCCCGCGGTCATGAACGGCTTCTTGTAGACACCGCCGGAAATCTCGCGCACCGAAGCGATGGCGCGGATCGGCGAGATCGCCGCCAGCCGCTGGCCAATCTCGTGCTCGAGTTCGGTCGGCACCAGATAGCCGCCATCAGCGTTGCTGCCCGCCGACATCGCCTTGGTCTCGATCTGGCGCAGCGCCGACGTCTCGCCCGAACGCACATAGGCATCGAACGCGCTCTTGTGCTCGCGCGCCGTATTGTCGCTGTGGCGGGCGCGGCTGCCGTCAAGCGAAGGCCGCGCCGATTTCAGCGCCAGTTCGTCGATCCGCTTCATCTGCGCGTCGAGCGCACCGTTGATGCGATCGACCTTTTCTTCCAGCAGCACGTCGGCGCGATGGCCGAGCGAAGCCACGCGCTCGTCGTTCGCCGCCTTGAACTCCTCGAACATCTGCATGATCTGGTCGTGCTCGCCGCGCGCGGCGGGAGCGATACCGGATTTATGTTCCGGCGCATGGTCCTGAATGTCGTAATCCATAGGGTTCTCCTTCATGAAGCGGTTGAAAAACATTTCTGTCGTGCACGTCCCTTCACCGCATGCACGCGCGCACCCGTGAGCAACGGAAAGGTGACGATGGACACCTCCCAGAGATCGACCTGGTAAAGCCTGCGGATGCGGGTTTTCGGATCGATCCGGCCACGTACCGTGCGATAGCCGATCGAGAGGCCGTCGATCGCGCCTTCGCGCACCAGCGCCAGCAGTTCGCGTCCGCGCGCGACCTCAGGAATGAGGCGCCCCCTCGCCCACAGCCCGCGCCAGTCCTCGCGTAGTTCCAGCCAGATGCCGACGGGTTCGGACGGGTCATGCTGAAACAGCATCGGAATGCGGCGCAGCCCACGGTTCTGCAGCGTCTGCGTAAACGCGCCAGGCATGACCATATCGCGCGCCTGATCGACCTCGCCGAACAGGCTGGCGTATCCCTCGACAGCGCCGTCACTCGTGAACGAGACGCGAGACGTGGATGGCAACGGCGCATGCATGGGCGTTCTCGCAGAATGCAAGGTGGGAAGGCTGACGGTGAAAGACTTTGAGTGGCGCGCTACTTCGCGCGGCGCGGCTTGCGCTTCGCCGGTTTGGCGGCAGCCTTCACCGGCGCGCGTGGCGCCTTGTGCTGGATCTTTTCAAGGTGCGCGAGGAATTCGCGAAACACCGTGAGATGCGCGGGCTTGGCTTTCGTCTCGCCGCTGATCGATTGAATTACTGTATGCAGTTCGTCCATCGTCAATCCATTGGTTTGCGGCGGCGTGCCCGCCGGTTGAACAAAGACAATTCGCGCACGAAATCATCGAACCGGCGCGAGGCAGCTGCCAATTCGCGCAACGTGAATAAAAATGCGGCGCTCGCCGCTGCCGCCCACAGAAACAGCGCCAGATGCGCGAGGTCACCGCGCTCCGTGAATGTGCGGATCAAATCGTTCATTGCGGATCGCCAGCTTTCCGATAAGGGCATGAAAAAGGCGCACCGAGCTTTCGCTCGATGCGCCTTCTCTTCCGAATCTCGCTGAACCAGGCGGGAGAACCGCCCTGTCCGAAGCTCAATCGAGCTTAGCGGGCGGCCTCAGCGAGGTGACAGCGCTTGGAATAAGACACTGGACCACCTCCTTTCGTTGTTGACGATGGTCTGAAGGTAATCGTCCTTTCTGGTTTTGCAACCAGCCTGACGCGGGTTCCCACGCTCACTCAAATCTATCCCCGTCCTTCACAGGGGCGTAGCCGGCGGCTTCGCGTTTTTCGTTGAGCGTGAGAAACTGCGCGCGCTCGATCCGGTCCCACAGCGCCGAACGATCGGCGGCCAGCGCGTCGATGCGGTCGGTGTCGATCGCAAGCCGCAGATTGTTGCCGAATTGCGGGCCGAGCCATTGTGCCAGCGCCTGCCCGACGCGCGAAGCCAGCGGCAAAATCGTCTGCCTCCACAGCGCGCGGTTAGCTTCTTGAAAATTCGCATAGGTGTTGTCGCCGGGAATTCCGAGGAGCATCGGGGGCACACCGAAGGCGAGCGCGATCTCGCGCGCGGCGGCGTTCTTGGCTTCAAGAAAATCCATGTCCTTCGGCGTGAGCGACATCGCCTTCCAGTCGAGCCCGCCTTCGAGCAGCAACGACCGCCCCGCATTGGCCGCGCCTTGATAGGTGTCGGTGAGTTCGCGCTTCAGCCGCTCGAACTGCGAGTCCGAGAGTACCGTGCCTTCCGGCCCGGCATAGACCAGCGCGCCCGAAGGCCGCGCCGCGTTGTCGAGCAACGCCTTATTCCATTTCGCCGCTGCGTTGTGGGTATCGACCGCGACGGCGGCCGCCTCCAGCGGTGCCAGGCCGTAATGGTCGTCGAGCGGATGAAAGAACGTCAGATGCAAAATCGGCGGCACCCTCTGCGCCGATTGATCGAACCGCACGCTGCGCGCGCCGACGCTGTATTCGTAGGCCTCAGCCCAGCCGTCCGCGCCCGGTACCACTTTCATACGGTCGGGCCGCAGCACGTAGAGTTCGCGCACATCGCCATCCAGTGCCACGCCTTCGACATAGGCGTTGCCGGACAGCAGCATGTGCGCATACAGCGTCTCGAACAGGCTTGCGCCATCCTGCTTCGGGTTGGGCCGCGCCAGAAGTCGCGCCAGTGGGTGCGCTTCCAGTTCCCGCGCGCCTTCGTACAATAGATAGACGCACGACGCCGCGTTCTCCGCGATCATCCGTACCGCGCGATGCACCACCGCGTTGGCGAGATACCCCTCGCGCGCCAGCGCCGCATAATCGCGCGGCGTCCACCGTGCGCGGCCGCCGGACGCAAAGGCTAGCACCTGTGCGGAGCGCGAGGATTTGGATTCGGGGGCACCAAGAAATGTCTTCAACCGATCGAACATCGTCTCTCCAATGTCAGAAGCTGCGCACTCTTGGCTGCCCGCGTGCACCGTGCGTCAATGACGTCAGCGCCCACACCAGTGCATCGAGCCGGTCGGGCGAGCGGCCCGATGACAATCCCGTGGGCGCGAAGTCGCACATCTCGTCCTCGAGAGCGGCGAACACGCCGACATGTTTCACCCGGCCCTGCTCGTAAAGCGTGGCGATCGGTTCGGCCCGCAGCCACTTGCCGCGATGTGCCCGGACCGGCACCACCGGCACCTCATGATCGGCTTGCGCGATCACGGCACGCACCATCTCGCCACCCTGGTTGACTTCTACCACCAGCGCATCAGCCTCCAGCCTGCGCCACAGCGCGATGGCTCTTGCAGCCCATGCCGATGGCACGGCCTGCGCCAGTGTGTCGTCGGCGAGAACGTACAGCGCGCCCTCGCCTGTGATGCCCGCCGCGACGATGCCGCAGGAATCCGCCCGCTTCCCGGAGGTCGCGGGCGGATCGACCGCCACCACGATGCGTTGCAGTGGCGGCGCGCTCGTCACGCGGCCCTGCTCGATCACCGACCTGGACCACATTGCATCCGTGCGGTCCTCGATCAGTTCGCCGTCAAGCTCCTGCCGTCCCAAACGAGTTCCGGCATAGCGCCCCATCACGTTCTTCAGAAATGTCGGCGCGAGATGCAGCGCGTTGGCGTGGGTCGGCGCGCGTCGTCACGCATGTCTCGTCCTGCAATAATCGCTTGATCAGCACGGTTGGGCGTGGCGTCGTCGTAATGAGCTGTCTTGGTTGCGCGCCGAGGCGCAAGCCGAACTGCAGCATGTCGAACGCCGCATCGGCGTAGCGCCATTTCGCCAGTTCATCCGACCACGCGCAGGAAAATTGCGGTCCGCGCAGGCTTTCGGGATCCTCCGCCGAGAACGCATACGCCACCGCGCCGTTGTTCCATTCCAGTCTTTTGCGAGACGGCAGCCACACCGGCCGCTCGTCACGCCGATGTACCGCGAGCAAACCGGAGACGCCCTCGATCATCACCTCGCGCACATCATGCTCGGTCTCGCCGACCAGCGCGATCCGCCCTGCAGGTGCGGCCGCCAGCGGCGACAATCCCAACGCCTGCGCGCGAATCCATTCCGCGCCCGCGCGCGTTTTGCCCGCACCCCGACCACCGATCATCAACCATGTCGTCCACGGCCTGCCGTTCGCGGCAAGCTCGGGCGGCCATTGATGCGGATGCGCGAACAGTTTCCAATCGGAGGCGATGGCGTCGAGTTCGTCGCTATTCAGCCTCGCCAGGATGTGCAGCCTTTGCGTCGGCGACAAGCTCATCCAGTCGCTGCGCGAGCTGGCGTCGAAGCTCGTCAAGATCGCGGGGCACGGTGTCGTCATCCTCGCGGCTCTTCTCCTCCCTGTCGCGCAACAGCATCACCTCACGCAGCGTGCGCGCCAATGAGGCCAGCGTCCGCGCGCGGCGCTCGGCCTCGGTGCGATGACGCAGGTGCACGTGCGTCCCGCATATGATGATTTCGATCTGCGTCAGCTCGCGCTCGATGGCGCTACTCACACGTTTCAGCAAGGCCGGCAGCGGCGCGGACGGCGGATCGTTGAGACGGTCGACCGCACTGCGGATATGACTGGCCCGATGCCGCTTGGGCGTGGTGTCGGCCGGCTCAGTGATTTTCTTTTTCGCAGGAGGCTTCTTGATGGTTGTCTTTTTGACGACTGCCTTCCTGATGCGCGTAACAGATTTGCCCGCCGCCGGTCGCTTGACCGGCACGGTCTTTTTCTTCACAGGCATGTTGAAAATCTATTCCGTGGCTGCCAAAGGCAGACGCCGCCTCAGGTGCGGAAGAATACGAACCAGACGATCGCCAGAGTGAATATCGCGGCGATCGTGCTGACGGCAAGTAACGCCGCCACCGACGGCCCGGGTTCGGCGGAACGCGCCTCGGTCGGCGTTTCAACGATCTGACCGTGCTGCTTTGTCACCATATTCGCCTCAAACTTCACGTTCGCATTGAATGATCCATCATCGCCCGCAAGCGATGGTGCACATCAGTCAAACGCGAGAAGCAAAGGCTAAGTTCCTCTCAAACCCAATTCTTGAGCATGGCGCAACCCTACTGCGGCAGCGTCACGCTGTCAAGGACTATTTTCCCAATTATATACTTTGCACCACAAGGCTGATGTGTTGTTCTGGCCCAGACAGGCCGGTTACCTCTTGTGGGCGGGTGGTTAAGTGAGTTCCCCCGCCCACAACCTGCGGTATTGTCTGTCATCGTCGATTCCCGACGAGGGTGATCCGATGGCTACAACCACAAACATTGTGAATCTTGATGCCCTCATTACGCGGGCGGATTTAGCTGCGCCAGGTGAGTCCTCTGAGGACATAACCGCGCTCTCTGTACCGGGCCTTGAAAAAAAGGGTTTTCTTTACCCCGCCCTTCGTAAACCGGATTTCCAGCGGGAAACCGCTAGCTGGAGTCCTGAACAGGTCGCGGACTTAGTCGGAACATTCGCCCGTCGGGATTTGATACCTGCGGTGATCCTGTGGCGCGCTGGTCAGAATGTCTTCGTAATTGACGGCGCTCACAGACTGAGCGCGCTGATCGCATGGGTTCACAATGACTACGGAGACGGTGAAGTTTCGCGCCGCTTTTTTCAAAACTTGATCCCGGATGAGCAGGCGGTCGCTGGTGATAAAGCACGGCGATTAGTTGAAGCTAACGTTGGCTCTTATGAAGCCCACAGGCTAGCAATCGAATATCCAAAGAACGCTCGCGCCGATATTGCTGAGCGCGCGTCTCGTATCGGTTGGCAGGATATTCCTGCTCAGTGGATCAGAAATGCTGACCACGATAAGGCCGAAAAATCATTCTTCCGGATCAATCAGGGCGGCACAAAAATCGACCCTACCGAGCGGCGGATATTGAACGCTCGTCGTTCTGCAACAGCCTTGGCATCAAGGGCGACGCTACGCGCCGGTACGGGCCACAATTACTGGGACAAATTTGCCAAGGCGACGCAGGAAAAAATAGAAGACTTGGGGCGTGACGTTCACAAAACCTTGTTTGACCCGAATCTTGAGCTACCTATCAAGACTCTTGATCTGCCTATGGCGGGTGCCGGATATGGACCGCATGTTTTACCTTTTGTGTTCGATCTACTAAAGCTTGTTAACGAGCCGACGGCGGGGACGACAAAGAAAAAAGCCTCAAAGGATGAGGGGGTCCCAGATGATGAAGACGGCACCGCGACCGTTGGACACCTCACGGCGGCACGTTCCATGGTTTGGCGAATATGCTCAACCCATCCATCTTCGCTGGGTTTGCATCCCGCTCTCTATTTTTATAGTCCAAGTGGTGTTTTCCAACCAGCGGCGTTACTTAGCTTCGTATCTCTTTTCAAAACTTGGGATACGCCAGAGTTCAAAACATTCACGGCGATTCGGTCAAAGTTCGAAGAATTTCTGCTCGCTCACAGGGGCATTACTGAAGCTGTTCGCAAAATTGGCGGCGGTGCGAAAAGTCGTCCACGCATAATATCGTTCTATCGAACCATCATTGAAAATTTGCAGTCCGGCAAATCGCCGGAAGAAGTACATTCTCTTCTTAAGAAGGACGCAAAGTTTGAGTTCATGTTCGGGGACGCCTTCGATGATGACACCGGCACGGTGACAAGTCGATTTCCTAGAGATGTTAAGGGCGCGGCGTTTTTACGAGAAGCGCTGCCAACTGCTCCTAAATGTCCGACGTGTGGGGGCATTCTGCATCGGAACGGAATGCACGCGGGACACATTGAACCTAGACGGGAAGGCGGCTCTGGTAAGTTAGCTAATGCACAAATGCAGCACCCATTTTGCGACAGCACTTATGCTCAGTGAACCAATGGCTAAGAAAAGCGAAGAATACAGCAAGAAAGAGATTGCTCAACGATTTGAGGCATCGCTTCGCGGAGCGATGAAAGCACCCGCAAAACCGATCAAAGAGAAAAAGAAAGTGAAGGCAAGGAAGAAGGCCGTCCCAAAATAATGGGTTTCATTTCTTGCTCTTCGTCTTCCAGCGTAAAAACCTCCCGGCCTTCTTAGAGAAGTCAGGTTTAATGAGATTGTTGATACATCAGACGCTTGCCAGCTGCGCCCTTGATAGCAATGTCCGCACGTTCTCCGTCATTGAAGCCTAGCTTGATGCGGTGATTGTAGCGGAAATCGTATTCCGAGAGATAACGGTGCAGATGCTTCTCTGCACAATGCTGATAGACGCCGCGCATACCGCGCTTGAAGATTGAAAAGTAGCCTTCGACTGAATTGGTGGTCACGTCACCGCGAGCGTATTCCTTGCGCGAGTGATTGACTGTTTCGTGCATGGCGAAGTGTGCATCAGCGCCGTGATAGAGGCGGCTTTCATCCGTGTGAAGTCGCGTCTCGCGTGACACGTTGTCCTTGACGATCTTGCGGACCGTTTCGCCGTCAGCAACTGCGACATGGAAGGAGCGAACGGAACCGCCGCGCTCAACGAGTGAGACGATAGCGCGCTTGTTTGACGGACCAGTGCGGCCAGACTTGGTGAAAGGACGGCCAGAGGTCGTGACCTTGCGAACCTTGTCCTTTGCGACCGGGCCAAAATACGTTTCGTCGGCTTCTACGATTGAGCCTTCGCCGCCCATAGGGGAGACAATGCCGCCGTTACGCATTGCTTCGCGGATGCGGTGCGACAAGAACCAAGCGGTCTTATAGGTCACGCCAAGGGCGCGGTGCAGTTGATGGCTGGATACGCCCTTCTTGGACGAGGCCATGAGGTAGAACGCCTGTAGCCAGATGTGCAGCTTGATATGGCTGCTTTCCATCACGCTCTTGGTGGTCACGCTGAAATCCTTGCGGCACTCCTTGGAGGCGCAGCGATACACGCCGGGCTTCTTGGTGGCGTAGGAAGAATTGATTGTGCCGCAATGCGGGCAAACGCGCTCCGAGCCCCAGCGAAGGGCTTCAAGGTAGGCGCGGGCCGCTTCTGGGTTCTGGAAATGCTTGGCGTTGAACTGAGACATTGGGGCCAATCCGGTTTTGATGGCCCTTTTTAAGAATCCAGCCTTGTGGTGTCAAGTATATAATTGGGACTATTTTCCTAAACGAAATTCCACTGAAAAACAGCCGACCACTCGCTTGATTAGCACGCACGGCACATCGATGATGCGCCTATTGCAAAGCAGTTTTTAGAAAGACAGCCATGAAATTTTTCGTTTCCGCCTGTGGTGTCGCGGCAGCTCTTCTTTTTCTTGTTCCCTCCGCGAATGCTGCCCCCAAAGGAAAAAGCCGTGAGGAATGCTTGGCTCTCGCACAGCAGCGCGGATTCAATGGCGGCGGCACCATGGGTGGCAAACAACGCGCGGAGTTCGTCGGCAAATGCATGCACGGCAAAGCGAAGTAGTTCGGCCTGCTTCGCTACCGTCGCTGCTTAGACCATGACGGAAGAAAATCGCTGCGCCCTACTCCGCCATCGTCGCCGCCGGTGACGGTTTGCTCCCCGCCAGCGGACGTTCTTCCATCAGCGCGAACAGCGCAGCCGCCGTCGCCATCAGGAACGCGGCCGCGAGAAACACGAAGCGGAAGCCGACGATCATGTCGTCCGACGCCAGATTGTGATTACCGCTCATCCCCTCGCCGATCGGAATCTCCTGCCCGACCGCGGCAAGCAGGATGGCGGTGAACATCGCCACCGCGAAAGACGACATCAGCGCACGGAAGAAATTCATTGCGCCGGTCGCAGTACCGACCTGCGAGCGCGGCACCGCGTTCTGGATCGAGACCACGCTAATCGGGAAACAGGTGCCAATTCCCAGCGCAAGCACGGCGAGCAGCGACAGCAGCACCCAGAGCGGCGGCGCGGCGAGATACGCCATCAGCAGCAGGCAACTTGCAGCAACGGATGCGCCGCCGACCGCCGCCCACTTGTAGCGTCCAGTCACCGCCATGAACTGCCCCGCGCTCCACGCGCCCAGCACCGAGACCGCGACCAGCGGAATCAGCGCGATGCCAGCCTCGCTGGCGCTCAACCGATAGACCGCTTCATAATAGATCGGCAGGTGCACGATCATCCCGATCATCGCGCCCATCGCGCAGCCGCCCGCGACCATCGAATACGGCACCACCGAACCGCTGATCAGCGGCAGCGGCAGGAACGGTTCATCATGCGTGCGCGCATGAATCACGAAGGCCGCCATCAGCACGACGGCCGCGCCCATCATCGCGAGAATCGTCGGCGACAGCCACGCGAACTTGTGCCCGCCCCATGTCAGCCCCAGCAGGAAAACGACCGCGGATGCCATCAGCAACAGCCCGCCCGCCCAGTCGAGCTTACGATGGCGGTGATAGTCGGGAATCTTGCGCAGCCGCGGCAACAGCAACATCAGCGAGCCGACGCCGATCGGCAGGTTGATCCAGAAGATCATCGACCAGTGCAGGTGCTGCGCGAATACGCCGCCGAGCACCGGGCCGCCGATGCCCGCCGTCACCCACACCATGCTGATGTAGCCTTGATAGCGGCCACGGTCGCGCGGCGTGATCACATCGGCGATCAGGGTCTGCACCAGCGGCAGGATGCCGCCGCCGCCCAGCCCCTGAAGACCGCGCGCGAGTATGAGGAACAACAGGTTCGGCGCCAGCGCGCACAGCACCGAGCCGATCAGAAACAGCACGTTCGCCGTGATGATCATCGCGCGCCGGCCGTAGATGTCGGCAAGCGCGCCATAGACCGGCGCCACCGCCGTCGAGGCCAACAGATAGGCGGTGATGACCCACGACAGGTTCGACACATCGTGGAATTGCACGCCGATGGTCGGCAGCGCAGTTGCGACGATGGTCTGGTCGAGCGCGGTCAGGAACAGGTTGCACAACAGGCTCAGCACGATCGGCAGAGCTTCGCTGTGCGGTAGCGACGCGCGGATGGCCGGTTCGGAATCTTCGATCCGGATCGCCTCGCCCGTGATGGCAGCCAGATCGTCAGGCGCCAGCGGCTCGCCTTCCATCTCGGGTTCGGGTCGTTGGATTTTGCTCATGCGGCCTGTGCGCGACTGCGCGAATTGGCGATTCAATGTGTCGGAAGAAGATGAACAGCCTACCCTACATCGGCTTGCGCCGTTAGCGGGCCGCGCGCATGGGGTGGCTTCCGAAACCGCGCATCGATCAACGCGATGTGATGACGGGGCTAGGCACGACGTTTCATCCGTGCCCGTTTCGGCAAAAGCCCCGGCCAGCGCACAATATGATCCTCGAGATCGGCATCGTCCACGTCGTCCTCGCTGCCGAATACCCGCCCCCGGACAGAAACGCCTGCCTCATGGACGGTATTGGGATCACCGGAAATCAGCGGGTGCCACCAGTAAAGGTCGCGGCCTTCGGCAACAAGCTTGTAGGCGCAGCTTGGCGGCAGCCAGTTCAACGTCCGTACATTCCGGGGCGTCAGCCGCACGCAGTCCGTCACCTTGGCGGAGCGGTTGGCATAGTCGTGGCAGGTGCACAGGTTTGCGTCGAGCAGCCGGCAGGAGACATGGGTGAAGTAGATCTTGCCGGTGTCCTCGTCTTCCAGCTTTTCCAGGCAGCAGCGCGCGCAGCCGTCGCACAGGCTTTCCCACTCAGAGTTAGAAAGCTGCTCCAAGGTTTTGGTTTTCCAGAAGGAATTGGCCTGGTCGGACGGCTTTTCAGGCGGTTTGGTCATTGGTTCTCTGGTTTGGTCACGCCCATCCGGCGGCACCCGGCAATGGCGGCGAAGCGCCCGCGCGGATTTGTGGCCTCAATGGCGTTGGACAGGCGTGGGAAATTAGCCCTTCCCATGAAAAACGCCAAGGCCAGCATTGGTTTATCCCCTTACCTCGGCTAGAAGAAGGCGGATTCCCGGACATGGAGAGGGTCCGGGAACCTGACGGCCGTCGCGTGATCTCCTCTCCGGCGCAAGCATCGACGCGCGGAACGGGCGAACAGCCCTTCCCTCCGATGATTGCCTTCACCATCGCCACGGGGATGCCGCAAACGAACGCGCATGTTCGGCTGCGCTGTCGCCGCCGCCAGTGTCCGGGCGAACCACGGACGCGACCGACGATTTAGGAAATTTTGGTGCGCAAGATCGTACCCAGCGAGTGGATGCAACGAATCCGGAATTTCTTTCTGGATCTCGATTCGCGTTTCGATTCCACGCTGTTCTCCTCGGGCCGTGGCCTGCGCGAACTCTATGAGCGCTATTCGGCGTTCATGGACCGCTTCTATGTCGGCCGCTGGAAGCGCTGGGTGTTCATCGAACCGTTGTCGGAGATGGCGACGATTGGCTTGGCCGGCGGCATTCTGATGCTCGCGCTCGCCATCCCCGCCTTCCGTGAGACCTCCGACGAGGACTGGCTGAAGAAGTCGGACCTCGCGGTCACCTTCCTCGACCGCTATAACAATCCGATCGGCAGCCGCGGCATCAAGCACAACGACTCAATTCCGCTAGAAGAGTTTCCCGACAGCCTGATCAAGGCGACACTCGCCACCGAGGATCGCCGCTTCTACGATCATTTCGGTATCGACGTCGCGGGCACGTTGCGCGCGCTCCTCACCAACGCGCAGGCCGGCGGCGTGCGCCAGGGCGGCTCCTCGATCACCCAGCAGCTCGCCAAGAACCTGTTCCTGTCGAACGAGCGCACCATCGAGCGCAAGATCAACGAGGCGTTCCTCGCGATCTGGCTGGAGACGCGCCTGACCAAGAACGAAATTCTCAAACTCTATCTCGACCGCGCCTATATGGGCGGCGGCACGTTCGGCGTCGACGGCGCCGCGCATTTCTACTTCAACAAATCGGCGCGCGACGTGAACCTCGCCGAATCCGCGATGCTCGCGGGCCTGTTCAAGGCGCCGACCAAATACGCGCCGCACATCAACCTGCCCGCGGCGCGCGCCCGCGCCAACGTCGTGCTCGACAACCTCGTGGACGCGGGCTTCATGACCGAAGGCCAGGTGTTCGGCGCCCGGCGTAACCCTGCCTCCGTCGTGGACCGCCGCGACGAGAATTCGCCGAACTACTTCCTCGACTACGCCTTCGACGAGGTGAAGAAGATCGTCGCCACCTTCCCGAAATCCTACACCGAGCGCGTGTTCGTGGTGCGCACCACCATCGATATGAAGGTGCAGAAGGCGGCCGAGGACACCGTCGAGGACCAGTTGCGCCAGTTCGGCCGCGACTATCATGCGACGCAGGCGGCCGCCGTGATCGCCGATCTCGATGGCGGCGTGCGCGCGATGGTCGGCGGACGCGACTACGGCGCCAGCCAGTTCAACCGTGCCACCGACGCGATGCGCCAGCCCGGCTCCTCGTTCAAACCTTACGTCTACACCACGGCACTCCTGAACGGCTTCAAACCGACCTCCATCGTGGTGGACGGACCGGTCTGCATCGGCAACTGGTGCCCGCAGAACTACGGGCGCTCCTACTCCGGCTCGATCACGCTGACGCAGGCGCTGACGCACTCGATCAACGTCATCCCGGTGAAGCTGTCGATCGCGCTCGGCGGCAAGGCCGGCCCGAAAGCCGGACGCGCCAAGATCGTGGAAGTCGCGCGCAGGTTCGGCATCGTCACGCCACTGCCCGACACGCCTTCGCTGCCGATCGGCGCCGATGAAGTCAACGTGCTCGAACACACCGTCGCCTATGCGGCGTTCCCCAATCGCGGCAAGGCGGTGACACCGCATGCGATCCTGGAAGTGCGCACCGGCGCGGGCGATCTGGTCTGGCGCTATGACCGCGACGGGCCGAAGCCGCGCCAGATCATTCCGCCCTCCGTCGCCTCCGACATGGCGATGATGATGAGCCACGTCGTCTCGGAAGGCACCGCACGGCGCGCGCAGCTCGACGGCATTCCCGCCGCAGGCAAGACCGGCACCACCAATGCCTATCGCGACGCATGGTTCGTCGGCTACACCGGCAACTTCGTCGGCGGTGTCTGGTACGGCAACGACGACTATTCCTCGACCAACCGCATGACGGGCGGCTCGCTGCCCGCCAAGACTTGGCACGACATCATGGAAGTCGCGCATCAGGGCATCGAGATCAAGGAACTCACGGGCGTCGGCGCGGGTCAGAAACTGCCGAAAGGCAGCATCGCCGCAACCAATGCCCCGCCGAAGATTCTCGATGTCGCCGCAGGACCGCCGCCGACGCTGACGCGGCGCGGCGTGAATACCCTCATCCGTATAGAGAAAGAAATGGACGAGGCTGCCAAGACCGTGCCGGCCGGCAAGACCTCGGTGAACGACCGCGCGCCGCCTGCGCCGCACGCCGCACTGCCGTTCCCGGACAGTTTTGCCTCCGCGAACGGCGCGACGGCGTCCACGCCGCAGAAGAAATGACGATGGGCCCGGCAATCATGAAGGCGATACTGCCGTGCGGCTGATTTTCGTGCTGATCCTCACCATGGCGATTGCCACCGTCGTCGGCCTCGGGCTGACATGGAACACGGCCACGCGCGGCGTCGAGATCGGCACGCTAACCATCGGCCCATGGACCGCGCGCCCGCGCGTCGGTACCAGCGATATTGATCCCTATGCACGCGCCACGGTCGCTCGCAGCGGCGAACTGCCGATCGGCGCCGGTGACGGCATCACCTTCCGCGCCACCGCAGACAATGCAGGCAAAAAACTCGACGGGCGCTGCGATGTGGTCGTTTCCGGCGTCACGCCCCCTGCCCGGTTCTGGACGCTGACGGTTTACGACACCAAGGGCAAGCTCGTCGCCAACACGCTGCAACGCTACGGCTTCACCAGTCAGGAGGTCGTGCGTGCCTCCGACGGCTCGTTCACCGTGCGGATCGCGCCGCGCGCAAGGTCCGGCAACTGGCTGCCGACCGGCGGCATCAGCCGCTATCAGCTCCTGCTGCGGCTCTACGATACGCCCGTCGGTGTCGCGACGCGCTCGCAGAAGGACGCGCCGCTGCCCTCCATCACCATGGAGGGATGCTCATGATCCGTTGGCTGTTTGCAATTCTGGGCGGCATCCTGCTCGGCGGCGTCGTGCATCTGGTGAGTGTGCTGGCTTTGCCGCGCATCGCTTCACAGGACGCTTACGCGCGGCTCGCCCCGACGCTGAAAGTGAACGCCGTCACGGCGTTGCCGGACGCCACGCCCGACACCGCGCCGATGCCGCTGATGGACCCCGCCTTCGCTGCCGCCGCCTGCAAGTACGATCTCTCAACCGGCTCGATCAAGCTGAAGGTGCCGGTCAGTCAGGCCTACACGTCGGTGTCGTTCTACACCAACGAGGACATCGCCTACTACGCCATCAACGACCGCTCGGCGGGCCGCAAGGTGATCGAGCTCGACCTGATGACGCCGCAGCAGAAGGCGGCGCTGCCGGAGGACGAGGACATTACGGCGGCCGACCGGCTCATCATCGAATCGCCAACGCCGACCGGGCTGATCGTGATGCGCGCGCTCGCCGCTGAACCTGGGCTGATGGCGCAGGCCAAGGCCTCGCTCGCAGCCGCAAGCTGCAAGGTGCAGGCGGAAGTCTCACAGCCGGGACGGCGGTAACTTCGTCAGCCCTGAATCTGGACAACGGCCTCGCTGGATGCGGAAAGCATTGCGGAGCGGGCTTTCTCACGCGGCCGCAACAGCCGCCGCACATCGAGCCGGAACGAGAAGACGCATTCGTGACAGCGCAGGCCCTTGCCGCCCTTGACGAGCCCGAGGTCGCGAATGACCGACCAGCGGCCATCGCTCATTCGCACCAGACGCAAATCCGGGTAACGCCGTTTCAGATACGAAAGCATTCAGCACCGCATAATATCGCGGTCCATGATGCATCGGGGACTTCCGCCGTCAATTCTTGACGCCGCGCCCATAACGCCACAAGAACGAATCATGACACATCACGCGGCTTTGACGCTCTCCCCTTCGGGAGCATGACAACATGGCTGGCGAAAGCGCGGCACGATCTTTATGTTCACTCCAACAACGGAGTTTCACATGCGAATCCTGACAGCGACCTTGCTGACGGCAGCAGCACTCGGCGCGGTGCTGACGACGACACCCGCCGAAGCCTACGACCGGCGGATTTGCCTCGTCGGCGGCGGCTATCCCTACCCCGGCGATTGCGCCTACGATACTTACGCGCAATGCCAAGCGACCGCCTCCGGCCAGCAGGCCTATTGCAGCGTCAATCCGGAATTCGCCTTCGCCGAGGCGGAAGGCCGCCGCTACCGTCCGCGCGACGGTCTCAACCTCAGCCCGCTGGTCTTCGGCCACCGCTACTACTGACACGGTCGGGAACGGACGCGCGGCAACAGAACCGCGCGCCCTCCTTCCGTCAGGATACGGCCATGCCGCCGATCCATGACGACACCTGCGGATACACTTCCAGAATGCCGCGATAGATCATGTCGCCCGCGACATAGAGGATCACTGCAAGGCCGACATAGGCGATCCAGCGGTGCTTCTGCAGCAGCCTGGCGATGAACGAGGCCGCCGCGCCCATCATCGCGATCGACAGCAACAGGCCGAACACCAGCACCCACGGATGCTCGCGCGCCGCACCCGCGACCGCGAGCACGTTATCGAGCGACATCGACACGTCGGCGATGATGATCTGCCACGTCGCCTGCGCCAGCGTCTTGCGCGGTGCGCCATCGGTCAGCGCCTCGATATCCTCCACCGCATGATGCGGAGCGCGCAGTTCGCGCCACATCTTCCAGCACACCCAGAGCAGCAGGATGCCGCCCGCGAGCAAGAGGCCGACGATCTGCAGGAGCTGCGTGGTCAACCCTGCGAACACCATGCGCAGCAGCGTGGCAGCACCGATGCCGATCAGGATCGCCTTGGCGCGCTGCTCTTTCGGCAGACCAGCGGCGGCAAGGCCGATGACAATGGCATTGTCGCCGGCCAGCACGAGGTCGATCAGGATAACCTGAAAAAGAGCGGTAAGAACGTCGGGAGTAATGAAGTCGAACATGAGCCGGGCTCCTTGGCTTTGCGAAGGAGCAGCTCCGTGACACATCGACCGCCCGCACGCGGCCGAAAGCCCACGATGCGAGGATCGACAAAGCCTTGATAGACAAACGCAAAAGCCATGACCGCCTGTGGGCGATCACGGATCACGCATCTGAAATGATCAAGACAGAGACAGGGCCACTCCCACTATGTCCAGTCCGACATCGCAGCATATGGCTGCCAGAGGGGCCCGGGCTGGTCTCTGATAATTAGTCTGCCTTTCTCCTCAATGCAACACGAAACGGCGCTCGAACAGATGTTCGAACAGCTCAACAGCATGCTCGGGATCGGCCAGCACCGAAGCCGAAATCCCGATAATGACGAAAGCCCCGGCCACATCCCAGAGCGACAGGCTGCGCGAATTGTGTCGGCTCCTCACGAACCAGGCGATGGTCGCCACCAGCAAAGCGCTGACGAAGAACATCAGGCTCAGCGCCATCATCGTCAACTCCGAGCCGACCATGCGCACGACCAGCAGAACCAGCATTGTTAATGCAACGGTGAGTGTCGTCAGAGTTGCAACGGGCCGCCTCAGTTCGGCAAACCTGCGTTTCCATTCGCCACGGCGGTCAATGGACGCAATCATATCGTCCTCTTTTCTTTCGGGCTGCGACATGCCGCGTCCCGCCAAGAGAAGCAGGACGCCTCCCGAACAGGGTCATATCAACCCGATGCGCCATCCAATAATGTATCGTATGCCCGCGCAACGCGGTCATCCGCCGCGTATCACCAGGACGCGGATTTTCTCACACGCCCGTGATCGTTTCCGCACCATCGATGCAGCGAAGTGTCGCTGGAACCTGACATGAAAATCAGCCGCCGACCCGCAGCACCTGCCCCACGACGGGCGTCGCGGTGGTCCATGCGGATGCCCCGCGGCGCGCAAGCTCGGCGATCAGCGCATCCGCCTGCGCCGCCATCCGGTCCGGCGCCATGATGACGAGGCGCTCAAGCGCCCAGCGATACGACGACACGCGCTGCTCGACGCACTGCTGCGCCCACTGCACGACCAGCACGTTCTCGCGCATCCGCGCCTGCGCATCGACACGCTCGCGCGGCGACAGGTCGCCGATATAGCCGAGCGCTTTGTTGCGCTTGATGTCGAGATCGTTGAGCTTTACCGCGAGCGGAATGAACTGGTCGAGCATGGTGAGATCGTTGCGCACGTCCTCCATCAGCCCCTGATAGGAGGAGGCCTGCGAACGATGCGGCTCGTCGATCATCTTGCGGCCGTAGCTCGTGCGGTCGAACACCACCTTCACGCGCCACGGCGCGGGGAGGCGCTGGTAATCCCCGAACACGCCCTTCCAGGCCGGGCGCGAATGCGGCGGCTCGATGAAGTAATAGGCCATGTCGCGCAGCGCGCGCTCATCGTCGGTCAAAAGAAAATGCGACGGCTGCCCGCCGAGCGCTTCGGTCGCTTCCGCGCCGACCCATTGGTGCATGTCCTGATGGTAGAACATCGAGCGCGTGCGGCCGAAATCATCGCCGACACAGCCGATCCCGAACACCAGCGGCAAAACGAAAAGTGGAGTGCACATCCGAACGGCCGTTCAGGTTGCAGACAAGCGCCGGAAGATCCGGCGCAAACAAAATCAGGACCGTGCCCGCCGGCGGCGGCGGCGGCCCGGCGCCGTCCCCTCTTCCGGTCCACGGTCGCCGCTGGTTTCTTCAGCATGCCGCTCGATCCGGACGACGGGAAGGATCAGCACGGTCGCTGTCGCCTCACGCGGGGCCGATCCCATGATTGTCTCCGTGCGCCGCAAAGCCGCATCCGCCGGAAATTCAAGAATGGTGCCCATCTACTGTCTCCTCGTCACGACATCACTGGCTCGTGACAAGGAGCATTAGAATCACGCATGGTTAATGGTGTCTTAAGGCTACGGCCCGGGTGTTTTGGTTTTCAGTGCTGCTGACGATTGCAGGATTAACCGTTCGGTAATCTTAACTGCGCGTTAAAAAAGCCGCTCTAGATTTAAACGATCACCTTACCAACGTGCCGGTTTGCATGAGTACGCCTCCTCTCTTTCAAGGCTTCGATGGCCTGATGTCCCTGTCCCAGCGCGAGGGCGTGGATATTCGCCCGACGCTGCTGCGCGTGCTGACCGACCTGTACGTGCAGACGCCCGACCACACGCCCGACGAGGAACACCAGTTCACCGAACTCACCACGCGCCTGCTCGACGAGGTGGATGACGCGACGCGCGCGGTGGTGCGCGCCAAGCTTGCGGTCTACCCGAACACGCCGCGCGACATCCGCCGCAAGCTGATGATTCCACCGCCGCCGCTTTATCCGCGTCACACGGCGCCCGCGTTGCAGCCCGCTCAAAGTCAGGCCGAACCGGCTACCGTGACCGCGCCGCCGCTTGCTCCGCAGCAACCGCTGCCGGTGCTGTCGATGAAGCCGCAGGACGCCTCCTCGCTGATCGAGATGTTCACCGCCGCGCCTTCGAAGGAGCGCGCGAAGATCCTCGAGAACCTGCTGGACGCGCCGCTGAAGCCCTCCGCCAAGGTCGATCCGAAGCGCGCCAGCCGTGCTCTCGCCACGCTGGAAGGCGCGGCCATGGTCGCCGACGCGCATGCTTTCACGGTCGAACTTGCCGACGCGCTGACCCTGCCCGCCTCGGTGGCGAAGGAGATCGTCGCGGACCCGCTCGGCGAGCCGCTCGCCTGCGCGATGAAGGCGCTCGGCATGAACGCGGACGCATTCCAGCGCGTACTCTTGTTCCTCAATCCCGCCATCGGCGCATCGGTGATCGATGTCTATCGGCTGGCGCGGATGTACGACGTGCTGACCGAGCGCGTTGCGCTCATCATGCTGGCGGCATGGCGCGGCTCCTCGATCGTGACCACGCGCGCCAAGTACAAGCCTGTCCTGTACGACGGCGAGCGCCAGCGCGCGCGCACCGCGCCGTCCAGCTCTATCGTTTCGCCCTCTTCCGAAGAGCATCAGCCGCAACGGTTGCCGCTGAAATAACCTCCCTGCCGGTCCGCTTGAGCACCTTTACAGTACTTTAGATTATTCTAAAGTACTCAGACCGCGATGTCGTGGCGGCAATACCAGTAAAAAAGCGGAATCGTCATGTCCGTACCCGGAGACGAAACAATGATGGCAAAACGAATGAGCCGCCATGCGGCAGCCCTGTGGCTTGCGCTTTGCGGCGGGGCGATATCCGCTCACGCGGCGCAGCCGACCGCAAGCACGGAATTCTATCCGCCCTGGCAGAAAGGCGCGAACAATCCATCCCAGGATCAGGGCTTCGAATTCACAGTCCACGAAGCCGACAATCTCGCCGACTTCCATGGCGACATCGCCAATGCGAGGCTCATTCTTTACGTCGGCGGCAACTACTTTTTCGCGATGGCCCCGCTCGTCAAGGCTTTCGAGACCAGGCACCCGGAGTTGAAAGGCAAGGTCTACTACGAAACCATTCCACCGGGACTGCTGGTGCGGCAGATGAAGGCCGGCGGCCGCATCACCGTCGGCAACATGACATGGACCGCCAAGCCGGACGCCTATTTCGCCGGGAAGATCGCCGTGCAGCGCTTGATCGATAACGGCCTCCTCGTCGGCCCGCCGACCATCTACGCCACCAATCAACTCGCGATCATGGTGCCGAAGGGCAATCCGGCGCACGTCAAGACCCTGAACGACCTCGGCCGCCCGGATATCCATCTCGCGCTTTCAAATCCCGAGTTCGAGGGCGTGGCGCGGCAGATCAAGGCGGCGTTCGAGAAAGCGGGCGGCAAGGCGCTTGTCGATACGGTCTATGACACCAAGGTCAAGGACGGCACCACCACGCTCACGCGCATGCATCACCGCCAGACACCGGTCTGGCTGATGAACGGCCGCGCCGAGGCCGGCGTGACGTGGCGTTCCGAGACGATCTTCCAGAAGGAACGTGGGCTTGCGACCGAGAGCGTGGAGATTCCGCCCGAGCACAATGTCACCGGCATCTATTCCGGCGCGGTCGTGAAGGATGCCACGCATCCGGAGGAAGCCAAACAGTGGCTCGCCTTCCTCATCAGCCCGGAGGCACAGGATATTTTCGCGCATTACGGCTTCGGCAAGCCCTGAGCCGCGCGGAACGTCACGTCTTGGCGAGATCGAGGAAGTGGCGACCCCGCTTGTCCTCGATCTCCACGATCCACGCATCGGGATCGAAATCGATCTCGCGCTTCAGTCGCGCCTCCACGGTCTGCTCCTCGATCGGCTGCGCGGTCGAAGCCACGAAAGCCCGGTCGGAAGGCTGCGCATCGTCGTAGGAGGTTTGCGGCGCGGGCGCGAACAGCGTCGCGGTGCCATCGAGCAGCGCGAGCTTGACGAACACGGCACCCGCTTCCTCCGCGCCGCGACGGCGCACGGCGGCGAAAACGCCCTCGCCCTGCAGGCGGCGCAGATAGGCCGCGACCCAGATCGCCGATTTCAATCTCATGCTGTGGTGATAGGCGATCCATCGCACCGACGCCAGCGCGATGTCGTGACGGCGGCAAGACGGATCAGTTGATCGTCTTGCCGGTGAGCTTCGCCATTTCGGCAAGCAGCCAGTCGGAAATCTGGCCGGTCTGCGGATGGTGGCGGTCTTTCTCGAATTGGCGGATGGCCGCGCGGGTGTCCGGCCCGATCGTGCCATTGGCCTTCAACTGGCCGTAGCCGTAATTCGTCAGCACGCGCTGCACCGAGATGACCCGGTGATTGGCGTTGATTAGATCGCCGAGCGGGTCCTTGTGCGCAGGCACGGGTGCCGGAGGACGCACGGCGGCCGGTGCCGCAGGCTTCGCGGCCGGGATCGCAACCATCGGCTGCGGGTCGATGACAGTGGCAGGCTGCGTGTCCGTCTCGGCCGGGCGCGGACGCGGCAACGGTTGCGGCTGCACGGGCGTCGCAATGGTCGTCTCGATGGGCATCGCGCCGAACATCGGCGAGGGATGATGGCCGGGCTGCAGGAACATCGCGTTGACGACGATGGCCGTCATCGCCGCGAGCGCGACCGTGCACGCCATGGTGTCTTTCGGGCTGTGCAGCAGCACCCGCATCAACAGATTGGGCTCCTGCTCGATCTCGATCGCGACCGCCTTGGCGCGGCGCTTGCGACGCGGCTTGTCATCATCCATCGGAGCACTCTTACGCAATTTTCTTCACCAGCGTGACTTTGGCATCGGCGCGCGGCGCCGGGGCCAGGGTTGTAATATTGCTCGGCTTCACAGCCGGCGTGAAAATCATCGGCAGGCGCACCGAAATGGTGGTGCCGCGATCGAGTTCGCTCTCGACCTTCATCTCGCCGCCATGCAGCGACACAAGGCTTTTGACGATGGAGAGCCCGAGGCCGGTGCCTTCACGACGGCCCTGATAGCTTGCGCCCGCCTGGAAGAACGGATTGCCGAGACGCGCAAGATCGTCCTTGCCGATGCCGATGCCGGTGTCGGCCACACGGAGCAACAGCTCGCGGCCTTCGACCTGCGCGGAGACGGTAACCGAGCCGCCCTCTCCGGTGAACTTGATCGCGTTCGACAACAGGTTCAGCAAAATCTGCTTGAAGGCGCGCGCGTCGCCCGTCATCTGCGGCAGATCGGAGGGCATGCGGGTCGTAAGGTCGATGCCGTTGTCTCGCGCCTTGAGCACCATCAGGTTGCAGCAGCTCGAGAGCGCCTCGCGTGGCGCAAACGGCTCCGACACCAGCTCGAACTTGCCGCTTTCCATCTTCGACATATCGAGAATGCCGTTGACGACGGACAACAGATGCAACCCGGATTCGTTGATGAGCCCGGCATATTCGCGGCGGCGCGCAGCGTCGAGCTTCATCTCATCTTCGCGCGCGATCATCTCGGAGAAACCGATGATGGCGTTGAGCGGCGTGCGCAGCTCGTGGCTCATGGTGGCGAGGAAACGGGACTTCGACGCCCCCGCCTGCTCGGCCTCCTGCCGCGCGGCTTCCAGCGCCTGCTCCTGCATCTTGCGCTCGGTGACGTCACGCATCACCGAAACCACCTCGAACGCGCCGCTGGCCTGATCCTGCGTCGGCTCGAGCGGACGGCAGCGCATTTCCACCCAGGCGAATTCGGGGCCATGCGGGCTTTCGCGGCGAACACGGAATTCAACGCTGCTCGCTTCACCGCCGCGCGCGGCATCCGACAGCGCGGTGAGATAACGCGGACGGTCCGCGACATGAACGCGATCGAACAATCCGTGCAGCAATAGCGTCGGGCCAGGTACGCCCAGCAGCACCTCGGCCGCCGGCGAAATGAAATTGAGATCACCGTTGGCGCGATGGCGCGCGATCACATCGGAAATGTTGCGGGCGAGCAGCCGGTAGCGCCGCTCCTCCACCGCCAGAAGATGCTTGCTGGTGCGGGCGAGCGATTCCGCGCCGAACGCAAGGCCTGCGGCATAGATCGTCGCCAGCACGATACAGAGACCGGTGAACAGCGATGCAACGTCGCTGGACAGATGCGACGGCGGCAGCGCGTTCATCGATTCCAGAACGACGAGCATGGCCGCGCAGCCGAGAGCAAGCGCGACCGCCGCCGTCACCACGCGCCGCGAGGCCGACAGCGCCGCCTCGAGCGGGACCGCGATCAGCCAGATCGCCGCGAACGAGGACATACCCCCGGTCTGCACCGATACCGCGAACACCAGTGCAGCGAGAGAGACGGACGACAGAATGTGCGCCATCTCGAACCGGCCGGTGCGCGACAGAAACCAGGAAATCAGGATCGGCGAAATGAACCAGGCGAGGATCATTACCTCGATCATCGAGGGAGCACCGCGAACGGCAAGATAGACCGGCACGCCGCTCAGAACCGCGAGGCCACCGCCCATGCGCAGCGCGATGAAGGCACGATGACGCGCGCTCGCCATCGCATCGCCCCTGACGGACGGATGCAGCAGCGAATCCAGATGCTCGCGCAGGATCTTGAAAAGCGTCACTTGAACTCTCACACCGCCGGGTCGCCAATGGCGGGCCGGCAAGCCCCCTCTTGTTCTTCGCGGGATCGTGTCAGAGCGAGCTTAAGCGAACACTAAGGCAACCGCCTCAACGCGCGGACGCGCTGCCGTGATCGCGTTTTGCGGGTATTTTGCGCATGCATTTGCCGGTGATGGTGAACGCATCGTTTCACTGCGCGTCAGCTTATGGTTTCGAAATGGTAGACACGGGTTTTATCGGCTGATTTGCGTGCGCCGGCGTCAATCGAAAATTTACGCCATCCGAAACGATTCAAATTTTACGCAAATTTAGCCGTCCCAAAACACTTAAGATTTATTCGCCAGTGGTTTAACGCAAGCCAACAAAGCCGCGTCAGGAGAACGCGGTTCGACGGGGATGCGTAATGTTCTTCTTGTTGCGAATGGCCTTCTGGCTCGGTCTGGTGCTCGTGCTGCTTCCGCGCGACAAGGCGCCCGATACGAACAAGGGACCGCAGGTCAGCGCGAGCGAAGCCGTGCTTGCCGCGACCGCCGCCGTTTCCGACATGTCGCAGTTCTGTACGCGCCAGCCCGCGGCATGCGCGGTGGGCGGACAGGCCGCGACCGTGGTCGGCGAGCGTGCGCAGGCGGGCGCGAAGAAAGTCTATGAGATGCTGACGGAGCGTTCGGAGAAGAACGACAAGCCCGAGCAGGTTGAGGCCACCGAGAAGCCTCAAGCCGCGCCGGACAAAACGCACGAGAAGCCGAAGAAGGGCAAGCACGGCGCCAGCCGCAAGAGCCCGGATCACACCGGCTCCATCGATTCCACCGGCGACGCCAATCCGTTCCCAGATACGCTGACGCAGGCCGATCTCGCGATCACGTGGGATACCCCACAAGCCTGGTGGGACGGCCCACAGCCCTGACGCTGTGCTGCATCCTGAGCGCGCGGTTTTCGCGGAAAATTCCGCTGAAACTCTCGCTTTCCGCCGTCCGCGTTCTCATATAAGCCGTAAGCGACAGCGCGAGGTCCGCGCGGCCTTTTCACGACGGCAATATCGGCATGACCACGATCGACGACATTCGGGACAATTTTTCGCTGCTTGACGACTGGGACGATCGCTATCGCTACGTGATCGAGCTTGGCCGCACGCTCGAGCCGATGCCGGACGCCGAGCACAACGCCGCAAACAAGGTGCAGGGCTGCACCAGCCAGGTCTGGCTGTCGCGCAAGGACGACCGCGACGCCTCCGGCGAGCCGGTGCTGCGCTATCTCGGCGACAGTGATGCCCACATCGTGCGCGGGCTGGTCGCGATCCTTCTCACACTGTATTCGGGCAAGACGGCGAAGGAGATTCTCTCCACCGATGCGCTGGCGATCTTCGATGAGTTCGGCTTCCGCGAACATCTGACGCCGCAACGCTCGAACGGCCTGCGCGCAATGGTCGACCGCATCAAATCCGATGCGCGCAGGGCCGTCGAAGCCAAAGTCTGACTTTCGGGGTTGTCTACTTCATTCCGCCATCAGGTTTCTTGCGGCCCTTTTCGGGAATGCTGGCGCTTTGCTGCTGGGAGCGGCCGGGTTTCGGCTTCCTGACGATTTCCGGCTTGTCCTTGGCCGGTGGAAACTCAACCTGCGTAATCTGAATCTCTTCCATGCTCCGTCCTCCATGTGGTGCGGAATCAACCTCTTACCGGATCAAACGTTCCGGCCGGTTCCCGCGAGGCGTCCGCCTCACGCCGTGAACGATGCATCCTCCGCGAGCCAGGTGCGGATATGCGCGCTGCCACGGGCATTGTCGTGAAGCCCGTAATGGCGAGCAAGACGATCCAGCGCGAGTTGCAGAACAACCTTCGCCGAGCGCGCGGGCCAGCCGCGCTCGCGCTCCACATCCTCCAGCCCGCGCAGCAAACAGCACACATCGAGCAATATGCCGGAGAATTCCGGCCCGCACACCTCCAGCGCCAGCCGCACCCGCTGGCGCGCGGCTATCACCACGTCGGTCATCGTGCCCGCGTCGCCACCGCCGCAATTTTTTCCGCGCGCGATCCCCGACCAGCTCGACGTGACACGCGGCGCGAGGTGGCCACGGGTGAAATCGGCGCGCAGCTTCTCGCCCGCGATGAACTGGTTGTGGCCGATCATGGTGCGCCCGTCGCGGCCCTTGCGGCGCGCGAGCCACGCGAGCGGGCTCTCGCTGTCGTTGACCATGACGCGGGCAACGCCGCTCTCTGTCATCACCTCGCGCGAGGCGAGCGTGAGGTGCTCGGCGCGCCTGGCGTCGATGTCATGCGCGGGCTCGGCTGTTCGTGTTTTGGAGGGGCGATGCGACTTCATCGGCCGTACTCCGCCCGCGCCACCACGCGTTCCAGCGCGGCGATCCGGCTGTCGAACCAGACATCCTCGCGCCGTTCCTCGATCACGCGGCAGGCGTAGGCCACCGTGGTGCGGTCGCGGTGAAACAGCCGGCCGATGCCCTCGAAACTCAGCGCGAAGCCGACATGACAGAGATACATCGCGACCTGACGCGCCAGCGACGCACGCGGCGAACCACGCGAGCCGAACGCCAATTCGTCCGCGGTGATGCCGAAATCGGCAATCACATATGCGGCGACGCGGGACCGGATGGTTTCAGGGTCGGGAGAAGGTGCGGCGGAATGCGAGGAGGAAACGGAGACAGGGGTGGGCAGCATTGGGCGACCTCGTTAGGATTTTATACCTACACCCTAACCCAATTTTTGCAACCGGGGATATCTTTCCCCGCTTTCTCGCTCATCGCTGTGAAATGCGTGCCTACCTCTTGGCCCGGCGGCGCTGCTGGCCAAGCCCCATCTTTTTGGCGAGCTGCGAGCGCGCCACCGCATAGTTCGGCGCCACCATCGGATAATCCGGCGGCAGGCCCCACTTCTTGCGGTATTGCTCCGGGCTCATGTTGTACTGGCTGCGCAGATGCCGCTTCAGCGACTTGAAGCGTTTGCCGTCTTCGAGACAGACCAGATATTCCGACGTCATCGATTTCTTCACCGAGACCGCAGGCCGCGCGGCCTCGACGGGCGCATCCCCGCCCGTCGCCACGCGCAGCAGCGCGGCATGAACCTGCGCGATCAGCGCGGGAATGTCGGACGGCTGCACCGTGTTGTTGCTGACATAGGCCGAGACGATGCCTGCCGCCATTTCAACGAAATTCTTGCCGGCAGGCTCACTCATGCAGCGCTCGCGATATTCGATGGAAGGGGCGTGTATCGTTGCGGCCCCTCATGCCTCGCAAAGATTAGGCGAGCGGGTCGGGGGTCCGCAAGATCGATCGAACGCTGTGCCCTGAATGTGTGCAGCGGGCGCCTTCAGCGGCGGTCGAGATGGGCGCGGAGCTCCTCGATCGATTCAAACCGCACGGTGCCTTCCGGCAATTGCGCTTCGATCGAACCGTCCGAATACAGCGAATAGGCCATCGCATCGACCACGCCGGATTTCACCACGCTGACTTCCGGCTGCGGCTCGCGGCGCGGCGGCTCCTCCCGGCGCGAAGGCGGGGTGAAACGGCGCGGCGGCCGCAACGGATGGCGCGGCTCGGCCGCGAAATCGTTCTCGGGTTCGGGCGGCTGCTCGGGTTGCGACCACGGCGGCTCGAACAGATTGTCTTCCGTGTGGGACGCGGTTTCCGCCTCGGCGGGAGGTGCAGCATCCTGCGCCGTCTTGCGGCGGCGGGAGGAAAACAGGAAGTCGCGTTTCGGGCGCTCCGGTGCCGCTGCGGGTTCAGGACGCTCGGGGAGCGGCGGAAACGGCGCGCGGGTCGGCGGCGGAAATTCGAACTCGGTTTCCGTCGCGCGGACCGCCGGCTCGTCGCGCGAGAATAGAAAATCGCTGTTTCCAGGCGCGCGCGGTGCCGGGCGCGGCTCCTCCGGCATCGCAGGCGGCGGCACTTCGGCCACGATGATTTCCTCGACCTCCGCCTCCTCCCGCACCGGCGCGGTGCCGAGACGGCGGGAGAGTTGCTTCACCTCGCGCGTGAGAATGCTGAGACCGATCAGAATGAGCCCGGTCGAGGCGGCAACCGTGCCGCACAGGATCACCGTATTGCCGAAGGAGAATTCCTTGATCGGAATCCCGAACACGATGGCCAGCACGCCCGCGCAAAACACCAAGGCTCCCGCCAGCAACAACGCAATCATCACTCAAACTCCAGCTTGCGGCCTCGCCGGCCCGCAGCTTCGACTGTCATATGACTGTTCCACTACCGGCTCAGCTCTTGCCCGACGAAAGGTAATATTTCCTTATTCCATTCCGAAAAGTACAAGGATACCAACGATTTCCATGGCATGGACCACCACGATGGATTGCAACCCAGATCGTTTCAACTCCCGGCAACCCCTTATTGTTGCAGCGTTTTAGGAAAATTAAGCCATAATCGCCGACTATGCCCCCTGGCTGAACGGCAGAAACAGCCACCTGCAAGCCCCAAACAAGCGTAACTGCATCATGACATCGATCACGGCATCCGGATTTGAGGTCCCTCTCCGGCGGCCATTTGATCAGACCTGCGACATGCTCGCCTGCGCCGCCCTTGTGGTGATCGCATGCGTCGCCGCCCTCACCTTCCGCGACTACGGCCTCGGCTGGGACGACTACACCCACGCCGAATATGCCGACCTTCTGCTGAAGATGTTCGGCTCGGGTTTCAAGGACCAGAGCGCGCTCTCGTTCGCAAACCTCTACATGTATGGCGGCGGCTTCGACATGATCGCCGCGCTTCTGCACAAGATCGTTCCGCTCGGATTGTTCGACACCCGCCGTCTCGTCGGCGCCATCGTCGGCCTGATCGGCCTTGCGCTGACATGGCGTCTCACGCGCCGCGTCGGCGGCCCGCTCGCGGGGCTGGCAGCACTTCTCTTGCTTGCGCTGTGCCCGACCTTCTACGGGCACATGTTCATGAACCCGAAGGACCCGCCGTTCGCGGTGGCGATGATCGTGATGCTGCTCGGGCTGGTGCGGCTGGCGCAGGAGTATCCGTCGCCCTCGCCGCATACGGTGCTGATCCTAGGCCTCGGCGCCGGACTGTCGCTCGGCTGCCGCGTGCTCGGCGGCTTCGGCCTCGTCTATGCCCTGCTCGCTTTCATCCCGATCTGGCGCGAGGAGATCGCGACGCAGGGATGGCGCGAGACGCTGCGCCGCTTCGCCCGCGCCTGCTGGCTGCTGCTGCCGGGGCTGTTCTTCGGCTACCTCGTGATGGGCCTGATCTGGCCGTGGTCGATCATCGAACCCGCCAATCCCTTACGCGCAGTGACCTACTTCTCGGCCTTCTTCGAGAAGCCATGGAAGGAATTGTTCGACGGCGCGATGGTGTCGGTGCCGGACATGCCGTGGTCGTATCTGCCGACGCTGTTCGCGTTGCAGATGCCGGAGATCTTTATCGCGCTTTGCCTCGGCGGCCTTGCCATGACGATTGCCGCAGCAACGCGGCGCAGCGATGCCCGCCGCACCACGATCTATCTCATGATCGCGCTGGCGGCCTTTCTTCCGCTGGCCATTGCCGTGGTGAAACGGCCCGCGCTCTACAACGGCATCCGCCATTTCATCTTCGTCATTCCGCCGATGGCGATCCTCGGCGGCCTCGCCTTCGGCCGCTTGATCGAGTGGCTGGGCCGCAACGAGCGCCGCCGCAACTGGCAATTCACAATCTGCGCGCTGTTTACCGCGGGCCTGACGATGCCGCTGGTGGAGATGGTGCGACTGCATCCGTACCAGTACACATACTTCAACGATGTCGCCGGAACGGTGCGGGAAGCCGACAGCCGCTTCATGCTAGATTACTGGGGCCTCGCGCTGAAGCAGGCGTCCAACACGCTGCGCGAGCAGATCATCGCGCGGCAGGAAATTCCGCCCGCCAACCGCAAATGGAAGGTGGCGGTGTGCGGGCCGCAGCGTCCGGCGCAGGTCGCACTCGGCCCCGACTTCTCGATCGGCTGGGACAGCCATTCGGCCGATTTCGCGATGAGCCTTGGCGAATTCTACTGCAAGGGCTTGCCCGCCCCGATCTACGCCGAGGTCAAACGCGACGGCGTGGTGTATGCCCGCGTCTACGACATCCGTGGCGAGAGCATCGCGAGCCTGCTGGCGATTCCGCCGCCGTAAGCAGCGGCTTGACCTTGCCGCGCGGCAGGGTAGATTCAGTCATCACCCTCTACACAATTCAAACGCCGTCCAATTCCGGGCGGCGTTTTTACGTTGCGGCATGCCGGACCGTCCCGCCGCAGGAAACCGCAGCTTATCCCGGCGCGCAACATTTGCTCTTTTGGACAACAACACGCCGCCCTATGGTCGGGCGATGAAACGCTTGAGCAACGCGCTGCGCATCGCCGACATCGAATATGTGCTCGATGCGCCCGCTTCCGTCACGGGCAGCGCGTCATGGGTGGCGCATGGCGTTCATTGCGAGCGCCACCGCCACCAATATGCCGGTGTCGATCACGCGTTCACTTTCGACGTCGTGCATCTCAAATACCGGCATGGCCGCAATCTCTGGCACGCCGCCATCATCACGGAGTCATGGCGATTTCCGCAAATATCCAACCAGCCACGAACGACCAAGAGCATCAAGCTGCTTCAGGGCCGCTCATCCGACATTCTGGACTGGATACGGCAGGCCCGCGCGGCAAAGCTTGAAACAGCTTCCAAATCATGACGGCGCCGCCGGCGAAACGCCGTCCCATTCCGGGCGGAATTTCACATGCTGAAAATAAAACCGCCTCAGCGCGGCGCTTGCGCGAACGCCGCCAGAATCCGCACCCAGGAGCGGATGCCCTTGTGGAAGCTCTTGAGGTCATACTTCTCGTTCGGCGAATGGATGTTGTCGTCCTCCAGCCCGAAGCCGATCAGCACCGTGTCGAGCCCCAGCGTCTTCCTGAAATCCGCGACAATCGGGATCGAGGCGCCCGAGCCGATCAAGAGCGCCTCGGTGCCCCACTCGTCCGTCAGCGCACGCTTGGCGGCGGCGAGCGGCTTCATGCCCCAATCGAGCGCAATCGCGGGCGCGCCCGCATGGTCGAGGAATTCGACGCTGCAATCCGCCGGAATGCGCGCCTTCACATAGCCGCGGAACGCGTCGCGGATCTTGGCGGGGTCCTGCCCTTCGACGAGGCGGAATGAAATCTTCGCCGACGCCTGCGCCGGAATCACGGTCTTCGATCCCTCGCCGGTGTAACCGCCGACAATACCGTTGATGTCCGCCGTCGGGCGCGAGGAAATCTGCTCGATCAGCAGACGATCCTTCTCGCCCGCGGGCAGCGACAATCCGATGGGCTTGAGAAACAGCTCAGGCGTCAGGTTCAGCTTCTTCCACTGTTCGAGAATGGCGGGCGGCAGATTCTTCACGCCATCATAGAAGCCCGGAATGGTGATGCGGCCGTTGTCGTCGTGAATGCCGCCGAGTATCCGCGTCAGCACGCGGATCGGATTCTGCGCGCCGCCGCCGAAGATGCCGGAATGCAGGTCGCGGTTGGCGGCCTTGACGATAACTTCCTCATAGACGAGGCCGCGTAGCGCGGTGGTGATCGCAGGCGTGTTCTGATCCCACATGCCGGTATCGCAGACCAGCGCGAAGTCCGCCTTCAGGTCCGCCTTGTTCTTCTCGAGGAAGGGACCGAAATTCTTCGAGCCGACCTCCTCCTCGCCCTCGATCAGGATGGTGATGCCGAGCGGCAGACTGCCGGTGACGCTCTTCCACGCCCGGCAGGCCTCGACGAAGGTCATCAACTGGCCTTTGTCGTCTTCCGCGCCGCGCGCGACGATAATCTCACGCCCGTCCGCATGCTTGGTGACGACGGGCTCGAACGGCGGGCGGTCCCACAAATTCAGCGGATCGACCGGCTGCACATCGTAGTGCCCGTAGAACAGCACATGCGGACCGTTTTGCACCGGGCCGTCATAGCGCGCGACAATCGCCGGGTGTCCTGCGGTCGGCCGCACCTCGGCGGAGAAGCCGATGCTCTCGATGTCTGCCGCAAGGTGCTTGGCCGCCTGCGCGCAATCATCGTTGAACGCCGGATCGGCGGAGATCGACTTGATGCGCAGCAGGGCGAACAGGCGCTGCAGGCTGCGGTCGAAATCGGTATCGACACGGTCGAGAACGGCGGAAAGATCATCAGGCGTCATTGTCGGTCCTTAAATCGCCCGCACGGGCGAGAAATTGCCTTGGGACGTTTTGTTGTGACCTGCCGCTATCGCCGCAGCAGGCCTCCGAGCGCACCGCGCACGATCGAGCGCCCGATGGAGCTGCCAATCGAGCCGCCCATCGACTTGCCAAGATCCGCCACCACACCGCCGACGACCTTGTTGGTCACCGAGCGCGTAACATTGCGGGCGATCAGTTGCCCCGTGGTGAGCCGTCCGCGCGATGTCGAGGTGCCGAACACCGAGCCGACGATGGAGCCGATGTGGTCGAGCAATCCGCCGCCGCTGCCGGGCTCGCCGGTCGCGGCCGTCTCCGTCAGGCGCTTCTGCAGCATCTCATAAGCGGAATCGGAATCGATCGTGGTGTCGTATTTGCCCTTTACCGGGCTTGCCGCGATGATCGCCTTGCGCTCCTCCGGTGTGATCGGGCCGATCCGCGCGCTCGGCGGCCGCACCAGGATGCGCTCCACCATCGCGGGCGTGCCGTTGCCTTCCAGAAACGACACCAGCGCTTCGCCCTTGCCGAGTTCGGTGATGACCTGCGCGGTATTGAGCGCGGGATTCGGACGGAAGGTCTGCGCCGCCGCCTGAACCGCCTTCTGGTCGCGCGGCGTGAAGGCACGCAGCGCGTGCTGCACGCGGTTGCCGAGCTGGGCCAGTACCTTGTCCGGCACGTCGATCGGATTTTGCGTGACGAAATAGACGCCGACGCCCTTCGAGCGGATCAGGCGCACCACCTGCTCGATCTTGTCCATCAGCGATTTCGGCGCATCGTTGAACAACAGGTGCGCCTCGTCGAAGAAGAACACGAGTTTCGGCTTCGGCAGGTCGCCGACCTCCGGCAATTCCTCGAACAGTTCGGACAGCATCCACAACAGGAAGGTCGCGTAGAGCTTCGGGCTCTGCATCAGCTTGTCGGCGACGAGGATATTGACCATGCCGCGCCCGTCGGAGTCGGTGCGCATGAAATCCTTCAGTTCCAGCGCGGGCTCGCCGAAGAATTTATCGGCGCCCTGGTTCTCCAGCACTAGCAACTGGCGCTGGATGGTGCCGACGGTCGCCTTGGTGACGTTGCCGAACGCCTGCGCGGCGGTACGCAGGGCTGCCAGCGGGTCATCCTCGCCCGCTTTGGCCGGGACAGGGATCATCGCGTCCAGCAGCGCGCGCAGATCCTTCATATCCAGCAGCGGCAGATGGTTCTCGTCAGCGAGGCGGAACGCGACATTGAGCACGCCCTCCTGCACGTCATTGAGATCGAGCATCCGCGACAACAAAAGCGGGCCCATTTCCAGCACGGTGGCACGCACCGGATGTCCCTGCTCACCGAAAACGTCCCAGAACACCGTCGAGAACTGGTCCGGCTGGAACGTCAGCCCCATGCCCTTGGCGCGGTTCAGGATAAAATCGTTCGCCTTGCCCACTTCCGAGATGCCGGAGAGGTCGCCCTTGATGTCGGCGGCGAAAACCGGGACGCCCGCGCGGGCAAAACCCTCCGCCATCACCTGCAACGTCACGGTTTTTCCCGTTCCGGTCGCGCCTGTCACGAGGCCGTGGCGGTTGGCGAGCGACAAGGTCAGAAAAGCCGACTGATCGCCCTTGCCGATAAAGAGTGCAGTGTCGGTATCCCCCACCGCCGGCTGCGGCGCGCTGGCCGTCGTCGGACTTGTTGACGCGGATGCCTGTTTCGTCGCCTTCGCCATCGTCGTTCCTCGCTTCGGATGCCGTACCGCTATCTGACTATATTTATTGAAGCATCTTTCCCGCTTCTTCAATGGCAATGGAACCATCTGGCCATAGATAGAGACGAAACAAATCAAATCCCGACGATAGAAGAAGGAGGTAATTCGTCGCGCGCGGCCAGTGTGACACGCGATTTTCGCCTCGCGTCACCGAAATGGAGATGCTCACTCTTGCATCACAGCAACACCGGACGCGCATCGAGAGAGAATCTGAACTGCAAGCGCGTTCGTCTCTTGTAATTCGCGTCTCATCCGATCAAGATAAAAACATAAGCGTTAAGAGCCGGAATAAACCGGAAGGATAAGAAACTATGGACTGCCGGATTGCATTGCGTGGGGCCATGTCGGGACGCATCAGCATCAAAACAGAAAAACGCTCGAAGCATTCCGACCTTTCCGATCATTCAAACCTTCGCCATTCCGTCTGCACCTCAGGATTTTTTGTGCGCCACGCTTGTCATCGCGATGGTTCGCTGCAACCGGCACCCTCGATTTTCTGGAACGCGTAAATTCTTCCATTTGCAATGACATATCCTCTGACACAGATCGACGGACTGGGCCCTCTCGCGGCCTCGAAGTTGAAATCCCAGGGCATTCGCACGACTGCGGCGCTGCTGGAGAAGGCTGGCACCTACAAGGGCCGCAAGGAATTGGCGGAGGCCACCGGCCTTTGCGAAAAGCAAATCCTCGGGTGGGCCAACATCGCCGACTGCATGCGCATCAAGGGCATGGGCAAGGCCAAGGCCGAGTTGATCCGCGCCGCGGGCGTCACCACGGTGCGGGAATTTGCGCTGCGAAACCCCGGACGGCTGGCGCAGGCGATGGCCGAGGCCAACACCAAGCGCAAACTGGTGCGCGTACTCCCCTCGGAGCGGTCGGTCGGCCAGCTGATCGAGCGCGCCAAGAAGCTGCCGCTCAAGATCAGCTACTAAGCCTACGAGTTTAGGGCACCTTCCCACCCGCTTGCCGCTTGACTCGTGTTTCGGGACCGCGCAAAGCCGCGCCATGAGCGCCCGTTCTTTAACACTTGGCCCCATGCGAGACGCCCGGCACGACATCTTGCCCGCGTTGCTGGCCAAGCCGCATGTGCTGGTGATGGGCGTGCTCAACATCACCCCGGACTCCTTCTCAGACGGCGGCGAATTTCTCGATCCTGCCGCCGCACTGGTGCAAGCCGAACGGCTTGTCGCCGATGGCGCCGACATTCTCGACATCGGCGCGGAATCCACCCGGCCCTACGGTGCAAAACCCATATCGGCCAACGAGGAAATGGCACGGCTTGCGCCCATCCTGCCCGCCATTGTCCGGCTCGGCGTGCCAATTTCGATAGACACGATGAAGGCGGATGTCGCGGCGTGGGCGCTGGATCAGGGTGCCGCCGTTCTCAACGACGTCTGGGGCCTGCACCGCGACCCCGCGATGGCAAAACTCGCCGCCGGGCGCGGCGCGCCCATCGTCGTGATGCATAACCGCGATGAAGCCGACCCCGCCATCGACATCATGAAGGACATCGCCGTGTTCTTCGAGCGCTCGCTTGCCATCGCCGACACGGCCGGCCTCTCTCGCGACAGCATCGTGCTCGATCCCGGCATCGGCTTCGGCAAGACGCCCGAGCAGAGCATGATCGCGCTGGCGCGGCTTGGCGAATTGTCCCAATTCGGGCGGCCCATTCTGGTGGGGGCCTCGCGCAAGCGCTTCATCGCCAGCGTCTCGCCCTCCGAGCCGCGCCAGCGTATCGGCGGCTCCCTTGCGGCGCATCTGCTGGCAGTTCAAAATGGCGCGCGGATCATTCGCGCGCACGACGTTTTCGAGACCGTTCAGGCGCTGCGCGTGACGGCCGCAATCGGGGACAAACGGTGAGCGATACCATCTTCATCAAGGGCCTGCTGATGCACGCCCGTCACGGCGTCATGGAGCATGAAGCCGAAGTCGGACAACGGTTCGTCATCGATCTGGAATTGTCCATCGACCTCGCGGATTCTTCACGCACCGACAAACTCGCCGACACCGTGTCCTATTCCGATGTCGTCACCAGCGCGAGCCAGGCCTTCAAGGGCCAGAATTACTATCTGCTGGAACGGGCGGCGGGCGCGGTGGCGGACGCCGTACTGCGCGATTTCACCAAGGTCGAGGCCGTGAAGGTCACGATCCACAAGCCGCACGCGCCAATCGCGGCAATCTTCGATGATGTCGGCGTCATCATTCTGCGCAAGCGTACCTAACCCATGGCAAGCGTGCTGATCGCGCTCGGTGGCAATGTCGGCGACGTCCGCGCAACCTTCAAATCCGCCATTTCCCATATCTGCGGGGCGACGCAGGCGGTTCTCGTCGCACGTTCGTCCGATTACCGCACGCCGCCTTGGGGCGAGGAAGACCAGCCGCCCTTCATCAACGCCTGCATCGAGATCGAAACCTCGCTCGACCCGATGGCGCTATTGTTCACGCTGCACCGGATCGAGAAGAAATTCGGCCGCGACCGCGCCAACGAGAAAAGATGGGGTCCGCGTACGCTCGACCTCGACATTCTCGCCTACGACAACGGCACGATCCACACGCCGGAACTGACGCTGCCGCATCCGCGCCTGTTCGAGCGTGCCTTCGTACTGGTGCCTTTGGCCGAGATCGCGCCCAACCGTGATATCGGCGGGCGCACGCCGCATCAGGCACTGGCGGGTGTTCCCACGCAAGGCATCGAGCGGCTGGACGACCTCGCTTGAATGCTGCTTATCGGCCCCCGCCGATAATTGCTGTATAGAAGGCAGATGGCCCCGTTCGCACCGATCCGCAATATTGCCCGTGTCGCTGTTGCTGGCATCTGGCTGACCGGCGCCTGCTTCGCCGCCGAGCCCAAACCGGACATCGCCATCAAGACCGACGCTGTCGATGTCAGCGTCACCCTCGATGACACGATCAAATCTCACCCCGCCCTTGCAGCCGATTGTCTCGCGGAAGGCAAACGCTATGCCGAGAAGCAGCGCAAGGAAGCCACCCAGACCAAGCGCAGCGATCCAAAATACTTCCCGAAAGGCGGGTACACGTTCGAACGCGAATACGTCACCGCTTCGGTTGTCGGCGGCCGCTACATCAGCATTCTCCGGGAGGATTACGCCGACACCCACGGCGCGCACCCCAACACTTATGTCGATACGCTCCTGTGGGACGACACCGCAAAGAAGCGCATCAGCATCCGGCCGTTTTTCAAGGAAACCGCTGATGACGGCCCGACACTGACCGCGATGCGGAACGCCGTCCTTGCCGCGCTGAAAGCCGAGAAGAAGGCGCGCGGCATCGCGGACGACGAGTCCCCTATCGACTGGTACAAGGATATCGGGACGAGCCTGCTCAAGATCGGCCCGGTGACACTCGCGCCCTCGACCGAGCCCGGCAAAAGCGCGGGACTTGCTTTTCACTACGCGCCCTATGCGGTTGGCCCCTACGCCGAAGGCCGCTTCGACGTAACCGTGCCGTGGCAGGAGCTAAAGCCGTACCTGTCGGCGGAAGGCACAGCGATCTTCGGCGGCGCGCAGCCGCAGGAAGACAACATCAACCGGCAATGACGGCAGGCAGGATCCGCGTCCTCATCACCGGCTTCGGCCCGTTTCCCGGCGCGCCGTACAACCCAACCGGAAAGCTGGTGGAGCGGCTGGCGCGCCTGCCCCGCCCGGCATTTTCCGATGTCGAACGGATCGGCCACGTCTTTCCGGTCAGCTATCAGGCCGTCGATGCGCAGTTGCCCGCCTTGCTCGCGCAGCACGAGCCGGACGTGCTTTTGATGTTCGGCCTCGCGACCCGGACGCCCTATGTCCGGATCGAGACGCGGGCGCGCAACACCATCACCCAGCTTTGGCCGGACGCGGATCATGCGGCCATCCTGAGCCTCACCATCGATCCCACCGCCCCCGCGACGCGGCGGTTCGGCGGCCATACGCGACATCTGTTGCACGCCGCGAAGGCGACCGGCATCGATGTCCGCCCTTCGATCAATGCCGGAGCATATCTCTGCAACTATCTGAGCTGGCGCGCGATCGAGGCCGCAGAGCGGCACCCCCACGCATTGCCGCTTGCGGCCTTCATCCATGTGCCAAAGGTGCCGCGCGACGCTCATTCGGGGAAGCCCGAGGCCGTCAGTTTTGAGCAGCTTGTCGATGCCGGAGAAGTGATGCTCGCCACACTCATTCAGCGCGCGCGGGCGGCGCGCTCTTGTCTGGATCGGAGCGACCATCGCTCTTGGTGCTGAAAATTTTAGCCAACAGCAAATCTGGCACAGCGAACACTAACAAAATACCCAACCCGGGAATAAAGGACAGCAAAAGGGCAGCAAAAAAATAACTGCTAATCTTAATATCCGCTGGAATATCCCGGAACTTCATATTTCTAGAATAACACGAATTGCAGAGCCCGAATTCACAATCGAGCGCGCGGGCGGCGCGCTCTTGCGCAAATTTAACCAGCAGCAGGCCATAACTTTGCCGCACCCTCTCCTTCGGCCCAAGGTTGTGCCATAAACCGGCGACAGGAGCCGCCTCATGGATTTCACCCGCCGCCGCATCATGGGTTTGTTCAGCGTGTCAGCCGCCGCGCTGCTGCTCGAGCGCGGCATCGCCAAAGCCGCGCCCGCGATGTCGTCGCTCGGCCGCGATGCGGGCCAACTCGGCGTCAAGCACAACAGCCCGGACGACCAGACCATTCCGTTGCAGCGCGCGATCTACGCCACCGCCGCCGCGCGCATGCCGCTAGTGCTCCGGCCGGGAATCTATCGCACCGGCGAACTCGAACTGCCGAGCGGCGCGCAGATTGTCGGCGCGCGCGGGGCCACGCGGCTGGAATTCACCGGCAGCGGCACATCGCTTCTCACCGCCAAGGGCGCGGACGGCCTCAACCTGAAGGGCCTTGTGCTCGACGGCGGCGGCCATGACCTGCCCGAACGGCGCGGGCTCGTCAGCCTGCAGGCCTGCCGCGACTTCCACATCGGCGATTGCGACATTGCCGGCAGCGGCCGCAACGCCATCCGGCTCGAAACCTGCTCGGGCGATATCCGCAACACCACCATCCGCCAGACCTCCGCCACCGCCATCGTCAGCGTCGATGCGCTGGGCCTGCTGATCGCGCAGAACACCATCCAGGGCGCTTCCGAGAACGGCATCGAAATCGTCCGCTCGGCTGCGGGCGATGATGGCACCATCGTCGTCGACAACCGCATCGAGAATATCAAGGCAGGCCCCGGCGGAACAGGGCAGTACGGCAACGCCATCAACGCCTTTCGCGCCAACAACGTGATCGTGCGCGGCAACCGCATCCGCGATTGCGACTATTCCGGCGTGCGCGGCAACTCCGCCTCCAACATCCAGATCGTCGGCAACACCGTCACCGACGCGCGCGAGGTCGCGCTCTATTCGGAATTCGCCTTTGAAGGCGCGATCATCGCCAACAACGTGGTCGATGGCTGCTCCACGGGCGTGTCAGTGGCGAATTTTAACGAGGGCGGCCGCCTCGCCATCGTGCAGGGCAACATTATCCGCAACACCAAAACGCGGCGCTATCCGGGATCGAATACCGATCATGGCGGCGTCGGGATTTACGTCGAGGCCGACAGCAACGTGACCGGCAACGTGATCGAGAACGCTCCGGTCTGCGGCATCAGCGCGGGCTGGGGCAAATATCTGCGCGACATCAACATCGCCAACAACATCATCCGCGACGCCTTCGTCGGCATCGGCGTCTCGGCGGTGGACGGCACCGGCAAGACGCTCATCAGCGGCAACCTGATCTCGAACGCGCCGCGCGGCGCGATTGTCGGCTTCGATCACGACAAGCCGATCACTGGCGATCTCGCGGTGGTCGGCGCGTCAGGATTTCCGAAAATCGTACTGGGTCTCAACACGGTCCAGTAGGCCCGGCTTGGCGAGGCTTCCGGGAAGACTCTCCCCGGTTGCATCGGTCTGCGCAATCGCAACCTCGATCGGCTTGTCGAGCGCGGCATCGGGCGGCGCCAGATCCTGCCAGACCTTCAGCACCGTGCGCGCCTCGTGCACCATCGCGAGGAAATCGCTTTCGGTGTGATAGAGCTTCCAGCGCCCGCTCTCATAAAGCTCGGTGAGATGATCGAGCCGCTGCTGCGCCAGGATGCGCCAGCGCGCCACCACGCTGCGGCCCGCCGCCTGAACCGGTTTCGGAAAAGCTTCAGACATCGCCTGTTTCCATAACAAACACGTTGCAGAAATGACGCCAGCCTTACTCGGCCGGTACGAAACGATGGTGACACAAAGCAACTTGGGGACGCGAAGCAGGACGCAAAAACGCGCGGCGGGCCATCTGCCCGGTGCGGCGAAGCAATAGAATCGCCGCTGGAATGACCCATCGTCTTCATGACGCGAGTTCGGGTCAAGGTATTTGCGTACAGAAGCCTTCCAATCTCGCGGGCAGAGTTAACGCGGCGCGGGCTTGAGCGGCTCCGACGCGGTGGCAACAGGCGCCGCCACCGCCGAGACGGCGGCAAAGGCATCGGCCTCCCCCGCCCCGAACCGGTCGTCGCGCCCGGCCGGGCCAAGGTCGCGGGCGGATTGTACCAGCGCCTGCCGCACTTCGTCGGCGGTGAGCGCGGGATTGCGCGCCAGCATCAAGGCCGCGAGCCCGCTGACATAGGCCGCCGACAACGACGTGCCGGACGAGACGCCGTATTTGCCGCCGGGCAGCGGCGCGAGAATGTCGACGCCGGGTGCTGCCACCGCGACATAGGCGCCCTGATTGGCTTTCGCGAAAATCGCATCGGAAGCATCGGTCGCGGTGACACCGATGACGTGCGGATCGGCGCCCGGAAACAGCGGCGCGGATTTCGGCCCGGCATTGCCGACCGCCGCCACCAGCACGATGTTCTTCGCCGCCGCTGCCGCAAGCCCACGTTCGACCACCTTGTCGCGGGGGCCAGCGAAACTCATGTTGATGATCTGCGCGCCGTTTGAAGCGGCATAATCGAGGCCTTTCAGCACAACAAAGGTGGTGCTCGACGCACCCGACTTGGCTTCCCCGAACGCGCGGATCGCCAGCAGCTTCGCGGCCGGAGCCGCGCCCTTGAGGGTCGCGTGCGCAGCGATGATGCCCGCGATGCTGGTGCCGTGCGCATGCGCGGTCTCCTTGCTGTCGAGCGCGTCGAACGTGGCCGCGATCGAGCCCGCAAGCTCGGGATGGTCGGTGTCGATGCCGGAATCGATCACCGCAACTCTGACTTTCTCACCGGTCGAGATCGCCTGCGCTTCCGGCAGCCGCAATTTCGCCAGCGCATACTGGAACGGCGCTTTGCCGCCCTGCTCATCCTGCAAACGGAAGATCGAATTGCGGTGCACCGATGTGATGCCGCGATCCGCGCTCAACTGCTTCACCACGGTGTCGACCGAGCGCCCGTCCGGAATCCGCCAGCGATAGAACGTGGTATCGAGCAGTGCGATGTGCTGCGACTGCACCTGCCGCAGCTTGTAACGCTTCGCGATGTCCCGCACCTGCGCGTCGGTCGGCTGACCCGCGATCTCGATCAGCACTTCGTTCGGCACGTAGGTCGGATCGGCCGCGACGGTGGTGCGCGAAGGCTTCTTCGACCCACGCTCCGGCGGCGGCTTGCGCGAACGCGGCGGACCGCCATCGATGCGGTCCTCGATCACCGGGCCGTAATGCAGGTTCGGCGAATAGCGCACGCTCGGATTGACCGGAATCCGGGGGCCGATATGGATGCTGGGGCCACCGACACTGAGATTGCGCATCTGCGCCCGCGCCGGTGTGATGGCTGGGGACGCCAATCCGATGGCCGCCGCAAGCAGCCAGATCTTCGGGCCGTTGAATGGATCGTGTCGCTTCGTCATGCCTTCACCCGTTCCGTATGAAGGAAATGCGAGAAATCACTGTGTCGCAGCGGCAAATGCCACGGTCTTGTCCGCCTTGACCTTGGCGATGAGCTGCTCCGCGTCCTTGGCTGCGAGCGTCGTGTCGCCGAATTTCACCGTGAACATGCCCGCCTGCGGCCCCGCCACGACGGAGGCGTGATAGGCCACGAGAAAGGCGGTGATCTGATCGAACGTGGCGTCGGACTTGAAGCCAACCAGAAGACGCGTGCCCGCCGTGGAAGCCTCGGACGACGCCGTCTGATATCCGCCGCCCTGCTTCATCACCGCCGTGGTGATGATGCCGGCCTGCAGCACCAGCGCGAGCATTGCCGCAGCCGCCGCCCAGCCGAGCGTGCGTGGCGACCATCCGTTGAAGAACGTCCCCAGGCGCGCCATCAATCCCGATGACGTCGACGCGCCACGCGCAGGCTCCGCCTCGATCGCCGCGAACAATTTTTCCAGCGCGCGGGTGGACGGCGCGCCGAGGTCTTCGTTCAGAAGCACGGTTTCGGCCAGTTCGTCCTTGATGATCTCGTATTGCTTGGCGAGCGCGGAATCCTTCGCGAGCGCGGCATCAACCAGCCGCGTCTCTTCGGCGCTCAGGGTGCCCGCCGCCCGCCAGGGCAGCAGCGCCTCGATCTTGCCGGGCTCGGCCAATTCCTTGTCTCTCGTCGTCATGGCCAGCCTCGCTCCACGCCGGCTTCCTTCAGAAGCTCGGCGAGTTTCTTGCGCGCATAGAACAGGCGCGTCTTCACCGTGTTCTCCGGGATGCCGACGATCTCGGCGACCTCCTCCACGGACTTCTCGTGGTAGTAGACCAGATCGACGATCTCCCGGTGGTCCTGCGACAGCTTTGCCAGACAGTTGCGCAGCACATTCCCGGTATCCTTCTTGGCGACCGTCACCTCCGGATTGTCGGACGTGTCCTCGATCGCCGCTGCTGTTTCGTCGTCGAGTTCCGCGTCCTTCTTCTTGCGCAGCGCCGACAACGCCTTGAACCTCGTGATCGCCAAGAGCCAGGTCGAAACGGCGGAGCGCCCTTCGAACTTCCCGGCCTGACGCCATACGTCCAGAAACACCTCGCTGATGAGATCTTCGGCGATCTGTTCCTTCCGCACCAGACGCAACGCGAACCGATAGACCCGGACATGGTGCCGTCCGTAGAGAACCTGCATGGCGAGACGATCGCCTTGGGCAATGCGGCCGATCAGGGATTCGTCCGAAGCGGCCTGTGTTGCACTCAATGGCTATCTCGCAAGGTTGGTCGCACGGGGACGTGATCGGGTTCGATAAAAACGTCTTTCGGCATCGCTGCCCGGAAGGCAGCGAAAATGCCCTCGAAGCAGGAGTTGGGCAAGCCGCGCCGATCCTGCTCGCATTTTACGGCCGCACCTCGGGCCGAAAACACAAAGCTCAAATGTAAGACATTGATATAATTATATATTTTTAGATTTCGAGCGGTACCGGCGTTTCTCGCAAAGACCGGCCGGTACCGCCAAATGATACCAAACCTAAACGCTTTGCTGACTAATTTACTCAAGAGCTGCGGGGTTTTACGATATGTGGGGAGCCGTCTTTCCACTCAAACTGATGGATCAACTGAGTTCAGCCGATGCGCCCGCATCGGACGTGCTGCCGCGCCGCGCCGTCCAGCGCCGCCAGATCCAGACCATCATGGCGCTCAGCTACCTGACCGATACCGCGGTGCTGGCGCTCTACGCCCTTGCCGGCACCACCAGCCTCACCACTCCGCCGGTGTTCCTCGTCTGCGCGCTGCTCAGCGTCACTTGCTTCGTCCTTCTCTCCGACGCGCATTTCAACGACCGCTTCAAGGATCATTATCTCGTCCTCCAGCAGATGGGCGTTAGCTTCCTGCTGATGCTCTCGTTCATGTATATCGTGCCGGAAGTCGGATGCGTGTTTCTCTGCTCGCTGTTCGTGATCGTGGCGCTCGGCTCGCTGCGCTCGACCATGCTGCAGATCGGCATTGCATGGGGCGTGCTCACGGCAGGTCTTGCGTGGCTGTTCCTGCTCACCACCATTCCGATCAGCATGCCGCACGGCACCTTCGCCGAGCGCTTCGCCACCCTGTTCCTGTTCGTGGTCACCATCGGCCGCTGCATGATGGTCGGCATGTTCTCCAGCGCGCTCAGAGAATCCTTCTACACGCAGGGACTGGCGCTGAAGGAAGCCTATCGGCGCATCGAGGAACTCGCCGAATTCGACGAACTGACCGGCGCACATAATCGACGCAGCATCATGCATGCGCTGGTCGAGGAGAGCGAACGCGCGATCCGCACCAAAAGCCCCTGCTCCATCGCACTGATCGACCTCGACTTCTTCAAGAAGATCAACGATCTTTATGGCCATCCCGTGGGCGACGAAGTGCTGCGCACCTTCGCTATCACCATGTTCGCCAACGTGCGGGCGATCGATAAATTCGGCCGCTATGGCGGCGAGGAATTTCTGCTGATCATGCCGGAGACGGCCGAGGACACCGCCGAGAAGGTGGCGGATCGCCTGCGCATGATCATCGCGGACATCGACTGGAATTCGATTTCGCCCGGCATCGCCGTGACGATGTCGGCAGGCGTGGCCACGCTGCGCCACGACGAGGCACCGGAGAACCTTCTACTGCGGGCCGACATGGCGCTGTATCGTGCCAAGGACCGTGGACGAAACAGAATCGAGCACGCTTAGAATGTTGTTTTCCCTCCGCGAGAATGTCGGCGGGTTGCCGTTTGGGACAGAAGTCATGAGTGCACACGCCGCCAACGCCACCAGTCTGTTGGCAGATCTTCAAGCCGCACTGACCCATGGAACGGTAGCACGCCGCGTCGAAACCCTCCGCCGCGTCACCGATCTGTTTCTGTACGCGCCTGCCGCCTATTCGGATGAACAGATCGCGCTGTTCGACGATGTATTCCAGTGCCTCCTGCTCAAGATGGAGCAATCGGCGAAGCAACTGCTGGCCGAGCGTCTCGCACAGGTGGCGGAAGCCCCGGCCGGTGTGATCCGTACGCTCGCGTTCGACGACATGATCGAAATTGCGGCCCCTGTCCTGTCCCATTCCGAAAAGCTCAACGAAGCAGCGCTGGTCGAGAACGCGCGAAAAAAGAGCCAGGGTCATCTGCTGGCGATTTCGAAGCGCAAGGTCCTGACCCACGCCGTCACCGATGTGCTGGTCGAGCGCGGTAATGACGATGTGGTTGAGAGCACGATCAACAATCCCGGCGCGGAATTCTCCGACAATGGATACTCGCGCCTGATCATGCGCGCCGAGGGGCACGACGGCATCGCGACCTGCCTTGGCCTGCGCCCCATTCCGCGGCATTTTTATCTGCAACTGGTAGCCAAGGCCTCCCACGCGGTTCGCACCAGACTTAATGAGGCCAACCCGCATTACGCCGCCGAAGTCGCCGCCGTGGTGAAGGATGTCGCGATCCAGGCCAGCGCCGCGAAAACCGAAGACACCATCCGCGCGCAGACGCTCGTCAAGCTGCTGCACAGCGACGGCCGCCTGAACGAGGCGCAGGTGGCGGCCTTCGCCGAACACGGCCGCGTCGAGGAAGTCTCCACCGCCATTGCGCTGATGACCGACGTGCCGATCCTCACCGTCGAGAACATGATGATCGAGCCACGCGCGGAAGGGCTGCTGGTGCTGGCGAAGGTCGCGGGCCTCAGCTGGGCGACGGTCGAAAAGATCCTGAAGGCGCGCCATGCGGTCGGCGACGTTGGAGTCTCGACAAGCCTTGCCGAATATCACGACCACTTCAACCTGCTGCGGCCCGCCACCGCCCAGCAGGTGCTGCGCTTCTACCGGATGCGCGAGGCCGGCACGATCCCTGCGGCGGCTTCCTAGAACCGCAAGACCCGTTCCTAGAACCGCAAGACCCGGCGCCCGGCCATCGCCCCGATGAGCGTCACGAAAGCCGCCGCCAGCGTGTACCAGGTCGCCACGAACAAGGGCGAATCGTCTGCGCAATGCGAGGCATAGAGCGTCGCGCCCAGCCCCGCCGACATCAATCCCGCCAGCGCACCCAGCAGCATCGGGTGCGAAGTCGCTCCCTTGCGCAGCATCAACAGCGTGGCGATCAGGAACGGTGCCGAGAACAGCGGAATCGACGACATGCAGGCCATCGAGTTAGACCCGACCAGCCGGCCCTCCCAGTTCACGCGCTGAGGCACGGCGAAGTCCGCGACGATGCCGATGCCGAGCAGGCCTACGGGCAGCGCGAGCAGCCACATCCAGCCATGCAGCGAGGCATTCGGACGCGACAGATGCAGGCTCAACGCCGCGGCGCTCGATGCCAGCGCCAGCGTGACCAGGAATTTCAGATCGAAGAACGGATTGTAGATCGCCGTCGCGATATCCGGCCGCGGGCCGAGGCTCACCATGAACAGCACCGCCGACAGCGGCAACGCCGCGCAAATGCCCGCCAGCAGCCAGAGCCAGACCGGCTGCATCCGCGAAGGGTGATCGGCGACAAGGCTTGCGATGAGATCGTCGGTTTTCATATCAGGTCTTTCCGTGCACGCGCCGCGAGGGTCGAAAGTCCGCGGTGAAGCGCCACCCGCACCGCACCTTCCTTCATCTCGAACTTCTTCGCCGTCTCGGTAATCGACAGCCCGTCAACCGAAATCGATTGCAGCACGTCGCGCTGGCGCTGCGGCAGCGTCTTCAGATGCGCCTCGATGTCCACGCCGTTCGTCACTTCCGGCGCTTCCTCGCCGGGAAGCACGTCGGTGAAATCGTCGATATCCAAGAACACCCGGCGGCCGCGGCGGCGCAGCGCGTCGATCAGCTTGTTGCGCGCGATGGTGAACAGCCACGGCGCGAACGGCGCCTTGGCGTCCCATGTGTGTCGCTTCAGATGCACGGCGAGCAAAGTATCCTGCACGATATCCTCGGACTGATCGGGCGATTGCCCGGCACGCAACAGACCGCGCCGCGCCGCCGCCCTCAAGACCGGCGTGATGGCCGACAGGAGACGATGGTAGGCGGCGGTGTCACCCGCATTGGCCGACCGCATCAGGTCGGTCCATTCATGTTCCTGGCCGCGCACCGCGTTCCCTCTAGATGGTACGGGCTGTTTTCTAGAATGTTACAGCAGCCCGTGGCAAATCCTCAGGTTCCCACCTGCACCCCGGAGGCCGGTCCGTCGTCCCGCCCCTCCAGGCCGGTTTGAACCAAAGATTCCCAGCTTTTGCCGCGATGTGGCCACCTCCGGCAGGCCATTCTGGGCGCGGGCGCTGGGCAAAATAGAGAAACAACGGAGACGAGATCATGCGACGGAGAATCCGTTATGCGCTGATCATGGCCGCCATGGCCTTCGCCTGGGCCGCCGGAAACGCCGAGCCAGTGCAGGCCGCGCCGCAAACCGAGGCGGCAGCCTCCAGCGCAAAGCCGCTCGCGCTCGGTAAGTTCACTAAGCTCCGCAAGAAGCACGTCCGCCATCATCGTTCTTCAAAGAAGCATCACGCCAGCGCCAAGGATTCCTCAAAGGTTTCTTCCAAGACCGGCAAAGACGACGGAGCCCAAACCGCCAACGGGGCCGAGGCAGATGCAGCCCTGTCACCCTCCGTCGCCAATGCCCATGCCGAACTGACCAGCCCTCCTCTGGAGCAGCCGATGTTCGCACAGAACATGCTGCCCGATTCCTCCACCCTGACGGACACCGACAAGGCCGCCACGGCTGAGCCGGTGCCGAACGGCGTTCAGGTCACCACGTCCGATCAGTTGAACGACATGGACCGCGAGGCCACGGCCGCCCCGGCAGCAACGCCTGAGCCCACCCCCGTCGCGCTGGCGCAGGTTGCCCAGCCCGCCGTCGCTTCGACAGGCGATGAATCCGCATGGCGCAGCGCTTCGCTGATCGGGAAAATCTTCATCGCCTTCGGCGTGATGCTGACACTCGCCTCCGCTGCGCGGATAATTATCGCCTGAGGGCGCCGCGCAACAACCAGCAATAGAGATGCTCGCGCATCGTCGCGGGCGCGTCCAGCCCCATGCGCGCGAGACAATCGGCATCCTCCGTGCTGCTTGCCGACAAGCCGCGCCATAGGAGCGACAACAGCGCAGCGGGACTTGATGAGGCTTGCTGCAAGCTCTGTAAGGCCGGAATCAAACGCTGCTCGGTGGCGGTGAAATCCGTTCCGAACGGAAACTCCGGCAGCAGTCCCTTCTCCCGCAACGGCGCAAGCGCGCGCGCAATGCGTTCGGGCGTGTTGGTACGATAGGCAGACGGAATCTCGTAACCCAGCGGCAGCTTGCCCGCTGCCTTGGCCTGCCGCATCAGTTCATCCTGAAAGCGCGAATCCGAAACGCACAGCATCGCCGCGATCACCTCGGCGTCGGATTTTCCGCGCAGATCGGCGATGCCGTATTCCGTCACCACGATGTCGCGGAGGTGCCGCGGAATGGTGGTGTGGTCGTACGACCAGCGGATGTTCGATTCCAGCCGCTTGCCGTTGTGGCGCGTGGCTTCAAGCGTCAGGATCGAACGCGCACCGTCCAATGCGAAGGATTGCGCGACGAAATTATACTGCCCGCCGACACCGCTCACCATCTGACCGTTGCTGAGACCATCGGAGATAGCATCGCCAAGCAGCGTCACCATCATCGCATTGTTGACGAAGCGCGCCTTTGGCCGCCCGATGCGCTTCGCGTCCTCGTCACCGTAAAGCTCGTTGGTGAAGGACACCGGCATCATCTGGATGCGATTAAGCCTGTCCTGCGGCATCTCGCGCAGCGCGCGGTAGAACGATTTCGGCCCAAGGAAGAACGCCGCGTGCAACCATGCACCATCGACTTCGCGGCGCACGATGCCCGCCTCGATCAGACCAAGGAATGCCTCGAAGAACATTTCGCTGAGGCCGTTCAACCCTTCTTTGAACGGCGCAAGCACGCGGGCGGGTTCGCCCGGCGAAAAACTGCTTACTGCCGTGCAAAAATCTACGTTGTTGCGATCACGGACAATGAGGCATTGCGCCAGCGCATCACCCACCTGCCCGATTCCGATCTGCAATGTGCCGCCATCCTCGATCAGCGTCGCTGCGTGAAGGCCAATGGCATATTTCGCATCGCCGACCGGTTCGGACGGCGGCGCGAACAGTGGGAAGTCCGTCTCCGCGCTATCGAGAATGGCGTGGAATTCGGACGCCGGCAGATCGCCCGGCCCCGGCATAAACGGCAGTTCGGAATTCACCTGCCCGATCAGCTTGAAATCGATCTTGCCCTCCGCGCGCGCCTTGAGAAGGTCGAGCGTGGTGTCGGTGTTGCAACTCAGGCTGTAGCGCACTTCGCCGTTCACGACACGCTTGGCGACGAGTTGCAGCACGACGTTGAGGCCGCGCGTCAGCATCCCCGCGACGGCATGGGTGTAGTTCGCCGCGATGTAATGCTGCTGGGCGTAACCGTTGTGCAGCCACTTGCCCGCGAGGAAGAAGAATTCCGTGATCTCGATGTTCTCTGGCAGGATGCCCGCATGCAGCCATTTGGCGTAATCGAGGTCCGGATAGCCGCCAAACAATCGCTCGATCACCGGGCCGATGAAGCGTCGCTCCAGATCGGATTTCGGGGTGGGCTTTTCCAGCGTCAGTGCTGTGAAGATCGTCAGGTGGATCGCAGAATCCGCCGCCGCCCGCTCACATAAAGCATTGGCGATATGGTTGGCCTTGCCGAGCCCGAGCGGCAGGCCGACCACCAGTCTGGGGCCGCACTCGCGCAGGACCGCGTCCACAAGCGTATGGGCGTCGGCATAAATCCTGGACATGCTGTTTCGACCCACCGTTTCGCACTGCCGGAGCCGGGCCGACTGTCATCACCCGTGCGGCAAGGTCAAGCAAATTAGGCATCTTCCGCGTTCATCGCGGTCGGATTGCCACAGCCGCCAACATTTTCACGGGACAGTTTGCCCAAGGTTTGCTCAAGCCCCGCCCGGCCAGTATGACTGCCCCCAAAGTTGAGGTATCCGCTGTCGCGGGGACCTTTGTGATCGGGCGTCATGATTCGTTGGCATTCACAGCAGAGTTACGGAGCGGTGATGGCCCTGTTGCTGCTAGGCGCAGCTTCGGGCTCGCGCCCTGCATTCGCCGAAACGCTGCAGGACGCACTGGTGAAGGCCTATCAGTCCAGCCCGCAATTGAACGCCTCCCGCGCCCAGCAGCGCGCCACCGATGAAAACGTGCCGCAAGCGCTGTCAGGTTACCGGCCGCAGATCATCGCCAGCCTGTCCGCCGGCCTGCAGACCGTCCGCAATACCCTGCCTGATAATTCGATCCAGACCCAGGGACAGAAACCCTGGCAGATCGGCGTCACCGTCACGCAGACGCTGTTCAACGGCTTCAAGACCTCGTCCAGCGTGCGGGTCGCAGAATTCCAGGTGCTGTCAGGGCGCGAGGCGCTGCGCAATACCGGCCAGGGCGTGCTACTCGACGCCGTGACCGCTTACATGAATGTGATCGCCAATCAGGCGCTGGTCGAGACCCAGAAGCTCAATGTGCAATTCCTGCGCGAAACGCTGGGTGTCGCCCGCACCCGTCTTGCGGCAGGCGATGTCACGCCCACCGACACCGCGCAGGCCGAGGCGCGGCTCAGTCGCGGGCTGGCCGACCTGAACGCGGCGCAGGTCGCGCTTCAGGTCAGCGAGGCCACCTATGCTCAGGTGATCGGTGAGCGGCCCGGCCATCTGGCCGCCGCCCCCACGGTCGATCGCTTCATCCCTCATACCCAGCAGGCATCGATCGATCTGGCCATCAAGCAGAATCCGGCGGTGATCGCGGCGACCTACGATGTCGACGTCGCGACCACGACGATCAGCGTCGCGGAATCGAGTCTGATGCCGCAGGTGACCGTGCAGGGCAACGTGCTGCGCCAATCGGACGGCGACCCCTATCTCAGCGTGAAGCGCGCCGATCAGGCCACGGTGGTCGGCCAGCTCACCATGCCGATCTATGACGGCGGCCTCGCCGCGTCGCAGACCCGCCAGTCGAAGGAGCTGGCGATGCAGAGCCGTCAGGTGCTGGAGCAAGTCCGCAATCAGGCGCGGACGGCTGCCCTCAGCGCCTTCATCACCAATGAAGGTGCCAAGGTCGCCCTCTCTGCCGCCGAAAGCGAAGTGAAAGCCGCAACGGTCGCGCTTGCGGGCGTCCGGCGCGAGGCTCAAGCCGGCCAGCGCACCACGCTCGACGTGCTGAACGCACAGGCCGATCTCACCGCCGCGCGCAGCCGCCAGATCCTCAGCCAGCGCGACCGGGTGATCGCCTCCTACACGCTGCTCAGCGCCATCGGCAAGCTCGACGTCCGCACATTGGGCCTCAACACGCCGGATTACCTGCCCGAGGTGCACTACCATCAGGTACGCGACGCCTGGCACGGCCTGCGCACCCCGTCAGGGCAATAACTCAGGTTGTAACTTAAGCTTGCTCGCGCCCGCGCCGCGAGAAAAGCAGGATCAGCACCGGCAGCGTGACGAGGATCACGATCGGCGCGAGCGCCATGCCGGACACCACCACCAGCGCCAGCGGCTTCTGCACCTGCGAGCCGATGCCCGTCGACAAGGCTGCAGGCAGCAAGCCAATGCCCGCGACGGCGCAGGTCATCAGCACGGGCCGCATCTGCAATTCGCCGGTGCGGATCACCGCCTTGACGCGATCCACACCCTCATCGATGAGCTGATTGTATTGCGACAGCATGATGATGCCGTCCATCACCGCGATGCCGAACAACGCGATGAAGCCGATCGCCGCCGACACGCTGAATGGCACACCGCTGAACAAGAGGCCGAGCACGCCGCCAAGCACCGCCATCGGGATCACGCTCATCGCGAGCATGGTGTCAACCATCGAGCCGAAATTGAACCACAGCAGAACGCCAATCAATGCGAGGCTGATCGGCACCACGATCGACAGCCGCTTGATCGCATCCTGCAAATTGCTGAACTCGCCGACCCACTCGAGATGCGTGCCCGGAGGCAGCTTCACCTCGGCGGCCACCTTCTCCTGCGCTTCGCGGATGGTGCTGCCAAGGTCGCGCTCGCGCACCGAGAACTTGATCGGCAGATAGCGTTCCTGCTGTTCCCGGTAGATGTAGGCCGCGCCGGAAACGAGCTTGATCGTCGCAACCTCGCTCAACGGAATCTGCGTGATGCCGTTCGGCCCCTGCGCCGCAATCCGCAGGTTGCGGATGCTTTCGGCACTCTTGCGATATTCCGGCGCGAGGCGAACGACAATCGGGAAATGACGGTCGCTGCCCGGCTCATACAGGTCACCTGCGCTGTCGCCGCCGATGGCGACGCGGATGGTGGCGTTGATGTCGCCCGGGGACAGCCCGTAGCGCGCCGCGCGGACGCGGTCGACATCGATCTGGATCGTCGGCTGCCCGAGCGAGGTGAACACCGACAGGTCGGCGATGCCCCGTACCGTCGCCAGCACCGACTTGATCTTGTTGGCCGTCTCCGTGAGTTCGACGAGATCGTTGCCGAACAGCTTGATCGAATTCTCGCCCTTCACGCCCGACACCGCTTCCGCGACGTTGTCCTGCAGATATTGCGAGAAGTTGAATTCGACGCCCGGGAACTTCGCCTGCAACTGCGCCAGTAGTTCAGACGTCACCTCGTCCTTGTCGTGCGTCCCGGGCCACTGGCTCACGGGCTTCAGCGGCGCAAAGAATTCCGCATTGAAGAAGCCTGCGGCATCGGTGCCGTCATCCGGGCGGCCATGCTGCGACACCACTGACTGCACTTCCGGCCGCTCAGCAATCAGGCGCCGCATCTCGTTGACGTAGGTGTTGCCTGCTTCGAGCGAGATGGTGGATGGCAGCGTGGCGCGAATCCACAGGTTGCCCTCCTCGAGCTTCGGCAGGAATTCCAGCCCGAGCATCCGGATCGCGATGAAAGTGAAAACCAGCAGCACACCTGCTGCGGTGATCACGTATCTGGTGTGCGCCACTACCCAATTCAGCAACGGCCCGTAGCGCGCATGCAACCAGCGCACCACTCGCGTTTCGACCTCGTGAACATGCGCGGGCAGGATGATGGCGCTGAGCGCCGGCGTCACGGTGAAAGTTGCAAGCAAGCCGCCGACCAGCGCGTAGGCATAGGTTCGCGCCATCGGGCCGAAGATATTGCCCTCGACACCGCTCAGCGTGAACAGCGGCAGGAAGGCTGCAATGATGATCGCCGCGGCAAAGAAGATCGAACGCGACACGTCGGCGGCCGCGCTGAAAATCCCGTGACTCTTCATCCCCATCATTGTCTCGGGCGAAATCGCCTCTTCCTCGGTCGGGGACAGTTCGGTGCCGTGCGACAGCCGCCGGAAGATCGCCTCCACCATGATGACGGTACCGTCCACGATCAGGCCGAAGTCGATAGCGCCGACCGACAGCAGATTCGCGGATTCGCCCCGCAGCACGAGAATGATGACAGCGAAAAACAGCGCGAACGGAATCGTCGCGCCGACGATCAGCGCGCTGCGCAGATCGCCCAGGAACAGCCATTGCAACAATACGATCAGGATGATGCCGACGACCATGTTGTGCAGCACCGTTGCCGTCGTGGTATCGATCAGGTCCTGACGATCGTAGATGCGCTCGATGCGCACGCCGGGCGGCAGGATATTGGACTTGTTGATTGTGTCGACCATCTGGGTGACGCGCGCGATGGTCGGCGAGCTTTTCTCGCCACGACGCATCAGCACGATGCCCTGCACGATGTCGTCGGCATCGTTCATTCCGGCGATGCCGAGCCGTGGCTTGTAACCGATCTCGACCTTGGCGACATCCTTCACCAGGATCGGGTTGCCGGCGCTCTGCGAGATCATGGTGTTGGCGAGATCGTCCACCGAGCGGATCAGGCCGACACCGCGCACCACCGCCGACTGTGTGCCGATATTGACGGTGCTGCCGCCAACATTGATGTTGGCATTACTGACCGCCTGCAGCAATTGCGGCAACGACAGGCCCGCCGCCGCGAGCTTGTTGAAATCGACCTGCAACTCGTAGGTCTTGGTCTTGCCGCCCCAACCGGTGACGTCGATTACGCCCGGCACCGCACGGAAACGGCGCTGCAACACCCAATCCTGCAAGGTCTTGAGATCGAGCACGCTGTAATTTGGCGGCCCAACCAGACGATAGCGGTAGATTTCGCCGACCGCACTCAGTGGCGAAATCCCAGGCTGGGCTCCCCCGGGCAATGGCGACAATTGCCCCAGCCGGTTCAGAACCTGCTGCAAAGCCTCTTCATAGGTATAATCGAACGAGAACTGCAGTTTGACGTCGGATAACCCGTAGAGCGAGATCGTGCGGATGACACGCAGGTTCTTGATGCCCGCCACTTGGGTTTCGATCGGGATCGTAATGTAGCGCTCAATCTCCTCGGCCGACATGCCCGCGCTTTGCGTGACGACGTCCACCATCGGCGCGGTCGGATCGGGATAGGCCTCGATGTTGAGCTTCTCGAACGCGATCAGGCCGCCGATCACCACCGCGGCAAAAATGCCGAGAATGAGGAAGCGGCGATGAACAGCCAGCGAGACGAGACGGTCGATCAATCCAGCGCCCCTCGATAGGAGGCCTGTCGCAGGCCGTCTGCGCCGGTGGCTTCATGCCTGCCGCAGACGCTCTGATTTGGCCGCACACTGCGGCATCGGCGGATGGATTGAGCCATTATTAGCTGCCGGACGCGGCACGATCGATGAACAGCCCGCCCTTGACGACGACCTGCTCGCCGGGACGGAGGTTTTCCGTCACCTCGACAAGATTGCCGCTCGACAGGCCGACCTTCACCGGGCGCAATTCGATGGTCTTGTTGTCATGCGCGACCCAAAGCCGGACATTCTCCGCCTCGTAGATCAGGGCCTGCTTCGGCACCGCCACCGCAGGATGGTCGCCCGGCGAAAAGATCGTGACGTTGGCGAACATTTCCGGCTTCAGGCTGCCGTCGGAATTGTCGATGGTGGCGCGGATGGTCAGCCGCCGTGTCACCGGATCGATCGCGGTCGCGACATAATTGATCCGCGCGGTGCGCGTACGCCCCGGCGACGACAAAACGGTGAAGGAGACGTCCTGTCCTACCGCGACATCGTCGGCGTCCACCTCGCGGACATAGCCGGTCAGCCACACGGTCGACAGATCGCCGATCACGAAAACAGGATCAGTCGCGCCCGCGTTGATGTATTGCCCCGGCCCGACCTTGCGCTGGACCACGGTGCCCGCGATCGGCGACACGACGGTCAACTCCGGATTGATGCTGCCCTTGTCCTGGAAGGAGGCGATGGCGGCATCGCTCAGGCCGAGAATCTTCAGGCGGTTGCGTGACGCTTCAAGCGCCGTCTGCGCCGAACGCATGTCGTTTTCCGCCTGCACCTCCGTCGCCTGAGCGGACTGGTAGTCCTTCAGCGGAACGGCCTTGCCGTCGAACAATTCCTTGGCGCGCTTGCCCTGCGTCTGCGCGAGATCGAGCGCTGACCGCGCCTTGTTGGTCGCGGTCAGCGCCGCGATAAACTCGTTCTGGGCCTGCACGGTGTCGGTGGCCTCGAGCACGAACAGAGGCTGCCCCTGCTCGACATGATCGCCCGCGCGCACCAAGAGTTTCGTCACACGCCCGGTGTAGGGCGAGAACACCTGGGTGGAGCGATCCTCGTCGATGGAAATCTTGCCTTCGGTGATGTGCTCGGCGCGGAACACCTTTTGCGTGGCAGGCATCACCGTCAGGCTCGCCCATTCCACCGCCGTCGGCTTGTAGCGGGTCGGATCGCGGGCCGCCTTGCTGGAAATGTCGGACAGTTGCGGGTCCGGAGACAGAAGATGGACGCCGCCGTAAATCACAGCACCAGCGCCCAGCACGGCGCAAAGACCGAACACGGCCCGCTTGGGCCCGATCCGGGCAATGATATCCTTCAAGGAAGGGCGGTGATCCAGCACGCGAACGATCCCGTGAAAGAAGAAAAGACTGCCATGATTATGGCCCGACGGTCGCAACCCAAGTGTGACGGTATCCCGTCAACCCGGCCGTCTATAGGGCCGGTTTTGGCTTTTCGACAATCCAAAACATCGTGGGCGGGAGGAATTCCGATCACTTCTTCGATTATGTGTTAATTCCGCTGCCCGGCGGCCCGGCGAAAACCTTCAAAACATCCGAAAAATCACGATTCTCGGCCGATTCAGGCAGGAAGCCGGGTTTCCACCAGCCGGACCCAGTAGGACGTCCCGAAAACGATGGCGTCGTCGTTGAAATCGAACGCCGGGTGGTGCCAGCCGGCGCTGTCGCCGTTGCCGAGAAAGATGAATGCCCCCGGACGCGCCTGCAGCATGTAGGCGAAATCCTCCGCCGCCATCAAAGGCGGAATACCGAGGCTGACCCGCCCCTGCCCGGCGACCTCGCCCGCCACCTGCGCCGCGATATCGGTTTGTCCGGCATGATTCGCCAGCACCGGATAGCCGCGCCGATAATCCACGGCGATCTTCGCCCCGCTCTGCGTCGCAATGCCGGCTGCAATCTCCCGCACCCGCTTCTCGACCATGTCGCGCATCTGCGGCGTAAGCGTGCGCACCGTGCCGATCAGCGTCGCGGTCTGCGGGATGACGTTACGTGCATCGCCCGCCTTGAACTGGCAGATCGAGATCACCGCCGCCTCCAGAGGATCGGCGGCCCGCGAGACGATGGACTGCAACGCAACGATCAGTTGCGAACCGGCCAGCACTGGATCGATCGCCTTGTGCGGTGCAGCAGCATGACCGCCGGCACCTTCGATCTCGATGTCGACATGATCGGTCGAGGCCATAGCCGGGCCGGCGCGCAACGCGAACGTCCCCACCGCCATGCCGGGAGAATTGTGCATCCCATAGATTTCATCGATGCCGTATTTTTCCACCAGACCGTCGTCGAGCATCGCAGCAGCACCCGCACCGCCTTCTTCGGCGGGTTGAAACACCACCACCGCTTCGCCCGCAAAATTGCGCGTCTCGGTGAGATAACGCGCAGCACCGAGCAGCATCGCGGTGTGGCCATCATGGCCGCAAGCATGCATCCGGCCCGGCACGGTCGAGCGATACGGCGCGCCGGTTTCTTCCTCGATCGGCAGCGCGTCCATGTCGGCACGCAGGGCGACCACCTTGATGCCGTCACCTTGCGCGGGCTTGCGGCCCTTGATGCGCCCGACCACGCCGGTGCGTCCGATCCCGGTCGCCACATCGTCGCAGCCGAATTCGCGCAATTTCGCGGCGACGAACTCCGCCGTCCGGTGCACCTCGTACATCAGCTCGGGGTGCGCATGCAGTTCACGCCGCCACGCGGTGATCTCGGGCTGGAATTCGGAGATGCGATTGACGATCGGCATTCGGCGAACCTGAAAAGAGTGCGACGCACAAAGGTAACATGCCCGTGCCTCTGGCTCAAAGTGCAATGGCGTGCCGCGAATCTGCGCGTTAAGACCACATGACGTTTGAAAATGCCGAAGGCTCCCCCATGACCGATCTTCTCGAAGGTGACTATGACTATATTGTCGTAGGCGCCGGCACTGCCGGCTGCATTGTCTCCAACCGATTGTCCGCCGACCCGAAAAACCGGGTGCTGACACTGGAGGCCGGGGGGCGCGATAACTGGATCTGGTTTCACATTCCGGTCGGCTATCTGTTCGCCATCGGCAATCCGCGCTCCGACTGGATGTTTCGCACCGAACCGGAGCCCGGCCTTAACGGCCGCTCGCTGCATTATCCGCGCGGCAAGGTGATCGGCGGCTGCTCCGCGATCAACGCGATGGTGTCGATGCGCGGCCAGGCTGCGGACTACGATCACTGGCGTCAGCTCGGCCTCAATGGCTGGGGCTGGGATGACGTGCTGAAATCGTTCAAGTCGCTTGAGGATCATTACCTCGGTGCGACCGAATATCACGGCGCGGGCGGCGGATGGCGGATCGAGCCGCCGCGTATTTCATGGGACGTGCTCGACGCCATCGCAAACGCCGCCGAACAGATGGGTATCCGCAAGATTCCCGATTTCAACACCGGCGACAATGAAGGCTCCAGCTATTTTCAGGTCAACCAGAAGCGCGGACGGCGCTGGTCGTCGGCGCGCGGCTTTCTCAAGCCCGCACTGAACCGCCCGAACCTGCGGCTGGAGACCAATGTGCTGGTCGATAAGCTTATCATCGAGAACGGCCGCGCGGTCGGCGTCCGCTACAGCCGCGACGGCAAGACATTCGAGGCCCGTGCCAAGGGCGAAGTCATCCTCACGTCGGGATCAATCGGCTCGGTGCAGATCCTGCATCGCTCCGGCATCGGACCGCGCGAATGGCTGGAGCCACTCGGCATCGAAACCGTTCTCGACCGTCAGGGCGTCGGGCGCAATCTACAAGACCACCTGCAACAGCGCGCGATTTACAAGGTCCAGGGCATCAAGACCCTCAACGAGGTTTACGCTTCGCTGGTCCAGCGCGCATGGATGGGCATCGATTATGCGCTGCGGCGACGCGGGCCGCTGACAATGGCACCCTCGCAGCTCGGAATCTTCACGCGGTCGAGCCCAGAGCACGAACGCGCCAACATCCAGTTTCACGCACAACCGCTGTCGCTCGACAAGTTCGGCGATCCGCTGCACGATTTTCCCGCCATCACACTCAGCGCGTGCAATCTGCGTCCGACCTCGCGTGGCGAGATCAGGTTGCGATCCGCAGCGCCGGACGAAAAGCCGATCATCGCACCGCACTATCTGTCGACCGACGCGGACCGCAAGGTCGCTGCCGATGCGATTCGCGTGACACGCAAGATGATGAAACAACCCGCGATGGCGGCCTACAATCCTGAGGAATACCTCCCCGGCCCTTCCGTCGGCGACGACGATGCTTCGCTCGCAAAGGCCGCCGGCGATATCGGCACCACCATCTTCCATCCAGTGGGAACCGCGAAAATGGGACTGCCGAGCGATCCGCTCGCGGTGGTCGATGAACGTCTGCGATTCTTCGGAATCGAGCGGCTGCGCGTGATCGACGCCTCGGTGATGCCGACCATCACCTCCGGGAACACCAACACGCCCACCGCCATGATCGCCGAGAAAGGTTCCTCATTCATCCTTGCGGACAACCGCTAGGAAAATCGTCGAATACAGCACTACGATTGCTGCCACATTTGATCTGCACAACGCGCGTAAAACCGGCGAGCGAAGACGGTGCTTGCCGGTTGCGTTTGGTATTCATCTCCATGGCCTCTATAGTGCGAATCGCACCGCCATCAGACAAAGGACGAAAATGATCAGAACACTTCTCGTTGCCGCATTGCTTGCGTCCTCGACGGCTGCGGTCATGGCACAGGGACAGGCCCGCAGCGGCACGCCCGAGGAGCAGAAGGCTTGCGCGAAGGACGTTTCGCGTTATTGCCGCTCCGTGATGGATCAGTCGGACCTCGTGATCCTCTCCTGTTTGCAGCAGCATCGTCCCAAGATCAGCAAGACGTGTGATGGCGTTCTGATCAGCCACGGTCAGTAAGATCGCCTGCGATATCCGGACAAACAAAAAGCCGCCGCATCATCGATGCGGCGGCTTTTTGCTGTCCCCGGCCCTTCTACGTTAAACAGGACTTGATCCGCACATCCCCCGATTCAAGCCCACCCACCATGAAAGGTCCGCGAGATGGAACAAGCGCAGCTTATTTTGATAACCGGTGGCGGTCGCGGTGTCGGCGCGGCAACGGCACGGCTTGCTGCGGCACAGGGATACGATGTCGCGATCAGCTTTATCTCCAATGAGTCTGCCGCTCTTGCAGTGGTGCACGATGTGGAAGCCGTCGGACGCCGCGCATTGGCCGTGCGCGCAGACAGCGCAGACCCGAAGCAAATCGCTCAGCTCTTCGCCGCAATTGACCAGAAATTCGGGCGGCTCGACGTGCTGGTGAACAATGCGGCGATCATTGCAAAGCAGTCCCGGCTGGAGGACCTCGAATTCGAGCGGATGCAGCGTATTTTCGCAGTCAACGCAATCGGCCCGATTCTCTGCGCACAGCAGGCAGCGAAGCGTATGTCACACCGACACAACGGGCGCGGCGGCGTGATCGTCAACATCTCGTCGGCAGCGGCGCGGCTCGGCAGTCCCAACGAATATATCGACTACGCCGCATCAAAGGGCGCCCTCGAGACATTCACGACGGGCTTCGCCAAGGAAGTCGCGCGCGAGGGCATCCGCGTCAACTGCATTCGCCCCGGCCACATTTACACCGAGATGCATGCCAGCGGCGGCGAGCCGAACCGCGTGGATCGCGTCAAGGACACGATCCCTCTTGGGCGAGGCGGTCAGCCTGAAGAGGTGGCGAAGGCGATCCTGTGGCTGGCCAGTAGCGAGGCGTCCTTCATCACCGGCACGTTCCTCGACGTCACCGGCGGTAAGTAAGCAACACGCGCGGTCATGTCGGGGCGCGAGCAGCTTCGCGAGCGACCCAGAATCCGGTGCGGCGAGTCCGCATCGATACCGAGAGAGATTCCGGGTCCGGTCCCCTGCAGGGCCCATCCCGGAATGACAATCCTAAACTGAGAAACGTATTACGCCGACTTGCGCACCGCGTTGTCCATCAGCGTCTTGCCGAGCGACCACACCGCGCCGGGGACGCGATGGCTCGCGGCGATCACGTCATCGAACGATTTCTCGATCCACGCGCAGTCCTCATCGGTGATGATGAGCGGCGGCAGCATCTTCACCGTATGGCTCGCATGACCCGCGACCTGGGTCAGGATCTTGTGGTCCTTGAACAGCGGAATGGTGATGAGCTGGCAGAACAGTCCCTTGCTCGCCGATTCCAGCAGATTCCAAGACGCCTTGAGCGCGAAGGATTTCGGCGGGCCGAACTCGACGCCGATCATCAGTCCCTTGCCGCGCACGTTCTTGAGAAGCTCGTAACGCGGGATCATCGCATTGAGCGTGCTGACGATGCGGTTGCCGCAACGCTCGGCATTCTCGATCACCTTCTCGGACTTCAGCACCTCAAGCGTGGCGATGCCTGCAGCCATCGCGAGATCGTTCTTGGCGAAGGTCGAGCCGTGAACGACGGCGCGATCCATGCGATCGAAGATCTTGTCGAAGATCGCCTTGCGCATCAGCACCGCGCCGACCGGCACATGGCCGCCTGAGAGCGACTTCGACAGCAGCACCATGTCCGGCTCGACATTCCAGTGCTCGACCGCGAGGAAGCGTCCGGTGCGGCCGAGGCCGCACTGGATTTCGTCGGCGACGAAGATCGTGCCGTATTTCTTGCAGAGCGCGGCTACGCCCGGCAGATAGTCGTCGCTCGGAATGTTGACGCCCTTGCCCTGCACCGGCTCGACGATGAAGGCCGCAACCTGCCGCGACATCAGCGCCTTCTCCAGCGCCTCGAGGTCGTTGAAAGGGATCACCGAGCAATCAGGCAGCAGCGGGCCAAAGCCGCCACGGAAATTCGCGTCATCGGTCAGCGACAGCGAGCCATAGGTCAGGCCGTGATAGCCGTGGTCGCAATAGACGATGCCGGTCCGTCCGGTCGCACCGCGCGCAAATTTGATCGCGGCTTCGACACATTCCGTCCCCGAATTCGCGAAAAACACCTTATCAAGATAAGGCACATGCGCGATCAGACGCTCGGCCAGAACACCGGCGAGCGTGGAAATGTCGAGTTGAACGAGATTGGCGAATTCGCTGTCGAGCACGCTTTTCAGGGCATCGCGAATCACGGGATGGTTACGGCCGAGCGCGAACACCCCGAAGCCGCTGAGGAGATCGAGGTAGCGCGCATTGTCGCGATCGAAGAGGTATTGCCCCTGCCCGCGCTGGAACCCGACGTCGTAACCAATGGTTTTGAGAACCCGGACGAGTTGCTCGTTCAGATACCTCGTATGGAGCGCACCACGCTGAAACTGGCGATCGGCGACTATCTCGGAAATGTCTAGATTTGCTTTCACCATGCAGTACATACGTCGTTTGATGGGTCGCTCGTCAACCGAAAAAAGCGTCGCGGCCCACGGCGGCCGGATGGAACGCCCCGTGAAATTACGGTTTACTTTCGTTTGCAGCCTGCGCGAGGATTCATGCGAAAATTAGCTTGTTCGGCGATAGTCTTATTCGGTGCCATGGGTTCAGTCGCGGGTATTGCCCATGCCGCCGAAATCCCCGGCGAATGGCTGGTTAAGGAAGGCGTGGCCACCATCCGCATCGCCGACTGCAACGGTCACCTCTGGGGCGTCGTCGCCACGGAAAAGACGCCGGGCGGTGTGGACAGCAAGAACCCGGACAAAACCAAGCGCAGTCGCCCCACCCTCGGCATGCCGGTTCTTCTCGACATGCAGAAGGACGAGGACGAGAAGGGCAAGTGGAACGGCCACATCTATAACGCCAAGGACGGCAAAACCTACGAGTCCTCGATCAAGTTGTCGTCACCGAACCAGTTGAAGGTCGAGGGCTGCGTGCTCGGCTTCCTGTGCGGCGGCGAGACGTGGACGCGCGTGCTCGAGCCGGTCACGCCGATGGCCGCCAATCCAGCCACGCCGCACGCCGGGACACCACATACCGGCACGAAAGCGACCGGCAGCGTTCCGCGGACCATCGGTCAGAAGGCTCCCGCCCCGATGCCGGGAGCGGCAGCAACGACGCCCCCGGCTCCCGGTTCAGTCTCCGACATCTGTCTTCTCCCCGACATCGCGGGGGCGGCCCATTAGGGCCGGCTGAAACAGCACCGCCGCCGCGAGCGTCGTCACCAGCGACAGCGCCATCAGCTTGCCCATGCTCGACGTGCCGGGATGGCTCGACAGCCACAGGCTGCCGAATGCCGTCGCGGTCGTCATCGCACTGAAGAAGATCGCGCGCGTCAGGCTCGATTGCAGCAGCTTGACGTGCCCTGCCCGCCACGCCGTCACGTAATAGATCTTGAACGCGACGCCGACACCGAGCAGCAACGGCAGCGCGATGATGTTGGCAAAATTCAGCGGCATTCCGATGATGACGCAGATCTCCAGCGTCACAACGCCCGCGAGAATGAGCGGCACCAGCGTCAACAGCACGTCAGTGAACCGCCGCAGAACGATGTACAAAAGGACACCGATCGACAGGAGCGCCCAGCAGCCTGCCTGAATGAACGCCATGACGATGGTGTGGCCCGATTCCAGAATCGAGATCGGTCCGCCGACCGCAGTCGGCTCGACCTTCTGAACCGCCGCCGCAAACTTGCGCAGCGTCTCATTGTCGTTCGGATCACCCTTCGGCTGCGCCTCGACGCGCGCGCGCCCATCCGGCGTCATCCAGTCCGCGACGAGTTCAGGCGGCAGGTTTTTCAGCGTGATCGGCTGGGCCTTCAGCGAATTGCGAACCTGCTCCACCAGGGTGTGATACGGCGACAGGAATATCTCCGCGGTCTTGTCGCGCACCGATTTGTCGGATTGCGCGAGCCGGGTCAGATCGCCCGCAAGCCGGTTGGCGGCGGCCGCGACTTCGGGCGAAGACTTTCCGGCCGTGCGCTTGAGGGCTGCGGCGGCGTCCGTCAGCGCCGCAACGTTGTCGAAATCCTCCGCCGCAGCACCGGGCTGCGATCTGAAGATTGGATCGAGCGCGCCCGCGGCACGGCGGATCAAGCCGAGCTTGGCCTGCTGATCCTCCGGCACGAAACTGTCCAACGTCGTAGTGCGGGACACTTCCGGCAGTTTCGCCAGCCGCTGTTCGGCCTCCTTCGCCGCCGCAAGTGACGGCGCCAATACCTCTACAGCATTGGTCGCGGTGGTCGGATCGCGGCGCAGGTCGAGATAGGTCGCGATCGACTCCACCTTCGGGCTGCGCAGGTTCATCGGGTTGAAGTCGAAATGCAGGAAGTACAATAGCGGCAGGCCGAGCGTCGCCACGCCGAGCGTGGTCGCGACGATGCCAATGCGGTGGTCTTCCAGAAACTTGTCGACCGGCGCGAGGAAGGCGTAGCCGACAGGCTCCTTTTCGCCCGGCGGGTTGAACAGCTTCAACAGCGCGGGCAGCACCGTCACCGCCATGAAGAACGCGATCAGCATGCCTGCACCGGCGATCTTGCCGAGTTCGGACACGCCTTTGTAATGCGTCGGCAGGAACGACAGGAAGCCTGCGGCGGTCGCCACGGCGGCGAGCGTCAGCGGCACCGCGGCATGTTTGGCTGCCGCCTCCAGCGCCTCCTGCAGATCGGGGACGTCGTAACGATCCGATCTGTAGCGGACGCTGTACTGAATTCCGAAATCGACGCCGAGACCGACGAATAGCACGAAGAACGCGATCGATATCAGATTGAACGACTGCGCGATCAGCAATGCCACCGCCGTCGTCACCGACAAGCCGATGGCGAGTGTGATCAGCACCGCCAGAATGATCCGCGGCGAATGCAGCGCAAGCCACAGGATGAAGATCACGATCAGGATCGTCGCAATGCCGTTTTCCAGCGCGCCATCCTGTACCGTGCCGAATTCCTCGTTGGCGATCGGCACCGGGCCGGTCAGGCGCACGCGAGCGTGAAAATTCTTGTCGAACGACAGATCTCTCGCCGCCTGCCGGATCGCGTCGGTTGCGACCTTGCCGGGCTCGAGCGCCTGATAGTCGAGGATCGGCTGGATCAGGATAAGCGAACGCAGGTCGGAGGGCGTCAACGGCTCGTTGCTGGTGAGTTGCCGCCAGGAAAAGGTGCCGCTGCCGGTCATGAGGATCTGCTCGAGACTCTCGGAGACGAGATTGAGCGGCCGCGCCAGCCCCTCGCGCGGCAGCTTGCCGCGCTCCACGCCTTGCAGCGCGGTCTGGAGCACGCCGGTCAGACCTCGGATGCTCGGATCGTCATGCAGGATGTCAAAAAACGGCTGGGCCGCCGTATACTGGCCGGTGATCTTGCCGACCTCGGCCGTGGACAAGAACAAAAGTCCGTTATTCTGGAAAAACGGGGTATCCGCCGGGCGGACCACCGAGGTGAATTTATCGGTCTGCGGTGCGAGTTTTTGCTCCAACGCCGCGCTCGCCTGGGCGGCCAATTCCGGGGTTGCAGCCTCAACAACCGCGATAATCAGCTCGTTTCGGCCCGGAAATGCCTTTTCATAGGCCAGTTCACGCTGCCGCCAGGGCAGGTTTTCGGAGATCAGCTTGTTGACGTCGGTCGAAATCGCAAAATTGTGCGATGCATATATACCGGCTATGACTGCCAAAATAACGCCAAGAAGTACGGTAAGCCATGCATGGCGCGTACAAGTCTTGACCAAAGAGACAATTATCCTTGTCAGCACAGGTTTTCTTTCTATTTGAAGCGATCAGGTTGAGGGATTGCGCGTTTTAGGTAGGCCAGCGGATTAACTCTGACCTGCTGGATAGGTGCCCATTGGACACATAATCATGGCATAAGGCGGAAAATTGCCGGGAACTACTGCGTCATAGCTGCCTTAATGATACACTTCCTCGCCGTTCACGTCTTGTTCTTGTACAGTTCGGATCTCCCCCAATGACCTCATCCACACCGTTGCTCGACCAGATCAACTGTCCCTCCGATTTGCGCAAGCTCAAAGAAAGCGAGCTGGCACAGGTGGCACAGGAGCTGCGCGCGGAAACCATCAATACGGTTGCGGTAACGGGCGGCCATCTCGGCTCAGGCCTTGGCGTGGTGGAACTCACTGTCGCGTTACATCATGTTTTTAATACGCCCGAGGACCGCATCATCTGGGATGTCGGCCATCAAGCTTATCCTCACAAGATTCTGACCAGCCGACGTGACCGGATTCGTACGCTTCGGCAAGGTGGCGGCTTGTCCGGCTTCACCAAGCGCGCCGAGAGTGAATACGACTGCTTCGGCACCGCGCACTCCTCCACCTCGATCTCCGCCGGTCTGGGCATGGCGGTGGCCCGCGACCTGTCGGGCGCCAACAACAACGTGATCGCCGTGATCGGCGACGGCGCGATGTCCGCCGGCATGGCCTATGAGGCGATGAACAATGCAGGCGCGATGGATTCGCGACTGATCGTCATCCTCAACGACAACGAAATGTCGATCGCCCCGCCGGTCGGCGCGATGTCGTCCTACCTGTCGCGGCTGACCTCCAGCAACACCTATCGGTCGCTGCGCGAGATCGGCAAGCAGGTTGCCAAGCGGCTGCCGAAATTCGTCGAAAAGGGCGCGCAGCGCGCCGAGGAATACGCCCGCGGCATGCTCTCGGGCGGCACGCTGTTCGAGGAGCTTGGCTTCTACTATGTCGGCCCGATCGACGGCCACAACCTCGACCATCTGCTCCCGGTGCTGAAGAACGTCCGCGACTCCAAGGTCGGCCCGACGCTGATCCATGTCGTGACGCAGAAGGGCAAGGGCTACAGCCACGCCGAGACGGCCAAGGATAAGTACCACGGCGTCGTTAAATTCGATGTCGCCACCGGCAAGCAGAACAAGGCAAAGGCCAACGCGCCCTCCTACACGAGCGTGTTCGGCAATGCGCTGGTCAAGCTCGCCGAGAAGGACGAGAAGATCATCGGCATCACCGCCGCGATGCCGTCAGGTACCGGCATCGATATTTTCCAGAAGGTCTATCCCGAGCGTACGTTCGACGTCGGCATCGCCGAACAGCATGCAGTGACGTTCGCTGCGGGCCTTGCCACCGAAGGCATGAAGCCGTTCGTCGCGATCTACTCGACCTTCCTGCAACGCGCCTACGATCAGGTGGTGCATGACGTCGCGATTCAGAAACTGCCGGTGCGCTTCGTGATCGACCGCGCCGGTCTCGTCGGCGCCGATGGCCCGACGCATGCAGGCTCGTTCGACCTCGCTTATCTCGGCTGCCTGCCCGACATGGTCATCATGGCCGCGTCGGACGAAGCCGAACTCGTGCACATGGTCGCGACCGCCGCCGGCATCAACGACCGCCCCTCCGCCTTCCGCTTCCCGCGCGGCGACGGTGTCGGCGTCGATCTCCCTTCCGAAGGCGTTCCGCTCGAAATCGGCAAGGGCCGCATCGTGCGCGAAGGCTCGTCGGTGGCGATCCTGTCGCTCGGCACACGGCTCAATGAATCGCTGAAGGCTGCCGACATTCTGAAATCGCACGGGCTGACCACAACGGTCGCCGATGCGCGCTTCGCAAAACCGATCGATACCGATCTGGTGCTGCAACTTGCGCGCGACCACGATGTTCTCATCACCATCGAGGAAGGTGCAATCGGCGGCTTCGGCGCGCAGGTGCTCCACACGCTCGCCGAGGCGGGCGCTCTCGACAAGGGCCTGAAGGTTCGCTCGATGGTGCTGCCGGACGTCTTCATCGACCAGGACAGCCCCGCTGCGATGTACGCAAAGGCCGGTCTCGATGCCAAGGGCATCGTTAAGCGCGTGTTCGAGGCGCTCGGCCGTGAAAACGAAATCAACGCGGTGCAGCTTGCTTAACAAGATCCCTACTCCGACCACACTTCAGGTCCTGCTGGCCCAGCCGCGCGGCTTCTGCGCGGGCGTGGTGCGTGCGATCGAAATCGTCGAACGCGCGCTGGAGAAGTATGGCCCGCCGGTCTATGTCCGCCACGAGATCGTCCACAACAAGTACGTGGTCGAGAGCCTCAAGGCGAAGGGCGCGGTGTTCGTGGAAGACGTCCATGAAGTGCCGGACAACGCCATCACCGTGTTCAGCGCGCATGGCGTCGCCAAGAGCGTAGAAGCCGAAGCTGCTTCGCGTAACCTTCCGGTGCTGGACGCCACCTGCCCGCTCGTCTCCAAGGTCCACAATCAGGGCAAGCGCTATGTCGGCAAGGGCCGGCAACTGGTGCTGATCGGCCATGAGGGCCACCCGGAGGTGGTCGGCACCATGGGTCAGGTCCCCGGCCCGGTGACGCTGGTGCAGAGCGTGGAAGACGTCGCGCGGCTCGACATTCCGAGCGATGCGCCGGTCGCCTACATCACCCAGACCACGCTCAGCGTCGACGACACCAAGGACATCATTGCGGCTCTCGCAGAGCGGTTTCCCGATCTTGAGGGACCCGACACCCGCGATATCTGCTATGCTACGCAGAATCGACAGTCCTCGGTTCGCGACCTCAGCAAGCTCGTCGACCTGATCCTTGTTGTCGGCGCGACCAACAGTTCCAACTCCAACCGTTTGCGCGAAATCGGCACCGAAGTCGGTGTCCCGAGCTATCTGATCGCCGACGGCAGCCAACTCAATCCGGAGTGGCTCCGCGGCGTCAAAACGGTCGGAATCACCGCCGGGGCATCCGCTCCGGAAGTCCTTGTCGATGACGTGATCGACGCCCTTCGCCGCATCGCCCCCGTGACGGTGGATGTGGTGCCAGGACGCGAGGAAAACATCGAGTTCAAGCTGCCGCCGGAGCTGACATCGGTCAGAGCCGGAGCACAGCTCTAATCGGAAAGACGCTTCTTCATGGCCATACCATTTTTCAAGGAAATCAAGATCGGTTCCTACCTGATGAAGCAGAAGCTTCTCGGTCGGAAACGCTATCCGCTCGTGCTGATGCTGGAACCCCTGTTCCGCTGCAACCTCGCCTGTGCGGGCTGCGGTAAGATCGATTATCCCGATGCGATCCTGAACCGCCGCATGAGCGCGCAGGAATGCTGGGACGCCGCCGAGGAATGCGGCGCGCCGATGGTTGCCATTCCGGGTGGCGAGCCGCTGATCCACAAGGAGATCGGTGAGATCGTGCGCGGCCTCGTCGCGCGCAAGAAGTTCGTCTCGCTCTGCACCAACGCGCTGCTGCTCGAGAAGAAGCTCGATCTGTTCGAGCCCTCGCCGTACCTGTTCTTCTCCGTCCATCTCGACGGCCTGAAGGAGCATCACGACCAGTCGGTGTGCCAACAGGGCGTGTTCGACCGCGCCGTCTCCGCGATCAAGGCGGCGAAGGCACGCGGCTTCACCGTCAACGTCAACGCGACGATCTTCGACAATTATCCGGCCGAGGAAATCGCGAAGTTTCTGGATTTCACCACCGAGCTCGGCGTCGGCGTCTCGATCTCGCCGGGCTACGCCTATGAGCGCGCGCCAGACCAGGAGCACTTCCTCAACCGCAAGAAGACCAAGGAGCTGTTCCGCGGCGTGTTCGCGCGCGGCAAGGGCAAGAAGTGGAATTTCATGCACTCGAGCCTGTTCCTCGACTTCCTCGCCGGCAACCAGGACTTCCATTGCGAGCCGTGGGGCATGCCCGCACGCAACATCTTCGGCTGGCAGAAGCCCTGCTACCTGCTCGGCGAAGGCTACGTGCAGACCTTCAAGGAGCTGATGGAAACCACCGACTGGGATTCCTACGGCACCGGCAAGTACGAGAAGTGCGCGAACTGCATGGCGCATTGTGGCTACGAGCCAACCGCGGCCAATGCCGCGATCTCCAACCCGTTGAAAGCCATGTGGGTCTCGTTGCGCGGCATCAAGACCGAAGGCCCGATGGCGCCGGAGATCGATCTCTCCAAACAGCGCCCGGCGCAGTACGTGTTCTCCTCCGAGGTGCAGAAGCGCCTGTCCGAGATTCGCGTCGACGAGGCCAAGGAAGCCGAAGCCAAGGCTGCGAAGCTCGCCGCCGCCAAGGCAGCCCCGGCTGCAGACGCTTCGACCGCCGCCTGATTCACGGACATACGAATGTGAAAAAGCCCCGGAGCGATCCGGGGCTTTTTTATTGTTCTGCCGGCTGACGACGATCACCTGCTCCGCGGCTTCACGTCAAACGAAAGCCTGGCGCGCCGTCAAGGTAAGACGATTGCCTGATTTTCCCATGGATCTTCGCCTTTATCCACGACAGCCATCCGGAATTCGATGACGGAAGCGTCACGTAGAGATCGACGATGTCGCCGATGAATTCCATGTCCCGCCGGCCGGCAAAGCAGGCGAACTTCGTTCGCATGAAATTCTTGTAGGACGCAGCCGAGCCTTCATCCGTCAGCAGCAGCTTGTTGGGCACCAGCGCGAAAGCACGCAGACTGCCGCCCTCCTGCCGATAGCGCACATACCCGCTGATCACGCCGGTCCCGTCCTGATTCAGGATGTCGTCCAGCGCGACGATGCCGCCTGTCGCGATCGACTGTTCCGCCAGATGAAGATCGCTCGCGGTGGTCGCTTCGGTATTCCCACCATCGACGGAGAAAAAGCGAATGGCACCGTGTCTGGAAATGTCGTGAACATCCAGTTTTGTGGAGTTCGCCGAAATGACGGTGATGGACGGCGGATAGAGGAAGTGTTCGACGTTCCGATCGAACACGCCACGCTCGCCGAGACCGCAATGGTCGATGTTCTTTTGCCTATTTTCAAACAGGTCGATCGCGATGGCCTTTTCGTTCGGGCACAGCCCGCAGGCGAGCGCGATGAAATACTTGCCGCGATGGACGCCGATTTCGCAGATCGGACCCGACAGCCCGACAGCGCTCTGATGCTGCATCAATGCGTTGGAAATGATGGCCGTGGTTTTATCAAGCCATCCATCGATATCATCGATATGTGAAACGTAATAATTGAAAGTGCTCGTGATCATGACGAGCACCGTCTAGCGGGATTCAGGCTTATTCGAAAGGGAAAATAAAATATCTATCGTCGCACGATAGAGCCGCCTCAAGGCGATAGCAGGGAGATTCAACCCCTGCGAGGCTCGCCTACTCCGCCGCCTCGGCAACGCGGAAGCTGGACGCTCCATCGAGCCGGCTGCGATAGCTGCGCAGGCCCCGCAACGCGCGATTGAAGTCGCGTCCCGAATGCACCAGCGCACGGATCTGCGACGGCCGCCGCGCGATGCCGCGCATCACCTTCCAGACATCGACATCGCCATTGGCCTTCAGCGCGGCCGCCGCGATCTCGGGCAGCGCGCGGTGCGCCGGGTCGCTGATGACGCGCAAGGCTGCGAACGGCAGGCTATGCTGTTCGGCATAACGGGCCGCGATATGGCTTTCCATGTCGACGGCATCGGCGCCGGTCGTCGCACGCAACGCGGCCTTGGCCTTGCTGCCGAGCACGACCTCCTCCACGCCGGCGAGAATGCCGCGCACGATACGATGTTCGCCTTCCGGCAGGCCGTACAAAGCCTGGCTCAAACCCTCGGCGGCGAGCCAGCGGCCTTTGGACGCGACGATCTCGGAGGCGATGACAATGTCACCCGAACGCAACTTCGGGCTCAACCCGCCAGCCACACCGAAGGAGACGATCCCGCTGATGCTCGCGGGGTCAAACGACATCATCATCTCGCGGAGCTGGACCGGATTGCTGGAGCTACAGATCACCGTCAGGCCGGGGCCCGCGGCAATGCGGGCCTCCTGCTTCAATCCGGTGACGATGAGAACCGGTTTCTCGGTCTGCTGTGCGGCGTCTTCGACGGCCATCTCGCTCACATTCCAGCCCCTACGAACCGGCTGTTGCTGCTGCGCAAATTCCTATATCTGGCCATCGCCCACAAGGGGAAGAACTTAGAATATCCGTGGTATCGCAAATAGAACACACGGGGGAACCCACCGCCGGTGTAATCTGGCTCCTGCCAGAATCCGTCCACCCCCTGAGATTGCATAAGATTATCAATACCATTCTTGGTAGCAGGACGATCAACCCGTCCTGCCGCCATCAGGGCTAGCGTCGCCCAGGCGGTCTGTGACGCCGTGGTCGCATACCGTTCGTATCCTTTGTAATCCAGCCGGTAGCTGTTGCCGTCCTCGCCCCAGCCGCCATCGGCGTTCTGGATCGCCTCCAGCCAGTCGGCCGCCTTGGCGATCATCGGGTCGTCGTGGGGCACGCCCGCGGCATTCAGGGCACAGAGCGCCGACCATGTTCCGTAGATGTAATTGATGCCCCAGCGGCCGAACCAGGAGCCGTCGGCCAGTTGCGTCTTGCGCAGATACGCGACCGCGCGGCGCATCGGCTCGCTGGTCTCCAGCGTATCGCCGAGTTGCGCCAGCATCGACAGGCAGCGCGCGGTGACGTCATCGGTCGGCGGATCGAGCAACGCGCCATGGTCCGCGAACGGAATGTTGTTGAGATAGTATTCGAGGTTGTCGGCATCGAACGCCGCCCAGCCGCCGTCCACGCTCTGCAGCCCGAGGATCCATTCCTTGGCCCGCGCGATTGCGTCGTCGTATTTCGTAGTGCCGTCCATCCGGCGCACGCGGTCCATCGCCATCACGACAACGGCGGTGTCATCGAGGTCGGGATAATGCGCGTTGTTGTACTGGAAGGCCCAGCCGCCGGGCCGCACGTCCGGCCGCTTGTCCGCCCAGTCGCCCTTCACGTCGAGCACCTGACGCGGCAAGAGCCAGTCGAGCGAGGCCTTCGCCGCTTCCAGATCGGCGGCCTGCCCGCTTTCGATCATCGCATGCGCCGCAAGCGCGGTGTCCCACACCGGCGAGACGCAGGGCTGACAGTAAGCTTCGTCGTCCTTGATGACCAAGAGCCGCTCGACCGATTCACGCGCGAGCGCACGGTTCGGATCGTCCGGAGTATAGCCGAGCACGTCGTACATCATGACGCTGTTGACCATCGCCGGGAAGATCGCGCCCAAACCATCGACGCCGTTGAGGCGTTCGGTAACGAATTCCTCCGCCTTCCTGATCGCGCGTTGACGCATCGCCTTGGGAAAGAACGGATCGGCAAGACGCAGCACGCGGTCGATGATGTCGAAGCTCGTGAACCACACCTGACTCTGGTGCGCCGCCTTCGGCGTCGGGCCGATGGTCTTCGGGTCCTCGATGAACAATTCGCGTACGCCGATCCCCAGCGGATTCCGCGCGCGCGGCTTCAGCGTCATCAGCACCAGGAGCGGCACGATGACAGTGCGCGCCCAGTAGGAAATCTTGGTGAGATGAAACGGAAACCAGCGCGGCAGCAGCATGATTTCCACCGGCATCACCGGCACAGCCTTCCATTCGAGCTGGCCAAACAGCGCCAGCATGATGCGCGTGAAGACGTTGGCCTTGACCGCCCCGCCCCGCGCCAGCATCGTCTCGCGCGCTTTCTTCATGTGCGGGGCGTCCGGCGAGTCTCCGGCCATCTTCAGCGCGTAATACGCCTTCACGCTGGCACTCATGTCGAACTCGTGGCCGTAGAACAGCGACCAGCCTCCATTGTCGTTCTGCATGCGGCGCAGATATTTGGCGATCTTGCCTTCAAGCACGGTGTCGACCGGTTCGGCGAAATAGTGCCGCATCAGAATGTATTCGGCCGGAATGGTGACGTCGGCCTCAAGCTCAAATACCCAATGGCGATCCGGCTTCTGGACATCGAGCAGCGCGCGGCTCGCGGACGCGATGCCGTCGTCGAGGCGCTGCCTTTCGGGCGCAACCATGGTGGCGATGTCAGTCATGGTCGTTTCGTCACTCTTGCATTTGCAGGATTAGGTCGGCGGCATGATCGCCCGAGCGGATCGAACCTTCGATCGTCGAGGGCAGACCGGTATTGGTCCAGTCGCCGGCCAGGAACAGGTTCTTCAACTCCGTCGCCGCACCGGAGCGCAGCGCGTTCTGCTCAGGTGTCGCCTCGAAGGTCGCCCGCCGCTCGCGCACGATCTGCCACGGCGGCAACGGCCCCTCGGCGATATCGGTCGCAAGACCGGCCACCTTGCAGATATCCCGCCAGATGTCGCGCGCAAGGTCCTCGCGCGGCAGATTGAGGAGGCGTTCGGCGGCGCTGATGGTGATCGAGAGCCGGTCCGGGAACGCGAACAGCCATTCGATCAGCCCGCCGACCACGCCCGTCAGCGGCGGAACATTGGCCGGCGGCGTAAAGCGGAAATGCGCGTTGAGAATGGCGCGGAATTTGGTGGGCGCCTTGATGCCGGGCATCAATCCCGATGCCGCGCGCGCGGGCACCGCCAGCACCACGACATCGCCCGGGCCGAGCGGGATTGTCTCGGTGCCGAAATTGAGACCCGTGGCGCGCAGCGGCGAACGCTCGATCTTGCGCAGTTCATGTCCGAGCGCCAGCGAACCGCCCTTCTTCTTGATCAGCTCGATTGCGGGATCAATCAGCACCGGTGAAAGGCCGTCACGCGCGATCAGCGGCCGGCAAGCCGCCCCGCCCGCAAGCAACGTCTCGCGGACAATGGCCCCGGCCAAACCGGCAGACCCCTGCGGTGGCTCGACGTTGAGCGCGGCAATCAGCAGCGGTTGGACCAGACGCTGATACAGCACGCCCTCGCAGGGAATGGTGTCCTCGACTAGCGCCTCGGGCTGCGCCCAGGCCAGCGGCAGCAGCGCCAGATAATCGCGGACATACGTATCCGGCACGCGGCGCTTGGGATCGAACAGCCAGCCCGGAAAACGGCCCGCGCCGAGATCGAGCAGCCAGCGCTTGCCGCTCGCAACATCCATGAACGGGAATTGCGCGCGCACCGGACCAACGAGCTTGTCGTAGGTATTCAGCGCCTTGGCGTAGAGACGCACATGATGATTGCCCGACAGCATCAGATGATTACCGTTGTCGATCACCATGTCAGTGGCGCCGTCGTAATACGAGCGGCAGCGGCCGCCGGTGTATTGCGTGGCCTCATGAACGTGGACTTCGAATCCCTCCTTCGCCAGACGCACGCCTGCGCTCAGGCCCGAGAGCCCGGCACCGATGATGTGAGCGGTCTTCGTCATCAGAACACCGCGTAGCGCAAGAGGATCGACATTTTCGCAGCTTTACTCAGTTTCACAGACTGCCGCGGCGGCGCGAAGCCGCGCGCAAGAAGCCGTTTGAGGATTTCCTGATAATATTTCGACATGATGCGCGGCGCGCGCACGTTGCTGCGCGGATATCGCGCCATGATTTCGTCCGCCTTGGCGAAATACACCTTCACCCGCTCGACGATCGGCGCGCAGACCTTCGGCACATTCGGATCGGCGGCGACCACTTGCGGATCGCTCGACACGATGCCTGCGGCGTCCAGCAATTCGCGCGGCAGATAGAGACGGCCGATGCCGGCGTCCTCATCGATGTCGCGCAGGATGTTGGTGAGTTGCAGCGCGCGGCCGAGGTTATGCGACAACGCAATGCCGTCCGCCTCCGACAGGCCGAATACGCGCACCGAAAGGCGGCCCACCGCGCTCGCGACACGGTCACAGTAAAGATCGAGCGTCGCTTCATCCGGCGCACGGATTTCGGCAGGTACGTCCATCTCCATGCCATCGATGATGGCAATGAAGTCCTCGCGCTTGAGGCCAAACCGTTTCACCGCAGGCAAATAAGGTGCCACGCGCGGCGGCGGATTTCCGGTATAGAGCGCATCGATATCGCGCCGCCATTGCGCCAATGCTTCAAGACGCTCGGCACGCGGACCATCGGAATCCGCGATGTCGTCCACCTTGCGGCAGAAGCTGTAGATGTAGAACATCGCCTCGCGCTGCTCGCGCGGCAGGATGCGCATCGCCGCGTAGAACGAACTGCCGGAAGCCGTCTGAGCCGGTGAAGTATCGACGTCGGTCATGGCAGGATCATGCGCCCGTGGATAGCCGCGGCATTGATTTCACGCCGGCCGCACGGCGTCCGATTTCGAACCCCGATGCCATAGCGGCCAGCATCAGCATCGCGGGCTTCGACAGATGCACGTTCTCGCTGAGCGGATCGCGCGTCTTCAACAGATTGACGATCTTCCGCGCAAAGGTGTCGATCACGGCAATCTCCATGCCGAGCCGTGCGTCCTTCACCTGCGAGGAGAACGACGCGCTCTGCATCAACAGCGCCTCGTTGCGTTCGGCCAGCGACTTCAAGCAGGCCCGCAACGCAGGCGATGCCTTCGCCTGCCCCAGTTCCTCGACCGACGCACCTGCCGCTTGCAGCGCATCGAGCGGCACGTAGACGCGGTTGATGTCGCGATAATCCTTGCCGCAATCTTGCAAATGATTGTTGATCTGCAGCGCGGCGCACAGCGCATCGTTCGCAGCCCAGGTTGCGCGATCCTCGCCATGCACATCGAGCATGAAGCGGCCGACCGGCATCGCCGAATAGCTGCAATAGTGAATGAGATCGTCCCAGTTGTCGTAGCGCAGCTTGGTGACGTCCATGCGAAACGCGGTCAACAGATCCTGCGCATGGCGCGGCGGCATCCCGCGTTCAGCGAATGCACGGCGCAACGCTACCGCTTCCGCCTGCGTCTCGCCCTTCCCCAGCAATTCCGCTTCGAGCCGGTCGAGCTGGTCGAGCTTTTCTTGCGGCGGCAGACTGATGTGATCGGCGATGTCATCCGCCGTGCGCACGAAATTGTAGAACGCGAAAATCAGCGCGCGATGACGCGGATGGATCAGCTTCGAGGCGACGGGAAAGTTTTCGTCCTTGTGTCCCTTGCCCGAGCGCAATTCGCCGGCAGCCGTCATGACTGACGCCCTTTTCGCAGCATCGCCAAATGGCATGCAGAAATAGACCAAGACTGGGCGAACGAGTTCGTCACGGCGACCTAAGATACTGTTTTTATTAAATAAAAAGCGGCATCGCCGCTGAGAGAGGCCATATTACCCTACCCACGCGGGGAATGCGAGAGGGCCTAAGGAGCTGAAAATGCGGCCTATTCCGCCGCCTGCGGCAACACTGCGGCAGGTTTGTCGGAATAATATGACGCGGTCTGGCGGCCACTGGAAGCACCACGCGCGAACGTAATCAGATGATGCGCGACGAGGCTGCAACTGATGAAGCGTTCAACATCGCCCGCCTTCAGGCGCGGCCATGCGAACTTCCAGAATTCGCGGCGGTAATCGCCACGCACGCCCGCATGCCAGATGATCTTCGCCACCATGGTGAGGCCGCGCCTGATGTTCGCCGCTGTCAGCCGCTGTTTTGTCGGCGGCGGATGGATGCGGTTCGGATAGGTATGCTCGATCTGATGCTGGAAGCGCGCGAACATCTTCTCCGGCGTGTAGGCGCGGCCCATGCATTCGCGCCACATCGCGACCACTTGATCGTAGGGCAGCAGGAAATCGACATTGGAATCGCGGTCCGTGTTTTCAATCAGGCGGCCGGCACGTTGCAGGCGATCCCATAGCGGCGTCTTGGGGAGCGCCTGCAACAGATTGATGGTGAGCAGCGGAATCTGCGACTGTTCGATGAAATCGAGAATCCCCTCGCCTGACTCTTCGGTATCGGTGTCGAGGCCGAGGATGATGCCCGACACCACTTCGAGGCCGTAGCTGTTGAGCGTCTGCACGCCCTCCAGGATCGGCACCATCATGTTATGCTCTTTTGACATCGCCTTCAGAGCGTTCGGGTCCGGCGTCTCGATGCCGCAGAACACCGTGAGGAAGAAGGCGTCGTGCATCAGTTGCAGGATTTCCGGCCGTTTGGCGATGTTCAGCGTCGCCTCGCAGGCGAACTGCACCGCATAGCCATTGCGCTTCTGCCATTCGACCAGATGCGGCAACAATTCGAGCACCGCGCGGCGGTTGCCGATGAAATTGTCATCAACGAAATAGACCGCGCCCGACAGTCCGTTCTCGACCATCTTGTCGAGCTCGGCGATCACCTGCTGCGGCGATTTCAGGCGCGGGTTGCGCCCGTACAGGCCCGGAATGTCGCAGAACTCGCATTGATACGGACAGCCGCTGGAGAACTGGATGCTGCCAAGAAAATATTTGCGCAGCGGAATGAGTTCGTAAGCTGGCAGCGGAAATTCCGTCATGGCGAGACGCTCATGCGTCTCCAGCATCACCTGCCGCTTCGGACGTGTTGGATCGGCGCTGAGGCGCGCGAACAGATCATCCGTCGCATCGCCCATCTCGCCAATGTGCAGATAGTCGAACTCGGGATAATAGTCGGGGCACGCACTGACAGAAGGGCCGCCCAATGCGGTTGGCAGGTCATGTTCATGCGCGCGGCGGCAGATGTCGTTGATCTGTTTGCGCTGGATGTGCATGCCGGAGACGAACACGGCCTCGGCCCATTCGAAATCCTCATCCGTGGCAGCGCGAATGTTCTCGTCGATGAAGCGGACACTCCAGCCTTCGGGCAACGCCGCCGCGATCAGCAACAGCCCCTGCGGCGGCATGAAAGCCTTCACGCCGTCCGTCAGCGGATAGGCATATTCGAACGTGCCGAACGACGGCGAGTATTTCGGGAAAACACAAAGAATACGGCGCGGTGCGAGCCCGGTTGTCTTTTTCATGCGCGCTGTCTGCCTCCCCGATTCACTTGCCAAGCTCGCCACAGCTTTTCGGTGACAATGGGGCGACGCATGTCAGCCGCCCGCAGCGTCCATTTTGCCCTTGCGAGACGGCCCCAGCCGCTTACCCTGACGTGCATGATGTCCTATATGATGTGCACCGACGGAGTTGCCGGGACAGGATACAACGCATGACCGAGCCGACAGTTTCAGCCCACCGCCAGATCTGGCGCGAAAGCGGCCTCACCGAGGGCGATCGTACCGTGCCGGAGGAAACGGCGCTGGCGATGTCCTACAATGCGGGCACCCATGCGGTGATGATGGGCACCCCGCAGGATCTGGAGGACTTCGCGATCGGCTTCAGCCTGACGGAGGGCATCATCGACTCGGCCGACGGCATCGATTCGCTCGAGGTTGTTCCGCAGGACGAAGGCATCGAACTGCGGATGTGGCTGAAGCCGGAGAGCGCCGCCCGGCTCGGCGAACGCCGCCGCCACATCGCGGGCCCGACCGGCTGCGGTCTGTGCGGCATCGATTCCATCTCTGAAGCCATGAAGCCCGTCGCCATTGTCGGCAAAGGCATCACCGTGACGCCCGCGCAGATCATGGCCGCGATGCAGGCGCTCTATCCCTTGCAGAAGCTCAACACGCTGACCCGCGCGGTTCATGCCGCCGCGTTCTGGGAGCCGGATCGCGGCATTCTTGATATTCGCGAGGATGTCGGCCGCCACAACGCCCTCGACAAGCTCGGCGGCGCGCTCGCGCGCAAAAAGATCGACGCCAACCGTGGCGCTGTGCTGCTGACGAGCCGCGTCTCGGTCGAGATGGTGCAGAAGACCGCCTCCATCGGCGCATCGCTGATTGTCTCGGTGTCGGCGCCGACCGCGCTTGCGATCCGCATGGCGGAACGCGCCGGGATCACGCTCTGCGCCATCGCGCGGTCCGACGGCTTCGAAATCTTCACGCACCCGCACAGGGTCGCGGCGAACGAAGCGATCCATGTCGCCTGAAGCACGTCGCCTGACGCCGCCTTTTCCCCTGCCCGCCTTGCCATTATAAGACCGCGATGTCGTACAAAGTCGCCGCGTTCTATCAGTTCACCCCGCTGCCGGACTTCGAGAGTCTGCGCGAGCCGTTGCGCAACATGTGCGCAGCACTCGACATCAAGGGCATCATTTTGCTTGCCGCCGAGGGCATCAACGGCACGGTCGCGGGCAACGCCGTCAACATCGACGCGCTGATGAAGCAGATCCAGCAAGGCGCGCTGTTCGGCGGGCGGACCAATAACCTCGAACTGAAATTCTCCACCGCATCAGACATGCCATTCAACCGGATGAAGGTCCGGCTGAAGAAGGAGATCGTCACGCTCAAGGACGATGGCACCGATCCCACGAGGCAAGTCGGCACCTATGTCGACGCGCAGGACTGGAACGAACTGATCGCCCGCCCCGGCATGGTGCTGCTCGATACCCGTAACGACTTCGAGGTTGAGATGGGCACCTTCGAGGGCGCGGTCGATCCGCACATCAAGAGCTTCAGCGAGTTCAAGGAATTCGCCGACCATACGCTGGACCCTGCGCGCGACACCGAGATCGCGATGTTCTGCACCGGTGGCATCCGCTGCGAGAAAGCCAGTTCCTATCTTTTGTCGCGTGGCTTCAAGAACGTCTTCCATCTCAGGGGCGGCATTCTGAAATATCTCGAGACCATTCCCGAGGGCGAAAGCCGCTGGAAGGGCGACTGCTTCGTGTTCGACCAGCGCATCGCGCTCGGTCACGGCCTGACCGAACGCGCGGCCCAATTGCAAGGTGACGACGATGAGTAACGCAGCCGAACTGGCAAGCCGGATCGAGGCGCTGGAAATCCAGATCGCGCATCAGGATGCGACCGTCGAGGCCCTCAATCAGGTCATCACCTCGCAGTGGAAGCAGATCGATATTCTTACGCGGCAGATGGCGCGGTTGACCGACCGCATCGCCGCCGCCGAGCAAAGCATCCCATCGACGCCGGGTAATGAGCCGCCACCGCCCCACTACTGAAAGTTCTGCACCTCAAAGCATCGGCAAATGGCTCGGCTCGCGCCCGCGCGGGAAAGCCTTGTCGATCTGCGCGATCTCGGCGGCGCTCAGTTTCAGGCCTCCGGCTCCGGCGTTCTCCGCTGCATGAGCTGCCGACGACGCCTTCGGGATCGTCACCACGGCAGGCGCGCGGGTGAGAAACGCCAGCGCGACCTGACGCGGGCTCGCGCCATGTGCCGCCGCGATCTGTTGCAGCACTTGCCCACCTTCGGATTTCGGCGCCGGAAAGTCGCTGTGCCCGAAAGGCGAATAGGCTGTCACCGTGACGCCGTGCGCCTCGCACCACGGGATCACCGAATGCTCAATCGCGCGCTCCTTGAGATGATAGAGCACCTGATTGCAGGCGATCTTGCCCTTGCCTGCGACCTCGTAGATTTCCTGCAAGTCGTCAGCATCGAAGTTGCTCACTCCCCATGACAGGATCTTGCCGTCCTTCTTGAGTTGTTCGAAGGCGCTGACGGTGTCTTCCAGCGCGTAGCCGCCGCGCCAGTGCAAGAGATAGCAATCCATCCGGTCGGTGCGCATCCGCGCCAGCGAGCGCTCGGCGGCCTTGATGGTGCCCGCACGCGAGGCGTTGTTCGGCAGCACTTTCGACACCAGAAATACTTCATCGCGCCGGCCTTTGATGGCATCGGCCACCACAAGCTCGGCGTCGTCATACATCTCGGCGGTGTCGATATGGGTCATGCCGAGGTCGAGGCCCTTCTGCAAGGCCCCCACCGCAGCCGCATGATTGCCGTGGTCGATGTACCAGGTACCCTGCCCGATCACCGAAACCTGCGTTCCGGTGGCCCCCCACACCTTCGTCTGCATTGTATTATTCGTCATCATCGGCTCCCGGCTCGTTCCGGTACCGCTTAGCGCATCTCATCTCGTTGCAAAAGGTGGAAGCGCGCCCTTAGACGCTCAATACGGATCCGGCGCGACAGGCTTCCGCTGTGTCGCCATCCACGCATCGAGCGTGGCGACTTCCTGTTGCGTGAGCCACAGCCCGAGCTTCGAGCGCCGCCAAACCACATCTTCCGCCGTCTGCGCGAATTCATGCGCCATCAGATAGCGTACCTCCCGTTCCGTCAGCGTGTGGCCGAAATCGCGGCCAAGGTCGGCAATACCCGCTGCCCGGCCGAGAAGGCGCTTCGCATGGCTTCCATAGGCGCGGACCAGCCGCCGCGCATGGCGGCGCGGCAGGAACGGATAATCCTGTAGCAGGAGATCCGTGAGCGCATCGACACCGCCGACCGCGAAATCGCCCCCGGGCAGCGGCGTACCTCCGGTCCACGGTGCGCCGCCGCTGCGCAAGTATGGCGACAATTTCTCCAGCGCATGCTCGGCGAGCTTGCGATAGGTCGTGATCTTGCCGCCAAACACCGACAGAATCGGCAACCCGTCCGGCACGTCGAGCTCGAACACATAATCGCGCGTCGCGGTCCGCGCCTCGCTGGCGTGATCGTCATAGAGCGGCCGCACGCCCGAATAGCTCCACACTACATCGGAGGGCTGCACCGGCGTCGCCAGATATTCGCTCGCCGAGGCGCACAGATAGTCGATCTCCTCCTGCGTCGCGCGTACCTTGGATGGATCGCCCTCATAGTCGCGATCCGTCGTTCCGATCAGGGTGAAATCGTCCTGATAGGGAATGACGAAGATCACCCGGCCATCGCCGTGCTGGAACGTATAGGCATGATCATGCGCATAAAGGCGTGGCACGACGATGTGTGAGCCCTGCACGAGGCGGACATGCGCCTTGGCCTCGACGCCCGCGCGCTCCGTCAGGATCTCCTGCACCCAGGGACCACCCGCGTTCACAAGGATTCGCGCCTTGATGGTGCTGCGCGTTTTTGTGGCCGTGTCCTCCACCACAAGCTCCCAGACGCCATCCTCTCCCCGCTTCGCCTGCACGGCTTGCGTTCGCGTGGCCACCATCGCGCCGCGCTCGACGGCATCCAGCGCGTTGAGCACGACGAGACGGGCATCGTCCACCGTGCAGTCGGAATATTCGAACCCGGTTTTAAAAATTGGCTTGAGGGGTTTTCCCGCGATGTCGCGGCGCAGGTTCAGCGTTCGCGTGGCCGGCAGACGGCGACGACCTCCGAGATGATCGTAAATGAAAAGCCCGAGCCGCAGCAGCCACGCAGGCCGCAGCCCGTCATGGTGCGGCAGCACGAAGCGCTCCGGCGCAATGATATGAGGCGCAATGCCCCACAGCACCTCGCGCTCGATCAGCGCCTCGCGCACCAGACGGAATTCATAGAACTCGAGATAGCGCAGGCCGCCATGAATGAGCTTGCTCGACCATGACGAAGTGCCGCTCGCCAGATCATTCATCTCGCACAGGTAGACCGAGTAGCCGCGCCCTGCCGCATCGCGCGCGATACCACAGCCGTTGACGCCGCCGCCGATCACCGCGAGATCGTAAATCTGCTCCAAGACCGCCCCTGCTCACCGATGGCGAGCAAACCGGCTCGCTCGCCGATCATAGCGGCAGCGCCAATGAATTTGGAATTAATGCGAGCTGTAAGAACAGCAGGGATAACAGGGAGGAGGACCGCCCGTAGTCGGCTGTTGCTGGGTCTGCCCGGCCTGCGCCTTGTTCTTGGCGAGTTCGTTGCCGCCATCGAAAATCGAGACATAGCCGAGCGGGTCGGTCCCCGGCGGGTGGCTCGGATCCGGCAGCGTGCTTGCGCCCAGCCCCTGACGGCTCGCCATCTGATCGGTCGGCAGGTCGATCGCGCCGCCGCTTTGTCCCGGCTTGCTGGTCAGGTTGGTCATGATCTGCGCGAGCAGCGCATCGGACACCCGGAACGGCTCCGGAATTGGATCGTTCGGGCCGGTCACACAGGTCGCAAAACCAGGCCTCACCGTAGCCGAGCCGGTTGAGTTCTTGATGGTCGAGGAGCCAACATGGCCGACGATCAGTTCGCCCTTGCAGTTGGCGACATTCGGATCAGCTGCGGCATAGCCCGCCGTGATCGGATAGACGATGGTGGCGACGCCGCCACGAATGCCAAGCGTCGCGACCGGCGTCTTGATGGTGACGCCTGCGGTGTGGCTGATCTGGCCGCCGACGAAACGCAGCACGCCCTTGCCGACCGAGGCGACCATTTTTCCGGTGCCCGCATTCGGATCGTAAACATATTCGTCGATCACGATGTTGCTGTTGCGGCCGACATTGAGCGTCGAGCTATCGGGAAAAAGGATCTGCGTCGAGCCGGACGGCGAAGTCTGGATGCGCTCCTTGTGAATGACATTGGTGCCGATCGCCAGCATGCGCGAGGCGTTGCCCGGCGGCGTACCTGTCGCATCCTGATTGACCGCGCCGACACGGCCGACATTCTGTGCTTCGCCAGGCGCGACAGCAACGAGCGTCGAGACGCTGGAGAGAAGCACCGTGAGAAACGGGGTCAGGCGGGATCGTACGCGCGTGTCCATCGCAAACATCCTCAGAACCGGAATGTCGGCCCGGCGATGACCGAGAAATTGTTCAGCCGGTAGTTCGGCAAGTTCGAATTGTTGCGGTCGTATTGCAGCGTGGTGGTGAAGCCGATCGCTTTGGTGATCGGCGTGTTGAAGATTGCACCGGCGCTCCACTGGTTGTCGTGGCGCACGGTAGCCGGATCGATGTTCGGGTTGGCCGCATCAAACCGCGTGTTGGCGTATTTGAAGTACGGCGAGATGCTCCAGTTGCGCGGAATGCTGACGAAAGGTGGCGCGAACTCCCATGTCAGCGCCGCTTCCAGCCCCCAGGAGTCGAACGCCTGATAGACGAAGTAGGCATCACCCCGGCGATACAGGCCCCGCCCCTCCAGCCGCACGGTCTGGCTGATCTGCCATGAGCCACCGACAGCGCCGGTGTACCAGTTGCCCGAGCCGTAGCCGGAGAACGTCTGCAACGGGCTGCTGGTGAAATCGGCATGACGCCATTCGAAGCTTGGTCCCCACGCAAAGCGGGTGCCGGTCGGGAAGTTCAGCGCGACGCCCGCGCCGCCGGTCGACATATAGGACGAGCCGCCGACCCAGGTGTTACCGCCGACGATGTAAGGCTTGATCGTGGCACCCGGCAGCAGCTCAGGCGCCAGCGCGATTCGTGGGCCGACCGAGATGTCGAACAGACCGACATTGAGATCGGAGAAACGGTCCTGCGCGGTGAGATAGCCGGCGAAGCGCGTTTCCAGCACGTCGCCGCGCGAATTCAGATCGTAGTCATGACTCAGGCCCGCAAGACCGAACCAGTTGACGTCGCTTTTCTTCTGCGACGACAGCGGCAGCGCGAACAGCGTGCCGCCCGACAGCAACGAGCCGGTCGCAGGCGCGTAGTTCGCATTCGACTGATAGCGCACGCCGGTCTGGAAGAAGCCGGAGAAGCGGCTCGGCTGCAATTGCTTGTTGGCGTCCGGCAGATAGGCCTCGACGCGTGCGCGCGTCACCGGATCGAGATCGGGGCTGGCCAGCGCTTCCTTGAAATAGCGTTTCGCCATCTCGTAGGAGCCGAGCCGGAAATACAGTGCACCCAGCTCATACTTAACCCGCGTCAACTTCGGGTTGTAGAACAGAAGCCGCTCCAGCGCGCCGATCGCCGCCTCATAATCGGTATTGGCGGTGGCGACGCGGGCATATTCAAAGGTGATCTCATGGTTCGTCGGGTTGCGAACCATCTGCTGGTAAAGGCGATTTTGCTCGGACGCGTCCTGCGCAACGGCGGAAGCGACACTCCCCAGCCCTGCGATAATAGCCATGGCAAGCAGTCCGCCCGCTCGCGGCACGGCATTCGCCTTGGCCCAGGATTCAAGATCAGCCCAAAAACCCATGCCTGTTGGTCCCCTCAGCCCAACGACAGGTTCAACAACCACAAAAATTTCCGGAATCAAACGGGGGGTGCCCGGCGGGAAACTGGATTCCACCCCGGAGTCACCGAAAAGCCTCAGATTCTATCGTATCCGGTCAGCGCTACAGCCCAGCCGCGCGATACATATGCCGCACCCAGCGGTTGACCTGATCGAACGTCATCCGCGCCGGAAAATCCGCGGTTGCGCCATAACGCTCAAGCAATTCAGCAAGATACGAGCCTTCCGGCGGCGCAAGCTGGGACGGGATTCCCGCCCGCCGCCAGACCTCATCCTGCAGATGCAGAAACCGCGCATCGGCAGCGGTGCGATACAATTCATCCCGCTTTCCCGGATCGAACAGATCTGGGACGTTGAGCCAGGAAATCGGGCCGAGCCCATCTTTTGACTGCGACAGAATATCGCGACCCAATACCAGCTCACTCAACAATGCCGCTCCCGCGCGCTCCCACGCCTCGGGACTGTCATCGAGTGCATCCGCTTTCGCGCGCGCCTCGACCATCAGCGGATGATGGACCGGGAATTTCAACACCGCGACCGGCGTGCGGCGAAACACGTCTGGCGGCGCGATATAAACGTCCCCGTCCGGCAAATCCGGTTGCATCAGCATCACGTCGGGATCGATCCACCAGCCGCCAAGCTGTTCCAACAGCGCGTAACGAAACAGGTTCGCACGGATGCCTACTTTGCCACCCGCAAGCGGACGCAGCACACGTTCCTCCGGCAAGATCTCCCGCGCATCGCGAACATGAAGTCCGTCCGCGAAGCGCGCACCGTCGGAATAGGTGAACACTTCGACACGATGGCCACGACGGGCGAAACTCGCAAAACACGCCTGCTGATACAGCGGCATCACAGCGCCATGCCAGAACGTGCGCACCGTCTGCGGATGCGCGCTTTGCGTCTCGAACGGCAGATGCTGCGGCTGTTGCGGACGATAGAGCCGGTCGCGTGGCTGCCAGCCGTCGCGCCGCAGCGCCTGCATGAAGTCGCCCACCGCACTCGCGGAGAAATCCGGCTCACCGGCCCGCCGCTTGTATTCCTCCAGAATGCAGTCCTCCATCGCCCATGACGCGATGGACTCGTAATTGAGCCTGCCCTGCTCCGGCACGGCGATGCCGAAGCGCGCGAACAGCACGTCGAGAAGGCTGCCGCGCGGCGGCCCGTAATTTTTAGGAATGCGCAGCGCGGCCCACGCGCCATTCCACAGATGGGTGAAGGTGCAGCCTTCGAGCCGCGCGAGAAGCGCCTCGCATTGTTCGGGATCGAAAAATGCCAGCGCCTCATTGAACGGAATCGCGTAAGCGTCCCGCGTCGGAGCCGCCAATCGATCCAGCCCATGCTGTTGCAACATCCGGCTGAGCAGCGGCGTGCCGATCATGGCGCGGGCTTTATCTTCCGTCATCGTGTCCGCTTGAGGGAGTAACCGCTCCGCTTCCGCGACAAGCTCCTTCAGAACCGCCGCACCCTTCGGAAATTTCAGAAGCCCCGCAAAGATGCGTGCCTCGTTGGCACGGCCGAAATACACCTCGCCCTGCGGAAGCGCATCAGCGAGGCAGACGATATCGAGATCGGCGTACCAACCTCCGAACTTCTCCAGCATCACATAGCGGAATAGGTCAGAATGGCGCGCCCACGCCTTCGCATTCCCGGAATTGTAGCGATTGAAAATATCGAGCGGCAAAACCTCTGCGGCGTCACGCAACTCGACGCCGTCCGGCACCGCGAGGCTTTTGTCGTACGCGTACAAAATGACGCGCGCCCCGGCGCTGAGAAAACTCTTCAGCGACAGGATTTCGTAAGCGCTGAGCGGAGGCCCAACCCAGAAAAACCGGACTTCATCGCGCAAGGAGGGTGGAGGCGGAGAATTCATCCGCCCATTGTGACTGCGGGTCCCCGCCGCCGCAAGCGGTGGGGACCCGCGTCAACCCGATCAGGAGGCGACGCTCGCCTCGAATGCCTCGATGTCCTTGGTGCGCTTCGAGATCGCATGCGCCGAGTGGTCGGTCGCGATCGCGACATACACCGCAGGCAGCACGAACAGCGTGAACATCGTGCCGATGGTCATGCCCGCGACGACGACAAGACCGATGGAGAAGCGGCTCGCCGCGCCCGCGCCGCTCGCCGTCAGCAGCGGAATGAGGCCAGTCACCATCGCCGCCGTCGTCATCAGGATCGGACGAAGGCGCACGCGCGCCGCCTTTTCGATGGCTTCACGCTTGCCAAGGCCTTCCTTCAACTGGAGCTCATTGGCGAACTCCACCATCAGAATGCCGTGCTTGCTGATCAGGCCGATCAGCGTCAGCAGGCCGACCTGCGTGTAGATGTTGATCGTGGCGACGCCGAAGAACAGCGGCACCAGCGCGCCGCTGATCGCCATCGGCACCGAGATCAGGATCACCAGCGGGTCGCGGATACTTTCAAACTGCGCAGCCAGCACCAGGAAGATGATGATCAACGCGAAGCCGAACGCCACCGCGAGCTGGTTGCCTTCCTGTTTGTACTGGCGCGCATCCGCCAGATAGTCGTGTCCGAAACCGGACGGCAGTTGCTGTGCCTGCTTCTCCAGGAAGTCCACGGCGGTGCCCACGGTCACGCCCGGCATCGGCACGGCCTGGAAGGTCGCGGAATTGAGCTGGTTGAAGTGGGTCAGCGCGTTGGGGTCAGTGCCGGTCTTGATGTCCACCAGAGTCGAGAGCGGAATCTGGTCTCCATTGGCAGCGGACACGTAATAGCCGTTGAGAGCTTCCGGCGACAGACGAAGGGCACGTGGCACCTGCGGGATCACCTGATAGGAACGTCCCTGCAGGTTGAAGCGGTTGATGTAGTTGCCGCCGAGCGCGACCGCCAGCGTGTTGCCGATATTCAGCATCGTCACGCCGAGTTCATTCGCCTTGTTGCGGTCGATGTTCACCCGCACCACCGGCTGGTCGAAGGCAAGGTCGCTGTCCGAGACGATGAACAGGCCGCTCTTGCGCGCGGCAGCCTTCAGCTTCTCCATCTCCTGATAGACCTGCCGGAAGTCGCTGGTGGAATTGATCACCATCTGCACAGGCAGGCCGCCCGGGCCGCCCGGCAGCGCCGGAAGGTTGAACACGAAGGCCTGCGTGCCGGTGATCTTGCTGACCGCGCCCTGCACCTCCTGCTTCATCGCGGTGGAGGAACGCTTGCGCTCATCCCATGGCTTCAGGATCATGCCCGCGATGCCCTGGTTAGCGACGGGTGTGCCGTTCAGCACGAAGGTCAGGTCGGTTTCAGGGAAACTGCCGAACACCTTGCCGAGCTGGTCGCCGTAATAATTGACATAGTCGATGTTGGCATATTTGGGCGCCTTGGTCAGCGAGAACAGAATGCCCTGATCTTCCTCGGGAGCAAGCTCCGCTTTTGAGTGGGTATAGAGGAATCCAACGAGAAACAGGATCACCAGCGCGAACAACGCTGTGATGGGCCGATAGTCCAGCGAGCGGTCGAGACGGTTGCCGTACCAATCCGTCACCGAACGGAAAACCGCATCGACTTTGCGGGCAAACCATCCCTGCTCGACATGCGTGAGCAGAATCGAACACATCATCGGCGACAGCGTCAGCGCGATAATGCCCGACACGATCACGGAACCGGCCAACGTGAAGGCGAACTCACGGAACAGCGCGCCGGTGACACCGCCGAGGAATCCGATCGGCGCGTACACCGCAGCGAGCGTGATTGTCATCGAAATAACCGGGCCGACGATTTCTCGCGCGCCTATCATGGAGGCCTGAACGGGAGACTTCCCCTCCTCCAGATGCCGGTGAATATTTTCCACCACCACGATCGCGTCGTCGACCACAAGACCGATGGCGAGCACCATCGCCAGCAGCGTCAGCAGGTTGATACTGAAGCCTGCGAGCAACATCAGCGAACAGACGCCGATCAACGACAACGGAATGGTCACGACCGGAATGATCACTGAGCGCAACGAGGCCAGGAACAGGAAGATCACCACGATCACGATGATCACGGCTTCGCCGAGCGTTTTTTCAACTTCATCGATCGACGACTGAATGAACTTGGTCGAATCGTAGGCGACCTTCATTTTCAACGTCGGCGGCAGACTGCGCTCGATTTCCGGGAACAATGCCCGCACACCCTTGACGATGGTCAACGGGTTGCCTTGCGGCGTCGCCTGAACGCCGATGAAGATGGCGTGCTGGCCGTTCATCGCCACGCTGGAATCGTTGCTCTGCGCCGCCAGTTCGACGGTCGCGATGTCTTCCATGCGCACAAGGCCGCCGTTCTTCGACTTCACGACCATGCGCTTGAACGACTGCACATCGCTGAGGTCGGAGTTGGTGGTGACGTTGGAAACGATGAAGTAGCCTTTGGTCTGGCCGGCAGCCGCCTGATAGTTGTTGGCCTGGATCGCCGCCGCAACATCCGCCGCGGTGACGCCCCGCCCCGCCATGCGCGCGGGATCGAGCCACAGGCGCATCGCAAAGGTCTGGCCACCGAGAATGTCGGCGGACGCCACGCCGTCAACCGTGGACAGGATCGGCTGGATCACGCGCGTCAGATAGTCGGAGATGGCCGAGCCGCCCAGTTCGTCACTGGCGAAGCCGATATACATCACGGCTGTGGTCTGGCCGGTGGATTTAGTGATGACCGGGTCGTTCGATTCCTTCGGAATGAGATATTTGACCGAGTTCACCTTCGCCAGAACCTCGGTCAGCGCCTGGTTGGGATCGAAGTTGAGGCGTACATACACCTGAATGGTGCTGGTGCCCTGCACCGAGGTCGAGGTGATGTAATCGACGCCTTCGGCCGATGCGACCGCCTGCTCGATCGGAGTCGTGATGAAGCCCTGCATCAATTCGGGTGATGCACCGGGATAGCTTGTCGTCACGGTGACCACCGTGTTTGACAGCTTCGGATATTGCCGGATCGGCAGGCTGGTCGCGGCCTTGAAGCCGATCAGCAGGATCAGCAGGCTCACGACCAGCGACAGGATCGGCCGCTTGATGAAAATATCGGTAAAGACCATGAAAGCTGGCTCCGGCTGATCAGTAACGCGGCGGCTGTGCCGGAATCGGCGGCGGCTGATCGGACGAAATTTCGATGGCCGCGCCGGACTGAAGCTTGAGCTGGCCTACCGCGACGACACGATCGCCGGGATTGACGCCCTTCTTGATCGCCACCCGTCCGTGGATACGGATGCCGGTGGTGACAGGCACACGCTCCGCGGTCAGCGACGTCTTGCCGTCCTTATCCTTGTTCTCCTTCACCAGGAAAACGGAGTCGCCGTACAGCGTGTAATCGACCGCCGTTTCCGGCAGCGTCACCTGTGCGGGCTCCGCCGGCAGCACGATCGAGACAGTGGCGAACATGCCCGGCTTCAGGAGATGCTCGGGATTGTCGAGAGTCGCCTGCACGCGCACGTTACGTGTATCGGAGGAAATCTGCGGCTCGATGGTGGTGATCTTGCCCTCGAACGTGCGGCCCGGATAGGCATCGACCAGAATCTGGACCTCCTGCCCGACCGCGATGATGGCGCGATCCTTTTCCGTCACGGTGATGTTGGCGTAGACCTTCGACAGATCCGTCAGCGTCACGATCAGCGTGCCTGCGCTCAGATATTGACCGACTTCCACGCGGCGCACGCCAAGCTGTCCGTCAAACGGAGCGCGAACGAGCTTCTGCGAAATCACCGCTTCGGTCCTGGCGACGCTTGCGCTCGCCTGATCGAAAGTGGCCTGCGCCTGATCGACGGTCGCCTGCGGGCCGAACGATCTGGCGAGCAGCGCCTTGGCGCGGTCGAGCGCGAGCTGCGCGTTCAGCGTCTGCGCCTTGAAGCTGACGAGATCGGCCTGATCCGGCGCATCGAACAGTTGCACCAGCGGATCGCCCTTTTTCACCGTCGCGCCCGCCGTGAACAGAATCTGCGTCACGCGGCCGCTGACATCGGCGGAGACATCCACCTGATGCACGGCGGCGAGATCGCCGATCGTCGTGATCAGGTTCGGCAGCACTTCGCTCTTGGCGTCCACCACGGCCACGCTGACCGGCGGCGGCTTCATGTTGGCGAAGAACTGCGCGATCATGTGCTCGCGGAAAGCATTGAATCCCACGAACAGGAACACCAGCACGGCGAGTCCGCCGCCCACGATGATCATCCATTTGCGCAGGCGCACCGGCTTGTGCGCATGGGCAGCGGATTCGGTTTCACCGGCAGGCCGCTGCAAATGCGGATCGTCTTCGGCAGGAACGGTCATGTCAGGCACTTTCCGGAATAAGATGCTGCGATGTTGGGAATGACGCGGGGTTCTTGAGATGGGCGGCAATGAAATCCGCCTTCACCCCAAGCGCGCGCAGGATGAAACCGTTCAATTCGTTCGCGAGGGTATCGTCCGCCGGATAATCGAGCGAAGGCGTTTCCGGCAGCCGCGTCAGCGCGAGCGAATGAAGCAGGTGATGTACGAACCAGAACAGGTCGATCGGCTTGGTCTCGGTCGGTACGGCATCGCCTGCGGCGACGGCACTCTCGATCGAGGCAATGAATAAAGGCGCGATCAGGTCGCCGACCTTTTCGAACAGCAGCCGTGCGAACTCGCCGTCGTCGAGATGGCTCGAAGCGGTCAGGCGAAGCCGTTCCGCCTTCTCGCGGTTCGGCAGGGTCCGGATCGCGAGGAAATGGACGACCATCTCCCGGACAAGAATAATGAGCGTTTCGCTCGAGGGCTGAAGTTCACGCAGCCGCTTGAGGTCGGGATCGGCCTCGCAGGCCTCCGACAGGATTTCGGCGTGCAGCGCGGCCTTGGTGGCGAAATGACGGAACAGCAGCCCTTCCGAGATACAGGCAGCCGTTGCCACTTTCCTCGTCGTGGTGCCGGCGAATCCGTACTGCGCGAAGCATTGCTTCGCTGCGTCCAGTATCTGCCGCCGGCGCGAATCGCCGCTCATGCGCTTGAATGCCATGGGACGAAGTAAGCACTTACTTGGATACGGTCAATTAATTTCTATGGTCCAAAACGACCGTCTTTCGGCGAATTGAGGGCTTCCGCCGAGAGAAAAAGGGGCGCGGCAATTCCGCGCCCCTTCAGGAGAGTCAGGCCTGTCTGGAGGGTCAGGCTTGGGCTGGCCGCAGGACGCGGCCGATCCTGGAAATACCCTTCTCGATCTGCGTCAGGAACAGAAGGATAAAGGACAGCGTGGTGATCGAGCCGACCAGCCAGTTCGACCAGAAGATGCCGAATGAGCCGGAACCTGAGATCATCGAGAGCCGGAAGGCATCCTCCGCCCTGCTGCCCAGCACCAGTGCCAAGGTCAATGGCGCTAGCGGTATCCCGATCTTCTTGAAGACGTAGCCGATCACGCCGAACAGCAGCATCAGCCAGATGTCGAACATCGCGTTCTGGATCGCGAAGGCACCGATCGCGCAGGACACCACGATCATCGGCGCGATCGCCGCGAACGGGACGCGCAGCACCGAGGCGAACAGCGGCACGGTCGCAAGCACGATGACCAGACCGACGACGTTGCCGAGATACATCGAGGCGATCAGGCCCCAGACGAAATCCTTGTGCTCGACGAACAGCAGCGGACCGGGGTTGAGGCCCCACACCATCAACCCACCGAGCAGGATCGCCGCGGTGCCCGATCCCGGAATGCCGAGCGCGAGCATCGGCAGCAGCGCCGAGGTGCCGGAAGCATGCGCCGCCGTCTCGGGGGCAAACACGCCCTCGATCTTGCCTTTGCCAAAGCCTTCCGGATCCTTGGAGAAACGCTTGGCGAGGTTGTAGCCCATGAAGGAGGCCGCGATCGCGCCGCCCGGGGTGATGCCGAGCCAGCAGCCGATCGCCGATGAGCGCACCAGCGTCACCCAATAGCGCGGCATCTCCCTCCACACCTTGAACACGGTGCGGATGCTGATGGCGGCGGCGTGGCCCTTCAGCGCGAGTTGCTCTTCCATGGTGAGCAGGATTTCGCTGATGCCGAACAGACCGATCACCGCGACCAGAAAGTTCACGCCGCGAAGCAGGTCGGTCGAGCCGAACGTCATGCGCAGCGTGCCGGACACGGTGTCCATACCGATGCCGGTGAGCAGAAGTCCAAGCGCCATCGAGATGATGGTCTTGTGCTTGTCCTCACGGCCGAGGCCGACGAAGGAGCAGAACGTCAGGAGATAGACCGAGAAGAATTCCGCCGGGCCGAACCGCAACGCGAACGACGCGATGCCGGGCGCAACGAACGTAATCAGCAGCACCGCGACGAACGAGCCGATGAACGACGAGGTGAACGCAGCCGTCAGCGCCTCGGCGGCCTTGCCCTGCTGGGCCATCGGATAGCCGTCGAATGTCGTGGCGACCGACCACGCCTCGCCCGGAATGTTGAACAGGATCGAGGTGATCGCGCCGCCGAACAGCGCGCCCCAATAGATGCAGGACAGCATCACGATGGCCGATGTCGGGTCCATCGAGAACGTGATCGGCAACAGAATGGCGACGCCGTTGGGGCCACCGAGGCCCGGCAGCACGCCGACAAACACGCCGAGGATCAGGCCGACGAACATCAGGCCAAGGATCTTCCAGGTGAGCAGCACCGAGAAGCCATGGAGCAGAAGCGAAAAAGCCTCCATCGAAATATCTCCTCAGTAGCCGAACAGGGCTTCGAGCGGCCCCTTCGGCATGATGACGTCAAACTTGACTTCAAAGATGTAGAACATGGCGACCGAGAAGATCGCAGCCGTCAGCAACGACTTCCAGACCGACAGCTTGCCGACGAAAATCATGAATCCCGCCGTCAGCAGGAAGCTCGCGACATAAAGGCCGAGCCACTGCATCGCCACGCAGAACGCCACCGTCGGCACGAACACCAGCAGCACGCGCTTGAACTGATCGCGGGTGACGAAGACCTCCGCATCGCCACCGGCGGAGCGCCGCTCATAAAGCGACTTCACGATGCCATACACGCTCGCGAGCACCAGAATGACCGACAGATAGAACGGAAAATATCCCGGCTCCGGACCGTCTTCGGTCCATCCCATACCGGTTCTGTAATTGTCCCAGGCCATCACCAAGGCAAAGGCGCCCAATACAACCATCGCCCAGATATCGACCGTCAGCGTCCTGGCGAGCGACGGGGAATTCTCCGCCGGAGCGGTCGGGTCGGACACTTCGATTTCGATCTCGTTATTTGCCATGATTATGCTCGCAGATGGTCCTGTTTCGAGGCGCGCGTCATCGTGGCGACAACGCGCGCCTCACCAAGTCTTGGAAGACTACTTAGAAAGTTACGTCAGACGTCTGTTACTGCTTGACGAAGCCGGCCGCCTTCATCAGGTCGGCATTGGCCTTGTCGTCCTTTTCAAGGAAATCCATCATCTCCTTGCCCGTCATGTAGACCGGCTTGAGTGCCTGCTTTTCCATGTACTCCTTGTATTCGGGAGTCTGGCTGACCTTGCGGAACATGTCCTCGTAGAACTTCACCTGATCGGGCGTCACCTTGCCCGGCAGGAACATCGCGCGCAGCATCTTGTACTGCACGTCGACGCCCTCCTCCTTGCAGGTCGGGACGTCGTGCCAGGACTGCTTGTCCGTCACCTTTGTCGTGTAGGCGATGCGTTCGTCGTCGAACACGCACAGCGCACGAACCTGGCCTGCACGCCAGACTTCAAGATTTTCCGAAGGGTTGTTGACGTTGGCGTCGATATGCTTGCCGACGAGCTGGGTCGCCGCCTCGCCGCCCGACTTGTAGGGCAGATAGGAGAATTTCGCGCCGGTCTGCTTCTCGAGGCCGACCATCAGGATCTGGTCTTCGCGCTTGGAGCCGGTGCCGCCGAACTTGAATGGCGTCGGGGACTTCTTCGCCGCGTCGATGAATTCCTTCACCGTCTTGTACGGCGTCTCGGCGTTATCCCACAGGATGAACTCGTCGAACGCCATGATGTTGACCGGCGTCAGGTCGCGCCAGTTGAACGGAATCTTCGCCGACAACGGCAGTTGATAGATCAGCGAATAGGCGATCAGAACCTTGTCGGCCTCGCTGGGGCTGCCCTTCATGTACATCAGCGCTTCGGCGCCGGAGGCTCCGCCCTTCAGCGACACGACGACCGGCACGTTCATCAGCTTGTGCTTCTGGATAGCCGATTGCAGCATGCGGGCCATCTGGTCCGATGCACCGCCCGCGCCCGCCGCGACCACGATTTCGACAGTCTTGGTCGGCTCCCATGCACTGGCGCCGGTGATACCCGCAGCCAACGTCAGTGCAACAACCGCCGCCGTATTCATCGCCTTCCGCATCGTATCTCTCCCTGGTTTGCCCTTTTGAAACTGCGCTGCTCTTTTTTGCGAGCTTATACGCCCTTGCCCGTCATGCGACGGCAACTCGTGGAACCTCTACAACGCCTTCATCTTTCGATTTCAGAACATCCATCGCCGCCAGCACGCCGCCCTTCTTGTGCGGAATACCTGCGAGATCGAGTCCCATTTCGACGCCCGAAAGCGTGCCCATCAGCATCAGATCGTTGAAGTGACCGAGATGACCGATGCGGAATGCACGGCCCTGCAGGCGGCCGAGGCCCGCGCCGAGCGACATATCGAAATTCTCAAGCACGACCTTGCGGAAGCGATCCGCATCGTGGCCTTCCGGCACGAACACAGCCGTCGTGACCGGGGAATACTCACCTGCATCGACGCAAACCGTCTCGAGGCCCCAGGCCCGCACGGCAGCGCGCGTCGCTTCGCCATGCCGCTGGTGGCGGGCGTAGACGTTCTCCAGCCCCTCCTCCTCCAGCATCGCGATGGATTCACGCAGGCCGTAAAGAAGATTGGTCGCAGGGGTGTAAGGCCACGAGCCGAGCTGGTTGGCCTTCAGCACTTCGTTCCAGTCCCAGTAGGAACGCGGCAGCTTGTTGGTCTTGGAAGCGGCAATCGCCTTGTCGGACACCGCGTTGAAGCTCAGGCCCGGCGGCATCATCAAGCCCTTCTGCGATCCGCAGACCGTGACATCGACGCCCCAGGCATCATGCTCGTATCGGATCGAACCCATCGAGGAAATCGTATCGACGAACAACAGCGCGGGATGCCGCGCGCGATCCATCGCCTTGCGGACTTCATCGACACGGCTGGTGACGCCGGTCGAGGTCTCGTTGTGGACGATCATCACCGCCTTGATGGAATGCTGCTTGTCAGCGACGAGACGCGCTTCGATCTCGGAGGCCTTCGCACCGCGACGCCAGTCGCTCGGAATCGTCTCGACGTCGACCTGGAAACGCTCGGCGAGATTGCGCCACAGGACCGAGAACTGTCCGGTCTCCGCCATCAGCACCTTGTCGCCCGGCGACAGCGTGTTGACCATGGCGGCTTCCCATGCGCCCGTGCCGGATGAGGGGAAGATCAGCACTGGATTCTTGGTACGGAAAACCCGTTTGCAGCTTTCCATGATGCCGAGCGCCATCTCGGCGAACTCCGGACCACGATGGTCGATCGTCGGCATATCCATCGCGCGCAAGACCCGGTCCGGCACGTTGCTCGGGCCCGGAATCTGGAGGAAATGCCTTCCTGTATGACCAACCATCTCTAAATCCTCGATTTTTATGACGCAAATGACCTTATTATAAGGTCGATTTGCCGTCGGGAATGTATCGGGAAAAGCCCCCCGCGCAACCATAAAATCGTCCTGTTTCGTTATCCGGATCAATCTTTAGTACGATGAAATTCCACTCCTATTTCAGGCTGTCGCCCTCTTCCGATTCGCCTCCAACCGCCTGTCCACAAGAGCCACGATCGCGTTCTTGAAGCGCACAAGTCCGTTGCGGGACACGTCAAGGCCACAGACATCGCACCTCATCCAGGGTCTCCGCTTCATATTGCCGCTCCGTCGTCTGACAAATTCCGGTCTTCGCGGTTCAGGTCTTAGTGGTCGTCAGTTTTTAATGATCTTGAGATGGTTTGCGAGATTGGCGTTGGTGCGGTCTTCGAGGAGCTTCATGGCGGCAGCGACGCCACCGGCGCGATGCGGCACGCCCGCGACCGACAGGCCCAGCTCCACGCCCGACAGCGCGCCGAGCAGCGTCAGCTCGTTGCATTCGCCGAGATGACCGATGCGGAATACCTTGCCCGCGAGCTTGGTCAGGCCCGCGCCGAGCGACATGTTGAAGTTCTCGAGCACGACCTTGCGGAA
>NZ_ADVZ01000003.1 GCF_000178995.1 Afipia sp. 1NLS2 | reverse complement strand
ATCACCACGGGACCCGAGGTCTGGAAAATCTTCTGCGAGCCGCTCAGCACCGCCTTGCCGAGTTCGGCAAATTCGGCGCTGCGATGGTCGATGACCGGCATGTCCATCGCCCGCAGCACCCGATCCGGAACAGGGCTCGGACCCGGGATTTGAAGAAAATGGCGCCCTTGAGCGTGGGTCATATTTCAAGCCTTTGTCTTTAATGTTTCTTCTACCATCAAAATATTGCATATGATATTTTTGACAGCAAATTATTTTTGCATACAAAATATTTCTGTCTAACGACCTGAAGCAAAGCTCAGCCGAAAAGGTACCCGGCCTTAAAAATCGAACTAAGTTGCTATAATAGTTTGAAAATAAACATGAATTATTCATGTTCGAGGAAACCCTCATCGCGCTCCGCGACCATATCATCCAAGGCGTTATCCTCGCTGGGCTAGGCCGCAGGGCGCGGCCTGACCTGGCTGAGGTTCTTTTCAATCCCACTCACCATACGCGGCTTTGTCTTCAATCCTTAAGAATATCAAGCAAAATTAAGTGCCAAACCGACGAAGTGCCCCGTGGGAATTACCTATATTTTCAACTTCATTTTTGAATTCATTTTTTAGTATCAATATACTATTTGAATGCAAAATATTGGGGTGAGTTGGCCCAAAAGCCTAATCGGCCTGTCGGCCGTTCATGGGACCAAGACCGGTCCTGCAATTCGCCCCGGGCGAGACAGAGAGCCCACTCTATTTAGAGTCGGAAATTGCAGCTGCGCGACGCAGACACCGGAAAATACAAAAACATAAGAAGAGCTGTTAGATTGCCTCCGGTTCGCTTCCCTCCCCGATGGCTTCTTCCATGATCATTGCATCCCCCCTGGACTACCGATCCGCCGCGCAACACCGTCTTCCTCGTTTCCTGTTGGATTATATCGAAGGTGGTGCCGGCTATGAGCAGACCCTGCGATCCAACATCGACGATCTTCAACGGGTGAATATCAAACAGCGCATTCTCAGGAACGTCGGCGACCTGAGTCTGAAGACGGAATTGTTCGGCCAGCAACTGGCAATGCCGGTCGCCATCGCTCCCATCGGCCTGATGGGCATGTGCGCACGCCGCGGCGAGGTCCAGACAGCCAAGGCAGCTCAGGCGAAGGGGATTCCCTTCACGATGTCCACGGTTTCGGTGTGCTCAATCGAGGAAGTCCAATCGCAGAGCCGTCAGCCAATCTGGTTTCAGCTCTATGTTCTCAAAGACCGGAAATTCATGAAGAACGCGCTTGAGCGCGCATGGGCGGCCGGAATTCGCACTCTTGTCTTTACCGTCGATATGCCGACGCCGGGCTCCCGTTACAGAGACCCGCATTCGGGCATGTCAGGCCCGTACCGCTATCCCAAGCGCATCCTGCAAGCCATGTTCAAGCCGGGCTGGGCCATGGATGTCGGCATCATGGGACGCCCTCACGATCTTGGGAATATTTCGGCTTACACAGGCAAGGTCGTCGGCCTGGAGGATTACATCGGCTGGCTGGCCAACAATTTCGATCCCACGATCGGCTGGTCCGATCTCGAATGGATAAGAGAATTCTGGAAGGGGACGATCATCATCAAGGGGATATTGGATCCTCAGGATGCACGGGATGCCGTGTCTTTCGGCGCAAACGGTATCGTGGTTTCCAATCATGGCGGAAGACAGCTTGATGGCGCGGCATCGTCGGCACGCGCTCTTCCCGCGATCGCCGATACTGTAGGAAACGACCTTACAATACTGGCCGATTCCGGCATCCGCTCCGGGCTGGATATTGTCCGAATGCTGGCGCTCGGCGCCAAATCGGTTTTGTTGGGGCGCGCCACCATTTATGCCCTAGCTACGGCAGGCCAGTCGGGCGTGGAAAATCTTCTTGATATGCTGGCCAAAGAGATGCGCGTCGCAATGACACTAATGGGCGTCAACTCCATTCAGGAAATCAACCGAGACAACATCTTTCGAGACAGCCTGCAACTTTAGGCCGTCTCGCTTACCCCAAACGATACAGATTCATATATTTGGACATCGCGCATCGAGCCAGTGAGCACAACTCAGCAACTGGCCATCTTCGAAAGGCTTACCGATAAGCTGAACGCCAACCGGAAGACCGTTTGCCGCTTTCAGCTTTGGCAAGGACACACACGGTCCTCGCAAAAACGTCCAGGCTGCATTCATGTTCGGGGAGCCGGTCGACGCCAGGCCTGCCGGCGCCTCTTGAGTAGCGGACAAGGTTATGAGCGCATGAAACTTTTCGAAGACCTTTTGCATTTGTGCCCGCCCGACTTTACCAACAATCAGCGCACGCTCATACGCCTCCTCGGTGACAGCCTCCCCCCTGCTCAAAACATTCTGGAACTCGGCGCTTAAACGATCGAAATGTTGCGTACGTTCCCAAGTGAAATTTCGATACGCTTCAGCATCGTGAACGATTTGAGCCGCGCGCAGGATTTCCGATAATGTCGAGCGTAAATCCAGATCCTCAATAAAAACGCCTTCTTCCCGAAGGCTGTCCACGTATCTGCCTATACGATCCTGCACGCCGGCATTCGCATCGTCCCACCCCGGCCCTTTACAAAAGGCAAGCCTCGGCTGTTTTTCGTTCGGAATCCTGGCAGGAGCAATTTCGTTCGTCAGTGAATAGAACACCCGCTCGACATCTTCCAGGATCGCTCCGAAAAAACCTACTGTGTCGAGTGTCTCCGACAAGTTCAGCACGCCGGATCTGCTCACTCTCCCGTATGTCGGCTTGAAACCAACGATCCCGCAATATGAAGCTGGGCGAATGATCGATCCCAGCGTTTGCGTTCCCAGCGCCACACGCACCATCCCGGAAGCGACAGCAGCCGCAGAGCCACTCGATGATCCCCCCGGCGTATGATCCAGATTATGAGGATTCCGAGTTGGCCCCGGAAACGCCGAGGCAAACTCAGTCGAAAATGTTTTTCCCAATATCAAGGCGCCTTTTTCGCGCAGCCTTGCAATCACCGCGGCGTCTCTGACCGGCCTGTAATCTTTGTATATTGGCGAGCCATATGTCGTCGGCATATCCGCCGTCTCAAAAATGTCCTTAGCCGCAACAATGACTCCGTATAGCTCCTCACCTGCTGCGCGATGATCAATCGCCCTTGCCTCTTCCAGAACCGATTCTTCATTCAGATGGGTCCAGGCACGAACTTCAGGCTCTCGTGCTTTTATGGCGCGAAGCGCTGCTTGGGTTTGCTCATAAACAGAGATCATCGTTGATTACCCAATTCCCGTTCAATCCAAAATTTCCTTGGATTGAACATCTTCATAACGACTCGGGCGCGACATCACTTCCAACAGCTGCTCGCAGTGAATATCTCAGGATTTGATCATGTAAGTTATCAATTCGATCTTCCGACTTAAACCGTCTCGGATCTGTCTATCCTTGAATTCCATTCACCGCATTTCTTCGCCTTCGAGCACGCTAGATTCTCATCATAGAGTATTTTTCTCTGGAATTTCGTCCATGCCTGTTCGCCGGATTCATTGGTCAGTCCTGGGCTATTCAAGAAACCCAGCTACCCCAAACGAAGCCCCATCACGACATCGATCACGGCATAGAGTGTCTGGCGGATCGACCCTGCCGATCCCGGCCAAACGAGGATTAAGCCACTAATCGCAAACCAGAGTATCGTGGCCCGCGTGCTCTAAAGCCGCCGGATTTCAGCCTTCCAATTGTCCGATAAAACGTACCTCACGCGCGGTGCTTCCAGCGCAACGTGGGCATTGGATTTGCCCTTGGTTTGCTCTAATTTCTTGCGAAATCTGGGGACGAATGAATGGGACGCCACGCCGCTAAATGGGCAAACAGCCTCAAAAAACGACGTAAAGAAACAAAAGAATTTTTCCGAAGCGCGGCGAAAGCGGTAAATCGTTCAAAATACAAAATTAAAACCGATTATTACTTGGTGCTGAGTTGCATTGTCTTCCATCTAAACATCGGAGGACGATGGAAATCCAGCGATTACCCTCGCTCGCTCTTCAGCGATATCCATCTTATCCGGCATCTTTCAAGGAATCGTCTGATCCTCGGTTACCCAAAGCGTATTGTTGCTTGCCTTCTCATGTTCGTGGCGGATCTGAGAACGACTCAGGGCGGATGCCACGAGGGCGATCTAGGGGCCTATTTCTTCAATATAGACAGGCCGCGCATTCCGTCTTGCTTTCGCGAAGCCGGCCTCTTCATTTCGATCTTTGCGGCATATTTGAAGCGGTCGGGCGATATGCTTTCTGCGCTGAGTCTCTACCAAGCTTTTCTGCAATCACCTAAAACAGCTTATGTCGGTCACCTCGGCATCGGCGATATCAATCATTTACTGGCGCGATGGTGCAGGGAGAACAAATTCTTTTCTTCAATGGGCGGCATGCCAGCGAGACCTCTTCCAGGAGGAAATGGCACCAGAGATTTAATGGACCATCTAGACAATTTTACGTTCGAAAATGCCATTCAACATTTTCAAGCCGCCATCACTCTTAAACCAACTGATGCTATCGGGCATGAAGCTCTCGGTCGCGCGGCGTGGGATATTGGCGACATCCATTTAGCCGCCTCAGAATTCGGGAAGACCGTTTCCATCAATCCAGACGATCCGTTTCACAGATTTCGTCTTCTGTATGCCAAAGCCCTGCTGGGCGACAATTCGGCCATTTCTAAGATCTCTCACCTTCAGCGAAAGCATCCCTACCTTCAATATCGCTTTGGCAAGATTCAACTCGGCACCATTATTCCATCGTCATATGACACAAACAGGGGTGAAACTATCGAAGTCCCCTACATTGCCGTTTCCCGATCTGAGACCAGGAAACTTTGCCCAACGCTTACGTTACAGAGCGGCGATGTGCTCAAACTGAAAAATGCCAGGGAGATTGGTATTGGATTGGTCGCGACTAAAGAAGGCATCATAGATTCAAACCGAAAACATCTTGGGCCATACTGCCTTGAAATGTTTTCTCCAAACATTCTCGCTTATTCCGGCGATAGGGCTCTCCTTGGCCTTCCGAGAGGACTCGCGGTCGTGCACGAGGGCGTCGTGCTGCCGGGAGCCTATTTCAACTATTACCACTTTCTTTTCGAGGCTTTGGGATCGTTGCTACTTAATCCGGTTAGGCGAGGATATAACCTCGTTACCGATGCCCCACTCAAACAATGGCAATCGACGCTATTTCAAAAAACACTCGGTTATGTGCCAGAAGTTACAATCGCACCAAACGGTGTCGAGATCGAGAATGCAACGGCGCTCCCACTACCGTCTCGCCACAATGTCCCGAGTCCCAAAGCTATTATGGCGCTGCGTGAAAAACTATCGAAGCATCATCCGGAGCCGCTACCAGGAAAGCGTCTTTATCTATCTCGACGAAAAGTGGATGCAGGGCGCAAAATCAACGATACCAATCTGAAGTCCCTTTTGAACGAGTTCGGCATTTCGTATTGCGACCCTGGCGAAATGTCGATCGATGAGCAGATAGAGACCTTCAAGGACGCGGAGATGATCGTCGCACCTCAAGGCGCAGCACTTTCAAATTTAATATTTTGCCCTCGTCAAACCGTGGTCGTCGGCATGAGTTCGCCAAATCATCATTCTGAATGCTTTACCACCATAGCCGCAGTGATTGGGCAGCCCTATATTCTGTCTCTGAGTCCGACGCAGACCATACCAAGAGCATTTTTCGTGTGGTCCGTCTTCGAAGTAGATATCGATCTCGTCGCACTACGAGCAGCACTCGAATTGGCTGAAACGAGGATTTACGAACAGGCGGAAAAGGCTAACGCATGAGGTTTGAAAAAGTTGGCGTAGTGTTCGATGCATCTGGTCGTGCCGACTGGATGAATTCACACACCTATGTGCCGACGGCTCTTCTGCTTGATGACAGCACGATACGTGTCTACTTCGCTTCTCGCGATAAAGATCAAGTCGGTCGAATTGGTTGGTTCGACGTCGATGCAAATGAACCAACCAAGGTTATAGGGTTCTCTGATCGACCGTGCCTCGACATTGGCGATGATGGATGCTTCGACGACAACGGTGTCACACCGCTTTCAGTATTCAAAGACCACGACGGTATTCGCCTTTATTATGCCGGCTGGCAACTAACACCCAAGGCGAGATACATGCTGTTCACTGGTCTCGCAATCAGCAAGGACGGCGGAAATACCTTCCGACGATACCAAAAATCCCCAGTCCTAGATCGAAGCCCATCCGAGCTTGTAGTTCGATCCGGCGCGCACATCATGAAGCACGGCGGTCTCTATAAGATTTGGTATGCCGCAGGTTCCGGCTTCGTGAACATTTCGGGCAAACAGGTCCCGACCTATCATCTTGCTTACGCGGAATCTGAAGACGGCATCACTTGGCCCGATAAAGGCATCTTATCCATTGAACCGCAGGCACCGGACGAATACGGATTTGGCCGACCTGGCATGTTGATACGCGGCGATGAACTCAACATTTTTTATTCCAGCCGCACTTTCTCCAAAGGTTACCGCATCGGATATGCGCGGTCAGACGATGGCAGGACCTGGACCCGCCAAGATCACCTCGGATTAAATACATCTGCCTTTGGTTGGGATTCTGAGATGACATGTTTTGCAAGCATCGTTGAAACACAAGCCGGAACATTGATGTTCTATAATGGCAACGACTTCGGCAGGACTGGCATTGGCCTAGCTGTTATTTTTTGATTCTTCCGCTCTGGGATGATCCTTTTCAGGACTTGTATTGTTGGTCTCTGCTTTGATCTCGAAGTATCCGACCAATCGCCAGAAGCAACAAACCGGGACCGGCTTGTTCAAGTAGCCCTGGCCCATGCAACGTGGCGCTGATCCGCACCAGTCGGCCGGCCATCTTGGTATGTCGCTGAGGATTCTGCTTGATATGCTCCCCATCATCCGGACTACCTATCGAATGCCGTGAAAAGATCGCGTAGCAGGTTGCCGAAGGCCGAATAGAGGAAGGGCGTTTCTAGTGCGGTTGTCGATATGAAGGTGCGGACAGTACACCTAGTAGTTTAAGGGCGCCATCTTGAGCTCACTGCAAGCACATCACTAGTGGCCGCTCCCATTTTCAATGAAAATCTCGGGAAACAGGAACAATCCGCACCTGTCGCGGATGACGAGCTTTGGGTGAAGTCGGGGGAATTAACTGATATCCTCCTTCAGAAAGAAACACTGCCTGCAAATACGGGCCCAAAGCGTCGTTCGAGAGTCCGATCAAGTCGGGCGTCGATCGGACAGGCGATCCGAGGGCCGCCCACAACATCCCGCGATCTACGAGATCGACAGGGTCGATAAGCCTTCTGTATGGCTCCTCGGCTTGAGAGCGCACAACTGCGCCGCGAGCCGGATCCGCCGCTGACCCCGTTTTTGTCCCCACCGATCAGATCGGTGTCATTTCAGGCGAATATCTGGTGGCGCGAGCCAACGACAAGCCCGTGCTACGCGTCAATGAGATTGCGACGAGGCTCGCGGTTCAGGCAAGTGCGGCGGCCCGCAACCCGGGTCCTTGAGCACCACTCAACGCCGAGAGCTTATCACGAGAGGTCGGACTTACTTGCCGCGCCAGACCGGCGGGCGCTTTGCGAGGAAAGCATCGACACCCTCGCGGAAATCCTCGCTGCCGTAAGTTTCACGCACAAGATCGGCATCGGCCACGCGCGGATCAGACGCCAAACGCCGTAGCATCTCCTTTGTCACGCGCAACGTGATTGGCGCATGACCAGCAAGCCGATCGCATAACTCCCCAACCCTGGCGTCGATCTCTTCGGCCGGAACGATGGAGGCATAACCGGTGGGCAGTTCCTCAACAGCAGGTGTCTCGGCCAGAAGGAGCATGCGCTTGACCACGCTCACGCCCAGTGTGGCGGCAAGCCGCCGCACATTGGACGCGGACAGACAGTTGCCGAGCGTCCGGGCGATGGGCACGCCGAAGCGCGCGCCGGGCGTGGCGATGCGGAAGTCGCATGCATTGGCCAGCGCCATGCCGCCGCCGACCGCCCAGCCTTCCACAACCGCGATGGTCGGAATGGGCAACGCCTCGAGGGCGCTGACGTATTTCTCGACCTTCTCCTCATAAACAATTCCATCCTCGCCGGAAGAAAAAGCGCGGAATTGCTCGATGTCCGTGCCCGCAACAAAAGCCTTGCCGCCGGCGCCGCGCAACACTGCGACACGGATGGATAGATCGCCGGCGATCTTCGCACAGGCCTCCGCCAGCTCTTCGTACATGCGCCAGGTCATCGCGTTGCGCGCGCGCGGCCGGTCGAAAATAAGACGGGCGATAGCGCCATCCTTCGTGAAGCGAACGCCTCCCTGATCCTGTTCGGTGGCAGTCGCCGGAGACTGAGGGCTCATGGCGCGAAAGCTCCGCGGGCGGTGAGATTTTCAATGGCGGCAGAATCGAGACCGATCTCTTTCAGCACCTCATTAGTATGCTCACCGAGCAAAGGCGGATGACGGCGCACTTCTTGCGGCGTTCCGGTCAGCTTCACGGCAAAGCCGATGTTCGACACCTTCCCTTCGTTGGGGTGATCAATCTCCATCCGCATCTGCCTGTGGCGGCCGTGCTCGCTCTCGAAGGCTTCGGGATAGCTGTACATGGTGCCGGCTGGAATGCCCGCCGCAAGCAGGGTTTCCACCCATTCGTCCGAAGATCGCGTCACGAAAGTTTTCTCCAACTCCGTGATCAGTTCCTCGCGATTGGCAAGACGATCGGGATTGGTCTTGAAACGGGGATTCTCGGCGAGATCCTGCCGGTCGATTTTCTCACAGAGCTGCGCCCAAAGCTTCTGGTTGGTGGCGCCCATGACGAAATAGCCGTCCTTCGACTTGACGGCTTGATATGGCGCGCTCATGCGGTTGGCGGTGCCGAGCGGAATCGGCTGCGTGCCGCGTCCCCAATATTCGGATATATCCCAAACCGAGAAAGCAAGCGCGGCCTCGAACAGCGAAGCATCGATATACTGACCCTCGCCGGTGTTTTTCGCTCCGATATAGGCAGCCAGCATCGCATAGGTGGCGAACAAGGCGCATCCGATGTCAGCCACCGGCACCCCCGCCTTGACCGGCAGTCCCCCGGGATGGCCAGTGACGCTCATCACCCCGGACATGGCCTGCGCCATCAGATCGAAGCCGGGACGCTCAGCCCAAGGGCCTGTCTGGCCGAAGCCGGAGATAGATGCATAAACGAGGCGCGGATTGTATTTCCGCACCGTTTCGTAATCGCATTTGAGCTTTTTCATCACGCCGGGCCGGTAATTTTCCACCACGATGTCGGCGGTTTTCACCAGTTCGTAGAAAAGCTCGCGTCCGGCTTCGCTCTTGAGGTTTACGGCAACCGAACGCTTGTTCCGGTTCATATTGAGGAAGCCCATGCTGTCCGGGCCCTTCATCTTGAACCCCATGGCTCCGCGAGTCTGATCGCCGGTACCCGGCGGCTCTATCTTGATGACGTCAGCGCCAAGGTCGCCGAGCAGCATGCAACTGTAGGGGCCGGCCATGACCTGACAGACATCGAGAACCCTCACACCGGCCAGCGGCAACGGACGTGGAATTGCGTTTTCGGTCTTGTGCTGAGACGTATCGGCCATGGCGCCTTGCTGTTGTCCAAGTGTGCGATTGATCTGTAGACCTTTCTAAGCGAAGCGACGCAAAAGATACAACTCTGCAGAGCGCAATGCGCTATGCGCTGCACAAAGAAAGCTAGGCCCCATGCTATTGGAAGGCCTCGCGCAGTCGCAGGGGAAACAGAATCAGTAAATCATCTTCATCAGGAACGTCGCGATCACGATCATGATCGCACCGCCGACGCGCGTCGCGATTTGGGCAAAGGCCATTAGACCCATGCGATCCGATGCACCCAGGATCGCAACGTCGCCTGTCCCACCGAGGCCCGAGTGACAGGCCGTCACGATAGCCGCCTCGACCGGATACATGTTCAGTCATTTTCCGACAAAAAAGCCGGATGCGACCATGGCCAGCACTGTCGCCGTGCAGATCATGATGTAGCCAATGTTGAAGGACGCTACGAGTTGGTTCCACGAGACGAGCAACGCGCCCATCGCCTTGTCGTCGCCGGTTTTCACCCAGAAGATCTGTTTCGTAGCCGCCCTCGACGTTGGCATGGGCACCTATGAACCAGCGTTGCTCAACGCCGGACAATGGACGTCCCAGAGAGTGGGGGCGAAGTCGCGGCGATGCTCGTCGATGACAAGGGCGTAATAGCCGTTCAGGATATGAATGCCTGGGAGTGCGGGTTTGGGGCTCGGACTATTTATGCCGTTCATCGTGCGTCCCTGCTTCCTGCCATGTCTCGTCCGCGGATCTGATAGCCGCCTGGCAGTCTGAACATCCCATAGTCGGACTGCTTGCATGGCGGATCAAAAGTAACTCTCTGTGGCGTTGGGCGGAGCACAAAAAACGCTTGTCGACTTATGGTCGTAAAGCATCGCCCTGCCCTGACTGCTATGGGCAGATGGCCATTCTAAGCGCCATTCTTATGGTCCCGCCTTTCCTCCTTTCTCTTATAGGTCACAGCGCGGATATAGCCCATTCAGGCTGTTCCGTTGAGGCAGTGATCCGCCGGGCTCTCCAGCTCGTAAACGTACTTGGACATGCCGGAGACCAGATTCGATGTCATTCATAGAAAAAACGCAAAATCGGTTCTGAAACATTCTAGCGTGAGCTGCTCTTGGAGTTAGACACTACGCTTTACGATCTTACGCGCCCTTTTACGCTAACAAAACTTTTCCGAAATGGATGGTCGAGTTTTGATTAAGAACGCCCCCTACGAGCATCCGAAGGTGGAATTTGGCAAAATCGGCGTGTTGCTGATCAATCTCGGCACGCCCCAGGCTACCGATCCCGTTTCACTGCGCCGATATCTCGCAGAATTCCTGACAGATCGCCGCGTCATCGAGTGGTCTCGTTGGCTTTGGTATCCGATACTCTACGGCATCGTGCTGAACACGAGACCGAGAAAAGTCGCAAAAGCTTATGAGACGATTTGGAACAAGGAAAAGGGCGAAAGCTACCTGCGGACTTACACACGCAGCCAGGCTTCGCAACTCGCAAACAGATTGTCGGAATTTTCGTCGGTGCGGATCGACTGGGCCATGCGTTACGGGAAGCCATCAATACGCAGCAAGATCCAGGATCTTCAGGAATCCGGATGCGAAAGAATTCTTCTCTATCCGCTCTATCCTCAATATGCGGCCGCGACGACTGCGACGGTGAATGACGAGAGTTTCAGGGCGCTGATCAATCTGAGATGGCAGCCAGCAATTCGCACGGTGCCAAGATATCACGACGATCCAATCTATATCGACGCTCTCGCCAATTCGATCGAAAGTCATCTTGCCACTCTTGATTGGGAGCCGGAGATACTGCTCACGTCCTACCACGGCATTCCGATGTCGTATTTCAAGAAGGGCGATCCCTATCACTGCCAGTGCCACAAAACGACGAGGCTGCTCGGGGAACGTCTTGGCTGGGACAAAGACCGGATAATGGTGACGTTTCAATCGAGGTTTGGTCCGGAAGAGTGGCTGCAGCCATACACCGATAAGACCGTCGAAGAACTGGCAAAAAACGGAACAAAGAAAATTGCAGTGATCAATCCAGGCTTCGTTTCCGACTGCCTCGAAACTCTCGACGAGATTGCAGTGGAGGCGAAGGAAGCTTTTCTTCACAGTGGCGGCGAACGGTTCACTCATGTGCCGTGCCTCAACGACGGGACGGACGGAATGAAAGTCATAGAACACGTCGTCAGAAAGGAATTGGCAGGTTGGGTGTAAGGCGCGGCTAGCTACGACGAACAGCTTCCCGAGCCAGCACGCCCGACAAGGCCGACCCCTTTTGCTACAAGCATTCCATGAATGCGCGGGCCGCTTGCGTGATGGTCTTCTCGCGCTCTTTTGGCGTTTGGTTGAGGGTTCGATAAAGCATGATGATCCGAGGACTTTGCTCAAGACATGAACGGTTCTTGATCAAGAATTCCAGCAGAGAAAATTGGACGGGTACGCAGCTTGGCCCGTCGCGATCTTGGTGTCGCAGGTGCAGGTGCGGCAACGACCGGACATTCGGCCGATATAAGCTCCGGACGCAGCGTAGGGTTTTGAGGCCATCAAGCCGCCATCGGCGAACAGGGCCATCCCATGAGATGGCGTGGCTGAGTTGCGCCTCTGCTGGTGCTGCCATTCTTCGGCGTGTCGCTAACGTGCGTTCACAAGCATGAGGGACGGGAAGATGTTGCCTGCGCCCAACATAATAGATGACCTCAGCGGGGAGCCTCTTGTGGCTACGATTGGCAGCGTCTGGCGACTTGTTACAGACCAGGTCATGGGTGGAGATTCCAAAGGAGTTATAGGTCGCGAGGTGATCGCTGGTCGGGCCGCCATCCGTGTGCGCGGAGACGTCAGCTTGGAAAATAATGGAGGATTTGTTCAAGCCGCACTCGATCTCTCGCCGACAGCCGATGTTGTGGATGCAAGTGGCTGGGACGGAATTGCGATCGACGTGTTTGGCAATGGCGAGCTCTACGGCGTTCACTTGAGGACGGACTATTTGGCAAAGCCGTGGCAGTCGTACCGCCAAAATTTCACGGCATATGCAGATTGGCGGACCGTCGTTTTGCGGTTCAGCGCCTTTGCTCCTTATCGCACCGATATTCCACTCAATAAACGTCGGTTGCGGCGTATCGGGCTGGTGGCCATAGGCCGAGCCTTTCAGTGCGATTTTGCTATCGGCGGATTGAGTTATATTCGCGCTGATATTCACGACTGAAAGCTGCGAGAAGTCATCTAGGCGACAAACCGATTTAGATTCGCGGACCTACCTCAAGTAATCAATGGAGCCGATTTTGTGTCTGCTGGGAGAAGACAAAGGGTTCCTCAAAAAATTTTTGCTTCTTCCATCTAGGCCGTCAGCTTTTGGCGAGGACATAAAAGTCCACATCGATAGTTGCGGCCCTGAAGCCTGCCTCGCAATAACATAGGTAATAGTCCCAGAGCCGGCGAAAGCGCTCCGGAAACCCCATTTCGGTGATGCTGGGCCATGACGCCAAGAAACGTTTGCGCCACTCGGCCAGTGTCGCGGCATAGCTCTGGCCGAAACTTTGTGTTGAAACGAGCTTGAGGCCGGCCTGCGCACCTTGTTCGATAATGATCGCTTTCGTTGGAAGCATCCCGCCTGGGAAGATATGACGCTGAATAAAATCGGCGGAACCGCGGTAGGCCTCGAAGCGAGCCTCGTTAATCGTGATCACTTGCAGGACCGCTATGCCGCCGACGTTCAGGCGATCATGCAGGGTTTTGAAATAAATCGGCCAGTACGCCTCACCGACCGCCTCCAGCATCTCGATCGATACGATCCTGTCATAAGAGCCTTCGATGTCGCGATAGTCGGTCAATTCCAAAGCAACTCTGTCGACCAGAGCTTCCTGTTCTACGCGCTGTCGAGAGAGTGCCAGTTGCTCCGACGACAGGGTAACAGCGGTAACGCGAGCCCCTGCGCGGGCCAATCTCACGGCCAACGCGCCCCAGCCGCAGCCAATTTCAAGGATATCCTCGCCACCGCGGAGGTCCAGGAGCTTTTCGATTCGTGACAGCTTGGCTTCCTGAGCGTCTTCAAGCGTCTGGTTTGGATGCGCATAGAGCGCAGAGGAGTACGTCATGCTCCGATCGAGCCAGCACTGGTAAAAATCATTGCCGAGATCGTAATGAAGCGAGATATTCCTGCGGCTACCCGCTTTACTATTCGCGTGCCGTAAATGCCGCGCGCGATTAAACATGCGAACAGGCCAGAAACCAGACATCTTGCGATCGAGCACGGCGATGTTTCGCGCCGCCAATTCCAGGAATGCGGCAAGATCGGGACTCGACCAATCGCCCTCGATATAGGCTTCTGCAAAGCCCAGATCTCCGTGGCTGAGGAGTCGCCGGATCGCACGCCAGCGGCGGAGAACAAGCGTTGCAGAAGGTCCCGCCTGCGCACCAGAATGCTCAATACGATCACCGGAGGGCAGCACAACCATGATATGGCCGAACTCGATCTGGGCAATCATTCGGCGCAAGACGCGGGCGGCCAAGCTTTCCTTGCGGTCCCCAATCCCGTCCATTGTTCTCGTTTTTCCATCAAAGACCATTCGCTGTTTTCTTCTCTGGATGATTGATCTCAGGACTAGCGCTACGCCCAACGGTGACCGATTGATCGGGTGGCAAGGGTCGACGATGCAGACGAATACCCTTCAGCCAAATCAGAAACGCTTCCCAGTAGATTCCCGCGATGACTTTGAATGTCAGCAGTGGATAAACGCAAAAGGCGCGCGCAAGTGAAGCGTCCGTCAACTCCTGTCGGGCAGCGGCCAGCCTGGCAATAATAAGCGGCCCGCTCTCGTCGCGGCCGATGACTGAAACCGCTAAATCCGTTCCCGGAGGCACGACAGAAAACGAATAGACCATGTCGGTGGTCATGAATGGCGACACATAAAAAGATTTTCTACTTTCTTGCCGGATTGGCCCCTCGACGCCTGAGGGCACGGGAATGAGATAATTGTGGCGCTGCCCGAAGGTGTTGTTGACCTCGTAGAAGATCGCGGAAAGTGATTGGTCGCGTCTGTGACAGAAATAGATGCTTAGCGGATTGAAGGCGTATCCTAGGATGCGCGGCATGGCGAGCAGTTGGATCGGCCCGCCCGATTCGATGCCCGCTTCCTCCAGGTGCCGCTCGATCCTGTCGCGAAGCGGCATGGTTGCAGCCTCGCCATGATCGCAATCGTGGAAGCTAAAGAGGTTGAAACGGTTATGCGAGAACAAGCGAAGCCTGCTTGCCAGAGCATCGATTTCTTCGAGATCGAGCAGGAGATAAAATATTCTGTAGCGCAAGCGGTGCTGTCTTGGCCGGAGCCTGTGGTGCATCACAGAACCAGCGAAAAGAGCTGATCGGAACTTTGGCATCAGGCTGCCTCCGTCTCAGGCAGATCAAGCTCGCTTTCATATATATGAATTCGCCCGGATTCGTTCCGAACCGTCCATGGCCGCCGCACGCCCCCGATCGCTTCGGCGACCGCGAGACCGGCTTGCAGCCCATCCTCATGAAACCCTGCGCCGAAATAGGCGCCGCAGAACCAGGTGTTGCGGCTACCTTGCAGCGACCAAAGCTGCTTCTGCGCCTCCATTGCCGCGGCATCGAAACGGGGGTGGCTGTAACGCATCTGTTTCAAGATTGTGTCGGCTTCAATTTCCTTGTGAGGATTAAGCGTCACGAACAACGGCCGATCGCTCTCGATCCCCTGAAGGCGGTTCATCCAGTAGGTGACCGCAAGCCGGCGGCCGTCAAGGTCATCTCTGGTCATGTAATTCCAGCTCGACCAGACCCGACGCCGCTGCGGCATCAGACGCGTATCGGAATGGAGGACCGCATCGTTGAAAATATATTCGAATGCTCCGAGAAGACGCCGTTCTTCGCTGCTCGGATCGGCCAGCAGCTTCAGTGCCTCGTCCGCGTGGGCGGCGATGACAACGTGATCGAAATGGCGGCGGTTGCCCTCGAGCCCGATGACATCGGCGCCATTTCCGGTACGAACGATCGCTTTGATAGGATAGTTTGACACGACTTCCGGTATGGTCTCGGAGAGCCGCCTGACATAGCATCGGCTGCCGCCAGCGACGGTTCGCCAGACGGGACGGCCAGTGAGCTTAAGCAGCCCGTGGCTCTCGCAAAATCGGATGAACGAAGCCGCGGGATAGGTACCGATTTTCGCCGCCGGAGTCGACCAGATGGCTGCCGCCATAGGATAGAGATGGTCGTTGCGGAATCCATCCCCGTAGCCAGCCGCATCGAGATATTCGTCAAGAGTTATCATGCCCAGTGCCGCAACGTTCCGCGGTGCCTCGCGATAGAAGCGGACGAGATCGCGTAGCATCATCCAGAATCGTGGGCTGATGGCGTTCCGGCGCTGCGCGAATAGACCTAGTAGTCCGGTGCCGGAATATTCGAGACGGCCATCGTCGAGGGAAACGGCAAACGACATATCGGAACACTTTGTGGAAACGCCGATGTGATCGAACAGAGCCGTCAGGTTGGGATAGGTGTTCTCGTTGAACACGATGAATCCAGTATCGACTGCTAGGCCCCCAGCATCGACGGTGTGGCTGTGTCCGCCCAGCCGGTTATCGGCTTCGTAAAGAACAACCCGGTGCCTCTTGGAAAGCAACCACGCGGCGGACAGGCCGGAAATGCCGCTGCCCACAACAGCAATATCAAGGCTTTGACCCGGGGCCGGCCCGTGTTCTGGTCCGTTATGCCAGTCGGTGGCTGCAATCTTTCCGGTCAAAGGATTTCCCTCCGCGCGTCAAACTGCCAATATTTACGGAACTTGGCGCGTAGCAGATCACCTAACCCGTGATCTGATTGCAGGACGCGGGCGTATGAAGGACAAATGGATGCAGCAAGTTTACATCTCGACAAAAGGCACACGCGGCAGGTCCGTCCCGCAGCGAGGCTTATTGTTTTGAACAAGGCCAGGCAAAAAGAGGTGTTACCTTCTCCTGAGGAACTGATCAGTCTCATATGTGCTGTTGCGCGGGAGCAGGATCGAAATGCCTTCGCACAGCTATTCGCCTATTTCGCGCCTCGCATCAAAAGCTTCCTTCTGCGGTCAGGTCTTGCGGATTCCGTCGCCGAGGAAGTGACCCAGGAGGTCATGATCGCGGTATGGCAAAAGGCGTCTTATTTCGATCCAGGTAAAGCGGGTGCCTCGACATGGGTGTTTACGATTGCTCGCAATCAAAGGATTGACCGGCTGCGCCGCACGCAGTCTCGGACAGCCGATAATATTTTGGATCCGAGCGATGAACCCGACATGCCACCATCGGGTGAAGACATCACAATCACGGCAGAACGGGAAGAAGGGGTGCGAAAGGCATTGGCATCCCTACCGAGCGATCAGGCAACGATCGTGCGGCTCTCTTTCTTTGCTGAGAAGCCCCATGCGGAGATCGCTCGAGAGTTGGGCATCCCGCTCGGCACCGTAAAATCCCGTGTCCGGCTGGCACTCAATCGCCTTCGGACCCTGTTGGACAACAATATATGACAATCAATCATCATCCCAGCGACGAAACGCTGATGCGTAGGGCGAGCGGAACGTTGAGTGCCGGCCCCGCGCTTGTCGTATCCGTACACCTTGAAGGATGCACCGTCTGCCGCAACCGTATGGCGAATTTCGAGGCCATTGGCGGAGCGATCCTGGACGAGATGCCACCCGCTCCGCTTGCGGCGGATCTCTTCGGGCGCACCATGGAGCGGCTTGAAGTTGCTCAACCGTTACAGGCGAGAGACCGGCCTACGATCAAGCATCCGGAATTGGGATTGGAACTTCCGCGAGCGATGCAGGACTGCGAGGTCGGCCCGTGGAAATGGCTTGGACCTGGCTTCCAGTGGAGCAAGGTCAAGATCGCCGGCAGTCCGGAAGCTAAGGTCATGCTGCTCAAAGGGAGAGCGGGGCTTCATTTGCCAGCTCATGGACATACTGGCCTCGAATTCATGCAAATCCTGTCCGGATCACTTTTGGATGAGCGAGGTCGGTATTTCCCGGGGGATCTCGACGAGGCGGGCGACGATGTCGATCATCGCCCGGTCGTGGGGCATGAATCGGATTGCGTCTGTCTTGCAGCTCTTGAAGGCGACACACGGCTTCATGGATTCCTGGGTCGCCTTTTGCGCCCGTTCGTGGGTTTCTGATCCTGACCGGTGGATGGCTGCTAGCAGATGAAAGCGTTTACGTCGCCGCTCAATTTTCTTAATGCGATCGCCGCGATCGGAGCAACTCGACCGCGTAAGGGCATCCGCTATGGACAGGGTCCGCGTCATCTCCTCGACGTCTATCAGCCCCCCATACATGGACCTTCCCCTGTCATCGTCTTCTTCTATGGTGGAGGCTGGGAGGAAGGCGAGCGCGGCGACTATTTTTTTGTCGGGTCGGCGTTGGCGGCGCGCGGCTTCACAGTCGTCATTCCCGATTATCGCGTCTTTCCGGAGGTCCGGTTCCCTGACTTTATTGATGACGCGGCCGAGGCGATACGCTGGACCGTGGATCATATAGTGGAATTCAGTGGCGATCCGCGTCGGCTTATCGTCATGGGCCATTCCGCCGGTGCCCACATCGCGGCTATGCTGGCATTTGACCGTAAAAGGCTTGCCAAAGTGGGACTTGTTGCAAGCCGCGATCTCAGCGCGATGATCGGCCTTGCCGGTCCCTACGACTTTCTTCCGTTGAATAGCACTAAGCTGAAAGAAATTTTTGGACCGCATCAAGGCTTGGCCGCTACGCAGCCAATTAACTTCGTTGGAAGAGATGCGCCACCGACATTTCTGGCAACGGGGCGGCGGGATAGACACGTCGATCCTGGCAATACGGTTCGGATGGCCGAAAGCATAAGACGTGTCGGAGGCGAAGCCGAGATCAAGCTGTACGACTATATCGATCACCGCGTGCTGATCGGCGCCTTGGCGCGACCGTTGCGGTTCTTGGCGCCTGTTCTCGATGACGTCGTAAGCTTTGCTCTGAAAAATATCGATCCTCAATCGCTCCTCGATTCAACGGCGGTTCGGGGTAGTACCGCATGACGGCGACAATCATCTTTGTAGCGCTCGCGGCTTGCCTCCTGGCAACGATGACCGGAGCATGGCTTGTGGCGCTGCGGACCAGTCAGTCCGGCTGGATCGACGCGACCTGGTCCTTTGCAACCGGCTGTTTCGGCGCGGCAGCGGCCCTTATGCCTCTCGCCGATAACCCAATCTCGGTTCGTCAAGTGCTCGTGGCGGCTCTCGCGCTGGTCTGGTCACTGCGGCTTGGCATCCACATCGCTGTTCGCACCGCCCGCGGCGACGGCGACGACCCGCGCTACCGGCAGATGCGCGAGGAATGGGGAGACGCATTCAAGGTTCGCCTGCTCTGGTTTCTGCAAATCCAGGCACTGGTGGGGCTGGCGCTGGCGCTGTCGATCACGCTTGCAGCTCACAACCCCGCACCCGGGCTCAGATTCTCTGATTGGCTCGCTTTCGCCTTCTTGATCGTGGCAGTTCTCGGCGAGTCGATCGCCGACTGTCAGCTTTCCGCATTTCGTGCCCATCCGGTAAACAAAGGGAAGGTTTGCGACGTTGGGCTTTGGGGGATGTCGCGTCATCCCAATTATTTTTTCGAATGGATAGGCTGGTTCGCCTACGCCATCATCGCAATCGATCTTTCAGGTGCCTACCCCTGGGGGTGGTTGTCTCTCGCCGGACCATTGCTAATGTATTGGCTCCTGGTTCACGCCTCCGGTATTCCGCCCTTGGAAGCGCACATGCTGCGCTCGCGCGGCAAGGCATTTCGAGACTATCAACATCGCGTCAACGCATTCTGGCCAGGCCCACAACACGCTGCCTATGCGAGTGACAACGGAGACATTCGATGAGCTTGATTGCCTCAGTTATCCGCGCTGCGGAACGCGCCCCTCTTCCCGACTCTCTGGCGCAGATGGGCATCGAACTCCTAGTCGGACGCACGCGACGAAAGCTTGCCACCGAGGGGCACTTGGCAGAGAGCGATTTCGTGCGCGCCATGGGCGAGTATCGGATAGCCGAATATGCCGACGCCGCCAACAAGCAGCATTATGAACTGCCGCCCGAGTTCTTCGCCCTCACGCTTGGTCCGCGTCGTAAATATTCGTGCTGCCTTTATCGGACGGGTGAGGAAACTCTGGCTGACGCCGAGCGGATGTCGCTTGAAGAGACGGTCAGACACGCCGACCTTGCCGACGGGCAAGCGATCTTGGAACTCGGCTGCGGCTGGGGATCGCTGACGCTTTTCATGGCCGAGCGTTTCCCTCGTTCGATCATCACCGCTGTCTCGAACTCAAGGCCACAGCGACTTCATATCGAGACTCAAGCGGCCGAACGCGGCCTCGCCAATGTGCGTATCCTAACGGCGGATATGAATGAATTCACGGCGGGCAGTCAGTACGACAGGATCGTCTCGGTTGAGATGTTCGAGCATATGTCGAACTGGGAGGGCCTGCTCGAACGTATCAGGACGTGGCTCGCCCCCGAGACGGGAAGGCTGTTCATTCACGTTTTCAGTCACAAGAACAGTCCCTATCGATTCGATCACAGGAACGAGGCGGACTGGATCGCCCAGCACTTCTTCACGGGAGGAATCATGCCGAGCCACGGCCTGATCGGGCATTTCCCGGACTGCTTTGTGGTTGAAAAGGACTGGCGCTGGAGCGGGCTTCACTATCAGAAGACAGCGGTGGACTGGCTGGCACGCTTCGATGAAAACCGCGAGCAAATCGACCGCATTCTCGGCGCGGTCTATGGTGCCGATGCCATTCTCTGGCGCCAGCGCTGGCGTCTCTTCTATCTGGCGACGGCGGGGCTGTTCGGACATGCTGGCGGCGAAGAATGGGGCGTAAGCCATTATCTCCTACGCCCAGCCTAACGCCCGGTCTATCCATGAATCTTTCTCGATACATGTGGGATCGAATCGCCGCTTACGCCGCTCATGACGATCCCATGGTCGCCGCCTGCAACTTGATTGCGCTGGTGGTGGCGTCCAACCAGCCGTTTTATCCACTCTATGTCTATTGGACCGTCAGCGACCATGTCTGGGCAACTGTCTTCACCTTCCTGTCGACGCCGCTATTCATGGCTGTGCCAGCCGTTGCCAGACGATATTCCAAGACTGGGCGAGCGCTGCTCCCCATTGCCGGCATGGCCAACACGATCTTGAGCGCGCGGGTATTTGGCCCTGCGTCCGGGGTGGAGATCTTTCTAATCCCATGCGTCTTGATCGCGGCGACGTTCTTCAGAGCTTCGGAACGGCCCATCGCCTTCGTTCTAATCGGCGCAGCCTTCCTTATTTATCTCGGGCTCAATGGCATGTATGGCACTCCGCTCCACATCTACACCACTTCCGAATATCATGCCTTTTCCCGGTTGAACGCCATGAGCGCGGGCACGCTCTGCGTCTTCGTCGGGCTTATCGCATCAGGCTTGATAAGCCAGATCAGTTCGCGGACGTGAAGGCGCGTGTGATCAGGAAACCGGCCGTTGCCGCAACCGCGGTCAGACACGTTCCCCAGCACAGATCGGCGATGGTCACCGCTACCGGCCAGTTTTTCAATGTCGCTTGGTTGGTCAGGTCATAGGTCGCATAGGCAAAAAACCCGAGGAGCGCGCCGTAGGATGTTGCTGTCGTCCACCTTTCGCTGGCCAAAGCAGGCGCGACTGCAAACAAGACGATTCCGGCGATGTAAATGAGATAAAACAGCGCCGCCGGCGCCAGCCTGAAGCCGTCGACCAACAAGTCACCCATGAGCGGACGATAGAGCCGTTGCGCCGCCACAGTCAGCCAGATCGCATCAATGGCGAGAAACACCAAACCGGTCGCGATGTAGGCAATGCCATAAGTTTTCAAGGGGTGGCCTTTCCTTACCCAGCACTATTCCTGTTACGCTCTAGCGTGATCTCCGGATCACACGATGCTGCTCGTTACGATGATCTCACAAAAGCGGACCGCCCACGACATGTGATCCGAATAGGGAAGGCCTGCGTATAGCAAAGGTAAAAGTGCAGATCTTCCGGAGTCTATGTCGTGATAATGCGCGCAGCAGCGTTCTCTGTCCTTTATCTTATAGGCTGCACCGCATTGGCCGCCCAGGAACGCAGCCCTGACGGAGTGTGGTTGCGCGATGACGGGAATGCTCGCGTCCGAATCGCACCGTGCGGATCCAAGATTTGCGCAACCAATCTTTGGATCAAAGATGCAAGCAAAGGCGAGGAAGTCGGCGACCGATTGGTGATGTCGCTGGATCGCATGTCTGAAACGAAGCTTGCAGGCACCGCCTACGACCCTAAACGCGATAGAAGCTACGCATTAACGGTGATTGTCGGTCACAATAGCTTAATCACGCGCGGGTGCATATTGCGCGGACTGCTTTGTCGGAACGTAAATTGGGAACAGGTAAATTGAATTTAGCCGAATGGATTACAGGGTAAACGGCGAGTTCCTGGAATGAACTTCATGCGCCATCACATGGCTCAATTGAATTTGGCAGTGGCCTACTGATCCAATTCGCTTCAGCAGACGTATTGCTTTGATAAACATGCGCAAGCTGCTTGGATTGCCAATGTGTAATCGGTGCGATGAAATTGACGCTCGGATCGAAAGATATCAAAAACTCAAGCGAGTCTTCGTAGACAAGCAGACTCTCGAAGCTATCGAGGCGCTTCTGAAGAAGCTCCAGACCGAGAAGAAAGATCTGCATGCTGAGTAAAGCCGTTTTAGGCGACGGCCTGCTTTGCGTATTATAGGCGGTGAATAGGATATTCGAGGCTATGCACCGGGGTCGGCGTTCAGGCTGCGATTCGCGGGTACACGGACAGAAAGTGTTAGAACCATGGTAGAGAGCAACGACAATGAGCCTAATGTTGGTGCCCCCCCAGAATCCAAGGCGATAGGAGCCGGGGAAAGATTCGAAATGCTGATGTCGGCTTTTCTCATAGCCGGCGTAGCATTAGTTCTTATCTTGGTCGCCATCGCTGTAACGATTAGCAGGCAATGAAGCTCGGCTCGGGGAGTACATATCGTTCTACGATATACCTGGCGCGTTTTCGCAGCCTAGATGAGCATCATCGGTTACGCGCGTCTCCACAGCACAACTGCCGTGATAGCAGATCGAACGCGCCGACAAACCGTCGAATTTTATTTGGAGAACGGCACGAATATCCAATCTGAAAGAGCTCTCCCTCAAACACACGCTGATGCGGTTGCTGGTCTAGCCTGACTAACTAAGAGGACCCTCTAGCGATAGATTAACGCCCATTTAACAAATCTTAACTACTTTACCACCGTTGCTAACATTTTAAAAAGCTGGACGCTGATGAACCCTACATGCGTTGGATGCCGCGAGGATGTGCAGCTTCCCTTTGAATTCAAGATGGCGTTCCAGCCGATCGTTGATCTGGCTGCCCAGCAGGTTTGGGGTTACGAGGCCTTGGTGAGGGGCGTAAATGGTGAGCCAGCATTATCAATTCTGAACCAGGTGAACGATGATACTCGTTACCGGTTTGATCAGGCCTCCCGCGTGATGGCAATCCAAACCGCGGGTGCCTTATTCGCTGGAAGAGATCTGCGGCTATCCATCAATTTTATGCCAAACGCCGTATATGAACCAAGTGCGTGTATTCAGAAATCCCTGGCTGCGGCAAAGCGCGCACAGTTTCCGCATCGAAACCTGATGTTCGAGTTTACTGAAAACGAAAGGATGACAGATCCAGGGCACGTGCAAAAAATTGTGGATGCCTATCGCAAATTCGGATTTTGGACTGCACTTGACGATTTCGGCGCTGGTTATGCTGGACTGGGTCTTTTGGCACGCTGGCAGCCCCACCTCATCAAAATCGACATGGAGCTGCTAAGAGACATTAACCTCAGCCGAGCCAAACAAGTGATCATCGCAGGCATTGTGGGCATCGCGCGCTCGCTTGATATCGAGGTGCTGGCCGAAGGGGTCGAAAATGAACAGGAGCTGACTGTTCTGCGGGCGGCAGGAATTTCCTTATTTCAAGGATATTATTTTGCCAAGCCGGCATTGATGGCTTTGCCAGACGTCTCAGTAATTAGCCGGAATGCCGCTATGCACGTCGCTGTTTAACACTCTGTCGCCACGGCAAAACCTGACGTATCGATAGGAATTGTTGCTTATGTTGTTTCGTCTGGCTTATTACAGCACAAATCTCATAAAAAGACCGACTAACCCTGCTCAAAGCGAGCTTCGCAAGCTCGTCCTATCTGCGGGAACTAAAAATCGCGACCGAGGAATAACCGGTGGCCTTATGTTCAATCGCAACTATTTCGCCCAGGTTCTTGAAGGTGACCAGACCTCTGTATCGGACTTATTCTGCCGAATTGCCAAGGACACACGCCATCGATCCATCGTGATCGTGCATGCTTCCATTGTTGACGGGCGAATGTTCGAACATTGGTCTATGGGGCTAGCGGAAAAAACCGAGACCGCAGAGAAACTCAATTCAAAATTCGGGCTCGATAACGGTTTCGACCCTACCAAAATGACTGCGAGCGAGCTTTCGAACTATGTTTTCGAAATGATCAGTCTCGAAGATCATTTAATTACGGTGCCAATCTCGACACCGGATTAGGCCGTTGCGGTATGCACTCCACTGCGGGTTAGCGTCACCAACTTTTTGTCGCTTTTGGTGATCTAACCCAACCACGCCATCGTATTATTTGCTGCGTCTTGTAGCCGCCCCGCTGCAAGCTGACGCAAAGTATGTTCCCCGGTCGGCGAGCCCTCTCGCCCCGGGGAATTTATTGATTTTAGGAGCGGCGCAACGGAGTCGAAAAGCTTGACGATCAGTCCACTGCCTACGTCTAACGAAATTGCCGCGCCTTCTCGGGAGGAAGTCGAGTCCGCTTTTCGCACCATCATACGTTGGGCAGGAGATAACCCGAATAGACCCGGATTAGTCGAAACGCCTTCACGGGCTGCCCGGGCGTTTCGCGAGTACTTTGCGGGTTACGGCCAAGATCCCATTCAAATTTTGAACAAGACATTTGACGAGACAGGTGGCTACGAGGAGATGGTTATTCTCCGGGATATCGCATTCGAAAGTCACTGTGAGCATCATCTCGCGCCGATTGTCGGGAAGGCGTGGGTTGCATATGTGCCGAATGGCCGCGTTGTCGGACTTTCGAAGCTTGCTCGCGTCGTCGAGGCATATGCTAAGAGGCTTCAAATACAAGAGCGCCTGACCTCTGAAATCGCTTCAGCCGTACAGGAAGTATTGAAGCCACAAGGCGTAGGAGTTGTGATCAAGGCTACGCATCATTGCATGTCTAGCCGAGGTGTTCACAAAGTGGGTTCGGAAATGATCACGAGCTGTATGCTCGGCTGCTTCCGAGACAACGCAAGTACAAGGCACGAGTTCTTGGCTATGACAAACAACTGATCGCATACTACCACGAGACCAATTCTTACAAACCCATGCAGATCGTCGCGGGTATGTAAGAAACCGCTATGCCGAGTAAATCTCTTATGCAAAGTAAAACATGCAGAGCCTGCAAGATCGTGCGCAACGCTTGTCTGGGCTAAAGTGAATGAGGATTAATCGAGCCGAATCCTTGCGCTCCGGCCCCGATGACCGCGGCCACTTTGGCTTGTTTGGCGGACGCTATGTACCTGAAACATTAATGCCGCTCATTCTCAAGTTGGAGAGTGTGTACATAGAAGCGCGCGAGTGCCATCTGTTCCAAAGCGAGATGGATTTCTATCTCAAAAACTATGTAGGCCGACCCAGCCCGCTGTACTTCGCCGAGCGTCTGACAGACCACTGCAAAGGCGCCAAAATATACTTTAAACGCGACGAGCTGAACCACACGGGTGCCCACAAGGTCAACAACGTGCTCGGTCAGATTTTGATCGCACGGCGCATGGGGAAAAAGCGAATTATCGCTGAAACTGGAGCTGGTATGCATGGCGTAGCGACCGCCACGTTATGCGCTCGTTTTGGGCTCCAATGCGTAATCTACATGGGATCTCTAGACGTTGAAAGGCAGCAAACCAACGTTCTACGGATGAAGATACTCGGTGCGGATGTCAGGCCGGTTGAAGCGGGATCAAAAACTCTAAAAGACGCCATGAATGAGGCATTGCGTGATTGGGTGACTAATGTTGAGGATACTTTTTACTGCATCGGCACTGTGGCTGGGCCTCATCCATATCCCATGATGGTTAGAGATTTTCAGTGCGTCATTGGACAAGAAACCCGCTCTCAAATGCTGGAATCTGAAGGTCGTCTTCCTGATTCTTTGATCGCGTGTATTGGCGGCGGCTCCAATGCGATTGGCTTGTTTCATCCCTTTCTTGATGAGCCTACGGTTGAAATGTATGGCGTTGAGGCCGCCGGTAATGGGCTCAAAAGTGGGATGCATGCGGCGTCCATAACCAAGGGACAGCCCGGAGTGCTTCATGGAAATCGGACGCGTTTACTGATGGATGACGATGGCCAGATTGAGAATGTACATTCAATCTCAGCAGGTCTCGATTATCCAGGTGTAGGACCAGAACATGCGTGGTTAGATGCTATCGGACGTGTAATGTACATTTCTGCAACAGACGAGGAAGCGGTGTCAGCGCTTTGTCTTTGCGCAGAGCTGGAAGGTATTATTCCAGCTCTTGAACCTGCACATGCCTTGGCGAGGGTCTTGACCCTCGCGCCGCAAAAACAAAGAGAGCATTTGATGGTCGTGAATTTATGTGGCCGCGGCGATAAAGACCTTTTGACTATCTCAGGATTTTTAAGGACCTGAGCCGAGAGTTCCAGACTACCAACGCATGTTATATTGACACGCTGAAGATTCACGCGGAGCCGCTGCTAGGAAAAGCCAAGATCACGCAGGATATCAAAATCCACGCGCTAAACTCGCATGAACAGCTCTTTCTTACATTAAAAGATCGTGCGTCAATAATGGACGCAGAAGCGGATTTGGGAATTTTCTTTCCATCGTAACGGCGTAAAAATTCTCAGTTATGCCTGGCAGTCTGTTCGCCTCGACAAGGATACCAGAGTCCAATTCGTCTTTAACAACGATCGGCGGCAGGACGGCAAGCCCGATGTCTTGGCGTGCTAGCAAGCGCATCATCGCCATGTCCTCTACTTCCGCGACGATTTGCGGACGAATGCCCAGCCGATCGACAAGAGCGTCAAAGCCAATCTTCACGCTGCTATCGGTCGTGGGCAAGATGATCGGGTGGGACCTTAGCCGCTGGGCTAAATCCTCCTTCTTTCTGTTTCCAAGTCGAGCTCTGGTGCCGATCAAGCTAACAGGTTGTTCGGCGAGGCGGTGAGCGACAAAGCGCGTCAAGGCATCGCGAGACGGTGCTTGGTTAACGAGAACAATATCGAGACTCAGTTCCTCAAGCGACTGCAAAAGCTCGCTAGTGCTACCTGAGCGCAGCACCAGCTCAACATCGGCGCGTCCAAATAGCGGCTTTAAGAAAGCCATTTGGAAATTGCGAGAAAGCGTCGCTAAAGCGCCAACTCTAAGCACTCGCCGCGCACTGCCCGTGTTACGCAGGGTAACAATTAGTTCCTCGCCGGCCGAGAAGATCGCATCGGCATGGTCGAGCGCTATCCGACCCGCTTCCGTCAGATGTAGTTGCCGACCTCGTCGGTCGAATAAAGGATGGCCTAAACGCGCTTCAAGTTTGCGGATTTGCACCGATAAGGCCGACTGGGTGACGTTCAATGTCTCGGCCGTGCGCGTGAGGTTCCCGTCATGGGCAACGGCCCAGAAATATCGCAGGTGGTTGTAATTGAGCGCGCTCATTTCGTTTCATTATAGCGAACGAAAACGCGCAAACAATGCATTTTTCTTCCCAATCCTTATCCGAGTATCAGCGGGGCGATGAAACCCCATTTGGAGGCTATTCGTGTCGCCTTACGCCCTCCCGTTGATTGCTCCCTTCGTCCTTCTTCTTTCTGCGGGTCTTTCGTTTTCGCTCTCGGAACTGCATTCTCGCTTAGTAGCAACCGTTGCCGAAATTACTGCGCTTTTGGCGCTGGCAGTGGCCTTAGTATCGGTCGTTACGCTTGTCTTCCTTGGCGCCGGCGAAAGTACCCTCTTTGGCACCGCCGGAATCGGTCTATCGACGCGTCTCGATGCCGTTAGCGTGACGATGCTTGCACTTGTCGCTTTCGTCGGCTGGATCGTGGTGCGTTATTCGCGCACATATCTGGACGGTGAGCCGCGCCAGAGCACCTTCACCGGTTGGCTAACCGCAGCTCTGGCGAGCGTGCTTCTTCTCGTGCAGGCTAGCAATATTTCCCAGCTTGTCGTGTCATGGATGGCGACCAGCCTCTGCCTTCATCGTCTGTTGTTATTTTATCCCGGCCGGATCGCTGCGCAGCGCGCTGCGCGAAAGAAACTGCTTTTTACGCGGATTGGCGCCGTGAGTCTCATCACGGCAGCTGTTCTACTGACGCTCGCCTTTGGGACAACCGATATCGCTGCGATCAATGCGGCCGCCAGGAAGGGCAATGTGCCCTTGATGGCTGTTTCCGCGACGATCCTTATTGCGCTTGCCGCAATTTTGAAGTCGGCGCAATTCCCCACGCATGGTTGGCTGACCGAAGTCATGGAAGCGCCGACACCGGTTTCCGCATTGCTGCATGCCGGCGTCATAAATGGTGGCGGATTTCTGCTCGTCCGGTTCGCTGATGTCATGTTGCTCTCGCCAGGAACGTTGGCCGTGCTGGCTATTGTAGGTGGCTTCACCGCACTTTTCGGCGCGCTTGTGATGTTGACGCAGCCTTCGGTCAAAACTTCGCTTGCCTGGTCGACGGTGGCGCAAATGGGGTTCATGACGCTTCAATGCGGGCTGGGACTCTTCTCATTAGCGTTGCTCCACATAGTCGCACATTCACTCTACAAGGCGCATGCCTTTCTCTCTTCTGGCGGCGCGGTTGAGCAAGTAGCGGCCATCCGGCGACCAGGACCAGTTGCGATACCTGACGGAGCTGCAGTCTGCTGGGCCTTTATCGCGGCGCTTACGATCTATGCCGCGATCGGCGCGGCGTTTGGCACCATTTTCGGCTTTGATCACAAAACACCGCAATCTCTTGCGCTCGGCACCATCCTGATTTTCGGCGTAGCTTATCTGTTGGCACAGGGAATGGCCGACGCTGCTCCGCGTGTTTTGACCCGTATGACTGCGGTCTACTCGCTTGCCGCAGCGTTCGGCTACTTCGCCCTACAAACGCTGGCAGAGTGGCTGACCGCTGGCGCGCTGCCCACAACACCTACACCAGGCCGTCTCGAGTGGACGCTTATGGTTCTCGCGATCATCTCGTTTGGGACAGTAGCAGTTGCTCAAGCACTTTTCCCGCTTTGGTCAAATCACCCTGCTGCGGCCGGTCTGCGGGTTCATCTTTCGAACGGTCTTTACATCAACGCAACATTCGACCGGATGCTTGGCGGCTGGTCCGTCCGTAAGCCGTCTTGAAAAATACAGCCAGGAACAAATCAATGCTGATGATTACGCCTGAACCCGAAACACCGGAATCGGATGCCATTCTTGCCGCTGCGAAACAAGCGGCTCGCGCCATTCCACCTCTTTGGCCGCTAACTTCCAGTGTGGCGGTGAACCCCTTCTTGGGACAAACCGAGGAACCGTTACCCATTGCTGCAGCTCGCCTCAGAAGAGCTGCTGGGATTGCTCTCACAATGCCACGCGCATGGTACGCAGACCGCATTAACACAGGTAAAATTTCCGACGAAGATATTGAAGCCGCTCTTGGCGCGGCAAGAGAACTAGCCCCAACCGAAACCCTTGCGTCGATCAAATCAAAAGCAGAAGTGCAAACACTGGATTTGCACCCGCTTCCGACCATCGCGGATCTGGCAGCCAGTGCTTCAGGCATTGACTGGCCTGGAATTGTGTCCGAGCGCGTCGGTCACTGGGCGGCCAGCTATTTCGACGCGGGCCAGGCCCTATGGGCGGCACCGCAGGGTCGAAGTACCTATGCTGCGTGGCGAGCGGTCGCGACGAACGACCTCACGCCAGAGATACTCAGTTTGTCGGGATTTGCTGCTCATGTCGCGCACGCACCCGAGTTCGAGAACGACGCAGTGATCCAAGTAGTCAAAAAGCTAGGAGTCAGCGACGACGCGATGGAACCGTACTTCCACCGGCTGCTTCTAAGCCTCGGCGGCTGGGCTCAGTACGCCCGCTACAGACTTTGGAAGGCTGAACTCTCGGGCAGTTCAGACGACACGATAGTCGGACTACTGGCCATACGGATAATGTGGGAAAGCGCGTTGTTTGAAAAATTTTCTTCAAAGATCGTCGGCCAATGGGAAAATGCGCTTTGCGCTTATGCTTCGCCAATCGAACCGACACCGGACGACGCCATCAATGTGATCCTGCAGGAGGCAGTTGAGCGCTCGACGCAGCGGCACTTAGCCAAAATCCTTGCTGTTCCCACTCTTACAAATATAGCGCCGCGCCCGGAATTGCAGATGGCTTTTTGCATAGACGTGCGCTCGGAGGTATTCCGCCGGGCACTTGAAAATACTGATCCCGGTATCGAAACGCTCGGTTTTGCCGGCTTTTTTGGCCTCGGGATTTTGCATAAGCGTTTTGCCTCCGATGTGTCCGAAGCTCATCTACCGGTATTGCTGTATCCTAAAATACACTCATGCTCCGGCGGGGATTCGCGCGACAACGGCAACCTAGACCAAGCCGTCCGGCTTGTTGCGCGCGCGAAGCGCGCCTGGGGTAGATTCAAGCTTGCCGCAATTTCCTCTTTTGCTTTCGTCGAAGCGACCGGACCAATTTATGCGAGCAAGCTGGTCCATGACAGCCTCGGTCGGTCCCAAAACGAGGTCCCAAACGATCCCGCTCCGCGGTTCGATCCGGCGCTACCTCTCGACGCGCGCATCAGCATCGCCGAGAATATCCTCAAGGCGATGTGTCTGGTTAAGCGGTTCGCACCGCTCATTCTTGTCGCCGGACATGGCGCAAATGTCATCAACAACCCACATGCTAGCGCGCTCCACTGCGGCGCATGCGGCGGCTATTCCGGTGAAGTGAATGCACGGTTGCTTGCTGGGCTGCTAAACGAGCGCGAGGTGCGCGTGGGTTTGGCGGAGCGTAAAATCAATATTCCTGACGACACGTTGTTTCTCGGCGCGTTGCATGACACCACTACGGACCGGGTGACCGTATACGAAGCGGATTTTCCGTCTTCAGCGCATAAAGACAAAATCCGGAAGGCAAAGGCCTGGCTTGAAACCGCGGGGCAGCAGGCGCGGAGCGAACGCGTATTACGATTGCCAAGAGCCACCGATCCAAATGACATCGTAAGTCGATCCCGCGATTGGTCCGAAATCCGTCCGGAATGGGGGTTGGCCGGCTGTGAGGCATTTATTGCAGCACCGCGCCATCACACTGTCGGGCGAGACCTTAAAGGGCGCGTTTTTCTTCATGACTATGAGTGGCGGCTGGACGAGGGATTCAGCATCCTCGAATTGATCATGACAGCGCCGGTCGTGGTAGCAAGTTGGATCAGCCTTCAATATTATGGATCTACGGTTGCCCCAGAACTGTTTGGTGGCGGCAATAAACTTCTTCACAACGTCACCGGCGGGATCGGCGTCTTGGAGGGAAATGGCGGACTGTTGCGGGCGGGACTTCCTTGGCAGTCAGTTCATGACGGCAAGCATTACGTGCACGATCCTGTTCGCTTGACCGTACTTCTTGAAGCACCTCGGGACGCGATGAGCGCGATCCTGAAGCGTCATGATCAAGTGAGAGCCCTATTCGACAATAAATGGCTTCATTTGATAGCTCTCGATGACAATGGCTTCATGGCTTGGCGGTATATGGGTGATCTGCGCTGGCAGGCGATTGCCAACAACAAAGATGAACGACATCCCATGGCAGTATGAGCCGGCGTTATCAGCTGACAAGCGAGACTTGTCTTCGAAGCTATCTACCTTCGCTTTCAAACCTATCGGAAGCTGACAGCTAGACGGAGTTGCACTTCGGAGACTCAGTCATCCGGGGGGGCGTCGTACCTTCTTGTCACAGGTTCGCCGACCGCCGTCTTACCAAAGCGGTGACCTCAAAGCTAAGCGTGCCGAAAAGTGATCAGCAATAGCGGGTTGCTCAAACGCAGATGAGGGAGGCTATCTTTGAGCAAAGCTTATAATCGCCAGGCCCCAGCGAGCAGGTTTACGTCTAGCCCCTATTCTGGCCGCCGCGGCGTGCTTGCGACGATGCACGGCAAAGAGGCTGCCATCTCGCCAGCGTTCCGAAAACGGCTCGGCCTTCGAGTCGAAACGCCAATGGGGCTCGACACCGACGCACTTGGCACTTTCACAGGCGAAATTGCGCGAGTCGGAACTATTCGCGAGACTGCAATCGCTAAAGCTCGTCTTGGAATGGCGGCCGTAGGTATACCTATCGGCATCGCCAGCGAGGGAAGCTATGGCCCGCATCCGCTCATTCCCTTCATCGCTGGTGGGATAGAACTCATGGCTCTCGTCGACGATGACCGGGGAATCGTCGTGTGCGAACACCTAATTGACGATGCCCCGGCTTACGACCACGTGATTACGGCTGAGATAGGCCATATCGACTCGTTTCTGGATAGAGTACGATTTCCAGATCATGCCCTGATCGTGCGGCCTCATCAGACCGATGGCAGTGAGGTCATGATCCACAAGGGATTGCGCACCGTCGAGGCATTGGCCAACGCGATCGCGTCGGTAGCAGGTCGCTCGGACGACAAACGTGCGCTCGTACAGACAGACATGCGCGCGCACATGAATCCGACGCGGATGGCCACGATCAGTCGTCTGGCAAACTCTCTTTGCGACCGTCTGGCCACGCTCTGTCCGGGCTGCGCTATGCCTGGCTACGGATTGGTGGATGTTGAATACGGCTTGCCCTGTGAATGGTGCGGCGCGCCAAGCTTGATGGCTCTCCATTACGTATTCGGCTGCGTTGCCTGCGATTTCAGCGAAAAGCGCCCTCGACCCGACGGGCGTACCAGCGCCGATCCTGGTCAGTGCCCGAAGTGCAATCCATGATCGCCTGGAACCGATTACCGAAAGCCGTCGAACTTGTCGTATGATTAGCAGAGCAAAACGAATACCGAATTTCGCCGCGCTTGAGTTTAAAATTCCCGACCGAATCGATCACCACCGGGAGAATTTAATTTGAGACGGGTGAACGAGATTTCTTTGTTTGAAAACATAAAAGGGCTCCTCAACGATCTGGAAAACACCGATACCGGGCACCGCGCCCGCAATGTTCAACAGCGCATCAATCCGGCCAAACCGATCGAGCGTCGCTTTCACGATAGTGTCTGCGGCTGAGGGCTTCATCAGATCGAGTTCGATGACCAGCGGCTCAGCACCCGGCCGCCTTGACTTGCTCTCCGACCTCCGACAGCTTCTCGCCATCACGCGCGACAAGGACCACGGCGCCAAAATCGCGCGCCAGACGCAGCGCAGTTGCTTTTCCAATTCCCGAGCTTGCGCCGGTAACGATCGCGACAGACTTCGACATTTTTCTCTCCTTGAATGATTACGGTGTGATCGACAAGACCTCGATGGGTCAGTGGCTCAAGAATGCGCGAATGCTCGACGCGATTTCGCCGGCATGCGTTTCAAGCGCGAAATGGCCCGTATCGATGAAGCGGACGATGGCATTGGGATTGTCGCGCGTGAACGCTTCCGCACCCGGCGGAAGAAAGAAGGGATCGTTCTTTCCCCACACCGCAAGCAAAGGCGGCTTGTGGGTGCGGAAGTAATTCTGAAACACCGGATAGAGCGCGACGTTGCTCTTGTAGTCTCCGAACAGATCGAGCTGAATCTCGTCCGCACCCGCACGGGCCAGGTAAAAATTATCGAGGTTCTGTCCGTCCGGCGAGACGGCGGCCTCATCGGGCACGCCGTGGGTATATTGCCAGCGTGTGGCTTCGGGCTTGAGAAATGCACGGAGAGCATCGCGGTTGGCCTGCGAAGGATCTTTCCAGTACGACTGGATCGGATTCCAGCCTTCGCTCAGTCCCTCTTCGTAGGCGTTGCCATTTTGCGAAATGATCGCCGTGATCCGCTCGGGATGCCGGACAGCAAGGCGTAAACCCGTCGGCGCGCCGTAATCGAACACGTAAACCGCGAAGCGATTGAAGCCGATAATTTCGGTGAAGCGCTCGATGACGTTGGCGATGTTATCGAACGTGTAGGTGAATTTATCGCGCGCCGGCATGTCGGACTGACCGAAACCCAGCAGGTCAGGTGCGACGATGTGGAAACGATCGGCGAGGAGCGGAATCAGATCGCGAAACATGTGACCTGCACTCGGGAAACCGTGAAGCAAGAGCAGCTTCGGCGCATCCGGCGCACCGGCCTCGCGATAGAAAACTTTGAAACCGTCCACATCAGCGGTGCGATATGCGATTTTGGCCATTTTGATCTCCTATCAGTAACTTTTTTGATGTCGATGTTGGGATTACTAATTTTGGTCGGGTTCCATCGCGGCGGGCCACGGTTTGGAAGCGTTCAGCAAGGCGGGACTTGGCGACGACGTCACAGCAGCGCTTCGCGGATGACATCCACGACCACCTCCGGCGCCGTAACCAGAGGCGCGTGATCAGCTTGATGGGACCGCACCACTGCTTTCATCCTTGTTGCCACGAAGTGCTGGGTCGCAGGAACGATCATGCGTCTTGCTCGGCCACCACGAACCAGGCCGGAAGGTCTTTCCAAAGGGCTCGCTGCATTGGAACGGTGATGCAGGCCGGAGAGATCGGGCGCTGAACTGCCGCCAGGATTGAGAGCTCTTCCGCAGAAGCATGTTGAGCGAAAGCCGCCGCGAAGGCCTCTTCCGGCAGATAAATGAAGCCTTTGCTATCGGGTGCAAGCTGAGGTGCCAGCGGATGTGGTTTACCTCGATAGAAGACATCCGCCACCGTCTCCCCCTCGTCCGGCGCGAGAGCTGCCACATAGACGAGGCCTTTCACCCTGATGTTGTCAGCGGCTCCAATGACAGCACCTGCATAGGCATGTCCCACCAGAACGATAGGTCCCGCTGTACGATCAATCGTCCGGTTGAGCGCCTGCACGTCATGGTCAAACGATCTCAGAGGCAAAGGCACTGCAACAACGCTGATGCCGTTAACTGAAAGAGGGGCAATCACTTTCGCCCAGCTCGATACATCGGCCCAGGCGCCATGAACAAGCACAACAGTTGCATTGTTTGCCGACATCTTACTTCCTCCTCGGCAGGCTTAGTAACCCTATAAATTGCATTATAGTGGTTACTATCTAGATCGAGGTAACTTGTCAACTAGCCTTGAAGTGGTTATCTAAAAATATCCGTTGCTGGGTCCACCGCGATCGCTTCCCCGGCAAAAAACTGGAGTTGTCCGTGGATCACCCCCCTGCGATTTTCATCGCCGATGCTCTGGGTCTCGATTTCCTGAATTCGGTCGCAACGCCGGTCGATACGCCGGTTGATTGGATCAGGGACGGCGAAGGATTGCTGAACTGGCTTGAGCAAGCGCAGCTGGTGCCACCTGATACGCTCAAGAGGATCAAAGCCGATGCTCTCCCAGGCGAGATCGACAACGTGGCAGATCAGGCGCGAAGCTTGCGCGAATGGTTCAGGGATTTCGTGCGCGCCCACAAGGGGCGTCCTCTGTCAGCTAAGGATGTTGTTGAGCTAAAGCCATTGAACCGGCTGCTTGAGCGTGACGATGCCTTTAGCCGGATTATTGCTTCGTCCGTGAAGGGCGACAAGCCGCTTCAGTTCGAGACGGTCCGCAGATGGAAGGCACCCGAGGCTTTGTTGCTGCCGATCGGGGAGGCGCTCGCGAAGTTCGTCTGTACCGAAGATTTCTCGCAAGTGAAGGCATGCGAGGGACCAACCTGCACGCTGCTGTTCGCCGATCATACCCGAGGACACGGCAGGCGCTGGTGCAGCATGGCCGTCTGCGGCAATCGCGCCAAACAGGCAGCGCATCGCCAGCGTATGCAGAACGCGCACTCGTGAGCATGTTGCTGACAGATTAGACTTCGGCCTTCCGTTGGTCAGGCAATACCTGTGTTTTACGCCACTTCGCAGGAGTCGCGCCAACGTAGGCCTTGAAGGCGCGCTGGAATGCCGCTTCGGACCGATAGCCCACCTCTTCCGCCACATCACCGGTTGAAAGATCGGACGTCTGCAGTTTGTTTGCGGCCAGTGTCATGCGGATGTCCGTCATGAGATCGGCGGCCGAGCGTCCAAGCTTGTCCTGAAACTGACGGACAAACGTCGCTCGCGACATGTTGCACAGGCGCGCAAGCTCCGGCAGCGACCATGCGCGCGAGGGATTCTGAAACAGAGCAACCATCGCCGGGGCAAGGCGTGGATGGCCCGCCACGGCCAGCAGGCCACGCGGCGCGTCGTGAGCTTCGCTGGCGAGACATAGTACCAGTGCGAACATCGCCGTGGAAAGTGCATTGAGCAACGCCCGACCCCCGAGATGATCGTCTGCGGTTTCGCTTCGCATCAAAGAGACCAGACCTTCAAGTTGGGTCGTCGTGCTCCCTTGTCCGCTGTCCGATGCCGCATGCACGATCAAGCGCGGCGGAAGATAGCTGCGTAGTACCGGCACCTTCATCGCAACCGTGACAATCATTCCGTTCCTGCCGGAAAGCTGGGATGTCGCTGCAGGCGGTTTCCCGGCGATGACAGGAAATATGCCTTTTCTGATAAAGGACGTCGTCTTGCTCGCAGTCTCGATCTATCTGCTTAAACAGGATCTGGTTCGATTCCTGAGGGAGTGACTGCTCAAGATCGCGGTGGCCGACTCAGAACGTTCGCCCGGCCACCGCCTCGAGCTAGGCAGCAACTCGTTGTTTTGGGATATTCAGCACTGGAAGAGATCAGTTATCTGCGTGCCACCTGCCCAAACAATATCTTCCTGGATTCTTCATTCACGGTCGGTGCATTCGTCGGATTGACCGTTTTGGCGACAGCATAAGCGCGGATCGTCGCCGGCCTGCTCCTGATCGTTTCGAACCAGCGTTTCAGATGCAGAAAATCCTCGATCTTCTGGCTCTGACGCTCATATGGCACGATCCAGGGATAGATCGCCATGTCGGCAATCGAGTAATCGCCACAGACGTATTCGCGATCGGCCAGCCGATGATTCAGGACACCATAGAGACGATTGGTCTCGTTCACGTAGCGGTCGATCGCATACTGGATTTTTTCAACGGTATAGCCCGCAAAGTGATGGTTCTGGCCCGCCATCGGCCCGAGCCCTCCCATCTGCCACATCAGCCACTGGATAACATCGAACCGTTTCCGCACCTCTGTCGGCAGGAACGTTCCGGTCTTTTCAGCGAGATAAATCAAAATCGCGCCCGACTCGAACACTGGAATAGGATTCCCACCGTCAACGGGGTGCCTGTCCACGATGGCGGGGATTTTGTTGTTCGGCGAGATCGCCAGAAATTCGTCGCGGAATTGCTCTCCCTTGCCAAGCTCGACCCGGTGCACCTGATAAGGCAGACCCATCTCCTCCAAACAGAGCGTGATCTTGTGCCCATTTGGGGTGGTCCAGTAGTAAAGATCAATCACGCGCTTCTTCTCCTTTAGGCTTTTTCATGCATTCAATGATGCAGACAGAGTCATGCCCTGTCGCGTGTCAGAAGGACGGTAAGGCGCTGAATTGCCGGAGCGACAAACAGCACCACCGGCATCATCAGTAGCCATGACGTGAACCACGTCGTGGTCCAGCGATGCAGAAACATACCCCCGTACTCATAGCCACTTGTCGCCACAGCCGTGGCAATGCCGGTGGTGACACCCGACTGGATAGCACCATAGACAAAATGGCTATATCGGCGAGGTATCAGCATTGCCGTTATGTCACCCATGTGACTTCACGCCCGCGCGTTTCCGGCCGACTGCGGAATGACGAGAGGCACGTCAGGCCTTAAGAGCACAACGGCCAGTGCTCCCGCGAGCAAGATCGCGATACCCGAGGCAAAGGGGATGTTCCAATTGCCGGTCAGATCGATCAGCCAACCGAAGACAACGGGTGATACCACTCCCGATATGCCGACACCCATGATGACGTAAGCGCTTCCCAGGCCGGCATAGTCCTTCGATATGTCCATCGGAATGGCGTACATCGGCGCGATGGTCATCTCCAGGAAGAACATCGCAGCAGCAAGCAGCGGTACCACATAGTGCAGATCATTGATGAACATGGTCGGTGTGATGAAGGCAGCCGCTCCGAGTAGCGACACTGCAATTACGCTGCATCGCGCCAGCCGGTTACGCCCCGTCTTGCGTAGAATTCGGTCGGATACCACACCGCCCACGGTGTTGCCGATCAGCCCCGCGAAGAACAAGGCACTCGTCAGAAGTGCGGAATTTTTCAGGTTTGTTCCATGCTGATTGACGAAATAAAGCGGCAACCACGACACGAACACCCAATATGTCCAGCCGTAAGCGAACATCACCAGCGTCACCGGAAACATCCGCTTTGTCAGAATCCACAGCGGCGTATTCGCGCGCCGGTTAGGCAATGAGACGGTGATCCCTTCGAGGCGGCGCGGGTCAACCCGCGGGTGGGTTCTCGGATCGTCCTGGAATGTCCACCACCAGAAAACACACCAGACCAGCGCGGTCAGTCCGCATATGACGAACGACACTCGCCAATCCGCCCAAATAATGAGAGCGGCAACGATCGGTGGCGCGATTGCCGCCCCGAGGCGCGACGCGCTGTGCGTGATGCCCTGAATGTAACCGAACCGGCTCGGCGGATACCAGTTTCGCATTGCCTGCGTCGCCGCTGGAAACGCCGGCCCTTCGCCCAGCCCGACAACAAGGCGGGCAATGAAAAGGGTGACGAGTCCACCCGCGAGACCGGTTGCAACCGTGCCGATGCCGACAACCACGACGCACACAATCAAGGTGGATTTGGCGCCGAACTTCCGGGCGCCCCAGCCACCGAACAACACCGATGCGAGATAGGCCCAGGAGAAACCGCTGAAGATGAATCCCATCTCCGCGTTCGAGAGCGAAAAGTGAGCCTTAATGGATGCGGCCGCTGCCGAGATGTTGACTCGGTCAAGATACATGATTGCGAACAGAACACAGAGCAGCGTCGTAACCAGAGTATGCGCACTGATAGACAAGCGGAACGACGCAGCCTTAGTCGTTACCTCCTCCGCCTCCTGCGTAATGGCCATGGTCTCTCTCCCCGATTGTGTTTTTTGTTATCAAGTCATCTCCGAAATAGCCGGACGACCCGGCTGCTTTCCCATTTCTCAAGCCACTGAAGCCGAATACGCCGGTCACGGAAGTCCGTTGCGTCCGTGCTTGCGGAACGCCGGCCGCTCCGTCATCAATTCATAGTAGGCGGCGACCGCCAGATAATCCGGCCGCTTCAGGCCTGGATGCGTGAGGTTGAACCAGCGGTTGACGACAAGGCCGACTGGAATATCCGCGATCGTGAAGTGCTCGCCCATCACGTAAGGGCCATTCTCGGCGAGATGCTTGTCCAGCAATCCCATCACATAGACGAGTTCTTTCTGACCCTGCTCGATGTACCAGGGGTGATCGTAGGGAGCCTCGCCCAATTGACCGCCGAGGAACGCACCGCGCAGAGCGTGCGTGACGTCATATGCAACCCAGTCCATCCACTCCTCAATCGCCTGCCGTCCCGCGGGATCTTCCGGGTAAAGCTCAGTGGCGCCGTGCTTTGCAGCGAGATAGCGGACGATAGTATTGGATTCCCGCATCACGCGGTCGCCGTCGATAATGACGGGCACCTGGCCGGTCAAATTGAGTCGGAGAAACTCCGGGGTATTGGTCGGAATAAACCCGCGCCCGTAATCCTCTCGCGTAAAGGGAATGCCGATCTCATCGCAAACCCACAGCACCTTGCGGACATTGAAGGAATTGGACCTTCCTAGGACGCGGAGCGGCGTGGTTGATTTTGAGCGGACTGGCTGAGGCGATTTGGCAGGCGTCAAAGTATCGGTCATGGCGGTCTCACTGCTATTGAGACCGCCATTGAAGGGCTGGGCCTTTTTAATGTAAAATTGAAAGATCAGATGTATTAATGAGTTTATCGAATGAATGTCGGATTACGCCAACTCAAGGTTTTTCTGGCAGTTGCCAAGCACGGCAGCTTCAGCCGCGCCGCGGAAGACATTGGCATGTCTCAAAGCGCTGTCAGCCTCGCGATCCGGCACGTCGAAACCGAACTCGGCGTCAAACTGCTGGATCGCACCACACGCAACGTTCGTCTCACGACCGTTGGCGAAACCCTGGTTGCGACCGGCGCCAGGCTGTTGAACGAACTCGATACGGTCCTGCGAGAATTGCGCGATATCGGGGTCCAGCATCGCGGAACGGTGGCGATGGCCTGCGTGCCGTCCATCGCCCGCAGCCTGATGCCGAGATGCATCGAGCATTGTACAGCGAAGTGGCCCAACGTCTCATTCGCCATCGAGGACGTGGCCGCCAGAGAAGTGGTTCAAAAGGCCGTGCGGGGCGAGATCGAATTTGGCATTTCCAGCGGCCTTATTTCGGAATCGGAACTGGAAATCCATAAATTGATGAGCGATCCATTTCTCCTCGTCTGCCGCCGCGACGATGCATTCGCAAAGAAGAAATCCGTAGGATGGTCTCAGCTCGCGGGCCGGCGCCTCGTAATGCTCAACAATACCTCGGGCAGCCGCCAGCAGATTGTCGATACGCTTGCCCGCCTGCAAATTCAGGCCAACATCGTGCTCGAACTCGCGCAGCCGAGCTCCGTGCTGGGAATGGTGGAAGCAGGCCTCGGCGTCGCCGTGATGCCGGAGATGGTGGCTCCCTACAAAAGCCATCCCGCGCTGATCACGCGAACGCTGACACGGCCAGCTGCGAGCCGAGACATCCTGCTCTTCAAAAGAAAGGATCGTTCGCTATCACCGGCCGCGCAGGTTGTCTGGCAGACATTCTTCGAACTCTCTTATAATCGGAAGACGTCGGCGCCGACCACCCGCCCGGGCTAACCATACCCGGGACTGTTGATCTAAGCTTCATCACGAATCATTGCACGTCAGAAGAAACGTCAGTCGTTGAACGGCCGGCGCAGCAAACAATACTAATGGTATCATCAATGCCCAGGATGTCAGCCACGCCAGTAGCCAGTGTTGAAATAGTCTCTCGACGTGATAGCTGTATGTTGCCAGGCCAGTAGCAACGCCGCTCGTAATACCGGACTGAAGCACTCCGAAGATGAAGTGGCCGTATTTGCGCGGCAGTAGCACTGCTTCCCTCAAGCCGCGGCCTTCTTGCGATTCGCCTCCAAACGCTTGTCGACAAGGGCCACGATGGCGTCGAGCACGGGGTGGCTCATGCCAATCTCGCGGGCCGTCAACTGCACCAGCTTGTCGGCCCGTTCGATGTTCGGCGCGCCGCTGTTGAGCGCGCGCGCGGCAGAGGCCGGGCGCGACAGACTTTCCGCTGCCGCGGCGTATTTCTCGAACGGCACCATGTCGTCGCGCGAAGCCCCGAGCTTCACGCAGACATCCACAACGAAATTGTAGATCGAGCGCGATTCCTCGAGATTGGAGTGAACCGCCTCCTGCGCGGTGCGCATGCCATCCAGCGTGATGCAGCGGTAATTGCCCGCCATCAGCATCGCCCATTTCGCGAGCGGCACGAACAGCGAATCGTGGAAGCGCAGCTTTACCGGCAGCTCGATCTTGCCCTCCGGTGCATCAAAACGTATCGCCAAGATGTCCCGCTCCAGATTACGGAGGATTTCGTTGCTCGCCTCGTCGTCGAAGCGCGCGACCTTAAAGTTGGTCGGCAGCGTCACTTGCAGGACGTTGACCTTCTCCTCCGGTGGGCGGATCGCCTGCGGATCGGGGCTGCACAGCGTCAGCTTGCCGGGATCGAAATTCGACCAGACTTCGGGTGCGGTGTAGGCCGGCTTCAGCGCGTCAGCATCGAGACCGGGAATGCGCTGCATGTAGGGCAGCGGCGGCATGTTCATGATCGACATGCACGGTACGCCCGACTTCGCCACCGCATCGAGCAGTTCGCGCACGCCGGACGAGCCATATTGCGGCTCCTGCATCGCGAGCCCGATCAGGTCGTAGTCTTTCGGGTTCACGTCGGCGGGACCGGCGGCCTTCACCTTGCCGGGCAGCTTGCGGGAATCGATCTCGATCTGGTCCTTGCGGCCGCGGACCGGCATCCGCACGCGGAAGCCTTCCTTGTTGATGAGATCCGCCTCCGCAGGGAGGCAGACGAGTGTCACGTCATGGCCGCCGAACAGAAGTTTCGAGGCCAGCAGCGAGCCGTAAGAGGCTCCGAGGATCAGGATGTTGTAGTGAGCCATAACTAGTTCCCAGGGGTTTTAAGTCTTCTTATTGAGTAAGCGTGCCTGATTTTGTTTCGCGGGTATCAAGCTGAACATCGGGACGGATTAGCCATACGAGAGCCGCCCCAAAAAATAGAATGGCAACAGCCGTAATGAACGGCACATTCCAGTTACCAGTACGGTCGATGAGCCAGCCGAAGACAATTGGGGAAATGATTCCTGACAGTCCAAACCCAAGCGTCATCATGCTGGTTGCAATGCCGGCGTATTGGGGTGTGACGTCCATACAAACTGCCCACATCGGAGCAACAACAAGCTCTACGCAAAAAAATGAGAGAGCAAGCAGCGGGACGACCCAGTAGAGGTCGTGGGTAAAGAGCGTCGGGAGCATAAAGAGTCCTCCGCCCAACATGCCCGCGAACATTACGCCGCATCGGGCTAGACGCCGTTTGCCGGTGCTAACGAGCAAGCGATCCGTCACGAGACCACCCACCGTATCGCCAATCATTCCACCCGCGATCAACAGGCCGGAAAATAAAGCCGATCGCTTAACGTCCTGATGATGCTGATTCATGAAATAGAGCGGCAACCAGGAACTGAAGACCCAGAGGGTCCAGCCGTAACAGAACTCCACGAGCGTCGCTGGCCAAATGCGACGGGCGAGGGCAAGCCAAGGTGTTTTGCCTCGGCTTTTCGCTTTGGGAGTTTCAAGTTCTGCCGCTTCTGCTTTCGTAAGCAAACGATGATCGAACGGATTGTTCTTATAGTAGAACACCCAGACGAGGGCCCAGCTCAATGACAGCAGGCCACAAGCATAAAATGATAATCGCCAGCCATCGATCAAAATCAATGCCGCTACCAAAGGTGGAGCGATAGCGCCACCAAGACGGGCAAAGCTATGTGTAATTCCTTGGATCCAGCCGAACAATCTGATCGGATACCAGGTGCGCATAGCGTGGGTCGCGGAGGGAAATGCAGGTCCTTCTCCAATTCCCACTGCTAGGCGGGCCGCGAACAGCGTGAGAATCCCTCCCACAAGGCCGCTCGAAATAGTGCCAATTCCAACTATCAACGCACAGAAAAAAAGGACTCGTCGTGCACCAAAGCGATATGCAAGCCACCCGCCAGAAAATTGACCTGCTAAGTAGCTCCACGAAAACGCGCTGAAAATCAGACCGAGCTCCGTATTGGTCAGATTGAAATCTTTTTGAATAAAGCTTGCAGACTGCGAGATGTTGACGCGATCGAGATAGAAAATCCCGTACATCGAACACAGGATCACCGTCAGCCAGGATCTTGCTGGAATACCGGCCCTCGTGATCTTTCTGTTTGGTTCACTCGTAACCGGCGAAGATACGTTTTCGTAGGCAGCCATAACTTTTCCCCTCCCTTGAACGAGCATTTCATGCGGCCGCGCATCTTCGTTGGGCGTCGTGAAGCTACGACGCCGGTGGCGAGTGCCGTTTTGATTTGCTAACAGACGAGAGCGCGAGGCTCTTATCCCCGCGCTTTCAGCTCTACTTCCTAAAAGCAGGCATAATTTCTTTCGCGAAATGCCTCATACCTTCGAGAGGCGGAATAGGCTGGATTACAACATGCGTAACGCCAGCGTCTTGCCACTGTCGGATACGATCGATGCAATCCTTTGACGATCCCCACAGATTCTCGTTCAGAATATCCTGTGGCGTCGGCGGCACGGCAAAGCGGTGCTTACGTTCAAGGGCGTAGAGCTCACTCCACTTCTTGACGTCGGCATCCGGCAGACCTGCCAGACACACTGTCGAGACGGCAATCGGTATGTCGCGGCCAGCACGGCGCTTCATATCCTTCGCCCATTCCCGAATGGTCTCGGGCGGCTTCGAATAAATGAACCAGCAGTCGGCCAGTTCAGCTGTTAGGTTCCTCGTCGCTTCTGAATCGCCCGGCACCCAAATCGGAACATGCGGCCGCTGCACCGGCTTCGGCTCCAAAATGGCATCTTCCACCTGGTAGAATTTGCCCTTGAAGGTGGTCCGGGGCTCCGTCCACATTTTCTTCGCGATAATCAAAGCCTCTCGCAGACGCGCAACGCGGTCGTCGTGCTCATCAAAAGGCATCCCATAGCCAACGTTCTCGTCTTTGAACCAGGCTGATCCCAGCGAATAATAAAGCCGCCCTCCGAACATAACATCGAAGGTTGCAGCCATTTTGGCCATCAGGGCGGGATTGCGGAACGAATTGTTGAATGTATGCCCGCCGAACTTCACCTTCTTCGTCAGTGCAGCTAATGCCGAAAGAACAGTCCAATTCTCCAGCATCGGAACTTCACGGCTCATGTGCGCATTGATGACATGATCAGGGAGCCAAACTGAATCGTAACCTAGCTCTTCCGCTTCGAGAGCCATACCACGGGTGTAATCCCACCCCTGCCCCTTCGCTCCCATTTCACCCTGCACAGCCAAGCGCACGCCAAATTCCATTATTTCCTCCCGGTCACTTAAATTATCGTATGGAAGGTCTAGCGTTGCCTCTCCTGGAGGTCTGTCAGCCATCTGACAGTCGATTGACAATTTTAATTCGTTTCGTCTGACGGAACGTTCCGTTAGCTGTTGCAATATGACAAATGCTCTCGCAAGCGACATTCCTGTTGCATCTCACCAAGGTGGCGGTACGCTTTGCGTATAGCGAGGGTCCCCAATGCGCGAATACGCTTTACGTCTGGGAATTGATCTCGGCTCAAGCCTGTCCTCGGCAGAAACGCGCCTAATCGCGAGTGCAGGCACGGAGCGATATGTCGATAGCGAGACCATCATCCTGCGTCAGGATGATCCTGCTGATTGCATCCACTATTTGCTATCAGGGACCGTCAAAACATTTCAAACCCATGCGAGCGGGCAAGAATCCGTTTTGCGGATTCATCTACCTGGCAGCATCATTGGACTTTCATGTTTGACCTCCCGCGGCGTATGGGACGCAACATCCATCACCCTGAAGCCGTCCCACCTGTTGAAATTGACGAAGGCCTCGTTCTTAAGGCTATTGGAGGACAACCCCTCTCTCGGTATTAAACTGCTTCGCCTCGTCGTCGACCGCCTAAGCGATCTGCACTTTCGTATTGGAGAGCTACAGACCCAGACGGTCGAACAACGCCTCGCCTATGCACTTCTGTCGCTGAGTCGAAACGATCCCAATAAGCCTGCTAGCCAGGAACGCGCTGGGATATTCTTGACACACGAAGAGCTCGCCCAAATGATCAATACGCGCCGACAGACGGTGACGAGCACGCTTCGACGATTTGCCGAGATGGGCCTTATTAAACGTTCAGCTCGCTCCATAGATGTCATTTCACCTACGGGACTTGCGAAGCTATTCGAAGCCGACGAGCACATTGCTTTGATGGCTTGCTGAATACGACTGCAGATTTCAGGACGATGCTTCAAGCCACACATCGGAACTCATCGTTGCGATTCTTTATCGTAGTGTCATCTGGCTGACAGCCCCATCTGCCTGCACATAGCAATTTATCAGAATGCATATGTCGCTTCGCGCGCCACCACCACTTGCGCGCGCATTTAGGTTGCATGTGGCTCAGCCGCGACGAATAGCACGAAGCGACCGTGCCTCTTGCCGTCAGCAATACGTAAAGCAAAAAAATGCCTCCCGCAATTCTTGTCTCGTCACGCGGAATAAAACGTTCAATATTAAATTGCCACTCGTAGCGCCGCGAATAAGCTTCCCGAGCAATAACGAGCCGTAGAACGGCCAATAGGGAGGAAGAGAAATGAAACAAGAAGCGGTAATCGAACGAAGTCCACGTCAAGTTTCAAAAGGCATAGCTACGCTCTTTTCAGCGAGACGATCGCTCACGATCATCTTCTGCGTCATGTACTGTTTGTTCTACCTTGATCGGGTCAACATTTCGCAAGCTGCAAGCAGCATTGCGAAGGAATTTAGCCTCTCAAATACGCAGCTTGGCTTTGCCTTCGGCGCATTTTCATTGACCTACATGATCGGACAGGCTGGCGGTGGGTGGTTTGCAAGACGCTACGGAGCGAGAGCCGTTCTAACAATTTGCGCTGTTTGCGTAAGCATCGCGACGATAGCAACCGGCCTTGTAGGCGGCCTGGCCGCCCTGGTCGCCGCACGCCTCTTGGTGGGCCTCGGCGAAGGACCAGCATTTGCCACCGCAACGCATGCCATGCGTAACTGGTATCCGCTGAATCAATTTGGCTGGATCCAAGGAATTACGCATAGCTTCGCAAGGCTCGGCGGCGCCATCGCTCCGCCTATTGTCGCTGCTCTTATCCTCGCTCACTCATGGCGCTTTTCCTTCATCGTCTTCGGGGTCGTCTCCTTGTTATGGGGATTGACCTGGTGGAAATTCTTCCGAGATGATCCACGCTCTCATCCAACAATTTCGGAATCCGAGCTTGCAAACCTGCCCTCTCCGTCCCGGCTGCACCAGCAAGCCACGCCACTTTCTTTGATCATTCGCCGAGTGATCCCTCTCACGGCGGTGTTCTTTTGCTACGCGTGGATCCTGTGGATGTTCTTGTCTTGGATGCCGCTCTACTTCCAACATAAATACGGGCAGTCGATGGAATGGTCTGCCGTCTTATCCGGACTTCTGCTTGGCGGCGGTGTCATTGGAGACACTCTCGGAGGCGTCATCTCCGATAAGCTTCTCGAGCGTACCGGAAAGCGGTGGATTGCGCGAAGTTCTCTCATCGCGTTTGCGCTCCTAACCTGCGGTGTTTTTACTACCCTTGCGATTCTTTCCAATCAGATGGTTGTCGTCATTTCACTGCTCGCAATCGGCTATTTCTTCCTAGAATTGTTGGTTGCGCCGCTGTGGTGTGTGCCAATGGATATCACGCGAGAACATTGCGGTCTGCTAAGTGGTTTGATGAATGTTGGCGTGGGACTCGCGGGCACAATTTCGCCAATCGCATTTGGCTACATGATTGATAAAACCGGGAACTGGGACTTGCCCTTTGTCAGTGCCGTCGGGATTCTCTTTGCCGGAGCAATCATCTGCATCTTCATGAGGCCAGATCACCCACTAACTGAGCAAGATCGACCCATTTAGAAATCTATAAAGCCACAATCGAAATGCCCCCGCACCGCGGGGGCATTATTCTAGGAAATGAGAGCAGCCAACTTTCGAGCGGCTTGCTTCATCGCCGGCACATGCTCCCGGGCCTGCCTCAAGCTAAGTCTCGCCAACGGCGCATGGAGCGATAAGCCGGCCAACGCCCGTCCGTCTTTGCCGAGGATAGGCACCGCTACTCCGACCACTCCGTCGATATATTCTTCATCGTTTTGCGCAAACCCATCCTGCTTAATGCGGTCTAACATCGGAATGAACCTTGTCCGGCTGCCGATTGTATTTGAGGTAAAGCGCTTCAATGCGACGTTGTCGATAAATTGCTTACGGACTTCTTTCGAGCTGAAGGCCAATATTGCCTTCCCTGAAGACGTGCAGTGCGCTGGAAATCTTGATCCCGCGGCATAATGGCTACGGAGCGGCCAGTCACACTCAACACGATGAATATATACGATATCGGCACCATCAAGGATGCTGATATTAAATGTCTCACCAATCGAACTAACGAGTCCGCGAAGGACGAGTTCGTTCGCCGTACGGGCCGCCGATTGAAGAGTTGTATAGGCCAGCCGTGTCGCGCGTTCGCCACTTAAGTATCGCTTTCCGGCCAGATCTCGCTTTATAAGGTGAGCTTGTTCGAGCTGCGCTAGAATACGATGAACAGAAGGCTTTGGTATTCCAAGCCGCGCCGTGACTTCACTGAGACTCACTGGTAGGTCGGAGGAGGAAATTGCTTCTAGAGCAGCAAACACCTTTTCGAGGTACGAACTGCCGGCCTCATCCGGCTCTCCGGAGCTGCGAGACGCAGCTACTGCCACTTTTGGGCGAGTGAGAGGCATACAGAACTCCTGTCAGGCACGCATATTCGATCTATGGAAGCTTTCCGAGGATACCTGCATGGCGGCTACAGCCTTCTCGTCAAGCTCCGGTAGATATCCGTTCGGTATAACAATTGCTCCTTTTTGGATCGTCAACGGGTTTTTTAGGGTCGGAATTTTCTGCTTCAAAAATCCGTTCATCTCACCCGCGACGTCCCGCAGACGAACCGCGGCGACGCAGGCCTCCATCCAGCATCCGATTTCAGTCGCAACACCATTTCCAAGGACAGCCTGCATCCCCAAAGCTTTGGTCCGGCTCAATGCCCTTTCCAGGGACGTCAGGCTTCCAAGCTTCATGAGCTTCAATTTGACCAAGTTCGCCGCCTGCAATTTGGCAGCTCGCTCGACGTCGGCCATATCATAGATTGACTCATCCAACATGATAGGCACGCGAGCCGCATTCTTGACCGCTACGGCGGATTCCCAATCGTCCGCATCACAGGCCTGCTCGAAGAGTTCGACATGATCTGGGCTAAGCGATCTCGCAAATCGCACACCGTCTTCCGGGCTGAAGCCTTGATTGGCGTCAATGCGGATGTTGACGTCAGTTCCTGCCAGAAGCTGCTGCACGGCGCCCACCCGGGCTAGGTCGGGATCAACCTCCCATCCTACCTTGACCTTCAACGTCTTGAAGCCAGCCTTCATCAGAGCTTCGACCTCTGAGGCAAGCTTCTTTTCTTCCAAAGTGTTGATCACTCCGAGGATTGGTACGTTTCCAACAACGCGAAGCGCAGGATGATCGGCTGCCATCTCGAACGCTGTGCCAAACGCCGTCGCCGTGAATGGATTACTGGGTATCCACGCGGTGAGAATATCGGTTGCTTCACGGGCCGTTTTGCCTCGGATTTGCGCTGCAATGTCCTGCGCCGCGCGCCAGCACTCCCCGACCGTCTCATCGGTATAGCCGGTTAGAATTGTGGCTTCCCCGAGACCCTTTGTTCCATCGTCAAGGAGGAGCTCGACCAGCAACGTGTCAAAAGCCAGAACTGTGGCGAATGATAATTTATAGGGTTGGGCTAGTTCGACACGCAGAAGCCGAATAAGTACCCGATCGACATGAGCCATGATATTACTCCATATTTATATGGAATAAATCGTTCCACATGACTGAATTAATGAAAAGACGAATTACAGAACACTATTCCGCGAGACGAAATATTAGATTGTTAGCTTACCCACATGAAAATCCGAGATCGCTCTGCAACTTGGCTGCTCTAACTGGCGGAGTTGTTTTAAACTCCGCATTTGAAAACGAGCCATATGAACCATCGTGATAAAGTAGGGGATTCAGATTTCGGTCAGAAGTTGAAACAACTCTACCGATAATAATGCTATGGCTTCCGCGAGCCATGACCTCATCGACGCGACACTCCATGGCGGCACACGTCCCTCTAATCAGAGGAACACCTGTAACACCAACGATTGTCTTTCTTGTAAGATACAACGTCTTCGACAGGCGCAAAGCATCGGAGCTAAAGAGCTTTGCCAAACACCCTTGACCTGAAGACAAGACATTCAGAGCAAACGAGCCGTTTTCGATGATTGCTTTGGTAGTCTTGGCTCCGTTATTTAACGCCACCAAGATGGATGCTGGCTCAGTTGATAGGCTGCAAACGGACGTCGCGGTCATTCCAGAGGGACAGGGTCCTCCGGTCGTTATCACGCAAACACTCGATGCGAACCTGCGCATCGAACACCTAAATGCATTGCTATCGACGGCTTCTAGCTTCATCACTCCCATCTGATACGATTTGGATTCTCTAAGATGTCAGGAGGCTGACATCTCTACGAAATTTCGCATGAAATTTAAAAATATCGCTGTCTGACGATTGCCAAACGGGCAGGCGATTCTATTAGTAGCGACAGAGCTTCTCGTTTGCTGAAAATGCGCTCGGGAACAACCGCCACGTTCGCTGGCCATCTTCGGGCGATTTGTTTCTCTACACTTGAACAGCGTCAAAACCCTGCCTGACGTCTGCAAGAGATCACCGCGCTGCCATTCGACAAATACCAGTCCAGCGCGCTGGATTGATGAGAAGTTGCCGAGCGTATTGAAGAAAAGACTTTCCCGAATAATCGGGAGCCGTCAGCGCGCCGTCTTGCTTGGCCCACTCATTCACCCGGTCTGATTTGTGCGGCAGGTACCAGAAAGGTGCTGACGATACGGCTCAATCGCTCATCGTCACTTGCCTGCAGGACCTTTCTCAAAGCCCGGATTGCGCTCCCGGTCGCTGTGCCGTTCCAGAACCACTCTCTGAGCTGTTTTCCGGATGGCTGCCCATCGCCAGCCGCACCAGCCTCCAGGCAATATGCCTTCAGATCGTCCACACAAAAACGCAGCATCATCGACCCCGACAGATCGCTCCATGGACTTGGCGTCACGGCACCGGTCATCCATCCCCCCACGAAATCGGCGCACTCTTCGATCGATACTCTCGCAAATCCAACCGTCGTGCGATTGTGCCTGGCCTTCCATTGCTGATGCGCCTGCGCGAGTAGTCGGATTTCCTCGCGCAACCATCGAGCAAGTGCGGCGTTCGGTTCCTCTGAAAGAAAGCTACTAGTGATCGGCGGTCGCCACGCCGCATCTGGCACGCTACGCGGATCATCGTCAGGGAAATTATCGATAGTGCCGGTACCTTCTTCGCGCTCAAGCAATCGCAAGGCGGTTCGAATCACGCGTTTCTGAAAAGCTGGATTGCTTGGCGGTCCGAGGGGACGGCCGAGCTCGAACGGCACCCACAACGCTCGTGGTGGCTTGGTTTTTTCTGTTTGCGGCCGAATGAGGCTGATCGCGACTGTCGCGATGCCCTCTTCTTCCAGATAGTGAGCCAGCGCGCTCACGGCGCGCGAGCAGATGGGTCAGACAGGACAGAGCAAAACCGCGTCGACCTTGTCCTGCTTCAATCTCACCGCCAGTTCGCGGACATAACCTTCCGCTTCGGTGGGATCAATCGCCCCCATAAACGAGTAATGCATTTCAGCGACCGAACCGATCGTCCCCTCCTCCGCGAGCTCTTTAAGCCGATCAAGAGGAAGAATTACGTTCCAGTCTTCCTGAAACGCAGTACGGTCGAAGTTAATAGAGATATGACTGCATAGAACGTCTTTTGGCAAAACCTCCCTAGGGATCGCCCGATAATCGGCATCGCGACCGCGAAACGGAGCGGCTTCGCCTTGCACAAAAAGCCCAGCGGACGAGATGACCGCCACGCGCCGTTCAGCAAGCGGTGGGCCACTCACCCACGGGCTGGTCTGAAAATCAGGGCATTCCAGTTCGGCGAGGCGTTTGGCTTGCCCTTCTGGCAGATCTGTCAGCCGAACCATCTTGTTACCTCAAGTTGACAATCCAACTCGCAGAATGAAGAGCTGAGAGAGTTTAGCAAGCATCTCAGTTTGCATATCTGCCATTCGGCGCTGAACTTCTTAAACAGGCCCTCAACGAGGTTCGGCGGATTCAATAAAGTCTAAGACGATTAGAAATCCAGACCGTCGAGATAATACCGCGCGTACACCACAATAAACTATTCCTTCGCGATAGGGCCAGCCGCCAATAGAACGGGCAGCGCAAGCAAATTTTTCTCATTCATCAACGGCGGCTGCGAATTTCCTGGAAGGAGGTCGTTAAAACGGTTCGACCAATAGACCGGCATGCCAACTGCGCTCGCGCCCGGCACATCATGAGGAGAACCAGCCACAAATAAAACGGAAGAAGGATCTGATGCTCCTAAAGCTGAAAGTCCAGCAAGGTAGGCGCCGGGATCCGTTTTATACAGCCCGTTCGGCGCTGCTTATCGCCCCGTCCTCGAATGTCGCATTATTGAAATCCCAAAATGCCTTCATTGCCTTCGGGCTGTTATCGTCGAGCATCTTCAACTTACTCAAGTTTTTCATGTCGAACATAGCGTATTTCTCCTGAGTTATTCCGCCAACCCAGTGAACTACGAGGAAGACTCGCGAGTGTTACAGATTTTACCGTGCATTGCTGCCTTTCTTTTACGGCTGTGGTGTCTACCACCGTATTGTCCGAGGGCCCAGCACAGCGCCTAGCAGAGTCATTGCAAGGATTGCAGCGCCATACCAAACCAGAATGAAAGGCATCGCACTCTCGTCACACGCAACTGAATATACGAGCGCCGCAAGTCCGCCGGCGGCCAGACCAGCCGCGGCGCCGGCAGCCGTGAGCTGAGTCGGCGCCATACGACGCATTATAAAAAGCGCGACGGCAAGAATCGGTAAGGCAAGTAGCATGATGAGCCAGGGACATACCTCGGCAGTCTTGCCCATGACGAGATGTCGCCAAAGACTTTGTGGGCTTGTCGCGATCTGTAACATTGCAAGAACGGCCATCGTGATGGCAGTTCCAAAAGCAAAACGGGCAGAAGCACGGGCCGCGCCGTCGGGTCTGGCAAGTCGAAGCATGGCGCCGACGCCGGCAATCGTCAGCACTATGACAAATGCCTCTTTGGTCCAGAAGGCCATCGTCGGAAGCGCTGCAACTAAGTCAGGCCTTACCCCCCAGAGCTGAAGAACGATCATAAGCATTGCGATAGCGCAAATGCCAAGCGCAGCCAGCACCTGGCGGCGCACAACACCTGTACGGACGGGCTTCAGATCAGACACCAGCAGATTTATCAGCCCTAAGGAGGGGTCAAAGTCGTTCATTGCTCCTCCTTTTGGGCAAAGCGCCCAGCAAGGGTTTTGATCGCGCGATGGATCGTCACCTTTACAGCGGACGGGCTTAGCCCATTCGCAACAGATACTTCTGCGACCGAACGACCCTCCAGTTTGACCGCGCGGAGCAAAGCACGCTGTCTTTCCGGAATACTCGCCAGAATCTTTTCGACGTCCTCACGGTCATTCCATGTAATCGTCTCGTCCATTGCGAGGAGCGCCTCGTTTGTCTCATCGAGGGAAAGTGTCTGATGCCGCCGCCGGTGGCGCAGATAATCGATAAGCTTGTATCGCGCAATTGCATACAGCCAGGCTGTGAAGGGGCGGTCCGACTCATAGGTCATCCGACGACGGTGCAAGGCAATCAGCGTTTCTTGCGCGAGATCGTCGACAACAGAGCCATCTCTGAGGCGCCGGCGAAAATAGTCCTGCAACAGCACGCCCACCTCAGTGAGGAGCGTTCGATAAGCGCTTTCGTCTCCTGTCAGGCTCCGCATCATAAGCGATCTGAGCATGTCTTCAGTTATCCGCACGTGATCTATTGCCCTTTCGCTTTCAGCGATGCGGAAGTTACAGAACTCGACAGCAACCTGTCATTCCAAGTCCAGTTATCACTAACTCGTGATGATGTAACTTGCTTTAGTTTCGGTCGAACTCTCCTGCATCGAAGCAGTGAGGAGTGGCCGATGGCTAAATTTTCCAACTTTCGCAAATGCACTCTCGCCTTCTCTGTAAGTACGTTCGCGCTTTTAACCGTTATCGGTCCCGCTTTTGGAGAGACGCGCCCTCTTACCGTCGTCGAGCTTTTCACTAGCCAAGGCTGCTCATCGTGCCCGCCCGCAAATGCCAACCTAATCCGCTTGAAGGATGAACCGAACGTTCTGGCGCTGAGCTTTTCCGTCACGTACTGGGACTATCTAGGTTGGAAGGACATCTTTGGACGCAAGGATTATACTGCCCGTCAGGAAACCTACGAAGCTCCGCTTGGCGAAAGCGGGGCCTTCACGCCACAAATGGTAGTTGACGGCCGCCTTTCACTCGTCGGTCGAGACTTCGCAGAGGCGCAATCAGCGATTAAAAAATCTGAGGCACGCTCCCGGGACGATGCTCCGAGAATCCTTATCGAGAGCGGGCGCGTGAGCGTTTTCGCCGCGAATATCCCGTCTCATCCCGCAGATGTCTGGCTCGTGCGATACGATCCTCATGTTGTCAACGTGCCTATCCAGCGCGGTGAGAATACGGGCCGTACGCTTCCGCACGCGAATGTGGTTCACGAACTCGTCCACTTGGGCTCATGGAATGGTACTCCCTCGAACTTTTCGGTAGCAGCCGCACCTGCCGGCCAGAAAACTGCCATCCTCGTTCAGTCACCGAACGGCGGCCCAATTCTCGCCGCCGCAACCGACTGATGATCCACCTCGGGCTTGCAGCAACGTGAGCCCCAGAACAGCCGAGCATTTCGCTCGGCATGCCATCTACCGAAAGGAATGACCATGACGAATCTCACCAAAATCTTCAGCTCCGCCCTTATCGCAACTAGCCTCGGTTTCGGCGCGATCCCCGTTCATGCACAGGATGCAATGAAGAAGGACTCAATGCACAACGACAGCATGAAAAAAGACACGATGAAGGGAGACGCCATGAAAGGCGATGCTATGCATAACGATAGCATGAAGAAGGACACGATGAAGAAAGATCCAATGCACAACGATAGCATGAAAAAAGATTCGATGAAGAAGAACTAATTTCTCGTGCCGGCATCTTCGGGTGCCGGCATTTCTCGCTAGCAGCTAGCGATGCCGATGTCAGCGTTGACGATTCCTTTCTCGTTCATGCGACGTTGCATCATTGGTTTTGGTTGCCCTCTGGATGTCAGGGTGCTGACATCCAGGTAAGCGTTCGGCATTTTCCGCAGCCTTTGTTGCTATCTGACGTAACAGGCAGCTTCCTTTTGCGTAGTAGATAGGGCCGGGCCCCCATTCGGATGGTCTTAAGGTCAACTTAAGTTTCATCGGCGAGCGGGAGCGGCCTGCCGGAGTTTCCAACTTGCGCATTTTGATCGTGGAAGACGATCCCGTCATTTCGAACGGCCTTAAGGTCGGGCTCGGTATGTTTGGCGCCACCTTGGACGTCGTATCCACATGTGCCGACGGCCGAGCCGCGGCCGCATTGAGTGAATTCGACGCGCTGGTCTTGGATGTCATGCTGCCCGACGGCTCCGGTCTCGATCTGCTGACAGAGCTACGGGCCGGCGGCGACAGAACTCCAGTTCTGATGCTGACGGCTCTCGATGAGATTGCGGATCGTATCAAAGGCCTGGATTCTGGCGCCGACGACTACATCGGAAAGCCATTCGACCTCGATGAGCTAGCCGCGCGCGTGCGAGCGATATGCCGTCGACAGACTGGGCGCGCTTCACCGTGCTTGACCTTCAATGGCCTTACACTCGATCCCGCGCAAATGACCGTCACCGTAAATGATGAAACGAATCCTCTCTCGCGGCGAGAATTTTCAATTCTGTCAGCCCTAATGAGTCATCCTGGCCGTGTGATGTCCAAGAATGAGATCGAAAGTCGCCTTTACGGATGGCAGGAAGAGATCGAAAGCAACACGGTAGAAGTTCACATCCATAAGCTTCGAACAAAGGTGGGACGCGAAAAAATCGAGACCATCCGCGGAATTGGCTATCGCATGAGGCTCGATTCATGAGTTCGCTCAGAAACCGGCTTTTTGCAATTCTTTTAACTGCTACCGGAATCATATGGTTGGCGGCTATCTGCTGGATTTATGTCGCTAGCCAGCGGGAGATCGAAAGCGTCCTCGACGCGCGTCTACAAGAAGCAGCGCGTATGGCGTCGTCCCTGATACCTAACGATTCCGGCCCGCATTCTTCCTCAAGACTGAAATCTGCTGAGCTAGCATCCACTGAACGGCAGCTTTCTTGCCAGATTTGGTCGCTCGATGGCCGCATGGTTGCGAGATCGAGCGGTGCGCCAGACGAAAGGCTGAGTGATGTCCCGAACGGCTTCTCAGAGCGCGTCATTGATGGCGAGACATGGCGAGTATTCACCATGGAGAATGCTGACAAAGGCGTTCGAGTGTTAGTTGGCGATAGATTGGGCGTGCGAGACCATCTCGTCGCGGAAATCATCAAAGGTTTACTCACACCCGCTCTATTCGTCATCCCGCTACTCGGTCTTCTGATCTGGGCCAGCTTGCACCGCGGATTTGTCCCTCTTCGAAACATCGCCAACGAACTAAAGCACCGCAGCGCGGACGATACGAGCTTGATTGCGATCGACCGAGCGCCAATCGAGATTCAGCCTCTCGTGACAGCCCTCAACGAACTTTTTGTGAAGGTTCAAGACGCCCGCCAGCGTGAGCGCGAGATCACCGCTTTCGCCGCACATGAACTGCGTACCCCACTTGCGGGCCTGAGAATGCAAGCGCAAATCTCGATGTCTGCAGTCGACGATACTACACGTCAGGCCGCTTTGCGGCAAATTCTCGTATCGGTGGATCGGACCTCGCGGCTAGTTCGACAGTTGCTGGCAATCTCAAAACTCGACGCGACGCGTATCGTAACGCCGGAAAGCAATGTCAATGTCGGGAGCGCGCTAGAAGAGGTTGTGGAAGCGCTTGCGCCAGCCAATGACGGCATCCATGTGACCATAGAGCCCACTTTGCGAATGGCAGTATTACCCGCCAATCGTGAGCTATTGCTTCTAGCCCTCCGCAACCTCCACGAGAATGCCATCGGTCACATGCAAGAGGGCGGCACCGTGAGATGGTTGGTTGAACAGAAAGCCAATACTTTTATTGTTGCCGTAGAAGATGATGGGCCAGGAATTCCGGATGAAGAAATCCATCTCGTCACCAAGAGGTTCTTCCGCGGGCGTCACAAAAGCCCTTCTGGTAGCGGTCTTGGTCTCGCAATCGTCGACCTAGCTTTGCGGGCCAGTGGCGCGGAGCTGAGATTAAAAAACCGTCCGACTGGTGGTCTCCGCGTCGAAATGCAGTGGCGATTCCCCATTGAAGGGGGCCGCAGAAATCATTCCGCTCCGTACCGCGGGACGCTTCGACTGATCAAAGCATGAGCCGTGGCGGCACTTAGTCCGATCGCTTGGATTGGTCAAAGGAGGCGAAACGTGATGCGAATTTATCTTGCTCAAAAAGCAATGCTGATAGTAGTAACCTTGGCAATCGCTAGCACGGCTCGTGCTCAGACCGCTTCTACTTCATTCTCGGCAACGCAGCGCCACGATATCGAACTCATCGTGCGGGATTATCTGATCGAGAATCCCGAAGTCCTTCGCGAGGCCAGCATAGAACTTGAACGTCGCACTCAAGAAGCACAACGCAATTCACAGACTCAGGCTATTGCAAAGTACCACGACCAACTCGTCTCGTCCCGCGGCAGCATCGTCCTAGGAAACCCTAACGGCACAGTCAACATGGTGGCGTTTTTCGATTACAATTGTCCCTTCTGCCGAGCCTCAGTTGACGATATCCAAACTCTTATCGAAGCAAACCCCGATTTACGCGTGGTGCTGAAGGAATTTCCAATCCTTGGCCAAGAATCCACCGAGGCAAGCCACGTTGCCTTGGCCGCATCACGTCAGTTCCAAAACGCTGATCTACAAGCCCACTACTATCGAGCGTTGATGAAAGTCAAAGGAACTATGAATGGTGAGCTTGCGCTATTAATCGGGGAAAAATTTGGGCTGAATGAAACTCAGGCTCGCAAGGATCTCCACGATAAACAAATTGATGCGATCTTGAGCGAAAACATGTCAATCGCTGAAGCGCTTGGTGTCAATGGTACTCCGAGCTTTGTCATCGGCAACAATCTTATTGTCGGCGCTGTGGGGGCCGTGCAGATACAGCAGATCATAGACACCTCAAGATAGCGGCGGCTAGAACGAGAACAGCAATTCTCTATTTTGGGTTTTGATAAATGGTCTGCCTTGTCCTGGTTAAAAGAGCGGTTGTTTCAAATTTGACGAGATAATTTATATTCCCGTGAAATTCGTCATGAGAGCAAAGGCCTGTCAAAACAGGGGGCCAATATGTTCAAGACGAAACGAGACTTCGCTCTCTTAACCCGCTTATTAGCCTGCATCTTATCTATTGGATATGCGGGACCTGCAAATGCTGAGGAGGAGTCAATCCACGCCAGCATTGGCACCTCGGTGCGATCTCCGATGGGCTGGGTACAGTTTTGCCGCGACAATTCGGCGGAGTGTAGCACCACTAAGACGATGCCTCGTGCCATTGTCATGACGCAGGAAGCTTGGAACGATCTTTTAAGGGTCAACCGTCAGGTTAACGAAAAGATTAAGCCGATCACCGACATGGATCATTGGGGCACTATCGAAAAGTGGTCATATCCCACGGATGGATACGGCGACTGCGAAGAATATGTATTGCAAAAACGCAAGATCTTGATGAGCGCAGGCTGGCCCCGCGAATCGCTACTGATCACAGTCGTTCACGACAAGAATGACGAAGGACACGCTGTACTAACGGTCGTGTCGGACAAGGGCGATTTCATCTTGGATAATGAGAGCTCTCAAATCCTGCGGTGGGACGCTACAGGGTATCGTTACGTCAAGCGTCAGAGCCAAAGCGATAGTAATGAATGGGTCGCGCTCGGCACGCTCGCACCTACGCCGGCAACCGCGACGACACATGGCCTGTAGGTGTTACAAAGTGTCGGCCTCTTAAGGCTGGTTTAAGATTCGTACGATCCTACGGTTGTCCTCATGACACAACGAGGATCGTCAATGCGCGCCGCTTCTGTACTCAGGCTTTTGTCGTCTATTCCAAGCGACATAGCCGCTGACTTACTCTCTGGCGATTCAAGCAAGATTTCACGGCGCGCTTTGCTTGGTTTGAGCGCATTTGCACTTTCCGGTTGCGTCACCGACGGCAACTCGCCGAGCTCACTTTCGAGCGCAGGCTATCCGGACACGTCACCGACCGTTCCCCCGATGTACCGCGCTCTGTCCGATGGCGGCTTCCAAATCCCGGAGGTAGACGTCAGCCAAGTCGAACGGCGTTATTGGCGTCGGGACGTCGATTACACCTCGTCAGAAGACGTAGGTACTTTGATTGTCGATACGCCTGCCAAATATCTCTATCACGTCCTGCCCGGACAACGCGCCACGCGATACGGGATTGGCGTGGGACGGGAAGGATTCGAATGGTCTGGACGCGCATTGGTCGCATATGGACGCGCATGGCCGCGATGGGTACCACCAGATTCTATGATTCAGCGGCAACCCGAACTCAAGCGATATAGCATAGTGAATGGCGGAATGCAGCCCGGCCTGCGTAATCCACTTGGCGCGCGAGCGCTCTATATTCACGACCATGGGCGCGACACTCTGTACCGCCTGCATGGCACTAGTGAACCGGGATCGATTGGCAAAGCCGTGTCGTCAGGCTGCATTCGGCTCCTAAACCAGGATGTAATCCACCTGTACAATAATGTCAGAAACGGCACGAAAATCGTCGTCATTCCTGATCCGGCTATGAGTTCTCTTACCTTACCATCCAGCCCAATCAAATCCTGATCGGTTGCGTGGAATCACACTCTTAAGCCTGCATTAAGGTAGGACGAGAAGGTCAGTGCGGGACCGTTGTGGAGGACCCGCCTTGGACCAGAAACATCGACCATTCCAGCCACCCGCCCCCAATTGGTGGAAAGCCACCCCTTTGACGCGACGAGCATTTGCTGGTGGCGCTACCGCCTGTGCAATGCTGCGACTCGGATTCGCTCGTGCGGCGGTCATTGCGCGAGGTGTCAAAATCGGCCCCATCAGCTCTATTGAGGGCTACGGCGCGGCACTGCGTACGTCCAGCACGATAAGCCGCTTTGCGCTGGTCGAGATCGGCGCAGACTGGTGCGAATTCTGCCAGATCATTACCGAGCGAATTCTGCCCAATCCGGAGGTTGCCGAGCTGCTGGCTCAAATGGCGCTGATTCGCATCGATGTGACGTCAATGAGCGAGAGCAACAAGAAATTGCTCACATCGCTTGCGGTAGATGGGCCACCGACCGTCTTCGTCTCCGACACGCATACGGGGCGCGAATATCCCAAAACACGATCCGTTGGTAGCTTCGATGCCGAAAGTCTCATCACGCGACTTCAACACTTCGCGCGCTGACGCAACTGTCAAACAAACATTCCATTGAGATAGCGGACCAAAGAGAGATCCATGAAACGAACATTATTTCTGGCTTTTTTTATCGTAACCGCAATAGGAGCTTCCTACGCATCAGCCCAGACAAGCATCCTGAAAGCCGATGATGCTTTCAGACTGTCGGTTGATCGAAGCGAAAACGACCAGGTCGCTCTGCACTGGAAGATTGCTCCGGGCTACTATCTTTATCGAGATCATATCCGCGCTGGCGATACATCTAGCCAAAAGTCAATCAACCTCATTCTTCCCGCAGGCGTTACCAAGCTAGATCCAACCTTTGGATCTACCGTAATCTACCATAGTAACCTTTCGACCTCCGTTCCTGCTTCTGCTATCGCCGAGATCAAACTCCAATACCAAGGTTGCAAGGAAAACAGCATCTGCTATCCGCCGATTACAAAATTCATCGACCTGAAGACACTTTCCGTCTCAGATACTGCGAGCATTATTTCTTCGGAGACTATTCGCTCTGCTCCCGCAGAGGCAACCGCAAGCGGATTTCATCTGGCGGAAGACACCGATTCCGGACTTGTGAGCTCGCTACTTCATTCCGGAGGGCCGATCTGGGTAATAGCTAGCTTCTTCGTATTCGGCCTTTTCCTCGCGTTTACGCCCTGCGTCTTACCGATGTATCCCATCCTCGCTGCAACACTCGCTCGTTCGGGTGAACAGCTCTCCGCCTCACGCGGCGTTGCATTGTCTTCAGCGTATGTCGTCGCCATGGCCACCGCCTTCGGCATGTTGGGCATAGCGGCGGCATGGTCCGGAGAAAATCTCCAGATCGTTCTGCAATCTCCATATGCAGTTATCGCAACTGCTGGTCTGTTTGCAGTATTGGCGATGTCAATGTTCGGCTTTTTCGAAATTCAGTTGCCCTCCCGCTGGGTTAATAAGATCAGCAGCGTTCAGGAAAGCAGGACTGGATCATTCGGCTCAACCGTCTTGTTGGGATTCACATCGGCGTTGATCGTCGGTCCTTGTGTCACTGCACCATTAGCAGCGGCCCTTCTCTATATCGCGCAAACCGGTAACGCTCGGCTAGGTGCGGCCGCACTGTTTTCTCTCGGTCTCGGCCAGGGTCTTCCTTTGGTCCTGCTGGGTGTATTGGGGGGACGCATACTGCCGCGGGCGGGCGGCTGGATGGTGTATGTCAAATACACCTTCGGCTTCGTATTTCTGGCTGCTGCAATCTGGATGGCAAGCCGGATTTTGCCGCCCCACATTTCCTTGGCTCTTTGTGCGATCGCTTTGATTACGATGTCGGTATTCCTGGGTGTATTCGAAAATTTCGCCTATGACGCACCACGCTTCCGACTGCAGAAGGCAGCCGGAATTGTAGTGCTACTTTATGGCGCCATTCTCTTCGTGGGTGCGTCAAGTGGAGCCACAGACCCTCTTCGCCCTTTACAATCCATCTTCGTGACCACCAGAAGGGCTGAAGCCGAGAATATTTCTTTCACGAAGGCATCCTCAACGACAGATCTCCAGGAGCAACTTCGCCTTGCGCGCGACGACGACAAGCCGACGCTAGTCTATGTGACTGCGGAGTGGTGCGTTTCCTGCAAGACGATCGATCGAGAGGTCTTGGATTCGCCTGACGTGAAGGCTGCGCTGCATGATTATCATCGCATCAAAGTCGACGTCACGAACCTCAGCGCCGCCAACAGCGCACTGATGCGCGATATTCATGTTATCGGTCCTCCGACCATGATTTTTTTCGACAAAAGTGCGAATGAAATTCCTGCAACACGTCTGGTCGGGGAAATATCGACCCAATCGCTGTTGGCATCCTCGCGCGGCGGAGAGCAATAATGGGTGCGGTCGCGATTGGGCCGTTGATGCTCTCGACCCAGCACTTTGCTGCCGTTATCGGGGCTCTGGCATTTATTGTCGTCGCATTGCTTATGGCGACAAAGGTGGATGACCGCTTTCATTCATGGGCGTCATTGGTCATCGTCATTTTCCCTTTAGGTTCCCGGATCGGGCATATCATTCAATATCCCACAGACTTTATTCAAGAGCCGATAAGAATCCTTTCCGTTTGGCAGGGTGGTTTTTCCTGGATCGGCGGCTTAATTGCGACTTCAGCAGCAACCCTCCTCTACTTGCGAAACACTAGGTTGCTGGCATGGAGCAGTCTTCCGATCGGTGCTGCGGCGGCCGGCGTTGGAATTGTCCTTTTGGTCTCAGCACAGAGCAATATGAACATTCCGCTGCCTACGACGTCGTTTCAAACAACAGACGGCAGAGCCATCGTTTTGGGAGCGAAATTGACCCGCCCACTGGTACTCAATCTCTGGGCGACCTGGTGCCCGCCCTGTCGGCGAGAGCTACCCATGATGGCGGAATTTGCACACGGGCAATCTTCTGTTGATTTTATCTTTGCCAATCAAGGAGACGATCAATCTACGATCACCACTTTCCTAAATAGACAGAATATCTCGCTCGACACCGTTGTAGTTGATGCCGATGGCCAACTCGCTCGGCACTACAGAATACGAGGCCTGCCAACGACGTTATTCATTGGACGTGATGGAACAATTCAATCTGTCGAAGCTGGCGAACTTTCTAAGGAAACCCTGACTGGCGAAGTCAGCAGTTTGCGGTGAAGCATCTACTTGAATCCTAGAACGGAGGCCGCCATCACAGAAGGTGGTCAACCAGCGCGCGAGCACTTAAGGCTGCCTTAAGGTGGCTACGCAACAAAGAGCATGCGAATTCAGGGTATTCCATGTCTCATAGCCGAAAATTGCGCAATCTACTGGTCATCTTACCGATTGCGGCCCTCGCGACCACCTCGGCCTTCGGGGCAACGCCTGACGACCTAGATCAGAGGGTCAAGTTCAGCGTGGAACGTGACGACGAGTCAATTGGCCTCGAATTGACTTGGATTATCGCACCCAAATCATTTCTCTACCGCGACACCATAAAAGTCACGATCGATGGACGCCCCCTAAGGATGGTGAGCGCGCCAGGGTTGCGCGTGCATCCTTCAATATCCCCAACAAAAGAAATTTACCGCGGCATCGCCATGGCGAACATCATTGAGGACATACCGGAAAAAGGAGAGATACGTGTCACGTATCAAAGGTGCGAGCAAAACGCGACGTGCGATCCGCCAGTTACTCAATCAATTGACCTTGAGACGCTATCGATCCACCGACTTGACGAACGCGAGCTCTCATCTGCAACGGACGTTTCCAACGCGCGGCAATCGCGCACACTCTTCCTGAATCTTATGCACGTTTGTGACGCGGCATTGGTCGCGCAGCACATTACACCGGAGTTAAAATGACCATCGAACTCTCCAGACAGTCATTTCTGCGATTAGCCACCGCATCGACGGCGCTTTTCTTCATACCAAGAGTGAGAGCCGACGATTCGCTCGAGGAGTTGAAGCATATGCTTTTCAACGATCCCGAGTCGCCGACCGCTGGCAATTCAAACGGCAATCTGACCATCATCGATTTCTTCGATTATAATTGCCCGTTTTGCAAGGCGACCGCACCGCACCTTGAGCGGATTGTACGCTCTGACGGCAACATTCGGGTGGTCTACAAAGATTGGCCAATCTTGGAAGAAACATCGATTTCCGGGGCGAGACTGGCGTTAGCCGCAAAGTATCAAGGCAAATATCTCGCAGCTCACGAAGCGATGATGAATATTCCGGGTACTGGCGTCGCGGTCGAGAAAATGCTCGCTGCAATTAGAAAGACTGACGTCGATATAGATCGACTGAATCAGGATATGAAAATCAATGCCTCGGCCATCGACGCACTCATTAAGCGAAATCTCGAACAAGCCGACGCTATTGGTTTACAGGGCACGCCAGGGTTTCTAGTTGGAAAATTCCGGGTCAATCAAGCTCTCACCTATGAAGGCTTTCAGCATGTTGTCGCTGACGCGCGCGAGGCCGCCGCTAAAGAACCGAATCGACGTGAAGAACACCGATAGCAGCGCCTAACCCTATAATCAGCAAGACCAGAAAGGAAATGATCGCGAAAACTGTGTCTTCATCGCGGATGAATGTGAGCGTCATCACGGCGACTCCGAGAATCGGCATGGCGATAAAGATGGCAATGCCTATCGACACTAGACGCACGGAAACGGGCTGAAACTCAACAGCCGCAAATAGCCCCATGGTGATGCCGACGCTGACGATAGCGCAACCGATCCATGTTCCCCATTCCAATAATTTGGAAATCCGGCGCTCGAGAAGTGCATGCTTTGCCAGATTTTCAGTCATCACATTCCTTAAAACCGATGGTGCTGTTATGGAGGCCATTTAGATAAACCGAATTCCAAATGCGTAGAGAGCCATTTGAGCCGCGAGCGCAATCAGTACCACGACGAAAAATAGTCGAAGCTTATCGGCAGGAAGAACCACGAGCACAGCGCTCAAGAGAAACGCTATACGCCATCCCCACGCCGCAAAATCTTCCACCGTGGCATCGTACGTGTGGTTTTGCCACCCAAAGGGGAAGCCCGTGACCGCTGGCTTACCCGCGATGAGGTGGCCCATCTGCTCCGTATTTGCTGGCACGCGCGCGAGTACCAAACTGTGCACAAGGGCCATAACAAAGGCACCCCAACGGGTTTGGCTTGACACACCAACTGACCAAGCGGAGAGGCGCCGAAGGCGTTTCCCTCACGAATCGAAGTTAAGCTCCGGCTAGATAGATGAAACCATATCAATACGAAAACATTAATGAACACTCGCGCCGGGTGACAACCGGCCACAACGGGGACGATGGACGCGGTCATTTTGCCGGTTTCTGACCGCGACACCAACGCATCGGTACGCGCTGACATCTGACCTGTTCTCGACGCGAGCACACACCCCAATTAGAGGCTGGCACCCATGGCGAAGGCTAAAACTCTCAAGGATCTATTCCATGACACGCTCAAGGATATCTACTTCGCTGAAAAGAAGATCATGAGCGCATTGCCGAAGATGGCGAAGGCAGCTCAGAGCGATGACCTGCGGGCAGCTTTCGAAAAGCATCTCGAAGAAACAGAGGGGCAGGTCGAGCGCCTTGAATCCGTCTTCGAGGAGCTTGGTGAAACGACTCGCGGCAAAACCTGCGATGCAATTATGGGGATCTTGGACGAAGGCAAAGAGATCATGTCTGAGTACAAAGGCGCCCCTGCCCTGGATGCCGGCCTACTCGCTGCCGCTCAAGCCGTTGAGCATTATGAAATCTCTCGCTACGGAACGCTCATCACTTGGGCAGACGAACTCGGTTTAAAGAAAGCCAGCCAACTTCTAAAAGAGACGTTGGCCGAAGAAAGAAAAACGGACCAGACACTTTCCAGCATTGCAAAGTCCGGTGTGAACGCGGAAGCCGAGGCTGCATAACCCCATGATGGCGCGCACACAAGCTAGTTGGGGCCGGCACGATAGCGTTGCTTATAAGATTCGATGAGATGATCTGCCGACTGATTTCCAACTGCAAAAGATTTTAGAGCCTCTTCGTGCAAAATCGAAAGTGCAGTCATTTTTAATTGGTTCGCTGTATCGCTTGTCACGACATCGACCAACCGACGTGGGCGTGGCAGATCGACCTTGATGACCTGCCGCAGTCGCAGCGGAAAATTCGACATGATAAGTAGACGATCAGCGAGGAAAATCGCTTCATCAATATCCGTCGTGATAAATAAATGTGTATTCCGCGAGCTTTCAAATAGCTGTGCATAGTATTCCTGCATCAGCCCCTTCGTCATCGCATCAAGGCCGCGGAACGGTTCATCCAGGATCATGACCGCAGGATCATTGATGAGTGCACGCGCCAACTCGGCACGGCGCTGCATGCCCCCAGACAATTGATTTGGGTACGATTTCTGAAACTGATTGAGCCCGACACGGTCAATGGCATCGCGTGCGGCGTCCGCAAGCGATGCTCCCTGTCGTCCTTGGGCTTTGGGCCCGAACACAACGTTCTCATAGGTCGTCATCCAAGGATACAATGCGGATTCTTGAAACACGACAAGCCTTTCGCGATCCGGCTTTGTCACCTTCTTGCCGTCCAACAACACCGCTCCCGAGGTGGGTTGTTCAAAGCTGGCCAACAATCTCACGATCGTACTCTTGCCAGAGCCTGACGGGCCTATCATCACGGTCAGCTTGCTACGTTCCACAGTGAACGAACAATTATCTACGACCGTCTTTGGATAACGATCCGTGCCGTAGGACTTCGACACATCACGAACCTCGAGTTCGCCGCCAACCGATTTTTCTTTCATCGTCCCTGCCCGCGTTATCGTGGCTTCAACCATGGCGCGATCCTGTCTCCCAGCGCACGAATCGCCGAGCTGGAGATGTAACCGGCGATTCCGATACTGATCATGCCGACGATGATTTGCTCGTAGGATCCACCGGTATAGGAATTCCAAATGAAAAACCCGAGGCCTCCTCCGGTGCCACCGGTGCCGCTCCCCATACTACTGCCACCACCGGATATCATCTCGGCCGCCACAACCACTTCCCAGGTCACTCCCATGCCGACGGACGCGCCGACGATGATTGAGGGTAATGTCGATGGCAGGACCACCCGACGAAACACCGTCCACCGTGAGGCGCCCATTGCATAAGCGGATTGAATATATCGCGCATCAATACTTCGCGCGCCGCCAACAACGTTGATGACGATCGTATAGAATGCGCCGAGGAAAGTAATAAACGCTATCGACAGTTCTTGTGTTGGCCAAAAGAGGATCGCCGCCGGCACCCATGCGAGCGGTGGAATCGGACGCAAGACCTCAAAGGTCGGAAAGGCTGTCTGATAGAATGTTCGATTAAGGGCTAATGCCATACCGAATGGAATTCCCAGCACCATGGCTGCGCCAAAACCGCCAAGAACACGGAGAAAGCTGAGATACCAGCTCTGCCAATAGCCGTAATCGCCGATCAGATTGTACCACACCGACAGCACGCGACTTGGTGGCGGGACGACTCCGATAAATGGCAACCGCGCTCCGGTCCAATCACCGAACCTCGAGCCAATCTCCCAGAACACCACGGCTAGAGTAATGGCTATGACAGCTCGCGCAGTTGCGCGCGTTCCAAGCGCGGCAGGCAATCGGGCCAGTGCAAACATGAAGTCTACCCCTCTCGCTCGCCTAATTCGAAGGCTTTCATCGCCTCTTCATGTACGGCATCCATCGTCTCGTCCATCAACTCACGGAAGCGCCGTGACGTCACGATGCTGTAATCCCGCGGGTGAGGCAGATCGATCTTGAGCAGCTTCTTCGTTCTGCAAGGGCGCGAGGTCATGATGACGACCTGATCGCCGAGAAAAATGGCCTCTTCCAGATCATGAGTAATAAAGAAAACCGTGATGCGGTTTCGATAACAGGTCTCGAGAAGCGACTCGTGCATAACCGATTTAGTCAACGAATCGAGCGCCCGGTATGGCTCATCGAGGAGCAAAACCTTGGGATCATTCATCAGCGCGCGAACGATCTCGACACGTCGGCGCACTCCGGACGAAATCTGGCCGGGATATTCATTTTCAACGCCGGACAATCCGGCCTCAGCCATCATCATGCGTGCCTTGTCTTTGGCTTCTTTGACCGACAGTTTTCCTTGCATGACGGGGCCGAAAACAACGTTCTCGATATTTGTCTTCCACGGAAACAGTGCGCCGTTCTGAAACACGACGATGCGGTCTGAACCTGGGTCTGCTTTAGGTTTACCGGGGCCGCAAAGCATCTCATCGTCGAGATAGATCGCGCCGCTCGTCAGTGAATGAAACCCGGCAATCGCGTTCAAAAGCGTTGTCTTGCCGCAACCGGACGGGCCTACCACCATTGTGATCTGGCCAGGCGGGCATTCGAGTGAGCAATGATCGACGGCGACAACGCCGTTTTCGGGGTTTCCGTAGATTTTCACAGCACCTTCGATCCGAATGGTACCGCGAAGGGAGCGCGCTTTGGTTTGTTCGAGCGATGTCTGCATCATTGACCCCCGAGCCCGAGTTCACGAGTGCGCCAGCCCATGAGGAACATCCCGACCGAGCGGATCATGGCGCTGGAGACATAGCCAACGACGCCGAGCGTGATCATTCCAATGACAATCGTCGGATAGCTCACCATCGTGTAGGAGGTGTAGATAACGTAGCCGAGACCGTATTCGCCGGCGATCATTTCGCCTGCGACCAGCGAGAACCAAGCAAGCCCAATCGATATTTCCAGTCCGGTAAAGACGAACGGCAGAGATCCCGGCACAACGATGTGTCTAAAAACCTGCCATCGCGAAGCGCCGAGACAATCGGCAGCCCGGAAGTAACTTTCATCGATGGAATGAACGCCCAACATAGAATTGAGTGTTGTTGCGAAAAAAGCAGGCAAGAAGGTTAGAAATATAACCGGCCCTTCACTGCTCTTGAACATCAGGATCGCAAGCGGTACCCATGCGAGAGCCGGAATCGGGCGCAACATTTCCAAGACAGGAAAAATGTATTCGCGCGCGGTGCGGGACCATCCAATGATGAGCCCAAGCGGAACACCGATGACGGTCGACAACACAAAGGCAATGAAAACACGCTGCAGGCTCGTGAGGATGTGAACGTAATAATCCGGCGTGTAGAACGAAAGACCGAACATCGGCTCGCGGCTGAACCATTCGCGCACTACGGCCGTTGGGCCGGGCATTCCGGCAAAGCGCGGAAGCTTCCAAACCTCGACGCTGAGCCACCAAAATCCGATCAGCAGCGTGAACCCGAGAACCATCAAATAGGGACGCGGACTTTTTTAGCCAGCTCTTGAGCTGATAGAGCGCCGTTTCGAGCTGCATGCGATATCCGCCAAAGGACGCTGGCATGTCAGGACCCGCCGAGGGACCCTGGGTGCGATGGCGGTCCACCGCACCCATTTCTGTATCACTTGCCATGATACGCTGAACCGGGAAGTGCTGGCACGGCTCCAACCGGAGAGCTGAGCTTCCTGTCCTTCAAAACCGCCTCGGCGAACTGCGGCATGACAGCCTCAGGTCGAAGCTGAGCAGTACCGATTCCCTTTATCGAATAGAGAAAATCAGTTCCCTTCTTCATCAAACCCATGACCTCGGGAGTGAACGCAAATGGCAACTCCATCCTGGGATTGGTGCCACCCTGCTCCTTCGGATAGGTTGCATAAAGCGCCGACCATAGGGACTTTTCAGGAAATCCCGTCGTCTGCGTCATAACGAGCTTGATGACTTCCGCGGCGTTTGCCGGATCAGCCAGAAACTGCTGCGCATCGAGTTCAGCATTCAGCCACCCCTTAACGACATCAGGGCGCTGGCTGATCAATTCCGCACTCATCACGATATACGACGAGTCTTTCAGACCGTAGTCGACACCGGAGGAGATGCGGCGCGCCAAGCCTTCCTCTACAAGTCTTGCGGCGACTGGCTCCCAGATTGCGGCGCCATCAAGCTTACCTGCCCGGAAACCGCTGGTTATAACCTCGACGTTCTGATTGAGGTAAGCTGCCGGCTTAACGTTTGCCCGTTCGAACACCGAGCGCGCAAAGATATCCGAACATGTCCCCTTGGGAACGGCCATCTGTTTGCCGCTTAACCACTTGGCGGCTTCGTCGGCGGACTTGAATTCCGGAGCGTCTTTCCGCGCGAGAAGAATGTTGCACTGATCGTAGGCAACGCCGGAGACCCCCACGATCCGGACATCAGCAACATTTTCTTTGGTGGTCGCGATGATTGCAGGAAGATCGCCGATGTACCCGATATGCTGTTTCTTGGCCAACATCGAATTTACGATCGTCGAGCCTTGCAGGCCCACATCGTATGTCACGGTAGAACCCTGTGGGAGGTACTTTTTCCAAAGCTCCTTCCCGTGCAACACCATGACTGACCATACTTCGGTGTAGCAGCAAGGATGCCCGACAACCAAATGAACCGGCTCTCCCGGTTTTCCGAATTCCGCCGATTTGGCTGTCGCCGGACTTAAAACGATAAATACAGCAGCCAATAAACCGTAAACACTCCGACCCTTACACGTCCTCATGGGAGTCTCCCCTCTGGCTCGCGATGCCTGTTGATTTACGACTTTCTTATGCGGATCTTCCGTTGCTTTGCGTCAATCCATTCCTTCGCCATCTATGAAAGCGTCGTTCTCGCTCTCAAGGATATCTCCTCGAAAATAAGCCGGCTGCGGTCGCGCACGCTGAACATGCAGCGAATAAATATCCATGCGGTTGTAATAGCCCGCCATATCGTGGTGCTGTTTGTGCTCCAGGATTTCGGCGACATCGATCTCCGTATGAACAAATCCCTCCGCGTCGCTGCGAATATCGGAGCGCAACGTGCCATCAGGCCCGACGATCATCGAGCATGATCGAGGACAAGCTCTCAGTATGGCTTCCGACTCGGCATTCCCGCTCGCAATCACAGCAAGCGATTCCTCGTCGAGAAACCCGGCGCTCACAATGGTGAAGGCCTTCGCTTCAAACGAGTGAGCAGCAGCACGGACGCGGATCGCATCGCTGAGATCGTAAGGCTTCGCCCCCAGCGGGTTTCGAAATGGCCAGACCGGCGGATAGCTTGAAGTATGAATCTGCTCACTCTGTGCCATCAATGTATATCGAGAGAGCGGATTGTTGTTTTCACCGCAGATTAACGAACCAATACGACCGATACTCGTCGACACGACTTTCAGGCCGGCCCCATCTCCGCTGGTCCAACTCAGTTTCTCATAAAACGTCGGCACAAGTTTGCGGTGGTGATTGAGCAGCTCGCCACGATCAGAAATCAGGACGTTGCTGTTCCACAAGCATCCCTCGCTGTGAGGCGAAACCTCCGAAATTCCCATGCTTACGAATATGCGATGTTTAGCCGCGGCTTCCGCTATCGCCGCCATCTCCGGACCGTCAACACGAACAGAGTTGTCAGCGAACCGTCGAAACATCGAATGACCGTCGATGGGTCTGATAAGCCCATTCCACAACGGAAAGCCCGGAAGAAATGATTCAGGGAAAACCGCAAACCGGGAACCGTCCGCGGCGGCCTTTCCAATCAACTCACATGCTTTGGCGGTGCATGCGGCCTTGTCCAGCATCACGGATGCCGCGTGCACCGCAGTGACAAGCGCTCTCGTCGAACTGTGTTCTGAACCCTTGCTATTCAAAGACATCCCCTAGCTTGGTTGCGGGAAGAAGCATTTTTTCTTCCTCCGTTAATCGGCTTGCGAAATCCTTCCGCATCTGAGAGATTTAGAAAAGCAGAATTTTCCTATGATCGCGTTAGGTAAATATGAATCGCCTCTCGTTGCGCGCACTGCAATATTTTCTGGAAGCTGCCCGAAACAAGAGCGTGACAGCGGCTGCGCGACAACTTCACATCTCGCCTGCCTCGGTATCTGTCGCCATCTCCGACCTTGAAGCCGAACTCGATATTCAATTGTTCGTTCGGCAACCCGCACGCGGAATGAAGCTAACTCCTGCAGGCGAGGTCATTGTTGCAGAGGCGCGATCTCTGCTTGCGCGCGCGGATGAATTTCAATTGCGCGCCGGCGCGCTTGGTCACTCCCTGGAGGGAGAACTAAGCGTCGCCTGCTTTACAAATTTGGGGCCTGTCTATTTTTCAAACTTGCTGGCGCAGTTTTGTCGGCTTCATCCGAGTGTTTCAGTCAAGATTTACGTCTGCGATCAGCAAGAGATTCTATCCGGCCTCGTTGGCGGCCAGTATGAGTTGGCCGTGACGTTCGACCTTGATATTCCCAAACATTTCGAATGGTTGACCCTGGCAGTTATTCCACCGCAGGTGGTTCTTCCCGCCAATCACGAGCTTGCAAATGCGCGGAAGGTATCGCTAAAGCGACTTGCCTCAGAGCCGCTGATTTTGATGGATCTGCCCCATACCCGCGACTACTTCATGTCGCTCTTTCATGGGTTACATATTTCACCAAACCTGAGGTTTAGTTCGACCAACTTCGAAATGGTCCGAACGCTGGTTGGTAATGGATTGGGATATTCAATCTTGAACCTGGTCCCGCACTCCCCTGCGACCTACGACGGCACCCGCATTCGTCATCTGCCGATCGTAGAGAACTTACGCCCGCTTGAGGTTGGTTGTCTGAGCGTTGGCAGGGTGGCACAGCGCCGCGTTGCAAAGGCATTTATAGAATACACTCTCAAGTATTTTACCGAGGCGGATACCACGCAAGTTAAACGTAGCCTTGCACCTCAAAAGAGTGGTCGTAAAACTCGCATATAGGACAAACCTTAAAACTGTGAGAGTTGCCTCAGTAACCGATAAGAAAAAGCTGAACTGGATAGGTTTTCCCTAAATGCTTATCAGTGAACAGTGACTGGATAGCTTTGGCATCAAACCTTATCAGTCATCAACTGGATAGAGGCGCTCCTTCATCGATCGAAAACCTTGAGTCGTTATAGTTTTTCCGACCACTTCTCGAATTCCGCCAAGATCTCCGCAAAGCTTGGCTTCCCCGCATAATATAACGCTCCACCGCGATCGTAGGCCCGCTCATAAAGCAGGTGGGTTGCGGGGTCTTTTAGAAAGAAGGCGTCATTCTGTGTGATGTTTTCATTATCGCCTTGCCGGAATCGCTTTTGTTTATGCTTTGTATAAGCTTCCGTTCCAATGAAGTTCTGCACACTCTCCTGCTGAAGCAGTTCATACGCATCGTAATAATGACGCATGAAGCCGACCGGGTCGGTACCTTCGACCTGTTGTTGACGATATTTGGTCGAAATTGTCTGTAGCTTTTCAACAAAGGTATAGTGCGCTTCATAACAGGGCACGTCTTTCGCGCGGTTACCGTCGGCAGGACATTTCATTGGCACAACCGTTGGCACACCGGAGCGCTCCAATAAGAGGCGCCTCGCAAGTCATTGAAAAGATTGGTGGGCCCGGCAGGACTGCTTCAGCCTCACAAAATCAATAACTTAGAGAAATCCGAGACATCTGATTCTCGCGATGCTTCGCGTTATTTGTCTCAGTCAAATGGTGCGCCATTCAGAATAAAACTGCGAACTCGTATATCATTGAAATAACTATATAATTTTTACAAACCAATCTTCGTGGGAAACGCTTTGTGTCTATTTGGAAGGTATAAGCGTTCAAGGCAAACATGGGCAGAAGATGAGATAGCGGGTTTGGCGGATCTCCTAGACCGGGCAGCGCTCGCAACCTTAGCGCGATCTCCAACAACTGCTCAATTGGCGATCGCCGGCGATAGTGCTAGGTTCAATCAGACTCGGCTCTAGATTTCGGTTCTTGGCGACAGAATCTTGGAATTTGACGCTCTGGCGACCGCACTGGCGATAATAAAGAAGGACTGGTCAGTCCTGTCGTCACGTATCCATACGGCAGAGCACGATATCGTCACCAATCACAAACATCTTAACCTACGTCTGCACTATCCTGCGCTCCGGGACGCCCAGGCTACGGTCGAAGAGCTCGTTAGAACAATTGCTCTCTATCTGACGCATTTCAGCCTCCCACGGAAGCAGGTCGAGGCGGTTTATGCGACGCAAGAGACCATGAAGACAGCGTTCGAACGGCATCAAGCGATCTCACGCTTGGAGCAAGAGGCACGCTCGCTGTTTATCAGGGCGAGAAAATCATCACAGCGCACTGGAGAAGCCGGCGAGCTGCTACTGTATCTTCTTACAGAGTGGTTACTGGACGCACCGCAAATCATTGCCAAGATGTCACTCAAGACCAACGCTCAAATGCCCGTCTATGGCTCCGACGGCATACATGTCCGTTTCGACGCAAAAACTAATCGCCTTGTTCTCTTCTCTGGAGAAGCCAAACTCCACAGCGATATTACCAAAGCAATCGCGTCTGCGGTCACGTCTATCAAAACTGGCTTAAGCCGCGAAAAGATGCAGCATGAGATCGAACTCGTACAACGACACATTGACTTTTCTGGCCTCAATGAGACGGCGCGAACGGCACTCCTTCGCTACCTTGACCCCTTCGACGAGGCTTACAATAATCGGCTCGAGGTGGTGACCTGTCTGATCGGCTTCGATTTCACTGGTTACGCCGGGCGGTCGCCAAACGAACTAGAAGACTTCGATATAAATTTCAAAACCTCAGCGACTGCCAAACTTCGTGAGGTTGGGCCGATCTTTGCGGAGGCTTTAACGGATGCTGGCCTCACCAATCAAAGGGTAGAACTCTTCTTATTTCCTGTACCCTCGGTGTCGGTACTACGCGACCTCTTCCAGAATCAGATTGGCTGGACTCGCGATTAGAATGCAGCCACTCGCTGACAAGGTTTGGGCTAATCCCCACTTCCATGCCGCAGCGAGACGCCTGCAAAGGGCATGGCTCGCACACGACATCGGTGTTGGTCCCGTTGATCACCCCGGCCTTGAAGAAATCGTTCGCATCGTCCGGGCATCGGCCATCCTCGCGTGTTCGAAAACCGCTGACCATCGCGACCAAGCCTATCGAACGATAACATCCGCTTTCGATCTCTATGGTGCATCGGAACTACCTCTTGACCAAGCCACGCGCGTCGTTTTAGCCCGCTTGGGTAACTTCCCTGCCCTAGCTACGCGTCCCTCTATCCGCGACGCCATGCCCTCCCTCCCAGCCAGCCTTATCACAGAGGAACTCATCGTTTCGGATCGCCGAACCATTACACGTCGCGATCGTTCAGTTCTGCTCACCCACTACCAGTTCGGCCTCTGGCGTCGCTTGGTTGCTGGAGAACGAGTGGCGGTCGCAGCACCGACCTCCGCGGGCAAGTCATTTGTACTGCAGAATTTCATTGCCGCGCGCTTGGAGGGGTCAAGTCCCCAGACGATCGTTTACATCGTTCCGACTCGCGCTCTGATCGCGCAGGTCTCCGCTGACGTTCGCAAGCTTCTCATCGGCCATGAAGGGGCTTCAAGCGACGTCGATGTGATTACGATCCCCGTAGAGGCAGGACAGCCCCTACCCAGACGCGCCATCTACGTTCTTACCCAAGAACGGCTTAGAATGATGCTGAGCGCCCATCCCACTTTCCATGCACAGATTATCATAGTCGACGAAGCCCATTCGGTCGGCGATGGCGCGCGGGGCGTACTTCTGCAATGGACAGTAGACGACCTGTTGCAGCGTCTACCGACGACCCAACTCCTGTTTGCCAGTCCTGGCATTCGGAACCTCGACGTCTTTGGACGGATGTTCAACCTTGATGACATAACGATCATGCCCAGCGGCGACCCGACGGTCGCCCAGAACTTTCTGGTCGCGGCGTTTGATGACGCGGAAGCAGGAGACCTGACTGTCCGCTACGTTGAGCCCGCACGTACACTGACTGAGATAGGCCGATTGGCCTTGGCGCGGCGCTCGGTCACCCGTGTCGAGAAACTGGTGAACCTCGCCATCAGTTTAGGCCAGGGCGCGTCCAACATTGTCTACGCGAATGGTGCAGGCGACGCCGAGCATATCGCGCTTGAAATCGCGGCCCGACTCGATCGCTCGCCTACGCCACGAAGGCAGGCACTCGCCCAGCTGGCGGCGGAGACCGTACATTGGTCATATGCGTTGGTGGCATGCGCGAAGAAGGGGGTAGCGTTCCATTATTCGAACATGCCGACGCAAATTCGCACGGCCGTCGAAGAAGCGGTCATACGGGGCGACATCGACTATCTCGTCTGCACCACGACCCTGCTCCAAGGCGTCAACCTTCCCGCTAAAAACCTCTTTCTTTGCCGTCCTGAAAAGGGCGACCGGGTCCCGCTGGAATCGGTCGACTTCTGGAACTTAGCCGGCCGCGCAGGGCGGCTCATGAAAGAATTCCAGGGCAACATCTTCCTCATCGACTACGATCACTGGCGCAAGAAGCCGCTCGACCACCCTCGCGACGCGACCGTCATTCCAGCGGTCGAGGCGGGCCTCCTACAGAAAGGCGCCGACCTTTTACGCGTCATCGAACAGCCAGAGACCCAGCGCCGTGAGATTGATCACATCGACGCTATATTTGGCCGGCTACTGCAGGAGCATTTCTCCGGCACGCTCACGAAGATGTTAAGTCGCATCCCTTCGTACGGCGACGCAACACCGGATTCTCTAGCACTCCAAAAGGCAATTGCCGAAGCAGCCGTTGACATCACCCTACCTACCAGTGTGCTACGCATTAGCCCTAACATCTCGCCGCACAAGCAACAGGCCCTTTATCAAATACTGCGCTTGCGGGCCGAAAGTACACCAGCGAGTGCCATGGCCCTCATCCCTAAACATCCGAGTGACCGTGACGCCTACCAATCCTACGCCGACATTCTCGAAATCTGCCATAAGATCATCGAGGGCCGACCCGATACCTCGCGACTACATCGCTTCCTTGCACTCATCGCGGTGTTCTGGATGCGCGGACGGCCCCTACCACAGATCGTTCAAAATCAACTGCGCCGAAATCCTGATCGTGACCGCCGCGAAATTATTCGTGATACGCTCGAACTTGTTGAGAAGCGGGTACGATACCAATGCGTTCGGCTGTTCAGCTGCTACGGCGCAGTACTTGCCGAAGTACTCCAAGACGTTAATCTTCCGGATGCTGTCAAGACGTTGCCATCAATTCCCCTATTTCTGGAGCTTGGCGCATCGGACAAAACAACGCTCAGCCTCATGTCGAACGGACTGTCTCGTGCCACCGCAACGCGTTTAACGCCTCGTGCTCCGTCACGTGACCTGGATGCAGAAGACGCTATGGATTGGCTTCGCCAAGCCCCGGTGGAGACCTATCGCCTTCCGGCCCTTTTGCTTGAAGAGATTTTAGAGATTCGAGGTGACAAGGCTACTGCGATGACACCAGACGACACCGACAGCCGACGTAAAGAGTAAGCCTCGGGTCAGGCTCCGCATACAGCAGATAGACTTCTGCCGAACGCCGTTAAAGCAGCCGTTCAATATCTCTACGTCTAACGAGGCCAACGGTTACTGGTGTTTCTCGGTCGCACCATCCTTGTTCTTATGGTATGGTCAAAGGACGGGCATAGGGGGCGAAGCGGTATTGAATAGATCAATTGTTTGTTCGTCTTGTGCGAACGAAAAATATACCTGTGGTTTCAGTATCATATTTCGAACGTGTTGCGCTGGACCTGATGTCGCTACAGGTACGCCTCTGACAGTTCGACGACTAGTTCTGTCTCACCAATGACCCTGACGCTCGCCTCACTCGATCATGGCGAACTCTGCCACGGTTGGACATGGACCATCGACGATGAGGACGTACTCGCCGAGCGAGTCGCGCGCATCGTGCTCGGCCAATATCGTCATGTCGCCAAGATCCTGACGGGCGCGGGTGTGTCAGGCCCAGCGGCTCACGCTGAGCAAGCGAACGCCGCAATCAAGCAACTGACCCTCGCTGAGGGCGATGATCCCTGGCACCGTGACGGCTGGCTATTCCAAGCGATCTCGTGGATCGCCGCACACCAGCAGCCTTCCGCCTCACTCACCCGGATGCCGCATATACGCAAGGCTGACAAAGGCTTTGACGGCATGCAACTCGAACTCAACGAAGCTGGTACCGCGATCATCGCGGTCATCGTCTTCGAGGATAAGGCCACCGACAATGCCCGCGACACAATCCGCGACGATGTCTGGCCGGGCATCGTCGCCCTCGAAAAAGGCGAGCGGCTGAACGAACTCAGCCAAGAGGTAAGCGGGATGCTCGACGCGCGCGCCGCAGCCGATCCCGCATTCGACCTCGATACCGCGATCGCCAACACGCTATGGCACGATGCCCGACGCTACCGCGTCAGCATAACTATCGGTGACACTCACAACAACGCCGATGCCCGCGCCAGGCTGTTCAAGGGCTTCGATGAATCCGCGCCTGGCGCTGCCATTCGCCGCCGCGCCGACACCATTTACCTGCCGGCAATGCGCAGCTGGATGGCGAGCTTCGCTGCGCGTGTGATCGTTAAAATCAAGGCCATCGCCAGTGTTTGATCCGACCACTGCGGCGCTGATCCGAGCGGCGCCCCCGCTCCAAGGGCTCGACCTCAACAATCTGCCTAAGCGGCTGACCGAGGCATTTGCCGACATCGTTTCGGCGCGTATCCGCCTGCGCGGTGCGCCCGTTGAAGCGGACGACGAAGCGATGCTCACGACAATCGCTGAGCTTCGCCGCATTGCCGTCGCTCACGAAACCTACACCGCCTTGCTGCCGGATCGTGAGAATCGCGCCTCGGCGGCGTTCGTTGCGGCCTCGGCGCATCAAGCCGTCTCGCTCGCGTTGTGCAGAGCTGAGACCACTAGTCACGTCGACATGGCTGCAGTTAGCCCTGACATCTGCGCTACGCTGCTTTTCCTTCTAGCGGAAGCGCACGCCGATGCCGCCGAGGCTGCCAAGCGTATCGTGCCCGCAGCAGATGCCCGACCAATCGAGCGCGCCTTGTTGTTGGCAATCCGTGGTCTTGCGCAAGGGAGACTCGGGGAGGTTGTGGATGCGGAAGAGCCAGAAATTGATCTCGATGACAATGACCTCGGATTCCGCGCCCTCGACGCGCTTCGCCTCCTGCTGCTACGCGGCGTCACCAATCTTGCGCGGCAATTGCGCTTGCGCATTGACCTCGAGCCCGAAGCGGGGGGCGTCGTACCGGCGCGGGCGCTGTTCGCACAAGTGCGCGACCTTGCCAGCGAGCCAATTGATGGCGCGGGCGTGGCTGGTGAAACACTCCTTAGCCTTTATCCCGGCCCTTTGCATCTCGCCCATTTGCTGCTCGGACTCGAGGGCGACCTGATTGGGACCGCGCTCAGTCGCATCCCGACACCGGGCGGGGTCGATGACAATGGCTGGTGGCAGGTACTCCGTCGCATGGCCCTGCAGCGACCCTATCTCTGGCGCAATCATCGTGAGGCGATCGAGAAGGGCTATCTTGAGCAAGGCGTATCCTCGGCGATTAGTTTTCCGACGGGTGGCGGCAAGTCGACACTTGCAGAACTCAAGATCGCGACCGCGCTTCTGCGCGGAGAGAAAGTCATCTTTCTCGCACCCACCCATGCGCTCGTCGGACAGACTCAGCGCTCACTCAAAAGAACCTTCCAAGACTACAAAATTCTTGCCGATGTCGAGGATGACGTTGGCATCGGTGATGTAGTTGTGCTCGGTGAAGTCACCGTCATGACCCCCGAACGTTGTCTAATGTTGCTGTCGGTCGATCACGATGCTTTCGCTGGCTTAGGACTCATCGTTTTCGACGAATGCCATCTTCTTCATCCGCGCGAGGATGGTAGGAGCCGGCGTGGACTCGACGCGATGCTCGCCATCCTCAACTTGACTCGCATCGTCCCTGCCGCCGACCTGCTGCTACTCTCAGCCATGATGAAGAACACCCAGGAGATTGCCGGCTGGGTGGCTCACCTGACCGGCCGGCAATGTCTAACGCTCGACTTGAGCTGGAAGCCGACCCGACAGGTACGAGGCTGCGTCGTCTATCCCGCCGAGCAGATCAACGCACTTAAGACAGACCTGACTCAAGCCCGCATCGACTATCCTAATCACAACATGCCGCCCGCTTCGGTGAAGAATGCATTACTTGCGCAGCCTTTCGGCCTGTTCAGTCTCCTTCAGACCTGGTCGACCACTGACCGAAGTGACTACGCTTTGCTGCAGCTCCTCACGGATCGTCGCCTGCTATCGAGCGGCCGCGCATCGGGTGGAAGCTGGTATTTAACTCCAAACGGCAACGAGACGAGCGGCGCGATCGCCGCTGCCGCGGCGAGCGCGGGCATGAAGACATTGGTGTTCGTACAAACCACCATCTTTTGCGAGAGCTGCGTTAAGGGATATCCGGCTCGCGTCGCTGCCAGCCAGATCGCGCTTAATGAGGAAGAGCAGAAATGGCGCACCCTTGCCGAAGAAGAGATGGGTGGAGCCGGCTATTGCTACATGAAGCTCGCGGCTGACGGCACGCTTCGGATGGGAGCCGCCAGCCATCATGCGTTGCTTCTACGCGAAGAGCGCGAACTACACGAAAGCCTGTTTCGCCGCCCGGACGGGATCAAGGTGCTATTCGCGACCTCGACGCTTGCGCAGGGCATGAACCTGCCGAGTGAAGTCGTCATTATCTCGGGCGATAGCCGATTCGATCCGCAAGCTGACAAAATGCAGAAGCTCGAGGCACATGAGCTGTTAAACGCCGCAGGGCGTGCAGGACGTGCCGGTGAAGGTGCGCAAGGTTTCGTATTGCTTGTGCCGAGCAAAGTCATTGACTTCGACAATCAGAACAGCCGGATCAACGGCCATTGGATGGACCTGCAGGCAATCTTCGAACAGGCTGACCAATGCTTGGTCATCGATGACCCGCTGAAACTGGTGCTCGACAGCATACACGATGGAGTCACGCAGACCGGCGCCTCAGCTTATCTCTTGAGCAAGCTGCCGCTCGCGATCGCAGGCGCAGAGGCAGATCCAGCCGCGCTACTCCTCAACAGGAGCTTCAGCGCCTATCGCGCGCTAATTGCTGCTGATGCCGACTGGCTGAGCACGAGGGTTGCGGCAGCTTTGGCCGCACGACCAACTCTGGACCTGCCCGAACCCGACCGCTGGATCGAGCAGGTCTCTGGCGCAACCGGCCTCTCCGTCGCGTTGCTTCAACAAATCGTCGAACGATTGGATGCCAACGCCTTTTCAGGAACGGCGATCGAGGTGATCTCGGCGTTGCTCGACTGGCTCGACACGCATCCGAGCCAATTGCTCAGCTTAGCGCGGCCGGAGAGTCTGGAGGAAATGTTTGGCACACCCTACAAAAACCTCACCGACGATGAGGCACGAGGGAAACATGCGTTGTCCTGGTTGCGGAAGCTTTTGCCGATTTGGATGTCCGGCGTACCACTGTGCGAACTCGAAAAGGCATTTCTCGAACGCAGCACCAATCTCAAGCAGTGTAAAAATGCTCGCCACTTCGCGTCCCGACTCGTTCCCGATCTTGCATTTCTGGCGGGTCTCCCTGTCCGGTTACTCGCGGCCCGGCTGCGCGCCGCCGACGACCAGACACCCGTCCCCTCTGTCTTGGCTACACTGAGCAGTGTCGTCCGTGAAGGCTGCGACAGCCCGGACAGTTTGGCGGTGCGCCTCCATTTGACACGTTCGGTATCCCGCGTTGCTGCCCGCAAACACTATGATGCTATCCGCCAGCATATTCAGCCGGGTAACCGTAACGAGAGTTTTGACGACACTCTGGAGCGTATCCGCCATGCTGATGTCGTAGCTAGCTTCGACAAGCTCGACGAGCCCAGTTAACCGACCAGTTCAGACGCCACTGCCTGTTGAGCGCAAGACAGCTTTCAGTTGCTGCAGGCTAGACCGCGAACGTCCGACTTGGGTTCAATGCGACAAACAGCCTCCACATGAGGTCAGTAGTCTGAATAATAGCGAAATAGCGCCGCCGCCAGAGTTCGCAGTTTTATTCTGAGTGGTGGTAGTTTGGCGCGCCTGAAGAGATTCGAACTCTTGCTATGCCACTTCGGATCAGAAGGGGTCATCATCCCAAACGAACAGAGCGCTCTGTTAACCATCGCGCCGGATGTATCGTTTACGAGTCTAGCTTTTTGATTTGGCGGCCTCCACGTTGATGAGGCCAGAGCGCGAGAGCTTTTGGCAGCCGCCACCCGGTGCTGTAACACCGAGCGACGGCCTAACCACAACCGACTAGTTGGAGTCAGTCATGGCTGAGTGCCAGTTTATCCGCGATTCGCGGCCCCCTTCCCATCCCTTGTTGCCGATGATCGCTGCCCGTTTGAGGCGGTGCGGCCGGATCATGTTCCGTTCAGACGGCTGTATGCCCCAGGGCCTGTCCGTTCTCGGCTTCTCATCCGCCATCTAAGCCGGTTTCTCTTTCTTTAGAGAGCATCGCAAAAGGCCGCGAAGCCATTGCACGTCGTGCCAACGCCAAAGCGACGGACATCGCACCGGCCATTCGTGAACTGCAGAAATCTGGCGCGACGTCTTTGCGGGATATCGCCACTGGCCTCAACAATGCGGGAATCCCGACGCCACGCGGCCGGCAATGGTCCTCGCAGTCGCGAAGGCAATTGCATAAGCTGATCTAGGTTACGCTGGAACAGCGGGAGGCGACTTTAAATGCTCACATAGACAGATCGAACGATGGGACGCTCTAGTGCCAGTGCGCGCATTTCGAAGTCTGGCCTATTCCGGGGTTGAGACTATTGGTTGGATCAAGCCTGCGGTAGAACCCCGCCAGCTCGGGCTTGGCGTGATACAAATGGCCGACATTATGTTCGGCCGGATACTCAGCGCCACGCTTATCGAGCAGATCCCACATCTCGTGCTCGAGCGCGAGGCAGTCGTGCCCCTTTTTCACCACGTAGTCCTGATGGAAAACGTGACAGAAGAAGTGACCGTAATAGAGCTTCTTCTCAATCTTGGCGTCCATCTCCGCAGGTAAATGCTCGACCCAGTCGCGATCGTTGCGGCGTAGCGCGATGTCAAGGGCGACGATGTCTTCGACCTCGCGGGCATGGATCGCGCGATAACGCACCGCCGCTCCCGCCACCGCGAAACGGTGCAGAAAAGCAGCTGCGCCCTCCTTCGGAGTACACTCGAACATGTCACCGCGGGCGGAGGGGAAGATGCCGCTCAAATAGTCCCGTGCCTCGACGATACCCGCGCCGCCCATGCGCAGAAGTAGGTGATGTTCGTAACGATTACGGAAATCGTTCATCCGCGCCGGCAAATGCTGCGGCATGAGTCCGGCCATGGCCTGTGCGAGGTGGTCGGAGATAGTCGTCCCCAACCTCAGTCTCTCGGTCAGCGCGTCGATACGTGCCTTGGCGGCGAACAACGCAGGCATCCGGTTGGTCCCCACCTTCTGAATGAACAGGAAGGTGTCCTTGCCGTATTTTGCCGCCACGTCATAAGCTTCGCGATGAATGTATTCGCCCGAGATCGGGACGTTCTGAAAATTGGCGAGGATATAGCGACGAATTTTGGTTAGTTCAGCGGCATCATTCGTGCCTATGTAGAAGACGGCCGTCTCCTTCTCAGCTTTGAACGTGTCGAGCCGCACGGCGAAGACGGCGAGCTTGCCCGCACACCCCACCGACTCGCGAAGACGCCGCGGATCGGCATTGAACCGTGCCGGAGTCTCCGCCTCGACGTCGCGAACATGGGAGACATATTCGCGGTCGGAGGCCCAGGCGTTTGTCGGCACGGCGGCCGGCAGATCACCGCGTTCGACACGCGACAGGATCTGTTCGGGATCATCACCCAAATCCATTCCGAGATGATTAACGAGCCTGACTGAACCGTCGGCGCACACCTCTGCGTACAAGCTCATCTCTGTATAGGCGGGGCCGCGCTGGATCAGAGCGCCGCCCGAATTGTTGCAGATGCCGCCCAGCACTGAAGCTCCAATGCAGGATGAGCCAATCACCGAATGTGGCTCGCGGCCCAGTGGACTGAGGCGCTTCTCCAGCGCGTCCAATGTGGCGCCCGGCAAGCAGAGGACCTGCCGTCCATCTTCGATCAGGTGAATACCCCTCAGGCGCATCACGCTAATCAACACGATCTCGCGATCATAATCCTCGCCCCAGGGAGTAGAACCGCCTGTCAACCCGGTATTCGCCGCCTGGAAGATCATCACTCGTCCAGCCGCAACGGCAGCGTTCAGCACCTGCCACATCTCAATCAGAGAGCCGGGGCGCACCACCGCCGCCACCGGACCACAGCCACAGCGAAAACCACGCGTATAGCGCCGCGTCTTCCGACCCTCCGTCAGCACATGGGACGCCCCCACGATAGCACGCAGACGATCCAGCAAAGCGGCGCGCGACAGCTGGGCCTTGGCTTCAACTTGGATCATGGCGAATTCTTTTCTCCATCAGCAAGCGGACGCGGCAAGGACGCCGACGCGAGATCCACGCCTTCGTCACCACTTCAATGCGATTCCTGCATCACGCTCGCAATATCCGCGACAATCGCACTGACATTATTGATGCTGTTGTTCATCGCGCTCATGGCACGTCGCATTTCATCAACCGCGCCTTGCACCTTACCAATCTGGCTGCCGATATCGATCGTAGCCTTGGCTGTCTGACCCGACAGCACTTTCACTTCCTGAGCGACGACAGCGAATCCAACACCCATATCTCCAGCCCGCCCGGCCTCAATTGTCGCATTCAACGCCAACAAATTCGTTTGCTTTGCGACCTTGCCGATAGTCGTGGCAACGTCTCCGATCCGCGATGTCGTTTCGCTCAGTAATAACATGGCTTTGGCGGCCTCTTCCGCCGCATTGGCTGCTATCGCCGCGACACCCGTTGCTTTCATCATCTGACGAGAGATGTGATTGGTTCGGCTGACATCTTGGATACGCAGAGCGATCACGGACCCCACAAGACTGGTAATGATGTAAGCGAAGGGGCGGACCGCATCGAGCGGACCGGCAAGGCCGTAGGAGCCGATACGCTTTCCGTCGATATTGACGGGCATGTTAATGCCTTCCCGCATACTGCCATTGCTGGCAGCGGCCATATCGGCGTTGACTTCGAACTGATCGACCTCTCCGCCCATGACTCGCGCGGCCGCTGCATGCACGGTCCCGATCCGTTCGCGCAGATTGGAGGCCAGAATGACACCTCCCTGCCCCATGAAGGAGCAGTCGAATCCCATCTTCTCCGCAACCAGATCGCAGATCTGTTGGGTATGAGAAAGATCGATAGTTCCGGATAGCTCGTCGTGACAGTCTGCCGGCGCACTCAAGGAACATCTCCTTGTTTCAATGCAGGGCGCTATCTGAAGCGCAGGTTTTCTCGTGATAGCTGGCTGATCGAGGTGCATCCCATCAGCTTCATGTCGCGCTCGAGTTCGGTCCGCAGCAGGCCAAGCGCACGCTCCACACCGGGTTGGCCGGCGGCGGCGAGCGGATAAAGATAATAGCGTCCGAGACCCACCGCCTTGGCACCCAGCGAGAGTGCCTTGAGGATGTGTGTGCCACGCTGGATACCTCCATCCATCATGACGTCAATGCGGTCGCCTACGGCATCGACGACTTCGGCGAGATGGTCGAAAGGAGCGCGCGAGCCGTCGAGCTGCCGGCCGCCATGATTTGAGAGGATAATCCCCGCACAACCGATATCGGCCGCACGCCTGGCATCTTCGACCGATATGATACCCTTGAGACAGAACGGCCCGTTCCAGCTCTGCACCATCTCGGCCACATCGTCCCAGTTCATCGAGGGGTCCAGCATGTCCGTGAAATAGCGGCCGATCGACATCGCCCCGCCACTCATGTCGACGTGATCTTCCAGTTGCGGCAGCTTGAAGCGCTCGTGAGTGACATACTGGAGTCCCCACATCGGCTTAATCGCAAATTGCAGTATGCCGGCAGGAGTCAGGCGAAAGGGAATGCTGAAGCCCGTGCGCAGATCGCGCTCGCGATTGCCACCGGTGATGCTGTCCACCGTCAGCATCATGACTTCGACACCCGCCTCCTTGGCTCGCTGCATCATGGCGCGATTGAGACCGCGGTCCCGGTGGAAGTAGAACTGATAGATTTGCGGCGTGTCGTGGGTTTTGCGCAGCTCTTCGAGACTCACCGTGCCGAGGGAAGAGACACCGAACAACGTCCCAAGCTTCGCCGCCGCGGCTGCAACCGCGCGCTCGCCCTGGTAGTGAAACAATCGCTGCAGCGCGGTTGGCGAACAGTAGAACGGCGTGGCAAGCTTCTGGCCCATCACGGTTACTGACAGGTCGATCTCGCGCACGCCCCGCAATACATTGGGGACTAGATCGCAATCCTCGAAGCTCCTGCTGTTGCGCCGCTGGCTGCACTCGTCGTCAGCTCCACCGTCGATGTAATCAAAAATCGGCCCCGGCAACCGCTGACGCGCGAGCCGCCGGAAGTCATGGAAATTGTGACATTGATTCAGGCGCATAGCCGACCTCTAGACCATCGTTTGACTATCAAGGGATCTTCCAGAGAAAGAGGCGGGGGAGACCATCCCCCGCCTCCCTCATCAGTGCACGAGGAGACTCAACGGCCAGAGATAGGCCTGACCGAGCACCAGGAAGCCGACAAGGACGGCCAGTGCCAGGCTGTGAAAGAAAACAAAGCGCAGAATGGTGCCTTCGTGCCCGTACCATTTGGTCGCGGTCGACGCGACAACGATACTCTGGGCGTCGATCATCTTACCCATCACACCACCGGAACTGTTGGCAGCCGCCATCAGCACCGGGTTCAAACCCAGTTGTTGGGCGCTGATTTTCTGCAGCCCGCCGAACAGTACATTCGAAGACGTATCTGAGCCCGTAAGAGCAACACCGAGCCAACCGATCATGGCGCCGAAGAACGGGTAGAGAACTCCGGTCTTGGCCATGGCAAGGCCGAGTGTGGCATCAGTGCCCGAGTACTTGGTCACGAAGCCGAGCGCCAGCATGCAGGCGATCGTTAGCAACGAGTAGCGGACGAGAACCAGGGTCTTTCCGAACACTCTGGCAAGGCCAAGTGGGCTGTAGCCGAGAAGGAAGCCAGACACGAGCGCCGAGAGGAAAATACCCGTGCCAGCCGCTGACAGGATATTGAATGCGTAGACCGCTCCCTCCGGGGTTAGCTTCGCCACAACCGGAGGAGCCTTCAGGATTAGGTTATGAAGCCCTTCAACCGGAACGCTACCTATCCAGATGCTATCAAGCCAAGCTTTGATCTGAGGCGTGCCCCACGCGAATACAAACAAGGAGAGAACAATCCAAGGCATCCACGCTCGAGCAACAGCGCCAGCCGAGGTCTTATCGGCCTGATGCTCGTGCTCTTCTTCCTTTTGAACTTTTCTAAATCTCTCGGGCATCTCTTTCAAAATGCGCTTGGGCTGCCAGACTTGCAGGAATGCCCACAGGCAAAGCATCGATGAGATCGCTGCGATAACGTCGACAAGCCATGGCCCGTGGAAGTTGGACACTAGATATTGAGGAACCGCGAATGAAACGCCGGCAACGAGAATAGCGGGCCATATCTCAATCATCTTGCGGAAGCCGACGAAGGCCCAGATCAGCCAGAACGGGACTATCAAAGAGAAGAATGGTAGCTGCCGTCCGATCATGCCAGAGAGCGCTTGAAGATCGAGGCCGGTCACCGCAGCAAGCGCAATGACCGGCGTTCCCAATGCGCCGTAAGCAACCGGCGCAGTATTTGCAATAAGCGACAAACCCGAAGCAGCAAGCGGCGAGAAGCCGAGACCTATGAGCATTGCCGCGGTGACGGCAACCGGTGTGCCGAAACCAGCCGCGCCTTCAAAAAAGGCACCGAGCGAAAATGCGATGAAGAGCAGTTGCAGTCGCCGGTCATCGCTAAGGCTGCTGATCGAGCGCTGTAGAACCTCGAACTCGCCTTTTTCGTTGGTGAGCTGATAGAGAAAGATGATGTTGAGCACCAACCAGCCGATCGGAAGCACGCCAAACGCGGCGCCGTAAGCGGCGGAAAGGCCTGCCAGCTTCACCGGCATGCCGAAACCTAGAACTGCGACAACCAGCGCGGCAACCAGCCCTAATATCGCGGCCCAATGCGCCTTGATCTCGAAAATGGCGATCGCGCCCAGCAGCACGATGACCGGCAGCGCTGCCACCGCCGTCGAAAGCCAAGGGTTGTTAAAGGGGTCGTAAACTTGGGTCCACGTCACTAAGGCCTCCTCATGTTTTCTTGTAAAAAATTATCTTTGGTCATGTTATTTTAACATTTATTCGTTTGGTAAAATTGATTTACCACAACTGTCAATTATAAATTTAAAAGACCATTCGCGAAGAAGCATCGCCATGCTTGACCGACCTCCCCTTTAGTTCATAGTGACGCCGGATTCGCTCGATTTACCAAAGGGGTGGGAGTGTCTTGAGCAACGTTGTGCGAGGACCGAAAGTCTCAGAAGCGATGGCCGCGCACATCGAAAAGCTGATCCTGGAAGGCGTGTTGCGGCCGGGCGAAAAACTCGCGCCAGAACGTGAGCTTGCCGAGAAGCTGGAGATATCACGCCCATCGCTCCGTGAAGCAATTGAGATCCTCGAGGGACGCGGTTTATTGGCCAGCGGCCGATCAGGGACATTCGTCGCGCAATTCCTCACGCCGCTCTTTCAGCCACTTGCAACCCTGTTGCAGGATAGGCCGCGGGTAACCGCCGATTATTTCGAATTCCGCCGCATTCAGGAAGTGAACGCGGCGCGATTCGCGGCCATGCGCGCCACCGATGTAGACCGACAAGCGATCCAGCAATGCATGCAGCGAATGCAGAAGGCCCATCGGCTGGAGGATCCGACGCAAGAAGGTGATGCAGACGTTGATCTTCATCTTTTAATCTATGAAGCGAGCCATAATGTGGTTCTGCTGCACATTATGCGCGCACTCGCGGATCTTCTACGCAACGATATCTTCTACAATCGTGCGCAACTCTATCTGCGAGAGGGCGTCCGGCATCAATTGCTTGAACAGCACCTCGCAATTGCGCAAGCCGTGATCGCAGGTAAAGCCAAGGACGCCGAAGCCGCTGCCGCGCAGCACATCCGCTTTACTTTTGAAACAGTCGAAGAGATCCGGCGCGACAGCTTGCGGCTGGAAACGTCACTCAGCCGCGTGAACCGCAGCGACTTCCTAGCCTAGCCATATGACCTGCGGGAGATAAGCTGGGCATCATCGCCAGTTATCTCACAATCTCACATGATTGATCGCAACGAATTAGCGCCTTGATCCCGGGTTTACATCTGGAGCCGCGAAGGTCAGCCGCGGAGTATTTGACCCGCATTTAAAACCGGAAATCTCGCGCGAGACACGGAACAGGTCAGATACTGTCCTTCAGTAATCGGCTGCTTGATGAGGACCGACAAAAGAGGACAACCGTCGCAAGAGAAAACAGCGAGTTGTAGCCTCCTGGCCGGTCGTTATCGATATGCACGCTTGCTAATCATCCTGATACTCGTGGAAGCGAAGACCGGTCAGCCTGGCTTCGGCAAGCGCCTCTGCAACAAGCGTCGAGCAGAACACGGATCCACGCATGTCGGGATCCGTCCAGATCGGCGCATCACCAATGACCGCTTTGTTGAACACGCATCGGTCGCCGACCGCGGTACGCCACCGACCGCACTCCGTGCGTAACGGCGTCAGCGCACTTTCGTGGAGACTGTGGAGTCGCCGACAGATGACGAACCAATAGTGCCGAGCAAATGGTGCGCTCGCTTTGGCTCGATGAATGTCGACCGGCAAAAATTGATGGACACCGGGGTCGCGCTTTTCAACCACATGTCGGAACGCCTCGGATACGATCGGGCTGCCGACAGCAATGACATAATCGAGGATCGGCTGCGCCTGGCTTTCCCAACACACCATCCGCGGGACGGTGTCTGGGTTGACAAGATAGCCCTGCAGCATCTTATTTGCGGCGTTGTGCAGGCGACGATCGACAGCGTCCGAATCGCGATACTGAACATCAAGGATTGGGCGCCTGGAGTCGGTGCTAATCCTCCCAACTCCGAATGCTTCATTGTCGCCAAGACCATAGATCATTCGCACGCCTGCCAGCCGCCTTGACGAGTCCACCTTGCCTTCTGCTCGCATCGACGGTTTGCAGCCAGCAGTCTTCCAGGATTCCGAGCCTCAACAGCTAGAGTCCCCGGTGGTCATCATCGCATTATCGTGCGGCACAAAACTCATGAGTTGTACCAATATGACGGATTAGATTTTCTGATTTTATGCCGTGCACTGGCCGGCGGCCGACGAGGAGAAAGGCCGGGAGTACATAAAGTCGCGCCGGAATCCGGTCGCGCTGAGGATTTCGGCTGCCGGCTCCATCAAGCGCCGGGTGCGATTGCTGCCGCCGCTCACGCCACGCCGTGCAGACAAAGAGAGAATCTCACTCGCGACGCTTTCGAATGCTCTTCATAAGTCGGAACATCACGAATAGAGCGGAAGCAACGTACAAAAATCCGCCGATGAACATGATGCCGTAAACGCCGGCGAACAATTCGCGGTCTTCTCGGTAACGGTCTGGCGTGCCGGTGACGGGGTAAACATAAGCGGCGATCAGCTCACCTATTCCGTAGCCGACGATAAGACAGACCGGCACGAGGACGAAAAGACTGCCGATGAAAACGACGATCAGCTTTACCATCACTACGCATTCTCAAAATCAGCGAACGCGTCAAGCGTGAAGCGTTCGGATTGGGCATAGCGTCGATGCCAGTTCATCTGCGCATTCGCTTCGTTCTGGTGGCCATAGCACCAACCCCTCTCATTGAGAACGGCGCCATAGATCGCAGCGATTTTCACGCGACGGCGACGCGAACATCTTTGCTCCGACTGCGCAGGCAGACGTTCCCCCGCCTCTTCCCGCGGAAGCGTGAAGGTCTCCCGGACATAATAGTCGTCGGCCACGGCCCGTTTCTTGCGCCGGGATAGGCTCTCAGCTAGGTCTTTGGGTGATTTGTAGGCCATCGCAAATCAAATAGTTTCCGCCATCCCTGGAACAAGCATTTAGCCCTCGGATTATAGGCCGGGAGCCTAAGCATTATGCCTATTTTTCGATACTTTACAGTCGTCGGTTCATGCCTACTGGCATTGCTATTTTTGACTGGTTCGTACCTTCCGCCACCGCCGCAACAAATTTCTGATTTCCAAATCGACAAAACTGCAATCCGGATAACCAGCGAGGCGCGGACACTGCCTCCGGTTGTTATCGGAAATCCGGAATGAGCGACTCTCAGATCTTTCCGCACGCCAATTCTCAACAACAGAAAAAAGGCGTGGGAACATCTTCCCCCGCCCTTTTTCAGCGATCACAAGTTTGATTGATTACGAGGCGTCCTGTCGCAGGCTATCTCATTCGAAACATCACTGCTCCGACTGCGTCAAAGCGACCACGGTACCAGTGGGTTCCGGCTCGTGAGGTTTTAGACTGCCGAAGGTTTCGTCGTTCCAGTCGGCCAGACTGACAACCGAACCGGCCTGAGCTTCTGCTTCCATAGATCCTGTCGGCTCAAATACCTTTAGACCGACCTCATCAACAAAGAAGGTATGATCACCGAACACCTCACTCAATTTGCCAACCGCTGGATGGTTGTCCGGAAGAACTTGCGCGTTCATCTGGTTCAGGGTCTGCTTCACCTGCGTCGCGTTAAGTTTCATGGCTTCTCCCGCTAGATTCGAACAGAGCTTAGCTCGCGCTTCACCCACCGTGGTCGTCTGATCAGGCAGCCTTCCTCGTGAACATAGTCAGAGTATTATTGCCATCGACATTTACGGCGACAACCTGTTCAGAATTGCGCCCTTTCGCTTTGAGTGCAGAGACGGCCTCAGGCATTGCGTCGATCGACTCTCGGAGTGATTTTAGATCCTCTTGCTTTGTATTTGCCAAAACCACGTCAACCTTTGAACGCATGTCTGGCGGCAGATCTTCGACATCTACTACTTGAATACTGCGTATCGTAACCCTTTCCTGCTGCGTTTTCTTCTCTTGATTTGGCGATCCAGGAGTGCTTTGCGCCATGATAGGCGACACTCCCATGAAAAGCGACGCAACCACGATCGGCATTGCCAAGGCTCGCATGAACTGCTCCCTCTTTCATTTTGGATGAAGCTACAGTTTAGAAGCAGAAGATGGTGCATGACCGTTAATTGCGTGACCATTCAGTGGATACAGAGTGGCGATAGTGTGCTTGCCTCCGCAACACACAATCGACTAGCCCTAACTAAAATGACCCGATCTCGATTCCGTCATGCATCACGGCGGCACTTCGCCATTAAAAGAAAGCTTTCACAAAATGTCCCGCGCCATTGCTAGTGCTCTGTTGTTTGCGAGCTCAATCATCATTACCAGCGCTGCTCACGCACAAGATGCTCAAGGGCCGTATGGAACGGCGAAATTTGAGAGCTACGCCGATATAGATACCGTCAAGCAGCTAGAGGTGGTCTGGGATTTCAACTTTCAGGATCCAAAGATGGTCAATGTGGCGCTCAACAATCTGAGTGCACTGATGAAGGCGACCTCTGATTTTGGCCCAAAAGAGATTGATCCGGTCAAGGTGGTTATCGTTTCTCATGGCCCCGAAGTGGTGCTGTGGGCAAAGAAAAATTACACAAAGTACAAGAATATTGTCGACCGCGCTGCAAGCTTTGCCAAGCAGGGCGTGCGCTTCGAGATTTGTCGTAATGACGCGGCTGCTCTTGGCTTCAAACCTGAGGACCTTCACGGATTCGTAACGGTGATCCCTGCCGGGCCCTATGCGCTAACCTACTGGCAGAACAAGGGCTACGCTTATATTGCGGTGGGGGCGACGATGCCGACGCCACCAATTAGCGACTACAACAAGGCAGACCTTGGAAAATAGAGATCAGCCTGCCCTAGCCGCAATGCTGTTTCGCATCTCGCGAGAGGCGCAGCGTTGGAAATGCTTGTGGGATCGTTTCTAATAGTTGCTGCTGGGGTCATTTGTTTTTTTATGCCTACCCCCAATCACCGTCTTCTAAACCTCGGATGCGGAGCCGCGAGCATGGCGCTTCACGTTGCGCCGAAACACTGCGATTGAACAGTTAAACACCTGTTTAGCAAGGCCTCAACCATCCGGCCAGAACGCTTAATGGTGCGCGCCGTTCCGAAGGGGTGATATCATCGAATGATAATGATTGAGTACGAACAGCCGGACTGCTGAGGACAAATTTCCACCACGCCTGCGCTGGCCATCGATCTCGCTGGCCAGTGCGGACAACGTCATCCCATGCATTGACGAGATGTCCTTCATGCCTGTCCAGAACGCCTCTTCTACGCTGATATCGGTCTGGTGACGGGAGATAACGACGAAGCGTTTAACAATAGGAGACTTCGTCGAGGCTTTCCGTCCTCCCCCTGATCGGCGATCGATACCCAGCATCCAACAACAGAGATTTGACACCAATAAATTTCGTATCGCTCCCTAAGTGGCATTCTGCTCATAATCCGCGATAGCCGCGCGCACAACATCATCCATAATCGAAGCTGGCCAAATTCCAGCGTGGATGCCGAGCAATTGCAAAATTTGATACGGCTCCAACCGCCCAGAAACAGGGCATGGCTCTTGAGCAGCGATGGCCTTCGCCGTCGTGTCGAGTATGTCATCGCTGATATAGGTATTCCGCAAAATCCCCCTCCTGCTTGCGTATAGAAATCGAGTTAAGCGGCTCATGACTCCTCGCGGAGATTCACAAAGCCGCTGCAGTTCGAGGCAAGGAAGCCTTTCCGATGCCTTTCAAGTCAGTACGATCTCTTAATCAGCAATTGTGGGAAGAATGAGCCACCACCGATCCGTGTTCGCTTGGCCGTTCCGCACTCATAACACCAATGATCGCCAAGCAACGGTTAGTTGGGATGATGCCACACGCGAGGCGCGCAATCTCACGTATAATACCCAGCCAACTTCGTTTCAATTGACCGCTGGCATCGCTTTGGCTTGATGATTATTCTATGCAAGAGGTGATTGGGACAACTATTCGATTCTACGCCTGATTTGGCACATGCGAAGCTTCAAGCCAACTCCGGCCCGTTGCCACGAAGTCGAGGTTATCGCAAACCTCCTGCAGCCGTTTCCTGGCAATGAAGAACTAGCACCGGCTGTCCATCTTCTGTCATTAGACAGGCTATGAACGCCCGCTTTACACCAGAAGCAGACTTACTTCTTAATAATGGAGCCCTTCACAAAAGTAGACCCACAAACCGCACACTTATCAGCAGCATTTCCTGCAAGCGTATCATAAGGCCCTTGCTTCCAGATACAGGCATAAGACACCATTAGAGCGGTCGATCAGGTCAGACGCCCTCATGCGTCAACGACGCGGCCGCTGGCGGCAACGTCGAGTTAACTCGCCGATTCCTTTCGTCGACGAGAACAATCGAAGGCTTAAATGTGCGAGCTTCATCACTATCGAAGTTAGCGTAGGCAACGATAATGACCTTGTCTCCAGTCAACGCCAAACGCGCAGCAGCTCCATTAAGGCCGATGACTCCCGAACCCGCCGGAGCCTCAATCACGTAAGTGGAGAATCTGGCGCCAGTATCGATATTGTAAATATCAACTCTCTCATTGATGAAGAATCTAGCAGCCTCGATCAGATTGCGATCAATTGAAATCGACCCCTCATAATGCAAATCCGCCTCGGTAACCTGCGCACGGTGAATCTTGCCTTTCATCAAAGTTACTTGCATTGAGCGCCTCCTCTGTAACTGTAACGTAATTTACTAAGCTTCGCGGCAGATGCACAATGCGCTCGGCACTGCTCGGCGCTTACTGCAGACGACGCACATTCCCAAGATCAAAAAATTTAAGGTCCGCGGGCGCCCCGTCATAGACCAGCGCAACGGGATACTCATTACTGACCATAAAGCTGCTGATTCGCCACGATGCATGAACCCCTCTGAGAAAGCACGCCGGATCACCCGGCTCCAAATTCACATCGAAACTATCGAGGGCGATTTGCAAGCCGCGCCCACCTGCCTTGACGTAAGCCTCTTTGCGGGTCCAGCAGAGAAAAAAACCTTCACGTCGATTCCCTCGCGGAAGCTTGGCCAGCGATTGCATCTCACCAACTGAAAAATAATGCTGCGCGATGTCGTCGTATTCGACATCAAAGCGAACTCTCTCAACGTCCACCCCAATATTCCGATTTTGGCCGAAGGCGAAAACCGCAACATCCTGCGAATGGGACACGTTGAAACTCAACATCTCTCCGGCCGATTCAGCCGTGAGTGCCGGCTTCCCCTCCGGTCCCAGCAAAAACATCAGATCTTTAGGCCGTGCCTGAAGATATCGCGCCAGAAGTATCCTCAACGTTCCGCGAGTCGTTACGAATTTGTTTCGATCGCGATCAAGCCGGAAGCGCGCTGCGCGTTCGTTCTCGTCTTCGCTCAGATACGAATGGAGTAACGATTGGGTGCCTGCATCGGCAACCAAATGGCTCTGCCAAACGTGAATCTCATCCTCCCACAACGGAGGATGAGACTGCGGACTCTCCCACACAACTGAATCGAGCAAAGCGCCACCTCCTAAACTCTCAACCATGCTATGCGATCCGAAATTCGCATCGATGATGAATTTGATCGTCGACCATAGTGTGGCAATCGCCTCTCCATCGAGGATCAGCGATGCCACTATTCCGGATCATCGATAGTCGATTGAACCCTGATGACAGTCGGGCATTGCAACGAACGCCGTGCAGGGCAACCGGCGAGTTGCGGAGTTGCGCGTTCTGCACGTCGTGAACCACTTGGCCAACTGGTGTGGTCAGCGGCGGAACAGCTTTCGGAAAAGGCCGAGCCGACTATCTGCGTCCATGGATGCGGAGCTCTCAAGCGCACCAAACTCCTCATATCCATGCTTCTTGTAAAATCCAGAAGCCTGAAACGCATAAGAAGTCAGCCAGACCCCTATGCATCCTTGCTCTCGCGCCGCGCTTTCGATCGCCGCAAGAAGGCGGGAACCGAGGCCCTGACGACGGCCAGATTCGGCCACATACAGCAGTTCAACGAACAACCACCCATAAAGGATAGATCCCCAAACACCGCTGGATGCCTCACCAGTATCAGGGTCTCTTACGATGATGGCGATATTTCGATAGCCACTTTGCCCACCACGAGCGGTGTTATCGCGAACCAAGGAGCGCAACAGCGCTTCATGATCACGAGTATCAGGTGACCAGTCGACGAATAGCTCGTGTTCCATGCTCTAGCCCACATTATCGATGCGAGCGGTTACCTGGAGACATTTTTGCGGCTCAAGAATGTCAAATTTCTATGAGACCCACTAAAGCCTTGCAAGAAGGGGGACTCATTCGCTTGTCTCAAAAGCATCCCGGTATCGCAGCTTCTTTGGCGACGGACGATACGACGGAACCGCTACTCAACTCCGAACCCGCATCAGCGTCACAGCGTCGGACATGGTTCATGGAGCTTATCGCTCCGGGTGTTCCGCAGCATCACCTACCGTTCGCGCTTGAGGTTTTCGGAAAGCTTGATCTTGCGGCACTCCAGCTCAGCCTGGATTTTATTGTCGAGCGGCACGAGGCTCTCAGGACGTTATTCGTCGACGACAACGGAACACTACGTCAAGTTATTGGCGATCTTCGTCCTAAAGTCATGCTTGTCGATGCGCCATCCGGTCCCACACCCGACTTGAAGACGATTCTTCGCGAGCAGGTTGCCGCTCCGTTTGATCTTAGCCGTGGCCCCCTGGTTCGTCTGGCTGTCGTCACGCGCGCGCCGGGCGTCCATATTCTGGTGTTCGTCCTGCATCATATCATTGCCGACAATCTCTCACTTGGTCTGTTCGTGCGTGAGATAGCACAGGCTTATACATCATTTGATGCTCGCAATCCTCCTGAACTTACACCACTGCCTTGGCAATACGCTGACTTCGCAATAGCCGAAGCACAGTGGCTAACCACTCGTACATTTCACGCCCGCTTGCAGGATTATACGAATAAACTCAGCACGAAATTGGCGCAGCTGGACTTCGGCACAAGACGAGCCGTCCGCTCGGGGCAGATGGGGGCGAGTAATCTCCTGCCTGTTGACGCTGCAACGCTAGACCGTCTCAGGGAGGTCGCGCAAGAAACCGGAGTCACCTTGTTTACCGTATTGCTCGCAGCGCTCCAAACAGTGCTTGCGCCCTACGCGAATGGGCCTGACTTCGTCATCACCGTGCCCGTGGCCGGCCGTGGCAGCGATGGAGCTGAGGGCATCATTGGCCCGTTTGCCAACGCGATCGCACTGAAGGCCAGCGCTCACACCGCTCAGACCATCGCCGAACTTGTGGCCGATGTCGGGCACCAACTCGTGGATGCCCTCGAGTATGAAAACGTGCCCTGGGATGCGCTTGTGCGTGCCACCAATCCATCGCGCTCTCGTGATGCGGCTCCGCTCAGCCAGGTGATGTTTTCCTCGGTCGCAGTGCCCAGCCTATTCCAGCGCTTTGGACGCCTGCCTTGCCGGCCAACATGGGTCCCCTCGCCCGCCCCAACGTCCGATCTTTTTGTCACTGCTTCCGAGACACCCGATGGTCTCTTGTGGATCGGTTTTGACAGCCGGCCGGGCAAGGTGCCACCTCGCACCGTCTCCCGTATCTCGAATGCGCTACGAATCGCGCTCGATCAAATTGCTTATGGGAATATCAACACGATTGAAGCTTATCCGAGAAGGGGCACAAGCAATGCCCGCTCGTCGCACGATCCCAAGGCCGTTGGAGTTATTACCAGCCCAGCCCCCCGTCCTGTTCGCAAGGCCTCAACAGCGTCGTCGGAGCATCGTGAGGCCTTAGAGAAAGTCATCGCGGAGCTATGGCTGCAATTCCTCGGTTCTCCACCAGCCCACATGCGTGAGGATTTCTTTGACGCCGGCGGCGATTCGCTCATGGCTGTGCGGCTGATGTCCGCGCTATCGCGCCGCCTGGACCGGAAGTTGCCGGTGGCGCTGTTCTTCGAGAACCCGACGGCGAACGGACTGGTGAACGGCCTTACGGAAAGTCGTTCTAAGAACGAACCAGACCATGCCGTTACCAAGATCACCGAAGGGAGCGATGGACGACTGCTGTTCATGTGCAGTGCGCAGCGCAACAGCATCCAGATGGCAAAAGCACTCGGGCCGGGGCCGACGGTCTACAAGCTGGACGTTTACAACCTTCAGGAACAGCGGCTGCTCGCGGACCTACCCATGTTCGATAGCATTGAAGCTATCGCCAAAGAATTTCTGTCCAGGATAAGGGCCGTTCAACCCAAAGGTCCTTACCTGCTGGCAGGCGGATGCGAGGGCGGCATCGTGGCTTTCGAAATGGCGCTGCAGTTACAGCAAGCAGGCGAAGAGATTGCACTTCTTGGGCAACTCGACACGCCCGTTCGCGGCTTCTTTGAATCGAAAGCCGTCCTGCGCCCTGTCCGAATTGTCAAACGATCGTTCGAAGTTTGGTATCGCCGGACGTTTAGACCGAATGCACAAGGATATGAATGGCACCTACGCATTTGGGGAGGAATCTGGCCTGCTGTGCGCGCGTATTACCCTGGGCACTTGTTCGATGGTAACGTTCACCTCTTCAGGGCTGCCCGAACTTTTGGCATGGCCGATGTCGCCTCGAACTGGGATAGCCGGATCAGCGGTCAGGTCGTGATATACGATGTACCCGGTGGCCATCACGACTGGATGGAATATTCGCAGAGCGCCGCCACTGTTCGCGCCGCCTTGGACGAGATCGTACCCCCTGCTTCAACAGTCGCGAGGAAACAACTCGTTGTCTGAACGAACTGTCACCATCATTCGGAGCACAGTGCCTGCCCTAAGTCGTGTATCCGGCGGGCTCCGTGAACTTATGGCGTATCGCGAGCTCCTCAGATACATGACGATCAACCGACTGCGGGTGCGTTATCAGAACAGTTGGCTTGGCTGGGCGTGGGCGATCCTGCAGCCTCTCGCATTTCTGGGATTTCTGACCGTAGTCGGTTCTGCAATCGGCGGCCATTCGAACTCGGGTATTCCCTATCCGCTCTTCATTCTCGCCAGTCTCTCGCCATGGACATTCTTTGCAACTTCACTGAGTACAGCTGCTGCGGGTGTGCTGAGTAGCAGAGCACTCCTCGCCAAGGTATACTTCCCCCGCGAGGTCATACCGCTGTCTTACGTCTTTGCTGCGCTTGCCGACCTCATCATCGCAACCGCCCTGACGATGGCAGCCCTCGTCTATAGCGGACATAGCATTCCGGCGACCGTGATCGAGCTGCTGCCCATTTCCCTCATTCTGGTTATCTATGCAGCGGCCTTTTCGTTAATGCTCTCGATTGCGCAAATCGGATTCCGCGATATCGCGATCGGACTGCCTCTGCTGCTGCAAGGAATGCTATTCACAACACCTGTGCTGTATCCTTTGGCTGCCGTTCCAGCGCAGTGGCGAGCAATCTACGAACTCAATCCTCTGGCGCTTCTAGTCGAGGCCTTCCGGGGCGCACTGATCGGCAAGCAAACCATCAGCGTCGAACAGCTTATTTACGCGTCCGCTATTGGATTGGTTCTGTTCGGCATCGCATATTTCATATTCAAGACGGCCGAGCCGAACATGGTCGACGAAATTTAGCCATGGCTCCCGTCGATATCGCCGTCCGTAATGTGTCGAAGTCCTATCGCGCTCAACGCGACGGCAGGCGCAGCATACTCGGTTCGACAAAACGCATTCAGGCCCTGAAAGAGATCAGCTTCAACGTTCAGCGTGGCGAAGCGCTGGGCATTGTCGGGCCGAATGGCTCCGGCAAGACGACGTTGATCAAGTTGCTAGCCCGCATCACTTCTCCTGACAGTGGCGATATTACCATCTCTGGTCGGCTCATGTCACTCGTGGAGGTCGGAGCGGGCTTTCACCCTGAACTCAGCGGCCGTGAGAATATTTTCTTGAACGCGGCGATCTTCGGAGTGTCGGTCGCCGAGGTGCACGAGCGCTTCGAGCGCATATTGGAATTCTCAGGCCTCGCCAACTTTATCGATGCCCCGATCAAAACCTATTCATCGGGCATGTTCGTCAGGTTGGGATTCGCGATTGCCTCGCAGCTTGACGCAGACATCCTTCTGCTCGACGAAGTGCTGGCTGTTGGCGATCTGGCTTTCCAGGCCCGCTGTATCGATCGGATCGAGGAAATCCGGCGTTCGGGGCAAACGATACTTCTTGTTTCGCACGATCTCGCAGCGGTTGAGAGGCTCTGCGACAGAGTTCTTCTGCTCACCTCAGGTGAGATGGCTGGCGAAGGCAGCCCGCGCGACATGATCGAAAAATATCAAATCAGTGCGACCAAGCGCATTCCAGATTCAAATTTGAATTTCGAGAATGGCGGCATCACCCTGCGTGGTGTCAGCTTCATTTGCCATGATGGCGCCCAGCCCAGAACTGGGGCCCCGCTGACTGTTCGCGTCGGCTATGAGTCCGATATATCCATTGACGACGTCGTCTTCACCGTCAGCTTCATCTGGCCTAGTGGTTATATCTGTACCGAGTTGGTATCGCCCTCTACGACACTCGCCGCAGGACAGGGGTATGTCGTTTTCGACTGTCCTATCCTCGCTATTCAGCGCGGGCTATACACAATCGATCTCACAGTCACGACCGTCTCCGGAAACGTTCTGGCCAAGCGCATACGCGCGGCGCCATTCCGTGTAGATCCCGGCCTTATCGTGCAAGGCGATTTCTACATGACGCACAGCGCAAGGCTTGAACGGGACAAAATCTAAATCGCCTCAGTTCACGCCCAGCTTGACACTTCGTATCAGCGCATCCAGTTCTTCCGGCGGAAGCTTGGCAAGGCGGTTACGTAAATCATTCAATCCCGTTCTTGAGCGCGCTCGAGGCCTGATTTCCGTCAACTCCTCATCGTCAACCGGAGGAGCGTCTTTTACGGCATTCGAGAAACCTGCCAGCGTCGGGTTGTCGAACAGCGCCCGGATAGGAATGTCAATGCTAAATCGGCGCCGTACACGCACGATGACTTGCATAGCAAGCAATGAATTGCCTCCGAGGTCAAAGAAATCGTCGGTGGAGCTAATTGCTTCGTCACGCAATACGGCCCGCCAAATCTCTGCCACATCGGCATTCACCGGCATCGCGCTCGGTTCAACCTCATGACGCGCGGGCGCATCAGCCAGCGATTTGAGAGCCATCTGGTCGATCTTGCCGCTCGGCAAAAGCGGAAGCGCGTCAACCACGAACAGCTTGGCCGGCACCGCTGCCGACGGCAAACGTTCCTGAAGGAATGCACGTAGCTCGCCCGGCACAGGAGCCCTCTGTTTCTGGTGGCCGACGGCGAATGCGACCAGCCGTTGCTGGTCCGCATCGCCCACGATCATCGCCGCGGCGTCCTTCACTGTGGTGTGGCTGCGGAGCGCGCCCAGAACCTCATCGAGCTCCAGCCTGACACCCCGCAACTTCACCTGATTGTCGTTGCGGCCGAGATAAAGGATTGTGCCATCCGCCCGGCAAACCCCGCGATCGCCAGTATTGAACAGTATCGACGAAGGATCGCCCGTGATCGGGTTGGCCATGAAGCGCTCAGCAGTCAGATCAGGCTTGCCCCAATAGCCAAGTGCCAGGCAAGCGCCGCCTGCATGGATCACGCCGGGCATACCTACCGGCGCAGGCTGGCCCAAGCGATCGAGAACGTAGACCTGCGTATTGGCAATCGGTTTGCCGATCGGCACGGGCCCTTCGATGTCCGCATCCTGAATTTCGTGAACAAGAACGTCGGCCGCAACCTCCGACGATCCATAGAGATTGATCAGCTTTCGGTCAGGGCAAGCAAGCTTGAAACGTCCCACAAGATCGGAGGTGAGAACTTCGCCACTCACCGACCACATCCGGAGCGCCGGCAGGCGCCGGCCCAGATCGGGGGCGTGATCGAGCAGCACGCGCAACAACGTCGGCACCAGTACAATTCGGGTGACGCTGTGCTGTTTAAGCAAAGCGATAAATCTTTCAGGATCAAGAAGGTCTTCATCCGGAATGATTACCGTTGGTACACCTGCCAGCAACGAACCCAGCATTTCCCAGACAGAATCAACGAATCCTATCGATGTCTTGCAGCAGGTCACCTCGTCGCGTGCAAACGGATAAGTCTCATGCATCCAGTCGATACGATTCATCAAGGCCTTCGTCGCGCCCATGACGCCCTTTGGCACTCCGGTGGAGCCAGACGTGAAGAGGACATAAGCGAGATCGGCACTCGCTGCTGTATCGATCGTCTCGGCCGGGTTGCTCCAAAGCAGCGCGTCCCGGTCCATCACAATCACTGAGAGCCCGGCAGGTAAGCGGCCGGACAGAACACGAAGGGTAAGCACGGCCCGACAACCCGCCAACTCGACGAGTTGCGCAAGCCGTTTATCCGGTTGCGCCGTATCGAGAGGAACCCACGGTATGCCAGCGATCAAGCAGCCCAGGATCGCCGCAAAGGCATCGATCGAGCGGGGTAGAAAAATGCCGACCAGCTCTGCCGGATGACCACGCAAAGCTGTTGCGACCTGCCCTGCACACCGAGCAAGCTCGCCAAAGCTGATCCGCTGATCATCAGAAATGAGCGCAACGTCGTCCGGCCTTTTGGCCGCCATCATAAGAAAGAGCTCTGCGGGTGTGTGTCTCGGATATTCACGTGACGTGGAATTCCACTCAAACACCGCACGTTGCCACTCGCCTTTATCAAGAAATTTAACGCTACTGATCGGTCGCTCAGGTTCTTCGACACCTGCTTTCAGAATACGCTCAAACTGATCAGCCATTCGCGCCATCATCGACGGATCGAAAAGTTCGCTGTCATACTCGAATGAACAAGCCAGCCCCTCCCCTTCGATGATCTCAAGCGTCAGATCCAGTTTGGAGACGCCCGGATCGGTGTCCATGTCCTGAACATGCAGGCCGGCCAGCTTCGGCACCTGATGCCGGAAGTTCTGAAGTACGAACATGACCTGAAAGATCGGGGAGTGGTCGCGGGTTCGCGGACCAACCATATCAGCCACGATCCGCTCGAACGGAACGTGCTGGTGTTCAAACGCGTCAAGCAAAACGGAGCGGTTGCGAGCCAACATCGCAGCAAATGAGGGATCACCTGATAGATCCCCGCGCAGCGCCAGGGTGTTCACAAAGCAACCGATGAGATGCGAGAAATCCTCGTCACGACTTCCCGACACTGGCGTGCCGACCACGACATCGTCCGTATCGGCCCAACGTTGCAAAAGGATTTGAAACGCCGATAGAAGCCCCATGAAAAGAGTGGCACCATGGCGGGAGCACACTGCCCGCAGCGTCCTGGTGAGACGTTCATTGATGTCGAATACAAAACGTTTGCCGCAGTGGCCCCGCTGGGCTGAACGCGGACGAACGGTCGGCAGCGCAAGAACAGGGGGGGCACCAGCAAGCGCTTTCCGCCAGAACGCGACGTCCTGTTCATATGCAGGCCTCGCATACAGCCGTTCTTGCCGCTCAGCGAAATCAACATATTGAAACGCAAGCTCCGGTAGGAGCGCCGACTTGCCGCTCCGGCTAGCCTCGTAGAGATCGGCAAGCTCGTCAAAGAAAGATCCCATGGACGAGCCATCGATGATGACATGGTGAAACACGACCAGGAGTACGTGCTCTTCATCTGACATCCGAACAAGGGCAACCCTTAAGTGCGGCGGAACAGCAAGATCAAAGGTTGTTTGACACATTCGTGTCGCGAGAAGGTCCACTTGAACTCGACGCTCAGATTCCGGTAGCGAACTGATGTCGCGTTCTTCGACAGCGAATGAGATTTCACCATGCACATGCTGCAGAATCACCCCATTTCGCTCGACCAATCCCGTCCGCAGGACGTCGTGGCGTGCGATAAGTTCATCAAAAGCACGTGCGAGGCTATGCTTGTGGAGCGTTCCTTCGAGCCGCAACACCCTTAACAGATTGAATACGGGCGTTCCTGGATCGATTTCATTTGTCAACCAGAACGCGCGTTGCTGAGCAGAGGCTACCAAGTCCTGCAAAAGCGGGCTCCATTCTCGATGAGGAACAAATGATCATTCCCCGATTTCACATCTTGCTTGAGCGCATCCTCAACTGCGCGCAAGTTGCGGCATGGAACCTGCCGCTTTCAGGGGTGAAGTACTTACCTCAGATTGGCCAGTGAATGGGGCGGCACAGCGACCGCAATATGCCCTCGTTTAGAGTGGCGCGCTGAAAGAAAGGTGGGATACGGGCCGAGTGATCAACCGCGCTGGAGCCGCGACATTTCTCGCTTATTGATCAGTTTTTTCGCAGAAAAAATTATGCCCGTATTGGAAGATACGCGAGTTTTCAATCTGGCAGTCAATAATTCAGGCAACAATCCGAGCTAACTCACTCAGATAAATCCTCAGACAAACCGAAAATCATCCACCGATAGATGATCGAGGCGTGTATTTTGAAGATCGATCGTATTGTTTGCATCGGCTGTAATGATCACGTCAGTTCCCTCTTGAATCATATGTGACTGCAGCGAGTTGAAATCTGAAAAAACGGTGTGATCAAACTGGATAATATCCCGTTCGCCATTCGTATTATGAAAGTCTGAAATCACATCCTTGCCGAAACCCGGTCCGAAGATAAACGTATCATTGCCCGAACCACCGCTCAGATAATCGTTTCCGGCTCCGCCCGTCAGCTTGTCATTGTCGTTACCGCCATAAAGAAATTCATTGCCGGTGCCCCCTTGGAGAGTATCGCTCCCATCATCTCCATACATCCTATCAGCTGCGGGACCACCCTTCAGGGTATCGTCGCCGTCGTTCCCGTGCATGATGTCATTTCCACCGCCGCCAGACAGATAGTCCGCGTCGGGTCCGCCATTCATCACATTTGCTGTCCATCCGCCGTAAAGCTGGTCTTTTCCGCGCCCCCCATCGAGCAGAGCCCCATTATCTATGGATACGGTCTTGATGATATCGTTGCCGTCATCGCCATAAAGCTGGCTGTAAGCTGTCGCCGTGCCCGGACCACCGATGATCTGATCATCTCCGGTTCCGCCGTGGATGACGTCTGCACCCGCGCCTCCGGTAATCACATCGTTACCCGGTCCTCCATCAATCGTATCGTTATCGGTTTGATCACCGGAAAATAGATTCTGATGATCGTCCATGTCGAAGTGGATGGCCCGATTTCCGTATAGACTACCGGTACCGGGCGAGCTTGGGTTAATCGCATCCGGTATCGACAGTTCATGGCCGTTCACGGTGACATCTTTGATGAAAAGATTGCGATCTGCACCAGTCACATCATCATATCCGTCGTTGATGAATCCGACGTCGAGACTCGTCACAGCACTCGGATTATGAAATGTGAAGGTGTGGCTCTGGTATTCAGTGGAGTCTGCTGCATTGTGGAACTCGACCGTGCCTCCGACTTGCTGACCGTTGATCAGCAATTGCATTTGCGCTCCGATACCATTGACGACCGTTCCGTAGCCGGTCACCGTGATCATGGTCTCCGACAAAGGCGAAATCGTGCTTGGGCCGCCAGTGATCGTATCATTTCCGGCTCCGCCGTGAATTACGTCGTTCCCAAGGCCGCCGGCAACCATGTCGTTGCCACTTCCCGCATCAATCACATCAGCCACCGGTGAGCCATTTTCGGCAAGTGGAGGCGGCTGGATATGTCCTCCAAACCAGTCAGTGATTAACGACTGTGCAGGTTTTCCCATCGGGGAGTAACCAGTCGGCGAATAAAGATTATTGGTATCCCAATTCCAGATTTGAACGCCCTTAAACCAGCTGCCGCCTTCGGAGCTCCACACCTGAAAAAGAGCATTAAAGGCATCCGCCTGCTCCTTCACGTCAGGCGTCGTGCTGCCGCTCCATCCACCCGGGCTAATATTAGTTCCATCGAGACTCCGATAACCCGTCTCAGTAAAAAGAACCTGCTTGCCGTATTCTGTCGCAAGTGAATGAAAAAAATCGACCGGGGATTTGTAATCCAACGCAGCCGCCCAATAATTATCTTTGGGCACATTATTCCAGGCTGCAATCATCTCATTGACAGATGGGTCGAGTTGCGATGTCAGCGGCGGATAAGCATTAATTCCGATCTCATCCAGCTGGTCCCAGAAACTGACATGACTCGCCTCGTCCGTTGCAGCCGAATAAGTAAGCTGGCCGTGATAAACTTGCCGGATAGAATCAATGAGATCAGTCCAATCGCTTTGGTATTGTGGTCCGCTCAGGCTGCTGAGTTCATTGCCAATTGACAGCGATCCCGCACCCGCCTGCTGGGCGACTTGTGCAAAATCCAACATCTGCGCCTTGTAGGATGCGAAGAATGCAGCCGGATCAGACGGCACGATTTTTGACCCCGCAGTCGTTCCATCCAACCCCGAAAGCATCGGCTTGAGTAAAACCGACAGACCCAGTGCGTGTGCGTTGGAGATGGCTGCTGCGATATTGGCATCACTTTCAGTCTTATTCGGATCGTCGATGACGTCATTTGAATTCTTTGTTTGAAGAAAAATCCGCGGCGCAAGTTCTATGGAGTTGGCGTTGGTACCGGCTATTTCCTGCATCGCCGCTTGGGCTGAGCTGCTAACGAACGCCCCGTTATAGTTCGACAAGAATCCAAATCCTTGAATCGGAAAGACGTCAGCCATCGCATTCTCCACCGGTCGCTTAGCGCCACAACTCCTTCGACCGCTCTCCGTTCCAAATTAGAAACTACAACACAAATGATGCGGGATACGCCGCATTTTTGATCTCATCTGAGCGGACCAATGGCTTTCGTATGTCGTTGCTTACACGAAGCGACGCCAATCGAGAGAGTCGAGCGATGACAAAAATGAGAGCCGACCCTGCCGACACGGCATCATCCCCTCGTACGATCGGGGCAAGCCTGAGAGCGCGCAGCGGCGAGTTAGCCGCGGTCGCCATCTATAGCGGCGCAATCAATATCCTGATGCTCACCGGCTCACTCTTCATGCTCCAAGTGTACGATCGCGTCCTACCGAGCCACAGTGTGCCAACCCTGATCGGCCTTTTCGTCATTGTCGTCTTTCTTTATTTAGCGCAGGGATCGTTGGATATGATCCGCTCCCGTATCATGGTACGGGTTGGGCGCTCGCTTGACCAAGATCTAAGCCAACGCGTGTGCCGCGCTGTACTCCAACTTCCTCTTCATAAGCCGAGCAACGCTGACGGTTTGCAGCCGCTGCGCGATCTCGACCAATTGCGCAGCTTTCTGTCTAGCGCCGGTCCGATCGCATTTTTTGATCTTCCATGGATCCCGCTCTATCTCGCGCTGTGCTTCGCATTTCATTTCTGGATCGGCATGACGGCGACAGCGGGTGCTCTCGTGTTGATTGGCCTCGCGCTAACGACCGAATTTCTCGTGCGCCGCTCGAGCAGGAACGCTGTCGGCCATGGAATAGTGCGATTAACGATGGCTGAAGCAGGTCGGCGCAATGCCGAAGTTATCGCTGCAATGAGTATGACGTCTGCGCTCTGCAGAAGATGGCAGGAAATCAACACGAACTATATGGACGGCCAGCAGCAAGTATCCGACATTTCGGTAACACTCGGCGCATTTTCGCGGGTTTTCCGTATTCTTCTGCAGTCGGCGGTTCTCGCGGTGGGCGCCTATCTGGTGATTCAGCAGTCTGCAACCACCGGCGTCATCATTGCAAGCTCCATCCTCACCTCGCGCGCGCTGGCGCCGGTTGAACTCGCGATCGGACACTGGAAAGCGTTTCTCGCCATCCGCCAAGGTTGGCACCGTCTTGCAATCCTCTTGGAAAAACCGACTGTGGTCAAAGATCCGCTCCCTTTGCCTGCGCCTTACCGGAGCATCTCGGTCCAAGGCGTACATGTCGCACCACCGGGACAAAGTACGCACGTTGTCCGTGAAGCTACATTCGAACTTGCCGCAGGCGAGGCATTGGGACTGATTGGCCCGAGCGCATCAGGAAAATCCTCACTGGCCCGAGCACTCGTTGGTATCTGGCAACCCACAAGCGGAACGGTTCGACTCGATGGAGCACCGCTTGAGCGTTGGTCGGCAGAAGCCTTGGGGCGACATATCGGTTTCTTGCCTCAAAATATTGAGCTGTTCGATGGCTCGGTTACCGAAAATATCGCGAGGTTCGAAGCTTGCCCTGATCCGAATGCCGTGATCTCGGCAGCACGGGCTGCAGGAATTCACGAGATGATTCTCGCTCTGCCAGATGGGTACGAAACCAGAATCGGGGAAGACGGCACGGTCCTCTCCGCCGGTCAGCGCCAGAGAGTTGCGCTGGCGCGAGCCCTCTATCGCGATCCATTTCTTATCGTGCTTGACGAGCCGAATTCCAATCTGGATGCAGAAGGAGAGTGTGCTTTGACGTCCGCTATCCTAAACGTAAGGGAACGCGGCGGCATCGTCATCATCATCGCCCACCGACCCTCGGCGCTAATCGCGGTCGATCGTCTCGCCGCGATGGCTAAAAGCCGAATTCAAGCCGTTGGTGCGAAGGAAGATATACTACGGCGGGTGCTGCTTCCTCCAACAGAATCTGAGCGAATTCCCGCGAAGAACACCTGCGGAGCGGCGACATGACCGCTGTGGCCCTGCCCCCTTCATCACAGATAATACGATCCACCCGGCGCCACGTCATAGCCGGTGCCATTGTCCTGATAACGCTGACTTGTGGATTTGGGGGCTGGGCGGCTATTACAAACATTGCAGGTGCGGTGATCGCAACCGGGACGATTACAGTCGATAGCAATGTCAAAAAGGTACAGCATTTGACCGCGGGCATCGTCGGGGAATTACACGTCCGCGACGGCGATGAGGTCAAAGCCGGACAAGTCTTGATTCGTCTTGACGATACGGTACCTCGCGCAAATCTCGCGGTTATCGTCAAAAGTCTTGATGAATTAACAGCACGAGAGGCGCGCCTCACCGCCGAGCGCGATGGATCGCATGAAATAAGTTTTCCGAAAAGACTTCTGTCCCACGCGCAAAGTTCGGAAGCCGCGCATTTGATGGCTGGCGAAACACGATTGTTCATTTTCCGCAGCGATGCACGACAGGGACAGAAGAAGCAGCTTCAGGAACAGATCATTCAGTTGCGGGAACAAATTCGGGGCTATATCGGGCAAGTCGAGGCTGGGAAGCGGCAAAACGAACTCATTCAGAAAGAAATCGAGGGCGTCGGCGAGCTATGGAAGAAGAATCTCGTTCCTCTGTCTCGTCTCACGGCACTTCAGCGGGAAGCTGCGCGTCTAGACGGTGAAAACAATCGACTTACCGCCTCGATCGCGGAATCGAGAGGAAAAATTTCCGAAATTGAATTGAAGATTATTCAAATCGACCAGGATTTGAGAAGTGACGTCGCCAGAGAATTGAGGGAAATCCAAGGCAAAATCGCCGAACTGGACGAGCGCAGAATTGCGGCAGAAGATGAACTCAAACGAATTGATATCCGTGCGCCGCAGGATGGCATCATCCATGAATTATCGGTTCACACTATCGGAGGAGTCGTTTCACCCGGCGAACAGATCCTGCTGGTCGTTCCGGACCACGACGCGCTGATGGCTGAAACGAAGGTTGCCCCCCGCGACATCAATAATGTCTCTGTGGGACAACGGGTCGTTTTGCGTTTTCCAGCATTCGACATACGAACGACACCTGAAATCAACGGCACCGTGACGATCGTTTCGGCCGATGCGACCCAGGACCAGAAATCCGATGCAAGTTACTATCGAGTTCGCATTCAAATTCCTTCGGACGAGATAAGACGGCTCGGGAAAAACAAGCTCGTGCCGGGCATGCCTGTTGAATCCTTTATCGAAACAACTCCGCGAACAGCGCTGTCGTATTTCGTCAAGCCTCTCCGGGATCAAATTACAAAAGCGTTTCGAGGATAAACGCCGTTATGCGCTAAAAGCGGCTATTCACGACATCGGCAATCTCTGAAGCACCGCGCTCCCCGTTGGAGAAACCTGGTATTATCCATACCCTTCCTTTGGCCCGCGTCCATTGCGGGCACACCCGTTCCGGTTTCCCTCGATCGCCGCTCGAGCGAGGCTCTTGGTAATCGTCGTGTTTCCTGCCAAGGTACTCCGACATCTTGCTGCTCAGACTGTGCCGATGAACCGAGAACCAGTGCTGATTGATCTCGCTCTTCAGGGAGGCGGCTCTCACGGTGCATTCACGTGGGGGGTCCTCGACCGGTTTCTGGACGAACCTTGGCTGCAGATCGCAGGAATCTCCGGCACCTCCGCCGGCGCCATGAATGCAGCAGTCCTGGTAGACGGCTGGATGAGGGGTGGGGCTGACGGGGCGCGCGCAGCGCTTGAGCAATACTGGCGACGTGTATCCGACGCCGCCGTCTTAAGCCCGCTGCAGCGTTCTCCGCTCGACCGGCTTCTCGGGCGCTGGTCGCTCGATACGTCACCAGCCTATATCGCCACGGATCTGATGTCGCGCCTCTGGTCGCCTTACGATCTCAACCCGACGGGGTTCAACCCGCTGCGTGATATTCTCGCCGAAAGCATCGACTTCGAGCGCCTTGTCCAGTCGCCGATTAAGCTGTTCGTCACCACAACACATGTCCGCACCGGCCGCGGTCGCATCTTTCGCAACGCAGAGATCACGGTGGATGTGCTGTTGGCCTCGGCCTGTTTGCCGACGATGTTCCGTGCGGTCACGATCGACGGAGAGTTCTACTGGGATGGCGGCTACGCTGGCAATCCAACGATCACACCGCTCGTTCGCGAAACCGACTCGCACGATACAATCATCGTTCAGATCAACCCGACCGAACGGTCGGAGGAGCCGCGCAGCTCGGCTGAGATTCTCAACCGCCTCAACGAAATCTCCTTCAACGCGACACTATCGAAGGAACTGCGCATGATCGCGCTGCTGCGTCAGGTCGCCGATCCGGGGCACGGTGAAGGCGAGCGATGGGCGAAGATGCGCATGCATCGGATCAAGAGCGACATGCTGACCGGATTGGGCGCCTCTTCCAAACTCAATGCCGAGCGTGCGTTCATCTCCAAACTACACAAGGAGGGTCGCCGGGCCGCCAATGAATTCATCGAGACCTACGGCGCCGATCTGGGCAACCGCTCCACCACCGATCTCGATATCCTGTTGACGGAGTGCTAGGCACATGGATCTTCTCGGCATCCTTGCCGGGCTTGGCCTCCTCATCTGGCTCGCCTTCCGGGGGTGGAGCGTCCTGCTACTTGCGCCAATCGCTGCGCTTGTCGCAGCATTGTTCGGCGGTGAACCGCTGCTTGCCCACTGGACGCAGACGTTCATGGGCAGCGCCGCAACGTTCATCGCACAATTCTTTCCGATCTTTCTGCTGGGGGCGGTATTCGGGAAGCTGATGGACGACAGCGGTGCGGTATCGTCCGTTGCCGACTTCATCACGCGGCACCTGGGCGAGAAGCGAGTCATCCTCGCGGTCGTCCTTGCAGGTGCTTTCGTCACCTATGGTGGCGTCAGCCTGTTTGTCGCCTTCTTCGTGATCGTACCGATGGCACAATCCTTGTTCGTCAAGGCCTCCATTCCTCGCCGACTTCTGCCCGCAGCCGTTATTCTTGGTACGTCAACCTTCACCATGTCGGCATTGCCGGGCACGCCCTCGATCCAAAATGCAATCCCGATGCCGTTCTTCGGCACGACACCTTTCGCAGCGCCCGGCCTCGGCCTCGTCGCCTCGCTCGTCATGCTGGGCACAGGGCTCTGGTGGCTCGGGAGGGCAGAAAGAATAGCTCGCCTTTCCGGCGAAGGTTACGGCACCGACGCTCCTTCCCCCGGCGAAGCGATGGCGAACGAACTGGTACGCGAACGCGCCACCGCCACCGGAGAATTCGACCCAGCGGAAATCGCCCATGGTCAGCGCAGCCAGATGGCAGCACCTGTTCTGAGTGCCGCCACGCCGCTCGTCGTAGTCGTCGTGGTCAATCTTCTGATGTCGCTCGTTATCCTGCCAAGGATCGACACCACCTTCTTAGCGGAAGCACGATGGGGCGGTACATCGCTTGCCGCCGTCGCCGGCGTCTGGTCTGTGATCACCGCGCTCGCGGCGGCGATCGTAACGGCCATTGCCTGCAATTGGAGACGGCTGCCATCCCTACGGAAGACCATCGACGCAGGCGCCAATGCCTCTGTACTCCCAGCGCTGAGCGTTGCCAGCCTCGTCGGCTTCGGTGCGGTGGTCGCCGCCCTACCAGCCTTCGCCACAGTAAGAGACTGGGTTCTCGACATGGAAGGTGGCCCGCTCGTATCGCTTGCGATCGCCACCAACCTGCTGGCGGCGCTAACAGGCTCGGCCTCCGGCGGTCTGACGATCGCACTCGACGCGCTCGGAAATATCTATATGGGGATCGCTGTGCGGGAAGGCATCAACCCCGCTCTCCTGCACCGTATCGCCGTCATCGGATCGGGAACGCTGGACATCCTACCGCACAATGGTGCCGTCGTGAGCCTTCTTGCCATTTGTGGCGTGACCCATCGCGAGAGCTATTTCGATATCGTCATGGTAGGCATCGCAACCTCGCTCCTTGCCCTGATTGCAGTGATCGTCCTCAGCACGATCTTCGGCTCGTTTTGATAACTTAGGCCGACACCTCACCCTACCTACTCCGGCTCGCTAAACAGTTCAAAAATCCATCTGCCGGAAGGGTGCATTTCGCAAAGAGCGCTCTATTAACCATCGCGCCGGATGTATCGTTTACGAGTCTAGCTTTTTGATTTGGCGGCCTCCACGTTGATGGGGCCAGAGCGCGAGAGCTTTGGCGGCCGCCGTCCGGTGCTTGCAACACCAAACGACGGCCTAACCACAACCGACTTGTAAGGAGTCAGTCATGGCTGAGTGCCAGTTTATCCGCGATTCGCGGCGCCCTTCCCATCCCTTGTTGCCAATGATCGCTGCCCATTTGGGGCGGCATGGTCGGACCATGTTCCGCCCTGCCGGCTCTATGCCGCTGGGCCTGCCCGTTATCGGCTTCTCATCCGCCATCTAGCGATCGGTCGCCTTGAGCGGCGTGCGTGAGGCACGCTCAGGGTTCGCGGTCTCATGATCCGCGCTCATCAGCGTGATCGCGGCAACGGATGCGCGCGCCCTGCCCTCAGGACCCGATCCCTTTCAGCAAGGGATTCCCATCACATGTCTTCCGTTTGTCAGCCTGCCTTTGACGCGGGCACCACCACCATCATCCATCGCCCGAAGTCCGGGATCATCGGCTTTCGGGATATCATCGACGAAGCCTCGAGGCTCTCGGTCTGCGCCTTCCCGTTTGCGCCGGTCGACGAGGAACTGCGCAACCGTCTGTCCTGGCTGCCGGCCTGTTATATCCTCTCCAACGACCGCGAGATCTATGTCGGCGAGACCGGCAACATGGCGCGCCGCCTCGGCGAGCATCTGGCCGATCCGGACAAGTCGTTCGCCAATGAAGTTTTCGTGGTCAGCGGCCTCGCCCACCGCTGGTACGACAAGTCCGGCCCGATGTTCCTGCAGGAGCGCCTGACGCGTTTGGCGGAATCGGCCGGCTTCGTCACCGTGCGGAAAGACAAGAACCCGCCACAGACCGAACCAACGTCCTGGCATCGCACGACGCTGGAGCGGATCGTCACGGATGGGGAGCGGCTGCTGTTCGATGCCGGCTGCCGCGCGTTCCACTCCAACAATACCAGACCGGCGGCTTCTTCGATGTCCGCGTTGGCGTCATCCGACACGCTAGATGACGAGGACGACGAGAACAGCCTGATGCAAATTGGCGTCTCGACCGCGCCGATCGGCTCACAGGAGTACGAGCTGAACTACTGCGGTATCTGGGCGCGAGGTTATCCGCTCGGCGACAGCTTTGTTGTGGCCGCAGGGTCGGAGGTTCGCAGCAGCATCAACCCCAGTGCGCGGCCGATCGTCAAAACCCGTCATGAGGCCCTGCGGGACGCCGCGGCTCTCGCTCCGATCACCGGGGTCGAGGACCGGCTTCGTCTCACTGTGGCGGTTGCCTTCCACTCGCTCAACACCGCCGCCCAGGTGGTGTGCGGCGCACAGGCCACGGCACGGCTCTGGCAACGGCTCAGCCATGCCAGTCCCATCATCGTGGCCGCGTGAGGAGGGTGAGACCATGACACATGCTCTCGACAAGACCTTCCCATGGGATTGGTGGCGGACAACGCCGCCCAACCGTCTCGACGCGACGCACCGCTACGCCCTGCGACGGTCGCTGTCACAGATCGCCGTCCTTGGCGAGCCGGGATGGCAACAGGCTGTGGCCGGTGATGCCGCGGAAGCGATCGGCATTGCCTTGCCGCTCATCCACAGCGGCGAATCCGGCTTGCGCCTCGATGTCGTGATGAGCGCAGTTCTGCTGTGTGCCCTGAACGGCAATCCCGCCGCGGTGCTGATGCTCGCCCATGCCCTCGATAGCAGGTCCCATCAGGACCTGTGGCCTCTCACCGAGCGCTGGCTGGCCAGGATCCCGACGCCAAAGACGCCCAAGTCCGAGCGTTCGCAGGGAGGTGCAGCATGAAGCTTCAGATCTTTAGCGACCTTCATGCCGATATCTATCCAGCTAAAGCGATCCAGCTTCAGCCGGACATCGATGCGGTGATCGTGGCCGGTGATACCTGCGAGGGCGCCGACAAGGCCTTCGCTACGTTGCGCGGGATCGTGCCTTCCGAGATCCCGATCATCATGGTGCTGGGCAACCACGAGTTCTATCGCCGCTGCTTGCCGGAGGAAGTTGCCCTGGCAGAGAGGCTCGCCCCTGAGTTCAACATCCACTTGCTCGAGAACGAGACAGTGGTCTTGCACGGCGTTCGCTTCATCGGCGCTTCGCTGTGGACCGACTACAGACTCTTCGGGGAGCACGCCGCACCGCTCATCATGGCGCACGCCCGGGAGGTCATGAACGACCATCGCCTGATCGCTTGGTCCAAGCAGCCATTCCACCGCTTCCGCCCGACTGACGCCTGGCGGCTGCACCTGGAGTCACGCCAGTACCTGGAGACTGTGCTGAGAACGCCGTTTGACGGCGCCAGCATCGTCGTCACCCATCATGCGCCGCATCCCGGATCGCTGCATCCGGTCTACAAGGATGATCTGCTATCGGCGGCCTTCGTGTCCGACCTGTCGACGCTGCTGGAAGGTCCTCATGGGCCTGACCTGTGGGTGCATGGCCACGTCCATCACTCCTTCGACTATGCCATCCATAAGACGCGCATCGTCTGCAACCCCAATGGCTATGGCGACGAGAACCCGGCCTTCAACCCCTCCTTGCTCGTGGAGGTGGGGTCATGAGCAAGCCGTTCGATGACAACGACGATGACGACAACAACAGCAACCTTGGCCCCGACGACAACGGGGATGCGGGCGAGGAGATCAGCATCACGGTCGACGACGAGCGGCTCCTGTTGGGGACAGCCGCCGACAGTGGCGACCTCAAAGACGAGCGGCTCAGCCTGCATCGGCTGTTCCGTTACGGCCTGCTCAGCGACGAGCATTCAAGCCTTGTCGAAGAGCGGCTTGCCGCCGAGATCAATCAGGTTGCACCAAAAGTGGCGCTGGAGCCCTGGCTGATCGCCAAGGACTATGCCACCGGCGCACTTCTGGCCGAGGAGCTGGATCGTCTTGCCACGGCAGAGGACCGGGCGATCCTGCGCAGTCTTTCCGACTGCGTGCGGCTATTGTCCTTGCCAGCACCCCATATCGCCTATGATGCGAAGGCCTACTGGCGTGTCACGGCCGCCCTGTTCGCCGCCCGCAAGAAACGCTGGCATGTGTTGAGCAAGCCGATGCTGGCCGAGGTGGAATCCTTCCTCTACGGCTGGGCGGCAGCACCTCTCGTGCTGCAGGTCACACCCGAACTGCAGCACTACGACCTCGCGGTGGATGCCGCCCTCGGTTTGGGCCACTTCATGGTGACCTGCCGCATCCAGGCCGCCCAGGAGGAAGTTCGCAACGAGTACCGCCATCGCGACGACGACCAAACATCGGATAAGACGGCCACCAGTAAGGATTCTGCTCCCGATGACGTGCCGGAGGACCATGTCATGGTCTGCTCGTTGCCCGAACAGGGGGCCAGTTCTTCAAGCCTGACCAGGACCTACAAGTCCGCGATCAACTCTCCTTTGCCGCTCACCTTGGCGCCACCGCTTCCCAAGGTGCGCGCAACGCTACTGTTCGAGTTCCCTTACGCGCAGGAGGCGATCGACGCCATCCTGTCCGATCTCATCGGCCAGCGGATCGTCAGATTGAAACCCACCTTGCTGGTTGGCCAACCTGGCGCCGGCAAGTCGCGCTTTGCCAGGCGTCTGGCCGAAGAGCTCGGCCTTATTGTCTGGCGCGTCGATGGCGCCCAATCCGACGGCTCAATCTTTGCCGGCACCGACCGGCGCTGGCACTCGACCGAGCCCTGTCATCCGTTCATGGCGGTTCATCGCGCGGCCCACGCCAATCCGCTCGTCCTGATTGATGAGCTCGAGAAGGCCGCAACCCGAAGCGACCATGGCCGGCTCTGGGATTGCCTGCTCGGCTTCTTCGAGCCGGAGACCGCCGCGCGTTATCCGGATCCCGCGCTGCAGACAACTCTCGACCTGTCGCACGTCAATTACGTCATGACCGCCAACAGCACCGATGCCCTGCCCTCGCCGCTGCGAGATCGGCTGCGCATAATCAACTTTCCCACGCCGCAAGCAAACGATCTCGATCAATTATTGCCCGCAGTGCTCGCCGGCATCGCCATTGAGCGTCAGCTCGATCCGCGCTGGATCACCCCACTCAACGGCGACGAGTACCACGCCACTGCGTATCATTGGCGCGGCGGCTCCGTCCGGCAACTCAAGCGGATCGTCGAGGTTATTCTCAAAGCACGAGAGAAAAACACCGTGCCGAACTAAGCCCGATCGCAAAGAAGGCAGCCGCCGGATGCGGCTGCCTGTACAATTGATTCAGGCAATCACTTTTCGTCGGCCTGACACCACGCAACACTTCCGCCGACAATGCCGGTGAACGGCTCAAAGCCTGCAGAACGCGCGCATGGAATGATCCCTTGAGAAAACTAGGGGCTGCTGCATGTGGAAGTCGCCAGCCCTTCGGCGCTTGGCAGCTGAGCACAGGTCAATCCTGATTGAATGTACGTTAAATCTGGAACCCGAACTGCGTTGATCCCCTTCGTCATAGTCAGCCCGTATCAGGCAATCTTTTTGCGTTGGGCAGACTGTGCTACTCGGTTTAATTCAAGCCGGTCGTTAACGTTTTTCACTGTCTCATCGAGCACGCCATTGCGCATGCCGAACTGGGCCGCAATCTTCTGAACAAGGAGATCAACGCGCTCAATATTTGGAGCCCCTGCGAACAATGCGCGTGCTGCCGACGACGGCTTTGACAATCCCTGCGCCGCTGCTGCATATTTTTCGAACGGAACAAGATCACTCGGCGCAGCACCAAGCTTTATGCAGACCTGCTGCACCCAACTGTAGATCGCCCGCGACTCTTCAGGATCAGAGTGCACAGCATCTCGAATCGAGCGGATCTCGCTAGCCTGAACGCATCGATAATTTCCCGTCAGCAGCATTGCCCATTTTGCGGTCGGAACGAATAGCGAGTCGTGCACTTTCAACTTTACGGGAACTTCGAGATCCCCATCCTTTACTGAAATGCGCGCGGCCTCAATATCGGCCTGGATCGCTCGTAGCATCGCTGTGTCTTGCGGCCGCACGAAGGCTGCAGCCTTAAAATTAGTGGGAAGCGTTACCTGCAGTACATTCAACCCTTCCTCGGGCGGTCGAAATGCCTGTGGGTCTGGACTACAAAGCGTCATCAGATCAGAATCGAAGATATTCCATACTTTTGACGCGGAGAAACATTCGGCCAATGCATCAACATTAAGCCTCGGTATGCGTCGAAGAAATGTCTGCGGCGGCATGTTCATGATCGACATGGTCGGTATACGTCGGCGCGCAATTTGAGCCATCAGATCTTCAAGGCTCTTGGCAGCATATTGTGGTTCCTGCATTGCGAGAACCACTAGATCACACTCATTGAGATTTGCATCTGCCGGACTCTCGGCGCGGATTGTTCCAATTACCTCCTTGGACTTAATCTCAGCCAAGCCTGCATGTCCACGAATGGGGAAGCGAACAATAGTGCCCTCACTATTGATAAGGTCTGCTTCCTCAGGCAGACACACCAACGTCACCCGGTGGCCACCCATCGCAAGTTTGGTTGCAAAAAGAGAGCCGTACGACGCACCGAGAATGAGCACTCTGTACTTATCTGACATTCTTAATCCTGCTTTGTAGTTAGATTGACCCTTGTGGACCGCGCTGATGGCGATCGCTCAGAGCGTTCGATTTCCTGTCATGCTCAATACCCAGAAACTCAAGCTCACCTGGCATTGGTCCACCCGTAGCCCAATCAAGCAACTCCACCGTGTGAACGACCGGAATGCCGATGCCTGACTTCAGTTGAACAGCACAGCCTACATTCCCGGTGGCAATCACCTGAGGATTCACCTTCTGGATATTTGCAATTTTTCGATCACGCAGCTTCGATGCAATCTGCGGCTGCAATATATTGTACGTGCCAGCAGAGCCACAGCAAATGTAAGACTCTGGGATATCTCGCACATCGAAACCAGCAGCCTTGAGCAAGAACTTTGGCTCGTCACGAATCTGCTGGCCATGTTGCATTGAACATGCGGAATGATACGCCACCGTCAGCTTCGGCCTCCCGACGAAATTCAACGGTCCCAACTCGTGGAGGAATTCCGTGATATCCTTAGCGATCGCCGACACCTTTGCCGCCTTATCTGCATAGGCAGGGTCATTGCGTAGCATGAAGCCGTAATCCTTAACTGTTGTACCGCAGCCGGATGCAGTAATGATGATTGCGTCCAAACCTTTCTCGATTTCGGAAAACCATGCATCGACATTCTGCCGTACGAAGCTCAGAGTTTCCACCTCGCGCCCCAAATGATGGGTAAGCGCTCCACAACAGCCTTGCTTGGACACATCAAATACTTCAATGCCGTGACGCGAGAGCAAGCGTTCTGTCGCCGCATTATAAGACGGGCGCAAAACAGGTTGCGCGCATCCTTTGAGAATAGATACTCGTTTATATGCAGCTACGGCGACTGCAGGCTTCGGAGGCATACTTGCCAGCTCGCTCGGCACCAAATCTATCATCGCGGCGAGCCGCCCGCCGCCACGAGGTATCCGCTTTATCAAGCCACGCAATGGGCGCGCTGCAAGACCAAACGGCAGCAACATCCGCAGTCGCCATGGATACGGAAGCACTTTTGCCAAGGTCCAGCGAAACAACCGATCCAGGAGCGGGCGCTTATAAGTGTTCTCAATATAGGTCCTCGCGTGATCGACAAGGTGCATATAGTTCACGCCGGACGGACATGTTGTCATGCATGAAAGACAAGATAAGCAACGATCAATATGCTTCACAACGTCAGACGTTGGCGCAATTCCTTCTTCTAGCATGGACTTAATGAGATAAATTCGACCCCGAGGGCTATCAAGCTCGTCACCAAGTAACAGATAGGTGGGGCATGTGGCTGTGCAAAACCCACAATGGACGCAAGTGCGCAACACTTTTTCCGACGACCTCATCGCCGGATCCTCAAGCTGCTCCGGAAGGAAGTTTGTTTTCATCGATTAAATCCAGTCGTACATCCGGTGCGGATTCAAGATACCAGCCGGATCGAAGGCATTTTTGAGTCGCCTCGTAATGGCCATCAGCGCAGGCGACAACTCTTGAAAAACGGGAATGTCGCGGCGCACGTGCTCACTCGCCCTCATGAGCGTTGCATACCCACTTGTTTGTCCAACGGCGGCTCGAATGGTTTCACATCCAGAGCCAAGCCAGCTCGGTACCGCAACCCAAACTAGGCCGCCCGACCAATCAAAATACCAGCGCACGCCTTCGAGTTTCGATTTAATAATGGCCATCACCTCGGAGGCGCGATCCGGTGGAACGGAAAGACGCCACACAGCTTCATCCTGTCTTGCTCGAAGCGGACCGAGCTCGCGAATGCCTGCCCAGACGAATGCTGAACGCTCTTTATCTAGGCAGAGAACAGATCCATATTCCCTAAGGGCGGCATACAACCGACCGACTCTTACTTCGACTGAAGCAAGCGAACCCTCAATCCTGATCAGCGTCTGAGCAGGCATATCGACATCTTGCTCGGGGATATGAGCCGCTCCACTGACATCGTAGCTTGACCTCATAGCTGTGGTAAGAACTTCAATCCCATCCACATCAGACAACCCTTCTAGGCACAACGTTTTGGACACGCGGGCGCTGGGCAAGACTTTGAAGGTAACTTCACTCAGAAAGCCAAGTGTCCCCCACGAACCGGCCATCAACTTGACCAAGTCAAGTCCAGTCACATTCTTCATGACACGCCCGCCGGATTTAATGATGTCCCCGCGCCCGTTAACGAAACGAACGCCAAGTAGGCAATCGCGTGCGGCGCCTACGGATATGCGTCGCGACCCGGACAGATTCATTGCGGCCACCGCGCCGATCGTCGGCCGGCCACGAACACCATATAGTCCATAAAAATTTGGCGGCTCGAAAGGCAAATCCTGCCCATTATCCTGCAACAGCGCTCGAATTTCGTCGAGTGACGTTCCCGAGCGCGCCTGAATGACAAGCTCACTTGGCTCGTACATGACAACGCCCTTGAGGTTCACCGACGAAAGCACGCTGTCTGCAAGAACTGGGCGACCCGCCGACGATTTGGTACCACCGCCCTCGATACGCAGGGGAGACTGGCACCCCGCTGCTTCCCTGATCACCTCTGCTGCTTCCACCTCGTCGTGAGGTTCATGCCGAATTGAATCAAACATCAGGATGTTCCCGCGCACGCAGGCCGGCAATCGAGCGGAAAAACTTTCGCCGGATTAAGCAGCCATTTCGGATCAAATGCCGCGCGCGCATACATTTGCTGATCGAGATCGCCCTGCGAGAACTGTACCAGCATAAGGTCACGCTTCTCGATTCCAACGCCATGTTCCCCGGTCAGGCAGCCGCCGACTTCGACACAAAGCTTGAGCAGATCCTCGCCTGCCGCCTCCGCCTTTTCCATCTCGCCAGACTTATTGATGTCGAAAAGAATAAGCGGGTGGAGATTTCCATCTCCGGCGTGGAAAACATTCGCCACCCGCAATCCGTATTCCGCGATGATCTCCTGCGTGCGCCGGAGGACGTATGAAAGCTGACCGGTCGGAATGGTGCCGTCCATGCAGATATAGTCGGAGATACGGCCCGTTGCGCCAAAGGCAGCCTTCCGCCCCTTCCAGATCGCCGCGCTTTCCACGTCACTACGGGAAACCTTGATGCTGCGAGGAGTATAGGCCGACACAATGTCGGTAATCTGTTCCAACGTAGCATCGATTTCCTCGTTGGTCCCTTCGACCTCGACAATCAGCATCGCCTCGACATCGAGCGGATATCCGGCCTTCGCGTAATCTTCGGTAATCCCGATAGCCGTACGATCCATATACTCCAACGCAACGGGAATAATCCCCGCACCGATAATAGCGGCCACCGCCGCTCCTGCGGCTTCGACGGAATCAAACCCGAGAAGAGCGGGCCGGGCATTTTCCGCAGCCCGGATGATGCGAACGGTGGCTTCGGTCACGATACCCAGTTGCCCTTCCGACCCGCATACCAACCCGAGAAGATCATATCCCGGAGAGTCGAGATGCTCTCCGCCTATTTCAACGATTGTGCCGTCAATCAGAACGAGCTTTACGCCGAGAAGGTTATTCGTCGTCACGCCATACTTGAGACAATGAGCTCCACCCGAATTCATGCCGATATTGCCGCCGATGCTACAAGCAAGCTGGCTCGACGGATCGGGCGCATAGAAAAATCCCTCGGCTCTGACCTCCTGGCTGACCGCGAGGTTAGTAATGCCCGCCTGAACGCAAGCGGTCCGGTTTCGATAATTGATCGATAGCACGCGCTTCATCTTCGCTAGGCCGACAACGATTGCGTCCTCTTGCGGAATCGCACCGCCGGCGAGCGACGTTCCAGCGCCACGGGCGACGATCTTGATGTCATGTTGATTGCAATAACGAAGAACCGCCGACACCTGCTCCGTCGTCGTCGGCAGTACCACGGCGAGTGGGACGCGGCGATACGCGGTCAACGCGTCTGTCTCATAAGCACGCAATTCATCGCTGCTGGAAATGACGGACTCCGGCGAGAGGATTCGCTCAAGATCACAGATGATTTTCGGACGACGCTCTAGGATCGTGTTGTCCGGCGCAGGAATTTCGATCATCAAGTAGAACTCTCGCGGTTTACTTCAAGTGGTCGCGGTAGAGAGCAGCACGCGCCGCATAATCGCGCGCGTTATCGGCAATCCACTTCACCTCGTCATCCGTGAGCTGGCGTACAGCCCTTCCCGGAACTCCGAGGATCAGCGAGCGGTCCGGATAGGTTTTACCTTCCGGCACAACACTCCCTGCCGCCACGATGCTGTCCTTTCCGATTTTCGCATCATTAAGGATGGTTGCGTGAATTCCTACAAGGCTTCCATCTCCAATCGTGCATCCATGCACAACTGCGGCATGCCCCACCGTGACATTGTGACCAATCGACATGGGATGACCCGGATCAACATGCAAAATTGCACCGTCCTGAATATTGGCGCCACTTTCGATTGAGATCAGATCATTATCGGCACGCACGACGGCGCTCGGCCACACACTGGCATTCTCTGCCAACCGCACCTGCCCGATCACCGTAGCGTTCGGCGCCACGTACGCCGTGTCCGCCACTGATGGATGGAGGTTCTGCAAGGTAAAGATCGTCATATGTCGTTCCGTTGATGAGAGTAGGGCACGAAGGGTTCCTCTTTCGTGAGTCAAGCCGCATCACCGCCTTGGATTTGGCGCGCTGTATTGGACGACAAGCCACTACCGAAGAGGTAGCCCACCGCGGCCTCCGTCATCATGACAACCGCCGGCGTCACCAACGCGATATAAATGTTGTCAATTCCGAAGGGATCTCCAAGTAAATACCAGACGGTTGTCGTCACGGTTGCACCAATGAGGCCCATCGTCGCGCCCCGATTACTTCCGAAAAACGGGAGATAGAAGCCAATCATCGCTACGATGGAGATCGCCAGCCGCAACGCTCGCGTGAAGAACGAGAGATGCAGCACCTCGGGAGCGTAGAAGACAAAGAGAAGAGGCAGAAATCCGATTGGAACCGCAAGCAGACGAGACATGCGCAATTCCTTTTCTTCCGTTGGCTTAAACATCGGAACGTAGAAGTCGCGAACAATGAGAGCTGCAATCCCGATTGAAATGCTGCTCACTCCCACCAACACCGACGCCACCAGCGAAACAGTAACAATGCCGGAAAGCCAAGGGGACATATGGTCAAGAAATATCGGAAGCGCATAGAGACTCTTCATATCAGGGAAGAGATACTTCGCGCACACACCGATAATGCCGAGAGCGAAGCTGATGGGCACGCAAAGAATCCCTGCGACGTAACAGGCATTACGCACCTGACTAGGTCCCTTCAACGCCGAGATTGCTTGAATGATATACTGGGTCGAGAAAATGGCACCGACATTCGCGATTGCCCAGGCGATTATCGTTGAAGCACCAATCTTGCCATCCCACGTGAAGTAATAAGATGGCAACTTCGCTACCATAGGACCGAAACCTTTGGTCATAATCAACGCAACCACCAAAACGATAATAACGCCGATGTACTTGACCGCGGTGTGAAGCACCGAAACGTAAGCTGTGCTCTTAAGACCACCAACCGCACAATAGAACGTGCTGATTACGGCCGTCAGAACTGCTGCCGCCGCAAAAGAAATATGGAGCGAAGTTGAAACCGAAGCTGCGCCGCCAACGTAATAGCCAACATTTACGAGCAACAGCGCGTAGATCATAATGACGGAGACTGTCAGCTGCGTAGAGCGACCATACTTCTTCGCAATCGCCGCTGAGATCGTATACTCCCCTGAGTTGTAAAGCTTTCGGCCGAGAAGAAGCCCGAAGAGCGGAAAACCGACGGCAACGCTCAATACCGCCCAGGATGCTGCTGCACCCTTCTCAAACGCCGTTTGCGCGGCACCAATTGTCGATTTAGCTCCTATAAATTCCGACATCATAAGAACGCCAATAATGAAAGCCGGAACTGACCTCGCCGCGACGTTAAAGTCTGAATTCGTTTTGGCGCGATATCTGATCGTCAACCAAGTTGCAAAGCTGATATAAGTAACGACCATCCCGACGACGATAGCTGTATTATTGAGATCAAACCCTCGCACTCAAGTCTCCTTTTTTGATGGAGGCGTTTCGACTACGTGATGCTATGAGGTTTCTGATAAGCATACGCAGGCGATGACGCCGCCTTGTACATTTCCTCCGAGGCAGGTTTCTTTGAATGACCTGCTTCCCATGTATGATGCTTAGGTTGATGGCTGTGGTAGCTACCCCAATCGGGTAGCTACCAATATCGAGCTATGAATGCCGACTGCGCCAAATCATGATGGATCGAACAGCACGCCTGGATTGAGAATAGCTTTCGGATCGAAGGTGTGCTTCGCAGCCTTCATGGCTGAACAGAACAGCTCGGGGCGTTCCTTGTCATACCAGGGGCGATGATCCCGGCCGAGCGCATGGTGATGGGTAGTCGTTCCTCCAGCATCAACCATCGCCGTTTCAGCGATCTTCTTGATCGCCATGTACTGCTCTGGAATACGAGCCTTATCGCCGTAGGCGTACCAGGTGAAGTACGGCGCCGGGCCGTCCGGATAGATATGAGTAAATCGGCAGGTGACAGAACCGGGCCGCCCCGTGACTTCCCGAATCGCACGAAGCGTTTCCGCTCTCACATGTTCACGCATTCGGGCAAACTGCCCCCAGGTGACGCATGTTTCCATCGTTTCGCGCATCACGCCGCGAGCGATCGCGTATTCACGCAAGTAAGGACCGCGCAGAAACTTGTCGCGCCAACTCTTGGCGCTGGAATCTGCGTTCGCATCACCCTTCAGAACTGAGGCATCCCAGGTGCCGCCATGATCGCCACAGATTTCAAGCGCGCGATTCATCCAGACATCGACCGGATGGTCCGCGGATTCAAAGCCGAGCACCAGAATGTCGTAGGTGCCGTCGCTCGAACCGGTGTAGGCGGCTTCTTCACGTTCGACCAAGCGGGCGCTTGCGGGATAGAGACCAGATTGCGAAATGACGCGCGTCGCCTCGACCGCCTTGTCGTAGTCGCTGAACCGGACGCTGACCATCTGCCGGAAGGTCGGTCGCTTATGCAAACGCACCCATGCTTCGGTGATGATGCCCAAGGCACCCTCGGATCCAAGGAACAAGCGGTCCGGATTCGGGCCGGAGCCGGATGCCGGAAAGCGGCGCGATTCGATATTTCCCGACGGGGTAACGACTTTCAGGCTTTGAACGTGATCGTCGATCTGCGTGTAGACGGTCGCGAAGTGACCTGCGGCCCGAGTCGCAATCCATCCGCCCAAAGAGGAGAACTCCCATGCCTGCAAAAAGAAGCGCATGGTAAGGCCGCTCGACTTGAGTTGCCGCTCAAGGCTCGGGCCAAGAACGCCAGCCTGAATTCGCGCGGACTGCGACGCATGGTCGATCTCAAGCACCTTGTCGAAATACTTCATGTCGATCGACACAACGCCGCGATAGCGGTCATACGTCGGAGGATTGACGCCGCCGACGACGCTCGTTCCGCCGCCGTACGGAATAGCCGCAAGGCTGTCGTTTTCGCACCAGCGATAAATATCGACGATGTCCTGCTCGGTGCGCGGATAAGCGACCGCATCCGGCGGATTGCGGAATTCACCGCGCACAGCGTATGCAACGTCGACAGTCCCCGCCCCATAGGTGTGATAGAGCCGGTCATATTTGTCGGTCGTGCAGATATTCTGCAGCGCCGCGGGGACCTTCACGCGCGAATCTCTGATCGTCACCGACTCGAGGGTCGGGAACGGCACTGCACTGAAATCCCCAACACCGAGAAGCTCGGTCCAGGCCTTTTCGAATTCAGCGATTTCCGTGGGCGAAACCTCATCGCCTTCGTAACCCCAACCGTAAAACTTTCTGCGTCGCTCCTGCAGACCGCCGTGCATCTTATTCATTGCGTTATCTCGCTCCTCGTTTGTTAAGCCTTAGCGTCAAACATATTTTTCCAAGATGCCGTACCTGGCTTGGCTTCCCATCTCTTCGTTTCCGACATTACGGCGAGACCTTCCTCCACCGCAGAACGTGCTTTAATTGCATCGAACCAGCGTTTTAGATTCGGAAAATCTTGAAGATCCTGCCCCTGCCAGCGGTGCAGTCGGATCCACGGAAAAGTCGCGATATCTGCGATAGAATAATCACCCGCGAGATACTCGCTGTTTGCAAGCTGGCGGTCCATCACCCCATACAATCGAGTCGCCTCGTTCGTATAACGATCTACCGCATATTGAATTTGTTCGGGTGCGTAACGACGAAAATGATGAGCCTGCCCCAACATTGGTCCGACGCCGCCCATCTGGAACATCAACCACTGAAGGGCGTTCGTTCGCGCTCGAACTTCCGTTGGAAGCAGCTTACCTGTCTTCTCGGCGAGATATAAAAGGATCGCACCAGATTCAAAAATCGATATCGGCTTTCCACCTGGCCCATCGTGGTCAACGATGGCCGGAATTTTATTGTTTGGGCTAATCTTGAGAAATTCAGCGCCGAACTGATCCCCCGAGGTGATATCGATCGGCAGCACCCGATAATGCAGGCCAAGTTCGGCCAGCATTATCGTCGCCTTGTATCCGTTCGGTGTTGTCCAGAAATAGAGATCAATCATAACGAATTGCCATACATGACTGAACGCCGCCCATTGCAGCTCACATCGCGGGCCGGTCGAACAGAACACCAGGATTGAGCACCCAGTTCGGATCGAGCTCCCTCTTGCTCGCCTTCATCATGCGGACGAAGCCTGGGTCGATTTCCTTGTCGTACCAAGGACGGAAGCTACGTCCCACCGCGTGATGATGCGTGATGGTGGCCCCAAGCTCTATCAAGGCATCGGACGCCACCTTGTTCAGGGCAGCATAGTGCTCGATATTTTTCTCATGAGAGGACGGAGCCATGATTGAGTAATATGGCGCGGGACCATCCGGATAGAGGAATGAAAAGCGGCGGCATACAATGCCTCCACCGCAAATCTTCTTTTCTGCATCCGCTATACGACGCATGATTTCAGCATCGACGGCTTCGAATTTGTCCCACGTATATGCGGTCTCGAATGTGAAGCTAATGATGCCCATCGCCGCACGGACATGCATAAGGTATGGGAGATAACGAAATTGATTACGCCAGCTTCCTTGCGCACCTGAGCGGCTGTTCTCAAGAGCCGCCCCGCCGGATCCCGCCTGATCTTTCACCGTGCCGCCGAAATCCCTGCATATCTCGAGGGATCTTTCGAGCCACGCATCGACCGGGTGATCCGCCGATTCGTAACCGATCAGCAGCATCGATTCGGAGCCATCCCCTGCGCCATAAAAGAAAGCGTCCTTTTCATCCAGATATCGACAATTAGCTGGATAGAGACCAGCCTGTGTGATCCGCCGAACGGCTTTCGCGCCCTGATAAAAAGTCTTGAACGAAACCGCCGCGTTGGCCCGGAATCTCACCCGCCCCTGCAAGCGCATCCACGCTTCGGTAATAATGCCAAGCGTTCCCTCTGAACCGATAAACGCCCGGTCTGGGTTTAGGGCCGGCACCGGACGAGGGCAGCCGGCGGTTTTCAATCGTTCCCGTCGGCGTCACGACACGCAGACTTTCCACCATCTCGTCGATATGAGTGAGATGCGTTGCATAGTGACCAGATGAGCGTGTCGCGATCCAACCACCGAGCGAAGAAAATTCCCACGATTGCGGGATATGCCGCAGCGTGAAACCATGAGGCTTCAATTGCGTTTCGAGCGACGGCCCCAAGGTGCCGCTCTGAATACGAGCCGCACGTGAAATCGGATCGACTTCAAGCACACGATTGAAGTTCTCAAGATCGATGGTGACGACACCCTTATAGTGGCTATCGTCAGGAGGGTTGATTCCACCAACAACGCTCGACCCACCACCGTAAGTCACGGCCGCGTAGCCATTCTCACCGCACCAGTCGAGAACGGCAGAAATATCCTTCTCATCTCGGGGATACGCCACGATGTCGGGCGGATTGGGGTATTTTCGCTTATAAATCATGGCAAGGTCACGGAAACTCTTGCCATAACTATGAGCTACTCGATCCCACTTAGCAGTGGTGCAAAAACTCGTCAGCGAAGCCGGCGGTGTGATGCGAGGCGCGCGAATCTCGATCTCATCGAGGGTTGGATCCTTAAGAACCGTGAAATCGCTCATTCCAAGACGCTGCGCCACGCGCGCGTGCATCGATTTCACTTCCGACTCGGGAATCTCCTGGCCCTCGTAACCCCAGCTCCAGAACTTCCTGCGCGGCCCCTTCGATACAGCCATGGGCGCATTCATTCGCTTCACTCCTCAATCATGTTGAACCAGAAAGAAAATCCGCGCCCGCCACACCTTTTCGTAAGCAATCAGGCGAGAATTTCCGAGATATGGACCATCCAAATTGGTCTTACCAGTAAGATCAAAAAAGACCGCAGTGTCAAGATTATTATTGGCGATCGTGGGGAATTTCATCGCGCTGGGAAGGATCAGCTTGTCAGGCGCGTAATGCGCACAACGACAAATACGGCAAAGTTCAAAGCCGTTTCGAAGCCACCGGGGGCCTCGACTTCACAGTTCTATGCAGCCGCTCTCACACTTCACCACATTCATGGTCGGAGGCTGACGCTACACGTGATGTTCAGTTATGAATTTCGTATTCAGGTAAGCATCCATCGCTTCCGTGCCACCCTCAAAGCCAAACCCGGAATCCTTGATCCCACCAAAAGGGGTTTCGGGCAAAGCAAGGCCATGATGATTGACGGAGACCATGCCGCTCTCCACAGCCGCCCCGAACGCACCACTCGTTGCAGCTGATTTTGTATAGGCATAGGCAGCAAGGCCATAAGGCAGGCGATTGGCCTCAGCCACGGCATCTTCGAATGTCGAGAAGCGCGCGATCGGCACGACAGGACCAAACGGTTCTTCATTCATGATGCGCGCGCTCAGCGGCACCTCTGTCAGAACAGTTGGTTCAAAGAAAAACCCTTCGTTTCCTGAACGCTTACCACCTGTTCTCAGGCATGCCCGCTGCTGAACAGCATCCGAGACCAGGGACTCTATCGCTTCTACACGTCGAAGATTTGCCAACGGTCCCATCTGGGTCGTCTCATCGAGACCATTTCCCACAATGACAGCTTCAGCCGCAGCGATAAAGCGCTCGACGAACTCTTCATAGATTTGCTCGTGAACCACAAATCGCGTGGGAGAAACACAAACCTGACCAGCATTTCTGAATTTCGCCGCCGCCAACAAGCGAACTGCTTCCCTCACATCCGCATCTCCAAAGACAATTGCCGGCGCGTGGCCACCAAGCTCCATGGTGACGCGCTTCATGTGACCGCCCGCCAAAGCAGCAAGTCGCTTGCCCACTGGTGTTGAGCCTGTAAAGGAAATCTTGCGAATGACGGGGTGCGTGATCAGATATTCAGATATCTCAGACGGTACGCCGAAAACTAGATTGAGAACGCCCCGCGGCAGCCCCGCATCGACGTAAGCCTGCACTAGGGCGGCGCAACTCGCCGGCGTCTCTTCTGGGCCCTTCAGAATCACCGAACAGCCTGCGGCCATTGCAGCTGAAATTTTCCTGACCGCTTGATTGATTGGAAAATTCCACGGCGTAAAGGCCGCCACCGGCCCAACCGGCTCCCGCACCACAGCCTGCTGCACAGCGCCAGACCGTGCGGGAATGATTCGACCGTATGATCGGCGAGCCTCTTCCGCGAACCAATCGATGATATCGGCACCAAGCAATATCTCGGCGCTCGCTTCGCGGAGCGGCTTGCCTTGTTCGAGGGTCATAATTTCCGCAATTGCGCTGACCCGTTCGCGGAGCTTCTCAGCAGCCCCACGCATAAGTTTGTAGCGATCAAAAGCAGACGTCCGTCGCCAAACTTCGAATCCGTCCCTGGAGGCATTAACCGCACGATCGAGATCGTCGATAGACGCATGAGCGACACTTCCTATCTGCGCTCCTGTCGCCGGATTGAAGATCGGCTCGGCATATCCGGAAACGCCATCACACCAAAGGCCGTCAACAAATAACTTTACATCTGGATAAATCTGTTGCTGGCTCATGCTCTTGATCAACTCCGAATCCTGATTGTCGACCGCAGCAGCAAGAATCTCTTCCGCCTTGATGGCACAAAGCCGGAGTCCTGCCTGCTGCTTTGACGCGTCTCCTCACGCGAACCGGCTTCCACTTCGCTGAACGCATTCTAAGCGGTCAACGCTAACTCTTCAGCTCGTTTCTTCAGATCGTGTTTTCTGATCTTGCCGTTTGGCGCGGTTGGCAGCTGCGACATAATGATAATCTGCTGGGGTTTCTTGTATCGCGCCAGTTTTTGTTCCACGAGGACAAACAGCTCTTCGATGACAATGGAGGCTTCAGGGACCGGCTCGACAAAAGCGATGATTTCCTCATTCCCCTCGACCGATCGCCCGACGACCGCAGTATTGAGCACCGCTGGATGAGCATTGATAACAGCCTCGATCTCAGCCGGATACACATTGAAGCCAGAACGGATAATCAGTTCTTTTGAGCGTCCCTGCACGATCAGCTCGCCTTGAGGAGCGCGACTGACAATATCTCCGGTGCTCAAATATCCGTCGTCATTGATAACAGCTGCAGTCATCTCCGGCTGGCCATAGTAACCCAACATCACGTTGGGACCTCGCACCAGCAATTCTCCCGGTTTGCCATCCGGCACTTCTTGTCCGTCAGGCCCGATAATCTTGACCTCGACACAGGGGATCGGCAACCCGATATTGACCTCATTACTTCCCATCTCATACTGCGTACGACTGATCGTCGGTGATGTCTCGGTCAGACCGTAACCATTATGAAGCACGACGCCGAACACACGCTCGACGCTCTTGCGGAGTGAGAGATCGAGCGGAGCCGTTCCCGTGTAGACATAACGAAGCCGATTGGGCGTGAGCTTGATTCCTTCCTGATCGACGTGCGCGACAATTCTGGAAAACAAGGCAGGAACAGCGTTAAGGATCGTTAGCGTTCCATCGACGACGGCTTCAATAACCCGCGAAAGCGAAAATCTCTTCATGATCCGCAAATGCCCGCCTGCAAACAACATCCCTTGCATAAGCGTCAGACCATACGAATGCGAAATCGGCATAAGGCAAAGAGATACATCGTCGGCGTGAATGGCATTTGTTCTCTTGCCGCGGCAAGCAACGAACGCAAGGTTTCGGTGAGTGAGCATGACCCCTTTCGGGCGGCCAGTGGTCCCGGTCGTGTAGATCAGAACCGCGACCTGTCGCGCCGGATCTGCATGGACTTTCTCGGGGACGGAATCCGTCGCCAACTTGCCGGCCTTGATTTCGCCGATACCCGTCAGCACCTGCACCTCCGCCCCTCCCCGGTGCGCGGCGGCGTCTGCCTCGGGCGATACCCTATGGATATAGAAAACACGCCTGGGCTTGCAGTCACCTTCAATCAAGTCCAACTCATGTGGACTGAGCCGGGCATTTGCCATCACAACCCAGGCATCAAGCCGGCTTGCCGCATACATGATGACAATGGCAGCGATTGAGTTTTCACCGATCACCATGATCCGATCGCCAGGGCGAATGCCGAGGCGCGCCATCTCAGCGGAAACGGCCTCAATCGTGCCGATCACCCGCTGATACGACCAGACGACGCCATGTTCGTCGGTGAATGCAGGACGAGAGCTCCCCGCTTTCGCCCCTTCTTCAAGAATCATGTGAATGCGAGGTGGTAGATTTGACAGTAAATCTACTTTCATCGCCTCACCCGCCCTGCCTGAACTGAAATACTCGATCGACCTTCACGCGACGAACCGAAATGCTTTCGGGCAGCATCGACCTCGTCATCATCATTGGTCTATTTGGTAATACCAATTTGGTCGGCAGAAGTGGCTCGTGTCAAGCTATTTCTGATCGGCCGCCCCCATTTGCAAGTGACGGGAGCAATCCAATAACAACCTTCGCATCGTAACCAGTTGCGATCCGGGTCGCGCGAACACCCCGTCACGAACGAATCGACAGCAAATGGCGCGCGCTGCCTGTGGTTTTATGGCCTACCTGGCGGGTTTCGGATGCTTCAAATTCTCCAACCTGATATCAACAAGCGGTAGACTCGGCGCCAACGGTTACTCCGTTGGTCATTTAGTTTGTGGGTCTTACCAATTTGGTATACCGTTAGATTTAGTAGAATCCTCAAATCAAGTCACTGATGGCGCACGTCAGGAAAATTAGATGCCCGAAAAAAGTCGAACCAATAAGACTGCCGCCCTCCCATCAAACGCTATCGGGAAAATTCTTTCGTTCATTCATGAGCGCCCTTATCAGCCTTCTGAGCGGCTTCCTTCGGAACGCGATTTTGCTGAGAAATTCGATACCAGCCGCGGCGCCGTTCGCGAAGCCTTAGCAGCACTTGAATCCATGCGCGTGATAGAGCGACGCCCGAATTCCGGCATCTACTTGCGGAATTCAGAAGAAAGCAGCATCGAAGCTCTCGTTCTTTACGCCGAGTCCGGAGTTCCGTTCGAGCCCAAGGAAATTGCCGAGGTTATGGAAGTTCGGCGTATCCTGGAGGCTCAGGCAACCAGACTGGCCTGTACACGCAGGACCGCCGACAACATCCGCGATCTCCACATGATCCTGCGCGACACGGAAAAGCGTCTCAGCAAAAAACAGAGCATCGAGCATGAGGACGAAGCGTTTCACCTAGCGATTTTCGCTGCCGCTAAAAACGACATCCTGCTCCGCATCGCGAGGTCATTCTACGAACTATCGAGACCGCGGCGGCGCCTCTATTTTTCAGATCAGGGCCGCTGTCGACGCGCCTACGACGATCATCAGACGATCCTGACGGCTATCGAGGGACGGCGCGTCGGCCAAGCCGAACAGCAAATCAATGCGCATTTGTCCCGAACCACCGATGCTTGGCAGGCGCTGTTAGGGGAACAAAAGAATTCGAAGTAATCGCGCGCCGCAGTTGCCTCTCCGGTCCTGCGCAGATTTTCCACTGTTCGTTTTCTCCATCGCCGCAACATCCGTTCTCGGAGTAAATCCAAGAATGGATGTCGCAAAAATCCTATCCCTTGACCGCTCCCGCCGTCAGACCAGCGACAAAATATCGGTAGCAGAACGTAAATACTACAAACAGCGGCAGAGCGATAAGGGTCGCACCAGCCAAGATCTCGCCCCAACGCAAATCCTGTGCGCCGAGCATCGATGCCAAAGCCACGGGCAACGTCTTCCGGTCATCACTCATGATCAGGATCAGCGCAAAGACGTAATCCGCCCACGATAACAGGAATGAGAATATACCAACCGTAATCAGCCCAGGCGCTGAAAGCGGGAGAACGACCTTGATGAAAGCGCCGAACTGGGAACAGCCGTCGACCATTGCGGCTTCCTCCAGGTCGAAGGGCATCGATTTAAAGAATCCCCAAAGCAACCACACAGCTAAAGGCAACGAAATCGCCAGATGGGCGATCAATAGCCCCCACAAACTGTCGGCGAGACCAGCCATCCGAAACAAAGCTGACATTGGAATAACCAGCATCAACGGCGGAAACATGTAAGCAAATAACATGGAAGCAATCAGCATCGTCTTGCCGCGGAAGCGTAACCGGGTCGCGCCATAAGCAATAAATGACGACAGTATCGTGGCTGCTACGATGGTGGCGAGCGCCAGCAGAACGCTGTTGATAAAATTCACCGGGTAATTCGTAAGCTCTAAAAGCGACTTGTACGAACTCAAATCCGGCGGCCAGAACACCAACGACGTATCCAGAAAAAGCTTCTGAGGCTCTCGCAAGCTCGAAATCAGCATCCAATAGATTGGAAAAGCCGAATAGATGCAGACTGCAAGAACAGCGATATACAGACCGCTGCGACCGGCAATATGCTTGATCAACTTTCCATCGAATGCCTGCTTTCCGGCAGCTTTCCCTGTCATATTTTGCGATGTTCCTTCCGCGCCAGCCGTATCACGGTGCAGTATCTCCACTGAAGAAGCCGAGGTTACGATATAAGGAACGGTGTTCTGAGAGTTCATCGTCACCGCCCCTGCTTCACTTCATCAATCGGGAAAAAGCGCAGGTATATAAGAATAATACATGCAAGCAGCATGAATGACACGGTTGCGACTGCTGCTCCCCCCCCCAGATCGAATTCAATAAATGCCTTCCGATAGGCTAGTGTCGGAAGTGTCTCCGTTTGATTAAGAGGTCCGCCTTTCGTCAACAGCCAGATCACATCGAACTTGTTGAACATCCAGATTCCTCTCAAAAGAATCACGACGATCAACACCGACCGGAGTCCTGGCAGCGTGACGTGCCAAAACTGCTTCAAGGCGCCCGCACCGTCAACTCGAGCAGCTTCGTAAAGTTGGGATGGAATTGACTGAAGACCTGCGAGCACACATGTCACAACGAATGGAGTCCAAATCCAAACGCTCACAAGAACTATGGTCATCTTCGCAGTCGTTCCCGACGCCCCCCAGTCAAACATGCTATATCCGAACGAGTTCAGAATGCTTTTGACTAGGCCGTAGTTAGGATCGAGAAGCCATTGAATTACGAGGCACGCAACGACAGTCGGAAGGAAATAAGGCACGATCGACAACGCCCGGACAATCGTTTGCCCGACGAAATGCCGATTGAGAACAAGCGCAATGCTCACCCCAAGAACGACTTGCAGCACAATCGCAGAAACCGCGATCGTGATTCCGTTCAGCAGCGAGCTCCAGAAGAGCGGATCGCTTAATACCTTCCGATAGTTTTCAAAACCTACCCAATGCGACGGCTCAATGAATGAGCTCGCCGCATAGAATGAGAGCTTGATCGAATAAACGAGCGGCCCACCGACAATAGCACCGAGTATCAATACACTCCCGATGAATAAGCTTATGATGCCTCGGTCTTGTCTCATGAAGTGCCGTCCCTTATTATAAGTGGCTCTTAGCTGATCTTACGCATTCGATCGGCTGCAGTTTTCACACAATCGCTAGACGGAACATTTCTCAGCACTCGGTTCTGTAACATCTCGGGCATAATATTTGTGTCGAAAACCTTGCATGGCCGCGTGTCCATCGCTGGGCCACACATATCAATCGCATTGAGAATGGTTGTGCTACCCGGATCGATGAACGACTTCATCTGCATCATTGTCTGCCAATGCTTCTGGATCATCGGATGATCCTTCCATCGCGGATCATCGTAGATATCCATACGCGCCGGCTGGAAGTTCATCCAGGCTGAGTGAAGCCAGTTGATATAATACTCATCAACGAACCATTTCAGAAACTTGATTGTTTCTTCCGTTTGCTTGGTCTTGAAGACGATAAAGCCATCGAAGGCGAAGGACAGCGCCTTCTGCTTCCCTGCGCTATCAGGAAAAGCAAAAATCCCATACTTGTTCGCGAGATCTGGGTTTCGCGCTTCGAGCGCCTCAACGACGCGGCCGGAATAGACAGTATGTGCGGTTTTTCCTGTCGCAAAAAGACTCATCAACTCTGCATAGCCGACCGTGTTCATGCCAGGCGGCATGGTCGTGTAAAGATCGGCATAAAAATCAAGGAAGCGGCTAGTTCGATTCTTGTTCTCCGCCTCGTCAAGAACCACGTTCCATTTGTCGTCGTAGAATTTTGGTTGCTCCGCAAACAGACCTCCAAAACTCGCCCAATTGGTCGAACTATCACTGGCCAAAGGAAGGACGCAACCGCCCCGTTCGATATTGCCGCCCTTTGTAATAGTCAGAGCCCGGCAATTCTCCAGAAACTCATTCCAGGTGGTAGGGACCTTCAGGCCGTTTTCTTTATACAAATCCTTTCTGTAATACACCGTCACCAAATTATAATCGTAGGGATAGAACCAGTGTTCGCCCTGATAGGACCAATCGCCCTTCCGCCCCCACGAGTACTTTTTGACGATATCCGTGAGCGGAACGATATAACCTGCACGCGCATACTGCAGAATTTCAAAGGCATATCCTTGCGTAGAAATATCGTATGGCACACCCGCGTTGAGAGCCGCCATCGTTTTCGAATATGCACCGCTAATCGGTGATGAATCGACGAGGACTTTTACGCCGAACTTGCTCTCGTAAGCATTGCCCGCGTCTCGCAGTACGGCTTGACTCGCGGCAGACGTTTCGGTGTTCAAAAAGCGAAGTGTTACATTGGATTTAGCGTGGACATGGGGAGCCGCCAATGAACCGGCAATGCCTGTCGCCAACCCGGCAGACGCCTTAAGAAAATTCCGCCGATCAACGCCAACGAGATCATCCTTGGAATTCGACCGGCTCGATCCGTGACCTTTCATGACACTCCCTCCCGATGCTGTTTTCGCTTGTCTTCGTCGCTTGCCTCAACGTTCCGCCGCTCTCGCGAGAGAACAGATGCAACCTCTGTCGAGGAAAAACGATTGAAATCCGATCTTGTACTTTCAATGCATCGTCGCGAGCAAATACCGCACGCAGTTTCTTGCCGTGAATTGTACCCAGCACGTAAGTTTGAGCGCCAATCTGCTCGACAAGATCGATGGCCATTTCAAATGCGCCGGATGCCGCAGAACGCTCGATGTGCTCCGGCCGAATGCCTAAGGTGACATCTTGCTTCGCTTCGGAGAATTCATTGTCCGGAAGATCGACAAGGAGGCTTCCCGAGCGCACGGCAAGACGCCCTTCGTCTCGCGTCAGTTCACCATCCACCAAATTCATTTCAGGCGAACCGATGAAAGCCGCCACGAAAGCATTCGCAGGCCGATCGTAGAGATCAAGGGGTTTTCCAGCCTGCTGAATTAGGCCATCTCGCATAATCACAATGCGGTCGCCAAGCGTCATAGCTTCGACCTGATCGTGGGTCACAAAAACCATTGTAGCCTTCAATCGAGCATGCAGAGTCGCGATCTCTTCACGCGTCCTAACACGCAACTTGGCGTCCAAATTGGAGAGAGGCTCATCGAACAGAAAGACATCCGGGTCTCGAACCAAGGCGCGACCAAGAGCCACTCGCTGCATCTGCCCTCCTGACAACTGTCGAGGCTTGCGCTCGAGCAAATTTTCAAGGCCTAAACTCGATGCAGCACTACGTACTCGCCGTTCTATTTCATCACTCGGCGCCCTACGCACCCGGAGCCCGAACGCCATATTCTCGTAAACGGTCTTCTGCGGATAAAGCGCATAGTTCTGAAACACCATCGCGATATTGCGATCTTTCGGCGGAAGCGTCGTTACATCTTTCCCACCAATAAAAATTTTTCCAGAGGTCACCTCTTCAAGGCCAGCAAGCATACGCAACGTGGTTGATTTCCCACAACCAGACGGCCCGACAAAAACGACCAACTCACCATCCGCAATATCTAATGAAAAATCCTGTACTGCCCGCAGCCCTCGATCTCCTCCGTAGGATTTCGTGACATTCTGGAGAGTTACTCGCGCCATACAGTAAGACCTCCCTCAAGTGTTTCTCCCATTTATCACCGCGCTTTTTTGTCATGCGCTTGTGTCGACGTTTCATCGACCTCACAATTGGACAAACCAATTTGGTGTACCGTAAATCTCGACTAGTAGAATGTCAAGCGCTCGCGATTCGACGACGGACTTCTCGCCCTCCATCAGACAGCAAATCCACCCATTCGTCGGAGAAATTGCCATTTTGCGCGTAATTGGTTTGACCATTTTGGACGACCAAATATAATGCAAGCACACGCGATGAACCGTCGGATGTATTGGGAAAGAAAAATGGCAGGTCCGTTAGTTGGCTACCGAGTTCTCGATCTTTCAAGAATTCTCGCAGGACCTTGGTTGGGACAATTATTGTCTGATCTCGGAGCTGAAGTTTGGAAAGTCGAACGACCCGGCACCGGTGATGATACCCGGCAATGGGGGCCGCCGTTTCTAAAAGACGATAATGCAGCTAACACCACAGAGAGCGCTTATTTCTTAAGCGCAAACCGCGGGAAACATTCGATCTGCATCGACATATCGACCGAGGAAGGCGGCACTATTGTAAGGAAGCTCGCACAGCACGCAGATATCGTGATCGAAAACTATAAGGTCGGCGATATGGCGCGTTATGGCCTGGATTACGAGACTCTGAAGAAATCGAAGCCGGATATTATTTACTGCTCCATCACCGGCTACGGCCAGACCGGTCCAATGAAAGCCATCGCAGGCTACGACATGGCTATTCAGGCGATTGGCGGATTAATGAGCATTACCGGCGAAAGTGACGATAACCCCGGCGGAGGTCCTCAAAAGGTTGGCGTACCGATCGTCGATATTCTTACCGGCATGTATAGCGCGACCGGGGTCATCTCCGCCCTCCTGCATCGCGAACGTACCGGCGAAGGACAGCATATCGACATGGCGTTGCTAGATGTTCAAGTTGCCGTACTTGCCAACCAAAATCTGAACTACCTTACGACGGGCACGCCGCCCAAGCGATACGGCAATGCTCATCCAAATATCGTTCCATATCAAACCTTCAAAACAAAAGACGGTTCGTTTGTACTTGCTGTCGGAAACGACCAACAGTTCAAGAAGTTTTGCGCGGCATCTCGATTGACGCATCTGGCTACCGACAGCCGCTTCGCAACAAATACAGATCGGCTCAACAATCGCAACCAACTCATACCACTTCTAGATGCGCATTTGGCGCAAGAAACAACGGAGCACTGGATCTCCATTCTAGAGCCTGTGGGAGTTCCGTGCGCGCCGATCAATCGATTAGATCAGGTCTTTGCTCATCCACAAGTGATCCACCGGGGGATGCAGATTAATCTATCTCATTCTTCGGGGGCTACCGCCCCTCTTGTTGCCAATCCCATCAAATTTTCGGCGACGAAGATTGAATACGCAAAGAGTCCACCCAGGCGCGGTGAAGATACGAAGTCCGTCCTCAAATCTATTCTCAACTTCAACGACACAGATATTCGACGTCTCAGCGATCTTCGAATTATCGACACTGGAACATAATCGAAGTGTCATCAGAGCTATTAACACATGCGCGCGGCAAAAACTTCGCCAGCAGATATCTGTCTTAGCTCAATCGAGATTCAGAATACGCCGACAATTAGACTCACCGAGTTAGTATTAGGCACCACTGATCGAGCAATAGTCTGTCAGACTGCGTCGCGAGATTCTCTGTCCAGCAAAATTAGCACACAAAACAAGCTGGTCTCGGCATCCACAGAAGGAACCGAAAATGAAGCTTTCCGGATATGACTACATCGTCGTCGGGGCAGGATCAGCAGGGTGCGTACTCGCCGCGCGGCTGAGCGAGGATCCCACCGTCAAGGTGTTGCTGCTGGAGGCCGGAGCACCTTCTTCTTCCATTCTTGTTCATATGCCAGCAGGCATTCGTATACTCTATAAGAGTCCAAAACATAATTGGAAATTTTGGACCGAGCCTCAAGCCGAGTTAAACAATCGAAAGATCTATATCCCTCGCGGCAAAGTTGTTGGAGGCTCATCTTCTATCAATTCCATGATTGCAATTCGTGGCAATCCCGCAGACTACGATGCGTGGGCCGCGCAAGGCCTTCCCGAATGGGGGCACGAAAGCCTTCAGCCATATTTTAAAAAAATAGAAGATGCCTCTGCCGTCGTCCCGCAACACAACCAAGACAGAGGGTACTCCGGACCGATCCGCTTATCCTATGGCACTTTACAACATCCAATCTCGCAAGCTTTCATTGAAAGCGTAAAGTCAGCCGGTTGGCCCGAAAATAAGGGGTTCAACGGCCCCTCCCAAATTGGCGGTGGCTTCTACGAACTTACAATCGCTGACGGTAAGCGTTCTGGATCATTCAAGTACCTCGATCATGCGAAAGAACGAAGCAATCTCACGATTATAGCTAATTGCCGTGTCCGGCGACTTGCCCTGGCTGGGAAACGCGTGCGCGGCGTTGTGATAGAGAGAAATGGGCGTGAAATCACCCTTTCTGCCGAGCGAGAGGTCTTGCTGACGTCTGGAGCTATCGGATCACCACACCTGCTGATGCTATCGGGAATTGGACCAGCTGATCATTTGCGCTCATTTGGAATCAAGCCGGTGATCGATTCATTCGGCGTAGGAAGCAATTTGCAGGATCATTTAGATTGCGCAATCCGATTAGAAGCATCTCAGCCAATCACACTGACACCGTACCTCGGATTAATTAAAGGCGGTCTCGCAGGCGCACGATATATCCTCAATGGAACTGGCCCCGCAACATCTCAAGGTATCGAAGCAGGAGCATTTTGGGGGCCTGATAAGTCTTCGTCATGGCCCGAATGGCAGGCCCATCTCATTGTTGCTCTTCGAAATCCTCCCCCGAAGGAGCGGATCGAACATGGCTTCGCTATTCGTGTTTGCCAACTTCGCCCGAAAAGTCGTGGTATGCTGCGCTTACGGTCATCGGATCCCTCGGACACACCTTCGATCGACCCTCAATTCTTATCTGACAATAGCGACTTCCTCAGCATGCAAGAGGGTGTTCGGCAGATGTGTGAGATTATCGACCAAGCACCTCTTCGCAAACATGTTAAGCGAAAAATTGATCTTGACGCTTTTACCAGTACGGAAACGCGAAAGAGCTGGATTCGAATGCATGCTGAAACCGTCTACCATCCCGTTGGCACCTGTCGCATGGGCCAAGACAACGGAGCCGTTGTTGATAGTCAACTGCGTGTCCGAGGCATTGAGAATTTAAGAGTGGTTGATGGTTCGGTCATGCCGACGGTGATTAGCGGAAACACGAACCTACCTATCATGGCGATGGCCGAAAAAGCCGCAGACATCATCGTCGGAGAACGATCTTCGATATCGAAAAATTACTTTGAGACGATGTCGGTTCATTCTGGGAAATGACTGATCAACACCAACGTATGGTTGCATGCCGCAGCCCGTATCGCGTGGAGGCTTATAACAGTGCGAAGCTGTCTGAGAATCGGATTCACGATGATAAAGTAGCCCGGGAATATGGATTCGAGGGCGGACTTGTCCCTGGAGTCGACGTCCTCGCGTATATGATACACGTTCCTGTTGCCGAATGGGGGTTAGCATTTTTAGAGCGCGGATTAATCGAAGTGCGTTTTATAAAGCCTGTTTATGACGGAGATCTCCTACAAATATACAGTACAAAGGCTGTTAAAGGGCTTAATTTGACCGTCGAAAGTAATGGATTGAAAGCGTCTGGCTATACCGCATTAGCCACAGCACCGCCGGTTTTCTCTTTCGACGATTTTCCCGACATCCCTCCGATCCAAACACGAACACCTATCGATCTCACCTCACATGCGATCGGAAAGCGGCTCGGCACAACACCCTGCTCATGGGCCGGCAACGCAGGTGTCAAATATCGCGCAGATATACGCGAGCTGGACCAAATCTATGCGCGTGAGGGGCTCGTACATCCGGGAGTACTGCAGCGTCTCATGAATCGCGTGCTCATGGAGAATGCTATTCTGGGTCCTTGGATTCATGTCGCAAGCCGGATGCAATTACTGTCGGCGATAGCAGATCGACATGAATTGACTATGCGAGCCGTCGTCACAAATAACTACGAGAAAAACGGACATTGGTTTATCGAAATAGACGCGCTGATCGTTACTGACGGACAAGCACCCGTGGCGCATTGTCACCATGTAGCAATCTATAGACCTCGTAGACGAGCGCACGAAATCGACTCTCTGATCTCGCAATGAGCGCCATACAATATTATTATCGGAAATCGAAATCTCCACGAGCATATATGAACTTCGTATCTATCGCTGCCTGCCAGGCAGGTTGCCAGCACTCCTCAATCGCTTCGAGACCAAACGATAGAAATCTGGGCCTCGCGGAGCTTTGCTCGCAATAAAAGTGGGATACCGACGAGCAACCACTTTTATTACAAGCAACATTGATCAATTTCCTGCCAGCTTGTGCGCATTATCGAAAAACAGGTCTTTCCAGGAATTTGGCTTGGTTCTGATGATACCCACCTTATACATGAAGTCAGTATAGGTGCTGATACCAGACGGCACCGTGGTGAAGGTATTCTCGTGATTACTGATGATTTGATAGATGTCATCCTCGGAAATTTTTTCCTTGGACGTCTCCACGTAGAACTTCGCAGCAGCCCGTTTGTCCTTGTTGATGATATCCATCGCTTCGTTCAGGGCTGCAACGAAGGCATCATATGTCTTCGGGTTTTCTTTCCGAAACTTTTCGCTGGCCCAGACCAGGACAAACGTCGAATTTTGTCCCGCCACATCGTAGGAGCTCAGAACGCGATGAACCTTTCCCGTCTTTAGCTCCTGATATTGATAGGGCGGAGCGGTGAAGTGAGAATCGATTTCAGACACGCCCGACATCAAGGCTGCCATCCCATCGGCGTGCGACAGCGAAACCGTCAGCCGATCGAGTTTGGCGTAACTCTCATTGCCGAACGTCTTCGCGGCAGCCATCTGCAGCACGACCGCGTGAGGCGAAACCTTCACGGCCGGCAATGCGATCTTGTCCTTGTCGGTGAAGTCCGCAATCGTCTTGACGTCGGGATTGCGGGTGTTGAGATAGATTGGCATCGACGTCACGGCCGAGACTGCCTTGATCGCTCCCTTCGACTTCGCCCAGAGGATGATAAGGCCTGTCAGTCCGCCGGAAGCGAAATCGAGGCTGCCTGAAAGCAGTGCCTCGTTCATGACGTTGCTGCCCGCGAGCTTCAGGAAGCTGACATCAATGTCGCCAAGGCCAGCTTCCTTGGCGTGTTTCTTAAGCAGTCCTTTCTCAACCACCATCATCAACGGCAAATAACTGATGCCGTATTGCTGAGCGATGCGGACATGCTTTGTCTCTGCCTGCGCAGGCGTGCTGAAGTTGCAGGTTCCAAAGAATAGCAATCCAATTAAAAGCAAGCTTCTGATCTTTAGCATTTGGCATTCCTTCCCTGATTGTTGGGCGCGGATTAATCGCGTCTTTTGCTTCACAGTCCGCAGATGCCAATGGTTTCTCTCATGCCAAAAACAACTGCATTAAAATAGAGTCGGCGCTCATTTGGATTATCCAAATTGGACATACCAGATTATAAATCAAACACCGACTGTCAACCCCAAAAGACCAACCAAACAAACCAACTAATGAGAATTAACCGGTCAGACGGAGCTCTATCCAATGCTAAAGTCATGGGAATCCCACAGCGACCAAGAAAAGGTTGAGTCGCTTCAGAACGCGCTACACCGCCTTCGCTGGCCTATGCGATCACTGCGACGATTGCCAAGACCGCCAGCTTAGATGTTCAGCTATTCTATAACCATTTCATGGTTGCCTTCGGCAGACGCTTGAGCATTCCGCAGGAGCAGAACCAGAGGAACTGCTGCGAGCGAAAGCACCATCATCAGCTTGAAATCATCGATATAGCTAATGATCGAGGCCTGGGTCTGGATCATCTGGTCCAGCATTGCGCGCCCGCCCGCAGTCCATGGGCTCCATGTTTGCAGGATCGCTGCATTGTTGAAGCCATGATTGGTTGACCAGGACCTACAAGTCCGCGATCAACTCGCCTTTGCCGCTCACCTTGGCGCCACCGCTTCCCAAGGTGCGCGCAACACTGCTGTTCGAGTTCCCCCATGCACGAGAGGTGATTGATACCATCTTGTCCGACCTCATCGGCCAGCGGGGCGTGAGGCTCAAACCCACCCTGCTGGTCGGCCAACCCGGCGCCGGCAAGTCGCGCTTTGCCAGGCGTCTGGCCGAAGAGCTCGGACTTATTGTCTGGCGTGTCGACGGCGCCCAGTCGGATGGTTCGATCTTTGCCGGCACCGACCGGCGCTGGCACTCGACCGAGCCTTGCCATCCATTCATGGCGTTGCATCGCGCGGGCCACGCCAATCCGCTCGTTCTGATCGATGAGCTCGAGAAGGCCGCAACCCGAAGCGACCATGGCCGGCTGCGGGATTGCCTGCTCGGCTTCTTCGAGCCGGAGACGGCCGCGCGTTATCCCGACCCTGCGCTGCAGACCACGCTCGACCTCTCGCACGTCAACTACATCATGACCGCGAACAGCACAGATTCCCTGCCCTCACCGCTCCGGGACCGGCTGCGCGTGATCAGCTTCCCCTCGCCGCAAGCCCGCGATCTCGAAGCACTGCTACCCGCGGTCCTTGCCGGCATCGCCCTTGAGCGCCAGCTCGACCCGCGCTGGATCACACCGCTGGATGGCGACGAACACCGCGCCACCGCACAGTACTGGTACGGCGGCTCCGTTCGGCAACTCAAGCGGATCGTCGAGGTCATCCTGAAGGAAAGAGAGAAAGAGAGCGTGCGGAACTAAACCATCGCTTCAACCGATCACTTCTCGCCACTCAAGCCAGAGCTTGAGCAAGAATATCGGCGAGTTCGGTATACCCCTTCTTCAGCGCGTGCTGCACAGGAGAGGTACCCCACTGGTCGGCCATGGCTGGATCAGCCCCTGCTGCGAGCAACAATCGGACGACTTCTTGCTGTCTGGGACCACCGTCGTTAAGGATGATCGCCTCCAGCAACGGGGTCCAACCGCACAGATTTGTGTGGTTGACATTCACGTCAGTCTCCTCGGCCAGCAACCGGACGATTTCCACGTGCCCCTTCTCCGCAGCCGGATGGATGGGCGCTCCGTCGAAGCGTGTCCGGCGCTCAAGATCCGCACCAGCTTCAACCATCAGCTTCACGAGGTCGAAGTCTCCCACGATGCAGCCCCACAGCAACGGGTTCAACCGGATCTGGTCTTGCTTATTGATATCCGCCCCAGCTGCGATCAACTGACGCACAATATCCAAACGACCGGCCTTCGCTGCAATCAAGATCGCAGTCCGCCCCTGAGTATCGGTCGCATTAACATCCGCGCCACCACCGAGAACTGCCGAGATCTGATCCCATGTTACGATTGCGGCAAGGGTCGGCCAATCGGTGGGGTTCTGCAGCGGCTTCCTCATATTATTCACCTCGCTATCGATCAAGCAGCGTCATGCCGACTACATTCTTGAGTCGCTCAACAACAGACATGCGCGATGTACTCGTTGGCAAAAAGCGCGTGATCCGCGCGCCGGGTTTGCTTCAATAGTACTAACGCGTGCGATGGATCAGCTGTGTGTTGCTGCCAGTTTATCGCTATTATCGTTATGCGCCAACATTGTGCATGCGGAGATGGCGCGGTCACATCTGTTTGCGGAGCGCTTTGACGTGGCCGCATTATGCGGCCGAGCAATCTTTCAGACAATTACAGATCTTCCGGCCCGGTCGCCATCAAGCAGGGCTACCAGACTATCCTGCTAGAACCCACAAGATCACCCAATTCAACCGATCACTTGCCGTCAGCCTGACATGGCGCGATGCTGTCGGCGAGCGCTCGTGCACGACGATTGGCATGTGGCTCATGGACGCTAACCGCGCCCACTTTGCAAGGACGCTGCCCGCGCAACGAGACCACCAGAAGCTCCTGCGTAACATGGTCGTGGCCGTCCTGATCCGTGTCGACACGCCAGGCTCGCAGGATCGCAGCGATCGGCTTGCCACCTGACAACCTCCATTCGAGCTTGTCGCCGAACACGTCGTCTGCACCGCGCCAAATCAGAACAGGCTCGTCGTCTCGTTGACCTGTCCGGAAAATTTTGAAGGCGACCAGATTGCCCTCATCGGAAAACCCAGCGCTATAACCGCCTGGCCCGGGGCACTGCCAGGCGTTGAATTCTTCCTTCGATCCGGAATCGCGGCACTCAGGTCCGGATGTACGGGTATAAAGGCTCTCTGCGGCGTAAGCCGACGTGCTCAAGAACAAGAAGCCAATTACAATCCGGGCAGGCTTCATATCCGGACAGCTTCACGTGCCTGAAGGCGCTGTCGCTCTTCCCCGTCCGGGCCATAAAACATCTGCTCCCGCCGGGTCAGCGTCGCCAATGATATAATGAGTTGTCCAAACCCAACGAGCGCAATCGGAATCCCAATAAAAATCACCGAGAGCACGATGCCGATAAACATGATCCGCAGTGCCATATAGAAACGGAAGTTGGTCCCGTCGAAGTGAACCTCTCCGTTGGTGCACTTCACGCCCCACAGATGCTTCGGTCCCGAGGTTAAAATCCCCATGACCTTCTCAAAGTAAAATACCCCGTTAGTCCCCACCGCCAAATAGGCATCGGTCTGCGTCGTCACAAAAACCTTCTCGATGGTGACCCGGCGCCCATTCGGCTCCAACACCTCGACATATGAATAATACCTGCCGTGTAGGTTGTGTTGGCTCGACCCGGTCGCCGTGACCTGCCCTTCAATCTGAAAAAAGCTCATATCGCTCTCCTGAAGAACGACAAGCCTATACGTTGAAACGTATATTACACGTTAAAGCGTGTGGCGGCATTTTCATGATGATGCTTCATCATCATGAATGGGACGGCGCAATCCGCAAACAGCCCGACGTGACCTCGCCCGCAATCTCCGGAAGCTGCGGCTTGCGAGAGGCTGGTCTCAAGATGACTTGGCCGCTGAAGCAAACGTTCGGCAGGCCCTCGTCAGCGCGATCGAAGTCGGCACAGCCAACCCGACATTAAACTCTCTTGAACTACTCTCGGGCGCTCTTGACGTGGGGCTTAGCGATCTTTTTGCACGGCACTGAGAGAGCGGGGCATCAGGCGACAACCGAAATCAGCATCACGATTAAAGAGCGTGCCACTCAGAATAAAGCTGTTCGATACACGAATCGACGGATGCCAAAGATCTAAATGTTATTGTTGCGCCGCCGCTGAGGTTTTTGGGGCGATCGATGGCACGAAGCGTTCGGGAAGAGCTTCTACGAGGAAGTCAGCGGATACATATAGCTCGTGCGGATACCCATAACTCGTAAGGCATGTATCTGGCTGGCGGGAACATCACGTGAATGGACATTTCGGGAGCGCGGTAGCCGCTAAGCACTTCCTGCAAAGTACCGTCACGTAAACACGACTCGACGATAAAGATTGGAAGAAGCACGACCCCGCATCCTCGAGCGCGACGTCGCGCACCCTTTTCATTGTTGCTCCATGCCGGTGAGCTTCCATTGCGACCCGGTTTGAAGAGCAGCGAATTAAGGATTGCACCCCAACGGCAAAAAACGTCTAATTCAGCAAGATTGAATATGCATAGTTGTAACAACCGACTATGCGTAGCAATTTGCTACATTTTGCACTTGCAGCTTCATGGTGTTCTCTTAGCTCAGATTGGAGAATTCCAAATGGGCTGTCAGTTCATCCACGTCGAGACCTACGCGCTTATTGGCGCTCAAAACAGGCAAGGTCTGTCCCGCCGATCGCTGCGCGATATCCAGGCAGAGTTGACGCGGCAACCATATGCATCTTCGCACGTTGCTGCACCATTGCAGCCCAATGTTTTGATGGGGTCTATGAATGACGCCTTCATTGTGGCCGAATGGCAAGCACGCACCGCTCTCGATGCAGCTGGGCGGAAATACAGAAGGACTTCGCCAGCCTTATTGGCAGGCGTGCTATCTTGGCCCGTCCAAAGCATCAAGCTCAATGACAATTCAAGTCAATTCGAGCGCTATCTGGCATTCCGCACCGATACGATCGCCTGGCTCAGCCGAAAATTCGGAGATAATCTTAAATGCTGTGTCGAGCACAACGATGAAGAATACCCAAATCTACATTTCATCGTAGTCCCCGCCCTGCCAGCCGATCGGCGCATGAGTCTGTCGACAGTTCATCCAGGCATAAAAGCGCGACAAGACGCCCGTAATGCTGGCGCAAGTCGCAAGGAAATTGCGTCAGCTTACACGCGCGCCATGCGAAACTTTCAGGACGAATTCTGGTTAGAGGTGGCACAATTTCATGGCTTGACCCGTGAGGGACCACGTCGTCGCCGCCTGTCGCGGCGCGAATGGCGCCTCAAGAAGGCTCATGTAAAAGAAATCGCGAAACTTCATGACGCACGACGAAGGCAGGAAGCAGAACTCATTCGCGCCGGGGATAAGCGCGTTGAGGCTGTCCGGATCCAAGTCGTTGCAGATGTAAAGAATAAACTGGTTCCAAGAATTAAAGCGTTCGTCGAAGTGCGGGACGAACAAGCTTTTCAGATTTTGACAATGAAACAAAAATTGTCACACGCAGCAGATGAAATCGCCGCTCTGAAAGCACGTATTGCAGACATCGAGCCTAGATTAGAGAAAATTTCCCCTTAACTCGTTGATTAATCAAATCTAGCACCGCGCATGTTTGCCAGCAAAAACGGTTACGGGAAGTATTGACCTAAATACTTCCCAAGCTGCGCTTAAGCTAACTGTCGCTTGCCGCTCAAAGAAACCAAGATATTTGGCTGCTCTAAAAGAAAAAGCGCAGGACCGGTAAGCTTCAATATCCCCGCTTTCTTTTAATGGAGAGCGGCATTTCACCAGTCAGATAGCCATGACTGCGAAGCCAGTCGTGAATAATGAAGCGGATAGCCTCTGAATTATTTGTGCAGGGGATCGAGGGATCCGTCAGAACCTCCCGGATCGCGTCTTGAATAGGAAGAGACAGCCGAATGCCGATGAACGGCATCTGCCCAGTCTTGGGACGGCCCCTCTTTTTCTGTTTAACAGGAATTGACGTCTTCATTTTTTTGTTTTACATAAAATATAGACGGAGGGGAAGCAGCATTCCACGGCTCTACCCCGGCGACAGAGAATTCTCTCTCCATTGCTAAGAATGCGGAATATATTGCCAATGTCTCGCACGACCCTGACACCTCGCGATTTATCTCTGCCGCGCTTTGCCCTACGGCGAGATGAAGCTGCTGCTGCGATGGCGGTCTCGGCAACTAAATTCGATGAGTGGGTTGCCGTCGGTAAAATGCCAGTAGGTCGCAAGATTGACGGTGTTGTTCTGTGGGACGTGCAGGAAATTCACGAAGCTTGGCGTCAAATGCGAGACGGCGATATTGGTCACAATCCCTTTGACAGGATCGTCGCATGATCAAAACTCGCCTCCGATATTGCGTTTACGACCCTGATACCGCCGGTAACCCCCGTTATTATGTGCGTAATCTGCGCAAAAGCAGCAAGAAGATTAGGATTCGCGAGAGTTTCGAAGCACCCGACGGCACCATTACTCCCGAATTCATGAAGGCGTACCTTGATGCGCTGGCATCACTTGATAAGGAGACATCCTCAGCACCAAAGGCCTCACGCGAAAAGACCTTCAGCTGGCTTTGCGACCAATATTATCGTTCCGCCGAGTTTCAGCGCTTCGATAGGCTTACCCAGGCCGATAAGCGCGGCGTTCTCAATCGGTTCTGCGCTGCAGGCGCAGGAGATTTACCTTACGCGGCATTCCGACAGGCAGATGTTGAGCGCAGTCGAGACAAGCGCGCCGGAACTCCTGGCGCCGCCGACAAGCTGGTGAAGTACCTCAGAGCTCTCTTTAAGTGGGCGATCAAAAAGAGACTCGCCAGCGTTAATCCGGCCATCGGTGTTGAGAAGATCAATGAAGGAGAGGGGTGGCACGCTTGGACACCCGATGAGGTTGCGACTTATCGCAAACACCATTCCATCGGCACCAAGGCAAGGTTGGCATTAGAATTAATGCTGAACGTCGGCGCTCGAATTTCCGATGCTTGCCGCATTGGCCGTCAGCACGAAAGCAACGGCTGGCTTAAGTTTGTAGCTTGGAAGAACCGCAATAAGAAGTCACGAAAAACTATCGAATGCCCGATTACGCTTGAACTCCGCGCGGCGATTGACGCGACGGAAACAGGTGACCTCACCTATTTGATCAACGATCTTGGTAAGGCTTTCACGATCGATGGCCTTGGAAACAAGATGCGCGATTGGTGCGACGCCGCTGATCTGCCTCAGTGTTCATCCCACGGCCTACGGAAGGCCGCCGCGGTAATCTTGGCAGAGAACGGCGCAACTGCCCCAGAACTTTGTGCAATCTTCGGATGGTCGAAGCTAGAAACCGCCGAAACCTACATCCGGCAAGCCCAAAGTCGGATCATGGTGAGCAATGCCTTCTCGCGCCTCGACGAATACCGGAGCCGCGGAAGTGTCTCAGTTCACGGGGTAAAAAATTGCCATGAGACAAAAAACGAAAAAAGCAAAGGGAAATCAAATACCGAATAAAGCATTGGTGGGCCCGGCAGGACTCGAACCTGCAACCAGACCGTTATGAGCGGCCTGGCTTCATTTTATCCATTTGAATGAACAGTCATTTTTGTTTATCGGAGACGTCAGATATCACCGTTTGTTCATGATAATTCGGTGGGTAAGCGGTGGGTGAGAAACAAGGAACGCGAAGGTCATCGGTATTGATGCTTGTGCGATTTCATTGAGCAGAGATGCGGGCCCGCCCCCACCCTTGGAGAAACTCTGTTTGTTCTATTTAAACGCAGCGGTGGGCTTCCCTGGCCTTTTGAGGCGTATCTTTGCAGACAGTCCACGGGCTGTTCACTTTAAGCGAACGAGACTGCTCCATGCCTCATTCCTTAGCCTTTGCATATCCCTCTGAAGAAGCCCTCCCAGACACGAGGTCCGCTCTGATACGCGCCTACATGGTTGGATGATCGTGCAGCGGTTGGCCTTCAGCTTTTGTATTCCCGGAAACCGTCCATCAATTGCTTGAACGATGACGGCTTGTATTGCTCGAAGCTTTCCTGATCCACATAGACGAAGTCGTAGGCGACATCGCGCTGCACCCGGTTGATGTCCTCACACCATTGTCGCAGACGATTCATCTTCAGCGGCACGTCCAAGTCCTCAAGCCCCTTGGTTTCGACAATCACAATCCGCTTCTCGTCCAGCTTCACCAAGAAATCCGGATAATAGTTGGAAATATTGCCATCGGCGTTGATGTAATCCAGCTTGAAGTTCACGGCGAAATAGTTCTTTGCGTAGGACACCACGTCGCTGCAGGAGTCGAGGAAGCCCGCGAAGACCAGTTCAAGATGACTGTCGCCAATGATCCGGTTGAACACGCTCTTCTTCGGGACTAGATAGCCTTGATCCTTGGCCACGAACGGGCGTGTTTGCCGCAATTTGATCGTATCGCGGATTTCGGCGTCACCCTTATCCTTTACGGTCAAGTCGTTGATGGCCTTCTTGAAGTATTCGATCAGCGTTTTGGTCGCCGCCAATTCGGAAAGATTCCGGATGGTGTTGGCGTTATCGAGTTCCACTTCCCGATCAAACAACTCCGACTGAACGAAGGCTTTGACCTTGCCGTAGAGAACGTCATATCCGCTGACCAACCGCAGGTCCTTCATGATGGTCTGGGCGAAGTAACCTAGCACGCTGCGATAATCGGCAATGCCAGCGGTATCGAGAATCGTGGTGTGCGTCACCTCGCCGGTGGTGATGTCCTTGAAGATAATTTCCCGCTGTTCCTCCTCGCTGAACTGGCGATAGGGAACACGCTTATGTCCAAAAGACGACACGTCGAGTTCACTGAGCGACTTGTATTCCCGGTAGATGCGCGGAGTCATCACCGGAATCTCGATATCGAGGGCGTCGATATCCTTCCTGTCGTTGTCCTTGTCGATCTCGACCACCAGCGGGGTCTTGGCCTTGGTGCCTTCGCCCATGGCCTTTCGTTCAAGCTCCACGCCCTCGGCCTGAATGGATTCGACAAACTCCATAAAGGCGTCTGTGCCGACGACGCTGACATATTCCTCGATACCACCCGGATACATCTTGCGCAGGCCACGCCCCAGGGTCTGTTCCGGGAGGATGTTGCTCTTGGCAGCATAAGCCCGCAGCCCAACAATGGTGGTGACGTTACGCACATCCCACCCCTCTTTCAGCATCAAGACCGACACGATGGCCTTGTAAGGGCTGGCAGGATCATCGATCTCATTGGCCTGCGTGCGAAGCTTTTCCAGCTCCTCCTTGGCTTTGCCAGAGGCCGCTTCGGAAATCTCACCATTGGCCTTGGTGTGAATCACCAGCACCGCGTCCTTGAGATCGGGGTAGTGACCTTCAAGGTAGCCCGCGACATCGTCGCAATTGCGGGTGTCGTCGGTCATGATGAACAGGATAGCCTTCTTGCCTAGCTTTTCGTGCTCGGCGTAGGCCTTGCGCCATTCGATCACACCAAGATCGACATAATCGGCATACTTCTCGGTATATTTGGCGCTCTGGCGTTCTTGCAATTTTGCCCGGCTGGCGGCGTCCGGCAATACGGGATGCTTGACGACGTTTTGTGAAATCGCCTCGACCAGCGGATAGTCGGCCACGGTCTGCACGAAAATCGCACCGTTATTGTGCTTCGGCGTAGCGGTCACATCGACCTGCAACGACAGCGCGGCTCCTTTCTGCAAAAGCCGATTGTGAATGTCCTCAATCGACTTGAACCAAGCGAGTCGAGAGTCATGGATGTGATGGGCTTCATCGTTCAGCACCATCAACTCGTCAATATCGCGGACGATCATGCCCAAATCCACCTTGGAATCGGTGGTCGCACCGGTTGGTCGGGTGCCGAGGAAATAATCCATGGTGTTGTCGTCATCGGGCGAAGCGGCAATATCCTCCCCCGCGTAAACCCGATGGATGTTCGTAAGGAAGATGTTGCCGGTCGGGCGTGTGATATGCACCTCGTCCTGCAGATGCAGCGTCAACTGGAAATCGTCGCGCCAGTTACGATCATCGAAGCCATTGTCCGGAATGACCGGATCGCTGAAGAAAAGCCGCAGCCCTTGGAAATCCTTGTAGATGCGGTCCAGCACGATGATGTTGGGCGCAATCACAAGGAAGTTCCGGGCCAATCCTGAATCCGGCTCATAGAGCTTGTGGTAAAAGCTCCATGCAAGGGCGAGGCTCAAGACCTTCGTCTTGCCTGCCCCCGTCGCCATCTTGACGACGAATCGTCGCCACGTTTCGTCGAACATGCTGGCGGACACGGCCCCGCTGCTGTCGAAGCGCATCAGGTCGAACTTGTCGTTCACGCCTACGACGTCATACAGGTAGATAATCGTTTCGAGGGATTCCCTCTGGGCGAAGAAATACTGAAACTCGGCCATCGAGCCATCGGCTTGCGGAATCAAGTGCGTGGTCTTGAACCACCAGTTCAACAGGCTACGGCTGGTGTCGGATGCGCCGACATAGCCACCGTCGCGAAACTCCTTGACCTTCTGGCGTAGCGCCGCGACCAGCGGCGGCATGAGCTTGTCCATGCTGGTTTCGCGCAAGGCCTCGTCAGCCGGAAACCAGCGAATCGCAGGGTCGAGGATGGCATGAGGATCGTTCGGGAAGTCCGGATGCAGCGCCATTATTTCTTGGCTCCCACGGTCACTTCCGCAATCGTCATGGTGTCGTTGCCGAAGATGTCCACGACCTTGACGGCGATTTTGCGCCGCCCCCGCGGGCATTCATGGAAAACACTGGTCAGCTCAAGCTTGCGGTCCTTCTTGGTGCGGAACGACTGCCACTCGTTTTCGAAGATGTAGTCGCCAGTCCACGATTCTTCCCATTCGCTGGTATCTGGGTTCTGGGTACGGATGATCTCCCGCTTGTTTTCGAAATCGAAATCGACTGACCAATAGTCGATCCAGTCGGTCCAATTCTGGGTCAGCGTCTCGCGGGTAACGATGCCGTTCTTGTCTTTGCTGACTTTGACGATCTGCCCCTTCTCGACGACGATCTTGCTCCCCTTGTCCTTGAGGCTCGCCTCCGCATTGGCGATGGAGTCCTGCGAATAGAACACCGAGAAATCGGTCAACTCGACCGCGACGCTCTTGCCTTGGACGTGAGGCTTCACCTCGATGAAGGACACGTCATGGAAAAAGACCTGATTCTTCTCCACCGCACGCTTATCAAACACGTCCGCCGGAATGTATTTTGGCGCGATGTCGATGCCTTTGCCCCGCGCCTCGTCCAGCACGTTGGGGAACAGACCCATCTCAAATTCAAAGCCGAGAATATCGACCTTGGTAAGGTGCTTCTTGCGGCATTCGAGGATGATCTCTTCGACGAACAACCGCGACACAGGCATATTGACCGGTCCGACTGCGACAAGCCGTCCCGCCTTCTTGCCGTGGAAGCTTGCAAAGCCGTCCGTGCGTTCGGCGCGGTAGGCCCGGAGGATGAGGTCCAGAAACGCCGTTTCCTTTTCCTCAAGTTGCTTCTGGCGTTGTTCCTCACGCAAATTCGGGTTCACGCCGACATAATGCTGGCGTTCGTATTTGCCGAGGTTGAGAATTTCAAACGCACGATAATCTTTGCCTTCGGCCTTCAATCCGCGCTGTACACCGATCATGCGCTTGCGAGTGGTATGGACAGCAAATTTTCCAAGATCACTTGCAATCCACTTCCGCCCCAGCTTTTCCGCGACAGCAGCTGTTGTTCCTGACCCACAGAAAAAGTCTGCCACCAAGTCCCCCCTATTGGAGGAGGCGCGAATTACTCGGTCGAGCAATGCTTCTGGCTTCTGCGTCGCATAACCTAACAGCTCGACAGACTGATTATGTATCTTGTTTATGTCGGTCCAAATGTCCTGGAGTACCATCCCCTTGTAGTCACTCTCGAAATCCTTGAGGCGTGGTTTACCGCCCTCCTTCTTCGGATAATGTATCCTGCCTTCGCGGTCGAACCGCTCCATATGTTCGCGTTTGTACGCCCAAGTACGACCAGGCGCAGGCCATGCGCCTTTCCATTCGTACACGAGGTTTCCTCCATCTCCATGTCGAGGTGCATCTAGAGGCAAGCGGTTATAACGCTCTCCACGAACTGGATCGTATTGGTCAAAAAACTGCTCAATGTAGTCTGGACTTGGTTTCTGCAACACCTCGTTCCAAATCCAGGTGTCCCCCTTGGAGTAAAATAGAATTGAGTCATGGATTATTCCACACCTACCAGAGTCATTGTGAGCGAATGCTCGCCGCCAAATGATTTCGTTCAGGTGATGTGAAGACCCAAAAACCTCATCCAAGGCACTTCTCAAGAGATGATTCACGTTTGGACCAGTGTGCACATAAATGCTGCCGTCCCCAGCCAGCAAGTCGCGCATCAATATCAATCGTTCATAGACCATTGAGATGAAAGAATCGGAACCTCTACCCCACGTGTCCCGATAGGCAATTTCTTCCAAGATGTTTGGCTTCTTCGTGAATGTGTCATCGCCGATCTCAACGGGCATAGAGAAGTCGGCCCCGACATCAAACGGCGGATCGATATAAATCAACTTCAGACCACCCTGACGCTCAATTTCTTCCCGTAGCGGCCCATTCTTGAGGGATGACAGAATGAGTTTGTTGTCGCCCCAGATAAGTTTGTTGGTCCAGCCTTGAAGCTGCCTTCCCCGGCTGTCGGTTAAAAACAAATCCTGTTGCGCGGCCGTCTGTTCTGGTTTTTCCGCGCGCGGCTCATCGACCTGCTCGATGGTTTGAAATGGCAGCACAACATTGCAGACCTCATTGGTCTTGCCATTCCAGACCAATTCAACCTCGCGCTTGTCGTCGAACAGCAGGAAGCGATATTTCTCTGGCAACGGTTTGTCGGCTTCGATGAACCGGATGATTTCCTGTTGTTCCTGCTCGGTCAGTCTCGGCATTTTGTCCCCATCGCCCATCAAACCACGCAAGCGACTTGATCGCCGTGATTCGCATCGACCTCACTATACGGAATCCAAATCTGAGCCTGATCGCTATTCACGCGACAATCTCGGACAATGATCGGATCACCCTTCGCGCCGATTAGCGCAAGTGGGACACCTATCTCCCGATCATCGTCAACGCTCTCCCACCATTCTGGCAATAGCGGTCGCTGTAAAGGGCTTTCCTGAATGGCTGAGAAAGCCGTTCTCGGCCAGTATGGCAGAGATCGAACGCAGTGATCGTCTCTTGCCGTTCTTCGGCTTCCGCCTCAAGCTCTTGGCTGTCGCGATCATCAGGCCGGTTTTGTCACTTTCCGCATAAGATTTTCTCCCCTCGACTTTCACTCCGGTAGCGCGCTTTCTGTCCCGCGCAGCCTTGAGCTTCCCAACCAAACGGGCCTTCTCAAGCTGGGCAAAGACGCCCGCAATTTGGCGCATCGCAACCTTGAGCGGATCGTCGGTTTCCGTCAGGTCATCGCCGGAAGCCGTCAATACTTGAACGTTTCGTTCGATCAAAGCGACTATGCCAGCTTCTTGAACGACGAGCTGCCGAGCAAAGCGCGACACGTCTTCGACTATGACTGTGCGCACACCGTTTTCTTCGATCCGATCCAACAGCGCCGAGAATCCAGGCCGTGTTTCAATAGGGTCGGCGCCGCTCACGTCCGCGTCGTAGAACTCCTCAACGATTTCTATTCCCTGCCTCTTCGCAAAAGCCTGGATGGCCGAGCGCTGCCTTTTGTCGCTGTCCTTATCGACTCCGACATTCGTGGCACTGGACGTTCGAAGATAAGAAATCGCTTTGGTCTTTTTCATATTCATACCAGTATCTTATTTGATACTTTGTATCATTATCTTCAGAAATTGATACAGAAAACTTGGCGCTCGCTTGCCAAAGGAACATTTACAGAACACTTATAGAGACCGTCCGAAGCATCTTGAAATCTTTGGATAGCGACCCGCTCGGCCACCTAGGTGGAATCCGAACGATGTCGCTTGACCGAAATTTTTTATCGGAACAGGCCCCCGTATCAGATGACACCCTCATTGATCGAACTTCCAAAAGAGGCTTTTCACCCCGGCCTTCATCACACTCCAAAACGACCGTTCAACTTTCAAGAATGTATCGCCATCCCAAATGTCGGTAGCCGTGACGAGTTATGCCCGCCTCGCTTGAGTTATCGAACGTCGATGAAATTTTATCTGCGGCCTAACGGGCAGGTGCTGTCTTCTATGGTTATGGATCATGCATCCCTGGTTGGGAGCACCGCAAATGGATAAACGCCTCCCTCAGATAGATGACGCTTGGACTAAGAAGAGGAAGATCGGCCGTCAAAAGGTCAGCAAGAGCATTTCGGGCAGGGACGTAAAGAACATGGAGTCCGCATGGCACTTTGCGCGCGAGATTGGAAAACCGCTGAATCGCTTCATCACCTTCCGTCCTTGCGACATCAACGTTCAAACGCTCAAGCAACGCATCGGAACGTGGACGAAGTGGCGCAACCGACTCGCCCAATTCGCTCGCGACAACAATTTTGAGTTCACTTGTCTATGGACACGGGAGTCGGAACGTAAAACCGGAAAAAATGAACACCTGCATGTTTTAATGCATGTGCCCGCGGGACGTTTGAAACGCTTCGATGCATTGGTCAAACAATGGCCGGGCGATCCTCAAGAAATCGACTGTCGACCATCGACTTATCAGACCCAGATCACTCCTTCAGGCAAACAGAAGAACGTGTTGACCTACGTCACCAAGAACTCACCTCAGGCCGCCTACACCGGAAGACGGTTCTATCAAGCAGGAGGTCCCATCCTTGGGAAACGTTGCGGAACCTCCCGCAATCTGTCCCCTCAAACGCGCGCTTGCGCTAATGTTCGAGGCATCCTTATGCGAGATTTGAGGTTAGGAGCCCACGCTCGTCGCATCGCAACTTGCCCTCCCCATAAAAGGACCGAATTTTTAAATCGGAAAATCGCAAAAAGCCCCGTCATCCTTGAGGAAAAAATCCGAAGAAAAATCGAAAATAAATCGGATAATTCCTCCAAACTAGCAATTTTGAGGGCGGCGTCGTGACGGCAGCACAAGCAAATATTTCGCCGGTGGCAGCCACCCAGGTGCCAGCCTTCTCACAAAACACCCTCGTCCAAGTCGTTCAACCAGATACCCCGCTTCGCCTTTCAGCGGCTGTCGCCTTCTGCTTTCCAGGCGGCGGCATGACCGTTTCAGGACTTCGACGCGAGATAGCTCGTGGTCGATTGGAATACGAGCTGATCGCCGGGAAGCAGTTTGTAACACCTGCAAGCATGCAACGAATGCGAGCGTTGTGCCGCATCCCCGCGCAGCATAATGCAGCTCAAAATGGCACGATACGGCGGCACAATCGTTTACCGAGCCCGACCGCGGACATTTCTTCGCAGCAAGCTTTAGAGGCTCGACTGAACTCACTTAGCAAACAAGCAACGCTTCCAACGTCGGCCGAGAACCGACGACAAAAGGCTCTTCGAAACTAAGGTGCCCGCTGACAAAAATCCAACGAGGTAACATGCCAAGGACAAGCAAAGGCGCTCGCTTATGGAAGCGGCCTGCAAGAACCAAGAATGGCCGCTCAGAAGCGGCTGTTTGGATCATCAAAGACGGATCCAAACAGACCAGCACGGGATGTCCGGCTCACCCGACTGAAACCCAGCCACCTGAGGCAGCAGAACGTTTCCTAGCCAACTATATTGGTGCGAAATGGGAGCCGACGCGCCAAGAGCGCAACGTTGACGTCATCGATATAGCCGACGTCCTTGCGATCTATCACAATGACCGACGAGAAGATTTCGAAACCGAATTATACAAGCGCCGGTTCGACAGTCGTATTCAGCGCTTAAACAAATTCTTCGGCGGCACTGTGTTGGGGTCGCTAACAACAGAACTGTGCAAAAGCTATGCTGCTTCTCGGAGCGATGGCGGGGCGCGGCGCGACTTGGAAGACCTTCGGGCGGCCATAAATCATCACGCCAAAGAAAATCTTCATCACGCCGTAATCAACGTCTGGCTCCCCCAAAAGGGCGAACCTCGCGACCGCTGGCTAACGAGATCAGAAGCCGCCAAGCTTATCTGGGCATGCTGGCGACACCGCGAAGTCCAGACTCACAATGGCAAAAAAGTCCCGACAGCCAAGTACACCCTGAGGCACGTCGCCCGCTTCATCCTAATAGGGCTCTACACCGGCACCCGTGCAGCCGCAATCGCCGCTGCTTCCCCATATAAAGCAGAAGGTCGTTCTTACGTCGACTTGGAGAACGGTGTGTTTTATCGCCTCAAGATCGGCAAACGCAAAACTAACAAGCGGCAGCCACCTGTTGCCCTCCCCTCACGTCTTCTCGCGCACATGCGTCGGTGGGTGGACCGAGGAATTGTCAGCAACCATTTTGTTGAATGGCACGGCAAGGCCGTCACTTCGGTTAAGAATGGTTTCGGCAAGGGTGTAGCAACTGCCAAACTCGATATCTCAGAAGGGAACGTCACACCGCATACGCTGCGACACACGGCGGCAACATGGCTGATGCAGCGAGGCGCTGATCTTTGGCAGTCAGCGGGCTTCCTTGGCATGTCGGTGCAAGTGCTCATCGACACTTACGGCCATCACCATCCACTTCACATGCGGGAAGCTGCGGAAGCCATCACTTCAAAAGCTCGTATTCAACCGGTGGGTAAAACGGTGGGTAGAAAGAGAGAAGCTCGGAGGGCCTCTGCATAACCAATTGAAAAGATTGGTGGGCCCGGCAGGACTCGAACCTGCAACCAGACCGTTATGAGCGGTCGGCTCTAACCATTGAGCTACAGGCCCTGTCGCACCGCGAAGGGCGCGGCTCCTTTCCCTTACAATGACCGGCACGATGCGGCAATTGCGCCCGCGCCCCAACCCACGTCCCATTCCAGGATTTTCCCAGGAAAGTCCAACAGTTGGGGCGGTCTACTCACCCCATTCCGGCAGGCTTATTCCTCCACCTCGGACCCCCGCGTTAACTCTTTGCTAACCATAAACTGGGCAAATTTTGCCCAGTGAAAGTGCGTGTCGTTCTGCAAAAACGGGGGTCCCGTGGAAGCAAGCGCCGTGAATCACTTACCGCCCGGTGGCCTTCCAGCCGCCGCAAAAGTATTTGGCGGGCAGAGGCGACATTCGCGCGAGGAAGCGGCGACCATGGTCGATGTGACGGCGGGGCAGGACGGCGCATCGCGCCTGCAGATTCCGACTTTCGATGAAATCAAGGATATCCTGAAGCGCGGCGACCTGACGCTCGCCTTCGGCGTGCTGACAATCCTCGTCGTCCTGATCCTGCCCCTGCCCGCCATGGTGCTCGATCTGTTTCTGGCGATCTCGATCACGCTCTCGGTGCTGATCCTGATGACCGCGCTGTTCATCCAGGCGCCGCTGGAATTCTCCGCCTTCCCGACCGTGCTCCTGATTTCGACCATGCTGCGGCTGTCGCTCAACATGGCTTCGACCCGCCTGATCCTGGCGCACGGGCACGAGGGCAGTGCCGCCGCCGGTCACGTCATCGAGGCGTTCGGCAGCTTCGTGATGAGCGGCAATTTCGTGATTGGCATCATCGTCTTCACGATCCTCGTCATCGTCAACTTCGTGGTCATCACCAAGGGTTCGGGCCGCATCGCCGAAGTCGCCGCACGCTTCCACCTCGATTCGATGCCGGGCAAGCAGATGGCGATCGACGCCGATCTCTCCGCCGGATTGATCGACGAGCAGACCGCGAAGAAGCGCCGCAAGGATCTCGAAGACGAAAGCGGTTTCTTCGGCGCGATGGACGGTGCCTCGAAGTTCGTCCGCGGCGACGCGGTCGCGGGCCTCCTGATCGTGTTCATCAACATTATCGGCGGCATCATCATCGGCGTCGCGCAGCAGGGCCTGAGCTTCGGCGACGCCGCGCGCAGCTACACGCTGCTCACGGTCGGCGACGGCCTCGTCACGCAAGTGCCCGCGCTGATCGTCTCGACCGCTGCGGGCCTTCTGGTGTCGAAGGCTGGCGTCTCGGGCGCCGCCGACAAGGCGATGGTGAAACAGTTCTCCGGCTATCCGCAGGCGCTCGGCATGTCGTCCGGCGTGATGCTGGTGCTGGCGATGCTGCCCGGCATTCCGATGATTCCGTTCCTGATGCTGAGCGCTGGCGCGGGCGCACTGGCATTAAAGGCGCGTCACCGCAACACCCACGCAAAGGCCGAGGAAGCTCGCGCGGCAGCGGCTCCCGCCGAAGCCGCCGCAGCGGCCGCTGCCGAAGAAGAACCAATCTCGACCGCGCTCAAGATCGACGATCTCAAGATCGAACTCGGTTATGCGCTCTTACCGCTCGTCAACGGACCGGACGGCAACGACCGTCTCACCGACCAGATCAAGGCGCTGCGCCGCTCGCTCGCCATCGAGATGGGTTTTGTGATGCCCGCTGTCCGTATCCTCGACAACGTGCAACTCGAGGCCAATACCTACGTCATCAAGATCAAGGAGGTCGACGCCGGCTCGGGCCGCGTTTGGGCCAACCAGTTCATGGTCATGGATCCTGCCGGCAATCAAGTCACCGTGCCGGGCACGCATACCATCGAGCCGACCTTCGGCCTGCCCGCGACCTGGGTGGATGCCTCGCTGAAGGAAGAAGCCTCGCTCAAGGGCTACACGGTGGTCGATGCCGCGACCGTTCTGTCCACACATCTCACCGAGCTGTTGAAGAACAACATGTCGGACCTGTTGTCCTACGGCGAAGTGCAGAAGCTCCTGAAGGACCTGCCGAAGGAGCAGGGCGAACTGGTCAAGGATATCGTCCCGAGCCAGATCACCGTGTCCGGCATTCAGCGCGTGCTTCAGTTGCTGCTCGCCGAACGCATCTCGATCCGGGATCTCTCCACCATTCTCGAGGGCGTCGCCGATGCGCTGGCGTTCTCGCGCAATCCGGCGACGATCGCCGAGCATGTTCGCGCCCGCCTCGCGCGCCAGATCTGCGCCCAGAACACCTCGATCAACGGCTACCTGCCGCTGATCGCACTCTCCGCCAAATGGGAGCAGGCGTTCGCTGAATCAATCGTCGGCACCGGCGAAGACCGCACGCTGGCGATGCAACCCTCCAAGCTGTCGGAATTCATGACCGCGACCCGCGACCGTTTCGAGCAGGCCGCGCGTGAAGGCGAGAACCCGGTGCTTGTTACCTCTGCGGCAATTCGTCCCTTCGTGCGCTCGCTGGTGGAGCGCTTCCGCGCACAGACCACGGTGCTGTCGCAGGCAGAAATCCATCCGCGGGCGAAACTCAAGACCGTTGGAAGCGTTTGAGAATCCGGGCTTTCGCCGCTGCGTCGGCATGACAATTTCGTCACATCCAAGCGATTTCTTATTTCCAACGCCATCCCGCCGTGAGCGGGTTCCAGGCGCTAAAATTGTATCTATTTGATTTAGCGATATTTTTATTTCGCCCTGTAGGGTTCCTCGCGAGCGATCAAGAAAAATCACTCGCTTGTGATGGGGTCTGGGAAACAAAAACCCCCTCCACCACGTTTACGAAACATGGAATTCGAACCGGCCGCTCACTGGGCGCGACCAATAAGGCAACCGGGCCAGAACGTGGCTAAAACGTGAGGGAGGCGAAATGAACCATTCATTGTACAGCGCTGACCGCATGACCCACCTCAAGATCGTGGTGGTGGCGTTGGTTGCCGCAATCGGTATCGCCGGACTTGGAATTTCAGCACGCCTCTCCGCCGGTGACGGCGGGATGCAGACTGCGCGCGCGACGACGCCGGTTCTGAAAGCCAGTCACACCATGATGGTTTCCGACTCCGAGCAGCAGGTGATCCGCTGACATGAATTTCAGGAATTCATAAGGCTCTCTTCCCCGCCCCCCGAAGTCGCCTTGTGAATATCTTCCGGGACATCTCATCCCCAGTGAACCCGGACAAAAAACGCCCGTTTCCCCCACGGGCGTTTTTTGCTGTCTGGGGCTGGATAATGCAGACCGGGAAGTGCGCCTGCCTCAGTGCGCCGGCACGCTCTCGTAGAGTTTGCCCGCCCACAAAGGTTGCGCGGTCGGCTTGCCGCTCGGCGAGCCGCCCTTGGCCTCGACCGTCACCGCATAGATCGAGTTGTTCACGGCAGCCGCGTCATAGCCGGTAAGGCCACCACTCACGGTGAATTCGCCATCGATCACCCCGATGGAGTGCGGCTCTCCGAATTTGCTCGGCACGATCCAGAGTTCGTAGCTTTTGTCTGCCGCAGGCGGCGGACCGACGCGGCGCACCGTATAGCGGCGCGAGGCGGCATCGACCGTCAGAACGAAGCCCGGATCGCGCGCATCCGATTGCAGCGCGGCCACCCATTGCGCGGCGACCGGCGGCGGCGGAATCTTGACCTCCACCGTGCGGACCTCCGGCTTCATCCGCAGAGCAGCGGGCAATGCGGCCGGACGATAGATTTGCAACGCGACGATGCCCGCCAGCACCGCAGCCACCGCGCTCATGACGATGCCGAAAATGCCGGAGCCTTTCGCAGGCGATGGTTTTGCCGTGGCCGCCGCGACAGAAGCGCCCTGCCCGGTGGATTCGGATTCCGGCGGCGTGACCGTGAGTTCGGGCGACACGGTGGCGTTTGCATCCGGCGCGGAGGACGCATCGAGCGCGGATGTCATCTCCAGCGTAACCGGATCAATGGCATGGACCGGCTTATCTTCGCTTGCATTATTGGCGGAAGCCGCCGGAGCCTGTTCTTCCGCTTGCGCGATGCTAGCCTTGATCCTGTTCCAGACATCGCTGGGGGGCTCGACCGACGAGACCATCTGATGCAGCGGCGCCAGCTTGTGCTCCCACGCATGGACGAGCGCGAGAAAACCGGGATCGACGATCAGCATCGTCTCAACCAGCGCGCGTTCATCCGCGTCGAGAGTGCCGAGCGCATATTCGGCGGCAAGCGCGATATGATCTTCGCTGTATGCCATCATGCAAGACCGAGACAGGTTCGGATATCGAGCAGGCTGCTGCGCAGCCAGGTTTTGACATTGCCAAGCTGCGTGTCGAACTTGGCCGCAAGCTGCTCGCGACTCCAGCCATTGTAATAGGCCAGCAGCACGAGCTTCTGCCGGTCGGGCTCAAGCTGCCCGACACATTCCAGCAGCGCCTTCAATTCGTCCGTCATCTCCCGGCGCGACAGAGGCGCAGGCGTGTCGGAGGCACCTTCGAAGTTCGCGGCATCCTCGAGCGGAGCGCCGCCGCGCTTGCGCACGATGTCGATGGCGCGGTTCCGCGCGATCGACACCATCCATGCAAGTGGCGAGGCTTCGCTGGGGCTATACTGCCCGGCGCTATTCCATATCTTGAGGTAGATTTCCTGGAGGACTTCTTCCGCGAGCGCCTGCTCGCGGACGATGCGCAGCACGACACCAAACAGCTTTGCGCAGGTCGCTTCATACAGGCCCTCGAAAGCAGCCCGATCACGCCGGGCCACCGAGGCCAGCAGCCAAACCAACTGCTCCGGCGTCAGCATTGCACGTCCCCAACAATCGCTGCCCGCAGACAGCACCCCTGCGCCTTTATGCCAGCCCGGACGAAAGCTGTAAAACGGGACCTCACACCATCCCAAGCTGATCGCCACAGACAGCAAAAAGCCCGGACCTTCCGGACCGGGCTTTCAAACCGTTCAAAGACAGGCGGGATCAGGCTACCGCGCCGATCCGCGAGCGCAACAGGCCGATGCTGTCGAGGTCGGCCTGTTCACGTGCGCTCTCCTCGGCGCGTTCGCGCGCCTGATCGCGCTCGTCCAGAAGCTCGACCTTCTTCAATTCCTCGAAGGCATCCGCCAGATGCGTCTTCGCCTCCTCGAGCTGCCCGCGCAGTTCGTCCGCCGAGCGGGTCAGGTTCTCACGGCGCTGGATCGCGGCCTTGGCGTAGGTCGGATAGGCGAAGTGGGCTGGATCCTGAATGCCTGCGCGATCCTGCTCGGTCTGGATTTCGCGCTCGAGGTCGACCGACATCCGCTGGAATTCGGCGATCATGGTCTCGATCTGAGCAACCCGGCGACGCTTCTCGTCGACCTGAAATTTCTTCAGACGGATAAGCGTTTCACGTGACTTCATCGACTCGTACTCCCCAGAAGTCCCAGTACCAAAACGGGACAGAACCGGCTCCCCGACTGGGCCCCGCCGGCAATCAACAGACGGTGCGGATCATGGCCTGACAAAGTTAGCTTTCCGTTTCCACAGAGGCGAGGATTTGCTGCAATTGCCGGTAGCCGGCCTCCAGTCCGGTCGCCTCGTTCTTGGCCTGTCGCAGGAAGTTCTCGAGCGGCTCATGGAGACGGATCGCCTCGTCCACCTCGGCGCTGGAGCCTGCCCGGTAGGCCCCGAGCCGGATCAGTTCCTCCATGTCCGCATAGGTCGCCATCACCTGGCGGCCGCGCATGATGACGGGCAGGAATTCCGGATCGGCCGATTTCGGCATCGTGCGGGAGACGGATTTGAGAATGTTGATGGCCGGGTAGCGTCCACGCTCGGCAATGGAGCGCTCCATCACGATATGTCCGTCGAGAATGCCGCGCACCGCGTCCGCCACCGGCTCGTTGTGGTCGTCGCCGTCCACCAGCACCGTGAAGATGCCGGTGATGGTGCCCTCGCCGAGCCCCGGCCCGGCGCGCTCAAGAAGCTTCGGCAGTTCGGTGAAGACGGTCGGCGTGTAGCCCTTTGCGGTCGGCGGCTCGCCCGCGGACAGGCCGATCTCGCGCTGCGCCATGGCAAAGCGGGTGACTGAATCCATCAGGCACAGCACGTTCTGGCCCTCATCGCGGAAATATTCGGAGATTGCGAGCGTCAGGTAAGCGGCCTGCCGCCGCATCAGGGCAGGCTCGTCCGAGGTCGCCACCACGACGACGGAGCGCGCGAGGCCCTCCTCACCCAGATCGTCCTGTAGAAACTCCTGCACCTCGCGGCCACGCTCGCCGACAAGGCCGATCACCGAAATATCGGCATCGACGTTGCGCGCCAGCATCGACAGCAGCACCGATTTGCCGACGCCGGAGCCGGCGAAGATGCCCATGCGCTGCCCGCTGCAGCATGTGAGGAATGTATTGAGCGCGCGCACGCCGAGATCGAGCGGCTGACCTACCCTCTTTCTTGAATGGGCAGGCGGCGGCAGGTTCCGGAACGGCATCGGCGACGCACCCTGCTCGATCGGCCCCTTGCCGTCGATCGGATCTCCCATCGCGTTGACGACGCGGCCGAGCCACGCCGGCGATGGCCTAACCTGACTCGCCGCATTGGCGATCACCGCCCGGCACCCGCGCCGGACGCCGTCCAGCCCCCCGAACGGCATCAGCACCGCATTGCTACCGGTGAAGCCGATCACCTCGCAGGGAATGTCGCGATCGCCGCCCGTCTCGATGACGACCCGCGCGCCGACCGACATCGCATGAATGGGACCGGCCACCTCGACCATCAGGCCGCGCACGCCCACAACACGGCCATAAATGTTGATGCCGTCGATATCGCCGATCTGTTCGGCAAGGGCTTTCACTTTAAGCTGGCCTTCACTGCGAGCCTCGCGTCACCGGAGCGCCTTCTTCATTTCAAAAAGCTTAAGTTTCCAGAGCTTGATGGCGCTTCCTTAACCCCGTGTTTACCCGCATCGTTAATGATTGCGTCACTGTCTTTGGTAACTGAAAGCAATTCGACCTTCAGAACGGAGGTGCGAATCGCAGGAGGCGGTCAGGCCCGACTCCTAATACGGAACTTGAACTTGCGTGGATACGAAAAGCCGCTTCTGTGCAACATCTTAAGTCGATTCGGCATAATTTGCACGAATAGAGCTTGCAGGCACGAATCAGCTTTTGTTAACCATGTCTGGTCAGGATTCGAATCAGTTGTTCAAAGGCGTTCCAGTGCCGCGAGTTGTGCGGCCGACCTGACGCCCGGGGTGGCGACTATTAGGGGACTGGCATGCGCGTATTGCTGATAGAAGATGACAGCGCCACTGCGCAGTCGATCGAGCTGATGCTCAAATCCGAGAGCTTCAACGTCTACACGACGGACCTCGGAGAAGAAGGCGTCGATCTCGGCAAGCTGTATGATTACGACATCATCCTGCTTGACCTCAATCTGCCCGACATGTCGGGCTACGAAGTGCTCAAGCAGCTTCGTGTTTCCAAGATCAAGACCCCGATCCTGATCCTGTCCGGCCTCGCCGGCATCGAGGACAAGGTCAAGGGCCTCGGCGTCGGTGCCGACGACTACATGACCAAGCCGTTCCACAAGGACGAACTGGTCGCCCGCATCCACGCCATCGTGCGCCGCTCGAAGGGCCACGCCCAGTCGGTGATCCAGACCGGCGACCTGATCGTCAACCTCGACACCAAGACGGTCGAAGTCGGCGGCCAGCGCGTGCACCTGACCGGCAAGGAATATCAGATGCTGGAGCTGCTCTCGCTCCGCAAGGGCACCACGCTCACCAAGGAAATGTTCCTCAACCATCTCTATGGCGGGATGGACGAGCCGGAACTCAAGATCATCGACGTGTTCATCTGCAAGCTGCGCAAGAAGCTCGCCAACGCGTCCGAGGGCCGCAACTTCATCGAAACCGTCTGGGGCCGCGGCTATGTGCTGCGCGAGCCGAGCGACGACGAAGCCCGCATCCCGGCCTGAGCTTCCACTTCACGAAATACAAAAAACCCCGCCACTGGCGGGGTTTTTTATTGCTGCCGACAGACCGGCGACAAGAATGATCGAATCTATCGTGCCGACATCGTGGCCCGCATCCCGCCTGCGGCCATGCCGGGCATGATCGAGGGCGATGCGGTCTTGGGAAGGTACACGCCGCGGCGCTGCGTGCAGGGGCGATAGGCATCGGTCAGCCCGACAACCGTTTCGGCTGCGCCGAGGAACAGGTAGCCGTCCGGCTCGTTCACCTTCATCATCCGGCCGAGAACGTCGGCCTTGGTCGCCTGCTCGAAATAGATCAGCACGTTGCGGCAGAAGATCACGTCGAACTTGCCGAGGCTTGAGAAGTCGTTGAGCAGATTGAGCGGCTTGAACTGCACCATGGCGCGGATATCGGAATTGATCTGCCAGGTCTCGCCGATCTGCTTGAAGTGAGTGACGAGCTTCTGAATCGGCAGGCCGCGCTGCACCTCGAACTGGCTGTAGATGCCGCTCTTGCACTTCTCGAGAACTTCCTGCGACAGGTCGGTCGCGACGATCTCCACCCGCCAGCCCGACAACGCCTGGGCAAAATCCTTCACGATCATCGCCAGCGAATAGGGCTCCTGCCCGGTCGATGCGGCCGCGCACCAGATGCGCAGGCTCTTGCGATTGGCGCGCGCCTTGATCAGTTCGGGGAGAACGCTGTCCTTGAAATGATCGAACGGAATCTTGTCGCGGAAGAAGAACGTCTCGTTCGTGGTCATCGCCTCGACCACGTCGCAGATCTTGCTTTCCACCCCGCGCTTGAGCTCCGCGATCAACTCGGTCAGTCCACCGAGATTCGCCTTGCGCGCGAGCGGCATGAGACGGCTTTCGATCAGGTACTGCTTGTCGTCCGCCAGGACGAGACCGGATCTTTCCTTCAGGAGCTTGCGCAGAAAATCATACTCAGCCTGGATCACGAGAAGTCTCCTGAAAGGATCTTTTGTATTTTTTGGCCGATCTGGTTGAGCGGCAACACGGCAGAACAGATGCCGGCCTGAGCGGCCGCACCCGGCATTCCCCACACCACGGACGTCGCTTCGTCCTGAGCGATCACGTTGCCGCCGGCGGCGACGACATCCCTGCCGCCACGCATGCCGTCGGACCCCATGCCCGTCAGGATCACCGCCAGCAGGTCACCCTTCCAGACGTCGATCGCCGACATGAACAGAGGGTCCACCGCAGGACGGCAGAAATTGACCTGAGGGCCGTCATCGAGCGCAATCGCGACGTTGCCGCCCTGGCGGCCCACGCGCATGTGCAGCCCGCCCGGTGCGATATAGATGTTGCCCGCCTTGACGGCCTGCCCTTCGGCGCCCTCATGGGTCGGCCGGGAGCTGGCACGGCCGATATGCTGGGCAAGAATGGTGGTGAAGGTCGGCGGCATGTGCTGGGTAATCAGCACCGGCACCCGGTCGACAATCGGAGCAAGCTCGGCGGCAAGCGCGGTCAGCGCCTGCGGGCCGCCCGTCGAAGAGCCGATCAGCAGCGCCTGCGGCCTCACCTTGTGGAACGGGCGGAGCGAAAACTTGGTCGGCGCGTGATGAACCGGAGCCGCCGCCGGGGCTGCGGCCACCTGCGAAGCGGCCGGCGCCAAAGGCGGGCTCGGCACGCGGCGGCGCGCGAGACGGGCGGTGAGATGGCGGATCTTCTGCACCAGTTCGTGCCGGAAGGTATCCGCGCCGCCCAGATGATTGCTTTCGGGCTTCGGAATGTAGTCGGTGGCGCCGAGCGACAGCGCCTTGAGGCTGATCTCGGCGTTCCGCAGCGTCAGCGTCGAGGCCATGATGATGACGAGATCGCGCTTCTTCGCCAGCAGCAGCGGCAGCGCGGTGATGCCGTCCATATCCGGCATCTCGATGTCGAGGATCACGGCGTCGGGATTGATCCGCTCGATCTGGTTGACGGCGTCGAGACCGGTGCGGCAGGACGCCGCCACCACCATGTCGGTTTCGGCTTCGATCCAGCGCGTGATGATACCGCGGATGATGGCTGAATCATCAACCACCATAATTCGAATGCGCTCGCCACTCGTCGAGACCGGATGAGAAGCGGCTGCCAAATCGATACTCATTCAAATACCAAACTTACTTTCTGCCAGAGGGCAGGAGGACACAATATCGATTCGGCGATGACCCTCGCCTACTTAGATCAGGCCGACTTCCTGAAACTTCGCGGTGACGATTTCCTTGTCGAACGGCTTCATGATGTACTCGTTCGCGCCGGCATGAAGCGCGCGGGCGATATGAGCGACATCATTCTCCGTGGTGCAGAACACGACCTTCGGCTTCTCGCCGTTCGGCATCATGCGCAGGTTGCGCAGGAATTCGTGGCCATCCATCACCGGCATGTTCCAGTCGAGCAGCACGGCGTCGGGAAGGCCGCGCTTGCAGACTTCCATGGCCTTCTCGCCGTCCTCGGCTTCGATAATTTCGAAATTCAGGCCTTCCAGGATTCGGCGTGCGACTTTGCGGATCACGCTGGAATCGTCGACGACAAGACACGTTTTCATGTTGACCTCTATTTCCAAATGCTGACCCGATGGGCGCTCACGCCGCCATCATGTCAGGAGCAATCTCCAGAACCCGGTCGATATCGAGCACCACCATCAACTGTCCATCAAGCCGATGGATGCCGCCCGCAACTCTCTCCATGCCGCGATCGAGGTTGACCGGATTCATTTCCCGGCTGTCGTCGGACAGCTTCATGACTTCCCCGATCGAATCGATCAGCAACCCGTAGGACTCGCCGCGATGGTCCACGCCGATCGCCATCGGCGGACGGCCGTCCTCGATCTTCGGCAGGCCGAGGCGCGCGCGCATGTCGATCGCGGTGACGATCCGGCCGCGCAGGTTAAGAACGCCTGCGATATCGTCGGAAGCGAGCGGCACGCGGGTCAGCCGCTCGGGCATGAACACGTCCTGCACGCGGGAGATCGGCAGGCCGAACAACTGTCCGCCAATCATGGCGGTGACGTATTCGGTGATCTGGCCGTCGGTTTTCTGAGCTTGCTGGTCCATGTCGCTATCCTTATGCCGCGCGGTTGTCGCGAGCGGCCTGTTCCTTCAACGCCGCGATCAGACCGGGCCGGTCGAACTTCGCGACATAATCGTGGAAACCGACCTGACGTCCGCGTTCGATCGCCGCCGGAGACACCAGCGACGACAGCGCGATGATCGGCGTCTCGTTGTTGCGCTGATCGGCGCGAATGGCCTCGGCGAATTCGAAGCCGTTCATGTCCGGCATCTCGATGTCGGTGAGGATGACGTTGAACTGCTTTCCTGCGCGCAGGATGTTCAGCCCCTCGTTCGCATTGGTCGCGGTCTGGACGCTGTAGCCCGCCGCCTTCAGGACCGGCGCCAGCATGTTGCGGAAGAAAGCCGAGTCGTCGACCAGAAGAACCTCCTGGGTCAGGCTCGTGCGCTGCATGTCCTTGCGGGTGAACCAGTCGGCAAAAGCCATCGGCAGGAAATAACCGACATCGATCACCTCGGTCGCCTGCCCCTTGATGACGGCGGAGCCGAGCAGGCCATCCTGCGCACTCGCCACTTCAATGTTGAGGCTTTCCTCGACGATATCGACGATCTCATCGACCACGAGGCCCATGGAGCGGCCATCGTCGACGAACACCAGGATCGGCTGCACGCCTTCGCTGCGAACGGTGACGCCTTCCATGCTCACGAGCGGCATCAGATGGTCGCGGTACTGCACCATATGACGGCCGTTGGAGAACTCGATCTTCTCCGCCGCGATCTCCTCGAGACGGGTGACGAGCGCGAGCGGCACCGCCTTCGGCTGGGTATTGCCGGCGTGGAAGACGAGAAGCGAGGTGAGCTGTTCGGAGCCGGCGACGCGCGCCGCGGCGTTTTCGTCCATCATCTCGGCCTGCGCCGACATCGAGCTGCCGACCGACTGCGAGATGCCGTTCGGATCGATGATCATGATGACGGCGCCATCGCCAAGGATAGTGTTGCCGGAGAACATGTTGATGTGACGCAGCTTGGTCGACATCGGCTTGACGACGATTTCCTCGGTGTGGAAGACGCCGTCGACCACGATGCCGAAGGTCTGGCTGCCGACCTGCATCACTACGATGAAGCCGTTTTCCGGATCGATCTCCTGGCCGTCGTCGATCTTGAGCAGCTTGCGCAGGTGCAGCAGCGGCAACAGCTTGTTGCGCAGGCGGAGCACCGGGGTGTCCTTGATGCGCTCGATGCGGTGATCCGAATTGGCGCGCGCACGCACCAGTTCGACGACCGCGATCTGCGGGATCGCGAAGCGCTCGCCCGCCGATTCCACGATCAGCGCGGAAACGATCGCAAGCGTCAGCGGAATCTTGATGGTGAAGGACGAGCCTTCGCCCGGCACCGACTTGACGTCGATGGTGCCGCCGATCTGATCGATGTTGTTGCGCACCACGTCCATGCCGACGCCGCGGCCGGACACGCTGGTGATCGCGGCAGCGGTCGAGAAGCCCGCCGCGAAGATGAACTTGTGAATCTGAGCTTCGCTCATCTTCTCAAGATCGGCTTCGGTGACGAGGCCGTTCTGAACCGCCTTCTGCTTGATGCGCTCGGTGTTCAGACCCTGGCCGTTGTCGGCAATGCAGATGATGATGTGGCCGCCTTCATGATAGGCGGAGACGCGGATGGTGCCGACTTCCGGTTTGCCTGCGGCAACGCGCGCCGCGGTGCTTTCAAGGCCATGGTCGGCTGAGTTACGCACCATGTGCGTCAGCGGATCCTTGATGAGGTCGAGCACCTGGCGGTCAAGCTCGGTGTCGGCGCCGTGCATCTCGAGTTCGATCTGCTTGCCGAGTTCGCTCGAAAGGTCGCGCACGATGCGCGGCAGCTTCTGCCAGGCGTTGCCGATCGGCTGCATGCGCGTCTTCATGACGCCTTCCTGCAGCTCAGCGGTGACGTTGGACAAGCGCTGCAGCGGCACCTTGAATTCGTTCTCTTCGTGACGGCGGCTGATTTCCAGCAACTGGTTGCGGGTCAGCACCAGTTCGGACACCATCGTCATCAGATGCTCGAGCGCATCGACGTTGACGCGGATCGATTGCGAGGAAACCTTGTCGGCATCGGAGCCTTCGCCGTCGGCGGCTTTCCGCGCGGCCGGTTTTGCCGCGGGCTTGGCAGCCGGTTTGGGCGCGGGGGCTGCCGCGGCAGGCGGCGGTGCAGCAGCGGCGACCGGCGCGGCCGGAGCCGCCGTCTCGACTGCGGTTTCGCGGAATGCGCGCTCAAGCTCATCGAGCGAGACTTCACCCGGACGCAACTCGCGCTCCAGAGTCTGTACGACGAGAGTGCCTTCAGCGCCGCCGGCAGATGCGGGGGCAGCAGCCGCAGCGGGAGCAGGCGCGCCGCCTTCCATCGAAGCCATGCCGATCTCCACCATCTTTTCCAATGCGCCGATCAGATCGGGGTCGGAGCCTTCCGGCTCCGCCTCGCTGGATTCGAGTTCGCCCAGGATGTCCTTGATGCGGTCGATGGTGTTGAGGATCAGCGAAACGGCGTCGCCGGTCACCGGCATGCCGTCGCGGAATTTGCCCATCAGGGTTTCGGCCGCGTGGGCCAGCGCTTCGAGGCGCGGCAGGCCGAGAAAGCCGCACGTCCCCTTGATGGTGTGAACGAGCCGGAAAATATTATCCAGGATCTTGGCGTTATTCGGATCCTGCTCAAAACGAACCAATTGATTGTCGACGGTATCGAGGCTCTCGTTCGTTTCCGTCAGGAACTCACGCAACAAATCATCCATGAAACAGCCCAGCCTTCGAGCGGAGGCGGCGAGATGCGCCTACCAAGTCTGCGCAGTTTCAACGGAAAGCGTTTAATAATGGTGAGCAAAAGGTATTTTTGTTCGGTCAGTTTTGCGCACCCGTGGCCTCAACCGGCCACAGGCGGAAAGAGTTCGTTAAGATTTGAGCGACGTTACGAGGTCGTCGCTACCACGACGGCGTCCTCTTCCTTGGTCAACCCGACCTTGAAGCCGCAGGCCTGCGCCAGCAGCGCCGTATAATAAGGCTGCACCGCATGCGCGGTGATGGAAGCCGCATTCTCCAGATTGAGCTGGTCGGCGATGCTGTGCGGCTCGCGCGCGTTCGCACCGACCGCGCGGATGCGGAATCCCATCGTATCGCCCTCACCGATCGGGTCGATCACCAGTTCACCACCGCGCGGGATCGCCTGCTGGGCGATGACCAGCATGTTGAGAAGCAGCTTGACGCGGTTCTTCGCCAGCAGCATGTGCGGCAAATTCCATGTCAGCTTGGTCTTGCCGTCCTCCAGATGGCCGCGCGCCACCTTCTGCGCATCGCCAAGGTCGATCTGCGTCCCGGCCGAACCCGCCGCGCCATAGGCGATACGACAGAACTGCAGCCGCGCCGAAGTGCTCACCGCACTCTTGCGGATCAGGTCGAGGGCGAACTCCTTGTCTTCGGCCTTGTTACTCGAATCCATCACCTCCAGGCCGTTGACGATGGCGCCGACCGGATTGATGAGGTCGTGGCAAACCCTTGAAGACAGCAACGCAGCAAGGTCGAGAGCATCGGGAGCACCGGAGGTACCTGACATGAAAATTTTCCTGCTGTGGTTTGGTGTGTGATAAGGATTCGCCGCTGCGATTTCCGCAGTCGAATCACGCCGGACCGTGATTTGATACACCGCGAAACCTGCCGCGGCCACACAGGCCACCGAGGAACCACAGCGGACCAGGAAAGAGATTGTGGCTGAAGGGGTTACCCTCGCCGGCGAAAACGCCCTCACGTTGATGGAGCCGCTCACAAAGCTCGCCGTTCAGGCGGGTGCGGCAATCCTTGCGGTCAATCGCAGCACCATGGGGCTGGGCAAGAAAATCGACGGCTCAGTGGTGAGCGATGCCGATACCCTTGCCGATGCGATCATCGCCGAAGGGCTTGCGAAACTTGCACCCGCCATCCCGGTGCTGTCGGAAGAACGCACCCATCTGGCGGCGCGTCCCTACCGCGACAGTTTCTTCCTGATCGATCCCCTCGACGGCACGCGCGAGTTCGTCACCGGGACCGACGAATTCACCGTCAACATCGCCCTCGTCACGCGCGGGGAGCCCACTCTCGGCATCGTCGTCGCACCCGCGCTTGGGATCGTCTGGCGGGGAATCGTCGGCGTCGGCGCCGAGCGCCTGCTGGTGACCAAGGACGCCACGGTTTACGGCGCGCCTCAATCGATCCGGACACGTCCGCATCCCGGCCCCGCCGCGCCATGGATCGTCGCGGTCAGCCGCTCGCATGGCGACCCACGCACCGAGGCCTTCATTGCCGAGCGCCCCGGCGCGATCCGGCAGGTTCTCGGCTCCTCGATCAAGTTCTGCCGCGTTGCCGAGGGCGGCGCCGACATCTACCCCCGCCTCTCGCCCACCAGCGAATGGGACATCGCCGCGGGCCATGCCATCGCCACCGCCGCTGGCGGCCTCGTCACCAGCGGGCGCGGCCAGCCTTTAAAATTCGGCGAGGATCACGACGGCTTCCTCGTTTCCGACTTTATCGTATGGGGCGACCCGCAAGCCGCGCGCCGCGACAGCGCAAAGACGCCGGATCAATAGTCGGCGAGGGTCTCGCTGAGGGCCGGCCATTTCTCGGCCGCATCGGCAAGGCGGGAGGGGTCCGCCGTGAAGGCGTCGCGGTTCTCGATCCGGCTAAACAAATAAAGACGCTGGCCATAAACGAGCCAGATCAGCGGCTGCCCGGCGACGATCCGGCCATGTGCAAGGTCGATGGGATCGTAACCGCCGAATTGCGGGCCGTAGATGTCCGGGGCCGAGAGAAAAATGTCCCTGTCCCGTTCATTAGAGAAGCGCCAGATCGAGCCGCCCTGGTACGTCTCGATTCCGGACTTCCCGGCAATGGGCCGGGACTGGATGAAATAGCCCACCGGATCGTAGCCGTCGATCGCAAGCCCGGTGTGATGGTTCGTCACCACCCGCTCGGTCGATGCCGCCTCCGCCGCGGCGGGCCTCATGACCACAAATACGGCCAAAATACCCGCTGCGATCAGGCCTTTTCGAGCCCACCCTTTATTTTCCTGCCGCCATACCGTCATAGTTGCTGCCGATAAAGTTCGAGTCGCGTGAGTTTAGGATCTGCCTGTCAGCAAGCCGTTAAGCTGGGAGCAGGCCCTGCTCGCTTTACCAAGCGCCTTCATCAAGCGTCTTCCTGGGGGTTATTTCATGAATTTCGCTCTGCGTTGTGCAGCCCTGCTTTTCGCGGCGGCGATCTCGTTCTCCACCCCTGCCTCGGCGCAACAGGCACCGCGTTCCGATTCCTACCGCTCCGACGAGCTGGTGGTCGCGGGCCATCGTTTCTTTGGTAACGTCTCGCGCGGCCTCGCCTCGATCATCGAGCGGGCGGTCAGCCGCTGGGGCCTGCCGAACGGCTACGTCCTCGGCGAAGAAGGCGCGGGCGCATTCGTGGCCGGCCTGCGCTACGGCGAGGGCACGCTTTATACAAAAAACGCCGGCGACCTGAAGGTATACTGGCAGGGCCCCTCGGTCGGCTTCGACTGGGGTGGCGACGGCGCGCGGACCATGATGCTGGTCTACAACCTGCCCGCCACCAGCGCGATCTACCAGCGCTTCGCCGGAATCGATGGCTCCGCCTACGTGATCGGCGGCTTCGGCATGACCGCGCTTACCGCGAACCACATCGTGCTGGTGCCGATCCGGGCCGGTGTCGGCCTTCGCCTTGGCGCGAGCGTCGGCTACCTGAAGTTCACCCCCCGCGCGACCTGGAACCCCTTCTAAGGGGTTTTCATGCCACTTTCGGACACCGCGGCATGTTTCACGCCGCCCGGCTGATCTGCTAGTTTCTGCGCGTTTTGAGACTGGCGACCGGGTCCGGTCGCCCTTGCGGGAGTTGTCCTATGGTTGAGCCGATCATGTATCTGGCGATCGGTTTTCTGATCTCGATGCTGTGCGGTCTGATGATCATGCCGCTCGTGCACAACCGCGCGGTGCGGTTGACGACGCGGCGGCTGGAGGCGGCGGCGCCGCTGTCGATGGCCGAGATTCAGGCCGACAAGGACCAGTTGCGCGCCGAATTCGCGATGTCCGCCCGTAAGCTGGAAATGAGCGTCGAGCAGCTCAAGGCCAAGACCACCAGCCAGCAGGCCGAGCTTGGAAAGAAAAACGACGCCATCAATCGCCTGAAGATGGAGCTTGGCGAGAAAAGCGCGGCGATTTTTACGCTGGAGACGCGCGAGAAGGCGCTGCACGAACAGCTTCACGCCACGGAGAAGGAATTCTCGCTCAAGACCGACAGCCTGCGCGACGCCGAACAGGCGCTACGCGAAAAGCAGATCGAACTGACAAAGCTGTCCGGCGAATTATCCGACCGCTCGCAGACGGCGGAAGCTCGCGAAGCCGAGCTCGTCACGGTGCGCGCCGAAATCGAAGCGCTGCAAACCCGTGTCGCCCATGCCGAGCAGGAACACACCGAGGCCCGCTCCCGCCTCGACGATCAGCGCGGCAAATCGGAAACGGCAAGCCGCGAACTGAACGACGCCCGCTCCCACGCCGAAACCTTGACCGGTCGCCTCGGCGAGCTTGACGGCCAGTTGCTGACGCAATCGCAAAAAGCCGAAGCGCTGGCGAAACGCGTCGAAGAACTGGAAGCCCGCCTCGTGACGCAGGACAAGGCTCTCGTCCAGCGCGACCACGACAACAGCGAACTGCGCAGGCAGATCGAAGCCGCCCATGACGAGCGGGCGAAACTCGTGCGCGAGCTGGCGGCCGCGAGACAGCAGGCGGACAAGGCTTCCGCGGAGGAGCGGCAGGAAAACGGGCTGCTGCGCGAACGCATCAATTCCATTGCTGCCGAAGTCGCCGGCCTCGCAGGCAAGCTCGAAGGGCCGGATTCGCCGATCCAGAAAATCCTCGCTTCGGAGAGCGGGTCCACGCCTGCGATCAGTGCCATCGTCAATGGCGATACCGCAAAGGGCGCAGCCAGCGGAGCACAAGGCAGCCTTGCCCAGCGCATCCGCGCGCTTCAGGAAGTGCAGGCCGCGCGCACCGGCAAGGCCTGACACGTCCCGGCAGGCCTGAATTCGTCCGATCGGAGCTTGACACCTTGGCCATGAGCTTCGTAAATCGCGGCCTTCACGGCCTCGCGCAGGCCGTCCCGGGCGCATAGCTCAGCGGGAGAGCGTTCCCTTCACACGGGAGAGGTCCAAGGTTCGATCCCTTGTGCGCCCACCATCGGTTTTCATTTCGATCATCGGTACATTCCCGCGATATCGGCTCGTTCTAGAGACGATATGCCGCTTTCACGTTGCTGTGGGTTGCGGCTCCCTGCAGAATATGGCCTTTCTGGGCTATCCGAAGCCACAATTACCCTGAAAGGTCCGCCGATGAAGCGTGTCGTTTCGTTATTGTCCGCCTGCATGATCCTGGGCAGCGCGTCATTCGCCGCCGCGCAGGAAGCGAACAGCAGCGAAGTCATGTTCCCGAACTTCTTCTCCTCGGGCATCGGCCACTCGAGCCCGATTCCGCGCCAGCGGGTCAGCTATCAGAGCAATTACGCGCCGGGCAGCATCGTCGTCGATACACGCGAGCGGCGGCTTTATCTCATCACCGCTCCGGGCGAAGCGATGCGTTACGGCATCGGCGTCGGCCGCGACGGATTCCGCTGGGGCGGCGTGCATCGCATCACCGCCAAGAAGGAATGGCCGAGCTGGACGCCGCCATCGCAGATGCTGCGCCGCCGCCCCGACCTGCCGCGCCACATGAAGGGAGGACCGGAGAACCCGCTCGGCGCGCGCGCGATGTATCTGGGTTCGACGCTCTATCGCATTCACGGCTCGAACGAGCCGGAAACCATCGGACAGGCAGTGTCGTCGGGATGCTTCCGCATGGTCAACGACGACGTCATCGATCTCTATAACCGCGTCTCGGTCGGCGCCACGGTCTACGTCAAGAACTGAGCATGAAACAGGGCGTGCGCGTCAGCCTCGCAATGCTCGCAACGGCCTTCGTTGCAAGCCGGGCCTTGGCGGCCGACGCGGACATCCCTTCCATCGCGGCAAACCAGCATAACCAGAAAACGAATTTCACCGACGCCGAGATCGTCGACGGATTTCTGAAGACGACTTTCGGCGCGGAATACCAGCTCGCGGGCAAGGTCGACCGCATCCGCAAATTCCAGAAGCCGGTGCGGGTGTTCATCACCGGCGTGAACAGGCCGGACCGCAATCAACAGATCGAAGCCGTGACCGCGGATATCGGCCAGCACATCGATCATCTCGACATCGCCGTGACGCCAAACCGCGAGGAAGCCAATCTCATCGTGCAACTGGTGCGCGACCGCGATCTCGACCGTTCAATCCGCAAATCCTACGGCACGACGACGGCCCGCAAGATTCGCAAATCGCTCGACCCGCAATGCCTCTCGGGATTTCGCAAGAACGACAAGTACGAGATCGAACACGCCGAAGTCATCCTGACGGTCGACAGCGGCGATTTTGTTTTCCTCGACTGCGCCTATGAGGAAATGCTGCAATCGCTGGGGCCAATCAACGACACCGGATCGGTGCCGTGGACGATGTTCAACGATGCGGTGTCGATGGGTTTCTTCGACACCTACGACCGCTATCTCCTGAACATTCTCTACGATCCGCGCGTCAAGGCCGGCATGAGCGTCGATCAGGTCCGCCCGCTCTTGCCCGCGATCCTCAAGGATGTCCGCGCAAAGGTCGCGGCGCCTTTGCAGGACCGTCACTAAGACACGCGCCTTAAGCCAGCTTGCGCGACGCTTCCTTCACCTTGCGCGTGGCGTCGTCGACGGAACGGGTCGCCTCGGCGATTTCCCTCATGCTGCTGTCGATCTCCGACACGCCCTTGGCGGCAACCTGCATGTTCGACGAAATGCTCTGCGTCACAGACGCCTGTTCCTCGACGGACGCCGCAATTGCGGAGGAGATTTCGTTCACCTGCGAGATCGTTTCGGTAATGCTTTCGATCACCGTGACCGCGTTCGCCGTGGTGCTCTGCACTTCGGCGATCTGGCCGCTGATCTCGTCGGTCGCCTTCGCGGTCTGCGCGGCAAGGCTCTTCACCTCGGAAGCCACCACCGCAAACCCCCTGCCCGCTTCACCCGCGCGGGCGGCTTCGATCGTCGCATTCAGCGCCAGAAGATTGGTCTGATCCGCGATATTGTTGATGAGCTTGACCACATCTCCGATCTTCTGCGCGGCAGCGGCCAACCCCGACACGATTTCATTGGTCTCGTTGGCCTGCTTCACCGCGCGCATCGAGATGTCGAGCGCATTCGCCGCCTGACGGCTGATCTCGCCGACCGAAGCCGCGAGTTCTTCGGCACCGGACGCCACCGCCTGCATGTTCGACGATGTTTGCGTCGAGGCTCCGACCACGGAGGTGATCCGCCCCGTGGTATCGGTGACGGCCCCCGTAATCAGATCCAGATCGCCGTCGATGGAGGTCTGGATTTCACCACGGCGAATCCGATCCTCGACCTGCGCAGTCACGTCGGTTGCGAATTTCACCACCTTCATCAATTCGCCGCCTGCACCATAGATCGGATTGTACGACGCCTGAATCCAGACCACGCGGCCACCCTTGCCGACGCGCTTGAACTCACCGGCCTGATACTCTCCGCGCCGCAGCGCGCTCCAGAAATCACGATATTCGGGGCTGCCGCGATAGGCCGCATCGACGAACATGCCGTGATGCTGGCCGCGAATGTCTTCCAGCGCATAGCCAAGCGCCGCCAGAAAGTTCTCGTTGGCGGTCAGAACCTTGCCATCGAGATCGAATTCGATGACGGCCTGCGATTTGTGAATTGCATTGATCTGTCCTTCGTAATCGGCGCTGCGTATTTTCTGCTGCGTGATGTCGAAGGCAAACTTGATGATTTTGTAAGGTTTGCCCCTGCGGTCGAACAACGGGTTATAGGAGGCCTGAATCCAGATCGGATGCCCGTCCTTCGCGACGCGCTTGAACTCGCGCGCCTGGAATTCGCCCGCGCGCAGCCTGTTCCAGAATTCGCGGTATTCGGCGCTGCTGCGCTCCGCCTCGGGCACGAACATGCCGTGATGTTTGCCCTGCACCTCATCGAGCCGATAGCCGAGCGCACCGAGAAAGTTTTCGTTGGCCGTGATGATCGTGCCGTCGAGATTGAATTCGATAACAGCCTGCGACCGGCCCACCGCATCGATCTTGGAGCGCAATTCCTGATTCACATTGAACAGTGCCATCGTTCCACCCTTCTGGTTTTGGGCAGCCTGCCGATGATTTCTTTAAACAATCATAACGTGTATATTAATAGGAATTCTACCGTATGGAACCGGCACTGGAGCACCGCATCACAACGAAGCGCCCCGACTTTCCTCTCCTTCCTTTTCCGCACCACCCCGCATCCCTGCGCGACTGTCTCGCCATGGCTTTGGCCGCCTGCGCGGTGTATCAGGGGCGCGCTTACCAACGCGCAGTTAAGAGGATTGACGTTTGACCCGGGATTCTTCCGCCAAGCCGTTCATCGACGTTCTTTCGGGCCAGCGGCAAACCGTTCCTCCCATCTGGATGATGCGCCAGGCCGGGCGCTACTTGCCGGAATACCGGGCCGTGCGGGAGAAGGCGGGCGGCTTCCTTGATCTCGTCTACAATCCCGAGCTTGCCGCCGAAGTGACCCTGCAGCCGATCCGCCGCTTCGGCTTCGATGCCGCGATCATCTTCTCCGACATTCTGGTGGTGCCCCATGCGCTGGGCCGCGATGTCCGCTTTGAAGTTGGCGAGGGTCCCCGGCTCGATCCGCTCGATACTCCTGAAAAAATCGCGGCGGAGAAATTCTCCGCGAATTTCGCGACCTTCGAACCGGTGTACGAGGCCCTGCGCCGCGTCCGCAGCGAACTCGCGCCGAACGTCGCGCTGATCGGCTTTTGTGGCGCGCCATGGACAGTCGCGACCTACATGGTCGCAGGCCACGGCACGCCCGATCAGGCTCCAGCGCGGCTCCTCGCCTATCGCGACCCGAAGGCGTTCGCGAAGATCATCGACGCCATCGTCGAGACCTCGATCCGCTATCTGCTCGGCCAGCTCGCGGCCGGCGCGGAGGTGCTGCAGATTTTCGATACCTGGGCCGGCGTGCTGCCGCCCGCCGAATTCACCCGCTGGTCGATCGAGCCGACGCGGCGCATCGTGGAAGGCGTCCGCGCCAAGGTGCCGGGTGCGAAGATCATCGGTTTTCCGCGCGGCGCAGGCGCCATGCTGCCCGCCTATGTCACCCGCACCGGCGTCGATGCCGTCAGCATCGACTGGGCCAGCGAGCCGTCATTCATGCGCGAATATGTGCAGAGCCGCGTCGCCCTACAGGGCAATCTCGACCCGCTGGCGCTGATCGCGGGCGGCGACGCGCTCGATAAAGCCGTCGATGACGTACTTGCGAATTACGCGGGCGGCCGGCTGATCTTTAATCTCGGCCACGGCATCCAGCCGAACACGCCGATCGCGCATGTCGAGCGTATGATCGCGCGGGTGCGGGCCTACAAGGGCTAATGCGACAACGGCCGGGTGCGTGCGATCACATCCGCCGCGCCCTTCTCGAGCAGATCGAACGCCACCGCGCGCCCCAGTTCGCGGGGCCGTCCGACAGGCCCGCGCCGCGTGACTTCGATGAAGTGATGGTTGGCCTCATCAAGAACAGCCGCCTTCAATGAAATCTCGCCGCCGTCGAGCGTCGCGTAGCCCGCGATCGGCGAGTTGCAATGGCCGTTCAGCACCCATAACACTTCGCGCTCCGCCTCTCCGCACTGGCGCGAGACGGCATTATCGATGCCCGCCAGACGGGCAAGCGTCTGCCAATCAGCCGCCGCGCATTCCACCGCCACGATGCCCTGCCCGACGGCGGGCAGCATCTCGTCCGGGGAGAATTGGTGAACGATACGGTCGGCGAAACCGACACGCTCAAGCCCCGCGCGCGCCATCACCAGCGCATCGGCAGGCCCGACCTCGCCGCCGTCCGGCAGACGCTGCATCTCGCGCCCGTCGAGCTTGCGGATGCGCGTATCGGCGGCGCCACGAAAATGAATGATTTCGGCTTCCGGAAACAGACGGCGCACATAGGCGGCGCGGCGCACCGCATTGGTGCCGATCTTGAATCCCTTGCCGCGCGAACGCCGCAGTTCATCGAGCGTCACGCCGTTCCGCACCACCAGCGCATCGGTCGGCGGATCGCGCAAGAGCATCGCGCCGATCACGAGGCCGGGCGTGTCTTCGTTGCCGGGCATGTCCTTGAGCGAATGCATCGCCGCCTCCAGGCGGCCTTCGCGAACGGCATCGCGGATCTGCGCGACAAACGCCCCGCCCTTGCCGCCGAGATCGAGCAGCTTGCCGGTCTGATCCTGATCGCCCATGGTCTCGAACTTGACGATCTCCACCGCAAGGCTGGGGTCAGCCGCCGTCAACTGGCGCGCGATTTCGTTAGTCTGCGCCAGCGCCATCACGCTCTTGCGCGTGCCGATCCGCATCAGTCGTTGTGTCAATGAACGGGCTTCCACTATGATTACCGGTCTCCCATAGCTTTGAAAAAGGCCGCTCACAAGCTAAAGCTACCGGGTCAATCCGCCCCCGGAAGCATTCTTGAGTCCAATTGATCCAGAACGGCGCCCATCGTTCATGAAGATAGCCCTCATTACATACAGTGCTGACCCTGCACGGGGCGGGGCGGAGGGCTACACACTCGAATTGGCGGAAGCACTCATCGGGCGCGGCAACGACGTTTCCGTCCTCCATTACACGCCACTCGGGAATAACCGCTCGACCGGCCCCAATTACATCCAGATCGGGAAGCCCCGCAGGACAAAGGCCGCGCAATATCTCGAATTTATCGATGCGGTGGACGAACACATCGCTCACGGCCAATTCGATATCGTTCACGCCATGCTTCCAGTCCGGCGCTGCGATATTTATCAGCCTCATGCCGGACTGGCGATCGAAGCGATCAACGGCAACAACAAGCGCCGGCAGGGCCTGAGCCGGTTTCTGGCGCGCATCGGCAACCAGCTGAACAGCAAGCGACAGCTCTATGCGCGCATTGAGCGCGATCTGCTCGCATTGCCTTCACCGCCGACAATCATTTGCCTCAGCGAGGCCATGAAAGCGAAAGTCGCGTCCGCCATCGAACCTGGCCGCATCCGTCTTCCGGTTATTTACAACGCCGTCGATCTGGATCGTTATGATAAAAACCGCGATCCCGCGGCTGGCGCCATTCTCAGAGAAAAATTCGGCATAACGCCCGATCAGACGGTTGCGTTGTTCATCGCTCAGGATTTCGAACGCAAGGGCCTCGCCGTCTCGCTGAAAGCCATGGCCGAGGTTCGTCATCCGGCGCTCAGGCTGATCGTTGTCGGAAACGACAAGCCCGAACCATACCAGCGCCTCGCGGACACGCTCGGCATATCCGGGAATGTGATTTTCGCGGGAGGCGTTCGCGATCCCTACCCGTTTTATGCGGCAGCGGATGTCGTTCTTTTTCCCTCGCTCTTTGATCCATTCGGATTGGTCCCCGCCGAATCCGTCGCGATGGGCGTGCCACCCATCGTGAGCCGGCAATGCGGCGTGAGCGAGCTTCTCACTCACAACCATGACGCGCTGGTGATCGAAAACCCTGAACAGGTTTCTGAGCTCATCTCAGCTATCAACACAATCCTTCAGCCCGACGTCCGCCAACGGCTTGCATCCAATTGCATCCAGACACGCCAGACCTTCTCTTATGAGAAGCACCTCGACTCGATCTCTCAACAGTATGACGCACGAATAAACACGCCCTAGAAGCAGTTCCCTGAAAGGTGGCCCTCAAAAAAACGGCCCGCCGGAGCGTCGCTTCCTGCGGTTTCTGCAGAGATTTCCTGTTAACAAGGCTTGTGAGTTTGCCTATAATATACATATGAAATGAATCTTATATGCATGCTCGCGCGCAGACCCGTTCTGAAACTACATACGCGCCGGCTAGAAGGATACCCGATGACTCACGTCGTCACCGACAACTGCATCAAATGCAAATATATGGACTGCGTGGAGGTCTGTCCGGTCGATTGCTTCTATGAAGGCGAGAACATGCTTGTCATCCACCCCGACGAATGCATCGATTGCGGCGTCTGCGTGCCAGAGTGCCCGGCTGAAGCGATCTTCCCGGATTCGGACCCCGCAGCCGAGCCGAAATGGCTCGAGCAGAACAAGAAATATGCCTCGCTCTGGCCGAATATTCCGTTCAAGAAGACCCCTCCGGAAGACGCCGACAAATGGAACGGCGTGAAGGACAAGTTCGAGCCGTATTTCAGCGAGAAACCCGGCGAGGGCTCCTGAAAAGCCTCCATCAGGTAGTCTTTTGGGCTGCTTGTCGCCGCAACCAAATCAGGGTGAAATGCCTCTTTGAGACAGCATCGCCGTGCCAAACCATATTCCGCCCGCAAACTCCTTCGATGACAATCTGCTCCAGCACGGGCTGGAGGATTCCGGCATCGGCACATGGGATCTCGACCTTGCGACCCGCAAGCTGGCGCTGTCGCCGACGACGCGCAAGCTGTTCGGTCTTTCCGCCGATGAAAGCCTCGACTACACGCGGTTTCTGTCACTGATCGAACCGGAAGACCGCGAGCGCACCAAACGCGCGATCGACCGCGCGATCGCGGATGTCAGCCATTTCGACATCCAGTATCGCATCCTCTCGCCGCACGGGACGCCTCATTGGGTGCGCACCCGCAGCGCCGTCGTCAAACAGAACGGCACCGCACACATGTGCGGCATCGTCATCGATATCGAGGAACAGAAACAGCTAGAAGCGGCGCTGCGGATACGCGAGGGCCATCTGCGCTCGATTCTCGAGACCATCCCCGACGCGATGATCGTGATCGATGGCCGGGGCATCATGCAGTTCTTCAGCAAGGCAGCCGTCCGGCAGTTCGGCTATACCGAGCGCGAGGCGATCGGGCAGAACGTCAGCATGCTGATGCCCAACCCGGACAGCGCCCGGCATGACGGTTATCTCGCGCGCTATCGCGCGACCGGCGAGCGCCACATCATCGGCATCGGCCGCATCGTGTCCGGCAAGCGCAAGGATGGCACGATTTTTCCGATGCATCTGTCGATCGGCGAGATGCAGACCGAGGGCGAACCTTATTTCACCGGCTTCGTGCGTGACCTCACCGAGTATCAACAGACGCAAGCCCGGATGCAGGAACTGCAATCCGAACTCGTGCATGTCTCGCGCCTTACCGCTATGGGCGAAATGGCGTCGGCGCTGGCGCACGAACTGAACCAGCCGCTCGCCGCCATCAGCAATTACATGAAAGGCTCGCGGCGCCTGCTGGCCTCCGACACCGAGGATAACCGGCAAAAGATCGAATCCGCGCTGGATCGCGCCGCCGAACAGGCCATTCGTGCCGGTCAGATCATTCGCCGCCTGCGCGATTTCGTCTCGCGCGGGGAATCCGAAAAACGCGTGGAAAAGGCCTCGAAACTGATCGAGGAAGCCGGCGCGCTCGGCCTCACGGGTGCGCGCGAACAGGGCGTGTCGCTCCATTTCAATCTCGAGCCGGATCACGACTTCGTTCTGGTCGATCGGGTCCAGATCCAGCAGGTTCTCGTCAACCTGTTCCGCAATGCGCTCGACGCCATGACCGAATCCACGCAGCGCACGATGATCGTCACCAGTTCCCGCGTCGCCAACGACATGATCGAAATAACTGTGTCCGACACCGGCCATGGCATCGCGAAGGAACATCAGGCAAGAATGTTCCAGACCTTCTTCACCACCAAGATAACCGGCATGGGGGTCGGCCTTTCCATCAGCCGGACGATCATCGAGGCTCACGGCGGGCGGATGTGGACCGAAGACAATCCGGCAGGCGGCGCGACTTTCCGCTTCACCCTGCCGGCCGCACCAAGCGAAGGATTGACCGATGCCGGTTGAAGGACTTGTGTATGTCATCGACGACGATCCGGCGATGCGGGATTCGCTCGATTTCCTGCTCGGCGCCGCCGGTCTGAAAGCGCGCCTGTTCGAATCCGCGGTGAGCTTTCTCGAAGCTCTGCCCACGCTGGAGCACGGCTGCATCGTCTCCGATGTGCGGATGCCGAATCTCGACGGCCTCGAATTGCTGAGGCGCCTACGCGAAAGCAACAAATCGTTGCCCATCATCATCATGACCGGCCATGGCGACATTCCGCTCGCGGTCGAAGCGATGAAACTCGGCGCCATCGATTTCATCGAAAAGCCGTTCGAAGATGACCGGCTGATCGGGACCATCACGACCGCCCTCAGCGGCGCCGCGCAACGTCACAAGGGCGACGCGGTGGCCGCCGATATCGCATCCCGAATCGCAAGCCTGAGCCCTCGCGAGCGGCAGGTGCTGGAGGGCCTCATCGCGGGATTGTCGAACAAGCTGATCGCACGAGATTATGACATCAGCCCCCGCACCATCGAAGTCTATCGTGCCAACGTCATGACCAAGATGCAGGCTTCCAGCGTCTCCGAACTGGTGCGCTTCGCCATCCGCGGCGGCCTCCTGAAGGATTGAGACAAATCAATGCGGTGAGGGCTCCCAGCAGCCAATCTCGAAAGACGCGCCACTGCGTCGACCGGTTGAAGCATGTCCTCCCTGCGCAAAAGCACCGTCTATGTCATCGACGACGACCCGGATGTTCTGGGCTCGCTGCGCTTTCTGCTGGAAGCCGAAGGATTTGAAACCCTGACGTTCCGCACGGCTTCCGCGGCACTGGCGACAGACGTGCCGCGCCATGCCGACTGCTTCATCATCGACTACAAGATGCCCGGCATGAACGGCCTCGATCTCGTCTCCCGCCTCCACAGCCAGAACGTGCGGGTGCCGATGATCCTTATTACCGGCGACCCCGACGAGGCCATCTCCGCGAAGGCGCTGGCGGCCGGAGTCCATTATGTGCTGCGCAAGCCTCATCTGGAGGAAAGCCTGATCGGCCATATCCGGCAGGCGATGCAGGACAGCGCCCCGGCCCGCCCTTCCTGAAGGAAAATCCGCCTGTCACCTCCGGTGAATCCCTTAAGGGACCGAGCGAAATACCGCTGCATCCGCGTTTCGGAGACAAAAGGCCATCGCCTCACAGGAGATGACCATGCTCGCCGAGATGCCCGCCACCCCTACTGCTTGTACCTTCAGGCGAATCTCCGCCACCACCGTGGCGCCACGCCTCGACCGCTTCGACACGATTCTCGGCAGCGCCGGTGTCGTGGGAGCCTCCCTCTCCTACCACAAGGACGAGGAAATCTACGGCGAAGGCGAGCCCGCCGACCACATCTACAAGGTGATTTCCGGCGCAGTCCGCACCTACAAGCTCCTGCCCGACGGCCGTCGCCAGATCGATGCCTTTCACCTCGCCGGCGACGTATTCGGCCTGGATTCTGGTGATGAGTACCGGCTGACCGCCGAAGCCATCGTCGACAGCCAGGTCCGCGCGGTCAATCGCCATCACCTCGAGGTCGCGGCCGAGATCGAAGTTCAGGTCGCACACGGCCTCTGGACGCTCACGGTCGACCACCTGCGTCATGCCGAAGATCACATGCTGCTGCTCGGCCGCAAGACCGCGACCGAGCGCGTGGCGACCTTTCTTCTGGAAATGGACCGTCGCCTTACGGTCACCGGCCTGATGGCGCTGCCGATGTCCCGTCGCGACATCGCCGACTATCTCGGGCTGACGCTTGAAACCGTCTCACGCACCTTCTCGCAATTGCAAAGCCAGGGCGTGCTCGGCCTGTCCGGCGCGCGGCGGGTGGCGTTGCGTGATCGTCAGTGCCTGCTCGGCATGGACGCCTGAGGCGGCCCCCGTTCATCGAGACGGATGGCGAGAAACGCCGGCGCATAGCTCAGGCCAAATCCGAGAAACGACAGGATCCAGCAGGCAGCGGCCGCATAAATCAGGCCGCTGCTCCATGCCGGGACAAGGGCCGCCGCAATCCGCGCGAACGCGGCCGCAATCACGAGGGCATAGACCGCCTGCGTTGCCGTGGACGCCACCAGCGGGCGGCCGGTATGACCGAGGCTCGCCCGCGACATCACCGCGAGCGTCATGATGCCCGCACCGCCCACCATCCACGCATGGATGGCGGCGCTCACGCTGACAAACCCCAAGGCCGATATCGCGGCCAACAGAAAGCCAAGCGGCACGAAGGCGTAGCCGATATGCAGGATGACCAGAATCCTGTTGGCCCAGGTGCGATAGCCCGCCCAGCGCACAAGCCGTGCGGCATGAAAAAGTCCCGCGATCAGGCAGAGGCCGCCGGCCGGCATCCCTTCGGGACGGATCACCCAGGCGACCAGGGCAAGCGCGCCCAGCAGCACGGCGATGCCGTCAAATCGGGAAAACGGCACCGGCATCGCGCCCTGCGGCCGCCGCATCAGCCATATCCGCGTGAAGGCCGGGACAATGCGGCCGGCGATCACCGAAACCAGCAGGACGATAGCCGCAACACCGGCGCGCACGCTGTAGCCGGCGGCGCCCTGAACATGCGCCTCGACATGAAAGGCGACATTGCAGGCGAACAGCAGCAAAACCAGCGCCACGACCCGCATGTTGCGGAAATTGCGGGCTGCCAGCACCTCGCGGGCCGCGACCGCTCCGGCAAGAAGAAGGAACGACACATCGACCAGCATCGCCGCACGCCAACCGACCTCTCCGGAGCATGCCACCGCGACGCGCCCGAGGACCCATACGACAACCATGAGCAGAAGCAGGTTGCCACGCACCGGCGGACGGCCGGTCCAGTTCGGTATCGCGGTCAGCAGGAATCCGGCGATCACCGCCGGCAGAAAACCGAACAGCATTTCATGAATGTGCCAGTCGAGCGGGGCGAAAGCCGTATGGAGCGTCACTTCGCCGAAATAAACCGGTATCCAGATCGCAACCGCCAACCCTGAATAAATCGCCCCGGCGAGAAAGAACGGCCTGAAGCCGTAGGACAGAAACGCAAAACCCTGCGCGTTCCGCAGCAATGACATCTCGATTTTCATAGCTTGTTCCTGGCCGGACTAAGACATCTCGCAGGGATGCAGTCCGGTCCCGCGGTAAGCCGCGATTCTGCAAAAGTCAAAAACTTCTCCGCCGCGGCTTCTGAACCGCAGCACCCAGCCTTCGCGCCTCTCGCAGATCGTCCACTGCGCGAACGGCAACCAGCAAAGCCAGAACCAGAAATACGATATAGATCGACATGATTCACCACCACGGATGGTGGAAACCTGCCGCTTTTCCGCACCGCCGCATTGAGAAAAATCAAATATCATTTGAAAGACGTTTTGTTGTCCACAAACCGGATGCGAAACAAATAACGCAACGGGCACAGATAGCCCTATGCAAATGAAATGTGACGGGATTTCCTGATATTTTGCGTTACCGCAAAGTCCTTTTCGCAACGCCAGATAGATTGTCGTCACATTCCTTCATCATTCCGAATGACGGCATGCTGAAACGCTCTAGAATATGTTGCGCAAGTCGCTCACGATTCCTCCTGGAAACGTCGCGACCCTTGAATCTTGTGCCTGCCGCAAGCAGGCATTCGCCGATGCGGGGCAGATAACGATGCGAATGATCGAACAACTCACCAAGGACGAGCGCGAGTCGGGCCTCGTCATTCTGCTCATCATGTTCGTCGTCGGCGCGGTGATGACCGTTGCCGGCCGGGCCGACCTGTTCAGCGTCCATGGCGCGCTGGTGATGGTCGCAGCCCTTGCCGGCATCTTCTGGGTCGGCTCCGGATACTACTCACCCGAGCCGTCTCCCGATCGCCTCAACCAGTATTACGACGACCCGAGCAAGGTCGGCATCATTCTGTCGATGGGCTGGGCCGTGATCGCGATGTTCGTCGGCGACTGGGTGGCGTGGCTTCTGGTCAATCCCAACCTGACTTTCGACGCGGGATGGGCGAGCTTCGGCCGCCTGCGCCCCGTGCACACCAGCGGCGTGATCTTCGGCTTCGGCGGTAACGCGCTGATCGCGACATCCTTCTATGTGATGCAGCGCACCTGCCGCGCACGCCTTCCCGGCCAGCTCAGCCCCTGGTTCGTGCTGCTCGGCTACAACCTGTTCTGCGTCATCGCTGCCACCGGCTACCTGATGGGCATCACCCAATCGAAGGAATATGCCGAGCCGGAATGGTATGCCGATATCTGGCTCGTCGTTGTGTGGGTGGTCTACTTCATCCTCTACATGCGCACGCTGGCGCGTCGCAAGGAGCCGCACATCTACGTCGCCAACTGGTATTACCTCGCCTTCATCCTGGTGGTGGCGATGCTGCATATCGTCAACAACCTGGCGGTGCCGGTGTCATGGGCGGGCGTGAAAAGCTACTCGCTGTTCTCCGGCGTGCAGGATGCGATGACGGAGTGGTGGTATGGCCATAACGCCGTCGCCTTCTTCCTCACCTCCGGCTTCCTCGGCATGCTGTATTACTACATGCCCAAGCGCGCGGAGCGGCCGATCTACTCCTACCGGATGTCGATCATCAGCTTCTGGGGCATCACCTTCTTCTACATGTGGGCGGGCTCGCACCACCTGCACTACACCGCCCTGCCGCAATGGGTGCAGTCGCTCGGCATGACTTTCTCGGTGATGCTGCTGATCCCCTCATGGGTGTCCGCCGGCAACGCGCTGATGACGCTCAACGGCGCCTGGCACAAGGTTCGCGACGACGCCGTACTGCGCTTCATGATGGTTGCCGCCGTGTTCTACGGACTGACCACGTTTGAAGGCTCGTTCATGGCGATCCGCCCGGTCAACGCGCTGTCGCATTACACCGACTGGACCGTCGGCCACGTTCATGCCGGCGCGCTCGGCTGGGTCGCGATGATCACCTTCGGCGCGATCTACGCGTCCGTGCCGTGGCTGTGGAAGCGCCCGGCGATGTATTCGGCCCGCCTTGTCGAAGCTCACTTCTGGCTCGCGCTGGCAGGCACTGTCGTTTACGTGTTCGCGATGTGGAACTCCGGCATCATCCAGGGCCTGATGTGGCGGACCTATAACGAGAACGGCACGCTCGCCTACTCCTTCGTCGACTCGCTCGTCGCGATGCACCCCTATTACATCGCCCGCGCGATCGGCGGCCTCCTGTTCCTGATTGGCACCATCATCGGTTGCTACAACATCTGGATGACCATTCGCGCCGTGCCGCATGTCGCGGCCGAGCCCGCCACCGACCGTCCCGAACTCGCAGGCGCGCCTGCGTTGCAGCCGGGGGAGTAAACCGATGTCGATGTTTGGATTTCACTATCGTCTCGAACGCAAGTCGGTCGGCCTTGTGCTGATGATCGTCGGTGTCGCCTCGATCGGCGGCCTGTTCGAAATCGCGCCGCTGTTCACCATCCACCAGACGGTGGAGGATGCACCGAACATGCGCGTCTACACGCCGCTCGAACTCGCGGGCCGCAACATCTACATCCGCGAGGGCTGCTATGCCTGCCACTCGCAGATGATCCGTACCCTGCGGGACGAGGTCGAGCGCTACGGTCATTATTCGCTCGCGGTCGAATCCAAATACGACCACCCGATGCTGTGGGGATCGAAGCGCACCGGGCCGGACCTTGCCCGCGTCGGCGGCAAGTATTCCGACGAATGGCAGGTCGCCCATCTCAACAACCCGCGCGACGTGGTGCCGGAATCCGTGATGCCGGCCTATGCCTGGCTGTCGCGCACCGAACTGCGGACCGATGATCTCAGTGCCCATTTGAAAGCGCAGCGCACCGTCGGCGTTCCCTATACCGACGACATGATCGCCAATGCCGCGGCCGACGCCTATGGGCAGGCCTCGCCGGATTCGAACGACGCTGAGGGCGTGACCAAGCGCTACGGCAAGGACACCAACGTCCGGGCTTTCGACGGCAAACCCAATCAACTGACCGAGATGGATGCGCTCGTTGCCTATCTGCAGATTCTCGGCCGCCTGACCGACGTCACCGAGAAGCCGGTCGCGGACGCGGGAGGAAAGCCATGAACCTCGATCACAGCTCCCTCGTCTGGTTCTCGAAATCCTACGGGCTGTTCTATCTGCTGGCGCTGTCGGCAGCCGTCCTCGTCTACGCTTACTGGCCATCGAACAAGAAAAAGTTCGAGCACGCCGGCCGCGCCATCCTCGAGGATGACGACGACCGCCCCGCCAAGACTTCGGAGAAGGGTTAAACGATCATGGGCGACCATTTCATCCGCGACCCTCATACCGGGCATCTCTCCACCGGCCATGAATGGAACGGCATCACCGAGCTGAACACGCCGGTGCCGCGCATCATCTATTTCTTCCTGATCGCGACCGCGCTTTTCTCTCTCGGCTACTGGGTGCTGATGCCGACCTGGCCGGTCGGCACCACTTACACCAAGGGATTGCTCGGCGACGATGTCCGCGCCGATGTCGTCCAGTCGGTGAAGCAGGCCGCGCTCGATCGCTCCCATTGGACCAAGCAAATCGAGAGCAAGAGCTTTGCCGAAATCCAGAAGGATCCGCGCTTGATGGAAGTGGTGCGCGAATCCGGCCGGGCCCTGTTCGGCGACAATTGCGCCGCCTGTCACGGCCGCGAAGCCAAGGGCAACAAAGGTTATCCCAACCTCACCACGCAATCCTGGCTGTGGGGTGGAAGCCCCGAGGAGATCGCCCAGACCATCCGCGTCGGCATCAATTCCGCTCATCCGGACAGCCGCAGTTCGCAGATGCCCGCGTTCGGGCGTGACGGCATCCTGAAACGCGCCGACATCGACAATGTCGTTGCGTTCGTCCGTAGCCTGTCCCATCCCGGCGACAAAACCATTCCCGCTGACAAGATCGCAGCCGGGAAGGAAGTTTTCGCCGCGAATTGTGTCGCCTGCCACGGCGAGAACGCCAAGGGCAGCCATGAGGCCGGCGCGCCCGACCTGACCGACGCGTTCTGGATTTACGGCGGCGACGCGCAAACGATTACCGATACCGTCTGGGCCGGCCGGCAGGGCCACATGCCGACATGGGAAGGCCGGCTCTCGGATGTCGACCGCAAGATTCTCGCGCTTTACATCACCGACCTGCGGAGTCCGAACCCATGAGCACCGGCATGTCACTTGGACAATCTCCTGGACGATCTCCTGGACGGTCTCCTGGACGGTCTCTTGGCCGCCGCGGCCGTCTGACGATGTGGGTCATCGCAGCCGCGATCATTCTCGTCTTCGCCGTCGCGAACTGGCATTTTGTGTATGTCGCCGTGACATCGCAACCGGATTGCGTATCCCATCTGAGACTTGGCAACGGTAACGCCGCGCAAGGTAACTTCAGCGCCGCGCAATCGTCCTGCACGCCGAAATAAACGAGGGCTGATATGGTCGTCATTCCGGTCGTTGTACCGCCGCTGCCACACGAAAACCGCTGGGCTCGCAATCTGCCGCCTGCGACCGCACTGAAGTGGCTCGCGCAGGGCTGGCAGGATTTCTGCACCGTGCCCGGCCCGAGCATCGCCTACGGCATACTGATTTTTCTGTTGTCGTTCGCGATCATCGACGGCCTGTTCCTGTTCGGCCGGGACTACATCCTGTTTCCCGCGCTTGCGGGATTCATGGTGATTGGCCCGCTGCTCGCGATCGGGACTTACGCCAAGAGCCGGCAGATCGCGCGCGGCGAGCCCGTCAGCCTGATGCAGATGATTTTCGTCCGGCCGGCCGCGGGAGCGCAGCTCCTGTTCACCGGCGTGCTGCTGTGCCTTTTGATGCTGGTCTGGATGCGCGCCGCCGTCATCGTCTATGCGCTGTTCTTCGGGCTGCTGCCCTTCCCGGGCCTCGACCATGTCGCCGCGATGCTGTTCTCGACGCCGGTCGGATGGGCGATGCTGATCGTCGGCAGCGCGGTGGGCGCATTGTTCGCGTCCTTCTCCTTCGCCATCAGCGCGTTCTCGATTCCCATGCAACTCGAACAGCGCGTCGATGCGCTGACCGCGATGGGAACGAGCTTCGCACTCGTCGGCAAGAACCTGCCGGTGATGCTGACCTGGGGCGCGATCGTGCTGGGACTGTTCCTCTTGTCCCTCGCCACGGGCCTGCTCGGTTTGATCATTGTGTTTCCGGTGCTCGGGCACGGCACCTGGCACGCCTATGAGGCGATGAAAGCTGCCCCGGCTGCCGCGAAGGCAAGCTGACCTGAATTGCCCGGCGGCACTGTCGCCGGATCGTGAAAGCCCTTCGCGCTGAACCCGGCGCGGAGGGAATGCTGGAGAAGCCGATGACGTGTTGTACCTCCGCCGGAGGCATCGCGCTGACCGTCGCGAACGACATCAACAAGGACGGCGAAGTCCTGCTGGCGAGCCGGCTTGTCGGCGACGGCATCCGCCAGACCGATCTCTCTGTCCCTTCCATTCACTGCGGCGCCTGCATCCGTAACATCGAAACCGCATTGGCCGCCCTGCCCGGTGTCGAGACCGCACGCGTCAATCTCTCGACCAAGCGCGCGACCATCCGCTGGCACGACGGCGCGCCGCCGCCTTTCATCGAGACACTGCGCCGCGCAGGCTACGAGGCGCATGTTTACGACGCGGGCGCGGAGGTGAAGGACACCGCCTTCAGCGAACTCATTCGCGCGCTGGCTGTTGCAGGCTTCGCCGCGAGCAACATCATGCTGCTGTCGGTGTCGGTCTGGTCCGGCGCCGATCCCGCAACGCGCGACCTGTTCCATGCGATCTCCGCCGCCATCGCGCTACCCACGCTCGCCTATTCCGGCCGCGTGTTTTTCCGTTCGGCATGGCGCGCGCTGCGCCACGGCCGTACCAACATGGACGTGCCGATCTCGATCGGCGTGCTGCTTGCCTTCGGCATGAGCGTGTACGAGACCGCGACCCATGGCTCGCATGCCTATTTCGATGCGTCGGTCACGCTGCTGTTCTTCCTGCTGATCGGCCGTACGCTCGACCATCTGATGCGGGAAAAGGCCCGCACAGCGGTCAAGGGTCTTGCCAATCTTGCATCGCGCGGCGCGCTGGTGCTGCAAGGCGATGGCAGCCGCATCTACATGCCGGTCAACGAGATCGCCGTGGGCATGACGATCCTGCTTGCGGCCGGTGAGCGCGTCCCTGTCGATGCCAAAGTTCTTGCCGGGCATTCCGATATCGACAGCGCGCTGTTGAGCGGCGAAAGCGCGCCGCTTGCGGCCGCGCCAGGGACATCCTTGCAGGCTGGCGTGCTGAACCTCACCGGGCCGCTGACGCTCATCGCCACGGCTGCGGCGAAGGATTCGGCGCTCGCCGACATGATGCGCCTGATGGAGGCGGCGGAGACGGGCCGCTCGCACTATCGTCGGATCGCCGACCGCGCCTCGCAACTCTACGCGCCGGTCGTACACGCGACGGCATTCCTCACCTTCATCGGCTGGATGATCGCCACCGGCGACCTTCACCGCGCCGTCACCATTGCGATCGCGGTGCTGATCATCACCTGCCCCTGCGCGCTCGGCCTCGCGGTGCCGATGGTGCAGGTGATGGCGGCCCGCCGCCTGTTCGAGAACGGCATCCTGCTCAAGGACGGCGGCGCGCTGGAGCGGCTCGCGGAGATCGACGCCATCGTGTTCGACAAGACCGGCACGCTGACCTCCGGCATGCCGCGCCTCATCGATCCCGCCGCCATCGATGCCGAGGCATTGCAAATCGCCGCCGCCATCGCGGGCCACTCCCGTCACCCCTATTCGCGCGCCATTGAAGCTGCCTGCGCCTCCCCCATGCACACCATCGAGCCGGATGCCATCACCGAGCATCCGGGCTGCGGGCTGGAAGCGCGGATCGGCCCGCATCTTTATCGCCTCGGCCGCGCCAATTGGGCGCTGTCCGATTCCGCCACCGACGGCGCCGGACTTGTGCTCGCGAAAGACGGCACAGCGCTCGCGCGCTTCCAGTTCGAGGATCGCCTGCGCGCCGGCACGCACGACGCACTCGCCACCCTCAGGCGAAATTTCGATATCGAAATTCTGTCGGGAGACCATGACGCCGCCGTGGGCCGGATCGCGCGCGAACTCGATCTTCGGTATTCCGCCGGGATGCTGCCTGCCGGCAAGGTGGCCCGCATCCGCGACATCGAGACAAGCGGCCGTAAGGTGCTGATGGTCGGCGACGGATTGAACGACGCGCCCGCGCTCGCGGCCGCCCACGCGTCAATGGCGCCCGCGACCGCAGCCGATATCGGGCGCAACGCCGCCGACCTTGTATTCCTGCACGAAAATCTGGACGCCGTGCCGCAGGCCATCGGCATCGCGCACGACGCCGCAAAACTCGTCCGGCAGAACCTTGTCCTTGCGGTCGGCTACAATCTGATCGCGGTGCCGGTCGCGATCATGGGATACGTGACACCTCTGGTCGCGGCGATTGCGATGTCGTCATCCTCGATCATCGTCATCGCCAACGCGCTGCGGCTTGGCGGCCGTCGCGTGCGAACCAAATCCAAAACCACCGCAACGAAGCCCCTTCCCCTGAATATCGTGGAGCATGCGTGATGGACGATTTTCTGTTTCTCGTTCCCGTTGCGCTGCTGCTCGGCCTTGCAGGCCTCGGCGCCTTCATGTGGGCGCTTGGCAACGGGCAATATGACGACCTCAACGGCGCGGCCGAGCGCATCCTGCTCGATGACAAGGACGTGCCGCTTTAGGCGCGGCAAACATCGTGATTTTTATGAAAAATGGCGCGCCATTCAGAATAAAACTGCGAACTCATATACCATTGAAATTGTTATTTAATATTAACTGACTGGCCCCACGGGAAAGAAGGGTCTGATCAACAACAGCCGTGTCCAAATCCTGAAGCCGCTCAATCCTACGGCGCCATTGAGAGTGCGCTTTGCGACCATGGACTCGTATCGTCGCATCCGCACTTCCGGCATCGCCAACACTCCCAAAACTCTATGCGCCGGCTCTGAGATCCGCCGCACTCTTTAGGCCAGAAAACCGGAGATCGCCCTCACGAAAGTTTCAGGCTCCTGCACCATAGGAGCGTGACCGCACCCGGGAATTTCCAGCAGTTTGGCCTCGGGAAGAGCCGCAGCCAGCGCCCGCGACATCTCCGGCGGCGTTGCCGTGTCGAGTTCACCGACAACGACCAATGTGCGGTTACGGATTGCGCCAATTTGAACTGTCAGATCCAGCGTCGCGAGGGCGTGACAGGCTTCGGCAAAGAATTCAGGATTGGTTTTGACCAATGCGTTTCTTCGCTCGACGACTATTTCGGGATGAGCTGCGATGAAATCGTCGGGAAACAGGCGCTTCATGGCAACATCGACGATAGCTTCCATCCCGCTTTGGCGAACACGGTCGGCCATCGCATAAAACGATTGCTTGCCTTCCGGCGTGAAGGCGATGCCGGTGTCGGCCAGAACGAGCCGATCGAATTTGGCGCCATGACGAATGGCAAGCATACTTGCAATGAAGCCACCAAAGCCGTTGCCCAGCACATCGGCTTCCGTGCCGAGCTTGAGCGCGTCGAATAGGCTCGCAATCCTGTCGGCGATGCCCTCGATCGTCGCGCCGGCCGACGACGAGCCGCCGAAGCCGGGCAAATCGGGAACGATGACCCGACGCTCCCTGGCAAGCAGCGGAACGATTGCGTCAAACACCGCGCGGTCTGCGAGCAACGAGTGCAACAGAACGATGGGCTTTCCGGCACCCTCCTCGCCAACGTCAAGCACCCCGTCATCCCCATGCAAGCGTACCGATTTCATCATTCACCCTCTCAATAAATACCCAGCAGTTGCTCCACCAGACGATCGTCGGAACGGAGCGAGGCTGCGTTACCGGCATGCGCGACATAGCCGGTGTTGAGCACGATCACCTCATCGGCGATTTCCAGCGCGAGCTTGATGTTCTGCTCGACCAGAACGATCGACAGTCCGCTTTCACTCAGCTTTTTCAGGATTTCCGCGACCTCCGCCACGATCTGCGGCGCCAGCCCTTCCGAAGGCTCGTCGAACAGCACCAGGCGAGGGTTAGTCATGAGAGCGCGGCAAATCGCCAGCATCTGCTGCTCGCCGCCGGACAACGATCCCGCGAGTTGCTGCTGACGTTCCGACAATCGCGGGAAGGTGGCGTAGACTCGTTCAAGTCCCCATCCCGCGCCATTTTCGGCATAACCTTTTCGCGCCGCGACCGTGAGATTTTCATAAACCGTCAGCGACGGAAAAATCCGCCGGCCCTGCGGGACCAGACCAACGCCCTTCAGCGAAATGGCTTCCGGCGACAGACCCGCAATCGGCTGACCGAACAGGTCGATGCGCGACGCCTTCGCCTTGACCAGCCCCATGATGGCGCTGATGCATGTCGTCTTGCCCGCGCCGTTGCGCCCGAGCAATCCCAGCACCTGCCCCTTCTTCACGCTAAACGACAGGTCATGCAGGACATGGCTTTCGCCATAGAACGCATTCAGGCCGCTGATGGTGAGCGCGTCAGTGTCCAAGGTACACCTCTCGCGTCTTGGGATCGGCGACGACGTCAGCACGGCTTCCCTCCACGACCACCTGGCCGTGCTGCATCACCGTGATCACATCGGCAAAGGCAAGCGCCACATCCATGTCGTGCTCGATCATGACGATGGTCACGTCGCGCGGAATGGATTGCAGAAGGCGCTGGACATCCTTTCGCTCGTCCGCGGACAGACCGGCCAGTGGCTCGTCGAGCAACAACAGCTTCGGCTTTTGCGCCAGCGCCATGGCAATCTCGAGCCGGCGCCGTTCGCCATAACTGGTTTCCATCACGGTCCGCTCGGCGAGGTGATCGAGGCCGACGAGTGCAAGTGTTGCCCGCGCTTCGTCCCAGAGCGCGGTCTGCCGCCGCAGATCGAACCACGGATCGAAACGCAGCTTTCGCAAGCCAACGAGTGAAATGACGACGTTATGAAGCAGCGTGTTTTTCGGAAACAGCGTGATGATCTGGTAGGTCCGTGCCATACCAAGATGGGTGCGCTGGTCGGCGGACTTTCGAGTCACGTTCTGGCCGAAAATCCGGATTTCACCCTGTGAAGGCGGATAATCGCCGGCGATCAGATTGAAGAACGTGGTCTTGCCTGCCCCGTTCGGACCCAGCAACAGCCGCCGCTCACCGGCCGGCACGCGCATCGAGACGTCACGCACCGCCGGCAATCCGCCGAAGAAACGGGAGAGTCCGCTCACTTCCAGAACCGGAATCGTCATAGCACGCGATCCTTGGTGATGGCGGATACGCCAGTTGTCTTCCTACCTCCGTGCAAACGCTCCTTGATTCGGCGCATCCAGCCAGCCAGCCCCGGCAGCAGACCCTCAGGCATGAACAGGACGATAGCGACGAAGATGGCCCCGAGCAGGATCAGCCAGCGCGTGATGTAGGCGCTGACGACGTTCTTGAGGATCACCACCAGAGCCGCGCCGACCACGGGGCCGAACAGCGTGCCGGTGCCTCCCGCGATCACCATCAGCAATGCTTCGGCCGATGTCGTCAGATGCAGCGTCTGCGGGCTAACGAACTGGTGATAGTAGGCATAGAGCAATCCCGCGACTGCGCCCCAGAATCCCGCAAAGACGAAACTCAGCCACTGGATCAGCCACACATTATAGCCTAGCGCGCGCATGCGGCGCGGCTGGTCACGCGTGCCCTGTAGGCTTTGGCCGAGCCCCGACTGAATGAAGCGCGCAATGCACCAGAGTGCGAGGCCGAGAAAAAACAATACGAAGTAATAGAAGATCGCCGGATGTGTGAGGTCGAGGCCGAACGGATGCGGCCGCTTCATTCCACCAAGGCCATTGTCGCCGCCGGTGAGACTCGCCCAGCGATAAGCGATGCCCCAGAGAATCTGGCCGAGCGCGAGCGTAATCATGAGGAAACCGAGCCCGGATGCACGCAGCGAGAGATAGCCGAACAGCATCGCCAGCGCGGTGGTGCCACCGATGGCGATCAAGGCTCCCGAGAGCTGGCCAAATCCGGCTTGTGCCGTCAGGTAGATCGCAAGATAGGCCGAGACGCCGAGATAGGCCGCATGCCCCAGCGAGATCATGCCGCCGAAGCCGATCAGGAGATTAAGGCTCAGCGCAAGAATCGCTGCGATCACGATCTGGCTGGCGATGTTGATGTAGTATTCGGACGTCACCAGCCATGGCAGCGCCAGCAGCGCTGCAAATCCGGCCAGCCACACCATCCAATTCAGCGCCGGCACTCGCATCAAATGGCCTGCCTTCCGAACAGGCCGGTCGGCCGCAGCGTGAGCACTAGGACCATCGGCAAGAAGAGGATCACATAGGCAAGGTCCGGAAACAGCGCCTGTCCGTAACTGTAGATGAAGCCGATGATCAGGCTGCCGACGAACGCACCGAGCAGACTGCCGACGCCGCCCAGGATCACCACCACCAGCGCGAGCGGCAACATGTCGGTATCGAGGCCGGGATAGACCGACAGGATCGGCCCCGCCAGCACGCCGCCCGCGCCCGCCAGCGCGGAGCCGAGGCAGAACACCACCGAAAACAACAGCGATGTCCGGATTCCCATGGCGCGCGCCATGGCGAGGTCATCGACACCGGCGCGGATCATTGCGCCAAGGCGACTGCGCTCGAGCAAAAACCAGAGCGCGGCTGCGAGCGCGAACGCCACCCCGATCACGAACAAACGATAGATCGGAAACGCAAGATGCGCGACGCGGAATGCGCCGGTCAGTTCCGAGGGCATCGGCACCCGTCGCGGATCGCCGGTCCAGATCCAGACGCAGGCGTCGGCAATGATGAACGCGATGCCGAGCGTCACCAGCACCTGCGCCAGCGGCTGCCCGTTCAGGCGGCGCAGGACGAACCGCTCGATCAGCGTGCCGAGAATGCAGATCGCCACGCCGCCAAGCAGAATGGCAACCCAGAAATTGACCCCTGCCTCGATTGCGGACAGGCCGACATAGGCGCCGAGCATGAAATAAGCGCCATGCGAGAGATTGACGATCCGCATGAGGCCGAAAATCAGCGAGAAGCCGGACGCCAGAATGAACAGGAGGGATCCGAATGCCAAACCGTTCAGACCCTGGATGATCCAGAAATTCATGCGAATCCCTCCCGGCGGCGCGAATTACTTCGCCGGCGCCCAGTCGCGTGAATAAACCGGACTCTTGAGGAACTCCTCCGCGCCGTAGGTCCAGAACTGGCTCACGGCCGGATAGGTCTTGATGACGACATTCTGCAACCGGCCATCCTTCTTCTCGACCTTGCGGATGGTGATGTCGAGAAGCGGCTGGCCGTACTTGTCGATCTTCACGGGTCCATACGGACTGTCGGTGATGTTGACGTTGCGCAAGGCCTTCATGAAAGCCTCCTTGTTCGACGTGTCGCCCTTCACCTGCTCAAGCGCGTTGTTGAGGAATTGACAGGCCATGTAGGCGCCGACGGAATAATAGCCAGGATCAGCGCCATAGGCCTTGCGCATCGCCGCGACGAATTTCTTGTTGGTCGGCGTATCGGTCGCGGCGCTGTACCAGCCCGCGGAAATCACCCCGAGCGCTTCATCGCCCATGCGCTTGAGGATGCCTTCATCCACCGTGGTCATGGAGCCGAGCACCGGCTTCTGCATGCCGTAGTTCTTGTACTCGCTGAGGAACTTGATGCCGTTGCCGCCGGCGAAAGCCGCGAAAACAGCGTCGACGCTTGGGTCGATCTGCGTGATGTAAGTGCCATACTCCGCGGTGTTGAGCGGAGACCACAGCTTCTGAACCACCTTACCGCCGTTCTGCTCGAACGTGCGCTGGAAGCCTGCCGCGATTTCATGGCCGAACGCAAAGTCGTCGGCGATGATCGCGATCTTCTTGTAGTGCAATTCCTTGGCGGCATACTCCCCGAACGGATGATACGGCTGCGCCGATGTGCCGACCGCGCGCACGAACCACGGGTTGGGTTTGCGTTGGGTGAGATCTTCCGCAGCTGCCGAAGGCGAGATGATCGGTGTCTTGGTCTGCCGGATATATTCGTCGATGGCGAGGGCCTCGAATGCGGCAAGCGGGCCGATCAGAACCTGAGCGCCGTCGCGCTCGACCAGTTCCTGCGCCTTGGTCTTGGTGACTGCGGGTTGCCCTGCCGTATCGGCGGTAATCACCTCGATCTTGCGGCCGGCCATTTCGCCGTGATGCTCATCGATGCAGAGCTTCAGCCCTTCCTCCATCTGCCGGCCGCCGGCGGCCAGCGCGCCCGACCGAACCGTCAGGAAACCGACCTTGAGCGGGCCGGTGTCCGCAGCCTCGACCGGCAGAGTGCACACCAGCAGGGCCGCCACGGCCGCTGAAACCAGAACGCTTGACCGCATCATCGTTTTCGCTCCCGACTAACTCTGACGTATCAGATTTCTATTTTTTTATTTTTGTAAGATGTCACTTTGCTTCGAAATGAGTCAAGATCAAAGCACCAATCCATTTTGGCTTATTTGCAGATTATACATTTTAATAATATAAATCAAAATGATATGCTTGATTTTATCGTCAACAACCATCGCCAGTCTATCGAGACAAATGCCCTTTACGGCAATGTTGTAATATCTTAGAAGACTAAATATGAGCGATCAAACCTTGGCCCCGGCCGTCATGCACGGGACACGAATCTACGACGAGCTAAAGCGCGGTATCCTCACCTGCGAGCTGCCGCCGGGCACCGACCTGCGCGAACAGGAGCTCGCGCAGCAGTTCGAGGTCAGCAAATCGCCTGTCCGCGAAGCCCTTCAGCATCTCGTGCGCGACGGACTCGTGACCGTCATGCCGCGTCAGGGCTATCGCGTGTCGCCGATCTCCCTGACCGACGCGCGCGACATGTTCACATTCCGCTGCGCGCTCGAAGTCGCGTGTGTCGTCGAGGCCGCAAAGAACGCCAGCGACGAACAGTTGAAGGCCCTGGACCGGTTCCGCCATTTTCACGGCAAGTCCGAAAGCGAATTCATCGCCTACAATCGCGACTTTCACTGTGCACTCGCGCGATGCTCCGGCAATGGCCGGATGACGCGCACAACCTGCGACCTCATCGAGGAGGCCGACCGCCTCACCCGGATGAGCGTCGCCTCCTTGCGCGGGCACAACCCCGACAAGCTTGCCGAAGAACACAGCGCCATCATCACGGCATTGCAGGCGCGCAATTCGCGCCTCGCCGCCAACCTGATGAAAAAACACGTCACCGCGGCAGTGAAGCGTTTCAGCGCAGCTCTCGAATGGGCTGTGCTGCAAGCATAGTGCGTACCATCGGAGGTTACATGTCTGTCCAAGCGAACCCGCAATCTGCAAAAAATATCGAAACACACGGACTTTTCATCGACGGCCGCGAGGTGGCCAGCGAAACCTCCGAGACGCTTGCTGTCCACAACCCGGCCACCGGCGACATCATCGCCAGGATCGCGCACGGCACCGCAAGGGACGTCGATCGCGCAATGAAAAGCGCCCGCCGCGCTTTTGAAGGAAAGGATTGGGCGAGCATGCCGGTTCGCACGCGGGCCCGGCTGGTGAACAAGCTCGCCGATGCGTTCGAGGCCAATCTCGACGAACTCTATCAGCTTGAGACCATCAACAACGGCAGGCCGGTCAACGAGACACGCGCCCAGCTCCGCCGCGTACCCGATTTCTTCCGCTACAATGCCGGTCTGGCGCTCGCGCGGCGCGATGCGGTGATCCCGGTCGAGGGCGAGTATCTCAACTACACGCTGCGGCGGCCGGTCGGCGTTGTCGCCAACTGCACGCCCTTCAATCATCCGCTGATGATCTTGTCGAAAAGTCTTGCGCCGGTTTTCGCCTCGGGCTGCACCACCGTAGTCAAGCCTTCCGAATACACGCCGCTGACCACGCTGGCGCTGGCGCGCATTTTCTCCGAAGCCGGCCTGCCGGACGGAGTCTTCAACATTGTCACCGGCCTTGGCCCGACCACCGGCAAGGCGCTTTGCGAACATCCCGATTACAACAAGCTGGTTCTGACGGGCGGCACCGAAGCCGGACAAATCGCAGGCGCGCATGCGGGCCGCATCTTCGCGCATCAAACACTCGAACTCGGCGGCAAGACGCCAGTGCTGACCTTCCCGGATTTCGACGTGGATCGCGCCGTCAACTATGCCGCGTTCGGCGCCTTCATCGGCGCGGGCCAGACCTGCGTCTGCGGCAGCCGGCAGATCGTACATAAAGACGTCTATGACGAGTTCGTCGATAAACTGGCGAAAAAGGCAAAATCCATCCGCATCGGTGATCCCACCGAAACCACCACGCAACTCGGCCCGGTGATCTCGGAAAAGCAGCGCCAGCGCGTGCTGAATTACGTGAAGTTCGGTCTCGACGAAGGCGCGCGCCTGGTCGCGGGCGGCGGCGTTCCGAAGCATATGTCGAACAGCGGCGGCTACTTCGTGGAGCCGACTGTTTTTGCGGACGTCAGCGCGAAGATGCGCATCTTCCAGGAAGAGGTGTTCGGCCCCTTCACCTCGATCACGCCGTTCTCAAGTGAAGAAGAAGCCATCGCGCTGGCGAACGACTCGCCGTTCGGACTTGCCGCCGCCATCCGCACCAAGGATGTCTCGCGCGCTCATCGTGTCGCCAGCGCGTTGCAATGTGGCATCGTTTGGATCAACGACCACCATCGGCTCGACCCGGCCTCGCCTTGGGGCGGCGTCAAACTTTCAGGCGTCGGCCGCGAATTTGGGCCTGAGTCCTTCGACGACCACTTCGAAGTTAAGAGCGTGATGGTCAACATGACCGACCAGCCGTTCGACTGGTACGAACAAACGACACAGCAGCGACTGAATTGACCGCGGCACCGCTCTTAAAGGCTACAATTGATGTCGGGTCTGGATAGTGCGATTGAGGAAGTTTTACCTTCCTCAATTGGCATTTTCTGGCACGATCTTGTTTGTGCTCAGTGAGCGAACGTCGGGAAAGCGCCAGAAGAGGACATTGATTGGCCGCCTCAGGCATTCATCCAGCCGTTCCGGTCACAACATTCCCGAACTTCGCGAAAAACTCACCTGCGAGCTTCTTTGCCGTTGAATCGATCAGGCGGCTTCCAAGCTGGGCAATCTTGCCGCCGACCTGTGCATCGACGTCATAATGCAGCACGGTTATGTCGGCGTCCTGTTCAAGACGCACATTTGCGCCCCCCTTGGCGAATCCAGCAACACCGCCTGCCCCCTCACCGGTGATGCGATAGCTGTTCGGCGCATCGATATCCGACAGGGTGACCTTACCGTTGAACGAAGCCTTGACCGGCCCCACCTTGAGCGTCACGGTCGCCGTCATCTCGCTGTCTGACGCCTTTTCCAGCTTCTGGCATCCGGGAATGCATTGCTGCAAGATCGCCGGATCGTTCAACGCTGCCCAGACCACCTCCTTCGATGCGGCAATCCGCTCGCTACCGTTCATTTCCATATCATGTTCCTTAATCCGTTCGCGACGTCAGACCGCGCAGTAGCGATCCTGAATATCCTTGTCAGCAAGGAGAGCCGCTGAGCTGCTTTCGTAGACGATTTCACCCTGATCGATAATGATCGCCCGGCTCGCCAGCCGCAGCGCCCATTCGACGTTCTGCTCCACGAGAAGCAACGTCACACCGGAGTCGCGCAGACGCCGGAACAAAACACCCATCTCCTCGACCAATACCGGCATGATGCCTTCTGATGGTTCGTCGAGCAGAATCATCTTCGGTTTGGCGATCATCGCGCGGGCAATGGCAAGCATCTGCTGCTCCCCGCCCGACATGGTCGAACCCTGCTGATCAAGACGCTCTTTTAGCCGCGGGAAGATTTCCGCAATCTCATCGATTGCGGCACGCTCATTGATATTGCTGTCGCTCGCCAAAAGGCCGAGCCGGAGATTTTCGCGCACCGTCAGTCCCGGAACGATACGGCGCTCCTCCGGCACATAGGCAAGACCGATCCGGAAACGCTCGTGTGCCGCAAGCGGCATGATTTCGCGGCCGTCGAACGCGACATCCCCGGAGGCGCGCTGCATCAGGCCCATAACAGTGCGAATAGTCGTTGTCTTGCCCGCACCGTTGCGGCCGACAAGCGCGACAATCTCACCCGGTTCGACAGAAAACGATACGCCATGCAGCACATGGCTTGCGCCATACCAGGCATTCAGTTTCTTGACTTCAAGCATAGCCATGACTTTGCCCCAGGTAGACGCGGCGCACTTCGGGGTCCGATTGAATTTGCTGCGGCGATCCATCGGCAATCAGCTTGCCATGGTGCAGCACCAGGATGCGATCGCTGAGGCCAAGGATCATTTTCATCTTGTGCTCGACCAGCAGGATGGTCCGCTCAGCCGCGAGCCGCTCAATCAAGGCAACCATCTCCTTGGTTTCCTCCGGCCCCATGCCCGCCGTCGGCTCATCGAGCAGCAGCAGTTGAGGATCGGCGACCAGCGCAACGGCAATTTCAAGCGCGCGTTGCTGACCGTGTGCGAGAAACTTTGCCACTGTATGACGGCGCTCATACAGGCCGACGGCGTTCAATACAGTGTCGGCTCTCTCATCAAGGTTCTTGAGCCGATCGCGATTTGTCCAGATGTTGTAACGCGAATGCAGCGCCTGCGCTGCAACACGCACATTTTCATGAACCGTGAGAAGCGGAAAGATGTTTGTGATCTGATATGAGCGCGCGATGCCAAGATGTACGAAGCGATGCTGGGGCGTTCCGGTGAGGTCCTTGCCCTTGTAGGTGATACGGCCGGTGGATGGCGCCAGCACACCCGACAGCACATTAAAGAAGGTGCTCTTCCCCGCGCCGTTCGGTCCGATGACTGCCGTAACCTTGTTCTGCTCGAAATTTGCCGTGATCCCTTCAAGGGCTTTGAAACCGCCGAAAGTACGGCCGATATTCTCGACGGAAAGAAGGTGCTCGCTCATTTCGGCACCCTCCATGCCAATAATGCTCCCCAGATTCCCTTCGGCAGGAACAGCACGAATAGAATGAACACCGAGCCGACGACGATCTGCCAGTGCGACGTCCAGATCGAGAACACGTCTTCCATCAGCAGAAACGCCAATGCACCGACGAAGGGCCCGAAAAACGAGCCCGCGCCTCCGAGGAGCGTCATCATCACGATCATGCCCGATGTCTGGTAGTGCAATGAATCGAGCGGCACGATGGCGAGATGCATCGCCGACAGCGTTCCGGCCAGCGCGCAGATCAGGCCGGATAGCGTGAACGACATGAGCTTCGCCCGCTCGACATTATAGCCGCAGGCCCGTGCCCGGGTTTCGTTCTCGCGTATTGCCTCGATGACTGCCCCGAACGGCGAATTCAGAATCCGCGAGACAAACCAAAGCGCCAGCCCTGCAAACGCCATCAGCACATAATATTTCTGTAGCGGATCGAGAAAATTGATCTGAAGGCCAAACAGATCGATCTTGCTGACGGTAAAGCCGCGCAGACCATTTTCACCGCCGGTCCAGTTCGATGCCTGCAACGCGACATAGTAGACGAGTTGCGCCAGCGCGAGCGTCACCATGGCAAAGTAGATGCCGCGGGTGCGTATGGACAGCGCGCCGATCACCAATGCCAGAAGCCCGCCGCCGAGAACTCCGAGCACCACCGCCGCGTACCAGGGCAACCCAAAATGCACGATCGCGATGCCGGTGATGTAGGCGCCAGCACCGAAAAACGCAGCATGGCCGAATGACAGCAGGCCGGTATAGCCGAACAGCAGATTATAGCCGACGCACACCACGCCATAGATCAGCACGTTCACCGCGAGAGCCTTCGACGGCAACACCCACGGCAGCACGCAGAGTGCGAGAATCGACAGCGGCACCCGCCATTTCATAAGCCGTGCTCGCCATCCGCTTGTGACGGTGAGATTCGTCGGTGCGCGATCTGCTGACGCCAGCGGCGATGCGACAGGATTGATGTCGGTCATGCGTGAGCGCCCGATTTTCCGAACAGGCCCTGCGGACGGACCAGGAGGATGAGCGCCATCAGCGCGAACATGACGATCTGCGCCATCTCCGGCGCGATCAACGATGTCATGCTGACCGCAATGCCGACAACCAGCCCCGCAACCACGGACCCGGCCAGCGACCCCATGCCGCCGATCACGGTGACGACAAACGCTTCGGCCAGCACCAGCGATCCCATCTCGGGATTGACCGTGCGCATCGGCGCAGCAAGCACGCCGCCAAGCGCCGTGAGACCGACACCCAGACCGAAGACCAGTAGCCAGACCTTGCCGATATCGACACCCAGCACGCGCATGATCTGCGGATCGCGAGCCCCTGCGCGCACGATCAGGCCGAATTTCGTCTTTTCCAGCAACAGCCACAGCGTCAGTAAAATTACGCCGACCACGCCAATGACGAACAATCGATAGATCGGAAAATAGCCGATGCCGAGATTCACCACTCCGCGTAACTGCGAGGGCGTCGGGAATGGGATCCCGTCGCTGCCGAACACAATGCGTACGGCTTCAACCAGCACGTAACCGAGGCCAAAGGTCAGTAGCAGAGGATCATCGACGGAACGGCCATAAAGCGGGCGGATCAGCAAAAACTCCACCGCCATGCCGAACACACCAATGGTAAGCGGCGCAACCAGCAAGCCCCACCAGAAGCTGCCGGTGAGCGACGCAACCCACAGCCCGGCATACGCACCCACCATGAACATGGCACCATGCGAGAAATTCACGACTCCCAGCATGCCGAAAATAATCGACAGGCCGAGCGCAGCCATCACGAGGATCGCGCCGAGCGCGATCCCCGAGAACAACTGCATGGCGATGAGGCTAAAGTCCATCATCCACTCAATACCGTCAGGTCGGGAAGCCGAGTTCTGCGCAGCTGCGCAGCACGCTTTCGGAGGCCGGTTCGGTCGCCAGAATCTTGAAGAGATCGAGATCACTCTTCATCTCGGCCTTCTTCTTCGATTCCAGAACAAGAACCGACTGCACCGACTGGTGATCGCATTTGCGATAATATTGCGACCCCTTGGCGACGTCGTACTTCAACCCTTCAAGCGACGTGACCATCTTGTCGGTGACCGTGCCGCCGGCGGCCTGCATCGCAAGCAACAACGACATCACGCCGGTGTAGCCGTAGGCGCCATAGTCGGTCGGCGTGGCGCCACCATGCGTCGCGCGGAAGGCATCGTTGAAAGCCTTGGCGGAGGGAACCGTATCCTCCATGCCCCAATAATAGTTCGAGCCGCCGATAACGCCCTCGAATACATCGGGGCCGACAGCCAGCCGCTGGTTATGCAGGATAACCGGCACGACAATCTTCATCTGGTCCTTGAGGCCGAAATCGACCGCCTGCTTGATCGAGTTGGCCTGGTCGCGCCCGAAATTGCAGATACAGAGAATATCCGGCTTCATTGCACTGATGCGCGGAATGAAAGTCGAGTAATCCGGCGCTCCGATCGGATGCAGGATTTCCCCGACGGTCACGGCTCCGATCGCATCTCCCGCGCGCTTGAACCCACGCACCATTTCGTGGCCATAGGCATAGTCGGCCGCGAGATAAGCGATCTTGGCCCCTTTCTTGAAAGTGTGCTTCGCCACTGCTGCCGTGGTCATGGTGGGGTTCAACGCCTCGTGGAAGGTGTACTTGCTGAAATCCTTCACCTCGTTGATGCTGTCGGACTGACTGATGGAAATATAAAGCACTCCACGGGCACGGGTGACTTCGTTGGTCGCAAGCTGAATCGCGCTCGACAACGCACCGACAATGGCGCTGACTTTATCGTTTTCGATCAATTCCAGAGCGCGCGTCGCAGCCTCTCCGGCATTGAGCTTGTCGTCACGCACCAGCAATTCGACCTTGCGGCCGGCGACGCCACCCTTGTCGTTGATCTGCTGAACCGCAAGCTGCGCGCTTTTCACCTGATCCTTTGCCTCCGCCGCGTATGGGCCTGTGAGCGGCATCGGAAATCCGATCTTGATGGTGTCACCGCCCTGCGCACGCGCGACCCACGGCATTGCAAGCAGGCTGGCCCCGGCACCAAGGCCCTTCAAGGTGGCGCGGCGGGAGAGCGGAAAGAAGGCCGTATGTTTCATGTCAGTCATCGTTTCCTCCGGTATGTTTTATCGTTTCAGCTACTTTTTTTATTCGTGGCCTAACGCACGCAGAATGCGCGCCGGCGTCATTGGTATTTGGCCGATCGTGGCATCGAGTGACGCCAGTGCATCGTTCACCGCATTCATCGCAGCAGCCGCGGCCGCAGCCGTCCCTGCTTCGCCGCAGCCTTTGGCGCCAAGTTCTGTGTCCTGCGTCGGAGTCTCGACATGCGCGACCTCGATGTCCGGCATCTCAACCGCCATCGGCACGAGGTAATCGGCGAGCGATCCGTTGGTGAGCTGACCATTGTCGTCGTACAGGCATTCTTCAAAGAATGCCGCGCCGAGCCCCTGCACCACGCCACCACGAATCTGCTCATCGACCAGCATCGGATTGATGACGCGCCCGCAATCCTCGACGACCCAGTGCTTGAGGATCTTCACAAAGCCGGTCTCGGCGTCGAGCTCGATCAGGCTACCCTGGATGCCATTGGTGAAGGCGAACGGATAACCCTGCGGCGCATAATGATGTGCGACGGTGAGCTGAGGATTTGTGTCGGGCGGCAATGTATCGGAGCGGAAATAGACGATGCGAGCCACTTCAGCGAGCGCAATGCGCTGCTGGCCGCCATCGGCATCGACAATGTACCCATTCCGGATATCCAGCCGCTCCGGCTTTTCCTGCAGGATCGCCGCGGCGACGGAGAGAATGTTGGCTTTCAGTTTCTTCGTGCCCTGCAGCGCGGTTTCGCCGCCGATGCCCGCGCCCCGGCAGGCCCAGGTCGCACCGCCATGAGGTGTATTGTCGGTGTCTCCCGTCATCACCTTCACGCGCTCGCGATCGATCCCCAGCGTCTCGGCCACGATCTGGCCGACAATGGTTTCGGTGCCCTGACCAAGCTCCGTAACCGAAATCTGGCACTGCACTTCGCCCGAGGGCGTTACCTTGATGATGGCGCCGTCCTGCGCAGAAATGCGCGCGCCGCCCACACCATAAAATGCCGGCCCGGGATTCGTGATCTCGACAAACGCGGCGATGCCGATGCCACGGCGAATGCCTTTTTTCAGCAACTCCGCTTGTTCGGCGCGCAAGCCATCGTAATTCATCATCGTCTTGAGGCGCGCGAGACAAACTTCGTGTGACAATGATTCGAACTTGAAACCACTGGGCGAGGCGCACGGATAGGCATCGTCCGGAATGAAATTCCTCGCCCGCATCTCGAACGGATCGAGTCCTGCCCGCAATGCAGCCATATCGACAAGCCGTTCCGTCACGGCACAGGCGATGGGATGGCCGACCGCGCGATACTGACTGGTCTGCACCTTGTTCTGAAACACCACCGACAATTCCGCGCGGTAGTTCTTGAACCGATACGGTGTACCGATCAGGCGGACCACTTGATTGCCTTCCACCACACTGGTGCGCGGAAAGCTGGAGAACGCCCCGACAGCGGTCACGTCATCGACATCCATCGCCAGGATCGTGCCAGACTCGTCCATTGCGAGCCGGGCACGGACGCGGTGATCTCGCGCATGAATGTCCGACAGAAACGCCTCCAGCCGGTCGGCGACATATTTCACGGGCCGGCCAAGCATCATACTCAGGCCAACCACCGCCATGTCCTCGTGATAGACGTGCAGCTTCATGCCGAACGAGCCGCCAATGTCCGGCGCGATCACGCGAACATTGGCTTCCGGGACACCGAAGTGCCGGGAATAGAGATCCTGAAACTGATACGGGGTTTGCGTGGCGTGATGCACCGTGAGTTGGTGCTCGCTCGGATTATAGTCGGCAACGATCGCGCGCGGCTCCATCGTCACCGCCGTGTGGCGGCCGAAGGTGAACTCCCCCTCCACCACATGCTTTGCCGTCGCGAAAATGCCGTCGACCCCGCCGGTATCGATCTTTGTATTGAAACAAACATTGGTGCCGAGTTCCGGCGCGATGATCTCGCTTCCGGCAGCCCGCGCCGCATCGATATCCACCACGGGCGCGATTTCCTCGAACTCAACCATGACCGCCTCGGCGGCGTCCTCAGCCTGCGCGCGCGTATCCGCAACGACGGCGACGACCGCCTGCCCTGCCCAGACAACCCTGTCCATCGGCAACGGCAATTGCTCGGACGATTTCATGCCCTTGAAGTGATCAAGCATGCCGAGCCAGGGCTTGCAGATGCGCGAGAGGTCTTCGCCGGTCGCAATCAGCCGCACACCCGGCATGGCTTTGGCGTCTGCCATATCGATGGAAACGATCCGCGCATGGGCATAGGGACTGCGAACGAATGCCGCATGGAGCATGCGCGGCAACATCAGGTCGGTGACGTAACGTCCGCGGCCTGCAAGCAGCCGCTTCGCGTTCGGGCGCGAGACGGATCGGCCGATGTAGGAATTTGGCCTGTCGATGGAGTGAAGCGGCGTGTTCATACGTCAGCTTCCTCCCGCACGCTGATCAGACCTGTCCTTCGATCCCGTGCCACGGTCTCGATCGCATCGACGATCGCTTCATACCCCGTGCAGCGGCAGTAATTGCCCGACAACCCGTCGCGGATATGCTCCCGCGAGCCTGTGAGGTCCGTTTTCAGAAGATGGTAGGCGGTCACGAGAACACCTGCGGTGCAGAAGCCACATTGCAACGCATTGCGCTGATGAAATGCCTCCTGAATGTCAGCGATGGCGCCGCGATCGTTCAACCCTTCGATCGTCTCGATCGTCATTCCATCAGCCTGAACTGCGAACATCAGGCAGGCATGGATCGGCTTGTCGTCGAGAAGCACAAGGCATGCACCGCACGCGCCCATTTCGCAGCCCATATGCGTGCCGGTGAGTTGCAGATCCTGCCTCAAAAAATCCGCCAGCGTGTCCCGCGGCGACACATGGCGCGACACCACCTCTCCATTGATCGTCAATGTGATCGGCATCTTATCGGTCATGCCGCCTCCATCACGCGATGAAGCAGTCGTCCGAGCACAACCCGCGCCAGATGCATCCGCATCGCCGAGGTCATATGTTTATCGTCCGGCGGATCGAGGTCTGTCTCAAGCGCGGCCTGAGCGCGTTGGATCGTCTCGGCGTCAAGCCTGTTGCCGATCAATGCGCTTTCAGCGGCCTTCGCGCGAACCGGCGTCGCGCCGACTGCAATGAATACGATGCGGGCATCGCTGACGGTTTCCCCGTCAAATGACGCGATGACACCGACACCTACAATGGCGTAGTCGCCGCGCCGGCGGGCAAGTTCATCGAACGCCCACCGCTGGCTTGGCTTCACCACCGGCACATGCAGAGCGACCAGCAGTTCACCGGGCTCCAATGCGGTTTGATAAAGATCGAGAAAGAAGTCATCGGCCGCGATGCGGCGCGTGCCCGATGGACCGGCGATCTCCATTTCCGCACCGAGCGCCAGCATCATCGCCGGGAATTCGGAAGCCGGATCGGCCAGCGCAACGCTACCGCCCAACGTGCCTTTGTTGCGGATCGCCGGATGCGCAACATAAGGCGCCGCCTCGCTGAGCAACGGCGCATGCTTGCGGATCAGCGGATCGCTGAGTGTTTCAAAATGCCGGGTGAGCGCACCGATGCGCAGCCAGTTTCCATCAAGGGAAATCCCCTTCATGGAATCGATATGGGAAATGTCGACAAGCAATGATGGCGCCTGCAACCGCATCGCCAAGGCCGGAACGAGACTCTGCCCGCCCGCGATATAGCTCGCGTCGTCACCCGATCCTGCATATGCGCCGAGTGCGTCTTCGACCGTCGTCGGACGCACATAGCTGAACGCTCTGGCCTTCAACGAAACCTCCCTCGAGGCAGCCATCCAGATTTGTGACCATCTGGTAACTTAATCCAACCACGTCGGAGACAGACTCGTCAACAGAAATGACCATTTGGTCACTTTTTTGGATTGCGGTAGCGTAACGCAGATTTGGAAGTCCGATTCACGCCATGGCCAAAAAGGTCGTAAAATCAGTCAGGAAGATCGCGGCGAAACAACCGCGGCGACGCAACATGCGCGCGGCGGACCGTGAGCAATTCATTCTCGATGAAGCCATCCGGTTTTTTGCCGAACGCGGTTTCGAGGGACAAACCCGCGAACTCGCCAAACGCATGGGAATTACGCATGCGACGATCTACCGGCACTTTCCGAGCAAGGAGGCCCTGGTCGAGCGCGTCTATGAGCACATCTATCTGAGCCGGTGGAATCCGAACTGGGGACCGCTGATCCGCGACCGCACGCGGTCTCTCGAATCGAGGCTCACCCAGTTCTATCTCGAATATGTCGAGCGCGTATTCGACTACAACTGGGTGAGGATTTTCGTCTCGTCGGGCCTGAAGTCGTTCGACATTACCAGTCGCTACTTGGCTATCGTCAATCGCGAGATCATCGATCCCGCCTGCCGGGAGCTACGCCACGACCTGGGACTTCCAAGCGCCGACGACGTGCCGATATCAGAGCGCGAACTGGAAATGTTCTGGGGCCTGCACGGACGCATCTTCTATATGGCAATCCGACGCTTCGTGTACTGCACACCGACTCCTTCGTATCTCGACGACATCGTGCAGGATTCAGTGATAGGCTTTCTTAGTGGATCGAAGGACCTGATGCCGAAACTGGTCGTGGAGTTTACGGCTAAGAGCGCATCAGCGGTCGCACTTGGTCCGAAAGCTACGATCTAAGTCTAAGCCTACCCAGAAAAGAAGTCGTTGTTTGCTTTGGGTCCTGAGCCAATGTTGCGAAGCATCAGCATTGCGCCAGAAGCAAGCATCGTAACAATCTGAGTTCGCAGTTCTATTCTGAGTGGCGGCAATTTGGCGCTCCCTAGGGGAATCGAACCCCTGTTTCAGCCTTGAGAGGGCCGCGTCCTAACCGCTAGACGAAGGGAGCGTTGGGGCAAGGGATAGCCGCCACGGGCGCAATTCGCAAGGTGCGAAAAGCCGGTGTGGAAGGTTAAGGCTCGGTCGCGAACCGGGCCCGGCCCAGCAATTTGAAGGTTTTGGCGTCATAGGTGCGGATTTCGGTGGCCCCGCCGATATCCAGCGTCACCGCGATCCGGTCCTCCAGCGCCGCCGTGGAGACGATCCGGCTGCCCTTGGGCACCATGATCGTGGCTTCGGTGGCCGCTTTAGTCGCACCTTCACCACGAAACAGCTTGTAGCCGATGGCGATGAATACCGCCCCGATCCCGAGAGCCGTGGTCAGGCCCGCGATCAGCATCAGGCGCTTGAGCCGCGCCATCATGGCGGCCTGTTCAGGCGTCAGTTCGGCAGCTACATGTTCAGTCATGCAAGGGTCTTCTTCAAATCACCAGGGTGCGGAAAGTACCGGCGAACGCCGCATTATCACAGCCGGGGCTGCGGGCAAATCGCCAGGCCAATCGCAGCGGCTCGACCGCGTGCTCGCCGAGCAGGTCGAGGACCTCTCGCGCACCCGGCTGAAGGCCCTGATCGTGGCCGGCCATGTCAGCATCGGCGGCGCCCCGGTTCAGGACCCCGCCTATCAGGTCAAGGCGGACGAGACGATCATCGTCGAGGTTCCACCTGCCGTCGCCCCCGAGCCGGAAGGCGAAAACATTCCGCTCAATATCGTCTACGAAGATGACGACCTCCTCGTACTCAACAAGCCGAAGGGGCTCGTGGTGCATCCAGCGGCAGGGCATGAGACCGGCACGCTGGTCAACGCTCTCATTGCCCATTGCGGCACAAGCCTTTCCGGCATCGGCGGCGTCAAACGCCCCGGCATCGTGCACCGGCTCGACAAGGACACCACCGGGCTGATGGTGGTGGCGAAGAACGATCGCGCGCACCAGTCGCTCACGGCGCAGTTCGCTGACCACGGCCGCACCGGCGCGCTGCGGCGCGGCTACATGGCGTTCGTCTGGGGAGCACCCTCACGGTCGCACGGGACCATCGACCAACCGATCGACCGCCATCCCTTCGCACGGGAGAAAATGGCGGTCCGGCAAGGCGGCCGGCATGCCGTCACTCATTGGGAGATGCTTGAGAGCTTCGAGGGGCGGGACGGCAAGCCGCTCGCCGCCCTGCTCGCCTGCCAGCTCGAGACCGGGCGGACCCATCAGATCCGGGTCCATCTCGGCCATGCGGGCCACCCCTTGATCGGCGACGACGTCTATGGTTCGGGCTTCCGCACCAAGGCCAACCAGTTAGGCACTCCGGCAAAAACGGCGGTGGCGGCTCTGGGCAGACAGGCTCTCCATGCCTATCTCCTCCAGATCGAACACCCGGCCACAGGAGAAATAATGAACTGGCAGTCGGGGTTGCCGGAGGATTTGGTTCTCTTGCAGAGCGCCCTGCGCGCGGCGCCTTGACGCAGACCAATTGAGAAAACTCTAAGGTTACATACATTTAACAGGCGTCACGGCTTCGTGACCCCGTTTTGTTCTTCCCCTTTTCGCTCCCCTCGGGTATGCTGCACCTGCGTGACGGAGATGTCCCGTCGCGGAACATTGCAGCTCCGCTGGCTTTGACAAAGCAGCAGCCTGCCTGGCCCGCCGATGTCGGGGGCCTGAACAACGGAGGGCGCACCCACATGGCCCGGACAGCCACTCTGCCGGTTCTCAACGGAGAATCCGGTCTTTCCCATTACCTCGCCGAAATCCGCAAATTCCCGATGCTTGAACCGCAGGAGGAATACATGCTCGCCAAGCGTTGGCGCGAGCATGACGACCGGGATGCGGCGCATAGACTCGTGACCAGCCATCTGCGGCTCGTGGCGAAAATTGCCATGGGCTATCGCGGCTACGGCCTGCCGATCTCCGAGGTCGTCTCGGAAGGCAATGTCGGCCTGATGCAGGCGGTGAAGCGCTTCGAGCCTGAAAAGGGATTCCGCCTCGCCACCTACGCGATGTGGTGGATCAAGGCGTCGATCCAGGAATACATCCTGCGTTCGTGGTCGCTCGTGAAGATGGGCACCACCGCGAACCAGAAGAAGCTGTTCTTCAACCTGCGCAAGGCCAAGAGCAAGATCTCGGCGCTGGAAGAAGGCGACATGCGCGAGGATCAGGTCAAGCTGATCGCCAAGCGTCTCGGCGTGACCGAGCGCGACGTGATCGACATGAACCGCCGCCTCGGCGGCGATGCCTCGCTCAACGCGCCGATCCGCGACGACGGCGAGCCCGGCGAATGGCAGGACTGGCTGGTCGATACCTCGCCCAACCAGGAAGCCATCATGGCGGAAAGCGAGGAATATGATCACCGCCGCAACGCGCTGACCGGCGCGATGGGCGTGCTCAACCCGCGCGAGCGCCGCATTTTCGAAGCGCGACGTCTGGCCGAAGAGCCGATGACGCTCGAGGATCTTGCCGCGGAGTTCGGCGTCTCGCGCGAGCGCGTGCGCCAGATCGAGGTCCGCGCCTTCGAGAAGGTGCAGGCTGCGGTCAAGAGCACCGTGGCGCGCCAGGAGCAGGCAGCCCTTGAGGCCGCCTACTGAGGCACTCGCTTCGCTATCGAATAGAGATGAAAGCCGGCGGAAACGCCGGCTTTTTCGTCAGTAATAATCCTGCAAAAATGCCGAGAGCGAATCCGGATCGTAAATGTCATTGCCGCCCAGCGGGGCGTTCAGCATCGTCAACGCATTGGTCTTGTAATCGGCCTCGACATTGTTGGGCGCGGCGCCCAGCGGCTGCGACAGGATCGAGCGATACGACAGATAATTGTCCTTGTTGCCGACGAAGATGCAGACGCATCGCTTGGGATCGGCAAACAGATAGCGCGCCACGCCGTTAACGGTGTGAATCACGAAACGATGCGGCGGCAAGGCGTGCAGCGCTTTCTCCCCCTTGGGTCCGTTCGCCAGTTGCACCTTGAACCCGGCGGACGAGAGATAAAAATCATTCTTGTCCAGAAAGGAAAGGCTGAGTTCCTCATCGGCCAGCAGCGGGCTGCCCGACAGCAGCGAGATCAGACCTATTCCAAACGACAGGCGTCGCGTTGTTGTGAAATTCATGAACTATCCTCCAGCCGGAACCGAGGATGGGCCGGGGCCATCGATCGATCAAGGGAAAATGAAAGGGTCGGCGAAGGCCCGGGAATTTTGAACCGATATCGATTCCAAAGCGACTAATCGTCATCACCACATGCGTTGCACAAGATGTAGTGCGGTCATAACGCGCCATCGACAAACGATCTTACAAACACGTCATGATGCAAAGCATGAAGAAAATATGAATTGAAGAATTCTGAATCCGCGCACGCCGATTTGCTTTCTTTCACTCTCACTCGACTCACAACCGCCTCAATGCACCTCGATGGTGCGCCAGCCATTCAAGCAAGGAGACGCGCATGATCAATCGTCCGCCAGAAACTTTCAGCGCAGAAACCGTGGCTGCCTTACGCGAAGTGCTCAACATCGCCGTCGCCCAGATCGCCGAGCAGAACAGAACGCCCGCAACCAAGGCCAAGATGGCCGAGACCATCGTGCGGCGTGCCGCCGAAGGCGTCACCGACGCCGTCGATCTCGTCACGTTTGCAGTCCGCGAGGGCGAAACGCCTGCGGCCTGACGCACAAAGACGGAAGGAAGAGAGATGCAATGCCCGGTCTATGCCGGGCATTTTCATTTTGGCTTACGCTTCGACGGGAGCCTTGATGCGCGGCGCCTGCGTCGCGAACTGCTCGTCCTGCGGCTTGGACGGCAGGGATCCGAATGCCTTGGCATGATCGATCACGCGCGCCATCAGCTTGAGGCCGAGCGGCGCCAGCGCCCGCTCCCAGAGTTCACGCGCGGTTTCGCCTTTCTTGACGAAACACCATTCCTGCGCGGCGATCGCGCCGCCATCCATCTTCTCGGCGAGATGATAGATCGTGCCGCCCGTCACCGGGTCGCCTTCATTGATCGTCCACTCAACCGCGGCGATGCCGCGATGGCGCGGCAACAGCGAGGGGTGATAGCCGATGCCGCCGAGACGCGAGGCCGCGAGCGCCTCCTCCGTCACCTTGGCATGGCTGTGCGCGGTGATGATGAGGTCGGTGCCCGGCGGAATCTCCGAGGCTTCGATCACCTTGGGGTGGGCCTGCACATGAACATGAAGCCCCGCGGCGCGGGCGGCCGCCGCCAGACGATCCTCGCCGTCGGCCACGATCACGCCCGCGATCTCCACGCCATGGGCGAGAAGCATCTCGAGCGTTTTCACTCCGAAATGACGGGAGCCGGCGAGCGTAATCCGCAAGGTCATTGTCCCCAGGCTGAGAAGGCTTCGTTGAAGGTGCGCTCGCCCGGCGAGCCCTTCTCGATCGACAGGATGGCGCGCTTGCCGTTGCCATAGACAATCGGAATGTCGAGCGAGGAACGCTCCTTCAGCACCTGAATGTTGCGGGCGCGATCGACATCGACATTGGAAAGACCGATCAGGAAATAGCCGTCCTGCACCTTGACCGACGTGGCCGCGAGCGGCGTGCCGCGCGGCTGATCCGGCGATTTGGCGTAGACACCCGGCACATTCGCGATCGTGGTACCGAAATCGGGGCCGACCGTGAACACGATCTCCATCGTATGGCTGGTCGCCGGCATCGACGGATCGGTGTTGCGCATGATCGTCAGCGCCACCTTCATCTTGCGGTCGGGCAATTCGACGTCGGCCTTGATCGCGGTGTCCGGCTTCTGCTTCGGCGACGCCGCGACCTGATCGAGACGCCACACCACAGTGCCGACAGTCTGCTTGCCCTGCGGATCGGACGAATCCTCTTCATAGAGGATCGCGCGCTGCGCGACCTGCGCGACCTGCTGGTTGGAATCCGATTGCCCGACCCGGTCGGTAATCTTCGGACGGACGCCGGTGTCGCTGCCTGCCCCGTTCTGTATCGCAGTCCGCGGCGACGACTTGAACATCGACTTCATCGACGCGCCGTACTTCTGATAGCCGAGAATGCCGCCGCCGATCAGAATGAGCGCCAGACCCGCGAACAGCACGCCCTTGAGCGGAAAACCGCTGCGCATTTTCTCGGGACCGCTGTCATAGCCGCGCCGCACTTTCGCGGGCGCAGGCTCGTGGCCGGTCAACTCCTCATAGGATTCGTCATCGGGATAGCCGGAATACGCACCGCGTTGTTCCATGTCCGGCTCGGAACGATCGAACTCCGGCGTCGGCGAGGACACGTTGGCAAACGTCTTGCGTGCCGAGCGGTTGGCCTGCGAAGCGGCGCGGCCGAGTTCATCGGTATCGGCGACGACATCGCGGAATCCGCGCGTCCCGACGCCACCCTGCGGATGTGGCGGACGACCCTGCCCCTGACCTGCCGGTGCATGCGGCTGCCCGGAAAATGAATCCGGCTCCGGCCCGCGCGGACGGCCGGGGACGCGAGAGCGATCCTCGAAAGGCGGTGGTGCATCGTTACGCGATACAGTCGGGCGAGCCATCGGAGCGCCGGGCTGCGCGGCACGCGCACCGGTCGCGGCACGCGCGCTGTCCCGCAGAATGTCGCCCCGGCGCGGACCTTCGCGGGGCGGGGCTTCCGGCCTGCCGCGCGGCGGCTCGGAACGATGCGATTCTCCCCGCATGCGATGAGCGGCTTCCGCCTCGACCTTGCGGACGGCTTCTTCCAGCGCAAGGCGCTCGCGGGTGATTTCAGCTTCGGTGAGAGGCGGCTGCACGCCGCGCAACTGGGCGATCAGCGCCGTACGGGCGCGCTCATACAAAGCACGCCGGCTTTCCCCTGAAGCGTTGGGATCGAGGCCGGCGACGGCACGCGCGATGAGGGGATAATAATCAGCCATTCTTGTTCAGCCGGCGAACCCTTTACACAACCCGATTGCCGAGGCGCATGTTTGTCATGACATCACGCCTCGAATGGATTTTGCACCAGAATAGTATCTTCGCGTTCGGGGCTTGTGGAAAGCAGGGCAACCGAACACCCCACCAGTTCTTCCACACGCCTGACATATTTGATCGCCTGTGCCGGAAGATCCGCCCACGAACGCGCGTTCGCGGTCGGCTCCTGCCAGCCTTCGATGGTCTCATAGATCGGTTTGACCCGCGCCTGAGCACCCTCGCCTGCCGGCAAATGGTCGATCTCTTTACCATCGAGCTCGTAGCCGACACAAACCTTGATCTCCTCGAAGCCGTCGAGAATGTCGAGTTTGGTCAGAGCGAGGCCGTGAATGCCGCAGGTGCGAACGGTCTGACGGACCAACATCGCATCGAACCAGCCACAGCGGCGCTTGCGGCCGGTGTTGACGCCGAATTCGCGGCCGCGCTGGCCGATCAGTTCGCCGGTCGCGTCGGTCAGTTCCGTCGGGAAAGGACCCATGCCGACGCGCGTGGTGTAGGCCTTGCAGATGCCGAGCACGTAGCCGAGCGAACTCGGGCCCATGCCCGAACCGGTCGCTGCCGAAGCCGCGACCGTGTTCGATGAAGTGACGTAGGGATAGGTGCCGTGATCGACATCGAGCAACGCGCCCTGCGCACCCTCGAACAGGATGCGCTTGCCCTCGCGGCGCTTGTGGTCGAGCAGATTCCAGACCGAATCCGCATAAGGCAGCACCTGCGGCGCGACTTCCGCGAGTTCTTTCAAGACCAGACCCGGATCGATCTCCGGAAGCGAAAGACCCCGTCGCAACGCATTGTGGTGCGCCAGCAACCGCTCGATCTTGTGCGGCAAGGTCTGCGGATCGGCGAGATCCATCAGGCGGATCGCGCGGCGGCCGACCTTGTCTTCATAGGCGGGGCCGATGCCGCGCTGGGTGGTACCGATCGCGGTCGCCTTGCTGGCGTTCTCGCGCACCGCATCGAGCTCGCGATGCAGCGGTAAAATCAGCGTCACGTTTTCAGCGACGCGCAGATTGTCGGGAGACACCGCGACGCCCTGCTCCTTCAGCCGCGCCACTTCCGTGACAAACGCCTGCGGATCGAACACCACGCCGTTGCCGATGACCGACAGCTTCGAGGGCCGCACCACGCCGGATGGCAGCAATGCGAGCTTGTAGGTCTTGCCGTTGATGACAAGTGTATGGCCGGCATTGTGCCCGCCCTGGAAACGAACGACGATGTCAGCCTGCTCTGACAGCCAGTCGACGATCTTGCCCTTCCCTTCGTCGCCCCACTGAGCGCCGACGACCACAACATTAGCCATTGGGGTAAGCCATTTTCGGAAGCATCCTTACGTTCATCTCAAGCAACCGGACACGGCTGCGCCTACCGGCAGGAACGCTCGCATGCCAGGCCCCCACCCGATAAAGGATGATGGGATGTGACGCAAGCAAAACAGCCCTCTGACGGAGGCATGACCATGTCGGCAAACTATTGATATCCCCAGATAAATCGTAACATTGCCGGAATTCCACCGACTCACTGGTACCACTGCCGACATGACCCCGCCCAAGCCGCTTTTTCCGTCCCTGCGCCTGATGGACAGGCCCTATCTGTTGCTCTGCCTCACCATGCTGTTCTGGGCGGGAAACATCGTCATCGGCCGCTATGCCGCCGGGCAGATTCCCCCGATGGCATTGTCATACCTGCGCTGGCAACTGGCTTTCCTGTCCCTGCTGCCGTTCGCATGGTCCGGCCTCGTCGCTGATTGGCCAACCATCCGCCGAAACCTCGGCATGATGATCCTGCTCGCCTTCACCGGCGTCGCGACCTTCAACACGCTCGGCTACTGGAGCCTGCAATACACCACGGCGCTCAACGCGCTGCTGCTGCAATCCTCCGGCCCGCTCTACGTGGCCCTGTTCGCGCTGGTGCTGTTCAACGTGCGCCTGACATGGATGCAGGCGTTCGGCATCGTGATTTCGCTGACGGGCGTGCTAACCATCATCCTGCAAGGTCAGTTGTCGACCCTGCTGCAAATTCACTTCAACAAAGGCGACATCGGCTACACCGTGGCGCTGTTCGTCTTCGGGCTTTATTCCGCGCTCGCCTCACGGCGGCTGGCGCTGAAGCAGCTCTCCTTCCTCGCATTCAACTGCGGGGTTGGGTCGCTGTTCATCCTGCCGCTGTTTTTATGGGAAATGGCATCAGGTCGCGTCACGCCGCTGAATGCCCACACCATTCCGATTCTCGCCTATGTCGCGATCTTCCCCTCGACGCTCGCCTATCTGTTCTACAATCGCGGCATCGAACTGATCGGCGCCAACCGGAGCGCACCGTTCCTGCATCTGATTCCGGTGTTCGGATCGGCGATGGCGATCGGGCTGCTCGGCGAGGAGCCGCATCTGTATCATATCGTCGGCTACGCACTGGTGTTCGCCGGTGTGGTGATCGCCGCGCGCAAGCCGAAGCAGTCCTGAGTAAAAACACCGCGGGGGCCGCCGCGAGAACGGCTTCACCAATGGCTGCGCTTCGGCCATGCAGAAGACACCGCCGCCCTTCGGAAACCTCCGGTCATGGATACGCTCAGAATGATGATCCGTTCGGCCTAAAGCCTGTATTCTGCTCGCGGAACGGATTTCTCAGCGTGGTCGCTGCAGTGTCCGGCTTGCTTCCCGGCACCGGGAAGGCGTAACCGATGATTGTCTTGATCACGATACGATCCGAAGCGGGCGTGAGGCCATATCCCACGCCGAAGTTCACATCGAAATCACCGGCCTTGAAGTCCGTTACCGCGAACAGTGTGTGCTGCTGATCGCGGACCGCCGCGAAGCGGCCGATCTCGCCGAAATCCGCGTAGTATTCGAGGCCAACCTGCACATCCGGCGCAACCTTCTTCGCTGCCCGGAACGCCGGAGCGAAATCCGCTTCACCCAACCGGCCAAGCCCGATGTCCACGATCGGATTCACGATGAACTCGTAGTCGCCTTTTCGCATGCCGATGATCGGGCGAATTTCGAGTCCCCATCGGGTCTGGGAAAATTTCGGCGTCTCGTAGCCCAGCTCAAAATTGACGCCGTAGAAGAACTCACGCTGGCCGGCGTTGGGCGACACAAAGAGGGTTCGCAGCTTGAAGCCGTCGGACAGGAATTGCCGATCCTGCACGGCGAACGGCAGATAAAAGCCGAGCTCCCACCAATCCGTCAGGCCGTAGGCGAATTCCGGCGTGCCATTGAGGCTGCCATCGGAGCGAAAGCTTCCCGGAAACGGCGGCAAGGACTGACCGCGCGACATAATTGAGGTGCTGCTGAATGGTCCATTGGCCCACCGCCGCAATCGACGCGTCGTAGACCTGGATCTCATCTGTCGCATGGGCGGCGGTGCCAGAGAGGCCAAAGGCCGCTGCGGCACCGATCAGAATATGCCTGATGACACAACGGAATCGCGCTGCGACCGGACAATCCACCTTATTCGCCCCCGTCGCTGTCTTTGCAGCCTGCTATAATTAGAATGATTCTAAATTAATTATCGTCAGTCATCCTGTCAAACGCGAAAGGCGGCTGCACCCATCCGGTTGCAGCCGCCTTTCAAAGTTTAGGAGAAGCCCTTCAGGGCTGACGCGTTCAGAACGTCAGCGCCTTTGCCTGCTTCACATGCGGCAGCTTCGCGACCTTGGCGAGAATCTCGGCAGGCACCGGTCCATCGACCTCGACCAGCGCGATGGCGTCGCCGCCCTGCTGGTTGCGGCCGAGATGGAAGGTCGCGATGTTGACCTTGGCATCGCCAAGCAGCGAGGCGAACTGGCCGATGAAGCCCGGCTTGTCCTCGTTGGTGATGTAGATCATCGACTTGCCGAATTCGGCATCGACGCGGATACCCTTGATGTTGACGAGGCGCGGCGCACCGTCCGCATACACCGTGCCGGACACCGAGCGCTCCATGTTCTCCGTGGTCACAGTGACGGTGATGACGCTCTCGTAATCGCTTTCCGCCGCGCGCAGCACTTCGTCCACCACCATGCCGCGTTCCTTGGCGACGACCGGCGCGGACACCACGTTGACGTCGCCCAGCATCGGACGCAGCAGGCCGGACAACGCCGCCGCCGTCAGCGCCTTCACCTTCATCTCGGCAACGGCACCTTCGTAAGTGATCTGCACCTTGGCGATGTTGCTCTCGGTGAGTTGACCCGCGAACGAGCCGAGCTTTTCCGCCAGCTCGATGAACGGCTTCAGTTTCGGCGCTTCTTCCGCCGTGATCGACGGGAAATTGATCGCGTTCGAGATCGCGCCGGTCAGCAGGTAATCCGACATCTGCTCGGCGACCTGCAACGCGACGTTCTCCTGTGCTTCCGAGGTCGATGCGCCGAGATGCGGCGTGCAGATCACGTTGGGGTGGCCGAACAGCACATTGGCCTTGGCCGGCTCCTCGACGAACACGTCGAACGCCGCACCCGCGACATGGCCGCTGTCGAGCGCGGCCCGCAACGCCGTCTCGTCCACAAGACCGCCGCGCGCGCAGTTGATGATGCGCACGCCCTTCTTGGTCTTGTTGATCGCGGTGGCGTCGAGAATGTTGCGGGTCTTGTCGGTGAGCGGAGTGTGCAGCGTGATGAAGTCGGCGCGCTTGAGCAGGTCGTCGAGTTCAACCTTCTCCACGCCGATGTCCTTGGCGCGCTCCGGCGACAGGAACGGATCGAACGCGATCACCTTCATCTTCAGGCCAAGCGCGCGGTCAGCAACGATCGCACCGATATTGCCGCAGCCGATCACGCCGAGCGTCTTGCCGGTGATCTCGACGCCCATGAAGCGGTTCTTCTCCCACTTGCCGGCCTGCGTCGAGGCATCGGCCTGCGGAATCTCGCGCGCCAGCGCCAGCATCAGCGTGATCGCATGCTCGGCGGTGGTGATCGAATTGCCGAACGGCGTGTTCATCACGATGATGCCGCGCGCGGTGGCGGCGGGGATTTCGACGTTGTCGACGCCGATACCGGCACGGCCGATCACCTTGAGGTTCTTGGCGTTGGCGAGAATCTTCGCCGTCGCCTTGGTGGCGGAGCGGATGGCGAGGCCATCATAGTTGCCGATGATCTCGGCAAGCTTGTCCTTGTCCTTGCCGAGCGCGGGCTGGAAATCGACGTCGACGCCGCGATCCTTGAAGATCTGCACGGCGGCAGGAGACAAAGCGTCTGAAATGAGAACCTTGGGTTTGGTCATGGGAGTGATCCTGTGTTCGTCATTCCGGGCGCGAACAGCGTGAGCGAACCCGGAATCTCGACATGAAAGGGAAAAGCATCAGAGGATTCCGGGTTCGCGCCTTTGGCGCGCCCCGGAATGACATCGCGTAATGCGTTACGCCGCTTTCGCCAGCGCAGCCTTGGTCTCGGCAAAGGCCCAGTCGAGCCATTGCGTCAGCGCCGCAACGTCGGCGGTCTCGACCGTCGCGCCGCACCAGATGCGCAAACCCGGGGGCGCGTCGCGATAAGCGCCGAGGTCGTAACCCGCGCCTTCCTTCTCCACCAAAGCGACGAGCTTCTTGGCGAAGTCCGCCTGGGCATCGGCGGGCAACGCGGTGATCGCCGGATCGACGACCTTGAGACAGACCGAGGTGTTGGAGCGGATCGACTTGTCGGCTGCGAGGAAATCCACCCACGGCGTTTTCGCCTGCCAGTCGGTCAGCACCTTGGTGTTGGCGTCGGCGCGCGCCATCAGCGCCTTGAGGCCGCCGAGCGACTTCGCCCAGGTCAGCGCGTCGAGGTAATCCTCCAGCGCAAGCATCGAGGGCGTGTTGATGGTTTCGCCGACGAAGATGCCCTCAATGAGTTTGCCGCCCTTGGTCATGCGGAAGATCTTGGGCAATGGCCATGCCGGCGTGTAGCTCTCGAGCCGTGCCACCGCGCGCGGTGACAGGATCAGCATGCCGTGGCCGCCTTCGCTGCCCAGCGCCTTCTGCCAGGAGAAGGTCGTGACATCGAGCTTGGCCCAATCGAGCTTCTGCGCGAACGCCGCCGAGGTGGCGTCGCAGATCGTCAGGCCTTCACGGTCCGCCGCGATCCAGTCGGCGTTCGGCACGCGCACGCCCGAGGTCGTGCCGTTCCAGGTGAAGACGATGTCGGAATTCTTATCGGCCTTGGCGAGGTCGGGAATGTCGCCATAACCGGCGGTCAGCTTGGTCACGTCCTTGAGCTTGAGCTGCTTCACCACATCGGTGACCCAACCCTCGCCGAACGATTCCCAGGCGATCATGGTGACGGGGCGCGCGCCCAGCAGTGACCACAGCGCCATTTCCACGGCGCCGGTATCGGACGCAGGCACGATGCCGATGCGGTAGTCGGCGGGAACTTCAAGCACCTCGCGCGTCAGATCGATCGCGAGCTTGAGCTTGGCCTTGCCGATCTTCGCGCGATGCGAGCGACCGAGGGCAGCGTTCTTGAGATTTTCGGGGGTCCATCCGGGGCGCTTGGCGCAGGGGCCGGAGGAAAAATGCGGCACGTTCGGCTTTGAGCCGGGCTTCGCTACAGTCATGATCTATCCTTCCAGATAGTAAGCCTCCCGTTGGGGGGAGGTGTCCCACTGATGGGGATACGCGAAGCAGCCCGGCCCGGTCAAGCGATTTCGCGGGAGCAGCAATACCCGGCCGCCGATTGTGACAGTTTAGTGAATGTGACAGGGATAGCGGTCAATCACGCCGACACGGAAACCCGCCGATGCCGACCCATGTGCTCCTGCTCGTCCTGTTCGCCGCGATGATGCATGCGAGCTGGAACGCCATCGTCAAATCCGGCGAGAACAAGCTCGAGGAAGCCGGCCTTGTCGCGGGTGCGGCTGCCGTGATGGCGGCCTGCGCGCTGCCCTTTGCCGGAATGCCCGCAACCGCAAGCTGGCCGTGGGTCATTGCTTCGGCCGCCATCCACCAGATTTACTTCATCCTGGTCGCGGCGGCCTATCGCTCCGGAGACATGGGCCACACCTACCCGCTGATGCGCGGGACCGCGCCGCTGATCGTCGCGCTGGCCAGCGCGCAGGTGCTCGGCGAAACGCTGACGCCGGCGAGCTGGGCAGGCATCGGCCTGATCTGCGGCGGCATCCTGCTGCTGGCGATCCATCGCCATGCCAGCCATCGCGCGACGATGATCGCCGTCACCAACGCGATGGTGATCGCGCTCTACACGATCGTGGATGGCACCGGCGTGCGGCTCTCCGGCAATTCGGTGTCCTACGTGCTGTGGCTCAACCTCTTGAGCGGCGTCCCGCTTTTTCTGCTGGTGTGGCTGCGCGACAGGAAGAAGGTGGAGGGCATGCTGCGCACGAGCGGCCTGACGGCTACGATCGGCGGCGGCTGCAAGCTCGGCGCTTATGGTCTTGCGCTGTGGGCGATGACGCAGGCGCCCGTCGCCGCGATCGCCGCGCTGCGCGAAACATCCGTGCTGTTCGGCGTTGCGATCTCGACGCTGATCCTGCGCGAGCGCAGCGGCATGCGCCGCCTCGTCACTGCCGCGCTCATCGCCGCGGGTGCCGCGGCGCTGAAGCTGGCGTGAGTTTTCAGAACGTCAGAACTTGTAGCCGAGGCCGCCGCGCACGGTGTTGATGTTCACATCCGCACCGGCGTTGACGAAGCGAATATACTCCCACTCCGCGCGCGCGAAGACATTGCCGAACAACATCACTTCGGTGCCCAGGCCAGCGGTGTAGCCATAAAGCATCTTGCCGCTTATCCCGTCGCTCGCCGACAGTGTGACGGGAGTAGCGGCTTGCGCCGCGGCCGAATCCGCTCCTTTCTGATCCGAAACGGAAACGGCACTGTAGATATTGCCACGCCCTAACGCGGCACCGCCAAAAACGTAGGGCATGAAATTGCCCCAAACGTATCCGGCACGAGCTCTAATCGTTCCCATATCGCTAATGGATATCGACTTGGACGAATTCACCGTGACGATGTGATAAAGAGAATCACTCGTCAGCAACATGCCACGGCTGACGGGCGCAGAGACGGACGCCCCGCTAAATGTCCCATGCATGTAGTTGGCTTCAACGCCAAGCACGACGTCGTCCCATTGGCTGTTGTAGCCGACGAATCCACCAACCTGACTTTGGTGGGTGTTCGTCTTGCCACCAAGCAGCGGCCACGAGGAAACATTCATCTCGTTTTCGATATTTGTATTGGCAAGCAACTGCGCGATCATCGCGCTATTGGAACTCGAAAAGTTCATATCGGCCGAGCCATAGCCCGCCTGCCCGCCAGCATAGAAGCCCTGCCAGTTGACCACACCGCGGCTGATGCCGACCGGCCCGCGCAAGGCTGAAAAATCCGGAAGATCCGCGGCCTGCGCGGCCTGTGCCGCTCCCGCAACCATCATCGCCACCACCAGCCGACGCATCGCAACGCTCCTCGATACCAACGCTTAACCCTGTCCAATCATGGCCTGTTAACCTTAACCAATCGTGTGCAGACCTCTCCTCGCGCAAAAGAAAACGGCGCGGAAATCCGCGCCGTTCTCAAATTATATCGTGTAGCGATATCAGCCCTTGGTGATGAGTGGCGGCGCATACACCGGCGCCGGATCGATCGCCCAGCGCACGCCGAGTTTCACGTCATGCGATGTGATGTGGTTGAAGTGCATCGCCTGATTGATCGTCGTTCCGTTGGTATTGTACAGGATGCCCGTCGCGCCATTGCCCATGTCGACGTAACGATAGGCCAGTTCCATCGTCCAGTTCGGCGAGATCTTGTAGGCAAGGCCTGCGTGCAAGGCCCACGCGAAATTCCACTTCGAAGCATCGCTCGCTATGCCGGTGAGCGTGCCATCGTCGAGATGATCGTTGAAGCCGCCCAACGTGACACGCGCCGCGCCGATGCCCGCGCCGACGAACGGCGTGATGCACCACCATGTACCAAGATCAGCATAAGCGTTGGTCAGGAAAAGCCATTCCGACTTGTAGCCGTTATAGTTGTCGGCACCGGGGGTCCCGGGACTCGGATTGGCCAAGAAAGTATCCCGCCCGGTATAATTCGATCTGGCGCGATACTCACCCGTCACATCCATGCGGAACCACGAATTGAACTGATAACCTGCGCCGACCCCGAAGATGCCCGCCTGGCCGAAATGCGTGTTCTGCTGCAGAGAACCCGGGACCAGATCGGTATCGTACCGGGAGTAATGCCGGTCCTTGATGCTCTGATTGCTGAGACCGATATCGCCACGCAAATACCAGCCACCGAACTCCACCGGCGGCGGCACGTAAGGCGGAGGCATCGGCAGGTCGGCGGCGAGCGCCGCGCCCGACAACAATGAAGCCGCACCAGCAGCAACAATGGATTTCACGTAACGCATCGGATGGTCCTTTCGTCCAGTGAGGCAGGACGACGCAAAGGCCTCACTCAAAAATCCTCAGTCGGACGATGGCACCAAATGTTTAAGCCGCACTTAACCCTAATTCTTAACCGCGATTTTTAATGCAGGTGAAGAGATGCGATTAACGCTTCGCTAACGCGCGCGCCACAGTGGTTAATGATACGTTGATCAATGAGTCAGCCGCACTGACATAATGGCAAGCGAGCATCCGTCATTGCGGGCCAACGGGTCGGCGCATGCGCCGCCCGAGGACAGGCTCCGCGAAGCAATCCATCTCGAGCAAGGCTGGATTGCTTCGTCGCGCACGGCTCGCAATGACGAAAGGAAAATGTCAGGCGCGCTGACGCTTGAGCTGCGGCAGGAACACCGCGAGCAACCCGATCGCGGGCAGGAACGCACACACTTGATAGACGTAGTCGATGCTGGTGCGGTCGGCGATATAGCCGAGCACGGCCGCGCCGATGCCGCCGATGCCGAACACGAATCCGAAGAACAGGCCGGAGATCATGCCAAAGCGATGCGGCATCAGCTCCTGCGCATAGACGATGATCGCGGGCATCGCCGAGGAGATGATGAAGCCGATCAGAATGCTGAGCATGAGGTTTCCGGTCAGGCTGGCATAGGGCAGCATCAGCGTGAACGGCAGCGCGCCGACGATCGAAAACCAGATGACGTATTTGCGGCCAAAGCGATCTCCGAGCGGGCCGCCGAAGAACACGCCGCAGGCGCTCGCGGCGAGAAACACGAACAGATAGATCTGCGCGGTTTGCGTCGAGACGCCGAACTTATGGATCAGGAAGAAGGTGTAGTAGCTGTTGATGCCGGCAAGATAGAACGCCTTCGAAAAACACAGCACCACCAGCACGACCAACGCGAATTTCACGCGCCCCGAAGACAGACCCACGGATTGACGCTCCGCGTGCGCCTGCTTCCGTGTCCTCATGCGCGGCTTGTACCAGGCTCCCAGCCGCCACAGGATCACGATGGCCACCGCCGCCACACCGGAGAAACCCACGATGCTGCCCTGCCCGAACGGCACGACGATCAGCGCCGCCGCCATCGGGCCAAGCGCCTGCCCGAAATTGCCGCCGACCTGAAACACCGATTGCGCGAGGCCGTAACGCCCGCCCGACGCTGCGCGGGCGATACGCGCCGATTCTGGATGGAAGACGGCCGAGCCGGTACCGACCAGCGCGGCCGCGATCAGGATCACATAGTAGTGATGAGCGACACTGAGCAGGATCATGCCGACAAAGGTGAAGCCCATCCCGAGCGCCAGCGATTGCGGCTTCGGGTGACGATCGGTGTAGATGCCGATCAACGGCTGCAGCAGCGACGACGTCACCATGAACGCCAGCGTGATAAGGCCGATCTGGCTGAAGTCGAGGGAGTAATTCTCCTTCAGGATCGGATAGATCGAAGGCAGCAACGATTGCAGCAGGTCATTCAGGAGATGCGACAGGCTCACCGCGCCCAGCACGGCGAACGCCGCCGTCGACGTCTGCGCGGGCGGCGGATCATCGGTCACGATGGGAGCCGCCGTGACATCTTCCGAAAGAATGACTGGCTTGTTCAAATGCGCACCGGAGCCGGGTTGAAAATAGCGTTCCAACCTATGGGCAGATTCTTCGGCCCGCTAGGCGGCTTTCGTCATATCCGAAATGCAACAGGCCCGGCCGAGGGTCCCGCCGGCGGCGGTATTCAGGCCGCCGCGCCGAAGCTCAAGGCCGATACGATCATATCGACCGCTTCCTCGACCCGATCGCGGTCATCGCCCTCGCCCATCACGCGGATGACCGGTTCGGTCCCCGATGAGCGCACCAGGAGGCGGCCATTGCCGTTCAGCTTCTTCTCGGCATCGGCGATCGCCGACTTCACCTGCGGATTCTCCAGCGGCTTGCCGGTGCGGTAACGCACGTTCTTCAGGATCTGCGGCAGCGCCTCGAAACGGTGGCACACTTCCGAAACCGGACGGCCGAGCTTCTGCACCACGGCGAGCACCTGCAACGCCGCGACGAAGCCATCGCCCGTGGTGGTGAAGTCCGACATGATGATATGGCCGGAGGGCTCGCCGCCGAGATTGTAACCCTGCGCCAGCATCTGCTCGAGCACGTAGCGGTCGCCGACCGGCGTACGCACCATCGACAAACCCTCGCCCGCCAGGAAGCGTTCAAGGCCGAGATTCGACATCACGGTGGCGACGATGCCCGGCTTCGCCAGCCGGCCGTCTTCCTTCCAGCTCTGCGCGATCACGGCGAGCAACTGGTCGCCATCGACCAGATGGCCGCGCTCGTCGATCACCAGCACGCGATCCGCGTCGCCGTCGAGCGCGATGCCGACATCGGCGCGCATCTCGCGAACCTTGCGGCTCAGCGCCTCGGGAGAGGTCGACCCGCATTCCTTGTTGATGTTGAAGCCATCGGGCTCGGCGCCGATGGTGATGACATCCGCGCCCAATTCCCACAGCGCTTCCGGCACCACCTTGTAGGCGGCGCCGTTGGCGCAATCGACCACCACGCGCAGGCCTTCAAGGCTGAGATCGCGCGGCAGCGTGCGCTTGGCGAATTCGATGTAACGGTCATGGACACCATCGATGCGCCGGGCACGGCCGAGATGCGCGCTCTGCGCCAGCCGCTTGTCGATGTTCTCGTCCATCAGTTCTTCGATCTGCAACTCAACCTCGTCGGACAATTTGAATCCGGAGGGGCCGAACAGCTTGATGCCGTTGTCGTCGAACAGATTGTGCGAAGCCGAGATCATGACGCCGAGATCGGCGCGCATCGATTTGGTCAGCATCGCCACCGCCGGCGTCGGAATGGGGCCAAGCAGCAGCACGTCCATGCCGACGGAGGTGAAGCCCGCGACCATCGCGGTCTCGATCATGTAGCCGGACAGCCGCGTATCCTTGCCGATCACGACGCGATGCCGGTATTCGCCGCGCTGGAACACGAGTCCCGCGGCCTGCCCCACCTTCAACGCCAACTCTGGCGTAATCAGGCCATTGGCGCGGCCACGAATACCGTCGGTGCCAAAATACTTGCGAACCATGCTGTCCCCTGATCCTGAACCCCGCCGCGAACGCTGCCAAAACGGCGCGCTTCGCCAGGAAAGCTCTCTTATAAAGAGCAGGCGGTTGAAGCCGCTTCAAAAAATATGATGAATCATTACGGCCGCCAAGCTGCCCAAATGCGGTAATCCCGATCCTGCTTAACGTCGGACTTCCACCTTAAGGCATTGAATTCATTGAATCCGTCAAGTGCCGCTGGGCCGCTTCCTGCCCCTGCGCGCGGGGTGCGGCTGGGTCACGCTGACCGGATCGGACGCGGGGAAGGAATCCTCCAGCCCCTCCTCGAGCTGTTCTTCCATATCCTTTTGATAGTCCGGCTCTTTCGGATTGTCCTTAGCCCTTTTGTCGGCTGCCGCAGTATGGTTCCGATCGGCCATGATCGCCTCCATAAGCAAATACCTCAGACTGAAACGGCCGTCGCCACGCGACATCATCAGCCGCCTCAATCTCGGATAACCCGACGATAGCCCCAAACGGGGGTGAGGCATATCACTGTCTTGCAGGCGCGACCCGCATCGACGCGGCAACATCACATCGGCGGCGTCAGGCCGTCGAGGCCGACGCTGACGCGTGACGTCTCCAGCACACCATCGGCGGTGCGCGCCGTTGCGGCGACGATCCTTGCGCCCTCCTGAAGGTCGGAGCGTTTACCGGGCACGAGTTTCACCACCGCTGTCTCGGGCGTGACGACGACCTGCTTTTCGCCGCCGCGGTATTTCACCGTCAGCATGCGGCCGTCATTGCCCTCCACCATCTTGTCGAGTCCGCCATTGGTCATGCTGCTGTTGGGCGCCGTGTCCCATGGCCGTGTTCCTTCGCCCGCGCCGCGCAGCGAGTCCGGAAACAAGTGAACCTCGGTGGCCGTCTGGTTGCCCTGCGCATCGGCGACCGACGTGACGCCGATATAGGCGCCGGGCGCGATGTCCGACATCGCTATTTTCTCGACGCCGGTGATGGCGGCGTTCGGCGTCATCTTCATCGTGACATTGTGGCCATCGGTTTTCTTCACGATCAGCAGATCGCCGTTGATGGATTCGATCATGCCGCGCACCCGCGATACTGGCGGTTGCCGCACATCGGCAAAACCGGATGTCAAAGTCAGCAACGAAGCGGCGAGGCAGATTGCGAGAAGGCGTAACGATGGCATTGCGATTCCCCTGTGATTCGGCCTTCACGTTACGCGGCAAATCTGTCGAACGTTTCGACGCTCACGCAGAGGTGAGGTCGGCCTCCACCAGCGCGCGCAATTCCGGCGTGACTTGCGGCCGCTTCCCAAACCACAACTCAAACCCACGCACCGCCTGATGCAGCAGCATGCCGAGACCATCGGCGGTCCGCAGACCGCGCGCCTTCGCCGCCTTCAGCAATGCGGTTTCGAGCGGCACGTAGACGAGATCGGCGACCGCCACATCCGCGCGCAAGGCAGATACGTCGAACGACAAAGGCGGCTGCCCCTTCATGCCGAGCGAGGTGGTGTTCACCACAAGTCCCGCCTTCGGCAGAATCGAAGCCACGTCGTCCCAGGCGACAACGCGAACCCGGTCGCCGTAAGGCTGCGCCAGCGCCTGCGCACGATCGCGGCTGCGATTGACGAGATGGATAAGCGGAACACCGCGCTCAAGAAGCCCGAATACGACCGCACGCGCCGAGCCGCCCGCGCCGAGCACCACGGCCTCGCCATCCGCATTCCAGTCCGGCGCGGACGCATCGAGATTGCCGATGAACCCCTCGACATCGGTATTGGTCGAATGCAGGCTGCCGTTTGCGAAATACAGCGTATTGGCCGCACCCACCGCGCGAGCGCGCGAGTCCGGTATCGAGAGCGCGAGCGCCTGCTCCTTGTGCGGAATCGTGACGTTCGCTCCGCGATAGCCGCGCGCGGCAAGCGAGCCGATGAAATCCGCGAAGGCCGCAGGCTCCACGGCCTCAATGCGATAGTCGCCCGCGATGCCGAACTGCTTCAGCCAGTATTTGTGAATGATCGGCGAACGCGAATGCGCAGCCGGCCACCCGATCAGGCACGCGGCAGGATCTGCGCTTAAATGATCTGCGCTAACAGGGCTCGAGCTCATCGACGATGCTCCGTTGGATTCGACCATCCCCGCCACGTCGCACGGATCAGCGGTCAAATCACGCGGCGGCGGAGGCTGTCAATGCAGCCTGGCGCTTGATCTCATCCACCGCACCCGCAATATCGCGACGGTAGCGCACCACGGGCGGCCGCGCGCCATGGATCAGCAATTCGCGCCGCACCTGATGCGATGTGCCGGTCAGAATCACGCGAATGCCCCGTTGGCGGGCCTTCGCGGCGACACGCGCAATGACATTGGCGGCGGACGAATCGAGCAGCGGCACGGCCGCGAAATCGATCACCAGCCCTTTGTGGCCGCTTGGAATCTCGTCGAGCACCGCGCCGATGGTGGAGGTCGTGCCGAAGAAGAAAGCGCCCGAAATCCGGTAAACGATGACATCCGGATCGGTCGCCAGCGCCGGATCGTACGGAATACGCTCGCTGCTGGCGCCGTCCGCCTTGTCGTCTTCCGCCAACGGCGCAAGGCTTTCGATCGCGGTTGTCGAGGCCATGCGATGAATGAACAGCATCGCACCAAGTGCAAAGCCGACCACGATGCCTTCGGTGAGATCGCGAAACACGGTGAGCAGGAAGGTCGAAAGCAATACTGCGGCGTCGCCCCACGATGAACGGACCAGCGTCGCGAATTCCTGCTTTTCCGCCATGGTCCAGGCGACCACGACCAGCACGGCCGCCAGCGTACACAGCGGAACGTAGCTCGCGAGCGGCGCGGCAATCAGGATGAACAGCAGCACGGAGACCGAGTGCATGATTCCGGACACCGGGCTGCGCGCACCGGCGCGGATGTTGGTGGCGGTGCGTGCGATCAGGCCGGTCACGCAGATGCCGCCGAACAACGCCGACGCCATATTAGCGACGCCCTGCCCCACCAGTTCGCAGTTCGAACGATGCCGTCGTCCCGTCATGCCGTCGGCGACCACGGCCGACAGCAGCGATTCAATCGAACCCAGCAGCGCGAAGGCAATGGCGTCGGGCAGCACCGCCTGCATCTTTTGCAGCGAGAATACCGGCAGGCTCGGCGCCGGAATCGATTCAGGAATACCGCCGAAGCGCGAGCCGATGGTGTCCACCGACAATCCCAGGAGCGATGCAGCCAGTGTAGCGATCACCACGCCGATCAGAATTCCCGGCCAGCTCGGGCGCAGGGTCCGCAACACGACCATCACGACGATGGTCCCACCCGCCAGCACCACCGCCGATGGATTGATAGTCCCGATCACGCCACTGAGCGCGGCGAGCTTGGGCAGAAACGCAGCCGGCTCATGACCTGACAATGTCAGGCCGAGCAGATCCTTGATCTGGCTGGCGAAGATGATGACCGCGATACCCGCCGTGAAACCCACCGTCACCGGATAGGGAATGAATTTGACGTAGGTCCCGAGCCGCAGGAATCCGGCCGCGATCAGGAACACACCGGCCATCATCGTCGCGAGGATCACGCCGTCGATACCGTGATTCTGCACCGTCTGGGCAACAAGGACGATAAAGGCGCCGGCCGGGCCGCCGACCTGGAAGCGGCTGCCGCCGAGCAGCGACACGAAAAGACCGCCGACGATGGCGGTGTAGAGGCCGCGATCCGGCGTCACGCCCGAGGCGATGGCGATCGCCATCGACAAAGGCAGAGCGACGATCGCAACCGTCAGGCCTGCCACGACGTCGGCACGGAAGCTCGCGAGGCCATAACCCTCGCGCAGCACCGTGACGATTTTTGGCGTGTAGAGTTCGACGAAGGTGGGCGCAGCCGCCTTGCCCGGCAATATGGGCAAGGCCTCGGTTGGCCGGTGTGCCGCCTGCTTGTTCATCGTCCCGGACGAAGCTGGAGACTTTGCACGCCCGCCGCGACGCTAAGCCCCGTTTGTCCCTGCACGCTTAATGGTTGCAGGGCGAAGGAATTGGCCGAGCCACCGACGAGCGCATTGGCGCCGAGACCGACACCAACCGCGGCGCTGGCATCGACACCGGCGTAGTTGCCGGACAGATCGCCGGGCCCAAGCTGGACAGTCGGCGCGAACACCACCCACGATACGGCGGTCTGGTCCGTGATGCCGAGGTCGAGGCCAACCTTGGTGACGGTCGCGATGTAAAGATCGTCTGGCCGGCCGTTGGCGCGAAAGACGCAGCCGAGATTATTCATCGATCCGACCACCAGACCGACATGGGGCCCGCCACGGCATTCGATCACTCCTGCCTGTACCCGGCCCTGCTGGGCATCGGCGGGAGCTGAGAGCGCAAAAAGAGCGGCGGCGGTAAAAGACGCAAAGGACAGGATTGCGAAGGCGCGGCGCATGGAATCCCCCAATCAAGGCCGGTGCGCGGAGGCGGCGGCCTCGCCCTTGTTGTAATCCCTGCCGCCGGGGGAGTTCAACCGGATCGCATCCGGGAGCAACCAAAAGCCCATAAAAAAACAGGCCCGCTTGCGCGGGCCTGTCCGATATATTCCATTCGCCAGAATTAGTGGCGGTGGTGACGGTGCCGCTTGGCATGACCGCGGTGCATGTAGCCAACCGGGCGCAGCTCGAGGCTGACGATGCCGCCCGAGACGTTGAGGCCGGTCTGGCCCTGCAGGCTGAGGGGCTGCAGCGCGAACGAATTGGCCGAACCGCCGACCAGGAAGTTGCTGCCGCCGCCGACGCCGATCGCGGCATTGCCGCCGACGCCCGCGTAGCTGCCGGAAAGATCGCCCGGGCCAACCTGGACGGTCGGAGCATGAACGCGCCAGCCGAAATCGGTCTGGCTGGTCGCGCCGAGGTCAACGCCGAAACGGCGGACGGTGGCGACATAACCTTCGGGACGACGGCCACGGCCCTCGAACACACAGTCGAGATTGGTCGTGGAGGTCAGGATCTGGCCGACATTCGGACCACCGTGGCAGCGAAGAACGCCAACCTGGACGCCCTGCTGCGCATTCGCAGTCGCGAACGACGCAAGAAGAAGGGCAGATGCTGCGCCGACAAGGTAAGAAAGTCGCATGGGAAGTCTCCGGCTACACGAATCGATATCGATGCGTTGGGAAAGGAAGGAAGATAGAGAGAGGAAAGCGCATAACACGCTGCCCCCCCGCTGCAAGTCACAATGCCGAGAATAGTTACAAATATCTACCGCAAATTAGCACAGAACCGCTGGATGCGATTGCATGCTTCTTCGAGGTCGCTGTTCTTGGTGGCGTAGGAAATACGGAATGCCGGGCCGAGGCCAAAAGCCGATCCTTGCACGACCGCAACGCCCTCGCTCTCCAGAAGCTCGGTGACGAAATCCTCGTCGTTTTCCAGCTTCTTGCCGGAAGGGGTCGTCTTGCCCATCGTCCCGGCACAGGACGGATAGACATAAAACGCACCTTCCGGGCGCGGACATTGAATGCCCTTGGCCTGGTTGAGCATCGACACCACCAGGTCGCGCCGTCCCTTGAACAGCTCCGCATTGGTCGCGATGAAATCCTGCGGGCCGTTCAGGGCTTCCAGCGCTGCCCACTGCGAGATCGACGATGGATTCGAGGTCGATTGCGACTGGATCGTCGCCATCGCCTTGATGAGCTGGGTCGGGCCACCCGCGTAACCGATGCGCCAGCCGGTCATGGAGTAGGCCTTCGAGACGCCGTTCACCGTCAGCGTGCGGTCGAACAGCTTCGGCTCGACCTGCGCGGGCGTGACGAACTTGAAGTTGTCATAAACGAGGTGCTCGTACATGTCGTCCGTCATCACCCAGACATGCGGATGCTTCACCAGTACGTCGGTGAGCGCCTTCATCTCGGCATGGGTGTAGGCCGCACCGGTCGGGTTCGACGGCGAGTTCAGGATGATCCACTTGGTCTTCGGCGTGATCGCCTTTTCCAGATCGGCGGCCTGCAGCTTGAAGCCGTGTTCGGCGGTGCAGATCACCGGCACGGACTCGCCGCCAGCCAGCGCCACCATTTCCGGGTAGCTGACCCAATACGGCGCCGGGATGATGACCTCGTCGCCCGGATTGATGGTCGCCATCAGCGCGTTGTAGAGCACCTGCTTGCCGCCGGTGCCAACCGTGATCTGATTGGGCACGTAGGTCAGGCCGTTCTCACGCTTGAACTTGGCGACGATCGCGTCCTTCAACTCGGGAATCCCGTCCACCGCGGTATACTTGGTCTTGCCGGCCTCGATGGCCTTGATCGCCGCCAGTTTGATGTTGGCCGGGGTATCGAAATCCGGCTCGCCCGCACCGAGGCCGATGACGTTGCGGCCAGCCGCTTTCAACTGCCGCGCTTTATCCGTGACCGCGATGGTCGCGGACGGCTTCACGCGGTCGAGGGCAGCGGACAGGAACGGCATCATTGTCTCCATTTGGGCAAGCGAAGGCCGGGACGCACCGGGATTCGCGGATTTTGGCTAAAAGTGCGCCGCACACTAGGACCGGCGGCGGTGCATCGCAAGACGCTTCGCTGCAAAGCTGCGAAATTTCGAGATTTTGAACGAAAAAGCTCCCTGAATCGGGCTTGAACACAGCATCCGCCGCCCTGCCTCGGAGACAGGCATTCCCTCGATTTTAACGGGACGCGAACCCGGCCCTGATAAGCCCGGACATCGGTTACCCCTCGCGTTTCAGGCCCCGGAATGGATGTTTCCCAACCCTCTTTGCAGCGGCTCAATCGCACGATCTGGATCGTGGTCGCAGCAATGGGCGCGAGCGTCATCATCGCATCGCTGATCGGGCCGTTTCACATCGAATGGGCATCGTTCTCGAAAGCGACGGGCGCCTGTATTCTCTTATGCGCCGCAAGCTGGTTTTACACTTCGGTCCGCCGGGACCCGAGCATCGGCAGTGCGCTGATGAGCACCGCGCAGATCGTTGCGTTCACCGCTGTCGGCGCGCCGATATCCTATGTCGCCGCAAGCGCCGGGTTTCCCTTGCAGGACGCCCTTCTCGCCAGTTGGGATCGCCACCTCGGCATCGACTGGCTTGGATACGTTTCGTTGATCACCAGCCATTCATGGCTCTACCAGATTTTTGCGTTCGCCTATGCGAGCTTCACGCTGCAAGTCATCGCGACAGTGCTGATACTTGGATTCGCGGGACACACCCTGCGCCTGAGCGCCTTCGTTCAGGCGTTCATGCTGACGACTCTCGTCACGATCGGCATATCGGCCGTCATCCCTGCCACGGGGCCATGGCTTTTCTACCATGCCCAACCCGCTCTCGCGCACGGGGCCATCCCCGTGTCGTCGACAAGCTGGCCGGTCTTCCTTGGTCTTCGGAACGGCACATTCCATGCGATGTCGGGATTGAATTCTGAGGGCATCATCACTTTCCCGAGTCTGCACGCCGCTCTCAGCGTGCTTTTCGTGCTTGCCCTTTGGCGTGTGCGCGGATTGGGATGGATAGCGCTCGCCATCAACATCATGATGATCCTGGCAACACCTTTTGCGGGTAGCCATTATGTCGTCGATGTCATCGCCGGAATTGCAATCGCATGTCCCTGCTGGCTGATAGCGCACCGGACCGTTCGCAGCGATCGGGCAAATGACATGATGCCACTTCCCTCCGTGGCGGATTCTCCCTCGATCGTGCCTCCTATCGAGAGCACTGGAACGGACACAATCGTGACGGCCGGCCTCGCCCCGGCGCAAGTCTCGCCCGAGACCGCAAGCGTCAGGCGTCCGGATATCGCGAAGACGTGATCCTGTCGCGGCGCGGCAAAATCCTGCTGCAATGGCCGCTCGAAAGAGAGCTTTCAACTATTCCAGCCTACCGGCCTTGCGGGGACGCTGCCCGCACCTCATTGTCTGGGCCAACGATGTTGCGGTCCGCCGCCCAGTGAGACGAACGACGGATGTACAAGCTCTATTCGATGCAGCGCTCCGGCAACAGCTACAAGGTCCGGCTGGCGCTCGCCCTCCTCGACGTTCCCTTTGAAGTGGTCGAGATCGACATTCTTCGTGGCGAAAGCCGCACGCCGGATTTCCTCGCGATGAATCCGCGCGGACAGGTGCCGCTGCTCGAAGTCGCCGAAAAGCATTACCTCGCCGAATCGAACGCAATCCTGTGGTATCTCGCCATCAACACGCCGCTCGCACCGGAAAGCGCCATCGAGCGCGCCGAGGCTTTGCAGTGGATGTTCTTTGAACAGCACGCGCTGGAGCCGAGCGTCGGCGCGGCCTATTTCTGGCTGGCGCTGGTGCGCGGCGGCCGCGATCTGCAAATGCACGCGCTGGAGGACTGGATGGAGCGCGGCTACGGCGCGTTGGGCATGATCGAAGCCCATCTCAGGGTGCACGAATATTTTGTATCGGGTCACCTGACTGTCGCGGACATCGCGATGTACGGCTACACCCATGTCGCCGAGCAATGCGATTTCAGCCTGCGCGAATTTCCCGCAATTCGCGCCTGGCTCAAGCGCGTCGAAAGTCATCCGCGCTTCGTGCGCATGGACTGGATTCGCGAGCCTTCCCTCAACACGGAAAAGGCCTGACGATACGATAGAAACGAGCGGGTCCAATTAGGGAACCCGCCGCGTTTCCGCCATATTTCGGGCCATTAGCGCCAAATTTCAAACGGTAAAATTTGCCACATCTGGATGCGTGGTGATTCGCACCACGCTCAGGATGCCGTGCCATGATGCGTTCGAAGATCGTTGACCGGGGTTTCGGATATTCCTTCACCCAGCAGGGTGCCCGCGACCTGACCGCTGCAGCCGTCGCTGCGGCGTGCCTGTCCGTGTGCCTCGTCGTCTCGCTTGCGATACTTTCGATCCGGTTCGTGGGCACCATCGCTTGAATTCCCGCCCGCCCTTTCTTTCGGGGTTATCGATGAAGATACCTGTCATCTTCGTCGCGGTGTCGCTGGCGGCCGCCATTCTCGTTTTGGCTTCGCTTCTGATCCTGACGCGGGCGGACAGCAGCGACACGAAAGTTCTCGGCAGCACGGCACTCGTCGCGCCCAAACTTCGTCCCTCTCAACCCTTGTGGAAGATGAAGAACGCGCCGACCGCGATAAAGGCAAAGCCGACCGCCTGATTCCAGCCGAGCGGCTCCTTGAGATAGAACGCCGAAAATCCCGCGAACACGATCAGCGTGATCACTTCCTGAATGGTCTTGAGCTGCGCCGGCGTATAGACCGCGCTGCCCCAGCGATTGGCCGGTACCGCCAGCCAGTACTCGAACAACGCGATGCCCCAACTGACCATGATGACCAGGACCAGCGGGCTCTCCTTGAACCGCAGATGTCCATACCAGGCGAAGGTCATGAAACAGTTCGAGGCAAACAGCATCAGGATCGGCAAGATCGCGGGCGAAATGGTCGGCATCGGTTTTCCTGGGTAAAAAATGAAGGAAGGATCGTTTCAACGTCTCCGGCCCCGAATAGATCGCTGTGCCGGAGAAAAATCTGTCGCGCGGATGTAACAAATTCCGGCTAGCTTTTGAAAGCGGGCACCTTTGCCCATCGTTCGCCTTTGCGGCCTTCGGTCAGCCCCCTGCAGCTCCCCCTGCATCATGACTGGCGGTCGCATTTTTTTGCGATCTGCCCCGCGGTAGCAGGATATAAGCGGCTCGCCCAATGTCTTATTTCGGCCTCTGATGATCCGTGCCGCCTTTGCCATTCTCGCGCTGAGCCTGACCTTTCTGGTGCTGGCGCCCTTTCATCTTCTCGGCCTCGCCTTGCAGAATGATTTGCAGCGCAAGGTGCCGGTGCTGTTTCACCGCATCGTCTGCCACATCCTCGGCGTGCGCATCCACGAGATCGGCCAGCGCGCCTCCGCCGAACATATCCTGATCCTGTCGAACCACGCCTCCTGGCTCGACATCTCTATCCTCAGTTCGCTGGCCCCCGTCGTGTTCGTGGCGAAATCCGAAGTCGCGGGCTGGCCCATCTTCGGCATGCTGGCGAAGCTGCAACGCACCGTCTTCATCGAGCGTGAGCGGCGCCACAAGACCGGCGAGGCGACCGCCGAAATGGCAAACCGTCTGCACAATGGCGACAGCGTCGTGCTGTTTCCGGAAGGCACCTCGAGCGACGGCATTCGTATCCTGCCGTTCCGTTCGGCGCTGGTCGGCGCGGTGCATCACGCCATGGGTGACGGCAGGAAGAACATCGTGGTGCAGCCGGTGTCGCTCGCTTACATGAAGTTCGGCGGCGTGCCGGTCGGACGCGCGCTGCGCGACAAGGTCGCGTGGTATGGCGAAACCGACCTCGTGCCGCATCTGTTGGGCGTGCTCGCGGCAGGCGCGGTCGATGTCACGGTGACATGGGGCGAGGCCATCGTCTGCGATCTCGACGCCAGCCGCAAGCAGATCACGCGCGACGCGGAAACCGCCGTGCGCCGCATGACAGCGACTGCCCTGCGCGGCATTTCATAACGTCTAGACAACAAGGCCCTGCATTGGCCTGACCCCGACACTATCCGGGAAGACGCTTTCGGCCAGCACACGCTCGCCGAGACCGAGATGGTCATGCAGAAGGCCTTTCAACACACCGCGCAAATCCGTCGTCGGTTTAAGATCGCGTGCCTGGTAAAGGTCGGCAGTCTTCAAGCCCGGCCAGTCCGAGATCACGCGGCCGCCCTTGATGGCGCCGCCTGCAAGCAACGCAATGGTGCCGGTGCCGTGATCCGTTCCCGACGTTCCATTGATGCGCGCGGTACGGCCAAACTCCGTCACGACCACGATCGCGGTATCCCGCCATTTGTCGCCAAGCCCGGTTTCAAAATCGGCGAGCGCGCCGTCGAGACCCGCCAGCAATTGCGCGAGCCGCCCAACAGGACCGCCCTCATTGGCGTGGGTATCCCAGCCATCGAACGCAAGCGCGGCAATCCGGGGACCGTCATCTTTCGCCATGATCCTGGCTGCCCCCTGCGCAGCAAGCCGCATCGCATTTGGGCCGCCGAACATCGGCTTCATGCCGCCATCGTTCGCCGCGAGCTTGTCGATCTGCAACCCCTGTGACAGAGCGGTGGCAAGTATCGGATCGCGATGGTTATAGAGTTCGATCAAGCGCATGGCGGTGTCGTCGGCCGCCTGAGGAAGCCGCGCCGGCACCCAGCCGACCGTGGGCGCCGCGCCGCGCAGCACCAGCGGCGTCGTTGCACCGACGCCCAGACCGCGCGAGACATGTTCGCCACGCGGCAGATTTTCCAGAGCGCGATTGAGCCATCCGCTTTGCACCCGGCCGGGACCGGCAAAACCGCTTTCCAGCACGTCCTGCCCGTCAAAATGCGAACGGTCACGATAGGCCGTCGCGGTCGCATGAATCACGGCGGCGTTGCCGTTTTTATACATCCGCGCGAATTCCGGCATTGATGGATGCAGCGCGAAAAAAGAATCGAGCGCGATCGCCGGATGCGGCCCCTCAAGCGCGAGCGCAATGGAGCCGTGCAGCCCGGCGTAATCGGGGTCGGCGACGGGCGCGACGGTCGCGATGCCATCCAGCGCGCCGCGCAGGATGATCGTTATCAAATGTGGATCGCGCCCATCGGCGGCATGGGCAAATTTCGGAAGATAGGCCCATGCTGCGAAGGCCGCGCCACCGGCCAGCAGCGTGCGCCGGGACAAACCGCGCAGCGTCCCGTCTTCGCAGCATTCAAGAAAACGATCATGCATGGTTCATCTCCTCTGGAATTCCGGCGACATCAAAAGCAGGGCCAGCGCCTGTTCACGCGTCTCCGCGCGCGCGACGACCTTGCGCGTGTCGTCCGAGGCGGCCTCTCCCGCACACGCCTCCAGCACATCGTTCGGATTCAACATGCCGGCGATGCGTGAGGAAATCTGCGAGGCGACGTCGAGCCGGAGTTTCATGTTCTCCGGCGACGCCCACATTGCGTTGGTGTCGGCGAAACCATTCGGCCCCGGCGGAGTCCAGAGCGGCTCACCAAGCAGGTTGAGCGCACCGAGGTAGCGGCCCGACTCCTCGGGAATCCGGCCCATGATCCGCCCCGTCGCGACGAGAAATTCGTTCGGCGTGCGGATCTTCGTCATCGGCGCCGTCCAGGCTTCATCTGAATCCACGAGCGTCGTGGCGAGCACTTTCAGGTCGCCATCCGTCCGTGCAAAAGCTGTTTCCAGCTTTGCGACCAGCGCAGGCGGCGGATCGTCCGCGATGAAATGCGCCGCAAATTTGTGGGCGATGAACTTCGCCGTTGCGGAACGGCGCGCAATATCCGCCAGCACCATTTCGCCCTGCGTCACACCCGTATCGTCGTAGACCTTGCCCAGCAATTTTTGCGGGCCGGGTTCATGCGCGTTGGCATTGAAGATGAATGTGCCGGGCTCGCCGAGCCGTCCCGCCCGTCCGCCGAAGGTCCATCCGGTCAGGATGGCCGCGAGCGTGGTGACATCCTGCTGGGTATAACCATTGCCGACACCCAGCGTGTGCAACTCCATCATTTCGCGCGCGAGGTTTTCGTTCAGCCCACGCTTGCGGTTGCGCCCTGCCCGCGAATTCGGTCCGACCGACTGCTGATTGTCGAGATAGAACAGCATCGCCGGGTGTTGTTCGACAGCCAACAGCATGTCGCTGAACCGGCCGAGCACATGCGGCCGGATTGCTTCCCGCTCAAAAGAGCCCGCCCATATCCGCGCAAGTTGTCCCTTGTTCGCGGAAATGCAGAAATGGTTCGACCAGAACGCGACGAGCCGCTCCACGATACCGCTTTCGGCCATCGTCGCACGCTGCACGCGCGCGAGGGCTTCGGCACGAAACGTCTGCTGGATCACATTGGGCGACTGCCGTGGCGACGGCTTGCCATCGGATGCCATGGCAAGCGCCTGGGCGGCCGCCTTGCGCTGCTGTTTAACCTCGGCCTGATAATCGAAAGCCACCTGCGCCAGCGCCGGTGTTGCCTGCAAACCGGGAACATCGAGCAGAGCGATATTCCGGCGGCCGAGTTCCGCCTTCACGAAATCCCGCGGGTCGGACGCCGCGCTGGCAAAGTCGCCCGCGCCGCCGCCCCGCGCACCCAGTCCAAAGCGATTCAGAGCTACCAGCGCCGCCTGTGGATCGCGTGCCATCTTGCAGATCGCCCGTTTGTCGGTTCGTGTAGAACAGGCGCGGATGACGCGCCGGGTCGCATGAACAGCACCTGAAAGATTTGGCTGAATTTCGTTGGCGGAATGAAAGATACGTCACAAAAGCTCGATCAAGCGCGCCGGATCATCTGCGCGCGCTGCGGCGCGGCCTTCACGTGCGATCTGTCGGGACATTGCTGGTGCGCGGAGGAAACCGTGAAGCTGCCGATGCCGCGCGCGGGCGAGGACTGCCTGTGCCCCGCCTGCCTGCGCGCCAGCGCCCACGGCCTCGATCAACCGAAGCCGTGAGCCACGCAGAAGTCTAGGCGGCTTCCACCACGGGCGCTTTCCTCGCCATGCCATCGAACAGATCGAGCATACGCTCGCGCCAGGCATGGATCAGATCGTCGGGCTTCAACAGCTCGAACGGGCTCGTCACCCGCGCCCACTGGAACGGACCGAACACGATGTAGTCGGCATAGTTCGGCTTCGCTCCACCGATGAAGCGTTGCGTGCGCAATGTCATCCGCAGCGGATGCAGCCATTTGTGCAGGCTCTCCAGCCGTTGCTCCCGTCCGGCGACAACTTCCTCCAGCGGCCTGCCCATGTTCTTCTCGCGGGTCCGGCGAAAATAATCTTTGTCGCCCGCATCGAGCTGGTCGTGGATGTCGGCGATGATAAACGGCGCAATCTGGCCGACCGACACGTCGCTCCAGTTATTGAGGAGACGCGCCATCCCCCGTCCACCCTCGCCGCCGAACAGCGAGGGTTTGTCGGGATACGTGTCTTCCAGATATTCCGCGATCGTCCATGAATCGTTGACGCGGGCCTCGCCATCGACCAACACCGGTACCTTCTCCGAGCCGTGCGCCTTGATCGCGTCCTTCTGCGCAAATCGCCACGGCACCGTTTCGAAAGCCAGTCCCTTGTGCGCCAGCGCCATGCGCGTGCGCCAGCAATACGGGCTGAAAAGGCGCGCGGGATCGCTGCCGGCGAGTTCGTAAAGCTGCCTTGCCATCAATTCTTGCCCGCAACCTGACCGAACAGAATCTTTTTCGATTCCTCATTCACCGTCGGCGTCTTGTCCGGGTTCACCTGCTTGGCAAGCTTGTAAGCGCGCGCGGTGGCGGGGCGCGCATAGATCGCCTCGAACCAGCGCTTCAGATGCGGAAAGTCATCAAGATTCTGCTGCTGATTCTTGTAGGGCACGATCCACGGATAGCAGGCCATGTCCGCGATCGAATATTCACCGGCGATAAACTCACGGTCGGCGAGGCGCTTGTTGAGCACGCCGTAAAGCCGGTTGGTTTCCTTGACGTAACGCTCCATCGCGTAGGGAATTCGCTCCGGCGCATACTGCACGAAATGATGGTTCTGCCCGGCCATCGGGCCGAGGCCGCCCATCTGCCACATCAGCCATTGCAGCACGTCGAAGCGCTTGCGCATGTCGGTCGGCAGGAATTTTCCGGCTTTCTCCGCGAGGTAGATCAGGATCGCACCCGATTCGAAAATCTTGACCGGTTCGCCACCGTCCTTCGGCGCCTGATCGATGATCGCGGGCATGCGGTTGTTCGGCGAAAACGCGAGGAATTCCGGCTTGAACTGATCGCCCTTGGAGATGTTCACCGGCACGATCTTGTAGGGAAGGCCGCTCTCTTCCAGAAACATCGTGATCTTGTGGCCGTTCGGCGTGGTCCAGTAATAAAGGTCGATCATTTCGTGCGTCCTGACGGATAAAGACAGATTCATGCGAATGCATGAACCTTGCGCGATTGCTCCGCCAAGTCAACCAGAACGCCCTACCCTCACCGATTGTTCATCGCCGGACCGCGAACATAGTCCCGCATTGAACCGATGCATTCCCGATGAGACAAATAATGAGTCGCCCCGATAAAGAATCTGCCGAGGACGCCATGACGTATTCCAAAACCGACCTGCAAGCCGCCACCGACGCCGGCATCATCTCGGCCGGACAACTGGAGACATTGCTGGCGTTCCTGCAATCGCGCGGAACGGCTTCGCCCTCATCGCCGAAGTTCGATGTCGTGCATGTGTTGTGGTACGCGGGCGCACTGATCGTGATGGCCGCCATGGGCCTGTTCAGCACGCTGGCGTTTTCGCAGATGGGCGGACAGGCGCTCACCGCAACGGCACTCGTCTATGCCGCGCTGTTTACATGGGCTGGTTATTATCTGTGGACCGTGAAGAACCTGCAGACGCCGGGCGGACTCCTCATCGCGATTGCGGTGTCGATGGCCCCGCTGGCGGTTTACGGCATTCAGGATTCGCTCGGCCTATGGAGCAAGTTCGGCAAGCCCGGCACCACGCGCGACTTCTATATCTGGGTTCGCGGAAGCTGGATCTTCATGGAGCTTGCAGCCATCGCCGCCGCCGCGCTGGCGCTGCGGTTCTACCGCTTTCCCTTCATCGTCTTCTTGGCTGCGTTCGCTTTGTGGTTCCTGTCGATGGACATCGTGCCGTGGATCACCGGCTCCAAACTGCGTGATTTTGAAACCGCGCGGATCGTCTCGATCTGGTTCGGCCTCGCCATTCTCTGCATCGCAGTTGCGGTGAATTCGTATCAGCGCAGCGGCGATTTCGCCTTCTGGCTTTATCTGTTCGGCGTGCTGACATTCTGGGGCGGCATTTCCGCGACTTCCGGCGGCACCGCGCTGCAGAAGGCTCTGTATTGCGCGATGAATGTCGGCTTCCTGTTTCTCGCCGTGTTCCTAGGCCGCCGCGTGTTCGCGGTGTTCGGCACCATCGGCATCGCCATGTATCTCGGCGATCTGGCCGAGAAGGTTTTCAAGGACTCGCTGCTGTTCCCGTTCGCGCTATCCCTGATCGGTGTCGTGATCATCGCTTTCGGCCTCTATTACCACCGCCACCAGACGGCCATCGCGGGCTGGATCGACGCGCGGATGCCGGAAACATTGAAACGGCTGCGGCCCGCCAACGGCGTCACCTGAACCCTTTTCCTGCGCACCTTGCGGCCCCATATTTCGCGCATGGCGAAAAATCCCGATTCCCCGAAAAAGCCGGCGAAAACTCCAAAATCCAAAGCCCACCGCGCCGATGTGAGACCCATCGGGCCCGCGCTGGCGGAGCTTTTGAACCCCGCGATCAATCGCGGGGAAAGCGGCCTCGGCTCGGGCACCGGCCTGCAACCGCCGCCGGACAATTCATGGGATCGCCGCAACGGCGGCGAAGCCGCCGCGCATCGCGCGCGCAAATCGACGCCGAAGACGTTCGATCAGGATAGCAAACCGCGGCCGCAAGGCTTCGACGAGGCACCGCAGGCGAATTACGGCACCAGCGCGACCATTCCGACGCTCGATCCTGAACTTGCCAAGCAGCTCGGCTACGATGTCGAGGACGATGACTCATTTCGTCCCGCGCGCAACAAAATGGAGTCGCTCGGCGTCAAGGCGACCGCCGATGCGCTGGAATCGCTTATCAAAGAGGGACGGCCTGAATTTCGCGGCGACAAAATCTGGACGCCGCACCGCCCGCCCCGCCCCGAGAAATCCGAAGGCGGCGTGCGCTTCGAGTTGAAGTCTGAATACCAGCCGAAGGGCGACCAGCCGCAGGCGATCGCCGAACTTGTCGAAGGCATCAACCGCAAGGACCGCACGCAGGTGCTGCTCGGCGTCACCGGTTCGGGCAAGACCTACACCATGGCACAGGTGATCGCGGCGACGCAGCGCCCCGCGCTGATCCTCGCGCCGAACAAGACGCTGGCCGCGCAGCTTTACGGCGAATTCAAGAGTTTCTTTCCGGACAACGCGGTCGAATACTTTGTCTCGTATTACGACTACTACCAGCCGGAAGCCTACGTCCCACGTACCGACACCTATATCGAGAAGGATTCCTCGATCAACGAGCAGATCGACCGGATGCGCCATTCCGCGACGCGCGCGCTCTTGGAGCGCGACGACGTCATCATCGTCGCGTCCGTATCCTGCATCTACGGTATCGGCTCGGTCGAGACGTACACCGCGATGACGTTTTCGCTGAAAAAGGGCGAGCGCATCGACCAGCGGCAGATCATCGCCGATCTCGTGGCGCTGCAGTACAAGCGCACGCAGGCCGACTTCGCGCGCGGCACATTTCGCGTGCGCGGCGACACCATCGACATCTTCCCGGCGCACTATGAAGACCGCGCATGGCGCGTGAACCTGTTCGGCGACGAGGTCGAAAGCATCGAGGAATTCGATCCGCTCACCGGCCACAAGAGCGACGAGCTTGAATTCGTCAAGATTTACGCGAACTCGCACTACGTCACGCCGCGCCCGACGCTCATTCAGGCCATCAAGGGCATTAAGAGCGAGTTGAAATGGCGGCTCGATCAGTTGCACGCGCAGGGCCGCCTGCTGGAAGCGCAGCGGCTCGAGCAGCGCACCACCTTCGATCTCGAAATGATGGAGGCGACCGGAAGCTGCGCTGGCATCGAAAACTATTCGCGCTACCTCACCGGCCGCAAACCCGGCGAGCCGCCGCCGACGCTGTTCGAATACGTGCCGGACAACGCGCTGGTGTTCGCGGATGAAAGTCACGTCACCATTCCGCAGATCGGCGGCATGTTCAAAGGCGACTTCCGCCGCAAGGCGACGCTCGCCGAATACGGCTTCCGCCTGCCCTCCTGCATGGACAACCGGCCGCTGCGCTTCGAAGAATGGGACATGATGCGCCCGCAATCGGTCGCGGTATCGGCAACGCCCGCGGCTTGGGAAATGAACGAGAGCGGCGGCGTGTTTGTCGAACAGGTGATTCGCCCGACCGGGCTGATCGATCCGCCGGTCAACATTCGACCGGCGCGCACGCAGGTGGACGATCTGCTCGGCGAAGTGCGGGCCACAGCCGCAAAAGGCTATCGCTCGCTCATCACCGTGCTGACCAAGCGCATGGCGGAAGACCTCACCGAATATCTGCATGAGCAGGGTATTCGCGTGCGCTACATGCATTCGGACATCGACACCATCGAGCGCATCGAGATCATCCGCGACCTGCGGCTCGGCGCGTTCGATGCACTTGTCGGCATCAACCTGTTGCGCGAAGGCCTCGACATTCCCGAATGCGCGCTGGTCGCGATCCTCGACGCCGACAAGGAAGGTTTCCTGCGCTCTGAGACGTCACTCATTCAGACCATCGGCCGCGCCGCGCGCAACGTCGACGGCAAGGTGATCCTCTATGCCGACCAGATGACCGGCTCGATGGAGCGCGCGATCGCCGAGACCGACCGCCGCCGCGAGAAGCAGGTTGCCTACAACGAGGCTAACGGCATCACGCCGGAGAGCGTGAAGAAATCCATCGGCGATATTCTCAATTCGGTTTACGAGCGCGACCATGTGCTGGTCGAAGTCGGCGATGGCGGCATGGCGGACGACGTCATCAGCATCGGCCACAATTTCGAGGCGGTGCTGGCCGATCTCGAAACCCGCATGCGCGAGGCGGCAGCCGATCTCAATTTCGAGGAAGCGGCGCGGTTGCGCGACGAGGTCAAGCGCCTGCGCGCGACCGAGATGGCCGTGGTGGACGATCCCACCGCCAAACAGAAAGCCGTCACCGGCAAGGCCGGCGCTTACGCGGGCGCGAAGAAATACGGCGACAGCGCCAACCTGCCGCCGAAACAAAAGTCGCGCATCCACAAGCCTTCACTGGATGAAATGGGCATCGCCACCTGGCACGAGGTGTTGCCGGACCGCAAAGGCGCGAAGCGCCCGCGCAAGCCGACGCTCGATGAAATGGGACCGGGCACCGAGAGCCGAATCTACAAGCCGAAATCGATGCGCGAGGGCGGACAGGAATTCGGCGGAGTCATCAAAGGCCCGTCGCCGCGCTCAACCGGCGGCGCACCGGGACATCGCGGCGGGTGGAAGAAGAGGTAGGTTACTCCGCTGCTACCAACCCTGCACGCGAATGATGCGCGTAAGTCTTCCACGTTGGCTTGTAATCGTCATCAGCCTGATTGCCCCACGTCGCCCAGTTCTTGCGGGTACCCCGCGCAAACAGTTCAAGAAATGGCCCCGGCGAGCAGGACTCGATAATCTCGTATTGCTCATCTGGCTTGCGTGAATGCTCACGCTTGCGCGTGGCCAATAAATTCACTTGGCGCCGCCCCGGCGCAAGCGTGCGCGCGTTTTTCCCGCGCACACCAAACAAGATTACTTCAGTTACATTACGAAAATAGAATCCTACGCCGCGACCATCAGAGCCGCCGTCCTTGCGGACTTTGTGCCACACAATATTGGATTTATAGTTGAAGCCCCACGCTTTCATCACCGCCAAACCTTCAGGCAGCAGCGCATTGGGGCACCAAAGGTAAAGGTGTGACGTGGGTGCAGCTATATCCGCCACAGGTAGCATCATGATTTCATCGAGCTTCATGGTGCCATAGCGCGAAAGTCGCTTATGCTCCGGCGCAACCTTGCCGGTCTTGTTCGTGAACTGCCAAGGAGGGTCGGCAAGAATTGTCGAAAATCGGCGCTGACCAGCGAAGCTCAGCAGATCTTTCGCGGGCAAAGTCATCGACGAATCAACCTTATTAGCCATAAAGATCGATACCCGTACTGTATGTTTTGCACCATATCATGTTCATGATATGTTCTCAAGATACTTGGTGATAAGATTCTGTACCGCCCTCTCATCATTGTTCGGTTTTATGTCGACAATCCATCTCATCCCGCCCGATTTATTGGATCGTTACCACGTTAAAGAGTGGCGAAATGCTACTGGTGTTTTGGCAACAGCGTGCCCAAACGAATGGAGCGAACTCCAAGAGGTTCTGCGTGATTTCACGTTACTGAAATCAGAAGTTCGAATTGGCGGCGGCAATCGTTCGCTCATTAGTCGTCGCATTGATGAACCACTGTATGCAAAAGGATGGGTCGAAAAAAACTTCGATACATCGATCATTGTCGATGACATAGAGATTAAAAGCCCAACTCACGCGGTTGATTGTTTTAAGGCAGGTGTGGCCGTTGAGATGGAGTGGAACAACAAAGACCCATTTTTCGACCGTGATTTAAATAACTTTCGACTTCTCTTCGATTTGCGAGCAATTCAAGTAGGCGTTGTCATTACTAGGTCATGGGAATTACAGGAAATTTTTAAAAGTATCGGAAAAGGCTCATCTTACGGGAAGGCGACGACACATCACGAAAAACTCTGGCCAAAGGTCGAGGGTGGAGGTGGCGGGGGATGCCCCGTACTAACATTCGCGATCAAACCGGAAAATTTTGTGGATGATGGAGAGGCCGCCTATTTAGCTTTAAAGGCCAAAGTTGAAGCAGACAAAGCAGCCAAAAAGGCGGCGAAGAAGGCTGGGTTGATCGACGACGAAGACGAAGAAGAAGAAGACGAATAGGTTCGTTCTCTCTATCCCACCCCCGGCGCTTCGTGGCCGGTGCGCGCGACATATTCCGTGTAGCCGCCGCCATATTGATGGATGCCGTCGGGCGTCAATTCCAGCACGCGGTTGGAGAGCGCGCCGAGGAAGTGGCGGTCATGCGAGACGAACAGCATCGCGCCCTCATATTGAGCAAGCGCCGCGATCAGCATTTCCTTGGTGGCGATGTCGAGGTGGTTGGTCGGCTCGTCTAGCACCAGAAAATTCGGCGGATCGTAGAGCATCTTCGCCATCACGAGGCGCGCCTTCTCGCCGCCTGACAGCACGCGGCATTTCTTCTCGACATCATCGCCGGAAAAGCCGAAACAACCAGCCAGCGCGCGCAGCGAGCCCTGCCCGGCCTGCGGGAATGAATCCTCCAGCGACTGAAACACCGTGCGCTCGCCGTCGAGCAGGTCCATCGCGTGCTGGGCGAAATAACCCATCTTCACGCTGGCGCCGACCGCGACATCGCCCTCGTCCGGCTCCGACGCGCCCGCGACGAGTTTCAACAGCGTGGACTTGCCCGCGCCGTTGATGCCCATCACGCACCAGCGCTCACGGCGGCGGACCTGAAAATCAAGGCCATCATAGATTCGCCGTTCGCCGTAACCCTTCTGAACGCTTTTCAGCGTAACGACATCCTCGCCCGAGCGCGGCGCAGGCGGAAAATCGAACGACACAGTCTCGCGCCGTTTCGGCGGATCGACGCGCTCGATCTTGTCGAGCTTCTTCACCCGGCTCTGCACCTGCGCGGCATGCGAGGCACGCGCCTTGAAGCGCTCGATAAACTTGATCTCCTTCGCCAGCATCGCCTGCTGACGCTCGAACTGCGCCTGCTGCTGCTTGTCGGCCAGCGCGCGCTGCTGTTCGTAGAATTCGTAATTGCCGGAATAGGAGGTCAGCGTGCCACCGTCGATCTCGATGATCTTGTTGACGATACGGTTCATGAACTCGCGGTCGTGCGAGGTCATCAAGAGCGCGCCATCGTAATTCTTGAGAAAACCCTCCAGCCAGATCAGGCTTTCGATGTCGAGATGGTTCGACGGTTCGTCGAGCAGCATCACGTCCGGACGCATCAGGAGAATCCGCGCCAGCGCCACGCGCATCTTCCAGCCGCCGGAGAGATTGCCGACATCGCCATCCATCATCTCCTGCGTGAAGCTGAGCCCCGCGAGCACTTCGCGGGCGCGGCTTTCCAGCGCGTAGCCGTCAAGCTCCTCGAAACGCGCCTGCACCTCGCCGTAGCGCGTGATGATCTCATCCATCTCGTCCATGCGGTCCGGGTCGGCCATCGCGGCTTCAAGCTCTTTCAGATCGGCCGCGACTTCGCTCACCGGGCCGACGCCGTTCATCACCTCGGCCACAGCGCTGTGCCCTGCCATCTCACCGACGTCCTGGCTGAAATAGCCGATGGACACACCGCGTTCGACCGCGACCTGGCCTTCGTCGGGAAGTTCCTGCGCGGTGGCGAGGCGGAACAGCGTGGTCTTGCCGGAACCGTTGGGGCCGACCAGGCCGATCTTCTCGCCCTTGAGCAGGGTCGCCTGCGCCTCGATGAAAATGATCTGATGGCCGTTCTGCTTGCCGATATTGTCGAAACGAATCATGACGCCGTTGAATGATGAGAGATGAAGGATTTGCGCAGGCTCTTACGGCATGCGCGGCCGTTGCGAAAGGGCATAGTTCCCTTATGAGCCACGACCGGCGAATTTCAGAAATGCGACATCATTGCGGCAACACGCATGAGAAATATTTGTGCATGACGTGATGTGCCGAGGGCTGAACCGCACCCTCGAAACATGTTATTAACCGGCATCGTTTGAGGTCGGCGGCCTGTTGCCCCGTCTTGCGAGAAACCGATGATCTCTTTGCTTGCCAGAGTTCCGCGCCAGATCCGGGCGGGGTGCGCTTTGCCTGCCGCGCTGCTGATGCTGTCAGCGGCGGCGGCGCACGCACGCGCGCAGGACGATGAGTCCAACCAGCCGACGCAGACCAAGGACGAGGCAGCAGCGGATGTACCGGAGCCGACCGCGTTTGAATGGAGTCTGCTGGACCCCTCCATTCCGGTGACGATCGACAAGACGTATAAATATCGTGCGCCCGCGACGCTGTCCGGACCGAGTGCGAACTGGGACCGCACCGAGAAAGACGACGGCGGCTCCGCCGTCACCGTAAAACGGTCGGTGCTGCCGTTCTGGGACACCAAGGTCGGCGCCGACATGAACGTCGCGCCCGATGGCCCCGTTACTTCAGGCGAACTGCTCGCGCGTCAGGCGCAGGGCGATACGACATCGCTGCAATCCGGCGGCAGCGTCTGGGCGACCATGAGCGCGCCCGGCGTCGCCGGCATCTGGGACAAGACATCGCTCAATGCGCGGATCGATCCGTCCGCCGACCAGAACAAGATCGGCACCGCGATCAGCAAGACGATTCCGATTGACAACAACCAGTATGCCCTCACCGTACAGAATGGTTATGCCGTGGCGCAGCCGCTGGATACGCCGATTGCAGGCCTTGGGCCGCGCACGGGCCGCAGCATCGAAGTCGATCGCTCGGCGAAGCTCGAATTCCGCGAAACCGGCACGAGCCTGATCGCAGGCGAGACCCAATCTTCTCTGGATAACAAATGGCTCGGCCGCGTCGGCGCGGAGCAGAAGCTGTTCGGCGGCGTCAGCATATCCGGCACTTATGCCCAGACCGCCGATGGCTTCGACAACAAGAGCCTCACCGCCGGATACAAATATCACTGGTAGCTGCATTCCCGAACGCCGGCGGGAACCCGTTCATTTCGCAATACGATGTAAATGCCATCTTAATGCCAGCGCAGCTGCACCGCCATATCGTCTTGTCCACAAAAGGCGCGGACGATTACCCTACTCCTGCCTCGTTATGGTCACGATCCGTTGAAGTAATGCCGCCTCACCTTCGTCGTGCGGGGGACAACCGCTCGCAGGCCTTGCGAAAAGGAGAAAGCCGATGAACGCCATGCCGTCAGAAAAAATCGAAACCAACGAAATCGACGACAATCTCGCCGCCGTGACCGATGTCGAGGCCGGCATCCGCGATTTCGTCCGCAACGATATCGCCTACTTGCGCAAGACGCCTTCGATCCTGCACTCCGGCGATAGCCCGGATGCGGCCGCCGAGGCCACCGTCAACAACGTCAACACGCTGATCCAGCGTGTCGCCGGCGCATCCGCGAGCGAAATCGATACCCTGATCACCGAGCTCGAGAACCTTCGCGGCTTCATGCATGAAGAGGGTCAGCGCGTGCAGCGTGAGCTGGCGAGCTTCGCCCAGTTGAGCCAGACCGCGATGAAGTCGACCCGCATGATTGCCGACAGCATCGCACAGTGGAAGCGGCCGTCCGAGCAGTAGGACCCCGGTCTCACCCCATGATCGGCAGGGCCGCCCATCCATCCGGTGCGGCCCCGTCGCCGGTTTGAACCTGCCGCGTGTCTCGCGCGACTTAATGAATGCGCCATCCCGGCGCGTCATGCAGGGGTCAAACCGTGAAGATTATTAAACCCGACACCGCGGAGCCGATTCCGCTTCCCTCCTCAAAACAGAACATCGCGATCATCCTGATCCGCTTTGTGCTGTTTCTCGCCATCGCCGTCGTGGTGCTGTCGCTTGCCTACATCAAGTAACCAACGAAAAAGAACGCTGTTGCGGCTTTCTCCGGCGCATGCGCCGTGCGAGAATTAAATCAAACGCAACAGGGGATTTGCGCATGTTTCAGATCAACGATCTTTTCCAGTGGGACCGTTTCATCACGCCAACGATCATCAAGACCTTTTACTGGCTGGTGATTGCGCTCGTCATTCTCGGCGGCATCTCGGGAATCTTCGGCGGGTTGCTGCAGATGGCGATCAGCCCGTTCGCCGGATTCATCATGGTGCTGATGGCGATCGCTGGCGTCGTCGCAGGCGTGGTGTTTTCGCGCATCGCTGCCGAATTCGTGCTGATCGTATTCCGGATCAACGAACACCTCGGCGCGATCCGCGAGCAGGGACGCACCGACACGCAGCCGCGGTTCTGAACCGCAGCACGCCATTTCAATTACGTGTTGAACCGGAAGTGCATCACGTCGCCATCGGCGACCACGTATTCCTTGCCTTCCAGCCTGAGCCTGCCCGCATCGCGCGCCCCCGCTTCACCGCCCAGGGTGACGTAATCGTCGTAAGCGATGGTCTCGGCGCGAATGAAACCCTTCTCGAAGTCGGTATGGATCACGCCCGCGGCACCCGGGGCCTTGGTGCCCTTGGTGATAGTCCAGGCGCGGGCTTCCTTCGGACCGACGGTGAAGTAAGTGATGAGGTGCAGAAGGTCGTAGCCGGCGCGGATCAGGCGATCGAGGCCCGCCTCCTCCAGTTCGAGAGTCGCGAGAAAGTCCGCGCGCTCCTCGCGTGACAGCGTCGCGATCTCGGATTCGATCTTGGCGGAAATCACCACCGCGACCGCGCCTTCCTTCTTCGCATGCTCGAACACGGACTGCGAGAATGCGTTGCCGGTGGCGGCCGCGCCTTCCTCGACATTGCAGACGTAAAGAACCGGCTTCGAGGTCAGGAGACCGAGCATGCGGAACGTCCGCTCCTCCTCCGGCTTGCGCTCGAGAAAGCGCGCGGGCTTGCCGTCACGCAACAGCTTCAGTGCACGCTCGACGAGATCGAGCTGCTCCTTGGAGTCCTTGTCGCCGCCCTTCGCCTTCTTGCTCAAATTATCGACGCGCTTCTCGAGGCTTTCGAGATCCGCGAGCATCAGCTCGGTCTCGATGGTCTCGATGTCCGCGAGCGGCGCGATCTTACCCTCGACATGGGTGATGTCGGAATCTTCAAAGCAGCGGACCACATGAGCCACCGCATCCACCTCGCGGATGGTCGCGAGAAACTGGTTGCCGAGTCCTTCGCCCTTGGACGCGCCCTTCACAAGGCCTGCGATATCCACGAACGTCAGTTGCGTCGGGATGATCTGCGCCGACTTGGCGATCTCGGACAGTTTGTCGAGCCGCGGGTCCGGCACCGCGACCGCGCCGACATTCGGCTCGATGGTGCAGAACGGATAGTTCGCCGCTTGCGCCGCCGCCGTTTCCGTCAGCGCATTGAACAGCGTGGACTTGCCGACGTTCGGCAATCCGACAATGCCGCATTTGAATCCCATGATATCCCCTTGATCGTCAGCGCCAGTTTACTTGTCGCTGGTGTCGTCCTTCGGACCGAAGCCCTTGGCGTCCATCGCAAGATGGACCTTGTTCTGAAACGCAGAGTCTTTGCCCTGCGCAAGCAGCGCGGCGTTATCGGACACGATATCGCACAATGCCTCGACCCAGGGCCGCTCCGCTTTCGCGAAATCGTTCAGCACATGGATGTGCACCAGTTCCTTGACGCCAGGGTGGCCCACCCCCATCCGCACGCGCTTGTATTCGTTGCCGACATGCGACGAGATCGAGCGCAAGCCGTTGTGCCCGGCGATGCCGCCACCGACCTTGACGCGAACCTTCGCGGGCGGCAATTCGATCTCGTCGTGGAACACCACGACATCGCTCTCGCCGAGCTTGAAGAAATTCGCGGCCTCCTGCACCGCGCGACCGGATTCGTTCATGTAGGTCGCGGGCTTCAGGAGAATGACACGCTCGCCGTCCAGCACACCCTCGGAGGTCTCGCCCTGAAAGCGACGGCGCCACGGTGAGAAACCGTGACGCCGCGCCATTTCGTCGAGAACCATGAACCCGATATTGTGCCGGTTGCCTTCGTACTTCGATCCGGGATTTCCCAGTCCGACGAACAGGCGCATGGCGCGGGCAGTCTTCTCTTACTTCTTTTTGTCGCCGCCGGCCGCAGGGGCCTTGGCAGCACCGGCTGCGGGAGCCTTCGCTGCACCAGCCGCGGGAGCCGCAGCACCGGCGGCGGGAGCCGCGGCACCAGCCGCAGGCGCCGCAGCAGCGGCTTCCGCAGCAGGCTTGGCTTCTTCGCCCATGCCCGACGGCGGCACGACGGTGACGAGCGTCACGTCGTCGCGCGAGACCGGTTTCACGCCCTTCGGCAACTGAACGTCGCTGAGGTGCAGCGAGTTGTTGATTTCGAGCTTGGACACGTCGACTTCGATGAACTGCGGAATCTGCTCGACATCCGCCTCGAGTTCGACCGTGTGGTTCACCATGTTGACCGTGCCGCCACGCTTCACGCCCGGAGAAACTTCGGCGCCCTTCACGTGCAGCGGAACGCTAACGCGGATGGTCGCGCCTTTGCCGAGGCGGAGGAAATCGACATGCAGCGGGAAGTCCTTAACCGGATCGAGCGAATAGTCGCGCGGAATCACGCGATGCTTCTGGCCATCGAGATCGATGTTGAACAGCGTGGTGAGGAAGTGGCCTGCGAAGATGTTCTGACGCAGAGCCTTGTCGTCCAGCGAAATCGTGACCGGCGGCTTGTTGTCGCCGTAGATCACCGCCGGCACGCGGCCAGCACGACGTTCAGCCCGAGCGGCCCCCTTGCCGGCCTTCGGACGAGCGGTCGCCTTCAATTCCTTGACGGTCGCCATAGTTGTAAGTCCTTGTTTTTACAAAATTTAAGGGCCGCAAACGCGGCCCGTTCGATCGTCGCGGCAAGCCTCCAGGGGTGCGGGGGCCGCGAACGAGCCGGTTCTTAGCCCCAACGGCCTGAAAAGACAAGGAATGGCGCGCGAAAACCGGGCCGAAACCATTCCAAGGCTCGGGAAACTCCCATCGGCAAAAATCGGCTGAAAGGTAAAATTCTAAGGGTTCCGAAACGGTTTTATCGGAACTTTGCCCTAGGGTTCCGGTGCCGGAAGAACGCCTGGCCCGGCAAAGTGGGGTTCCAGAAGAGGCCAAGATGACGCTTGCATATAGGTCCGCCGCCAGAAGGCGCGTGCTCCTTGCATCCGACCGTAACGACCGCAGCGACGACCTGATCGCCATCCTGACCAAGGCAGGCGAGGTCGAACGCATGACCACCGCCGAGATGCCCGACGATCCGGATAACTATGCGGGCATCGTCATCGACATCGATCTGTCCTCGGTTCCAAGCGTCCAGACGGTTCGCCGCAAACTGACCGGCAAGGCCTATCAGGGCATGCCGCGACTGTTCGTGCTGTCGGATTCATTGCACCGGGAGGCCACCCAGGCATGGTCGCTGGGCGCAACCGACACCATCCGCTGGCCATTCGATCCCAAGACCATCCTGCAGCGCGTTGCCCTCTCTTTCCCGCAAACGGAGGAAGAGACCAGCGCGAGCATCGTGCTCAGCGAAGGAATCTCCGCCGCTCAGGATGTGATGGTCCGCATTTTCGAAAAGCTGCCGGCCGGCATGCCGCTGTCCTACAGCGACATCGTCCATGCCGAGGACAAGATCCTGCGGGCATTGCGCCGCTCAAGCCTGCGCGAATGGCTTGTCGCCATCAACAAGCATCATGTTCGCAGCTACCGTCACACGCTGTTCGTCACCGGCTATGCCGTCGCCTTCGCCCAGCATCTCGGGATGCGCAATGAAGACCAGCGCCGCCTCGCCCGCGCAGCCCTGATCCACGATGTCGGCAAGGCCTACATTCCGGCCGCGATCCTCGACAAACCCGAGGCGCTGACACCGGACGAAGAAGCAGAACTCGCCAAGCATTCGCAGATCGGTCACGACGTGCTCAAGGCGCATGGCGATTTTCCGCCGGAGATGCTCGACGTGGTGCTGCACCACCACGAACTGCTCGACGGCACCGGCTATCCGCAGCAACTGAGCGGTGATCAGATTTCGGATATCGTGCGTATGATCACCATCATCGACATCTTCGCGATGCTGGTCGAGGATCGCGCCGACAGCCCCCCGATGTCGCATCAGGATGCTATCGCGGTGATGGAACGGATGCAGACGCAGATCGACCAGCCCCTGCTCCAGGCGTTCCGCCCGGTGGTGCTGGCGGCGTAACGGCTTTCCTGCTTTCCGCTAGCCGCCGCCGAGCTTGGCTTCGAGCGCGGCGATCCGCGCCTTCAGCGCCTCGTTCTCCTCGCGCGCGAGCCGCGCCATGTCCTTGACCACGTCGAATTCCTCGCGCTTGACGAGATCGAGATCGTTAAGGATCCGCTCGGCCTGATGCCGCACCACTGTGTCGATCTCGCGCTTGACGCCCTGGGCGGCGCCGGCGGCGTCGTTCATCAGGCGCGCGACTTCATCGAAAAAGCGGTTGTTGGTCTGGGTCATCTTCATCTCCGATGGCGGCCACGGCCGGTTCTGAAGCACACAATGGGGATCGAAAGGCGCGGGCGCAAGCCGTCTCGCGGGGCTTTGATGCGATCGCGCCATTAACTTTCCATGCTTGATGGGCATGCTTGACTTCCCCCCATCACAGCGGCCATGACCGCATGACGTGATGATCGTCCACGGGGATCGAACCGCCGATGCTGTCCACCATCCTCCTTACCGCGACGTTCATCCCGCTCCTGCTCCAGTTTCCGGCCTTCGATCCGATCGCGATCAGGCTCGGGCCGCTCGCGATCCGCTGGTATGCGCTGGCCTATATCGGCGGCATCGTCATCGGCTGGCTCTATGCCCGCAGCATCATCCGCACCGAGAAGCTGTGGGGCGGCCGCGCGCCGATGACCACGCTCGATTTCGACGATTTCATTCTGTGGGTGACGCTCGGCATCATTCTCGGCGGACGCACCGGCTACGTGCTGTTCTACAATCTCGATTTCTTCATCGCTCACCCGGCGCAGATTTTTGAATTGTGGAACGGCGGCATGTCGTTCCATGGCGGTTTCCTCGGCTGCGTCATCGCCGTGCTGGCGTTCGGGTATCACCGCAAGATTCCGGTGCTGTCGCTTGGTGATGTCACCTGCGCGGTCGGCCCCATCGGGCTGCTGCTCGGACGGCTGGCAAATTTCGTCAATGGCGAATTGTGGGGCCGGCCGGCCGATCCGACCCTGCCATGGGCGATGGTGTTTCCGACCGGCGGCCCCGTGCCGCGCCATCCGAGCCAACTCTACGAGGCCGGACTCGAAGGCGTGCTGCTGTTCATCATCCTTGCAGTGGCCATTCGCTGCGGCGCGCTGAAGCGTCCCGGACTCATCATCGGTATTTTCGCAACCTGTTATGGGCTTGCGCGCATCGCCGGCGAATTTTTCCGTGAACCGGACCCGCAACTCGGATTTCTGTGGGGCGGTTTGACGATGGGAATGATATTGTCGGCCCCCATGATTGTGGCGGGGCTGACATTCATCGGCGTGGCGTTACGGCGCGGCGCGCGCAACAACGAGGCATCGTGACCGAGATCGAATACACGCCGTTCGAGCTTTATCTGCGCCAGTTGATCGCGACTGCGGGACCGATGCCGGTTTCGCGCTACATGCAGCTCTGCATGACGCATCCGGAATACGGCTATTACGTCAACCGCGATCCGCTCGGCCGTGGCGGCGACTTCACCACCGCGCCCGAGATTTCCCAGATGTTCGGCGAACTGATCGGCCTGTGGGCGGCCTCGGTCTGGAATGCAATGGGCATGCCCGAGCACGTCCAGTTGATCGAACTCGGCCCCGGCCGCGGCACTATGATGGCGGACGCGTTGCGCGCGATCCGGATTCTCCCTGCCTTCTTCGACGCGATCGACGTGCATCTGGTCGAGGTCAGCCCGTCGCTGCGCGCGATCCAACGCGACACGCTCGCGGACGTGAAGCCGTTTCAGTGGCACCATCTGCTCAGCGACGTGCCGGACGGCCCGGCGATCATTCTCGCCAATGAGTATTTCGACGTGCTGCCGATCCATCAGATGGTCAAGAAAGACACCGGCTGGCACGAGCGCATGGTGGACGTCGACGACGATATTTTCGTTTTCACCACCGCGCCCGAGCCGACGCCGCGCTTCGAGGTCTCGGTGCCGCCTCACGTCCGCAACGCACCGAACGGCACGATCTTCGAATGGCGCGAGACCAACGAGATCATGGCGCTCGCGCGCCGCATCCGCGAGTTCGGCGGCGCCGCGCTCCTGATCGACTACGGCCATATCCGCTCTGACGCGGGCGATACCTTCCAGGCCGTCGCCAAACACAAATACACCGATCCGCTGCGTGCGCCCGGCACCGCCGACCTCACCGCCCATGTCGATTTCCAGGCCCTCGCCGATGCCGCGCAATCGATGGGCGTGCTTGCGCATGGCCCCGTCGAACAGGGCACGTTCCTCGGTCATCTCGGCATCGAGACGCGTGCGCAAACGCTCATCAAGCATTCCGCATCGCAAAGCGCGGGCGATGTCGCCAGCGCGCTGAAACGGCTGGTCGAGAGCGGCCCTAAGGCGATGGGCTCGCTGTTCAAGGTGCTCGGCCTGTCGCATCCCTCGATTCCAGCGCTCGCAGCGCTGTCCAATACGCCTTCATGATCGTCACATCGTCATTGCTGTCGGACCTGCCGGGGCTGCGCCACGCCTTCTTCACCCGCGAGGGCGGCGTCTCGCAAGGAATTTACGAGAGCCTGAACGGCGGACTCGGCTCGAAGGATGATCCGGCGCGCGTCAACGAAAACCGCCGCCGCATGGCGAGTGCGCTCCATGTGCAGCCATCGCATTTCCTCACCGTCTATCAGGTGCATTCGCCGGATGTCGCAATCGTCACCGAGCCATGGCCGACGGATGAGCGGCCGCATGCCGACGCGCTGGTAACGCGTACGCCGGGATTGGCCATCGGCATCACCACCGCGGATTGTGGGCCGGTGCTGTTCGCCGATCCGAAGGCGCGGGTGATCGGCGCGGCGCATGCTGGATGGAAGGGCGCGTTCGGCGGCGTGATCGAGGCGACGCTCAACGCCATGGAAACACTCGGCGCGCACAGAACCGACATTCACGCGGCGATCGGCCCGCTCATCCGCCAGCCAAGCTACGAAGTCGGCGCGGAGTTCGTCGAACGCTTCACCGCGACCGATGCCGATAACGCGCGTTACTTCATCCCCTCGTCCCGGCCCGATCACGCGATGTTCGATCTTGCCGGTTTTATCCGCACACGGCTCGAACGCGCCGGGATCGAAGCCATCGGCGACGTCGGCCTCGACACCTATGCCGACCCGCGCTTTTTCAGCTACCGCCGGACGACACACCGCGCCGAGCCCGACTACGGGCGCAACATCCACGCGCTGGTGCTGGATTAACCACGCTCCCACGACCGCCGGTCTGCCCTAGACGTTAATGCATTTTAACGATATCGGTTTGGCCCACGGCGCGACAGACGCCGGTTAGGGAAGCGATTTTTGACGCCTTCAATCCTGACGATGGCAGCGGACAAGCTTGGTTGGGCGAAAAGGCCTTGCCAGAGAAAAACTTTTGCCTGGCTGGCGCTTGGCGCCTTGGCGATGCTGACCGCAGGTTGCACGGCCGAAGGACCCAGCCCGACGGCCTCGCAGGGATTCGGCCCGACCGTCGCCTTTGAATCCGTCGATGGACCGCCACCGCAGGTGTTCCAGCGCCTCGTGAAGGTGCTCGAGACCGAAGGGGCTACCCGCCATATTTCCGTGGTGTCGCGGGAGGCCAACCCGACCTACCGGGTGCGCAGCTATTATGCGGCCCAGGTCAAGCGCGGCACCCATAACGCCTCCATCGCATGGGTCTGGGATGTCTATGCTGGCGACCAGAGCCGCGCCGCCCGCCTCAGCGGCACCGAACCCGCGGGCGCCGCCGGAGCCGATGCCTGGGATGCCGCCAGCGATCAGGTTCTGCGCAGGATTTCTCAGGCCGGCCTCAGCGGGCTGACCAATCTGGTTAATGGCGGCACTGCGCCGGCCCAATCGGCTCCGCCGGTTCCCGAAACGGCGGGTCCCGCGGTGGCGGGCCTGCCGGCCGCCGAGACGCCGGAAACGGGCGCGCCCTCCCAGGCACTGGCCTTCAGCGGCCAATAGATTCCGGGATTCAGCGGGAAAAATAACGCACGTCTTATTGCCAGCGGCGGTATGCGCTTGTTATCACCCCGGCAACTGAAAGAGCCGGGTAAACAGGGGCCTGCCGACATGCTGACGAGCGTAGGAACGAAGACGCGGGACAAAGCCTCTGCGTCGGCGAAGAACGGTTCGATCAAGCTCGTCACCGGCAATTCCAACCCGGCGCTGGCCCAGGCCATCTCCAGCTATCTCGACCTGCCGATGACAAAGGCCGTCGTCCGGCGCTTCGCCGACATGGAAATCTTCGTCGAGATTCAGGAAAACGTACGCGGCTCCGACGTGTTCGTGGTGCAGTCTACGTCCTACCCGGCCAACGACCACCTGATGGAACTGCTCATCATCATCGACGCGCTGCGCCGCGCCTCCGCGCGACGCATCACCGCGGTGATCCCGTATTTCGGCTACGCCCGGCAGGACCGGAAAGTCGGCTCGCGTTCGCCGATCTCCGCAAAGCTTGTCGCCAACCTGATTACGCATGCCGGGGCCGACCGCGTGATGACGCTCGACCTGCATGCCGGACAGATCCAGGGCTTCTTCGATATCCCGACCGACAACCTCTATGCCTCTCCGGTGATGGTGAAGGACATCCGTGACCGGTTCCAGCTTGAGAACGTCATGGTGGTGTCGCCCGACGTCGGCGGCGTGGTCCGCGCACGCGGCCTCGCCAAACGCATCAACGCGCCGCTCTCCATTATCGACAAGCGCCGCGAGCGCGCCGGTGAATCCGAGGTCATGAACGTGATCGGCGACGTCTCCGGCTACACCTGCGTGCTGGTGGACGACATCGTGGACTCCGGCGGCACGCTGGTGAACGCGGCCGACGCGCTGCTCGCCAACGGCGCCAAGGATGTTTACGCCTACATCACCCATGGTGTGCTGTCCGGCGGCGCGGTTGCCCGCATCACCGCATCGAAGCTGAAGGAGCTGGTCATCACCGACTCCATCGAGCCCACCGAAGCGGTGCGCAACGCCCCGAATATCCGTTCGCTCCCGATCGCGACCCTGATCGGCGAGGCGATCGATCGCACCGCTTCTGAAGAGTCGGTGTCGAGCCTGTTCGACTGAACGGCGCCCCTCGCAGCCCTTCCCTTTCTGCCAATCCGGTTTGCATGGCCTCCGCCGCGCGCCGCATCGAGTCATCCGGACGGCACCGGCGGGACTCGCATGACGCGAAATTTTCGCGCCGGAGTCGCAATCGCCGATTTGATTCCGGTTTGTTCTCTTTTCGCCTGTTGATGACTTCATTTTTTTCCCGAATGCCTGTGGAACGAGTCGCCGTTCGATTGCGCCCGAGTCGCAAATCACAGATCAATTCTCGTGCACCTTCGAACGGCCTGAACGACAAAGCCGGTTCGGATTTGTGGCGACGATGATCGTCAAACCGTTTTTGCATCTCGTTCCGCGTGCACCAATCGACAGGATGAAGCCAGCATGTCCCTCTTGGACATCACTCTCGATTCAACACCCAGCCCTCTCACGGTCGTCGAGGAAATCGCGGCCAGTAACGATCTTGCCTTCGAGCGCTCCGGCGAAGACGAAGTCACGATCGTCTACAAGGGCCGCTTCACCGACTATCAGATCTCCTTCACCTGGATGCCGGAGATCGAGGCCCTGCACGTCGCCTGCGCTTTCGACATGAAAATTCCCGTCGCCCGCCGCGCCGAGGTGCAGCGCCTGATCGCATCCGCCAACGAGCAGATGTGGGTCGGCCATTTCGATCTCTGGTCGCAGTCGGGCGTGGTGATGCACCGGCAGTCGCTGCTCCTGCCGGGCAACATGAGCGCCTCGAACGCGCAATGCGAGACGATGTTCGAGACCGCCGTGATGGCCTGCGAGCGTTACTTCCCCGCCTTCCAGTTCGTGGTCTGGAGCGGCAAGACCGCCACCGAGGCAATGTCGGCGGCGATGTTCGACACGATGGGCGAGGCCTGAGCGGCCCTGCCCTCATGCCCGGGCTTGACCCGGGCATCCCTCACAAGACAATTTGCGAAGCGATGATTACTGCGGCCATGCCGCAGCAAGTCCCGAGAGGCTGCTTCGATGACCACATCCACCAATGCACTCGCAAACCTGAACGGCTCCATCGTGCTTGCGGGTGCAGGCAAGATGGGCGGCGCGATGTTGTCGGGCTGGCTTGCGCAGGGCGTGGCCGCCGACAGGCTCGCGGTGATCGATCCTGCACCTTCGGATGACATCACGTCGCTGACCGCGAAGGGCCTGCGCATCAACCCCACGCAGCCGGGTGACGTCGCCGTGCTGGTGATGGCCGTAAAGCCGCAGATGTTCGCGGACGCGGCACCTCAACTGCGTACGCTTGTAAAGCCTGCCACGCTGGTGATCTCGATCATGGCAGGCGTGCCGATCGCGAAGCTATCGCAGGCCTGCGGTGGCAAGGTGGTGCGGGCGATGCCGAACACCCCGGCGGCCATCGGACGTGGGATCACCGTCGCGGTTGCCGCGGCAGGCGTCGGCCAACAGCAGCGCGATATCGCCGATGCACTGCTGAGCGCGACCGGCAGCGTCGAATGGATAGATGACGAAGCGCTGATGGACGCCGTCACCGCCGTGTCGGGCTCGGGCCCGGCTTACGTCTTCCTGCTTGCCGAAGAGCTTGCCCGCGCTGGTATCGCGGCGGGTCTTTCGCCGGAATTGGCCACGCGGCTTGCGCGCGAGACGGTGGCAGGCTCGGGCGAGTTGCTGCATCGCTCGGACCTGACGAGCGAGACGCTGCGCAAGAACGTCACTTCGCCCGGCGGCACCACCGCAGCCGCGCTCGAGGTGCTGATGGGTCCGGGAGGCTTTCAGCCGCTGCTGACGCGCGCCGTGGCCGCCGCGGCAAAGCGGTCCAGAGAACTCGCGAAGTAACTTTTACACCGGCACGCGCACCGCGGCGCGCAGGCCGCCGAGCGGGCTGTCGCCCAGCGTGATGTCGCCGCCATGCGCGCGGGCGATATCACGGGCGATGGCAAGGCCGAGGCCGGTGCCGCCCTCGTCCTGGTTGCGCGCATCGTCGAGCCGCAGGAATGGCTTGAACACTTCCTCGCGCAGATGCAACGGAATCCCGGGGCCGTCGTCATCCACCGTCACCGTGAGCCAGCGGTCGTCACGATAGCCGGTGATGGAAATCGTATCGGCGTGGCGCGCCGCATTCGACACCAGATTGGCCAGACAACGCTTGAACGAGGCCGGGCGCACCGTGACCATCGGATCGCCCTCGAAAGTCACGGTCGCCGGATGGCCGTGGCGTTCCGCGTCGCCACGCAACTCCTCCAGCGCCTGCGCCATGTCGGTCGGCGTCGCCTGTTCGCCGCTGTCGCCGCGCGCGAAGGCGAGATAATCCTCCAGCATGCCGCTCATCTCGTCGACATCCTTGCGCATGCCATCGGCTTCCGCGCCGTCGCCGATCAAGGCCAGTTCGAGTTTGAAGCGGGTCAGGATGGTGCGCAGATCGTGACTGACGCCCGCGAGCATGGTGGTGCGCTGTTCGATGCTGCGTTCGACGCGCTCCTTCATCTCCATGAAAGCCTGCGCCGCACGCCGCACCTCACGCGCACCGCGCGGCCGGAAGTTCGGCGCATCGCGGCCCTTGCCGAAATTCTCGGCGGCATCGGCCAGATGCAGGATTGGCCTGATCTGGTTGCGCAGGAACAGCACCGCGACAATCAGAAGAATCGACGACGTGCCGAGCATCCAGAAGATAAATATCTGCGAGTTCGAGGCATAGGCCGCGCTGCGCTGGGCGTAGACGCGCATCACCGCATCGTCGAGCTTGATGCGTATCTCGACGAGATTGGAGCGGCCCACCGTATCGATCCAGAACGGGCGGCCGATCTGCCGGCTCAGTTGCAGCGACAGCGCCTGATCGAGCAACGAGAAGAACGGCTTCGGGCCCGGCGGCGGCATGTCGTTCGGCGGCAGGAAATCCACCACGAGGCCGAGGCGGGTCTGCGCGATGCGGCGGAGCTGCACGCGATCCTTGTCCTGCGGATAGGTCTTGTAGACATCGATCAGCCCGGAGATGTCCTGCACCACCGCCGCCGACAGACGCCGCGTCACCGTGTTCCAGTGCCGCTCCATGAACACGAACGCGACCACCGATTGCAGGATCACCATCGGCACGATGATGATGAGCAGTGCGCGCGCATAAAGCCCCTTCGGCATCAGTTCCTTGAGGCCGCGGGCGAACCACTCGTTCAGCACCGACATGCCCCGGAGCAAGGGATGCAGCACGGATTTTGCGGACTCGAGCATGCTCATGGCGAGGCGACGAGCCGGTAACCGATGCCGCGCACCGCTTGCAGGAACAGGGGATTGGCGGGATCGCGTTCGATCTTGCGGCGCAGGCGGTTGATCTGGACATCGACCGCGCGCTCGTTGCCGTTGGCGCCATTCCCGGTCAGCGCGCCGCGCGGCACGGTATCACCCGGCGACGCCGCGAGGATACGCAGCATCTCGCGCTCGCGGTCAGTGAGATGAACAACCTCCTCGCCGTTGCGCAATTCGCCACGCTCCAGATGATAGACGTAAGGCCCGAACGCGACCGACTCCACCGTTTCCACCGCGACCGGCGCAACGCGTTTGAGGATGTTGGCGATACGTAGCAGCAATTCACGCGGTTCGAATGGCTTGGCGACATAATCGTCGGCGCCGATCTGCAGGCCTTCGATCCGGCTTTCCGCTTCATGCCGCGCGGTCAGCATGATGATCGGCACCTGCGAGGTTTCGCGCAAGCTCCGCGCGAATTCGAAGCCGGTTTCGCCCGGCATCATCACATCGAGGATCAGGAGATCGAAATGCAGGCCGGTCAGCTTGGCGCGCGCGGCCGCGGCGCTTTTCGCCGTGGTGACGCGATAGCCCTCGTTGCCGAGAAAGCGCGACAGCAGATCGCGGATGCGACGGTCGTCATCCACCAGCAGCAGATGCGGCGCCTCATCGTTGATCGGCTTCAGCCTTTTTGCACCGGCTGCCGTTTCGTTCACGATCTCGTCCTCATGTCCGGGCCGCCGCCTTTGAGTATGACCTCAAGCACCTTGTCGGGATCATCATGATCGATGAGACCGAGCAGGAACTTGCGGACGCTCGAAGCACCCTCCGGGTCAAGCGTCGCAAGCGCGCGGTCGATGCGCCTGGTCTGGAGGCTCGCCAATTTCACCACCAGCGCTTCGCCCTTGGCGGTGGCGAAAAGAAGACGCTGGCGGCGATCGCTGTCGCCGGCCCGCTGGATGATATAGCCCTCGTCGAGGAGTTGCTTCAGGACCCGCCCGAGCGATTGCTTGGTGATGCGCAGAACCTCCAGCAGGTCCGCCACCTTCAGCCCAGGATAGCGCTGGACGAAATGCATCACGCGATGATGCGCGCGACCGAAGCCGAATTCCTCCAGCACATGGTCGGCATCGCCGACGAAATCGCGGTAGGCGAAGAACAGCAGCTCGACGATGTCCCAGCGCACCTCGGGCGGCAGGGATTGGCTGCCCGAAAGCTCGGTTCTGAGAGTTTTCAAATTTATGTCAGCCATGTTGACATATTTTGGTTTTACGTTACAAAGCAGGTGCCTTTCGCGAAACTTTCGGAAAGACTCCGGCGTTCCGTGAAGGTCTCGATAAATTACAGGGCGACGGCCCAATCTAGCGATTGATTGTCCGTCGGCCCGGCGCGAAACATACTGGACTTCACGGATTTCGCGAAATCGTAACGGCATGCGCGCTGGCCGTCCGGAACGACGCCAAACCACAGACTGTATTGGGAGACAAAATCATGGGCGTGTCCTTCGACAAAATCGATGGCGCGGTCTTGCTGGAATTCGAAAAGCAACTCGCAGCGAATCCCACGCCCGCAAACGACCGCACGGCAAAACTCGCTGACCCCGGGTTTGGCCGCGTTTTCACCGATCACATGGCTGTCGTCCGCTACAACCACACGAAGGGCTGGCATGGCGCGCGCATCGAATCCCGCGCGAGCTTCGCCCTGGACCCGGCGACGGCCGTCCTGCACTACGCCCAGGAGATTTTCGAAGGCCTCAAGGCCTACCGGCGCGCCGATGGCGGCGTGAACCTGTTCCGCCCCGACGCCAACGCGCGGCGCTTCTGGAATTCGGCGGAACGCATGGCCATGGCGCCGCTCCCCGAACACGTTTTCATCGACGCCGTCGAACATCTGGTGCGCACCGACCGCGACTGGATTCCGGGCGGCGAGGGCAGCCTCTATCTGCGGCCCTTCATGATCGCCAACGAGATCTTCCTCGGCGTCAAGCCATCCGCCGAATACATCTTCGCCGTCATCGCATCGCCGGTCGGCTCCTATTTCAAGGGCGGCCCTGCCCCCGTTTCGATCTGGGTCTCGGAGAACTACACCCGCGCGGCCATTGGCGGCACCGGTGCCGTGAAATGCGGCGGCAATTATGCCGCAAGCCTGCGCGCGCAGGCCGAAGCCATCGAGCATGGCTGCGATCAGGTGGTGTTCCTCGACGCGGTCCAGCGCCGCTACATCGAAGAACTCGGCGGCATGAACATCTTCTTCGTGTTCGACGACGGCTCACTGCTGACGCCGCCGCTCGGCACCATCCTGCCCGGCATCACGCGGGACTCGATCATCACCCTCGCGCGAGAGGCAGGCAAGCTCGTGCGCGAAGAGCCCTACACGATCGATCAGTGGCGCGCGGATGCCGCCAGCGGCAAACTGAAGGAAGCCTTCGCCTGCGGCACCGCAGCGGTGATCTCGCCGATCGGCAAGGTGCATTCGGTGAGCGGCGATTTCGCGATCAACGGAGGTGCCGCCGGCCCGGTCGCGATGGGGCTGCGCAAGCAACTCGTGGACATCCAGTACGGCCGCGCGGCGGATGCGCACAACTGGATCAAGAAGGTTTTCTGATCCATTCGCCTTAACAAGTTTCGAATGACGCCGCAGCCTACGCTGCGGCGTTTTCGTTTACCGGCACCAGTCCCAGTCGGGCGCGGCGCATCCAGCGTCCGATCATCGCGCAGGCGACGACCGCAAGGCCCGAGGCCAGCCCGATCCAGATGCCGGTACCGCCGAAGCCGAGCCTGAACGCGAACAGCAGGCTCAGCGACATGCCGATGCCCCAATAGCCGATGGCGGCGTAGACCATCGGCACCCTTGTATCCTGCAAACCGCGCAGCATGCCCGCGCCGACCACCTGCGCGCCATCGAAGATCTGGAAGACCGCCGCCCACATCAGGAACGACACCGCGAGGCCGACGACGGCGGCATTGGCCGGATCGTTGAGATCGACAAAGGCCGCGATCAGCAATCGCGGCGCAGTCAGCATCAGCGCGCTCATCGCCGCCATGAAGGCGATGGCCAGCGCAAAGGCGGTCCAGCCCGCGCGCGTGATTCCGTCCGCATCGCGCGCGCCATAGGCAAGACCGACGCGCACCGTCGCCGCCTGCCCCACGCCCATCGGCACCATAAAGGTGGTCGATGCGATCTGGATCGCGATGGCATGAGCGGCGATGGCATCGGTGCCGAACTGCCCCATCAGGAACACGGCTGCGTTGAACACCGTGATCTCGAACATCACGGTCGCGCCGATCGGCAAACCGATCCGCCACAGCGTCCGCAACCGCGGCCAGTCCGGCCGCCACCAATGGCCGAACAGGCGATAGCGGCGGAAACGCGCCGCACACATCACCACTACAACCATGCCCGTAAACAGAAACAGGTTGGAGAGCGCCGTTGCCGTGCCCGCGCCGCGCAGCCCCATCGCCGGAAAGCCGAAATGGCCAAACACCAGCGCGTAGTTCGCGGCGATATTGAAAAAGAACGACATGCCGGTGATGACCAGCGCCCACACCGGCCGCTCCAATGCGGCAACGAACGAGCGCAGCACGATGTAACCCAGCGAGGGCAGCAATCCCCATTGCAGATGGTGCATGAAGGCGGCAGCCTCCGCCGCCAACGTGGGATTGAGCCGGAACGCGATCAGGATCGCTTCCGCCTGCCACAGCAGAATCCAGCTCGGTACCGCGATGATCAGCGCGCTCCACAATCCCTGCCGGAATGTGCGGCGCACGTCGCGCACCATATGCAGCTTGCGCCCGATCGCGCTCGCCATCATCGGCGAGGTCGCCGTGAGCAGTCCGATGCCGAACAGCAGCACCGCGAGATAGAGATTGACCCCGAGGGTTGCTGCGGCGAGCGCCGTCGGCCCAAGACGCCCCACCACGATCACATCGGTCGTGGTCAGCGCGATCTGCACGAGATTGGTCAGCACCAGCGGCCAGCCAAGCGCGAGCATCGCGCGAAATTCATCGCGCCAGACTTCTCGCGTCGAGACGCTCTGGGGAGTTACGAAAAGCATGATCGTTGACAGATAGGCAGCGGGGGCGAAACTGCAGCCATCAAGCCGCAGAATATCGCAACATCATGGCGGCCGGACTGCCGGAGGCTTGCCTTTCCCTATACCGCCGAGCGCGCTTTCCACATCTCGTAAGGGTCTTCACCTTCGATGCGAACCGGAATGTGAGTGGCCTTCACGGATTGTGCGGCCAGCGGCTTGGCCATCTCGGCATAGACTTTCGCCGTGGACAGGCTGTAAGGCTCGCCTTCCTCATTGGAATAAGCGTAGGCGAATTCCCGAATCCCGGTGAGATGCATGGCCGAGAGGCACATCGGGCAAGGATGGCCGCTCGCATAGATCGTGCAACCGTCGAGACGCGGACTGCCGAGCACGTGGCTGGCCACGCGAATGGCCTGCAACTCGGCATGGGTGGTCGGGTCGCCAGTCTCGAGAATCTCGTTGACGCCGGTTGCAATCACCTTGCCATCCTTGACCAGCACCGCGCCGAACGGGCGACCGCCCTTGCGGACATTCTCGCGCGCAAGTTCGATGGCTTCGCACAGAAAGCCTTTTGCATCCGACATGTCGGCCTCCTTGAAATCAGATCAGGCTAAATCCTGCGCGCCGACCCAGAACACCTCGCCTTCCGACTCCTCGGTGTCGAGCCAAAGCAGCGGCAGGGTCGGGAAAGCATCCTCCACCGCCTCGCGGCAGCGGCCGACCTCGCAGAGCAGGCCGCCATTCGGTGTGAGGTGCGCAGCCGCTTCATTGATAATCCGCCGGACGATGTCGATGCCGTCCGCACCGCCGTCGAAGGCGAGTTTCGGCTCGTGCCGGCATTCCGGCGGCAGCGAAGCCATCCCCTCCGCGTCGACATAGGGCGGATTGGAGATGATGAGGTCGTAGCGTTCGTTGCCGAGCGGCGCGAACAGGTTGCCCTTGTGCAGCGAGATGCGATCTTCGAGGCCGTAGTCGGCGACGTTCTTCGCCGCCACCGCGAGCGCATCCTTCGAGAGATCGACCGCATCCAGCGTCGCGTTGAAGAACGTCTGCGCCGCCAGAATGGCAAGGCAGCCCGAACCGGTGCACAGATCGAGTACACGCCCGACGCTGCCCGGATCGTCGATCAGTGGCATTTCGCTGTCGCCGCCGAAATGTGAATCCAGCAATTCGCCGATGAAGGAGCGCGGCACGATCACGCGCTCGTCGACATAGAACGGCAGCCCGCGCATGTAGATCTTGTTGACGAGATAGGCCACGGGCTTGCGCGTGCGCACGCGCTGACCGATCAGGCTAAGCAGTTTTGCGGCTTCCGCCTTGGTCACCCGCGCCTGCGCGAACGTCTCGAACTGCTCGGGCGCAAGATGCAGCGCCTCGGTGACGAGGAACGCCGCCTCCGCCACCGGATCAGTGGTGCCATGCGCGAACACCAGTTCAGCCTCGTTGAAGCGGCTGACTGCATAACGCAGGACATCCAGCAGCGTCAGCAATTCACCGGGCTTCGCAACAGGAGCGGCCTTAACACGCGGCGCAGCCTTGCGGCGCGACACAGCGCGCGTCGCCTTCGTCGTCTTGCGTGCCATTATTTGCGCTCCCAGCGCGAGGTCGCTGCGTCGTCAGCGCTGTGTGCCTCGACCCAAACGCCTTTGGTCCCGGACAGGCGCTTTTCCGATTTCCAGAACGGCGCGTTGGTCTTGAGATAATCCATCAGAAATTCCGCCGCCTGAAATGCCGCCTCGCGGTGCGGCGATGCCGTCAGCACCAGCACGATATTGTCACCCGGCGTAACAGTGCCGAAGCGATGGATCACGGTGACGCCGGACAACTGCCAGCGCTTGCGCGCTTCCTCGGCATGACGGCGGATCTCGGTCTCCGCCATGCCGGGATAATGCTCCAGCGTCATCTCCGAAATCGCCAGATCGTCATCGCCGCTGCGGCAGATGCCGATAAAGCTCACCACCGCGCCAATGTCCGGGCGGTTCGCAGTCAGCATTCTGGTTTCGAGCGCGACATCGAAATCGTCATGCTGCACGCGAACTGTGATCGGGATGGTCATCGTGATGGCTCAGCCGCCGGTCATCGGCGGGAAAAATGCGATCTCGCGCGCGCCCGCAATCGCCGCGTCCGGTTTGACATGGGTGTGGTCGATGGCGGCGCGAATGATCGCGGGCTTCTCGAAGGCGCGGGCGTATTCCTCGCCGCGCTGCGTCAGCCAGCCGATCAGGTCACCGACCGTACGGATGGCGGCGGGCGGATCGATCGTCTCTTCCGCCTTGCCGATACGCTCGCGCACCCATGCGAAATAAAGAACCTTCATCACTCATCCTCCACCAGATGATGGATGCCGGAACGGAAATAGTCCCAGCCGGTATAGAGCGTGACGAGAGCCGATATCCACAACAGCGTGATTCCGATCGGGATGGTCGGCGGCAGGATCGCCTCGCCCGCCTCACCCGCGATCAGAAACCCGATAGACACCAGTTGAACAGCGGTCTTCCACTTCGCAAGCTGCGTCACCGGGACGCGGACATGGAGCGCCGCGAGATATTCGCGCAACCCCGAGACCAGAATTTCGCGGCACAGGATCACGATCGCGGCCCATAGCGACCAGCCCTTGATGGTCTCGTCCGCCGCCAGCATCAGAAGGCACGACGCCACCAGCAATTTATCGGCAATCGGATCGAGCATCCGCCCGAACGCGGATTGCTGATTCCACATCCGCGCGTAATAGCCGTCGAAGAAATCGGTGACCGCGGCAATGATGAAGACCGCGAGCGCGACCCAGCGCAGCCACAAGGGCCCGTTGCCGATCGACTGGGCATACATGCAGGCGACCACGATCGGCACGGCCGCGATCCGCGAATAGGTCAGGATATTCGGCAGCGCAAACGAGTGTTTGAGCGGCTTGCGGGTGGTCACACTGGACATGGGCACGATACCAATACTGTGCGGCTCCCAAGGTCAACACCGAAGGCGATCATGGCGGTTATGTCCCCTGTCAGGCTCACCGGTCAGGACCGAGCGGGATGGAAGAAATCGTGGATTCGCCGCGCGCTTTCGGCGCTCACGCCTGGAACCTTGCCAAGGTCTGCCAGCGAGGCGCGCTCGATTTCCTTCAACGTTCCGAAATGATGCAGCAGCGCCCGCTTGCGGGCCGGGCCGATGCCCGGAATTTCCTGCAAGCCCGCCTCGCGGATGTCCTTCTTGCGCAGCTTGCGGTGCGATCCGATCACGAAACGGTGTGCCTCGTCGCGCAGCCTCTGGATGAAATACAGCACCGGATCGCGCGGCTCGAGCTTGATGGCCGGGCGGTCCGGCAGGAACAGCGTCTCGCGCCCGGCGTCACGGTCCGGCCCCTTGGCGACCGACATCAACGAGACGCCAGTGACGCCGAGTTCATCGAAAATCTGGCGCACCGCGTTCAACTGCCCAAGGCCGCCGTCGATGATGACGAGGTCCGGCCATTGCGGGACGTCATCGTCCTTGGCCTGCGCGCCCGCCTCCGCCGACAATAGCCGCTTGAAACGGCGCTGCAACACCTCGCGCATCATGCCGTAATCGTCGCCCGGCGTGAGATTTTCAGAGCGGATGTTGAATTTGCGATACTGGTTCTTCATGAAGCCTTCCGGCCCCGCGACCACCATGGCGCCGACCGCATTGGTGCCCTGAATGTGGCTGTTGTCGTAGATCTCGATCCGGCGCGGCGGCTGCGGCAATTGCAGCGCGCTCACGAGGCTGTCGAGAAGCCGCGTCTGCGTGGCGGTGTCGGCGAGCTTGCGGCCCAGCGCCTCGCGCGCGTTGGTCAGCGCGTGATTGACCAGTTCCTTTTTCTCGCCGCGCTGCGGCGTCGAAACCTCGACCTTGAATCCGGCCTTGACGCTGAGCGCGCTGGCCAGCAGTTCGCCTTCCTCGATCTTGTGGGAGAGGAGGACGAGCTTCGGCGGCGGCTTGCCGTCGTAGAATTGCGACAGGAACGAGCCCAGCACCTCCTCCGCCGTCAGCGACTTGTCTGCGCGTGGGAAATAGGCGCGGTTGCCCCAGTTCTGCCCGGTGCGGAAGAAAAACACCTCGACGCAGCTATAGCCGCCCTCCTGATGGATGGCGAACACGTCCGCCTCCTCCACCGTGCGCGGATTGATGCCCTGCTGCGCCTGCACCGCCGACAGCGCGGCCAGACGGTCGCGATACAGTGCCGCGCGCTCGAATTCGAGCTCGGCGGAGGCCTTCTCCATCTCCGCGGCGAGTTGCTCTTTCACCGCGCGGCTGCGGCCGGAGAGGAAGTCGGTCGCCTCCCGCACAAGCTGGGTATAGGCGGGGAAATCGATCTCGCCGGTGCACGGCCCCGCGCAGCGCTTGATCTGGAACAACAGGCAAGGCCGGGTGCGGCCCTCGAAAAACGAATCCGTGCAGGAGCGGATCAGAAACGCGCGCTGCAGCGCCGTCAGCGTGCGGTTGACTGCGCCGACGGAGGCGAACGGCCCGAAATAGCGGCCGGGCCGCGTCTGCGCGCCGCGATGCTTGACGAGCTGCGGCGCCCAGTGATCGCCGGTGATGAGAATATAGGGAAACGACTTGTCGTCGCGCAGCAGCACGTTGAAGCGTGGCCGCAACTGCTTGATGAGGTTCGCTTCCAGCAGCAGCGCCTCGGTCTCGGTTTCAGTCGAGACGATCTCGACATTCACCGTCATCGCGATCATGCGCGCGATCCGCACCACATGGCCGGTCGGGCGGGCGTAGGACGAAAGCCGCTTTTTGACGTTCTTGGCCTTGCCGACATAGAGCACGTCGCCGCTCTCGTTGAGCATGCGGTAGACGCCAGGAGAGGTTGGCGCGAGCTTCACCGCCTGCTCGATCACGGCGCGGCCGACTCCGAGGCGGCTCTCGCTGCCCCATTCGGCCTCATCCTCCACCGGCTCGGGAAGCGCGGAGTCGTCCTCCTCCGGGTTGGTCACGGCAAGGTCGCTGTCCTGCGGCGGGACATCGGAGGAACCCGGCGCCTGCGCGCCGCCGGGTGCCGGCGGATTCGTCACCGGATCATCAACGCTCCGCCCCGGTGCGGCCATCGATCTTTCATGATCGTCGCTATTCATGGCCCCAAATTAGTGATCGCGGAGGCTGAGGGCCAGCGGTCGGTAAGATTCTCTTAACAACGATCCACCCCGAAAACCCCGCGTTAAGAAGTGTTTAACGTAAAACTCTCGATAAATTTTACGCAGAAAAGACGGGCTTTCGTAACCACGATGGCCCGTGACCCCCGCCTTGGAGGCGCGGGTCGAAAAGTCAGTAGCGTATGCGTCGGGAGTATTTGAGATGTTGAAGAAAGCCCTCGGAGTAGCGATCCTGGCCCTGAGCAGCGCTGCGAGCGCCCAGGCCGCCGATCTCAGCTATCGCCGTCAGGCGCAGCCCTACACCGTCAACCAGCCGCTGAACGGCTATAGCTGGGCGGGCCCCTATCTCGGCGCCAACCTCGGCTACAATTTCGGCGACGTCTCCAACAGCGGGACCAGCCCTTCCGGGTTCAGCGGCGGTATCCAGGGTGGCTACAACTGGCAGTTCGGCACCCCCTGGGTGCTTGGCCTCGAAGCCGACCTGCAGGCCACCGGCGCCGACGACACCTTCGCGGCATGGAAGTTCTCCAACCCCTGGTACGGCACCATTCGCGGCCGCGTCGGCTACGCCATCAACCCGAATTTCATGATCTACGGCACCGGCGGTCTGGCCTTCGGCCAGTTGAAGGGCACCATGCCGGGCCTGAGCGAAACTCACACCACCGCGGGCTGGACCGTGGGCGGCGGCGCCGAATTCGCGCTCACCAACAACTGGTCGCTCAAGGCCGAGTACATGTACGTCGATCTCGACAGCAGCAACTTCCTAATCACCGGTCTGCCGAACGGCTATCAGTTCTCGACCGTGCGCGTCGGCGTGAACTATCACTTCTGATCGCAGCGAAAGCACCGCTTCGCGCTTTTCAATCCCGGGCCTTGCGCCCGGGATTTTTCATGGAGCGAAAGACTTCAGGACGAGACCACGAGGTCGACCGCTTTCGGGCCCTTGCCCTTCTTGTCGGGCTCGACCTCGAACGTGATGTGCTGCCCTTCGGTCAGGTTTTTCAATCCCGCTTTCTCGACCGCGGTGATGTGAACGAAGACATCCCGCCCACCGTCATCGGGCTTGATGAACCCGTAGCCCCGCTCCGCATTGAAAAACTTCACGACCCCCGTCATTGCCATGGGATCCCCTCCCCGCACGTATCTTCGACCGGCGTCCCCACGCCAGCCCCCCGGCAATCAGCTAATCACTGCCGCGCAGACTTGACTATTGCCTATGTGGCAAGTTCGAAAAAATACCAGACTGCGGAGGGAAGGCCTCAGGGGCGGACGACTTCGATGCGATAACGCCCAGCGCCACCGAGGCCGAGCGGCTTCTCCAGCTCGGGCAGGACCGTTTTGAGCTCGGAGGCGAGCGTCCAGGGCGGGTTGACGATCAAAAGCCCGGCCGAGACGAGCCCGCTGTCAGCCGTCTGCGGCGCGACGCTGAATTCGACGCGCAGGCAATTCTCACCGCCACCCTCGCGCGCAGCCGCAACCGAGGCGATCTCCCGTGCAAGCCGGTCCGGGCCGCGCCGGTCCTTGGCCGGGTACCAGAGCATGTAGATCCCGGTCGGCCATTTCGCATAGGCCGCAGCGAATTTCTCCGCGAGGCGGGAGAATTCATCCTTGTCCTCGAACGGCGGATCAATCAGCACCAGCCCGCGCCGTTCATTCGGCGGCACGTAGGCGGTCAGCGCGGTCCAGCCGTCGAGATCGACCACGCGGGCCTGCGGATCGCGGGAGAGATTGCGGATCAACTCCTTGCGGGCGGCGTCCTGAATCTCGCACGCCACCATCCGGTCCTGCGGCCGCAGCAGCGCCCGCGCAATCAGGGGCGAACCGGGATAGGCGATCAGTTCGCGCGGCGGATTGAAGGCGCGGACGATGTCGAGATAGGGCGCGACCAGCGCCTGCACTTCGTCTGAAAACCGCGCCTGCAAAATCCGCGCGACGCCGAACCGCCACTCGCCGCTGCGCTCCGCCTCGTCGCCGGTCAGGTCGTAACGGCCCGCGCCCGCATGAGTGTCGATGACGCGAAACGCCGACTGCTTCTGGTGCAGATAGGTCAGGATCCGCGTCAGCACGATATGCTTGATGACGTCCGCGAAATTGCCGGCGTGGAAGGCGTGGCGATAATTCATCGGCGCGGCTTACGACATGGCGGCGGTTTACGCAAAGCCTTAGCCTTTGCGCAAAAGCGCACCACGCCTAGCCGCCGCGCATCGGCGGCATCACGATCTGGTTGCGGCGGCAGGCGCTGCGATCGACCTGCTCACAGGCACGGAACTGCAGATCCTTGTTCATACAGATCCGCACCTCACCAAGCCTGCGGCTGTCGCAGCGCACGGCGATGGCGGAGGCGCTGAGGCCCGGATTGGCCTTGATGAAGGCTTCCTCCACCTCGTTCGGCGACACCGTCTTGGGCGCGGCGAGGTCGAGATATTCCTCCGGAATCTTCACCGTGGCGCGGGCCTTGCGGATGGTCTCGAAATAGGCGCGCGCGCCAAGCCCCGCGCAGGTGCCGTGCTTGTCCCACTCGCTGTAGATCAGCCCCGGTGCCGGCATCAGATCGAGCATCGAGCGCATGACGTTGCGGTCGAGCCGCGGCGCGGGCCGCCGGCAATATTCGGGATAGCCGCGCTCATATTGCGGCCACAGCCCATGCACCACGAACGAATAGGGACGCCCGCCGCACTGTGCCTGCGTGCTGCGCCCGTTGCTGCCGCGCTCGCGCGCGGCCTCGCAGAAGGACGGCGACCACGACAGCGACAGCACATAGAAATCGAAAGCGCCCGGCGCGTTCTGGCGATGATCCTGCGCGGATGCGTTCGCGCCTGCCAGCAGCAGCGCGCCCGAGACGAGAGCGAGCGAAGCCAGCCCCCGGCGCAAACCTCTCCAACATCCGATCATGAAAACGCCCCCACCCCTTACGCATCGAAAAGCGTAACGAGACCTCCGGAACATTACAAGAACAAATTGCAGCAGGCCGAATCGACCTGCGTTACGGCATCGCCGCGCGGCAATTGCGGCCGTAGGCCCAGTTGCGGTCAAGCCCGACCACGCACCATTCAACGCCGGAGCTGAGACCCGTCCCCGCAAAGCCGCCATCCTCGATGATGGAATAGCGCACGAGGCGCGGATGGCCGTCGCTGATCATCGCGCTCGCCGTGCAGAAGCGGCGGGGAATCGCGTTGTAGGCGCCGTTCGGGCTTTCCCACGGGCGGAAAGCCACCTCGCGCACATCGGCAAAGCCGGTAATGCGCAGGTTCGAATTCCAGTAGGTCGATTCCTTCTGCGCAAACTGGGCAGAGACCGCGTGCAACGCCTGCCAGCATTCGCCCATTTGCCCGTCATAGCGCGGGCCGGAGAGCCAGAAGTTCAATTCCAGCGGGTTGGCGGCGCGGGCGCTGTCCACAGTGGAGATCGCGCCGAAGGCCGCGACCAGCATGGCGAGGACCGCGATTCGCGGCGACGAAAAAGCAATGCGCATGTGACGAAAGCCCATGATGAGTTGCCGGACGGTGCCGCGAAGCCCGATCCTGGTCAAGTGCAGCGCGGCAACACCTTCGGACAACGCCCCATCGCCAGCCCGCCAGCGCTTTCAAAGCCATCGCGCCAAGGCTAGACTCAGCCGCAAATCGAAGGAGCTACCGATGCGCATGAACGGACGTTGGATGATGGCGGCAGCGGCGATCGCCTGCGGTATCGCGGTGAGCGCGCCGGCCAAGGCCGACTGGGTTCCGCCGTTCAAGGGCAACGACACCGGCGGCATCATCGCTTATTCGCTCTACCAGCAAGGCTCCGACATCAAGGCCATGGCGACCGACCATTGCGCCCGCTACGGCAAGGTCGTGAAGCTCACTGGCGTCGATGCGCAATATGGTGGCTACATTTCCTTCGCCTGCGTCTGGGTGCCGCCCGGCAGCACCCAGCGGCCGCTGCGCACGGCCTACTGATTTTTCGGATCAGGGAGGATCGGCCATGACACCGCGTCTGACCCTCCGAACCGCCGCTCTGGCCGCCACATGCGGCTGCGCCACGCTGGCCAGCGCGGCCTCGCTTGAAGATATCCCGAACCGCAAACCGGGCCTGTGGGAAATCAAGATGATGTCCGCCGACGCGCGGATGCCGCAACAGACGATGCAGCAGTGCACGGATGCCAGCACCGACGCCGACATGCGCACGACCTTCAGCCCGATGGCGAAGGAGATGTGCTTGCAGCAGAACATGCAGAAGACGGCGACCGGCTACAGCATCGATGCCACCTGCAACTTCCATGGCATCGCCTCGACCTCACACACCGAGATCAGCGGCGATTTCAATTCCGCCTACACCGTGAAGGTCTCCACCACCCGGAGCGATGGCCCGCCCGGCGTCGCGCAGGCGGGCGACATGACCATGAACGCCACATGGGTCGGCCCCTGCAAGGACGGGCAGAAGGCCGGCGACATCATCATGCCCGGCGGCATCAAGATGAATGTCAACGACATGAAGGCCCTGCGCGCGCTGATCCCGCAGCGCGCGCCTTCTCATCCGCACTGATAATCAGCTACGCCTTCTTCTGGCGTTCCAGATAGGTCTTGCCGCCCTTCATCTTGTGCTGGAGCGGCGCCTCGTTGATCTGGATCACCACAGCATCGGGCTCGACGCCGAGATTCTTCACCAGCGCGGCAGTGATATCGACCATCATGCCCTTCTTCTGCTCGTCGGTGCGGCCGGCCGCCATGTTGATGGTGATCTCGGGCATCGTGCGGCTCCCTATTTCCAACTCACATTGTGGCGCGCGAGGACCTTGCGGACTCCTTCGACAAGTTCGCTTTCGTTCACGGCGAACTGCGCTTCGTGCTGCTGCTTCTGCAGAAACGCCTCGCGATCCGCGCTTTCGCCGCCGACCTGCGCGCCGAGGATGAGATCCTTGATCTGCACGATGCCCTTCGCCTTCTCATCGCCGCCCTGAATGATGGCGCAGGGCGAGTTGCGGCGGTCCGCATATTTGAACTGCACGCCGAGATTGTTCTTCGGATTGCCGAGATACATCTCGGCGCGGATACGAGGCCCATCCGGCCTTGAAGGATCGACAGGAGAGTTGCGCAACGTGGTGACAAACTTCTGGTATTGCGCGATCTCGTTGCGGTCCATCACCAGCACGACGACGGGACCGGCTTCCGGCCTGGTGTCGATCTTGCCGAGCAGCGTCAGCGCGGCCTGTAGGCGCGACACACCGATGGAGAAACCCGTCGCGGGCACCGGCTCGCCGCGAAAGCGCGACACGAGACCATCGTAACGCCCGCCGCCGCCGACCGAACCGAACCGAACCGGGCGGCCCTTGTCGTCCCTGGTCTCAAGCAACAGCTCAACTTCGTAGACGGGGCCGGTGTAATATTCGAGGCCGCGCACGACGGAGGGATCGATGCGGATGCGATCGTCCCTATAACCGGCACTTGTCGAAAGCTTTGCAATATCCTCAAGCTCTGCAATGCCTGCTTGGTAGATGGAATTCTCCTGCGCAGAGCCGCGAATGCTATTCAGCGTTTCCTCGTTATTGCTTCCATTGCGACGAAGACGGCTCAGAATCATCTCCGCATGTTCACCTGAAAGACCGGCTCCCTTGGTGAAATCGCCCGAAGGATCTTTGCGTCCAACGGTCATGAGGAGGTGAACATCCTCTTCCGAAAATTTGTCGAGCTTGTCGATGGCGCGCATCACCGTCAGCCATTGGCCATCATCGGTGACACCAATTTTTTCGCGGATGCCATCGAGCACCTTGCGGTTGTTGACCTTCACCACGTAGGAGCCGCGCGGAATGCCGAGCGCCTCCATTGTGTCGGCGGCCATCATGCACATCTCAGCATCGGCGGCGGGCGAAGCCGAGCCCACGGTGTCGGCATCGAACTGCATGAACTGGCGGAAGCGGCCCGGACCCGGCTTCTCGTTGCGATAGACGTAGCCGTGGCGATAGCTGCGATAGGGCTTCGGCAGCGTGTCGAAATTCTCCGCGACATAGCGCGCGAGCGGCGCGGTGAGATCGTAGCGCAACGAAATCCACTGCTCGTCATCGTCCTGGAACGAGAATACGCCCTCATTCGGCCGGTCCTGGTCGGGCAGGAATTTGCCGAGTGCGTCGGTGTATTCCATCGCCGGGGTCTCGACCGGTTCGAAGCCGTAACGCTCGTAGACGGCGCGGATTTTCTCCACCATCGCGCGCGTTGCGGCGATCTCGGACGGAGTGCGATCCACCAGCCCGCGCGGCAGGCGGGCACGGAGTTTTTGCGGCTTTTTGGATTTTTTGTCGGACATGGCCGGTTGGTATCAGCCGCCAAAACGTCCGGCAAGCACCGAAGGGGTCAGTTCACCAGCACCGCGCCATCAGCGGATGCCCGCGACCCAGACATCCGCCTGCCCCAATCCGACCCCGAGTGTCTGCAGCACCGTATTCAGCAGCGTGTCGATCGAGCCAGTGGCACCCGAGATAATCGACACCACCTGCGGCCCGAGCCCCGGAATCGGCAACGCCAGCGGGCCGAGTTGAACGGACAGCGACAGGTCACCCAGCAGGCTCCCCGTCAGCGACGAGGTGAAGGACGTGGTGTTCACGGTCTTGCGCGTCTGCGCCTGAATATCGGCATAGCTGAAATTCACATTGGTCGGAGCCGTGTTCGCCATCGTCACATGGGCGCGGCCCGTGACCTTGATCGCGCCGAGATCGACGATGGTCGCGGCCGGCGGATTCGGCTTGGTGGTGAAATTCGTCATATCGGCACTGGTCACTCCGCCGATCCACGCATCGACGATGCCGGGCGAGACGCCGAGTTGCGCGGTGGATGACGCGATGTCGGGATAGCCGCAACTCACGTTGTTCAACGTCGCGGTGCCCGCCGCGACTTCCACATAGATCGGCAGGTTCACCGCCGCGACCGAGCCGCTGCCGATCAACTGGACCGTCGCGAGGATACGGGTTTGCGCGGTGTGCACGCTCGCCCCCGCCTGGCCGATGGTGATCCAGCTTGAACCCACTGGCCGTTCGCCGACAGTGACCTGAAGCGAGACGGCGGCGATGCCCGGCAGGCCAAGATTGAGGCTCGTGGCGATCTGGTGGGTGCCGTTGGCCAGTTGCGCGGTGGCCGACAACAGATCCAGTGCGTCGAGATCGACACCCACTTTCGGCTGCTGGCCCACAAGCATGTCACCATAGGGACCGGCATCGATCAGATCACCGAGCGTCACCTTGGTGGTGACACCCGCCAGCGACGAACCGACGTTCGACAACGCGCTGCTCGCGGCGCCTGTGGCACCGCTTGCCTGCAGCGCGGCAATGATGTCCGTCACTTTCAGGTTGGATTGCAGCAGCGAATCGTAACTGACGCCGGTGAGATTTGCGCGCGTCGCCAGCGCCGACATGAAATCGAACAGGTTGACCTTGGCATCCGCCAGCGCCTGATAATCCATCGCCGAGAGCGACAGCGAGGTGCCAAGCATCTGGCCCAGCAACTGGTTGAGCAGCCCGCCGTTCAGCGACGCGAGCCGCGAGCCGATCGCGAAGGTCGCAAGCTGCGTGGTGCTCGCAACCGAGCTGACGCGGAGATTGATATAGGGATCGCCGGTCAGCACCTTGCCGAAGAACAGTGGCGTCTTCGTCTGCATGGTGACGCGCACGGCGTTGGCGGGCGTGGCTCCTGCGGTGAAGCGCTGCTGCGGCACAAGCGACGTGTCCGCCTTGTACACGCCGGTCTCGACAGCCACGAGCGAGTCCGGCGGGTAGTTATTTTTGGCGACAGTGGCCGCAGCAGCGCGAGGGGCACGGGTGAGATCGCTCGCCGCCACGATGGCGGCAAGGTCGGCCGCGCTTTGCGCGCGGCGCTTGTCGGTGAACACCGAGCCGACATCGACACCGAGCGCGGCACAGCCGGTCACCAGCAGCATGCAGGCGGCGGCGATGAAGGCGATGTTGCCGCGTTCGTCGGAGACGAACTGGCGGCCCAGATGCCGCGCGAATTGTCCCGGCTGCTTCATCAATAGCCTCCGCCCGGAATCGCGGCCGAGCGCACGATGACCGGCGGCGGGGCGGGCACGAAGGACGGCAGCGAATAAATGAACGTGTTCGAGGCGTCGTAGTTGACGGTGACGATGAACACGTTGGGATCGGCACCGGAGGTCGCGGCGTTGACCGACAGATGCGCGGGCACGATCAGCGGATAGCTCGCGGCGTTCTGTGTCACATAGTTCGTGGCCAGAGATTTGCGCTCGGTCTCATTGAGGCCCGCGACCGAAGTGCGCGCAGCTTCGGCGGCCAGTTGCTGCACGTCGTGGACCATCGCGAGATAGGCGCCGAACATCACGATGCCGAACACCAGCAGCATGAACACCGGCAGCACCAATGCGAATTCGACGGCGGACGCACCCGAACAGGCGCGGCGAAAATCCCGGAAGCGGTGAAAGCCCGTTGTCATGGGCGCAGGATGCTCACACAACTTTTAACAGGTTACGAAAGATATATACTACCCATGGTAGTAAATACATGCCGTCCCGGATGCGCAGGACACCAGAGGCGAGCGATGCGCCCACCGTCGTTCCGCTCATTGTCTCCGCCTGATAGGGTCCCCGCCATCTACCTGCCCGAGGGAAGGAAATCCGTCTTGAATATTCAGCAGTCCCGCTCCGTTTTGTCGCCGAACGACCTTGCCGCCTATTGGATGCCGTTTACCGCCAACCGCGCCTTCAAGAAGGCACCGCGCATGCTCGCGGGCGCGAAGGACATGCACTACTTCACGACGGACGGGCGACAGATCATCGACGCGGCCTCGGGCATGTGGTGCTCGAATGCGGGCCATTGCCGCGAGCCGATCACGCAGGCGATCGCCAGGCAGGCGGCGACCTTGGACTATTCGCCGCCGTTCCAGTTCGGCCATCCGCAGGCGTTCGAGCTTGCGAACCGCATCGCGGCGCTCGGCCCCGAGGGGCTCGATCATGTGTTCTTCTGCAATTCGGGATCGGAAGCGGTCGACACCGCGCTCAAGATCGCGCTCGCCTATCATGCGACGCGCGGCGAAGCCGCGCGCACGCGGCTGATCGGGCGCGAGCGCGGCTATCACGGCGTCGGCTTCGGCGGCATTTCGGTCGGCGGCATGGTCAACAACCGCCGTCTGTTCGGCGCGCTCCTGAACGGCACCGATCACCTGCCCACGACCTACGACCGCGAGCACCAGGCTTTCTCAAAAGGCGAACCGGAATGGGGCGCCCACCTCGCCGACGAACTGGAACGGATCGTCACGCTCCACGGCAAGGATACCATCGCAGCCGTCATCGTCGAGCCAATGGCGGGCTCGACCGGCGTGCTGGTCACACCGAAGGGCTACCTGCAGAAGCTGCGCGCGATCTGCGACAAGCACGGCATCCTGCTGATCTTCGACGAGGTCATCACCGGCTTCGGCCGCCTCGGCTATGCCTTCGCCGCCGAGCGCTACGGCGTGGTGCCCGACATGATCACCTTCGCCAAGGGCGTCACCAACGGCGCGGTGCCGATGGGCGGCGTGCTGATCCGCAACGACATCCACGATACGTTCATGAAGGGGCCGGAACACATCGTCGAGTTGTTCCACGGCTACACTTACTCGGCGCATCCGCTTGCCTGCGCCGCCGGCCTCGCCACCCTCGACATCTACCGCGACGAGGACCTGTTCGCGCGCGCCCGCAAGCTGGAACCGTTGTTCGCCGACGCCGTGATGGGGCTGCGCAAGGAACCGAACGTCATCGACATCCGCACGGTCGGTCTGACGGCGGGTATCGACCTCGCGCCCAAGGACGGCCAGGGCGGCCTGCGCGGCCTCACCGCGCTCGCCAACGCCTTCAACGACCATGACCTGATGCTGCGCGTGGCGGGCGACACCCTCGCCTTGACGCCGCCACTGATCATGAGCGAGGCCCAGATCGGCGAGATCGTGGACAAGGTCGCGGCCGTCATCCGCTCGGTCGCCTGAACGCCCGCCCTGCCCGCGCCCGGCCAGCCGGCAGGACGCGGGCCGTTTCGGCGTCTTCGGACCCGCTCCGCCCGCACATCCGGCGGTGGAGAAACACCAGACAGCGCCCCGCAGAACTTCCCGTTGAATCGAACTTGATGCTAGAATCAGCCTTGCCGGGGGGATGGCTGCTGCATGGTCCGCGTATCGACGATTTTCATCGCCATCTGCATGGTGCTGATCGCGGCTTCATTCGGCCTGATTCTGTACGCGATGACTGGCCTGAGCATGCGCGAATCCGCGCTTGTTGCACTGGCCGCGTTCGTTTGCCTTATCCTCTACAACGCCATCTCGATGCGCATCCGCGGGGGCACCGATGCCAGCGGCCAAATCGCGGACCTATCGCGCGGCACCGCCGATCTCGCCCGGCAGGTTGCCGAGTACGGCCGCCGCATGGCGCTGATTGAATCGAGGCTCGCCAGCGCGGACAATGTTGCGCAGGACCGCGCCCGCGCGGTGATGGGCGAGATCGGCGAACTCGGTGTCATGATCAAGCACCTCGCCGGGTCGGTCGCGACCCACGACGAACTGCTGACCTCCGCCACAAGCCTGACGGTCGCACACCATCCTTCGCAGCCTCAGATGACGAGCGCGCCTCAGACCCAGCCTGTCGAGCCAGTCCACGCGGCCGAGACGCCCGCGCCAGTGCCCGTCGCATTGCAGGCTGCCGCAGAAGCGATCTCGAATCTTCCGGACATGCTTGCCGCCATCAAGAGTGCGACGGAAGCCAACCGCATCGATCTCTATCTGCAGCCGATCGTGTCGCTGCCCCAACGCAAGGTGCGCTTCTACGAAGCCGTTTCGCGTCTGCGCGACGAGAAGGACCATGTGTTCACCGCAGGCCAGTTCATCGACATCGCCGAAGCGAGCGGCGTGGTCGGCCAGATCGACTACACCGTGCTGTTCCGCTGCGTTCAGGTGCTGCGCCGCCTGCAGGTGCGGACCAAGGACGTCGGCATGTTCTGCAACATCTCCGGCGTCACGCTCGCAAACCCCGACATTTTCGGTGAGTGCATCGCCTTTCTCGAAGCCAACCGCGCGCTCGCGCCCTCACTGGTGCTGGAATTCAAGCAGAGCGCCTTCCGCAGCCTCGGCCCCATCGAAATCGAACATCTCGCCGCGCTGAAACGGCTCGGCTTCCAGTTCTCCATCGACAATATCGCCGACCTCAGGATCGACGGCCGCGAACTGGCCGACCGCGGCGTACGCTACATCAAGGTCCCGGCCTCGCTGCTGCTCGACCAGAAGGAGGCCGCATCCTCCGACATCCATACCGCCGATCTGACGAGCCTGCTGACAAGGTTCGGCATCGACCTGATCGCGGAGAAGATCGAGGGCGAGCGCTCCGTGGCGGATCTGCTCGATTATGACGTGCGCTTCGGCCAGGGCTTCCTGTTCTCCGCGCCACGGCCGCTCCGTCCGGAAGCCGCAGTGCCGACTCCGGTCGCCGCGAGCCGCCAGTCAAAGGCTCCTTCCCCACCACCCGCCGAGCCTGCCGCGGTCGCCGCCCGCGCAGCCGCCGAGACACGCCTGTCCGGCACTGCCGCGCTCGCACGGCGGATCGCGCAAAGCTGAACCTTTCTTTCCTCGCCGCATCGTGGCAGGGGTTGGTCATGCGCATATAACTGCGCCTGATCTTTCCCCGGACACGAATAATGAGCTTTCCCCGCTTCGCCCCGCATTTGCGCGACCTCGTTCACGACACAGACGTTCTCATCAGCGACATCTGGGGCGTGGTCCATAACGGCGTGGTGGCGTTTCCCGAGGCCTGCGAGGCCTTGCAGACATTCCGCAAGCAGGGCGGCATCGTGGTGATGCTGACGAATTCACCGCGCCCGACGCCAGCCGTGCAGGAGCAGCTTCGCGACCTGCGCGTGCCGGACGATTGCTACGACGACATCGTCACCTCCGGCGATCTGTCGCGCCAGTACATCGCCGCACGCCCCGGCCAACCTCTCTACCAGATCGGCCCGGACCGCGACGGCCCGACCTTTCATGGCCTCGACGTCAACTTCGCGCCGCTGGAGCGCGCCGATTATATCGTCTGTACCGGGCTGTTCGACGACGAGACCGAGACGGCGGAAGACTATCGCGAGGTTCTGCTCAAAGCCCTGAGCCGCAAGCTGCCGATGATCTGCGCCAATCCCGACATCATCGTCGAGCGCGGCCACAAGATGATCTATTGCGCGGGCGCGATCGCCGAGCTGTATCGCGAGCTTGGCGGCGACGTCACCTTTTACGGCAAGCCGCACCTCCCCGCCTACCAGCGGGCGTTTGAACTTGCCGCCGCGCGACGCGGCGCGGCTGTGCCGCGAGAGCGGATGCTGGCGATCGGGGATTCGGTACGCACGGACCTCGCGGGAGCTAACAATTCCGGCATCGCATGCGTGTTCGTGACGCGTGGCATCCATTCGGCCGATTTCGCGAGCCTTGAAGAGCTCGACGCAGCAACGTCCAAACAATTGTTTGGTGACACCCAGCTACCTTCCGTGCTGATGCGGGAGTTGCGCTGGTAAGAGGCCCGCCGACAAGCCTCAAAAGCAAAATGCCCGGCGCGAGCCGGGCATTTCAAAACACAAATCCGTCGATCACGCAGCGCTTACGCGTTGTTGTCGGGGAACACCGCGTCGATCTTGGTCTTGAGCGTCGCCGCATTGAACGGCTTGACGATGTAGTTGTTCACGCCGGCCTTCTTCGCCGCGATCACGTTCTCGGTCTTGGACTCGGCGGTGATCATGATGAACGGCGTGGTGGCGAGATTGGGATCGCCGCGCACTTCCTTGAGCAGGTCGTAACCCGTCATCGGCTCCATGTTCCAGTCGGAAATCACGAGCCCGTATTTCTTGCCGCGCATTTTGGCGAGCGCGGCCGAGCCGTCGCTGGCGTCGTCGATGTTCTCAAAACCAAGTTGTTTCAAAAGGTTTCTGATAATGCGGATCATGGTGTTGTAGTCATCCACCACCAACACCGGCATCGATAAGTCCATAGCCATCGCTCAGCTTCTCCCGAACGCCCAGCCCATGGGCGCGCTTCGTCTATATTCTATAGTGGCGCGATCCGGACCTTGCGGTCCCATCCCAGCCTTGGGAGGAATTGCTAGCATCCCGGCTTAAACAGCCCGTTAATCCGTTCCATCGCCTTGACTTCATCCTCCCCACCCGGTCACTTCGAGCATCCTGTTCTCACTTGGCGTTATGATAAAAAATCCGTTTCAAATCATCCACGACACCACTCCGCCGGCCGACATCCCGCGCGGCGCGGTCATCGCGCTGGGCAATTTCGACGGCGTTCACCTCGGGCATCGCACCGTGATCGCGGCAGCCCAGAAAATTGCTAAAAGCGCAGGGCAGAAGGCTTTTGCATTAAGTTTCGAGCCGCATCCGCGCAGCTTTTTCAATCCGGCCGCGGCGCATTTCCGTCTCACCAACGAACAGGCCAAGCTGCGCCTGCTTGCAGGCACCGGGCTCGATGGCGCGGTGGTGCTCGATTTCAATGCGGCCCGTGCCGCCACCAGCGCACAGGATTTCATTAACCAAGAACTCGTCCGGCGGCTTGGCGTGTCCGGAATCTCCGTCGGCGACGACTTTCATTTCGGCAAGGGCCGCAGCGGCTCGCCTGCGACTTTAGCCGAGCAGGGCGAGCGGCTTGGCATCAAGGTCCACATTCAATCGCATGTCGATCTATCGGGACTGCCGATTTCCTCCAGCGCCATCCGCGCCTCGCTCGCCGAAGGCCGCATTCGCGACGCCACCGCCATGCTCGGCGGGCCGTGGTTCGTCAGCGGCACCGTGATCCCCGGCGAGAAGCGCGGGCGCGAGCTTGGCTATCCCACAGCCAACATCCGGCTCGATCCGCATGTCGACCTCAAGCACGGGATTTACGCGGTGCGTGTCGGACTCGGCGGCGGCACCGACCCGCAGCGCTTCGATGGCGTCGCGAGTTACGGACGGCGGCCGACCTTTGACAACGGCCCACCGCTGCTCGAGGTCTTCCTGTTCGATTTCAATGCCGACCTTTACGGTCAGACGCTCGACGTCGCCTTCATCGAATATCTGCGCGACGAGCTGAAATTCGACAGCATCCCGGCGCTGATCCGGCAGATGGACGACGACAGCCTGCGCGCGCGCGCCGTGCTGGAGGCGGCCCCCGGCGCATTTCCAACCCTCGGTGCGATCGGCTAAACGGAAATCTCGCCCTTCCGGCCGCACAACCCCGGCCGCATGGGGCAAAAACATCGGCCCGATAGAAGCATTTACCGCTTTGGACCGTTTCCCCACGGCCAGAAAATGCTATTCACCCCGCCATGACCGAGAAGCCTAAATCCGACGCCCCCGATTATTCCAAAACCCTCTACCTACCGCAGACGGACTTCCCGATGCGCGCGGGCCTGCCGCAGCGCGAGCCGGACTTCCTGGCGCGCTGGAACGAGATCGGCCTGTACGAGCGGCTGCGCGAGCAGTCCAAGGACCGTCCGAAATTCGTGCTGCATGATGGGCCGCCCTACGCCAACGGCAACATCCATATCGGCCACGCGCTCAATAAGATCCTCAAGGACCTTGTGACCAAGAGCCAGCAGATGCTCGGCTACGATTCCAACTACGTGCCGGGCTGGGACTGCCACGGCCTGCCGATCGAGTGGAAGATCGAAGAAGGCTACCGCGCCAAGGGCAAGAACAAGGACGCGGTGCCGATCAACGAATTCCGCAAGGAGTGCCGGGCGTTCGCGCAGAAATGGGTCGACATCCAGCGCGAGGAATTCAAGCGTCTCGGCGTGATCGGCGACTGGGCGCATCCCTACACCACCATGAACTTCGCCGCCGAAGCGCAGATCGCGCGCGAGATCATGAAGTTCGCCGCCAATGGCCTTCTGTATCGTGGCTCGAAGCCGGTGATGTGGAGCGTGGTGGAGAAGACCGCGCTCGCCGAAGCAGAGGTCGAATACGAAGATCACATCTCCGATACGGTGTGGGTGAAGTTTCCGGTGAAAGCCGCGTTCGGCCGTCTCGCCAACGCCTCGGTGGTGATCTGGACCACGACGCCGTGGACGCTGCCCGGCAACCGCGCCATCTCCTTCTCCTCGAAGATCGGCTACGGCCTCTACAAGGTCACCGACGCACCCGCCGATAACTGGGCGAAGACCGGCGACCTTCTGATCCTCGCCGACAAGCTCGCCGGGGATGTGTTCAAGCAGGCGCGCGTCACCGCCTTTGAGCGCGTGTCCGACATCGACAGCGGCATTCTCGACGCGCTCGAATGCAGCCATCCGCTGAAAGGCCTGGACGGCGGCTACGAATTCACCGTGCCGCTGCTCGACGGCGACCACGTCACCGACGACACCGGCACCGGCTTCGTCCACACCGCGCCGGGCCATGGCCGCGAGGACTTCGACATCTGGATGGCGAATGCACGCGAGCTGGAAGCGCGCGGCATCTCATCCACGATTCCCTACACCGTCGATGCCGACGGCGCGCTGACCGCGCAGGCGCCCGGCTTCACCGGCAAGCGCGTGCTCACCGACAAGGGCGAGAAGGGCGACGCCAACGATGCCGTCATCAAGACGCTGATCGAGCGCGGTGCATTGCTCGCGCGCGGCCGTCTCAAGCACCAGTATCCGCATTCCTGGCGCTCGAAGAAGCCGGTGATCTATCGCAACACGCCTCAATGGTTCATTGCGATGGACAAGGATATCTTGAACAGCGGCAAGGCGAAATCCGGCGACACGTTGCGCCATCGCGCCTTGCAGGCCATTTCCGTGACGCAATGGGTGCCTGAGCAGGGTCAGAACCGCATCACCGGCATGATCGCAGGCCGCCCCGACTGGGTGGTGTCGCGCCAGCGCGCATGGGGCGTGCCCATCACCGTATTCGTTCGCGAAAAGGGCGACGGCTCGGTGGAGATTCTCCGCGACGAAGCCGTCGATCTGCGGGTCGCGGAAGCGTTCATGAGTGAGGGCGCCGACGCTTGGTACGCCGATGGCGCGCGCGAACGCTTCCTCGGCGATCATGCCAAGGATGGCTGGCAGAAAGTCGACGACATTCTCGATGTCTGGTTCGATTCCGGCTCGACGCACGCTTTCGTGCTGGAAGACGCGCAGCAATTCCCCGGTCTCGCCGGCATCAAGCGCAAGGCCGACGGCGGCAACGACACCGTGATGTATCTCGAGGGAAGCGACCAGCATCGCGGCTGGTTTCATTCCTCGCTGCTGGAAAGCTGCGGCACGCGCGGCCGCGCGCCTTACGACATCGTTCTCACCCACGGCTTCACGCTCGACGAGCACGGCCGCAAGATGTCGAAGTCGCTCGGCAACACCACCGCGCCGCAGGATGTCATCAAGCAGTCCGGCGCGGACATCCTGCGCCTGTGGGTGGCGCAGTCGGACTACTCCGACGATCTGCGGATCGGGCCGGAAATCCTCAAAGGCACCATCGAGACCTACCGCAAGCTGCGCAACACGATCCGCTGGATGCTGGGCAGCCTCGCTCACTTCCATGATGCAGACCGCATCAAGGCAGATGACATGCCCGAACTCGAACGGCTGATGCTGCATCGGCTCTCCGAGATCGATGCCGTCGTGCGCCAAGCCTATTCCGAGTTCGACTACAAGACGGTGATCGCCGCATTGTCGCATTTCATGAACACCGAACTGTCGGCGTTCTACTTCGATATCCGCAAGGATACGCTGTACTGCGACCCGCCATCGTCAGTGGCGCGCAAGGCGGCGCTCACGGTGATCGATTATCTGTTCCGTAGCATCGTCACCTGGCTCGCGCCCATCCTGTCTTTCACCGCCGAGGAAGCGTGGCTCTCGCGCTATCCCGACGCATCGTCCGTGCATCTGGAGCCATTCCAGAGCGTGCTCGCGGCATGGCGCGACGATGCGCTGGCCCAAAAGTGGGAAGCAATCCGCGAGGTGCGCCGCGTCGTCACCGGCGCGCTGGAAGTCGAGCGCGCCGCCAAGCGCATCGGCTCCTCGCTGGAAGCCTCGCCGCTGGTCTATGTCTCGGACATGGCGCTGCTCGGCACGCTCGCCGATATCGACCTTGCGGAAATCTGCATCACCTCCAACGCGATGGTGACCAACGAGGCCCCGCCCGCCGGGGCGTTCACACTCAACGATGTTCCGGGTGTCGCCGTTGTGGTCGAGAAGGCCGCCGGCACCAAATGCGCGCGCTCATGGAAGATCCTCCCGACCGTCGGCGACGATCCCGAATATCCGGATGTCACGCCGCGCGATGCGCAGGCGCTGCGCGAGTGGAAGGCGCTGGGAGGGACCGTCTAACCGATGTCGCCCCTGCTGCGCTCCGGCCTGATCGCTGCCGTCGCCACGCTGATCGTCGATCAGGCCTCCAAGCTGTGGCTGCTGCATGTGTTCGACATCGGCCGCCGCGGCATGGTGCAGGTGACATCGTTCTTCGATCTCGTACTCGCCTGGAACACCGGCATCAGCTACGGCTGGCTTCAGAACATGGGCACGACGGGCCAGACCCTGCTGATGGCTGGCAAAGCAGTTGCCATCGTCTTGCTGGCCATCTGGATGGCGCGCTCGCAGACCCGGCTTGCGGTGATCGGCCTCGGCCTCATCATCGGCGGTGCGATTGGCAACGCCGTCGACCGCATCGCCTACGGCGCGGTGGTGGACTTCGCCCTGTTCCACATCGCGGTCGCCGGAAAAACCTATAGTTGGTATGTGTTTAACCTTGCCGACGCGGCGATTGTTGCCGGTGTCGCCGCCCTGCTATATGACTCTCTGATCGCCCCAGCCGCCGCAAAAACGCCCCGATAAACGGCGATACAGGCAGCGGCCGGTGACGCTTAAGTGACTGTGCTATCGCCACATTTCCTGTCGAAAGCTGGACGGATCACGATGATTTCCCTGCGCTCCGATGACACCCTCGCCAAGCCCGCTATCTCGAAGGCTGCGCTGACGCGCCTGTTCAGGGTTACCGGGATTGCCTGCGCACTGACGCTCGCCGTCGCCGCCAGCGCCGCTTACGCTCAGGACGATGACGAGCAGCAGCCGGACACGACCTTCGAGCACAAGATGATCGACGGCCTGCTGCGCGGTCTCGGCGGCGAGACGATGGAAGACAACAACAAGGGCATCGTGTACCGCGAACGCTCTCCCCTGGTGATCCCTTCCAAACTCGATCTGCCGCCACCGGCATCGTCGAAGACGCCGACTGCGGCAAACTGGCCGAAGGATCCCGACGTTCAGGCCCGTAAGGAGGCCATCGAAGCCAGCAAGCAGCCGGGGCCTGATTGGGACCAAGCCAAGCGGCCTCTGATGCCGAGCGAACTCGCCAAGAAGCCATCGTCCAAGAAGCGCGCAACGGCACTCAACGATGACCGTCCGGGCATGGACAACTCCAATTACAACCTGATGACGCCTTCGCAGCTTGGCTTCAAGAACAGCATGATGTCCGACCTGTTCGGCGGCGGCAAACAGGAAACCGCGAAGTTCGTCAAGGAGCCCGAGCGCAGCGAACTGTCGCAGCCGCCCGCCGGCTATCAGACCCCGTCGCCGAATTACGCCTATGGCGCGGGTCCGATGGAAAGCAAGACCAAGACCGAATACAATCCGATCTTCGATAAGGGCGGCAATTAAAACAGCCCACGCAGGCTTGCGGCCAGATCCATACATTGATTTGTCGTAAGCTTGCGCCGCGCGCCATGATCCCGCCATCCGGACAGCCCAGTCAGGGTTGTTCTTTGTATTGTTTCGGAGCCGATATCGGATCATGCGCGATCTCAAAATCATTTCCCGGCGTGACGCACTCCGCGGCATCGCACTGACCGCAACCGCCCTGACCTCGCCGTGGCCTGCTTTCGCGGATACCGCGCCAGCCTCGAACCAGCCCTCGACATTCACCATCGCCAACGGCCTACAGGTCGTGGTCATTCCCGACCATCGCACGCCAACCGTCACCCAGATGATCTGGTACAAGGTCGGCTCGGCCGACGAGACGGCGGGGAAATCAGGACTCGCGCATTTTCTCGAACACCTGATGTTCAAGGGCACCGCGAAGCATCCCGCCGGAGAATTCTCGCAGAGCGTGGTGCGGGTCGGCGGCAGCGAGAACGCCTTCACCTCGTATGATTACACCGGCTACTACCAGAGCGTGCCGCGCGACAAGCTCGCGCTGATGATGGACTTCGAATCCGACCGCATGACCGGGCTGATCCTCAAGGACGAGAACGTCTTGCCCGAACGCGACGTCGTGCTGGAAGAATACAACATGCGCGTCGCCAACAGCCCTGATGCCCGGCTGACAGAACAGGTGATGGCGGCGCTCTACCTCAATCATCCCTATGGCCGCCCGGTCATCGGCTGGCATGCGGAGATCGAGAAGCTCAACCGCGAGGAAGCTCTCGACTTCTACCGCCGCCACTACGCCCCCAACAATGCGACGCTTGTGGTCGCGGGAGACATCACGGCCGAAGATCTGCGGCCCATGGTCGAGGCGACCTACGGCAAGATCGCACCGCAGCCATCCATTCCCGCCAAGCGCATCCGCCCGCAGGAGCCGCCACCGGCAGGCCCGCGCACCGTAACTCTGGCCGATCCGCGTGCCGAGCAGCCAAATCTGCGCAGGCTTTATCTCGTACCGTCGGCGGTCACAGCTGCCGCGGGCGAGAGCGAGGCGCTGGAAGTCCTTGCGCAACTGATGGGCGGCGGCGTCAATGCCTATCTGTTCCGCGCGCTCGCGGTGGAGCAGAAAGTCGCGGTGAGCGCCAATGCCTGGTACCAAGGCACGGCGCTCGACCCATCCCAGTTCGGCATCGCCGCCTCGCCGAAGCCTGGCGTCACCTTCGAGCAGATCGAACAATCGATCGACAAGGTGATCGCGACCGTTGCGAAAACGCCGGTCCCGGCCGAAGATCTCGAGAGCGCAAAAACCCAGTTGATCGCGGAATCGGTCTACGCCCGCGACAGCCAGAGCACGATGGCGCGCTGGTACGGCGGAGCGATCACCGTCGGCCTCACCGTGGCGGATATTCAAAGCTGGCCGGATCGCATCCGCGCGGTCACGGCGGCGCAGGTCAGCGATGCTGCAAAGAAGTGGCTCGACAAGAAGCGCTCCGCGACAGGCTACCTCATCAAGGAAGCGCCGTCGCGCGAGGAGAAACGCTCGTGAGAATCGCCTTGAAACACATTGCCCGGACGCTCGCACTCGGCGCGGCACTCCTTGCCTTCGGCCACGCGCCCGCGCAGGCTGCCGCCAAAATCCAGCGCGTGATCTCGCCCGGCGGCATCGAAGCCTGGCTGGTGCAGGATGCGACCGTGCCGCTGGTCGCCATGCAATTCGCCTTTCGTGGCGGCAGCGCACAGGACCCTGCCGACAAACCCGGCGTCGCCCAGTTGATGGCCGACAATCTCGACGAGGGCGCGGGCGATCTCGATTCCAATGCCTATCACGAACGGCTGGAGCGCCACGCGATCCAGATGAACTTTACCGTGACGCGCGATTACATTCGCGGCTCGCTGCGGATGCTGAAGGACAACCGCGACGAGGCATTCGACCTGCTGCGCCTTGCACTCACCGCTCCGCGCTTCGATGCCGAGCCGCTGGAGCGCGTCCGCGCGCAGACCATGTCGATCCTGCGCCGTGAATCGGTCACGCCCGGCTCGATTGCGAGCAACAAGTTCTTTGCCGCCGGATTTCCCAACCACCCTTACGCGCACTCGCCGCGCGGCACGCTGACCAGCATCCCGGCCATCGGCGCCGACGATCTGCGCGCCTATCGCAAGAAAATGTTCGCACGGGACGGACTGACTGTCGCGGTGGTCGGTGACATCGACGCCGACGCGCTCGGCAAGCTGCTCGACGCCACCTTCGGCACACTCCCGGCAAAGGGCGATCTCGCCTCCGTGCCGGACGTCACGCTTGCCACAGGCGACAGCAGGGTTTTCGTGCCGCTCGACGTGCCGCAGACCAATATCCTGTTCGGCGGCCCATCGATCAAGCGCGACGATCCTGACTTCATGGCGGCCTATATCGTCAACCACATCATCGGTGGCGGCTCGCTATCGTCGCGGCTCTACCATGAAGTGCGCGAAAAGCGCGGCCTCGTCTATTCGGTCTCGACCTCGCTGTGGTGGATGGACAAGACCTCGATCTTCCTCGGCAGCACGGCCACCCGCGCCGACAGGGCCAACGAGACAGTCGACCGGATCTCCGCCGAATTGAAGCGCATCGCGGACGAAGGGCCGACCCAGCAGGAACTGGACGAGGCCAAGTCCTACCTCAAGGGATCGCAGATGGTGGCGCTGGATTCGTCCACCAAGTTCGCGGGCGCGCTGCTGCAATACCAGCTCGACAAGCTCGGCATCGACTATCTTGACCGTCGCCCGGCGATCATCGATGCGGTGACGCTGGATGACGCCAAGCGCGTCGCCAAAAAGATCTGGAGCCACCAGCTTCTGACGGTGAGCGTCGGACGGCCACCCGCGGAAGCCTCCACGCCCAAACCGATCAAGAACTAAGCCGTTTCCATTTCGGCTGTGCTATCTGTGACCCATGATCCGGGTCACGCGCGATATCATTATTGACGAGAGCGACATCGACATTTCCTTCGTCCGCGCCTCCGGGCCGGGTGGGCAGAATGTCAACAAGCTCTCGACCGCGGCGCAATTGCGCTTCGATGTCGGCCGCCTCAACCTCGCCGCCGACACGCTGGAGCGACTGCAGACGCTCGCGGGCCAGCGCATGACCAAGGACGGCGTGCTGGTGCTGCATGCCCAGCGTTTCCGCACCCAAGAGCGCAACCGCGCCGATGCTATCGACCGTCTGTTGGTTCTGCTGCGTGAGGCCGCCGTGCGCCCGAAGCCGCGCCGTCCCACCCGGCCGACGCTGGGCTCGAAAAAACGTCGACTTGACGGCAAGAAGCGCCGTTCCGACATCAAGGCTGGCCGCAGCGCGCGATTCGACGACTGAGCGAATCGACACCCAACCCTGTGCGCAAGCGCAAAGGCAGCCTCCCTATTTGGCTGAAATCTCCGTAAAATCCGCATCATGCCCGTCCGTCAATTGCCCGAACAAATCGTCAACCGCATCGCCGCCGGCGAAGTGGTGGAACGGCCCGCAAGCGCGGTGAAGGAGCTTGTCGAGAACGCCATCGATGCTGGCGGCACGCGTATCGACATTTTCACCGAGGGCGGCGGACGGCGGCGCATCGCCATCACCGATGACGGCAGCGGCATGACGCGCGGCGACCTCGCGCTCGCCGTCGAACGCCATGCCACCTCGAAGCTCGACGACGAGGACCTGCTGCGGATTCGCACGCTCGGCTTTCGCGGCGAGGCGCTGCCCTCGATCGGTTCAGTCGCAAAGCTCGCGATCACCACGCGCCACGCCAATGAACCGCACGCATGGGCCCTCCAAGTCGACGCAGGCACGAAATCCGGCATCGCGCCTGCCGCGCTCGCGCACGGCACCCGCGTCGAGGTCAACGACCTGTTTTATGCTACGCCCGCGCGGCTGAAGTTTCTGAAGACGGACCGCACCGAGGCCGAAGCGATCCGCGAAGTGGTGCGGCGTCTCGCGATGGCGCGACCTGACATTGCCTTCACGCTCGCGGGCGAGGAACGCGCGCCCGTCACATGGGCGGCCGCGCTGCCAGGTGCTGCGGGGCGTCTGACGCGGCTCGGCGATATCCTCGGCAGCGATTTCCGCACCCACGCTATCGAAGTGAGTGCGGAGCGCGAGGGCGTTTCCGTCGAAGGCTTCGCCGCAGCCCCCTCGCTGACCCGCGCCAACGCACTCGGGCAATATCTGTTCGTCAACGGCCGCCCGGTGCGCGACAAGCTCATTCTTGGCGCGGTACGTGCCGCTTATGCAGACTATCTGCCGCGCGACCGCCACCCCATTGTGGCGCTGTTCGTCACGCTCGATCCGCAGGAGGTCGATGCCAACGTCCATCCCGCCAAGACCGAGGTGCGTTTCCGCAACGCAGGGCTCGTGCGCGCGCTGATCGTGCACGCGCTGAAGGAAGGCCTCGCGCGCGAAGGCCGCCGCACCGCCGCCAACACCAATGGTGCAGCGATCACCACAGCCTTCCACCGAGAGGACTTGCCACGCAGTGGTTATGACTGGCGATCCTCGCCCGCCGCACCTTTTGCGCCCCGCGCATCCGCGATGGCGTTCGCCGAGGCGCCGCAGGCTGCCTTCGATGCCTACACACCGAGCGCGGATGCGCGTGGCCACGACGCGCCGTTGTCTGAGGCTGTCAACCAGCCGCTCGGTGCCGCGCGGACGCAACTTCACGAGAACTACATCGTGGCGCAGACCAATGACGGCCTCATTCTGGTCGATCAGCACGCTGCGCACGAACGCATCGTCTACGAACGGCTCAAGGCCTCGCTGGAGAAGAATGGCGTGCAGCGGCAGATGCTGCTGATCCCGGAAATCGTCGAGATGGACGAAGCCGTGGTCGAGAAGCTGCTCGCGCGCACCGGCGAACTGGAGAAATACGGCCTCGCCATCGAATCCTTCGGACCCGGCGCGGTTGCGGTACGCGAGACGCCCTCGCTCCTGGGCAAGACCAACGCCGCTTCGTTGTTGCGCGACTTGGCCGAGCACATGGCGGAATGGGACGAGGCGCTTCCGCTTGAAAGACGACTGATGCATGTCGCCGCGACCATGGCGTGCCATGGTTCGGTGCGGTCGGGCCGCATTCTCAAGGTCGAGGAAATGAACGCCCTGTTGCGCGAGATGGAAGCGACGCCGAATTCGGGCCAGTGCAACCACGGCCGCCCGACCTATGTGGAATTGAAGCTCGCCGACATCGAGAAGCTGTTCGGGCGCCGCTGAGACCTAACCAACCGCCCTTAGAAACACGAACTCGGTATCGTCATAGACACGACGTTCGAGCTCTTCGAAACCTTCCGGCGCCTTGAGCGCGGCTGACACAGCCTCTTCGACTACGACCAGCGCGCCCGGCACAAGCCATTGGCCGTCGCGCAGCGAGGCAAGCGCTTTCTCCGCAAGACCCTTGCCATACGGCGGATCGAGGAACGCAAGCGTGAACGGCTCCATCGGGTGCGCCGGTCCCAGTTGCGTGGCATCACGACGATACACTTTCGTGACGCCGCCCAGGCCCAGCGCCTCGACATTGTTGCGCAACAGCGCGCGCGCCTCCGCGCCATTGTCGATGAACAGCGTGAAGGTCGCGCCGCGTGACACCGCCTCAATGCCGAGCGCGCCGGTGCCGGCGAACAGATCGAGCACCCGTGCATCGACCGCGGGATTCTCGTAGGCGTGCATCAGGATGTTGAATATCGACTCGCGCAGGCGGTCCTGCGTCGGCCGGATGTCCTTCGACGCAGGAGAAGCGATATTACGGCCCCGCAGCCGCCCGCCGACGACGCGCATCCTTAGTCCTTCGGCGTCAGATCGCGCTTGCCGTGATAACCGCGCTTCGGCTTGCGCGGCGGCCCATAACCGTTGGCCTCGGCCTCGTTGCGCGCGCGCTTCTCGTCGCTGCCACTGCGCTGAACCACAACAGTGCGACCCTTGCGGTCCTCGATCTTGGAGCGCTTGATCTTCTTGTTGTCGGCCTTGCTGCGCAACGGCGTACCGTCGCGGCCCACCTTCGGACCTTCGTCTTCGCGCACAGGCTTGTCGAACTGCGCGCCGGACATCGTGGCGATCTTCTCGCCGAGCTGCTCGCGCAGCACCCGGCTCTTGATCTCCTCGACCTGCCCTTCCGGAATTTCGCCGAGCTGGAACGGGCCATAGGACACGCGGATCAGGCGGTTTACCTCGAGGCCGAGATGCGCCATCACATTGCGCACTTCGCGGTTCTTGCCCTCGCGGATCGCGAACGTCACCCAGACATTCGCGCCCTGGTCGCGCTCCAGCGTCGCATCGATCGAACCGTATTTGATGCCATCGACCTCGACGCCGTTCTTCAGTTCATCAAGCTGCGCCTGCGTCACCTCGCCATGGGCGCGGACGCGGTAGCGCCGCAGCCAGCCGGTGTCGGGGTGCTCGAGCGCACGCGACAGACCGCCATCGTTGGTCAGCAGCAGCAGGCCTTCGGTATTGAAATCGAGACGGCCGATCGAGATCAGGCGCGGCAGGCCTTCGGGCAAATGATCGAACACCGTCGGGCGGCCTTCCGGATCGTCATGCGTCGTCATCAGCCCGCGCGGCTTGTGATAGAGAAACAGCCGCGTGCGTTCGCGCTCCGGCAACGGCTTGCCGTCGATGGTGATGACATCGCGCACCGTCACATCGAGCGCGGGCGAATTGATGACGCGGCCATTAACGGCGACACGGCCTTGCGTGATCCATTCCTCCGCATCGCGCCGCGAGCACAGACCCGCACGCGCGACGGCCTTGGCGATCCGCTCGCCGGTCTTGTCCTTCTTCGGCGCGGCACGCGGCGCACGCTTGTCGGAATCCGCTGGCCGCTCACGATAGGCGCCACGCCCGCCGAAAGCCGGACGCTTGGCGAAAATCTTCGAATCATCCTCGCCGTCGCGGCGCGGACGCTCGCCACCTTCGTTGCGCGGATGCTCCTGCCAGGCGTTGCGGCGCGGGGCGCGGTCGTCACCGTCTCGCTCAAAACGCGGACGGCTGAAACCTTCCCGCTTGCGCTCAAAGCGCTCGCCGCCTTCCGGGCGATCCTCACGCGGCCGCGAAAAACGCGGGCGATCGCTTGCCCCGCGGTCGTCGCGGCGCGGTGCGCGCTTTTCCCACGGCTTGTCGTTGCCGCGATCCTCGCCACGATTGAAGTCCTTACGCGGGCCGCGAGATGACCCTCGGTCATCCCGATTGAAACGCGGGCGTTCCTCGCCCCTCGGCCTGTCGTCGCGGTTGAAACGCGGGCGCTCGTCGCGCTGCGGGCGATCATCGCGATTGAACCGCGCCGGGCGCGATTCACCACGCGGGCCATCCTTGCGAAAACCTTCGCCGCGCGGCGTATAGGGCCGCTTCTCGCCAAACTTCTTGTCACCGAACTTCTTGTCGCCGTATCCGCGGCTGGGGCGCGCATCGCTGCGCTCGCCACGCGGCGCGCGGTCTTCACGGGGCTTGAACGAACGCCCTTCGCCGCGATTGCCTGCGCCAAATTCCTTGCCCGGGCCAAACTCCTTGCGCGGGCCACGAGCCGGACGGTCACCGCGATCCTCGCGCGGCTTGAACGAGCGGCCTTCGCTCCGGTCGCCACGCGCTGGCCGATCATCCCGATCAAAACGCGGACGTGGACGATCACCATCCTTGCGGAAGCCCTCGCCTTTGGCCGCATAAGGCCGCTTCTCACCAAAGCTGCGTCCGGCAGGCTTTTTGTCGCCGAACTTCTTCTCACCGAACTTGCGGTCGCCGCGAGGCGCGGATGAACGCGCAGGGCGCTCGTCGCCAAAGCGACCCCTGCCCTTGCTCTCCCCGTCGCGGCCGCGGCCCGGCGGACGGCGCGAGCCGGGCCCGCTTCTGTTGTTTTTATCGTCGTCGCGGGGCATGAAAGGTCTCGTTCGAGGAGTGCGCTGGGTGCAGAAAGCCGGGTCCGAACGGCCGCGTTCCCCTCATCAGGGCCGCCTGTCGCCAAAACCGGTGGATTGAAGGCGCTCTCATAACAGACTTCGACGCAGGAAACGAGGGATGACGGCACAAAGTTTCATGGATTTGGCCCTGAAACAGGCCGAAATCGCGGCCTCGGGCGGCGAAGTGCCGATCGGCTGCGTCGTGGTCCATGACGGGGCCGTGATCGCACAGGCAGGCAACCGCACCCTCGCCGACCGCGATCCGACCGCCCATGCCGAAATGGTCGCGCTGCGCGAGGCCGCGCGAAAGCTCGGCCGCGAGAGGCTGACCGATTGCGATCTCTACGTGACGCTGGAGCCCTGCACGATGTGCGCGGGCGCGATCTCGCATGCCCGAATCCGGCGACTCTATTACGGTGCGCTCGATCCGAAAGGCGGCGCGATCGACAGCGGCGTGCGGTTCTTCGGCTCGCCGACGTGCCATCACGTGCCGGATGTCTATCCAGCGGTCGGAGAAGAACAGGCGGCGGCGCTGCTGCGGGATTTCTTCAAGGCGCGGCGCTGAGCACCGCTCTCCTCACAGATCCACCGTCATCGCTTCATGCGACATCCGCAGGCCGATTCGCTCGTAGAAGCGATGCGCAGCGGTGCGGCGCTTGTCGCTCTTGAGCTGCAGGGAACGGCAACCGCGCTCACGCGCGATGCCCATGATCGCCTGCATCATCTTCTCGCCGATGCGCTGGCCGCGCAGCGCGCGATCGACACGCACGCCCTCGGCCTGTGCGATCCACGCGCCTTGATACGACAGGCCGGGCAGGAAGGTGAGTTGCACACACCCGACCGCGAAGCCGTTTTCATCCCAGACGTAGAGCACGTTGTTGGCGTCCTTCGCGATCGCATCGAATGCCGCCTCGTAGGGCGCGAGCCCCTTCGACGTGTCCTCGCGCTCGTGCGCCAGATCATCGTCCAGCAGCAACTGGAGAATCCGCGGGACCTCATCGCGTCTCGCTTTACGTAACGGCATTACCCATGCTCCCGCTTGATTGCCTGCCAGCCGATGTCACGGCGGCAGAAGCCTTCCGGCCATTGAATCCTATCGACCGCCTGATAGGCACGCTGCTGCGCTTGTCCGACATTATCGCCAATGGCCGTTACGTTAAGCACGCGCCCGCCATTGGCAAGGATTCGCGCACCGTCGGATTTGGTTCCCGCGTGAAATATCTCCACGCCTTCAAGGCTTCCGGCCTCATCGAGACCTGAGATCACCGAGCCCTTTATGTAATCACCCGGATAGCCCTTCGCGGCCATCACCACGGTGAGAGCCGATTGAGGATACCAGCGCAGGTCGAAATGCTGAAGTTCGCCGTCGACCGCCGCCATCAGCGCCGGCACGAGATCGGACATCATCCGCATCATCAGCACCTGCGTTTCCGGATCGCCGAAACGGACATTGTATTCGATCAGCTTCGGCCCCTCGGCCGTGATCATCAGCCCCGCAAACAGCACGCCCTTGTAGGGCATGCCCTTGTCTTTCATCGCGCGCAATGTCGGACGGATGATCTCGTCCATGGTGCGCGCGATCATCGCATCCGTCATCACCGGCGCGGGCGAATAGGCCCCCATGCCGCCGGTGTTCGGCCCCTTGTCGCCGTCGAAGGCGCGCTTGTGATCCTGCGCGGTCGCGAGCGGCAGCGCATGATCGCCGTCGCACAACACGAAGAACGAGGCTTCCTCGCCCTCCATAAATTCCTCGATGACGGCTTCCGCGCCTGCGGACGAGAACAACGCATCAAGCGCGGCGTCGGCCTCGGCAAGCGTCATCGCCACGACGACACCCTTGCCTGCCGCGAGCCCGTCCGCCTTCACCACGATCGGCGCGCCTTGGGCATGGACATAGGCCTTCGCCGCGGCAGCATCCTTGAAACGCTCGTAAGCGGCGGTTGGGATATTGTTCGCCTTGCACAGATCCTTGGTGAAGCCCTTGGAACTCTCGAGTTGCGAGGCTGCCTTGGAGGGACCAAATGCCTTGATGCCCGCCGCCGCCAGATCGTCGACGATACCGGCCGCGAGCGGCGCCTCCGGCCCGACGACGACCAGATCGACCTTGTTGGCCTTGCAGAAAGCAACCACCGCCGCATGATCGGCGACATCCAGCGCGATACATTCGGCCTCGCGCGCAATCCCGGCGTTGCCCGGCGCGCACCACAGCTTCGCCAGCTCCGCCGAGGCCGCTATTTTCCAGGCCAGCGCATGCTCGCGCCCGCCGGAGCCGATCAAAAGGATATTCATGGGAGAAGGTCGAACCGCAGTTTATCGTGTGAGAAAACAGACTATCATGGGATTTCCTCACAAGACCAGATTCGATTACCGATGAGCAAAGCTGCCGAGACGTTATCCAATGCCACGGAATTCACCGTTTCCGAGCTGTCTTCGGCGCTGAAACGCACCGTCGAGGACACCTACGGGCATGTCCGCGTGCGCGGCGAGATTTCGGGGTTTCGCGGGCCCCATGCCTCGGGCCATTGCTATTTCGCCCTCAAGGACGAGAGCGCCAAGATCGAGGCCGTAATCTGGAAGGGCGTACATGGGCGGATGCGGGTCAAGCCGCAGGAGGGCCTCGAGGTCATCGCCACCGGCAAGCTCACCACCTACCCCGGCTCCTCGAAGTACCAGATCGTCATCGAGGCCATCGAGCCGGCCGGCATCGGCGCGCTGATGGCCTTGATGGAGGAGCGCAAGAAAAAACTCGCCGCCGAAGGCCTGTTCGACGAGTCGCGCAAGCAGTTGCTGCCCTGGCTGCCGGAGGTGATCGGCGTCATCACCTCGCCCACCGGCGCGGTGATCCGTGACATCCTGCACCGCCTCGAAGACAGGTTTCCGCGCCGCGTGCTGGTGTGGCCGGTGCGGGTGCAGGGCGAAGGCTCGGCCGAACAGGTCGCCGCCGCCATCGAGGGATTCAACGCACTGGAGGAAGGCGGGCCCATTCCGCGCCCCGATCTTTTGATTGTGGCGCGCGGCGGCGGCTCGCTGGAAGACCTGTGGTCGTTCAACGAGGAGATCGTGGTGCGAGCGGCGGCGGCCAGCATGATCCCGCTGATCTCCGCCGTCGGCCACGAGACCGATATCACGCTGATCGATTTCGCCGCCGACAAGCGCGCGCCGACGCCCACCGCCGCCGCCGAAATGGCGGTGCCGGTCCGCGCCGATCTCGCCATCGAGATTTCATCTCTGGCGCGCCGCTCCTTCGCCTGCTGGCAGCGCGGCCAGGAACACCGGCGCTCCGAGCTGCGCAGCGCCGCGCGCGGCCTGCCGAAGCTCACCGATCTGCTTGCGATCCCGCGCCAGCGGTTCGACCGGGCCTCGGCGCAATTGCCGCGCGCGCTGCGCGCGAACACCCATGTTTATGACCGGCGGCTGTCGATGATCGCGGGCCGCCTCACCGTGACCACATTGCGCGGCCAGATCGCGCGCGCGAGGGATCAGGTCAACCGCCTCTCCGAAAGCGCGCGGCGATGCTCGCAACAATTCATCGCCTTGCGACGTACCCGTATCCAGCACAGCGCCCAGATGCTGGCGGCTCTGTCCTATAAGGGCGTGCTGTCGCGCGGCTTCGCGCTGGTGCGCGACGAAACCGGCCTGCCATTGCATCACGCGGCACAGGTCGGCGCGGGCGAGCATATCAGCATTGAATTCGCCGACGGCCGCATCGCGGCAACCGCTCATGGCACACCGCCATCCGCTAAGAAGGTGGCAAAGCCCGCTAAGACTGCCGACGTGCCGGAGCACAAAAAGGTTCAGGGCGATCTTTTCTGATCGTGCTCCAAGTGTTGACACTGCGATGACAATCTTAGGCAAATGCGATATCGCGAACGGGATATCGCATTGCTTGCGGCAGCGCGGAAAGAGAATGTCTATTCACGAGCCCGATCTGCCGATAGTCTCTGCCCGCGAGCCTGATTTCGCTCGACCCAGAGAAAGGCAGTCCCGATGGCATTCTTCACGCACTCGAACCTGAAGAACTGGCTCCCGGGCACACTTGGCGTCATCGCTGTTTTCGCACTGCTGGCCATCGCCGGCATCTCTCACAATCGCGCAAGCACCGCGACCACGCAGGTAGCGGCCAGCACTTCATCTCCGGCAGCACAGGATAACGCACCCGCCAAGCCGGCGGCGAACACGCCCGCCACGCCACAAGCCGCGCCTGCGAAAACTGCTGCAGCACCTGTAGCCAAGCCGGCTGCCAGCCATGAGGACAGCCACACCGCTGCGACTCCTAAGGCCGCACCAGCAGCGCAAGCCCCCGCTTCCACCACAGCGACGGCCAATCCGCCTGCTGCTCATGATCACGCCATGGCCATGACTCCAGCGAAAACAGCTCCGGCAAAGACGGCACCGACGCCTCCCGCCAAGGTCGCTCAGGCCAATCCGGTGCCGTCAGCCGCTCCAACCGCAAGCGCGGCCAATGTCGAAGGCGACGTGGTTCACGGCCGCGAGGTCTACAAGAAGTGTCAGGCCTGCCATTCAACCCAGCCCGGCCGCAACGGTCTTGGCCCGACTCTCGCCGGCATTGTCGGAAGCAAGGCAGGCGATGTGCCGAACTACAGCTTCTCCGCCGCGATGAAGCAGAGCGGAATCACCTGGACGCCCGAAAAGCTCGACGCTTATCTCGCCGACCCGCAGAAAGTCGTCCCTGGCAACAAGATGCCCTTTCCCGGCCTGAAGACAGAGGCCGACCGCACCGACGTGATCGCCTTCCTGGCGAAAGCGAACGCCGCACCTGCCGCGAGTGGTGCAAACGAGGCCGCCAAGGCGCCATCTGCCGCCACGCCCGCACCCGAACCCGCCGCACAGGCTCCGGCCACCGCGCACACCTATGTGTCTGACGCAAAATACACGCTTCGCTCCGGCATCGCTGGCGGCAAGATGGTATTCATCGGCGTCGGCGGCACCATCGACGGCAAGGCCAACCCGATTCTGACCGCCGTCGAGGGGCAGGTCGTGCAGCTCACCCTCATCAACGGTGAAGGCGCCGAGCACAACATCGTCTTCCCCGATCAGGACGCGCGCTCGCCGCGCGTGCTGGGCAAGGGCGCGAGCACCACCATCGTCTTCCGCGCCGGCAAGGCCGGTGACTATCTCTATTACTGCGACGTGCCGGGACATCGCCTCGCGGGCATGGAAGGCCAGTTCCTGGTGACGAATACGGCCACACCGCAAACGACGGTGGAAGCCGACATCTCGCGCGATCCGGCCGACATGCCGCCGCCCATTGGCAAGCGCGATCCGAAGACGGTGCGAGTCGATCTGTTCACCGTGGAAATGGAAGGCCGCCTCGCGGAAGGCACCACCTTCGGCTACTGGACCTTCAACGGCAAGGTGCCCGGGCCGATGGTACGCGTGCGCGTCGGCGACACCGTCGACGTGCATCTGAAGAATTCCGCCGACAGCAACATGATCCACTCGGTCGATTTCCATGCCGCGACAGGACCGGGCGGCGGCGCGGCGGCGCTGCAGGTCGATCCGGGCGACGAGAAGTCGATGACGTTCAAGGCGCTGAAGCCCGGCCTCTACGTCTACCATTGCGCCACGCCGATGGTCGCCGAGCACATCGCCAACGGCATGTACGGCATGATCCTGGTCGAGCCCGAGGAAGGACTGCCGAAGGTCGATCACGAATTCTACGTGATGCAGGGCGAGATCTACACCGAGGCGCCTTATGGCCAGCACGGCAGCCAGGAGTTCAGCGTCGAGAAACTGCTTGCGGAACGCCCCGAATACTTCGTCTTCAACGGTTCGGTCGGCGCGATCTCGAAGCTGCACCCGATGCACGCCAAGGTCGGTGATACGGTGCGGATGTATTTCGGCGTCGGCGGCCCGAACTTCACGTCGTCGTTCCACGTCATCGGTGAGATTTTCGACAAAGTCTACAATCTCGGCACGGTGACGAGCCCGCCGCTGCATGACGTCCAGACCGTGTCGGTTGCGCCGGGCGGGGCCACCATCACCGAATTCAAGCTCGACGTGCCGGGCAACTACACCGTGGTCGATCATGCGCTGGCACGGATGGAGCGCGGCCTTGTTGGACAGTTGATTGTCGAGGGTGAGCCCAATCCCGACATCTACAATGGCAAGGTGATGCCCGGCATGGGCCACTGAAAGGCCCATAGAGGCCTTTGAAAGGTCCCTGGATTGGCGGTTGACCCCGCCTCTCCATGGCCTATCTGTAGTAAAATCACGGCGCCTGATCGGAATGCCGGGGCGGGGCTTTCGGGAGACTTTTATCTTGTTGAATAAATTCGGGCCGTCCGGCCGTGGCGAAGCCAAGGTCGAATATCTGGACGGCGATTTCCGTATCCTCTCCCCGGGCGCCTATGTGGTGTGCGCCGTGACCGGGGAACACATCCCGCTTGAGGAACTCTCACTGTGGAGCGTGGACCGGCAGGAAGCCTATGCGACCCCACAGGCCGCGATGGAACGGACTTTTCCGGGTTCCGTGAAGAAAAAAGCCTAAGGCTTACTGGCGGTCCTGTCGCGCCCGGCGGAGCCGGTCTTTCAGAAAATCCTCGAGCGCCCCTTCGTCCTCGATCCGCAACGTCACCGGAAACGAAACGATCTGCATGGCATGAGCTGCAAGCGCCGGATTGCCTTCGATCCGCGCGAAATCCTTCTCCGTCGTCACCAGCGTCAGCCCGCCTGCCTGTGCTTCGCGCGCCAGCGCATCGATGTCGTCAGACGTGAAGGGATGATGGTCGGCGAACGCTCGCTGTGACGCTACCTCAATGCCATGAGCGCGCAGCGTCGCGAAAAACCGGACTGGATCGCCGATCCCTGCGAAAGCCAGCACACGCTGTCCTCGCAATCGCGCGACAACCGGTTCATCCGGTACGAACGCGGCGCGCAGCACGAGGCCGCCGCGCTGCACCACGCCCTGCGCGACATCGTTCGCGGCATTGCCCTCGCCGATCACGACCAGCGCGTTGGTGCGCGCGATCTGCACGGCAAGTGGTGCCCGCAACGGGCCTGCGGGAAACACGCAACCATTGCCGAGCCCGCGCGCGGCGTCGATCACGATCACCGATGCATCCTTGTCGAGCGCCGGATTCTGAAATCCGTCATCGAGCAGGACCACGCTCGCGCCTTCGTCGCGTGCAAGCTCCGCGCCCGCGACGCGGTCGCGCGCGACGATCACCGGCACATGACGCGCCATCATCTTCGGCTCGTCGCCGACCTCGGTGGCCGAATGATCCGCAACACGCACCGGCCCCGTGAGGCTGCCGCCATAACCCCGGCTCACCACGAATGGCGTCTCGCCGAGCGAGCGCAGCATCTCCACCAGCCGCAACGTGGTCGGCGTTTTGCCCGCGCCGCCGAGATGGTAGTTGCCGACGCAAATCACCGGAACAGCGGCGCGCGCGCCCTGACGCACCATGCGCGCGCCTGACACCGCGCCATAGATCGCGGCAATGGGCGCGAGCAGCAGCGAGGCAAGCGAAGGCGATGCGTACCAGAAGCCTGGCTCACGCATCGGCAGCCCCCTGCTCGATTCGCATCTGCAACAGATAAGGCTCCAACGCCGCCATCGTCTTGTCGACCGCGCCGCCGAGCCGCGTCACGACACTCTGTGCAGACGCGGCAAGGCGATTGCGCGCGATCGGATTGCCGAGCAGATGACGCAGCAGCGTGACGAACTCCTCGGGGCCACGAGCCAGAAGCGCGCCTTCTTCGCGGTCGAGTTGGGCATAAATATCCTTGAAGTTGAACACATGAGGCCCGTGCAGGATTGCGGCATCGAGCTTGGCCGGTTCGATCGGATTCTGTCCGCCGTGTGGAACGAGCGAGCCGCCCATGAACACCACCGGCGCGATGCGATAGAACAACCCGAGTTCGCCCATCGTATCGGCAATATAGATATCCGTATCTGCCGAAGGCAGATCGCCGCGCGAGCGCAATTGCACCTGCAAGCGGGAGACGGCAGCCAACTGCGCAATGGCCGGCCCGCGCTGTGGATGACGCGGCACAATGACCGTGAGAAGCGACGGAATATCCCTGGCCAGACGCCGATGCGCGTCGATGATGATCTCCTCCTCGCCGGGATGGGTCGAAGCCGCGACGAAAACCGTCCGCCGTCCCGTCGCCGCTTTCAGCCGTTCGAACCTCTCGGGATCGGCAGGCAGCGCCTTGATGTCGAGCTTGAGATTGCCGGAAGTCATGACATTGGGACTGCCGAGCGCAGCGAAACGTTCGTGATCGATGTCGGATTGCGTGAGGCACAGATCGAAGCACGACAGCAGCGCCGCGATGGTGCCGCGCGCCCTGCGCCAGCGCGGAAACGAACGCGGCGACATGCGCCCGTTGATCAGGACGAGAGGCACCCGCCGGTCGGCAGCCGACAGCAACAGGTTCGGCCAGAGATCGGATTCAATGAACAGCGCAAGACCCGGCTTCCAGTGATCGAGAAAGCGCTCGACGAAAGCCGGGACATCGAAGGGAATGAACTGATGAATGACATCCGGCGGAAAACGCCTCGCGACGATCTCCGCCGACGTGCGCGTGCCCGAAGTCAGAAGGACGCGCAGATTGAGCGCGCGCAGCCGATCGATCAGTTCCGCCGCCGCGAGCACCTCGCCGACGCTCGCGCCATGAATCCAGACGAGCGGTCCCGGCGGCCGCGCGAGGCCCGGACTGCCACGACGCTCATTAATGCGCGCAGGGTCTTCCTTGCCTTGCCTCAGCCTGCGTCCGATAAGAAGGCCCGCCAGAGGCGCCGCCAGAGCCGACGCTCGCCGGTAAACACCAAGCGTCACCGGCAGGGCATCAGCCATTGAGACCCTCATCGGGATGACCGACCCGCGTATAGGCGAGACGGTTCACGGCATTGAGCGCACCTTCAAGCTGCTGGCGCAGGATCTCCATTGCGGCGTCGTCGGCATCCGGCGGCACATGGATCAGTTCGCCTGCCGCCATGATCCCGCGCCCGAACGGCAGGTTGATGACGGAACGATCCCAGTTGTTCAGCCGCTTGAAGCGGCTGGTCGCGATCGCCACCGGCAGGATCGGCCGCCCGGATTCACGCGCCAGCATGATGACACCGAGCCCGGCCTTGCGCGCAACCTTCGGCACGTCCGCCGTCAGCGCCATATTGATATTGCTGTCCAGCGTGCGCAGCATCGCCTTGAACGCCCCCACGCCGCCCTTGCGGTGAAACTCGGAGCCGTGATCGCCGGAGCCACGCACGGTGCCGACATCGAGCCGCTCAGCGGCAATCGCATTGATCTCGCCGTCGCGGTGACGCGAGATCAAAACCTTGGCGGGATATTTCTTCTTCTTCAAGAACGGCATCATGAAATGCTGTCCATGCCAGAACGCGACGATCACCGGCATATGATGCTCGGCCTGCTCATACACATCCGGCGGCTCGTATTCGAACCTGTTGGTCCACCATACCAGGCGCAAAAACTCGGCCGCGAGGAAACCCGCAGTCTGCTGCACCCAGCCGGCTCGGCCCAGTTTACGAAGCGACAAGTTCAATGTCCGGTTTTCGAATCGTGTCCGGGATCGAGCAGACGGTGAATATGCACAATGAAGTAGCGCATGTGTGCGTTATCGACCGATTGCTGCGCCTTCGCCTTCCACGCCTGATAGGCCGTGGCATAATTCGGGAACAAGCCCACCGTCTCGACCTTCGACAAATCCTTGAAGGTCGTGTCATCGAGGGCGGAAACCTCTCCACCGATGACGAGATGAAGCAATTGAGGCGGTGCGGGATCCGGCATGATGGCCCCTAGAAACACGGACCAGCGCGGTAATTCAAGCCTCAAATAGGCGCATTGGCATTAAAAACCGGCTTGCGGGCAAGGGTTTCCAAAAGGTGCCGGTGCCGGGACCGGCCCGCCGCCATCAGGATGCCGTGGGCCACTTCGGGACCGTTGTAGCGAAGGTTTTCGCCGGTCAGTTCGGTCATGGCGCCCCCGGCCTCGCTGATAATCAGGTCGGCAGCGGCAATATCCCAGTCGCGGCTATGGCCACCGGCAAAGGCGACGTCGAGGGCCCCATTGGCGACGCGGCACATCCGCAGCGCCAGCGAACCGATCCGCGGATATCCGGCGGTGCCGCCTGAGATTTTCGCCACGCGATCGAGGATCGACTGCGGCGCGGCGATTCGCGTCAGGTCAAGGTCGGTGCCACGCGCAGCATTGATCGCGCTGGCGTTGAGGGTCGCGCCCTTGCCGCGCTCGGCCAGATAGAATTCATCGCTCATCGGCGCATAGACACATCCGAGCACGGGAACTCCATCCTCGACCAGTGCGACGCTGATCGACCAATCCTTGCGCTTGTTCAGAAACGCGCGGGTGCCGTCGATCGGATCGACCACCCAGACGCGGGGCCTGTCGAGCCGTGCGAGATCGTCGGCACTTTCCTCCGACAACCAGCCGTAATCGGGATTGAAGGAGCGCAATCGTTCTTCAAGAAAATGGTTGACCGCAATGTCGGCGTCGGAGACCGGCGACGAACCGCCCTTGATCCAGCTTTTCAGGTCGGTGCCGAACATTGCGGCCGCAAGCTGTCCGGCCTCGCGCAGCGTACCTGCGAGAAGCATCGCCTCGGCCGCAAGATGGTCGTCAACGCCCGGCAATCGTCAGCCCCTCGATCCGCACGGTCGGCGAGTTCACTCCATACTTGAAGACGAGATCGTTCGCAGGCCGCATCGACTTGAAGATATCGAACAGATGCCCCGCAATCGTAACCTCGCTCACCGCATAGGTGAGCTTGCCGTTCTCGATCCAGAATCCCGAAGCGCCGCGGCTGTAATCGCCGGTGACGCCATTGACGCCCGAGCCGATCAGATCGGTGATGTAGAAACCTTCCTTGATGTCGGACATTAATTCTTCCGGGGTCACGTCACCGGGCTCGAGGTGCAGATTGTAGGCACCGGGCGACGGCGACGACGAGACGCCGCGATGGGCATGGCCGGTCGTCGCCATGCCCAGCTCACGCGCGGTCGCGCAATCCAGCAACCATGTGGTCAGCACGCCCTCGTCCACGATCGCGCGCCGCTTCACCGCCACGCCTTCCGCATCGAACGTCTGCGAGCGCAGGCCGCGCACCCGCAGCGGATCGTCGATGATGCGGATGCTGCCGTCGAACAATTGCTGTCCGAGCTTGTCCTTGAGAAAGCTCGTCTTGCGCGCGACGGACGCGCCATTTGCGGCCCCGATCAGGTGTCCGATCAGCGATCCCGCCACGCGCGGATCGAACACCACCGGCGCCTTGCAGGTCTTAACCTTGCGCGGATTGACGCGGGCGACGGCGCGCTCGCCTGCGCTCTGCCCGATATCGCGCGGCGATGCGAGGTCCGCGCCATGAATGGCGGAGGTGAAATCGTAATCGCGCTCCATGCCGGTGCCCTCGCCGGCGATCGCGGTCATCGAGATGCCCTGGCTGGAACGCAAGTAAGCGCCATGAAATCCGGTGCTGGTCACAAGAACCATGCCGCCGATGCCGGACGAGGCCGACGCGCCGCTGGATTTGGTGACGCCTTTCACTGCGAGCGCCGCCTCCTCCGCTTCATGCGCGCGCCGCTCAAGGACATCGAGCGAAGGCACGTCGCGGTCGAGCAGATCGAGATTGGGAAAGTCCTTCGCCAGCAACGCCGGATCGGCAAGACCCACGAATGCGTCCTCCGGCGCGACCTTGGCCATCGCCACCGCGCGCGCGGCGAGCGTTGCGACATTGTCGCCGCTGATGTCGTTGGTGGAGACCACCGCTTGCCGCTTGCCGACCAGCACCCGCAGGCCGACATCGTCACCCTCGGAGCGCTCCGATTCCTCGACGCGCCCGTCGCGAATTTCGACACCTTGCGACACGCCGCGCACTGCCACCGCATCGGCGGCATCCGCGCCTGCTTTTTTCGCAGCCTCGACGAGGCGTTGCGCAATATCGGTGAGCGCGCTCTGATCGAGCAGATCGGAGACGGATGAGGACGAAGCGGCGTTGTTCGGGGAAAGGGAGGTCAAAGATACTGCGTTTGGTGAAGAGTTCACGAACGAAATCCTGCCGCTTGGGTTGATACGCGTTAGGGATGGAGATGTGCCTGTTTTACGCGGACTGCAAGCATTCCATCGCAAGAACTTACAATATTTCTTGAAAGCGCAAGGTCTCGTCAATCATGTCGGCCAACCTCTTATCAAGCATGCGAATCGAAGCGATGCGCGCAACATCCGATTAACCAGCCTTCTTAAGCGAATTCCGAGCCGCGCCTGACATTCTCCTCGCATCGACCGGGAACATAATCCCGGCGGGGAGACAAGAACGTGAGGCGTCAATACGGACTAAGCGGGACTCAACCCGCTTCCGGGTCGAGCCGCGATCTGCGGCTCGACCCTCTTTCCTTGCCAGCCCGTTTTGAGGCGCGCGACGGCCGCGCCGACGGCGGATCGCGGCAAATCGAAATCAATCGCGAACGCGTTGTGGTGCGCCGCATGGTGCGCGGCATGCGCATGACGCTGCAACTGCGAATGCCAGAATTTCTCGGCATTGCACGGCGGCAGACCGAGGACGCGGAGGCTCTTGTGCTGATCCATCGCGATCCGTCCTTGTCCGTGCCGCTGCTTCTGAGCACCGATGCCGACGAGATCGAACGGCAATGGTCGGCCTGGAGCGACGTGCTGGCGTTGCCGCAAGTCGAGGAAGAAGGCGAAGCCGCGGGCGACCCCGCGCCGCGCCGCCGGCGTCACAACGTCATCCGCATCCGCAGGCCGCGTTTTCTCACGCGGCGCAAGGCGGGGCGTCCGGCATCCGAGCCCACCGTGCATCACGGCGAGCGCGAGATCATCGCCCGGAATTAAAAAAGGAAGCGGGCCTAACTCCAGGCCCGCACCAGTGCGTCGATCACAAGGCCCGCGAACAGCAGCAAGCCGGCATCGCGGTTACCGCGAAACAGACGCAGACACAGCGTCGAATCCGCAATGCGCAGGCGGATGATTTGCGACACCAGATGTGCGGCGAACACCGCAAGTCCGAGCCATGCCGGCAAGCCCGCGCCCGCCGACCACAGTGCTGCACCGATCAGGATCACAGCCAGCCCATAGAACAACGCGAGCCAGCTTCGCGTATTCTTCCCGAACAGAAGCGCTGTCGATTTCACGCCAATCAGCGCGTCGTCTTCGGTGTCCTGATGGGCATAGATCGTGTCGTAGCCGATCACCCAGGCGATCGATCCCGCATAGAGCCATAATGCGGCGGCATCGATCCGCGCCAGGATCACGGCAAATCCCATCAGCGCGCCCCATGAGAACGCAAGGCCAAGCACCGCCTGCGGCCAGTAGGTGATGCGCTTCATGAAAGGATAGACCACAACCACAATCAGCGAAGCGATGCCGGTCGCCACCGCGAACCAGTTGAACTGCAAGAGCACGCCAAGCCCGACCAGCAATTGCAGCGCGAGAAAGACTACCGCCTGCTTCGCCGTCACCTGCCCCGCAGGAATGGGGCGCGAACGCGTGCGCTCGACCTTGGCGTCGAGATCGCGGTCGGTGATGTCGTTCCAGGTACAGCCCGCGCCGCGCATCACCAGCGCGCCGATGGCGAACAGAATAAGCGTGGACGGGAGATGAGAGAGATTATCCGCGACGCCAGCCGCGAGTGCTGCCGACCACAGGCATGGCATCAGCAGCAACCAAGTCCCAATCGGCCGGTCCATCCGCGCCAGCCGCAGATAGGGCCGCGCCCATAGCGGCGCATAGGTATCGACCCAATTCGCCGTCGCATCGGCCACGGGCGCGCTGAAATCCGTCATGGGAGAGAAAACCATTCGGCCCGACGGGCCAATGATGCCTCAGCGCGCCAGCACATTGCCGCTCAGGGTGTCGAAGGTGGAGCCGCCATTGCGCTTGGTCGGCTTCGCCTCGGGCAATTCCGTGGACGCGCCGAGCGCTTCGCTGAGACTCATCGCTCCTCCGCCGCGCGGCGCACGGGCCTGCTGCTCGGCGGCATTACAGACCTTCACGCGCATCTGCTCGGTGCCCATGTGGCCTTTCTGCATCTGTTCGGCGACCTGCGCGGGAATCCCGCATCGCTGGGAATTGGACCTGATGTAGTTGATCATCTTGGTTTCGGACTGCGCGAACGCGCCGAGCGCCTTGCAAGCCTCGCTCGCGGGCGCCTTGCGCTTGCCGAGAGCCTTGATGACCTCGGCGCGCTTCTCGGCTTCCTGCTTCAGCGGCGTGAAGCCCTTCATGCAATCCGCCTGATTGCCGCCACCCGGCCTGGCCGCCGGTGGAGGTCCGGCCGGCGCGGAAAAGCCTTGTCCCATCGGCGCCGCGCCCTGAGACGGAAACGCGAGCGGCGCGTTCATCGGCTTCATTGGCGCATTGCCGCTGATCGGCGGGAAGGCATCCGTATTCGCCTTCTGCGGCGCGGGCGCGGCGGTTTGCCCCGGCAACGGCGCCGGGAATGCCACCTGCGCAGACGCGGCTGATCCAGCTGAGGCAAGCGCGCAGGCCGAGACGACGGCCAATGTCCAACGCGGCAAGCAAGATGAGATCACGGCATTCCTCCGGCTGCGGCTTTCGCCTGCGCCTGCTTTTACGATTCCGGGTCAGCCTTAACAACCCGCCGAATCAGGCAATAGCGCGGCGGTTAGGCGCATTTGAACCCCGTTTGGACCAATTCGGCGGGTTTTCTCGCCCAGTTCCATGCTCTAAAACACCAGCGGTTTGATGATGCAGCGCGATTTCAAAAGCCCCCGCCTGTTCGTGGATGCGCCGCTCGATGCGGGCGGACGCGTCGCGCTCGAACGCGAGCAGGGCCACTATCTCGGCAACGTGCTGCGGCTCGGGACTGGTGACAGCATTCTGGTCTTCAACGGCCATGACGGCGAATGGCGCGCGCAGATCGAAGGCCGCAAGCGCCCCGAACACCTCACCCTGACCGAGCAGACCCGGCCGCAGGAGACGCCCTGCGACCTGCATCTCTTATTCGCGCCCCTCAAGCACGCCCGGCTCGACTACATGGTGCAGAAGGCTGTGGAGATGGGCGCAAGCCTGCTCGCGCCGACGCTGACGCAATTCACGCAAGTCTCCCGCGTCAACACGGAGCGGATGCGCGCCAACGCGATTGAGGCCGCTGAGCAATGCGGCATCCTCAATCTGCCCGGAATCAATGAGCCACAGCCGCTCGCGCGCCGCCTTTCGGAGCGTGACGGCCAGCGCCTGCTCATTTTCTGCGACGAAGCCGCGCCACAGTGTGATCCGCTCGCAGCCCTGGGGATGGGGGCAGGCAAGACAAAAGGCCTCGACGTGCTGGTCGGGCCGGAGGGCGGCTTTTCGGAAGAGGAGCGCGCTTTGCTGCTGCGCCAGCCCCGCCTGATGCGCCTCTCCCTCGGCCCGCGTATCCTGCGGGCCGATACCGCCGCCGTGGCCGCGCTGGCGCTGGTTCAGGCCGCACTGGGCGACTGGAGACAGCCCCGAGGGCCGGATTCCCGTTAAGGCACTTTGAGTTTCCCCATCGAAACCCGGGCCTTACCGTGTTAAACGGCTGCAAAATTGATCGTTTACGGACTTTCCGATGAATACCGCTTCCACCTCGCCCGTGACCGGGTCCGCCGCCCGGGCGGATGCCCTGCTGTCGGCGTTCGCAGGCGCCGGCTACGAGCAGGCCGCGCCTGCGATCCTGCAGCCGGCCGAGCCGTTCCTTGACCTGTCCGGCGAGGACATCCGCAAGAGCCTGTACCTCACCACCGATCCGAACGGTGAGGACCTGTGCCTGCGTCCCGACCTCACCATCCCTGTCGCCCGCGATTATCTTGCCTCGCGCCGCGCCGGCCAGCCGGGAAATTTCTATTATCTCGGCCCTGTGTTCCGCTTTCGCGGCGGCAAGCCTAGCGAATTCATGCAAGCAGGCGTCGAATCCTTCGGACGCATCGACCGCACGGCAGCCGATGCCGAGATGATGGCGCTGGCACTTGAGGCGACCTCCGCTTTCGGTGTCCGCGATCTCGATATCCGCTCTGGCGACGCGGCGCTGTTCATGGCGCTGATCGATGCACTCAGGCTGGCTCCGGTGTGGCGACGCCGTCTCGTGAAATGCTTCAATCGCAAGACCAGCATCACCGCCGAGGTCGAGAACCTGACGCAGGGCGCGGGCCAGAGCGACTATGAAGGCGTGCTGGCGGCGCTCGCAGGCTCCGACCGCAAGGCGGCGCTGGCGCTCGTCACCGATCTGATGTCGATCGCAGGCACCGAGAATGTCGGCGGCCGCACGACGGCGGAGATCGCCGACCGTTTCCTCGAGCAATCGACCCTGAAGGGCGGCACGCTGGCGCGTGAAACGCTGACGCTGATCGAACGCTTCCTGACCATTGCGGGCGAGCCCGACGAGGCGCTGGCGCAATTGCGCAACCTCACCGCCGACGCCGGCATCAATATCAACGCAGCGCTCGACGAGTTCGAGAGCCGTATCGGCTTCATGGCGGCGCGCGGCATCGACACCGGCGAGATCGCGTTTTCGACCTCGTTCGGGCGCGGCCTCGACTACTACACCGGCTTCGAGTTCGAGATCCGCCGCAGCAACAATGGCAGCGAGCCGCTGGTCGGCGGCGGACGCTACGACGGCCTGCTGACGCGGTTAGGTGCGGCCTCTCCCATTCCCGCCGTCGGATTCTCTGTCTGGATCGACGCGCTGACCAAGGCGGGAGACGCCGCATGAGCAACCCGTTCGTTCTCGCCGTCCCCTCCAAGGGCAGGCTTCAGGAAAATGCCGACGCGTTCTTCGCTCGCGCAGGTCTTGCGCTCGCCAAGCCGCGCGGCGCGCGCGACTATCGTGGCACCATCGCGGGCCTCGATCAGGTCGAGATCGCCTATCTCTCCGCGAGCGAAATCGCAGCCCAGCTTGCACGCGGACAAATCCACCTCGGCATTACCGGCGAGGATCTGATCCGCGAAAGCATCGCCGACGCCGACAAGCGCGTGATGCTGATCGAGTCTCTCGGCTTCGGCAGCGCCAACGTGGTGGTCGCCGTGCCGCAGGCGTGGATCGATGTCCGCACCATGGCCGACCTCGACGACGTCGCGACCTCGTTCCGCGTCAAGCACAACCGCCGCATGCGGGTCGCCACCAAATACATCAACCTGACACGCCACTTCTTCGCGCTGCATGGCATCGTCGATTATCGCATCGTCGAGAGCGCGGGTGCGACCGAAGGCGCACCTGCGAGCGGCGCGGCCGAACTGATCGTCGACATCACCACCACCGGCGCAACACTTGTCGCCAACGGCCTGAAGGTTCTGGACGACGGCACAATGTTGCGCAGCCAGGCCAATCTCGTCGCGTCCCGCGCCGCCGACTGGACCGCGGAGGCACGCGAGACCGCGCGCGTCATCCTCGATCACATCGCCGCCCGCGCCCGTGCCGCGAAATACAAGGAAGTCCGCACCCGCCTATCGAATTGCGACGAGGCGCTGCTGACCGAAATCCACGACCGTTTCGGCGCCGTCGCCCCATTCGGCGGCCCGGTATCGTCCGGCATCCTGACGTTGCACTGCCCGCCCGCGCAGCTTTACGCGCTCGGCAGCCTGCTGCGCGCACGCGGTGCGGAAACCGTCAGCATCGGTTCGCTCGATTACGTGATGGCCCGCGACAATCCGCTGTTTTCGCGGCTCGAAGCCTTTCTCGGAACATGAGACGCGACATGACTGCCCGTTGGCGAAACCTTCTTGCCGTCGCCATATCGGGGTTGGCTCTTTCGAGGAATTGATGTTCATGCCCGGCTCCGAGGTTCCAGCTTCCACTCGCGAGACACTTCCCGTCACCGTGCGCGGGCTGTCCATCGTGGTGCCATTGCTCAACGAAGCGCCGGGCCTTGCAGCGCTGCATGACCGCATCTCCACGTTCGCGCTCAAGCTGAAGCAGCGCTACGGCCTGTCCTGCGAGGTCATCTATGTCGACGACGGCTCGACCGACGCCACGCTGACGGTCGCGCGCGACCTGCCCGCCGACCATCTCGACGTGCAGACGGTGTCGCTGTCGCGCAATTTCGGCAAGGAGGCCGCGCTGATGGCGGGCCTCGACCATGCCCGCCTCGGCGCCGTGCTGTTCATGGACGGCGATGGCCAGCACTCGCCGGATCTCGCCGAACAATTGGTGCGTCACTGGATCGAGGGCGGCTATGATGTCGTCTACACCGCCAAGGCCCATCGCCAGAACGAGTCGGTGTTGCGCCGCTTTGCGGTCCACAATTTCTATTCGCTGGTGAACTGGGGCGCGCGTCAGAAAATACCCGAGGATGCCGGTGACTTCCGCCTGCTGTCGCCGCGCGCGGCGCAGGCCTTGCGGATGATGCCGGAGCGCAACCGCTTCTTCAAAGGCCTCACAAGCTGGATTGGCTTTCGCCAGATGCGGGTCGATTACGAACCCGAGCCGCGCGCCTACGGCACCACCACCTTCAACACAAGGCGTTTGCTCGGCTTGTCAATCGAAGGTCTGACCTCGTTCTCGGTCGCGCCGCTGCGGGTGGCGAGCCTGCTCGGCGTGATGATCGCCTTCTTTGCACTGCTGTTCGGCCTGTCGATCATGTGGGAGACCCTGACGACCGGCAAATCGGTGCCGGGCTATCCGTCGCTGGTCGTCGGCATGATGACGCTGGGTGGCGTGCAGTTGATCGTGATCGGCGTGCTCGGCGAATATATCGGCAAGATTCTGTCCGAGCTGAAGGCGCGGCCGATCTATTTCGTCGCCGAGCAGTCGCTGCGCACCACAAGCGACCATGCAGAGACTGCCGAAACGCCCTCACATACGGCAGACCCGGTGTGAGCGGAACGCGCCGCATCACGCTCTGTGCCGACGATTACGGCATCAGCGAAGGCGTCAACCGTGCCATCCGTGACCTGATCGAACGCCGCCGCCTCAACGCCACCTCGGTGATGGTGGTTGCCCCCGCCGCCACCCGCGAAGAAGCCGAGGCACTCTCGCGGGTCGCCGCGGAAGGATGCGAAATCGGTCTGCATGTCACGCTGACTGCGCCGTTCTCTCCGCTGACGATGCACTTTCGCCCGCTCGATGGCGGCATGTTCTGGCCGGTGAACAAACTTTTGCGGATGGCGTTGTTACGACGCCTCGATTCCGAATTCGTCTATGCCGAAGTGATGGCGCAGATCGCACTGTTTCGCGAACTGTTCGGCACACCGCCCGCCTATCTCGACGGTCATCAGCACGTTCAGTTGTTTCCGGGTATCCGCGAGGGATTCATCCGTGCCGCGCGTGACGCGGCACCGGAGGCATGGGTGCGGCAATGCGGGCGGACGCACACATCCATGCAACTCGGCAATCCCAAGGCGATGCTGCTCGATGGGTTGAGCGCGACCTTCCGCAGACGTTGCGCCGCGAGCGGTCTTCGCACCAATCCCGCCTTTGCCGGCGCGTACGATTTCCGCACCCTGCCCGACTTCGGCAACCTGATGCGAGGCTTCCTCAGCACCCTCCCCGATGGCGGCCTTGTGATGTGTCATCCCGGTTTCGTCGACGAGACCTTGCGGGCGCTCGATCCCCTCACCGACCAGCGCGAGCGCGAACATGCCTATCTTGCCAGCGACGATTTCCCGCGTCTGCTTGATGAACTTGGCATTTCGCTGGCGAAGGCATAAGGGCAGTTTGCCGCAGGGCAGCGCGCCACCTTGGCGAAATTTAATCTCCGCTCCCGCTTACGCCGATCCAAAACCCGCCTAGATCGTTCCTAGAATCACTCGCCCAACGAGGAGAGGACGAAGATGACCCCGCAAGAGCGCCAGTTGATCGACGATCTGTTCGGCCGGCTTGAAAGGCTCGAAACCGCCCCGCGCGATGCCGAGGCGGAATCCGCGATCATGGCCGGTTTGCGGCGCGCGCCGAATGCAGTCTATGCGCTGGTGCAGACGGCGCTGTTACAGGATGAAGCGCTCAAGCACGCCGCGGAGCGGATCAAGCAGCTTGAGGCAGGCGAAACTCCGCAAAATCAGGGCAGCTTTCTGGATTCGCTGCGTGGCTCGCTGTTCGGCGAGAACACGAATACGACCGCCTCGCGCGGTTCGGTGCCGAACGTGCCGCCCTCCAATCCGAACACGCGGCCGGTGTGGAACAGCGGTCAGGTGCTTGGTCAGGCCGATGGCACTATCGATCCGCGTGGCGCACCGGGCGGGTATGCCCAGCCGGGCTATGGCGCACAGCAAGGCGGCGGTTCGTCGTTTCTCGGCACGGCGGCTGCGGCGGCAGCCGGTATGATCGGCGGCTCGATCCTGATGAACAGCCTGCGTGGCCTTGGCGGACTCGGCGGCGGACAGCAGCAGAGCTTCGGCGGCAGCTCCGCGAGTCCGTGGGGCGGCGGCGGCAATAACAATGACTCCCTCGCGCGCGACGCCGGCATCAACGACATCGGCAAAAGTAACAGTGGTGGGATCGAGGATCGCCGCCAGAGTTTTGCCGACCAGGCGCAGGATGCCCAGCAGGACCGCGATGACGATCAGGATCAGGACCAAGATCAGGACGATGATGACGGCGATTTCGACGACGGCGACTTCGGTTCCGACGACAGCGATTTCGCGTAACTCTTAAGCGTCACGTACCCCCAAATAAAAAACGGCCGCTGCGACAGCGGCCGTTTTCAATTTATGAGCGAAATCGATCAGAGCACGACGACGCGCGTGCCGACCTTGACGCGGCCGTAGAGATCGATGACGTCCTCGTTGCGCATGCGGATGCAGCCCGAGGAGACGTTGGTGCCGATCGTCCACGGTTCGTTGGAGCCATGGATACGATACAGCGAAGAGCCGAGATACATCGCGCGGGCGCCGAGCGGGTTTTCCGGCCCGCCTTCCATGTGGCGCGGCAGATCGGGACGGCGCTTGAGCATTTCCGCAGGCGGCGTCCAATCCGGCCACTCGCGCTTGGCGGAGATCGTCTTCACGCCGGACCACATGAAGCCCGGCTTGCCGACGCCAACGCCGTAACGCAGCGCCCGGCCGTTGTCCTGCACCAGATAGAGAAACTTGTTCGGCGTATCGATCACTAGCGTGCCGGGTGCTTCCTTGCCGTTGTAGTCGACCACCTGCTTTTCATAGCGCGGATCGAAGCCAGGCTGCGCCGCCTCCACCGCACGTTCCTGCTGATAGCCGCGCTGGCGCGGGTCGTACTGATCTTCGGGCATCTGCCGGTACACAGGCGCGGCCTGCTCGCCGCCACCGAACAGAAACTGGATGAAGCCGCCACCCATATTGTTGGCAGGCTGCTGGTAGGCGACACGCTGTGGCTGCGGAGCGTAGCCGGCCTGCGACGTATAGTAGACTTGGGAATCGGCATTCTGGGCGAACGCGGGATAGCTCATGCCGATCAGGCATGCGCCGGCAACGAGCGCGAGGCGGATTTTTGCGGACATGGACGTACTCTGTACTGTTCGTCACGGATCATGCGGGCGACACGACGCCGCGCGTTCCGATGTAACGGCGCAATCGCGGAAGTTTTGGTAAACGAAAGCTGCGTTTCGATTCACCACATTGCGCGGCCACCCGCGTTCCTTCCAACAGCGTTTATTTTTAATGAAAGAGGCGGCACCATGGTTAATTGCCGTTGAGCATGTTCAGAATATTTTCCGAGGCACAAAGATACCCATGAACCGGGCGTTAAATAGCGGCCCGCTACACACTTGCGCATTGAGGTTGGGGAAGAATTCCAATGACTGCTCAGCGTAAGCGTTTCCGCATCGAAGAATTGCAGTTCGGCGCCATGCCGGAATTGAACGAAGCAGGGTCCGATCAGATGCATGAGCGCATCATGACGGAGCTGCGTGTTATCCGCGAACAAATGGGCCGGATCACCTTGGGCTCCCGCGCCAAGACCGAAGACACCACCAACTTCGCGCAGGAAGAAGCCAACGCCAAGGCGGCGCTCGAATCCTATCGCGCGCAGATCGCCCAGTGCGAGAAGCTGAAGGTCGAACTCGATCTCATTCACGAGGCGATCAACCGCACCAAGGAAGAAATCGCCGTGCTGCACGGCACGAGCTTCAGCGGCGACGAGATGTCCAAGGTCACGGGCGAACTCGGCGCCATCGTCGGCGGCACCGAAGAAGCCACCGATCAGATCCTTGCGGCAGCGGAAGCCATCGACCAGGCGGCCTCCGCGCTCGCCAAGGGCACTTCAGCCGATCAGCAGGAGCGCATGGTCGCCGACATCTCCGAGCGCGTCATCAGCATCTTCGAGGCCTGCAATTTCCAGGACCTCACCGGCCAGCGCATCAGCAAGGTGATGAACACGATGAAATTCATCGAGCATCACATCAACGTCATGATGGAGATCTGGGGTGGCGTCGATGCCATCAAGGCGCATGCACCGGCCATTCTCGACACCCGCGAAGGCGATGCCAAGTTGCTCAACGGGCCGAAGCTCGACGGCGACGAGGGCCACGCCTCGCAGAACGATATCGACGCGCTGTTCAACTAAAAAGCCGCCAACCCATTCTCAACGCCCCCGCTTCGCGGGGGCGTTTTTGTTTTGCCTCACACCCGCCGCAACATGGAAAAGCAAAGCAGCGCCAGCGCAATCGTCCCGATCATGATGTCGAGCGCCGCCTGATCCGACCAGCGGTCGATCACGAAGGCCAGAATGAACGGCGCAAGCGCCTGCATGATCTGGCCCGGCCGTGAAATTCGCCCGACCACGCGGCCATATCCCATCGGACCGAATGTCGCGAGCGGCAATGCTCCGCGCGCGATCGTCATCACGCCGTTGGCCGCGCCAAACAAAATCGCGAAAATCATGGCATGCAACGTCTCGATGCCGGCAACCGACAGGATCGCGAAAGCGACCGCCATGGTGCCCATCGAGATGCGCGCCACCCAGACCGGATGCAGCCGCCCCTTGCTGGCGAAATCCGCAAAGCGCGTCACGATCTGGGCGGGGCCGAACATCGCGCCGATCGTGACGGCAAGCCCGGGATCGATTCCGCCACGCTGCAGAATCGGCAAAAGGTGTGTCGTTGTGCCTGACAGCGCGAAGGCATGGCCCGCGAAACCCGCCGCCATCAGAATGAAAGGCCAGCCGTGCGGCTGGACAAATCGCTTCTTCGCAACCGGCTCATCGGCCGCCACCGCCGGCGCCGTCACCTGTGCCTTACGCCTCGGCAGCACAAACCAGTGCAGCGGCGCGATCAGGAATGCGAGCACCCCGGCCCAGGTGAAGAACACGCTCTCCCAGCCGAAATGTTCGATCAGGAAATGCATCAGCGGCCAGCCGACGGTGGAGGCCAGTCCACCGGAAAAGGTCACGACCGTGATCGGCCCGCGAGAGGCCATGCCATAGATTCGCGTGAGCGTGGTGAAAGCGGGATCGTAAAGGCAGGATGCGATGGCGATCCCGATCAGGATCCAGGCCAGCAGGTAGATCGGGTAATTGGGCGCCAGCGGCAACAGCAGCAATCCGGCGGCTCCGATCAGCGCGCCGGCGGACATCACCAGATTACCGCCGCGCTTGTCGATCAGGCCGCAGGCATAGGGCGCGCACAGGCCGGATGTGCCGAGCGCGACGGAAAACCCGGACAGTGCCAGCGGCAGCGACCAGCCGTGGGCATCCGCGATATAGGTCATGGTGAGAGCGGGGGGATAGAACAGCGCGCCCCAGCCCAGAATCTGGGTAACGCACAGCACCGCCACCGCGCGATGAGGCCCTGCGATCAGCGCGGCCGGTCCGGCAAAAGGGTTCATATCACCGGCATTAATGTCAGGATTCGCGGATTAAAGAAGAGCAGCCCGCGCAGCTTTTCTATGCGCGCGGCGCGCAGCGCACATAGACCATGGTGCCGTATCGCGTCGCAGCATCCGGATCGATGAAGCGCGTGGTCAGCACACGGCCGTCGAAGGAGACAATCTCGCGATCCTGCGGACCACCTGGCGGGCCTGCGGGCCCAATGTAGTTCTTGCCGCTCCGGCTGCCCTTGACCCGCAGCTCCTGCGGGGTCGCCTCGTCGGCCAGATGCATGATGACGCCTCCGGTCGGCCCCTTGCCGATCACGTAAGGCTGCTTGCACTGTCCGCGCGCCGCATTCTCGGTACGTACACGGTCTTCCGGCTTGTGATAGGCGGCAAGGCCCCAGCGGCCAACCAGCTCATCGGCACGGATGGTGGCGGGAATCTCCGGCTCCACTGCCGGCTCCTGGGCGACCGGCGTATTGTTGCCATTGAGGTTGAAAGTGCTGCAACCGCCGATACCAGCGGCAAGAAGCGAAATCATCGCTAATTTCGAAGCGGTGCGCAGACTGACCATAGATTCTCCTCGACAGACTTCATGAACCACGTTTGCCAGCCTGGCAAGCGGCGGCGTTCTCTCAAAGCCTGTTGTTCGAACGCGGATGATGGCCTTCGAGCATCATATAATGACCTCACCAAGGTCTTAAGCCAGCGGCGTTTGCTTGACAGGAAAAGCGCCAGCCCATATTTCCCCACGGCAACACCGTTAGCACTCCCAAAATGGGACTGCCAGTCTCGTTCAAGGGCGGCCTGTCCGCTCCGATCAATCCCCAAACTGAAACCAACGCGAAGGACCATCACCATGGCCAAGACCACGTTCCGTCCGCTGCACGATCGCGTCGTCGTCAAGCGCATCGACGCCGAAGCGAAGACCAAGGGCGGCATCATCATTCCCGACAACGCCAAGGAAAAGCCCTCCGAAGGTCAGGTAGTCGCTGTCGGTCCGGGCGGACGCGACGAGAGCGGCAAGCTGATCCCGATGGACCTCAAGGTCGGCAACCGCGTGCTGTTCGGCAAGTGGTCCGGCACCGAAGTCAAGCTCGATGGCGAAGACCTCCTGATTATGAAGGAATCCGACATCCTGGGCGTGCTGGGCTGAAGCAGCCTCTCCCGACATCATTCAAGACATCTCAATTCGGAGTAATTTCTCATGGCTGCCAAGGACGTAAAATTCTCGGGCGACGCGCGCGAACGCATGCTGCGCGGCGTCGACATTCTCGCCAACGCGGTGAAGGTCACGCTCGGTCCCAAGGGCCGCAACGTCGTGATCGACAAAAGCTTCGGCGCACCCCGCATCACCAAGGATGGCGTGACTGTCGCCAAGGAAATCGAACTCGAGGACAAGTTCGAGAACATGGGCGCACAGATGCTGCGCGAAGTCGCCTCCAGGACCAATGACCTCGCCGGTGACGGCACCACCACCGCCACCGTGCTTGCCCAGGCGATCGTGCGGGAAGGCGCGAAGTCGGTTGCCGCCGGCATGAACCCGATGGACCTCAAGCGCGGCATCGACATCGCCGTCGCCGCCGTCATCAAGGACATCGAGAAGCGCGCCAAGCCGGTCGCTTCGTCCTCCGAAGTCGCCCAGGTGGGCACCATTTCGGCCAACGGCGATTCCACCATCGGCTCAATGATCGCCAAGGCGATGCAGAAGGTCGGCAATGAGGGCGTCATCACCGTCGAGGAAGCGAAGTCCCTCGACACCGAAGTCGATATCGTCGAAGGCATGAAATTCGATCGCGGCTATCTCTCGCCCTACTTCGTCACCAATGCCGAGAAGATGACCGCCGAGCTCGATGACGCCTACATCCTGCTGCACGAGAAGAAGCTCACCGGCCTGCAGGCGATGTTGCCCGTGCTGGAAGCCGTGGTGCAGTCGGGCAAGCCGCTCCTGATCGTCGCCGAGGACATTGAGGGAGAGGCACTCGCCACCCTCGTCGTCAACCGCCTGCGCGGCGGCCTGAAGGTCGCGGCCGTCAAGGCGCCGGGCTTCGGCGATCGCCGCAAGGCAATGCTCGAGGACATCGCGATCCTCACCGGCGGCCAGCTCATTTCCGAAGATCTCGGCATGAAGCTTGAGAACGTCACGCTCAAGCAGCTCGGCCGCGCCAAGAAGGCGGTGATCGACAAGGAGAACACCACCATCGTCGGAGGTGCGGGCAAGAAGGCGGACATCGAGGCCCGCGTCAACCAGATCAAGGCGCAGATCGAGGAGACCACCTCGGACTACGACCGCGAGAAGCTGCAGGAGCGTCTTGCCAAGCTCGCGGGCGGCGTCGCGGTGATCCGCGTCGGCGGCGCGACCGAGATCGAGGTCAAGGAGAAGAAGGATCGCGTTGAGGACGCACTCAACGCAACCCGCGCGGCCGTTCAGGAAGGCATCGTGCCGGGCGGCGGCACCGCGCTGCTGCGCGCCAAGAAGGCGGTCGGCCGCATCAACAATGACAACTCCGATGTTCAGGCCGGCATCAATATCGTGCTGAAGGCGCTGGAAGCCCCGATCCGTCAGATCGCGGAGAACGCCGGTGTCGAGGGCTCGATCGTGGTCGGCAAGATTCTCGAGAACAAGACCGAGACCTTCGGCTTCGACGCCCAGAACGAAGAGTATGTCGACATGGTCGCCAAGGGCATCATCGACCCCGCCAAGGTGGTGCGCACCGCGCTTCAGGACGCTGCATCCGTCGCGGGCCTGTTGGTGACCACCGAAGCTATGGTTGCCGAACTGCCCAAGGAATCCGCGCCGGCGATGCCGGGTGGCGGCGGAATGGGCGGCATGGGAGGAATGGGCGGCATGGGCTTCTAAGCTCTCGCCCGCACTTCTCTCGAAGAAAACGAAAAGCCGCCTTCGGGCGGCTTTTTTGTTGCCGATACTTTAACGGCGGGCACAGCGGCGCTTGCGGCAAATAATACCCGCCCCTCAACCGCCTGAAACGAGGAAAACGCTATTCCGGCAATGAGATGGCGTTCAAATCATACAGATAAGCGTCTATGGTCGCCCCGCTTGTTTCGATGGACGTTCCCCGCTTCACGCAGGATGCCCCCTGATGCGATTTTCGACCGTTGCCTGCTCGGCCCTCATCCTCGGCATTGCCGCGAGTCCTTTTGCGATGGCGCAGACGGCCAAGACGCCCGCGAAAAGCCCGCTTGTTGGCGGCGAGGTGCGCTACTTCACCGGGCTTGGCGACATTCTCGGCGATTTGCCCGTCGATGCCTTCATCCGCGAGATCCACGACGGCGGCAAGATCACCTCGACCGTGCTCGATGTCTGCTATTCGGCCTCGATCGGCTCCGAGCACAAGGATCGCTTCGCCATCGAACTGAAAGCCGACGGCCAGAAGCTGAGCGGCACCGGCCAGACCACCGAGGAAAAACTGCCTGTCACCGTCAACCTGACGCGCAAGCCCGAGAACAGGGCCATCACTTTCCAGGGCAAGATCACGATCGGCGACAAGACGTCCGAGGTCACCTCGACCGACAACACCGATTCCGATCAGCGGGAGTTCGAGGCCGCTCAGAACACAGACGACAGCATCACCGCGAACCCGGCGGACTTCACCGAGCTGTCGCCGCAATCGCTTGCCCTCAGGGTCAAGCGTGAGAATTTCGCCGATCTTCTGAAAAGCCTGCGCAACGACGATATCGAGCTGTCGCTCGACAGCCTCTCCACCGACTGCGCGGCACTGCGCACCGGCACGCAGCTCGTGCGCTTCGATGTCGATCCGCAGCGCGCGGGCGCCCTCCTCGCGCGCTTAAAGACTGCGCCGGGCGTGATCGCCGCAGGCTGGACCACCGGCAGTTACGATACCGAGCGCGCCATCCGGATTCCCGCCGCCGACTGGCGCAAGGACGGCAAACTCGACCGCGACCACTTGGCCTCCGCGCTCGCGGCCAGCGCCTCGAAAATCCTCAAGGCGCAAGCCGCCAGCACCAAATGGAGCGACACCACGGGCGAGCTGACGATCACGATGAAACGCCCCAACACCCTCGTGCCCGCACTGAACCTCACCGACACGCTGGAAGTGTCGGCGCTGGTCGGGCCCGAAAAGCCGGGCAATGCCGACCGGCTGGTGATCTGGCTCGGCGTGCCGGCGACGACGACGCGCGATGAAACCGCCGGCCCGCATTTGAACTTCGCGGATTCCTCGACCGGCGACGAAACCGAAAGCACCTACACCGACGACGACGGCCTTGTGCAGGGCATCGCAGCCGACCTCAAGGGGCAACGCTGGGATGCCGAGCAAGCGGCGTGGAAATGATGGCCGTCATCTCCCGCAGCAACCCGGTTCAGGACTGATGTCATACGACATCATCATCGTCGGCGCCGGTCTCGGCGGCCTGACCAGCGGCGCGCTGCTGGCGCGCGCGGGCCGCAAAGTGCTCGTGATCGAGAAAAGCAATTCCGTCGGCGGCGCGGCATCGAGCTACAAGGTCGGCGATCTCTTCGTCGAGGGCTCGCTGCACGAAACCGGCGATCCGCACGACCCGCGCGATCCCAAGCATCTTCCGCTGGCGCGCGCGGGCATTCTTGAGACATTGAAATGGTCACCGGGCGGCGCGCTCTACGAGGTGCGCGGCGGCCCGTTATCGTCTCCGCTGCTGGTGCCGGATAATTTTGACGGCGCGCGCGAAGCATTGAGCGCCCGTTTTCCCGAGGCGCGCGAAGCGATCGCGCGGCTGCTCTGCGAGATGAAGCAGATCGCCTCCGCCGCCGGAGCACTGACGCAGGGCGATGCCACAGCCCGCCGGTCCGGCGATATCTACAGCGCGCTAATGTCGCTTGCGCCCGCGATCCGCGACTGGAAGCTGCCGCTGGCGAAAAAGCTCCAGCAAGCGTTCGGTAACAACGAGGCGCTGAAATGCGCCCTCGCCGCGAACCTTTGCTATTATCACGACGACCCCGCGACGCTGTGGTGGGTCTATTTCGCCATGGCGCAAGGCGGCCTGCTGCTCAGCGGCGGGCGCTATATCCATGGCGGATCGCAGCGGCTCTCCAGCGCGCTGGCCCGCGAGATCAAGAAAGCCGGCGGCGAAACTATCCTGCGCCGCATCGTCACTGCCATCGAAAAGGACGGCGGTACGTTCCGCGTCCATCACACCGCCAAGGACGGCAGCGACCCGAAAACTGTCGAGAGTAAGCGCGTCGTCTGCAATGGCGCGCCCGCCTCGGTGGCCGCGCTGCTGCCGCCGAAGCAGGCCAAGCCTTTCCTCGCGCCTTATGAATCGCGGCCTTCCTCGATCTCGCTGTTCGCGCTCACGCTCGGCCTTTCAAAGCCGCCCGGCGCATTCGGTTTCACCGCCTACTCCACGCAATTGCTGCCGGACTGGATGACAACGCTGGCAGATTATGCGCAGGCAACGACGCTGATGCGAGACGAGCCGGGCGAGAAGATGCCGCCGCTCGCGATGGTCGATTATGCCGCGATCGAGTCAGGCATCCCCGCGCCGCCTTATGTGCTGTCGATCATCGCACCGGACACGCTCTCGAACTGGGAAGGTCTCGATCAGGATGGCTACCGCGCCAAGCGCGCGCGCTGGCAGAACGCGATCGTCGCCTATCTCGACCGGCATTTTCCGGGATTGGCCCAATCCATCGTGGCATCGTCGTTCAACACGGCGTACTCGGTGCGGCAATATCTCGGCTCTCCGGGCGGCGCAGTCTATGGTTTCGCGCCGACACCGCCGCGCTCGTTGTTCAGCGGGCCCAGGCGCAGCCCGGCCACGCCCCTTCAGGGACTCTACCTTGCTTCCGCCTATGCCGGATTCGGCGGATACAGCGGTGTCATCCAGGCTGCAGGCGAATGCGCCGATATGATCCTGCGGGACACGTAAGCGGCGTTGCCGAAGCCTGCGTCAGTTCGAATTGACGCGGAAACGCAGCGTCGTCGGACCGATGAAGGAGATGGCGTCTCCCTGACGCTTCCAGTTCGCGGCGGCGCCGAGATTGGCGATCAGCGCGTCATCGGCCTGCGCCAGGGACGGCGTACAGCTGTTATCGGCGATCGTGCCCGGCATGAAAATCACCGTGTCACCGGCCACCGAGAATTGGCCGCGGCCGGACTTGCACCACAGATCGAGTTTGGCCTCGCCGTTCTCGCCGATCTCGAGCGTCGGCAGGCGGCGCGCACCCGCCATTTGCGGCGCATCGAGGGTCATCTCAAGGCCGAAAGGAAATTCCTGTGCCCGCGCGGGTAGCGTCGTCAGCATCAATGCCGCAAATGCGGCCAGCATCATGGGTTTGTAGTCCAGCATTCCGATTTCCGTCGTGATGGGCAGGAGATGTCTAGAAGCGAATTGTGACAATGGCGAGGGGCGAAGCACCGCACCAGCACGCCGTCAACAAAAAATCCCCGCGGCAAGCCGCGGGGATTTCTCGTTTGGAATACAGCGCTTACTTGATGACCATCGCCGAGAACGGATGGACGTAAGCCTGCAGCATCACGAACAGGCCGACAAGGCAGGCCAGCGTGATCGAATGCTTGAACACGAAGCGCAGGATCGAGCCTTCGTGGCCGTACCAGTTGGTCGCGGTGGATGCCACCACGATCGACTGAGCATCGATCATCTTACCCATGACGCCACCCGAGGAGTTCGCGGCACTCATCAGGATCGGAGACAGACCAAGCTGTTCGGAGGTGATCTTCTGCAGGTTGCCGAACAACACGTTCGATGCGGTGTCCGAACCTGTCAGCGCCACGCCCAACCAGCCGAGCAAGGTGCCGAAGAACGGATACAGCACGCCGGTCGCGGCAAAGGCGAGGCCGAGCGTGGCGTCGATGCCGGACAGACGGGTCAACGTGCCGATCGCCAGCATCGCCGAGATCGTGATCAGCGAGTAGGCGCACAGCTTGATGGTCTTGCCATAGACCCGGATCAGCCCGAGCGGGGAATACCCCATCAGGAAGCCCGAGATGATAGCGGCGATCAGCATGCCGGAGCCGGTGTAGGACAGCCACGTGAAGGCAAACACGGCACCTTCCGGCGTGGGCTTCGCCACAATCGGCGCGACCTTCATGATCATCTTGTCGAGATCAGGAACCGCGTACTTCCACGTCGCCCAGGAATTGACGGCGTTCTTGAAGTGGTCGGTGCCCCAGATCAGCAGCACGATACAGACGATGATCCACGGCAGCAGCGACTTCCACACTTCCTCGCGGGTCGGCTTCACCGTGCTCTGAACGACCGGCGCCATGGTGCCGGAGGATTCATCGTGAGCTCCCAGCGTCGCCGAGGTCCAGATGGTCTTCGGATGCCAGACCTTCAGGAACAGGATCAGCGCCCCCATCGAGATCAGCGAGGCGCCGATGTCGACGATCCAGGGGTTGACGAAGTTCGAGATCAGGAATTGCGGGACGGCGAAGGAAATGCCGGTCACCAGAATGGCCGGCCAGACTTCCTTCATGCCTTTGAACCCGGCGAACGCCCAGACCACCCAGAACGGCACGATCAGCGAGAAGATCGGCAACTGGCGTCCGACCATCGCGCCGAGCAGGAACGGATCAAGCCCGGTGACGCTGGACAGACCGGCGATCGGCGTGCCGAGTGCGCCGTAGGCAACTGGGGCGGTATTGGCGATCAGCGACAAGCCCGAGGCGGCGAGCGGCGAAAAGCCGAGGCCGATCAGGATCGCGCCGGTCACCGCGACCGGGGTACCGAAGCCCGAGGCACCCTCGAAGAAGGCGCCGAACGAGAAGGCGATCAGCAGGATCTGCAGGCGCCGGTCGCGGGTCACGCCGCCGATGGTGTTCTGCAGCGTCTCGAATACGCCTTTCTCCACCGTCAGGCGGTAGAGGAAGATGACGTTCAGCACGATCCAGCCGATCGGGAAGAAGCCAGTGACGACGCCGAGCAGCGAGGCCCGGATCGACATGCCGGCCGGCATGGTGAAGAAGAAGATCGCGACAAGGTTGGCGACGATCAAGGCGGTGATCGCGGCGATGTGAACCTTGACCTTGTTGGATGCGATCAGGACCAGCAGCGTGACGACGGGAATCGCCGCCGCTATGGTCGATAAGACCTGATTGTTGAATGGATTATAGACTTGATTCCACATGTATTCCTTCTCCCCCACGCGGTTATGTCGCCCCGGGAGAAGCGAACTGCCCGGAGCCTGAGGCGAGGCATCTTGAGGGAGAAATTTGGGCGGCCGGCGCTAGAAGTAAGCGGAATCTCTCGCCAACTCGTGAAGTGCTCCCCGGCCTTGCCGTTATGTCGCATGCTAAAAGCGGTAAGGGATTTCGCACAAGACAACGCAACCGAACCCGGCCCTAACTTTAGTCTTATTCAGTGATTTATTTTACGCAGGGGTCTGTCTTCGGTCCGCGCCACTCTCCCGTGGCGTCACCCGGCCACCTTTCAGGAGATTATCCGTGAAACGTATCGTATCGGCGCTCGCCACAATCTGGCGGCTGGCGACCCCCTATTTCCGTTCGGAAGACAAATGGGCCGGCGGCATCCTGCTCGCGGCTATCGTCGCCATCGAACTCGGTACCGTGGCGATCGACGTCCTCATCAACCAGTGGCGCAATCGGTTTTATACTGCACTGCAAGAGTATAAGTGGGACGTCTTCGTTCATGAGATCATCTACTTCAGCGTGGTGGCGGCAATCTTCATCGTCATTGCGATCCTTCAGCTCTACCTCAACCAGTGGCTTCAGATCCGCTGGCGCAAATGGCTGACCGAGCGATATCTCGGCGAATGGCTGGATGACACCACGCACTACCGGATGCAGCTTGCAGGCGATCCGGCCGACAACCCCGACCAGCGTATCGCCGAGGACGTACGTATCTTCATCGAGCAGTTTCTGACGCTCAGCCTTGGCCTTCTCAACTCAGTGGTGACGCTGGTCTCTTTCGTCGTCATCCTTTGGGGACTGTCGGAGACGGCTCCCCTCCATCTGTTCGGCGCGGCGATCAGCATCCCAGGCTACCTGGTCTGGGCGGCGCTGATCTATGCGATCGGCGGTACGATCCTCACCCATCTGATCGGCAAACCGCTGATCAAGCTCGACTTCCATCAGCAGCGCTATGAGGCCGATTTCCGTTTCAACCTCGTGCGCGCGCGGGAAAATTCCGAACAGATCGCATTGCTCAAGGGTGGCGATGCCGAACATCTGCGGCTGTCGGAGCGGCTGGGCGCCATCATCCGCAACTGGCACGCCATCATGATCCGCACCACGAAGATCACGGCCGTAACCCAGAGCTATGCGCAGGCCGTTCAGATCTTTCCCTACATGATGGTTGCGCCCGCCTATTTCGCACACAAGACCCTGCTCGGCGGCGTGATGCAGGCGGCCTCCGCCTTCCTTAGCGTCCAGGGCGCGCTGTCGTTCTTCATCAGCGCCTACCGGCAACTGGCCGAATGGCAGGCGGTGATCGACCGTCTCGAAGGGTTTGAGCATTCGATGGCAACCGCGCGCGAGCGGCGGCGCGGCAACATCCGCCTCGCGCCCGAAGGCGGCGCGGACGGCATCATTCTCAAGAACCTGCAACTCGCCTCTCCGACGGGCACCCCGCTTCTCGTCGCCAGCGACTTCACGTTGCGCCGCCATCAGCGCACGCTGCTGACCGGCCCTTCCGGCTCCGGCAAGTCCACGCTGTTCCGTGCGATCGCTGGAACCTGGCCGTTCGGCGCGGGCACGGTTTCAATCCCGGCGGGCGCGACGCTGATGTCGCTGCCGCAGCGGCCATATTTTCCGGTCGGGCCATTGTCGGACGCGCTCGCCTATCCGGCAATGCCGGGTCATTTCGACCGCGAGACGCTTGAAGCCGCTCTCGCCGATGTCGGCCTGCCCGCACTCGCAGGCCAACTCGACGAAACCGGGCACTGGAATCAGTCGCTGTCGCCCGGCGAGCAGCAACGGCTCGGAATCGCACGCGCGCTCCTGCACAAACCGCAATTCCTGATGCTGGATGAGGCCACCGCCTCACTCGACGAAGCGACGGAAGCCTTGCTGTATCGCCTGATCGCGCAGCGGCTGCCGGACAGCACGGTCGTCTCGATCGGCCACCGCAGCACGCTCGCGGCCTTCCACCAGCGTCATGTCGCCGTGACGGATCACGCGCTCGTCGAACAATCCGCCTCCGCGCCCGCAGGCTGACACTACAAATAAAAAGGGCGGCGGATTGCTCCGTCGCCCTCTGTAGTCGATCTTGGAAGAGAGCTTACTTGATGTTGCTCATCAGCGTCAGGTCGGCCGAGAGCTTCGCGATGAAGCTCGCACCGCACCATTTCGAGCCAAAGCCAGGAGCCGCGTTGATCGGCGTGATGAAACCGGTCTGGCTGGCGGTGTAGTCGCTGGTGAAGGCGTTGCAATCACCCTTGCTGAGGTTGGTGTCGGAATAGCGCAGATCGAGCGTGAACACCTTGTAGGTGAAGCCGATACCAACGTTCCAGGTGTTGTAGTCCTTGTAATCGATGTTGCCGTAGAACGAGTCAGACGTGCCGAGCCACTGGCGGCCGAACTCACCGGAGACATAGCTGCCGATGCCGTTCGGCAGGAACGAACTCGGTGCCGTGATCTTGGCGGTCACCGATGCGTAGGTGCCTTCCGCGCCCGAGTTCAGGAAGCTCGGCGTGTAGAACACGTTGCCGCCCATCGCGAAGGTATCGTTGAAGGTGTAGTTCGCCTTGCCGTAGACCTCGTAGAAAGAGACGTCCTTCTTCAGGAAGTTGCCGTTGGCCAGCACGATCTGGTTGTCGAAGCCGCAGGAGCCAGCCACACCGAACGAACCAGCGGTGCCGTTGCCGACACAGGTGCCGCCTGGATAGAGGTAGCCCCAGACACCGAAATCGAGCGCGAGGGCGCCGAAGGTCGGGCGGACACCGCCGTAGATATCGACCTCGGCCGCCGCTCGGTTCGGAAACGAGATGCTCTCGAACGAAGAGCCGACATAGAACTGCAGGTCCTTGGTTACGTTATAGCGCGGCTCGAAATAGGCGGTGACCGACGGCTTGTGATTGGACTGCGTGATGCCGCGGAAGACGTAATCGTTCATGACGCCCGCACCAAAGGCGATGTCCCACGGATCGAACGCCGCCACCGCCGGAGCCTTCAAGGCCTTGACCGGAAGATCGGCCGCGACCGCCGCCTGCGCTCCGAGAAGACTAACTACAACCGCAGCCGCGGCTGGAAGAACCGATTTCATAACTACCCCCACCGTTGAAGCCCGCCATGGCCGGTAACCGGAGTGGCGGGCATTGAGAACGAACGTCTTTCGTGGGGCCAATGTGCGAAGCAGCATGAAAAGGGGAAAGCAAAAATGCCGGGCAATTGCTGCCTTATTAGGCGATTCCGCCATCAAGGCCGCTCTCTCTGTCACAATGTTGTATTTCGACAACGGAGAAAACGCGTAATTCGCCCCCGATACGATATGTTTTTCTCCGCGCAGGCTGGAATACATCGCCCTACTCCGGACGACCCCGCATCCGAATCGCTTAAATACTCCCGCGGAGGCTACCCCTCAAAACGAAGAAGCCGCACCTTGCAGCGCGGCTTCTGGTGGGAAACCATCGTCCTGTCAGGACTGGTGTTCGTCCTTGTCCTCGCCGGTGAACCAGTTCGAGTGCGACAATTGCGAGGATTCCGACAGGTTCGCCATAGGCTCATCGTAAGATGGGACCACCGCTGGGGCAGGCGCAGCCGCCTTACGCGGCGCGGCACGCTTCTTTGCAGCCTTCTTCGGAGCGGCCTTCTTGGCGGTTTTCTTCACGGCCTTCTTGGCCGATTTCTTCGCCGGACGCTTGGCCGCCTTCTTGGCTGACTTCTTTGCAGCTTTCCTGGCCGACTTCTTCGCCGAGCGCTTGACGGCCTTTTTCGCCGAGGACTTTTTGGCGGCCTTGCGGCTGCTCTTCTTCGCCGACTTCTTCGCGGGGCGCCGCGCGGTCTTTGCCCGGCTTACTTTCTTCTGCTTCTTGACCTTCTTACTCTTCTTACCCTTAGCCATGCCGTCCTCCTGTTTCCCTTCGGCGGGATGATCGATCGACGTTTCAAGGCGCTTCCTTAACGGAAGGCCTCCTGCCCTCTCGGCAGCCGATCACCTGTTTGCAGGCAGGGTATTGTGCGGGGACGGGCCGCCGGTCATCCAGTCGAGCAATTCAATGGTGTGAACCACCGGGATCGGTGCGCCTTCGGCATTCTTGAGTTCGCTGCCGATCTGCACCATGCACCCAATATTGCCTGCCGACACGATGTCCGGCCTGACGGATGCGATATTGGCGACCTTACGCTCGCGCAATCTCCTTGCAATCTCGGGCTGGAGGATGTTGTACGTCCCAGCCGATCCGCAACACAGATGACCCTCAGGCACATCTTTCACCACGAATCCGCTCTTGGAAAGCAATTCTTTCGGAAGCTCCGTGATTTTCTGTCCATGCTGGAGCGAACATGCGGAGTGATAGGCGACGACGATTTCATTTTGAGGCCGTGGCCATTGCACATTTAACGCAGAGACATATTCGGTGATGTCCTTCGCGAGTTGCGATACGCGTGCGGCCTTCGCCGCATAGGCTTTGTCCTCGCGTAAGAGATAGCCGTAATCCTTGATCGTGGTGCCGCAGCCCGAGGTGGTCACCAGAATCGCATCGAGCCCGTTGGCATCGGCCTCGCGGACCCAGACATCGATATTGGCCTTTGCCCTGTGCAGCGCGTCGTCATCGCGGCCCATGTGATGCGTCAGCGAGCCGCAGCATTGCTCATCCGCGACCAGCACCACCTCGATGCCGAGCCGGGTGAGCAGGCGAATCGCCGCCTGATTGATGTTCGGTCCCAGCACCTGCTGGGCACACCCCTGCAGCAACGCAACACGCCCGCGCCGTGTTCCCTGCGCGGGGAACACCGTGCCACCCGCAGGCCCCGGCGACGGCAGCGCACCCGGCGCCAGCGCCAGCATCGCCCGCAACCGGTCGAAGAATGTCGGCGGATGGCTTGCTTTTGCGGAGCCCGGCAGCAGGCCGACAAACGGCTTCGCCAGCCGCGCCGCCATCATACCGGCACGGAACACGCGGGGACGCGGCAGCACATAGGCCAGCAGCGCACGGATCAGGCGGTCGCCGAGCGGGCGGGAATAACTCTCCTCTACCCGGACGCGGGCCTGATCGATGAGGTGCATGTAGTTCACGCCCGAAGGGCACGTCGTCATGCAGGCAAGGCAGGACAGGCAGCGGTCGACATGCTTGACCACCTCGGCCGTCGGCTTCTGGTCCTTCTCCAGCATCTCCTTGATGAGGTAGATGCGCCCGCGCGGGCTATCGAGTTCGTCGCCGAGCAGGACGTAGGTCGGGCAGGTTGCGGTGCAGAAACCGCAATGCACGCATTTGCGGAGGATTGTGTTGGCTTCCGCAATATCCGGATCGGCAAGCTGGGCAGGAGAAAAATCGGTCTTCATGGGTTGTCGTCCCGGCGCATGCGGCCGCGGTTGAGGATATGACGGGGATCGAAGCTATGCTTGAGGCGGCGGCTCAACGCCGCGACGCCCGGAGCCTGCGGGTGGAACACATCGATGGCGGCGCGCACATCCTTCGGCGCGCGCAGCAGCATGGCATGGCCTCCGGCCGCCTCTGCATGAGCACGGACCTTGGCGGCATGGGCGTCGGCGGCGGGCGGCAGCGCCGCCCAGACCAAGCCCCCGCCCCAGCCGTAGATGACTTCGCCACCGGTCTCGCGCTTGAGCGCCATGCCGAGCGCCGCACCCGCGGTCGGCGGGCAGACGATGCGCCAGACCACATGGCCACCGAGAGGCGACGTCGCGGCAAACGGCGTCACGTCACGTAAGGCGGCCCAGATCGCAGCCGATTCATCGTCCGCGATCGTCTCCACCGCACCGAAGGAGGAGAGCAGCGCCGCCAGCGACCGCGCCCGTTCCGCCACCGAGACGTCGATGCCTTCGACCCGAACCAGCGTCAGCGCCTGCTGCGGCGCTCCCGCCTTTGCCAGCGCGCCGTCGGGTTCCTGCTGATTGGACGCCGGAACATGCGCTGCGGCCGAGACGTCGAAGGACGAGCCCAGCGCCTTGGTCATCGCCTTGTTGGCGGTGGCGTCATCGAGGCCGCGCAGCACCAGCGTGGTCTGCGCCTCGGCCTTCGGCACCAGCTTGATGGTGGCCTCCGTCAGCACCGCGAGCGTGCCCCATGAGCCCGCCAGCAGCTTGGAAATATCATAGCCCGTGACGTTCTTGACCACGCGGCTGCCGGCGACGAATGCGTCGCCAAAGCCCGACACGGCATTGCCGCCGAGCAGATGGTCGCGGACGCCGCCCGAACGGATACGGCGCGGCCCCGAAAGGCCCGATGCGATCATGCCGCCGATCGTACCCTGCCCCGCGCTCGTTCCGAGCAGCACCGAGGTGTCCATCGGCTCGAACGCGAATTCCTGGTTCTTGGCATCCATCATCGCGATCACATCGGCGACTGGTGCCCCGGCCTGCACGGTGACGATCAGCTCGTGCGGCTCATAGGACGTCACCGCATTCAGCGCCGACAGATCGAGCACCGCGTTGGTCGCCACGGGCTGGCCGATGTCGCGCTTGCTGCCGTGCCCCACGATTTCCAGCGGCTGTTCCGCCTCTATCGCCTCGCGCACCGCCATCTCGACGTCCTTGGCGTCGCGAACCTTCAACGTCTCCACCACGTCAAACCTTCCTCAGAATCGCGGGATGTCGGGGAACGGCAGCTTGCCGCCATGCACATGCATCCGGCCAAGCTCCGCGCAGCGGTGCAGGACCGGGAACATCTTGCCCGGATTGAGCAGACCGCCTGAATCGAACGCGCATTTGATGCGCTGGTGATGGGCAAGATCGATGTCGCTCAGCATCTCCGGCATCAGGTCACGCTTTTCGACGCCGATGCCATGCTCGCCGCTCAACACGCCGCCGAGCTTGACGCACAGCCGCAAGATATCGGCGCCGAAATCCTCGGCGCGCTGCATCTCGTCGGCGACGTTGGCATCGTACATGATCAGCGGATGCAGATTGCCGTCGCCCGCATGAAACACGTTGGCGCAGCGCAGCCCGTATTTTTTGCCAAGCTCGCGAATGCCCACCAGCGCCTCCGGCAGCTTGCCGCGCGGAATGGTGCCGTCCATGCACAGATAGTCCGGTGACAGTCGCCCGACAGCTGGGAACGCTGCCTTGCGGCCGGCCCAGAACAACAGCCGCTCCTGTTCGGAATTGGATATCTGGCAGGTCTTGGAGCCGCAATCCAAGGCGATCTTCTCGACGCGGCGGATCAGTTCGTCGACCTCGATGCTCGGCCCATCGAGTTCGATGATGAGCAGCGCCTCGACATCGAGCGGATAGCCGGCATGGACGAAGGCCTCGGCGGCGTGGATTGCATCCCTGTCCATCATCTCCATGCCACCGGGAATGATGCCCGCACCGATCACCCGCGCGACACACTCGCCTGCCGCCTCCACTTCGGAGAAGCCGACCATCAGCGCACGCGCGGTTTCCGGCTTCTTCAGGATGCGTACCGTGATCTCGGTGACGACGCCGAGCAGTCCCTCCGAGCCGGTGATGACGCCCATCAGGTCGTAGCCGTCGTTCTCCGGGGCGCGGCCGCCGATCCGCAGGATCTCACCGGTGATAAGCACGAATTCGCAGCCCAGCACATTGTTGGTGGTGAGGCCGTATTTCAGGCTGTGAACGCCGCCGGAATTTTCCGCGATGTTGCCGCCGATCGAGCAGGCAATCTGCGAGGACGGATCGGGCGCGTAGTAGAATCCCTCATGCGCCACCGCCTGGCTGACCGCGAGGTTGGTCATGCCCGGCTCGACCACCGCGACGCGGTTGTCGAAGTCGATCTCGCGCACGCGCTTGAACTTGGACAGGCCGAGCAGCACGCCGTCCGCGAGCGGAAACGAGCCGCCCGACAGCGAGGTGCCGTTGCCGCGCGGCACCACCTTGATGCCGTTGTCGTGGCAATATTTCAGAACCTTGGAGACCTGCTCGGTGGTATCGGGCAGCACCACGACCATCGGCGGCTGGCGATAGGCCGTCAGCGCGTCGGATTCGTAGGGCTTCATTTCCCGCTCGGTCTCGATCACACCCTCGCCGGGAACGATGGCCCGCAATGCTGCGATGATCTCGTCGCGGCGGCCGAGAATGCCCTGATCGGGCAAAGGCATCTTGATCGTCATGGACTATCTCCGCGCGTATCCCGCGCACAAAACCTGACCTGACAAAAGCACGCCGTCGCGCCCATGGGTAGGCAATCCGGGTTATCCTTTGGCGGCATGCATTGCATACGACGCATCGCAGGTCCTTGCGTTGCACCAATAGGCCGATGATCCGGCTGATGCCACAGCCGATCGAATCCGCCGTAGTCCATGATGTAAGGAAGAATGCAGCCCCGCCGCCAGCCCGTCAGCCGCCGACGGCCATCCGGATCGGCAGCACGGCCTGAACGACCAGCCCTCGGGCGCGCGCATCGAGCACGCCGGCCGCGCGGAGCGCAAACAGCGAGATATTCTGCACCGCCTCGCGCAATTTGGTCGCATCGCCCGTTGCGTCCATCGCCAGCGGCCCTACCAGCGCCTCGTGCAGCGCACCGATCAATGCGGTCGCGGTCAGCGCCGTGTCCTGCGCGGGCAGATGACCGGCCTTGATCGCGGCCTCGAGGCGTTGCTCCAGTTCGGCGGCGATGGCGCGGCGGCTGGTCAGGCGCGAAGCGCTGACATCAACGTCCACCGGTTCCGCCAGAATGCCCCAGGCGAGCTTGCGATGAGACACGACATGAACGGCAATGGTGGTGATGGCGGCGGCGAGCGCCGAAGATGGTCCCGGCGCGGCATCGGCGGCGCGGCGGATCGCGATCAACTCCCTGTCGGAGACATCCGCGATCAATTCTGAAATCAGATCGGCCTTGGAAGGAAAGTAGCGATAGACCGTGCCCGCCGCGACATTGGCCCGTGCGGCCACCGGGGCGATCTGAACCGCCGCCATGCCGCCTTCCGACGCCGTTTCGCGGGCTGCCGCAAGAATGGCGGCGCGACGCGCTTCCAGACGTTTCACAACTTGATGTGTACGGCGATAAACCAATGAAATCTCACTCCTTTAAGGAGTGAACACCAATTCAAATATCATGGCAAGGATTTCCGCACGCTCCCGGATAAATTTGCACCTGGCATCTCCTCTCGCCGGAAGCCCCGAACGGGATATCGGCGAAGCTCAACGATGCGGCAGGCGAATGTAGGCGAGAGCGATACCGGCAAGAGCGACGACCGAAAAACCTGCGCCCGCCAGAAAAGTCGCCTGTGCCCCGGCCCTATCCCACAACAGCCCCGCTAGAATACTCGCAACCAGTAGCATCACGCCACCGAGCAGATTGACGACGCCGAAAGCCGTGCCACGCAATTCGGCTGGCGCCGTATCGGCGATCATCGCACTCACCACGCCCTGCGTGCAGCCCATATGCAGGCCCCACAGCGCAACGCCGCAGGCAACCCCGGCGATGCCGGTCGCCAGTCCCAGCACAAGATCGGCGGCGATGAGCACGACAAGCCCGAGCGCCAACAGATCGATGCGGCTCATGCGATCCGACAGAACTCCGATTGGGTAGGAAGTCAGCGCATAGACGATGTTCATCAACACCAGCACGAGCGGCACGAGAAAGATCGGCAAGCCTACCGCCTGCGCCCTCAGGATGAGGAAGGCTTCGCTGAAGCGTGCGAGCGTAAACACCGTGCTGATCGCCACCGTGATCCAGTATGCCGTGCCAAGGCTGCGCAGCGCTGCGCCACTCAGCGGGATGCGGGCCGTGCCGGTTGCGGCATGGCGCGAGGGCTCGTCCACCAGAAGCACGATCACGACAACCGAGAGCACCGCCGGAACGACGGCAATCCAGAACACCGCCTGAAAATGGTTTGCGGTGAGCCACATCAGGGCGATCGCGAGACCCGGCCCGAGAAACGCGCCGACGGTGTCGAGCGATTGCCGCAACCCGAAGCTAGCCCCGCGCAAATGAGAAGGCGCGATATCCGCAACCAATGCATCGCGCGGCGCGCCGCGAATGCCCTTGCCGATCCGATCGATGAACCGCGCGGCGACCAGCCAGCCAACCGACGGGGCAAGCGGAAATATCGGCTTCGTCGCCGCGGCAAGACCATAACCGAACGCGGCAAGCCACTTCCGCTGGCCGAGCCGGTCCGACAGCGCGCCGGAAAATACCTTCATGATCGAGGCAGTCGCCTCCGCCACGCCCTCGATCACGCCGACGGCGAGCGCGGAGGTACCGAGCACCGTCACCAGATAGACCGGCAGCAGCGCATGGATCATCTCCGAGGAGACATCCATCAGCATGGAGACAAACCCGAGCGCCCAGATGCCGCCGGGAATGTCTCGCAACCGAGTCCGCCGGGGTGTGGCCGCTGTCAAAGGACTTTCCCAAATGAGTTGAAATGCTCGGGTCAAAGAAAAAGGCGCAGTTTCAATACTGCGCCTTTGAAGATGAGAGAGCGAAGGCCGAGCCGCTTACGCCTGCGGCTGCGGCTCCATTCCGGCATCGGGACGCGGACGCGGCTTGCCGGTCGGCGGCACCGCCGAGGTGCGGGGTGTCGCCGGCTCAAGCACCGATTCACGGTTCGGCTTCTTGCCGTTGAGCAGGTCCGTGATCTCGTCGCCCGACAGCGTTTCGAATTCCAGGAGGCCCTTGGCCAGCGTTTCGAGATCGTCGCGCTTCTCGGTCAGAATCCGCGTCGCCTCGTTGTAGCCTTCCTCGACGAGACGCTTCACCTCCGAGTCGATCTTCTGCGCGGTGGCCTCCGAGACGTTCTGCTGGCGGTTCACCTGCATGCCGAGGAACACCTCGTCGTTGTTCTCGCCATAGGCCACCGTGCCTAGTTCGTCCGACAGACCCCAGCGCGTCACCATCATCCGGGCAAGACGCGTCGCCTGATCGATATCCGACGATGCACCGGACGTGACCTTGTTACGGCCGAAGATCATCTCCTCGGCAACGCGGCCGCCCATCATGATGGCGAGACGCGAGGTCATCTGCTCCAGCGACATCGACATCTTGTCGCGCTCCGGCAACTGCATGACCATGCCGAGGGCACGGCCGCGCGGAATGATCGTCGCCTTGTGGATCGGATCGGTCGCGGGCACGTTGAGGCCGACGATGGCGTGGCCGCCCTCGTGATAGGCCGTCAGCATCTTCTCTTCCTCGGACATGACGAGAGATTTGCGCTCGGCGCCCATCATGACCTTGTCCTTGGCTTCCTCGAACTCGGCCTGCGTCACCATGCGCTTGTTGCGGCGCGCGGCGGTGAGCGCCGCCTCGTTGACGAGATTCATCAGGTCGGCACCGGAGAAGCCCGGCGTGCCGCGCGCGATGGTCTTGAGGTTGATATCCGGCGCCAGCGGCACCTTGCGGACGTGCACCTTGAGGATCTGTTCGCGGCCGACGACGTCGGGATTCGGCACCACGACCTGACGGTCGAAGCGGCCCGGACGCAGCAGCGCGGGATCGAGCACGTCGGGGCGGTTGGTCGCGGCGATCAGGATCACGCCCTCGTTCGCCTCGAAGCCGTCCATCTCGACCAGCAACTGGTTCAGCGTCTGCTCGCGCTCGTCATTGCCGCCGCCGAGACCGGCGCCACGATGACGGCCGACCGCATCGATTTCGTCGATGAAGATGATGCACGGCGCATTCTTCTTCGCCTGCTCGAACATATCGCGGACGCGCGAAGCGCCGACGCCGACGAACATTTCGACGAAGTCCGAACCCGAAATGGTGAAGAACGGCACGTTGGCTTCGCCCGCGACCGCACGCGCGATCAGGGTCTTACCGGTGCCGGGCGGGCCGACCAGCAGCACGCCGCGCGGAATCCGTCCGCCGAGGCGCTGGAACTTGCCGGGGTCGCGCAGGAACTCGACGATCTCCTGCAAATCCTGCTTGGCTTCATCGACACCCGCGACATCCTCGAACGTCACGCGGCCATGGGCTTCAGTCAGCATCTTGGCGCGCGACTTACCGAATCCCATCGCCTTGCCGGCACCGCCCTGCATCTGGCGCGACAGGAAAATCCACACGCCGATCAGCGCGATGAACGGCAGCCACGACACCAGCAGCGAAACAAACCACGGCACGTTGTCGCCCGGCGGCTTCGCGGTGATCGACACCTTGGCGTCGTACAGACGCTTGATCAGGGTCGGATCGCTCGGCGCATAGGTCTGGAAGGTCGAGCCGTTCGTCAGGGTGCCGCGAATTTCGGGGCCCTGGATAACGACATCGCGGACGCGGTTCTGGTCGACCTCGTTCAGCAACTGCGAAAATGAAATGTCCTGCGACGAAGTGCGCTGCGCCGGGTTCTGGAACAGCGTGAACAGCGCCAGCAGCAGGAGGACGATGATGACCCAGAGGCCAAAATTGCGCAGATTCGCGTTCATTCGTTATCCTTCACAGGCCCGCAACGCAGGGGCCTACCCCTTGGATCCATGTCGTCCGATTGCCGGTATTGATCGGCCTGCCCCAATCTATGTGTCGCTGTCCACAATGCCAAGGGAACTGGGCAAGACTATTTAGCGCAATTTGCGGCTTTTACGGAGGTTTTGGCCACTCAGCACATGGTCGGACCGCCGCATGGTTAAGAGCGGCTGCTCCGGCCTGCGGGCCGGACGCCGCGGCGAGGTGGCGCCGGACGAACCACAAGCCGCTCCTTCTCGACGCTCACCGTCATCCCCGCGAGACTTTGCTTGAACCGCCGCCCCTCGCTCCGCGCCTGCGCCAACGCCCGCAGCAGCGTCTCGATCTGCCCCAGCTCCGGCGAATGGGCTGTCATCCCACCCGCCAGCGCGCGGCGAAGCAGCCGCACCTGGATTTCCTCGGCCATCGTGGAGAAGAGCGAGATATCGAAGCCGCCGCCCCCTCCGCCACGCAGGCGGAGATAACGCTCCGCACCGTCCGTCATCCGCTCGAGAGCCGCGTCGGCACGTGATAGCCGCATTGCGAGCCGGGAAAATGTCCTGGCATCCGCACCCTCGGACGCCAGCACCGGCATCAGGGCGCGCAGCCGCGAGCGCGTGTAGGCGGGATCGTGATTGGTGGGGTCATCGGCATAAACGACTTTGGCGCGATCGAGCGTCGCCACCAGCCGCGCCTTCGGAATTTCGAGGAACGGACGCAATAGCCCGACGCCGTGCCGTTCCGTCTGCATCGCCATGCCGGCGAGGCCGGTGATGCCGCTGCCGCGCGACAGCCGCATCAGAACGGTTTCCGCCTGATCGTCCTGGGTGTGAGCGGTGACGATCGCCACCGCCGACGCTGATCGCGCCGCGCGGGCAAGCAGTTCGTAGCGTGCGTCACGCGCGGCGCGCGGCACGCCGGTTTTCGGTTTCGGGCCGCGCCAGGACAGGATGCGATGGGTGATGCCGAGCGAGGACGCCAGCCGCTTCACATTGCGAGCCTCGTGCGCGGCGGCCGCCCGCAATCCGTGATCCACCGTCACCGCAAGAAGATCGGGACCGTTCTTGAGCGATTTGCGCCAGCGCGCGGCGAGCCACAACAGCGCCACGCTATCCGGACCGCCCGAGACGGCCAGCACCAGCGCCGGAATCCGCTTCCATCCGGCAAACAGATGCCGGGCCTCCTGCGCCGAGATAGGTTCAGCAACCGGAGCGTTTTTGTCCACGCGCGACACCTTGCTTCACGCTGTTTGATGCCCGCGGATATTTCCGCATAACTTCACCGAATGCTGCACAGGCGGCATCCTTTTCCTTCAGCGCGGCAAGCGATTCACCCAATCGCAGCATCGCATCCGGCGCCTTGGCGGACTTGTCGTATTTCGAAGTCACGGCCAGAAACGCCTCCGCCGCCTCGCGATACTTCTTGCGCTGATACAGGCTCTCGCCGAGCCAGTATTGCGCATCCCCGACGAGCCGGTCGCTCGGATACTTCACCGTGAAATTGCGCATGGTTTCTTCGGCGAGCCCGTAATCCTTGTGCTGCATGTAGCCGAGACCGAGATCGAACTCGTCCTTCGGCGACCTTGTCGGCGGCGCCGTGGTTAGCCCGCCGCTTGGGCTGGGCGGCGCTGCGGCAGCGCCGCTGTTGTTGCCGTAGTTGTTGTTCTCAAGATTCATCGGTGCGCCCGGCGCAGCCCCCGGCTCCGTATAATTGGATTGACCCCGCATGCTGCCGAGGGCGCGCGGCGCACCAGGCGCGCTCGGGTTCTGGTTCGGATCGAATGCATCGCCACGACGGCCGGGCGCTGGCGCCTGCCCATCATTATACGGCGTGGTGATCGGCGTGCCCTGCTGACCCTGATAGGCCGGCTGTTGCGGCTGCTGATATTGCGGGTTCTGATTCTGATACGGCGCGGGCCCCGCATTCGCAGGCCCCCGCGCGGCAGGTGCGCCCGGCGCTGCCCCGCCCTGCAACTGGCGAAGCTGCTCTTCGAGAACCTGATTGCGGTGCTGCAATTCCTCATTCTGACCGGTCAGCTTGCGCAACTGGTCGGACAGCCGGTCGATCTCCATCTGGGGATCGCCCTGAGAATCGTTGTCGTATTGCGCGTGCGCCTGCATCGGCAGCGCAAGAGGCGACAGAACAACGAACCCGCAGGCCAACCCCGCTGCGACGGCAGTTTTCAATTTCGATGACATGGCGATTTCGTTCTTGGCGATTTGATTCTTCATTCCCGCCCTGAAATGGGGCCGTGCAGGATGAGAGTTTTACTACGCCAAAAATGTGACTGCCGACAGGCCCCGCCTCCTTGCCACAAACAAAAAACGGCGCCCGAAGGCGCCGCTTTCATCCCCGGTGAGCCCCCGGAAACTTAAGAACTGGCGTTGAGCACCGTCACAGCGCGGCGGTTCTGCGACCAGCAGGAGATATCGTTACACACCGCCACCGGACGCTCCTTGCCGTAGGAGATCGTGCGCATGCGGCTGGCGCTGATGCCACGCGACACCAGGAAGTTACGCACCGACTGGGCGCGCTTGGCGCCGAGCGCGATGTTGTATTCACGCGTGCCGCGCTCGTCCGCGTGTCCCTCGATGGTGAAGGTGTAGCGCGGATACTGCTGTAGCCACTGAGCCTGCTTTTCGAGGGTGTTGATCGCCTGCTGCGACAGTTCGGTCTGGTCGCTGTCGAAGAACACGCGATCGCCGACATTGACCACGAAGTCCTGCTGGCTGCCTGGCGTCGCCGCGCCGGCCATACCGTTCAGGTCGCCGTTCTTGTTGGCGCAAGCGCCCATCGAAAGGGCCACGGCCAGCACGGCCGCGAATTTGAATCCCTGGAGGATACGCATTTGGGAGAACATTCCGGAGCCTCCACGCTCGGGTTTTTTGAACAGATTTCGGTCTACGCCCGCTTGGTTAAGCGAACGTTCCGTCAACCTTGATGAGCCGTTGCCAAAGCCCCTCAAATGCCACTGAATCGCTTAAAGCAATGGCGATGGTTAATAGGGTGTAAATATGGCGCCACTTCAGGACCTCCGCAGTTCCCAGACGATTATGCGGAGACGTGACCTGAAGGACGCGCCGCTGTGTCCGGATCAGGACAACAGCGGCGACCAGGCTGGATCGGACGCGAAGCCCGGCGTCGGAACCTGAAGTTCGTTGCGGCCCGAAATATCCACGGTGAACAGATGAGGGCCCGCGCCAAGATCGCGGAAGAACATCACCACGCGGCCGTTCGGCGCGAAGGTCGGACCTTCATTATGGAAGCCCGATGTGAGGATGCGCTCGCCCGAGCCGTCCGGCTTCATGATGCCGATGGCGAACTGGCCACCGCCCTGCTTGGTGAAAGCAATGTAGTCGCCGCGCGGCGACCACACCGGCGTGGAGTAGCTGCCGTCGCCGAACGAGATGCGTTGCGCCGCGCCGCCGCCCGCCGCCATCACATAGATTTGCGGCTTGCCGCCACGGTCGCTCTCGAAGCAGATGCGCGAACCGTCCGGCGCGTAAGACGGCGAGGTGTCGATCGCGGGCGTATCGGTCAGGCGCGTGGTCGACTTCGAGCGCAGATCCATCACATAGAGGTTGGAATTGCCGCCCTGCTGCAGGCTCATGATGATGCGCTGGCCGTCCGGAGAAAAGCGCGGGGCGAACGACATACCGGGAAAGTTGCCGACGATTTCGCGCTGGCCGGTCTCGACGTTGAACAGATAGACGCGCGGATCGCCGCCGCCGAATTCCATGTAGGTGATTTCCTGCGTGGACGGCGAGAACCGCGGCGTCAGCACCAGATCGGCGCCGCGCGTGAGATAGCGCACGTTGGCGCCGTCCTGATCCATTATCGTAAGACGCTTGACGCGGCGCTGCGCCGGGCCGGACTCGTCGACGAACACCACGCGGCTGTCGAAATAGCCCTTCTCGCCGGTGAGACGCTCGTAGATCTGATCGGAGATGATGTGAGCCACCCGCCGCCAGGATTCCGGCGAGGTGAAATATTGCTGGCCGGTGAGTTGCTGCGCAGCCGGCACGTCCCACAGGCGGAATTCCGCCTTGAGGCGTCCGTCGCTCTGCCGCGTGGCGCGACCGGTAACCAGCGCCTGCGCGTTGATCTGCCGCCAGCTCGGAAACTGCGGCGGCACATCAATGTTGGAGATACGCTCGATATAGGCCGCCTGATCGATCGGCGCGAACAGACCGCTGCGCTTGAGGTTGTTGGTGATGACCGACGCGATGCCTGCACTGACCTCGCCATCGCCCTGACCGCCCGCGACGAAATTCGGAATCGCAATCGGGATCGGCTGGAAGTTGCCCTGATCGACCTGAACACGGACCTGCGCGAACGCCTTGGCGAGCGGCGCAGCCGCAAGGCCAGCCGCTGTTGCGCCGACCAATTGCCGGCGCGTCATCTTGAATGTCATAGGCGTACCATCGTCCTTGCTCATCGGATCATGTTCCTGCGCGTGCATCACGCGGCTTTTTTTTAAGACGTACGTTCGGTGAAAACGGGTTCGAAGAATTTCCATTCGTTGAAGAATGACGGCGGCAGCTTGTAAGGCTGGCATTCGATGATCGCGCGGCGCGCGCTTTCCTGATAGACGCGGAAATACGGCGTGTTGCTGCCGGGCAGCGGCACCGGCATCGCCTCAAGCGTGCCGTCCTGCTTCAGGCGGACATCGAAGCTCGCCTGAATCTGTTGTGCCTCGATGCCGCCATACGGCTTCTTCCAGCAACGCTCCACCTGCTGCTTGAACATCGCGCCCCAGGTCGCCGAATTGTCGGCGGAACGGCCGTGCGAGAGGCCGAGCGCGGCCTGCGAATTCAATTCCGACCCGGTCATCGACTGCCGCGTCGGATCGCGCTTGTCGAGAAGTGCGGCGATCTTGGTCTGATCGAACACGCGCTCGTGCTTTTCCTTCGGCGGCGGAGTCGGCTTCGCCTGCGCCTGCTGTTTCTTCGGCTCAGGCTTCTTCGCCTGCTCCTTCTTCAGCGCTTCGGCGATGGGATCGACCTTCGCCGGGTCGGGCTTCTTTTCCGCCGGCTTGGTTTCTTCCTTCGGCTTCTCTTGCGCGACAGGCTTCGGCGGCTCCGGCTTTTTCTCGACCGGCTTTTCGACGGGCTTCGGCGGCGGCTCGGGCGCGGTGTCGGTCACGACCGGAGGCTTCTTGTCCTCGATCTTGCCGACCGGATCGTCCTGTGGCGGCGTCGCATCGGCGACCTTCTCGACCAGCGGCTTTACGCTTTCCTTCTTGCCGGTCTTGATGCCCTGCGTGACCTTGGCGAACTGATCGGCGGAAATGATGTCGACGGGCAATGACTCCTCGGGAGTCATCTCGTACATCTTGGTCGAAAACGAGATCAGCCCCCAGGAAATTACCAGAGCGTGCAAAGCGACAGACGCGGCAAGTGTCCGGTCGATTTTCACGTCAGCTCCCCTGCTCGACCTCGGTGACCAGAGCAACACGCTTGAACCCGGCAGCCGACAGGCGGCCCATCACCTTCATGATCGTGCCGTAGTCGGCTTTGGTGTCGCCGCGCACGAAGATGCGTTCCTCGGTGCCCCCGCGCGCATCGGTGATGGCCTTCAGCTTCGGCACCAACTCGTCGGCGGAAATTTCGGTGTTGTTGAGGAAGATCTTGCCAGACACTTGCACCGACAGCGTCAGCGGCTCCTTGTCCTGATCAAGGCTCTTGGCCGCGGTCTGCGGCAGGTCGAGCGGCACGCCAACCGTGAGCAGCGGCGCGGACACCATGAAGATGATGAGCAGCACGAGCATCACGTCCACCATCGGCGTGACGTTGATCTCGGCCATGACACTGGCGCGCTGATGACGGCGCCGGCCGCCACCGCCTGCTCCCCCGCCCATGCTCATGCCCATGTCGTCTGCCCGTCGTGTTGGTGCTTACGCCCGCTCGTCGATCTGACGAGACAGGATCGCGGAAAACTCATCGGCGAAGCCTTCCAGGCGCTGTGCCTGACGGCCGACTTCGGAGATGAACTTATTGTAGAAAATTGTCGCCGGAATGGCGGCGATCAGACCCATTGCGGTCGCGAACAGCGCCTCGGCGATGCCCGGCGCCACGACCGCGAGCGAGGTGTTCTTCGAGGCCGCGATCGACTGGAAGCTCGACATGATGCCCCAGACCGTACCGAACAGACCGACGAACGGACCGGCGGAGCCCACGGTCGCGAGCACCAGAAGCCTGCGGTCCAGCCGCTCGATCTCGCGCGCGATCGACACGCTCATCACCTTGTCGATGCGGGTCTGCAATCCTGCGAAAGAGCGGGAGTGACTCTCGAACGAGCGCTTCCATTCGCGCATCGCCGCGACAAACAACGCCGCCATCGAATGCGTCGGCTTGGCCGACAGCGCACGATAAAGGTCGTCGATCGACTGCCCAGACCAGAACGCCTGCTCGAAACGGTCCATCGCGCGGCGCGTGCGTGCGTACAGGAAAATTTTGTCGATCGCGATCGCCCAGACCCATACCGAGCAACTCAGCAGGCCGAGCATCACGAATTTGACGACGATGTGCGCCTGCCAGAATAGCGCGATCAGCGATACGTCGGAGGAGGCCACCGGCAAGGCGGACTGTGCCACGTCGGCTGGGTTCATGATTGGAATCCTCTCAACGCAATGTTCTCCAAAATGATTGCAGGAGCGCGACAATTGCTGCGCAGCCCGCGAGCGGACGCCAGAAAGCGCCGGCATGGCCGAAGCGTCGGATCGGAACAAGAGCCGCTGTCATGTTCGCACGGAGCGGCCTCCCCAAGGCCGGCTCCTCCATCCTCCGCCAACATGTCAAAACAAGGGCTGTCAGCGCTGTTTCAGCCCACTCACCAGACGCCCCGCGTGGTTAAAAGGGGGTTAAGATGACTGCTTTTAACCGCCAAAACGTCTGCCGGATCAAGGCCAAATCTGCCCTTCACAAGCAAAACCACCCGCCTGGAGGGCCAGGCGGGTGGTTTGGAGAAAGACTCAGTCGATGGCGAGGTGGAACGGCCGTTTCAGCCCTGTGCCGCGGGTGAGTCGGGCGATGCCGGACGCTGGCGGTGCTGAGCCATGAAGGCGTCGAACTCCTCCTTGTCCTTGGCCTGACGCAAACGGTCGAGGAAGTCGCGGAATTCCTTCTGCTCCTCCTCAAGGCGGCGCAGCGTCTCCATCCGGTACTCGTCGAAAGCGCGGTTGCCGCTCGACGGGCCCCAGAAGCCACGGCCGTAATTCCGGCCGTCCATGCGCTCGCGCATCCGCTCCATCTTCCACTGCATCCGTTCCATCTTGTCGGCGAAACGCCCGTGATGATTCCAGCAACCCATTTTTCTGCTCCAGAAGGTGTAGGCGAGCGCCGCCAGACCGAGCGGCCACCAGACGATGAAACCGGCGATGACGATCAGGATCGAGGCCGGATGGCAGGACCGCTGCCATTCGTGACTCTGCCAGCGCATGTCGTGGGGCGGTCCGCCCCAACCCGGCCGGCCCGAGCGGTCGAAGTCTGCGGTATTCGTCATGCGCGTCTCCTCACCGTGAATGTAAATAACATTTACATAGCTAAACCATCCAGGCGGATTGTCAAGCGCGGCACAATCGCCCTCCCGCAAATTTAATCTACGGGGTAGGTTCCAGGCGCGGCGAAAAGCCGAGGCCCTTGAGGTAGACGAGCACGCCTGCTTCCAGCAGGTCCTCAGCCGACATCGGCAGCTTGCGCGAGGTCGCATCCCCTCGCCCAAACAACGAGGCGATGCCGTGCGACAGCGACCAGATGTGCAGCGCCATCATCATCGCGGGCGGACGCGGCACGTTCGGCGGCGCGAGCGCCACCAGCCGCTCAGAGGCGGCGCGGATGATCGCGAAGGCACGCTCACTCGCCATCAGCAGCGCGGGATTGTCCTGCACCGGTACGCCGGATTCGAACATCGCCGAGTAATAGGCCGGATGTTCACGCGCGAAGGCGAGATAGGCTTTGCCGACACGCGAGAACGCCACGAACGTATCGGGGCGGCCGTCGTCCCACGCAGTGGAGAGCTGCTTCTCGAACAACTCAAAACCTTGCTGCGCGATACTCGCCAGCAATTCATCGCGGTCACGGAAATGCCGATATGGTGCTGCCGGGCTGACGCCCGCCGAGCGCGCGGCCTCCGCGAAGGTGAAGCCCGCAGGGCCCTTCTGCGCGATGAGATCGAGCGCAGCCTGGATCAGCGCTTCCTTGAGATTGCCGTGATGGTAGCCGCCTTCCCGGCGGCCGCGATGCCAGTTCATGTGAAAGGTTTTAACATGGCATCGGGAGCGCGCGCCAGAGCGCAGCGGCGCTCATGCTCCGGCGTCCTGATCGGCCTTCATCAGCAGCCGCAGCGCTTTCGGGATCGGCCGGGCGCGGCCCTCCGAGATGAAGGCGACCTTCACCCTGGCCTCGATCAGAAGCTCCTCGCCGCGCCGCACCTCCTGCGCCAGCATCATCGAAGCGCCCTTCACCTCATGCGGCGTGGTGATGACCATGAGGATGTCGTCCATCCGCGCGGGCCGCAGAAATTCGAGCTGCATCGAGCGCACCACGAAGGCAAAGCCCGGCGCTTCCGCCCCCGCTTCTGCGAACAGCGCGCTCTGCTCGGCGCCGAGCAGCCGCAGGTAGTTGGTCCGCCCGCGCTCCATGAAACGCAGGAAATTGGCGTGATAGACGATGCCGGAAAAATCCGTGTCCTCGTAATAGACGCGGATCGCCATCACATGGCGGCCGTTCTGAATCTCACCGTCGAGGGAAAGCGAGGCGGGTTTTTCGGTCATCGCATCAATCTTGGAAATCAGTCTTCGTCATCAGTGAACATGCCGAACTGGGCAGAGTCGCGCGAGGGCGCGGCCAAGCCCAGATGCCTGAAGGCGTGATCGGTGAGAAGCCGCCCGCGCGGGGTGCGCTGCAGATAGCCGCACTGGATCAAATACGGCTCGATGATGTCCTCGATGGCGTCGCGCGGCTCCGACAATGCCGCCGCCATGGTTTCGACGCCCACCGGGCCCCCGCCATAGTTCAGCGCGATGGTCGAGAGATAGCGGCGGTCCATGGCATCGAGCCCTGCTTTATCCACCTCGAGTGCGCCGAGCGCGTGATCGGCAATCTTGCGGTCGATGGCGTCGGCATCGGCGGCTGAAGCGAAGTCACGCACACGGCGCAGCAGGCGCCCCGCGATGCGCGGCGTGCCGCGCGCCCGCCGGGCGATCTCGTTCGCGCCGTCTTTCGTCATGCCGATGCCAAGCACCCGCGCGCCACGGGTGACGATCTTCTCAAGCTCGTCCTCGGTATAGAAATTCAGCCGCAGCGGGATGCCGAAACGGTCGCGCAGCGGATTGGTCAGCAAGCCTGCGCGCGTCGTCGCGCCGACCAGCGTGAACTTCGCAAGGTCGATCTTCACCGAGCGCGCCGCAGGTCCCTCGCCGATGATGAGATCGAGCTGGAAATCCTCCATCGCGGGATACAGCACTTCCTCCACCGCCGGATTGAGGCGATGAATTTCGTCGATGAACAGCACGTCGCGTTCTTCGAGATTGGTCAGCAGTGCCGCGAGGTCTCCCGCTTTCGCGATCACAGGACCCGACGTGGCGCGGAAGCCGACGCCAAGTTCGCGGGCGACAATCTGCGCCAGCGTGGTCTTGCCCAAGCCCGGCGGGCCGACAAACAGCACATGGTCCAGCGCCTCGTTGCGCTTGCGCGCGGCATCGATGAACACCTGCAAGTTCGCGCGCGCCTGCGCCTGGCCGACGAACTCCGACAGGTTCTGCGGGCGCAGCGAGGTGTCGCCGATGTCATCGGCGCGGCGCTCGGGCGTAACGAGGCGAGGACCAGTCATTTCGCCAGTTCCTTCAGCCCGAGGCGGATGAGCTTGGTCGTCTCCGCGCCTTCACCCGCATCGCGCGATGCGCTTGCAATTGCAGCCGCCGCCTGCGGCTGGCCGTAACCGAGATTGACCAGCGCGGAAATCGCGTCCCGCACCGGACCGGGCGCGCGGTCGTCATCGACGGCGCTGGCAAGATGCACCACCGCCGGATCGACGCTGGCGAAAGCGGGCGCCTTGTCTTTCAGTTCAGTGACAATGCGCTCGGCAACTTTCGGGCCGACGCCCGGCGTGCGCGCCACCGCCGCCTTGTCGCGCAGCGCAATCGCATTAGCGAGATCGGACGGCGGCAATGTCGAGAGTACCGCCAGCGCGACCTTGGCGCCGACGCCCTGCACGGTCTGCAGCAGGCGAAACCATTCACGCTCGATATCGCTGCGGAAACCGAACAACCTGATCTGATCCTCGCGCACGTATGTCTCGATCGACAGCACCGCGGCCTCGCCGGGCGAGGGCAGCGCCTGCAACGTGCGGGCGGAGCAACTCACGAGATAGCCGACGCCCTGCACGTCGAGGACAACATAATCCTCGCCGTAGGAATCGATTAGGCCCTTGAGCTTGCCGATCATGCGCTGGCCACCTTCCGCATCAGCGCCACGCTCTGCCTATGATGCGCATGGGTGATGGCGATGGCGAGGGCGTCGGCAGCGTCCGGTGTCGCAGGCTGAGCCTTCGGCAGCAGCACGCCGAGCATGACGCGAATCTGGTTCTTGTCCGCATGGCCCGCGCCGACCACGGTTTTCTTCACCTGATTGGGCGCGTATTCCGCGACCGAAATGCCCGACATCGCGGGCACCAGCATCGCGACGCCGCGCGCCTGCCCGAGCTTGAGCGTGCCTGCGCCGTCCTTGTTAACGAAGGTCTGCTCAATCGCGGCTTCCATCGGGCCGTGCTCGCTCATCACCTTGAGAAGGCCTTCATGGATTGCCAGCAGGCGCTCCGACAGCGGCAGGCTTTCGCGCGATTCGACGGAACCGCAGCCGACATAGATCAGCCGGTTGCCATCGACGTCGATCACCCCCCAGCCGGTGCGGCGCAGGCCCGGATCGATCCCCAGAATACGAATCGCGCGCGAAGTCATGCCTTATGATAACCGAAACCGCCGCAAAGGTCGTTACAGCAGGGTGCCGCGCAGGATCAGGAGCGCGACGCTGAAATAGATCATCAGTCCCGTGACATCGACCAGCGTGGCGACGAAGGGCGCCGACGCGCTGGCAGGGTCGAAGCCCACCCGCTGCAGCAGGAACGGCAGCATCGAGCCCACAACCGAGCCGAACGTCACCACGCCGACCAGCGCGGCGGCGACCGTCACGCCGACCAGAAACCAGTGCTCGCCATAGTCGTAAATGCCGAGCTTCTGCCACATCACCACCCGGAACAATCCGATGATGCCAAGCCCCGCCCCGAGCAGAAGCCCGGTCGGCAGTTCACGCAGCATCACATGCCACCAGTCGGACAGCTTCACGTCATGCAGCGCCAGCGCGCGGATCAAAAGCGAGGTCGCCTGCGAGCCGGAATTGCCGCCCGAACTCATGATCAGCGGGATGAACAGCGTCAGCACCAGCGCCTTTTCCAGTTCGCCCTCGAAGTGCTGCATGACGCTCGCGGTCAGCATTTCGCTGACGAACAGAACAGCCAGCCAGACGCCGCGCTTGCGGATCATGTCGCCGAGCTTGATCTGCATGTAAGGCTCCTCGATCGCCTCCATGCCGCCGAACTTCTGCGCGTCCTCGGTGCTTTCCTCGATGATGGTGTCGATGACGTCATCGAAGGTGACGATGCCGAGCAGGTGCGAGGCTTTATCCACCACGGGCACGGCAAGAAGGTCGTGACGCGCGATCAGCCGCGCCACGTCTTCCCGGTCCGCGAGCGGCAGCGTGGTGATGGGCGTGACCGCGAGATCGCCGATCCTCTCGTCCGGCTCGCCCGCGATCAGGCGGCGCAGCGATAGCGCGCCGGCCAGACGGCGGGTCACGGGATCGAGTACATAGATCGCATAGACTGTCTCGCGGGTGCGCTCGACCTGGCGGATGTGCTGCAGCGTGCGCTCCACCGTCCAGTTGCTCGGCGCGCTGACGAATTCGATCGTCATCATCGCGCCGGCGGTGTTCGCCGGATAGGCCAGCAGGCTCTTGATGGCGTTGCGCGAGGCCGGGTCGAGCCCTTCCATCAGCTCGGTGCGCGGCGGGTCCCGCAACTGCTGGATGAGGTCGGCCGCCATGTCCGCGGACATCCCCGCCAGCAGCGGGATCGCGACATCGTGCGGCAGCGCCTCGACGATCTCGGCTGCGAAATCGAGTTCCGGCTTGTCGAGAACCTCGATCGCCCTCTCGCGCGGCAGGAGACGCAGGACCTCGGCGGCCTCCTCAGGCTCCAGCCTGTTGAGAATGTCGACCGTGTCGGCGGTATGCTCGTTGGTCAGGCTTGCCGCGACCACAGCCGCGTTGAAGCCATCCTCGGAGATTGTGTGGATGTCCGTCATGACTCACCTTCGGATCTGCCGACACCGGCAGCGGGTGAGCCTCAGAAGCGCTCAGACCGCACGGGCCGCTGTCGGCAAAGTACGTTGACTGTCGCTTGGCATAGTTGGGTGTTTCCAGTGACACGGCGCGCGATCCAAAGGATCCCGCGCCGCCATGACGACCACATGAGCTTTCACTTGCGCGGCGTCAAGAAAAAATCGCGCGCATCGCAACGAAAGAACGAAAGCGCGCTTCAGCCCGCCATCTTGGCGGCGAGCGCGTCCGAGACTTCGAAATTGGCGTAGACGTTCTGCACGTCGTCATGTTCGTTCAACTGATCGAGCAGCTTGAACAGCTTTTCGCCGACCTCGTCGCTGACGGCGATGTTGTTCTGGGGTTTCCAGATCAGCGCGGCCTTGCGCGGCTCGCCGAACTTGGCCTCCAGCGCCTTGGCAGCCTCACTCAGCGAGGCCTGCGAGGTGTAGATTTCATGGCCATCCTCGGAGGACACCACGTCGTCGGCGCCGGCGTCGATGGCGGCCTCCAGCATGGTTTCGGCATCGGCCTTGGCCGCGTCGTATTCGATCACGCCGACATGGTCGAACATGAACGAGACCGAGCCGGTTTCGCCGAGGTTGCCGCCGGACTTGGTGAAATAGGAGCGGATGTCGGAGGCGGCGCGGTTGCGGTTGTCGGTCAGCGCCTCGACGATCACCGCGACGCCGCCCGGGCCATAGCCCTCGTAACGGATTTCATCGTAGCTCTCGCCCTCGCCGCCGATCGCCTTCTTGATGGCGCGCTCGATATTGTCCTTCGGCATGTTCTCGGCGCGGGCGGCGATCACGGCGGCGCGCAGGCGCGGGTTCATCGCCGGATCGGGCGTGCCGAGCTTGGCCGCCACGGTGATTTCGCGGGCGAGCTTGCCGAATATCTTGGACCGCATGGCATCCTGCTTGCCCTTGCGGTGCATGATGTTCTTGAATTGGGAATGTCCAGCCATGCGAATGGTCTCTGTAGGGGGCGCATCGCGCCTTGCATTGAAGATCGGGTTGGGTGGCGCGTTATAAAGCCGCACTCGCCAAAATCAAAGATTTTCGAAGCCGACCGAACCTTACCCCTGCTGCCAGAATCCGGGGGTCACAGGCTCCAGCACCGGGCCGATCCGCACCGGGGCGACCCTCTCGGCGAGGCCGGTCGCATCGTTCGTCTCCACGGCAACGCCGCTCAGGGTGCCGGGGCCGTCGCCCGCCGTAAAACGCGCCGCCGGATAGCCGCGCAGGAAGCGGCCGAGCGGCTCCTCGCGATCCATGCCGATCACGGTCTCGTAGTCGCCGGTCATGCCCGCGTCGGTCATGTAGGCGGTGCCGCGCGGCAGGATGCGATGGTCGGCGGTCGGCGCGTGGGTGTGGGTGCCGACAACGAGGCTCGCGCGTCCGTCGCAATGATAGCCGAACGCCTGCTTCTCGCTGCTCGCCTCGCCATGAAAATCGACCACGACGGCATCGACAGCCTCGCCCAGCGGGCAGGCGTTGAGTTCGCGGTCGATGGCGATGAAGGGATCATCGCAAGGCGACATAAAAATGCGTCCGATAGCGTTGACGATCAGCGCGCGCTGGCCCTTCTTGGTCTCGATCATCGCAGCCCCACGCCCCGGCGTGCCTGCCGTGAAATTGAGCGGACGGATCAGGCGCGGCGCACGCTCGATGAACACCAGTGCCTCGCGCTGGTCCCAGGAATGATTGCCGAGCGTGATGGCGTCGGCGCCCGCATCGACCAGTTCCTCATAGATCGCCTCGGTAATGCCGAAACCGCCGGCGGCGTTCTCGCCATTGACGACGACCAGATCGAGCGCCCAGTCGCGGATCAGGCCGGGCAGCGTTTCTGTTATTGCAACACGCCCGCTGCGCCCCACTACATCGCCGACAAAGAGAATCCGCACCCCGCCTACTCCCGGAAATCAATCACATCACGTTCCGTTAGCACGAGATCGAGCGGTTCGTCGTGGGCGTCGGCGGGTAGCTCATCGATTTCCTGCACGGAAAACGCAAGGCCTGCGGCCATGATGCGCTTGCTCCGCCGCAGTTTCTGCAGCGTGCGGTCGTAATAGCCGCCGCCATAGCCGAGACGATGGCCACGGCGGTCGAAGGCGGCGAGCGGCACCAGCACGATGTCCGGCTCGACCTCCTCCGCATCGGAGGAAGGCTCGAGAATGCCATACAGGCCACGCACCAGAACCGTATCCTTCGTCCATGCCCGAAAGACCAGCGGCTGGCCGCGTCCCACCGCGACCGGCAACGCCAGCGCAGCACCGCGTGCGTGCAACGCATCCATCAATGCGGACGGATCGATCTCGGTGCGGATCGCGGAAAAGCCGGCGACTATACAGCCAGGGCCGACTTCAAAACGAGTGACATGCCGCGCCAGCGCTTGCGCCGCGGCGGCACGCTTGGACGCATCAAGCGCATCGCGGCGGGCAAAAGCCTGCTGGCGGAGGTGGTTCTTGGATTGCTGCAGGGAAGAATCGTCCACCGCGCCCTCAGTGAAAATCCGGTCATGCCTGGAGGACAAAAAGGAAAGTGCGAAGCCACGGTCGCCGTTGAAGCACTCGATCCCGGAGTTCCCTACGAAAGTAGGTGGGCACCATATGTCCGGGTCCACGGACCCGGCCAGGGACAGTTCCCTAAAGGATCGATAAGGCCCCGGGGATATATGGCTCCTGACGCGCGCTGCAGCCTCGCCTGCCCAATGTAGCGACGATCACCCTGCGCCGCCAGCCGTTGCCGGACGATTTCAGCCGATGAGGGGTTGACGAGAAACTAGCGATTTCAGCCGAGCGCGACGTTGCCCGCCAGCGGCTTGTTCAATTCCTGCGTCATCCGCTCGATGCGATCAGAGGCAGCGTTAAGCGCATTGGCGATCGCGCTCTGGGTGGCGCGGGCACGATCCGATGCCGCCACACGGCCCTCGCGCAGCACTTCGATCTCTTCCTCGAAGCCACGGATGCGGCGCTCGGCGTCCTGCAACTCATCGGCGATGGTGAGGGACGCCATCACCGTCAGGCGCTGATCGCCGATCTCGCCGAACTTGCCCCGCAGGTCGGTGACGCGGCTCTCCAGCATTTCAGCCAGCCGCAGCAGCCGCGTCTCCTGCCCTTCCTCGCAGGCCATGCGGTATTGCCGGCCATTGATGGTGACGTTGACGTGACTCACGAGGCGTCCTCCTCGATCACCGAACGTATCGTGCCGATGGCGACGTCGAGGCGCTCGGCGATTTCACGGTTCGTGCGCTCGAGCTCGCGCGACCGCACCAGGGTGCCGTCGAGTTCATTGGCGAGGCGCGAACGATCCACGCCGAGCGACTGAATGCGCGCTGCCAACTCGTCGCTGCCACGATCGTATTCGCGACGGCGTTCCACCGCGCTCTCCAGCGCATCGAGGGCTGCCGCGAGTCGCCGTGTCGCAGCCTCGATCTCGCTCGCGGCAGAAGAAGCAGCCGGTGCCGCAGTTTCGCCGGCGGCGAAGGCGTTGGGCATACGGTCGTTCATATACGAGCCATTCGGTCTCGGATGTTGAACCATGGAAGGTTGAGCGGCCGATCTCATCGGAAAATCCCGGTCCAGCAAGCATTTAGTTGCTGAATCTACGGTCCGATTCGCGCTCTTGCAACGTCGTGTTGACGCTATGCACCGTTAAGCGCGGCAATCGTGTGGCATTCGTCTTTCGAACACCTCCTCCGCGCGTTGATTTCCCGTTTGATTCTTGGACTCACGGGTGCGTCGGTGCTATCCACCGGCCGCGGTCATACGACTGCAATATCCCGCCTTTTTGGAAACATTTTTCAGGTCCCGATCCATGACGTTTCAAGCGAAGACCCCGCGTGTCGATCCGTCCCGCATGGCCAACGCGATCCGCGCTCTCGCGATGGACGCCGTGGAGAAAGCAAACTCGGGTCATCCCGGCCTGCCGATGGGCGCCGCCGACATCGCCACCGTGCTTTTCACACAGTTCCTGAAGTTCGATGCGCGCGATCCGAAATGGGCTGACCGTGACCGCTTCGTGCTCTCGGCCGGTCACGGCTCGATGCTGCTTTATGCGTTGCTGTATCTCACCGGCAACGAGGCGATGACGATCGATCAGATCAAGAATTTCCGTCAGCTCGGCTCGCTGACGCCGGGACATCCGGAGAACTTCATCACCCCCGGCATCGAGATGACCACCGGTCCGCTCGGTCAGGGTATTTCAACAGCCGTCGGCATGGCGCTCGCGGAGCGTCACCTCGCGGCCGAGTTCGGCGGCGACATCGTCGATCACACCACCTACGTGCTCGCCTCCGATGGCGACCTGATGGAAGGCATCAGCCAGGAAGCCATCGCGCTTGCAGGCCATCTCAAGCTCAACAAGATGATCGTGCTGTTCGACGACAACGGCATCTCGATCGACGGCGCGATCTCGCTGTCGGATTCGGTCGATCAGGTGAAGCGTTTTGAAGCCGCGGGCTGGGCCGCTGAGCGCATCGACGGTCATAATCACGACGCTATCGTGGATGCGATCGCGCGCGCGCAGAAGTCTGATCGCCCGACGCTGATCGCCTGCAAGACTACTATCGCTTTCGGCGCGCCGACCAAGGCGGGCACCTCGAAGTCGCACGGCTCGCCGCTCGGCGCCGAAGAAATCGCGGGCGCGCGCAAGCAACTGAACTGGGATGCACCGCCGTTTGAAATCCCCGCCGACATTCTCGAGGCCTGGCGCGCCGCCGGTTCGCGCGGCGCAGCCGTTCACGCCGAATGGGCGAAGAAGCTCGCCTCCAAGGATGCTGGACAGCGCGCGGAATTCGAGCGCCGCATGAAGGGCGATCTGCCCGCGAAGGCGCTCAAGGATGCCGTCGCCAAGATGAAGGCGGCGCTGGCGGAGGCTCCGAAGGACATCGCCACGCGCACCGCGTCGGAACGCGCGCTGGAAGTGCTGATCCCGGCGGTGCCGGAAATGGTCGGCGGCTCGGCGGATCTCACCGGCTCCAACAACACCCGCATCAAGGACATGGTCGCGATCTCCGCCAACAATTACGGTGGACGTTACGTGAACTATGGCATTCGCGAACACGGCATGGCGGCAGCGATGAATGGCATGGCGCTGCACGGCGGCATCATTCCGTATTCCGGTACGTTCCTGGTGTTCTCCGACTACCTGCGTCCGTCGCTGCGGCTCGCCGCGCTGATGGGCGAGTGCGTCATCCATGTGCTGACCCACGATTCCATCGGATTGGGCGAGGACGGACCGACGCACCAACCGGTCGAACATGTCGCAGCATTGCGCGCGATCCCGAACCTCAACGTGTTCCGGCCGTGCGACACCGTTGAGACGCTGGAGTGCTGGCAGCTTGCGCTGGAGGCGAAAGACCGCCCGAGCGTGCTCGCACTGACGCGCCAGAACCTGCCGCAGCTCCGCCGCAGCAATGACGCCGACAACAAATGCGCCGCCGGCGCCTACGAAATCTCCAAGGCCGATGGCGAAGCGAAGGTCTCGATCTTCGCCTCGGGCTCGGAAGTCTCGCTGGCGGTGGAAGCGCAGAAGCTGCTCGCCGCGCGTGGCATCGCCGCGCGGGTGGTGTCGGTGCCATGCATGGACCTGTTCCTGGAGGCTCCGGAAGCCGTGCGCGCAGCGCTGATCGGCAATGCACCGGTGAAGGTCGGCGTGGAAGCCGCGATTCGACAGGGCTGGGACGCCATCATCGGCTCGGACGGAATCTTCGTCGGCATGAGCGGATTCGGCGCCAGCGCCCCATATAAGACGCTGTACAGCCATTTCGGCATCACGGCGGAGGCAGTCGCCACCGCTGCCGAAGCCCGGCTCAAGCGGTAACCCTGCATGGATATTGCCGCTTCGGATAATTGCATCAGGGCGTCATTCGGGGCAAAACCGCCCCGAAAAACGTCAATTCAGGCTTTAAGGAGAATGGAATGACCATCCGCGTCGCGATCAATGGATTTGGCCGCATCGGCCGCAACGTGCTGCGTGCGATACATGAGTCCAAGCGCACCGACATCCAGGTGGTTGCGATCAACGATCTGGCCCCGGTCGAGACCAACGCCCATTTGCTCCGCTACGACTCGGTGCATGGCCGTTTCCCCGGCGAAGTGAAGGTCGACGGTGACACCATCGATATCGGCTACGGCAAGATCAAGGTCACCGCGATCCGCGATCCCGCGACGCTGCCGTGGAAGGAGCTCAACATCGACATCGCGATGGAGTGCACCGGCATCTTCACCGCGCGCGACAAGGCGGCCGCACACCTCACCGCTGGTGCCAAGCGCGTGCTGGTCTCCGCTCCCGCCGACGGCGCCGACGCCACCATCGTTTTCGGCGTCAACCATGACACGCTGACAAAGGATCACGTCGTCGTCTCGAACGGCTCCTGCACGACCAACTGCCTCGCGCCGGTCGCCAAGGTGCTGAATGACACCGTCGGCATCGAGACCGGCTTCATGACCACGGTCCACGCCTACACCGGCGACCAGCCGACGCTCGATACCGTGCACAAGGATCTCTATCGCGCCCGCGCCGCCGGCCTGTCGATGATCCCAACCTCGACCGGCGCGGCCAAGGCCATCGGCCTGGTGCTGCCCGAACTCAAGGGCAAGCTCGATGGCGTCTCGATTCGCGTGCCGACACCGAACGTCTCCGTGATCGATCTCAAGATCGTCGCCAAGCGCGAGACCACCAAGGATGAGGTCAACGACGCGATCCGCCGCGCCTCGCAACAGCAGCTCAAGAACATTCTTGGCGTCACCGATCATCCCAACGTGTCGATCGACTTCAACGGCGACCAGCACTCCTCGATCTTCGCCACCGACCAGACCAAGGTGCAGGGCGGCAAGCTGGTGCGCGTGATGTCGTGGTACGACAACGAGTGGGGCTTCTCCAACCGCATGGCCGATACCGCTGTCGCGATGGGCAAGCTGATCTGACCTAAATTTTCCGGGCGACGCGATCCATGTAACGGCGCGCCGCCCGGAACCGCTTCACGAGGACGGCGGTTCAAGCTTCCGTCGTCCGCGCGTCGGTGACGCATATTCACGCGCCGATGGCGATGCATCGGGTTCGGGGACAAGGAGACCCATGACTAGCCTCTTTCGCACCCTCGACGACGTCGACGTGCACAACAAGCGCGTCCTCTTGCGTGTCGATCTCAACGTCCCGATGGACAATGGCCGCGTCTCCGACGCCACGCGACTCGAGCGCGTCACCAAGACCATTACGGAGATCGCCGAAAAGGGCGGCAAGGTTATCCTGCTCTCGCACTTCGGCCGGCCCAAAGGCGTGGTCAATCCGAAGGAATCGCTGAAGCCCGTCGCGATCACGCTCGCCTACATGCTGCGGCGGCACGTCGAGTTCGTCGACGACTGCATCGGCAAGAAGGCGGAGGATGCCGTGTCCTGGATGAAGCCCGGCGACATCATTTGCCTCGAGAACACTCGCTTCCATAAAGGCGAGGAAAAGAACGATCCTGCTTTTGTCGCCGAACTCGCCAAGCTCGGCGATATCTGGATCAACGACGCCTTCTCCTGCGCGCACCGCGCCCACGCCTCGACCGAAGGCCTCGGCCATGTGCTGCCCGCCTATGCCGGGCGCTCGATGCAGGCCGAACTCGACGCGCTGACCAAGGCGCTGGAAGCGCCGACCCATCCGGTCGCTGCCGTAATCGGCGGCGCGAAAGTCTCGACCAAGCTCGATCTTCTCGAAAACCTCGTCACCAAGGTCGATGCGCTGGTGATCGGCGGCGGCATGGCCAACACCTTCCTGCATGCGCAGGGCGTGAATGTCGGCAAGTCGCTCTGCGAAAAGGAACTGGCGCCGACCGCGTTGCGGATTCTGGAAAAAGCCGAAGCCGCCAAGTGCGCCGTGATCCTGCCGGTAGACGCAGTGATCGCCCGTGAGTTCGTTGCTCATGCGCCGTCGCAGGCCTGCGGCCTCGACGCCATCCCGGCCGACGCAATGATCCTCGATGTCGGCCCGAAGTCCGTGGATCGTGTGCGCGCCGCCTTCGACGACGCCAAGACGGTGGTGTGGAACGGTCCGCTCGGCGCGTTTGAGCTGTCGCCGTTCGACCGCGGCACCGTGCAGGCCGCGCGCCATGCCGCCGGCCTCACCCGCGAGGGCAAGCTGATCTCGGTGGCGGGCGGCGGCGATACTGTCGCAGCCCTCAACCATGCCGGTGTCGCGCCCGACTTTACTTATGTCTCGACCGCAGGCGGTGCCTTCCTTGAATGGATGGAAGGCAAGCCGCTGCCCGGCGTCGAGGTGCTGCGGGCCAAATGACAATCCCGCGCCGTTTGGGTAGATTGGCCCGAATGGGGCGGAACCGGCCACCCGTCCACGAATTACAACAACCGAAACCCCATCCCTTAGATCAGTCGCTTGCAGGAGAGCTCGATGAATCTCGCTGACCTCAACAAGGTAGCCAATGCCATGGTCGCGCCCGGGCGCGGCATTCTGGCTGCCGACGAATCCTCCGGCACCATCAAGAAGCGTTTCGACCCGATCGGCGTGGAGTCGACCGAAGACAGCCGCCGCGACTATCGCGAACTGCTGTTTCGCTCGAAGAAGGCGATGACCGAAAATATCTCCGGCGTTATCCTCTACGACGAAACCTTCTGGCAGAAGGCGAAGGACGGCACGCCGCTGGTCAAGCTGATCGAACAGGCGGGCTCCATTCCCGGCATCAAGGTCGATGAAGGCACACAAGCCCTGCCCGGCTGCCCCGGCGAACTCATCACCGTCGGCCTCGACAAGCTCGCCGAGCGCCTGAAGAAATATTACGAGCACGGTGCGCGCTTCGCGAAATGGCGCGGCGTGATCGACATTGGCAAGGGTATCCCGAGCTACACCGCCGTGCGCACCAACGCTCATGCGCTCGCGCGCTATGCAGCCCTTTGCCAGGCGGCGCAGATCGTTCCGATCGTCGAGCCGGAAGTGTTGATGGACGGCGATCACGACATCGACCGCTGCTACGAAGTCACTGAGTTCGTGCTCAAGGAAGTCTTCCAGGAGCTTTACTACCAGAAGGTCGCGCTGGAAGGCATGATCCTGAAGCCGAACATGGCGATCTCCGGCAAGAAGGCAGCCAAGCGCGCCTCGGTGCAGGAAGTCGCAGAAAAGACCATTCGCATGCTGAAGAACACCACGCCGTCGGCGGTGCCGGGCATCGCGTTCCTGTCGGGCGGCCAGTCCGACGAGGAGGCGACCGCGCATCTCGACGCCATGAACCGGATCGGCGGCCTGCCGTGGAAGCTCACCTTCTCCTACGGCCGCGCGCTGCAGGCCGCGCCGCAGAAGGCATGGTCGGGCAAGTCCGAGAACGTGCCGGCAGCGCAAGCTGCATTCGAGCATCGCGCCCGCATGAACGGCCTCGCCAGCAAGGGCGAATGGAAGGCCGATCTTGAAGGCAAAAAGGCGGCGTAAAGCAGCCTCGACACCTAAAATTCGAACTGCTCGAAATGTGAAAATGCGCCGCATCCGCGGCGCATTTTTGCTTCAAGGCTTGTGGCCTTCCTGATCGTCGGTTACCGATTTTCCCATGGCCCCTAAATCCTCCTCATCTGCCCGGCCCGCGCCCCGCCTCTATCTGGCCACGCCCGCGCTCGACGACACGGCGGCGTTCGCCGCATCGTTGCCGCCGCTGCTTGCTGAATTCGACATCGCGGCGCTGTTGCTCCGCCTAGCGGACGCCGACGAGCGCACATTGACCTCGCGCATCAAGACCCTCGTGGTCCCTGTGCAGAAGGCCGGTACGGCGCTTCTGGTCGAGCATCATCACAATCTCGTCGCGCGCGCGGGCGCAGACGGCGCCCACGTCGACGGCTTGCAGGGGATGGAGGACGCATCCTCGCTCAAGCCGCAGCGCATTCTCGGCGTCGGGCAGTTGCACACCCGTCATGACGCCATGCTCGCGGGCGAAAACGGCGCGGACTATCTGCTGTTCGGCGAGCCCGACAGCCATGGCGAGCGTCCATCTCCAGATGCGATCTTCGAACGGCTGCAATGGTGGGCCGAATTGTTCGAGCCGCCCTGCGTCGGCTATGCCGCGACGCTGGAGGAAGCAGCGCTGTTCGCCGGCTCCGGTGCCGACTTCATCATGGTCGCCGATTTCGTCTGGAGCGATGCGCGCGGACCGAAGGCCGCCTTGGCCGAGGCGCAGGCCGTGATCGCCGAGCGTTTCAATCAGGCATTCGGCGCAACACAGGCGTCGCACACATGATCCGCGCGTCTCGTCTCACGGTTCTGTTGACGGCTACGACGTTCTGCCTTGCGAGCGGCAACAGCTTCGCACAGATGGCGCTGCCTTCCGCGCAGCCCGCACCCGTACAGCCGCCGAAGGCTGCGCCCAGACCCAAGGCTCCACCAAAGGCTTCGCCGAAAACCACGCCCAAAGTGGCACCGAAGACCGCCCCGAAGGCGTCCGCACAACCCGCCGCCGCCAATACCGTCACCCTGCCGCCGGAATCCGACGATCCGAACGTCGATCTCGCCTACGGCGCGTTTCAGGAAGGCCGTTACAAGACCGCGCTGGCGCTTGCCATCCGGCGCGCGACCGAGAAGGGCGATCCGAAGTCGATGACGCTGATCGGCGAAATCTATTCCAACGGCTTCGGCGTCAAGCGCGACGAGCCGCTCGCCGCAAGCTGGTACAAGAAGGCCGCCGACCGCGGCGACCGCGAGGCGATCTTCGCGCTCGGCATGATGTATATCTCCGGGCGCAGCGGCACCGTCGACCGCAACGAAGGCGCGAAACTGCTCGCCGCAGCCGCCAAGCTCGGCAAGCCGGAAGCCGCTTACAATCTCGGCCTGCTCTATCTCGAAGGTCAGGTGTTTCCGCAAGACATCAAGCGCGCGGCCGAGCTGTTTCGTCAGGCCGCCGATAAGGGCAACCCGGAGGCGCAATACGCGCTCGCCACGTTTTACAAGGAAGGCCGTGGCGTCGAGAAGAATCCGGTCGAGGCCGCGAAGCTTTTGGGCGCCGCCGCGCTCGCCGACAACCTCGATGCCGAGGTCGAATATGCCATCGCGCTGTTCAATGGCACCGGTGTCAACCGCGACGAGCGCACCGCCGTCGCGCTGCTCAACCGCGCCGCGCGGCAAGGCAGCCCGATCGCGCAGAACCGGCTGGCCCACGTCCTGATCGAGGGCAAAGCCGCGCCACAGAACAAGGTCGAAGGTTTCAAATGGCACCTGATCGCCAAGACCGCCGGTGCCAGCGATCCCGACCTCGATGCCCAGATGGCGCAACTCCCGGCGGAAGACCGCGCCAAGGCCGAAGCGGCCGCCAAAAAATGGTTCGGCATCAAATAAGCCCGGTGTGCCGGGCACCCCTGACGCCACTGCACTTGACCTGATGGGCCTTTGACGCCAATACCCTCGCCTGAACGCTGGATTATTCCGCCTTTTCCCTCACCCAAGATCGCGCACCATGATTCATTCCGCCCTCATCAACGTCATGGTCAAGGCCGCGCGCCGCGCCGGCCGCAGCCTCAAGCGCGACCTGGGTGAAATCGAAAATCTTCAGGTGTCGCTGAAGGGACCCGCCAATTTCGTCTCGGCGGCCGACCGCCGCGCCGAGCAGATGCTCTACGACGACCTCATCAAGGCGCGCCCCGGCTATGGCTTCCTCGGCGAGGAAGGCGGCACCCGCGAGGGCACCGACAAGAGCAACACATGGATCGTCGACCCGCTCGACGGCACCACGAACTTCCTGCACGGCATTCCGCAATTCGCGATCTCGATCGCCTTGCAGCGCGAGGGCACGATCATCGCCGGCGTGATCTACAATCCCGGCAATGAAGAACTCTATATCGCCGAGCGCGGCAAGGGCGCCTTCCTCAACGACACGCGGCTGCGCGTCGCCGCCCGCAAGAAACTCGAGGATTGCGTGATCGCCTGCGGCCTGCCGCACATCGGGCGTGGCGATCATGAACTGTCGCGCCGCGAGATGGCGGAGTTGCAGCCGCGTGTCGCGGGCCTGCGCCGCTTCGGCGCGGCATCCCTCGACATGGCGTTTGTCGCTGCCGGCCGCCTCGACGGCTACTGGGAGCGCAACTTGCAGCCGTGGGACATTGCGGCAGGCCTTATCATCGTGCGCGAGGCAGGCGGCACCGTCAGCGGCATCGAGGGCGGTGACACCGCGCTCGAAACCGGCAACGTCGTGTGCGGCAACGAGATCATCCAGCGCGAGCTGGTAAAAATCCTCAAGCCGCTGGGCTGATAGCGCTGCACAAACCGCGGCGGCGAGAGCCGTACCGACTTAAGTTCCACACAACATCTTTCGGTGCGGGTTTCCTCGACCCGTCATGCCATAGTAGGCTGGCGTCTCAACGAGGAGCGATAGTCCCGCATGGCGAAGCACCCTCCTGTTACTGCTGACGACATCGTCGTCACGAAACTGTCGTCACCGCGGATCTTCCTGGTCCGGATGCTGGTGTTTCTGGTGCTGTGCGCACTCGTCTGTGTCATCCTCTACAAGCAGATCTGGACCGCCTTCCTCGCCAACCCCGGCCTCAACGCGCTGATCGGCGGTGTGCTGCTGATCGGAACGCTGCTGTCGTTCCGGCAGGTGCTCCGGCTCTATCCGGAAGTCGCATGGGTCAATCACTTCCGCGTCTCCGATCCCGGCCTCGCGCTCGACCGGCGGCCGGTGCTGCTCGCGCCGATGGCCGCGATCCTCTCCAACCGCTCGGGACGGATGAGCATCACCCAGCAGACCATGCGGCATATGCTGGATTCCATCGCCACGCGCCTTGATGAATCGCGCGACATCTCGCGCTACATGACCGGCCTTCTGGTTTTTCTCGGCCTGCTTGGTACCTTCTGGGGCCTGATCGAGACCGTCGGCTCCGTCGGCCATGTGATCGACGGGCTGAAAGTCGGCGGCGAAGCGGGCGCGATGTTCGATACGCTGAAGGAAGGCCTCGCCGCGCCGCTCGGCGGCATGGGCATCTCATTCTCATCCTCGCTATTCGGCCTTGCGGGATCGCTGATCCTCGGCTTCCTCGATCTGCAATCGAGCCAAGCGCAGAATCGCTTCTATACCGATCTTGAAGACTGGCTCGCGGGCACCGTGCGCGAATATGCAGGTGACGCCGCGCTCACCGGCACCGCGGCCGACATGGCCCCTGCAATTGAGCGGCTCCGCGAGGCAGTCGAAAACATGGGCTCCAACCGCGCCGGTACCACCGCCATGGCGAATCTCGCCGAAGCGATCCAGGGGCTCGTCAACCATATGCGCGAGGAACAGGGCCTGATCCGCGAATGGGCGGATTCGCAAGGCGAGCAGAACGCCGAGATCAAGAAACTGCTGGAACGCATCGCGCGCGCCCCCGGCACACTCGAGCGGGAATCCTGACGTCATGGCGTTGGGTCGCTCACGCCACAACGGCGGCACCGGCCTCAATTACTGGCCGGGATTCGTCGACGCGCTCTCCACGCTGGTGCTCGCCATCGTGTTCCTGCTGTCGGTGTTTCTGGTGGTGCAGTTCTATCTGTCGCAGGAAGTCTCCGGCAAGGACAAGGCGCTGGAGCGGCTGAACGCGCAGATCGCGCAGCTCACCAATCTCCTGTCGCTGGAAAAAGTGACGAGCGGCAACCTCAACGACCAGATCGCGCAACTGCGCGCGAGCCTCGCGACCACCGAGGCCGAGCGCGACCGGGCAAAAGGGCAGATTGAAAGCCTCAGCGGCGGCGCGGGCGGCGGCGACCTCAACAAGCAACTCGCCACCGAGAAACAGATTTCCGAGCGGGCGCTGGCGCAGGTCGAGGTACTGAACCAGCAGATCAGTGCACTGCGCCGCCAGTTGGCCGCGCTGGAAGATGCGCTGAATGCCTCCGAGCAGAAGGGCAAGGAATCGCAGGAGAAGATCGCCGACCTCGGCCAGCGCCTCAACGTCGCGCTGGCGCAGCGGGTGCAGGAATTGTCGCGCTATCGCTCCGAATTCTTCGGGCGTCTGCGCACGATCCTCGGCGACCGTCCAGACATCCGCATCGTCGGCGACCGCTTTGTATTCCAGTCCGAAGTGTTCTTCGACTCCGGCAGCGCGGCGCTGCTGCCGGAAGGCCGCAACGAACTCGACCAGCTTGCCACCGCACTGGGCGATCTTGAGAAGAAAATCCCGGCGGAAATTCCGTGGGTGCTGCGCGTCGACGGCCACACCGACGTGCGGCCGATCAACAGCCCGCAATTCAAATCAAACTGGGACCTGTCGGCGGCGCGCGCGATCTCGGTGGTGCAATATCTGATCTCGCGCGGAGTGTCGCCGCAGCGGCTGGTGGCCGCAGGCTTCGGTGAATTCCAGCCGCTCGATACCGGCACCACGGAAGAAGCCTACAAGCGTAACCGCCGCATCGAACTCAAGCTCACCGAGAAATGAGGCTGCGCCCCTACAGCGCAGCCGACGAAGACGCGCTGATCGCGCTGTGGCAGCGCACCTGGCAATACGCCTACCCCTCGATCGATTTCGGCGAGCGCGTCAGGGCATGGCGCGAGCGCTGGCGCACGGAATTGGTCCCGGCCACCCGCATCACGGTCGCGGAGAGCGACGCAGGCGCGATCGGCTTCGTCACGCTTGATGGTTCCGGCTATCTCGACCAGCTTGTCGTCGCTCCGGAGGCATGGGGCTCAGGCGCAGCCGACGATCTGGTGAATGAAGCCAAGCAGCAATCATCCGGGACGATCACCCTCTTGGTGAACGCGGACAATGCTCGCGCCATCCGCTTCTACGAGCGTCACGGCTTCCGCCATACGCATGACGACGTGAACCCGACATCGGGCCGCGCGGTGCACGGGATGCAATGGGAGCGGCCAAAAACCGCGCGCTAGCCGCCTTCGAACTGCAATCGCGCCAGCCGCGCATAGAGCCCGTTCGCGGCGACAAGCGAGGCATGGGTGCCCTGCTCCACGATGCGGCCGTGCTCCATCACCAGAATGCGGTCGCACGACAGCACCGTGGCGAGACGATGCGCGATCACCAGCGTGGTGCGGTGCTGCATCAATTCTTCCAGCGCGGTCTGCACCAGCGTCTCGCTTTCGGCGTCGAGCGCCGATGTTGCCTCATCGAGCAGCAGCAGCGGTGCATCGCGCAGGATCGCGCGCGCGATCGCGATACGCTGGCGCTGGCCGCCCGACAGCGTGACGCCACGCTCGCCGAGTTGGGTCTCGAAGCCGTCCGGCAGGCGGCGCAGGAATTCCGTGGCGTGCGCCTGCTCGGCGGCGCGTTCGACGTCGGCATCGGAGGCATCGGGGCGGCCGAAACGGATATTCTCCCGCGCGGTCGCGGCGAAGATCGCCGAATCCTGCGGCACCAGCGCGATGCGCGAGCGCAGGTGCTCCGGCGTCACCTCGTCGATCGGCACGCCGTCGAAGGTGATCGAGCCATTTCGCGGATCGTAGAAGCGCAGCAACAAATGGAACAGCGTGCTCTTGCCCGCGCCCGAGGGGCCGACCACCGCGATCTTTTCGCCCGCATTCACCGCGAACGACACGTCATCCACCACGAAGGCATCAGGCCGCGTGGGATAGGCGAAGCGCACGCGATCGAACACGATGTCGCCGCGCGCGGGTTCGGGCAGATGCTTCGGGTTGGCGGGCGCGGTGATGTCGGATTTCACGTTGAGGATTTCGAACAGCCGCTCGGCCGCACCTGACGCCTGCGCGATCTCGCCCCAGACTTGGCTCAACTCGCCGAGCGCGCCGGCGGCGAACGCCGCATACAGCACGAACTGCCCAAGCCGGCCTGCGGTGATCTGCCCGGTGACGATGTCGTGCGAGCCGACCCACAGGATCGCCACCACGCTGGAGAAGATCAGAAAGATCACGACGGCGGTGAGCCACGCGCGTGCGCGCGTCGAGGCCCGCGCGGCCTCGTAGGCGCGCTCGACTTCGCCGCCGAACCGTGCCTGCGCCAGCAACTCGTTCGTGAACGCCTGCAAGGTGCGGATCGCACCAATCAACTCGGAAGCATAGGATGACGCTTCCGCAAGTGTGTCCTGCGCGCCGCGCGACAGTTTGCGCACCCGGCGCCCGAAGGCGACCAGCGGCAGCACGATCAGCGGGATCGCGGCGAGCACGAAGCCGGATAGCTTGGGACTCGACACCACCATCATCGCTGCGGCACCGACGAACAACACGAGATTGCGCAACGCGATGGATACGGACGCACCGACCGCCGACTTGATCTGGGTGGTGTCGGCGGTCAGCCGCGAGACAAGCTCGCCGCTATGGGCCGTGTCGAAGAAAGATGGCGACAGCCGCGTGAGATGCTTGAACACATCGCTGCGCAGATCGGCGACGATGCGTTCGCCGATGGTGATGACGAAATAATAGCGCATCGCACTGGAGGCCGCGAGCACGGCGACGACGCCGATCATCACGCTGAAGTAGTTGTTGATCATCGCCACGCTTTCGGGACTGAACCCGAAATCGATCATGCGGCGAACGGCGAGAGGAACAGCCAGTGTAGCCAGCGAGGCGATGATCAGCGCCACCAGCGCCCCGATGGCGCGGCCACGATAGCGTCCGACATAGGGCGCAAGCGCGAGCAAGGGCCGCAGGCCGGGGCGGCGAGTCTTGGTCTCCGGCGGCGCGGCCGTCGGCTCAGCTGCCTTCACTTCGGCCGAAGCCGGCACGACCTGCCCCTCCGCCGGGATGCGTTCCACCACGTTCATCGCGCCAACACCGCTGTCTTTCTTCAGGCTTCCCAATAGGCTGCAGATACCGCGCTGGCAAATGCGGCGCTCTGCGATGGGTCAAGCTGCTTGTCTGGAGCCGCCCCGTGGGGTATAGACCCGCCAAATTCGCCCCACAAATTACCGATCAGCAAGGCGCGAGCCGCCGAAGGATTTGCCATGAAAGCCGAAATTCATCCGGATTATCATACGATTAAGGTCGTTATGACCGATGGAACCGAGTACCTGACGCGCTCGACCTACGGCAAGGAAGGCGACACGCTGAACCTCGACATCGATTCCAAGTCGCATCCGGCCTGGACCGGCGGCACTCAGCAGATCCTCGACCGTGGCGGCCGCGTCTCCCGGTTCCAGAAGAAGTTCTCGGGCTTCCTCAAGAAGGACTAAAGTCCTCCTTTTGACGGCTGTCCAAATCAAAACGCCCCGCGCCGATGCCGGGGCGTTTTTTCGTTTGAGTGATTGGAAAGCTCTCAGCCTTCGAACGCGGCCCGCAGCCTGTCGAGTTGCGGCATCAGCGGATTGCCCGGCGCGCCGGCGTCCGTCTTCTCGGCATGCATGGTGGCATCGAGGCGGCGCACCTTCGCCTGCAATTCCATCGAGCGCGTGATCAGCGCCTGCAATTGTGACGGCAGCTTCTCGATCAGATCGGTTGCGCCCGGTTCTGCTGCGGTCAGCTTCACCTTGGTCTTTTCGCGATTGGCCTGGTTCAGCGTCATCTCGCCTTCGCGCACCGCGCGATGCAGCAAGAGCCACGAGGCCAACTGCATCAGCCGCGTGGTGAGACGCATGCTCTCGGTCGCGTAGGTCAGGCCGACGGCGCGCTCGAGCGATTTCGCTTCCGTGCGGCCTTCGCCGTCCAGATACGCGGCCGTTTCCTCGACGAGATTCATGCCGTCGCGGAATAGATCCTGAAACGCGGCCGAATTGGTGAAATGCTCGCTCAGCAGGATGAGACCATCCTGCGCCTGATCCGACATGGTTAACGCCTTGAACTTGTACGCCTGTTACGCGGCCGGTTTCTTATGATGAACAAATCATTGCCTCCCGGCGGCTCTGGAGTCCAGCCGTCCAACCGATCAAATCGGGATATGGTTTCCGTGACATCTGCGTGAAGCAAACAAATCCATGACGCAAAAAAAGAGCCGCCGGAAACCGGCGGCTTTTGAAAGTTGATAACAGGGAGGCGTCAAACAGAGTGGACAGGAGCCACTCGGTGTCCAAACAAGGACAGTCTGGTCATAAACCCGAAAGCTTAATGTGCCGTAAATGAACGAATTCATTTACCTTTCGTTGGCAAAGGCGGCGACCGTCATGACTTGAAGAAACTCGCCGCCGCATCACGCGATGCACGTTTCTTCGTGGCTTCGGCCTTCAACCGTTCGATCTCCGCCTCCAGCATCGCGATCCGTTCGTTCAGATCGTCGAGCGATAGAAGCGATAGATCCTGTCCGAGTTGATGCGTGATCTTAGGCCGCGGCCGGTCATCGTCGTCGATCGGCATATCGTTCTCCTTGTGGTGACACCTGCTTGTTCCGCAACCTGCCACAGCGCGGCGCTTGCGGTCGAGCGCCGGGGCTGACTCGCCTGCCGTTCGGTGGCATACCCTGCCTGTCTCAATTCGATATTTCCGAGGACCGCCCGCATGGATCAGCTCCCCACCCACATGACCGCCATCGCCATTTCCTCACCGGGCGGCCCGGAGGTGCTGGTCCCGGAGCAGCGCGAGCTGCCGAAGCCGCGCGCCGGTGAAATCCTGGTCAAGGTGGAGGCCGCGGGCGTCAACCGCCCCGACGTGTTGCAGCGGATGGGCAAGTATCCCGTGCCTCCAGGCGCAAGCGATCTGCCGGGCCTCGAGATCGCGGGCACTGTGGTCGCGCTTGGCGAAGGCGCGAGTAAGCACAAGATCGGCGACCGGGTGATGTCGCTCACCGCAGGCGGCGGTTACGCCGAATACTGCGTGGCACCCGACGCGCACGCCATCACCATTCCCGATGGCCTGTCGATGAAGCAGGCCGCCACGCTTCCTGAAACCGTGATGACGGTGTGGCACAACGTGTTCGAGCGCGGCGCACTCAAGCCTCATGAGACGCTGCTCGTACATGGCGGCTCGTCCGGCATCGGCACCACCGCGATCCAGATGGCGAAAGCCTATGGCGCGAAGGTGATCGTCACCGTCGGCGGACAGGACAAGGCCGATGCCTGCCTCAAGCTCGGCGCCGATGTCGCGGTGAACTACAAGACCCAGGATTTCGTCGCCGAGGCCAAGGCTGCCACGGGCGACAAGGGCGTCAACGTCATCCTCGACATGGTCGGTGGCGAATATGTCGACCGCAATTACGATGCCGCCGCCGTCGAGGGCCGTATCGTGCAGATCGCCTTCCTCGGCGGGCCGAAGGCCACCGCCAATTTCGGCAAGCTGATGATGAAGCGGCTCTGGCACACCGGATCGACCCTGCGGCCGCGCTCGGACAAGGATAAAGCGGCGATGGTTAAGGCCATCGAGGCAACCGTCCTGCCCTGGATCCTGAAGGGGCAGCTAAAGCCCCTGATCGACAGCGAGTTTTCGCTCAAGGATGCCGCCAAAGCCCACGCCCGGATGGAAAGCGGGCAGCATATTGGCAAAATTGTGCTCGCGGTTTGAGGGGATGACGGGGCTGTAAAGCCTTTGATTCATCTCGCTTTCGTGTCATTGATCGCGCTCCCGCCGGGGCCCTGAGGGCCCTGCGCCCGACCGCGGAGACAGACACCTTGCGTTCGATCAGATGCTACGCGCTCCTCGCGCTCAGCTTCCTGATGTTGGCCGCCCTACAGCCGGCACACGCGGTCGACGCCATCAGCGTCCGCACCGACGCGCCTGCCATCGACCTCACCGGCGTCCTCGAGTTCCAGCACAGCGACACCGACCGCATCCAGGTTTCGACCGCGCCCGGCCCTGACGGCATCGTGCGCCGCATCGAGGTGCGCGCGCGCGAGGGTGGCAAGAACTGGGTGGTGTTCGCGCTGACCAACACCACCGACGAGCAGATCGACCGCCTGATCGTGGTGCCGCATTATCGTATCGTGTCGTCAGGCCTATTATGGCCGGACCTCGGCCTGTCGCGTATCGCCACCATCACGCCGTCCGCCGGCGACCGGCCCGACCGGCAGGACAGCTCCACCGCCGACATCTTCCGCATCACGCTCGATCCCGGCGCCGTCGTCACCTATGTCGCGGAACTGCGCACCGACGCCATTCCGCAGCTCTATCTGTGGGAGCCGGAAGCCTACAAGGACAAGGTCAACTCCTTCACGCTGTATCAGGGTATCGTGATCGGCATCGCGGGCCTGCTCGCGCTGGTGCTGACGATCCTGTTCGTGGTGAAGGGCAGCATCATGTTCCCCGCCGCCGCCGCGCTCGCCTGGGCGGTGCTCGTCTACATCGGCGTCGATTTCGGATTCTGGGGCAAGGTGTTCGACATGTCGATCGACGCCGAGCGCGTCTGGCGCGCCTCAGGTGAGGCGATGCTGGCGGCGACGCTGCTGGTGTTCCTGTTCGCCTACCTCAATCTATCGCGATGGCATGTACGATACTCTCACATCACCATCGGCTGGCTCGCCTTCCTCGGCGCGCTGGTGGCGCTCGCTTTGTTTGATCCCGCCGTCGCCTCGGGCATCGCGCGCATCTCGCTGTTCCTGATCGCGGGCGCGGGTTTCGCGCTGATCGTCTATCTCGCCACGCAAGGCTTCGACCGCGCCGTGCTGCTGATCCCCACTTGGTTCCTGTTCCTGGTCTGGGTGATCGCGGCGGGCATGACCGTCACCGGCGCCGTGACCAACGACATCGTCGGCCCCGCTTTGCTCGGCGGCCTCGTGCTGATCGTGATGCTGATCGGCTTCACGGTGATGCAACACGCTTTTGCCGGCGGCACGACATCCGGCGTCGTCTCCGATGTCGAGCGCCGCGCGCTGGCGCTGACCGGGTCGGGCGATCTGATCTGGGACTGGGACGTGTCCGCCGACAAGGTGTTCACCAGCCCCGAAACCGAGGGCCTGCTCGGCCTCAAGCGCGGCACGCTGGAAGGCCCCGCCGCGCGCTGGCTCGAAGTACTGCACCCGCTCGATCAGGATCGCTTCCGCGCCGCGCTCGACAGCGTGCTGGACCAGCGCCGCGGCCGCCTGGTGCAGGATTTCCGCCTGCGCACGCCCGATGGCCATTTCATGTGGTTCGCGCTGAAGGCGCGCCCGGTGGTCGGCTCCGATGGCGAGGTCGCGCGGGTGGTCGGCACGCTCTCCGACGTCACCGAGATCAAGAATGCCGAAGAGCGCATGCTGCACGACTCCGTGCACGACAACCTCACCGGACTGCCGAACCGGCAATTGTTCATGGACCGCCTCAACGCGATGGCGAGCTTCATCAAGACCGCGCCGAATCTGCGTCCCACCGTGATGGTGATCGACCTCGACCGCTTCAAGCAGGTCAACGACTCCGTCGGCATCGCGGTCGGCGATTCCATCCTGCTGACGCTGGCGCGGCGGCTAGCGCGCATTCTCAAGCCACAGGACACGCTGGCGCGGCTCGCCGGCGACCAGTTCGGGCTGCTGCTGACCTCCGAGCACGAGCCCGCCAAGATCACCGCGCTGGCCGAAACTATCCGCAAGACCATCCGCGCACCGATCGCCTTCAATGAACGCGAGATTTTCCTCACTGCCTCGATCGGCCTTGCGCTCAGCGACCCGCAGGCGCCGCTGACCGACGAGATCGTCAAGGATGCCGAGCTTGCGATGTATCACTCCAAGCGGATCGGCGGCGACCGCATCGACGTCTACAAACCGCCGATGCGCGCGCGCAAGACCGACCGCCTGACGCTGGAATCCGAACTGCGCCGCGCCATCGAGCGGCAGGAAATCACCATCCTCTACCAGCCGATCATGCGGCTGGAGGATCGCGCGGTGGCGGGATTCGAGGCGCTGGCGCGCTGGGATCATCCCAAGCTCGGGCGGATGTCTCCATCGGAGTTCATCACCATCGCCGAGGAGATCGGCCTGATCGTCGATCTCGGCCAGTTCGTGATGGACACGACCGCCCGGCAGTTAAGCGCATGGCAGCGCGCGACGCGCACCCGCGTGCCGCTGTTCGCGAGCGTGAACGTCTCGTCGCGCCAGTTGCTGCGCCATGATTTGATCCATGACGTGCGCGGCGTGTTGTCGCGCTCGGCAGTGGCGCGCGGCTCGCTGAAGCTGGAATTGACCGAGTCGCTGGTGATGGAAAATCCCGAGCATGCCGCCCAGATGCTACACCGGATCAAGGAGCTCGGCACCGGGCTGTCGCTCGACGATTTCGGCACCGGCCACTCGTCGCTGTCCTATCTGCAGCGCTTCCCATTCGACACCATCAAGATCGACCAGTCGTTCGTGCGCACGACGCGTAACGGCGTGCGGCCGACGCTGTTGAAGTCGATCATCGCGATGGCACACGACCTCGGCATGGAAGTGGTGGCGGAAGGCGCGGAGACGGATTCGGATGCGGTCGAGCTTTATCAACTCGGCTGCGAATACGCGCAGGGCTTCGCGTTCGGCGAACCGATGGATGCGGCCAGCGCGACGCGACTGCTGACCGGCGACAAGACCGAAGCACCGCGTCCGCGCCGCTACTCGCTGCGCTCCTCGACAACGTCTCCATCCACGACTGCTGCGACGACTACTCCGGCCGCGCCGCCACCGGCCGCCCCTACGGCCGCGCCCCAGCAAAGCCGCTGAACGGCCTGCCGGTCACGCCTCAGGCGTGACCGGCGCTGTTGGAGAGCATCGCGAGGTCGATGCCGATCTTATGAAGCGCGCGCTCGTACTTGTCGTCCATGTCCCGACCGAAAATCAGATCCGGATCGGCCGGGCAATGCAGCCAGCCGTTGTGCTGGATTTCGCTCTCCAGTTGTCCCGGGGCCCACCCGGCATAGCCAAGGGCGAGAATGGCCTGCCTCGGCCCCGTGCCCTGGGCAATCGCCTTCAGAATATCGAGCGTCGCGGTGAGGCAGATGCCACCGTCGATCGGCAGCGTCGCATCCTGGATCGAATAGTCGGACGAATGAAGGACAAAGCCGCGGCTGGTTTCGACCGGTCCGCCGCGCAAAATCTTCACCGTTTCGCCATCATCGGACAGTTCGATCGGTGCCGCATCGTCGACGATATCGAGCTGCCGCAGCAATTGCGGGAAATCGATACTGCCGGCGGGGCGGTTCACGATAATTCCCATTGCGCCATCGGCGGAATGCGCACAAACATAGATGACGGAGCGCGCAAACCGCTCATCTTCCATTATCGGCATCGCAATAAGGAGCTGCCCGTCGAGATAAGTCGTTTCCGTTGAAACAGCCTTTCCCGCAGGCTCGTCAGAACCAGCCGGCTGTGCTTCAGATGTCCGTTTCTCGTCCATCAAACCGTCTCTTTGTTCTTGCCTGATCCTGATATTGGGTGTCCTTCCTGTCAATCAACCAGCCTTTCCTTCGCACCGTGTTTGTAAGACGTCGCATGAATGACATTGTTCCCGTAAAGCTTCGCGCTGCTCTGCTCGCGGCTGCAACACTCGTTGCGCTGCCATGCGTCTCACACGCACAGGATGCGTCGCCATGGACCCGCGACAGCCACGCACAGCTTCGGCTGCTTGCGGGCTCGCGCAACGGCCCCGTGCTGCTCGGCGGCATCAATTTCAAGCTCGATCCGGGCTGGAAAACCTACTGGCGCACGCCCGGCGATTCCGGCGTCCCGCCGCGGTTTGATTTCTCCAAATCCGAAAACGTCGAGGCTGTCACGGTGTTGTGGCCCGCGCCGCAGGCCTTCCCCGATGGCGCAGGCGGCACCGCGCTCGGCTACCACAACGAAATCGTCATCCCGCTTCGCATCGCGGTCCGCGACGCCAGCAAGCCGGTGACGCTCAACGCCAACATCCAATATGCTGTCTGCGAAAAACTGTGCGTGCCGGCGCAGGCCGATTTGTCGCTGCCCGTCACCAGCGTCGCCAGCACCGAGGACAGCACGCTGAGTGCGGCGCTGGACCGCGTGCCGAAGCCCGCCAATGTCGGGGATCCAAATCCGCTGACCATCCGCGACGTCAAGCGCGTCGGCCCCAAGACCGTGCAGGTCGACGTCACTTCGGAGAAGAAAGAAGAGCCTGCGCTGTTCGTGGAAGGGCCATCGCCGGATTGGGCGTTGCCGGTGCCGAAACTCGCCGCGCATCATCCGCCCGGCGTGAAGCGTTTCGTATTCGATCTCGTCGGACTGCCGTCCGGCGTCAACCCGGAAGGCGCCGCGCTCAAATTCACCCTGACCGGCGGCGAGCGCGCTTACGAATTCAACGTCAATCTTTATTGAACGGCGTCCGCGACGCTGGCACGCGGCACGCCTTCCGATCCACCCAGCAGATTTTTTTCAAGGAGATACGCATGAGCATTAAAGTCGGCGACAGCCTGCCGCAGGCGACCTTCACCGTGATGACGGAAGAAGGTCCGAAGCCGAAGACCACCGACGAGATTTTCAAGGGCAAGAAGGTAGCGCTGTTCGCGGTGCCCGGCGCTTACACCGGCACCTGCCACAAGATGCACATGCCGAGCGTGTTTCAGAACGCCGCCGCGATCAAGGCCAAGGGCGTCGACACCATCGCGGTCGTCTCCGTCAACGATGTCTTCGTGATGAATGCCTGGAAGCGGGACACCGATTTCAACAATGAGGCGATCTATCTCGCCGACGGCAGCGCCGATTTCGCCAAGGCGATCGGCCTCGACATCGACCTGTCCGCGCGCGGTCTCGGCATCCGCTCGAACCGCTATTCGATGCTGGTGGATAACGGCGTGGTGAAGAAACTCAACCTCGAGCCGAACCCCGGCAAAGTCGAGGTGTCCGGTGGCGACACGCTGCTCGGACAGCTTTGAGAATTCCGGCAATCATTGACAGAAAATGCCCGGTCTCGCACCGGGCATTTTTATTTCAAGCGATGCTCGGCCAGCCCATCGCGCGCGAGCTGGTCGGCGCGTTCATTCTCGGCATGACCGGCGTGGCCCTTGATCCAGTGCCAGCGCACCTCGTGCGGCTTCAGCGCCGCATCCAGCCGCTGCCAAAGCTCGGCATTCTTCACCGGCTTTTTGTCGGCCGTGCGCCAGCCGTTCCTCTTCCAGTTGTGAATCCAGCTCGTGATGCCCTGACGAACATACTGGCTGTCCGTGGTGAGATCGACGCTGGCCGGTTTCTTCAGCGCCTCCAGCGCGGAGATCGCCGCCATCAATTCCATGCGGTTGTTGGTGGTCGGATTTTCTCCGCCCTTCATTTCCTTTTCGATCTCGCCGAACCGCAGGATCGCACCCCAGCCGCCCGGCCCCGGATTTCCCGAGCAGGCGCCATCGGTGAAGATCACCACATGCGGACGGGGCGGTTCACTCACGTCACGTTTTCCGACGTGGCGAGGCCGTAATCGGCAATGGTCCCCACGCTTTGATGGAAGCGCAGCTTGCGGACATATTCGAGCGGGTCTTTCGGCTTCACCAGTGCCCCCGGCGGCACGTTGAGCCAGTCCACCAGCCGCGTCAGCAGAAAGCGCAACGCCGCGCCACGCGCCAGCAGTGGAAACGCCGCCTGCTCTTTCGCGCTCAGAGGACGCACCTTGCCGTAGGCGTTGAGAAACGCCCGCGCCTTGGTGACGTTGAAGGAATGATCGGCCTCGAAACACCAGGCATTCAGGCAGATCGCGACGTCGTAGGCGAGCAGATCGTTGCAGGCGAAATAGAAATCGATCAGCCCCGACAGTCTGTCGCCGAGAAACAGCGCGTTATCCGGAAACAGGTCGGCATGGATGATGCCGCGCGGCAGATCGGCCGGCCAGCCCGCCTCCAGATGAGCGAGTTCGGCGGCGAGAAAATCGCGTAGACCCGGCTGCACCGTATCGGCGCGCGCCTCTGCCGCTTCGAACAACGGCCGCCAGCCTGCAACGGACAGGGCGTTGGCGCGCGAAATCGCGAAATCCGCGCCCGCCAGATGCAGCTTCGCAAGCGCTTCACCGATTGCGGCGCAATGCACGACACCGGGCTTGCGCGGCCAGACGCCTTCAAGAAAATCGATGATCGCGGCCGGGCGTCCCGCGAGCACGCCAAGCGTCTCGCCGCTTTTATTCGCTACCGGCTGCGGACAGATGATCCCGCGCGCGGCGAGATGACCCATCAGATTGAGGAAGAATGGCAGATCGCCCCTGGCGACGCGCTTTTCATACAGCGTCAGGAAAAAATGGCCGCGCGTGGTGTGCAGCAGGAAGTTGGAATTCTCGACGCCTTCGGCGATGCCCTTGTAGGACAGCAACTCGCCGAGATCATAACCGGACAGGAAGCCCGCGAGCTCGTCGGCGGCAACGTCGGTATAAACCGCCATCAGGGTGTTCCGATTCCGAAATTGGCTGTCGTTATCGCCCCCGATGGAATGCCGGAATCAGGAGCGTTGCGCATCATATCACCGGCGGAAGGCGGGATTGAAGATGCCGGGGCGGCGAATTGCCCGTGCGTCCTCAGCCAGCCGCCTTTTCCGCAGCCGCCGCTTCGTTGCGCAGCGGGCGCGGCAGCGGGAAGAATTCATCCTCCTCGGCCGCCGAGACGGTTTCGACGTGCAGCTTATAATGCGCGGCGAAGGCGTCCATGATCTCCTCGACGATCACTTCCGGGGCGGACGCGCCCGCGGTGATGCCGAGGCGGCTGATGCCCTCGAATTTCGCCCAGTCAAGTTCGGAGGCGCGCTGCACCAGCACGGAGACCTTGCAGCCCTCGCGCTCGGCGACCTCGCGCAGGCGCTGCGAGTTCGAGGAATTCGGCGAGCCGACTACGATCATCGCATCGACCTTCGGCGCCACCTTCTTCACCGCGAGCTGGCGGTTGGTGGTGGCGTAGCAGATGTCTTCCTTGTGCGGGCCGTCGATGTCCGGGAAGCGCTCCTTAAGCACCGCGACGATTTCCTTGGTGTCGTCGATCGAGAGCGTGGTCTGGGTCACGAAAGCGAGCTTGGAGGCGTCCTTCGGCTGGAATGAACGCGCCGCGTCCATGGTCTCGATCAGCACCACCGCGCCCTTCGGCAACTGGCCGAGCGTGCCAACCACTTCCGGGTGTCCGGCATGGCCGATCAGCAGGATTTCGCGGCCGCGCTTGAAATGAATCGCCGCCTCGCGGTGAACCTTGGTCACCAGCGGGCAGGTCGCATCCAGGGTGAAAAAATGCCGCTTGCCGGCTTCGGCCGGGATCGCCTTGGGAACCCCGTGCGCCGAGAACACCACCGGAGCGTCGGTTTGCGGAATTTCGTCCAGTTCAGCGACGAAAATCGCGCCCTTGTCGCGCAGGCTTTCCACCACATAGCGGTTATGCACGATCTCGTGACGCACATAGACCGGTGCGCCATACAGCTTCAGGGCCCGCTCGACGGTATCGATGGCCCGCACCACGCCGGCACAGAAGCCGCGGGGGGAACAGAGCACGATCGAAAGTGGCGGTTTCTCAGTTTGCAGGGTCATTTTTCAGCCGAAACAGGGGTTTAGAGCGGATCACGGACCGGTGTCCCTGATATAGGGCTTTGGTGCCGCGAGGCCAAGCCGATCGGGCCTATGTAAAAGAGAATGCGAGGGAATAGGAGCCGCATCCCCTCCCCTGTCAAGCCCGCCCTCCCCGCCCTTTGGCGGATTTCTGACAGGTTGCGCGGCAAGGCAGTGACGGACTATATAGGTGCGAATTCCCGTCATCCCGATGACCAGACGGCTTCGCCCTTCAAAAAGGCGGGCGAAGCACAAAGGAGATTTGCCATGAGCAATGCACCGCTGATGCCGAAAGCGACGGCCGTATGGCTGGTCGACAACACCGCGCTGTCGTTCGATCAGGTCGCCGATTTCACCAAGATGCATCCGCTCGAGGTCCGTGCCATCGCCGACGGCGACGCCGCGCAGGGCATCAAGGGCATGGACCCGATCTCCACCGGCCAGCTCACCCGCGAGGAGATCGAAAAAGGCGAGAGGGACCCGGATTACCGCCTGAAGCTGCAGGAATCCAAGGTCGTGCTGCCGACGGCCGCGAAGAAAAAGGGTCCGCGCTACACCCCGGTCTCGCGCCGCCACGAGCGCCCGAGCGCCATTCTCTGGCTGGTGCGCAACCATCCCGAACTGAAGGACGCGCAGATCATGCGCCTCGTCGGCACCACCAAGACCACGATCGCCAGCGTGCGCGACCGCACCCACTGGAACGCCTCGACGCTGACGCCGATGGACCCGGTCACGCTCGGCCTGTGCACCCAGATCGAACTCGATTTCGAGGTGCAGCGCGCGGCGAAGGAAAAGCCGGCCAAGCAGGAATATGGCGGCGTCACGCTGCTGCCGGCTTCCGAGACCACGCGCCGCGAAGCCGAGCACGAAACTCCACTCTCCGCCAAGGAGCAGGAAGACATCAACGTCGATGCGGTGTTCGCCAAGCTGAAGACGCTCGGCCACGACAAGAAACACGACGACGAGGAATAACTATCCATCGGCGCTCATGCGGTGATGGCATTGACGGGATGAAACAGAAGCGCCGCGCTATTTCGCCGGCGCTTCTTTCGTTTTCGGCGCCATCTTGTTCGGCTCGGACTTGGATTTGCTCTTGGCCTTCGGAGCAGCCTTGCCGCTCTCGGCCTTCGCCTTGGCGCGTGCATCGGCAATCGCGAGCTTGAACAGTTCGGGCTTCATGACGCCCGGAATGCGGAACGTGCCGACAATGAAGGATGGCGTGGAATTGAACCCGAGTCCTTCGGCCTGCTCGTTGTTGCGCGCAAGCAGCGCCTCGATCTCGGCCTTGTGCGTCTCGAGATCGGCCTTCGCCTTCGCCACGTCAACACCAGCACCCGCAAGCGTCTCGTCGATGGTGCCTGTGGTGAGCCGCCCGACCCGCGCCATCAGCGCCTTGTGCGCTGCCTCGAACTTGCCCTGATATTTCGTCGCCAGCACGAGGCGCGAGGCCTCCGGCGACGGCGGCCCCAGAATCGGCCAGTCCTTCAGTACAAACCGCACATGGCCGTCTTCCTTGATGATCTTTTCAAGTTCCGGCGACAGCGCCTTGCAATACGGACACTGATAATCGAACCACTCGACGATGGTGACATCGCCGTTCGGATTGCCAAGCGACGGAATTTCCGGATCGCGCAGGATGCGTTCGCGGCTTGTGACATTGTCCGGCTCGGCACGGACGTCCGACGCCATGCCTGCAACCAGCGTCAGAACCGCCATGGCGAAAGCGGAGGCGCGAAGTCCCGATATTGTTTTCATCATGATCCGTTCTACGGCGGAAACCGCGCCGCGTTACATCCGGCTCACCGGCCGTTGAGCATATCGTTGGCAAGATTCTTGTGCGCGCGCTCGACGCCGACCTCCGAGCGCGACGCCCGTGACGCGGCAACGTCACGGTCGCGGCGGCAGGCGACATAAGGCTGCGAACCCGGTTCGCCTTCCTTGCGGCACATCGCGTCGTCATCGGTCGCCGCCGCCTGCGGCAGCGACGTGCGATCGAACTGCGCGCAGGCCGACACCAGAAGGCTCGCGGCGAGCGCCGCCATTGCAATTGCAGGTTTCAAGGTCACGATATTCTATTCGAGGTCAATGCTTGCTTCCACGACATGGGTGAAATCGATCCCACCGAGATTCAAGGTCATCTTGGCAGGGATTTTCTCATTGCCTTTCAGCCGTCCATCGGCGAGCGCGCCGCGGATGGCGGCTTCGATCTCACGTTGGCTGGTGATTCCGACTTTCTTGAGAAAGCCCCGCAGGCTGATGTTGAATGCATCCTCGTTCATCGCAAAGACCTCCATGGCTTGCCGATAGCGGCGCCGCCTCTCGGCGGCGTCCTCATCTGGCTAGGCCGGATAGCCCCGCTTCTCAAGCCTTTTCTGGCACTCAGCCCTTCAGCGCGGCGCTGATATCATCCAGCGCTTTCGGGTCCTCGATCGTCGCCGGCATGCTCCAGGGGTCGCCATCGGCGATCTTCTTCATGGTCCCGCGTAGAATCTTGCCGGAGCGCGTCTTCGGCAGGCGCGGCACGGTGACCGCGCGCTTGAAGGCCGCGACCGGGCCGATCCTGTCGCGGACCATGCCGACGACCTCGCTTTCGATGTCCTTGGCGCTGCGGGTGGCTCCCGATTTCAGCACCAGGAAACCGCAAGGTACCTCGCCCTTGAGTTGATCCTTGATGCCCAGCACGGCGCATTCGGCGACATCCGGGTGCGAGGCGAGAATTTCCTCCATGCCGCCGGTCGAGAGCCTGTGTCCAGCGACATTGATGATGTCGTCAGTGCGGCCCATCACGAACACGTAGCCGTCCTCGTCCTTGTAGCCAGCATCCGAGGTTTTGTAGTAGCCGGGGAATTCGCTGAAATAGGCCTCCTTGCAGCGTTCGTCCTGCTGCCACAGCGTCGGCAGGCAGGATGGCGGCAACGGCAGCTTGACGACGATCGAGCCCGTGGTGTTCGCGGGCACGGGCTTGGCCGATTCATCGACGATGTCGACCTGATAGCCCGGCATCGCAACGGTGGCCGAGCCCGGCTTCACCGGCAGCGCGCCGATGCCGACGGGATTGCCCGCGATCGCCCATCCGGTTTCGGTCTGCCACCAATGATCGATCACCGGGCGCTGCAGCCGCGCCTGCGCCCATTCCACCGTTGGCGGATCGGCGCGCTCACCGGCGAGAAACAGCGCGCGGAAGCGCGACAGGTCGTACTTCTTCATCAGCGCGCCGTCGGGATCTTCCTTCTTGATGGCGCGAAAGGCCGTCGGCGCGGTGAACAGCGCCACCGCCTTGTGCTGCGCGATGACGCGCCAGAATGCGCCTGCGTCCGGCGTACCAATCGGCTTGCCTTCATAGAGGATCGTGGTGTTGCCGTGGAACAGCGGCCCGTACACGATATAACTGTGGCCGACCACCCAGCCGATGTCGGACGCGCTCCACCACACCTCACCCGGCTTGACGTCGTAATGGTTCGACATCGACCATTTCAGCGCCACCATGTGGCCGCCATTGTCGCGCACCACGCCCTTCGGCACGCCGGTGGTACCGGACGTGTAGAGAATGTAGAGCGGATCGGTCGCGAGCACCGGCACACACGCGGCGCGCTTGCCCGCGGTGAGCGCCTTCTGGCGCAGGCTGGCCCAGTCATGGTCGCGGCCTGCGACCAGATCGCATTCCTGCTGCGGACGCTGGAGAATGATGCAGGTTTCGGGCTTGAACGACGCGAGCCTGATCGCCTCGTCCAGGAGCGGCTTGTACTGCACGGTGCGGCCGGGCTCGATGCCGCAGCTTGCGGAGAAGATCAGCTTCGGCTTGGCGTCGTCGATGCGGGTCGCAAGCTCTTTCGAGGCGAAGCCGCCGAACACGACCGAATGAATCGCTCCGATGCGCGCGCAGGCCAGCATCGCGATCACGGCCTCCGGCACCATCGGCATGTAGATCACGACACGGTCGCCCTTGGTGACGCCGAAATCCTGCATCACCGCGCCGAGCGTCTCGACCTCCTGCTGCAACTGCGCAAAGGTCAGCGTCGTGATCTGATTTGTCAGCGGAGAATCATGGATGAGAGCGAGTTGTTCAGCCCGCCCGCCTTTGACATGGCGATCAACCGCATTGAAACAGCTATTGACGACTCCACCCGCGAACCAGCGGCCATAAATTCCCATCGAAGGGTCGAACACCTTTTTCGCAGGCTCGAACCAGTCGATCTCCTTGGCGGCCTCCGCCCAGAACCCCTGCGGGTCGCGCAGCGAGCGCTCATGGATTTCGGCATAACGGGCTTTTGCATCACTCATCGAACGGTCTCCGGACCCTAAATTCCGCCTTTTTCAATGGCGGTTACAGTCCTTTATACCGGCCGCGCAGGCGAGCGTCGTATGCGACTTTTGGCCCTTTCCGGCGAGCCGCGCCATCTGCGGGGTGAGCGCGTCGCGGTGTTCACGCGCGACCGTGAGGTCGGGATTGAGTTGTAACGCCATGGAAAAATCGGCGTAGGCCCGCCCCAACTCGCCCTTGTCGCGCAGCGCGAGACCCCGGTTATTGTAGGCGAGCGCCATGCGATCATCGAGTGCGATGGCGCGGTCGTAATCGGCCAGCGCATGGTCGAGATCGGCTTTGTTTCCTTTGAGGTAATACGCCATGCCGCGATCAAGAAACGACACGGCGACCGGATCGAGGCGGATCGCGGTATTGTAATCCGCGATGGCACGATCATAGGCGTTGTTGCGGGCATAGACCTCGCCGCGCTCGCGATAGAGCATGGCCGAATCCGGCGCGAGACCGATTGCATCGGTGAGATCGTCGAGAGCAAGATCGGTACGCCGAACTTTCCTGAAGGCGATGGCACGGTCGAGCAGCCGCGCGACGCTGTGATCAAGCCGCACGGCTTCGGTATAGTCGCGCACCGCCATGCGGAAATTCCGCAACCGACCGAACGCCGCCGCGCGGCTGGCATAAAGCCGCGCCACCTTCGGGGTCAGGCGGATCGCCGCGTCGTAATCGTCGAGCGCCTTCTCATAATTCTTCAGGCCAACCCAGGCGTTGCCGCGTATCTCGAAGGCGTCAGCATCCTCCGGCCTGGCCTGAATGATATCGCTGGTGATGGCGCGCGCCCCCTCGAAATCGCCCTTGGCATAATCCGAGCGGGCCAGCGCAAGCTGCACGGCGGCATGTTCGCCGGCAATCGCGGCATTATCCATAGCGCCGCTCTCCGCCTTCGGCGCGGTCGCGCCATCGCAGATCTTCATGACCGTCGGTTCGGCACCGAGCTTGCGACCAAGGACATCGGACAGCGTGCGGCAGTGGCCATCGGTGCAGATGCGCCATTCGCCGGCGAGACCGGAATTGCCCAGCACCACCTGAGGCAGTGGCGCCATCTTCGGCGACCATTGAAACCAGTCATTGACGAGACGGGCTTCGGGCGGCGGCTCCATGCCCGCGCCCGAACCTTTCACCCGCGCCTCGACCAGTTGCAGCCCTTGCGGGGTGACGTGCCAGTCCTCCTGCCATTCGATCTTCTCGATCGAATGGGTCCACGCCAGGGTAAATGCCGTGACCGACAGCACCTTGACGACGCCCGCAGCGGCAAAACAAAGGCCCAACACACCCTCGCTTAAAGAGAGTCCCGCCTACAGGGCGGCCTCACGGGACGGTCGATTCCGGCGCCACTTTCAGCGGCGGAGCCGGACGCTTCCGCCATTGCCAGAGGAAAACAGCAATCGCCAGAACATACCCCAACTCGTCGCTGTAGGCGAACTCGCCAAGCAGCATCAGCGCCGCCGCAAATGCAACCATCCGCTCGATCACCGTCATCCGGGTGAACAGGAAGCCGATCGCCACCATGCCGAACAGGGCGATCGCGACCAGCGCCTTGAGGAAGGCATAGAAGACCGCGCCATAGAAGCCGAGGGTCGCCACCATTGGGTCGCTCGCCTGCATCATCAGCGCAGGCGAATAGACCGCGATGAACGGAATGACATAACCGGCAAGCGCGATCCGCATTGCCTCCCAGCCGATCTTGTCGGGATTTTCCTTGGCTATCGGCGCGGCGGCGAGTGCCGCCAGCGCAACAGGCGGCGAGAGGTCCGCCATGATGCCGTAGTAGAACGCGAACATGTGACTGACGATCAACGGCACGCCGAGATGCGCCAGCGCCGGTGCGGCCAGCGCCGCAACAATGATGTAGGTCGGGATGGTGGGAATGCCGGTGCCGAGCAGAATCGACAGCAGCATCGTCATGATGAGCGCCAGGAACAGGCTCTGCTTGCCGAGTCCGATCACCCAGCTTCCGAACACCGTGCCGACGCCGGTCTGGGTCATCATGCCGATGATGGTGCCGACGATAGCGCAGGCCATGCCGACCGTCAGTGCCGACTTCGAGCTCTCTGCCAGCGAATCCCGGCAGGCCACCAGCGTGGCGCGGCCACCACGGGTCAGCGCGGACAACAGCACCAGCGCCAGCACGACAGCCGCAACGTAGCGGATGTCGACACTGGTGCCATTGCGGAACAGCGACCCCACGACCAATGCAAGCCCGATCCAGAAAACATAGCGGATCACCTGGGTCGGGAATCCGGCGACGATGCTCGTACCGAGGATGAGCGTCACCGTGAGGGCCAGACCCATGCTGCCCGCATAAAGCGGCGTGAAGCCCTCGAACAACATGAAAACCAGCGCAGCCAGCGGCAGGACCAGATACCAGCCCTTCACCAGCGCCCTCCACGCGTTCGGGATTTCTTCCTTCTTCATGCCGACAAGGCCGTATTTGCCGGCTTCGAGATGCACCATCCAGAACGCGGACGCGAAATACAGAATCGCCGGGATCACCGCCGCCTGCACAATGACGGAATATTGCACGCCCAGTGTCTCGGCCATGATGAACGCGACCGCGCCCATCACCGGCGGCATGATCTGGCCGCCCATCGATGCGGTGGCCTCGACGCCCGCCGCGAAAGCGCGGCGATAGCCGAAACGGATCATCAGCGGAATCGTGAACTGGCCCACCGTCACCACGTTGGCGACGCCCGAGCCGGAAATGGTGCCCATCATGCCCGAGGCCACGACGGCGACCTTCGCAGGGCCGCCGCGCGTGCCGCCGAACAGACCAAGCGAGAAATCGGTAAAGAGCTGGATCATGCCCGCGCGTTCAAGGAACGACCCGAACAGGATGAACAGGAAGATGTAAGTCGCCGACACATAGATCGGCACGCCGTAGAAACCCTCGGTGCCGTAAGACAGATGCGTGACGATCTGGTCGAAGTAATAGCCACGATGATTGAACGGCGATGGCAGATACTGGCCAAACGCCCAATACACGATACAGGCGCCGCACATCAGCGGCAGCGCCCATCCCATCAACCGGCGTGTCGCATCGAAAATCAAAATCGCGAGCACGGTACCGACAACGAGATCGAGACGGCTCGGATCACCATCACGCTGAATGAGATCGGCGTAATAAAGCCACTGATACAGGCCGCAATAGAAGCCGACACCGCCGGTAGCCCAGCCGAGGAGGCGCTGCCAGTTCGTCTTGGCCGTGAAGTTCGCAACAAGGCCGTAGGACAACAGAATCAGAAAGCCGACATGGATGCCGCGCACCGACTGGGTCGGAAGAAAGTTCCACGCAGCCACCATGATCTGGAAGGCGGAGAACGCAATGCCGATGACATAGGCTAAATGCCCCCACCAGCCGGGACCGAAGCCCGGCGGAAAGCCATGCTCGAAATTGTCGAGCTCGACGCTGACGTGTTCCTGCGTTCCCTGTTCCTGCAGCATCGGTATCCCCACTTTATCGATGCAGCGACGCTCAATCCGTCGCCTTGTAACGCGCCCATGACGCTTGATCCGCGTTCTTCGGAGGCCCGAGATATGGATGGCCGGGACTAAGCCCGGCCATGTTTCAGTTCAATACCGTTTTTCGGAATTCTTATTTGAGAATCCCTTTTTCCTTGTAGTAGCGGATCGCGCCCGGATGCAGCGCCGCGGGGCTACCCGTCGCAGCGGTTTCCAGCTTGATCCCCTTGCCTGCCGCATGCGCGTTGGCGAGTTCCGGCAGGTTTTCGAAGATCTGCTTGGTCATCTGGTAGGCGACATCATCCGAGACATCGGAATTGGTCACCAGATAATTGACCACCGCAGCGGTCTCCACGTCGGACTTCTGGCCGGTATAGGTGTTGGCCGGAATGATAACCGACACGAACGGAGGGCCGATCTTCTCGACCGTCGCCTTCGGTACCGCCACCACATTGATCTCGGTCGAGCTCGACAGATCCTTCAGCGAAGCCACGCCGAGGCCCGCCGACTGCAAGGTCGCATCGAGCTGACGGTTCTTCATCAGGTCGACCGATTCCGCGAACGGCAGATACTGCACCTGCTTGAGATCCTTGTAGCTCATGCCCGCAGCCTTCAGGATCGCGCGCGAGTTCAGTTCGGTGCCGGACTTCGGCGCGCCGACGGAGAGGGTCCTGCCCTTCAGATCGGCCAGCGTCTTGATGCCGCTATCGGCGGTCGCGACGATCTGGATGTAGTTCGGATAGATCGCCGCAATGGTACGCAGCTTGGTGAGCTTCTTCTTGAAACCCGCTTCCTCGTCGCCCTCAACAGCCGCCTTGAGCGAATCACCCAGCGTGAAAGCCAGTTCGCCGCGGCCTTGCTCGATCAGGTTGAGATTTTCGACCGACGCCTTGGTGGCCTGCACCTGCGCGCGGACGCCCGGAATCTTGTCGCCATAGATTTTGCCGATCGCAACGCCGAGCGGATAATAAACGCCGGACGTGCCGCCGGTCAGGATGTTGATGAACTGCTCCGCATGCGCTGCCGGAGCCGTCATGCTCATCGCCGTGACCAGTGCGGCGACCGTGGATACGAACTTGAACCTCATAATCCCTCCCTGGGTTTTTTTGTGGTTGCCGGGAGGTTGAACGGACGGACGCGTTCGGTCAACTTCTTCTATCGGCGAGGAGTCGCATGACGTTAGACGTTCGTATCAGACCGGATCGCCGCTTTTATGTGCGACGCAATGCCGCCCGCGCCGCGCCGGTGTTGGTATTTCTCGCGGTTACGGGGCTTTCAGCAGCGATTGCCGCGCCGGCGCAGCAAAATGTCCCAGCGTCCGCGAGCCCTTTCCAGATTAACGAATATCACCAAAAACTTGCCGCCTACCAAAAAGCGCGGGAGCATTTCGAGGCAAAGGCCGAGGCTTACTGGTCCGCGATCGCGGAGAAGCGGCGCCTGCGCAATGCTCGCCGCCGCAGCGGCGAAGCCATCGGCGCGGATGACTACGTCCTGACGCAGCCGCCGGTTTATACCGGGCCACCAAGGCCGGTCGATCCGACCGCTCCGCACAAGCTGCCGCCGAAACAGCCTCCCCTGCCCGTGGTGGCGGATTTCGTCCGCCACGCCGCCGAACAGTTCCAATTCACGCCATCGCGTCCCCGCAGCGAGAGCGAGTTCAAGAAAGCCTATGCCGCGGTCGCGGCCTCACTCGGCGTGAGCCGCGAACAGGCGGTGCGAGTCTACTGCTTCGAGGCGGGCGGCAACGGCAAATACGACGTACAGGCCGGTCTCGAATTCCCCCGACCCAATGCCCGCGCGATCTCGACCGCGCTCGGTTACAACCAGCTGCTGACGACCAATACCGTCGAGGTTCTGGCCGAACAGGGCGACGGCATCCTCGCCGGTCTCACCGCCGCCATGCATCGCGCACCGGAGCCGCACCGGAAGGTCATGGCCAGCAAGATCGCCATGTTGCGCAGGATGATTGCCTTCGCCAAATCCGTGCCCGACGACTGGAGCGCGCATGCGCGGCTTGCCAAGACACCCAAAGGTCTCGCCATCCACGCGCTCAATCTCGATGTCGATATCGGGCCATGGCTGCAGACGCACAAGCTTTTGACCTCGGTCCACTTCGCACGGCACAGGGGCTACACCCGGCCGTTGAGCGCCGCCGAACTGGAAATGATGAACCTCACCGGCGACGGCAATGGTTTCGATATGGTCTCGATGCCGCAAGCATTGCGCATGCAGGTGCCGACCTCGAATTTCTTCCAGCGTGGCGGCTATGAGCGGAATCCGGTCGCAAGCCGCAACAACACGGTGGCGAAACTGATTGCCGCCACCAACGCGCGAATGGACAGCGAAAGCAGCCGCCCCGGCGCAAAAGAACTCGCCGCCGCGTTTTGAAGCACGGCGGCGAGGGATCAGCCTAGCAGTTGCTCATGCACGCCTTGTTATGTGCATCCGGGCGCGGGTCCTGAACGAACCCGTTGCGGTTTGGCATCTTCACAGCAGCGAGCGACTTGGCATCGAGCGTCGCGTTGTCCGGTACCAGACCGTTCAGATTGAGAACGTAGGCCGACACCGCATAGACCTCATCGTTGGTCAGGGACTGCGGTGCGTTCAGCGGCATCGCCCGGCGGATATAGTCGAACAGCGTCGGCGCATAAGGCCAGAAGCTGCCGACGGTCTTCACCGGCTTCGGCGTGGCGAGCGTGCCCTGCCCGCCGACGAGCTTGTCGCCGAGACCACCTTCGCCCTTCTCGCCGTGACATGACGCGCACTGGGCCGCAAACACCTCGTGCCCCTGCGCGACACTTCCCTTGCCCGGCGGCAAGGCCTTGCCGTCGCGGTCGACGTCGATATTCCACGCGGCGATTTCCGCCGGTGTCGCCGGGTTTCCGAAGCCGTATTTCGGCTGCGCATCGGCGGCCGTCGCCGCGGCGAGAACAACAATCGCGGCACCTGCCAGCTTAAGCCTTGACGTTCGCATTGCTGACCTCCCCGCTCTCCGCGACCTTCCACGGCTGCATCGCATTGTTGTGGTAAAACGACTTCAATCCGCGCACCGCCTTCAACTCATCGAAGCTCGGCTGCACATAACCAGTTTCATCCGTCGCACGGCTGAGAATGACAGTGGGTTTGCCATCCCACGTCCATGGGAAGCGGAAACGCACCAAAGCACGGGTGAGAACCGGCTCCTGTAGCTTGGCCGTCTGCCAACTCTTGCCGCCATCGGTGGAAATATCGACCTTGGCGATCTTGCCGTGGCCGCTCCAGGCGAGGCCGGTGATCTCGTTGAAGCCCTTTTCGATCTTCTGGGTGCCTGACGGGCGCGTGATGATCGACTTCGCTTCCATATAGAAAGTGAATTGCCGCGCCGTCCCGTCCGGCATCAGATCGGTATATTTCGACGTTTCCTCGCGAGAGTAGACCGGCTCGGTCACGACATGCAGCCGGCGCAGCCATTTGACGTTGGTGTTGCCCTCAAAGCCCGGCAACAGCAGGCGCAGCGGATAACCCTGCGCGGGGCGCAACCGCTCGCCGTTCTGGCTGTAGACCAGCATCGCGTCGTCGAGACATTTCTCGATCGGAATGCTGCGGGTGAGCGCCGCCGCATCCGCGCCTTCGGCAACGATCCATTTTGCACCGGGCTTCAAGCCGACATCATCCAGCACCGTCTTGAGCGGCACGCCAGTCCATTCGGCGCAGCTCAAGAGCCCGACAAGATCAGACGCCGTCTTGCTGTAGATCGCCTCGAAGCCTGGATTGCCCGAACATTCAAGGAAGTGAATCCGGGATTCGGAGGGATAGCGCCGGATCTGATCCATGGTGAAGATCATCGGCCGCTCCACGAGACCATGGATCATCAGCCGGTGCTGCGCCGGATCGATTTCCGGGATGCCGCCATGATGGCGCTCATAGAAAACGCCGTTCGGCGTAATGATGCCGTCCAATTCCTGCAAGGGCGTGCGGCTGGATGCCGATGTGTATTGCTTGAGTTTCTTCGGAACATTGCGCACCACCTTCTTCTCGAAGGGTGACGGCGTGCCATAGATCTGGCTGCCGACATCGGCGCCGGGCTGCTTCATCCACTCCGGAATGTTCGGCGGCCCGTTCGGATCGGCCGATGCATCAAGCGCAGCGGCCTTCCCTCCACTCGCCACCGCAATCGCCGCACCGCCCAGCATCGCGGAGCCCGCGCCGATAAACTGCCGCCGCGTCGCCGCAGACGCGCGGACGGAATCCTTCTGTCGTGATGTCACGTCGTCCTCCCTGCAAACATATTTCGCACGAGACACGCCGATCGCACTTGCCTTTGGGATTGCGCCCCGAGGAAGCCAACCGGCTCGAATAGATCGAAGACATCATCTCCGTGAGTCTTCGTGCTTCGATACTCATCCAGGATCGGGAGAGCGTCAATTTTCCCACTATGCGATACAAATGGCGCCAGAAGCGCACCTGCCATTCGCAACGAAATTGCCAAAAGCGTTACGCCGGTAGTAAAGGGATGCCACGCGGCGGCGCATGCTTCCCGAACCGCCATACGATCCGTTTCAATGAAAATCATTCCGGCGATTTCGTTCAAGCTTTTCAGCACGATCATGTTCGCGCTGATGGGCGCCCAGGCACGCTATCTGGAAGGAGCCTATCCCGCCGGAGAGGTCGCATTCTTCCGCTCGCTGTTTGCCCTGATTCCCATCTTTCTTTTCTTCGGGCTGCGCGGCGAACTCGATCAGGCGTTCAAGACGAAAAATCCGGCCGCGCACCTCATTCGCGGCAGCTTTGCCGTTGTCGGCACCTTCTGCACCTTTGCAGCACTCGCGCGGATGCCGATCGGCGATTACACCGCCATCGTCTATATCGCGCCACTGCTGACGGTCGTGTTCTCGTGGCTGGTTCTCAAGGAAGAAGTGCGGGCCTACCGGTGGTCCGCCGTCGCCGTCGGATTCTGCGGCGTCCTGCTGATGCTCGTTCCATATTTCCGAAACCACGTCGCCTGGTCCTCGACGATCGGCCTCGGCATCATGTTCGCACTGATGAACGCATGCACGACCGCAGGCGCGACCATCCAGATCCGGCGCATCACGGCGACAGAGACGACGCCAGCCGTCGTGACTTTCATGGCGCTGATCGTGTTGACGTCTTCGCTGTTCACGATTCCGTTCGGCTGGACCCTACCGGCGACACCGCTGCACTGGCTGCTTCTGATCGGGATCGGAATCACCGGCGGGCTCGGTCAGATGGGCTTTACCGAGAGCTACCGTTACGCGCCCGCCTCTTTTCTCGCGCCGCTGGATTATTCCGCGATGATCTGGGCGTTCCTGCTCGGCTACTGGGTCTTCGACGAGGTGCCGACGGGTTATGTTCTCGGCGGAGCGGCCATCATCGCCGGCGCTGGCATTTTCGTGATTGTGCGCGAACGGCTGCTCGGCCTGAAACGCTTGCGGGAAATGCCCACGGCCGCCATCGGCTCAATGTCCGAGGACGAGAAGGACGCGCAATACTGAACCGCTGGTGGTTAGCGGCGGCGCGGCCGGTGAGCCAGCCGCTTGGCGATTGCGATGATCTGCGGGATCAGCGGCGACGCGGCATCGCGCCGCCAGACCGCATGAACCTCGACCGGAGCTTTTGAGCGCAACGCGACCGGCCGCATCACCACATTATCGAGGTGAAGTCCGGTCGCGGATTCCGGAACCAGCGCCAGCCCAAGCCCGGCCCGCACCAGTGACAGCAGGGAATGAACCTGCCCGAGATACTGCACATAGCGCGGCTGGACGTTGGCCTGCGCCAGTTGCGCCACAACCAGTTCATGGAAGTAGCGGGACTCATGCGGCGAGTACATGACGAAGGGCTGCTCGTGCAGATCGCGCAACGTGGGCGATCTCTTGCGCGCCAGCGGATGCCCGGCCGGGGCCGCCAGACACATGCCTTCGGCGAACACCTTCATGGATTCGATGCCGTGCCGGACCAGAAGCGGACGGATAAAGCCGATATCGATCTGACCCGAGCCGAGCGCCTCCATCTGGTCGCCGGACACCATCTCCTTCAGCGACAGATCGACATCCGGCAATTCCGCCTGACATGCCGTCACCAAGCGCGGCACGAAATCGTAAGCGGATGCGGCGGTGAAGCCGATCCGGATCGAGCCGGTTTTCCCGAGCGCCACTTTCTTGGCGAGCGACGAGGCTCCTTCCGCCAGCCGCAGGATCTGGCGCGCCTCGACGAGAAACCGCTCTCCCGCAGGCGTTAAACGCACGGTGCGACTGGTGCGGTCGAACAGTTTGGTATCGAGGTGATGTTCGAGAAGCTGAATCTGCCGGCTGAGCGGCGGCTGCGTCATCGCCAGCCTGCGCGCGGCGCGGCCGAAGTGCAATTCTTCCGCCAGCGTCACGAAACAGACAAGCTGATTGAGTTCGAACAACGGACGCTCCTCGCGGCGGCCTTTTCATCAATACAAGAATTGTATCGATCCATCTACCCTTTGGATTAGACCCGCCCGCAGCACCCGGATAGCCTTCTCGCCAAGACATAACCCCTCGCGAAAGGGGACGTAAAGTCCGCGACAGCCGGACCATGGGACGAAACAACAGGGAGGATAAGGCAATGAGGGCACTGCCGAGCAAGATTTATCGTACCGCAATATTGGGGCTGGCACTTCTCGGTGCAGGCCCCGCATTCGCACAGGAAAAGACCGAGATCACCATCACCCGGCAACCGGGCATCGTGTACCTGCCAAGCCACGTGATGGAGAAGATGAACCTGATCGAGAAGCAGGCCGCCAAGCTTGGCCTGAAGGATTTCAAGGTCAACTGGGTCAACCTCAGCGGCGGCGGCGCGCAGACCGATGCGCTGCTCGCGGGCAACATCCAGGTGGTGAATACCGGCGTCGGCAATCTGCTGCTTCTCAACGACCGCACCAAAGGCGGCGTGAAGGCGATTGTCGCAAGCTCCGCCCTGCCGCTGGCCCTGATCTCGCGCGATGCAAACATCAAGACGCTGGCCGACATCAAGCCCAGCGACAGGATTGCCGTGCCAACCATCAAGGTCTCGACTCAGGCCATTCTGCTGCAAATGGCCGCCGCCAAGATGTTTGGCGACAAGGAATATGCCAAGTTCGACGCCAACACGGTTCAGCTCGGGCATCCCGACGCATTCGGCGCCATGACCAATCCAACGAGCGAAATCCGCAACCACTTCGCCGCACCGCCCTTCCAGTTCCGCGAGTTAAAGAGCGTCCCCGGCGCGCACATCGTCGTCCAGTCGCAGGACATCATCGGCAGCCCGCTGACGCAGTCGCAGTTCTTCTGCACGACCAAGTTCGCCGATGCCAATCCCAAGGCCATTCAGGCCATTTATGCCGCGACGCTGGAAGCGCAGGCCTTTATTCGCGAACACACTGCGGATGCGGTCAAGATGTATAAAGAGGTCACGCACGACACGACCAGCGACGTCGATCTGCTGTCCTATCTGAAAGAACCCATGATGATGGAGTTCAATCCGCAGCCGCAGGGCGTTATGAAGTTCGCGCAGCATCTCTACAAGATCGGTACGTTGAAGACCGAGCCGAAGTCATGGAAGGATTACTACCTTCCCATCGCCCACAGCTTGCCGGGCAACTAGCACCTACCCCACGATTGAATGACGAAGGGATGAACGTGACACAGACTTCGACACCAATCGTGACGAACATGCGTGTTATCCCGGTCGCGGGCCGGGATAGCATGCTGCTCAATCTCTCCGGCGCGCATGGCCCGTTCTTCACCCGGAATATCGTCATTCTCACTGACAATTCGGGCCATACCGGCGTCGGTGAAGTGCCGGGCGGCGAGAAGATCCGCAACACGCTAGAAGACGCCTGCGAGCTGGTGATCGGCAAACCAATCGGCTCCTATCAGGCGATCCTGAACGCAGTTCGAAAGGCCTTCGGAGACCGGGATTCCGGTGGCCGCGGCCTGCAGACCTTCGATCTGCGCACCACGATTCACGCCGTCACCGCGCTTGAGGCGGCCTCGCTCGATCTGTTGGGACAGCATCTTCAGGTGCCCGTTGCAGCTTTGCTCGGCGAAGGACAGCAACGCGACGCCGTCGAGATGCTGGGCTACCTGTTCTATGTCGGCGACCGCAACAAAACTAACCTGCCCTATCATCACGAGTCCTCGGCCAGGGACGACTGGACCTCTCTGCGCCATGAGGTTGCGCTGACGCCTGAAGCCATCGTCCGGCTCGCCGAAGCCACAGAGCAGCGTTACGGCTTCAAGGATTTCAAGCTGAAGGGTGGCGTGCTCGCGGGCGAGGACGAAGTCGCCGCCATCGCCGCGCTGAAGAAGCGCTTTCCCGATGCGCGCATCAATCTCGATCCCAATGGCGCGTGGTCACTCGAAGAAGCGATCCGGCTTTGCAAGGGACGCGGTGACATCATGACTTACGCCGAAGACCCCTGTGGCGCCGAACAGGGATATTCCGGCCGCGAGATCATGGCGGAGTTTCGCCGCGCCACGGGTCTTCCGACCGCGACCAACATGGTCGCGACCGATTGGCGCCAGCTCGGCCACGCGATCCAGTTGCACGCCGTCGATATTCCGCTCGCCGACCCGCATTTCTGGACGATGCAGGGCTCGGTGCGTGTCGCGCAGATCTGCCACGAATGGGGCCTGACATGGGGCTCGCATTCCAACAATCACTTCGACATTTCCCTTGCCATGTTCACGCAGGTCGGAGCGGCCGCGCCGGGACGGATCACCGCGCTCGACACGCACTGGATCTGGCAGGACGGCCAGCGCCTCACCAAAGAGCCGCTGCAAATCAGGAATGGCATGATCAAGGTGCCGGAACGTCACGGCCTCGGCATCGAACCCGACATGGCCGAGATCGAGAAAGCGCACGCGCTTTACAAAAAGCATGGGCTGGGCGCGCGCGACGATGCCGCCGCCATGCAATTCCTCATCCCGAACTGGACGTTCAATCCCAAGCAGCCCTGCATGGTGCGCTAGTTTTCATCGAGGACAAAAATAATGCGTGAAAACAAAATTCGCTCGATCTGGAAAAGCGGCGGCGCTGTCGTCAACGGATGGCTCGCCATTCCAAGCTCGTTCTCCGCCGAGGTCATGGCCCATCAGGGCTGGGACACGCTGACCGTCGATTTGCAGCACGGCGTCACCGACTATGCATCTGCGGTCGCGATGTTCACCGCGATCTCGACGACACCCACGGTCCCGATCGCGCGCGTGCCATGGCTCGATCCCGGCATCATCATGAAGACGCTGGATGCAGGCGCCTATGGCATCATCTGCCCGATGGTGAATTGCCGCGAGGATGCCGAGAAATTCGTCCGCGCCTGCCGCTACCCGCCGGACGGCGGGCGCAGCCTGGGTCCCATCCGCGCGACGCTTTATGCCGGTGCCGATTATCCGCAAAAGGCGAACGAAACCATCGTCACGCTGGCCATGATCGAAACCCAGCAGGCGCTCGACAAGCTCGACGAAATCCTCTCGGTCAAAGGGCTCGATGCCGTCTACATCGGCCCAGCTGATCTGTCGCTGTCACTCGGATGCGCGCCAACCTTCGACGACGTCGACAAGCCCGTCGCGGAAGCCATCGACATGGTCCTCGCCAAAGCCAACGAGCATGGCGTCATTCCGTGTATTCACAACGGAACGCCCGAGATGGCGCTGAAGCGCATCGAACGCGGCTTCCGCCTCGTGACCATCGGTTCGGATTCACGCCTGATGACCGCCGGTGCCCAGCAGGTGATGTCGAAGATGCGAAGCGGCATAAAGGCCCCTGCCGCGTCGGCTTATTGACCGGCTAGCGCCTTCAATTGCTCAGCGCATAGATTCCCTCTGCATCCTTCTTGAGCCTGTTCCGGCATGTCCGGATGACGGACGGAACTTCGGATGCGGCAACCGGTTTGCTGAAGAAATAGCCCTGCACCTCATTGCAGCCTTCCGCCGCAATATAATTGAGTTGCGCGATATTCTGCACGCCCTCCGCCGTCGTCCGCATACCGAGGCTCTTACCCAGGCTGACGATTGCTCGGATAATGACCCTGGAGCCTTCGGCATCGGTCAGATCGCGAACGAACGACTGATCGATCTTCAGCTTGTCGAAGGGGAAGCTGCGCAAATAACTCAACGACGAATAGCCGGTTCCGAAATCATCCAGTGCGATCCGCAGCCCGAGGGCGCGAAGCTTGTGTAGGGTTTCCGTGGTTTCGCCGTTGTTGGTGAGAAGAACGGATTCCGTGATTTCGAGCTCCAGCCGCTTCGGCGGAAGTTTCGAACTGGCCAAGGCGGACGAGAAAGCTTCCAGCAATCGCGGGCTGCGAAATTGCACGGAAGAGACATTCACCGCGACCTTAAGATCGTCCGGCCATAACGCGGCCTCCCGGCACGCCTGCTGGATCACCCATTCGCCCAGCGGGATGATGAGGCCGATCTCTTCGGCGACGGAGATGAACTGTTCGGGCGTCACCACGCCATGGACCGGATGACGCCAGCGCAGCAGGGCTTCGAAGCCGCAGACCTTGTCGAGATCGATGTCATACAGCGGCTGGTAAAAAAGCTCGAACTGCTTCTTGTCCATGGCCTCCCGCAGATCGAGCTCCAATGCGCGGCGCTTCTGCAGGCTTTCATCCATCTCGGTCTCGAAGAACCGCCAGATTCCTCGGCCCTCCGCCTTTGCACGATACAAGGCGACATCCGCGTTCTTCAGAAGCTTTTCGCCCGATGTGCCATCGCCCGGCGAGAGGGAAATGCCCACGCTGCAACCGATAACGATGCGTTGTCCGTCGAACTCATAAGGCTCGCCAAGACATTCGACAATGCGCCGCGCCAGCCGCGCGGCATCCTCCGGGCGCTGGGTGTCGGCCTGGATGATCGCAAATTCGTCGCCGCCAAGGCGGGCGACCGTATCGATCTCGCGAACACAGGACCCCAGCCTGTCAGCGACGGCACACAGCAATTCGTCACCCACCGCATGGCCGAGCGTATCGTTGACCTGCTTGAAATTATCGAGGTCGAGACAGAGGATCGCAAAGCCGGACCCGCGCCCGACTTGCGCAATCGCCTGTTCGATCCGTTCCGCCAACAGAACGCGATTCGGAAGACGGGTCAGCGCATCGTGGCGGGCCATGAAAGTAATCTTCGACTCCGCCTGACGCTGCTCGGTGACATCCTCACATGTCGTCAGCCATCCCCCATCGGAGGCCGGCCTGTGCCTGACGCAAATCACGCGATCATCGCTGAGTTGCTGATAGTAACTGTCGATCTTCTCGCGGGACAGGAAGCGTTGCCGTTCAGCCAAGAGGTCGCTGACGTTCTGACCCGCATGATTTCCAGCCATGACACTCAGCATCAGGACGGATTCGAAGCTCATGCCGGCATGAACGGAGCCCACCGGAATATTGAATATCTCGCAGAACCGGCGATTGACGACTTGAAGACGCGCATCCTTGTCATACAGGCACAGGCCTTGCGACATATTCTCGAGCGCGGCGTCGAGCCTCCGGTTGGTTTCGTGAAGTTGCTCTTCCTGCATCTTCAGGGCGGTGATGTCGCTGAAAACGACGATCACGCCGCGCTCCTGCGTCATGCTGCGGCTGACGCGCAGCCAGCGCCCGTTCGGAAGGCGAGCCTCGCTTGCCGAATCCCGCAGCGCCGCAGGCGCAAAATCGACCAGCGGGTTTTCAATCCACTGATCCTCGAATGGGCTGCAACGCAGCAGGTCTGGCGCCTCCGCCAGGAATTCGCACGCGCGAGAGTTAGCCAACGCAACCTGACCATCAGCCTGAAGCAGAACGACGCCTTCCTGGGAGGTTTCAAGTGCATCGGTGAGGCGCGCTTGCGCGGAGCGCCGCTGAGCGATCTCCCGCTCCATCATATCCCTGATGTTGTTACGCATGACGCCCATAGCGGTGATCAGCGTGCCGAGCTCATCCTCGCCTCCGGCGGGAATATCGACATCGAGCTTGCCCTCCGCGATGTTGCGCGCAGCCTTTGACGCCACCGCAACCGGCCCGATGATCCGGCGGCTTAACCGCCACGATAGGAATCCGGACAAGATCAGCGCCGCGGCCAGCGCGACCAGATTGAAGTTGATGTCGCGGTTGATCGCGGAAAGCGCATGCTGGCGAAACAGAAAGCCATCGCCCGCCGTGTAATTGATCAGCAGGTCAACCTGCTGGTCGACAACCTTGGCATAATTATCGAGACTGGCGGCCTGCGTGCTCTGCCCCTTCCCATCGGTCGGGTTGTCCGTCGCATCTTCCTCCAGCACGACCTTGTGATGCAGCGCGGTCCACGCGTCGGCGGCCTCCTGCACCTTCCTCGCTGAGGCGACGGCAAGAGTGGATTGAGAGCGTTCGGCAGCGATGTTGAGGTCTTCGTGGAGCGTCTTTCCGAGACTGTCGATTTCCTTGTCGAGGGCTGCGCGCGACGCAGGATCCGTACTCACCAGCCGGCGGGAGGAAGCCGCGCGCATATTGGAGAAGTCGGCAGCAGCCGCGCGCGCATAATTGATCGACATCAGCGATTCATCGAAGGTCTTGGCGACCAGATCCGCTGCGTGCCTAATGCCGGATGTCGCGTAGACGCCGAGTGCCGCTGTGATGGCGCTCATCAACAGGCAGCAGATCAGAATTTGCGTCCGAATAGTTCCTTTGACTGGCATGGCGGCCAGAAGACGGCGGGGCATCGCGAGAAACGATCCGCGATCGGCCCTGCGGCCCGGTAAAACCCTCATACTGAAACTTCGCTTTCTTCATTGGCTGAAGAAGACATTCTTGTCTCACGCCACTCTCCCTCGATGTGGCCTATTCTGAGGTGACATCGACTATCCAAATAGCCATATAACGTTTACAGGCAGTATCAGGCGGTATTGAGTAAAAGGCGTCGCGAGTCATGGTAACCAGTTGGTGCATCTTATCGTTCAGGGTTCCGCGATGAACGGGACCGCCAAGGAGAAGAAGATGCTTGGGCACAGACGGCTTCTCGCCATCACGCGGCATCTCGGGTTCCAGATTATTGCCGCAAGCCTCGGCGGCCTGCTCACGGGAGCGGCACTGGCGGTGGGTCCGTATCAGATTTCTCAAAAAAACCGGCAGTTCCAGCCGGGCCAGATCACCATAAATCGCGGTGAGGCCTTACGCTTCATTAACGATGATGGCGAACTGCTCCATCACGCCTATCTCAAGTCCCCGGAATTTCAATTTGATTCCGGAGACCAGAAGCCCGGCAGCAAATTCGAGGTGACCTTCCCGGTCGCGGGCAATTTCACCGTACTTTGCGCGATTCACCCCAAGATGAAGCTGCTCGTGAGCGTCAAATAAGCAGCTTCGAATCCGGCACCCGTTCGATTTTACAAAATCGTCGTGCTGAACAAATAAGCGTGCCCGACATAATAGACAAAAAGCGTCGTCGCGAGCGCGGCACAAAAAGTCGCCGGGGCAAGTATCGGCACGCGACGGTCGTTTTCCGCGACACGCCGGTTGTCAGCGATGATCGCAAATAGCACCGCAATGATGCCCGAGTGCCCGATCAGGTCGATCTTGCCGAACTCGAAACATGCGGCGATGAACATTCCGGCAAGGATGGCTGCCGCGCAACGCCGGACCAGCGGAGTCCACAACAGGGCGAACGCCAGCGTGAACTCAACGACACCCGCCGCACGCATATAGAAGTCCTGGTCGAACCCGAACGTGATGCCCGGATGGGTGACGAAAATCGGGAAGCTCCACTGCGGATAAGCCCACTTTTCGACGGAAGCCCACATCAGCGTGATGGCCGTCGCATAACGCATGACATCGATCGGCTCGATTCCGAAGAACTTCTTCTGAAGTCCGGTCAGAGCGAGATAGGCGGCGATACCGAGAAAGATCGGGTAATCGGCCAGATGAAAAATCCCGTAATCATGGACCGCGATGCCGAAAAGAGTGGCGATGCCGAGCGCGGAGATCGGCAAGGTGCGCCGCGACAACAGGCAGGCAATGATCACCAGTTGGATCGGGCCGATAATGGCTGACGTCGATTTCAGTTCCGGCGTCAGAATGATCCCGCCAATGGCCCATAACGAGACGAAAAAGAAAAAGACAGTCGCGCGGACGATCAGTTCGGTATTGACCTGCAATCCGCTGGTGACCCGATCCATCGAACGCAACATGGCATCGCCGACCGATGTCCTCTCGATCAGACAGCCCGCGAAAAGCCAGACGATGGCAACGAAGACCAGGATTTCAAAATCCTGGCACAGCACGTTCTCCAGCCCCTCTGGCTGCCCGGCGACGTTGTAGGCGCAGAACCATTTGACATGAGCGCTCGCACTTTCGGTGCCGATGGCGCCGAACAAGACAACAAGCGCGAAACGAAAGAACATCGAGGATGAACAACGGAGCGCGGAGCCAAGCCGCTCACAATAGGTCATCATCACCAGCCCCGATTTTTTTAGCGATTATATAAAGGGTTTGTTTACTATACTGGATTTTCAGAATCGAGCGAGCGTAGTCTGACGAGGCCTTGTTTTGTGGTTAACGATTGTTAAGGAGACGAATGAACTAGCCAGCTCAATAACTTGAGACGAATATTTCAAGCATTTCAAATTCTACGGATTCAAATCACCGAACTTAAGCTCATCAAGTCCATTTTGATGGCCGACCTATTTCAGGAGAGTGGAATGATTGCCTTGCTGAGTGTGGCGAGCGTTTTGGGCGGCTCTGCATTGGCGATCGCCGCCGACAGGCACATCCCACATCGCGAGATACTGGAAACCTGCGCCGGCACGCTCCTGTTCGCGGGCTTCGGCCTGCTGGGATCGGTGCTGCAGCATTACACCTGATCGTGCGGCTTAAGCGGCGCGCCGCCTCTCCTGCTCTCGCTTAACCTGTTACTTGGCCAGCTTCGGTGAGTGCGCTTCGACCGCGGGCGCCGAGAGTGTCTTGAGAAAAGCGATCAGCTCCGCTTTTTCCGCTGCCGTCAGTCCAAGAGGCTTGATCGAGGGCGAGCGGCTCGGACGATCGATGCCGCCTTTATTATAAAGCTCGATCACGCCTTCCAGCGTCGCGACCGAACCGTCATGCATATACGGTCCGCGGTCCGCGACATCACGCAATGTCGGAGTCTTGAAGGCGTATTGCAGCTTCTCGGAAGTCGGAAACAATCGGCCTCGCCCGATATCATTGCCGGTCGCAGAGCCGATATCCTGAAACGATCCATCAGTGAACGAAGGCCCGCTGTGGCAGCTTGAGCAGTGCGCCTTGCCATTGAACAAGGCGAACCCGCGCTTGGCCTGCGGGGAAATCGCGCTCTCGTCTCCCATGATCCAGCGGTCGAACGGCGCTTCGCCCGCAACAATGGTGCGCTCATAGGTTGCGATCGCCAGTTCGATGCGCCGCCGCGTGACGTGCTTGTCGCCAAACGCCTTGGCAAAGGCCGCGGTATAACGTGGCAGCGCGCGCAGCCGCCGCACCAGTTCGCGTTCGGTGATGTTCATGTTCTGCGGGCTCGTCAGCGGCCCGAAGGTCACCGATTCCAGATCGGAAAACTTTCCATCCCACCCAAGGATATCCACGAACGCGATATCGATCAGGGTCGGCGTACGGATTTCCATCCCTGCGGGATCTTCGCCGATCGCGTGCGGCAACCCGTCGCCCCATGACTTGGCCGGCACATGGCACGAGGAGCACGAATGCTTGCGCGACCCGGACAGCAGCGGGTCGAAGAACAGCATTTTCCCTAAGTGGGCCTTCGCCTTGGAATAGGGATTGTCGTCAGGGAAAGGGATCGTGGCGGGCCGGCGATATTTTGCCCGAACGGCATCGAGATCATGCAGCCCCGCGGCTGCCAGATATCCCATTGGCAGTCCGAAAAGCAGCAGCGCTGCAAAGGCCAGTCCCGTCCGTCGTTTCATCGCATTTCACCAAGCTAAACATTGGCTTGGATATGCTTTAGCAAGCCTTAAGGTTTGGTAGTGGCGCCCCTATCCCAAAGGCCTAGGGGGCAAACGATCCCTAGCATTCGCGTTTACTTAAAATTTTTCGCCATCCAGAGCTCAATGTAATGTCAGTTCCGGAACCTCTTAGCTCATCGCACTGGTATCCGGTTGCCACCCTAACCGAAAGCGGCGCGGGATACTTTGCCGCTCCTTACCTAGATCAACGCCTCACCGATTTCTCGGCACGGGCTTGATAATATCTCTATCGCCGTTCACGAAGCCAAGTGTTCAGTACTCCCTTCGATCAAAGCGACCGCAGCGCTTCGGTCGAGATAACGTGTTTATCGAGGCGCAATTCTTCATGCGACATGCCAAGCGCCAACCCTACGAGTTGGGGCAAATGAAGCACCGGCATATTGAGTTTCTTCCCGGCATCCTTCTCGATTTCCTTCTGGAAACTATCGAGCACCGTATGACAGAGCGGGCACGGCGTCACCATCGCATGCGCGCCGTTGGTCTTGGCAGACTGGATATGCTGGCCGGTCAGCTTGATCGCGATGCGCTCGTCATGCGCGGCAGTATGAAAACCGCAGCATTCGGTGCGGCCAGTATAATCCACCGGCTTGCAGCCAAGAAGCTCGGAAAGCTGCTCCAGCGAACGGTTGTTGCGTGAATCGATAAACCCATATTTCTCTGGCGGCCGAGTGATGTGACATCCATAGAAGGCCGCCACGGACATTCCAGTCAAAGGATTGACCACCATCTTCTGCAGTCGCTCGCTGCCGATATCTTCGAACAACATCCACAGGAAATGGGTCACACGGGTCGTACCCTTGTATTCAAGGCCTTCCTCCGCGAGCCGCTGATTCACCTGCCGGGCAAGATTCTTGTCTTCCGCGAAGGTGGCATTGGCATCGATCAGATTGAGCGTGCAGGTGTTGCAGACCGTCATCAACGGCAGTCCTTGCTGCTCTGCGAGTGCGAGAATCCGGACATTCAGCGTCAAAAAACCGACGGGATCGATGGCCCGCAGTTCCCGCGCGCCGGTGCAGGTTGCCGATTCAAGTTCGGTCAATTGCAGATCGAGCGCGACCGCGACCTTGCGCAACGCGACGTTCAATTCTGCACATGTGCTTTTCGCCGAGCAGCCGGGATAATACGCAAACTTCATGATGCGGCCTTCTACTGATCGAGGATGCGGGACGCGGCTTTCGCTGCGCCCGGGCTTTTCCCGAAGAGGGTTTTCCACGGATTGATCTTGCCCCGCACCAGCAATCGCCAGGCACGGACGATTTGCAGCAGCACTTTCGGCCCCTGTACGCGCAGGACGAGTTCGCTCGGATCGATCCGCCCCCGCGAAGCGATAATCGTCTTGAAGGCCAGCGAGTGTCGCGCCGCGTGCGGCACCAGCGCGGCTGTCTTTGCCTTCAGCGGCTCGATGATCCGCGTGACGATTGGAATTTTCGCCGGACAGGCCTCTTCGCACTTGTAGCAAGACACACAATTGAAAATGCCTGCGTGCTCGAGCGCGCGCGCCACCTTGGCCGGATCGTTCCGGGAATCGAGTGCGGTTTGAGCAAGCTGGACCAGGGGCGCCGGCCCGGCAAAATTCGTCAAGCCGCCAAGGCCGACAACCGGGCAAGCCGAAAAGCACGACATGCAACTGATGCAATCCAGCGCCTTCGAGGCATTCTTCATGTCCTTGTGGGACAACGGCTCCGGGAAGCCGGCATAATCGGAGGGGCGCTCAAGCCACGGCTCGAACTTTGCCACACGCGCTTCGTAGGGACTGCGGTCGACAACCAGATCGCGAATGACGGGTAAATTCCGCAGCGGCTCGATCGTCATCTCGGGCTCGACGCTTTCCCAGCAAGCCAGCACCTCGCGACCGTTCATCCTGACCGCACAAGTCCCGCACATCTTCGTTCCGCACAGCCAGCGATACGCCAGATCGGTCGCGAAATTCTCCGCGATGTAATTCAGCGCATCCAGCACCCGCATCGAAGTGTCGTAAGGAACAACGAAGCTTTCGAATTCGGACTGTTCGGGGTGTTCGGCATCAAACCTGCGAACACGAACGTGGACCGGATCGCCGAAATTGAGCCGCGTATTGCGCGCCAGCAACCCGTCCGAGTTTTCGACCTTTCCGATGCTCCGCGCGTCGATCTGCAGGTTCACCACGGCACCATCATGTTGTCGCGGCGTGCAAAGCCGGGCTGGAAGAACGTCAGTTCATAAGGATTTCGTTCAAACCGGAAGCCATTGTCGGTCTTGATCATGACATTCGCAGCCAGCCAGTTCTCATTGTCCGTCTCGGGGAAATCCGTCCGCATGAACGGGCCGCGGCTCTCGCGGCGCTCGATGGACGAATGAACGACCAGTTCCGCGGCGTCGATCATGTTGTGAACATCGATCGCATCGAGCCATTCGTAATTCGCGACGCGCGTCCGGTTCTTGACCTTCATGTTCGGCAGCACGGATGCACGAATGCGATCGAGATCTTCCAGCGCGCTCGTCAGACCGGCGTGATTTTTCTCAATGCCGGCTTTCTCCCACATGACCCGCCGAATCTTTTCCTTCACCACGACAGGCGTGAAGCCGTCTCCATCCATCATCAGCATCGCCTCGATACGGTGGCGCTCCCGCTCGATTTCATCGTCAGGCACCTTGCCGGACTGGAGCTTGTCGAAATCGGCAGCAATGCCGTCCGCAACGGTCTTGCCATCGAACGTCACCAGCGCGATCAAGCCGTTACTGTGACCGCCGACACCACCGGCGACATAAAGTCCCGGCACCGATGAGCGCATGTTGGAGTTATCGACCAGGATTCCGCCCTGCCGGTAATGTGCGGTAACGGCGGTTTCGATCGGCCCTTTGCGTGGGTCGAGACCAAGCTGGTAGAATGGCTTGCCGTATGTCGTGTAAGCGTCGATCTCCTTGAAATCGACGTGATCGAAACCAGCGTAATAGCCGCCGTCATAGCGCGCCTTTCCGGCATGCACCTGCTTCACCAGCCTCTTGAGCTGAATGGTGTAGGGCCCGAACGCCATCGGATCGTCGACCTGCTGGTTGAAAAACTCCTCGCCGGAAGAGTTCACCATCCGCGCCGAGTGATCCGACCCCAGAACCGGGTTGGGATAAATCTGCACCCGCTGCCAGGTCGGGGGGTGAGCCACATCGTTGGTGTGCCACCATTGCATTTCGAGATTGACGAGGCTGGCCCCTGCCCGCCATGCCATCGCAATGCCGTCGCCGGACATCTCTCGCGTGCCGGTCGAACGGATATGCAAGCGATCCGAATAGCCGGTGGCAAGAATGACAGCACGCCCGACAACGACGCTGTATTCGCCGGTCATGCAGTTAACGGCGAAGACTCCGCACACCTTTCCGTCGGCCCCGTGCAGTAGCGATGTGACGGTCGTTTCCTCAAGCCGGCGAATGCCTGCCTTCATTACCTGCTTGCGACGCAGATCCATGAACGGCACGCCGGAATTGCCCTGGATGTTCGCCGCAATGCTTCTGATCTTGCCGGGGCTGGTGACGACATTGCCATCGTCGTCGCGACGGAAATAAAGACCGGCCTCCTCAAGTTCGGGATAGTAGACGTTCTCGATCCACTGGCCGCATCGCTTGGCCCAGTTCTGATCGATCAGAAACTGATTATGATACTTGATCAGGAATTCTGCAGTGTTGCGGCCCTGCTCCGGTGTGTTGCCCAGCAGGCCGCCTCCGAGAACAAGATTTCCCGCGAAAAGTGAGGCGCCGCTTTTGCCGACCAATCCCTTGCAGACAATAACCGAGTCGATCCCCTTTCGGGACAGCTCAAGCGCCGCGTAGCATCCGGCCGCTCCTCCACCCACTACGACAACGCCGGTTGTTATGATCTGCATCGATCAAGTCTCTTGCCGCGCCTCAGCGGTCAACTCATATCGATCTGCATCACCAACCCTTCGCTGACAGAATTGAGGGCCAAAACGCAGATTTGCTTGCAAAGTAGTGTGGTATGCCAGCCCTCGCATTAGGCGTTTTTGCACCCGCCAGTGTTTGCGTGCAGCCAGCCTTGATCGAGGTTGCCGCAGTTGCGGTAATTGACGCGGTCGATTCGATAACTGCAATATCGGCGTCAAACTGCGCTCGTTGGCGGAGGCGCGGCGGAAGGAGTGACCATGTCTAAGCTGGACAGGCTCGCCTGGGACGACCTTCGGGTGATCCTCGAAGTGGCGCGTCAGGGCAGCATCTACAGCGCGGCAAAAATCCTGAAGGTCGATCACTCCACGGTGACCCGGCGGATCGCGCATGTCGAACTGATCCTGGAGCGGCGTCTCTTCGACCGCTCCAACCGCGGCATTACCGCGCGGCCGGAGACCGAGCACCTGCTCGAACATATTCGCCAGATGGAGGTGCATGCCGCCGCGATGCACGAGGCGATCGGACATGTCGAAACCCAGACCCGGGCCATCCGGGTGGCCACGATGGAAGGGTTGGCGAGCGGCTACCTCGCCCGCCGCATTCAGGATATCACGCTCGACGACCCCAGCATCCGGATCGAACTGTTCAGCAATCCTCACATCGTCGACCTCCTGAAGAAAGAGACCGACATCTTTCTGAGCTTTTTCGATCCCCAGATTCCCGGCCTTATCAGCCAGCAAATCGGCGAGACCGCGATCTATCTTTATGGTTCGGAGCGATACCGTGCGCATCATGGCCTGCCGACATCGCAAGCCGAACTCGGGTCGCACCGCTATGTCGGCTACATCCCCGAAATGATCACGATCGAATCGGTCAAATGGCTCGACCAGATCGTGCCCAACGCCCATCTGGCATTTTGCAGCAACAGCGTGATCGCGCAGCGCAACGCAGCCATCGCAGGCGCCGGCCTCGTCGTGCTTCCGACCTTTGTCGGCGAGGAGAACGAGGCACTGTTCCGGGTCATGCCGGATGAGATCCGCAGCCTGCGTCCTGTCTGGATGTCGGTCGGGCGCGATCAGCATGTCCTGAAAACCATCAGCCGGTCTGCGAAGGCCATCGCCCGTATCTTCGCAGCCGACAAACGGTTTCTTCTCGGAGAAACGCTGGCTCTCGAAGAGCGGGATCTGGCAACTGTCAAAATCTGAAGCAGCAAGCGGGCAATCACCTCTGGAGGGATGATTGCCCGCCGCGTGCCGCGTCACACCGGCATTGCCGACAGGTTGTGACGCACAGGCATGTTTTTCAGAAGGTCCTCTTTCGATACCTTCTTCTGCAACGTCAATTTGCCATTGACGACGCGGCTGATGTAGCAATCCATGATGCCGGCATGATCCTCCTTGCGGATCATTTTGTCGCCCTGCGGATGGCCGAGAGAATTCTTCATCTCCATGCCTTCAAGCACCCGAATGACACCTTCGACATCCTTGCGCGTCTTATAGCCGGATTTCTCAATGGCTTGCTTGAGCGCGAAGATATCTTCCCACGCCTGCCAGCAATGACTCTTGTCCATCACCGCCGTTCCGCCGATCTGGCGCGCATCGACATCGTCGATATTGAGCCGCTTGTTGAACTCCTTGTGATACTCGTCATTCTTCGACGTGAGCATGCGCGGGAAGTTCTCGAAGAAATAGACGCCTTCGGCCGCACCCTGAATGTCGTCCGGCGCGATCGATTCGATGCTCGCCGACGACGAGAACATCTTCATCTTCTTGTCGAGGCCCATGCTCTTCGCCTGGGTATAGAAGCCGAGCGACAGCGAGCCGATGAAGGCCGGCAGCAACACCTCGGTGTCCGCGGAAATCTGCGCCAGATAAGGTACGAAGTCCTTGGTATCGAGCGGCACCGCGATGCTGTTGAGAATCTTGCCGCCCGCTTTTTCGATGAAGTGGCGGGATTCCTGATTGGTGCTCTGGCCCCAGGCATAATCTGCGTAAATGATCGACCAGGTCTTGCCGAAGTTCTCGACGCACCACGGCATGCTCGCCGCAGCAATCGAGTAAGTATCGGTGCCGGTGCGGAACGAATAACGGGTGCCCTTGGAGCCCGTCGCCTCGGTTGCCTCGCCATTCGAGAAATAAATGGTCTTCAGTTCGGACGCGATCGGGATCGCGGCCAGCATGACGCCGGAGTGAACCGAGCCGATGATAAACTCGGCATTGGCGCGCTGGATCAGGTTTCGTAGTTTACGAGCACCGCTCGCCGGATTGGATTCGGTATCTTCCGTCGCAAGCTCGACCTTGCGGCCCGCAATGCCGCCACCCTGGTTGATGATATCGACGGCAGCGCGTGCGCATCTGTCATGCCACACGCCCCAAGACGAAATCACGCCGGTCAAATCGCAATGATGACCGATGACGATCGGACCGGATGCTTGCGCGAAAGCATCCCTCATGATTGTAAGGTTAGCGGTGCCCGCCGCTGCGCCGCCTGCGAGCGCGCATTCGAGGAAGCTGCGGCGCGTAAGTTTTTTGGCCATGATCTTCTCTCCTTGAAAGTCAGACTAACGGGACAGACCAAGATAACGGTGCACGATCGAGGTCTGCGATTTCAATTCGTGCGACGTACCGGAATAAACGACAGTGCCCTTTTCCATGAGGAACACACGCGGGCAAAGTTTGAGTGCGGTCTCGACATTCTGCTCGACCAGCAGGATCGATACCCCGCTTTGATTGATGCGGTAGATTTCGCGCCTGATCTGCGACACCAGTAGCGGCATGATGCCTTCGGTCGGCTCGTCCAGAATAATGAGCTTCGGCCGCATCATCAGGCACCGGGCAATCGCGAGCATCTGCTGTTCGCCGCCCGAGAGCGTATTGCCAGCCTGCTTGATGCGCTCCTTCAACCGCGGGAAACAGGTAAAGACATAGTCCTCCCGCTCGGTATCGCGCTTGCCGGGAAGCCCGATGCAGAGATTCTCCATCACCGACAGATTGGGGAAGATGCCGCGACCCTGAGGCACATAGCCGATGCCGGTGCGCGGCACCTTATGCGGCGCCATACCGGAAAGGTCAGTGCCGTCGAACTCAATCGAGCCGCTGCTCTTGGCAGCCAATCCCATGATCGCGCGCAACGTCGTGGTTTTTCCGACACCATTGCGTCCCAGTAGCGCCGCCGATTCACCCGGCTTGATCTCAAGATTGACACCCTGGAGGATATGCAACTTGCCGATATGGACGTGAACATTATGGAGGCTAAGCATGGGCCGCCTCCTCGAGGTAATCTTCATCTTCCGGGCGGCCAAGATAGGCTTCGCGCACCCGCTCGTTATTGGAGATTTCATCGGGATCGCCGCTGACGAGGATCGCGCCTTGCGCCAGCACAGTGATGTGGTCAGCGATGTTGAACACCACCTCCATGTCATGTTCGATGATGATGATATCGATCCTGCGTGCGAGCTCGCGAATCTTCTCAACCGCCCGCTCGGTCTCGGCGGGGCTCATTCCGCAGATTGGTTCGTCAAGCAACAAAAGCTTCGGGTCGGAAATCAAAGCCATTCCGATCTCAAGCATCGCGACATCGCCATAAGACAGCGTTCCCGCGATACGATTGGCGAGTGCAGTCATGCCGACCTGTTCAAGAGCCTGCTCGACGCGCTCGCGCGTGGCGTTGTCTCGCGAGGCGGGGCGGAACGGATGAAGAGACCGCTGCGAGGCCTGCCGCGTGATCCACAGGTTCTCCATCACACTGAGCTGATTGAAAACGCTTTTGATCTGCATGGTTCGCTTGACGCCAAGCCGGCTGATCTCGTGCGGCCGCAAACCGGTGATATCCCGGTCCCGAAAGAAGATGCGGCCGCTGTCAGGCCTCAACAGGCCCGAAATCAAATTGAACAGCGTTGTCTTGCCGGCACCGTTCGGCCCGATGATCGCCTGAAGACGACCGCCTGACAGATTGAGGCTGAGATTGTCCGTCGCCGTCAGACCGCCAAAGCGCTTCGTCAGATTTTCGGTTCGAAGGATCGTTTCGCTCATGACTCGACCCTTACTTTTGCGGGGCTGGCACGCTCCGCGCGCGGCGCCATCATCCGATCGACGGTCTCGCGCCACAGCCCGACCAATCCCTTCGGCGCGAAAATCACCACAAGAATCGCAAGTACGCCGACAATCAGCGAGTGATGCTCCCAATGTGACGAGACGACTTCCCGGATGATGATGAAAACCGTGGTGCCGATAACCGGCCCGAACAGCGTTCCCGCTCCGCCGACAATGGCCCACACCAACCCCTCACCGGAGACGTGATAGAACATGTAGGTGGCCGAGGCGTAACGGCCGAAGAATGCAAACAACACTCCTGATACGCCGGCCAAGAAGCCCGCCATCACAAATGCTGTCAGCCGGATCAGATAAACATTCAACCCGATCAACGAAGCTCTGACATCGTTCTCGCGAACCGCCAGGAACGCCTTGCCAAGCGAACTTCCGATCACGAGACGCATCAGCAAAAAGCAGACCGCGACCGTCGCAAGGATGAAATAGTATTGGAAATTCGCGTCCGCGAGACTCCATTGCGCCGAGCCGAGGGAGAATGTCGGCGGCAGCGAGAAGTTGATGCCATCGTCGCCACCGGTCAGCCATTTCATGGAGACCGCGAGGAAATAGAAAATCAGCGAGAACACGACGGTGATGATCGCGAAATAATGCCAGGTCAGACGAACCGCAAAAACGCCTGCGACCAGCGCCATTGCCATCGAAGCTGCAATTCCAAGGCCAAAGGCCGGCCAGAACGACAGGCCGAGCTGATCGATGCCAATCGCGACGCCATACATCCCGAAGCCGAAGAACAATGCCTGCCCGAATGAGAGCAATCCGACATAGCCGAACAGCAGGTTCGCGCTGGCCGCGAACAGCGACCAGATCAGAATTTCGGCGATGACGCTGACCCAAAAACTGTTGATGAGCGCCGGGATCGTCCACGGCACCGTCAACAGGAACGCGGCGAATGCCACCATGACACCGCGCTCGATTGCGATACGACCATTCGATGATGCCGTCACTTCGCAAATCCCTTGAACAGGCCTTGTGGCCGCAGCAACAACACAGCACTCATCAACACCAACGAAGAAATGCGCGCGACGGTGGGATTGGCGACGCTTTGAATGATGCCTTCCATCAGCGCCAGAAGGATCGCCGCGGCGGCGGTGCCCGGAAGGTTTCCGAGTCCACCGATAATGACCGCGATGAAGCACACCGGCAGCAGGTCTACACCACCCCTGAAATCAACCGTGGTGATGGGCGCCGCGACGACACCGCCGAAACCGGCAAGTGCGAACCCGACGGCGAATGTCAAAACGTAGACAAGCTTCGCCGGGATTCCCATTGCGGTCGCAGTTTCCCGGTCATGCCGCACCGCGCGCATCCATGTTCCGATTTTCGTGTAGTTCAGGAAAAGAAAGAACGCAGCCAGGGCAGCGATCGAAAAACCGGCGGCATAGAGCCGGTAGATGTCGTACTGAATTCCGAACAACGACAGCGTGCCTTCGACCGGCGGCAGAATGCGGCGCGGCGTCGCACCGAACGTCATGCGCACAACTTCCTGGAGGATCAGCGACACGCCGAAGGTTGCGACAATCGACAGCGCGGCCGCGCCGCGGATCGGCTGAATCACCACGCGCTGGATCAACGCACCGAGAATGAAGCAGATCAACGGCACGATCAGAAAGCCGATCCAGAAATTTCCAGTCGCTTCCAGCACGAACCAGGCCAGCACAGTGCCGACCATGAAGAAGTCGCCGTGGGCAATGTTGATGATGTCAAGGAGGCCGAATATCACCGACAGGCCAAGCGCGATGAGCGCGATGATCAGGCCCCAGATCAATCCGTTGAGTGCCAGCAGCAGCAATGTGTCCATCATGGCCGGCCACCGTCAGCGTGCGGTTTATTGAAAACCGCGCGCAGCCAGCCATCGGTTGACGGCACAAAAGACCTCTCGCGAAGCCACAAGATGTTCACAGTCCCCTCCCTGTCCGCTTTAACCGGATGCTCGATGGCTACCGGAATGCGAAATCTTTTATGGATGGCAGGCGACCATGGGTTTGCAGCTACCGCAATCGGCTTTTTTGCACCACACCGTGCATGATTGCAGCTCGTTCCAGCGCCGAAATATGCGCAATATCCTGCACTTGAAACACGATGCCACACGACGGCGGCGCCCAACATTGGGGGTGTGACGCACTGCCTCAGGCTTTGGCTTGCATCTTCGAAATGAGGTTATTGCGCCGCGAAAATGCATGAGCAATCGCAACACACTGACGTGCAGCGCAACAGGCATGAGTGAAAGGTGATGGCGCACCGAAGGATAACAACACAGGTTGCCGGATCCAATTCGCTCCAGCTAACCACGGGCGATCATGAACAGATCATCAAAGCATACCTGCCGAGACCTTGCACCACGAGGATTTCAGATTACGAGCGGCATACAATCAAGCGATCACGAGACGCCAATTGACACTCACATGCCCACTTGCGACGTTTTGAATCGACTTGCGAAGGACCGCCATGTCGCGCTCACCCGCAATCACCCAACAACTCTCACGACAAAAGGAAATTGGTGATGCCGCACGTTAAAGTCGCTGCCGTACATGCGGCGCCGGTTTTTCTCGATCGTACCGCGACCACCGCCAAGGCAATTTCGATTATCCGGGAAGCCGCTCGCGGCGGCGCGCAACTGATTGCGTTCCCCGAAACCTTTATTCCTGCTTTTCCGGTGTGGTCAGGACTGTGGGCGCCTACTGAAAACCACGATCTGTTCTCGCTCATGGCGAACCAGTCGGTGTCCGCGAACGGCCCCGAGATCGCCGCTTTGCGGCGCGAGGCAAAAGCACTTGGCGTCTGCGTTTCGATGGGTATCAGCGAAAGCTCGCCGGCCAGCGTGGGGGCGCTGTGGAATTCCTTCATCATGATCGGGCCTGACGGAGGCATTCTGAACCATCACCGCAAGCTGGTTCCGACGTTTTATGAAAAGCTGACCTGGGCTCCAGGCGATGGCGCCGGGCTCAAGGTTGTCGAAACGCCGGTCGGCCGTGTCGGTCAACTGATCTGCGGCGAGAATACCAACCCGCTGGCACGCTACGCTCTTATCGCGCAAGCCGAGCAGATTCATATTTCAAGCTGGCCCGCCTTATGGCCAACCCGCCCTGCCGGCAACGGCACCAATTATAACAATGTCGAAGCCAACCGCATTCGCTCCAGCGCGCATTCATTTGAAGCCAAGGCATTTGGAATGAACACCGCGGGATATATGGATTCAGCGATGCGAAAATTCCTGGTGGATCGAGATCCAAAGGTCGCGGACACCCTCGATCGCAGCTCGCGCGCCGCGAGCTTCTTCGTCGATCCCACCGGAGCACCTGTCGGCGATTTTCTTCAAGACGATGAAGGCATCGCCTACGCCGAGTTCGACCTAAGCCGCTGCGTGGAGCCCAAGCAATACCACGACGTCACCGGCTACTATAACCGGTTCGACATCTTTTCCCTGACCGTCAATCGTAAACGTCAGCATCCGATTACATTCGTTGATGACGTAGAGGCGTCATCTCAAAATGCGGACGACGCATCCTTTATGGAAGACAACTTCAGTCACGCGAAGCCATAACCGGGCCTCGAGCGCGTGTCATGCATCCTTGGAAGAATGGAGCACCTTGTCTGGCCCATATGCGCGCCCGAGAGATCTTCTCTTTTTCTTCCCGGTGAACATGGCAACAACGAGGTTTTGGCGTTGCATGATGCTAACCATCGCGACACCCAGAACATGCACGGCTGCCAAGGCAAGCAGGGCGTAAGATGACCACGTGTGCAGCACTTGAACCCACGCAACACCGAAAAACCTGACGGTAATCTGCATCCATCCGCTAATGCCCGAAATCAACGTCAGGCCAAGCGATGCCACAAGCATCACAGCTCCTGCGGGGTTGAGGCCGACGTAACCGCCGGTTCGACCCCGCATGAGTCTGCGTAGAAACCGGATTGCATTGGGCAATAGAAATGTCAGCCGGCTGAGGCGCGCGGAATCGGACCCTACGAAACCCCAGATGATCCGGAATGAGACAAGAGCGATTGCGATATATCCAGCCTGCCTATGCAACGAGTCGAAAACAACCGCGCTCAACCACGCCACGACAATAGACGCAGCTAACGACCAATGTACGATTCGAAGCGGCAGGTCCCAGACGTAAACATGGGACCGTGAATGATCGTCCTCTGTAGACATACAATCGCTAGCTAGCCTGTCCGCCGCCGACGGACGGCTCTTATTTTTTGATAGTGTGTTTTAGAGTAAGGTCTTCAGGGCTGTAAAACAGCTCGAACAGCTTTCCATCTTTTACGCCGTAAACTTCGTAACACGTACCTTCCACCTTGGAACGGCGCACCTCGTATCCGGCGGCGCTTGCCTTCGCCTCCGCTTCGCTGGCAGGCTTCCACTTCGCCTTTTCGAGCTTTGTGCAATCTTTAAATCCATCGGCGAGACAAGCTCCACCCAAAGCCAGTGAAAAGCCAGCGGCCAAAGCCAAGGGCATTGCGATCTTCATAATTACGTCTCCATGATTCAATTCGAGGAATTGTTTGCCACAACGAGTTCTGCACGAGAGTCTGGATTTTGTTCTAGCGCGAAATCGGACAGGCGCTCTGCTGGTCAGGCTGCGACACGCAGTCCCAGCAACGATGAGGGCGTTCAATACCCCTGCAAATGAATGACTTCGCAGTCGGCAGCTCCTTAGAATAGCTATAAATTAGAGATGCTCATCGCTTTCCATGAGTCCTCTCAGCGCTCCCTCACACAGAGTGACCGGGCGGCAATCTGAAACCCTTGGCCAATCCGAAAATGGCCGGGATGACGATCAGCGTGAGGAGCGTCGATGAAATCATGCCGCCGATCATCGGCACGGCGATCCGCTGCATGATTTCCGAGCCGGTGCCAGTGCTCCACATGATCGGCAGCAGTCCCGCCATGATGGCCACCACCGTCATCATCTTCGGCCGGACGCGCTCGACCGCGCCTTCCATGATTGCCTCGCGTAAATCGATCAGGTTTAAAGCCCGCCCTTCGGAGGCACAGCGCACTCTCATCTCCGCAAGCGCATGATTAAGGTAGATCAGCATCACAACGCCGGTCTCGGCAGCGACGCCGGCGAGTGCGATGAAGCCCACGGCGACAGCGACTGAAAGATTGAACCCCAACCACCACATGAGCCAGAGCCCGCCCACCAGCGAGAACGGCAGCGAGAGCATGACGATCATCGTGTCCGTGACCGACCTGAAATTAAGGTAGAGCAGCAGAAAGATGATCAGGAGCGTCGCAGGCACGACAATCTTCAGCCGGGCTGTTGCCCGTTCCAGATACTCGTACTGGCCGCTCCAAATTGCATAGTAGCCCGGCGGAAACTGAACGCTGGCCTGAACTGCATGTCGTGCATCTGCGACGTAGCCACCAAGATCGCGGTCGCGGATATCGACGTAGATATAGGTCGCAAGCTGGGCATTCTCCGTGCGGATCATGCTTGGACCACGCGTGAGCTGGACCGTGGCAACCTCTCCGAGCGGGACAGTCCCACCAGCCGGCATAGGCACGAGGACATCACTTGCGATCTTTTTTGGATTATCCCGCAAATCGCGCGGATAACGCATGTTGACCGTGAATCGCTCGCGGCCTTCAATCATCGTCGTGATTGCCTGCCCTCCAAGGGCCATTGCAATCGTGTCCTGGACATCCTGCATCAGAATCCCATAGCGCGTGAGCGCTGCACGATCGGGCGTAATTTCCAGATAGTAACCACCGAGACTGCGCTCGGCATATGCGGATGATGTTCCAGGCACCGCCCGCAATACCTGCTCGATCTGCTTGGCGAGCCTATCGATCTCGGCAAGGTCGGTGCCGATCACCTTGACACCGACGGGCGTTCGGATGCCGGTCGAGAGCATGTCGATGCGCGCCTTGATCGGCATCGTCCAGGCATTCGACACGCCCGGAAATTGTAGTGCCTTGTCCATTTCGGCGATCAGCCCATCAATCGTGAGGCCTGGCCGCCACTGCTCCTTCGGCTTGAGGTTGATGATAGTCTCGAACATCTCGGTCGGTGCGGGGTCCGTCGAGGTGGAGGCGCGGCCCGCCTTGCCGAAGACCGATGCAACTTCCGAAAACGACTTGATGATCCGATCCTGCGTCTGCATCAACTCAGCGGCCTTGGTGACCGAAATACCGGGCAGCGTCGTGGGCATATAAAGCAGCGTGCCCTCATTGAGGTTCGGCATGAACTCTGTGCCAAGCTGACGCGCAGGCCAGATTGTCACCACGAGAACGGCGAGTGCCAGCAGAACAACGAAGGCTTTTGCACGCAGTACGGCATTGATGATGGGACGATAAACCCAGATCAGGAAGCGGTTGATCGGGTTCTTGTGCTCGGAAATAATCCGCCCGCGAACGAAAAGCACCATGAGCGCCGGCACCAGCGTGACGGACAGCAACGCGGCCGCCGCCATCGCGAAGGTCTTGGTGAAGGCGAGCGGGCCGAAGAGACGCCCCTCCTGCGATTCCAATGTGAAAATCGGCATGAAGGACACGGTGATGATCAGAAGGCTGAAGAACAGCGCCGGGCCGACTTCGGAGGCTGCATCAATTAGAATGGCAACCCGCGGTTTTCCCGGCTCCGCACGTTCGAGATGTTTGTGGGCATTCTCGATCATGACGATGGCAGCATCCACCATGGCTCCTATGGCAATGGCGATGCCGCCGAGACTCATGATGTTCGACCCGATGCCCAGCAGCTTCATCGCCCCGAAGGCCATCAGCACACCGACCGGCAACATCACGATAGCAACCAGAGCGCTGCGAACGTGCAACAGGAACACGATGCACACCAACGCCACGACGAGGCTTTCTTCCATCAGCGTATGCTTGAGGGTGGCGATGGCCGCATAGATCAGATTCGATCGATCATAGACCGGTACGATCTCGACTGATTTAGGCAGGCTGGTCGCAATCTCCTTGAAACGCTTTTTGACATTCTCGATAACATCGAGCGCATTCATCCCAAAGCGTTGCAGAACGATGCCGCTTGCGACCTCGCCCTCACCGTTTAACTCGGTAATGCCGCGACGCTCGTCCGGCCCCAGTTCGACCCTGGCAACATTCTTCAGTAATACGGGCGTCCCCTTATCCGTCTTGAGGACGATGTCACCGAGATCGTCGATGCTTTTTAGATATCCTCTGCCTCGAATCACGTATTCGAACTCTGACAGTTCGACCGTGCGCCCGCCGACATCGGCATTGCTGGCCCGGATCGCGTCTCGAACCTTCTGAATGCTGATGCCAAGATCGCGCATACGCTGAGGATCGAGCACAACATTGTATTGCTTGACGAAGCCGCCAACGCTCGCGACTTCGGCGACCCCTTCGGCCTTTGCCAATGCGAATTTCAGATTCCAATCCTGAATGGTCCGTGTCTGGGCCAGATTCAGCTCTTTGGACGTGACGGCGTACTGATAAACCCAGCCGACGCCGGTAGCGTCCGGACCGATGGCCGGTGTCACACCCGCTGGCAGGCGCGACGCGGCGCCATTGAGGAATTCAAGAACGCGCGAGCGTGCCCAGTAAATATCGGTGCCGTCCTCGAAAATCACATAAACGAAGGAAACACCGAAGAAAGAGAAGCCGCGCACAACCTTGGATTTCGGCACGGTGAGCATCGCCGTGGCGAGCGGATAGGTCACCTGATCTTCAACCACTTGCGGGGCCTGCCCCGGATACTCCGTGTAGACAATGACCTGCGTATCGGAGAGGTCAGGAATGGCGTCCAGCGGCAGATGAGCTAGAGCGTAGATTCCGGCAGCAGCCGCAAAGCCGGTGCCGAACAGCACCAGCAGCAGGTTGCGTGCCGACCAGGCGATGAGGCGCGCAATCATGGATGCGCCTCCATGCCGTCCATCACCGGCTTGGCCGATTGTTCGCCGCTTGCTTCGGAAAATCCTTTCAAGGCGGCCTTCAAATTGCTCTCGGCATCGATCAGGAAGTTGGCCGAGGTGACGACACGCTCTCCCTCCGACACACCTTGGGTCACCTCAATGAGGTCTCCACCTCGACGGCCGAGCTTCACTTCGCGTGGTTCGAAACGCCCCTCCCCCTTATCGATCAGAACCACCTGACGGCTTCCACTGTCGAGCACGGCACTCTCGGGCACCGCCAAGACTGGCCCCGGCGTGCTGACCTCGATCTCGGCATCGACGTACATCTCGGGCCGCAACTGTTCGTCGGGATTTGGCACTTCGACCCGGATCTGCGCGGTGCGCGTCGCCGCGTTGAGATGCGGATAGATCAGCGCCACGGTACCGCTGAAAGTCCGCCCTGGAAACGCACGGGGTCTGATGGCAACCTTCGTCCCAACGGCAATCTGTGCGAGATCGCGCTCCGCAACATCGATGATCACCCAGACAAGCCGATGGTCGGCAATCCTGAACAGCACATCACCGGGCGCCGCACGCATCCCAGGTACGGCCTTACGCTCAAGAATCTCTCCGTCTTGCGGAGCGAGCCAGGGAACTGAAAGTGAAATTTCCCGGGTGCGTTCAAGCTCCTTGATGGCGGGCTCCGGCGTGGCCAGATTTTCCAACCTGCGGCGCGCGCCCTTAAGATCCCTTCCGGTGGCGCCCGCTGCGAGCGCAGTCAGATATTCGGCAGCGGCGCTCGACAACCCCGGGCTATAAACGTTCATCAGCGGTTGCCCTTTGTGAACATGATCACCCGTCGTGACGTTTGCGACGCTCTCGATAAATCCTTCGAAACGCAGCGTGACTACTGAGACACGCCTTTCGTCTTCCTGAACAGTCCCCGGCGCACGGATAAGAGATGTCACGAGTTGCCTCACGACGGGTTCGGATTTGACACCTGTTCGCTGAATCTTTCCCGGCGAGAGCTTTACCGAGCCGTCGTCACTGTCATCGCCTTCGTAGACTGGGATGTAATCCATCCCCATCGAGTCCTTCTTCGGCACGGGTGACGTATCCGGCAGGCCCATCGGATTCCGGTAGTATTTGATCTTCCGGCCGGCATTCGCTTCCGCGACTCCGGCCTTTGTGGCGGGGTCTTCGGGGGCGTCGAAGCCAACGTCGGCGCTCTCTGGTACAGGACGCCAATCGCGTCCATCCGGCGTCTTCTTCGGCGTAAGCGAGTAGAACGGCTTTCCGTCCGGGTCCTGATAGTAAACGGCCGCGCTGCCTTCGGCGGCCGTTGCCGGCGGCGCCAGAGTGTCGGCCTGTGGTTTCACAAGCGGGATTCCTCCCATGAAAAAGGTGACGCCGGCCGCCGCGCAAATCGCAGCGGCCGCGCCCAAGGCTATGGCGCGGCTCATTTCTGTGCCGTGACGACGAGTTTGCTTTCGACGGTACCGGTCTCGCCTTGCACCCGGGCGCGAAGCGATAACTGCCACCGTCCGGCCATGCTGAAGTTCGCCTTGAAGCGATAGCTGCCCGGCTCGGTCCCCGGCATGGGCACCACCTTGGTGACCATCTCTTGCATGCCGTCGGGTGCCATATCGAGCCGTGACGCAAAAATGACGGCATCCGAGACCGGCTTGCCCGTTTTCTTGTTGAGCAACCGGACCGTGACGATCCTGTCGGCACCGGCTTGAATCGTCGGCTCGATGAGCTGGAATTCGTAGTCATTGATGTCAGCGAGAGCAGCCTTCGGCGTGCTCATGATGAGAAGGCCAACCAGCGCGGCAAAAAGCAAGCGCGCAACAAAACTAGTCTTCATGATGTTTATCCTCGAAACGTCTGATGAGCCGCCGAAGCGACCCGATACGACGCGCGTCCTCAACGAGGCCGAGCGTCAACGCTCCGGCGCTGGAGCGCCGGTCAGACGATGATTCGAGGTGGATGGTCGGGGGGTGGCTGAGCGAGACCGTCGATCAGCAAATCGTCAGGCAGAGCGAAGACGTTACGTGAAAATGTGCGATCCACCAGCACACCGACGCCGTCCGGACTCGGCAGCGGGATCGTCAGCATACAGAGCGCGACGAAGGGACAGGATCCGCAGTCCTTGGACTTCTGGTCGTGCTGACCAGGGCAGCACGGCATATCATCCGCCATCGACTGCATGTTGTCGGCAACCGCCGTCGACTGCGTCGCGGCCATCACCGGCACCGACAAGGGCGCCACAAGAAGCCCTGCCACAACGAAGACAGCAATCAGCCAGTTAAAGATCTTTCTTGGACCCATGGCCCATTTTCGCACGCCCCGAGAGACTGCGCCAGCCACTAAACTGGTGTGAAAAATTCAACAACCATTTGGCGTTTATCGGGAAAATGGTGCCCAGGGGCGGGATCGAACCACCGACACTGCGATTTTCAGTCGCATGCTCTACCAACTGAGCTACCTGGGCATTGCTCCCGGGACAAAATCCAAGGGGAGCGCGCCGGTTTATAGAGAGGCTGGCGCGTCATGTCCAGCCACGCGGGGCCAGTTTTACCCCTCCCCGGGCATTCCTTGAGGCGTACGATAATAGAAGAAAATCAAGAGGATCGGCGAGCGCCCGGCGCGGACGGGGGCAACAGTTCTTCGTCGTCGTCCGCCTCTGTATCAGACGCCGGAATCGCGTAGGAACCGGACAGCCAGCGGTTGAGGTCGACATCGCGGCACCGCTCCGAACAGAACGGCCGCGAGGCCGCCGTTGGAGGCTTGCCGCAGATCGGACAGGGCTTTTGCGCCGCCATGCTTAACTCGCGTCGATCCAGCCTGCGCGTACCGGAAAGCCCTCGCCATCCAGCAACGCCGTGGACTCATATAATGGGAGCCCGACCACACTGGTGTAAGAGCCGACCATCTTCACCACGAATGAGCCGGCAATGCCTTGCACGGCATAGCCGCCTGCTTTGCCCCGCCATTCGCCGGAATCGATATAGGCCTGGATGTCCTCGGCCGTCAGGCGCTTGAAGCGCACCCGCGTCTCCACCAGACGCTGGCGGAAGGATTCCTTCGGCGTCACGAGACAGATCGCGGTGTAGACGCGATGGTTGCGCCCGGACAGCAATCGCAGGCACTGCACCGCCTCGTCCACCAGTTCTGCCTTCGGCAGGATGCGGCGGCCGACCGCGACCACGGTATCGGCAGCGAGGATGTACGCGCCGCGCAGATCGTCGTCGAGTTGCACCGATTTCAATGCGGCGTCCGCCTTGGCGCGCGCAAGCCGCGTCGCGCAGACGCGCGGCAGTTCGCCCCGCTTGGGGGTTTCATCGACATCGGCAGGGCGCAGCGCATCGGGCTCAATGCCGGCCTGGTTGAGCAGGCTGAGGCGGCGCGGCGAACCGGACGCAAGAACGAATTTGGGACGGCCAATCATGAGGGGCGATCTGGTCAGGGTGGGGTGCGCGGAAACTATCGGAACCGCTGTCCGCCGACAACCGGAGAAACCGCCGGGAACAGCTCCGGTACTCTATTCATTGGCGACAGGCGGGGGAGCGAACCGGGCGCGAATCTTGCGCATCAGTTCGTCGCGGGTGGCGCGGTAGGCATCGAGTTGCAATTCGCGGCGACCTTCGGTGCCGACCGGGTCCTGCGTTGGCCAGTATTCGACATCGGTCGCGAGCGTCGCCGTCATTTCCAGCGCGCGATGATGTGCCTGCGGCGCAAGCGTGATGATGAGATCGAAATTGAACCCTTCCCAGTTCTCCAGATCGTCCACCGTCCAGGGCCGGTGACCAGAGATGTCGATCCCGATTTCTTCCATCACCGCGACCGCGAATGGATTGGGCTCCCCGTGCGTGACCCCCGCCGACTGCACATAGAGCCCGCGCGGGCCGATCTGCCGCAGCAGCGCCGCCGCGATCGGCGAGCGCACGCTGTTCTGCCCGCACATGAACAGAACGGCCTGGGGCGCGCGGCGACGCGGCGCCTCGTTCATACGAGATCCGCCGGGCGCGCCGCCCTATCGCAAAATCGGGATTGACGGAAACGGGCCATACTCAGCCCTTCCAGTGCAGCACGCACAGCAGGGTGAACAGGCGGCGCGCGGTCTCGAAATCCATGTCGACCTTGCCGTTCAGGCGCTCCTTCAGCGTGTTCGAGCCTTCGTTGTGCACGCCGCGGCGGCCCATATCGATCGCTTCGATCTTGTCCGGCGTTGCGGTGCGGATGGCCTGATGGTAGCTGTCGCAGATCATGAAGTAGTCCTTCACGATGCGGCGGAACGGCGTCAGCGAGATCAGGTGCACGATCACCGGATCGCCGCTCTCCTTGCGGATATCGAACATCAGGCGGTTGCCGGTGATGCCGAGGCGCAGCGTGAACGGTCCTTTTGGTGTTCCCTGCGGCGCGAAGAAATTCTGTTCGATCAGGTCATAGATGGCGATGGCGCGCTCATGCTCGATGTCGGGACCGGAGCGCCCGATCGACTCCTCGTCCAGCGTCACCGCGATGATGCGGCTGTCGGGATCGTGGTCCTGATCGGGCTCGTTACTCATCGTAAATTCAGCCGCAGGCCGACCGAGCGCGCATGTGCGTCCAATCCCTCCGCGACGCCGAGCGTCATCGCCGCGGGGCCGAGCGCACGCAACTGGTCGGAACCGCACTTCAGGATCGAGGTGCGCTTCATGAAATCGAGCACACCGAGCGCGGAGGAAAACCGCGCCGAGCGCGCCGTCGGCAACACATGATTGGAGCCGCCGACATAATCGCCGATCGCTTCCGGCGTATGGGGGCCGATGAAGATCGCGCCGGCGTTGCGCACGCGCGCGGCCAAGGCTTCCGAATCCGCCGTCATGATTTCCAGATGCTCAGCCGCGATCGCATCCGCAAGCGGCAGCGCCTCCTCCATCGATTGCACGAGAATGATGGCGCCGAAATCGTTCCACGACGGGCGCGCTATGGCTGCGCGCGGCAATGTCGACAATTGCGACTCGATGGAGCGTTCGACATTCGCCGCCAGTTCTTCATCGTCCGTGAGGAGAATCGACTGCGCGTTGACGTCGTGCTCGGCCTGCGCCAGCAGATCAGCCGCGATCCAGTCAGCATTCCCGGTATGGTCCGCCATCACCAGAACTTCGGAGGGACCCGCGATCATGTCGATCCCGACCTTGCCGAACACGATGCGCTTGGCCGCCGCCACATAGGCATTGCCGGGGCCGACGATCTTCGCCACCGGCTTGATGGTCGCGGTGCCGTAAGCGAGCGCCGCCACCGCCTGCGCGCCGCCGACACGATAGACTTCCGTGATGCCGGCGAGCGAAGCCGCCGCGAGCACCAGCGGGTTGAGCTTGCCGTCGGGCGACGGCACCACCATCACCACGCGCGCGACGCCCGCGACCTTGGCGGGCACGGCGTTCATCAGTACCGAGGATGGATAGGCTGCCGTGCCGCCGGGAACATAAAGTCCCGCCGCATCGACCGCACTCCAGCGCCAGCCGAGTTCGACGCCCAGCGCATCGGTGAAGCGTTCGTCTTTCGGTAACTGGCGGCGGTGATAGGTCTCGATCCGGTCACGCGCGAGCTCCAATGCATCGACGGTCTTGGGATCGCAGGCCGCGGTCGCCGCCGCGATCTCCTCCGCGCTCACCCGCAACGTCTCCGCCGTCAGGGTCAGGCGATCATATTTCGCGGTCGCCTCAATCAGAGCGGTGTCACCTCGCGCGGCGACATCATCGACGATGGCGCGGGCGGCCGCATCGATATCCCGCGATACCTCGCGTTTCATCGACAGGAAGGCGGCAAAACGCTCAGCGAAATCAGGGCTACGGTGGTCAAGGCGGATCGGCATGGATGGCTTTCAAACAGGTCTTCCCACCTTCAATGGCGTCCCCGCGCACCGCCGTCAACAACCTGATTTCAGAGGGCTTCAGACGGGATCTCAGGCCCCGCCCTCCCCGCCGCCGGTTTCCAGCGCATCATCGCCGAACGCATCCTCACCGATATCGGCAAGTTCGCACTCGATGCATTCGACATCGAGCCGCAGCGCTGCCCCATCGGCGAACATCAGCACCACGCTGCCGCCGGGAGCCTTATCAGGGTGAAATTCAAGACCGAACAATTCCAGCACCGAATTGCGGTCGGTGAGGTCGATTCCACGTGCCTTGCAGGCCAGGACGCGATCGAACCGCAGCGCCGTCACCAGCCGGCGCTCGGACAGTTTTCCCGAGCAGACCGCCTGATCCCAGTCCAGCCGCTTCATGCCGATGACAAGTCGCTTTTCATTCTGGCGCCACAGGATATCGGCGACATGCACCGAGGCATCCTGCACATGGGCGGAAATTACCGCGAGGTCGTCCTCATCGAGCGCGATCAGTTTCCGCAAGGAAGCCATGTCTCTCTCCCAAAGGGGCACTCTCCCAAAACAACACGCGATACAAAAGCGGTCTCAGCCGCTGATCCGCTCAATGGTGGCGCCGCAGGCCGAGAGCTTGTCCTCGAGCCGCTCGAAGCCGCGATCCAGATGGTAGATGCGATTGACCATGGTTTCGCCTTCGGCGGCAAGGGCCGCGATCACCAGCGACACCGAGGCGCGCAGATCGGTTGCCATCACCGGCGCGCCGCGCAGCGTCGGGCGGCCTTCGATGGTCGCGGTCTCGCCGTCGAGCGTGATCCGGGCGCCGAACCGCGCCAGCTCCTGCACATGCATGAAGCGGTTCTCGAAAATCGTCTCGGTGATGTGAGAGGCGCCCTCGGCTCGGGTCATCAGCGCCATCAGTTGCGCCTGCAGATCGGTCGGGAAGCCCGGAAATGGTGCGGTCGACACCTCGACGGGACGAATGCCTGCGCCATTGCGCTGCACGCGGATACCTTCATTGTTCTGGGTGATGGTCACGCCCGCCTGCGTCAGCACGTCGAGCGCCGATTGCAGCAATTCCGGCCGCGCGCCCTGCAACTGCACGTCGCCGCCGGTCATCGCCACCGCCATCGCATAGGTGCCGGTCTCGATCCGGTCCGGCAGCACGGCATGACGCGCGCCATGCAGCTTCGCTACGCCCTCGATCACGATGCGCGGGGTACCCGCGCCGGTGACCTTCGCGCCCATCTTGTTGAGGCAATCGGCGACATCGGTAATCTCAGGCTCGCAAGCGGCATTGGTGATGACGGTGGTGCCCGCGGCCAAGGTCGCCGCCATCAGCGCGACATGGGTGCCGCTGACGGTGACCTTCGGAAAATCGATGGTCGCGCCATGCAGGCCCTGCGGCGCGCGCGCCACCGCATAGCCGCCGTCGATCACGATCTCCGCACCAAGCTTCTCCAGCGCCATGATGAGAAGATCGACCGGCCGCGTGCCAATGGCGCAGCCGCCCGGCAGTGAAACCTTCGCTTCCTTCATGCGCGCGAGCAGCGGCCCGATCACCCAGAAGCTCGCCCGCATCTTGGAGACGAGATCGTAGGGCGCGGTGGTGTCGATGATGTTGGCCGCCGAAATGTGCAGGGTCTGACCCTGATGCTCGCGGTCGCCCGGCCGCTTGCCGGCGGACATGATGTCGACGCCATGATTGCCGAGGATCCGCTGCAACAACGCAACGTCGGCGAGGCGCGGCACGTTCTCGAGGATCAGCGTTTCATCCGTCAGAAGAGCTGCAATCATCAGCGGCAGCGCCGCGTTTTTTGCCCCCGAAATCGGAATGGTGCCGTTGAGCTTGTTACCGCCGATGATGCGAATGCGATCCATGCTGGCCCTATCTTGTGAAGGGAGCCAGTCTTAGCGCGTTTTGGAATTCACGCAAACCGCACCGCTCCTTCCCAGTATCAGAAATATTCCAATGAATTCAATCTGATGGTAATTATTACCCTGTCTGACCGACGAAGAACCGGCTCAGGCAAGATGCATGGGGCTGGGCCGGAATCGCATGGCCCCGAGCACGGTTGCCGCCACGACCATCATCAAGGCCACGCCTTGGGTGGCCAGCAGCGGCCACAGCCCTTTCGTCAGCTCCAGTTCCGCGAGCGGCGCGACCTTCTCGAACATCTGGACGATCAGCACCACGACATTCAGATAAAGCGTGAGCATCGCCGAGACGACATAGGTCACGCGCCACCGGCCCTCCAGGCGCTTCACGACAAGCGCATGGATCACGAGCGCGAGCAGCACCAGTGTCACCACGCCGAAGACATGCGACGGCTTGATTTCGGTGACCGGAAACATGAAGCCAGTGACACTGGTCGCAATCGCCATCAGCAGAAACAGCCAAGTCCAGCCGCGCAGCAGGGTCGCGCGCAGCAGACCTCCCATCGCGATCAATCCGGCAACGATGCCGATCAGACTGAGCAGCACATGCACGGCGGTAAACGCCGGCAGGCTCATCCCCAGAACCATGGCCAGCCCCTCGCTGTGTCGAAATGATATGACGGCTTCACCGGATTGTCCTGCCCTCGAGGGACGACATCAACCTCTACCTCTCACGATGCGAGGCATCACCTTCGTTCTCACCGGCCGACAAGGCAGCCGCATCGTCCTCCGGCGTCACGATCGCCCGGCCGGAACGACCCTTGGCCTGCGATTTCCGCCGTTTCAGGTTCTCACGAAGCGCCGCACGCAGCCGTGCCTGCCGCTCTCGCTCTGCCCGGCTCGATTCACTGTTCATCACGCCCTGCCGCCCATATTCGCGCCCTGGGTTCCCATGCAGCCGTGCTGCCGGGCGCCATGGTCCCTAATGCCCTGATTTTTTGATCATAACACGGAAAATCCAGCATATTCGGCAGCATGGCCTCTCTCGCGCTTGCACGGAAAGCCTCGTTATGGCAAGGATCGCGCGCCTTCCGAGGCTTTTGGCCGATTCCGCCTCGGCCCGGCCGGTCCAGACCGGCCTTTGATGTCTGGCGTTCGCTGCCGTAGCTCAGTGGTAGAGCACTCCATTGGTAATGGAGAGGTCGACAGTTCAATCCTGTCTGGCAGCACCAGCCAACCCTCTCATTCAGGCTTGCCTCAAAACATCCGCTGACTGATTGCACTTGCCAAGTTCCTGCCTTGTGCAAGGATGGAACCGGACGGCCAGTGCCAATCCACACGTTGTTCGCTGAGCAATATTGGGGCTGCCATGAACGAGTCGCTGCATCCGCTCGCGCCGCATCATTTGCCACTGTTCATCACGGCGCCCGGCGATACCGACATACTCATGGTCGTCGTGGGCATCATTCTGCTCCTCTCTATTCTACTCGTCGGCAACATCTACCTGCAGATTCACTCCCTGCCGGAGCGGATGGCTCATAAATCGCAGAAGCTGCAGTTCGAAATCGTGGCGGTGCTGTGCCTGCTCGCGCTCTTCACACATAATCATTTGTTCTGGGTGGCCGGGCTATTTCTCGCCCTGGTCGACCTGCCCGATTTCAGCACTCCGCTGCGCAGCATCGCGGCCTCCGTTCAGAAAATAGCCGGCATTCCTCCCGACCCCGATCCATCGGAGCCGCCTGAGCCGACAACTCACGCGGCGACATCCATATCCGACAAGGCGCCGGACAGCGAGACGAGGGGGCAAGGCCATGCTTGAGCTGCTCCTTTGCTCGATTCTGACGGTGTTTCCCGACTATCTCTATCGCCGGTTTGCGCAGGACAAACGCATCGGGCGAGAGATCACGCTGTTTTCCGTCTGGTACGAATTGAGATGGGGCATCACCGCATGCGTGATGCTGACGGTCGCCCTGATCACCGTCATCTTCTATTTCCATCCCTCTACGACCAGCGCGACCTTGTACTTCAGAACCGTTCCGATCGTGCCCGAGACGATCGGGCGCGTCGCCTCGGTTCATGCCGACTTCAGCGCTCCTGTTCAAAAAGGAGAAGTCCTGTTCAGGCTGGACAGTTCAAAACAGGAGGCCGCACTTGAAGCCGCCCGCCGCAAGGTCGCGGAGGTCGACGCGGCACTTGTGGCGGCGCAAGCTGATGTCCTGAAAGCAGACGCGCAGATTCAGGAAGCCAAAAGCGCCTATCGGCAAGCCGCCGAGGAACTGGACGTCAAACGCGAATTGCAGAAGCGCAATCCGGGCATTGTCCCACAGCGTGACATTGAAAAGCTCGAAGTCGCCGCCACCGGTCGTCAGGCGTCCGTCGATGCGGCGACCGCCGCACATCAATCCATTATGGCGCGTGTGACGGCGCTGCTACCCGCGGAGAAGGCGAGCGCGGAAGCAGCGCTCGCTCAGGCGCAGGTGGATATGGACAAGACGTTCATTCGTGCCGGTGTCGCTGGGCGCGTCGAACAATTTTTGCTGCGGCCGGGCGATGTCGTTAATCCCATGATGCGGCCCGCCGGCATCCTCATCCCGGAAGGCGCGGGAAGGCGGCGACTCGCTGCAGGATTCGGGCAGATCGAAGCGCAGGTCATGAAAGTCGGAATGGTGGCCGAGGCCACATGCATTTCAAAGCCGTGGACCGTGATCCCGATGGTCATCACAAGCGTGCAGGATTACATCGCGGCGGGTCAGTTCCGGGGCGGCGAACAGCTCCTCGATGCCCAGCAAGCCATGGCGCCGGGTTCTATTCTTGTTGTGATGGAGCCTATCTACAAAGGTGGGCTTGATGGCGTGACTCCGGGCAGCCGTTGCATCGCGAATGCCTACACCAGCAACCATGATCTGATCGCCGCAAAAGAGACTGGTTTTCTCATGGGCCTCTGGCTACACGCCATCGATGCCGTCGGGATCGTGCATGCCATGCTGCTGCGTATCCAGGCGCTGCTGCTGCCGGTCAAGACGCTGGTGCTGAGCGGTCACTAACGCCATCGACGAAAGAGAAGCCGCATTTACTCTCGCAGCAACTCAAGAGCCCTGCCCTTGTGAGCCGCGACATGATCGGTCTTGTCGCTCTTGATCTCGTACTGGGGACACTCCTGCGAGGCGTAATGGGTGTGGCCCTTGTAATCGAAATCTTGCGTGTGGATGGCGATGACGGTCCCCGACACCCACCCCGCCTCGGAATGCCAGCCCACATGATCGCCGATCTTGAATCCTTCAGCCATGTCGCGAACTCCTCATTTTTGCAAAAGGACGTCCTTCAATACGACCGCATCGTTATGCTCTTCGTCATGCGCGCTGTAGACGAGAGTGACCGTCTTTGCCTTCGCCAGCGCGCGAATGTGCTCGAGTTCCTCAGCGTGTTGCCGTAATTCGCTCTTGTAGCGGCGCTGAAATTCCGGCCAGCGGGCAGGATCATGACCGAACCACTGCCGCAAGCCGGAGCTTGGCGCGATCTCCTTCATCCAGTCATCAAGCGCGGCTTTTGCCTTGCTCACTCCGCGCGGCCAGAGCCGATCAATAAGAATACGCACACCGTCCTCCGGTTCCGCCGGGGCATAAGCGCGCTTCAACCGAAGATGCGAGGCTGGAAACGGGGACTTTGTCATGCGCTAACCCTGCCGTGATGGGGTCATGCCTCGGGCGCACCGACCCTCAAGCAATACGACTGCACCTTTCCATTGGGGTCAAGGACCACGATAGCCCGTGACCCATCGGCACCGCTCCTATGAAAAAAGGGAGTGGCCATGGCCACTCCCTTCTTCAGACAGGCTTATTCCAGCAGGGCTGGTTAGAACTTGGCCCGCGCCAGCACGCGGAAGGTCCGGCCCTGACCGGGAGACAGGTTATTGTTGCCGTCCGCGCTCGCCCAGTAGCCCTTGTCGAAGATGTTTTCGACGTTGAACTGCGCGCTCCATGTCTTGTCGATCTTCCAATAGAGCGCCGCGTCGAACCGCACGAAGCCCGGCAATCTCACGGTGTCATCGTTACTTGCGTAGGAATTACCGAAATAGATCACACCGAGGGCCGCCGCCCAGCGTGGGTCGATCTGATACTTGTTCCACCACGAGAACTGGTTGTACGGCACGAGTTGAACGCGGTTGCCCGTCACAAAGACCGTCGACAGATCCCTCGCAACACGAGCATCGGTATAGGCATAACCGAGGATCGACTGCCAATCAGCGGTGACATAACCATTCAATGCAGTTTCAAATCCGCGAGTATGGGTTGCACCATTCGGGACGAAGAAGCCGTTTCCGACTGGGAATGGCTGATTGGTCCGGTTCAGATTATAGAGAGCCGCCGTCCACAGCAGCTTCGGATTGATATTCCACTTCGCACCTATTTCAGTGTTCTCGAACTTCTGCGGATCGAGAATGAGCGTCCCGTCCGACAGCGCACTGAACTGATCGCCCGACGCCGGAAGATAGGAAATGCTGTAGGCACCGTAGAGCGATACGTTATCGACCGGCTTGAAGATCACGCCAGCGCGGGGCGATACCTTGTCATCGACGCGATTACGCGTGACGCCTCCCGGAACATTCCGGTCGGTAGCTGTCATATCGAACCGGTCGAACCGCGCGCCTGCGATCAACTGCAACCAGCGCGTCACATCGATCTGGTCCTGCGCATAGGCCGACGAGATATTCAGGCGATAAACGCTATTGGAGTCACCGGTTGAGCCATTGACCGGCGGATTATTGATCAAATGATTAAACGTGACCGGCCCGAAATAAGTGGGATTAAACGGGTTGACCGCCACCGTCGTCGCGCCGTTGAAAAAGCCGGTATTACGAAGCCCGAGGCCGGTCTGTCTTCCAAATTCGGTTCCAAATGCAACCGTGTGGAAAATCGGCCCAGTAAACGTCTTGTAGGTAAAATCGGTCTGGTTGAACAGATTCTCGCGGTTCGTCGTATTCTGATAGGCGCTTAGATTCATCGTCCCGGTGCCGGGACCGGTCACGGTCGCCGCACTACCCGGATAGACATTGGTGTATCCGCGGTTGAAGTCGGCATACATCGTCGAGTTCTTGACGGTCAGGCCGTTGCCGAAGTCGTGGTCGATCACCGCCATCGTGGTCTGCACGTCGGCATAGGTGTTGTTGTAGATCGGGCTGCCGAAGAATTTCGAGAAATCGTTGCTCGGCACGAACGGCACCGTCGGGTTGAAACGGCTCGTCCCCGCCTGAGCGAGAGAGGGATTGCCGCGATCCGCCAATTCCTTGTCGTGGTAGTATTCGTAAGAGAGCTTGACCTTGGTGTCGTCGGTCGGCTTCCAGGTCAGCGTCGGATTGATGCCATAGCGCTCAAGCCGCCCGAAATCGCGGAACGTGTCCGAACCTTCATAGAACGCATTGAGGCGAACCGCGACCTTGTCGTTGACCGCCTGCCCCGCATCGATCGTAAAGCGACGATCGCCCCACGAGCCGGTCTGCGCGGTAGCCTCATAGATACGCTGGCCGTCCGCTTCCTTCAGTGTGCGGTTGACGAGACCGCCACCCGCCCCGCGCCCGAACGTCAGCGCGCTCGGCCCCTTGATCACCTCGAGGCTCTGCGTGTTGTAGAGATCGCGGAAATACTGGACGTCGTCACGGAAGCCGTTGACGAAGAAGTTCGCGCTGGAATCGACGCCGCGGATCACGAGTTCATCGCGGTTACCTTCGCCCTGATGCACCGAGACGCCCGGAATGTAGCGGGTGATGTCGGTGATGCTGCGGGTCGCCTGATCCTCGAGCATCTGCTTCGGAACCACATTGACCGATTGCGCAATGTTCAAGAGCGGCGTGTTGGTCTTGGTGGCGACCGACGTGCTGTTCGAATAATACCCCACGGTGCCGGTGCGCGCATCGAAGGTGGCCGTGTTCGCCACCGGCGCCGGTGGTTGCTGCGTCTGCGGCCGGCCTGAACGGCGCGCGGCGCGGCGCGTATTCGACGAGGATGATGCCGACCTTTTCCGCTTGTGCGTCCGCGGTTTCGCCGCATCGATTGTCACTGCCGGCAACGTCGCACTGGTTTGCCCGGCAGCCTGCTGGGCATGAGCAGGCCCGATAAAAATTCCGAGGCTCAACGCAGCACCCGCGGTTGACGCGAGCGCCACTCGTCGAACCATCTTCAACTCAAAGAGATGTTTTGAAACAGACACGGTTATTCCCCCAGTCAGTCGCCGTGCGGCGAGTATCATTGAGGGAGACAACCAACAACGGCAAAAATTCCTGGATATACCTTAGATGCCCTCTAAACCGTTTTGTTTAGATAGCTTCTAAGAAATCATACCAACACGCAACAATACCTCGCATCACGAGCGATCGTTATTCGACGCCGGTTTGAGAGAGATCATCCAGATCGTGAACAGACTGGGCGTCGCCGCGATCGCCACCGGCACGAATGCGAACACCGCCATGCCGCCGATGTCCCAGGCCATGCCGCTCACAAGCGAAACGAACATCGCGTAGGTGTAACTGATCGCCAGCGCCGCAGCGAGAATGCGCGCAACATCGTCCGGATTACGCGCGAGCAACGGCGGCAGCGCCATGCTGAGCGTCAGCAGCGCGCTGCAAGCCATACCCGTCACGCCCGCTGATATGGTTGTCCACCAGCCGGTCGAAAACACGACACCGAAAATGCTTGCCAGCATCATGATGCCAAAGAAGATGAACGGCCAGCGCTTGCTCTGAAACCGGTCCGCCAGCGCCACCATCAACAGCGAGATCGGAAACTGTCCGACGTTCAGCGCCGTCAGTGCAGCGCTGACGTCCGCGCTTCGTCCCATGCTCGTCAGGTAAGCAGGCAAGAAGGCGTTGGTGCAGAAATAGGTACTGGCGACACTCGCCAGGATCATGCCAATCTTCCAGTTCAGCTTGCTGGCAAGATCGGGCCACAGGCGTCCGGGCTTGCTGACCGCATGATTCTCCGTTCGCGGGCCGAAGGCGAACACCATGATCGCGATGACCAGCAGCGGCGCGGACCATGTCAGAAGACCAAGCCGCCAACTCTGGTTGAAATACGGCAGCAACACCGGAAGCATCAGCGCGACGGGGACGACCTCGCCGACGATGAGTCCGTTGGTGTAGAGCGCCGTGCCGAACGCTGCGCGCTCCGGCATCCACTGCCGGACGGCAGCACCCATCGCAGGCTGCATGATGGCGATACCGCCGCTCATCAGAACGGTCGCCGCGTAGAGCGAGTAGGCTTCCGGCGCCAGCGCGCGCAGGCCGGAACCAAGCGCCGTGATCGCAAGACCGCCAGCCAACGTCCATCGCACTCCGACATGCTCGATCAGCAATGAGCCGGGGGCGGCAGCAATCGCGAACAGGATCACAGGAATGCCGGTGAGAATTCCGATCTCCGTGCCGGACAGTTGCAGGTCCGACTGGATCAGCGAAATCACCGGCGGCACCGCGAGCACGCTCAGACGCAGACCGGCGCCGCAAATCCACAGCAGCAGACCCGACATATAGTTTCGATTTGTCATAATGACCGGAAATGGTGGAAAGGAAGCGCACAGCGCGGAGGCTGCTGTCTACCAGAACCGGCGAGTCAATACACCGGCCGAAAGATCTAAAATACGCTCAGGATTTTCTGTGAGGGGGAAGCACAGCATCGGTGCGCTGTTGCAGGCGCGCCAGCGTGCGGCCGAAGACGGCGTCTTCCTTCAGCGCGCGCGCAAGCGTGAGCGCACCCTGAATGCTTCCGACGATATCCTCTGCAAGAGACTTCGCAATGACTGCATCGGCGCCTGCCCGAACCAGCGCGCCGTCAAGCGCCTCGATCCAACGCTTGAAATAAAGTCGGATCGGCTTGGCGAAGCGATCCCGTGTCTCATCCAGCGCGAAGGCTCCAAGCAGGCAAACCCTGCGGCCGGAGCGAAAATAACTGTCAACCGTCCGCCACATCTGCGCGATCGCGGCACGCGGCTCATCGCGCTCCAGTGGTTCAAACACTTCACGCACGAACCATCCGTCGACATCGGCCAGAATTTCCGCCGCCATGCCTTCCTTCCCCTCGGGAAAGAAGTGATAGAGGCTGCCCTTCGACAGGCCAGTGCGCTCGGTGATTTCAAACAGTGACGCGCCCTCGAAGCCGAGTTCGCGAAAGACCTCGGCCACCCGTGTGATCGCGTCGCTTTTCTCGAAAACCGTGCGCGCCATGTCCTCTCTGTCAGCCCCCGTCAGTTCTGGTTCTATAGCCCAAGATCGGACAGACCCGGATGATCATCCGGCCGGCGGCCCAGCGGCCAGTGGAATTTGCGGTCCGTTTCCTTGATCGGCATATCATTAATCGAAGCGAAGCGGCGCTGCATCAGGCCCGCCGCGTTGAACTCCCAATTTTCGTTGCCATAGGAACGGAACCAGTTGCCGCTGTCGTCGTGGCATTCGTAAGCAAAACGCACGGCGATGCGGGTATCGGAAAAGGCCCACATTTCCTTGATCAGACGATAGTCCAGTTCTTTCGCCCATTTTCGGGTGAGAAACTCGATGATCTGCTTGCGTCCGACAGGAAATTCCGCGCGATTACGCCATTGGCTGTCTTCCGTGTAAACCAGCGCGACCTTTTGCGGATCGCGGCTGTTCCAGCCATCTTCCGCCATTCGCACCTTCGCGGTGGCGGTTTCAAAGGTAAAAGGCGGTACAAGCGGCGTGGCCATGGCGGCGTCCTTTAATGTGTGGGTGGCATGAACGGCGATGTTTAAACCAATGAGTTTTGACTATACCAATCGGTCTAGTATTGCAACCCTGTGGTCTAAAGCTGCCCGGGACCGGTCATGACCCATAATGAAACCTCGCCGTCCCGGACGGGGCTGTCCCGGCAGACACTCGGTATGGGGCTCGGCTTCATCGGAATAGCCATTTTCGGCGGCACGCTGCCCGCGACACGTCTTGCGGTGGAAGGACTCGATCCGTTCTTCATCACGGCCGGCCGTGCGGCCGCCTCCGGCCTTCTCTCGGCCGCGCTGCTTCTGATGTTACGGCGGCGCTGGCCGAGCATGCGCCAGATCCGCACGATGCTGATCTGCATCGTGACCATCGTTTTCGGCTTTCCGGGGTTGATGGCGCTGGCGATGCTGACGGTGCCCGCTGCACATGGCGGCGTCGTGCTCGGCATCCTGCCGTTGACCACAGCCGCAGCCGCCAGCGTGATCCTGGGCGAGCGTCCCTCGCTGCGCTTCTGGCTGCTGGCAGGACTCGGCACCACGGTGGTGGTGGCGTTCGCCCTGCGCGACAGCGGCGGCGAAATCGCAATCGGCGATGTCTATCTGTTTCTGGCCGCGATCTCGACCTCGATCGGCTACGTGTTCTCGGCCGACCTCAGCCACGAGATGCCCGGCTGGGAAGTCATCTCATGGATTCTGGTGCTGGCACTGCCGCTGACCCTGCCGCTCGCGATATGGCTATGGCCGACCAATCCCGGCGCGGTGCCGACCGCTGCGTGGGTCGCCTTTGCCTACGTCTCCGTCTTCAGCATGTTCGTCGGCTTCTTTGCGTGGAATGCCGGACTCGTGATGGGCGGCGTTGCCCGCGTCAGCCAGGTGCAGTTGCTGCAAACCTTCGTCACGCTCGGACTGTCCGCAGTTATCAACGGCGAACATGTCGGCCCTTCCACCATCGCGGTGGCGGCGCTCGTGGTGGCGATCGTTGCAGCGGGCCGCAACGCCCGTATCACGCAAAAAGTCCCGGAAGCCGTGTAGCGATCGCAGATCAGGACACCAGACTTGCATCGAGCGTAATCGTACAATTGAACAGCTTCGACACCGGGCAGCCGGATTTCGCTCTGGCGATTAAGCCATCGAATGTTTGCCGGTCGATGCCGGGAATCTCTCCCTTGAACGTCAGGTGCACGGACGTGATGGTGAAGCTGTCGCCCTCAATCTCCAGCGTGACAGCCGCATTCGTATCCATCTTATCGGCCTTGAAGCCAGCCTCGGTCAAAAGCCGCGACAGGTTCATCGTGAAACATGCCGCGTGCGCCGCGCCCAGCAGTTCTTCCGGATTACTTCCGGGCTTGCCTTCGTAGCGGCTGCCCAAGCCATAGGGGTAGTCGGTCAGGGCGCCGCTCTTGGTGGAAATGGCGCCCTTCCCGTCCTTGATGCCGCCGCTCCATGTCGCGGAGCCGAATGTTTTCACCTTCATCAGTCAACTCCTTGGATGCAGCGATCCGCCCGAGCGGAATTGCAGCCGTCTCAGGCGGCCGCGGATTTCAGCCTCTTCCGGTTCGCATCGAGTCTTCGGTCCACCAGCGCAACGATCTGGTCGACCGCCGGATGATTCATGCCCTTCTGCTGCGCCAGCAATTGCACGAGCTTGTCGGCGCGCTCGACATTCGCCGCTCCATTGGTCAGAGCGCGCGCCACCGATGCCGGCCGCGCGAGGCTTTTGGCCGCCGCAGCGTATTTCTCGAACGGCACGAGATCTTCGCGCTTCGCGCCGAGCGCGATGCAGACGTCACTCACGAACTCATACACCGCGCGCGATTGCGCGAGATCGGAATGAACCGCTTCCTGCGCGGTGCGCATGCCATCCGCCGTGATGCAGCGATAATTTCCAGCGAGCAGCATCGGCCATTTTGCCAGCGGCACGAACAGCGAATCGTGGAAGCGCAGCTTCACCGGCACTTCCGTCTTGCCTTCCGGCGTCTCCATGCGGATCGCATTGATGTCGCTCTCAAGTCGGCGCAGGATGGCGTTGCTGTTTTCGTTCTCAAACCGCGCGACCTTGAAGTTGGTCGGCAGCGTGACGTGCAGGAAGTTGACCTTTTCCTCCGGCGGACGGATCGCCTGCGGATCGGGGCTGCACAGGGTTAGCGTGCCGGGATCGAACGCGCTCCAGACCGACGGGTCGGTGTATGCGGCTTTCACGGCATCCGCATCGACACCCGACAGACGGGCGATATAGGGCAGCGGCGGCATGTTCATGATCGACATGCACGGCACGCGTGATCGCGCGATACGCTCCAGCAGTTCGCGTACGCCCGGCGCGCCGTATTGCGGCTCCTGCATCGCGAGGCCGATCAGGTCGTAGTCCGCCGGATTCACGTCCCCCGCACCCATCGCGGACACCTTGCCGGGCAGATTGCGTGAATCGATCAGAAGCGGTTGTTCGCGGCCGCGGACCGGCATCCGTACGCGAAAGCCCTCGCTGTTGATGAGATCGGCCTCCGCAGGCAGGCAGACCAGCGTGACGGAGTGTCCGCCGAACAGAAGTTTTGAAGCGAGCAGCGACCCATAGGACGCGCCGAGGATGAGGATTTTATAGTGTGACATCATTGTTCTCTTTTTTTTGCAACAGAGACGCTGCGCCCGGCCTTGCAGCCAGAACCCGTCCCCGTATGTCCCAAGGTGTTTTGTTTGAGCGCTTGTTGCGCCTGACGTGCACGCACGGTCATGGCCGTGCGAACGTGTATCGAATAGCCGGTAGAGGTGGAGCCGGCCTCAACGAGGCCGGCTCCTGATCCGTTACAGATCCTCGAAGGCGGTTTCCCGCGATACCAGCGTCGCGATCAGCGTGATGGCGCCGAGAGCGATGAGGTACCACGAAATCGCGTGCGTGGAGCCGTAATAAGCCAGCAGGCCCGTCGCGATCATCGGAGCAAAGCCGCCGCTGATCGCCGCCGATACCTGCACGCCGAGCGACGCGCCGCTATAACGCACCTTGGTGCCGAACAGCTCGGGGATGAAAGCAGCCTGCGGACTGAACATCAGCCCGTGGGTGATGCTCATGATGATCGCAATCGCGATCGCGATCGTCGTCGGGTCCTTGGTCTCGACAAACGTGAACAGCGGGAAGGCCGCGATCATCGAAAGAATGGTGCCGGCGATGTAAAGCGGCTTGCGGCCTACATAGTCCGACAACAACCCGAACAGCGGCAGCGTCACCAGTTCGAGCATCGCTGCGTAAAGCACCGCGTCGAGAATGACCGTTTTCGAGAGGTGCAGGTGTGATGTCGCATAATAGACCAGGAAGCCGATCAGCACATACACCCACGCCACTTCCGAGATCTTGAGACCCACCGCGACGATGAAATTCTTGAAGTCCTTGGTGAGCACGTCGACAAGCGGCGCCTTGGACACCTCACCCTGCTCCTGGACTTTCGCGAACTTCGGCGTCTCGACGAGCCGCATGCGCACGAACAGGCCGACGGCGACGAGAATCGCGCTCAGCCAGAACGGAAGCCGCCAGCCCCAGCTCATGAACTGATCATCGGGCAGCTTGGAGACCAAAAGGAAGACCAGCGTCGCGCACACCATACCGAGCGGAAAACCGACCTGGACGAGGCTGCCGAGGAAGCCACGGCGGTGCCGGTCGCCGCTTTCGATCACCATCAGGGTCGCGCCGCCCCACTCGCCGCCGATGCCGATGCCTTGCGCCATTCGCAGAACCAGCAGCAGGATCGGAGCGAGAATGCCGACCTGATCATACGTCGGAAGACATCCGATCAGGAACGTACCTGCACCCATGATGATCATGGTGAGTGTCAGCATCGCCTTGCGGCCGAGCTTGTCGCCGAAATGGCCGAACACCGCGCCGCCCAGCGGACGCGCGACAAAGCCCACTGCGTAGGAGCCGAATGCAGCGAGTGTGCCGACCAACGGATCGTAGTTTGGAAAGAACAGCTTGTTGAACACCAGCGCCGCCGCGGTGCCATAGATCAAGAAATCGTACCACTCGACCGTGGTGCCGAGCACGCTCGCCGTGACGATGTGCTTGATGCTGGACCCCTCCTTGGGCACAGCGGGGTTTAGTACCTCTGCTGTCGACATTTGTTTCTCCCTAGTTGACTTTGCGGGTTATGTTTCCCGGATTAAGAAACTTCAGCATCGTTGCTGAATAGAAAGTTGTCAACTAAGTTTCCTTCTGCGATACTTATTTAAGCAAAGTTTCTTAGAGCAGGAGACGTCTGGCATGCCAAACACCACGTTCATCATCCACGCCTATGATGATGTTGAACCGATCGACATCGGCGCAACATTCGGCGTTCTTTCAATGGCCAAGCGTGTCGATCCAGGCATCGACATGATCCTGGTGGCCAACAAGGCCGGACCGGTTCGGCTCTCTAATGGACTTGAGATCATCGCTCCCTACAGCGTGACGAATTGTCCCGCCGGAGACGTGTTGATGATTCTCGGCGGGGCCGCATGGCCTCAGGTCAGCAAGGATGAGCAGACCCTCGACTTCATTCGCACGTTCGCGCAGAAGGGCATCGTGGCTTCAGTTTGCACTGGGGCGCTTATACTTGCTGGCGCTGGCCTGCTCGACGGCAAGGGTGCAACCACGCGCCGCTTCGCGCCCACCGGCACCGAGACGCCGCTCGCCTTGATGAAAAAACTTTATCCCGGCGTGAAAGGCACCGAAGCACGGTTCGTCGATTCCGGCGCGGTCGTCACCGGCGGCGGTGTCGTTCTGGCAGTCGATACAACATTGCATCTGATCGCGCGGTTACGCGGCACGGACGTCGCGAAGGAGACTGCGCGCATCATCGAATACCCATGGAGCGGCAATGACGGCGCGTTTTCCGAAGCCGCCGGCACGCTCAAAACTGCGGCCGCATAACTGAGTTGACAGCTTCTCTCGTTTGTATCCTAATAGGATACTTATTTAACAAAGGAGGATACCCCGATGGACCCACGCTTCGTCACCAAAGAACCCACACCGGGCGGTTCGGTCTATGTGAAGGTCACCGACATGGACTGGAAGCCATCCCAGTTCGAAGGCATCCAGATCAAGGTGCTATACGAAAAGCCGGAAACCGGCGAACTGACCTGCCTGCTGAAGTGGGAACCGGGCACCACGCTGCCCTTCCACCAGCATCCCGAACTCGAGCAGAGCTATGTGCTCGAAGGTTCGTTCTACGATCACGACGGCATTTGCCGCGCGGGCAATTTCGTCTGGCGCCACCCCGGCTCCTATCACGAGACCAAGAGCGACGAAGGCTGCATTCTTCTCGCCGTCTACCGCAAGCCGAACAAGTTCGGCGAGACCGCGGGATTCGGCGTCGAGAAGGAAGGCGCTCTCGCAAGCTGATTCAAGGCGACTGATCGTTCCCCCAGCCTTGATCTCGGGGCGCTGCTCGCAGCGCCCCTTTTTTACGGCCCGGTGGCCCGCGCGGTTTTCCGGGGGAGCGAATTAGCTGCGGTTTTTGGGCTCGTACAACACCACGAGAGCCTTGGCCTCGCCGGACTTGCCGCGCCCGCGATGCCTCTGGCGAGGATCGAAATAGATACAATCGCCCGGCATCAACTCGAAGGTCTCGTTGCCAACCTCGAATTCCACAACGCCGCTGAGCACGAAGATCATCTCCTCGCCGCCATGCTCGAAGAACACTTCCTTGAGGATCTGCGAGGGGAAGGTGAACAGAAACGGCGACATGTGCTTGCCGGCGGCGCTCTGCACCAGCGACTGGTAGTCGTAGCCGAACGACGTAGCGCCGCGCACGACGTTACGCCGCTCATCGGCGCGCACCACGGAAACACCTTCATACCCGGGCTCGGAGCGCTCACCAGCTCCGTTTTCAACCAGCCCCGCGAGATCCGTGCCGAGCGCCTTGGCGAGTTTTGAGAGAGTCCCGAGAGGTGGCGTCTGACGGCCGGTCTCGACCTTGGAAAGATAACCCTTGGTGAGCCCGACCTCCTGGGCCAGCGAATCCAGCGTACGCTCCTGCATCTTGCGCAGTTGCCTGATCCGGCGTCCAAGCGTGTCGATTTCCTGCTCGCCTTTAAACCCGGTTTCCAAGATGTCGGTTGTTGTCATTTCGAATCGTTTATTGTGCCGGAAGCTCTTGATTATCAACAGTCCGGCTTGGTCGGAACCGTTTTCCATAGATAGTCCCATCTATAGCAGACTGCCAGCCGTCCCATATTTGATCCTTCGCAAGTTTCCTGATAAGAAACATTGGGAAGCCTAGGGACGACACCATGCAACGGCAGTACAAAATCGCCCGTAAAGTCAGAGAAACACCGAACACGATCTCCGTATTCCTGATCTCGGACGGCGCACTGGAGCGCTTTCAAGCCGGGCAGCATCTCGCTTTCGATATTCCAGGCGTCGGCGAGCGCCCTTATGTGTTGTCCGCCTTTTCTCCCGACCCGAAGATTTATCGCATCACGGTCGTCCACACCGATGCGACGGATGCCGCAAGAGCAGCCTCCTACTGGACCGACCATGCGGAAAAAGGCGGCCTCATTCGCGCGACCGGACCGCAGGGATCGTTTCATCTCACCGCCGAGCTTGACCGGCCCATCGTCATTCTCAGCAAGGACATCGGCGAAGCCGCCGTCACCGCGATGGCGGAAGAACTGGCCGTGAGGGCATCACGGCATCAGGCCGTGTTTCTGCACGCGACGTTCAACAGCTCGACATTCGCCCTGAAAGGCAAACTGGGATCGCTAAAAGCCGATCTGCCGAACAGCGTCTGGAAAGTCTGGTTCAGCAATCCGCGCCAGATCGACCGGCCGGGCAAGGAATACGACCTCAACGGCGACATGGACCTTGGCGAGTGCGCGGAATTCTTTCCCCGCGAGGAGTTCGACGCCTACATCTGCGGCCCGAGGGAATTCGTCGCCGCAACGGAAGCCGCAATGCGCGACAACGGCATCCCATGCCGCGATATCTACACACAGGAGATGGGCGCAACCCTCGCACCGCCTGCGGAGATCGCCAACGAAAAAGAATTGCCGACGCTCCATCCGCAACCGGTGACGTTCACGACCTCAGGCATCGCGGCGACATGGACGCCCGAGAAGGGCACGCTGCTGGAATTCGCCGAAAGCCTCGGGATCACCGCGCCTTTCAACTGCCGCACCGGAATGTGCGGCATGTGCGCGCGCAAGGTGACATCGGGCGACGTTATGAAAATTCGCGAGACCTCGGCGAAAACGCGCGAGCACTGCCAGTTGATGTGCTCCACCATCCCGATGAGCAGGGTCGAGATCGAACTGTAGCAGCGCTCGCGCGCTTCTTGCGTCTTATCGCGCAACCGGCGCCAGATTCGCGTGGTGCGTCTGCCGGCACCAGTAATCGAACGTGGCGTTCACGATCGACGGCTTCAGCAGATAGTCGTGCGCTTCCCTGGCGAGCACAGGATCGACCGGCGTCAGCGGGCCAAACACACGGGCACGAATCTGCATCCGCGCGGCACGCTCGAGATAGACCGACAGATAGGTCGCTTCCTCGATCGAGCAGCCCGCGGTGAGGTAGCCATGATGGGCGAGGATGATGGCGCGCCTGGAGCCGAGAGCCTCGGAAATCAGCACGCCTTCCTGATCGGCGATTGGCACGCCCGGCCAGTCTCCGAGGAACGCGCAATCGTCGTGCAGCGGCGTCATGTCCATCTGCGAGATCACCAGCGGCTGGCGCGCCGCCGCAAGAGCCGACGCCCAAGGCGAGTGGGTGTGGATCATCGATTGCACGTCGGGCCGCGCCTCATACACCCAGAGGTGAAAACGGGTCGCCGGATTGGGCATGCCGTGGCCGGTCAGCGTGTTCAGGTCGCGGTCGACCTCGATGAAGTCATCGGGCGTGGCTTCATCGAAGCCAAGACCGAAGCGAAGCGTCCAGTAGGCATCCGGCCGCTCCGAGCGCAGGCTGATCTGGCCCGCGAGGCCCGCTTCCTGTTCGGTCATCGCCAGAATGCGGCAGGCATAAGCGAGCTTTTCCTTGGGGCTGCGCTGTGTGCCTTTGAGGTGCTCCGCCATTTCCTTTGTCGCGCGGTCGTCGAAATATTCCTTGGCGCGCAAGCTCTTCACATCCACGTTCATGGGTTCCTCCCTGTTTCCGCCAATAAGATTTCCGGAGTATCGAAGGAAGGGCGATGCGCGGCCATGAAGCGGCGCTCATAACTGAGATGAGGTGCGCGTCGGCTAATGCGCTGCTGCGGTCGCGAGTTGCAGCAATTCCTGCACCAGCGGCGAGGACGGGCGGTCCGTCCGCGTGATGGCCACGATGCGCCGCTTGAGCACGGGGCTGGCGATTGCCGTTTTCACCAGATCGTGCTCTGCAAGCACCCGGTCCGGAATCCGCGACGGCAGCACGCACGCGCCGACGCCCGAGGCGACAAGCTGCAACATCGCATCGACGGTTTCCGCCTCCGCCACGATCTGCGGTTTCTTCACCGCCGCACGCAGCATCTTGTGCAGCGCATAGTGCGGCGGAAAGCCGACCAGCTTGATATCCGCCTTGTTCAAATCGACCGGCACCGGGAGCCGGTGCGACTTCGGAGCGATCAGGCACATCTCGTCGTCGAACAGCGGAGTCGCCGCGAGATCTGCGGAATTGACCGCAACATCATAGACAAAGCCCAGATCGGCCCGGCCGCTCTCCACCAGTGCGACTACGTCCGGCGAACTGCGGCCCATCAGCGAGAGATTAACCTGCTCATGCCGGCCAACGAATTGGGCCAGCACATCGGCGGTGAAATAGTAACTAAGCGTATGCACCGTCGCGACCCGGATGGTCCCGCGCGAAAGTCCCTCCCTCTCGCGGATGTCCTCCAGCGCCTCATCGATCGCGGCGTAGGCAGGTTTCGCCGCCGCCAGCAGCCTGCGGCCGCAATCGGTCAGTTCGACGCCGCGGCCGGTACGGACGAACAGGGCATTACCGACATACGCTTCCAGCGAGGCGAGCTGACGGCTGATCGCCGACTGGGTCAGATCGAGACCGTCGGCCGCGCGCGACAGCGATTTTGTCTCCGCGATCCTGACGAAATAACGAAGCTGGCGGTCCAGGCTCTCCATATCATGTGTGTGCTGCCGGGCGTGCGACCCGTCAAGCATCCTGCGGACCTGCGGCGTGTTGACACCCCGCGAGCCGCATGGTCCACCCTTGGTCGGGATCAGGGTGACCGGAAGGCGCCCGCGACACGCAGGATCGGCCATGAACGTCTCGTCTTTTTCGGTTGTCAAAGGATCGGTGCTGCCGCGCCATGACTGGACGCGCGACGAAGCGCAGGCGCTGTACGATCTGCCTTTCGCCGACCTGATGTTTCAGGCGCAGAGCATCCACCGCGCCAATTTCGACCCCAACCATGTCGAGACGGCGAGCCTGCTCAGCATCAAGACCGGCGGCTGCCCGGAGGATTGCGGCTACTGCTCGCAGAGCGCCCACTATAAGACCGACGTCAAGGCCACCAAGCTGATGGACCATGACGACGTGATCGCCACCGCGAAGCGCGCCAAGGAATCGGGCGCGAACCGTTTCTGCATGGCGGCGGCCTGGCGCAACCCGAAGGACAAGGATCTCGACAAGGTCTGCGACATGGTGAGCGAAGTGAAGGCGCTTGGCCTCGAGACCTGCGCCACGCTCGGCATGCTGACGCGCGAACAGGCCGACCGGCTGCGCGCCGCCGGCCTCGATTTCTACAACCACAATGTCGATACCTCGCCGGAATTTTACGGCCACATCATCACCACTCGCACGATGCAGGATCGCATCGAAACGCTGGCGCACGCCCGCGAATCCGGGCTGAAAGTGTGCTGCGGCGGCATCGTCGGCATGGGCGAGCAGGTCGAGGATCGCCTCGGCATGCTGATGCTGCTGGCGAACCTCGCCGAACACCCGGAAAGCGTGCCGATCAACCTGTGGAATGAAGTGAAGGGCGTACCCGTCAACGGTACCGCCAACGCGCCAGACCCGATCGAGATGGTTCGGATGATCGCGGTCGCGCGCATCATGATGCCGAAAAGCGTGGTGCGGCTCTCCGCGGGCCGCCAGTACATGACCGACGAGATGCAGGCGCTGTGTTTCCTCGCAGGCGCCAACTCGATCTTCATCGGTGACGTGCTCTTGACCACCAAGAACCCGCAGACCGACAAGGATGCCGCCCTGCTCGACCGGCTTGGCATCAAATCCCGGTTCGACGAGGTCCGGGCCGACAGCCAGCCCAAGGATCAAGCCAAGGACCAAATCGCGGGCTCAAGTCGCGCGATTTGATTTCGCGCAAGGCGGCGGGCGCGGCGATCCGCCACGGTCTGCGTGCCTGACAGTGCAGCTTCCCGATTCGACTCTCGACACCGAAGCTGGAAACACTCTAAAAAGGCATTCGAGAACGCCCGCCCCTCTCGTGGACGCTTTCTCGTCCATGGTTCCCGTGGGGTTTTTGGTATGGATTACAATAGGTTCTTCGACGGCGCCCTGAACCGTCTCCATGATGAACGGCGCTATCGTGTGTTCGCGGACCTTGAGCGCATCGCCGGCCGGTTCCCCCTCGCAACCTGGCATACCCCGAAGGGCGAGCGCAGCGTCGTGATGTGGTGCTCCAACGACTATCTCGGCATGGGCCAACACCCGAAGGTGGTCGGCGCCATGATCGAGACCGCGACCCGAACCGGCACCGGCGCAGGCGGCACCCGCAATATCGCGGGTAACAACCATTCCCTGATCCAGCTCGAGCAAGAACTCGCCGATCTTCACGGCAAGGAAGCCGCGCTGGTGTTCACCTCCGGCTACGTGTCGAACCAGACCGGCATCTCGACGCTCGCCAAGCTCATTCCGAACTGCCTGATTTTGTCGGACGCGCTCAACCACAACTCCATGATCGAGGGCATCCGTCAGTCCGGCTGCGAGCGCATCGTATTCCGCCACAACGACATGGCCCATCTCGAAGAGCTACTTCGCACCCATCGCGAACGGCCGACGCTGATCGTATGCGAAAGCCTCTATTCGATGGACGGCGACATTGCCCCGCTCGGCAAGGCCTGCGACCTCGCCGAGAAATACGGCGCGATGACCTATGTCGATGAAGTCCATGCGGTCGGTATGTACGGTCCGCGCGGCGCCGGCATCGCCGAGCGTGATGGCGTCATGCACCGTATCGACATTCTCGAAGGCACGCTTGCAAAGGCGTTTGGCTGCCTCGGCGGCTACATCGCCGGCAAGACCAACGTGATCGATGCGATCCGTTCACATGCGCCGGGCTTCATTTTCACCACGGCATTGCCGCCGGCGGTGTGCTCGGCCGCGACCGCCGCGATCCGTCACCTCAAGACATCGCAATGGGAACGCTCCCGCCAGCAGGACCGCGCCGCCCGCGTCAAGGCGATCCTGATCGCCGCCGGGATTCCGGTGATGTCGAGCGATACGCATATCGTGCCGGTTTTCGTGGGCGATCCTGAACTCTGCAAGAAGGCCAGCGACCTTCTGCTCGAAGAGCACGGCATCTACATCCAGCCGATCAACTACCCGACCGTGCCTAAAGGTACCGAGCGGCTGCGCATCACGCCCTCGCCCTATCACGAGGACGCGCTGATCGATCAGCTCGCCGAGGCGATGGTGTCGGTCTGGGAGCGGCTCGGCCTGCGGCTGAATGAGAAGTCGCTCGCCGCCGAATAACGGCGGACATCCATTTCTCGATATGAGCCCGTCACGTCGCCATGCTGCGCGGCGGATGTCTTTCCTTCGACAGCACGATGCGCATCAGGTCGGCGGCGTTCTTCGCACCGAGCTTGGCCATGATGCGGGCGCGATGAACCTCGATGGTCCGCGGGCTAATTCCAAGCCGCCGCCCCGCTTCCTTGTTGGACGCGCCGCTTGCGACCTGCCCCAGCACCTCACGCTCCCGGCTCGTCAGCAGATGGCGTCCGGAAAAATCTCCAAGACCCAGGATCGGCCCATCGGCAGACCGGCGATAGGCCAGCACCGCCTCGCGCACCCGATCGGCCATCATGCTCGCGGCGAAAGGCTTCTCCATGAAGTCGAGCGCGCCGCGCTTCATCGCAGTCACGGCGGTCGGGATATCCGAGTGCCCCGAAATCACGATCACGGGCGGGGCGAAACGCATCTCGGCGAGATCCCGCAACACGTCGAGACCCGAATATCCCGGCAATTGCAGATCGAGGATCACGCAGGCCGGCGGTTTCAGCCGGACCACCTCCAGAAACGCGTGGCCATCGCTGAAACTCTGGGTTGCAAACCCCTCCAGCCGAAGCAGTAGAGCCAGGGCGTCGCTAACCGATTTGTCGTCATCCACTATGAAAACGTACGCATCTCCAGGAAACGGATGGATTTGCCCCATAATTCCCCGGCGAGCATATCTATAAAATACAATCTATACGAGTATAGGCTGATTCGAGGTGGTTTACAAATCCGGCCACTTCGGCGTCCTGCTCGCGCAAAGCGCGCAACGACATGTTTCCGTCATGCCCAAAAAAAGGTTTGATGCGGCCTCGAGGGCCTGCAGGAAGGCCGTCTTCGGAGCGGATGGATGCTTGAAAACAGCACGGTAATCGCAGCGGCCTTCGGCTACATCGGCCTGCTGTTCGCGATCGCGTTCTACGGCGACCGCCTCAGCCCGGCGCAACGGGCGCGCGCCGGCATCCTGATCTATCCGCTATCGCTTGCGATCTATTGCACGTCCTGGACCTTCTTCGGCTCGATCGGCCTCGCGACCCGCACCAGCATCGAGTTTCTGGCGATCTATATCGGCCCGATCATCATGCTGGTGTTCTGCAAGCCGATCACCTTGCGAGTGATCCGGCTTGCGAAATCCCAGCACATCACCTCGATCGCCGACTTCATCGCCGCACGCTACGGCAAGAGCCAGGCGGTCGCGGCCACCGCCGCCTTCATCGCCATCATCGGCTCGGTCCCCTACATCGCCCTGCAATTGAAGGCGATCGCCTCCTCGCTCGAAACCATTCTCAACGGCCCCAACGATGTCGCGAGCCTGCCTTTCGCCGGTGACATCGCGATTTTCGTCACGATCGCGCTTGCGCTGTTCGCCGTGCTGTTCGGCACGCGGCAAAGCGATGCGACCGAACACCAGCACGGCCTGATGCTCGCCGTCGCCGCCGAATCCATCGTCAAGCTCGTCGCATTCCTCGCCGCAGGCATCTTCGTCACCTTCATCATGATGAGCCCGACCGAACTGATCCAGCGGGCGATGAAAACGCCGGAAGCGATCCGCGCGATCGAACACACGCCCTCGATCGGCAACTTCCTGGCGATGACGCTCCTGTCGTTCTTCGCCATCCTGCTGCTGCCGCGCCAGTTCCACGTCAGTGTTGTCGAAAACTCCAGCGAGGCCGAAGTGTCCCGCGCCCGCTGGCTGTTTCCGCTCTATCTCGTCGCGATCAACATCTTCGTCATTCCAATCGCGCTGGCCGGTCTCGTCACCTTCCCGTTCGGCGCGGTCGACAGCGACATGTTCCTGCTGGCGCTGCCGATCGAGGCCGGCGCGCACTGGATGAGCATCATCGTCTTCGTCGGAGGCCTGTCCGCCGCCACCGCGATGGTGATCGTGGAATGCGTGGCGCTCGCCATCATGCTGTCGAACGACATCGTAATGCCGCTGGTGCTGCAGGCCGATACCACGCCGCGAAACGGACGCGCCGATCTTGGTCGCCTGCTTCTGATCGTCCGCCGCGTCGCCATCGTCGCCATCATGACAATGGCCTATTTCTACTATCACGCGCTCGGCAACGCACAGCTCGCTGCCATCGGCCTTCTGTCCTTCGCCGCTGTCGCGCAACTCGCTCCGGCGTTCTTCGGCGGCCTGATCTGGCGGCGCGGCACCGCGGCAGGCGCCATCGGCGGTATGGTCGTCGGGTTTGTCATATGGGCCTACACGCTATTCCTGCCGAGCTTCATCGAGGTCGGACCGCTCGGAACGCAATGGCTGAAGGAAGGCCTGTTCGGCATCGCCGTCCTGCGGCCGCAGCATCTGTTCGGCAGCCAGATGTCGCCGCTGATCCACGGCCTGCTGTGGAGCCTCACGCTCAATCTTCTGGCCTACGTCGCGCTGTCGTTCTCAAAGGCGCAGACCTCGATCGAGCGATTGCAGGCGGACCTGTTCGTGCCGAGCGATCTCGCGCCGATCTCACCGAACTTCCGCCGCTGGCGCACCACCGTGACGGTGCAGGATCTGCTCACCACCGTCGCGCAATATCTCGGCCATGAACGCGCCAACGCCGAATTTGAGGCCTTCGCTTCCGCGAACCGCATCACGCTGGACCGCAACACCTCCGCCGACTTCCAGTTGCTCAGCCACGCCGAGCATCTGATCGCCTCATCCGTTGGCGCGGCCTCCTCGCGCCTCGTAATGTCGCTGTTGCTGCGCAAGCGCGCGGTGTCGGCGAAAGCCGCGCTGAAGCTGCTCGACGACGCCCACGCCGCATTGCATTTCAATCGCGAAATCTTACAGACCGCGCTCGACCATGTGCGCCAGGGCATCGCCGTCTTCAACCGAGAACTGCAACTGATCTGCTCCAACCGACAGTTCGGCGAGATGCTCGACCTGCCCGCTCATGTCGCGCAGATCGGCATTCCGCTTGCGGAAATCCTGGAATTCATCGGCGACAATCCGCGCAACAGCACCGAGACACGCGAGCAGCATCTGCGACGGCGACTCAACGCCTACACCACCGAAGGCGAGCCCTTCCTCGAACGGTTGCCCGGGCAGAATCGTGTCGTCGAGGTTCGCACCAATGCGATGCCTGGCGGCGGCCTCGTCGTCACCTTTTCCGACATCACCTCGAGCTTCGAGGCGGCCGAAGCGCTCGAGCGCGCCAACGCCACACTAGAACGCCGCGTGCGCGAGCGCACCGAGGAACTGACGCGGCTGAACAACGAACTGGCCCTCGCCAAAACCATCGCCGACGAAGCCAACATCTCCAAGACGCGCTTCCTTGCCGCCGCAAGCCACGACATCCTTCAGCCGCTCAACGCAGCACGGCTTTACGTGACAAGTCTCGTCGAGCGGCAGAGCGGCGGCGAGAACGCCCGCCTCGTCGACAACATCGACGAATCCCTCGAAGCCATCGAGGAAATCCTCGGAGCTCTCCTCGACATTTCCCGCCTCGACGCAGGCGCGATGACGCCTTCGATCTCGAGCTTCCGCATGAGCGACCTGATGCGCTCGCTGCAGGTCGAATTCATGCCGATGGCGCGGGAAAAGAATCTCGAACTGATCTTCGTATCATCGACACTGGCGGTGAAATCCGACCGCGTGCTGTTGCGCCGCCTGCTGCAAAATTTGATCTCGAACGCGATCAAGTACACGCCGACCGGCAAGGTGCTGATCGGCTGCCGTCCGCGCGGCGCGAAGCTGCAAATCAGCATCCACGACACCGGACTCGGCATTCCGCAACACAAGCGCGGAGAGATCTTCAAGGAATTCCACCGGCTTGATCAAGGCGCGCGGATCGCACGCGGCCTCGGGCTCGGCCTGTCGATCGTCGAGCGCATCGCGCGCGTGCTGGAACATCATATTTCCATCACCGCCAACAAAAGCGGCGGCTCGCACTTTGCCGTGACGTTGCCGGTCGCGAGCGGCTACAATCAGGTTCAGGTGCCGACGAACGGCTCGGTCATTTCCTCGAAGACGCCGATGAGCGGCACAACCATCGTCTGCGTCGAGAACGACCCCGCCATCCTCGACGGCATGAAGACGCTGCTGCGCGGCTGGGACGCCAATGTGATTGCGTCCGTCGATCCGAAGCAGGCGTGCAGGGCCATTGCCAGTTCGAACGAGCCGATCACCGGTCTTCTAGTCGACTATCACCTCGACCGCGGCAACGGCATCGCCGCGATCCGCGACATCCGGCACAAGTTCGGTGCACACATTCCGGCCATTCTGATTACGGCGGATCGCAGCCCGCCGGTGCGGGAGGCCGCGCGCGCCTATGGCATCGTCGTGCTGAACAAACCGGTGAAGCCCGCGACATTGCGCGCGCTGCTCAGCCAGTGGCGCAATCAGCAGATGGCAACGTCGCTGTCTCCGGCCGAGGCCGGTGCAACTTCACAGACGGAAGCGGAAGTTCAGGCCGACGGCTCGTTCTGACGCCACTGGCTCCCGGAAATCTTCGCAGCCACGATCACCGCCTGGGTACGGCTCTCGACGCCCAGTTTCTGCAGGATGGCCGAGACGTGCGCCTTGATGGTGGCTTCCGACACGCCGAGTTCGTAGGCGATCTGCTTGTTGAGCAGGCCTTCCGAGAGCATCATCAGCACCCGGACCTGCTGCGGCGTCAGCGTGATGAGCCGGTCGCGCAGCTTGGCCATATCGGGATCGACGCCGGCGGTGAGGTCGACATCGGATGGCGTCCAGACATCGCCGTTCATCACCTTGCCAATCGCCTCGCGCAGGGTCTCGATCCCATAACGCTTCGGGATAAAGCCGGAAGCGCCGAATTCCATCGACCGGCGGATAGTGTCGCCGTCGTCGCTGGCCGACACGACCACCACCGGGATCGCGGGATATTGCGCCCGCAGATAAATCAGGCCGGAGAAGCCGCTGACGCCCGGCATCGAGAGATCGAGCAACACGAGGTCGATGTCGGATTCTTTCTCCAGCAGAGCCGTCAATTCACCGAATGCACCGGCCTCATCGATATTCGCAGCCGGGACAACACCCCTGACCGCTTCCCGCAACGCCCCCCGGAACAGAGGATGGTCGTCGGCGATCACAAGCCGGGTGGATGAGGAAGACGGAGCCATGTCTTTGTATCTCTTCAGTTTTTAACCTAACTCTCCGAAGTGATTAAACTATACCACTCCTGCGGGCGAGGGCCGAATCCAGCCTTTTGCGATCTGCCGGATTAGTAAATCGCTCCCCCAGCCGGAAAGCCCTCCTCTCATAGAGGCAAAGTCACTGGTGCCAAAGCCTTTAATGGCGGATGCCGGACCGGAAGTGGCCACCAGACCGTGCCGGTAGTCCTCGCTCAACGGGGTAAAGAGCGACCAGCCACGGACGATGACCTTGCGGATGTCGCCATCCCGGACGACAGAGTGGTCAGCCGCGATTCGTCTTTCGTCTGAAAGTCGCCACTCAATCCTTGATCTCGATCAATGTCTCGCGGCTTCCGGGCGCGCCTTCCCCGGACTTGCGAACGGCGCCGGCCCATTGCGTCGATTTGACACCATGCGCAAAACGCCCAGCAAGAACAGCGCGATGACACGAGACGATATTCATCGGCAATCACGAAACCGATCCGTCTCAACCAAAGTATATCGTACGATATATTTTCCCGACGAATACAGTGAAGCGTTACGATACGATCCGACAAACAACGGATCGTGCATGCAAAATTATTCAAATGAGATATTCGGGAGGGTTCAATGACCACACTGACCGCAGCCGCCCCGCGGCGCGGGGGAATGACCAAGGACGAGCGCTTCGTCATCTTTGCATCTTCCCTCGGCACCGTGTTCGAATGGTATGACTTCTATCTCTACGGCTCGCTTGCCGCGATCATCGGTGCGCAATTCTTCAGCGCCTACCCGCCCGCCACGCGCGACATCTTCGCGCTGCTCGCTTTCGCCGCCGGCTTCCTCGTGCGCCCGTTCGGCGCGCTGGTGTTTGGCCGCGTCGGCGACATCGTCGGCCGTAAATACACCTTCCTCGTCACCATCCTGATCATGGGCCTTTCGACCTTCATCGTCGGACTGCTGCCCAACGCTGCGACGATCGGCATCGCGGCCCCGATCATCCTCATCGGCCTCCGCCTGCTGCAAGGTCTGGCGCTCGGCGGCGAATATGGCGGCGCAGCCACTTACGTTGCCGAACATGCTCCTCCCGGCAAGCGCGGCTACTACACATCGTTCATCCAGACCACGGCGACGATGGGTCTGTTCCTGTCGCTGCTGGTGATCCTGTTCACCCGCACCATTGTCGGCGAAGCGAATTTCGCGGCCTGGGGCTGGCGCATTCCCTTCCTGGTGTCGGTCGTGCTGCTGGGCGTCTCCGTCATCATCCGGCTGAGGCTGAATGAATCGCCGATTTTCCAGCGCATGAAGGAGGAAGGCAAGAGCTCGAAGGCGCCGCTTACGGAAGCGTTCGGCAACTGGAGCAACGCCAAGCTCGTTCTCATCGCGCTGCTCGGCGGCGTCATGGGTCAGGGCGTCGTGTGGTACACCGGCCAGTTCTACGCGCTGTTCTTCCTGCAATCGATCCTCAAGGTTGACGGCTACACCGCGAACCTCCTGATCGCATGGTCACTGCTGCTCGGCACCGGCTTCTTCATCGTGTTCGGCATGCTGTCCGACAGGATCGGCCGCAAGCCGATCATTCTGGGAGGCTGCCTGATCGCTGCCCTGGTCTACTTCCCGGTCTTCCGCATGATCACCACCAACGCCAATCCGGCGCTGGAAAAGGCGATCGAGACCGTGACGGTCCAGGTCAAGGCCGATCCGAAAGGCTGCGGCGACCTGTTCAATCCGGTCGGAACGCGTGTCTTTACCGCTCCCTGCGATACGGCGCGCGCCTTCCTGTCACAGTCGTCGGTGAAATACTCAACCGTTCCCGCGCCGGCCGGTTCGCCGGTCGCGATCTCGATCAACGGCAAGGACGTTCCTTACACCAGCGCGAAGGACTCCAATCCGGCGGTGACGGCGGCCTTGCTGGCTGCGGGTTATCCGAAGGCGACCGACGCGGGCATCGTGAAGATGTCGAACCCGTTCGACATCTTCCGCCCGCAGGTTGCAGCCGTGATCGGCCTGCTGTTCCTGCTCGTGCTGCTGGTGACGATGGTCTACGGCCCGATCGCGGCGATGCTGGTTGAACTGTTCCCGACCCGCATCCGCTACACCTCGATGTCGTTGCCCTATCACATCGGCAACGGCTGGTTCGGCGGCCTGCTGCCGGCGACCGCGTTCGCGATCGTGGCCTCGACCGGCGATATCTATGCCGGCCTGTGGTACCCGATCATCTTCGCGGCGATCACTGTCGTTGTCGGCCTGATCGCGCTGCCGGAGACCAAGGACGTCGACATCACGAAGTAACCTGCCGCACCCAGGTGCGACAGACAGCGGCCGCGGAGCAATCCGCGGCCGCTTCTTTTTATAGCCAAGCGCTGGGTGCGAGCACCGTCTCAGCCTTCAGATATTTTCCGAAATTCTCTTCTGTACGCGAGCGGCTATTTCGATCAGGTGCTGCCAGACACGGTCGAGCGCCGCAGCAAGTTTCCGCTGCGAGGAGATTTGCGGCCCGGCGGCTGCCTCCTTGCCGCTATCGGCTGCCGCGAGATTCTTGTCCGCCTCGCCGTTCGCCGCGGATTTTTCCGGAGCATCCTTTTTCAGCGAATCGGTTTTGGCGAGCGGCTCGTCGATCTTGCCCTTTACCGTGTCTCTGTGGCTCGCGAGTTGTGCCTTCAGTGTGTCGACCTGCCTTTGCAGGCGTCCGATCTCCTGATCGAGCGCCGCGCGCTCGTCGGGCACAACGCGGCATGTCCAGCCGCCCTTGGGGGTACAAACCGACACCGCGCCTGTGCGGGTATCGAGGCGCAAATAGCCGTTGTCGGTCGCGGACAAAGTATAGCGGCCGTTTTCGTCGGCGGGCGGTGTCTGGGCGTACGCGACATCCGCGATCGCGAACAGGGCGACGGCAGCAAATCCGGCGGAGAGCTGTCCCATCATTCTCATATCCACATCCCGCGCCGCTTTCTCATACGTCTGCGCGAAAGGGCGCGCGGCCCGATGCCAACGCATCGGCGAGCAGATCGATGCGATCCTGCCCCCAGAAGACTTCGCCGTTGAGCACGTAAGCGGGCGAGCCGAACACACCATGAGCGATCGCGTCCTGACGGTTCTGCTCATAGATATCCTCGACCTCCACCGATTTCGACTGCTCGATCAGCGTCGTGCCCGGCAGACCGGACCGGTCCGCCAGCGCCATGACCGTATCGGGGTCCGCAAGATTGAGTTCGTGCTGCCAGATGCCCTCGAACACGCTCCACATGAACGGTTCCGGGTTTCCGCCCGATTCAGCGATCGCAATCGCCACGCCATCGGCCAGTCGCGCGTTGAAAGGCCAGTATTCCGGCTGCAAATTGAAATTCAGGCCCCGTTTCTCGCGCCAGCGCTGCAACTCGACCATGCGATAGCGCTGCCGCAGGGGATGGCGCTTGGCGAGCGGCAGACCGCCTGTTTCGGAGAACAATTCGCCAAGAAAAACCGGCTTGTAGTCGACGCTCAAGCCATGGGCGGTGACAAGATCAAAGAACGGCTTGTGGCCGATATAGGCCCAAGGCGACTGGAATGAGTAGTAGTACTCAACGGACTTGGCCATGCGAACTCCGCCCCGAAGCTAGGGGCATCCCAACAGAGCAGGCACGCCAGTGCAAGGTCATCCACGATAGTTGCATGCCACACCAACCGCGACGTTTGGACGGTCGTATTTCTTATATATATATCAATGTGTTATTTGGGATATGCAACCGTCGCCCAATCTTGACTTGCCAGAAGGCCGACAGTATGGTCCGCGCGGTTTCAGGGGTGTTTGGGACGTTTTTCCGAGATCTCGCGACGTAAAAGACAGTGTGCCGGCGCAGGCAGGCACGTCGCAACGGACGCGAAGACAATGGATGAAAAAGACAAACCATCTGCCGATGAAGCCGCGCTCTCCGCAAGGCTTCACCATCTGGAAGACCGGCTTTCCGAAACCAGGAAAGACCGAAATCTCCGGACAGGTCAGTCGGACGGCAGGGATGGAAACGCCTCAGCCAAAGCATCCGCAATGGCGCGCGGCTTCCGCCTCTCATCCGAATTGATTGCAGGCGTTCTTGTCGGAGCGGCCATCGGCTGGGGTTTCGACCGCCTGCTGTCCACGTCCCCCTGGGGACTGATCGTGTTCTTCCTGCTCGGCTTCGCGGCCGGCGTGATCAACGTGATGCGGACGGCGGGAGTGGCGGACAAGCCGGCGGACCGCCAATGATGCGCGGCATCGCCTGATCGATTGATGCAGCCGGTCCTGCCGGCATTTGAGAGAGATGTTTCGGAATGGCCGATCCGGTTGAACAATTTGAGATTCACAAGATCTTCTCGCTCGGCCACGTCGGCGGCCAGGAGATCGCCTTCACGAATTCATCGCTGTTCATGTTCATCTGCGTCGGCGCGGTCGCGGTGCTAATGCTCGGCGGCAGCACCCGTCTGGTGCCGACCCGCTACCAGTCGGTCGCGGAGCTGACCTACGAATTTGTCGTCGGGATGATGAAAGAAAGTCTCGGCGAAGAAGGCATGAAGTTCTTCCCGCTGGTGTTCTCGATCTTCATGTTCGTGCTGATGGCGAACGTAATCGGCGTAATCCCCTTCACCTTCAGCGTCACCAGCCATCTGATCGTGACCGTCGCGCTGGCGCTGATCGTATTCCTCACAGTACTGCTCTACGGCCTCTACAAGAACGGCTTCAAGTTCTTCAAGGTGTTCGTGCCGAGCGGCGTGCCGATGTACATCCTGCCGCTGATTACCGCGATCGAGGTGATCTCGTTCCTGTCGCGCCCGGTGTCGCACTCGGTTCGTCTGTTCGCCAACATGCTGGCCGGACACATCACGATCAAGGTATTCGGCGGCTTCGTTGCAGCCCTCGGCGCGCTCGGTGCGACCGGCGCTCTCGGCGCGACGCTGCCGTTCGCGATGACGACCGCGCTCAGCGCCCTCGAGCTTCTGGTGGCGTTCCTGCAGGCCTACGTGTTCGCCATCCTCACCTGCATCTATCTCAACGACGCACTTCACCCCGGTCACTGACCGGATCGAGTTCTACCTAACATCAGCATCCAAAAAGGAGTTTCACCATGGATCCAATCGCAGCAAAGTACATCGGCGCAGGTCTCGCCACCATCGGCATGGGCGGCGCTGGCGTCGGCGTCGGCATGATCTTCAGCCAGTTCCTGAACGGCGCGCTGCGCAATCCGTCGGCTTCGCAGGGCCAGTTCGCGAACCTGATTTTCGGCTTCGCCGTGACCGAAGCGCTGGGCATCTTCTCGCTGCTCGTCGCGCTGCTTCTGCTGTTCGCTGTCTGATCTTTCGCACCGGCATTTACGCGGGCTTTATCTGAGGCCCGCGTCGATTCCTTGAGGAGACATCTATGGCCGAGAGCCATGCAACGGGGACGACCGCGCACACCGAGGTTCCGATGAACCACGGCAAGCCGGAGTTTCCGCCGTTCAACAAAGATACCTTTGCCTCGCAATTGGTGTCGTTCGCGGTCGCGTTTGCGTTGCTTTACGTCATCGTCTCGCGATTTGCCCTGCCGCGCGTCGGTGGGGTGATCAAGGCCCGCGAAAACACGATTGAGAAGGATTTGACCGAAGCCCAGGCGCTTCGCGACGAATCCGACTTGGCGCTGAAGGCCTATGAGACCGAGCTTGCCGAGGCCCGTTCCCGGGCGCAGGCGATCGGTTCGGAAACCCGCGACACGCTTGCCGCGCAATCCGAAGCGGAACGCAAGGCACTCGAGATTAGTCTCTCTGCCAAGCTGGTCGAAGCCGAAAAAACCATCGCCGCGATGCGCGAAAAGGCGATGGGCAGCGTCAAGACGATCGCCACCGATGCTACGGCGGCGATTGTTCAGCGCCTTTCGGGCGTCACGCCGGACAATCAGGCTATCGACCGCGCCGTCGATGCCTCGCTGAAGGGTTGAAGCGATGCTGCATGAAGCAGAATTCTGGGTCGCAGTTGCCTTCGTCCTGATGCTGGCGATCTTCGGCTATTTCGGCGTCCATCGCACGATCGCTGCTGCTCTCGATAACCGCAGCGCGCGCATCCGCAAGGAGCTCGACGACGCCCGCCGCCTGAAAGAGGAGGCGCAGAGCCTCGTCGCCGAATATCGCGCCCGCCGCCAAAGCGCCGAGCGCGAGGCACAGGAAATCGTCGCCGCCGCCAAGGCGGATGCCGAGCGGATCGCCGTCGAAGCCAAGGCCAAGATGGAAGATTTCGTCGCCCGCCGCACCAAATCGGCCGAGAACAAGATCGCGCAGGCCGAGACGCAGGCCGTTGCCGATGTTCGCGCCGCCGCTGCCGAGGCCGCCGCTACCGCAGCCGCCAGCGTGCTGTCGCAGACGGTCAAGGGCGACGTCGCCAACGGGCTGATCGAGAAGAGCATCAAGGAGCTCGGCTCGAAGCTGAACTGAGCTTCTCCCTCATCAGAAATAAAAAGGCCGGTCGAAAGACCGGCCTTTTTATTTTGCCCGATGACGGCTCGATGGCGGAAAGCTAATGCTTGCGGCCGCGCGCGCGTGGTGCGGGCTTTTGCCCTGCCGGATCGAAGCCGATGTAGAAAACATAATTGTCGCCCGTATCCCCCGGCGGCACCGGATAAACGATGTCTTCGATCACCGCGCTGAAATCGGTGTAACCCGCGTCGCCGGACAACGCGACCGAGGTCTGGAACGCCTTGGTGAAGATCACCTTCGTTGTGACGCCTTCCTGCATCACCGCAACGCGCAATGGAATATCCACGGTCGGCGGCGCGCCTGCCGCACCGGTAATGATCCGTCCCTGCACACCGACACGCGCGGTAATCTGCCCGCCGCTCAAGGTGCAATCGCGCGCGGTGCGCAGGATCGATGCCTGGTAGCGCAGGTCCATCCCGCTCGCAGGCTTGCCCGGAAGTCCCACCGCGAGCGTCGACGCGCCGAAGCGGACATTGACGGGAGGACAGGTCGGCCCGCTATTGTCTTCCGGCGGAGGCGGCGCCTCACCGAGTGCCTGCGACTTGGAGCCGAAAATCTGGCTGAACCGGCTGCCGAGCGAGGGGCTGCTGGCGGCCGTAGAATCCGCACTGGCGCTTGAGCCGCCGAACATGCTGCCGCCACCACAGCCCGCGAGCGTCATGCTCAACAGGGCCGCCATAAGCAAAGGCGAACGCGCGCGCACAAGCCGGCCATGAGGAAACTGCTGCGTCATTGCTGTTCGATATCCCCCGAAGTCTTGAAGTCCGGTCGCCTTATAACAGGCCGATCGCGGCGAACCCAAGGCATAAGGCGGGGCATGAACCATGCCTCATGGGCATCAGGTTGCACCGCAACTGGCGCTTCGCCCGCTTTCCTCAGCCGACGAAGTCGTCCTCCAGCAGCCCGTACAAATAATGGTCCTGCCAGGAGCCGTTGATGCACAGATATCGCCGCGCCACGCCTTCCCGGATGAAGCCGCATTTCTCCAGCACCCGCGCCGACGCCAGATTGCCCGGAATGCAGGCCGCCTCCACGCGATGCAGGTGCAGCTCGCCGAACAATGTCGGCAGCAGCACGCGCAGCGCCGCCGTCATGTAGCCCTGCCTGGCATAAGGCTCGCCGATCCAGTAGCCGATGGTGCCGCTCTGGACGATGCCGCGCCGGACATTGGCAAGCGTGACCGCGCCGAGCAGCTTCTGATCGCCCTCGCGGATGATGATGAAGGGATAGGAGCGGTCTTCGGCGATGTCTTCGGTATAGCGGCGCAACCGGCGGCGAAATCCCGCCCGGGTCAGATCATCGGCGGGCCAGATCGGCTCCCAGGGCGTCAGGTAAGCCCTGCTCATCTGCCGTAGTTCCGACCACTGTTCGTAATCCGCCATCGCCGGCGGACGCAGCCAGAGCCCACGCGCGCGCGGCATGAGCACGGGCGGCAAGGTGAGGGGCAACCGGAATAACGCCATGGCCACTCTCTTCTCATCGCATCGAGCCGGATGGGCTCGATCAACACATTCAACTCGCAACGTTGGAGGGCGCTTAATGCGGCGCCCTCTTAGTGCAGAAGTGCCTTCTTAGTGAAGAAGTGCCTTGGCCTTCGGCCCGGACAATCCTTCCGCAAACGCCACCGCCTTGTCCAGCCCCCGGCCGCTGCCGAGCGCCACCACCGCCGGGCGGCTGCGGGCAAGCAACGCCCTCGCCGCATCACGGGCTGACTCCACGCTGACATTGTCGATCCGCGCGATCATTTCCTCAATACTCAGCGGACGGCCATAGGCCAGCACGTGGCGCGCCAACTGCTCGGCTCGCGCGCTGCAACTCTCCAGCGCCATTAACAATCCGGCCTTCATCTGCGCCTTGGCGCGTGCGATTTCCGCCTCCGTCAGCGTCTCGACCGCTTCGTTCATCTCGTCGACAATGACTTCCATCATCTCCGGCGCATCGGTCGGGTCGGTGCCGGTGTAGAGACTGAAGAAACCCGTGTCGGAATAAGGCTGGTGGAAGGTGTAGATCGAATAGCAAAGCCCGCGCTTCTCGCGCACTTCCTGGAACAGCCGCGACGACATTCCTCCGCCGAGGATGTTGGTGAACACCTGCAGGCTGAACAAGGCCGGGTCCGATTGCGGAATGCCTTCCAGCGCCAGCGTCAGATGGGCCTGCTCCAGATCGCGGCGCACAACGCGCGAGCCACCCTTACCGAATACAGCTGGCTTGGACTTCGGACCTTCATCAGCACCGAACCCCGCAAACCGCTGCTCCACATCGGCGACGATCCGGCGATGATCGATCGCACCAGACGCCGCCACCACCATGTCGGGGCCGCGATAATGCGTGGTGAGATAGCCGCGCAGCTTGTCGCGTGTGAAGGTCGCGAGCGTCTCCGGCGTACCGAGCAGCGAGCGCCCCATCGGCTGGTCGGGATAAGCCAATTCGCCAAGATATTCGAACACGGCATCGTCGGGCGTATCCATCGCCGCGCCGATCTCCTGCACGATGACGCTTTTCTCGCGCTCCAGCTCGTCCGTATCGAAGGACGGATTCGCCAGAATGTCGGACAGCACGTCGATCGCAAGCGGCACGTCCGCCTTCATGACGCGCGCGTAATAAGCGGTGCTTTCCGAACTCGTCGCCGCATTGAGATCGCCGCCGACCGCTTCGATCTGCTCGACGATCTCGCGCGAGGTACGGCTCGCTGTGCCTTTGAACGCCATGTGTTCGAGCAGATGCGAAATGCCGTGCTCGTCCAGCTTTTCGTCGCGGCCACCGACCCCGGTCCACACGCCGAGCGCCGCCGTTTCCAGATGCGGCATGGCATCGGTGACGACGGTGAGCCCGGAGGGAAGCTTGGTGATTTCGACAGCCATCAATGAACCTCTTGCTTGGCGACCCGGCCCGCCGAGAGCACGAAAGCCTCGATAGCCGCGGGATCGTTCTTCATGACGGTGATGTGCTCCTTGCGGCTCATCAGCCCGTCGAGCCAGACCGGCAGGCCCGGCCGCGTGCCGCAGGCTTTCTCGACCGCATCGGGGAATTTCGCCGGATGCGCGGTGGAGAGCACCACGTTCGGCGTTTTGGCGTCGGCGTCGTCGCGCTCGGCCACCGCCAGCGCCACGGCCGTGTGCGGATCGATGAGATCGCCCGCCTCGCGGAACGCCGCGCGGATCGTCGCCTCGACTTCCGTCTCGTCGGCGCTGCCAGCCTCGAAATCGGCGCGGATTGCGTTGAGCACATTGCCCGGCAGGGAGAAGCGCCCGGACTGGCCGAGCGAGGCCATCAGGCCGCGCACCAGTGCTGCGTCACGGCCGCTCGCCTCGAAAATCAGCCGCTCGAAATTCGACGACACCTGAATATCCATCGAAGGCGATTGCGTGGCGTGAACACCGCGCACTTCGTAAAGCCCGTTCTGCAGCGTCCGCGCGAGAATGTCGTTGACGTTGGTGGCGATGCGCAGCGTGCCGATCGGCAGGCCCATGCGCTTGGCGACATAGCCCGCGAAGATGTCACCGAAATTGCCGGTCGGCACCGTGAAGTCGATCTCGCGCGCGGGCGCGCCCAGCGCTACCGCCGAGGTGAAGTAATAAACGGTCTGCGCCACGATGCGCGCCCAATTGATCGAATTGACGCCGGACAGTGACACGCGATCGCGGAATGCATGATGGTTGAACAGCGCCTTCACGATCGCCTGGCAATCGTCGAACGTGCCCTCCACCGCCAGCGCATGGACGTTGGCCGCGCCGGTCGTCGTCATCATCCGCCGCTGCACCTCGGAGATGCGGCCGTTCGGAAACAGCACGAACAGATCGACATTCTCGCGATTCTTGAAAGCCTCGACCGCCGCACCGCCGGTGTCGCCGGAGGTCGCAACCACGATGGTGGTGCGCGCGCCGCGCTTGGCCAACACATGATCCATCAACCGCGACAGGAGCTGCATCGCCACGTCCTTGAAGGCGAGCGTCGGCCCGTGAAACAGCTCGAGCGTGAACTGGTTGGTCCCGCTCTGGTCGAGCGGCACCACCGCCGGATGGCGGAACGTGGCATAGGCTTCGTTGGTCATCCGTCCGAGATCGGCATAGGAGATCTCACCTGCGACGAAGGGGCGGATCACCTCGGTAGCGACCTCCCAATAGGGTCGGCCGGCAAAACCGGCGATGGCCTCGCGCGAGAGCGTCGGCCAGACTTCTGGCACGTAAAGGCCGCCGTCACGGGCAAGCCCGGTCAGCATCACGTCGCAAAAGCCGAGCTTGGGGGCCTCGCCCCGGGTCGAAAGATAAGTCGTCAACGGTACCTCCAAAGGCGCAGGGTTCCGCAAGCCTTTGACAAGATTGTTAATTTTATCCACGCCGGGTGGAATTCCGCACCATACCGGCTGGCCTTCCTCCCGACAAGGAAGTGAAATGGCAGGCCTCAGGCCCGTCGCCTGCCGAACAGCCAGAAGCCGAACGTGCCGAACACGGCAAGCGCGAGGCCGAACCAGGTGATCGCGTATTGCAGATGGTTATCCCGCAGCTTGGGCACGAGAGCGCCGGGCCTCGGCACCGCTCCCGCGGGCACCGGCGTTTCAAGGTCGATGTAGAACGGCGCGATCTTTCCCCAGTTCAGCGATGCGGCGATGCCGGGGACATCGCGAATGAACCAGAGCCGCTTCGGCTCATTTTCGTGCGCGGTGAGAAATCCGGGATGCTCGGGGAAACGCAAATACCCCGTCAGCGTCTCCGGCTTGCCGGTCAGCAGGGGCGCGACCGCGCGATCTTCCTCGGCCCGGCCCTGCATCTCATTCGGCACGAAACCGGCATTGACCACCACCTGCTCGCCGCTCTCGAGCCGCGCCGGCAGGAAAGCCCAGGCACCCGGCGTCTTGATGTCCGTGCGCACCGCCGAGCTGGATGTGTAGATCATCGCATCCGGCTTGTTCTCGAACGTCGCCGTGAAGCGCACCCGGCGGAATTCATCGTCACTCCGGTTCAGGTGCGGCCAATCGCTCGATGGCGGCAAGGCCACCGGCTCCGCCGCCAGCCGCGCATTCAAAGCGGCGATCAGCGCGTGCTTCTCATCGCGGCGTTCGAGCTGCCAGAAGCCCAATCCGGTGAGGAGCGCCGTCATCACCAGCGCAAACACGGTCATGCTGATCGTACTGCCCAAGGACCTCGCTTGGCTCATGCCTGATCCCGCTTCACGAACTGCCCTTCGGCTGCCTTGTGGTGATATTGCAGCGCGATCATCAGCGCCTTCATCGGCCGCAGCGGCGCCAGCGTCACGAGCAGGATCAACGGCAGCCACAGGGCGGCATGAACCCAGAATGGCGGCTGATATTTCGCTTCCACGATCAGCGCCGCACCCACCACCAGGAATCCCGCGAGCAGGATCACGAACACCGCCGGACCGTCGCCAGAGTCGATGAAGTTGTAATCGAGGCCGCAGACCTCGCATTCCGGCCGCAGCGACAAAAACCCGGCGAACATTTTCCCCTTGCCGCAGCGCGGGCAGCGGCAGCGCAATCCGGCGACGAAAGGCGAGACCGCCGGGGTAGCAGGCGGTGAGGACGGCAGGTTGTTCATGGGGGCTTTATGACAAAAAGGTACGGCAAAGTCTCGACGAAAGGCAGCCGGGAAAGTCCCGTCGAACCGGACAGGCCGGCCTCCCATAAAAAAAGCGGCCCAGAGGGCCGCTTTTTCGATGCAAGGATTGCCGGTCAATGGGCCGCGTGAGCCATGCTCTCCGCGCCATGTCCCCAGACATAGATGCAGATGAACAGGAACAGCCACACCACGTCGACGAAGTGCCAGTACCAGGCGGCGAACTCGAAACCGAGGTGCTGCTTCGGCGTGAAGTGACCCATATAGGCGCGGATCAGGCAGACGGTCAGGAAGATGGTGCCGACCAGAACGTGGAAACCATGGAAGCCCGTCGCCATGAAGAAGGTCGAGCCATAGACGTGGCCGGCGAAGGAGAATTCAGCGTGGCTGTATTCGAACGCCTGGCACAAGGTGAAGCAGGCGCCAAGCACAACGGTGAGGATCAGGCCCCACTTCAGCCCCTTGCGGTCGCCTTCCAGAAGCGCGTGGTGCGCCCAGGTGACGGTGGTGCCCGAGGTCAACAGGATCAGCGTGTTCAATAGCGGCAGGTGCCACGGGTCGAAGGTTTCGATCCCCTTCGGCGGCCAGACACCGCCGAATAGCGCGTCACGCGTGAACTGGATGGTATCGCCCGGGAACAGTGCGGCGTTGAAATAGGCCCAGAACCAGGCGACGAAGAACATCACCTCGGAGGCAATGAACAGGATCATGCCGTAGCGGTGATGAAGCTGCACGACGCGGGTGTGGTCGCCCTTGTACTGCGCCTCACGGATCACGTCGCCCCACCAACTCGCCATGGTGTAGAGCACACCGATGGTGCCGACGCCGAACACGATCGGAGCTGCGGCATAGAGATGATGCATCCACGAAATCGCGCCGACCGCCATGATGAACGCCGAGAGCGAGCCGACCACCGGCCACGGGCTCGGATCGACGAGGTGGTAATCGTGTTGTTTGACGTGCCCGCCAGCCATTTCGTTCTCCGTTTGCGGTGCCGGTCACCCGGCGCTCGTATCATTTATCTTAGCTTATAAATTACTTTTGCGCTTGTCCGGCTCCGACGCAGCAACCGGTTTCGGCGTCGGATTTTTCACCGGATAGAAGGTGTAGGACAGCGTGATCGTGTTGGTGCCGTTCTGGTCGGAATCCTGCAACATCGACGGATCGACATAGAACACCACCGCCATGTCGCGCTTCTCATGAGGCGCCATGGTCTGTTCGGTGAAGCAGAAACAGTTAATCTTGGTGAAATAGGCGCCCGTCGTGAGCGGCGTCACGTTGTAGCTCGCCTGCCCCGTGGTGGTGTACGCAGCCTGGTTGGTGACCGAATAATAGACCGTCGCCACTTCACCGATCTTGATATGAACTTCGTTCTGCTCGGGCACGAACTTCCACGGCAAACCGCCCTGGATATTGGAGTCGAAACGCACCGTCACGGAACGATTGGTAATGTGCGTCGGCGCCGATTCCGCAACCTGGGTCGTGCCGCCGAAGCCGGTGGCGCGACAGAACCAGTTGTAGAACGGCACCGCCGCATAGGACGCGCCGACCATCAGCGCGACCACGAAGCCGCAGATCGTCGCGACCATGACGTCGCGCGACATGCGGGGCTTGCGGGAAGGCGTGGATGGGGTTTCGTTGCTCATGTCACATCGGCCGGATCAGAACAGCCGGCCCCTTGACCAGGGTTACGGCGAAAAACAACACCACCAGGATTCCGAGCGCCAGCGCAATCGCGATCGAGCGTTCCCGCCGGCGGCGCTTTTGCGCATCCGTCAGTACGATCCCCTCTTCCTGGCCGGGCTCGTTGTCCATCCATGCCCTACCAGACCACCGCGATGAGCGCGTTTGCCGCCACTTCGAGGGGCAGCACTGCGAACAGCAGGAACAGATACAACAGTGAGAACTTGAACAGCGCGCGAGCGGCGCGATTGGCCTCCGTGCCGGTGCGCTTGCGATAGACATCGACTGCGCACCACAGCATCCCCGCGCCGAGTAGAACCGAAGTGATGCCGTAAGCCACGCCAAAATAGCCGAGCGGCCAAGGCGAGATCGCAACGGCCACCAGCACGATGGTGTAGAGCAGGATCTGCAGCCGCGTCGCGTCGGGCCCTGCTACCACCGGCAGCATCGGGATGTTGGCGCGGGCGTAATCGTCCGAACGGAACAGCGCCAGCGCCCAGAAGTGTGGCGGTGTCCACAGGAAGATGATGAGAAACAGGATGATCGGCTGCGGCGCAAGCGATCCGGTCGCCGCCGCCCAGGCCACCACCGGCGGCAATGCTCCTGCGGCACCGCCGATCACGATGTTCTGCGCGGTCCAGCGCTTCAGCCACATCGTATAGACGACCACATAGAAGAAGATCGTGAAGGCCAGCAGCGCACCGGCGAGCCAGTTCACCAGAATACCGAGCGTCGTCACCGAGAAGATCGCCAGCGTGATGCCGAAAGCGGCCGCTTCCGAAGACGAAATCCGGCCCCGCGGGATCGGACGGTTGGCGGTGCGCGTCATCAACGCGTCGACGTCGCGCTCGTACCACATGTTCAACGCACCGGAGGCGCCACCGCCGACCGCGATGCACAGGATCGAGGTGATGGCGAGAACCGGATGCAGATGGCCCGGCGCGATCACGAGACCAACAAGCGCGGTGAACACGACGAGCGACATCACCCGCGGCTTCAGAAGCGCGATGTAATCCGAAACGCCCGCCTCGGAAATGATGAGGGGAGAATATTCGACCGAATTTTGCTCGACCACGGACAAGTCCGAACGACTCCTTGGATAGACCCTATCCGCCATGGCTGAGCCGATACGGCTGAGCTATGGCGGATAGATTACGCTGGCGCGCCGTGCCTTCCCGGCACGGCAGCGCAGATTACTGAATCCGAGGCAGCACCTCGAACTGATGGAACGGAGGCGGCGACGTCAGGGTCCATTCCAGCGTCGTGGCACTCGGACCCCATGGATTGTTGCCGGCAACGCGCTTCTTCGCGAAGGCTTCGACCACGCCGTAGAGGAAGATCAGCACGCCGAATGCGGAGATGTAGGCGCCGATCGAGGACACCAGATTCCAGCCGGCGAAAGCATCCGGATAGTCGATATAGCGGCGCGGCATGCCCGACAAACCGAGGAAGTGCATCGGGAAGAACAGGATGTTCACGCCGATGAACATCACCCAGAAGTGCACCTTGGCGATGGTCTCGTTGTACATGTAGCCGAACATCTTCGGGAACCAGTAGTACCAGCCCGCAAAGATCGCGAACACCGCGCCGAGCGACAGCACGTAATGGAAGTGCGCGACGACGTAATACGTATCCTGGAGCACGCGGTCGACGCCGGCATTCGCCAGCACGACGCCGGTGACGCCGCCGACCGTGAACAGGAAGATGAAGCCGATCGCCCACAACATCGGCGCCTTGAACTCAATCGAGCCGCCCCACATCGTGGCAATCCACGAGAAGATCTTCACGCCGGTCGGCACCGCAATGACCATGGTCGCCGCGACGAAGTAGGCCTGCGCGGAGCTCGACATGCCCACCGTGTACATGTGGTGCGCCCACACGACGAAGCCGATGCCGCCGATCGCGACCATGGCGTAAGCCATGCCGAGATAGCCGAACACGGGCTTCTTCGAGAAGGTGGAGACGATCTGCGAGACCATGCCGAAGCCCGGCAGAATCATAATGTAGACCTCGGGATGACCGAAGAACCAGAAGAGATGCTGGTACAGGATCGGGTCGCCGCCGCCATCGGCCGCGAAGAACGAGGTGCCGAAGTTACGGTCGGTCAGCAGCATGGTGATCGCGCCGGCGAGAACCGGCAGCGACAACAGAAGCAGGAACACGGTCACCAGAATCGACCACACGAACAGCGGCATCTTGTGCATGGTCATGCCCGGCGCGCGCATATTGAAGATCGTGGTGATGAAGTTGATCGAGCCCAGGATCGACGACGCACCGGCGAGATGCATCGACAGGATCACGAAGTCCACCGAGGGGCCCGGATGGCCGGACGTGGATAGCGGCGCGTACATCGTCCACCCAGTGCCGGAACCGAGCGAACCCGGCTCACCTTCGACGAAGGTGGAAATGATGAGCAGCGCGAAGGACGCCGGCAGCAGCCAGAACGAGATGTTGTTCATGCGCGGGAACGCCATGTCCGGCGCACCGATCATGAGCGGCACCATCCAGTTGCCGAAACCACCGATCATCGCCGGCATCACCATGAAGAAGATCATGATCAGGCCGTGCGAGGTCACAAACACGTTGTAGGTGTGGTTCTGAGCAAAGAGCTGGACGCCCGGATACATCAGCTCGATGCGGATCGCGACCGACATCGCGCCGCCGATGAGGCCGGCGATGATCGCGAAGATAAGGTACATCGTTCCGATGTCCTTATGGTTGGTCGAATAGAGATACCGCCGCCACCCGGTCGGATGATCGTGCGCATGGTCGTCATGGGCGTGATCGGTGTGGGCGGGAGTTGCAGCGGAGGAAGCCATTTTCTAATCCTTTGAACTTTGCAGTTCGTAACCTTGCGGTTGCCTTCTCAAGTGTGACGCCGCGTCAGTGCGCGACAGCCTCGATAGAGGCGAAAGTGCTGTTGCGGGCGGACGCATACTTCTTCTGCGCGTCGGCGACCCATTTCTTGAATTCGTCCTCGGTGACGACGCGGACGGCGATCGGCATGTAGGCGTGATCCTTGCCGCAAAGCTCGGAGCACTGGCCGTAGAACATGCCGGTCTGTTCGGCCTTGAACCAGGTTTCGTTGAGACGGCCCGGAACCGCGTCGATCTTGATACCGAAAGCGGGGACCGCGAAGGAGTGGATGACGTCGGCGCCGATCACCTGAACGCGAACCACCTTGTTCACCGGCACCACCAGTTCATTGTCCACTGCCAGAAGGCGCGGCTGCTTGTCGGTGGCGAGCAGCGAATCGAATTCGAACTTGCCGTTGTCGGGATAGGAATAGGTCCAATACCACTGCTTGCCGGTGGCCTTGATCGTGAGGTCCGACTTCGGAACGTCCAGCTCGCTGAACAGAAGCCGGAACGAGGGCACCGAGATGCCGACCAGGATCAGCACGGGAACGATGGTCCAGATCACCTCGATCAGCGTGTGGTGCGTGGTCTTGGAGGGGACCGGGTTGGCCTTGGCGTTGAACTTGAAGATGACGACCACGATCAGGACGAGGACGAACAGAACGATCGCGGTGATGAGCCAGAGCAGGAAGTTGTGGAACCAGATGATGTTCTCCATGATCGGCGTCGCGGCCTTCTGGAGTTTGTATTCCCACTCCTGCGGCTGCCCCATGATCTCGGCCGCCATCGCCACGCCGCTCATGACAAAGGTCGCAGCGGCGACGCCCATCCCCATCAATACGCGGCTCATCCGGCCCCTCGACAACTTCATGCCGCTCACGCTCCTATATTCATAGCTCTTGTGGGCATGCCGCTCGGCAAGCCTCACTTCCCCGTCGCCATTCCTTTTAAGGCTGTCAGACCGCAATTAGAACGCGTCGAATTCCCGCTTCTCAAACCATAATTTGATGCCTACCGCAATGTACCTCATTCGCGAGCCAGCGTTGCGGAAATTGATCGCCGAAATCAGAGAAAAACCCAATCTTTCCGGGGGTCGGGCCCTTCCCGCTGGCGGATTGTACATTGCAGGCGCATGATCGTCCGTTGTAGGCAATCCGGGCGGCGCGGCGGTGGCCCGATTCGGCCGCTTTTCGCCTTGTGGCGCCTTTTGTCGCCCTCAAGGCGCCGTCATTGCCCTGTCAATGACCCAAAACGTGAATGGTCAGAAACGGACGAATGGCTCGAAAACCGACTGAGAAAGCGCCCGGAATGAAATTTGTCGACAAGCCCGGCACCGCCGCCGCCCGCCTGCGGAGCATCCTGTCTGTTTTGATGCTCGCGGCCTGCGCCTTCGGTTTCGCTGTTCCCGCTCACGCGCAAGGCGCGGTCAAATCGGTCAGCGGCGACTGGCAGATCCGCTGCGACACCCCGGCAGGCGCCCAGAACGAGCAATGCGCGCTGATCCAGAGCGTGGTCGCGGAAGACCGCGCCAATGCCGGGCTAACGGTCATCATTCTCAAAACGGCCGATCAGAAAAACAAATTGATGCGCGTGGTCGCACCGCTCGGCGTGCTGCTGCCCTCCGGACTTGGGCTGAAGCTCGACGACAAGGACGTCGGCCGCGCCGGTTTCGTGCGCTGCCTGCCGAACGGCTGCGTCGCCGAGATCGTGATGGACGACAAGCTGCTCGACCAGCTCAAGACCGCGAAAACCGCGACATTCATCATTTTCGAGACGCCCGAGGAAGGCATCGGCTTCCCGCTCAGCCTCAAGGGTCTGGGCGAGGGCTACGCCAAACTGCCGTAAAGGCCTCCCCTGAGCGACCAAGGCACCCTATCTGTTGCCTTGATACTTGCCTTGCCGCCTTTCCGCCCCGTTGCACCGGTTCGGTTGGCGGAGATTTATTGATGTCGCCGATGCGCGGAGCGCCCTGATGACCGATTCCCATTCCACGTCCCTGATCGAACGCGCAGGTCTCGACCGCGACGATGTCCGCAAGGAAATCATCCGCGGGCTCAACGGCGCCGACGACGGCGAACTGTTCATGGAATATCGCCAGTCGGAGGGACTCGCCTTCGACAATGGCCGCCTCAAGCAGGCGACCTACGACACCGCGCAGGGTTTCGGCCTGCGCGCCGTGAAGGATGATGCGGTCGGCTACGCCCATTCCTCCGACATGTCGCTGTCGGCGATCGCGCGTGCGGCCGATGCCGTGCATGCGGTGCGCGGCGGCTATTCCGGCACGTTCGCGAGTCCCCCGCCCCACACCAATGTGCGGCTTTATGGAGACGCCAATCCGCTCGACGGCGAAGCTTTTGAAACCAAGGTCAAGCTGCTCGCCGAGATTGATGCCTATGTCCGCGAGAAAGATCCGCGTGTACGTCAGGTTTCGGTCAGCCTCGGCGCGACCTGGCAGGTGGTCGAAATCGTGCGCCCGGACGGCGAGAGCTATCGCGACATCCGCCCGCTGGTCCGCGTCAACGTCTCGGTGGTCGCAGGCTCAGGTGACCGGCAGGAAACCGGCAGCCAGGGTTATGGCGGCCGCGAGGGCTATGCCCGCTTCATCGAAACCAAGGCATGGCGGACCGCCGCCGATGCCGCGATCCGTCAGGCGCTGCTCAATCTGGAATCGGTGCCCGCGCCCGCAGGCGAGATGGATGTCGTGCTCGGTCCCGGCTGGCCCGGCGTGATGTTGCATGAAGCCGTCGGCCATGGGCTGGAGGGCGATTTCAACCGCAAGCAAACCTCGGCGTTCGCGGGCCTGATGGGCCAGCAGGTCGCGGCTAGGGGGGTCACCGTGGTGGATGACGGCACCATTGCTTCCAGACGCGGCTCGCTGTCGATCGACGACGAAGGCACGCCGACCAACCGCACCGTGCTGATCGAAGACGGCATTCTCGTCGGCTATATGCAAGACCGCCAGAATGCGCGGCTGATGAACATGAAGCCGACCGGCAACGGACGGCGTGAATCCTACGCCCATGTGCCGATGCCGCGCATGACCAACACCTATATGCTGGCGGGCGAGCGGGACCCGGCGGAAATCCTCGCCTCGGTGACGAACGGCATTTATGCCGTGAATTTTGGCGGCGGACAGGTCGACATCACCTCAGGCAAATATGTTTTCGAGTGCACCGAGGCCTACAGGATCGAAAACGGCAAGGTCGGCGCGCCGCTGAAGGGCGCGATGCTGATTGGCAATGGCCCGACCGACCTGCATCGCATTACGATGGTCGGCAACGACCTCGAACTCGATGCCGGGATCGGTACCTGCGGCAAAAATGGACAGGGCGTACCGGTCGGCGTCGGCCAGCCGACCCTGCGGATGGACCGCATCACCGTGGGCGGGACAGGCGCATGACGACGACAACCACACCAGCAAAACCGCAACGCACCTGGACGCGTGCCATCAGCGAGATCGCGGCGGCCTTCCTGATCGTGATGGCGGGCAAGGCGGCGTTGGCCGAGCCGTTCTACGTTCCCTCCGCCTCGATGGAGCCGACGCTGCTGATCGGCGATGCGCTGCTCGCATCGAAATTCCCTTACGGCTACGGCACCGCCTCGCTGCCGATGAACGTTTCGGTACCGACCAGCGCGCGGCTGTTCGGCAAGCTGCCCGAGCGCGGCGACGTCGTCGTGTTCCGCTGGCCCGGAGACACTTCGCAGGCCTGGGTAAAGCGCGTCATCGGCCTGCCGGGCGACCGCGTGCAGATGCGCGAAGGACGCGTCTGGCTCAACGGCCAACCCGTGCCGGTTTCCGCCGATGGATTCGGCAATGCCGAGAACGAGGACGGCGGTACGCTGCCCGCTGCGCGTTACACCGAGACGCTGCCCGGCGGACATAGCCACACCTTCTTCAAGCTGCGCACCCATGGCGCACTCGACAACACCGATGAAATCACCGTGCCTGCCGGCAAGCTGTTCGTGATGGGCGACAACCGCGACAACTCCGCCGACAGCCGCGTGCCGGTGGCCGAAGGCGGTGTCGGGCTGTTGCCGGTCGATAATCTCGTCGGCCGCGTCGACACCGTGCTCGGCTCATGGGACATCGCGGCCAAACATCAGCCGATCTGGAACTGGCCGTCGGGCCTGCGCCTGTCTCGGACGTTTTCGTCGGTGCAGTAGGGACGGCGTTTAGCGCACCACGCCAGAGATGAATCCCGGCTTGCGGCGCGGCGGCTTGATGCGATCCTTCAGATAGCAGCGCGCATCGCGCCCGACATAACCGGGCCGCGCGTAGGTCCATGCGCGGCAGCGATTGTCGGCCTCGCACGCCGCCTTGCAATGATCGCCTTCAGTATCCGACGGCACCGAAATGCTGCGATAGTCGCCGCCATAACGGTCGGTCGCGATCTCGATCTTGCGATTGCGCAATTCGACGACACCGGCACCACGCACGCCCGAAACACAGCAGGTGTCCGCAGTGCGGCGCGGCACACTGTTTTTCAGCCAGCAGATCGCGCTGTCACGCTTGGCGGTCGGATAATTGAAGCTCCACGAGCGGCAGCGCCGGTCGCGTTCGCAAGCGAGCGCGCAGGCTGCCGGATCGCCGGACAGAATTTCCGAATGCGCGTAGTCGCCGCCGGGACGATCGAAATTGGCCTGCGCCTGTGCAGGCGACGACATCGCCACGGGCACCAGCACGGCAATGAGCGCAGCCATCGCCAGAAGCTGGGCGGGCAATCCTAGGAAATATCTGAAAGTACGAAAACCAGGCATGCCAACATGACTTTCAGAAACCGGACCGGCAGCTCGAGCAGTCCGCCACCCTACCATCCAAGCGCGGCTTTCCTGTATCGCAGATGAATGTCAGCGAGTGTGCTCGCTGACACGACGGCGAGCCATCGCAAATCCTCGATACCTCTAAAAAGCGTAGGCGTCATAAACTGGATCGACAGAGCCACCCCAGACCCCATTAAATTTTGTCAACATTTCCTCTGCCGGCGTGCGGCCAGCATCGATAATGCGATCGAGAGGCTCGAGGAATCGCGATTCATCGCGGCCAAGATGATCGACGCATGCGCGACGGCGCAGGCCGGCATGCGCAAGCACAAGACATTCACGGGCAACTTCAAAAATGTAGCGCTTGCCGACTGGTGTCTTGAAACCAAGACGCGGCACCGCATCGCGCATCGCCTGACGGGTCGCGGTATCCCAGTCCCGCACCAGTTCCCACGCCGCGTCGAGGCTGACATCGTCATAGAGCAGACCCGCCCAGAACGCAGGAAGCGCCGGCAATTGCTGCAACGGCACGCCATCGGAGCCGCGCATCTCGAGATAACGTTTCAGACGCACCTCGGGAAAGATCGTGGACAGATGATTAGCCCAGTCCGAGAGGGTCGGCTTCTCGCCCGGGAATTTTTCGTTCCTGCCTTCGAGGAAGTCACGGAAGGATGAGCCCGAGACATCGATGTAATCGTCGCCGCGCTTGACGAAATACATCGGCACATCGAGCGCGTAATCGACCCAGCGCTCGAACCCCATGCCATCCTCGAACGCCCACGGGATCATGCCGGCACGAGCGTTGTCGGTATCGCGCCAGATTTCCGAGCGAAAGGACAGAAAGCCGTTTGGCTTGCCTTCGGTGAATGGCGAGTTGGCGAACAATGCGGTCGCGATCGGCTGCAACGCCACCGCGACACGCAGCTTCTTCACCATGTCGGCTTCCGAACAAAAGTCGAGATTGGCCTGCACGGTGCAGGTCCGGTACATCATGTCGAGGCCGTAACGACCGACCTTTGGCATGTAGCGGGTCATGATGCCGTAGCGGCCTTTCGGCATCGCCGGGATTTCCTCGCGCGACCACGACGGCGTCATGCCAAGGCCGAGAAAGCCGATGCCAAGCGGTTCGGCGACCTCGCGCACCTGTGCAAGATGCGCCGCAAGCTCCACGGCGGTGTGATGCACGTTGTCGAGCGGCGCGCCCGACAATTCGAACTGCCCGCCCGGCTCCAGCGAAATCGCGCCGCCGCCGGTGACATCGTACAGGCCGATAATATTGCCGCGCTCAACGATCGGCTCCCAGCCGAGCAGAAGGCGCATGCCTTCCAAAAGAGCGTTGATGCCGCGGGTGCCTTCGTAAGGCACAGGGCGATGGCCGTTCAACGTGAACGGCGTCTTCTCATGCTCGGTGCCGATCTTGAATTCGGACTTCGGCTTGATGCCTACTTCAAGCCACCCGACCAGCGCATCGCGCGAGTCGAGCGGGGTCATATCGATCTGGTCACGCGCCATGCGGCACCTTTTCAAAATGCGTCGCGAACGACGCAGGCCGCCGGGGGCAACGGGCGCGCCCACCCGTAGACATAAGTGGTGAATAAAATCTCATTGCGAAGACGCAGCTTCTTTCACATCGGGCGCCGGCGTCTGGGCGCAACAGCCGAGACGGTCGAGCAGGCCGCACAATTTCGCGGCCTCCACGTCCGACAGCTTGGAGCCGACGTGGCGCTCGATCGCGATGGAATAAGCCTCTCCCATTCTCTTTTGCAGATCGCGTCCGGCATCGGAGATTTCCACGAACAGGCCGCGCTTGTCGTTCTTGCACTCGCGCCGCGCCGCAAGTCCCTCATCGACCAGACGCTCGATCAGCCGCGAGGTGGAATATTGCGGCAGCAGCATCTGTTTTTCGAGTTCGACCGGGCGCAGTTCGCCACCCGGCGCGCGCGACAATTCCAGCAGCGCCTCATACCAGGCGAGCGGCGGAAATCCGGCCTTCTTCAGATCCTGCTCGACGGCCTCGAGGACACAACTGCGCACCCGCATCAGGCGCAGCCATGCTTCCGTCACTTCGTCGGACGGGCGGCGCGCCGTCAGGCCGTTGCCATCGCTTGGGCGTGAAGATTTATGCAAATGCATCCACCTTGGCATTCATGCATCTGCATTAAGCCACGCCGGTGCAATTGCCAAGCGGCATGCGCTTTCCCGGCTATCTCCTGCTGCCGCGTAAACTTTTCCGCATCTGCACACTCCTCCTTAACCCGTTGTTTACCCTGACACGGAAAAGTCTCGCCTGAAGCAGTCTGTCTGCGCCGGAAATTCGTTTGTTTCTTCAAAGGGCGTAGCGACTGGAGACGGCAGGAAACCGGCGTCGGGTACCGGACAGGGCATGGCATTTCATCAATCATGGGGCGCTGAGGGTCTCGACCCTTCCGTCAGGGAACGCGGCACAAGCGCCACGCAGCGCACCGGCGCGCCGGGCGACTGGATGAATGCACCCGCCCAGCGCCAGCTTTCGCCGCATGAGACGCGCGACATCGCCGAAATCCACCAGCGGCTCGATTCCATCGCCCGTCAGGTCGAACAATTGTCCCAGCACCCAGCCGCGCGCGGCGAAAACGGCGTGGCGCGGCAACTCAACGACGCGATCTCGCGGCTCGACGCCCGGCTTTCGCATATGTCCGCGCCATCCCAACAGGTCCCCACCACCGCCGCGCCGCGGATGGCGCCGCCCGCGCCGACGCGCCCGGCAGGACTCGACCTGTCGATCGCGGAAATCATCGCCCGCCAGGGCGAACTCGATGGTCCAAGCCCCGCGCAGGAAGCGCTGAACCGCAGCGCGCCGAATTTCGTTCAGGCGCCGCCGATGGCGCCCGCGCCCGAACACCCTGGTTTCCTCAACATCGAGCGCCAGATCGCGGGCCTCACGAGCCAGATCGAAACGCTGCGCCGCCCCGATGGCATCGAACAGTCCATCGCCGCGTTCCGCTCCGAACTCGCCGAAATCCGCCACGCCATCACCGAGGCGCTGCCGCGCCGCGCGATCGAATCGCTGGAAGGCGAGATTCGCTCGCTCGGCCGGCGGATCGACGAAACGCATCAGACCGGCGGCGATGGCGCGGCTCTTGGCGCGATCGAGCGCGCTCTCTCCGAAATTCGCAGCGAATTGCGCTCGCTCACGCCGGCGGAACAGCTTGCCGGTTTCGACGACGCCATCCGCAACCTCGGCGGCAAGATCGACACCATCGTCCGCTCAAGCGGCGATCCCGCCACGCTGCGCCAACTCGACGAGGCGATCTCGGCGCTGAAGACCATCGTCGCCAACATCGCCTCGAACGAAGCGTTGGCGCAGTTGTCCGAGAATGTCCGCACGCTGTCGCTGCGGGTCGACCAGTTGTCGCAGAGCGGGCACAGCGACATGTTCGCAGCCCTCGAACAGCGCATCGCCGCGTTGACCACAACGCTGGAGCAACGCGAGCGCCCGGCAGCCGATACCGGCCATTTCGACAAGGCGGTTCGCACGATCTCCGATCGTCTCGACAATCTGCAGGTTGGCGGCGATGCCGCGTCGACATTCGGCCATGTCGAACAGCGTGTCGCGCATCTGCTGGAGCGGCTGGAAGCCTCGGAGACCCGTCCCGGCAATCTGAACCGCGTCGAAAGCGGCCTGTCCGAGATCATGCAGATGCTGCAACAACGCGGAGGCGACGCAGCCCCGGCATCAGCCGCGCCCGCGATGGACTCCGCCTTCGTCGACGCGATCCGGCGCGAATTGTCGGACATGCGCCAGAGCCAGGTGGACACGACCCGTCACACGCAGGATTCGCTGGAGGTCGTTCACAACACGCTCGGCCATGTGGTCGACCGCCTCGCCCAGATCGAAGGCGATCTGCGTCAGGGCCGTTCCACGCCTGCGCCTGCTCCCGTTCCGCCACCTGCGCCGTCACGGCCTGCAGCACCGCCGATTCCACCGCAGACACGGCCCGAGTTGCCGAACCCCGCGTTGCTGCAGAGCGCCGCTCGCCCAGTCACGCAAATGCCTGCGAAAGCAGAGCCGATCCCGTCCCAACTCCCCAAGGAGCCTGCATCCGTCGTCAACGCGGCTCCGTCGCGCCCTGCGCGTTCTCCGATCGATCCCGATCTGCCGCCCGACCATCCGCTGGAGCCGGGCAGCCGCAACAACGCACGGCCGTCGGCGGCGGAACGCATCGCCAGTTCCGAGAATGCGCTACGCGATATTCCGCCCCCAAAGGGGCCGGTCAGCTCGTCGAATTTCATTCAGGCCGCACGCCGCGCCGCTCAGGCCGCACAGGCCGGCGAAGCCAAGCCTGCGTCCAAGAAAGCCAACCGCGTCACCGCGCTGAACGATGCGGCGCGAGCTGTCGCGAACGCGAAAGAAACATCACCCGATACGTCCCGCTCGTCGCGGGTGCGGGCGCTTCTGGTTGGCGCCAGCGTGTTCGTGATCGTGCTCGGCACCTTCAAGATGGCGAGCAATCTGTGGCACAGCGGCGAGACGGGCCGCTCCGCGCCGGCGATGGAATCCCATGCCGTGTCGCCCGCGCCTGCAGCATCGCCCGCACAGACTCCAGACACGGACGACAACACCACACCAGCACCCGAACAATCGGCGCCGCCTGCTCCGTCGATGACGTCGCCCACGCCGATCGACAAGCAGTCGATGAACGCACCGGCCACGACGCTGCCGAGCTGGGCTTCCAGCCCGTCCATCACACCGGCGGCACCACCCGCGCAGCCTGCGAATGCCGACATCACCGGCTCGATCCCGTCTGTCAGTGGTGTCGTCGCGCCGCTGCCGGAGGCCATCGGCGGTCCGGTGCTGCGCGCGGCAGCCCTCAAGGGTGACGCGAGCGCCGCCTATGAGATCGCCCTGCGCTATGCCGATGGGCGCGGCGTGACCGCGAATTTCGAGGAGGCTGCGAAATGGTACGACCGCGCGGCGAAGGCCAACCTCGTGCCTGCACTGTTCCGCCTCGGCACGCTGTATGAAAAGGGCCTCGGCGTCCGCAAGGATATCGACACCGCCAACCGCTACTACCGCGCGGCTGCCGATCGCGGCAATGCCAAGGCGATGCACAATCTCGCGGTGCTGGAAGCCGATGGCGGCGGCAAGCCGAACTACAAGGCCGCTGCCTACTGGTTCCTGAAGGCCGCCGAGCATGGCGTCGCCGACAGCCAGTTCAATCTCGGCATCCTCTACGCGCGCGGCATCGGCGTCGAACAGAACCTCGCCGAATCCTACAAATGGTTCAGCCTCGCTGCCGCGCAGGGCGACACCGATTCCGCGCACAAGCGCGACGACGTTGCCAAGCGGCTCGACCCGGCCTCGCTCGCCAAGGCCAAACTCGCGGCACAGACCTTCAAGGTCGAGCAGCAACCGAGCGATGCGATCCGGGTCGCGACGCCGCCGGGCGGCTGGGACGCCAAGCGCGTGCAGAAGACCTCAAGCAGATCGGCCAAGCCCAAAGCCGCGAAACACTCGACGATCTGATTCGCTTGAAAACGCTGCAGGATGCTCACAGCATTCCGGCAAACATCGCGGCCACACAAACGGCCATCGCGACGGTCGACAGCCAGCCTAGCCAATAAAGCGCGCCGCCGACGAGGAACCGGCCCATCACATCGGTGCGCCGGACCATGACCATCAGCAGCACCATCACCGGCACCGCAAGCACGCCGTTGACGACCGCGCTCCAGTACAGCGCCGCGATCGGGCTGATCGGTGTGAAATTCAACACGATCCCGATTCCCGCCGACAGCGCCAGCACTGAATAGAACGACACTGCTTCCTTTGGCTTGCGCGCGAGACCGACCGGCCACTTTCGTCCCTCGCCGATCGCATAGGCCGCCGAGCCTGCCAGCACAGGCACGGCCAGCAAACCTGTGCCGATGATGCCCAGCGCAAAGATGACTTCCGCGAACGCGCCCGCGACCGGCCGCAGCGCCTCCGCTGCCTGCGCGGACGTCTCGATGTCGGTCTTGCCGCTGGCGTGCAGCGTCGCCGCCGCCGTCATGATGATCGCGAGCGCGATGACGGTCGAGAATACCATCCCCGCGACGGTATCGACCCGGATACGATGAAACTCCGCCCGCGCGCCATAATGCTTCTCAGCCAGCGGTTTCTTGCGGGCATCGATCCGCTGGTCCTCCGCCTCCTGCGAGGCCTGCCAGAAAAACAGATAGGGTGAGATCGTGGTGCCGAGGATTGCAACCAACGTGGTGAAGAATTCGGACTTCCACTGGAGCTGCGGAATGACGAGGCCACGCAGCGCCTCGCCCCACGCAACATGCGCGAACGCCAGCGCGCCGACATAGGCGAACAGACTCAATGTCAGCCATTTCAGCACCGCGCTGTAACGCCGATAGTCGAAGAAGATTTGCGCGGCGACCGAGACGACGCCGAAGCCCACGACATAGACGATGGCTGGTCCGCCGATCAGTAATTTCAGCGCGTCCGCCATCGCCGCGAGGTCAGCGGCGATGTTGATCGTATTCGCCACGAACAGCAGCGCCACGACAACGTTGAGGACAAGGGCCGAGTAAAACCGGCAGGCATTACCGGCGATGCCATGGCCGGTGACGCGCCCCACCCGTGCTGAAATCTCCTGGATCGCCACCATCAGCGGCAGCGTCAGCAGCATCGTCCAGGAAATGCTGTAGCCGAGTTGCGCGCCGGCCTGGCTGTAGGCGCCGATGCCCGAGGGATCGTCATCCGCCGCGCCGGTGATGAGACCGGGGCCAAGCGTTTGCAGAAAGCCGCGAACGCCGCCCGGCACCCCGGGCTGTTTGGGCGCAGGCGTCTGTCTCTTGCTGTCGATATGGTCTTTGGGATGCGTCATGCCCCGCCTCACCTGACAAGCACAGCCTATCCTTAAAGTTCCAGCCGTCAGGCCTTGCGCGCCACCGCGATCAAGCCCGGCACAGGCACATCGCTCTCCGTGCGCGTGGAAGCTTCCTCGATACTGCACAGCACAAGCCCGGCCCCCATGATTGCGTCGCGCACATGCACCGTGCCGTGCGCGTAACGCAGGCCCGCGCCGATCACAACGCCGTCGCCGGGATGCGTCTCGGTGGTGAACGCGACCAGCCCGTTCGGGCGCAGCACCCGCGCGACTTCCTTCAGCGCCGGAGCAAGATCAGGCAGATAGATGATCGCATCCGCCGACAGCGCGAGATCGAAGGCGGCATCTGCCTCTCCCTTCAAACCCTCGACCATGTCGGCCACTTCCAGCCTTCGATAGAGGCCGGTGGCTTCGGCTTTCGCGATCATGCCGGGCGACAGATCGATCCCGACGAAGGCATCGACATTCTTCTCGAAGGCGCGCGCGGCCAGGCCGGTGCCGCAGCCGAGATCGATCGCGGATTTGAAGAAGGCGGGCCGCTTGATCCCACGGCAGGCCGACAGCACGGCTTTCAACAAGAGGCTTGGGCCCCGGTAACTGAGGTTGTTGAGAAGCGCGTCCTCGAAGGTCGGTGCGTATTGATCGAACAGCGAGCGTACATAGGCCGGCGGCATGTCCGACACCTTCTCCACGCCAAGGCGTATCAGCCGCAATTTGGCACCGTGGCGATCCTGCGGGTCAGCCTCCTGCGCCTTGCGATAGGCCTGGATCGCCTCGCCATGCAGATTGAGTTGCTGCTTCAATTCGCCAAGCGCGAACCACGCCGACGCGAAATTGGGCGCGCGCTCGACCGCCTGCGCCATCAGATCGGCCGCACCGGCAATGTCGCCGCGCAGTTGCAGGTCGCGCGCGAAATCGTAGCGGCGGTCGGCGATCAGATCACCCGATGACAGGAAAAGCGGCGCGGGCATAAGGGCCTCGGAAATGGCCCCCTCTATAGCTTGACCGCGCGCCCGGCAACAGATCACGGCAGCTCGATTCTATCGCAGGCGATACGAAACCACCGGCTACCGGCCGTGAGACCGTAAGGTGCCGCCGGATTAAATTCAGGAAAGCTACCGCCTTCCCCCACGCCCTCCATTGACGGCAGTGCTTTGCGGCCCCACCTGCGCCAAAGTGTGCTAAAAGCAGCACACACGGATTCTGGAGACGGCAATGCAGAACGAAGCGAAGGAATTACCGGCACGCGACGATCAGTTCTCCCGCTTTCTGGGAGGCTCGCCGCTCGCGGTGGTGCTGAGGCTCATTCTGATGTCGGTTCTGGTCGGCATCGTTCTCGCCGCCATCGGCCTCGATCCCTGGAATATCGTCGAGAGCCTGCGCCGCCTCGCGGACTGGATCTGGAATCTCGGCTTCGATGCCATCAACAGCCTGTGGCGCTACTTCATCCTCGGCGCGGTGATCGTCGTCCCGCTGTGGCTGTTGTCGCGGCTGTTCGGCTCCAGGCCGCGCTGAGGTCGCCACCGCACATTCTTCCGCCTGAACGCATCTCATGAACGACCAGCTTACGCATGGCCGGGTCTTTGCTATCGCAGGGCCCGCGATGCTCGCGAACCTGACGACGCCACTGCTCGGCATCGTCGCGACCGGCGTGATCGGGCAACTGGGCGAAGCGCATCTGCTCGGCGGCGTCGCCATGGCGTCCGTGGTGTTCGACTGCATGTTCTGGCTGTTCGGCTTCCTGCGCATGAGCACGGTGGCGCTGACCGCGCAGGCGCTTGGCGCGGATAACCCGCTTGAAGTCCGCGCCACGCTCGCGCGCGGCCTGCTGATCGCGATTCTCTCAAGCGCCGTGCTGCTCATCGTGCAGAAGCCGCTGGCCGCCATCACCTTCGATCTGATGGGCGCGAGCGGGCCGGTGACGGAGGCGGCGCGACTCTATTTCGGAGTGCGGCTGTGGTCGTCGCCCTTTCTGCTCGCCAACTACGCATTGCTCGGCTGGCTGATCGGGCAGGCCCGTACCGGCTGGGCGCTCGCGATTCAGATCGCGATCAACCTCGTCAACATCGCCGCGACCGTGGTTCTGGTGATCGGACTGAAACAGGGGGTCGCGGGCGCAGCCCATGCCGCGATCATCGCCGAAGCCTGCGGCCTCGTGTTCGGGTTGACGCTCGCAGCGCGGATGCTCGGCCGCGCCGGCTTTCGCATTCCGCGCGCGGTGGTATTTGAGCGCGCCAAGCTCACACGGATGATGGCGATCAACCGCGACATCTTCATCCGCACCCTGGCGCTGACCGGCGCGTTCCTGTTCTTCACCGCGCAGGGCGCACGCGAGGGCGACGTGGTGCTCGCGGCCAACGCGGTGCTGAACAATTTCGCGCTGATCGGCTCGTTCTTTCTCGATGGTCTCGCCACTGCCGCCGAGCAGCTTTCCGGCTACAGCCTCGGCGCGCGCGACCGCACCCGCTTCCTGCGCACCACGAAGCTCGTGCTCGGCTGGAGCATGGTGTTTGCCATCGCCGTCGCGCTGGCGCTCGCACTGGGCGGTCCTGCGCTGATCGACCTGATGACCGCGAGCGCCGACGTGCGGGAGGCCGCGCGCACCTTCATGTGGCTCGCCACACTGGCGCCGGTCTGCGGCGTGATGGCCTATGCCTTCGATGGAATTTACATCGGCGCAACCTGGGCGCGCGACATGCGCAACCTGATGCTGGCGTCTCTGGCGCTGTATTTCGCGGCGTGGGCGGCGCTGCTACCACTCGGCAATCACGGGCTGTGGCTCGCGCTTCTGATCTTCCTGCTGGCGCGCGGATGCTTTCAGGCACTGCGCTACCGCGCGCTGCTGAAAGCCTCCTTCGCAGGAACGCTTACACCGGCCAATCTTCCGCGGTGATCATGGCGGCGTCCGCGCCGACGATTTCCGACAGCGATTCCCTGCCCGTTCGCCGCAACGTCGACAACAGATCGGTCTTGATCGCCTCGACAAGGCCAAGCCCCTTGTACACCAGCGACGAATACAACTGAATCAGCGAGGCGCCGGCGCGAATCTTCATCAGCGCGGCCCCGCCGGAATCGATGCCGCCGACGCCGATCAACGGGAAGGCGCCTTCAGTGCGCACATAGGTCTCAGCCACCATGCGCGTGGAGAGACGCAGCAGCGGCCGCCCCGACAGTCCGCCCTGCTCCAGCGCCAACCCGCGCTCGCGCAACGTATCGGGGCGCGCCAGCGTGGTATTCGACACGATCATGCCATCGACGCCGCGCGCGCGCGCGATATGCACGACATCGTCGAGTTCGGACAGCGTGAGGTCCGGCGAAATCTTCAGCAGCAGCGGCACCGCGCCCGCCTCGGTGCGCGCGCGATTGCGCGCGTCGATCACTCGCGCCAACAGATCGTCGAGCGCGGAGGCCTGCTGCAAATTGCGCAGGCCCGGCGTGTTCGGCGACGACACGTTGACGGTGAAGTAGCTCGCGACCGGCGCGAACATGCCGATCAGCTTGACGTAGTCGCCGGTGCGGTCCTCGGACTCCTTGTTGGCTCCGAGATTGACGCCGACGATGCCGCCGCGCCCGCGCCGCGCGTTGAGATGGCGCAGTGCCACCTCGGCGCCCTCGCTGTTGAACCCCATGCGGTTAATGACACCGGCATCTTCTTCGAGACGGAACATGCGCGGCCGCGGGTTGCCAGGCTGCGGCAGCGGCGTGATCGATCCCACCTCGACGTAACCGAAGCCGAGCCGCAACAGCGCATCCGGCACCTCGGCGTTCTTGTCGAAGCCCGCCGCCATGCCGATCGGGTTCGGAAAGTCGAGTCCAAAGGCACGGGTCGCCAGCCTTGGGCTGTCCGCCTTCGCGCGCGGCATCGGAAAGCTGCGCAGACCCTTGATCGCCAGCCGGTGCGCATCCTCCGGATCGAGTTTGCGCAGCAGCGGCAGCGTCAGGTGGTCGAAAGCACGAATCACGTCAAATTCTCCGGAAGCCGGTGCAGGCCGTCTGCGCCCACCGCCAGCGTGGCAATATTGTCGGCGGCGGCCGGATCGAGGTCTCCGTACAAATGGGGAAACAGATCGCCGCCACGCGAGGGCTCCCACCTCAACGCCGTACCCAGCGCATCGGCACTCACCGCGATCAGGAATAAATCAGCCTGCCCGGCAAAGTGCTTCGCCAGCGTGCCGGGAACCTGCGAGGCTGTGGAAAAGTGGATGAATCCATCCCGCACATCGTCCGGGCTGCCGCGATAGACGCCCGCCCGCTCAGCTTCCCGCCAGGCCGGTGCCGGACAGATTTTATAGATGGTCCGCACGGCGAGTTCCGGGAGTGCTTGAGTTCATTATTGTTTTTGATGCCGCCACCCTAGCCATGGCGAACCGCGACTTCAAGACTTGACGTTGGACATGTGGCGCAAGGCTGAAATGCAACGTCCAGCTCATTGCACAAGCCGCCCAATAAAGGTAATAATTCCTATAATCGAAACCCCGCCGAACGGTTCGACGATGCTGACACACGATCAAATCTGGACGGCGCTCGACAGGCTGGCGGCCCGCGCCGGGCTGTCGCCTTCGGGCCTCGCCAAGCGCGCGGGCCTCGATCCCACCACCTTCAACAAGTCGAAGCGCGTGACAAGCGATGGCCGCGAACGCTGGCCTTCGACCGAGTCGGTCGCGAAGGCGCTGGCCGCCACCGGTATCAGCGTCGACACCTTCGTGCATTTCATCGAAAGCTCGTCGCGTTCCGTGCAGGTGCCGCTGCTGGGTTTCGCCGAAGCGGGCAGCGGCGGCTATTTCGACGATGGCGGCTTTCCGGTCGGCAAGGGCTGGGACGAGGTCGGGCTGCCGTCCGTCAACGACGAGCATGCCTATGCGCTGGAAATTTCCGGCGATTCGATGAAGCCCGCCTACCGCGACGGCGATGTGATCGTCGTCTCGCCGAGCGCGCCGATCCGGCGCGGTGACCGCGTGGTGGTCAAGACCAAGGACGGCGAGGTGATGGTGAAGGAATTGCGCCGCCGCACCCAGAAGGTGATCGAGCTGCAATCGCTCAACCCCGCGCATTCCGACCGCACGCTGCCGACCTCCGAGATCGAGTGGATCGCGCGCATTCTGTGGGCGAGCCAGTAGCGCTCACGCCACCAGTTGCGCAACGATGGCATTCAATACTTTCGCTGCGTCGTGCGGATTAAGCCGCACCTGCAACCCGCGCTGTCCGCCATTGATGTAGACGAGGTCCTGCGCCATCGCCTCTTGCTCGATGGCCGCACGCGGCGGCTTCATCTGCCCGAACGGGCTGATGCCGCCGACCTTGTAGCCCGACAGCCGTTCGGCGTCGGCCGGCTTCATCATCTGCGCCGACTTGCCGCCGAAGGCAGCAGCGAGCTTTTTCATCGACACTTCACGATCGGAGGGCACGATGACGCAGACCGGTTTGCCATCGACCAGCGCCATCAGCGATTTCAGCACGCGCGCGGGCTCCTCGCCGATCGCCTCGGCCGCCTGCAGGCCGATGCGATCGGCACTGCTGTCGTACTCATATGTGCGCACTGAGAAGGCGACGCCCGCCTGCTCCAGCATTCTCGTCGCGCGCGTGGCCTTCGACATGACGCAGGGATCAGGCGCTGCGCGCGAGCGCCGCGTCGATCATCGTCATGGCATTGGCGAGGCCGTAGACCGCGACGAACGAGCCGAAGCGCGGGCCCTTCTCCTGCCCGAGCAGCACCTGATAGAGCATGTTGAACCAGTCGAGCGACACGCCCGGACGGCCATCCTTGCCCTTCTTCACCGGATCGAGGAACGGCTCGCGCCGCCCGATCTCGTAGACGACATTCTGGATGTCCTCGGCGGACGCGTCCGCAGGCAGTTGCGATAGCGCATCGCGCAGGTCCTGCAATGCCGCGCGCTCGTTCGCACTCGGCTCGCGGAATTGTTTCGTCGGCGCGACAAAATCGCGATAGTAGTTGATCGCGTAGCCGACCAGCGCGGCGAGCTTCGGGTGGGTCTGCGGCGTGACGCCGGGACGGTAGCGGCCGATGAAGCCCCACAGCGTCTCGGCATTCTCGGCGTTCGACGACGACACCAGCGTCAGCAGCAACTGGAACGTCACCGGCATCTCAGAGGCCTGCGGCCTGCCCGCGTGGATGTGCCACACCGGATTGCCAAGCCGCTGTTTCGCGTCCTGCCGCGCGAAGCCATCGAGGAATTGTTGATACTCGTCGACGTTGCGCGGGATCACATCGAAATACAGCCGCTTCGCCGCCTTTGGCTCGCGATACATGAACAGCGACAGCGATTCCGGCGAGGCGTAACGCAGCCACTCATCGATAGTGAGCCCGTTGCCCTTCGACTTGGAAATCTTCTGGCCCTTGTCGTCGAGGAACAGTTCGTAGTTAAAGCCTTCCGGTGGCGTGCCGCCGAGCGCGCGGCAAATCTGCCCGGACAGCTTCACCGAATCGATCAGGTCCTTGCCGGCCATTTCATAGTCGACACCGAGCGCAACCCAGCGCATCGCCCAGTCCGGCTTCCATTGCAGCTTGCAATGCCCGCCGGTGACCGGAACGGTGACACGCTCCTTCGTCTCGGGATCGTCGTAAGAAACCGTGCCAGCCTTCTTGTCGTGCTCGACGATCGGCACCTGCAACACCACGCCGGTGCGCGGACAGATCGGCAGAAACGGCGAATAGCTCGCGGCGCGTTCCTCGCGTAATGACGGCAGCATGATCGCCATCACCTTGTCGATGTTCTCAAGCACCTTCAACAGCGTCGCGTCGAACCGGCCCGAGGTGTAGTACTCCGTCGACGACGCGAATTCGTAATCGAAGCCGAAGGTGTCGAGGAAGGCGCGCAGCCGCGCATTGTTGTGCGCGCCGAAGCTGTCATGGGTGCCGAACGGGTCGCGCACCTTCGTCAGCGGCTTGCCGAGGTCCTCTTCGAGCATCTCCTTGTTCGGCACGTTATCCGGCACCTTGCGCAGGCCGTCCATGTCGTCGGAGAAGGCAAGCAGCTTCGTCTTGACCTTGTCTTCAGTCAGCACGCGGAAGGCATGGCGCACCATCGAGGTGCGCGCGACCTCGCCGAAGGTGCCGATATGCGGCAGGCCCGAAGGGCCGTAGCCGGTCTCGAACAGAACTTCGTCCTTCGGTTTCTTCTTCAGGCGATTGACGATCTGTTTGGCCTGCTCGAACGGCCAGGCATTGGATTGCTCGGCAACCGCACGCAGGTCGCTCGCCGACAGGTCTTCAAATCGCGTGATCGTCTCCGACATCTTCACTCCGCTGCACGCGAGCCAATCCCGCGCACCTTTATTTTCTCTCAGAACGGGCTAACGGAAAAATAGCGCAACCACAAATCAGTGTAGCGGCCTTTTTCCCAGACCCGGAACATGGCCCAGTTCAGTGCCTGACGCAGCACATCGTTGCCTTTCTTGACGCCGATGCCGATGCCCTCACCGAAATAGCGGCTCTCCACGAACGGTCCGCCGCTGAACGCGCAGCACCCCGCTGAATCGGTGCCGTTGATCCAGAATCCGAGCGAAATCGCGTCACCGAAAATCAGGTCGACCTCGCCACGGCGCAACGCCGAACGCATCGCATCCTCGGAGGGAAAGCCGACCGCGAGCGCATCGGTAAAGAGCGCTTTCAGATACGCCTCGTGCGCCGAGCCGGAAATGACGCCGACCTTCTTGCCTGTCAGGTTCTCCGGCCGCACATCGGCCAGAACCTCGCCTGCACGGGAGACGAAACGCGCAGGCGCACGATAATAAGGATCGGTGAAATCGAGCTTGGTGCGGATATCCGGCGTCATCGCGATCGAAGCGATCACCGCGTCGCCGCGCCCGGTGTTGATGGCATCGACCAGCGTCTCGAACCGCCGCATCTGGATGGTGCAGGGCACCTTGATCTCCTCGCACAGCGCGCGCGCGAAATCGACGTTGAAGCCTGCCGGGTTGCCGTCCGGACCGGTGAAGTCGAACGGCGGATAGTCGGTTTCCGTGAGGAAGCGGATCATCGTAATGCGCGACAGGTCCGGCCGGTCCGGCCGGCGGCGCGGGTCCCAGAAACCCGGCACGGCCTGGGGGGCTGCCGTCACAGCCGACTTCACCGCTGGTTGTGCGATGGCCTCAGCACCGAGCGATCCCGCAATGAAAATGCCGAGCAAAATCGCGCGCATCGTCCGGCTTAAGCCTTTCGGCCAGCCGCTCGATCTTTCATTGCCGGAAATTACCATCTGTGATTGCATTGGGAAGCATCCGCGAGGGGGTCTTATAGACCATCCGGCGGCGGAGGCGAGCGGCGTTTGAGTGGCAGCGTCTGGGGGGCGCATGGCTCCGATCTCCGGTCATCCGAACGACATGGCCGGACCGGGGCGGAAAATACGCCGCCGGCGCCCCGCATGGCCTCCCTCCGGACTTCTCGCTGACATCTTCAAACGCCCGCGCGCCCAGCCCACTGCCGCGCGGCCCCGGCGCGAGACCGGCCACCCATTTGAACTCGATTGCCTGCACGATGTCCTGCCGCCCGAAATCCTCGCAGAAGCCGCGCGTTGCGCCGCGCTGCTTGGCGTCGGTGCCGATCAGGTCCTGATCCGCCGCGGCATCATCACGGAAGCGGAATATGTGCTCCGGCTGGCGCATCATTGCGGGCTCGCCGTCGAGGATTTTCGCAATATCTCACGCGCCGACTGCCCGTTGAGCGACGCGCAACTGCGCTATGCCGCGCAGCACCGCCTGCTGCCGCTCGAGCGGCCTGACGGGCTTTATCATGTCCAGGCTCCGCTCGGCCTCGCTGCACGCCGGCTCGCCGCGTTGTGCGTGCGGCAGGCACGGCCGCGCATCCGGCTGGCCACGCGCGCCGCGTTCGACCGCTATCTGATGCGCCACGAGGCACTCGCTTATGACGCAGCCGAAGGCCTCGCTCTGCAAATGCCCGAGATGTCATGCGCGCCGATCCATCGCGACGGCGGCAGCAGGATGCGGCGCTACCTGCTGCACCTGCTGGGCCTCACCGGCCTCTTTGTCCTGGCGCCCGTTCTCATCATGCAGCTCTGCGGCGCAGTGCTCGCGATCTGGTTTCTGCTGTTCAACAGTCTGCGCCTCGCGGGCTCCTTCGCGGGCAACAAACGACCACACCCGCTCGACCGCCTACCCGACGAACATCTGCCGGTCTACACCGTGATGGTGGCGCTCTATCGTGAAGGCCGTTCCGTCGCGCATCTCTTACATGCGCTGGCGGCGCTGGATTATCCACGCGAGAAGCTCGACATCAAATTGCTGCTGGAAGCCGACGACCGCGAAACACAGGCCGCCATTGAGCGTCTCAATCTTCCGCCGAACGTCGAAATCCTTTTCGTGCCGCCATTCGGGCCGCGCACCAAACCGAAAGCGCTCAATGCCGGACTGCCGTTCGCGCGTGGCGACTTCGTCGCCGTGTTCGATGCCGAAGACAGGCCCGATCCCTCACAACTCCGGGCTGCGCTCGATACCTTCCGCCGCAACGGCGATGACGTCGCCTGCGCGCAGGCCAGCCTTTGCATCGACAACAGCGCCGATAGCTGGCTCGCCTGCATGTTCACCGCCGAATACGCAGGACAGTTCGATGCCTTCCTGCGCGGCTTCTCGCAATTCGGCCTGCCTTTGCCGCTCGGCGGATCGTCGAACCATTTCAGGACCGCGATCTTGCGCGAGGTCGGGGGATGGGACGCCTATAACGTCACCGAGGACGCCGATCTCGGATTCCGTTTGGCGCGGTTCGGCTATCGCGCGGTGATGTTCTTCTCGACGACCTATGAGGAGGCCCCGGCCCGCGCGGGCGCATGGCTGCGGCAACGCTCGCGCTGGATGAAGGGCTGGATGCAGACCTGGATCGTGCACATGCGCTCGCCGCGGCGGCTGATCCGGCAAAGCGGGCCTTCGGGATTCCTCACGCTCAACCTGCTCGTCGGCGGCAATGTCCTCACCGCGCTCGCCTACCCCGTGCTGATCGGCGCCTGCCTTCTGGAGCTCGGCTTCAGCGCAGCCGGCAGCACGGAGATCGAGATGTTCTCCGGACCGTTTGTCGAGCTGCATTTCACAACCATCGCCGCAGGCTACCTATCGACCATCGTCGTGTGCCTGATCGGCCTCGCGCGCCGCAGGCTTCTGCATCATGCATGGGTGTTGCTCCTGACGCCGCTCTATTGGGCCTGCCTCTCGGTCGCGGCATGGCGGGCGCTCACACAACTCCTCCACGACCCCTATCACTGGGAAAAGACCGAGCATGGGCTCGCGCGCCATTCGCGGCTCGCGGCGCGTTCAGCCCGGCGTCATGCCAAGGACCTTGAAGACGTCGCGCAAGAACGAAACGTCAGAAATAGCGCTTGAGATCGGTAGCCGCCTGCTGCGGCGTCTGCTTCAAATTGAACGGCACGACGAACCGGCCCTCGCGATCCAGCAGATAGACCGCTGCGGTGTGGTCCATGGTGTAGTCGCCGTCCTTCAACGGCACCTTCTTGGCGTAAACACGATACGCCTTGATCATCTTGGCGATGGCTTCGGGAGAACCGCTCAGACCCTTGAGGTGCGGATCGAAGCTCTGCAGATAATCCTTCATCACGGCGGGCGTATCGCGCTCCGGATCGACCGAGACGAAATAGGCGTTGATGCGCCCGGCATCCGGCCCCATCGCGCGCAGAATTTCCGATATTTCAAACAACGAGGTCGGACAGATATCCGGACAATGCGTGAAGCCGAAGAACATCAGCGTCGGCTTGCCTTGCAGGTTCTTCTCCGTGACGGTTGCGCCGGTCTGGTCCGTCAACTGGAACGGGCCGCCGATCGACGAGACCGGAGTGCTGCTGCGAAATCCGCCGACCAAAAAAAGAACACCCATCAACCCGATTGCAAGGCTGATGGCGAAGGCGGCGATGACGACGCCCGGTCGCGTTGAACTCGTTGCCATAGGAACCTGAAAACCTGAAATGCTGACAGGGTGGGCTGCCGATCCCGTTCAAATAGCCATGAAAGCACCTACGGGCAAGCAAACCGCTCGCGTACGAGCCATGCAGCGATCACATCATAGCGAGGCAAAATACCGCCAGAACGGCATCACCGGGCTCCTGCGGAGGCGTGCGCGTCCATATAGCAGGGCTTGTACATCGACGTCAGTTGGTGGCCGCGCAGGAAGATCATCCGTGGCTTCAACCCGCCATGCCGCGCGATCCAGTGGCGGATCGAGGCCGGGTACATCTTGTAGAGCATGTGGGTGGCCTCGACATTCGTGACCGGCCGCCCGCCCGCGCCCGGATCCCACGCGGCATGAAAGCCAAGGCTGGCGCGCGAGGTGACGCAGATGCGGTCGTGCGGAACCGCGCCGAGCACAATGGTACAGGCCGAGGCGCACAATCCGTCGATCACCACGGTTTCGCCCGATGTTCGGAGATTCTGATACTTGTCGACATAAGTACCGATGCGTCCGCCGCGATCATCGGCGATGCGGACCACCGCATGGCTCGCAGTCAACCCGGCCAGCAACAACACGCCCGCCAACAATCCGGTCACGAATCTCATCGTCGCGTCCCCCGCCCGGCTGTGTCACCGAGGCATCGACAGCGTGTTGCGAGTCCGGAGGTTTGTCCAGATCGGCCCTCTTAGATGCAGATGATTTCAATGCGGTGTTGCATGGCGGATGCAGTTCGGTGGAACTGCGTGGCCAAAGCGTCACTGCGGGAACGCAGGACGATTGGAGCGGGCGAAGGGAATCGAACCCTCGTATGCAGCTTGGGAAGCTGCCGTTCTACCATTGAACTACGCCCGCGAAGTCCGTTCCACCATCGCCCAACCGCTCGCCTTTTGCAACGACACGGAGGTGACGTTAACCAAACGCGCCTTTAGACAGGAGCGCGGAAATGCTTGGAGAGCTTCAGCCCCTGGCCCTGATAGTTCGAGGCAATGCGGGTGCCGTACAGCGTCTGCGGCGGCGCCAGCATCTTCTCGTACACAAGACGTCCGACGATCTGGCCGTGTTCGAGAATAAAAGGCACTTCGCGCGAGCGCACCTCCAGCACGGCGCGCGATCCCTGCCCGCCCGCGCCCGCATGACCGAACCCCGGATCGAAGAAGCCCGCATAGTGCACGCGGAATTCGCCGACCAATGGGTCGAACGGCACCATTTCGGCGGCGTAGTTCGGCGGCACCTGCACGGCTTCTTTCGAGGCGAGAATGTAGAACTCGCCGGGATCGAGAATGAGGCTATGGTCCGGCCGGGCGCGGATCGGCTCCCAGAAATCATCGACGGCGTAACCGCCGCGCCGGTCGATATCGACGACGCCGGTGTGGCGCTTGGCGCGGTAGCCGACGAAGCCATCCGAGCCCTCGCCCGAGAGGTCGACGCTGACCGCGACGCCGCCGGCAAGATCGGCATTCTCGCAATCGACAAGATGTTCGGCCTGATGCAGTGCCTCGAGTTCGTCGTTGTTCAACTGCGGCATACCGGTACGGAAGCGGACCTGCGACAGGCGCGATCCCTGCCGCAGCAGCACGGGAAATGTCTTCGGGCTGATCTCGGCATAGAGCGGGCCATGATAGCCCGCGCCGATCATGTCGAAGCGGCGCGTGCCATCCGCGATCACGCGGGTGAACACATCGAGGCGGCCGGTCGAACTTTTCGGATTGGCGGACGCCAGAATCGAAGGCGGCAGCGCCAAGCTCTCCAGCAGCGGCACGATGTAGACGCAGTTGGTCTCCAGCACCGCGCCGTCGGAGAGATCGACCTCGTGCAGTTTCAATTCGTCGATCCGCTCCGCGACCGTGACATCCGGCCCCGGCAGAAAGCTCGCGCGCACCCGGTAGGCCACCTCGCCCAGCCGCAGGTCGAGGCTCGCGGGCTGGATCTGGCTCTCCACGAACGGAAACGCCGGCAGGATCAGGCCGTCTTCTTCCATGGCCGCGATCATGCGATCGGGCAGAATACCGTTGGCGTTGGCTGGGAGAGAGAAGGCCAAATCCGGTCCCCTCGGGAGTGAGCTATGCATAGAACTTTACCCCGTTATCCGATGGGTTGCTTGACGGAAAGGGCCGTGCGGATTAAGCCTCGGACTTATCCCGTGGTGATTTGGGCCGGCCGGCTTGCAGCCACGTAAAATAAGTCGCTAAACAGGCCGCGGACCTTGTGCCCCCGGCCGTTGGATTTTTTCCAGGCCGGTTTTTTGCGTCTTGTTTCCAAGCGAGACGCTATTGGAGGTCCTGATGTCCGACACAAAGAACGCCCTGAACTCATCCCGCTACCGCCCTGAAACCCGCCTTGTCCACGCCGGAACGATCCGTTCCGACTTCGGCGAGATGTCGGAATCGCTGTTTCTGACCCAGGGCTTCACCTACGAGAGCGCGGAGGAATGCGAGGCGCGTTTCAAGGGCGAGAAGCCGGGCTTTCTCTATTCGCGATTTTCCAATCCGACGGTTGCGATGTTCGAGCAACGCATGGCCGCGCTGGAAGGCGCCGAAGCCGGGCGCGCCACCGCGACCGGCATGGCCGCGATGACCACCGCCATGCTCGCACCACTTCAGGCCGGCGATCACGTTGTCGCGGCAAGAGCGCTGTTCGGTTCGTGCCGCTACGTCATCGAAACACTGCTGCCGCGCTACGGCATCACCTCCACGCTGGTGGATGGCCGTGACCTCGACGCCTGGCGCAAGGCGATGCGTCCCAACACCAAGACGCTGTTCCTGGAGAGTCCAACCAATCCGACGCTCGAGGTGGTCGACATCGCGGAGGTAGCAAAGATCGCCCATCAGGGGGGCGCCCGCCTCGTGGTGGACAATGTGTTCGCAACGCCTCTTTACCAGAGCCCGCTCGAACTCGGCGCGGATGTCGTTGTCTATTCGGCGACCAAGCACATCGATGGACAGGGCCGCTGTCTCGGCGGGGTCATCCTGTCGACGCAAGAATTCATCATGGAGCACATCCATAATTTCTTCCGCCAGACCGGGCCTTCCATGTCACCGTTCAATGCCTGGGTGCTGTTGAAGGGGCTTGAGACGCTCGGCGTGCGCGTCAAGGCGCAGACCGAAAGTGCGGCGAAGATCGCCGACATCCTCGCCACGCATCCGAAAGTGACGCGGCTGATCTATCCGGGCCGTGCCGACCATCCGCAGGCCGATGTCATCAAGAAGCAGATGCGCGCAGGCTCGACGATGATCGGCTTCGAGGTGAAGGGCGGCAAGGCTGGCGCATTCCGCGCCCTGAACGGCTTCCAGGTCGCGCGCATTTCCAACAATCTCGGCGACTCCAAGAGCATCGTCACTCATCCCGCCACCACCACGCATCAGCGTCTGACGCCGGATGAACGCGCCGAACTCGGTATCGGCGACGGGTTCATCCGCTTCTCGGTCGGCCTCGAACACGTCGACGACCTGATCGAGGATGTTCAGGGCGCGCTGGAGAAAGTCTGAGGCAAGCTCGCCGCCATCAAAAAAGCCCGCCATTTGGCGGGCTTTTTCACGACCTCACATCGGCCTGAAGCTCATGACGCTTCCCGGCCTCTCGGTGCCGGGTTCGGCTTTGGCTTCTCCGACCGACTTGATGATGGTGTCGCCGAGCAACTGGGCGAAACAGGCATATCCCCAGTCGTTCATGTGCAGCCCATCGGAGATCGAGAAACTCTCGAACGGCAGCTTCTCGTCCTCATGCCACTGCCGCATCACTTCGAAGCGCGGGAAGACCGAAGCATGACGCAGCCGTCCGACTTCGCGGATCAGCTTCACCATCTTGTTCGCGCCCTCCTTCTTCGCGGTCACGGCGGGCACATATTGCGGATCGATCAGCACCACGTCGGCGCCTGTGGCCTGTATCCTGGCGACGCCGGCCTCCACCATCGCGGCGAGGCCCGATGAATCCTCACCGCGCACCACCGTGTTCGTACCGAGCTGCCAGATCACGAGATCCGGATTTGAATCGAGCACGCTCGACTGCAACCGCTGGACCATCTGCGGCACTTCCTGACCACCCATGCCGCGATTGATGACGCTGATGCGCGCCCTCGGATATTTCCGCCGAAGCTGTTCGGCCAAGCGACTCGGATAGGTATAGGTGGACGACGTCGTCCCGTAGCCTGCGGTGGACGACGATCCTAGCGCCACGATGGTGATCGGCTCTCCCGCGTTGAGCTTGCGCGCCACGCGCGGCAGCGAGGCGGAGACCGCACCAGCGCCTTTCGGCGGCAGGCACGGAATACGCGTGAGAACATCGCCGGCCCGGCTCGCAGCATTTTTCGCGGCATCAATCGCCTTGCCGGGAAGGCTACGCTTTGCAGGTACCACATCGGTTGTCGCCGACGTCGTCTCTGACTGCGCGGACATCTCGCCCGCGGCAAGACACGGCGCGCTCGCAAGAATACCGAAAAGCCCCACAGCGACGAGCAACTTGCGATGGCGCTGCCGCATCGTCAGCGCACCCCGAGCTCGGACGGGTTGATATGGGCGGCCTCGATCACGAGCTTGGACAGCGCGCGCCCAAGGCAATTATGCACCCGCGCGGCAACGCCGATGCTGTGGGCCTGCGCGAACAGGTCGAAATCTCCCGCCTCGCTCCAGGCGCGCATGATCGAAAAACGGTCGAACAGCGGCGCACCGTGCTCCTGCGCCACGACACGGATCGTATCGTTGTAGTTGGTCGCCGCCAGCACCGTTTCCATGCGCGGACTGAATTGCAGATTCATCAGGATCACGTCGGCATCCGCCTTCTGCAGAGCGGCAAGGCCGGTATCGAGCGCTGCGCGAAAATCGTCCGGGTCGATTGAGCGCATCGCGTCGACGGTGCCGGTCTGCCAGACCACCAACGTCGGTGTCGGCTTCCGCTCCTGCATGATCTTCTCGACCTTCCCGGCGACATCCGCGGCCGTCTCCTTGGGATGAAGTTCGGTCGTCACGCTGATCTCGATGCCGGGCAGCTTGCTGCGCAGCGCCGCCTCGAAGCGCGTGGGATAGGAACTTGCGGCGCCGTCCGGCCCGCTCAACGCGGAGGAGCGGCTGCCGATCACCAGCACGCGAATGGGCGACCGCGCCTTGAAGGCCTCCGCAACCTTCGGCAGCGTTGCGTCGGTGCTGAGCAGATAAGCGGGCACGGAGCAGAAATGGTCATCGTCGGCCACGGCCGGCGTCACCGCCAGCCAGGCCAGAACCGCCACTCCCGCGATCCGCACGATATTCATCAATTACTCCCGACCATATCGGCACTGACTGCCAAAACGGGCCGTTTACCGCTCTTGTTCACTTCGGCTTTGTACCATGACAGCAGCCACGCCGCGCAGGACATGATGACCAAACCGATCATACTAATGACGAAATGCAGCCCTGCCCCGCCCGAGGTTTCCGCCAGGACGAAGTGACCGGCGAAGGCCAGAAACACGCCGATGCAGAAAATTTCCAGCGAATGCTGCCCGCACAGGATAATCGGCCGCAGCCATGGAGATTTCAGCCCCGGCCAGTCCTTCCGCAGGAAGTAGACCGTGACCGCCGCGAGCGCGAGGAAGTGAGCGAACCGCAGCACGTCAAGATCGGTCTTGTTGATCGGATACATCCAGCTTTCCAGCCACCCCGGCAGATAGCCGTGCAACTGCGGAACATGCCATGTCAGCGTCACGTAGAAAGCGAACAGCAGATAAGCCACCGCCAGCACGAGCGTGACGCGCGAAGCGAGGATCGGCGCCATCCGCTGCGCCCCGCCCAGCGCGCACCATGCGCCGAACACGAACAGCAACTGCCACGCGAACGGATTGAACACCCACACCCCGTTCGGGTAGGCAGGCAAGGCAAAGCCGTACTGCCAGGTCAGCGCATAGAGGAGGACCGCCAGCGCCAGGGTGACATCTGGGATGCGGCGCATCAGCCACAATACGAACGGCAGGAACAGCATCAGCACGATATAAAGCGGCAGCACGTCCATGTTGACCGGCTTGAACTTCAAAAGCAGCGCCTCCATGATCGTGGTGTCTGGATGCTTGAGAAAATCGAGGATTCCCATTTCCTCCGAATAAAGCGGGTTCTCGAAGCTGGTCGCGATGTAGGAAATTTCCGCGAGATAGATCATGAACAGGAAGACGTGTGCGACGTAGATTTGCCAGACCCGCTTGAAGATGCGCGCGCTCGAAATGATGAAACCGCGCTCGTCCATCGCCCGGCTGTAGACGAAGGCGGCGGTATATCCCGAAATGAAAATGAATATCTCGGTCGCGTCGGAAAAGCCGTAATTGCGGATGGTGAGCCAAGTCAGGATGTTCGGCGGCAGATGATCGATGAAGATCAGCCACAGCGCGAGCCCACGAAACAGATCGAGCCGCAATTCGCGCTCACCCGCTCCCACCGGAAGAACGATTTTTCCGGCATCCCGTGGGATGATCTTGGGTTCGGGCGCTGAGGTGGTCAGGGTTGTCATCGGCTCGAACCGTTCAGGGAAACGCGCGACAGACATCGCTGCAGGATAGAGATTCCGCAAGCAACCGCAAACCGCCACCGTGGAACCCCACCGCGATTTGCACAAAGGCCATGCACAGCCCAATATGAACCCGGCTTGAACGAAATCGCGTCAACAAGGCTCGGCGTCATCACGCGCGGCGTTTTGCCATTGTCGTCGCTTGGGTCTATCATCGATATCGAACCATCCGATTGAAGCAATGTACCGCGCCGTCACCCGCCAAATCGAAGTCCTCGTCGAACCCGAGTTCCTTCCCGAACGCTCATCCCCTGAAAACCGGCAATTTTTCTGGGCCTACAGCATCGTGATCGTGAACAAGGGTAGCGAAACCGTCCAGCTCAAGACCCGGCACTGGATCATTACCGATGGCCTTGGCCAGCAGCAGGAAGTCCGCGGCGAAGGCGTGGTCGGCGAGCAACCCGTCATCGCGCCGGGCGAGCGGTATGAGTACACAAGCGGCGTGCCGCTCACGACGCCCTCTGGCTTCATGACCGGCAGCTACCAGATGGTGACGGAAAGCGGAGAGAAGTTCGACCTCGCGATCCCGCTGTTCTCGCTCGACAGCCCGGACGCCAAGCGTACGCTGAACTGACAAAGCCGGTTCAGCGTCATTACGCCCTCAGTCCTCGACGCCCGCTTCCTGCGGCGTGAACTCATAAATCGAGCTACAGAACTCGCACGTCACCACGACCTTGCCGTCCTCCACCATGTCGGCGCGATCCTCCGGGTCGAAGCTCGCCAGCATGCCGGCCACCGCATCCCGCGAACAGGTGCAGCCCGCATGCAACGGCAGGCTCGGAAACACGCGCACGCCGCGCTCATGAAATAGCCGGAACAGGAGCCGCTCGCCGGACAGATCAGGGTCGATCAGTTCGACATCCTCGATGGTTGCGAACAGCGACTGGCTTTCGGTCCACGCGTCATCTTCTTCCACCACATGCGACACGCTGCCTTCCGGGGCATCGCCGGGGTGGAGATCGGCCTGCTTGGCGCGCTCCGGCGCCTTTGGCAGAAACTGGATCAGCGCGCCACCGCCACGCCAGCGATGCTTCGGCCCGTCGCTGCCGCCGCGCAGCTCCTCACCGACGGCGAGGCGCACGCGGGTCGGAATCTGCTCCGAGCGCAGGAAGTATTCGTGCGCGGCATCTTCCAGCGATCCGCCCTGCAGGGCGACGAGGCCCTGATAGCGGCTCATGTCCGGCCCCTGATCGATGGTCATCGCAAGGTGACCATGGCCGAGCAATTCGCCGGAGGAAAGACCGGGTTTCAGCTGCGTCTTGTCGAACCGTGCATAGGCGCGGAGCCGATCCGGCGCGATGAAATCGACCACCAGAAGCGACACCGGACCGTCGGTCTGGGTCTGCAGGATAAAGCGACCCTCGAACTTCAGCGACGAGCCGAGCAGCGTCGTCAGCACGATGGCCTCCCCGAGCAGCTTGCCGACCGGCGCGGGATAATCGTGGCGCATCAGAATATCGTCGAGCGCAGGCCCCATCCGCGTCAGCCGCCCGCGAACATCGAGCGCGCTGACTTCAAACGGGAGCACCGCATCGTCGACCGGAACAGCCGACGGCGCGCGAATAGAACCTTGATCCGCCATGCAGGCGTCCTTTCTTGAGCAAGACCGCAATTTAGGAAGCGCCAGCGGCGATTCAAGCGTAACCGTGCTTAGCCGACAGCCCCGAGGCACCAGGCGAGAATGCCCTTGTGCGCGTGGAGGCGATTTTCCGCCTCATCGAACACCACCGATTGCGGGCCGTCGATCACCTCATCGGTGACTTCCTCGCCGCGATGCGCGGGCAGGCAATGCATGAAGATCGCATCCGGCTTCGCCAACGACATCAGCTTCTCGTCAACCTGATAAGGCTTCAACAGATTGTGCCGGTGCTCGGCATCCTTGTCACCCATCGACATCCATGTGTCGGTCACCACACAATCGGTGCCGCGCACGGCTTCCTGCGCGTCGGTGCCGAGCACGATCGGTGCATTGGTAGCCTTGATCCAGTCGCGCAACCGCTTGTTCGGCGCGAGCTGCGGCGGCGTCGCCACCCGCAGGGTGAAGCCGAAACGCTCGGCCGCATGCGCCCATGAGGCCATGACGTTGTTATCGTCGCCGACCCACGCCACGGTGCGGCCCTTGATCGGCCCGCGATGCTCCTCAAAGGTCATGACGTCCGCCATCACCTGCGTGGGGTGCGAACGCCGCGTCAGGCCGTTGATGACCGGCACGGTCGCGAACTCCACCATCTCCGCAAGCGCGTCATGGCTGAGAATCCGGATCATGATGATGTCGACGAAACGCGACAGCACTCGCGCGGTATCTGCGAACGTCTCGCCGCGGCCGAGCTGCATCTCCTGCCCGGTCAGCATGATCGCTTCGCCGCCGAGCTGGCGCATGCCGACCTCGAACGATACGCGCGTGCGCGTCGAGGGACGCTCGAAGATCATCGCCAGCGTTTTGTCTTTCAGTGGACGGTCCGGATGACCCGCTTTCAGATTCTTCTTCATCGCGATCGACGCATCGAGAATCGCGCGCAGGTCATGCACGGGCAGTTCGGACAGATCGAGGAAATGGCGAAGTTTCTGGCTCATGATGCAGCTTTCTTGCCGGGAGCCGCCGGCAAATCCTTTGCCAGTCGCGCGCAGGCCTTCTCAACCCGACCGACCGCTTCCTCGATCTCGGCTTCCGTTACAATCAAAGGCGGCAGCAGCCGCACGACATTCTCGCCCGCACCGACAGTCAGGAGCTTTTCCTCGCGCAGCGCCACGATCAGGTCGGGTGAAGGCACCGCTGCCTGCAGGCCGATCAGCAAACCTTCGCCGCGCACCTCGCGCAGGACGTTCGGATAACGATCGATGACGGAAGCGAGTTTCTGCTTCAGAATAAGCGAAGCGCGCTTCACATGATCGAAGAAACCCGGCGCCAGCATCACATCGAGCACGGCGGTCGCAGCCGCAATCGCCAGCGGGTTGCCGCCGAAGGTTGAACCGTGGCTACCCGCCGTCATGCCTGATGCGGCTTCGCGCGTCGCAAGACATGCACCGATCGGAAAACCGCCGCCAAGCGCCTTCGCCAGTGCCATCACGTCAGGCTCAACACCAAGCCGCTTGTACGCAAACAGTTCGCCGGTGCGGCCCATGCCGGTCTGCACCTCGTCGAAAATCAGCAGCAAGCCCTTATCGTCGCACAATTCGCGCAGCGCCCTGAAGAAGCTGTGCGCGGGTTCGCGCACGCCGCCTTCGCCCTGCAACGGCTCGATCAGGATGCCGGCGGTCTGCGGCCCGATCGCCTTCTTCACCGCCTCGATGTCACCGAGCGGCACCTGGTCGAAGCCTTCGACCTTTGGGCCGAACCCGTCGAGATACTTCTCCTGCCCGCCTGCGGCGAGCGTCGCCAGCGTGCGGCCGTGGAAGGCACCTTCAAACGTGATGATGCGGAAACGCTCGGGGTGTCCCTTCGCCGCATGATATTTGCGCGTGACTTTAATGGCGCATTCCATCGCCTCGGCGCCGGAATTGGCGAAGAATACTTCGTCGGCGAAGCTGTTCTCGCACAGCCTTGCTGCGACCTTCTCGCCGTCCGGGCTCTTGAACAGGTTAGACATGTGCCAGAGCTTGGCGGCCTGCGCCTGCACCGCCGCCACGAGATGCGGATGAGCATGGCCCAGCGCGTTCACCGCCACGCCGCTGGTGAAATCGAGATAACGCTCGCCGTTGGTGGCAACCAGCCAAGCGCCCTCGCCGCGTTCAAAAGCGAGATTGACCCGGGCGAAGACCGGCATGAGATGAGACGAAGCGGTGGTGGTCATGGCAACCTGACAGGGCGAACGGTGGACCTGCCGGGAACCGCGAGATTCCCCCGGTCGTGACGGTCCGCAAAAATGAAACATGCCGCCCCGACGGGGCGGCATTGCGTGATTATCCTCTCCGTATGTCTTGGCTGTCAACACGCCAGACAGCCCGTTTTTGCCCCCTTCCGTGCCCCGCCTGCGGCACACGATGCGGCCCCTGCATCCGCAAATTGGTGTGCATGACTGATTCGGAACATGTGGACTGCGGAGTCGGACTCTTGCGCGTGAGTCACGCCATATTGTAGCGTTTTTCTTACTGGCTACGACATCTCGTGCGGCGTCCTGAATTCTGAACCCAAAGGCAGCCCAAACGTCCGGTTCTTCCGACCGGCGAGAGCTAAGGGATTCTGCCAACACGAGTTTTCGGAACCATCAATCGGAGTGCCGGATTCACCCTCCAGGCACGAGAGAGAAGGATGAGAGCGATGACGGTAATGAATTGGACCGACGATCGCGTCGAACAGCTCAAGAAATTATGGGAATCCGGCCTGTCGGCGAGCCAGATTGCCGCGGAACTCGGGAACATCACGCGCAACGCTGTGATCGGCAAGGTCCATCGGCTCGGCCTCTCCGGCCGCGCCAAGAGCCCATCCTCCGCCGCGCCCCGGCAGCGCAAGGTGCGCGCCCCGCAGCACATGATGCGCATCAGCCGCCCGATGGCGCGCGGCAACACCGCGCTCGCCCATGCCTTCGATGTTGAGGCCGAACCCGATCCGATCGCGTTCGACAATGTGGTGCCGATGAACCAGCGCCGCACCCTGCTCGAACTAACGGAAGACACCTGCCACTGGCCGGTCGGCGATCCTGGCAGCACCGAGTTCTTTTTCTGCGGCGGCAAGGCGCTCGGCGGCCTGCCCTATTGCGCACACCACTCGCGCGTTGCCTACCAACCCGCAGGCGACCGCCGGCGCGATCGGCGGCCGAACAAGTAACGTCCTCCAATCCGGAAACCGAAAAGCCCGCCTGACCGGCGGGCTTTTTTGATTTTCAACTCCGCGCGGAAAACAAACCTGGGCCGATCAGCCTTCCACCTTGGCGAAGCGATCGTCGAGCGCATAGCCCGCGCCGCGCACGGTGCGGATCGGGTCCTGCTCCTCGCCGGGATTGAGCAGCTTGCGCAGCCGCCCGATATGCACGTCCACGGTGCGCTCATCGATATAGATGTCGCGGCCCCAGACGCCGTCAAGTAACTGCTCGCGGCTGAACACGCGCCCGGGATGCTGCAGGAAGAATTCAAGCAACCGGTACTCGGTCGGGCCAAGATCAATGGGGCGGCCCGAGCGCGCCACGCGGCGCTTCTCGCGGTCGAGTTCGATGTCGCCATAGACCAGCACGTTAGCGAGGCGCTCCGGGCTCGCGCGCCGCAGCAGGCCCTTCACCCGCGCAAGCAGTTCCGGCACCGAGAACGGCTTGACGATGTAGTCGTCCGCGCCGGTGGCAAGGCCACGCACACGCTCGCTTTCCTCGCCGCGCGCGGTCAGCATGATGATTGGCAACTGCTTGGTTTCGGGCCGTGCCCGCAACCTGCGGCATAGTTCGATGCCGGACAGGCCCGGCAGCATCCAGTCGAGCACCACGAGGTCAGGCACGCGCTCCTTCAACCGCGTGTCGGCATCGTCGCCGCGCGCCACCGTCTCGACGTCGTAGCCTTCCGCGTCGAGATTGTAGCGCAGCAATGTCGACAGCGCCTCCTCATCCTCGACGACCAGAATTCTTGCGTTCATGGATATCCTTTTAACCCACAGATGATGTGCTGGAGAAGCTCGTCATGTCGCCCTTCGGCCGCGATGCGCCGATCGGCTGGCCCTCGATCATGTAGAACACCGTCTCGGCGATATTGGTTGCATGGTCGCCAATCCGCTCGATGTTCTTGGCGCAGAACATCAGATGGATGCAGAAGCCGATATTGCGCGGGTCTTCCATCATATAGGTCAGGAGTTCGCGGAACAGCGAGGTGCAGATCGCGTCCACTTCCTCGTCGCCCTTCCACACCACCATGGCGGCGGGAACGTCGTGGGCAGCATAGGCGTCGAGTACCGCCTTGACCTGCGACTGCACAAGGTCGGTCATGTGCTCCAGCCCGCGGATCAGCTTCAGCGGATGGAAATCGCTGTCGAGCGCCGCGACGCGCTTGGCGATGTTCTTCGACAGGTCGCCCATTCGCTCAAGATCGGTCGCTACGCGCAGCGCGCCGACGATCTCGCGCAGGTCGACCGCCATCGGCTGGCGGCGCGCGATGGTGAGCACCCCGCGCTCCTCGATCATGTGCTGCAACTTGTCGAGTTCGACATCGGTGGCAACGACGCGCGCGCTCAGATTGATGTCGCGGCGGATCAGCGAATCCACCGAATCGACGATCTGCCGCTCGACTAGGCCGCCCATCTCCGCCACCAGGCGAGCCAGCTCCTGCAGATCCTCGTCGAACGCTTTTGCGGTATGTTCCATAGCCATCACAGTTCTCCGAGCCGTCAGCCGAAGCGTCCGGTAATGTAATCCTGGGTCCGGCGGTCGGCCGGCGACGTAAAGATCTTGCTGGTCTCGTCGAACTCGATCAGCTCGCCGAGATACATGAACGCGGTGTAGTCCGAGCAGCGTGCCGCCTGCTGCATGTTATGGGTGACGATGGCGATCGTGTAGTCTTTCTTCAATTCCGCGATAAGTTCCTCGACCTTCGCGGTCGAGATCGGATCGAGCGCCGAACATGGCTCGTCGAACAGGATCACCTCCGGCCGCACCGCCACGGTGCGCGCGATGCACAGCCGTTGTTGCTGACCGCCCGACAGACTGAGGCCGCTGGCGTTGAGCTTGTCCTTGACCTCGTTCCACAGCGCGCCGCCGCGCAGCGCGTGTTCGACGCGGCCGTCCATCTCCGACTTGGAAATCCTCTCGTAAAGCCGGATGCCGAAGGCGATATTCTCGTAGATCGTCATCGGGAACGGCGTCGGCTTCTGGAACACCATGCCGATCCGCGCCCGCAGCAGGTTCACATCGAGCTTCGGATCGAGAATATCGGTGCCATCGAGCGTGACGTCGCCCTCCGCGCGCTGGCCCGGATAGAGATCGTACATCCGGTTGAAAATGCGCAGCAGTGTGGACTTGCCGCAGCCCGACGGGCCGATGAAGGCCGTCACCTTGTTGGCGCCAAGCACGAGGTTGATGTTCTTCAGCGCGTGGTGCTGGCCGTAATAGAAATTCAGGTTGCGCGCCGTCACCTTTGCCGGGCCATCCGGAATAACGGATGGCGGTGGCATGGACGGGCGGGGAATGGCGATCGTCGAGACGTCGGTCATTTTGCGGTCCTCTCAGAGCCCAGCAGCCGCGCGACGATATTGAGCGTCAGCACGGTCAGCGTGATCAGTAGCGCGCCAGACCACGCCAATTCCTTCCAGTAGACGTAGGGACTCTGCACGAAATTGTTGATGGTGACAGGAAGGTTGGCGACCGCCTTGGTCAGGTCCAGGCTGAAGAACTGGTTGCTCAAAGCGGTGAACAAGAGCGGCGCGGTTTCGCCGGCGACGCGCGCCGTCGCGAGCAGGATGCCGGTGATGAGGCCGGAACGCGCCGCGCGGTAAGCAATGCGGCGGATCACAAGCGAGCGCGGCAAGCCGAGTGCCGAGGCCGCCTCGCGCAGCGGATTGGGCACCAGCAGCAGCATGTCCTCGGTGGTGCGCACCACCACCGGAATGACGATCACCGCCAACGCCAATGAGCCGGCCAGCGCCGAGAAACTGCCCATCGGCACCACTACCGCGCCATAAATGAACAGGCCGATGATGATCGAAGGCGCGCTCAGGAGGATGTCATTGATAAAGCGGATCACCGAGGTGAGGCGGTCATGCCTGCCATATTCGGCGAGATAAGTGCCCGCGAACATGCCGATCGGCGCGCCGATGCCGACGCCGATGATCGTCATGATGATCGAACCGACAATGGCGTTGAGCAGGCCACCTTCGGTCGAACCGGGCGGCGGCGTGTTCTGGGTGAACAATTGCAGGCTGATGCCGGCAAGACCATTATAGAACAGCGTGAACAGGATCATCGCCAGCCACGACACGCCGAAAGCGGCGGCACCGAAGCAAAGCCCGCGAATGATCTTGTCGACGCGGCGGCGGAATGCGTAGATCGGATTCATCGCTCAGCTCCCCGCCTTTTTCTGCAGCCGCATCAGCATCAGCCGCGCGGCGGCGAGCACGAAGAACGTCAACACGAACAGCAACAGGCCGAGCAGCATCAGGCTCGACTGGTGCAACCCGTCGCTTTCGGCGAATTCGCTGGCGATGGCGGCCGAGATCGTGGTGCCCGGCGCGAAGATCGAAGGCGAGATGCGGAATGAGTTGCCGATGATGAACGTCACCGCCATCGTCTCGCCGAGCGCGCGGCCGAGTGCCAGCATCACGCCGCCGATGACGCCGACGCGGGTATAGGGGATCACCACATTGCGAACGACTTCCCATGTCGTGCAGCCGATGCCGTAGGCCGCTTCCTTCAGTACCGGCGGCACGGTCGCGAACACATCGCGCGAGATCGCGGTGATGAACGGCAGCACCATGATCGCGAGGATCAGCGAGGCGTTGAACAGGCTGAGATAGGATGGCGGCCCGCCGAAGATGGAACCAAGGACCGGCACGCCTTCGAACGTGTTGATGAAGAACGGCTGCACCGTGTTGGCGAGGAACGGGCCGAGGATAAAAAATCCCCACATGCCGTAGATGATCGAGGGAATGCCCGCGAGCAGTTCAATCGCCATGCCGATCGGGCGGCGCGCCCACAGCGGACACAGTTCGGTGAGGAAAATCGCGATGCCGAGACCAACCGGGATGGCGATGATCATCGCCAGCAGCGAAGTGAGGATCGTGCCGTAGACCGGACCGAGCGCACCGAGCACTGGCGGATCGGCGGACGGCGCCCAGCGCGACGTGGTCAGGAATCCGAAGCCGTATTGGGAGATCGCAGGCCATGCGCCGACGATCAGCGAAATGATGATGCCGCCGAGCAGCACCAGAACCAGGATCGCGCAGATGCGCGTGGTCCAGTAAAAGGTCTTGTCGCCCAGCTTGAAGGCGCTCAACGCGCGGGCACGGTCGTACGGTCCTGCGGCTTCCATCGAGGCACCATGAACGGCCATCTCTGCCACGCCAATCCCCTATCTCTATAACGCAATCGGATATTCAGCCCTGCACCGCAGAGGTGCCGGAAGAACAGCGGGGGAAAGGCTTGCCTCTCCCCCGCCGGTCACAATCAGCTCTTGATGTCGGCCGACCAGGTCTTCTCGATCTGCTTGACCACGGAAGCCGGCATCGGGATGTAATCGAGTTCCTCGGCCATCTTGCCGCCCTTCTCGAACGCCCACTTGAAGAACTTGATGGCTTCGGCAGATGCTGCCTTATCCGTCGGTGCCTTGTGCATCAGGATGAAGGTTGCCGCAGTGATCGGCCAGGACGCCTCGCCCGGCTGGTTGGTGAGGATCACGTAGTAGCCGGGAGCCTTCGACCAGTCAGCGTTGGCAGCAGCAGCTTGGAACGCCGGAACGGTCGGCTGCACGGTCTTGCCCGCACTGTTGACCATGCCGGTGTAGGTCAGCTTGTTTTGCTTGGCGTAAGCGTACTCGACATAACCGATCGAGTTCTTGGTCTGGCTGATGTTGGCCGAAACGCCTTCGTTGCCCTTGGCACCGACACCGACAGGCCACTCAACCGCGGTACCCTCGCCGACCTTCGATTTCCAGTCGGCGCTGACCTTGGAGAGGTAGTTGGTGAAGTTGAAGGTGGTGCCCGAACCGTCCGAACGGCGAACCACGGCGATCGCGGTCGACGGCAGGTTGACCTTCGGGTTCAGCTTCTTGATCGCAGGATCATCCCACTTGGTGATCTTGCCGAGGTAGATGTTCGCAAGGGTCTCGCCGTCGAAAACCATGTCGCCGGCCTTCACGCCGTCGAGGTTCACGACCGGAACGATGGCGCCCATCACCATCGGCCACTGAACGAAGCCGTCCTTCTCAAGCTGCTCGGCCTTGAGCGGCATGTCGGAGGCGCCGAACGTCACGGTCTTGGCTTGGATCTGCTTGATGCCGCCGCCCGAGCCGATCGACTGGTAGTTCAGGCCGTTGCCGGTTTCCTTTTTGTAGGCATCGGCCCACTTCGAATAAACAGGGAACGGGAACGTTGCGCCCGCACCCGTGATGTCAGCCGCCGTCGCCGGGAGCGAAAGGGCGGTGGTCGAAGCGGCGACAATGCCGGCCGCGACGATGGTTTTGAAAAAATTCACTGGCTGTCTCCATGTGGTCAGCGAGGGCTCTGTTGGCCCGCGGCGCCCGCTTTAGAGGCGCCCCATGCAGCTTTTATAAAGGTTTGGTGACACTCATGTGACACAGCCAGACCACTGAGATTGCTGCGTTTTATGCGCCGGGCGGAAGCGCCAGCGGTGGAAAACAGACGGTGAAAGTGGCGCCCTTGCCGAAAACGCTTTCGATCAGCAAACGCCCGCCATGGCGGCTGACGATATGCTTGACTAGCGACAGACCAAGACCCGTACCACCCTGCGCGCGGCTGTCGCCGACATCGGTGCGGTAGAAGCGTTCGGTCAGGCGCGGCAGGTGTTCGGGTGCAATGCCGGGGCCATAATCGCGAACCGTGACACGGATTTCGGCCGGGCCTTCGTCGGGCGCCGTCCGCGACAGCGACACCGTGACCCTGCCGCCGGACGCTCCGTATTTCAGGCCGTTCTCGATCAGGTTCTCGAATACGCGCAGCAATTCCTCAGTGTCGCCGGCGATGAAAACCGGCACATCCGGAAACTGCGTTTCGATCACGACCCCACGCTCGTTGGCGAGCACTTCGAGTCCGTCGATCACCTGCCGCAGGATCGCGAGCAGATCAACCTTGGCCTCGGGCCGCACATGCGCACTCAACTCCACCCGCGACAGCGACAACAGATCGTCGATCAGCCGCGCCATGCGGGTTGCCTGCGCATGCATGATGCCGAGAAAACGCTCCCGTGCCTTGGGGTCATCGCGCGCGGGCCCCTGCAGGGTATCGATAAAGCCGGAGAGTGCCGCGAGCGGCGTCCGCAATTCGTGGCTCGCATTGGCGACGAAGTCGGCGCGCATTTCCTCGGCGCGGCGCAACGGCGTCTGGTCGCGGAACGTCATCAGGAAGCAATTGTCCGTGCCGCCAAACTCGGTCGGCACCGCGACCGGCGTCACCACAAGCTCCATCCAGCGCTCGACCGGTACCCGTTCGACATAGGTGACACGCTGGGGCTGCAATGTGGCAATCGCATCGCGCAGCACCGCGATAATCTCCGGCGAGCGCAGCGCGAACAGCGCCAGTTCGTTCCGGCGCAGCGCCGGCGCCAGTTGTGCGGCTTGCGCGTTCAGATGCAGCACGCGTCCAACCCGGTCGAGCAGCACGGTGGGCTCTGGCATGGCGCCAATCACCGCGCGCACCGCAACGCCCTCCGTCAGCCTTTCGCTGCCGCTCTCCTCACGCGCCCGAACGCCGTCATGCGATTGCAGCGGGACCAGGGCAACGCCGGCGATGCAGAAAAATACCAGGATCGCGCTCGACAGCCTCAAATCGTGCATCGCGACCAGCGTGCCGAGCGAAACGCCCGCGACCAGCACGACAAGGCTGGAGCGCCGCAACTGTTTCAGCCAGTACGGCGTCGGAGGTGGCGGGACGGATGCATCGGCCGTCATGATGACCCTGACGTTTAAGACTCTGACGTGGAGATATCGTCACGCTTGCGCAAGCCCGACTCACGCCGCGCCTTGGCGCCCAGCATGACTTCCCGAAACAACAGTAGCATGACCGAGATCACGAAGGGCACGATATAGTACAGCACGCGAAACAGTAGCATCCCGGCCAGCAGCTCTTCCTTATCGAACTGGCTGTCGAAATGCATGATGCCGTACAGCATGGCGGCATCGAACACGCCGAGCCCGCCCGGCGAGTGACTGGCAAATCCCAAAAGGGTGGCGGACACGAAGATCACCGCGACCACGACAAAGCCTACATAAGGCTCGTCCGGCATCAGGATATACATCGCAATCGCGCAGAACGAGAGATCGACGATGCCGATCAGAATCTGCACCAGCGTCAGACTGCCGCCCGGCAGCGTCACGGTCCAGTTGCCGCGCCCGACATTGCGCGGGCGGGACGAAACCCAGACGACATAGCCGACCAGGATCAGCAGCAAAACCACGGCCAGCACGCGGTTGAGCCAGACCGGCAACTGGTCGATCGAGGAGGCCGCCTCCGGATGATAGGCCACCCCGAGACCAAGCACAGCAGCATTGCCGAGCCAAAATGTCAGCCCGGCAATGAAACAGACCTTGGCGACATCAATCGCGGTCAGATCCCAGGAGGAATAGACCCGATAGCGGACCGCGCCGCCGGTGAAGACGCTGGCTCCGACATTGTGGCCGATCGAATAACTGGTGAATCCCGCGAAGGCCGCGATGCGGTAGGGAATTTCCGTGCGGCCGATCGCCCGCAGCGCAAAGAAGTCGTAGAACGTTAGCGTGAAATATCCTGCCGCAACGCACAACCCCGCGAGGGCAACCGTCTTGACCTCGGTTCCGCGCAAGGCCTTGAGCACGTCATCGAGATCGATATCCCGCAACATCTGATAGAGGATGTGGAGGGCAAAGCCGATAACCATCAGGCTCAGCGCGACACCCAGCTTATGCAGGATTTGCTTTTCTCGCAGAAACGCCAGCGTCCTGCGCACCGGTTCAAGCATCAAATCCTCAAAGCTCCCGTCCCCCGGATCGTCCTAGCAGACCGTTCGCAGGATCGCGAGACAAAGCGTGAGGATTGCGGCATTTCGCAGCCCTGTCGTGGCCGGAATCTCAACCTTCTTCGCCGCGCGGCCTGCCCGGCCGCAACAGGAGCACATAACGCAACCAGGAGCCGACGGCGCCACCGGCGAGATAGGCTCCGAACATGACCAGGCCAAGGTCAAGCCAATAACCGGGCCGCCCCGGCAGGGTCCGCGACAGCGATACCGCAACCAACGCCACGACCACCGCGAAGCTGACGCGCATCGTCATCGTCGACAGGCTGCGGACGCGGGAAATCGGCGAAACCCATCCCGTCGCGAAACCGAGCGCGGCGGCCCCCGCGATCCATTCCCAGTTGAACGCTATGAGATAGCCCATGCCTTACCTCACCACGAATTCGATGCGGCGGTTCTGCGCCTTGCCTTCTTCCGTATCGTTGCTCGCCACCGGCCGCTCACTGCCGAACCCGACCGCACTAATGCGCTCCTTCGGAACTCCGGCCTTGATGAAGTAGTCGGCGACCGCCTGGGCACGGCGCATCGACAGAGCAAGGTTGGCTTCCTTCTCGCCGTTGCTGTCGGTATGGCCCTCGATCTCGATCTGCGACGTCGGACAGCGCAGCACTGCCTCGATCAGGCGGTCGAGCAGCCCCGCCGAATCCGGATCGATCACGGCTTTTCCGGTCTCGAACTGAATGGTGCCTTTTGCGAGCAATCCCGTCAGTAGTTGCTGGCAGATCGTGGCGTTGACCGGCGCGGCCACCGGCTTCACCGTCAATTCCGCCTTCTGCTTCCAGCCCTGCGGCAGTTTCGCGGCAAGTTCTTCACTGATCCTCGCGTTCGCACCCGGGTAAAGAGCGTCGCCGGACAGCGTGACGTTGCGGTCCTGGATCGTCAGCGTGCCGGTGGACAGCCGCGACAGCGCACTCAGCGCCGTCATTGTGGCAGCGAGAAAACCCTGCGGCGCACCGGCGCTCGCCTTGAGCTTGTCCTCGATCTTCACACCGACGAATTTACGTTCGATCGCGCTGACGATAGCGGCATGCGCATTGTTGTCCGGGACATAACCGCTCAGCGCCAATGTCGTGGCCACAGGATCCTTGTTGACCTGAAACAGATAGGGCGGCGCGTAGAGGGCATTCTTCTCCACCGTGTAGCCCTCGGGCAGGTTTTTCAGAGCCGCCGCGATCGCCTCCCGCCCGCCGAGTTCGCGCGCCGAACCCTCCAGCGTCACCTTGGTGTTCGCCAGCGAGATCTTGCCCTCTTTCAGCTTCGAGATCTGGTCGATCAGCAAAAGCGCCGCCGCGTCGAACCGCACCGGCGCGCCCCGCGCCAGCGCCATCTGATCGACGACCTCGGCACCGTTCGCGGCATTGCGCGCCGCTTCGAGTAACCGCGCCTTGATCGCCGGCAGCGGCGCGTTTCCGCTCAGCGTCACATGGACGACGTCACGCTCGACCGACCAGACGAAAGGCGTCACTTCCGCGATCAACTGGGTCTGGTCGGTGACGAGCCGCACGCCTGGCACGCTCGCGACCTGATCGACGGCGGTCCGACGGCCCTGTTCGGAAAACGCATCAGCCGAGAGCCGGACATCGCGTCCGGAAACCTCGATCTGGGTCTTGTCCAGCACCGATTCCTTCAGCGCCGCCGCAGCCTGGGCGGTCAAGTGCTGCTCGATCGGCACGGTTCCGGTCCAGATCGCCGCCACCCACAGCGCAACCAGCGGGATCAGCCCGGGCCACCATTTCCGTACCCAGTTGGAAAACTCGCTCATTCCCATCCTTCGCGTGAGATATGAGAAAAATCAAACCCTTGCGGCAGTGTCAATTTGGAAGATGCCGCCCGGTGCGCATTGCGCGGATGGGCCTCTGGATAACCTATTCTTCAACCGATTCTGCCACAAAATCCGCTCTCAACCCCGGTTTTGGACGGATGTATGAAAAAGCTGCGCGGCACGGTGATCCGGCTCGGTCTGGAAACAATGGCAGCCACCGGCGCATACCGGGTCCTGCAACCGCTGACTGGCGGGGTCGGTTTCATCCTGATGCTGCACCATGTTCGGCCAGCGTCGCCCGCGGCTTTTCAGCCGAACCGGCATCTTGAAGTCACGCCGGATTTTCTTGAGGTCGCGCTCGCGACCCTCCGCGCCCGCGACATCGACATCGTCAGCCTCGACGAGGCGCGCCAGCGCCTCACCGCCCAGCAATTCGAGCGTCGCTTCGCCGTCTTCACCTTCGACGACGGCTATCGCGACAACCGCGATTACGCGCTGCCGATCATGCGGCGGTTCGATGCATCGATGACCGTCTATGTGGCGAGCGACTTCGCCGCAGGCACGGGCCGGCTATGGTGGGTGGCGCTGGAGCGCATCGTGGCCCAAAGCGAGGCGATCACCATTCCTCTCGACAGCGTTGAGGTGCGGATCGAAGCCGCGACGACCGCGCAGAAACAGGACGCCTTCGCCCGCCTTCACGATCACTTTCGCCGCCTGCCGACGGACCATGATATCAATGCCGCTGTCGGCGTGCTGGCGCGACGTTGCGGCATCGACGACACGGCAATCAGCCGCGAGCTGTGCATGTCGTGGGATGAATTAAAAGTCTTTGCCGCCGACCCGCTGGTGACGATCGGCGCGCACACCGTCAGCCATTGCAATCTCGCGCACGAGGCCGCCGGTCAGGCGCGTCACGAAATCGCCGCCAGCCGCGAACGCATCGCCGCCATGCTGGAGCGTCCGGTGAAGCACTTCGCCTATCCTTACGGCGACAAGGCTGCCGCCGGGCGACGTGAGTTTGATGCCACCATTGCGCTCGGCTTCGATACCGCGGTGACGACGCGGCCCGGCATGCTGTTTCCCGCACATGCCGATCATTTGACCGCGCTGCCGCGGCTGTCGCTCAACGGTAATTTCCAAAGTGGGCGCGCACTGTCGGTGCTCACGTCGGGCGCCGCGACGGCATTGTGGAATGGCTTCCGCCGCGTCGACGTCCGCTAGATCGGTGGCTTTCATCACCGGTTTGTGCCCTTATTCGTAAAACGCAACACAGACCGGTTGTTGAACGGCTCCTTCACCGTGCTATATCTGAACGCAGGGCTGAATGGATATCGCAATGATGGACGGTATCAGCGCAATTGATCTGGCTCGCGCACAGTTCGCCTTCACGATGTCATTTCACATCGTGTTTCCGGTCTTCTCGATCGGCCTCGCCAGCTATCTCGCCGTGCTCGAAGCACTCTGGCTGTGGACTGGCCGCGAGGTTTTCATCAACCTTTTCAATTACTGGCTGAAGATTTTCGCTGTCGGATTCGGCATGGGCGTGGTCTCCGGCATTGTCATGTCCTACCAGTTCGGCACCAACTGGGCGACGTTCTCCGACAAGGCCGGCTCCGTCATCGGACCGTTGATGGCCTATGAGGTGCTCACCGCATTCTTTCTGGAGTCCGGATTTCTCGGCGTGATGCTGTTCGGCCTCAAGCGCGTCGGCCACAGACTGCATTTTTTCGCAACGCTGATGGTTGCGGCCGGCACGCTGTTCTCAGCGTTCTGGATTCTGTCGGCCAATTCCTGGATGCAAACGCCGGCGGGATATGCCGTCAATGCCGCGGGTCAGTTCACGCCAACCGACTGGTGGGAGGTGATCTTCAATCCCTCCTTCCCTTATCGGCTGGTGCACATGGTGTTCGCGTCCTACCTCACCACCGCCTTCGCGGTTGGCAGCGTCGGCGCCTGGCATTTGCTGCGTGACCCGTCTCGCGAAGGCCCACGCATGATGTTCTCAATGGCGATGTGGATGGCCGCGATTGTCGCGCCTATCCAGATTTTCGCGGGGGACCAGCATGGCCTCAACACGCTCGAGCATCAACCTGCCAAGGTGATGGCGATGGAAGGCCACTTCCAGAGCCATCCCGACGGTGCGCCGCTGATCCTGTTCGGCTGGCCCGACCAGAAGAATGCGCGCGTCAAATACAGCATCGAGGTGCCGAAGGCATCGTCGCTCATCCTCAAGCATTCGCTCGACGCTCCGCTCAAGGGCCTCGACACCGTGCCTCGCAAAGACTGGCCGAACGTGCCGCTGGTGTTCTGGTCGTTCCGCACCATGGTCGGAATCGGATTCCTCATGCTCGGCATCGGGCTGCTCAGCCTCTGGGCGCGCTGGCGCGGGACACTGTATGATTCGAAATGGCTGCATCGTTATGCGCTGGCGATGGGCCCGACAGGATTCATTGCCGTCATCGCAGGCTGGATCACCACCGAGGCGGGCCGGCAGCCCTATCTCATCTGGGGGCTGTTGCGGACCGCCGATGGCGCCTCGCCGCTCGACACGCCTGCCGTCGCCTCCTCGCTAATCGCCTTCATCGTGGTCTACTTCGCGGTGTTCACCGTCGGCATCTTCTACATCCTGCGTCTGATGGCGGCGGCGCCGCATCACGGCGAGGAAGGCCCGACCCGGGATGCGCCGGTCCGCGCGGCTGGCATCATGCCCGGCCCGGCGCACCTTACGCAGGAGCATCGCTCATGAGCGCGATGATCGACCTTCCGACGATCTGGGCGTTCATCATCGCTTTCGCGGTGTTCATGTACGTGGTGATGGACGGATTCGACCTCGGGCTCGGCATGCTGTTTCCGCTGTTCTCCACAAAGGAGGACCGCGACATCATCATGAACTCCGTCGCGCCGGTGTGGGACGGCAACGAGACGTGGCTGGTGCTCGGCGGCGGCGGACTGATGGCGGCCTTCCCGCTAGCCTATGCCGTGCTGATGCCCGCGCTCTACACGCCGATGATCGCGATGCTGATCGGCCTGATCTTTCGCGGTGTCGCCTTTGAATTCCGCTGGCGCACCCAGCAAAGCGACCGCAACCGCTGGGATACTGCCTTTGCCGGAGGCTCGCTGCTCGCAGCACTGGCGCAGGGCATCGCGCTCGGCGCGATCCTGCAAGGCGTGCCAGTCGCAGGCCGTCATTACGGCGGCGGCTGGTGGGACTGGCTGACGCCGTTCAGCATCCTGACCGGGTTGTCGGTCATTGCAGGTTACAGCCTGCTCGGTGCAACTTGGCTCGTGATGAAGACTGAAGGCGACTTGCGCGCACGCGCCTATCACCTGAGCTGGCGGCTGTTGTTCGCAACGCTTGCCGCGATCGGCGCCGTCAGCCTCGCCACGCCGTTCCTCCAAAACGGCTATGCCGAACGCTGGTTCGCATGGCCGAACGTGATGCTGACGGCACAGGTGCCGCTCGCGGTCGCCATCGTCACCGCGCTCCTGATTGTGAACCTGAAGAACCGCCACGATTACAGGCCGTTCTTCCTGACGCTCCTTTTGTTCGGCCTGTCCTATGCGGGGCTCGGCATCAGCATGTGGCCTTACGTGGTGCCGAACAGCATCACGATCTGGCAGGCGGCCGCCCCGGAGAAGAGCCTGAAGTTCATGCTGGTAGGTGTCGCCATCCTGGTGCCGCTCATCCTGGCTTACACGTCATGGGCCTATTGGGTATTTCGCGGCAAGGTCCAGGCAGGAAGCGGCTACCATTGACTGAGCCCGAACCGCCACCTCGGCCGCTCATGACGCGGCTGATCTGGTTTGCCGCCCTGTGGCTTGGCGGCGTCGGCACTGTCGCGCTGATCTCCTACATCCTGCGACTCTGGATCGCTCCACACCGGTAAGTGACCGCTCCGATAAAATTTGAACGAACGGAATCTCTATCCGCCGGATCACTTGCCAGCGTCGCAGCCGTCGGATTTGATAGCAGCCATAAATCCGGAGCCCTCCCATGATCGCATCCCGGCTGCTTCCCCTTGTCACCTGTCTCGCGGCCTTCGCCGCCATGACTACTCCTCCCGCCGCCGCGCAAGGCCGCTACCCGGCCCAGTATGTTGACGGCGACCAGCCCGGCTACGTACCGAGCGAGGCGGAAGAAGAATTGCCGCCGGAGTTCAAGCGAACCACGGTGTTCTATCGCACCACCGAACCGCCGGGCACCATCATCGTCTCCACCTCCGAGCGCTTTCTTTATGTCGTGCAGGGCAACGGACGCGCATTGCGCTACGGCATTGGTGTCGGGCGCGAGGGCTTCCAGTGGCAGGGGCTTCTGAAGATCAGCCGCAAGCAGGAATGGCCGGACTGGACGCCGCCGCCGGAAATGATTCAGCGCCAGCCTTATCTGCCGCGCTTCATGGCGGGCGGCCCCGGCAATCCGATGGGCGCACGCGCGCTCTATCTCGGCAGCACGGTGTACCGTATCCACGGCACCAACCAGCCGCAGACCATCGGCACGGCGGTGTCGTCCGGCTGCTTCCGGCTGGTCAATGCCGACATCATCGACCTCTACGATCGCATTCCGGTCGGCACCAAAGTCGTCGTCCGGCAGAAGCCGCAGATCTGATTCCGCTACAGTCTTGACCGATTGGGGAAACGGGGCATCGACATGGCAATCTTTTCACGCACCTTCCGCTCGGGCCTGTTGCTCGGGCTCTTCGCCGCCCTGATCGTCGCGGTCGGCGCATTCACTGCACTGGACCGTTACGACACCCAGACACTGAAACGTACGGTGAAACGCGGTGCGGTGAACTGCGGCGTCAATGCCGGGCTGCCCGGCTTCGCCAACAAGGATGCGAACGGCAACTGGTCGGGCTTCGACGTCGACATCTGCCGCGCGGTCGCGGCCGCGGTCTTCGACGATGCCACCAAGGTCAATTTCATTCCGCTCGACACCAACCAGCGTTTCAAGGAATTGCAGAACCGCAAGGTGGACATCCTGTCGCGCAACTCGACATGGAGCATGTCGCGTGAGGTCGATTACGACCTCACCTTCGCGGCGGTCTCTTATTATGACGGCGAAGGCTTCATGGTCAGGCGCTCGCGCAACGTCGATTCCGCGCTGGAGCTTGGCGGTACCCGCGTCTGCGTACAGTCCGACACCACGACGCAACTCAACCTCGCGGATTACTTCAAGGTCAACAACATCACCTATGATGAGATGAAGTTCGGAAATGTCAGCGACATGCTCAAGGCCTATGAAGCCGGCAAGTGCGACGTGCTGACCACCGACACCTCGCAGCTTTACGCCTACCGGCAGAACCTCGCTAAACCGGACGATCACGTCATTCTTGCCGACATCATCTCCAAGGAACCGCTCGCGCCCGTGGTGCGCCAGCGCGACGACCAGTGGATGCTGATCGTGAAATGGGCGGTCTATGCGATGCTCAACGCCGAGGAGCTCGGCGTCACCTCAAAGAACATCGACGAGGCGCTGAAGTCGAAGAAACCGGACGTGATGCGGCTCGTCGGCACCGAGGGCAATTATGGCGAGGAGCTTGGCCTGACCAAGGACTGGGCGGCACGCATCATTCGCCATGTCGGCAATTACGGCGAGGTCTACGAGCGCAATGTCGGCCTCGGCTCCAAGCTCGGCATTCCACGCGGCCTTAACCAGCTATGGAACGCGGGCGGCATCCAGTACGCCCCGCCGATCCGCTGAGGACACGGCATGATAAATCCGAAGCCGATTGCGGCCGGTACGCGGATCGGCCACGTCCATCTCAAAGTGGCCGATCTTGAACGTGCGCTCGGCTTCTATTGCGGCGTACTCGGCTTCGAGCTGATGCAGACCTATGGCGATCAGGCCGCCTTTATCTCGGCCGGCGGCTATCATCACCACATCGGCCTCAACACGTGGGAGAGCAAAGGCGGCTCGCCACCCGCGCCGGGCACGACCGGGCTGTTTCACACTGCGATCCTGTATCCCACGCGCGCCAATCTGGCCGATGCGCTCCACCGCCTGATCGAAGCGAACATCCCGCTCGACGGCGCCAGCGATCACGGCGTCAGCGAGGCGCTTTATTTAAGGGACCCGGACCAGAACGGCGTCGAGCTTTATTGGGATCGGCCGAAAGAGGAATGGCCGCGCAACGCCGACGGCTCGCTGGCGATGTTCACACGCCGCCTCGATCTCAACAACCTGCTCGCCGCGCGAACCGCTTAAGCTAGCCCCAGCCCAGCGCCACGGCGGTGTGGAAGGTGATGAAGGCTGCGAGATAGGCCAGCGCCAGCATGTAGAAGAAGGTGATGAACATCCAGCGCCAGCCACCGGTCTCGCGCCGGATCACCGCGAGCGTCGAGGCGCATTGCGGGGCGAAGATAAACCACGCGAGGAACGCGAGCGCGGTAGCGAGGCTCCAGTTGTTGGCAAGCGCCTGACCGATTTGCGCCGATGCCTCGTCGCCACCGCCGATGGCGTAGATCGTGCCGAGTGAAGCGACCGAGACTTCCCGCGCTGCCATGCCGGGAATAAGCGCAACGCTGATCTGCCAGTTGAAACCGACCGGCGCCAATGCCGGCTCGATCCAGCGTCCGAGGATGGAGGCCAGACTGTAATTGATGGCGGGTTCGGTCGCGCCCACCGGCGCGCGTGGGAACGACGCCAGGAACCAGATCACCACCATCATCGAGAAGATTGTGGTGCCCGCGCGCTTGAGGAACATCATCACACGGGTGTAGAGCGCCATCGCCACGCTGCGCAGTTGCGGCAGCTTGTAGTCGGGCAATTCGAGCATGAAGGGCGGCGTCGCGCTCTCGCGCCAGAAGAAATGATTGGCGACGAAGGACACCGCAAGTGCGCTGAAAATGCCAATGGTGTAGAGGCCGAACATCACGAGGCCCTGCAATCCGACTATGCCCCCGACCGTGCGATCCGGCACGAATGCGCCGATAATAAGCGTGTAGACCGGAATACGCGCCGAGCATGTCATCAGCGGCGCGACCATGATGGTGGTGAGGCGGTCGCGCCGGTTGTCGATCACGCGCGTCGCCATGATGCCGGGAATGGCGCAAGCGAAGCTCGACAGCAGCGGAATGAATGCACGCCCATGCAGGCCCGCGCCGCCCATGATGCGATCCATCAGGAAGGCCGCGCGCGCCATGTAGCCGAGGTCTTCCAGGAGCAGGATGAACAGAAACAGGATCATGATCTGTGGCAGGAACACAATGACGCTGCCAACGCCTGCAATCACGCCCTTCTGGATGAAGCTCTGCAACAGCCCGTCCGGCAGCAGATCATGAGCGAGCTTGCCGAGGACATCGAACCCGCCGGAGATCAGGTCCATGATCGGCTGCGCCCAGGCGAACACGCCCTGGAACATGACGAACAGCACGGCTAATAGAATAATGAGTCCCGCAACCGGGTGCAGCAGCACCGCATCGATACGACTGGTCAGCGTGTCAGGCCGCGCCGGTTCGCTGACGGCGGCCTTGATGACGCGATCGGCCTCGCGTTGCGCCGCGCGCAGGTCGGCGGCAGTCGGCGCGGTCCATTTGTTTTCACCAGCCTTGCCCGCGCCGTCGGCGGCAAGCTCATCGAGGCGGCGCAATAATTCCTCGGTGCCACCCCGGCGCACAGCTGTGGAGGTGACCACCGGAATGCCGAGTTCGTCCTCCAGTTTGCCCAGATCGATCTCGATGCCGCGGCGACGGGCGATATCGATCATGTTGAGGACCAGCAGCATCGGCCGCCCGGCGCGCTTGAGTTCGGTGACGAGGCGCAGCGCCACGCGCAGATTGGTGGCATCCGCCACGCACAACAACAGATCGGGCTGTGCTTCGGTCGCGAAGCGGCCGAGCACCATGTCGCGCGTCACTTCCTCGTCCGGGCTGCGGCCGCGCAACGAATAAGTGCCGGGCAGATCGACCAGATCGATCCGGTGACCCGATAGCGTCTGGAAAGTGCCGGTCTTCCGCTCCACCGTGACGCCGGGATAATTGGCAACCTTCTGGCGGCTGCCGGTCAGCGCGTTGAACAGAGCGGTCTTGCCGCTGTTGGGGGTGCCGACCAGCGCGAAGCGCCACGACCGGAGCTCGGTGATACTGGTCATTGCCGATCAGGCCACGAAAATCGACATCGCTTCGCGGCGGCGCAAGGCAATGGTGTTGTTGTCGACACGCACGGCGATCGGATCGCCCGCAATCGGGCCTTCATGAAGCACCTCGACCCGCGCGCCCTCGACGAAGCCAAGTTCGAGCAGCCGACGCTCGATCTCCGCCGCAGGCACGCCATTATGATCGCCAGCCACGGTGATCGTTTCGATCAGGCCGCGAAAGCCGCGCGGGGTCTCGCCGAGGCAGATCGCTCCGTTGCCGGCATTGGGCTTATGGTCGTTATTCATGTGCGGTGTCCTTAGGACATCAACTGGCCCAAGGATCGATTTCGATCAAGTCAATGGAGGTTGATCGGGCACCAGATTAGAACGGTTTTAAATTGCGGACCACGATATTGCGGTTTTGATTGCGTTCCTGGCCGCCATCGGCGCGGCGTTATGACGCCAGCGCCTTCATCTCTTTATAGAGATCGGACTTGCCCTCGAAGCCGATGCCCGGCAGGTCCGGCATGGTGATGTGGCCATTCTCGACCCGCACCCCGTCCGGGAAACCGCCATAGGGCTGGAACAGGTCGGGGTAGCTCTCATTGCCGCCAAGGCCGAGGCCTGCCGCGATATTGAGCGACATCTGGTGTCCGCCATGCGGGATGCAGCGCGACGGCGACCAGCCATGGATGTGCAGCATGTCGAGCGTGCGCAGATATTCGACAAGGCCGTAGGACAGCGCGCAGTCGAATTGCAGCCAGTCGCGGTCCGGCCGCATGCCGCCATAGCGGATCAAATTGCGCGCATCCTGATGGCTGAACAGATTCTCGCCGGTCGCCATCGGCCCCGGGTAGAATTCGGCCAGTGCCGCCTGCAACTGGAAATCGAGCGGATCGCCGACCTCTTCGTACCAAAACAACGGATAATCGCGCAGCATCTTGGCGTAAGCCATGCCGGTCTCCAAATCGAAACGTCCATTGGCGTCGACCGCGAGTTGCGCGCCGCTACCAATCTCCTTGAGCACGGCCTCGATGCGCTGGCGATCCTCCTCGAGCGGCGCACCGCCGATCTTTATCTTCACGACATTATAGCCGCGATCGAGATAGCCGCGCATTTCCGCGCGCAGCGCCGAATTGTCCTTGCCAGGATAATAGTAACCGCCGGCGGCATAGACGAACACGCGCGGATTGGCCTCGCGCTTGTGCCGCTCCGCGAGCAGGCGAAACAGCGGCTTGCCCGCGATCTTCGCCACCGCATCCCACACCGCCATGTCGATGGTGCCGACCGCGACCGAGCGCTCGCCGTGACCGCCGGGCTTCTCGTTGGTCATCAACGTCGCCCACACCTTATGCGGGTCGAGATTGTCGCCGCTCTCGTCGAGCAATGTTTTCGGATCGGCCTCCAGGACACGCTGCGCGAAACGCTCGCGGATCAGCCCGCCCTGCCCGTAACGGCCATTGGAATTGAATCCGTAACCGACCACCGTCTTGCCGTCGCGCACCACATTGGTGACTACCGCAACAAGGCTCGATGTCATTTTCGAGAAATCGATATAGGCGTTGCGGATCGGCGAGGCGATCGGCTTGGTGACTTCGCGGATATCGACGATACGGACGGTCATGGGCAAATCCAATTGGAGGGCACGAGCTGGCCCGCCAATCTAGCGATGGATGCATTGCATGCAATCCCGTAAAATGCAGAGAGCATCACGACCCAGACATTCCGCTGTGCCGCGACACGATACTTGAACACAATACTTTATGGAGTTCCTATGCCCGTAGGCGGCCGCATTGCTGCGGATCTTCGACTTTTCGATCTCATCGCCGGCAGCTTCCGCCGCCTGACGGGCCGCGAACTGGCCGCTCCTTCAGCCGGGGCGGAATGGCTCTATCATCAGGCGCCATTCGCCGTGCTCGCCCATGACGGCGGCGCCGACCCACGCTTCATCTATGCCAATGAGATCGCGCAGGCCTGCTTCGAATATTCGGCGGATGAACTGATCGGCCTGCCTTCGCGGTTGTCCGCCGAAGCGCCGGAGCGGGCCGAACGGCAAAGGCTGCTCGATCGCGTGAGCCGCGACGGCTTTATCGCCGACTATTCCGGCATCCGCATCGCGAAATCCGGCCGGCGCTTCCGGATCGAGAATGCCATCGTCTGGCAACTGATCGATGCCGATGGGACGCATCATGGTCAGGCCGCGACATTCTCGGAGTGGCACGACATCGTGCCGTGAGTGGGACCTTTCAGAAGATCGACCAGCCGTGACTGCCGGCGACCGCGCCGAACACGGCGATCCATGCCAGCCCCACCAACACCCAATGCGCGCGCTGCACCCAGAGGAATGTCAGATCGGGATTTGCATGCACCCAGCGATGGAAGCGCGGCTTCAGAATGAACGGCTCCCCGATGAACAGCACAAAGGCAAACAGCGCCCAGACGCACACCATCGCGTGCATCCACCAGAACGACGCGGAATGGAAGCGATCCCAGAGATCGAACTTCCACAGCATGTAGAATCCGCTGAGACCGACGATGAGCACCATGGTGCGTGCCTGCCAGATGAAGCGATGCTCGACCGCTTCGAATGTCGCGAGCATATCCTTGCCGAACACACCGCGCCGCAACGCTGGCAGGAACACCGTCGTCGCCATCGAGGCGCCGCCGATCCAGATCACGACAGCCAGGACATGCAGGGCGCGGGCGAGAGCAAGGTCATCCATGGCGGGCTCATTCCTTCTTCAATCCGCGCTTCATCCCTGCCGACGATTCTCCGGGAGGATAAAGCACGGTGTGATCCGGCCCCACCTTGGCGCCGGGCGTCATCTTCGCAGGCTCGACATTCCCTTTGCCGAGGATGTGGAAGACCTGCCTGCCCCTCGCCAGCAGATAGTCGGCGATGATGCGGCGGTGACATCTCCACCATACCGCCTCCGCGCACATGATGGCGCAGCGCGGCGCTGCGCCGAGTTCGAGAAGCCGCACGAAGCCTTGATGAAAAGTTTCGCCCAGCGCATAGTCGGCGTAATTGTGGAAGCTCTTGTTCTGCCAGAAGCCGTTGACCTGAGGGTCGATGCCTTTCTTGGCGCGCAGGCCGCCAAGTTCGGCGATGTGCTCGTAGCCGATCTGGAAATCGCCAAGGCTTCCCGGCAGCGTGTCGCGATTATATTGCGGGTTGGTACGCGAGCGCGGAATGGTGCGCACATCCACCACCAGCCCGACCTCGGATTCCTTCAGCAGTTCGACAAACTCTTCGATCGTCCTGGTCGAATGTCCGATGGTGAAAAAAGGTTGTTCCATGGCCTAGCTGCTCGCCTGGCGAACGGCCGGGCTCATACTTCGTAGCTTGGTTATCCTCCCAGAGCGCGGAAATGATCCAGAACAATTCGGCTGAATCTTTTTGTCTGGTTGCAAACCGGCGAGACCAGAATTTTCATAGCATCCCCGACTGTCCGCCAGCGCCTCACCAAGCCAGAAATTTGAATTTATTCAGTAAGTTATTTTTATTTACCGGTCGCCATCCGCAGGCATGACAAGACTCGTCGCCACCAACGCACGTGCGACTCGATTTCTTCGCAGCCGATAGCGCAAAACATCTCCCGAAAGCTCCGCAGAACGACTTCAACAGGAAACGATGCAGATCGCCGCCGATCTGCCGTCGCACATAACATTGTCGTACGGCCTACCCACTTGTAAGTACTCAGCCCGCGTTCGCCGCCCAATCGCACCGTTCGTGGTGGTAATCCAGTTTAGTCCTCAGCCAGCAGTTGCGGCTGCGCTATAGTCGTCATCCGGCCGATTGTCCGAGCATCAGGAACAGCGGAGAGGCATCAAAACAATAAGAAACTCCTCCGGAGGGGAACGACGGCTGTGATCATCTTGATTCACACTGGCCGCTTCTCTCCTTGCAATATCCCGTGCCCGATTGCGTCGAGTCAACGCCGTGGTTCATCTGCCCGGAGTAACGCGTATGGCTTTGTTGCAGCGATTGATTTCTTTCAAGCTTCTCCTTGCATTACGTCCCACCACAGGTTCTGTCCTGCGCGTTGCAGTAGATATCGGCTCATTATGGACAGCGTTTCTGATTGGCTGGTTCTTCATAGAAGATCGAAGTTACGCCGCTCTCCTCGCCTATCAATCGAAACATATCTTTCCGTTCCTGGGTATTTTCTCGCTCCTCACCTTCGTCGCTTATGCGGATGCGGGACTCTACACATGCCCGCACGGCTATTCCCTTGCGACAAAAATTAGCCGCATCATACGCATCAACCTCGTGCTGCTGATCCTTGCAGCAGCCGCTCATATGTTCGTACCGGATTCCTCTGGTGTCACGCCGCGCATTTTACTGACATCGTTCTCGGGCGCAGCGTTGCTCGCCTGCCTCGCGCGCATTATCTCGTTCGTCCTGCGTTCGGAAGATCACGAGATCAGCTATCCGGCCGAACATCGCGAGCCCGATGAGTCGCGCGTTCTGGTGATCGGCGGCGCCGGCTATATCGGTTCCGCGCTCGTTGAAAAACTGCTGAACCTTGGCAAGCATGTGACGGTTCTCGACGCGCTGCATTACGGCGACGAACCACTCGCGCGCGTTGCCGGGCATCCGGGACTGACGGTCATCCGGGAGGATTTCCGCCACATCGAGGCCCTCACCCGAGCTATGAGCGGCATGGGCGTCGTGATCCATCTCGGCGGACTCGTCGGCGACCCGGCGTGCGCCGTCGATCCGGAACTCACTATCGACATCAATGTGACCGCAACCAAACTCGTCGGCGAGATTGCCAAGGCATGCGGCGCGAAACGCTTCATCTTCGCAAGCTCGTGCTCGGTCTATGGCGCCTGCGACGAGACCGTGGACGAAACGTCTCACTTCAATCCCCAGTCGCTCTATGCCCGCAGCAAGGTTGCGTCCGAAGCCTTGCTCGGTACACTGCATAGCGACGATTTCGCCGTAACGTGTCTGCGCTTCGCCACGGTTTACGGCATTTCTGGACGCACGCGGTTCGACCTTGTGGCCAACCTACTTTGTGCGAAGGCCGTCCGCGACGGCGTCATCACCGTTTTTGGGCCAGACCAATGGCGGCCGTTCATCCATGTCGACGATGTGGCGAAGGCCATCGTCACGACGCTCACCGCTCCGGTGGCGTGCGTTGCGGGCGAGGTCTTCAACGTCGGCAGCGACGCCCAGAACTATACACTCGGCCAGCTCGCGGCGCTCATCAAGGCACAGGTGCCGGACGCCAAGATCGTTTCCGATGACGGCGCGGTCGACAAGCGCAACTACCATGTGTCGTTCGCGAAGATCCGCAGCCAACTCGGATTTGAACCGTCATGGACGCTGGAGAGTGGAATCGCGCAAGTCATCGCTGTGGTGCGCACGAACCAGGTCGGACACTACTCTCTCCCGACCTACAGCAATGTTCTCTATCTGAAGGAATGCGGAAGCCAGAGCTTCGGCAGCTTCAAGATCACCGGTTGGGAAACCGAGTATATGAGCATCGATCATCTCGCGCCCAGTCACGGGCCGAGACAGGCTGCTGCGGCTTAGAGGGCCTCGCCATGCGGTATCAGGAGGCACAGGACGTCCGCACTGCAAAGATTGGCAGGCTGCCGCTCGCCGTTCCATCCGATCAACCTAAGTTGCACGCGCCTCCGGCAAACATCCCCTTCTTTCGCCCCGTTATCACCGAAGACGAGATCGAAGCCGTAACCGCCGTGCTTCGCTCGGGATGGTTGACCACCGGGGCCAAGGCGCGCGAGTTCGAACAGAAATTCGCAAGCTTTCTCGGGAACGGCGTGGAGGCTGTGGCGGTCAACTCGGCAACCGCCGGGCTCCACCTCGCCGCAGAAGCTTGCGGGATCGGCCCCGGCGACGAAGTGCTGGTGCCGACCCTGACATTCACCGCCACCGCTTCGGTGATACGCTACCTTGGCGCAGAGGTTGTCTTTGTCGATGTCGATCCGGAAACGCGCACAATCGATCTCGATGACGCGGCGCGGCGCATCACGCCACGCTGCAAGGCGATTATTCCGGTCCATTTCGGCGGCTTTCCCTGCGATATGGCCGCGGTGCTCGACTTCGCCCGCCACCATCATCTCAAGGTTATCGAGGATGCAGCACACGCGATGCCGGCGCACCGCTCCGGCCATCCGGTCGGCACGTCGGAATCGGATGCCTGCGTGTTCAGCTTCTACGCCACCAAGCCGATCACGACCGGCGAAGGCGGCATGATCGTAACCCGCAACCCGGAGATCGCCGCCCGTGCGCGCGTCATGCGCACCCATGGACTCAACCGCGATGCGTTCGACCGCTTCAGCAAGGTCGGAGCCTCCTGGGCGTATGACGTCGTATCACCGGGATTCAAATACAACCTCACCGACGTCGCCGCCGCCGTCGGCGTGGTTCAGCTTGGCCGCGCCAACAGCCTGCAATCCGGGCGTCAACACGCTGCCGAGCGTTATCTGAAAAGGCTCGTCGATCTGCCGCTCGATTGCCCCGCACCGGCTCCTGCGGGAAGCCTTCATTCCTGGCATCTGTTTCCAATTCGGCTCCACGAAACCGCGCGCCTCACCCGCGACGAGGTGATCGCGGCCTTGACCGCACAGGGCATCGGCACATCGGTGCATTACCGGCCGCTTCACCAGATGACCTACTGGCAGAAACGCTATGCCTTCAGGCCGGATGAGTTTCCTCAAGCCGATCGCTATTTCGCCGGGGCGCTGTCGTTGCCGCTCTTCCCCACCATGACCGACGGAGAGGTCGATCGGGTGGCCCGCGCATTGCAGGAATTGCTGGAGTAATCACCATGCTCGCCTGCGACAGCAACACCACGGCCACAGCCCCGCCCGTCACAACACTCAAGGTCAAGCGCACAATCGATGTCGCCGGTTCGGCGCTTGGACTGATCCTGCTGTCGCCACTGTTCGTTCTTATCGCGATCATGATCCGGATGGAGACGCCCGGGCCCGCATTCTTCCGACAAATCCGGGTCGGACTGAACGGCCACCCGTTTCGAATCTACAAGTTCCGCTCGATGAAGGCGACAAAGGCACCGCGTGGCGTGCCTCTCACCGTACGCGCGGACAAGCGGGTGACCCGACTTGGCGCGTTCCTGAGGCGGACAAAGCTCGACGAGCTTCCGCAACTCATCAACGTTCTCGCAGGCGACATGTCACTGGTCGGGCCCCGCCCCGAGGTTCCGGAGTTCATGGAATTCTTCTCACCCGCGCAGCGCGCGATCCTTCTTTCGATGCGCCCCGGAATGACTGATTACGCCGCGATACTCTTTCGCAACGAGAGCGATCTGCTCGATCAGGACAAGGATCCGGTGGCGATCTACCGATACAAAATCCTTCCGATCAAGTTCGGCTATTATGAGCGCTACAGCCGCGAGATCAGCGCGACCAATGACCTCCGCATCATTCTGGCGACGGTCTGTTTGCTCCTCACCGGCCACATCCCAAAGATGCTGGGCATTGCATCAGAACTTCAAGACCCTGTCTCGGAAGAAGGTCACGCCGCCACATAGCTTCATATTTCGACAATCGATGACAATACCGGAGACTCGCTAACGGGCTGAATGCGGGAGCGTCACATGAGCACGACCTCAAAAATAGATACGCTCTTTTCCGGGATCTCGAACACATCGAGCTATCCGCCGCACAACGGCCTCGCGGTCGGCCCAAACAACATCGTGATGGCCGAAGGCTCCCGGATCGAGTGGACAAATCTCACCGGCGGAGCCGCCACGATACAATCCGTCTATAGCTTCTTCTCATCGCTTGGAGCGACGGCGACCAATTCGCTCTACGACCCGCGCTGTATCTACGACAGCGCCAGTGGCCGTTTTATCATTATCATGGAGAACATCGGCTCCAACGGGGCCGTCAGCAATATCGACATTGCAGTCTCGAAAGACTCCAACCCAAACGATGGCTGGTATTTCGCGTCGCTCAACACCTCACTGACCATCAACGGTCAACTGACCTCATCCGATCGGCCATCCATCACCGTCGATGGCAGCAACATCTACATCACGGCCCCACAATATAACGTCAATGTTTCGGGATACGCAGGAACCGAGACGTGGGTGATCGGAAAGACGGCCGGCGCCGGGGGCGGCCTCTATAACGGCGGCACAATGACGGTCGTCGCCAACCAGATTACCCCATCGAACCAGGGTATTTTCACCGTCGCGACAGGCAGCAGCGGAACGACCTATTACGCGTGCGACTATTCGACGGGCAGCCAGATCGTCGCTGTCGTGCAGGCCTATAATACGGCCACCGGCACATTCGGCCCTTCGACGACCATTACGCTTGGCAATATCGACCAGGGCGGCTCCTATACGGCTCAGCAGCAAGGCACCACGCTGCTGCTCGACGCCGGCGACAAGCGCATTCAGAGCCTTCAATATGCCAACGGCTTTCTGTGGGGCGTCTGCGAACTGAAGCCGATCGGCTCCAGCGTGCCGCTCGTTCATTGGTTCAAGATTGATGTCAGCAACCCGAACAGCCCGACCCTGGTTGCCCAAGGGGATATATCCGGTACATCGCTCGGGACTAACGTAGCCACCTTCAACGGCTCTCTGGCCGTGGATGGCGCTGGTGACGTCCTTATCAATTTCACCGCCAGCGGCCCGAACATGTATCCCTCGGACTATTATGTCTACGCGGCCGCCTCGGCGCCGGCCGGAAGCTTCAGCTCACCCATCCTCTATCAGGCGAGCACCGGATTCTTCAACTCGGGCAATGGCTCAAGCGTGCAGCGCTGGGGCGCCTACTCGACAGCCATCCCCGACCCCAACAATCCGAACGCGTTCTGGATATCCAACGAATACGTCGCGAGTGGATGGTGGCAAACCGCCGTCTCGCAGATCGAGGTCGGGACGACGACCAATCCAACGATTTCGTTGATCGCAGTCTCCGGCACAGGCGTCACCAACGGCAGCGGTGACCTGAATGCCGGCAAGGCCGTGACGCTCACCGTCACTTTCAGCAGCGCAGTCACTGTCAACACAACTGGCGGCGCGCCGACGCTGACACTCAATGATGGGGGCACGGCGACCTATGTCGGCGGCTCCGGCAGCAGCGCCCTGACCTTCAGCTATGTCGTCGCGTCGGGCCAGAACACGTCAGATCTCTCAATATCGTCCGCGAACCTGAACGGCGCGACAATTCGGGATCAGCTCGGCAACAATGCCGATCTATCCGGCGCAGCAAACTATAATCCAGCCGGCATTTTGCAGATCGACACCGCCACACCTGCCGCGCCCACCGCGCTTTCACTCGACACAACGACTGACAGCGGGACGAAGGGCGATGGAATCACCAACGCCACGCAAGTGAAGATCGACGGCTCGGCGGAGCCCGGCAGCACCGTGACGCTATATGACAGCAATGGAACGACCGTGCTCGGTACGGGAATCGCCGACGCCACGACCGGGGCCTTCGCGATCACCACGGCAGCGCTGGCCGGCGGAACGCATACCATCACGGCCAAATCGACAGATTTGGCAGGCAATACGAGCATTGCATCGGCCGCCACGACGATAACAATCGACACGACCGCGCCTGGAGCGCCCACCGGACTGAGCCTCGACACGTCCACCGACAGCGGCACCAAGGGCGACGGCATCACCAGTTCCACACAAATCGAGATTGATGGATCAGCCGCGCCTGGCAGCGCTGTAACATTGTACGACACCAACGGCACCACAATCATCGGCACAGGCACCGCAAATGCCACGACCGGCGCGTTCAGCATCACGACATCGGTGCTCGCCATAGGAAATCACAGCATCACGGCGAAGGCAGCCGATGTTGCCGGAAACGTCAGTACGGCGTCCGCGCCATACTCCGTGACCGTGACAGCTCCCACTTATGACCATATCGTTGTGGTGATAGACGAGAACAAGAATTACAGTGACGTTATCGGCAATGCGGCCGCGCCTTTCATCAATTCACTGGTGGCAAGCGGCACCCTTTTCACTAGCTACTCCGCAGTGACACATCCGAGCGAGCCGAATTATCTCGCATTGTTTTCCGGCTCCACCCAGGGCGTCACCGACGATGGAATCTACTTCTTCCCGAATGCCCCGACGCTTGCCGGCGAACTGATACAAGCCGGCTACACCTTTACAGGTTATGCCGAGAGTAGGTCCACCCGATCCCACGATCCCTGGGAGAGCTTCGGCGACTCACAAAATCTGGGTCAAAGCTTCAGTCAGTTTCCGACAGACTTCAACCAGTTGCCGACCGTCTCGTTCGTCATACCGAATTTGAACGACGACATGCACGACGGCACCGTCGCTCAAGGTGACCAGTGGCTGTCGGATAACCTCAGTGCGTATGCGGCCTGGGCGCAGGCCAATAACAGTCTGCTGATCGTTACCTTTGACGAGAGTGACAGCAGCTCCAGCAATCAGATCCCCACAATCATTGTCGGAGACGGAATTCCCGTCGGGGAAAACACCCAGGCTCTCAATCACTACAGCTTGCTGCATACCATCGAAGACATCTACGGGCTGCCGGGCTTGACCACTAACGACACCAGCGCGCCGGTCATAAATTTCTCCGCGGTGAACCCGCCAGTTGTCACGTCGGAGATCGAGACGCAATTCTCCGGCATCTCCGATCCGTCAAGTTATCCGCCGCACAATGCGCTCGCCGTCGGGTCCAACTATATCGTGATGGCGGAAGGCTCGAAGATCGAATGGAGCAACCTGACCGGCGGTGCTTCGACGACCCAGTCGGTCTACCAGTTCTTCAAGTCTTTGGGATCGACGGCAACCAACGCTCTGTTCGATCCGCGCATCGCCTACGACAGCGTGAACGGGCGCTACATCGTCACCATGGACAACATCGGTTCCAACGGGACCATCAGCAATATCGATATCGCAGTCTCCAAGGACTCCAACCCGAATGACGGTTGGTATTTCGCCTCGCTGAATACCTCGCTCACCCTTAACGGGAGTCTGACCAGTTCGGATACGCCCGTGGTTTCCGTGGACGGCACCAACATCTATATCACCGCGCCGCAGTACAATGTCAGCGGCGGCGGCTGGCAAGGCACCGCCGTCTGGGTCATCGGCGATATCGTGGGCGCAGGCGGCGGCATCTACAACGGCGGGACAATGACCGTCACGGCGAGTGAGGTTACCTCCCCGAGCCAGGGCATCTATCGCGTCGTGGCCGGCGGCAACGGCTACACCTATTACGCCAGCAGTTATTCGACCGGCGGCCAGATCGTCGTGACTCTGCAGGCCTACAATGTAGCCACCAACACATTCGGAGCGGTGAGCACAATCGGACTCGGCAAGATCGATCAGGGCGGGTCCTATACCGCACAGCAACTCGGAACGAGTCTGCTGCTGGATGCAACGGACAAACGCGTTCAGAACCTCGCTTATTCCAACGGCTTTCTCTACGGCATCACCGAAGAAAAACCGATCGGATCGAGCGTCCCGCTGGTTCACTGGTTCAAGATCGACGTCAGCAACCCGAACAGTCCGACGCTGGTGGCGCAAGGCGACATTTCAGGCGCTTCGCTCGGCACCAATGTCGCGACATTTAATGGTTCGATCGCCGTGGACGGTGCCGGTGATGTCCTCATCAATTTCACCGCCAGCGGTCCGAACATGTATCCTTCGGACTATTATGTCTACCAGTCGGCAGGCAACGGGGCGGGCTCGTTCAGCGCGCCGATTCTGTATCAGGCCAGTTCCGGCTTCTTCAATTCAGGCAACGGATCCAGCGTCCAGCGCTGGGGCATTAATTCAACGACGATTGCCGATCCGAACAACGCGCATGGATTTTGGGTTTCAAACGAATATGTCGCGAACGGATGGTGGCAAACATCCGTCACTGAAATCAGCATTCAGCCGTCGCTGGAAACTCCGACACTTACGCTCGGCAGCACCGCTCTGACCGTGAACGCCGGATCCTCGGCGACGCTGCCGATCAGCGTGGCCGGATTCGACGCCGACGACACGGTCACCGTCGCAATCGGCGGACTGACAAGTTATGAGACCATCACCGACACTCTCGACAAACAAACCTTCAGCGGCAGCTCCGTCACGCTGACGGCAGCCGAGGTCAACAGCGGCCTATCGTTGCAATCGTCCTACGCCGGCACGGACCATCCGGTGAACACGCTGACCATCACCGCAAGCAACACGACGGCGGGAGAAAGCGCGACTTCAGCGGCTCAAACAATCACCGTCACAGACCCTCCGGCCTCTCCTGCCATGACCTGGAGCAACTGGAATCAACACAATTCCTCATTCCAGCACCTCACGGCCCTGATGGAGCAATACATGGCTGCAGGATTGCATGGCGCCGGCAGTCACAACTTTGGCTCAACCAACGATACGCCAACGCATTTCAATCCGGAGGAACAACCATTTCTCGGCACGTCGCATCACAGCCATTTTTCGTAGCCTGAAACCCGGAATACCTCCGCATGACGCCCCAAAACGATTCAGGACTTCTGGCTCTTGTCTTGCTGCTTCGGATGAATGGCATCTCCGCCGATGCCGGGCAGGTTCGACATGACGTCGGCGCAGATGCAATCGGCATCATGGAGATGCTGCGCAGTGCCCGCAGCGTCGGTCTCAAGGCGCGCAGCATCAGAACGAGCTGGGCCCGCCTGACGCGAACGCCCCTTCCAGCAATCGCTGCGCTTGTCGACGGCAGCTTCCTGATCGTGGGCAGCGCCTGCGACGACAAGGTACTGGTTCAGCGGACGCCGGGACTAAGACCGGAAGTGATGAGCAAAGTGGCGTTCGAAGAGCTCTGGGATGGCCGCCTGGTGCTGATGACGCGCCGTGCAACACTCTCCGATCTTTCAAGGCGCTTCGACATCACCTGGTTTCTCGGCGCAATCCGGAAATACCGCAGGCTTCTGGGCGAGGTACTCGTCGCCTCTTTTTTCCTGCAAATATTCTCCCTCGTTACACCGCTGTTCTTCCAGGTTGTGATCGACAAGGTGCTGGTGCATCGCGGCCTCGACACGCTCCAGGTCCTCGTCATCGGCCTTGTGGCGATCGCCCTGTTCGAGGCGATTCTCAGCGCACTCCGCACCTATCTGTTTGCCCACACCACCAACAGGATCGATGTCGAGCTTGGCGCCCGGCTGTTCCGGCACCTCGTCTCGCTGCCGCTCGCTTATTTCCAGAACCGTCGCGCCGGAGATTCAGTCGCGCGCGTGCGCGAACTTGAGAATATCCGCAATTTTCTTACCGGCTCGGCGCTCTCCCTGATCATCGACCTCGCTTTCACATGCATCTTCCTGATCGTGATGTTCGTCTATTCACCGCTGCTGACATGGATCGTGCTCGGCGCTTTTCCGTTTTACATCGCCATTTCGGTCGCCGCGACACCGCTCTTCCGTCGAGGCCTAGATGAAAAATTCAAGCGCGGCGCGGAGAATCAGGCTTTTCTGGTCGAGAGCATCGTCGGCATGGAAACGCTAAAGGCGATGGCCGTCGAGCCCCAGATTCAGCGTCACTGGGAAGAGCAACTCGCAAGTTACGTCACCGCGAGTTTTCGCGTGCTGAACCTCGGTAATGTCGCAAGCCAGGCGGTCCAGTGCATCAGCAAGCTTGTCACTGCCGCCGTCCTGTTTCTGGGTGCCAAGCTTGTCATTGAGGGCAATTTAACCGTCGGCGAGCTTGTTGCCTTCAATATGCTCGCGAGCCGGGTCAATGTGCCGGTGCTGCGTCTTGCCCAGGTTTGGCAGGATTTCCATCAGGCTCGTCTCTCGATCGAACGACTCGGCGACATCCTGAATACCCGTCCGGAATCGGCGGGCATTCCTCATCGCGCCGCGCTGCCGCCGATCCGTGGTGAGATTACCTTCGAGCATGTGGACTTCCATTACCGCATCGACGGGCCGACGATTCTGCACGACGTACAGTTCCACATACCAGCCGGTCAGGTTGTCGGAATCGTCGGACCGTCCGGATCGGGCAAGAGCACGCTCGCCAAACTCATCCAACGCCTCTATGTGCCGGAGGGCGGCCGCGTGCTTGTGGACGGCGTCGATCTCGCGATGGTCGACACCGCATGGCTGCGCCGCCAGGTCGGGGTCGTTCTGCAGGAAGACATGCTGTTCAATCGCTCCGTGCGCGACAATATCGCGCTCGCCGATCCGGCCATGTCCATGGATCAGATCGTTCATGCGGCCACGCTTGCCGGTGCGCATGAATTCATTCTTCAGCTTCCCGAAGGCTACGACACGCTGGTCGGCGAACGCGGCTGTAGCCTGTCAGGCGGGCAACGGCAGCGGATCGCGATTGCTCGTGCGCTCGTTACCGACCCGCGCATCCTGATTTTTGACGAAGCGACGAGCGCGCTCGACTACGAGAGCGAACGGATCATCCAGTACAACATGCGTCGCATCTGCGAGAAACGCACGGCCATCGTCATCGCCCACCGTCTTTCAACGGTTCGCCGCGCCGATCGCATCCTCACGCTCGAGCGGGGGCGTCTGATCGAGGATGGAACGCATGACGAACTGATGCGGACCAACGGGCGCTATGCCAGCCTCCATGACATACAGGCGGGACTCCATGACCTCCGTCAGAAAAATCATACCGTTCCCGGAACGCCGGACACCTTCTCGCCAATACGAGACGGCGTTCCTACCAGCAGCGCTTGAAATCATCGAGACCCCGGCCTCTCCCACCGCGCGCGTGCTCGGTGCGGCGATCATCGCGCTTTTCGGGGTAGCACTGCTATGGGCGTCTCTCGGCACCGTCGATATCGTCGCCGTCGCGCCGGGCAAGGTTATTCCCAACGGCCGCACAAAGATTATCCAACCATTCGAGGCAGGCGTAGTCCGTGCCATTCACATCCATGACGGCTCGACGGTCAAAGCAGGCGATGTCCTGATCGAGCTCGATCCCACGATCAATGCAGCCGATGTCAAACATATGGAAATCGACCTAATCGCCGCCGAGCTCGATGTCGCGCGGCTTCGGGCCGCCCTCGCAAACCACGACAATCCGGCCGACAGCTTCACGCCACCGCAGGACGCAACCAAAGAGCTCGTCGAAACGCAGCGTCAGTATCTGATCTCGCAGACCCAGGAACATCGCGCGAAGATCGCCGAGATCGGCCGCCAGATCGCACAGAAACGGGCGGAACGTGACACCATCGCCGCCAACATCGCCAAGCTGGAGGCCACCATTCCCCTGCTCGAGGAGCGGACAAAGATGCGGGAATATCTCTACGAAAACAAGCTTGGCTCGAAGATCACTTATCTGTCCGAGTTACAGGATCTCGTCGGTCAGCAGCACGAAACGCTCGTCCAGAAAAGCAGAGAACAGGAAGCGGATGCGGCGATTGCCGCGCTCGACGAGACGCAAACTCGCGCGAAAGCAGAATACCGCCGCACCCTGCTCGATGATCTCTCAAAAGCAGAACAGAAGGCGGGAGGCCTCAGGCAAGACGTTATCAAGGCCAAGCAGAAGGCCAAGCTTCAAATTCTGACTGCTCCGATCGACGGCGTCGTGCAGCAACTGGCGGTGCACACAATCGGCGGTGTCGTGACGCCGGCGCAATCCATTGCCGTGATCGTGGCGACCGACGGCGGCGTTGAAATCGAAGCCATGGTGTCCAACCGGGATATCGGTTTCGTATTCCCCGGACAGACTGCCGAGATCAAGGTCGATACCTTCAACTTCACACGCTACGGCCTCCTTCATGGACACATCATCAGCGTCTCGCGCGACGCCATTACCCCCGAGAAATCGCGCGAGCAGCCGATGCAGCCGGAAAGTCCGGCAACCGAGCCTAAAAATCAGGAGCTCACCTATGCGGCCCGGATCGCACTCGACCGCACGCAGATGCAAATCGACGACAAGCTGATCCCGCTCTCTCCCGGCATGGCCGTGACGGCCGAAATCAGGACAGGGTCGCGACGTATCATCAGCTATCTGCTGTCCCCGCTCGCCCGTTACAGGCACGACATTCTGCGGGAGCGGTAATGCGGTCGCTGCACGCGGTCATGGCTCACGCTGATCATCGGTCTGGCCCGGCCGCAGAGTGACCTCGACAACATCTCCGGGCTGAAGTTCAGACTCTTCGTTCGCACGAATGCGGGTCTGGCCTTTTTCGTCCATCCTGATGACGACAATCTCGGGCTGGCCGCCGCCACGGACGAATTGCGACCGGACAAGTGTTGCATATTGCAGCTTCTCCGACGTGCTCTGCAGCTTCGCCCGGACCTCGGCGAGTTTGACATTGGCATCCTGCAGATCCTTCAGCAGATCCATCTTGCGTTGATCGTCGAGCTTGCCGAGCTGCCGCGTGAAGTCGCTCTGCTGCTGCTTGATTTGCATCAATTGAGCTGACGTCTGCAGCTTTCGTGTCGAGGACATCAACACCGCGCGCCGGGAATCCGCAACGCGCGGGCTTGGAAGAGCGCCTTTGCCATAAAATTCCAGAGCCCTTTGCAGTTCGTCTATGTCGGCCTGCGCGCCCTCGTCGTCCTGCTTTTGCTGCTCCGTCAGGACATCAACCTGCTTGTCCCCCAGTACGATTGCGCGTTGCAGGAATGCCTTTTGACTGTCGTAATCCGCCTGACGGGCCTTCAACTGCTCCGCCTCGACATGCACGATTTCAGAAATCGTCGATTGCTTCAAAGGCAAATCTTTGAGGCTGCTTTGATTGAGGTGCTTGTCTTCTCCAAGTTCCGTCTTCAAACGCCAGACAAGAGCTTGCTCTTTGGCGAACTCCGCCCACAGGGATTCATACTCGGCTCTCAGGTCCGCGGCCTCGAGAACCGGATTCTGCATCCGATAGCGCATCAGTTCGTAACCGCCCGATAGAGCGACGGCTTGCCGGACCGTCATCAGCGGCCTGTAGGCATACTCACCCGGCTTGGAAACGTCGCCGTTGACGTAGATCGGCCGATATTCCACCACGGTCGCCGTCACCTCGTCATGGTCGATCATGATCTCATTGTCACGTCCATCCGAAAGCCGCTGACGGAAGACCTTGGTCGCAAGGATCGCTTGAATTCTGGATTGCGCTTCCGCAGGTGTAAGACCCGCGACGGGAAGATTGCCCATCATCGGAAACGAGATCGAGCCATCCAACTGCACGGGAACGCGCTGCTTGAGTTCCGGTGCTCTCGCCACCGAAATTTCGATCACATCGCCGACATGCAGCCGGTAATCGGCCTTCGCTGGAGAGGCCGCGCACAACATAGCCGCTGCGGACAGCAGCAGCCCGAAACAGGAAAGGCGCGCAATCTTGCGAGGACGAGGGGAGCCGGTTTCCATTGACAATCGAACCGTCGACATGATGCCACTCCTGTGTTGGCGGTCATTGACGCATTGATGACTGCTTCGAGAGCTCTTTTGGCCAAGACAACCGCGTGACGTAATCCGCGACCGGCCCACCCGGCTGTCCCCAATTGCTGGACCAGATGACCTGCGACCCGTCGGGCGATGGCGATGCGTGAGTTTCGCTCCAATAATCATGCTTGGGATTACGGACCTGCGCGATCCGGCGCACCTCTCCGCTCCCGTCGATACGAAGCGCAACCACCTCCTGGTAGAAAGGCGCCCAACTCCGGTGCGCGGCGATCTCGGCATAATTCCCGCCGTAGCTCAGGAATACCCATCCGGGCAGATTGATATTCCGCAGCGAGGCATGCTGGCCCTCTCCGTAAGGCGCAAGATCCGTAACCTTGCCGTCGACCAACCGCCGCTTGATGACGTGAAACTTGTCCGGATAATCCTTGCTGATGCCGACATAGACGTCGCTGCCATCCGCATCGATCGTCATGTCGCCATGGCCCGGGCGATGATGATCGCTCCAGTACTGGAGCTGCGTGCCATCAACCGCGAACACATATCCGTGGTCGATGTCGCCAGGCATTTTCTGAGAGCAGAAAATGTAACGCCCCGATGGAGAGATCGAGCAATAGCCATTCTTGCCCGGCAGTTTCGTCAGATCGATATCCGCGAACTTCGTCTTGTCTTGAATGTCATAGGCAAAGGCCACAAGGGCTCCGTCGGCTGCCGTTGCGCGAACAGCCAATCTTCTGCCATCCCGTGAAGGGTTGCCCTTGTAGGGCCCGAATTGAAGATTGCGATAGCCAGCTCCTGCGAAAACGATCGTCTTGACGTCGCTTCGCGGATTCCAGGTGTAAATCGCGCGGTGACTGACGCAGATCATCAGCCGCGGATCCGTCGGATGCCACTCGCATTCGTCCGGCGTCGAACGATGAAAAAGCGGAACGTAAGTCTGCCCGTCGAGAAAACACAGCCCGGAGCAACCGTTCGAGATCACCAACAGGCTCTGATCGGCATTCCAGGCCTGGGAGCTGGAGTATCTGTGCGTGCAGTATGCGGGCTTACAGACAATACCGCCGGGCATGTTTCCACCCGGATCCGTCACGCGAGTCACGCGCGTGCCAAACGCCAGGTCCGTTGCCTCTTGCAGATAGGCGATATTGGGTGCCGGAAGTGTCGGAAGGACAAGCGCCGTCGCCAGATCATCGACAGCCAGTGCAGGGACATGCGACGCGCCCCATAGCAGCGCCACACAAAGCACGCCTCTTGCCGTCAGCACGTTCATCTCGCCCATGTTGATCCAATCAGCGAATTCGGAAATTGAAGGCGGCCTCGTCCCCTCTCAATCGAACCTCAGAATGTTCCCGGCTCCTTTTCTCGCGAGCAGCTGCCATGAACGGCAGCAGCCGCTCTTCTCACCGTGCGGGCGGCAATGCCGCCACGCCTCCAGGCTCTTGTGAATGCGCCACGATCGAAGGCGATACGGTCGCATTCTCGATCTGGCAAAGGGAGAAGCCGCTGTTCATTCCCCAGATCGCGGCCTGCGTGCGACTATGGACACGTATCTTGCGAAGGATCGACTTGACGTGAACTTTGACGGTCGCCTCCGAAATGGCGATCTTTCGCGCGATCATCTTGTTCGATCCGCCTTCGATGATACAGCGCAGCACCACTTTTTCCCGCAACGACAGTTGCGGAATCGGTGCGCCGCCAACTGCTGCGATCAACTGCTGTTCCAGATCGCTCTTGCATTCGTTCCCATTCACATGAGAGCTGGCGCCATTGTCATCGCTGGCCTGATCAAGCACGAATGGAAGAAATGCAGCCGGCAAAATCGTTTCACCCAGCATCACCAGTTCCAGAAACTTGATGAAAGCGACCGACGTTGCGACGTTGGCCAGATAGGCGCTAACGCCTGCGCGATAAACGGACGCGATATTGATCAACTGATTGCTGTTATCCAGCACCACGACGCGCCACATCGGATTCCGCGCCTTGATGAGCTTGATTTGATCAAGCACGGTATTCGAACCATCGCCGGCATCGAGAATAAACAGGGCGCAATCGTGTACGACCATGGCATCCAGAGCAGCGTCGTCCACTCCCGTGATTGCGTCCAGAACATTGAAGTCCGCAGCTCCAAGAATACGACTAAGGCCTTCGCGGAAAAGATTGTTCGATCCAACAATGACGGTCGCACGCATGTTCGACTCCATAACCGCCCCGACCTTTGATCGACTCCGTCCCCATTCCGAAGCCACCATTGGACAACAGCCAGTCAATGATCAGGATATAAATCCTAGATCCAATTCAACCGCGCGATCCTCCGCTCCTGCCTTGGCTTTTATTTTTTTGAAAACCCAGCCACCGATCAAACTTCCAACATGGATCAGACCGTGATCCTTTTATGAAATGTAAATGACAATTCGCGGTATCGATATATATCGTTCGTTATGTGCGACAGGGCTTTTCGAGACGGAGCCCCTTTCCTCTTTGCACACTTGCCGGGCAGATCCGGGACCACGGTCAACGGCCCGATCCCTACCCCGAAAGAGGTAGCCCCCCTCATCTGTTACAGATTTTTGACTTGCCCACTGCAAGTAGATGTGAAACCGTCACTTATTGCGCTATTGCGCCTGAGGATATGCCTCTTAGGCCACGTGAATACTGAATGGGGGGTACCCATTTCAGAGGTGTGCCATGCGTTGCGTTCGGGTCGTTATTGCAAATCGCAATCCATTGACTTCGCAGAACCTCGCCGATCTTCTGCACGCCGAAGGCAATTTTGAAGTCGTCGCCAGTTGCGCCACCATTTCCGAATGCGTCGGGCTGGTGCGGGCCCGGTCTCCCGACATCGCGATCATCGAACGCTTGATGTCCAGCAAGATTCCGGAACAAGACATTCTCGCCGCGGTCGCATCAGCCTGTTTCTTTACGCGCGTGGTTTTTCTCGCTGCATCGTCCGAACCTGACGATATATCCGTCATCACCAGTTACGAATGGCCCCTCAAGGGATCAACGGTGGCGCGATGCCTGGCTCAGATCGTCATCGGTCATTCACCCGCGAATTCCACACCCAATCCAACGAGCGCTTCGCGACATCAAAACAAGCCAGCGCGCGTCGAGACGCCGGGTCAGCCGCTCTCATATCTGACCGAGCGCGAGCGCGAAATCATGCATGAGATATCCGAAGGAATTTCAAACAAAGAAGCCGCCCGCCGGCTGAACATTTCCGAAGGCACCATCAAGCTTCATTTGCATCACATCTATCACAAGCTCTCCATCAAGAACCGCGCCGAGCTCGTTGCGATGGCAACCACCCATTCTGGGCCAGCCTGGCTCGTGGTTTGATAGCAGGCGTTGCTGCAAAACCTGCAATCAACCCACACAATCGAAGCTCGAAGCTGCATTGCATACCCCGATATGGGTACTCCGTAATGCACACGCTCAGCCTGTCCCCCTGCTGATAGCATGGTCCATCTTTGTCCAACGGCAGTCATTTATCTGATCGGTAACCCCGCCCTTTACGGATGAAGCGAAGGCTGTAGCGACAGCAAGATCTAGTCCCCGCGTTGCAGGTGCGCTCCGATGACCGATGGATTCTCCTCCTATACCGAGAGCCCAGCGCGCAACTCTAAGCACCGGATCAAAATCGATTTGAAATCGGTGAACGGGGGGAGGGAAAGCATCAAGCCTTCAGCCCGCCGCCACACAAAACCTCATTTGCTCTGCATCGGCGGCGAAGATCACAATCTGCGCATTCCATTCCTGCTCGCACTCCGAAGGCGCGGCTTTGCCGTCACCGCGGCAGGAACCGGCGACCCTGCTCCCTTCACCCGGCATGGCATCGATTTTCATCCGTTTCGGTTCGACCGGTTTATCAATCCGCTTGCCGACAGGTCCGCAATCCGTGCGCTGACGAGACTCATCACGAAAGTCGGGCCCGATATTGCACAAAGCTTCGACACCAAGCCGAACCTGCTGGTGCCGATTGCCGCACGGCACCTGCCGGATGTTCATGCCATCCGCACGATCAACGGACTTGGCCAGATATATTCATCACGCTCTGCGATGACCCTGACGCTCCGCCAGGTATTTCCAACGCTGCATCGTATCGCGGCGCGCTTCACCACGATGACGATATTTCAGAATAGCGACGATCGGGCCTTTTTCGAAAGGCACCGGATGATCGGTCAAGGCTCGCTCCGGCTGATACCGGGCTCAGGTGTCGACATCGAATCTTTCGATCGGGCGGTTCTCGACGGCCCCTCATCAACCGAAATTCGCCAGCAACTGAACCTCGGTCAAGCTGAGGTCGTCATTACAGTGGCCCGGATGACTCACCAGAAGGGAATCCCCACCCTTCTTGCCGCCGCCGCATTGGTGAACAAGGTCCGCCCCGGCGTGCGCTTTCTGCTTGTAGGCCCTCGCGACAGCGAAGGATCGTCGGCCGTCACGCAAGCCGATATCGACTGTCACGCGCCTTATGTGATCTGGGCTGGGAAAAGATCGGACATTCCCGCGCTTCTCAGGATCTCCGACGTTTTTGCATTCCCGACGGAGTATCGCGAAGGCGTGCCGCGCGCTCTACTTGAGGCGGCGCTCGCAAACCTTCCAATCGTCGCGACAACGATGCCGGGATGCACTGATGTGGTCAGGGATCGATGGAGCGGGTTTCTGGTGCCGCCACGCGATCCGCATGCGCTTGCCGAACGGATTCTGGGCGTCTTGCGGGAGCGCGAGGCTGCGCGTGCGATGGCCGCGCGTGCGGGGCTGTTGGTGCGAAGAGAGTTCGGTCTTCAGCTCACGGCCGATCGATATGCCGAAGCATACCTTGCGGCGTTAAATCACTCGCCCTTGTACGGAGACCGCAGCGGCGCCGGACTCGAGATGTCATTGCAGCAGGTTGAACCATGATCCGAGATACCCTGCTCGCTCTTGGCCTCGTGCTGTCGACTGCATCGCAGCTTCGACCCGCAGGGCTGCCTATCGGGCCGGGCGAAGTCAGTCTCGTCATCTGGATCGGCCTGATGATCGGCGAAGCGGGAAGCCTCCTTCATTCGAAGATGACACCCGCACTCTCCCGAATGTGCGTCTTCTGGATATTCTTCATCATTTCGCTATGCCTGGGTTCAGCAACGGCATTCGTGATCAGCGACATTCACGATCCGAACCTGTTCATCCACGACATCCTCGCATACGCGATCGTTCTCGCCGTCAGCCTTCTCTGCACCGTAGGACCTGACGCTGGCTGCTCCATTCCTCGCGCCGCATGGCTTTTAATACTGTCCAGCACCGCATTCCTGGGCGTTCAACTCCTGACCGCATGGGGCCTGATCGCCATCCCACATACGGATCCCTGGTACTGGGAACGATTCCGCGGCTTGTCGGACAATCCGAACCAGCTTGCCATCTTTTGTGCGATTACCACGTTCCTGTCGGTTCATTTTATCGAGCACATTTCCGGACTCGGCAGAAAGGCTATCGCCGCTCTATGCGCGGCGTTCTCCATTTATGTTGGGCGACTGACCAGAAGCGATACATATGCGGTCATCCTGGTGACCGGAATTCTGCTTTTTACGCTGTTGAAACTCAGGTCCTGGCTGACGATGCCGAAGCCATCGCCCAGGAGGGCCATCGCAGGCATCGCCATTATCTCGCTTCCGATCATCGCAGCCACGGCGTTCCTGTTCGCCAATCTGGTCGAAGCCGAAACATTCGATCTCATGATGAAGATGGCAAAGGGCACGCGGCAGGAGACATCGCAGACGGCAAACATACGCCTGAATGCATGGAGGAGCGCGATCGATCGCGGAATCGAGTCAGGCATGCTCGGACTGGGACCCGGGCCTCATATCGAGATTCCTCCGGTTCTCGTGGCCGCGAGACGGGAAGATTCCGAGCCAAAATATATCGAGCACCCTCAGGTCAACGGCACGCCGAACTTTGAGGCGCATAATACGTTTCTCGATCTTTTCACGCAGGGCGGCCTGATCGCGATCCTGTCGTTCACCTGGCTGGTCGGAACCGCCTTCCATGCGGCCTATCGCATGCACTTCGATGCATTGGTGGTCGTGGTGTGGAGCATCATTGTCCTCAGCATGTTCCATCTCATCATTCGCCAGCCATTGTTCTGGTTCGCGATCGCCTTTGCACTGATGGCCAGCGCAAATTCCCGCGCTTCGTCTCTCCTGTACAATCGGAGCGAATGACATGTGCGGAATTGCCGGCATCTTTCTGCATCCCGAGAAATCCGACCCGCGCAAACTTGCGACAATCGCACAGTTGACTGCAACCCTGCAGCATCGCGGCCCCGACGCCAGCGGCACCTGGATCGACGTAGAAGGCGGCATCGCCCTTGGCCATCGACGGCTTTCGATTGTCGATCTCTCGGAGGCCGGAAAGCAGCCCATGCTGTCGCGCGACAAGAATCTCGTCATGAGCTTCAACGGCGAGGTCTACAATTTCGCGGAGCTGCGGCGGACACTGGAAAAGAGCCATCATCGTTTCCGGGGCCACAGCGACAGCGAAGTGATGCTTGCCACGTTCGAGAGCTTCGGCATCGAAGCCTCTCTGCCGCAATTTTCCGGCATGTTTGCCCTTGGCGTCTGGGATCGACGAGCTCGTACCCTGCACCTCATGCGCGATCGCATGGGGAAGAAGCCTCTGTATATCGCCATCGTTCCGGACGGCATCGTCTTTGCGTCCGAACTCAAGGCCATCCGGGCCTATCCCGGCTTCGAGCCAAGGATAGATCGCAATGCGATCGCCATGGTCCTGCAATACGGCTTCATTCCCGATCACAGTTGTATCTGGGAGGGCGTTTTCAAGCTCCCTCCCGGCTCGATCCTCTCAATAACCGCCGATGACGTCGCAACCGGCAGCCTCCCTCATCTGCGCCGACAGGTCCGGCGCTGGTGGCAACTCGCCGCCACTGCGGAGGCAGGTCAGCGGAACCTGTTGACGGAAAATCCCGCAGATCTCGAAACCGAACTCGACCAATTGCTGCGGGACGCCGTGCAGCAGCGCATGAAAGCCGACGTTCCATTCGGCGTGTTTCTCTCCGGCGGAATCGACAGCTCGATGATCGCGGCGCTGATGCAGGCGCAATCGCAGCAGCCCATTCGCTCATTCACCATCGGATTTGCCGAGTCGAGCTACGACGAAGCACATCACGCCGCGATGGTCGCGCGGCATTTCGGCATGGAACACACTGAGTTCAGGGTCACGCCGGATGAGGCTCTCGCCGTCATCCCCGACATTCCGCAGGTATGGGACGAACCATTCGCGGACGAATCGCAAATACCGACATTGCTTCTGTCCCGTTTGGCACGACAGCACGTCACGGTCGCGCTGTCCGGCGATGGTGGGGACGAATGCTTTGGCGGGTACTCTCGCCATATCGCGATGGCGCGTCTGGGGCTGCTCTTCAAAATGCCCGCAAGACTGCGCCACATGATGGCTTCGGCATTTCATATGCGAAGTCCGGAGGCGTGGGAAAAGTGGTTCGGCAGTCTGCCCCTCTCCGAGGACATGCGCGCGCTTCTCATCAAGGACAATCTGGACAAGCTCGCGCGGGTGCTCAACGTCACGAATGACGGCGAACTCTACCACCGGCTCATGAGTTTCTCCCGCGGAAGCCAGACGGCATCCTTCGGGCTGCTTGAACACGAAGACATCCCCGATCTATCCGACGCGGCATCGCACATCATGTATTGCGATATGGCCAGCTATCTCGTCGGGGATATTCTCGTGAAGCTCGACAGAGCGACCATGGCGGCCAGCCTCGAGGCACGCAGCCCTTTCCTCGATCACCGCGTGGTCGAATTCGCTTGGCGACTGCCGACAGCCCTGAAGGTTCGCAACGGACAAGGCAAATGGATATTGCGGCAAGTCCTGCGCCGCTATCTGCCGGAATATCTTTTCGAGCGGCCAAAGCAGGGTTTCAACGTGCCGATCGGTTTCTGGCTTCGCGGCCCCTTGCGAGAGTGGGCGCAAGGGCTGCTCGATATGCGCCGCATCCGCGACGATGGCCTCATCGATTCTCGAAGTGTCCAGGCATGCTGGCAGGAACACCTGACCGGTCAGCGCGACCGCTCGCGCTATTTATGGTCCGTCCTGATGGTTCAATCCTGGCTCGATGCGAACCGCCATACAAGTCCCTCGCTGCCTGTGCTCGATCCGCCAGCGGTGAAATGTCATGTGGAGGCTGAGTCATGAACTGGACACACATTGATAGGGATATCGCGTACAGGATCGCCTCCGACATCCAGCCTATCCGTAACATCTACAATTCCGGATACACCCAACCCGACGACGCGCAGGCTACCTCCGGGCTTTACCTGATCGAACTGCTCGACACATTACGGCGGCGCCGGAGATTGATCCTGACGATCGCATTGTGCGGAACGCTGCTGGCATCGGCGGCAGCGTTGCTGGTCGCCCCCAAATATACTGCCGCAGCCCAGATCATCGTCGAACCGACCCAGGGTGCCAGCGGCGCCTCCGCCTCACCCGCTTCGGAGGATTCCGCCATTGATACGCAAGTCAAGCTTCTGACATCGCACGATCAGCTTCAGCGTGTCGTCAAGAGCCTGCTGGCTGATCCAGAATTCATCGCCACCGCGAAACGGTCCCGGCGCACCGCCGCCGCGACCACGGCCTTGCCTTCCCCTCCGACGCAGCCCGCAGCCGAAGCAGACGCCTCATGGGCAGGCGAACTCAACCGCCGCCTTCACATCTGGATCGGAACCTTCTTCAGGAATCGGCATGGAACACTCATCGATGTCGAAGATCTTGAGCGGCATCTGCGGGTCGCTCAGGAAGACCGCTCTCGAATCATCGTCGTCCGATACACATCACAGAGCCCTGAAGAATCAGCAATCGTCGTCAACAAGGCCGTGCAACTGTATATCGACAGCCAGAACGACCAGAAATCAAAGTACACGTCGCGCGAACTCGCACTGCTTCGCGATCGGATAGCCGAGGCGCGCAACGCCGCCACCCAGAGCGCGATAGCCGCCCAGAAAGAAGCCCGCAGCCCGCCCCAGGCTTCGCAGGATCAAAGCAGCCAGGGAGCGCAAGACGCCAATGCACGAATTCGCGCACTTGAACGCGAGGCGGCCGCAAGCGCGTTGATCTATTCCAACCTGCAAAGGCGCGAGCGGGAAATTATCGGCCAGCGAGGCGACATCGGGTCGATTGCTCGAATCGTTTCTCTCGCCACGCCGCCGAACCAGCCCAGCTCCCACAATCCGATTTTATTTATCCTGCCGACCCTGATCATTCTTCTCGTCGGCGGAAGCTTCATTGCCGTGATCATGGAGCAAAGCGACAGAGGCTTGCGCAGCGAACGCGACGTCAAGGATGCCCTCGGGATTCCCTGCGTCGGTTTCATTCCCCGGCTATCCGACATACGCAATGTGAAACCTCATCAGCATATGCTGACCGAGCCTTTCTCCGCCTACACTGAATCCATCCGCTCGGTTGTCGGCGAACTCTGGCTCACAACGCCGCAACGTGCACCGCGGACCGTTCTGATCAGCTCAAGTGTGCCCGGAGAAGGCAAGACGACGGCTGCCGTCAGCATTGCCGTCTGCGCCGCATCACTGGGGCGGCGGGTGCTGATGATCGACCTCGATTTCAAGCGGCCGTCTGTCTCGCGCGAGCTTGGCGACAGCACCGCGGGAGAAATCTTCGATGTTCTTCTGCGCAACCAGTCCGCGGCGGACATCACCACGCATATTCCCGATCTTGGAATCGACTATCTCGCCATGCCGACGTCTCCATTGGATGCTTTGCCGATCCTCGCCGACCAGCGGCTTCCACTTCTCCTGAGCGAATTGAGCAAGAGTTACGACAGCATCATCATTGATGGGCCGCCCCTCCTCGGAATTGTCGAATCGCGACTGCTGGCGCCGATGGCCGACAAGGTCGTCTTTGTCGTCAAATGGGGCAGCACCCGGCGCGAGGTTGCACAGAATGCGATCGGCTTGCTGCGCGCCCCCAATCGCCGCGGCGAAGGGATCGACATTCCTCTCGCTCTTCTGACGCAGGTCGACCTGAAAATGCACGCGACCTATCGCTATGGCGACGCAGGTGAGGCGCTGGTGACATACGAAAACTACTATTCACGCCCGACTTAATCCTGGCCATGGCAGAAGGCGGATTTTGCGACAGAACATCCCACCAGCGATGCTCTTGAAGCCGGAGCAATTCGATCATGAGGCCGATCAAGATCCATAAAGAACTTGAACCGACGGCGCAGCCTCCTTCGGAGAGCGCAATCTCTTTTGTTTTTCTCGCAGTTCTTGAGGGCTTTCAGAAAGCCGATATCTCCTATTGTTTCTGGAAAAGCAGTAGGAGCATTTATTCCGTTCTGACCGGCGAAAGCGACCTCGATCTTCTTGTCGCGCGGAAGGATCAACATCGCTGCGAAGCCATCCTGCTAGAATGCAGTCTGAAGCTTTTTCCGTCCGCCCCCTACCGGGATGACCCCGCCGTTCTGAGTTTCCTCGGCCATGACAGTCTCATCGGACGACTGGTGCACGTTCATCTGCACTTCCGCCTGATATCAGGCGAACGGCTGCTGAAAAACTATCGCCTTCCGTGGGAAGACGTGATCATTGCACGTTCCATTCGGCACCCGGCTTTCCCGATCAGGATACTCGACCCCATCAGCGAAGCGTTCCTGCTAGTCGTCCGCAGTTGCCTGGAGTTACGGCGTCGAGATCTGGTGACATGGCGGCATTGGACCTCCACGACACGCAAATTCTCCCTGGACCGCATGGCTCTTGCGTCCCGCGTCGACGACATCGCACTCCACGAATTGGCCTCCCGTTTGATGAACGAACGCCTGGCCACCGAACTCGTCGAAGCGTTTCGCGACAAAAAGCCGCTGGAAGATCAGTCGGTCCTGAGGCGTCAAGTCGAAAAATTCCTTGCGCCCTATCGAATGTACGGCGCGATCGAGGCTCGTCTGCGGACAATTGTACGAGCCATGTACTGGGCCATCGGAGGCATCAACAAGAAATTTCTTTATCTGCCTCGGCCATGGAGCCGGCGCGCGCCGGGCGGCGGCATGATCGTCGCTATTGTCGGCGTCGATGGCAGTGGAAAATCGACCGCCGTGACCACGATCCATGAATGGCTTGGATCGGAGATCGACACCATTCCCATGTATTTCGGCACCGGAGATGGCAGGCCATCGCTTCTGCTACGGCCATTCAAGATGATGCTGCCGCTCATCGCAAGCGCCCTTAAAACGCGACCGAAGGGTGCGTCCCATGGTGCAATGTCACACCGGGAGCCGGGCTTTTTATACAGTGTGCTTCTCACGGTCTGGGCGCTCGTCGTCGCAAGGGAGAAGCGAAACAAACTGGTGAGCGCGCGGCGCGGCGCCAACCGCGGGCTGATCGTGCTGACAGACCGCTATCCCCAAAACCAAACGCCAAGCTTCAACGACGGCCCGCTTCTCAACCGCGTTCCCCGCGCGCCACGCTGGCTTCGCCGCCTCGAAGCCTCCGCGTATCTTCTCGCGCAACGTCTACCGCCGGATCTCGTCATCAAGCTGCAGGTTACGCCGGAAACGGCGTTATTGCGCGAACCGGATATGGACCCATCGATCGTTCGGGAACGCATTACGACGTTACGGCATCTCACCTTCGAGGCGAGACGTGTCGTCACCATCGACGCCGAGCAGCCGTTGCCCGATGTGATACGCCGGATCAAATCCGAAATATGGGATCTTCTGTAGGCCCTCATGGAGCTCGCTCATGATTGTCGAGATCTTTGGCCCACAAGGCGTCGGCAAGACGACCTTTGCCCGCGCACTGGCTGCTGAACTCCAGAATCAGCATCAAAACGTTGATCTCGTTCTCAGCTACCGGCCGGCCGAACGATTACCGACGGATTCCCGCAAACATCCGATATCCGCGCCAACGGCTGCCGTAGCGATCCGTCTGGTGAGGCCTGTCGTTGAACTTCTGACAATGACGTTTCACCCGCTTGCCTATCGGAACGATCTCAGCACGGCGGCAAGCCTGTTAAAGGTACTCCCGCCCAAGAACTTTCTCTCGTCGGTCAGACTGAGCCAATACATTCTCCGCCTGTCCCATTCCTGGCACATGGCTTCCAACTCAAGCCACATCACATTGTTCGACCAAGCCTTCATTCAGGCGGTCTGCTCACTTGTACTCTCTCACCCATCGGCCGACGAAACGCTGATCGCGCGCGCGCTCGACATCATCCCGAAACCAGATCTGCTGATCCAGCTCGATGCGTCTCCCGATATTCTGGCCGCACGCCTTCACAACCGGCAGCGCTTCCAAGGCCCGGTCGAGCGCATGCTCGAAGTCGATCCGGCAACGAACAGCGAAGAACACCCACTCTTTGAATATCTCCTCGGCCTTCTTCGAAAACGGGGCCAGCCGGTCACCTGCATCAATTCATCCGATCCAGGCTCGCTGGACGATGCGGTAAGAGAGACCGCCGAGCAGATCAAAATGGTACTGCGCCCGCCATATCAGACATCCCATGCGCTTTGGGGCAATCTCTCCAGCGAGGGCCTTCCTCATGTTTGACAGGGTCCTTGGCAGCGGATCGATCCGGCGCGTGACCATTGGCGGCATCGCGGCGCTTGCGGTCTACGTCGCCGGCGCCGGACTGACCGCATGCTCGCAGCTCCTGATCGCGCGGATCGTTGGCGCCGAGACCTTTGGCGTCTACGCCTACGTTCTCGCTTGGGTCACCGTGCTGGCCTATTTTTCCGCACTGGGTTTCGATATCGCGCTCTTGCGCTTCGTATCCGCCTATCGTGCCAATCAGGCATGGAGCCTGCTGCGCGGCGTAATCCGGTACTCGGAACAACGCATGGCGGTCGCCGGCGCAATCGTTGTTGTGGTTGGCGCAGCCGCCGTCGTGATTCCGAATAGGGAAATATCTCCGGAATTGCGAAACACCTTTCTCGCCGGATTTGTTCTGGTCCCAGTCTGGGCGCTGCTGTGGATTCGAAGTTCGATCGTCCGCGCATTCGGCGGCGTTCTGTCGGCCGTGGTGCCGGATCGCATGATCCGCGACGGCGCCTTGATCTGCATCGTCGTGCTTTTAAGCCAGGTGTTGAAATGGCGTCTTGATGCCCCTCTGGTCATGATGGCGACCCTCGCCAGCACGGCCATGGCCCTTGTCCTCGCGAGCCTCGCGGTCCGGCGGCTTCATCCGCAAGAGATCGATGGGATAGCGCCAAGCTACGATATACCGATCTGGCGAAAGACGATCCTGCCTCTCGTGGCGATTGCCGCCACCGAAGCGATGTTGAATCGCTGCGGCGTGCTGGTGCTCGGCTGGCTCGGGCTGACCAAGGAGGCCGGCATCTACGCGCTCGCGTTCAGCATATCCTTTCTGGTGGCTCTGCCGCGAACCGCTGCCAACACTTTGCTCGCACCGACGATCTCCGACCTCTTTGTCAGGAAACAGCACCACGCGCTGCAAGTCCTGACTGCGAGGATCGCCTTATGGACACTGTGCGGCGCCGCTCTCAGCGCGCTCGCACTCTCCATTATTGCAGAACCGCTCCTCTCATGGTTCGGCCCAGCCTATGACGCAGGCGTGCCCGCTCTCCATGTCCTCCTCCTGGGCCAGGTTCTCGCCGCGAGTTGTGGCTCGCAACTATCGATCCTGACCATGACCGGATGCGAGCGGATCGCGGCACTTCTCCTAATTCTGAGCGCTCTCTTCAACATTCTTCTGAGCGCCGCCCTCGTCAACCAGTTCGGGCTGATCGGCGCGGCGATCTCGGCAACGATCACACTCGTGATCTGGAATGTCGCGATGGCAGCCTTTATCTGGCGGCGCCTCGGACTTCTGCCGAGTCCGATCTTCATGCTTCAATCGGCTTTCAGGGCCAAAGGAGCACCGGCATGATGCCTCGCAGCTAGAGCCACGCGGCATCGCTGCACCCGGCTGGTAGACATTTCACAGGACTGTTTCTGAAATGCGGTAGCCTATCCCCGGCTCCGTGAGGACCAGTTTCGGGTCGTCCGGATTGTCCTCGATCTTTTGCCGAAGCTGGCCGATATAGACGCGAAGATATTGCGTATCTTCGACATGGGCCGCGCCCCACACCGCCGCGAGGATTTGCCTGTGGGTTACAATCCTGCCGGCGTGCCGGGACAGAAAGGACAGAAGATCAAACTCCTTCGGCGTCAGTTTGACCTCCGCGCCGCCGCGCGTCACGCGATGACGAACCGAGTCGATTTCGATCATTCCGATGCGCAGAACGGGAACTTCCGCCTTGCGTTGCATCCGGTGACGCAGCGCGGCCCGCATCCGGGCGAGCAATTCGCCGACATTGAACGGTTTATTGACGTAATCGTCCGCGCCCTTATCGAGCGCCTCGATCTTCTCGACCTCCCGCTCCCGCGCGGAGAGCACGATGATCGGCACGTCCGACCACTCGCGCACTTTCCCGATCACATCCTTCCCGTCACCATCCGGCAATCCAAGATCGAGCAAAACAATATCGGGCGTGGTGGTGGCGATTTGCTTGATGGCGTCGGCAACCGTCGCGGTGACGAAAATCTCATAAGCATTGGCTTCCAGCGCGGGCTTCAGAAAGCGCAGGATGGCAGCTTCATCATCCACGATCAGAACACGGGTCCTGCTGCTCATGGCTCCGCCCTCTCACGCGGCAGATGCAGGATAAAGCGCGTTCCGTGGCCGTCAGCTACCGGGCTTTGCGCTTCGACAGACCCACCGTGAGCCTCCGCAATGCCCTTGGCGATTGCAAGCCCAAGCCCCGTTCCGTGACCGCCATCCGCGCTGGAGGCTGCCCCCAGCGAAACAAATTTCTCGAAGATGCGCGGCAGCGCCTCTGCGGGAATGCCGGGGCCATTATCGGAAATCATCAGTTCAATCTCATTTTCAGTTATGACGCTCTCGATGGTGATGATCGTCTCGCGCGGCGTATGCGCGACGGCATTTGCAACAACGGTGCCGACCGCTTGCTCGATCAAAGCCGCGTCGGCGCGGATCAATGGCAGGTCCGAGGAAAGCCCTATCGTAAAGCTCTGCGCCGCTCCCCGCCGCCGTGCGGCACTGACGATCCGCTGCACGATTTCACGCAGATCGACCCAGTCGCGGCGCAGCTCCAGCGCGCCGGCATCGATGCGCGTCACCGCCAGCAGGTTGCGCACCAGTTCATCCAGCCCCTCGGCCTCTACCTTGATGTGCTGAAGCAGGTCGTTCCTCGCGGCAGGATCGAGCCTCTCCCCGTAGTCAAGCAGGCTGCTCGCCGAACCAAGAATCGACGACAGCGGCGTGCGGAAATCATGCGATATCGAGGCCAACATGGTGTTGCGCACTCTTTCCGCCTCTGTCGCGGTTTTCGCACTGACCATTTCGCGCGACAGCATCGCGCGATCCAGCGCCGACGCCGTTTGTTCGGCCAGTGTATCGAGAAGGGCAAGAGCCTCCGAATCCAGATCGCGCTGATCTTTCTCCCGCGCGACGCCGACAACACCGAGCATTCTTTCCCCGAAACGCAGTGGGATGAAATACCAGGGGATCGTCGGCAGCGTGCCCGTATTGGCGCCAGCGGGTTCGTTGTGCTGATAGGCCCATCGGGCAGCGGTCATCGCGGCGGCATCGAGGCTGTCTTCCGGCGGCCAAGCCGCCACGAGGTCGAGATCCGCATGATTTTCCAGAAGAACGACGATCGATCTTGCGAGACTGATGTGCATCTCGCTCGCCGCACCCTCGGCAACGGCATCGGGAGTCGCGAGACCCGAGAGACGCCGGGTGAACTCGTAGAGCCTTCGCATCGCCCGCATCCGACTGGCCGATACACCCGCCTGATACCGGGCGCGCCCCGCTACGGCCGAAGTGATAATCGCGACCAGCAGGAAAATCGCGAGCGCTAGCAGTTCGTAAGGCTCCGCAATCGTGAACGTATAAAGCGGATTGATGAAAAAGAAATTGTAGGCCCCGAACGACAGCACCGACGCGTAAATCGCCGGCCAGATGCCAAATCTCACAGCGGTCAGCAGAACCGCCAACAGATAGACGATCGAAAGGTTCGGGATCGTCGTCAGATCGGTCAGGATCGTGCCAATACCCGTTGCAACGGCGACCAGCGCTGTTGCCGAGACAAAGGCCGTCGCATTGGCATTCAGCGGCGGCAGCCGCCATCGCCACCGGGGCTTGTCAGCCTCGCGATCCCGCGTCACGAGATGAATGGCGATGTCCTGCGTCCGCCGCACCAACTCATGCGGCAGCGAACGCCGCAGCAGCTCGTTAAAGAAGCCGTTGCGCGAACGCCCGACCACGATCTGCGTGACGTTCTCGAACCGCGCGAAGCGCAACAATTCTGCGGGAATGTCCGCTCCCGTCAGAGTCTCCGTGTCCGCGCCGAGCGAGCGCGCCAGCGCCATCGCCTCGTCAAGCCGTTTGCGAGCCTCCTCGTCCGGATTGACGCCCGGCCGCTCGACTGTCACGGCGATCCATGGCGCATCCATTAGGTCGGCAAGCCGTTTGGCCGTGCGGATCACCGCGGGAGAGATCGGATCTGGACCGATACAGGCCAGAATGCGCTCGCCGGCCGCCCACGGCCCTTCGATGGCCTCGGCCTGCATGCGCTCGACAAGATCAGCATCGACGCGCTCGGCCGCCCGGCGCAGGGCCAGCTCGCGCAAGGCCGTCAGATTTTGCGGCTTGAAGAAGCTCTCGACCGCACGCGCGGCGGTGTCCTGCACATAGACTTTTCCCTCGGCGAGACGCTTCAGCAATTCACCGGCAGGAAAATCCACCAGCACGACTTCATCGGCCTTGTCGAACACCATGTCCGGCACGGTTTCCCGCACGCGTACCTTGGTGATCTTCTGCACCACATCGTTGAGACTCTCGAGGTGCTGGATATTGAGCGTGCTCCAAACATTGATGCCCGCTTTCAGCAGTTCGTCGATATCCTGCCAGCGCTTCGGATGGCGGCTGCCCGGCACATTGCTGTGGGCATATTCATCGACGAGCAGCAGGCCGGGCCGCCGCTTCAGCGCCGCGTCGAGATCGAACTCGCGCAGGACCTGATTGCGATAGATGATGGATTTGCGCGGCAGCGTCTCAAGCCCCTCGGTCAGGACTTCCGTCTCGCGGCGGCCGTGGGTCTCGATCAGCCCGGCAACGACATCACGGCCACCTGCGCTTTCCGCGCGGGCGGCCGTGAGCATCGCATATGTCTTGCCAACACCCGGAGCCGCGCCAAGAAAAATCTTCAGATGGCCCCGGTCTTCTTTCCGGGCTCTGGCGAGCAATGCATCGGGCGATGCGCGTGGGGCCGGTTCGGTGGCCATGAAATTCCAGTGCGGAATGTCTACGACGTCAACTTGTCGAGTGCGAGGTTAAGTTTCAAGACGTTGACACGCGGTTCGCCAAGAAAACCCCACAGCCGCCCTTCGGTCTGGCCCGCGACCAGCGCCCGAACCGTCCTTTCGGGGATGTTCCGTGCCTTGGCTACGCGTGCAGCCTGGAAGAATGCCGCCTCCGGCGAGATATGCGGATCGAGCCCACTGGCCGATGTGGTGACCAGATCGACCGGAATCGATCCTGACGGGTTTTCCGCCTTCAGCTTCGCCACATCCGCCTTCACGCGTTCGGCAAGATCCTTGCTGGTCGGACCAAGGTTCGAGCCGCCCGAGTTCGCCGCATTGTAAGGCGACGGCACACTCTTGCTCGCATCCTTCGGGTCTGGCGCCGTCGTCGCGGACGGGCGGCCATGGAAATATCTGTCGCTTGCGAATTGCTGGCCGATCAATTCGGAGCCGATCACCTGCCCATCGCGTTCCATCAGGCTTCCGCTTGCCTGTACCGGGAAAACCAGTTGCGCAAATCCGGTGATGGCCAGCGGATAGGCCAATCCCGTGATGGCCGTGAGCATCAGCAGAACGATGAGGGCGGGACGGATTTCCTTCAACATGGAAACCTCCTTCAAGCGAGTTGCAATGCGGTGACGAGCATATCGATCACCTTGATGCCGATGAACGGCAGAGCCAGCCCGCCGAGGCCGTAAACGAACAGGTTGCGGCGAAGCAGCGCTCCCGCACCGATGGGGCGATAGGCAACGCCCTTCAGCGCAAGCGGAATGAGCGCGATGATGATCAACGCGTTGAAGATGATCGCGGAGAGGATCGCGCTCTGCGGCGTCGCGAGGTGCATGATGTTGAGCACCCCGAGTTGCGGATAGAACGCGAGGAAGATCGCCGGGATGATGGCGAAATACTTCGCCACGTCATTTGCAATCGAAAACGTCGTCAACGCTCCGCGCGTCATCAAAAGCTGTTTGCCGATCTCGACGATCTCGATGAGCTTGGTCGGATTGGAATCGAGATCGACCATGTTGCCCGCTTCTCGCGCGGCCTGCGTGCCGCTCTGCATAGCCACCCCGACATCGGCCTGCGCCAGTGCTGGCGCGTCATTGGTGCCGTCGCCACACATCGCAATCAACCGGCCATGCGACTGCTCATCGCGGATATAGCGCAGCTTGTCCTCTGGCGTGGCTTCGGCGATGAAATCGTCAACACCTGCTTCCGACGCGATCGCTGCGGCGGTGATCGGGTTGTCGCCGGTGATCATCACCGTCTTGATGCCCATCCGCCGCAATTCGGCGAAGCGCTCTTTCACATCCGCTTTCACCACGTCCTTGAGATGGATCACCGCCAGCAGCCTGCCGCCATCGGCAAGACCCAGAGGCGTACCCCCTGCCCGCGCGATCTTGTCGACCGCTGCGCGGAACGCCGGAGGCTCCACGAGATTTTGCCCACCAGCCTGGCTTGCGAATTTCAGGACGGAGTCGATAGCGCCCTTGCGCAACATCCGCTCGCCGGTATCGACGCCCGACAAACGTGTGTTGGCGGAGAATTCGATGAATCTGGCATTCGACGTCGCATCTTCGCGCGTCACACTATATTTCTCCTGCACCAGCGACACGATGGAGCGGCCTTCCGCCGTTTCATCCGCGACGCTGGCAAGAAGTGCTGCTTCCGCTGCCTCGCGCTCGCTGACGCCGGGAACGGGAATGATCTCGGTCGCCAGTCGGTTGCCGAATGTCACCGTTCCGGTCTTATCGAGCAGCAACGTATCGACGTCGCCCGCCGCTTCCACCGCCCGGCCCGACATCGCAAGCACGTTGAACCGCACCAGACGATCCATGCCGGCGATACCGATAGCGGACAGAAGTGCGCCGATCGTGGTCGGAATAAGAGTCACAAACAGCGCGACCAGCACCACGATGGAGATCGCGCCCCCTGCATAGGCCGCGTAGCTCGGGATCGTAGCCGTGGCGAACACGAAAATGATGGTGAGGCCGACCAGCAGGATCGTCAGCGCAATCTCGTTCGGCGTCTTCTGACGTTCCGCGCCTTCGACCAGCTTGATCATGCGGTCAAGGAACGAGGTACCGGGCGAAGACGTGATCCGCACCACGATCCGGTCGGAGAGCACCGTCGTGCCGCCCGTCACCGCGGACCGGTCGCCGCCGGATTCCCGGATCACAGGCGCGGATTCTCCCGTCACCGCCGCTTCGTTGACCGAAGCGATACCCTCGACGATTTCACCGTCACCCGGGATAATATCGCCCGCCTCGCAGACAACGAGATCGCCCGCTTCCAGCTCCTCCGCCATGATACCTTCGAACAGCTCGGGATTATCGGCAGCAAGCAAGCGCTTGGCGCGCGTCTGCGTGCGCGTCTTCCGCAGCGTATCGGCCTGCGCACGGCCCCTGCCCTCGGCCACGGCTTCAGCGAAGTTGGCGAACAGCACGGTGAACCATAGCCAGATAACGATCTGCGCTTCGAACAGGATGTTCTGGCCGCCCATGGCGATGTCTCGCACGAGCAGAATCGTGGTGAGCACCGTCACCATCTCGAGCACGAACATCACCGGATTTCTGGCGAGCGTGCGCGGGTCGAGCTTGAGAAAAGCCTGACCGATGGCCGGCACGACGATCTTTGGATCGAAGAGCGTATTCGCGGCCGAACGCTTGCGGAGTTTCGATGTTTCCATAACGGTGTTCCTTGGCGATGATCCTCAGAAGACTTGACCGGCCTGCATCGCGAGATGCTCGGCAATGGGGCCAAGCGCGAGCGCGGGAAAGAAGGTCAGGCCGCCGACGATGATGATGACACCGACAAGCAGGCCGACGAAAAGACCGCCGGTGGTCGGGAACGTGCCGCTCGAGGCCGCGACGGTTCTCTTCTGCGCAAGCGAGCCTGCAATCGCCATCGCCGGAATGATCATCCAGAAACGACCGATGAACATCGCGATCGCACCGCTGACGTTATAGAACAGCGTGTTCCCCGTCAGGCCGGCGAACGCAGAGCCGTTATTGGCCGCCTGCGATGTGTAGGCATAAAGCGCCTCGCTGAACCCGTGCGGGCCGGCATTCGCCATCGAAGCGACCGCCGGCGGATAG
>NZ_ADVZ01000004.1 GCF_000178995.1 Afipia sp. 1NLS2 | reverse complement strand
AAGCTTCTTCATAGTGGTAGTCTCCCAAACGTCCGTAGAAGTCGAATGAACGCTATTGATCACGATGCGGCGCAAAATGCTGTAGCGAAAACACCACAGTGAACTTTCAAAAACCGTAGCGTAAACAAGGCAATAACGTGGCAAATCCACACCCTAACCGAGGCAGAACAAATCGGGAATAATCGGTATCCCAGAACCTTTTGCCACTCGCGGTCGTCCGTTTTTCTCCTTCGGAGACATATCCAGGAACGAATCCTTCCTCGCTCCATTGAGTCGGCTGGTCTGCGTAACCCGGAGTTAACGATGGCGCCCCGCGCGAACTGGAAGGGCTTCCTGCGTCTGTCCCTCGTCACCTGCCCTGTCGCGCTGTTTCCCGCGACATCCGAGTCGGACAAGATTCGATTCAACCAGATCAACAAGAACACCGGCCACCGGATCAAATACGCCAAAGTCGATGCCGAGACCGGCGAGGAAGTCGAGCGCGAGGACATCGTCAAGGGCTACAAAGTCGACACCGATACCTACGTGCAGATCAGTGACGACGAACTCGACAACATCGCGCTGGAATCGGCCCACACCATCGACATCGACGAATTCGTGCCTCGGGACGAGATCGACAACCGTTTCCTGATCCGCCCCTACTACATCGTTCCCGACGGTAAGGTCGGCCACGATGCTTACACCGTGATCCGCGAAACGATCCGCTCCATGAACATGATGGCACTGGGCCGCATCGTGCTGACCAATCGCGAGCACGTCATCGCGCTGGAGCCGCTGGAAAAGGGATTAGTGGGCACGCTGTTGCGCTTCCCCTACGAGGTCCGCGACGAGGCCGACTATTTCGGCGACATCAAGGATGTCAAAGTCACCAAGGAAATGCTCGACCTCGCCAAGCATATCGTCGAGGGCAAGACCGGCGAATTCGACCCCGAGCGTTTCGAGGATCACTACGAGAGCGCACTGGCCGATCTCATCAGCCGCAAACGCGCCGGAGAAAAAATCAAGGCGCCGAGCACGCCGCGCGGGAACGGCAACGTCATCAACCTGATGGACGCGTTGCGCAAGAGCCTGAAGGGCAATGCCAAGTCCGAGCGCCGGCCGGCGCGAGCAGCCCCTCGCGCGACCAAGAAGCAGACCCGCTCAAAGGCACGGGCGCGCAAGGCCGGCTGAGGCGGATTTAAGAGGAAACCCTACTTCTTCTGCCCATGGGCACGGAAGACGACCGGCAGCGTGAAGGTCAGGCCTTCGTCCGCAACCAGCGGCGGCGGCGCGGGCACGGGATCGGAGCGCTTCAGCATGGCAAGGGCCGCCTGATCGAATTCGGGATAACCCGACCCCTGAACGATCGTGCTCGAAATGATGTGGCCGGTCCGGTCGATCTCGAAGCTGACCATAATCTTGACGCTGACATCGGAGCGATCGGCCGGATAGCGCTTGTGATGGTCGAGGTGAGCGACCAATTCCTTCTGCCATGTCGTCTTGATACGCTGCTTGCTGGCGCCGGTGCCCTGAGCGAGCGTCACCGAACGGTCGGACTGCTGGGCCGATTCCGAAGTCGGCATCGCGGTGGCCTCCGCGGCCACCGATTCCTGCGATGGCGCCTGCTGCCTGGCCGCGACGTTCGGATCATCTTCCTTCGGGTCTGTGGACTTGTCGGGAGACACGACGCGATCCGGATTCTCGGACTCGATCGGCTTGTCTTGCGGCAGATCGGTCTTCTTCACCTCTGCCTTCTGTTCGACCACCTGAGGCGAAGCTGCGGACGCTTCCGTGTCAGGCCCCGGCGGCAGATCGGTCGCCTCGCCGCGCGGCGCGAGGAATTCGAGGCCTACCTCGATGCCGGCGGCCCCCAGTTCATCGTCATCGGCCGTGTCCGTCAGGCTGGTCACCGCGATGGCCGCAACCGCGCCATGCAGGATCAGGGCTGCGATGGCGGCGAGCAGCCATACGCGCCTCGACGGGTCGGTCCAGAGCCGGTTCAGGAACATCGCGCTTCCGGTTACTGCGGCTTCGCTGCCGACGGGATGGCGGTGCCGGTGCTGTCAGGCACCCCTTCGAGCGCCACCAGCGCCACCTTCAGATATCCGCCGGCGCGCAGAATTTCGAGGACGTCCATCATGTTGCCATAGGACACCGCGCGGTCGGCGCGCAGGAAGATACGGCGGTCTTTGTTACCCTCTCCGGCCGCATCGAGCACGTTGACGAGATCGACCCGTTTCACGGGCGTCTCGCCAACCGCGACGGCAAGGTCGGACTTGATGGTCACGTAAGTCGGCTTGTCCGGCTTTTTGGTTGGCGTCGCCGTCGAGGACGGCAGATCCACCGGCAGGTCGACAGTGGAGAGCGGTGCTGCGACCATGAAGATGATCAGAAGAACCAGAATGACGTCGATGAACGGCGTGACGTTGATCTCATGCGTCTCGCCGAGATCGTCACCGTCATCGACATCGTTGAACGTAACACCCACGAGCCGTCTCCGTTACTCGGCTGCGTGCGAGACCGCGCCATGGCCGCGGTCGAGATCGCGTGACAGCAGGCGGCCCGCCGCACCGGACGCCTGGCTGACAAGCTCCAGATAGCGTTTCGTCACGCGGGAGAAGTGATTGTAGATGATGACGGCCGGGATCGCCGCGACGAGACCCATGGCGGTCGCGAGCAGAGCTTCCGCGATGCCCGGCGCGACCACGGCGAGATTGGTGGTCTGCATCTTCGAAATGCCGATGAAGGAATTCATGATGCCCCAGACGGTGCCGAAGAGGCCGACGAACGGCGCGGTCGCGCCGATGGTCGCGAGCATGCCCATGCCGAGGCGCATCCGGCGGGCCTCGCTGCGGGTCAATTCCGCGAACAGCGACGCCGCGCGCTCCTTGATGCCCGTGTCGCCGACAATGCCGGACGACAGCCGGACTTCATGAACGGCCATTGCAAGGAAAGATGAGAGCACCGTCTTGCCGGTGCCAAGCGCCATGCGGGCTTCGGCCAGCGTGCGCGAATTCGACACCGTTCGAAGGGCCGCCTTGAGCCGCTGCTGCGCCACGAACTGCTCGCGCATTTTCGCAAAGCAGATCGTCCACGTCATCAGCGAGGCAAAAGCGAGGCCGATCATCACCAGCTTCACGACGATATCGGCCGACATGAACATCGACCACGGTGACAGGTCGTGTGGCACCGCCAGAGCCTTTGCAGCCTCGGCGGCAGGCAACGCGGTCGGAGCCGGTGCGGCGGCTGGCGCAACGGCCGCAGGCGCCGGAGCAGCCGGGGTTACCGCCGAAGGCGTGGCAGGCGCAGGAGAACTGGCCGCAGGAGTGGCGGGCCGCGCTGGAGCCGCCTGTTGGGCGAACGCCGGGGCGCCTGCCAGACAAGCGACAATCGAAAGGCACGTCATCAAGCGAATGGTTTTCATACGTCGGCCCAGTAGCGAATGAGGTTGTGATAAATGCCGGTCAATTTGACCGTTTCAGGGTCGTCCCGACCCAACCGTTCGACCAAGGCCTGAACGGCCATATCAAGATCGAAAATCATACTGCGTGCGTGAGCGTCGCGTACCATGCTCTGCAGCCAGAAGAAAGATGCCACCCTGGTTCCTCGGGTCACAGGCGTGACCAGATGCAAACTAGACGCAGGATAAAGTACCAGATGCCCTGCGGGCAGCTTAACCTCATGGGAGCCGTAATAATCCTCGACCGTGAGGACACCGCCCTCATAGTCCTCCGGTTCGGAGAGAAACAGCGTCACCGAGAGGTCGGTGCGGATGCGCAGGCCGGTCAGGCGATCACCGCGCACGGCGTTGTCGACATGGACTCCGAAATGGTGGCCATCCGAGGCCGCGTAGCGGTTGAACAGCGGCGGGAAGATATGCAGCGGAATGGCTGCGGAAATGAACAGCGGGTTTTTGGTCAGCGCGCTCAGGACGCGCTGCCCGAGCACGCGAGCGGTCTCGCTGTCGGGCGGCAACTGCTCGTTGCGCTTCACCATCGCGGACTGCGCCCCGGCCGTCGAGCGGCCGTCTTCCCACTCCGTCGCATCCATGATGCGGCGGAAGTCGGCGACCTCGGCCTTGCTCAGAATATCGGGAATGCAGATTAACATGCCGGACTCGTGTTTATACCGGGTCCTGTACACCCAGGACCCAGTATAAGTCATGTTTGGCGGCCCGTTTTAGGGGCCTGTAACCGTAGAATAGGTCTAGAACTTCGCCTGCGCGGTGATATAGGCGGCCCGGCCCGGCGCCACCGCCACGAACGGCGCCGCGCTTTGATACAGCGTGTCGTAATACAGCTTGTTGAAGATGTTGTTCACGGCAAGCTTCATCGTCAGGTTCTTGGTGACCTTGTGCTCCAGGAACGCATCGAAGCGCCAGTAACTCGGCAGTGAGGTACCCTGGTTTGCCGCGAGTAGCGTGCCGCCATAAATCTTCGAACGATACGTCGCCTGCCCGCCGACTTCCCAATCCGGCATGAACTTGTACTTGGTCAGCACGTTGAACGACTGGTGCGCGACATTGGCGAGTTTCAGACCGACGTTGCTCGTGTAGCCAGCCGTCGTGGGAGGCGCGACATTGGACTTCGTGATCTTGGAGTCCATTAAAACAAGACCGCCGAAAATGCTCCACTTGTCGGTGATCTTGCCAGCAGCCTCAAGATCGATGCCCTGGATGCGATAAGCCGCACCAGCAACAATCGTGTTCGGAACACCGCCAACCGTACCGACTTCACGCGCATTGTCTTTTTCGGTCTGGAACAATGCGGCGGTCAGCAGCAAGCGGCGATTGAACAATTCCCACTTGGTGCCCACTTCGGCCGCTTTGTTGCGCTCGGGACCGAAAGCAGCGCCAAGGTTGGTAAAATCCGGACCGCCGTAGGATGCACTGCTTGCATCCAGCTCCGCGCCAATCGGGTTGGATGATGTCGCATAGGCTGCATAGAGGCTGGCATATGGCAGCGGCTTGATGACCGCGCCCGCGTTCCAGTTGACGAGGCCGCTGTCGAGCGCGCTGTGCGACAGGTTCGCGTAGTTGGTGGCGGAGTAATTGTAATTGTCGTAACGAATGCCGCCGTTGAGAATAAGGAAATCATTATAGTTCGCGGTATCGATGGCATACACGCTCTTGGTATCGACGGTCGCAACCAGCGGCGTCCCAAGCAGCGATGCGCCGCCGAACGGCAGATACGTGACGCTGGAAGGATCGAAATACGACACGATCGGCGCGCTGGCGCTGGGCATGCCGCTGCCGTTCGCCTCCGAATAGAGGCCGCTATACTTGTCGATAGAGACTTTCTCACGAGAAAATTCCGTGCCCGTGACCAGCGTGTGCTTGAATGCGCCTGTATCGAACTTCGCAGTAAAATCGCTCTGATTGGCCAGCACGTCCGCGACTTGGTAACGGCTCTGCGCGTTGAGCTGGGTGCAGTAAGGCTGATTGCTCACAATCTGACAGAACGGCGTTACGTTCGACGTGAAATTCCTGGGCGCTTCCGCAATCGTGCCGATGTAATTCAGCAGCGAGCGCTCCGCGCGGAACTTGCTGTTGAAGGTGACGTCGGGCGTCAGTTTCACTTCGAGCTGCGTCGTGCCGATATCCTGACGGACCTTCTGGAAGTCGCGGTTGACTTCGCCGTACCAGATATCGCGTGGCACACCGCTCTCGGTGACCGGACGGTTGTTGACACGATCCCACGGCACGCCGAAATCGGGAGTGCCGCGCAGATCGGTATGAATGTAGTTGGCGAGAACCTTGACACTGTCGGTCGGCGTCCACTTCACCGCAGCAAAGCCGCCGTAACGTTCGTCGGTCGCGAAATTACGGCCCGCGATGCCGGCATCCTGCGCCACGCCGCCCGCACGGATCGACAGCGTCGGGCTGATGACCTGATTGACGTCGAGCGTGAACCGCTTGGTGCGGTCGGTGCCAAACTCGCTGCCTGCGTTGTAGAAGTTCTTGTCGCCAGCCTGCTTGGTGACAATGTTGATCGCACCGCCCGCCGTGCCACGACCTGCGTAAGAAGATGCCGGGCCACGCAAAATTTCGACCTGCTCGGTGAAGAAGTTTTCGCGAATGCTGACGGCGGGATCGCGGATGCCATCAAGGAAGATATCGTTACGCGCGTCGAAGCCACGGATGAAGAAACGGTCGCCAAAGGCGTTGCCGCCCTCGCCCGAACCGAGCGTCACGCCCGCTGTGCTGCGGCCAATCTCGCGCAGTGAAGTCGCGTTCTTGTCCTCAAGGACGTCCTTGGTGAGGACCGTGATGGTCTTCGGCGTGTTGGCGATCGGCTCGCTGAACTTGTTCGACTGAACCCGCACTGCTTGATAGGGCGCGGCCGCGTTCGCGTAAGGGTCAGCATCCGGCGGCGTGAGCTGGCCGGCATTCGGATACGGCACCGGCTTGGCTGCCTGCTGGCGCTTGGCCGCACGGCGCAAAGCAGCGGTCGCGCGCTTCTGGTCGCGAGAGGGCTTGGTCGTCGCGCGGTGGTGGGCCGGAGCATCGACCGTTACCGCCGGCAACTGCGACTGGGGTTGCTGAGCTTCCGCGCCAGAAACCGAAGCGACGGCGATCAAGCCTGCGATTGAAGTGACTTTTCGTGCGGAGACGCCTTCGTTGTTATTGGTATCGCTCTTCGCAACACTCCATGTCCGCAAAGAGCGCGGCGCCTTCAATGCCTGCATGTTCCCCAAGCCCCAGTATCAAAATAGTCAGCTATTTTTTTGCCTGATCGGCAAACTGTCTTGGGCGGCTCATAGGACTCAGGAACTGCACAATCAATTTTATTCGCCTTGAATACTTTTGAATCTCTCAAATATGTACTGGGGGTATATAATTTATAATCGTTCTAAAGTTCGGACGCGCGTTATGCCTCCTCGTCATCAGTCTCTGCCGTACTCGGCGGCTTCATCAGTGAAAACATTTCATCGACCGTCTTCTCCGCCACCAAGCGCACCGAGTCCGCATTCGGTGTTCCCGCGATATTGATGCCGCGCACGACGGCACGAATCTCGTCGCGAAAATCAGTGAGAAAACGCAGCGGATCGCGCTGGTCGTTGGCGACGCGCGCAATCAGTCCAGTAATCAAAATCTGGCAGGCGATCATCCGGCCATTGAGCTCTTCCATGAGGCGCCCCTGTCGTTTTGTTGCAAAACAGGCGTGATCTAGACAAAACCGAAAGTGATGTCCCGCGGAATCTGCACCGCTGACGCCTCTCCTCCGGCATGTTAAAGACATCTGGAATTGCTCCAATGTCCGGTGATTTTTGGCTCCCCTGCCCTTGAATGCAGAATCCGCCGACGACCGCTATGCAGGCGCACTGGTTGCGCTGGCGCGAGACGGGCGTCTGCGCAGTCTGCGGCCGCGTCAGGGCATCGATTTCGTCTCCAACGACTATCTGGCGCTCGCGGAATCACCGCGCCTGCGTAAGGCCGTGATTGCCGCAATCGAATCCGGCACGCCGATCGGCGCGGGCGGCTCGCGCCTGCTGCGCGGCAACTGCGCCGAGCACGAGCAGCTTGAAGCCGAGGCTGCGAATTTCTTCGGCGCAGAGAGCGCGCTGTATTTCGGAGCAGGCTACAGCGCGAACTTCGCCGCGCTGAGCACCCTGCCCCAGCGCGGTGACCTGATCGTGATGGATGAGCTCTCTCACGCCAGTATGCGCGAGGGCGCGAAGGCCAGTCGCGCGGAGATCGTCGAGACTCCGCATAACGACAGCGATGCCGTGGCGGATGCGATCCGCGCATGGCGAGCCAAGGGCGGCAAGGGCCGACCGTGGATCGCGGTCGAAAGCATCTACTCGATGGATGGCGACACCGCGCCGCTCGCCGAACTGATGCAGATCGCCGACCGCGATGATGGCTTCCTCTATATCGACGAAGCGCACGCCACCGGCGTGTTCGGACCTGACGGGCGCGGCCTGTCCGCCGTCTATGAGGGTCGCGCCAACGTCGTCGCCGTCCACACCTGCGGCAAGGCGCTCGGCTCGTCCGGCGCATTGGTGATGACGACGAAGTTGCTGCGCGATTTTCTCGTCAACCGCAGCCGCCCTTTCATTTTCGCCACTGCGCCCTCGCCGCTGATGGCGGTCGCGGTCGGAGAGGCGTTGAGGATTTTGCGCGATGAGCCCGAACGGCGGCATCGGCTGCACGATCTCATCGCGTTCGCCAGCGATAAAATCCGCGCACGGGGCTGGACGCCCTCCGGCTCGCAGATCATTCCCTACATCGTCGGGCATAATGAGCACACCATGACGCTCGCGGCCGCCTTACAACGGCGCGGATTCGATATTCGCGGCATCCGTCCGCCGACCGTGCCTGCGGGCACCGCGCGGCTGCGTATCTCACTCACGCTGAATGTGACCAGCGGGGATGTCGAATCCATGCTTGCCGCGCTCAACGAAGAAGCGCAAACACTGACGGCATGAATACGCGCCTCATCGTCAGCGGCACCGATACCGATGTCGGCAAAACGGTTTTTTCTGCAGCCCTCGCGGACGCGCTCGGCGCCGATTATTGGAAACCTATCCAGGCAGGCCACGAGGACGGCACCGACTCGGGCCGCGTGGCCGAACTGGCTGCTCTCGCACCCGGGCGCATCCTTCCCGAACGGCACGTTCTCAATACCCCTGCCTCTCCCCATTACGCGGCGCGGATCGATGGTCTGACGATTGACGACCGCGCGCTGCTTCCACCGCCGCCCGGCGAGCGGCCGCTTGTGATCGAAGGCGCCGGCGGCCTGATGGTGCCGGTCAACGACGACACGCTTTTCATCGATATCTTCGCGCGTTGGAAGCTGCCGCTGGTGCTGTGCGCGCGCACCGCGCTCGGCACCATCAACCATTCATTATTGTCGATCGAAGCCGTGAAGCGCCGGAATATTCCCCTGATCGGCATCGCCTTCATCGGCGACGAACAGACCGAGAGCGAACGCATCATCTGTAAGCTCGGCGGCGTCCGCCGTCTGGGCCGCCTGCCACGTCTCGCGCCGTTGACCCATGAGAGCCTGCGCAGCGCGTTCGCCACCTCCTTCAACCTCGCCGACTTCGCCCCATGACTTCACCGACGAAATCCCCCGTCTGGCATCCGTTCACGCAGCACGCGCTGTACGAGGATTTCCCGACCATCGTGCGGGCCGAGGGCGCGTATCTGCACACCGACGATGGCCGCCGCATTCTGGATGCGATCGCCTCATGGTGGGTGGTCACGCACGGTCACTGTCACCCGGACATCGTGCGCGCGATTCAGGATGAGGCCGCGCAACTCAACCAGATCATCTTCGCCGCGCAAACCCATCCACCCGCCGAACAGGTTGCGGAGCGGCTGATCAACCTCGCTCCCAAAGGGCTGTCGCACGTCTTTTATTCCGACAGCGGCTCGACCAGCGTCGAGGTCGCGCTGAAGATGGCGCTCGGCTACTGGCGCAACATCGGCGCACCGCGCGAACGCATCGTGGTGATGGAACACTCTTATCACGGCGACACTGTCGGCACGATGTCGGTCGGCGCGCGCGGCGTGTTCAACGCACCTTATGAGCCGCTATTGTTTGCGGTCGATTGCATCCCGTTTCCGGCGGCAGGCAGGGAACAGGATACGCTCGACGCGCTAGAGCGCGCCTGCCGGGCCAAGCCTGCGGCCTTCATCATCGAGCCGCTGATCCTCGGCGCGGGCGGCATGCTGATGTACTCGCCGGAAACCCTGAAAGAGATGCGGCGCATCTGCACGGAGAACGATGTGCTGTTCATCGCCGACGAGGTGATGACCGGTTGGGGCCGCACCGGCACGCTGTTCGCCTGCGAACAGGCGGACGTGTCACCCGACATCGTCTGCTATTCCAAGGGCATCACCGGCGGCGCGCTGCCGCTCGCGGTGACATTGTGCACGCCGGCAATCTTCGAGGCACACTACTCGACGGATCGCACCAAAACCTTCTTCCACTCCAGCTCCTACACCGCGAACCCGATCGCCTGCGCGGCCGCGCTCGCCAATCTGAAACTGTGGGACGATCCACAAACCCGCGCGCGGATCGCGTCGCTTTGCGCCATGCAGGAGCGCGCGCTCGCTCCGTTCCGCAGCGATTCCCGTTTCGAAAATATCCGCCGCTGCGGCACCATCACGGCCATGGATCTGAAAGTCGGAGATGCCGGTTATCTCGCCGGGATCGGGCCCAAGCTGCTAGCCCACTTCAACCGGCACGACATCCTCCTGCGCCCGCTCGGCAACACCATCTATGTGATGCCGCCTTATTGCGTGACGCCGCAGGATATCGAGCGGATTTATGGCGCGATCGTTGAGGCTGCAGCCATCCGGCCGTGATCGTCCGGACCGGACCGCCTTTAAGCGGCCCGCACCGTTTCCAGGAATTTGGCGACTTCGGTCTTCAGCCGCCGGTTCTCATTCGACAGCAACTGCGCCGCCGAGAGTACCTGAGAAGAGGCCGAGCCGGTATCGCCCGCGCCGCGATGGACATCGGCGATGCTGGTGGCGACACGCGAGGTGCCGGCCGCTGCCTGCTGGACGTTCAGCGCGATTTCCTGCGTCGCCGCGCCCTGCTCTTCGATGGACGCCGCGATGATAGACGCGATTTCCGACAGGCGGCTGATCGTGCCGCCGATCTCCTTGATCGCAACCACCGACTCTTCCGTGGCCGACTGCATGGCCGCGATCTGGGTGCTGATCTCGTGCGTGGCCTTGGTCGTTTGCGCCGCCAATGCCTTCACTTCCTGCGCGACCACCGCAAAGCCCTTGCCCGCCTCGCCCGCGCGCGCCGCCTCGATGGTGGCGTTGAGCGCCAGCAGGTTGGTCTGGCTCGCGATCGTCGTAATCAGCATGGTGACGTCGCCGATGCGGTTCGCCGCTTCTGACAATTCGCTGATCCGCGCATCGGTGCGCTGCGCCTGCTCGACGGCTTCCGCCGCGATCTGGTTGGAATCGGACACCTGACGGCCGATCTCGGAGACGGACGCCGCCATCTCCTCGGTCGCGGACGCAACCGACTGGACGTTGCTGGACGTTTCTTCCGAGGCGCTGGCAACGACGGCGCTAAGCTCCTGTGTCGCCACGCTGCTCTTGGTCAGCACCATCGCTGACGATTCAAGATCGCTCGAGGCCGAACTGACGTGCTCGATGATCTTGCCGACGGCGCTCTCGAAACTCTCCGCGAGCGCATAAAGCTCGGCCTTGCGCGTCGCCGCCAACTCGCGATTCTTCGCATCGCGCTCGACAGCCTCCTGCTCGGCCTTGGCCACCGCCTGAACCTTGAATTCCTCCACTGCGCGGGCCATCTGGCCGACTTCATCCCGGCGATCGAGGCCCGGCAGTTGGACCGACAAATCTCCGGCGGCCAGTTCGTGCATCGCCTTGGTCATCACCACCACAGGCTTCGAAATACTGCGCCCGATCAGGAACGAGAACAGCAGGCCAAACGCGGCAATGACGCCGAGCACAATCTTGAGAGTGAACTGCTGCTCTTCGAGGCGCACCTGAGAAATGCCGACTTCCATGCTTTTGCGCGTGCTGCTCGCGCTCATCATGTCCGAGACAAGCTGCGACACCACCGCAAACTGCTTTTCCGCATCCTTGATGAATCTCGTATCGGCGCCGGAAGCGCCCGTCTTTTCGATGACGGTCTTCGCCTTCGCTGCGTAGACGGCGACGGCATCCTTCAGCTTGGCGTAATCGTCCTTCGTCACCACCGAGCTCGGCTCATACAGGCTGACCTCAAGAGCCGACAGCGCGTCGTCGACACGGCTAAGCGACGTCGTGGTGTCGAATGCATAACCCTCGATCGCCTTGGTGTCTGTCTCGGTCGCCGCTGTCGTCGTGAGACGATACAGGTTGGCATGAGCCGACCAGATCGTTGATGTGAGATCGCTCATCAGCTCGGCCTGACGAACCGGCCCAGACATGAGAGCTTCCTCGGACGACTGATTGTGTTGAAGCGTCTTCAGGGAATACATCCCCAGCGCGACAAGAGAGATGACCAGGAATACCGGTGCGATCTGAACCTTCCAGGACAAACCGATGTGCCTGACGAAGGAGAACACATTAAGTTTCGAGGCCCAGCCGAAATATTTGGTCCACCCGAAAACATTCAACTTCTTGATCCCGCCGAGCATGTCAGCCCTTTCAAACACGAAGCCATCAAAATTATCGGACAGAGAGCCAGTTGCCTGCAGGTGCCCCTCGCACAGCGCTGCTATTGATGCTCTTGCCCCCGAATTCCATGCATCCCCAATGCTGGCAAACGGCCAGCAAAATTCGCAAAGAAAGAAATGGCACAAAATGTAGAACGGTACGTTAAAATGCTACCGCATTCCCGGTCCGCCTGAATCTGCGAATATGCCCGAAATCACTGGGTTTCTTCGCGGTCGGTCATTGAACGAGGCCGATCGCTGCGCTGTATGTCGCGCTGCAAAACCCACCTCCGGAATCGAAATTTGCGCATGGACAATCATCACCGATTTCCCGGTGGCCGCCTGAAGCGCATCATGCCGAGTCCGGCGCGCTCGACGAGACGTGGCGCTGCCACGACCTTGATGATCCCATGAAAATAGCGAGAGCTGCCTTGCGTGGATCGCGCGATATTTTGAGCACTCCACCGCTATCGGTATGCTTTAATGTCTGCGCGGCTCCGGTGTGGCGGCTTAAAGGTTCGCTTCATTTGCTTCCGCGAGGCTCTTTCAAGCGAGCGTTTCAACCAACCCACCAGACGCTTTCTCATATTCTGGAACGACGATACACGAGGCTATCCATGGAATACGTCAAGTTCGGCAAAACCGGTCTGAAGGTATCGCGCCTGTGGCTCGGCTGCATGACCTACGGCACGCCGGATCGCGGCAAGCATCCGTGGACCATGCCGGAGGACATTAGCCGCCCGCTCATCAAGCAGGCGCTCGAACTCGGCATCAACGTCCTCGACACCGCCAATTCCTATTCGGACGGCACGTCCGAAGAAATCGTCGGCCGCGCCGTCAAGGACTTCGCGCGCCGCGACGAAGTCGTGATCGCCTCCAAGGTCTGCCTGCAGATGCGCGACGAGCCGAATGGCGCGGGCCTGTCCCGCAAGGCGATCTTCAACGAAATCGACAACAGCCTGCGCCGGCTCGGCACCGATTATGTCGATATCTACCAGATCCACCGCTGGGACTACGACACGCCGATCGAGGAAACGCTGGAGGCGCTGAACGATCTCGTTCGCGCGGGCAAGGTCCGTTATATCGGCGCCTCGTCGATGCACGCCTGGCAGTTCGCCAAGGCGATCTACACCTCGCGTCTGCATGGCTGGAGCGAGTTCGTCAGCATGCAGGATCACATCAACCTTCTGCACCGGGAGGAAGAACGCGAAATGCTGCCGCTGTGCATCGACCAGGGCATCGCGGTGGTGCCGTGGAGCCCGCTCGCGCGCGGCCGCCTGACCCGCGACTGGGACGACATCAGCGAACGCAGTAAGACCGACGCCTTCGGCAGCACGCTGTATACCCAGGCCGTCGATGCCGACAGGAAGATCGTGGAGGAAGTCGCGCGCATTGCCAAGGCGCGCGGCGTGCCGCGCGCGCAGGTCGCGCTGGCATGGGTTGCGCAGAAACGCGGCGTCACCGCGCCGATCATCGGCGCTTCAAAACCGCAGCATCTGACGGATGCGGTTGCCGCGCTGTCGCTGCGCCTGACCGAAGACGAGATCAAGGCGCTGGAAGCGCCTTACGTGCCGCACCGCATCGCCGGTTATCAATAAGGCATGGCATCACAACTGCCGAACACGATTGCCATCGTCGGCGGCGGCTTTTCCGGCGCGGCACTGGCATGGCATCTGCGCAGGAAAAACGTTGCCGCCGATATCGTCGTGATCGAACCTCGCGCCGATCTCGGGCGTGGGCTTGCATATGCGACGCCCGACCCCGCACACCGGATCAACGTACCCGCGACGCGGATGATCCTCGCCGCGGACGACGCGGAGCATTTCCACCGCTGGCTGATCGACACCGGCTACCTCGCAACCGACCCGCAAGCCAGCCTGCCCGATGGCCGGCTGTTTCCGACGCGCGCAATCTTCGGCCGCTATGTTGCCGAACAGGTGCGCCATCTCAAGCCTGCCGTCAGGCATCTGCAGGCCAAGGCCGTGAGCGCTGCCGCCACGAAAAGCGGCTTCCACATCGTCTGCGACAATGGCGAAACCGTCGATGCCACCACCATGGTGCTGGCGATCTGCCACGCGCCTCCCGCCGTGCCCGCCTCGCTCCGATCGCTGCACTCTCACCCCCGCTTCTTCCCCGATCCCTGGAGCGGAAACGCCCTGTCGTCGCTTGCACCCGGCGACCGCATACTGATCGTCGGCACCGGTCTGACAATGGCCGACATTGTGGCTTCACTGGAACGCACCGGCCATCGTGGCGAAATCGTCGCCGTCTCCCGGCGTGGACTTCGGCCGCAGTCGCATACGGACAATCTCTCGGTCTTCGAGGGCGACTTCACGACACCTCCCGTCACGCAAGCGGCTGCCCTGTCCCGGAGCGTCCGCAGAACCGTCATTGACGCCGCGCGGGATGGATTGCCCTGGCAGATCGTACTCAACCGCGTGCACGAGCAGGGACAGCCGATCTGGCAAAACCTGTCGGCATCGAGCCGCCGCCAGTTTCTGCGTCATCTGCGCCCCTATTGGGACACGCACCGCTTTCGCATCGCTCCGCAGATTCATGAAACGATCGAACGCCGCATCGCTAACGGCACGCTCGACATCAGGGCCGCATCCGTGCGAGCCAACTCGACCACGCCACACACGGTCACCGTGGATTTGCGCGCGCGCCATGACAGGGAATGGAAGCCGGAAACATTCGACGCGGTCATGCTGGCGACAGGCCCGGCCCATGCCGTTGCAGCCGATCCGCTGCTGTCATCCATGAATGCCGATGGATTGCTGCAGGGCGATGCGCTTGGCCTTGGCGTCGCAGTCGACCGTTCGGGCCATGCCATCAGCCACCAAGACGAGCCGAATCCACATTTATTCGTCGCAGGTCCGCTCGCGCGCGGTACGTTCGGCGAATTGATGGGCATATCGGATCTTTCGGCCTATGCAGGAAAGATCGCCGAAAGCATCGCCGCCACATTGTCCGCTGTGGACGATCGTGCAACGTATGCGTGAGCGCGCCTGCTAGCTGGCGAAAGCCTTCTTGTTAGACGCCACTGACGGCCGGCCTATGATCGGATTGTAGGCAGAGATCGGCTGCGGGCGGCCAAGCAGGTAGCCCTGCATCTCGGTGCATCCGGCATCGGCGAGGAAGTCACGCTGCGCTTCCGTCTCCACGCCTTCGGCGATGACGCCGAGATTGAGCGCCTCTCCGAGGCTGATGATCGCGCGGATGATGGCCGACGACTGCACGTTCTTATGGATCTGCGCGACGAAAGTCTGGTCGATCTTGATCTTGTCGAACGGGAAAGACTGCAGATACGACAGCGACGAATAACCGGTGCCGAAATCGTCCATCGCGATGCGCACGCCAAGATTCTTGATGCGGCGCAGGATCGAGCAGGCGCGCGAGAAATCCTGCATCAGCACGCCTTCTGTGATCTCGATCTCGAGCCGCTTGGGGTTGAGGCCCGTTTCCAGCAGAATCGAATGAATCAGACCGGGCAAGTCGTTTTGCTGGAAACTCATCGGCGACACGTTGATCGCGATCTGCAGCGGGTTCGGCCAGCTTGCCGCTTCGCGGCAGGCTTCGCGCAAAATCCACGCATCGATGGCGACAATCGAGCCGGTTTCCTCCGCCAGCGGAATAAAGGCGCCGGGAGCGATCAGTCCCTTGGCCGGATGGCGCCAGCGCACCAGCGTCTCGAAGCCGAACGGATTTCCATCCGGGCCGCCCTGAGGCTGATAATGCAGCTCAAGCTGACCATTCCCAATGGCAACACCGAGATCGTGCAGCAGCGCGCGTTTCTCGCGAAGCTGCTTGTCCATCGCCGGCTCGAAGAAGCGGACAGATCCCCGCTCCTCCTTCTTGGCGCGATAGAGCGCAACGTCGGCGTTGGTTATGAGTGTTTCCACATCCGCTCCATCCTGCGGGAAGATGGACACGCCAACGGTGCAGCCGCTGTGAATGGGATGGCCCTCGATGTGGAACGTCATCTCGAAGGCGGTCAGGACACGCGTGCAGATATCGCCTGCGCGGGCCGGCTGTTCGCCTTCGGATGAGACGATCATGAATTCGTCACCGCCGAGGCGCGCGATGAACGCGCTGCCGCACGCGGCCTGCAAACGGCGCGCAGCCTCATCCAGGAAGGTATCGCCCGCACTGTGGCCGTAAGTGTCATTGATCTCGCTGAAGCGATCGATATCGAGGCTGAGAATGGTGAAGGAGCGCTGCTCCCGCATCGCCTCTTCCCAAACCTTGTGGACATGCTCGTTGAAGGCGGCCCGGTTGAACAATCCGGTCAGGGAATCGTGCTGGGCGAGGTACTGAATTTGAGCCTCGCTCTTGCGCTGCTCGGTAATGTCCTCATGCGTTCCGACCCAGCCGCCATTTTCCATCGACTGGTACGACACGCTGATAGTGCGGCCATCCACCAGTTCGAGAATCCATCGGGTGAACTCGCGGTTCTCCACCGAATTCCACAGATGTGACGAATAGGAGTCCAGATCCTTGACGATCGTTCCGGCTTTTTTCCTCGCCGCGAACATATCATCGACCGTCATGCCGACACGAATGTCCTCCGGAGCGATCTTGTACATCCCGACGTATTTTTCATTCCACAATTGCAGGCAGTTGTCGGGCCCGAACATGCACAGGCCTTGCCGCATATTGTCGATAGCCGCGTTGAGCTGGATGTTACGCTCGTTGATGTCGCGGCGGCTGCGGCGATCGGAAATCGCGCTGATCAGGCAGGCGACCACGAAAGCTGCCATTACCGACGCCACGCCCACAGAAAGGGCGATCGGCGACAACCCGACATTTTCGGAGGTTGCCGTGACGTCCGAAATCAATCCCATCGCGCTCATGGCGATGAAATGATCGGTCAGGATCGCCACCATCAGCAATCCCGCGCCGATTGCGCCAAACCACACCGTCTCGCCGCGCCGCACGACAGAAAGAGAAAGCGCGCCAAAGCCCACACCGCACGCGATCGAAACCGCCAACAGGTCCGGCATCCATACGATATCGGCGGGCATCCGTAGCGAGGCAATTCCGAGATAATGCATCAGGGAAATGGCGGCGCCGAGGATACCACCACCGATCAATGGCGCCCAGGTCCGGTCGCCATAGGTCGCGGTGATAAATCCGACGACCATCATGACAATCGCAACGCCCAACGATGCAACCGTCATCAGAAAATCGAAAGAGATCGAAACTCCCGGCGTGTAAGCGAGCATTCCGATGAAGTGCGTCGCCCAAACGCCGCAACCGCCCACAAGACCGGCCGTGAGCGCCCAGAACAGGCGAGACGTGGCCTTGTCATCGGCAGTCGCGCGCTGATACATGTTGATGGCAGAAATGCTGGTCAGCAGGCAAACGCCCGCAGCCAGAAGAACTAGCCTCCAGTCATGTTGGGTTTGCAGGCAGGTTATAATTCTCAGCATTTCTGCGGTTGTGGTGGTCTCTGGAGCAAAAACCGTAGCAACCGGAGGTATGTCGCCGCTTAACACCTCGCGCCAATGCGGTTGTTGGTAAACACACCGTAAATGACCGACGCTCGGCGTTCGACGATAACGCCTGTTTCTGAAGTGCTTTTGGAATTTTCGGCGAAATCTTTCTCGCGCGAGCCGCCTGCGGCAAACTCGCTCACCATTGATTTAACCCGCGATCGATAGAGATTCTCTATTCAACTGGCTACGCTTGCAGGCTCATCCTTGCGGAAATGCAGGTAGTCGGCGGAGAAATCGCCGAGACTCGCCAAGCCGTCCCAGTTACGAATCTGGATGAGTCGGGAATCCCACTCCAGCAATTCAAGCCGCCGCAATTCCTGAATCACGCGATTGGCGTGCACCGTGGAAATGCCCGACGCATCGGCCACGTCGGACTGCGTCCAGGGAATCGTAAACGCCATATCCTTTGCGAGCCCGACCGCCTGCAGACGCATGACCAGTTCGCAAATCAGGTGGGCGACGCGGCCGATGGCGTCGCGCTGCCCGAGAGTAATGACCCATTCGCGGAAGATGGCCGCATCGACAAGCGATTCGCGCCAGAACACATGCGTCAATGACGGGGAGGCCTGAAGCAATTCCTTGAACGAGGCATGCGGGATGAAAGCGACCACCGCGGCCCCCAGCGCCGTGACTGTGTGGTCGAGCTTGGGCAGATGGAGCGTCTGCAAATCAGGAATGTCGCCCGCCACATGAAACGACATGATCTGGCGCTGCGAGCCATTGGCAAGCTTATGACGAAACAGGTAGCCGTCGAGCACGAGAATGCATTGTGTGCTGATGTCACCCTCACGGATGAGATCCTGCCCATTGGCGAAATTCTTGACCGTCATGGGCAGCTTGGTAATTCCAAGCCGGTCGCTCTCCGATAACCTCACCACGCTGTCCAGCCGGCGCAGCAATCTGGTGTAAGGACGTCCGGCTTCCATGCCTGCCTCTGCTGTGAGAATCCAAATTGACCCCCAAAGGCCAACGGCTCCCCCGGAATGCCAGTTCCCCACAGCTTGGTTCCATAACCCATGTTAATGGTTATGCATGTTGTTCTCTCAAATGAGGTTTTGCCCTGACTTTCCCGCAGCTTTCGTCCATGCGAGGCGCCATTTACGGCGATCCGGAGCCGGGAACGGGCAGCAGCCATGCCTGAGCCGGGCCGCTCCGCCATCTTGAGGCCACAGGTGCGCCACGGTCGCGATACGATCCGAATGACGCGGATCAGCGGCCAAGCTTGCCTTCGATTGCGCCAAAACGGAATCGTTCCACGCGAGATGAAAAACTTCGCGCGTTATTCACGCCGATCATGCAACTCAAGTTAAGGACAATCGTTGGTGATTTTTTACGATGACGCGCGAATCCCACGACGCGCGAATCGTACATCCCACAAGGAAACCGTTGCATGACTCGACAGAACTCCAAGACGTGGTCTGAGCACGACCTGAAGAAGCTGAAGGATTATGCGGATGCCGGCGCCTCGCATTATCGCACGGCTGCAGCACTCAACCGCACCGTTTCCGGTGTGCGCAGCATGGCGCAACGGCACGGCATCCGGTTCGTCTCACCGAAAGCGGCGCGTCACGCTGCCAGAGAGACAACGCCCGCGCCGCTTTCCTGAATCCCGATCGGCCTTGAGAGGCGGGCTTCTCAGCCCGCCGCCGTCATTTTCTTCGCGACATTCGTCTGCTTGAGAATGGCGACAACCTCGGCCGGCGTATCGGCCACCTGAATTCCCGCCTTCTCCAGCGCGGCACGCTTGGAGGCATAACCGCCACGCCCGCCGGTCACGATGGCGCCGGCATGGCCCATCTTCTTGTCCGGCGGCGACGAGCGGCCCGCAATGAAGGAGACAATCGGCTTCTTCATGGTGCGGGCGTATTCCGCCGCTTCTTCTTCCATCGCGCCGCCGATCTCGCCGACCAGCACGACGGCGTCGGTCTTGGCGTCGCGATCCAGCTCCATCAGCGCATCGCGCGTCGTGGTGCCGATGATCGGATCGCCGCCGATGCCGATGAACGCCGATTGGCCGAGATTGGCGCGCGTCAGGTTCAGGCACATCAGGGTGCCGAGGCTGCCGCTGCGTGAAATCACGCCGACGCGGCCCGGCTTGAAGATATTCGGATTATGCCCCGGCATGATGCCGACAAACCCTTCGCCCGGCGTGACGATGCCTGCAGTGTTGGGGCCGATGATCCGGCTTTTCGACACACGCTGGCGCGCGAAGATCTCGAGAACGTCGTGCGCCGGAATGTGCTCGGTGAGCGTGACGATGGTCCCGATGCCCGCATCGATCGCATCGATGATGGCAGCCTTCGCCATCGACGGCGGAATGAAAATCACCGAGACATCGCACGGCGTATGCTTGGTCGCCTCGACCGCCGATCCGTAGATCGGTGTATCGAGGAACGTCTCGCCTGCACGCTTGGGATTGACGCCGGCGGCAACGTCGGTGCCCATCTCCCGCATCCGCTCCGACCAGAAAGCACCCTGCTTTCCGGTCATGCCCTGAACCAGAACTTTTTGTCCGCGACGATAAATCATTGCGCTGCCTCGACCGCCGCTTTCACGGCATCTTCCATGAAGTCATAGGGTTCAATGCCAAGCCGCTCACGCACGAGCTTGACTGCTTCGTCCTCACCGGTGCCGTGGATCGAGAAGAACACCGGCACCTTCGGCTTCAGCGTCTCCCATGCCTTCACGACACCTTCCGCCATCACGTCCGTGCGCGCGAACGCGCCGCAGAAGTTGATGACAAGGCTTTTAACACCCGGATTGGACAGCACCAGATCGAGCGCGATTTCCGACTTGGTGTAGGCTTCGCCGCCGATCTCTAGGAAGTTGGCGGGCTTGCCGCCGAAATGATCGATGACATCCATGGTCGTCATCGTGAGGCCCGCGCCGTTCGCCAGCACGCCGACATTGCCGTCGAGCTGGATGAACTTCAGGCCGTTCTCGGCGCCGCGTTCTTCCAATGCCGTCATCTTCGGCGGTGAAGCCACCTTGGCGAGGTCAGGCTGGCGCAGCCCCGAGGAATCGTCGAGCACAAACTTGCAGTCGAGCGCCACCACGCGGCCGTCCTTGAGGAGAGCAAGCGGATTGATCTCGACCAGTTCGGCGTCCTTGGCATCAAAGATCGCATAGAGCTTCGCCAGAACTTCGCTGACCGCTCCTGCCGCCGAACCGAGCGGAAGGCCCTTCAGCATCGCCGCCGCATCGGCAGCGCTGAAACCCTTGTGGATGTCGACGATGTGCTTGCGAATGGCATCCGGATGGGTCTCGGCCACTTCCTCGATGTCCATGCCGCCTTCGGTCGAAAACAGCACCAAAGGCGCGCGGCTTGCCACGTCGATCAGAACGGCGGCGTAAAGCTCGCGCTCGATCGGGCACAACTGCTCGACCAGCACCTGCGAGACGCGATGCCCGCCGATGCTCATCGACAGAATGTCGCGCGCTGCACTTGCCGCTTCATCGGCCGTCTTGGCGATCTTGATGCCGCCCGACTTGCCGCGCTTGCCGGTCGGCACCTGCGCCTTGATGACCGAAGGGCCGATGGCCGTGACGGCGGCCGCGGCCTCCTCCGGCGTCTTACAGACCCGGCCTTCCGGCGTGGGAACGCCGGCCGGCACGAGCACGTGATGCTTCGCTGCATACTCCTCGAGATTCATATCCTGCCCCTTACTTGCCGTAACGTGCCCAGTGCGGCCCGAACATCTCTTCTTCAGTCGGCTTGTCCTCCGGAATCGGAGTGACAAGGTGTGTGATGTTGATGAAGTGCTTGTAGTTCAGGTTCTCGGAGATGCTGTTCTTCTGCCAGGAACCGCAGCCCATGGTGAGCGTGAACTCAAGGCCGCTGTCGAAACCGCCGCCATTGCCGAAGGTGTGTGCAAAGTTGACCAGCACGCGCACCACCGGGAGGTCTTCCGCCAACTCGCGCGCGCGCTCGAGCTTCGTGGTGTGCAGGCCCATCGAGTGGCCCTTGCCCTGGTGATTGAGGATCTTGCGGACGGTCTCCTTCGCCGCCTCAAAGTCCTTCGCGCGGTAGACTGTCAGCACCAGCGACAGCTTTTCGCCCGAGAGCGGATAGTCGCGGCCGATGCCGGTTTCCTCGACGAGAAGGAATTTTGACTTCGATGCCTCAGCCGGAAGACCGAACGCCTCCGCCAGGATCGGCATGTCACGCGCAATCAGGTGACGGTTCAGCTTGCCGTTCTTCCACAGCTCGCTGACAACCTTGTCCTTGGAGGATGGATCGACGAGGAAAGCACCTGCCTTCTTCAACGCGGCAATCGCCTTGTCGTAGCAGGCGTCGACGATCACCACCGCGTTCTCCGAAGAACACGAGGTCGCATTGTCGAACGTCTTGGAGGCGCAGATCTTCTGCGCGGCGGAATCGAAATCCGCAGTCTCATCGATGATGACCGGCACATTGCCCGCGCCGACGCCGATCGCCGGCGTTCCGCTCGAATAGCCGCGGCGCACGTTGTCCTGCGAACCGGTGATGACGACGAGGTCCACCGCCTCCATCAGCGCCTGAGTCGTGTCCTTGGTGACCGGCGACGGCAGGATCTGCACCAAATCCTTCGGCAGGCCGATCTGCTCCAGCGCATCGCGCATGAAGTTCACGACCATCTCGGTGGTACGGAAGCCGAGCGGCGATGGCGCGATGATGATCGCGTTACGGCCCTTGATCGCCATCAGCGCCTTGTTGACCGGCGTGGCGCCGGGATTGGTCGAGGGCGTGATCGCACCGACGACACCGATCGGCTTGGCGAACTTCACGATGCCGCGCTTCACGTCACGCTCGATTTCACCGACCGTCTTGGCGCGCAGCATATCGCGCAGCGTGCCGAACGTCTTGCGCTGCTTCTTGATGATCTTGTCCGGGACGTTTCCGAGGCCCGTGTCCTCCACCGCCAACTCGGCCAGGGCCTTGGCGTGCTCCAGCTTGTAAAGCGACCATGCTACCGCGCGCACCGCTTCATCGGTCCGCGCCTGATCGGCTTCCGCAAAGATTTCCTGCGCCGCGCGGGCGCGCTTCATCAGATCGGCCGCAATCTGCTGCGCATCCGAATTCCGGTTTTGCATTTCGACGACAACACTCATGACTTTCTCCATTCATCAAAATTCGCGGGTCGTATCCTTCATCGGAAAGCCACGACCATTCGGGTTGTTTAGGCCGGCGTGGGGCGCGGCGCCGTAGGCTCGCTGCGTACATCGACGAAGCGTTCACCCGGCTTGCATGTGAACGCCAGCATCGCACCAATCAGAAGGAACGCGAGCGATCCAATGAACGGCACGTCCCAGCGTCCCGTCAGATCGATCGCATATCCGAACACCACCGGAGATATAATCCCGGCCATGCCGAAACCAAAGTTCATAAAGCCGGACGCCGAGCCGGAAAATTCAGGCGCGATATCCATGGGAATTGCCCAGATCGGGGCAACGATCAATTCCACGAAGAAGAACGCGAGACTGAGGCAGGTCGCCACGATGTTGAGATCGTGGAAGAACACGATCGGCAGCATGAAGCAGAACGATCCGAGGAAGCCGACAACAATGACGCTGACGCGCGCCTTGTTCACATCGCCGGTCTTCTTCAGGATGCGATCGCTGAGGAAACCGCCAACCGTGTCGCCGACCACACCGGCCAGGAACACGCCCGCCGCGAACAGCGCTGACTTCTTGATGTTCAGATTGAACTCGTGAAGGAAGAAGGATGGCAGCCAGTTCAGGTACAGCCACAGGATCCAGCCGTAGCAGAAGTCGGTCAGCGTCACCGGCATGATGCGCTTGAGGAGCGGTCCCCACGGCACCGACTTCCGCGTGGCCACCACGGTGGCGGGAGGCAGGCCCGTCAATTCCTCAGGCGTGATCTGCGAATGCGTGCGCGGATCGTCGCGGAAGTAGGTGAACCACACGGCGGCCCAGATCAGCGCCGCTACGCCGAGGAAGATAAACGAATCGCGCCATGAGAACGACACGACGATCAGCGCAATCAGCGGCGGCGTCAGCGCGTTTCCTGCGCGCGAGAAAGCATGGGTGATGCCCTGCGCGAAGGCGCGCTGATCGGGCCGCAGCCAGTTCGCAAGCGCTCGCGTGGCGGTCGGGAACGCAGGCCCCTCGCCGATGCCCAGCGCAAGACGCGACAGAAACAGCGCAGCCAGCCCGCCGACAAAGCCGGTCCAGATCGTCGCGAGGCCGACCAGAGCCGCACACAACGCGAGCGTCACGCGCGGTCCGAGCCGGTCGCCCAGCCAGCCGCCTGCGATTTGAAAGAAAGCGTAGGGATATGCGAAGGCGGAAAATGCGAGCCCGAGCTGGGTCGCCGTCAATCCAAGATCCTTCTGCATGAAGGGCGCCGCGGTCGAGATATTCACGCGGTCGACGTAGAAGATGAGATACATCAGGCAAGTGATGAGCAGAACGAAGCGGCTCGCCTTGTTGCGCATGGCCATTAAGACCTCCCGGTATTTTTCTTTTCCGCGGTCTGCCGGGTTCGGTGCCCAGCTTCAAAGTGACGCGACTTTATCGGGACATGCTACAGGAGACTAAATCCCATAAGGAAATTGATAATTTGCATCGCAGCCATTCGCGGGATTTATCAGCAAAAAGGCCGGCGCAGCCTCATCGCGCCGGCCTCATTTTTCTCGGTAGCTGACTTTAGGCGCTCGGCGCCTGCCCTTCCGTTGCTGGAACTGCTTTCCGGCTCGACAAAGCGCGCTGGAGGAACGGCAGCGCCAGGATAAGCGCTGTACACACCATAACGAAGCCAGAGATTGGGCGCGTAAAAAATACGGTCCAGTCATTGCCGAAACTGATCATGGAGTTCATGAAGGCAGCCTCCGTCAAAGGCCCAAGGATCACGCCAAGAACCAGTGGAGCGACCGGGAATTTGAACCGTTCGAACAGATAGCCGATGACGCCGAACGCGATCATGAGCCACAGGTCCGTGACGCTGTTGCGGATCGACAGCGCGCCGACGAAACAGAGCGTCATCACATAGGCCGAGACCACCGCTTCCGGCAGGTCGAGAATCTTCACCAGCGGGCGGATTGCGAAGTAGCCGACGACGCACATCAGCGCGAGGCCGAGGAAAACCGAGGCAAACACGGTGTAGATGATCGGCGCCGAGGTCACCATGACCTGCGGCCCCGGCTGGATGCCGTGCAGCATGAACGCGCCGAGAATGATGGCGGTCGCGCCCGAGCCTGGAATGCCGAGAGCCAGAAGCGGCACCAGCGCGCCACCCACGGAAGCTGTGGCCGCCGCCTGGGGCGCGACGATGCCTTCGGCGATGCCGGTGCCCATTTCTGCCCGGCGCTTGCCGAACTGGGATTCCATGCCATAGCTCACGAACGATGCGATGGTCGCGCCTGCTCCGGGAATCAGGCCGATGACGTTGCCGAGCACACTCGCGCGCGCGAACATCCATTTCAGCGCACTGATTTCGCGCCAGCTCGGCAGCTCCGTCCGGGCGTTGCTGATTTTCTCGATTGGCCTCGTCGAAAATCCGGTCTCGAGCCGCGACAGCACTTCGCCGATGCCATAGGCGCCGACCATCACCACGAGAAACTCGATGCCGTCGGCGAGGATTGGCGAGCCGAAGGTGAAACGATAGGCGCCGTAGGTTTCATCGGTGCCGACGGATGCGATCAGGATGCCGACGCAGAGACTGATAAGGGCATTGGCGAGCGATCCGCTGCCGAGCGCGACGACGCTGGACAGACCGAACACCAGAACCGCGAAATATTCGGGCGTCGAGAAACGCAGCGCGAAATGTGCAAGCGGCTGCGTCAGGAACACCATAATGACTGCCGACAGCAGGCCACCGCCGAGCGCCGCCACCAGCGTCCAGCCAAGCGCCTTCGCCGGCTTGCCCTTGCGACCCATCGTATAGCCGTCCCACAGCATCGGAACGTCGATCGGCTCTCCCGGTATCTTGAACAGAATCGCGGTAAATGCGCCACCATAGGTGCCCGAGACATACATCGCCGTCAGCAGCACGATCGAGGCGGTGACATCCATGTGATACGTGAAAGGCAGCGTCAACGCGACGCCCATCACCAGAGTAAGGCCCGGCAACACGCCCACCAGAAGTCCGACCACGATGCCCAGCAGAAGCATCAGCATGTGGCTCACGGTGAAGCAATTCAGGAAGCCGTGACCTAACAGAATCAAAACATCGCTCATGATGGTGTCCCTGCCTCAGGCGCCAATGATGAGGCGAATGAAATCGGTGAAAGCGTCGAACGGCGGCTCGCCGCGCGGAAGTGAGACGTAGGCAAAGCGCATGAAAAGCAGCGCGGCTCCCAGCGTAATGCCTGTCGCGGTCAGCCAGATCGCAAGATGGTTGCGATAACGGCCGAGATACATGAACGACACGAGGAACATGAAAGTCGAAAGCAGGAAGCCCAGCGTCGTCACGACGACTGCATAGACAAGAACCAGAGCGATGCCGCCGACCAGCATCCAGGGATGCTTCGCAGCCACCTCCTCCTCTTCTTCTTCCTTCTCGAAAGTCTCGGCGATGCCGTGGGTTTCCTGTCCCACGCCCATCAGCCGGCGGGCGATCTCGATCAGGCAGACCAACGCCATCATACCGATCGTGACTTTCGGCCAGAAATCCGGACCGAGGTCACCTGGACGCGGCGAGTAATCGATCTGCTGCGCGTAATGATAGAGAATGCCGGATATGATCAGGCCGGCGACATACGGAAGAGTCTGACGGAGTGCGGTTTTTCCCATAACGTCGCCGGCCTGTCCTGTTAGGTGATGATCTTCAGCGATTGGCGGTTATTTTCCCGCCGTCGCCTTCTTCATGTCTTCGAGCTGGTCCGCGACGAATGTGCCAGCCTTCGTCGAAGGCTCGAAGCTCGTCGGTTCGGCGAACTGATCGGCCAGAAACTTCTTGTATTCCGGCGATTCAGCCACCTTGGCGAGCGCGTCCGACAGCTTCTTGACGATCTCCGGCGGCGTACCGGAACGGACGACGATCGAACGGAACTGCGGCAGCGCAATCTTGTAGCCAAGCTCATAGGATGCCGGCACATCCTTGAAAGCATCGAGACGCTTTTCGCCGAACAACAGAATCGGCCGCATCTGTTTGCTGGTCAGGAATTGTGCAACGTCGCCAGCCTGCTCGTAGAGAGCATCCGCGTGGCCGCCGAGGATCGAGACGTAGCGCTCGCTCGGCTTGGAAAACGGCACCTGCACGACCTTGATGCCGGCACGATCGAGGACACTCAGAGAGAAGTCATCGACGCTGCCGAAACCAAGCGTCGCCACTTTAAGCTTGCCCGGATTGGCCTTGGCATCCTTCTCGAAATCAGCCCAGTTCTTGTACTTGCTGTCTTCCTTCACGAAGATGAAAGACGGACCCTTCATCATCACCGCGACGGGCGTGATGTCCTTCATGGTCCAGCGCGGCGTCTTGCCTGCCAGAAGCGCGTGGCTGTCGGCGATGTAAATCGCCATCGAATAGCCGTCGGCCGGTGTCGACATCAGCTTGGCCATGCCGGTCGCACCCGTGCCGCCCGGCACGTTCACCACCGGAATGCTCTGCCCGATGATAGGTTCCATGAGCTTGCTGATGAGACGTGCAAGCTGGTCGGCACCACCACCCGGTCCCCACGGAACAACCAATTCAATTGGACGTTCAGGATAGCCCGCAGCCGCAGCGCTGCCACTCAATGGCATGCTGCAGAGAAAAGCCGCGGATAGAACAGCAAAAGCCTTCGCAGCCCAGCGGGCTGGATATCGTATCGCCTCCATAGTCACCTCCCAGCGACGGTTTTATCGACCTTATTGGCGGGCTTGTTTGCCCACTTCACATGAAGTCACTTTTTCGTATGGTGCACGAGGCAGCACTCGTGACAAAATTGATTAGCTGCATGAGCATCATTCGCGGAATTTATCAGTGAATCAAGACCTCGACATCTCGCTACTGCGAACGTTCGTTGCCATTGTCGACACCGGCGGCCTGACATCCGCAGGAAAGAAGGTTGGCCGCACGCAACCTGCGATCACGCATCAGATCAAACGCCTCGAAGGCGTCGTCGGCCGGACGCTGTTCGGAGAAAACCGGCGGCAACTTGTGCTGACACCCGACGGGGAAGTGCTGCTCGAATTTGCACGCTCGATGTTGCGTCTCAATGACGAAGCGCGCGGGCGATTCTCGATGCCGGGCATCGCAGGCCACGTCACGCTCGGTACGCCGGACCTGTATGCGGCCTACCTGCTGCCCGAAGTTCTCGACAACTTTTCGCGCTCGCATCCGAATGTGGAAATCCATCTGCGCTGCACCCGCAGCGTCTATCTCAGCGCGGCGCTGGAGCGCGAGGAAATCGATATCGCACTGATGACCAATCAGCCGGGCTTCCGGCGCGGCGAATTGATTCGCCACGAGCCCGTGGTGTGGGCGGCAAGCCCGAACGGAACACAGGAATTGCGGCGCCCCTTGCCCCTCGCGCTGCTGCCGCAGGGCAGCGTCTATCGGCAGATTGCCATCGACGCGCTCAACACCGCCGAACTGCCTTGGACGCTGCGTTCCATCTGCGACAGCTTCGCCGGGCTGCAGGCCGCCGTACTCTCAGGGATCGCGGTGTCGGTGTTTCCACGCTGCACAATCACGCCGAACATTCGCATTCTGAGTAAAGGTGACGGATTGCCGGAATTGCCGTCCATCGAGATGGTCCTGCACCGCAAGGAGCAAGGCATCTCGGAAGCCGCCGAACAATTGGCCCGCTATATTGCACGCGAGCTTGGCAACCTGCCGGCCTCCGGCGAGGGATAGACTCGAATACGTCTAACAAAAAACCCGGCCGCGAGGCCGGGTTTTCATTTCAAGTCGAATTGCCTTGAAGGTTAGGCAACCTGCTGCGGACGCATGTCTTCACGGTTGATACCCGCAACCTTGACAGGCTTCTTCATCGCGTCGCGGCGGAACGGCTCGCCCAGTTCCTGATTGAGCAGCACCTCGATGAAGGTGGTGATGCCCTTCTTCTGGTCCTCGCAGGACTGACGCAGCGCGTTGGTCAGTTCTTCCTGGGTCTTGACCTGAACCCCCTTCAGCCCGCACGCGACCGCAACCTTGGCGTAGCTCAGGTGCCGGTCGAGTTCGGTGCCGACGAAGTTGTTGTCATACCACAGCGTCGTGTTGCGCTTCTCCGCGCCCCACTGGTAGTTGCGGAAGATCACCATGGTGATGCCCGGCCATTCCTCGCGGCCGACCGAGCTCATTTCGTTCATGGAGATGCCGAACGCGCCGTCACCGGCGAAGCCGACGCACGGCGTATCGGGGTTGCCGATCTTGGCGCCGATGATCGCCGGGAAGCCGTAGCCGCACGGACCAAACAGGCCCGGGGCCAGATACTTCCGGCCTTCGTCGAACATCGGATAGGCGTTGCCGATCGCACAGTTGTTGCCGATGTCGCTGGAGATGATGGCATCGCGCGGCAGGCCGGCCTGAATGGCGCGCCATGCCTGACGCGGCGACATCAAATCCTTGTCGCGCACGCGGGCGTCCTTGTTCCAGCTGGTGCCCGGATCGTCGTCTTCGTGGTCCATGCTCGACAGCGTCTGCAGCCACTTCGACTTGGTGGTGTGGATCAGCGCCTTGCGCTCCTCACGTCCGGCATTGCCGGCGCTCGGCGAAAGCTGCGCGAGGATGCCGCGCGCCACCTGCTTGGCATCACCGCAGATGCCGACGGCGACAGGCTTGGTCAGGCCGATGCGGTCGGGGTTGATGTCGACCTGGATGATCTTCGCATCCTTCGGCCAGTAGTCGATGCCATAACCCGGCAACGTCGAGAACGGATTGAGACGAGTGCCGAGCGCCAGCACCACGTCGGCCTTTGCAACCAGTTCCATCGCGGCCTTCGAGCCGTTGTAACCGAGCGGGCCGACCGCAAGACGATGACTGCCGGGGAAGGAATCGTTGTGCTGATAGTTGTTGCACACCGGAGCGTCGAGCTTTTCAGCCAGCGCGACGCAATCGGGGATCGCACCGCCGATCACCACACCCGCGCCGGAGAGGATAACGGGGAACTTGGCGTTCGACAGAAGTTTTGCTGCTTCGGCAATCGCATGTTCGCCGCCCGCCGGGCGCTCGAAATCGACGATCGCAGGCAGGTTGACATCGATCACCTGCGTCCAGAAGTCGCGCGGAATGTTGAGTTGGGCCGGCGCGGAGAGGCGCTTCGCCTTCATGATCACGCGGTTCAGCGTCTCGGCGACGCGCGACGGATCGCGCACTTCTTCCTGATAGCAGACCATGTCGCGGAACATCGCCATCTGCTCGACTTCCTGGAAGCCGCCCTGCCCGATGGTCTTGTTCGCCGCCTGCGGCGTCACCAGCAGCATCGGCGTGTGGTTCCAGTACGCGGTCTTGATCGGCGTCACGAAGCCGGTGATGCCCGGACCGTTCTGAGCGATCGCCATCGCCATCTTGCCGGTCGAACGGGTGTAACCGTCGCAGATCAGGCCGCCATTGGTTTCATGGGCGACGTCCCAGAAGGTGATGCCCGCCTTCGGAAACAGGTCCGAAATCGGCATGAACGCCGAGCCGATAATGCCGAAGGCATGCTCGATGCCGTGCATCTGGAGCACTTTCACAAAGGCTTCTTCCGTTGTCATTTTCATAGGCGAACCCTCTCTTTTTCACAGTGTCTGGCGGAAAAGTCGCTGTCCTGAGTTTCAGGATTTCCAGCCGTATGTGCCATGCGGCTTGACGAGACGCAACGAATATCTCAATTTCAATTTTAAGACGTTTCACTTATCGGAATTACGGTGTATAGCATGGGTATGAACGAGCTTTTTGGTGCCCTCAAACCGTTGGCCCTGCTGGAGGCCATCGCCGGGCTGCAACATCCAGCAAGCCTTGCCGAACTCGCCGTGAACGTCGGCGTGCCGAAACCAACGATGCACCGCTGGCTCGGTTCACTTGAGCAGGCGGGTCTCATCCAGCGCACGCCGGACGGGCGGCGCTATGAACTCGCCATGCGCGCGACCCAGCTTGCGTTCTCAATTCTGTCGAACCGCCCCGGCGGCGCGCTCCGCCACGAAATCTTGCGGCGCGTGGTGCAGGAGGTCGGTGAATCCTGCAATCTCACGGTACTCGACGGCACGCAGGTCACCTATCTCGACCGGGTCGAATCCAAATGGCCGCTGCGCATCACCTTCCAGCAGGGCTCGAAGGTCCCCGCCTATTGCTCCGCGAGCGGCAAACTGTTTCTCGCGCTGATGCAACCGGCGAAACGCGACCTCGTTATTTCCGAGATGAATTTCGAGCGTATGACGGAACATACCGTCGTTGAAAAATCCGCCCTGCTGAATGAACTGTCAGACATTCGTCGTGACGGCTACGCCCTCGACCGCGAAGAATTCCTCGCGGGCCTCGTCTGTCTCGCCGTCCCGATCATTCACCAGAAGGGCCGCAATCGCGTCTGCGCCGCGGCGCTGGCGATCCAGGCCCCGGTGACACGCATGTCGCAGGCCGAAATGATCAAGAAAATCCCAATTCTGCAAAATGCCGCCAAGGCCATGAGCGCAACGATCAGCGCCGACGTCGGAGCCGCCTGATGCCATCCACTTCCTCGCACCCGAAACTCGATGCTCTCGAACAGGCCGCGCGCGGCAAGGGCCGCCTGAGCGTCGCCGTCGCCTATCCCTGCTCGACCGACGCACTCGCCGCCGCGCTGGCCGCGTACGAGGAAGGCATCATCGATCCTATTCTCGTCGGCCCGCGCCGCCGCATCGAAGCGTGCGCGGCAGAGCTGAAAGCCAGCCTCGACGGCCTGCGTCTTGTCGACGCCGAAGACGATCCGGTCCTCTCCTCCAGGGCGGCGGTCGCACTCGTCAGCGCAGGCGAAGCCAAGTCGCTGATGAAAGGCTCGCAGCACACCGACGAACTTCTCGGTGCGGTGGTCTCCCGCGAAGCCAACCTGCGCACCTCGCGCCGCATGAGCCATGTGTTCTGGTTCGATTGTCCGGCCTATCACAAGCCGCTGATGATCACCGACGCCGTGGTCAACATTCAGCCGGGCCTGAAGGAAAAGGTCGACATCCTCGCCAACGCGGTCGATTTCGCGCACCGCATCGGCTTCGAAGCACCGAAGGTCGCGATCCTGTCGTCGGTCGAAACCGTCAATCCGGATCTGCCCTCCAGCCTGGATGCCGCCGCGCTGACCAAGATGGCCGATCGCGGCCAGATCGCGGGCGCCATCGTCGATGGTCCGCTCGCCTTCGACAACGCCATCTCCGCGCAGTCCGCCAAGACCAAGAAGATCAACTCCGCAGTCGCGGGCGACCCCGACCTTCTGATGGTGCCGAACCTCGATGTCGGCAACATTCTCTACAAGTCGTTCATCTATATGGGCGGCGGCGAATGCGCGGGCGTAGTGCTCGGCGCCAAGGTGCCGGTGATCCTGACGAGCCGCGCAGATTCCCGCCGTGCGCGCATCGCATCCTGCGCACTGGCGCGGCTAAGCCTTTCCTAGAAGGCTCTTCCTTCGCCTGCTTCAAACCATCCTCAAAAAAACGGCCCGGTGTGAACCGGGCCGTTTTCATTTTCATGCGGCTCTTGTTAGGCGACGAGCGCCGCAGGAGCCGTGCCGCCCGCCTCAATGCGCTGGCGCGCCAGACGGTTGATCCATACGGCGCCCAATGCGCTGACGATGCCGGCGAATACGCAATACCCCGCGACTGCCCAACCGCCGTTCGGGGCGAATTCCCTCACGAGGATTGTCGCAATGATCGGCGTCAGGCCGCTCGAGAAGATACCGGAGAACTGATAGACGAACGAAATTCCGGTGTAGCGCACCTCCGGCTTAAAGAGATCGCAGAACAATGCGGCTTCCGGCCCGTAGATCGATGCATAGAAGATGCCGAACGGGACGACGAGCGCGGCCCAGACCAGAATCGTCTGCTCGGGAAAATGCAGCCAGATCCAGAATGCCGGTATCGCCGAAAAGCCGGTGACGAGCGAGCCCCAGAAATACGTCCTGGTCCGGCCAACCCGATCGGACACACCGCCGAAATACGGGATGAACAGGCACATCACCAGCGCCGCTGCGCACACACCGAGCAAGGCCTCGGTCCGCGGGATTTTCAGTTGCTGCGTCAGGAAGGAGATCGAATAAACGGCGAACACGTTGAAGAACACGCCGTCGATGAAACGGGCGCACATGCCCGCCGTCACCTCTTTCGGATACTCCTTGATCATCGACATGAAGGGGATCTTCACCTCGGCGCCCTTCTGCTTGACCTTGGCGAATTCCGGCGTCTCCATGATGTTGAGGCGGATATAGAGTCCGACCAGAACGAGGATGAAGCTCAACCCGAACGCAATGCGCCAGCCCCAGGCGAGGAACTGAGCATCCGTGAGCGAAAAGGAAAGTAATGCGACGATGCCGGAGGCAAGACACAGACCGATGGACAAACCGATCTGCGGCAGGCTCGCATAAAGGCCGCGTTTGTGCGGCTCGGCATACTCATAGGTCATGAGAACCGCACCGCCCCATTCGCCGCCAAGACCGAGGCCCTGCAGAACGCGCAGGATCAGCAATGCAATCGGCGCCCAGACGCCAATCTGGTCATAGGTCGGCACCAACCCGATCAGGAGGGTCGCAATACCCATGATCATCAGGGTCATGATGAGCATACTCTTGCGGCCGATACGGTCTCCGAAGTGACCGAAGATCACGCCGCCCAGCGGACGCGCGATGAACCCGACAGCGAATGTCGTGTAGGCGAGCATCGTCGAAATGAACACGTCGCCCGTCGGAAAATAAAGTTTGCTGAACACGATGCCAGCCACCGTGCCGTAGAGAAAGAAGTCGTACCACTCGACGGTCGCTCCGATCAGAGATGCGAAGACGACACGTTTTAAAAGCGCCTTGTCTTGTATCTTATCTGCCATATTGGCCTCCCCAGTTAACAGAACCATTCCTTAAGCTGCGATCGAACTTTCTTTTGAGTCCGCTAAAATCATATCGGATGCCTTTTCCGCGATCATCACGGCCGGCGCATGCGTATTGCCGGAAACGAGGGTCGGCATGATCGAACAATCGACCACGCGCAGGCCGCCGATGCCGTGCACGCGAAGCCGCGCGTCCGTCACCGCCATCGGATCGGAGCCCATCTTGCAGGTGCCGGTCGGATGGAAAATCGTCGCGCCATATTCGCGCGCGAAATCGAGAATCTCGTCGTCGGTGCTCACGTCCGCGCCGGGCTTGTATTCCTCGACGAGATAAGGCTTCAGCGCACTCGTGGACGCGAGACGGCGCGCGTACTTGATCGACTCCACCGCGCAGATGCGATCCGTTTCGGCATCGAGATAATTCGGCCGCATCGACGGCGGTTCCATGGGATCGGTCGACTTGATCTCGACGCTGCCGCGCGACTCCGGCCGCAGCTGACAGACCGAGAACGTGCAGCCCGACCATGGATGCGGCTTGCCGCCCGCCATATCGGCCGACAGCGTGCCGAAATGGAATTGAATGTCCGGGGTCTCCGACCCAGGCAGGATTTTCGTGAACAGGCCGCCCTGGTTGATGCCGATGCCGAGCGGCCCGGTGCGCGTCAGCAGCCACTGCAATCCGATCTTGGCCTGGCTGAACACCGTGCGCAGATCGTCATTGGTGGTGATCGGCTTCGAGACCTTATACATCAGCCGCAGTTGCAGATGATCCTGCAGGTTCTGACCGACGCCGGGTAGATCGTGCACCACCTTGACGCCGCGCCGCTGCAAGAGCGATGCGGGCCCGATGCCCGACAGTTGCAAAATCTGCGGCGATTGCAGCGAACCTGCAGAGAGGATGACCTCGCGCGCCGCGCGCGCTTCCTGCACAACGCCGTTCTGAATGTAACGCACGCCGACCGCGCGGCGGCCTTCGAGAATGACGCCGGTCGTGTGCGCATCCGTTTCGATGCGCAGGTTGGCACGATCACGCGCGGGCTTTAGATAGGCGACCGCGGATGAAATCCGCCAGCCATTATGCGTGAACAATTGATAGTAGCCGACGCCTTCCTGGTCGCCGCTGTTGAAGTCGTCGTTGCGCGGCACGCCTATTTCATTGGCGCCGCGAATGATGGCTTCCATCAGCTCGTGCTTGCCGCCGATGTCGGATGACCACAGCGGGCCCTTGTCGCTGTGCGTCGCGCTCGCGCCGCGGCTGTTGTGCTCGGACTTCATGAAATAAGGAAGAACGCTCTTCCAGTCCCAGCCCGTATTCCCGAGTTGCGCCCAGTGGTCGTAATCCTGCCGCTGGCCGCGAACGAAGATCAGTCCGTTGATCGAACTCGAACCGCCGAGGCCGCGACCGCGCGGCCAGTAGATACGGCGGTCTTTCATGTTGGGTTCGGGATCGGTGTAGAAGCCCCAATTGTAGGCTTTGTGGAACATCGTCTTCCCGTAACCGATGGGAATATGGATCCACAGGTAGTTGTCCTTCGGGCCTGCCTCGAGCAGCAAAACCTTATGACGCCCATCGGCGCTCAACCGGTTTGCCAGCACGCATCCGGCGGAGCCTGCCCCCACCACAATGTAGTCGAATTGATCGGACGCTTCCGTCATCGCTCTTATTCCATTTATTGAGACGATTTATCTTGAAGATTGAACTTTGCGTGAAATGTTGTCAACGTAGTTGAATGCCTTGTGGCTCACTGAATGGAATAAGGTTGAAAAATGTCCACGCAGACGACGACCTCGGTTTCGGAACGCGCGCTGCTCCTTCTCGAAACCATCGCCAAAGCGGAAGAGCCGCCGACGCTCAACGAGCTGATGGCTGCGATCGGATTGCCGAAAGCGACGACACATCGCTTCGTTGCGCTGCTTGAGCGGTTGGGATTCGTTCAACGCGCCACGGACGGACGGCACTATGAAGTCGGCCATCGCCTTCTTGCACTGTCGCTCGAAGGCATGCGGCGCTCGTTCGATCTCGCGCCGCGCCGTGTCATTCTCTCCGCGCTGGTGAAAGAGACCGGCGAGACCTGCAACATCACCATGCTCGACGGCGAGCGCCTGATTTATCTCGACCGCGTCGAATCCGATTGGCCGCTCCAATTCCGCCTGACCGTGGGCTCGCGCGTGCCTCTGCATTGCACGGCAAGCGGCAAACTGTTTCTCAGCCTTGCACCATCGTCATTGCGCAAAGCGTTGTTCCGCACGCAGCCTTTCCAGCGCTACACCGCGCGAACTCTGACCAGCACGGAACAGCTTGAGGCGGAGCTCACGCGGATCCGCCAGACCGGCGTGGGCACTGACAATGAGGAATTCATGGAAGGCATGGCCGCGACCGCCGTTCCGATCCGCGATTCACGCGGGCGAATCTGCGCGACCGTTGCGGTGCATGGACCCATCACGCGATTGCCGCTGACGCGGGCGCTCGCATTGGTGCCTGCCTTGAAGAAAGCTGCAAAGGCACTCGAACAGACGCTCCTGTTCGACACGTCCTCTCCTGCTCCCGCCGTTGCAGGCGGCGCGGGCACAGAGACCGCGCCTTCCGCCGCGCACAACCCCTTGCGCCCCGCGGAATAACGGCACGCAGAATCGGGGTTGCATCGGCGAAATCCGTGGGTGCGAAAGACTATGCTTTTCGCACCGCCGAAGAAGGAGGTTTGTTCCTTTCCGGCCTTGAAAAATGCCGGTTTGTTTTCTTGAAAGCAGCAACGTTGCGGGAGAAGATCGTCCTCACACAGGGGCTCTCTCAATGGCGCATCATCCGTCTGCCGATCCGGCCAAACAATATGCGTGGGGCGAGCATCGTGCGGTCGCGACTCGCCGCTATTCCCCGGTGGTGCGCCTTGGCACCCTCGCCTTCTGGACATTGATCGCCGGACTGCTGGTGGCGCGGCTTCTCATCCCCGATCCCAACAAGACCGAAGCAACCGCTTCCGCGCCACAAGCCCAGACCTCCGCTTCGCTTCGCTGACATCGAAACGGAAAGCCACCGCCATCGATCGGATGGCGATGGTCTTCCTTTCGCATCAGGCTTGCGCGCGCAGTTCACGCGCGGCCGCAACCATGTTGACGAGCGCAGGCCGCACTTCATCCCACTTGCGGGTTTTCAATCCACAATCCGGATTGATCCAGAGTTGCGCATCGCTCAGGCGCTGGCGCGCCAGCACCAGCAGATGCTTCATCTCGCCGACCTCCGGCACGCGCGGCGAGTGGATGTCATAGACGCCCGGCCCAATCTCGTTCGGATAATGATAGGTCTTGAACGCATCGAGCAACTCCATCTTCGAGCGCGAGGTCTCGATGGAAATCACGTCGGCATCCATCGCGCCAATCGCATCGATGATATCGTTGAATTCCGAATAACACATATGGGTGTGGATCTGCGTCTCGTCGGCAACACCCGATGAACACAGCCGGAAGCCTTCCACCGCCCAGTCGAGATAGTGCTGCCATTGCGAACGCCGCAGCGGCAAGCCTTCGCGCAACGCCGCTTCGTCGATCTGGATCATCCGCGCCCCCTCCTTCTCCAGGTCCACGACCTCATCGCGGATCGCCAGCGCGATCTGCCGGCAAGCTTCGCTGCGCGGGATATCGTCGCGCACGAACGACCAGTTCAGGATCGTCACCGGGCCGGTCAGCATCGCCTTCATCGGCCGCTTGGTGAGCGACTGCGCATAGCGCCACCAGTCGACCGTCATCGGCTTGGGCCGAGAGACATCGCCGAACAGGATCGGTGGGCGCACATAGCGCGAGCCGTAGCTCTGCACCCAGCCATGCTTGGTGAAAGCAAAGCCGGACAATTGTTCGCCGAAATATTGCACCATGTCGTTGCGCTCGAATTCGCCGTGCACCAGCACGTCGAGTCCGATTTCCTCCTGCCAGCGCACGGCGCGCGCGGTTTCCTCTTTCAGGAACTGATCGTAATCCGCGTCCTTCAGCGTGCCCTTGGCATGCGCTGCACGTGCCTTGCGCACGTCCGCCGTCTGCGGGAACGAACCGATCGTCGTGGTCGGGAACAATGGCAGACCGAACTGCTTATGCTGGACTCCCGCACGCACATCGAACGGGCTGTGACGGCGGCGCATCTGATCGGTGATGCCGCTCATCCGCTCTGTCACGGCGCGATTGTGAATTTTTGACGATTCCTTGCGCTTGGCCGCCGCTGTCTTCGACGCTGCAATCCTGTCCGCGACCTCATCGCGTTGACCGGCAAGCGCGCGGCCGAGAACCGACAACTCGTCCATCTTCTGCAGGGAGAACGCGAGCCATTCTTTTACGTCGGTATCGAGAGCAGTTTCCGCATCGAGATCAATCGGCACATGCAGCATCGAGCAGGACGGCGCGATCTGCACTCTCTCGTGCCCAAGCGCGGTGACGACTGGCTCGAGCTTGTTCAGCAAAGTGGGCAAATTGGCCCGCCAGATGTTGCGGCCGTCGATGACGCCGAGTGACAGCGTGAGGTTTTTCGGAGCCTTCGCGACGACAACGGCGAACTGATCCGCGCCGCGCACCAGATCGATATGCAATCCCGCCACCGGCAACGACACAGCGGTGTCGCGGTTGTCGCCGAGATCGCCGAAATAGGTTGCCAGCATGATCTTGATCTGCGGCACAGCCTTTGCGAACACATCATAGGTGTGGCGCAGAGCCTGGCGCGCGGCATCGTCGAGATCGAGCACGAGGCACGGCTCATCGATCTGCACCCATTCCGCGCCTTCGGCAGCGAGGCGCTTCAGCACCTCGATGTAAACCGGCAGCAGACCGTCCAGCAGAGACAGCGCGTCAAGTGAGGCATCCTTGCTCTTGCCGAGCTTGAGGAACGTCACCGGACCAAGCAGCACCGGGCGCGTCTGATAACCGAGCGCCTTGGCTTCCTTGTACTCGTCAATCGGCTTGGTCGAGGACACCGCGAAAGTTTGCCCCTTTTTGAATTCCGGCACCATGTAGTGATAGTTGGTGTCGAACCATTTCGTCATCTCCTGCGCGGACACGCCGTGGTGATGATGCACATGGCCATGCGCGCAGGCCTCGCCCTCGCCTTCCGAGCCGCGCGCCATCGCAAAGTAGGTCGCCAGCGGCACGCTGCCGCCTGTCCAGCCGTAGATTTCAGGAATTGCACCAACCATCACGCTGGTGTCGAGCACATGGTCGTAGAGTGAGAAATCGTTGGATGGGATGACGCTGATGCCGCGCGCTTTCTGCCGCGCCCAGTTCGCGGCGCGCAGTTCAGCGGCGGTTGCGAGCAACGCGGTTTCATCGATCTTGCCCGCCCAGAAACTTTCCAGTGCGGTTTTCAGTTCGCGGCGCGGACCGATCCGCGGCGTACCGAGCGTTGCGACGGCGAGACGGACGGACGTTGATACATTCGACATGGCTTCGACCCCGAAATACGAGAAACGGCGGGGTGAAAGCGCGCGCTGACCTACCGAGGCGCGCAGGCACCTCAAGGACTACGCCCACCGGACACCCCGCCCGTGGAAACATCTCGTCGCGGCAGGTCTCCTGGCTTACGGGTCGCGGCCCACATCCGTCTTCCCAAAGCGAGACGCCTCAGTGACACGAATGGATGCAGGCTCGCCGCTCACAGTTGCGGGGGCAGCGCCGGATTAAGCGCATCAATGCTTCACCGGCTTCCCTCTTAGCTTCGCATCAACGCGATGACGAAGACCTCGACGGGTTGAAATATGGCGTGGAGAAAAAATCAGTCAACGCACGGAGGGTGGGATTATCGCTCGCCCTCGGTGGAATTCTGCCCATAGAACTTGACGCCAAGCTCGATCGGCTCCCGCCCGCAGGCCCGGCGGTGGGCATTGGTATCGCGCAGCGAATACACGCAGCCGCAATATTCCTGCTGGTAGAATTCCTCGCGCTTGCTGATGTCGATCATGCGGGCCGAACCGCCGCCCTTGCGCCAGTTGTAATCCCAATACACGACGCCGTCGTATTTCGCGGCCGCGCGTTTTCCGCAGTCGTTGATCTGCGCCATGTTCTTCCAGCGCGAGATGCCGAGCGAACTGGTGATGACTGGAAAGCCATGTTCATGCGCATACAGCGCGGTGCGCTCGAATCGCATGTCGAAGCACATGGTGCAGCGGGCACCGCGCTCCGGCTCCCACTCCATGCCCTTGGCCCGCGCGAACCAGTTGTCCTTGTCGTAGTCGGCATCGATGAAGCCGACGCCGTGCTTTTCGGCAAAACGCACGTTCTCATCCTTGCGCAACAGATATTCGCGCTCGGGATGAATGTTCGGGTTGTAGAAGAAGATGGTGTAATCGACGCCGGAAGCGAGCATCGCCTCCATCACCTCGCCCGAGCACGGCGCACAGCACGAATGCAGCAGAACCTTCTTCTGCCCACCCGGTGGATTGAGGATCGGTCGAACGAAATCATTCATCGCGTGGCTCGCCTGTCGAAGGCTCTATCTAATGAGAGTGTCCGCATCCGTAAAGCGCAGGCCGATTCGGCCATCTGGATGGAACAGCCATCGTTGCCGAATGGCCTTGGCCGCAGAACCAGAATCGCAGCAGTCTGCCAAGCGCTGAAAGGCTTGAGGTTTTCACCGCGCCACGGCGGCTTCCGGGGATAGCGGGGAGCATTTTAAAGTTTTCTTGACTCTTTCGGTCAAAGATCACCACATGTAGATGTCACGGTCCTGCTAGACCTCAAAATCTAGTGGGCTAAGAGGGAAGCCGGTGAACCGCACGTTTCGCGGAAATCCGGCGCTGCCCCCGCAACTGTCAGCAGCGAGCTGCTTCGCCATTACGTCACTGGCCTCGGCCGGGAAGACAAGAAGCCGCTACGACCTGCAAGCCAGGAGACCTGCCGCGACACCGAAAAAACGTCCACGGACGGGGTGTCCGGCGGTCGCCAGCAATCGGCTGTCCGCCGAACGCTCAAGCGCCTTCGACCCCCGCCTTCTGAAATCCGCATCACGGGGCTTGTCGATGTCGTTGAACCTGCAGACCGCCAAAACTGAAAAAGCACCGCTCATCCAGTTGAGCCTCGATTCCCTCGCGCCCTCGCCAAGCGAGCCGGCGATGCAGATCATCCGCCGCAACGGCACGGTGTCGCGCTTCGATCCCTCCAAGATTTCGATTGCGATGACGAAGGCGTTTCTCGCGGTCGAAGGACACACCGCAGCCGCCTCCCGCCGCGTGCATGAGGCGGTGGAGCAACTCACTCAAGAGGTCGTCGGCACCCTCACCCGCCGTCTCGGCGAAGGCCGCACCTTCCATATCGAGGACGTGCAGGATCAGGTCGAGCTCGCATTGATGCGCAGCGAGCACCACAAGGTCGCGCGAGCCTATGTGCTTTATCGCGAGGAGCGCGCCCGCGAGCGTGCGGCGGACAGGGCCAGCACAACCGTTTCATCGAACGAGCCGACGCTGCAGATGACGCTTGCGAACGGCGCTCGCGTGCCGCTCGACCTCAAGCGGTTCGAGCTCATCATCCGCGAAGCTTGCGAAGGGCTCGACGCCGTCGATCCTGCGCCGGTGCTCGCCGAGGCCCGCAGGAATCTTTACGACGGCATCAGCCAGGATGAACTCGCGCTCGCCTCCATCATGGCGGCGCGCACGCTGGTCGAACAGGAGCCGAACTACGCCTATGTCAGCGCGCGCCTGCTGCTCGACAAGCTGCGCAGCGAGGTTCTGAGCTTCGTGCACGGCACACCGACCAGCGCATCTCAATCCGACATGGCGACGCGCTATGCCGAATATTTCCCGGCCTACATCAAGACCGGCATCGAGGCCGAATTGCTCGACCCAGAATTGGGTCGGCACGATCTCGCCCGGCTCGCCAGCGCGCTGAAGCCCGAGCGCGACATGCTGTTCCAGTTTCTCGGCTTGCAGACGCTTTATGACCGCTATTTCCTGCACGTTCATGGCGCGCGCATCGAGCTGCCGCAGGCGTTCTTCATGCGCGTGGCGATGGGGCTTGCTATGCGCGAGATCGATCGCGAGGGACGCGCGATCGAATTCTATAATCTGTTGTCGTCGTTTGATTTTATGGCCTCGACACCGACGCTGTTCAATTCCGGCACGCTGCGGCCGCAACTCTCAAGCTGCTTCCTCACCACCGTCGCCGACGATCTCGACGGCATCTTCAAGGCGGTGAAGGACAACGCGCTGCTGGCGAAATATTCCGGCGGACTCGGCAACGACTGGACCCCGGTGCGGGGTCTTGGTGCCCACATCAAGGGCACCAATGGCGAAAGCCAGGGCGTGGTGCCGTTCCTGAAAGTCGCCAATGACACCGCGATCGCCGTCAACCAGGGCGGCAAGCGAAAGGGCGCGGTCTGCGCCTATCTCGAGACATGGCACATCGACATTGAGGAATTCCTCGACCTGCGCAAGAACACCGGCGACGACCGCCGCCGCACTCACGACATGAACACCGCGAACTGGGTACCCGACCTGTTCATGCAACGCGTCGAGCAGGATGGTGAGTGGACACTGTTCTCGCCGGATGAAACGCCGGAGCTGCACGACCTTTACGGCCCTCGCTTCAAGGCGGCTTATGAAGCCTACGAGGCGAAGGCCGCGCGCGGCGAAATGCGCGTGTTCAAGCAGGTTCGCGCCACCGATTTGTGGCGGCGCATGCTGACCATGCTGTTCGAAACCGGGCATCCGTGGATCACGTTCAAGGATCCATGCAACCTGCGTTCGCCGCAGCAGCATGTCGGCGTCGTACACTCCTCGAACCTGTGCACCGAGATCACGCTCAACACCTCGGCCGATGAAGTCGCCGTGTGCAACCTTGGCTCGATCAACCTCTTGAACCACACTACCCGCGAAGGACTCGATCAGAACAAGCTGAAGCGTACGATTACGACCGCCGTGCGGATGCTTGATAATGTGATCGACATCAACTTCTACACCATCCCCGAGGCGCGTCGCTCCAACCTGAAGCACCGCCCGGTCGGGCTCGGCCTGATGGGCTTCCAGGACGCGCTGCATGTCCAGCGCATTCCGATTGCGTCCGAAGCAGCCGTCGCCTTCGCCGACGCGAGCATGGAAATCATCAGCTATCACGCGATTTCTGCGTCCGCCGATCTTGCCGTTGAGCGCGGGCGCTATCCGTCCTTCGACGGTTCACTGTGGTCGCAGGGCATTTTGCCGATCGACTCCGTTGCGGTCCTGTCGAAATCACGCGACGGCACGGCGCTCAATGCGTCTATGACGCTCGACTGGACGGGCCTGCGCGAGCGCGTGCGCAAGGATGGCATGCGCAATTCCAACGTGATGGCGATTGCGCCGACGGCGACGATCTCCAACATCTGCGGCGTGGCGCAGTCGATCGAGCCGTCCTACCAGAACCTGTTCGTCAAATCGAACATGTCGGGCGACTTCACCGTGGTGAACGAGCACCTCGTGCGTGACCTCAAGTCGCGCGGCCTGTGGGATGAGGTGATGGTGTCCGACCTGAAATATTTCGATGGTAGCGTTGGTCAGATCGACCGGGTGCCGGACGATCTCAAGGCACTGTATGCGACCGCATTCGAGGTCGACACCTCATGGCTGATCGAATCCGCCGCGCGGCGGCAGAAATGGATCGATCAGGCACAATCGCTCAATCTCTACATCGCCAATCCGTCGGGCAAGAAGCTCGACCAGCTTTATCGCCTCGCGTGGCAGCTCGGCCTGAAGACCACCTATTACCTGCGTTCGCGCAGCGCCACCCATGTCGAGAAGTCGACACTGAAAGGTACCGACGGCAAGCTCAACGCGGTCTCCGCGTCGGGGATGCTCGCCCATGCGCCGATTATCGTTCCGAATGCCACGGCGCCCGACCTTGATGGCGTCAAGGCCTGCTCGATCGACAATCCCGACTGCGAAGCCTGCCAATAAGAACAAGAAAGGACACCACCATGCTCGACTGGTCAGATTCCACAACCGCACCTTCGCCCGCCGTCATGTTCAACGCCGAACAGCCATTAGAACAAACCGGCCTCGGCGCGATCGACCGCTCAGGCGGCCGCGTCTCGGTTGACGAAAAGCGGATGATCAACTGCCGCGCCGACGTCAATCAGCTGTTACCGTTGAAATACAAATGGGCGTGGGAGAAATATCTCGCAGGCTGCAACAACCACTGGATGCCGACCGAAGTCTCGATGCAGGCCGACATCGCGCTGTGGAAGTCCCGCGACGGCCTCACCGACGACGAGCGCCGCGCCATCAAGCGCAACCTCGGGTTCTTCGCAGCGTCCGAGAGCCTCGTCGCCAACAACATCGTGCTGGCGATCTATCGGCACCTCACAAACCCCGAATGCCGGCAATATCTGTTACGTCAGGCGTTCGAGGAAGCCGTGCACACCCACACCTTCCAGTACATCGTCGAAAGTCTCGGCCTCGACGAGGGCGAGCTGTTCAACATGTACCGCGAGGTACCGTCGATCACCGACAAGGCAGCATGGGCGCTCAAGCACACCCAAAATCTCGACAATCCGGATTTCTCCACCGGCACGCAGGAGGCCGATCAATCATTCCTGCGCGATCTCGTCGCCTTTTATGTCGTGTTCGAGGGCATGTGGTTCTACACCGGCTTCGCGCAAATTCTCTCGCTCGGACGTCGCAACAAGATGGTCGGCATCGCCGAGCAGTACCAGTACATCCTGCGCGACGAGAGCATTCACCTTAATTTCGGCATCGACGTCATCAATCAGATCAAGCTGGAAAACCAGCATCTGTGGACCAAGGCGTTCCAGGAAGATGTGCGCGGCATGATCCGCGATGCCGCCGAACTGGAAGCCGCCTATGGCCGGGACACCATGCCGCGCGGCTTCCTCGGGCTGAACGCTGCGTTGTGCGAGCAATACATGCACTTCATCGCCAACCGGCGTTGCGCGCAGATCGGCCTCACGCCGGTATTCCCTGAAACGGAGAATCCTTTTCCGTGGATGTCGGAAGCGATGGACCTCAAGAAGGAAAAGAACTTCTTTGAGACGCGCGTGATCGAGTATCAGAACGGCGGCGCGCTGAGCTGGGAATGAAGTACCTGCAAGTGGGTTCACTTGCGGAAACAAAAAAGATTGCCTGGCTCGGCCATTGCATCGCCGCGCTGGCCCATTCTCCCGCTACCGCGCTTGTATCCAGCGCAACCGCTTCGCCGAAGCTGTTGCGCTGGATAGCGACTCTCTGTCCTGGTCCATCATTTGCGCGCCGACTTCCGGTTCTTATCCGGATTTAGGTCGGCAGATGGCGGCTCGAACGGGTTTAGCTTTTTGAGCAGCGGGATCATGATTTGACTCGCACGGCGTCGATGTTCGGCAGCATTCTCAGACGCGGCACGCGCGTGGCCAGTGCGGATCGCTTCAATGATGGCGCGGTGCTCGGTCGCCGCGTTTGATGGCTTCGGCCTGAGGCGCAACGTGAGTAGTCTTGTCCGATGGGTCTGGTCACGAATTGTGCCCGCCATCCGCGCCAGGCGGCTATTGCCGCATTCTCCTGTCAAGATTCTATGGAATTGATCATCGGCGGCAGCCCACCGGTCAAGGTCGTCCGTCTTGAGCGCCGTTTCCATGGATCTCGTTTCCGCGCTCAGCCGATCAAGGATCTTGGTCTTGGTTGCAGAAGGGGTTTGCAATGCCAGAACCTCGGCCGCCATCCCCTCCAGCGCGATGGTGAGTTCATAGATTTCTCGAATATCGGAAGAGGAGATTGCGCAGACAAGAATTCCCTTTCGCGGTTGAACCGCCACAAGCCCCTCGGCCTGCAAACGGATTGCGGCTTCGTGCACAGGAGTGCGACTCATCCCGAGTTGAGACGCGACGTCGCTCTCCGCGGCCTGATAGCCCGGCGGGAATGTATTACTCAAGATCGCGGCCTTAAGCGCGACATAGGCGCTTTCCACCAAGGAAGCCTTGGGAGCCGTGCCGGGTGCCGGGTGGCTTTTCAAAATCAAGGCGGTCAACGGCACTACCTTTCCTCTAACTTGGGAGATGTCCCCTGCATTATGCCGCCAGTTGACAATCGAACAACTCGCCGTCAGGCTTGTATGCATTCTTGCATACAATAAAAGCAAGAGCAAAGAAGACGGGCACTGCTCCACAGGGAACCAGGAGGGAATGATCATGATGAAATTCAAGGTCTTATTGGCAGGCTGCCTTCTCGCACTATCACTCATGCCTGCCGCGGCTGAAACCAACCAGATTCGTGCCTCTAAACAATATGGTTTGAGCTACTTGCCGCTGATGATCATGGAAGATCAAAAGCTCGTCGAAAAACACGCGGCCGCTCTTGGTCTTAATGATATACAGGTCTCATGGGTCACGCTCGGCGGATCGAACGCCATGAATGATGCGCTTTTGTCCGGCGGTTTGGACTTTGGCGCAGGCGGTGTCCCGAACCTCGTGACGCTCTGGGCAAAAACGCGCAACACGCCAACAGCCATTCACGGCGTGGCCGCACTTAACGACATGCCGGTCGATCTTGTTTCCTCAAATTCGAATGTAAAAAAGCTGCCCGATTTTTCAGAGAAGGACAAGATCGCAGTCACCTCGGTGAAAATATCGACCCAAGCACTGCTGTTGCAGATGGCGTGCGCCAAACAATTCGGTGAAGCCAATTTTGCCAAGTACGACTCGCTGACCGTCTCGATGCCGCATCCCGAGGCGATGACCGCCCTCATGTCTGGCGGCATCGGCATTAACGCCCACTTCTCTTCGCCGCCGTTCCAGTACACAGAACTTGCCGACCCCAAAATTCACAAGGTTCTGAATAATTACGAGATCCTGGGCGGTCCGGCGACATTCAATGTCATATGGGCCACCAGCAAATTCAGGAATGAGAACCCGAAGGCGTATCAGGCCTTCTTTGACGCATTGAAAGAGTCGATCGACATTATCAACAAAGACAAGAAGAAGGCAGCCGAGACATACAAGCGAATGGCTCATACACAGGAAACGGTCGAGTTTCTTCTGGGCATTTTGAACGACCCGCTGGTGACGAACACGATCGAGCCGCACAAGACTCTGCCGATTGCGCAATTCCTCGCCAAAGTGAAGCGCATTCCAGTTGCGCCGACGAAGTGGCAGGACATCTGGTTTCCCGAAATTCACAGCCTCAAGGGCAGCTGATGTTGCCCTGATCATGATCGCCGGCGCGAAAACCTCGCGTCAGTTTGGTCAGAGCTAAACGCACAAAATACCAATCGGATGAAAGAACAATAATATGAAGACGTACAATATTGCCGCCATCCCCGGTGACGGCATCGGCACCGAAGTCATCTCCGCAGGTGTCGAAGTCCTGAACGCCGTCGCAAAGTGGGATGGTAAGTTCAAGTTTGCGTTCGACCATTTCGATTGGGGTGGAGAATATTACAAGAAGCATGGCCGGATGATGCCGGAGAATGGCCGGGATCTCATTCGAAATCACGATGCCATATTGTTCGGCTCGGCCGGGCATCCGGAAATTCCAGATCACATCACGTTGTGGGGACTTCGCATCGCGATTTGCCAGCCTTTCGATCAGTACGCCAATGTGAGACCGACCCGCATTTTGCCGGGCATTACATCTCCGCTACGTAAGGTCGCCGGAAAAGAACTTAATTGGGTTATCATTCGTGAGAATTCGGAAGGCGAGTATGCCGGCGTCGGCGGGCGTGTCCATCAGGGACTGCCAATCGAAGCCGCCACTGACGTTTCGATGTTCACGCGCATCGGCGTCGAGCGCATCATACGTTTCGCATTTCGTCTCGCTCAATCTCGTCCGCGCAAGCTTCTGACAGTCGTAACCAAGTCGAATGCGCAACGCCATGCCATGGTGATGTGGGATGAAATCGCTCTACAGGTTTCGAAAGAATTTCCTGATGTAACCTGGGATCGCATGCTGGTTGATGCCATGACAGTTCGCATGGTGATGCAACCAGAATCGCTGGACACGATCGTCGCAACAAATCTTCACGCCGATATTCTGTCCGATCTCGCTGCAGCGTTGGCTGGATCACTTGGCATCGCGCCCACAGCAAACCTCAACCCTGAACGCACTTTCCCATCCATGTTCGAACCCATCCACGGCTCCGCGTTCGACATCACCGGCAAAGGCGTTGCCAATCCTCTCGGGACTATATGGTGCTCCGCGATGATGCTTGAACATCTCGGTCAAATACCGGCTGCGGACGCTCTCATGAAGGCGATCGAGCGCGTCACAGCCAACCCACATCTGCACACGCCCGACCTGGGCGGCAAAGCGACCACGGCAGATGTTACATCCGGCGTCATAGAGGCTGTCCGTGGCTTGAACGGTTAAGTCATTCACTGCGACATCAAGGCGAAGCAGTAATCAGTTGACGCTGGTTTCAACTAAAACGCCCTACTCGCAATGCTCCACAACGCTTTTCAAATCTTCAAGTTCGATCTCATTGAGTTGCTGCTGGGGAGCAATTGCCGTTCCCACCTCATAACCCTTGAATTCCAGCGCAGCCTTCATACACGCGGCAAGATTATATTTTTCAAAAGCCTCATTGAGCGACCACAATCGCCTCTGCAGGGCCACAGCTTCAGACCACCGCCCGGAGATGCACGCGTCGTACAATTCGATCGATTGTTTTGGAGCCACGCAGGCCGGGCCTGCCATCCACCCCTTCCCGCCCATCATCATCACCGCCGCTGGGATGTGAGAAGACGCAGAGAAAATATCGAGACGCCCTTCGATTCGATTTAGGAGCGACAGCAACCTACCGGTATTGCTTGATGCATCCTTGAGCGCGACGATATTTTCCAAATCCGACAGCTCATTCAGAACCTCTATCGACAAGGTCGCCTTTTGGTAATTCGGATTCGTATAGATAACGATGGGAAGCTCGACGGCTTTGGCGACTGACGTGAAATAATCGACAACCCCGCGATGATTTATCGGGAAATAGGCGTCGATGGCCACAACCAGCCCATCGACGCCAGCTTTCTCACAGGCCTTCGCCTGACGGACCGCATCTGCAATGGTCGTGGCGGAGACACCTGCCAGGACAGGGACCCGCCGCTTCGCCGCAGCGACAACAGATTCAACCATCGCAATTTTTTGAGATGCCGTCAGGTAAGCGAATTCTCCCGTCGATCCCAAGGCGGCCAACCCGTGTACGCCAGCGGCAATCAGATCGTCACAGAGCTTAAAAACAATAGCACTGTTGACGTTCTGCTTGTTATCCAATGGCGTCACCAGGTATGGGAACACGCCCCGGAATCTCTCGGTCTTCATGATCGCTCTTTCTTTTTTGACGTTAGAGTTGCCGGTCTTCAGCGAGTGCACGCTCATAGGCTTGCCTGTCGAAACCGCCTTCCCAAACTGAAATCGCGACCGTCGCCAGCGCATTCCCGATCGTATTGGTGACGGCACGCGCCTCATTCATGAACCGGTCAACACCGAGCAACAGGGCCAATCCTGCAACCGGTATCGCATTGGTCGTGGAAAGCGTTGCCGCCAAGGCGATGAAGGCAGCGCCAGCAACGCCAGCGGATCCTTTGCTCGTCAGAAGCAGCACGGCGAGCAAGCCTAACTGCTGAATTAAATCGAGCGGGGTATTCGTCGCTTGAGCGATGAATATCACAGCCAGGCTGAGATAGATCGCACTACCATCAGGATTGAAGGTAATACCGGCCGGCATCACCAGACCGACAATCGGCTTCGGGCATCCACACCGCTCGAGCTTTTCGATTAATTGTGGAAGCACACTCTCTGACGAACAAGTACCCAGTACGACCGCAATCTCGGCACGGATAAATCTCAAGAATGGCAGAATCTGAATCTTGCAAAGCTTCGCAATTCCACCGAGCACAACAAGAACGAACAGGATGGATGTGCCATAGACGCAGGCAACGAGCTTGGCCAACGACAGAAGCGAGCCGAGGCCATACTTTCCAACTGTGAACGCCATCGCGCCAAACGCGCCGATCGGCGCAAGCCACATCACCATGGCCATGACGCCGAACAGTGCGCTCAAGACGCCGTCAAGCGCATCCACGGCGTGCTGCGTTGCCTTTCGGTGAAGCGAAAGGCCAATTCCGAAAAGAACAGCGAAAACAAGAACCGGAAGAATATCGCCATTCGAGAACGCCCTCACGATGTTGTCGGGCACTAGGTGGAAGATGGAATCGAATATCGATGTCGCCGACTTGCTAAACCCCGCGATTGATTTCGTGTCGATCGTGGCCGGATCAACATTCAGACCCGCACCGGGCGCAAAAACATTGCCAACGATCATCCCAATGATCAGCGCAGCGGTCGACGCAAGTTCAAAGTAGAGAATCGTCTTAATACCGACTCTTCCCAATTCCTTGATGTCCGTCATACGGGCGATGCCGACAGCGATTGTCGCAAAGACGATCGGCACAAGCAGCATCTTGACGCAGCGAATGAAAAAGTCGCCTAAGCTCTTTAAAGGAACGGCGACCGATGGAAATAGCCATCCGACCAAGATTCCAGCCGTTACGCCGATCAAGACCTGGAAATATAAAGACCCAAACAAACTTCCTTTGCGAGCCTGTTTTATTTCGCCCGCACTCTCAGAAATCACCGTCATTGTTTCCCCCTCCCTGTTTAATTAGGCACTTAGTGGTTGAGCGCCTATCTCCTGCCGTGAAGACACCTTCCCAAACAAAGTTCGCAAATCGAAATCGGCTGATCCGACCATCTCCGGATCGGGGCTGATGCCCTGCTCCAGAATCTTGCGCGCGAGTGCGTGGTCGCCAGGACGATTGATCGACTCGACGCTGACCAGCTGCCCCTCGCGGTACCCGAAGATTGAGAATTTTCCCGCTATGTCGGACCTTCGGGTGACGAACGAATTCGCATCACCTGACAGACCGGCGATCTGCAATTTATTCGGGCCCTGATCGCTCCAGAACCACGGAATTTTCCTGTAAGGATTGCCTTCCCGGCCTAGCAGGCGATGGGCGAGATATCGCCCTTGGTCCGAGGCATTTTGAACCGATGTGATCCGACTGTGCGATTTTCCATCAACGGCCGGAAAGGCTGCGCAATCCCCGATTGCGAAAATGTTCGGATCGCTCGTGGCAAGAAATTCATTCACGACAACCCCATTTGAGCAAAACAGCCCCGCCTGCAGCGCCAACTCTACATTCGGTTTCGTGCCGACACCTGAAAGAACGAGATCCGCAGGCATCTCGCCCCCGTCCTGCAACCCGACAGATTCGATTTTGCCATTACGCTTGCAGAGCGAGATCGCAGAATTTCGAAAATGAAATGCCACGCCCGCCTTCGCCAACTCATCCCGAAAGTACATGGACGTACTTTGCGATACACTCCGTTCCATCGGCCTTGACGCGTTGTCGACGATAGAAACGGAAATCGATTTTGAGATCGCACCTGCTGCGAACTCCATGCCGATAAATCCCGCGCCGATAACTGCAATGCGCCGCGCTTCGCTCAGGCGGCGCCTCAAACTGATGGCGGCGTCCAGACTATCGAGATACGCAACGTCCCCGTCGTCACCCGGAAGCGAGATGCGGATCGCCGACGTGCCCGTGGCTAGAACGAGCACGTCATAAGGAATTCGCTCCCCCGATTTTGTAAGGACGACTTGCGAATTCCGGTCGATCGCACCGACCGAATCCGGAACAAGCACAACATTTCCGTTCTCGAAAAATTCTTTTGGCTGGAAAAACAAGTCTTCATGTCTTCCATCACTCATATATTTCTTCGAAAGCGGCGGCCTTTGATAAGGCAGATGATCTTCACGGTTGACCAAGACAATCCGGCCATCGAAGCCGGCATCGGCCAATGCATTCGCCAGACTGAAGCCTGCGTGACCTGCCCCCACAATCACAACATCTCGTATGGCGTTCATGATGACGGCCTCTAGAATTGAGATTCGGGAATACGGACCACAATTCCCTCCAGAGAATCCGTAATTGCGATCTGGCACGCCAGGCGGCTTTCCGGCTTGCGCTCGGCTACCACCGCTTCAAGCATCTCATCTTCGGAGCTGGAGGCAGCCGGAATCATGCCATCGGCATTGTCGACGTAAACGTGACACGTCGCGCAAGACAGCGTACCGCCGCATTCCGCTTCGATACCCTTGATCCCGGCTCGCTTTGCGGCCGTCATCAGGGTCGCGCCGACCTCGCAATCGACCCGCGACTCAACTCCGAACTTATCGATGAAATTAACCGTCGGCATTCACTGCTCCATATCGGCCGGGACTGAACGAAGCATCCTCGAGGATCTTCCCCTGTAGCGGCTTCTTCGCGGCCTGCTCCTTGGTCAGGATCGCGAACGCTTCGGACGCGTCCAATCCATGCTCCGCAATAAGGTCGGAGCAGTATTCGAGGAGCTCATCTGCGCTGTTGTGAACTTTCAGCAGCTTGTAAATGTCATCGGCGTGAAGCCCCATGCTTTCACCGATAATCTCCATGACGTTTATGATCTCGAAGGAATACACACCGTCGAATTCGCAAATCTCCCGATGACAGGCATGGAAGACTGTTGCCAGTGTCGTCACCTTGGCCTCAGCGGCGGCATGAAATTCCGTATCTCGCAGATAAGTCTTGAAATTCGGCGTCACGCTCAGGTAGTTCGACATCAAACCGACCCTGGGAACGTCGAGTTCGACGACCTCTACGCCTGGAATGCTGGAAAGTATTTTCTTCACGGCCGTCATGACCCGCGGATAACCGGGGCGTTCGTTCAAGGCGACGCGTTTTTCCACCCGATACTTGAAGAGCGGGATCAACTGATCGAGCCGCCGCTCCAGCCAAACGAAAAACATCTCAAGCTGAAAATTATTCTCCGGCTCGATCTTATTGAGGTTCGGAATGATCACGTCCTCAAATTGCGACTGGCAACTCGGGCACCACGATATTTTTTCGCGCGAATCCTGTTTTTCGATTTTCTTTAAGGTCGAAAGCCCGGCCCGACCCGAGCTTTCGCCGTCGCCGGCACGAAACTGATTTATGCCGCAACAGGCGGAAGGCCCGCCCACCAAACGGCATGTCACATCCATATGCCGCAAGACTTCCAGCACCAGCACCAGAATGTGCGGTGACTTGTAGAGGTTGCATCCGGTGTAGAGGGTTATATCGGCCGGCTCATTTGAGGCGAGCGGACCGGGATCCTCCAATGCCGCAAGTTGCGCCGAGGTCAATTGCAACCGGCTGACCGTGCGAAGCGATTGTGCCATTCCCCGAAATGCGGCAATGGCATTTTTTCGGACCTGATCGCCACCCTCTCTCACAACCCTGGCGTAGTTCGCCAGTTTTAACATCGAGCGGGGATTTACCGCATAATCGCAGGCGCTGATGCAGTAGCCGCTGCCGGAACAAGCAGCCGCCCATTTTTCGGATGCAGCCGAGCCTTCCCCGCCCCGCAATTGCTCGACAATTCCCGCCAGGACAAGCCTGGGGTCCTCATTGGCGAGTCCGATGGGATCAACCATCGGGCATGCCTCAAAGCATTTGCCGCACTGCGTGCATGCCGCCGCCATTTCGTCCATGCGTAATTGCAGCGCTTCGGTAAAGTCCATCAGATCCAACTTTGTCTTCAAGCGGTTTCCGCTCATGCACCTCCCATCTTCTACTGCTACAATTGATGGGCTTGGAATCTTCGAACTCCTAAGAGGGGCATAAGAAAAGATAATGTCTAAGGACCTCGAGACCATCAGCCGCCGGGCGATAGCCCGGCTTAAATTTCGCGACATGCAAGTGTTCTTATTGGTCGTTCGCTTCGGCAGCATGGCTAAAGCGGCCCAGTTTTTATCTTTGACTCAGTCCGCGATTTCTCAGTCAATTGCAGAAATCGAGCATGTACTCGGCTATCGGCTTCTGGAGCGCGGCCCTAAAGGCGTGACGCCGACAATCTATGGCAGCAAGCTGTTGGAACGAGTGTCCGAAATCTTCGACAGCTTGGATTCCGGCGTCCGCGACTTGGACTTCTTGTCCAGGCCGGGAACGGGACTGGTGCGCATCGGCGCCGATATGTCTTTCATAGCCAGCGGGCTGTTGTCAGAAATCATAAACGACGTGGAAAACAAATTTCCACAAATCAGGCTTGATATCATCGAGACGACAACGAAAACGGCTAAGCCTGACTACAAGGAATTGCGGGATCGTTCAGTGGACTTAATTATCGGACGTATCTCAAACGAGACCCCCGACAATGAATTGAATGTCGAAACATTATTCGAAGAAAGTATGTTTGTTATTACGGGAAAAAATAGTTCATGGGCTAAATCCAGGGGGATTACTCTTCACTCACTGAAAGATGCGAAATGGATACTTGCATCGATCGATAATATGGCCCGCTCGTTAGTTCAGAATGCATTTGAATCCCAAAAGATCCCGTTTCCAGAGCCTCAAATTACAACATATTCCATGCAGCTTCGGATGCAGTTACTCCAAGAGAGAGATTACGTCACCGTCATGAGCGAGACTGGTTTCCAGTACAGCAGAAAAAACTGGGCGCTTCACAAACTACCCGTAGATTTAAAGAAGAAACTGCCGGTTGCCGTCTTAACTTTAAGACAGAGATCGCTACCAATGGCTGCCGAGACCTTCATGCGAAGCGCTCGAGATATCGCAAAACGAAAGCGCTCGCAGTCGTAACAGCCTTGTATGCTCCTTCAATCCGACCACTCCATTCTTCATGACATATCATTCCCGGATCGCGTCCATTAGCGACCTTCGGCAAAAGCGCGGGTAGCCTTCCACATCGAATTACCCTTCCCCATAGTCGGGATGCCGGGAAGTTGTGGCAGCTCCTTGCTTGCTGCAACTGCAATTCCCGTGATGCTCTTTCCAGCCCATGCCTTCATAAGCGGCACATGCCCCCTATCGCCAGAAACGGACCAGTGATCCAAAGGAACAGGATCGCATCATCGGCAGCGACGCAATGTCGTCGAGAGACACACCACCACCACAGTCACTGCGCTGGGCGTCGAACCGTTCAAGCGCAATTTGAGATTGATGGCCTCACCGCCGGTATCGCGACTTTTCAGAATCGCCCCGCTAACGTTAAGCGAACCGCCAGCGGTTCAACGGGATGAAGCACGCGATCCATCACACCGTTACTGCAAACTGCCGCTGGCGGCGCGCCTAACTTGCACATCGCGAACAGGTTGTCAGTCTTCAACATGGAGCCATAAGCATAGGTGATCTGGTCAGCTTTGGTATCAAACAGATTGAGGACATCTAGCTGAATGCGCCAGCCGCTCTCGAAACGATAGCCGATCCGGCCATTGAACAAACTTGTCGCTGGCGAGCGAAACACATTGTCTTCTGTCAGTGGCCGCTCACCCAGATAACGCCAGCGCAATCCACCAAACCACCCGGTCGCTTCTCCTAATGTGATCCCTGCCGAAGCAATCAATGTCGGAGATCCCGGAACACGATCTCCCGGCATGTTGCCGATTTGCGCTTCGGGATAACCCGCAAGCGAGGCATAGAGATCTGCCTGTTCTTGGTCGAAGCCAACAAAGCGGGCGTGCGATAACGCAACATCGCCGTCGAGTGTCAGCCAGTGGACCGGCTTGTACTTATTCGTCCATTCGATACCGTAGCGGCGGCTGGCGCGGCTTGCTTCAGTATCGCCCCCATCGCCCACGAACACGATCTCCGATGCCTGATCTAGCATGAACACGCTGAAGGTCGAATCGAGGCCCGGAATCAGGCGCGTGCGGATTCCGACTTCCGCACCCTTGGTCCGCACTAGCAGCGGTGATTCGGAAATCGGCTCCGATGGCGCGTTCGGATCCTGAACGCGGTCAACCGGAGCTTCGCGAATGGTGCTGCCACGCGCATCATTGCTGTGCATACCCATGCCTACACCGAAGAAAAACTCTGTCTTGTAGAACGGGCCGACCATCATGCTGAATTTTGGGCTACCCGTGGCGGCGTTCGCCTTGCCAGAATTATTGGCGTCGAACAGAGAATTCACAGTTGCATTGTAGTAATCGCCGCGCCAGCCCAGCGTGGTACGGAACCAGTCCGTCCAATGCATCGTGTTCTGGATGTAAGCTGCGGCACTTGCTTCCTTCACCCGGTCGCTACGGATATTATCTAGAAAGCTGCGTTGATAGGTCGTCGTTAGCGCAAGGCTGATGTCGTCATAACGCGTCTGCAGACCGACCGTTGTTTCCGCCGGGATTCCGGCAAAACTTCCGACAATGGTACGAGATACAGCGCCACCGGCAAGCATGCGATCATCATGCTGATGGAATTGGTCGCCCAGCGCCGGATTGCTGAGGTAATAGGTAAAATTATTGTAGAGATCGAGACCGCTCTTGATCACATAAGCATTGGCTTTCCACGAACCGAGGTCATCGGTCCGGGCTACGCGCGTGGAGAGCGAGAAGCGATTGGCACGACCGCCGTCACTGGGATCTTCGGAATCGAAGCGACCGAGCAAGCCGCTTGTGATGGCACGCAACGGAACCTGGTCCGTTGAATTCCAGCGATTGCCGTAAGCCATCGCCGTCGTGGAAAAGCCATCTGTCGCGGTGCCTTGGGTATAGCGGATCATGGCATTGAGCTTTCGCACCTCGTCAGGACTGCTCCATGGTCCGTTGTAGGTGTTGGCCTCTCCGGCAAACAGCAGATCGCCCGCCCCAACCTTTGCCGAATTCATTCCGAACACACGCCGATAGCCGAAACTTCCGAAGGTCGCTTCCGCGAATCCCTTGCTGACACGATCGATCAGATCCAGATGCAGAGCGCCAGCGGAACTGAAATCGCCCTCCTCCGCATAATAAGGTCCCTTACGAATACGCATGCCATTCACAGTTTCCGGCATCAGGAAGTTCAGGTCAGCGTAACCTTGGCCGTGTGCGTGACTACGCATATTGACCGGCATATCATCGACCGTGATTGCCATATCGGTTCCGTGATCGAGATTATAACCGCGCAGGAAGTACTGGTTGGCCTTGCCCTCGCCGCTGTGCTGGGTGACGATCAATCCCGGCACCACCTCCAGCACTTCACCGGGCCGCGTCACTGGGCGATCATTGATGTCCTTGCCAGAAGCGATCATTTCGCTGGCCATCGCTGGTATCGGCGGCGACCCGCCCGCAACATTCGGTGCTCCGGTCCACGCGGTATTGATCGGCGTCAGCTTTTGATTCGGCTGCACAAGCGCATTGCGCGGCGCGATAGCCTGTTTGGACCGCACATGTCTCTTTCGCTTCTGAGTTACAGAAGCGGGCATAATTTCGATTGGCGACAAGACGGAGGTTTCTTCCTCAGCGACATCCTGAGCCGATACGGGTGATGCGTGAAAAAGCAGCAACGTGGCAAGTGAAAATTTGGCTATTGGCAGGATGCCAACGACGCAAGCCGATTTACCAGACGTCATCGGCTATACCGATCAGCGCCTTTTTGATCTTGCTACGCATGAGAAAACATCGTCGCATAAATTGTCGAGGCGCCTATACCGACCGTCACCATCCCCACAACTACCTGCAGGGTACGATTTGCCCAAGTCAACGACCGCGCAGAAATCGCCAATGGCACGGCGATAACCGCCGAAAGCACCCCCATGCCGATCATTGATCCGAGACCAAATAAAATCAGATAGAGGAGCCCATAAACCGGATTGTTCACCTGCGACATTGCGATAACGAGCAGCGCCGCTGAGCCGGCCATTCCGTGGATCAAACCAACAAGCAATGTCCGCCAGCGGAACCCGTGTTCATGCTCATGCGCGCTCTGTTTATGAGGCATGGATTCCCCACGATGACTGTGAGCATGAAAGTGCATAACTCCATCGTGAACGTGGCCATGGAAATGTATCCGATCACGCCAAAGCTGCCACAACACATACCCACCCATGACAACCAGCATGACGCCGACCGCAAATTCCAGCCGTTCAGCAAGATGATCCGAAATCATCTGCCCAAGCAGTAAAGCTGCCCCAGCGAATAAAGACAGCGTTATGGTATGGCCAATACCCCAGGTCAGACCGTGCTTCACGATGTCGCGGACACTGGAGCGGCGGGCGGCGATGCTCGACACGGCAGCTATATGATCGGCCTCGAGCGCATGATGCATACCGAGCAGAAAACCAAGCGTCAGGATTCCGAACATAAGCCCCCCCAAAAGCCAGCGTTTCAATACTGTCAGCGCAGAAACGCGGACCCGCGACGATAGTCTCGCACACCCGCAAAGGTACGTCCGTGAGCCGCACATAGCTTTGCGGCATCCTCTGCCAGAAAGTCACGTTGGGATCGTGGGAACGTCGTACCGACTTCGATGACGACGCCTGTGGCCGTGGTACGGCACCGAATATCGGCAGTAACAGGCGCGAACGAAGCAGCCCTGTCCTCCATCATTTCGATGAAAGTGAGATCATCTGGATTGATCGCTATGCCGGTTTCAACACGGCTGGCAAGGCATGGCTGCGCCGGAAGCTCGGCAAGATCGGTCAGCCCATGCCTTTCAGCCAAGCTATAGATGGCTGCTTTCCCCAAACCGGCTTCAACATAAGGATGGACCACCGCGCGCTCTGATGCAGCTTTCAGTCCTGGGCGAAAATCGCCGAGGTCGTCGGTGTTCGTTCCCGATGCTATTTGGAAGGATGTCGCATCGCGAATACGATCGTACAGATTGGATTTGCAGTAATAGCAACGGTTAATCGGATTAGCGCGATAATTTGGATCGTCGAATTCACCGGCATCGAGCCAGACGACATTCCAGTCCTCGCTGTCCGCGTAACGCCTGACACGAGCGGTTGCAGCCTGCGGCACGGCGGGTGAGATCGCATGCAGCATCACCGCTTTCGTGCACGAGAAGCGATGCGCGACGTAGGCCAGGACCATACTGTCAACGCCGCCGCTCACCGCAATCGCAATCTCGTTATATCTGTTCAGCACCGACACCAAGCCGGCTTCGTTTGCGGATGCCTTCATTCCTGATTTCGCTCCGCTTTGGCCTTGAGCGCCCGGCGCTTTTCAAGCCCAGAATGCAAGGCCACGTCGTCGCTCTCTATTTTTCGGCTCAAGGAGCCGTCAGGACGTTTCACTTCCTTGACTCGCAAGATGCCCTCCTCCTGCGGGATAGAGTCGGATTTGCGGAACAGGCAGGCGCGCTGCTCAAGATGCCAACGCAGACCGATCGTCGAGGTTTCCGTGAAAATCTGCCGGTTGATCTCATCAAGCCTGTCAGGTTGCGCCAAAACACGGAACGATGTCGCGACCCGGCCCTTCTTTCCAGTCCGCTGCCCGGTTGTGACGTCGATCACTCCATCCACCTGACGAATCCTGTCGGCCGCGACCTGAATCTCCTCTCCTGTCATGTCGTCAATATCGAAATTGATTGTCGCGACCACCATGCTCTCTGCCTGCGTGCCAGCTTCAAAAACAAGTACCCGCAAGATGTTCGGCAGTTGCTCGAATTCGCGTGTTCCCGCGCCGATGCCGGTCGACATCAATCGCCCTTCCGGCAGCTGGGTCGCAGGCATGCTGATCAGGTGTTTCAGTATGGCTGCACCAGTCGGTGTAATGCGTTCGCCCGAAACGCCGTCGTTGCGCCATTGGAAATCCTTGAGCAGCGCCGCAGTTGCAGGCGCGGGCACAGGCAACAGACCATGCTGAGTTTGAATCAGGCCGCCGCCCAAGGGAAGGCTTGAAACCGACCATCGCGCTCCATCGAGGGCCGCAATGATCGTTCCCGCGGCGATCACATCCATGATCGAATCCCAACCCGCGATTTCATGAAAATGCACGTGATCGATTTCGACCTGATGGATATGGGCCTCTGATTCAGCCAGGAGGCGCAAAATTCCCAGAGCTTGCACACGAACATTCGGAGCAAGATCGGCCGCCTCGATCAGATTGACGATTTCCAGATAGGAGCCTGTACCATGGTGGTGATCGTGATGATCGGTCGTTGCATGATTAGGCTGCATGGTTTTGACGTCGTGATTGTGGGAGTCCGTCGCGTGATGATGGTGATGCCCGTGATCATGGTGGTGATGAGTGTGAGTGTGAGTGGCCTTCTTATCAGAAGGCGCGAGCGCAAACCGTAGCGCCCGGATCGCGCCGCTCTTGCCCTCAGAAAAGATGGGCGTTCCACAATTCGCTGGGAGTACAGCCGATATGTTCCTGAGAACAGCGTCTCTTAGCTTCGGGAAAGCATCGATCATTCCCGCAGCGAAGATGTCGCCGGCGATACCGCCGACGACATCGAGGTGAATGTGAAGCCGTTCAGACACTCAGTTTGCACCCTTGATGTTATAGGCCGTCGGGAAGTAAAGGTCCTTCCACGAAGTCGGCTTTTGCTTGACGATGCCTCGGTCATACATGAAAGACACAAACTTCATGGTTCCTGACGGGACGTTGGAGAAAATGATCTCCGGATTCTTCAAAAGACCTAGCACCTCGTCGTAAGTCGAGCTCTTGTCGCCACTATTTTCAACATAGAATTTTGCCGCCCCTTCCTTATCATTATTGATAAAAGCAAGCGCATCGTTGAGTGCAGCCAGGACGGCCTTCACCGTTTTCGGATTCTGATCATAGAAATCCTGACGCGTTCCGATAACGACGATGGTCGCCGGGCCGCCCATAATATCGTAGGAACTAAAAACCCGGTGCACGCCCGGATGCTTCAATTCAGCCTCCTGATACGGCGAGAAGCCCAGATGACTGTTGACCGCCCCGGATTTCGACAACAACGCCGCCATCGCATCGGGATGGTTCATCGTCACGGTCAGGGGATCAAGCTTGCTGGCGTCGCCCAGTTCCTTCTGGGCTGCCATGCCGAGCACGATTGCCTGCGGGGAAACGCGAACGGCCGGCAGGGCAATCTTATCCGCTGGTGTAAAATCCTTCAGCGACTTGATCTTCGGATTGATCGTGTTGAGGTACATCGGGAAGGCATTGACCGCCGAGAGCGCCTTCACACGCCCCTTTGAAGCTCCCCATAACGTGGCAATGCCTGTCAGGCCGCCACTGGTGAAATCGACGCTTCCCGACAACAGCGCGTCATTCATCGCTGCAGACCCAGCAAGCTGAAAATATTTGGTGGTGCTGGTGAGGCCTTCTTCCTTGAGGTGCTTCTCAACCAGCTTCTTGTCGCGCATCACCATGACCGGCAAATGCCCGAGGCCATATTGCATGGCGATCTTGACTTCACTGACCTCCGCTACTGCCGGTCTGATGGCTCCCCCCAGCATGAACGCGCTCGCGAATATCAACCCACTTAGCCCGGCGATAGTTTTCCCTCGAAGCATGTCCTGTCCTCCCTTGGTCGCTTTTGATTATTTCGACAAATTCACTCCCTGAGCTGCTTCAAACAGCATTCGATATTGCGGAGCCTTCGTATCGCGCAGCACGCGCAACGCAACACAGGCCGCTCCGAAGCCATTATCGATATTCACGACTGCTAGGCCTGCGGCGCAGCTCGCCAGGCACGCATTCATTGCCGTGCGCCCGCTGTCGGACGCGCCATAGCCAACCGAAGTCGGCACCGCGATCACGCTGCCCGGCACAAGACCACCGACAACGCTCGGCAATGCCCCGTCCATTCCAGCAGCCACGATGATGACTTTGCTCGCCCGGATGCCCTCGAGCCGCTCCATGAGCCGCCAAAGACCTGCAACACCGACATCTGAAATTTCGGACGCACCAATGCCGAAATACTGCAGCGTGCGGATCGCTTCATGTGCAACGGGAATATCCGAACTTCCCGCACTCACCACACTCACCTCAGCATGAGCGGGAATAAAGAGTTCCGCAGCAAAGAACCCGGTGCGGGAGACCGGATCATAATCGATATTCTTTCGCTGCATTTCTGGTAAGGCTGCAAGCTTGATATCCGTCAACCGAGTCAGGAGCAGCGGATTTTTCGTCTCAATGGCCGTCTGCAGAATATAGGCGATCTGCTCTACGCTTTTCCATTCGCAAAGCACCGCCTCATCGAAGCCGATCCGCTCGCGCCGCTGAAAATCGAGTTTGACCTGATCTGACAGCATGGGATCTCTCCGTTAACGGATCACCTCGGCACATCAAACTTGATGCGGGGCTTGCTCCAGAAGGTCGGCGCAACCACCGTCCGGGGGTTTGTGCCGACGTATTTCTTCGCGATCTGCCACGCCTCGTCGAAATTACGCGCGGGGGTGAGACCCAGCGCACGGAATGCACCTGGGTTTGGCGTGCCCGCCATAATGACCGCACCGGCTCGCTTCAGCAGATACTCGTTCTCGTAGAATAGCCAGAATGCGTGCAGCGGCGGATAGCCGTAGCCATGCGTATATTTGTGCCGGAAGTCAGGGCGATGATCGAATTCATCCTCGTGATCAACCATGTCCCGCGAAGAGAAATAGCGCGCGTAGAGATCGATGGCTGGCTGATATGACGGAAAGCGATCGGCATCGATATGGCCGTTGGCCGGCGAGCACGCGATCACGACCCCGCCCTCGCGCAGAACCGGCGCTTCCGGGCAATAACGCGGAGGTACAGTCGCGCCGACGGTTGCGATCAGAGTATTGTTCGAACTGCCGTAGGAATAGCTCGCAGGCAGACCCACGATTAGAACATCCGCTTCCGGTGTCGGCCGGCGAACGTATTTCTCGGCCAATTCCCATGCCGGCGGCTTCACACCATCCGCATAGCCCGCAAAGACGCCCGCCATGCGCCCACCACTACCGTTGAAGGAATTAATATAGAAAACCTTCCGACCAAGAGCCTGATCGAGGTAATCCGTCATCTCTTCCTTGACGCTCGGAATGCGCCTGCGTGGCGCGGCGGCGGCCTTCTTCTCTGCGTTGACCTTGACGGCAGGCTCGGGAATCCCATGGAAACTATGATGAGACGCGATGCTGCGTGTCGATGCGAGGCCGACGGCAACGCCTGTCCCGGTATAACTGCGCCACGCACCGGCGGCGACGTTCCCCTGATAGATCATCAGATCCGCGTTGACGAAATGCTTGTTCATCTCGACGTAGCGACCGCCATCCGTGACGCCGAAATACTGTAACTGCTCCGGATCGGTACAATCGTGATTGAGAATCTGACCCGTCCCCCAGAACGTGCCGAAAATCTCCGGGCCGAGATGATTGGCCAACTCTGCACGCGTATTCTTACGATGATTGCTGCAGGCATTAACAAACAGAATGTCGCGCTGTTTCACGCCTTTCGCGAGCAATTCCTCAACGATGATCGGCAAGATGGTTCGCGGGGGTATGTTGGGCCGGGTAATGTCGTCAAATCCGATCGCGACCCGCATGCCAGGTTTGATAAGTTCAGCCAGAGGTGGAGAACTATATGGCTTCGCCAGCGTTTCGCGTATGGACGCTGCGGGATCCTGCAGGAACGGAGGATCCTCGAACTCGACGACCGACGCATGATCCGGGACATCAATGTCGATCTTTTTATCACCGAAATCGACGGCTACTCTTTTTGTGTTCATGCGTTCCTCTTGCTGGCAATCGGCGTACTCTCGTCTTTAAAATATGGCAGCAAGGCCCGGCGGATAAACTTTCCGATCGGATTGCGCGGCAATTCGTCAACGAAAGCGATGCGAGCCGGCACTTTAAAAGAGGCAAGATACTCGCTGCAGTGCCGGATCAATTCGCTCTCCGTTACATCGTCGCGCTTGACGACGCAGGCCGCGACAACCTCACCATAAATGCGATCGGGAATTCCGACCGCCGCGGCTTCCCGCACCGCCGGATGTCGTGCGATGATTTGCTCGACTTCAAGCGGCGAAATGTTTTCACCACCGCGAATGATCGTTTCCTTTTTCCGACCGACGATGAAAATGTAACCATCATCGTCAACCTTCGCCAGATCACCCGATCTCACCCAGCCGCCTCTGATCGTCGCAGCCGTCGCATCGGGGTCTTTGTAATAGCCCTTCATCACAGTCGGGCCGCGGATTTCGATCTCACCTGTTGCGCCTGCTGGCAGTTCCTTGCCCTGACCATCAACGATGCGAATCTCGCTCGGCGGCAACGGCCTTCCGATGGACCCAGGTTTGCGCGGACCGCGAAGCGGATTCATCACATTGATGGATGTGGTTTCCGTCAGACCGTAAGTTTCAATAAGTAAATCTTGTCCGAAACGGGCGTGAAATTGGTTCGACAGATCAACCGAAGTAGGCGCGGACGCTACCTTCACGAACTCAAGCTTCGGGTAACCAGTCTTTCCGGTCGCGTCTTCCAGCAGAATGCTTAGGATGGTCGGCGAAGCACTGAAGCTGTTAACCTCGTAGTGCTCGCAAAGATCCCATAGGTTCGAAGCGCTGAAGCGTTTGCACAGCGCAACCGACGCGCCGGACAACAGATATGGCAGTGTACTGAACATCAGCGCATTAGTATGCGACAGCGACATGATACATAGCGTCCGATCGGATGGCTTGAGATGAAAACCATCAGCTACAGCCGCGATACCGGACGAGACATTACCATGCGTCAGCATTACGCCTTTCGGCCGCCCCGTCGTTCCAGATGTATAGAGAAGCAGCGCGACATCGTTCGGGTTCACACCCGGACTAATCGTCTCTGATGAAAAAGAATCCAGATCAGGAACGGCCACATTCTGCAAAACGCCCGGATTGCCAAAACAAACCACGCGAACGTTGCTGATGTTCTTCAATGCTTCCGCAAGTGTCGCCGCATATGGTTCTCCAACCACCACGACCTTGCTACCCGCATGGTTGACGATGTAGGCGATCTCATCCGCGGTCAGTCTGTCGTGAAGAGGATTGGTAACGATACCGGTTTTAAAACCGGCAATGTAGGCCGCTATCAGCAGGGGATCATTGCCCAACAAATAGGAAACAGCATCTCCAGCTTTGACGCCGACCGAGAGAAGCATTTGCGCGAAGCGATTTGAGAGAGATTCCAGCTCTCCGTAAGAGTGCGCCCGATCTTCAAACAGCACCGCCGTCGAAGCTGGATCATGTTTGCGAAGAATCTCACCAAGCTGCATCTTCACCATCCAACACACGTTCTCAAAAGCGACGCATTGTCTCCAACAATTTTAGATGAAGGATCACGCGGCAGTCCTTGAAGAGCTTTGGGTTTCAAAAGAACCTCATGCACGTTCTATATATTGAAACGTCGTATTAAATTCTGAGTACAACAAATGGGGAAGTCAATATCCGACGCAAGCTGCATGCTTCAGCGGCTTTTCTGGATGTTGAGACAGAAGATCGCAATTAAATCGGGATGAGGAGCCACGACTGATAATTCGATATTCGAACGGCTATGGGTAAAATTCAGATCAAACCCCGATGGCGCGTCGCTATGATACGAAGACGTGCTGCTCAAAATGCTGATTTGTAGTCGAGCGCATGTCTCAGCCTGGAAACGCGCGGCCCATTCGGGGCCGTGTCTCCTGCGCGATCCAAGCGATGGAAATACAGTGCATTCGCCTTCGTCACGATGCAGCACAAGGTTCAGCTCATGCGGAAGAATCTGAAGCTGCCCGAAGGAAATTTGCAGAGAAAACCCTTCTCCAAATCAGGGGATTTCTGCAACTTTTCGGGGACCATTTTGCGGGTTCAATGGAAGTCCCGGGAAGCAGGAAGAATCCGTACCTGGCGCGGGTGACGGGCTTTGGCTGAAGCCGAAGAAATCAACTTCTGCTCCCCTTCAGCAGAATTCTGCGCTTGCAGATATGGACGTAAAGCGTCGTTGGAGAGTCCGATCAGATCGGACGTACGGTCGAACAAACGATCTGCAATCAGATGAACCACCCGGTCCGGGCTACTCTGGATGAAGCCCTCAACCTCGATCAACCGCGCACCCATCACTTCCTTGCGGAATTTCTCCATCACTTTCGGCCAGACCACAATGTTGGCAATTCCGGTTTCATCCTCCAGCGTCATGAACACAACGCCTTTGGAACTGCCCGGCCGCTGACGCACCAGCACAACGCCCGCACAGCGCACGCGCCGTTTATCATTCTCATGGGCAATGGCCGCACAGGAAACAATCCCCTGCTTCGTAAATGTCGCGCGAAGGAATTCCATCGGATGCCCCTTCAAGGACAACCGTATGGTCTGATAATCGGCTACCACTTCTTCCGGCAGCGGCATCTGCGGCAACGGAGCGCTGTCTTCGTCAGGCTGTTCGCGAGCAGCCGTCGATTGAAAAAGCGGCAGCGACACATTGTCCGGCAGGCGGCGAATGGCCCACAGCGCGCTGCGGCGATCCAGTCCAAGCGAACGGAAGGCATCGGCATCAGCCAAGAGGATCAGCGCACGTTTCGGCAACTTAGTCTCCCGCGCGAAATCCTCCAGTGATGTGAATGACTGCCTCAACCGCGCCGCGACGATCGCCTCGCCCCAGTCCTCCGATTTTGTCTTGCCTTGTATCCGGCGCCACCTCTCCTCATCCGGATCGGCGCATTTGAATCCATCGATCTGCCGGAAGCCGAGGTGCAGCACATGGTATTTGCCGCTTCGCTCTCCCAGAGTGTTCTGTGAAAAGCTGTGAGACACATCAATCTCACGGACCTCGACGCCGTTCTGGCGCGCATCGCCGACGATCTGTGCCGGCGCATAAAATCCCATCGGCTGCGAGTTCAAAAGACCGCAGGCAAAAGCATCGGGATGGAAACATTTCAGCCAAGCGGACACATAGACGAGCTGGGCGAAAGCCGCGGCGTGACTTTCAGGAAAGCCGTAGCTGCCGAAACCCTTGATCTGATCGAAGCAGCTTTGCGCAAATGCGGGATCGTAGCCGCGCTTAATCATGCGGCCAACCATGCGTTTCTCAAATTTCGGCATGGTGCCGACGTTGCGGAACGTCGCCATCGCACGCCGCAAACCATTGGCTTCCTCGGGCGTGAATTCTGCCGCCGCCATGGCGATGCGCATGGCCTGCTCTTGAAATAGCGGAACGCCGAGCGTCTTGCACAGCACGTCCTTCAGTTCATTCTTGTTGCCGCTCTTCGGATAAGGATATTCGATCTCTTCCGGCTTCATCTGCCGCCGCTTCAGATACGGATGCACCATATTGCCCTGGATCGGGCCGGGCCGGACGATCGCGACCTCGATAACAAGATCGTAGAAGGTTCGCGGCTTCAGGCGCGGCAGCATATTCATCTGCGCGCGGCTCTCGACCTGAAACACGCCGAGTGACTCGCCACGGCACAGCATGTCGAACACCGGGCCGCTATCATCCTTTTCCGCATTGATGTCCGAAAGCTGATAGCGCTTCCCTTTATGATCCGCGACCAGATCGAAGCACTTGCGGATGCAGGTCAACATGCCGAGCGCCAGCACATCGACCTTCATCATCTTCAACGTATCGATGTCGTCCTTATCCCACTCGATGAAGGTGCGGTCTTCCATCGCGGCATTACCGATCGGCACGTAGGTATTGAGACTATCCTGCGTCAGGACATAGCCGCCGACATGCTGGGACAGGTGGCGTGGAAATTCGATCAGCTCGGTGGCAAGCTCGACGGCGCGACGGATCATTCCGTTCTGCGGATCGAAGCCTGCCTGCCTGATCTGCATGTCGCTGACGCCCGTGCCCCAGCTTCCCCACACCGTATCGGCCAACGCAGCGGTGACGTCTTCCGTCAGCCCGAGCGCCTTGCCGACATCCCGAATGGCGCTGCGCGGCCGGTAATGAATGACAGTCGCGACAATCGCCGCGCGATGGCGGCCATAACGCCGGTAGACATACTGCATCACCTCTTCGCGGCGGGAATGCTCGAAATCGACATCGATGTCGGGCGGCTCCAACCGCTTCTCGGAGATGAACCGCTCGAACAGCACATCGGTTTCGGCGGGATTCACCGAGGTGATGCCGAGCATGTAGCAGACGGCGGAATTCGCCGCCGACCCGCGCCCCTGGCACAGAACGTTCTGCGAGCGGGCATACTGAACGATGTCATGCACCGTCAGGAAGTAATGCGCATAACCGAGTTTCTCGATCAGGCGCAGTTCCTTCTCAATGGTTGCTTGCAATTTTTCGTCGATGCCGCTGGGAAAATAAGACTGGATTCCTGCGTTAACGAGATCCGTGAGATGTTCTTGTGCCGTCTTGCCAAGCGGCACGGGCTCATCGGGATATTGATATTTCAATTCGTCGAGAGCGAAGGTGATGCGATCCGCGAACCTCATGGTCTCCGCGACCGCCTCCGGCAGATCGCGGAAAAGCCGCACCATCTCGTAGCCGGGCTTCATATGTCGCTCGGCATTAGCCTGCAGCTTTTTGCCGATGGCGTGGATCGTCGTCTTTTCGAGGATGCAGGTCAGCACGTCCTGCAGCGGACGGCGCGCCGGATGATGATACAGAACGTCGTTTGTGGCGAGCAGCGGCACGCGTCCCGTCGCTGCGATCTGGTACAGACGGGAGAGGCGCCGCCTATCGTCGCCACGATACAGCAGGCTTGCAGCCAGCCAGACTCCATCGGCGCGGCTTTGCTTCAGCCGGCCGAGCACCTTCAACGCAACCGTCGTTTCAAACCGATGCGGCAACGTCAGAACCAGCAATTGCCCCTCGGAAAAATCCAGAAGATCATCGAGCGTGAGAAGGCACTCACCCTTCTCCGCTTGCAGCTTCCCGTGCGACAGCAACTGGCAGAGGCGACCATAGGCGGCGCGGTCGCGCGGATAGACCAGAATGTCCGGCGTTCCGTCGGTGAAGACGAGGCGCGCACCGATCAGGAGTCTGGGCTTGTATTTGACCTCATGGTTTGCAAGCTCGCTATAGGCACGCACAACGCCAGCCAAGGTATTGCGGTCGGCGATGCCGATCACCGGTAGCCGGTGTTCGCTGGCCTGATGCACATATTCCTGCGGCTGAGACCCTCCGCGCAGAAACGAAAAATTGGTGGTGATGCCGATTTCCGCATAATCGGTGACCTTCATGCGAACACCCCATGGACGTACCATTTAGGGTCGATACGCTCGCCTTTGTCATCGACAGACTCGCTTCCGTAGAGACCATCGCGATAGATCCAGAAACGCAGGCCTTCCGTGTCCTCGACACGAAAATAATCGCGTGTGAGGACAGACGTCTCGTTCTTCCACCACTCCATCGCAATGCGTTCTGGCCCTTCCGCCCGCACGACCGCATGGGTCGCACGCCGCCATGTAAAACGAGGTGGCGGACCATCCGGAACGGACGCCGCTATGACCTTGATTTCCTCGGGCCTTTCGAACATCCGCAATGGCCGCAACGGGGGTTCGCTCTCGCAGCGTCGCGGCCATTGCGCGGATAAAGCCTTCGGCAGATAAACCTGCGCCGGCATGGCCCGGGCAGCGCGTTCGGGAATGTGCGTATCCTGCGGCAGGTAGATCATGATCCGCTGTCCGCCGAGACGAGCCGCAAGGCGATCGATCAATGCCGCCATCTCGTCATTGTCCTGCGTCCGCGCATCGAGATCGCGCTGCTCCTGCACCACAGCCTCGACACGACTTGCGGACAGACGGATGAGATCGAATCCGAAACCCGGATCGAGCGGGTCGGCCAGCACATCAAACCGTTCCCGAAACAGGCGATCGATCAGGCCGGCACGCGTGACCGGCTGCCCCGCATCGACTGCGATGGTCCGCACCACGCCATCGACACGAAAGAAACTGGCCTCCAGCCGACGGGCGCCCTTGCCTTGCTGCTCCATCGCAACCACGAGTTTTTGCGCCAAGCCCGATACGGTCGCGGAAATCGCATCTTCGGTCGCAACCGGCTCGGCAAAATGCCTCTCGACCAAGAAGTCAGGCGGCAGCCGCCGCGGACTGATCGGCGCATCGGATTGCCCGAGCACTTCCCGCAACACATCCGTGAACGCCTTGCCGAACCGCGCGGCGATCTCGCGGGGCTCACGAGAGGCAACGTCGCCAATAGTCTTCAGCCCGGCACGGCGCAATCCGCGTGTGATGGCATCCTCCGCGCCGAGCGCGAACACAGGCAAGTTCTCAACAGCTGCAGACTCTTGCCCTTCCGGCACGATCCGGCCGCGCACTGCGCGCGTCAGCGCCCGCGCGCAAGCCGACGTTCCGGCAATCGCCGCATTGACGACGAACCCTTGCCGCGTCAGTGAATCGCACACCAGCGCCAGCATCTTGGCTTCGCCGCCGAACAGATGCGCGCACCCGCTGATGTCGAGAAACAGTCCGTAAGGCGAATCGAGCGCGACAAGCGGCGTGAAGCGATCGCACCAGTCCGCGATATGAGCGAGAGCCTGCGCATCCGCTCCTGCATCGGCATCGAACACCTCGATGTCGGGACAGATCGCCCGTGCATTGGCAACCGGCATGCCGATCTCAAGCCCGATGGCCGCCGCCGCATCATTCATGGCGACGATCTGCAGCGCGTTATGCTGCCTGTCCGCAATGATCCAAGGTCTGCGGAAAAACGCGTCATCCAGTCCGTCGCAAGCGCGCGATCGATCCTCCTGCGCGAGCCGGCGTTTGATGCGGTCGGTCGGCAGGCGCGGCAACCAAAGGCTGAGAATACGTCGCCGGTTCACGGAAGATACGCTCGTCACAATTCCACTCCATGATCCATCGGCCTAGCTGCCCATGACGATTGCGGACAAGTTCTGCATCGAGCATCGGCTCGCCCCAGGCGTTCCATTCCGGTCCAGGAAGCGAGCGCGCGGCCCGCACCACCCATCGCGTCTCCGCCGTGCTGCTAACAGGCTGGCTCGATGTACAAAGCAGCACGCAGGATACGCCGGACGATTGGGCCGCCAGTGTCAGCCGCCGGCTGGCGGTGAGATCGAATGTTTTCGTTTCGCCCCACAGTTCACACACCACCGCACCGAGTGCGTCGCAGGCCAGCGCATCGGCGGTGACCTTCAGCGCGGTTTCCGCATTTAGCACCCGCACCAACACCAAACGGCACGGATCAAGACCCAGTTCGGCAAACCCGTTCATCGACAAGGCACCGGCTTCGGCTTCCGCGAAATCCTGCTGCACCCAAAAAATCGGCCGATGGCTCGCCAGACACTGAACCAGACCTGCGGCAAAACCGGTCGCAGAAGCCGACTGCCGGGTCTCGGTCGCGAACACCTCATGCAGCGCGCCGCGCAGCAGGCCGCCCTGCAGCGTCGCATCCACACCGGGATGGCCGAGCGCCACGCGCGCCATCTGCTGGGGCATGGTTTGCGCCTCAAGATGGCGGATAGCGTCCCGCAAGGACGCAAGCGTACTCACACGCGCGCCGGTCATGCGCCGCTCCCAGAGATCGAGGCAGCCCTTCGTTTTCCTCTAACGACGGACCAGCCGTTATGCTCACGTTATGTTCACGTTATATTCTAATATAATCCTGCCCAGCCCCAGCGAGTCAACCAGAGTCTCGGAGCCAGATTTTTATCAACAGAACCAATGAGGTTCTGACTTTTGACGCGGAAACTTGCCGCGGCTCTCTTGATTGAACTTCAGAAAGCCGGAGAGAGGACCCATGCGCCACGCTGCCCGCGACCTCGACCCCGACCCCGACCTTTTTGGAACAGAGAGCCTTGCGGATCTACGCGAGGAAGCCGCGCATTGCCGGGCCTGCCATCTTTACAAGGACGCCACGCAAACCGTGTTCGGTGAAGGCGCAGCTCATGCCCCCATCATGTTGGTCGGCGAACAGCCCGGCGACAAGGAAGACCTGGCCGGCAAGCCATTTGTCGGCCCCGCGGGTCAGGTTCTGGCTCGTGGTTTGGACGAAGCCAAAATTCCGCGCAACAAGGTCTACATCACCAATGCAGTGAAGCATTTCAAATTCGTCCTACGCGGAAAAGTCCGTCTGCATCAAAAACCGAACACATCCGAAATCAGAGCCTGCCGGCAATGGTACGAGCGCGAGCTTCTAGCGGTGAAGCCTGCTCTGGTGGTCGCTATGGGAGCCACGGCTGCGCAATGCGTTTTCGGCAAGATCACACCGATCGGGAAAAACCGCGGACACTTTCTGGATTTGACTGAAGATACCAAGGCTTTGGTGACGGTGCATCCGTCCTATCTGTTGCGGCTGCCCGATGCAGACGCCAAGGCTCGCGAATACGCGCATTTTGTCAGCGACCTTAAGCTGGCGTTTGAGTATATCCATCACAAGGAGAAAGCTACCTAAGGCTTATTTTGGAATAAAATGTCGTCAGCTAGATCACTACGCGACAATTCAAGGCGGGATAAACATGTCCGAACACGATCATTCCCATTCTCACGACCATGATCGCTGGAAGCACGACGGCGTGCGGGTCATTCCCGGCAATCAGCTCGACCCGAACGTCCCGTCCACTCCCGGAATGGACCGTAAAGCTGCAATTAATTTTGCGCGCGCCGGCGCGCAAAAATTATGGGCTGGCACCGTCACCATCAAACCCGACGCCAAGACCGGAGCCCATCACCACGGCCATTTAGAGAGCATCATCTACGTCGTAAAAGGCAAGGCGCGGATGCGTTGGGGCGAACATCTTCAGTTTACGGCAGAAGCCAATCCGGGTGATTTTATTTTTGTGCCGCCTTACGTACCGCATCAAGAGATCAACGCCAGCACCGACGAAGTACTGGAATGCGTTTTGGTCCGAAGCGACGGTGAAGCTGTTGCAATCAATCTCGACATCGAACCCATCGAGAAACCAGAGACTGTATTATGGATCGACCCTATTCACCGGGATCCAAACGAATCGCGCTAGTTTCGTAACACGCATCAATTTCAGCCGAAGCCGGCACAGGTTTAAGCATCCGTTCAAGCGTCTCCAGCCTGTCAGCTTCGCCGGGCGGCTTGTCCCAGCGCAGCCGATTGATGCGCGGGAAACGCATCGCAACGCCGGACTTGTGGCGCGGTGAGCGCGCCAATCCTTCAAACGCGACTTCCAGCACGAGTCCCTTATCCGGCTCGTGCACCACATGACGCACGGGGCCGAATTTTTCCGTGGTGTTACGGCGGACGAAACGGTCGATCTGGATCAACTCCTCATCGGTGAAGCCGAAATAGGCCTTACCTACCGGCACGAGCTGCTCGCCCTCCTCACCCTCCGTCCAGACGCCGAACGTGTAATCCGAATAATAAGACGAACGCTTGCCATGGCCGCGCTGCGCATACATCAGCACGGCATCGATGATGTGCGGGTCGCGCTTCCATTTCCACCATTGGCCTTTGGGGCGGCCCGGCAGATAGAGCGCGTCGCGGCGCTTCAACATCACGCCCTCCACCGCATCTGCATCATCGCCCGCACCCGCGCTCGATGGATCGGCGCGGGCGGCCGTCAGCTCGGGCCATGTCGAAAAAGGGACACACGGCGACAGATCGATGCGCGGGTCGTCCAGCCGCGCGATGAAAGATTCCAGATGTTCGCGCCGCTCGGCGAACGGCAATTCACGCAGGTCGCTTTCGTCGTCCGCCAACAGATCGTAGGCACGCAGATGGATCGGATAGTCCTTGATCAACTTCGGCGTCACGCTTTTGCGGTTGAGCCTTTGCTGCAACACGTTGAAGCTCTGCACGCGGCCTTCGCGCAACACCAGCAGTTCACCGTCGATCGCGCCCGGCAGGCGAAGCGACGGCAACAAATCCGGAAAGCTCCTGGTGATGTCCTCGCCGCTGCGCGAATAAAGTCGTGTAACGATCTCGCCATCCTCGTCGCGGCCGCTCACCGCCTGCACACGGATGCCGTCCCATTTCCATTCGGCGATAAAGTCGGTGGGATCGAGAGCGGCAAAATCGGCATCCTCCACCGCATGCGCCAGCATCACCGGGCGGAACGGCGCGGGATCGCGATTGACCGGCTTGTCGGCGCGGCCCTCCAGCCAGGCGAACAGATCGAGATAAGGCGGGGTGAGGCCGGGCCAGATCAGTTCGATCTCATGCGGGTCCTTGTCGCCGAGCGCGGCCGCGGCGGTCTTGGCCAGTCGCGCGGAAATGCCGATGCGCAATCCTCCGGTGACGAGCTTCAACAGCGCCCAGCGCCCGGTCTCGTCGAGCTGGTCGAGCCATCGGACGAGTTGGGCGGGGATCTCGGTCTTTCCGAGCGTATGAAAGGTCGTGACGACATCACTCAATGTCGGTGGTGGCTGGTTGTGACCGGCGCCGCCGCGTTCCGGCATCGGCCACATCAGCGCGACGGTTTCCGACAGGTCGCCAACATAATCGTAGGACAGATCGAACAGCACCGGATCGGTGCGCGCCGCAATCAGGTCGCGGATCAGTCCCGGCTTGGCATGTCGAAACGACAAGGCGCCGGTGAGCGCCGCAAGCGCATAGCCGCGATCGGGATCTTCGACCTCGCGGAAATAATTCACGATCAGCCGCAGCTTGTTATTGCGGCCGGGCTCATAGGCCAGCCGATTGAGCAGATGCGCGAAGCGGTTCATGGCCGTTCGCCTTCCCCCATCGTCGAAGGTTCGTCCTCATCGCCGTAGCCGACGAGATCGAGCGGCCGCGCTTTCAAGCCTTTAGCCTTGCACCAATGCACCAGGGCATCTTCCTGCCCGTGGGTAACCCAGACTTCACCCGCACCCGTCGCGGTAATCGTGGTGGTCAGGCCCTCCCAATCGGCATGATCGGAAATCACCAGCGGCAGTTCGATGCCCTTCTGCCGCGCACGGGCGCGCGTGCGCATCCAGCCCGAAGCGAAGGCCGCAACAGGATCCGGGAAACGGCGCGTCCAAATGTCGGTAATGGCCGATGGCGGCGCCAGCGTGATGGTGCCGGCAAGATCGGCCTTCTTCACGCCTTTCACCAGCCGTAGCTCGCCAAGCGCGATGCCGCGACTCTCATAATAGCGCGTGATCTTTTCCATCGCGCCATGAAGATAGATCGGCGCGGTGTAGCCCGCCTTGCGCAACAGAGCGATGATCCGTTGTGCCTTGCCGAGCGAATAAGCACCGACCAGATGTGCGCGCTCCGGAAACAAGGCGACCGAATCCAGCAGCTTGCGGATTTCACCCTCTGCCTCCCCATGGCGGAAGATCGGCAGGCCGAAGGTCGCCTCCGTGATGAAAATATCACAAGGCACGATCTCGAACAGCGCGCAGGTCGGGTCGGGTGCGTCTTTATAATCGCCGGATGCGACAATGCGGGTTTGTCCATCCGTCACCATGATCTGGGCCGAGCCCAGGACATGCCCGGCGGGATGGAAGGCCACGGTCACGTCGTTGAGCCGGATTTCCTCGCCGTAGGAAATCGCCTGTGTCGAACCGGCGAAATCATCGCCATAGCGTAGCCGCATGATGTCGAGCGTTTCCTGCGTCGCCAGCACCGCGCGGTGTCCGGGGCGGGCATGGTCGGAATGGCCATGCGTAATCAGCGCGCGCTCCACCGCCCTGACCGGATCGATATGAAAGCCTCCGCCTTCGCAGCAGAGCCCGGCGGCAACCGGCTTCAAGAGGGAGGGTGAACGCATGCCCGGTATATAGGAGGCTATTCCTGCCAGGCGAGCCCGGCGGGGACCTCGCTCTCAACATAGATTAAGGTTCCAAGCCCGATCTGCCCCGCCAAAGCGGACTCGACCTTGGGCATGGCTGTGTTTAGCTAGAGTACGTGGCGGCACCCTTCCCCGACGATCGATCATTTCCCTGCTTGCCGGACGGTTTCGCGCGCTGGTTCGCCGCGCGCGGCTGGGCGCCACGGGTGCATCAGCTCGCGCTGTTGGAAAAGGCTTTCGAGGGCCGCTCCGCGCTACTGATCGCGCCGACCGGTGCCGGCAAGACGCTGGCGGGCTTTCTGCCGACGCTGGTGGAACTGGGCTCGCCCAAACCCTCGCGCCCCAAGCTGGTTTCTACCGGACGCGACGTGCGGCAAGGTGAAGGCCTCCACACCCTCTACATCTCGCCTCTAAAGGCGCTCGCGGTGGACATCGCGCGCAACCTCGAGCGTCCGATTGTCGATATGAATCTGCCGATCCGGGTCGAGACCCGCACCGGCGACACGCCCGCCTCGCGCCGCCAGCGCCAGCGCCGTTATCCACCCGACATCATGCTGACGACGCCGGAACAACTCGCGCTGCTGCTGTCGTCCGACGATGCACCATATATGTTTTCCTCGCTCAAGCGCATCGTCCTCGACGAACTACATGCGCTGGTCACTTCAAAGCGCGGCGACCTGCTTGCTCTCGGTCTCACGCGGCTGTGGACGCTCGCGCCACAGGCGACGACCATCGGCCTCTCGGCCACGGTCGCTGATCCGCAATCGCTGTGCCGTTTTCTGGTCCCGCAAAAACAGAGCGAGGTTCGCGCCGCAGATCTCGTAATCGCCGATGCCGGAGCGGCGCCGATCGTCGAGATGCTCGACACACGCGAGCGCCTGCCTTGGGCCGGGCATTCGGCGCGCCATGCGCTGCACGAAATCTATGATCTCGTGAAAGCCAACAAGACGACGCTGATGTTCGTCAACACCCGCTCGCAGGCGGAGATGCTGTTTCAGGAGCTGTGGCGCATCAACGACGATAATCTCGCCATCGCCCTGCATCACGGATCGCTCGATGTCGCGCAGCGGCGCAAGGTCGAGGACGCGATGGCGGCTGGCAAACTGCGCGGCGTGGTCTGCACTTCCTCGCTCGATCTCGGCATCGACTGGGGCGACATCGACCTCGTCATCAACGTCGGCGCGCCGAAAGGCGCCTCGCGCCTGATGCAGCGGATCGGCCGTGCCAACCATCGCCTGGACGAGCCCTCGCGCGCGGTGATGGTGCCAGCCAACCGCTTCGAAGTGCTGGAATGCCGCGCCGCCATCGATGCGGTGGCGGAGAATGCGCAAGACACCCCGCCACTGCGCGCAGGCGCGCTCGACGTGCTGGCGCAGCATGTGCTTGGCCGCGCCTGCGGCGAGCCGTTTCTCGCGGACGAACTCTACGACGAGATTCGCAGCGCCGCGCCCTATGCGGACATCGCGCGTGCCGATTTCGACGATGTGATTGATTTCGTCGCCACCGGCGGCTACGCGCTGAAAAGCTACGAGCGTTTCGCGCGCATCAGGCAGGACAAGACCGGACGCTGGCGCGTCGCCAATCCGAAAGTGCGGCAGAGCTACCGGCTCAATGTCGGCACCATCGTCGAGGAGCCGATGCTGAAGGTGCGTCTCGTGCGTGCGCGGCGTGGTGGTAGCGGCGTGACCGGACCAATTGCGCGCGGCGGACGGCTGCTCGGCGAGATCGAGGAATATTTTATCGAGGGACTTGTGAGCGGCGACACCTTCGTGTTCGGCGGCGAGATCGTGCGTTACGAGGCGCTGATGGAAGATCAGGTCTATGTCTCTCGCGCCAATGACGCTGACGCCAAGGTGCCGTCCTATATGGGCGGCAAGTTTCCGCTCTCGACCTACCTTGCCGAGCGCGTGCGGCTGTTGCTGGCGGACCGCACAGCGTGGGCGCATCTGCCCGAGCAGGTGCGCGAGTGGCTGTCGCTGCAGGCGGCCTTCTCGCAAATCCCCGGCCCGCGCGAGCTGGTGGTCGAAACCTTCCCGCGCGCCGACAAGCATTATCTCGTCTGCTATCCGTTCGAGGGCCGTCTGGCGCACCAGACGCTTGGCATGCTGCTGACGCGGCGGCTGGAGCGCGCTCGCATGCGGCCACTGGGATTTGTCGCCAACGAATATGCCCTGGCGGTGTGGATGCTGGGCGATGCCTCGGCCGCGATCCGAAACGACAGGCTCGATCTCGATGAGCTGTTCAATCCCGACATGCTTGGCGACGATCTCGAAGCATGGCTCGCCGAATCCGCTCTGATGAAACGCACGTTCCGCACCTGCGCGGTGATCTCCGGCCTGATCCCGCGCCGTTTTGCCGGCGAGGAGAAGTCACGGCGGCAGGTACTGTTCTCGACCGATCTCGTTTACGATGTGTTGCGCAAGCACCAGCCCGATCATGTGCTGTTGCGCGCCGCCCGCGCCGATGCCGCTACCGGCCTTTTGGACATCCGCCGTCTCAGCGATATGCTGGCGCGCATCAAGCGGCGAATCACCCATCGGGAACTCGATCGGGTTTCGCCGCTGGCGGTGCCGGTGATGCTGGAAATCGGACGCGAGGCGGTCTATGGCGAAGCCTCCGACGTACTCTTGGCGGAAGCCGCCGAGGAACTCGTGAAAGAGGCGATGGCGCGGGATTCATGACGATTGCTTCAGCTACATCGGCTGCGCTGAATGTCGTGCGCATTGCCGGAATCGACATGATCGCCGATCTGTCTGGCGCGCTGTTCTGGGCCGAAGAGCGTCTGCTCGTCGTTTCCGATCTGCATCTGGAAAAGGGTTCGAGCTTCGCCACCCGCCGCGTGCTGCTGCCGCCTTACGATACGGCCGCGACACTGGCGAAGCTGTGTGCGGTAATCGCACGCCACGATCCGCGCAGAGTGATTTCACTCGGCGACAGCTTTCATGACCGCGACGCGCATCAACGGCTCGATATGGCTAATCGCGCAACGCTGACCAAATTGCAGACGGGACGCGACTGGATCTGGATCGCCGGTAATCACGATCCAGCCTTGCCGCGCGAGATCGGCGGTACGGTTGCCAAGGAAGTACGAATGGGGCCGCTGACCTTCCGTCATGAACCGACGGGGGCGCACGGCGAGATCGCCGGCCATCTTCATCCAAAGGCGCGGGTCAGCCAGCGCGGCCGTTCAGTTGAGCGCCGATGTTTTGCCAGCGACGGCTTGCGCGCGGTGATGCCCTCGTTTGGCGCCTATACCGGCGGACTCAGCATCCGCGATGAAGCGTTCAAGGCGATCTTCCAGACCTCCGCTTTCATGGCTCATCTTCTCGGCGATCGCCAAGTCCATCGCATCACAGCCGCGCGGTGCTATTGAGCGGCCAACAAACTGCTCGGGCCAAGCCAAAAAAACAAATCGCACTTGGAATTAATGCGCGGCTCAACTGGTTATGTGTCTTCGCCACAGCTTCTACGCAGAGCTATGTGTGCAAGCCACCATATACTCTCGGGACAGCAGGCTCGCGCGAACCTGCTGTCCCGAATAACCGCAGGGTCAGGCCGCAGAGGCCTTCTTGTTCACACCCTTCCGCATCGCGACGGTATTCAGCTTGGTGTTGGCGCCATGCTCTTCGTTGAGATTTGTCGTGAGAAGACGGACGATTTCATCATGGCCAGCGCTTTCGGCCCACGCAATGAGCGTGCCATATCGGCAAATCTCGTAATGCTCGACCGCCTGACAACTCGCAACGATCGCGGCATCGAGCACAGCCTTATCCTCTATCTCACCCGCGACCTCATCCGTCTCCTTGATGATCCCGTCGATTGCCGGGCAGGACGTCCCCTTGGGTTGCTGGCCGAGTTTTGCGAACACTTTGTCGAGGCGCTCGATCTGTTTGTAGGTTTCTTCCAGATGAGCCTTGAGGCCGGATACCAGATCGCGATTGGTCGCTTTTTCGATCACCTTCGGAAGTGCCTTGGTGATCTGATGCTCTGCGTAATAGATGTCCTGCAGTTGATGCAGGAGCAGGTCATCCATTGTTTTGATGTCTTTGCTGAAAATGCCCATGAGTCACTCCTTTATGATGGGCATTGAACACTTACATGTTCCGCAAGTTCCTTGTCGCCTCCACCCTACCCTTAGCCAGACTGAATGCTTGATCCACGACGCAGAGCCAGAGGTTTTCCGGTCGCTATCCTGAATTAGCCGTGGTGTGGATCGTCATCGCTACCTTTGGGGCTTGAAGCTTGCTACTCACCGGGAGGATCTCTACCCCGATCCTTCCTGCTCGCTTTTTGGGCACGAGCCTTATCCGTCGGTTACTCCTGAGCCTTTATCATCCAGCGATATTCCTTGAGTGGCGAGCTTCTGCCCCGAACGATTTTGTTCATTTCCCATAACGACCTCCGACAATTTGTCGTCGGCTTGAACAATTGGGCCTCACTGAGGTTTCCGGGAGAGCAATAAAAAGCCGCAACAACCGACGATAATCCTATTCGTCGATGATGCTATGCCCCTGCGGGTCGATCAACCGGCTCATCCGCCGTGCGGCAGCCAGCCCGAAACGAATCATCATCGCCTTGCGTGTCGGAGCAGACAGGCGATGTTCGGGCGCTTCACAATGCTGATAGGCGCCGTATCCGTCGGCTACGATCAATCCAGTATCGGGCGGGAAAAGATCGCAGGGCAATTCAGCTGGAAAAGCAAAAAACAGCCGGTCGCAATGTGCCCGGTAGATCTGCCATTTTCGGTCCGCGCGCAAATCCTCGCGAGAGGACTTGATTTCAACGATCCAGATATCGCCTTGCGCGTTCATCGACACCAGATCGGCTCGGCCACCAGAAGGTAACGGCAATTCCTCAATGCAAAAAAACCGAGCGAGGCGAGGAAACGCGACGTACCCCGCGCCACCAGACGCGCAGTTTCGGATTGGCGGCCATCGACGAGAGGCACCACAGCATTGAAAGGGGGGTGGGACATTCCGCCATCATAAAGGCAGGCATCGCTGCGGCCCAGAGGGAACATCGGCGACATCACCACATTACTTTCCACCGCGAAGCACCTGCAAGCACAGCTTCGCGGGCGCTTGTTTGCCCAACCAACCTCCGGGACGCGAAAGCGCTTAGGTCAAACCGAGCCTGCCGTGGCTTCCTGATATCGCAAGCAGCATCGTCACCAGGGGCTCGCTGCAACGCGAAATTTAACACAGTGGCAGACATTTCGCGCGGGACCGTGAGCGCCTTCTAAACTCCTTACGGAACCATCACACAGAAGAAAGGTTAACTCGCCGAAATCTACCAGCCTACTGCGAACAGTTTTACGGGAATGATCATGTCAATTTTAAAATGGGCACTGATTTTTTTAGTTGTATCTATTATAGCCGGATTGCTCGGCTTTACTGGAGTATCAGCTGCGAGCGCTGATATTGCGAGAATCCTGTTCTACGTTTTTGTGGTCATTTTCCTGGTATTGCTGATTTTAGGTCTTACGATATTTAAAGCGTGAGCCGATGATCGGCGGTTCGATTCAGCCTTAAAGGCTGGTTTTGAATCGTTGCGAAAGATTCTTCCAGGTCACACTTGTGTGCAGCCGACGCCAAACCCGCCGTCTTCCGACATACCAAGGACGGTACTTCCATGCTGCGGACAAAACCAACTTAAATGAGGAGAATTAATTCGAGCCGTTAGTCCTCACTTCGGCAATCAAGGCCATGCATGGCCACTGTTGGCGTCCTACGCCACCAACACCGAAGGACTGATGTCCATGCGCAATGTGAAAATGAAATGCGCTTGCTCGTTCAGGATCGCCAATTCCCACTCACGATCTTCTGAAATAGCCCGTCGATCATAGGCTGGGTTCCATTAAGATCGAAGGCATATGCCAAGATTACACTGGCGATGAAGATAGCCAGGCCTGTACTAACGCCAATCAGGAAGCCCTTCCCGAACCGGGCATTGTTGTTGATTGCATGTGAATAGACCTCCATTTTCATTTTAGGCCTCACAGGCATTCCGGAATCCTGTTGGGTCATGACCTGCTTCTAGCGTTTGGAGCGGGAGAATTTTGATTGTGCATTTCACCCGAACCATCCTGAAGATATGAACCGGGTCAACCAGGATCGCGATTGTTGAAATAAAATCGTGCACGTCTGCACCGTGCCAACCTCTTATGCGACATGCAATTTGTCTGACGTCCGAAAATCAATGCTGCGCAGGATAATCCCTGCAGGCCTACCCTCGAACTCGGCATCGAGGATCTTCCGCGCGGCTCGCTCCTCGATGCGTGGACGCAATCGCATGAACTGAGCTTCGCGCTGGCTTTCGCTTACTTTTATCGGCGAATCGAGATTGTCCATCGCCGAAGTGCTGATAGCGCAAGGCACCTCGGCGTCTCCATTCTTCATGGTGAACCGTACGACGTCTCGATCTGAATCGTAAGTTTTGAATTCGCCTTGAGCGAGTACCATGGCAACAATCCTCTTCTGCCGGCTCCCCTGCTCAGAGTCGATATCGGAGCGCCGTAACAGGGCTCCGCAGGATTTAAGCTCACCTAATGGTGGCCGTGACTGCCACCACCGTGACCGCCGCTGCTATGACCTCCACCGCCACGAGCCCCGCCGCCACGTCCAACGGCACCGCGGTTCACACTTCCGCTACGCGATCCGCGTGTAACAGCACCGGCACCGACGCGCCCCGGAGACCCTCTATGCATGCTGGATGGATGTCGACCGCCGTGTCCGCCAATATGACCGCCTCCCCGATGGTGCCAGCCATGCCAACCTACGCCACCACCCCAACCTAGTCCCCGGCGGAATGCGTAGCCGCACCAATAGAACCCAGGGCCGTGCCAGCCATCGTCATACCAACAGTAATTTCTTCCACCGAAAAAGAACTGAATCTGCTGAGTATCGCTTGGCAGCGGCATCGACGCCGGACCGCTGGCAGGAATCGCCATCGCTGGACCCGAAAGGAGCGAAGCACCTAAAACAAGCGAGGCTGCGAATATGATCTTTCTCATGCAATCTCCATGCGAATTCTCGAAGCCAATGCGAGGCTTCACAAGAAGTTCCATCCGCGGCTTCAAATATCGAAATGATCCAGTATCGGGAGCGGCCTCTTCTGAAAAAGCCCTTCACCGAGCACGATCAGGCTGAGGTCCTTAAGGGCCTTCTGCCATACTGATTCACGAGCACTCAGGAAAACTTCGACCGAGTCTGCTTCTCGCCGTCATAGATTTCGATTAGCAGCATCGGGTATCGACCCAATAGCTCAGTTGCCGCGATTTTCGCCGCCGCTTCATCCGGGTACTCGTTTTTGTAATGGCCATCTACGACCAGGGAAAAACCACTGGCGGGTGCCCGATCGGCGCGCTGGGCTTTGCGCGGCTGCTCTTCAGGCAGCAGGAGAGGCTTTTTCATTTTGGGTTCCCTATGCCGGCGGAATCCGTATTCGCCGAAGATGCGGCCTAGAGGCCGATGTCGCGATGCTACTTTTGCGGGAGAGCAGCCTCACGTCTTGGATATGGGTTCTTTTGATGGAAAAGCTACTCAACGCCCTATCTCATTATGGGCATCCGGTGTGGCTTTTGGGCGCGGATTGTCGCTTATGGCAGTGTCGCTAAGTCGTGAAGGCGCTGGTCCGGAACATTCAGGTCCATCGGGGAGTTGCTCCCGTCAACGACCGAAAGCACAAAATGAAAATCGCACAGATCGCGCCGCTTATGGAAAGCGTGCCGCCGCTCCTTTATGGAGGCACAGAGCGGATCGTGTCCTATCTGACCGAAGAGCTAGTGAATCTCGGTCATGATGTCACTTTATTCGCAAGCGGCGATTCGATCAGCGCGGCGAACTTGGTGCCCTGCGTACCGACGGCGCTCCGATTGGATAGTAGGATACGTGACACCATTCCATATTATATGCTGATGCTGGATCGCGTCCGGCAGCTTGCGGACGATTTCGATATTCTACATTTCCATATCGATCAGTTTCAATTTCCGTTGTTCAGGTCGATTGCGGGACGAACAGTCACCACTCTGCACGGCCGTCAGGACTTGCCCGACCTGCTGCCACTTTATATCGGCTTCGACGATATGCCGCTGGTCTCGATATCCAATGACCAGCGCCGCCCGGTGCCGAAGGCTAATTTCGCGGCGACCATCTATCACGGATTGCCGATCAACGCGCATACACCGACCTTCCAGCCAAAAGGTGGATATTTGGCCTTCCTTGGTCGGATCTCACCTGAAAAACGCGTCGATCGCGCAATCCAGATTGCGCGGGCACTTGGTATTCCGCTCAAGATCGCAGCCAAAGTGGACCGTGTAGATGAAGTGTATTACCGGACAGAAATAGAGCCCCTCCTCAAAGAACCTGGTGTGGAATTCATCGGTGAGATTAATGAGCAGGAAAAGACTCGATTTCTTGGTGACGCGCTGGCGTTGCTGTTTCCCGTTGACTGGCCGGAGCCGTTCGGTCTTTCGATGATCGAGGCGATGGCTTGCGGGACGCCGGTTCTGGCATTTCGTTGCGGCTCGGTGCCGGAAATCATCGACGAAGGAGTAACCGGCATTGTTGTCGAGACGATGGAGGATGCAATTGCAGCGTTGCCTCGGGTCGTTGCACTTGACCGGCAGAAGGTGCGCCAGCGTTTCGAACGCCGCTTCTCCTCCACGCGGATGGCGGAAGATTATGTAGACCTCTACCGCACTCTGCTCCACAAGTCGAAATCGGCGAGTGAGTTCGGACGCCTCCTGCCGTTGCAGACCGATGATACTGTAGCGGAAAAATTGGGACTTCACCTTGCATAGGCAAAAATCGGCTGAACCGCTCGTCGAGGAAGCCCAAGAGACGCCGTTTTATATTCCGGGGACGGACGCTTCCACGCGGCCTCGGCGCACTCTCAAGCACGGCGACTGTTTCGCGGTGCTGGATAGCCATGCCGACATCGGGACGGCCTTGGGAAGTCCCGATGGGATTTTCTATCGCGACACGCGTCACCTCTCGCGACTCGAACTTTTGATAAACGATAGCCAGCCGTTGTTGCTTGGCTCCAGCGTTCGCGACGATAACTCCGTCCTCACTGTCGATCTCACCAATCCCGACATCGAGTTGAACGGAAAGCTCGTGCAACCGAGGGACGTACTGCATGTGGTGCGCACATTCTTTCTCTGGGGCGGCAAGGCCTACCAGCGGCTGCGCATGCAAAACCATGACGACCGGCCTTTCGACGTGCGGCTCTCGCTCGCATTTGACAGCGATTTTGCCGACTTGTTCGAAGTTCGCGGGATGAAGCGGCCGCATCGCGGCATCGCGCGTGCGGTAGTCCATGGGATGACCGAGGTTTCATTGAACTATCTCGGCCTTGATGACCATCGTCGCCGTACTGTCCTGTTCTTCGAGCCCGCGCCGGAAAGTCTGTCCGGCAACAAAGCCTCTTATCGTTTCCAGCTTCTGCCTCAAGAATCCCGGTCGGTCTACCTGACGGTGAAATGCGATGACCCTATTGAAGCTGGGCCTCCCCTTCCCTTCCGGAAAGGTTTGCGCGCAGCGTTTCAGGAGCGGAAAAATGCGAGCCGCGGGGTGGCAACCATCACATCGTCGAATTCAATTTTCAACGAGATGATATGCCGGTCAATGTCGGATCTTGCGATGCTCACCACCGAGACGCCGCAGGGTTCCTATCCCTATGCCGGCATTCCCTGGTACTCGACCACGTTCGGACGTGACGGGGTTATCACCGCTTTGCAGATGTTGTGGTGCCATCCGAGTATCGCCAGAGGCGTATTGCAGCGGCTCGCCGCCTATCAAGCCAAAGATCACGATTTACTCGCGGATGCCCAGCCGGGGAAAATTCTGCATGAGATGCGTGGCGGTGAAATGGCCGCCTTGAACGAGGTGCCGTTCGGCCTCTATTACGGCAGCGCCGATTCCACGCCGCTGTTTGTGCTGCTGGCGGGACTCTACGCCGCGCACACCGGCGACATCGAAACCTTGCGTCATCTCTGGCCAAACGTGGAGGCCGCGCTCGGCTGGATTGATGGGCCGGGCGATCCCGACGGTGACGGCTTCGTTGAATACTATCGGACAAACGAAAACGGACTCGCGAACCAAGGCTGGAAAGATTCGCAGGATGCAATTTTTCATGCCGATGGATCGCTCGCCGAAGGGCCGATTGCACTGTGCGAAGTGCAGGGCTATGTCTACGCGGCAAAACGCTTGATAGCACAGGGCGCACGTCAGCTTGGCAAGCACGCCATCGCCGATACGCTCGATGCTCAGGCGACAGAGCTTGCCGAAAAATTTGATCAGGCGTTCTGGTGCGAGGAAATCGGCACCTATGCACTCGCCCTTGACGGCAACAAGCAGCCGTGCCGCGTGCGCACCTCGAATGCAGGCCAGGTATTGTTCAGTGGCATCGCGCCGCCGGAACGGGCCGAAAGGATCGTGGGCGGACTGATGAGCCCCTCATCCTTTTCGGGATGGGGCATTCGCACGGTCGCGCGCGAAGAGCACCGCTATAATCCGATGTCCTATCACAACGGTTCGATCTGGCCGCACGACAATTCTATCATCGCAGCCGGTTTTGCGCGTTACGGGCACAAGGGCGCGGTGGAGCGCATCTTCAAGAGTCTGTTTGACGCTGCGAGCTACATGGATTTGCGGCGGTTACCTGAATTGTATTGCGGTTTTCAGCGCGGCCGGCAGCGTGGCCCGACGCTTTATCCGGTTGCCTGTTCGCCGCAAGCCTGGGCGGCCGGCACACCACTTCTTCTTTTGCAGGCATCGCTCGGACTCGAGTTCGACCCCGGGCGCAACGAAATCCTTCTCCAAAATCCCCGATTGCCGCACTTTCTCGAAGATGTGACCCTGCGCAATCTGCAGCTGGGACAGTCGTCGGTGGACCTGTTGGTGCGCCGTCACGGTACGGAAGTGTCGCTTCAGGTGTTGCGTAACGATGGCCAGATTAGGGTCGCAGCCGTGTACGCCTCATGCAGCACGCCAGGTTAAACAGTTCGGCTTTCTCATCCCTTTACTTGTTGATGCAAATAATGTCGTGATCGCCGGCATCCTGCTTCAATGACAAGCGCCCTCGTCTTGCATCTCTAGCCATTCGCCAATTCAAGAAGGCTATGATTATCCAATTTCTTATGACCGTTCGCCATCAGGTCGTCGACCAGCTTCATCGCACGCCATCTGAAACATCTCCTGAACATGTTAAGCGAGCCGAGGAATTCATCGAGGCGAACTGGGATCAGCCGATCACTATGGAAAGCCTGACCCAAGTAACCGGGGTCAGCGCCCGTACCTTATTCCGGACATTCGAGAAGCTTCGCGGTTATTCGCCAATGGCCTTCGCTAAGAAAGTCAGAATCGATCGCGCCCTCGCCATTCTCAGGAAACCGAATGCGTCTACCACGGTGACAGGCGTGGCTCTTGCGCATGGATTTCTTAACCCGGGACGTTTCGCGCACGATTACTGGACTATGTTCGGAGAGTTGCCATCGGAAACGCTCAATCGAATCTATCGGACCGATATCAAACTGGCGGTCCGAAAACCCTGACCGTGAGCTTCGCCCAAGTGCGGAGGGCACTAAATGAAAGTTAGATACGTAAACGATAAGCGCTCCCTGATTGATATGGATCAATCAGTAGCCGAATCGACACGCTTTTATTTTCGGCGCGGAGAACTTGGCTATGAAATGCTCAAATCCAACTCGAGGACCGTTCGGGGTTGATGAGCTTAGGCGAGCGCTTGATGGTCTCGTCGATAGTCTCCCGCTCTCGCAACGAACTCCGTCCATAAAGGCTTGCCTAGCACAACAGCTTGCGTCACTGGCTATGGCCAACAAGATTCGTAGCATTGAAGATCTCTCGGAAGTGGCCCTTCGAGATATTGCTAATAAGTGCCAAGATTGCCACGGGTGCGATGGCATCAACGTCCAACGACCCGCTCCAGAAAATAGGAAAAAATAGATACGCTACGGGTAGAATGCGGAGCTTTTCACCTTCTAGGGGTAGAGAATTAACTTGAGAGGCCAGCTTCTTTCACGCAGTCGTTATTGGGGAGGTTTTTAAGTACCGATATCGTCCATCCTATCTCCTGAGCGGGTATGGGAGGTTTCGATGGATCAGTTCATTCACTTCGAGAACATCCGCCACTACCGAAAGCTGCTGGAAGAAGAGCGAAACGAGGAAAAGCGAAACATCCTCCATAAGCTTCTGGCAGAAGAAGAAGCCAAAGCTATTGCCGGTCATCCTGCGGACTCTGTCGATAAATCTGTGATGCCTTGATTGCGCGCAAGTAACGTAATCGCCCCATCGGCGCTGGCGCATAGTCTGGTACGCGGTGTGACGCGTGCGTGTTTGAATATCAATACAGCGCAGATAAACGCGAGCATCGCGACAATCGCGCCTTTCATTAACATACCTCAATTTTGATGGTTGGAAGGTCGGTAACCTGGGCTCGCCGCTTGGGCATATGATGGCGGCTAGAGCCCGGCCGGGATTTAAAGGGTACCCCTGCTCGGCCGGGCTGACCTATCGCAGTTGCCGCGATTCGCATGGCTCCGACGGTGGCGATCCAATCCCGAAGCGCCTCGGCGACGAACTCAGGGCCATTGTCTGAACGTATGTGCGCAGGGATGCCCCGCGAGACGAACAACTCGCAGAATGCCTCGATGACGTCGGTGGCCTTGAGCTTCCGTGCCACACGGATGGCCAGGCTCTCACGACTGAACTTGTCGATGATGCACAACATCTGGAGCGCCTAACCATCGTCGGTGCGGTCAGCGACGAAGTCATAGGACCAGACATGGTTGGGCTGCAGATCCGACACCGCTCGTCGGAGACGATTGTTCTCAGTCTCCAGCTCGTTGAGTCGCTTCACCTGATCGCCCTTCAGGCCACCGTACTCGTTTCGTCATCGATAGTACGTGACTTCCGTCACGCCTATCGCTCGGACCGCGTCTGCGACCTGCCGGCCCTGTGCCATCAACACAGCAACCTGCCGAAGCTTCGCAACGATCTCTTCAGCCGTATGCTTCTTTCTTGCCATCGATCTATCTTCCATCCGAAAATCATACTTCAGGGAGAACCACTTGATGATTCATGTCAGCTACGACTTCGATACTGCAACCTTATTTGGAATATCGACGCCTCACCTTTCATACCTCACTCGTTTCGAATAGGGCGCGGCGTCGACTATAGTTGCTTTCTCGTAACCCTAAGCTCAATCTGAGCTGCCAGCAGGTGCCTTGATTCTAGTCTACTATCGCCATCGAGGTTATTTCCGAGTTCGTTGCGCCAAGACCGTGCTCGTTCCAGTAAAAATAACGCAATAATGAGAATTCCCGCTAAGCTTAGCGCGCCTTGCCAGTAAGATAGGCCCGCGAGATCAGTAAAGATCAGCTTTGGTCCCGAACCGATCAGTTCGCGGTCAAGCCACGGTTGCATGTAGGAGAAAGCGACCGCGCCAAACAGTCCTCCCAGAAGCGTAAACAACGCGTCCTTGTAACCCACACCTACTTGAGCGAGTGTTGTCCCAGGACAAGCACCTGACAGCGCAATTCCCGCGCCGAGCAACAATCCTCCCACCAAATCTGCTGCATATAGCGTTGCTTTAGGTTGAAGCTTGACAAAGCCAAAACCATTGAGGACCGCGAGCACGACGGCTCCGGTGGCAACGGCGGAGAGGAATACCTTAAGCATGATGAAATTGCGGAGCTGCATTTGGCCGACAATCATCCCTGGTTCAAATACGCGCGATTTCTCCAAGGCAAATCCGAATACTATCCCCATTAAAATGCCAACCATGATAGCTGCTGTGATCGACATAATTGCCTCCTTTTTTCAAATGCGCCGAAGCGCGACCGATGCTGTCGCAATTCCGCCGACAAACATGGCAAACACTGCGATAGTTGATCCAACAGACAGCTGCGCAATTCCCGATAAGCCGTGGCCGCTAGTACAACCATCTGCTATGCGGGCGCCGAACAACATCAAAAATCCTCCCGAAAAGGCGACCGCGTAGCGCACGGCGCAAGACGACGAACCCAACGCACGTGTCCAAATTGGAGAAATTGGTTCTCGCTGTGCTCCTGACATCTTCATTGAAATAAAAGCACCGATCGCAATGCCGCCAACCATCGCAACTTGCCAAAGATTTTTGGCGGTAATGGCAACGTGCTTGGCAACGTAATCGTTCACCAGTAACGACGGATCGATCAGGCTGACAGCCGCTCCTCCCACTGTCACATAAGCCGACGAAGCGCCAAGCGCCGTTTCAATCAACAGAAATGCGGGGATTTGCAGCAGGCCAATTATCAGTCCGGCTGCGTATGGCGACCAAGCCTTGGAAGTGAGCGCATACATATTTATGTCTCCCGTATGATCGATAAAAGCTAGGATGAATGCAGCGCCGCATGTTGACATAACTCAAATCAGAGCACCCCTAAACCTGTTGCAATAATGTTCAGGTGTCCGGTGCCAAGTTTGCTGCAGGTTACGGCAGGCGCAATCGTATGGAATTTCAGTCCATCATGCTCTTGCAGAGCCTCGCGCGCGTCTCAGCCGTCAGCGAGCGAACTTTGGTGGCACGAAGCGGATATTGCTCTCTCCGCCATATATTAGGAGGCGACTGATCCAATTGAAGCAAGGTGGCGGGCCTACACTCCGAAGGGATAAGTATCTGGCAGGTCCTTGACGGCTTCTGTATCCAAAGCTGTTACAGCGTGCGTATTGTCGAACCAGACATATTCGTCGAACTGCAGCGGCAAATTTGCCCGGAAATAATGACTCTCCCGTTCTGTTTCAGGCCGATAGATTACGCCAATTGCACGCTCAAGGCGTTCCTTGCCAAGAGCTGTTGATCCACGCAAGTAACCCTCGTTACGCAGGCCCAGTGTAAACCGCGCTAGGCCGGTCGCATGACACAAGCGTTCGTAACTTTCAGGAATCGACGGTCGGATCGTTTTAATCTCCATCGGCCCATTCCAATCGGATGCCGCGGTCACCATCCCACTATGGGTACCGAATCCAATCAAGTAGGCCCGCGATCCAAACTTCTTGCGGCAGAGTTGCCCCAAATTATACTCGCCACGAGCGGCCATTTCAGTCGCTGCAGCATTGCCGATATGAGAGTTGTGCGCCCAGACAACCACCTTGCTATCAGGGCCGTGAAATGAGAGTAAATTGGTTAGTGTTTCGAACATGTGGCTGTCGCGCAGATTCCAGGATGCCCGCGAGCCATAATACATAATGCGATAGTAGCGCTCCGCGTTTGCCACAAGGCGCGCATTCTGTTCAGCGTCGAGAAACCGCTCTCCATCATGTTCTGCGTATGCCCGGCGTTTTGCCAAAAGATCGGTAAGCGCGCGGACAACATGAGGTTCGCATAGCGGATAAGAGCCGGTTAGGGCTGCATGGCCATATGTTGCCGGATCATGCTGCCAAGGCGTCAAGCAACCATAGCGTTCGCGGGCAATCCGTGCCGAATCCGGATCGACCTCGTCGAGATAGTTCAGCACCGACCTAATCGAATCATAGAGGCTATAAAGATCTAGACCATGAAAAGCGATGCGCTTTTCATGGTCTAGCGTTCCGTTGTATTTCCGTAGCCAACTGACGAAGTCGCGAACCTCAGTATTTCGCCACATCCAAGTGGGGAATCTGGCGAAAGCGGTCCATTCGGAAGGTGGGTACTGGAAGTGCCGCACATAATGATCGACGCGGGCGGCATCCGGCCAATCCGCCTCGACGGCGATAAAGCGAAATCCCTTCTTAATAATAAGATCGCGCGTGATTCTGTCGCGCATCCGATAAAATTCAGACGTGCCGTGAGTTGACTCGCCAAGCAGAACAATTCGCGCAGAACCAATTCTGCTCAGCATGGAGTTGAGATCGGCCGCCTCAATGGATGGAAATGATTCTGCTGCTTCCCCAATATGTCGGACCAGCATTTCGACTTCGGACGTTAGGGGCTTTGTTACGCCACCACGCAAACCTGCTGGTCTCTGTTCTTGCGCGCTTGTCCATCCTTCGTCACCGATCAATGGGACGAAACGGACATCCGCGATATCTTCGCTCAGGTATTCGTTTGCCGAAACGCGCGTAACCCGTACAAGCTCCTGGCCGGATCGGTCGCTGCCAACCGGCATCACAAGCCGGCCTCCTATTTTCAACTGATGTTTAAGCGATTCCGGAACTCTCGGCCCACCGGCAGCCACGACGATCGCATCAAAGGGAGCATGCTTTGGCCATCCTTTGGTTCCGTCCCCATGCAATACATGGACATTATGATAGCCTAACTCCGCGAGCAGTATGGCAGCCCTCTCGGCAAGCGGCCCAAGTCGCTCGACGGTGTAAACAGCCCCCGCGATCTCCGACAATACGGCTGCGGCATAGCCGGATCCAGCACCGATCTCGAGGACTCGCTCCCCGCCTTTGAGCAGCAATGCTTCTGCCATGAAGGCTACGATGTAAGGCTGCGAGATTGTCTGCTCTTCCGCAATCGGCAGCGGAGCATCTTCATAAGCAAATTCACGCAGCTTTTCCGGCAAAAACAGCTCACGCGGCACCCGCTCCATAGCTTCGAGCACCAATTTATCGCGAACGCCTCGAGCAGCAATATGGTGTTCGACCATCCATTTACGACGAGACTGAAATGAATCGCTGCCAGCATAAGCTTCAGTGGAGTCCGGGTGATTCATGGCGGTGCTCTTTGTGATTCGTGGAAGACTAGAAAAGTAATCCAGTAACCCCTGCCCTATTTCGTAGAGCGCCTCCAACGGCGGTACATTCGACATCCCGAATGAAGAATCAAAGAGCCAATCGGCAGGAGACCAATACTAACTATAGTTTTCCCATCAGCAGCCGAATGGTTTGATCGATATCAAGACAAGCCAGCCCGCGGTGCGCTTTATATTTATGCTGGATCGGAGACGACGATGGATATCAGCGAGGCCATTCGCGGCCGGCGAGCTGTTCGCGAATTCATGACTCAGCCCATGGACGACTCTACTCTACGCGAATTGGTCGACGCCGCGATTCAGGCTCCTAGTGCCATCAATCAACAACCGTGGTTGTTTACAATTATCCGCAACAAGGAATTGCTGGCGCGGATTTCCACTGAAGCAAAATCCTATATGCTTCAAAGATCTTCTACCGCGCTGGCTTCGCATCACTTCTTGAATATTCTCAATGACGAGACTTTCGATATCTTCTATGGCGCACCCACGCTGATCGTTATCTCTGCACCTAAAGGTCCATGGGCTGTCGAGGATTGTTCCTTGGCCGCAGAAAACTTGATGCTGGCGGCGCATGCGGCGGGGATGGGGACATGCTGGATCGGTTTTGCGCAGGGCTGGCTCGGAACTCGGAACGGAAATTCGGCAATAAAACTTCCGGACGGATATGCGCCTGTTGCTCCAATCATTGTGGGCCATCCGAAATCAGCCCCACCTGCAGTATTGAGAAAGACTCCGAGAATTGATTGGATATCATAACGAAACGCCACCATGCGCTTCGCCTGATCAATATATGGAGGGCTACTACCTTGCCCTATGCATCGGTCGACAAACTGCCCGCATCCATACAAGCGCATTTACCGTTCCATGCTCAGGAGATTTACCTGGCTGCCTTCAATAATGCCTGGGAGGAATACCAAGTGGGCAGTCTTAGGCAGCGCGAGCAAACAGCTCACCGGGTCGCGTGGGCGGCGGTAAAACACAAATATTTCAAGGACGATGACAACTGGGTTCCACGCGAATTCGGCTGAAGCGCACTTGAGGCAAGTGACAATGAACCGCACCCAGCCGTATTCCACGCAATACTCAAAGGATCGAGCTCTCCGCCGCCTATCTCCTTTCGCCCGCGGCGAGCAACCGACTCATTGGGTAATGATCAAGCACTTCGAGTAAGACCGTGCGAATGATGCTTCGTCCAAATTCAGTTAGTGCACTAAAAATATGGAATACGAGCTCTCCGTCGGGCTCATCGTGCCGATGGCTTCCGTCAAAGAACGAAAACCGCATTCAGTGCGAATAGTTTGCGCCAAGCCTTTTTCTTCTCATCCCACACCACCACAGTCACTGCGCTGGCGTCGAACCGTTCAAGCGCAATTTGAGATTGATGGCCTCACCGCCGGTATCGCGACTTTTCAGAATCGCCCCGCTAGCGTTAAGCGAACCGCCAGCGGTTCAACGGGGTGAAGCACGCGATCCATCGCACCGTTACTGCAAACTGCCGCTGGCGGCGCGCCTAGCTTGCACATCGCGAACAGGTTGTCAGTCTTCAACATGGAGCCATAAGCATAAGTGATCTGGTCAGCTTTGGTATCAAACAGATTGAGGACATCTAACTGGATGCGCCAGCCGTTCTCGAAACGATAACCCATCCGGCCATTGAACAAACTTGTCGCTGGCGAGCGAAATACATTGTCTTCTGTCAGTGGCCGCTCACCCAGATAGCGCCAGCGCAATCCACCAAACCACCCGGTCGCTTCTCCTAATGTGATCCCTGCCGAAGCAATCAATGTCGGAGATCCCGGAACACGATCTCCCGGCATGTTGCCGATTTGCGCTTCGGGATAACCCGCAAGCGAGATGTAAGGATGATGGCAAGTTTGCCTTACGTCGCGAGTGCCCGAAGATACCTCACCGTCCTTCCGTTCGATGCAGCTTGCGCCGCATGAACGATCGCATTCGTATCAATGCCGTAGTGATGATAGAGGTCGGAGATCGTCCCGGTCTGACCGAAATGCTCCACCCCGAGCGCCTTGACCCGATGCCCCTGCACGCTGCCCAACCATGATAGCGTCAGCGGATGCCCGTCGATGACGGTGACGATGCCGCAATTCCGGTCTAGCTTCGACAGCATGCGCTCGACGTGGCTCGCCGCACCGGCGTTCCCGCGCTGCCGCGCACGCTCCGCGGCCTGAGCGCCTGCATTAAGCCGGTCTGCGGACGTCACCGCGAGAATCGCCACGTCACGGCGGTCTTCCGCCAGCAGGCCTGCCGCTGCGATGGCTTCCGGCGCGACGACGCCTTGATAGGCAATCATCACCGATGTATTCGGCGTCGGCGGCCGCATCCAGTACGCACCGCGAATAATGTCGTTCGCGAGCTCGTCTGTCATCTCCCGCACAGGCTGCTCCAATGGCCGGGTGGAGAGACGCAGATAGACCGAGCCGCCGGTCTGATCGCGCAGCCATGTCCTCTCGTCCGGATCGCCGTCGCCATTGCGCTGCATGTAGTCGAAGCCGAACCGCATGATGACCGCAAGTTCGTCGATGAACGCTGGCTCGAACGCACACAGGCCGTCCTGCGCCATGCCGATCAGCGGCGTGCCGATGGACTGGTGTGCGCCGCCTTCCGGCGCCAGCGCAATCCCCGACGGCGTTGCCACCAGCATGAAGCGTGCATCCTGATAACAGGCATAATTCAATTGGTCGGCCGAACGATAGATGAAAGGATCATAGACAGTGCCTATAGGCAGCAGCCGCACGCCATTAATGAAGTGCGACAGCCCGAGCGCCGACAGCATAATCATCAAATTCGATTCCGCAATTCCGAGTTCGAGATGCTGGCCGACGGGACCGAACTCCCAATTATAAGTCGATGGAATTCGCTCCGCCTTGAAGGTGTCGGCAAGCGCAGCACGCGCAAACAAGCCGCGACGGTTTACCCAGGGACCGAGGTTGGTCGAAACGGTAACGTCAGGCGACGTGGTGACAATATGCGACGCGAATTCACTATCCTCGCGCGCGATCTCGTTCAGGATCTGGCCGAAGCCCATTTGCGTCGAAACGACCTTCCCGGCATTGGCCGGGATCGCAAGCTTGTCCGGGACAGGAACATTGGGCGCAGAATGCCGTCGCCGCCCTTTGGCGAAGAATGGCGCGGCGCGCACGAAGGATTCCAGTTTCGCCGCATCCAGCGTCGCGCCTTCCCATTTGTCCCATTCATGGCCGAAGCGGACGCCCGCGCTTTGCTGGAAAGTCGCCAACTGCGCAGGCGTCATCAATCCTGCATGGTTGTCCTTGTGGCCCGCGAGCGGCAGGCTGAAGCCTTTAATAGTATAGCAGATGAAGCATGTCGGCCGGTCATGCGATGATGCCTTCTCGAACGCGTCGAGAAGGCTAGGCATGTCGTGCCCGCCGAGATTGTTCATCAGCGCCGCCAGTTCGGCATCGCTGCGGCGCTCTATCAAGGCACTGACAGGCCCCTGATCGCCGATCTCGTCGAGCAATTTCTTCCGCCACGCCGCACCGCCCTGAAAGGTCAACGCCGAATAAAGCTGATTAGGACAACGGTCGATCCAGTTGCGCAGCACTTCGCCACCAGGCTCCGCAAACGCCTGCTGCTGCAGATTGCCATGCTTGAGAATGACGACATCCCAGCCGAAATTCGCGAACATCTGTTCAAATTTCTGCCACAACCCTTCGCGGATGACGGCATCGAGCGACTGGCGGTTGTAATCGACAACCCACCAGCAATTCCGCAGGCCATGCTTCCAGCCCTCGATCAGGGCCTCATAGATATTGCCCTCGTCCATTTCGGCATCGCCGACGAGCGCGACCATCCGCCCCTCGGGGCGATCCTTCATCCAGCCATGAGCCCGGACATAATCTTGCACAAGTGACGAGAACAACGTCTGCGCCACCCCAAGACCGACAGAGCCTGTGGAGAAGTCGACATCGTCGGTATCCTTGGTCCTCGATGGATAGCTTTGCGCGCCCTTGAAACCGCGGAAATTCTGCAGCTTCTCCAGCGACTGGTTGCCGGCGAGATACTGGATGGCATGAAAGATCGGCGAAGCGTGCGGCTTGACCGCAACGCGATCCTGCGGCCGCAACACATCGAAATAGAGTGCGGTCATGATGGTCGCGAGCGAGGCCGACGATGCCTGATGGCCCCCGACCTTCACCTCGCCAGGCTCGCGGACATGGTTGGCCTGATGAATAGTCCACGACGCCAGCCACAGAACGCGTCGCTCAAGCTCGGCGAGAACTGCCAGTCGATCATCGTGGGCTGCCATCTGCTGTGTCCTATAATTTTACATCATGGCACCCAGCCTAATCCCATAGCGGGCTTCAAATATTTCAAAATATTACAATAAGACCCACAATATTGGGATATAATAACACTTCGACCATAAATATTATGGATATATTCCAATGTCGAAACTCGATGCGATCGACCGCAAAATCCTTTCAATTCTCCAAACAGACAGTCGGATTACAATGCAGGATCTCGCCGAGCGCGTGGGCCTATCGGTTTCGCCTTGCCATCGCCGCGTGAAGCTGCTCGAAGAAAACGGAATCATCACGCGCTATGGCGCGATGGTCGATCAGAAATCGCTCGGCCTGCACGTGAGCGTTTTCATCTCGATCAAGCTTGAGCGCCAGAAGGAGGAAGACCTCAATCGCTTCGCCAAGGCGATTTCGGGATGGAGCGAGGTGCTCGAGTGCTATCTGATGACCGGAAACCGCGATTATTTACTGCGCGTGGTTGCGGCCGATCTGGCCTCGTACGAGACATTCCTCAAAACCAAGCTGACACGGCTCAATGGAATTGCATCGATCGAATCGAGCTTTGCCCTCAGTCAGGTAAAATATTCGATCGCGCTACCGGTGTGAGACGAATCCCGCCTGAAAGAATTCGTCGACAGCATTCCAAAGCACGTGGCGATTTTTGCCGAGCGTGGCAACATGAGCGAGATGCGGTAGAACCGCAAACCTCTTATCGTTTGTCGACAAGCGATCGAAAAACGCCAGAAGATCGCTCATGGTGGCCAGGCTGTCGTGCTCACCGCGCACGACGAAGGTAGGCGAGGAAATTTTCGCGGGATCGACCAGCGGCAGTTTGGTCGTCATGTCCAGATAGGTTCCTGTTGGAACGGAATTGTCGTACTTGAGTTGCGCAAGCGCACACGCCTCGGCGACGGCAGGATGGGTTGTCCCCGGCCCGTCACGCAGAAAAATTCCAACAAGATAATCCAGATCGATCGCGCGCCGGTTGGACGCCCTGAATTGCGCGACTCCCTCCTTGCGCTTCTCCAGCGTCGGCGAGCCCTCGCCCGTCCACACGAACGCATCCAGCACGATCCGCGCAGCGCGATCGGGCGCGGACTGTGCGAAGGCTGCAACCCGCAGCGAACCCGACGACAGACCGTACAAATTGAATGCCGTAGTACCTGTCTCGGCCGCAATCACGTTGCCCATCGCCTTGAGGTCTTCGACACTGGTCGCAATATCCGAATTGCCGGACGTAACGGTGGAACGGCCATATCCCTCATGGTCCATCGCCCAGACATCCCATCCGCGCAACGCCAGCCAGTCCATTAGCGAATAGTCAGGATGTCCGGGCACGGTGAGGTCGAACGTCGGCAGCGCCGAATTCGACGAACCATGCACCAGAATCACGGGGAGACGCTGTCTCTGATCCGCAGAGCGCTCGCGCAACCGCTTGCGCGCCACGAACAGCGACACATCCCCCTTCTGCGCCCAATGCTCTTCGCTGACGAGGTGCGGATCGGCGGTCATGTTTGACCTACTTTGCAGGAAGGAAATCGTTGGTGAACGTCTTCTCGAACTCGATCTTCTTGTCGCCATTTGGCTGCAGGAAGTCGTAGACCTTTTTGCCGCCAGCAACGCTCATCCGTCCATCCTTGCTCCAGATCTGAGACAGAATTTCGTAAGACCGCTCATTGGTAGCAGCCTCCATCTGCGGAAATTCCTGAGCCATGATCTTCTTGCCCCGCGACGGATCGAGCAGGATCTGCTGGGCCTCGGCGAACACAGCCACCACTTTCTTCACGAGTGCCGGATTGCTCTTGATGAGATCGGGGCTTGTCGCCACGCCCATGAAATTCAGATCGCGGAACTGCTCGACGTCACCGCTCATCAGGTTGACGAGAATACCGCCGAGCTTCTTCTGTTCGAGCATGGCGCCCGCCGGTTCGAACGGCATCGCTGCGTCGATCATCTTGGCCTGAAACGCACCGACATAGCCGCCGGCATCCGCACCAAGATAGACAAGCTGGATGTCTCCCGGCAGATTCAATCCATACTTCTTGGCGAGAACGCCGAGCATCTTTTCTCCGGACCCGCCGGCCGAAGGCGTGCCGACACGTTTGCCTTTCAAGGACAGAATCTTGTCCTTTAATGACATTTTGGCGTCAGACTTCAGCATATCGTTGTTGGCGATCACATTGTTGATCGGCCGCGTCGTAATATTGAAGACCTCCACGAGGTCCTTGCCCTGCGCTGCAGCCGTAATGACGTGCTCATAACTCAACACGCCGAAATCGGCATCCTTGCTGAGCAGCGACTGCAGCACGAGCGCACCACCCTTAACGAAGGTGACGTTGGCCTTCAACCCATGCTTCTCGAACAGCTTCTCGCGCATCGCCACGTAAAGCGGGCCTGCATAATAGCCGTGCCCGATATTGGTGATACGAACAGCTTCCTGGGCATTGGCACATGTCGCACCGATAACCGCAAACATGGCTAGGACCGCACACTTGATAATTCTCATCTTAGCGCCTCCTCCTGTTTGCACCCTTGAGGTGCTTTCTGTTTTATCGACTTACGATCTTCCAGCGTTCCAGCCGCGACTGCGCCGCCTGAACAAGTTCATTGAGAACAGCAGCGATCACCGCGATAATCGTCAGCGCGGCAAAAGCACCCGCCGTATCAAACTCGCTGCCCGCGCGTTGAACGAGGTATCCAAGCCCCTTGTTGGAAGCGATCATCTCTCCAATGATCACGCCAATCAGCGCGAAAGGCAGGGCCGACTTCAAACCAACAAAAATCCACGACATCGCTGAGGGCAGAATGACCTTCATCAGGATTTGCGAGCGGTTCGCCTTCATCAGCCGGACGCCGTCGATCAAATCTCGGTCGACCTCACGCACGCCGGAAAACGTGTTGACGAAAACCAAAAACACGACAAGTACCGCCGCGAGCGCGACCTTTGACTGGATGCCAAGGCCGAACCACAAGATCAGGAGCGGCGCCAGTGCCACCTTCGGAAGAGCGTTGAAGGCCCAGATATAAGGGTTTAGCAACCGACTGACGAACGGCGACATGCCGAGCCAGATTCCGCCGATCACACCGGCCACAGACCCAATGATGAAGCCGAGAAATGTCGCGTACAGTGTCGCCCAGATATGAACGAAAATGCTGCCATCGCGAGTCCAGGCCCATAGCCGTGCCAGCACCTCGGTCGGGCTGCTGATGAAGAACGGATCGATCAGCCAGGTGGATGCGGCTTGCCAGATCACCAGCAAAACAATGCCGAAGACAATCTGGCAGGCCGCCATCACCGGTGTACTGACAGCCGCGAGTCCGTCGCTCTGATCGGCATCAGTAGGGCCGGCTTGAACCCTGACGTTCTCAAGTGCGGCTTGCTCGCTCAAACCTTGTCCTCGTCATATTCCTCGCGAAGGCGATCCCAGATCGAATTGTGGATGTCGTGAAATGACTTGGTGAAACGAACCTCGCGAACATCGCGTGGGCGCGGCAGATCGACCGCCTGATCCATCGCCACCATCGCGGGCCGCTTGGTGAATACCACGACGCGATCCGCGAGCGTCACGGCTTCCACCAGATCGTGCGTAACGAGAATGATGGTCTGTTGCTGTTCCGACCACAGCTTGAGAAGAAGATCATGCATCGCGAGCCGGAGCTGCGCATCAAGCGCGGCGAAAGGCTCATCCAGCAGCAACGTCTTTGGCCGGTACAGCAGCATCCGTGCCAGAGAGACACGCTTGCGCATGCCGCCCGAAAGACTGCTGGGGAATTTGTCCTCGAAGCCTTCGAGGCCGACTTGGCGGATCAGTTCACTCGCCTGCTCGTACCGTGCCTCGCGTGCGGTGCCGATCAATTCAAGAGGTAGCGAAATGTTGTCGAGAACATTGCGCCAAGGCAGAAGGTTGTCTTTCTGCGTCATATATCCGACATCGGTGTTGACGTCGGATACGCTGCGGCCGTCGTATACGACCTGGCCGCTACTCGGCCTGTAAAGGCCCGCGACCATGTTGAGGAGCGTGGACTTGCCGCAACCGGACGGACCGATCAGAGCGACGATCGAACGCGGCTTGATCTTTAGGTTGACGTCGGCAACCGCCAGCGTCCTGCTTGCGCCGGCGCCGAACGTTTTCCCGATGCCCTGCAGTTCGATCATCTCACCGCTCGCCTCGCTTGATCAGGATAGACGGCCCGCTCACGGACCGCCCACAAAAGCCTCTTACCAGAGCCCCTTCAACCGGCCTCCATCGACGTTGAGCGAAACGCCGGTGATGTAGCTTGCACGCTCCGAGCACAAAAACGCAATCGCGCTTGCAAGCTCTTCCGGCTTGCCGAAGCGTCCAAGCGCGTTTTTCTTCGCGGCCAAACGCCGCGCTTCTTCCTCGTCTTTGACGCCAAGCTCTCTCTGCAGGCCGTCCGCATGCTGCCGCCATAACGCGGTCGCCACCCAACCCGGACATACGGCGTTCACCATCACGTTGTCGGGACCGAATTCGGTGGAAAGCGACTTCGTCATGTTGAGCAACGCGCTGTTGGTAATAGCCGATCCGAACATGTACGGATCCGGCTCCTTGCCCGCCCCGCCGATCATGCTGATGATGCGGCCCCATTTCTTCTTCCGCATGATCGGGGCGACGGTGCGGATCATCCGCATGAAACCGAACAGCTTGGTGTCGAGCTGTTTCTGCAGGCCCTCATCGGTCATTTCCTCGAAACGGCCGGAATACATCGTGCCGGCGCAGTTGACGAGAATATCGACCGTCCCGAACGTCTTGACTGTTTCATCCACGACCCGCGCGATGTCGGCAGGCTTCGTGGTGTCCGCAACAATGCACTTGATCTCGCCGCCGGTCTGCTTGGCGAGTTCGTCACGGGTTTTCTCCAGCTCGTCCCTGGTGCGCGAGCAGATCATTACCTTGGCCCCGGCCTGCAGAAACTCGCGGGCACTTTCCCGGCCGATGCCGCGACTTCCGCCGGTGACGATGGCGACGCGATCCTTAATTCCTAAATCCATCGATGGCTCCTGATCTTTGACATTGCGTTCCGCCCGAGCGCTGGCCCAAGCGATCACGATCGGCTTTCGCTGGATCAGCAGCGCAAAACCGGCACGTGGATTCTCAAAGTGAATTGCGAGCAGTCAGAGGAGTTAGCCGCTGTCGGCGAGGCCATCCTTTCCTTGGTGTTTCGCTTCCCCGCGCAGGATCGAGCCTGCGGCTATTTTGTTCTACAAGATTGCCCTACACTATTTTCGGACCTTCCAGAGAGTCAAGCATTGGATATAGTCTTCACAACGCGACCCAAGGACCGGACCCATGCAGAGCGCGGATATCGTCGTGAAGGAGGAACCCAATCAACGGCGCGGGCAAACCGTCGACGACATTATTGAGCGTGTCCGCAATGCCATTCTCGCGGGCCGCATCGTCCCCGGCCAACGGCTGGTCGCAAACGATCTGGTGGAGCAACTCGGCGTTAGCCGTGGCTCGATCCGCGAAGCGTTTCAACGCCTGTCAGCGGAAGGATTGGTCGATATCACACCCAACCGCGGCGCAATGGTGCGCCGGCTATCCCGCGAGCAGGTGCGCGACCTGTTTCAAATCCGCATCAATCTTGAAGGGCTCGGCGCAAGGCTCGCCGCGGAGCGCATCCATGATGCGGATCATCGCGAGCAGTTTCTCGCCGTCTGGGATGAAGTGAAGCCCGATGGATCTGCACGCGCCTGGCCGCTCTTCATGCGGCAGAACAGGCTCTATCATCGCACGATCGTAAGCCTCGGCGGCAATAAACAACTGACGCAGCTGATCGACAACCTGCAACTTCCCATCGTAATGTTTCAGGTGGGGCAATCGATGCAGCCGGAAAATTCCGCGCGTTCGCATCACGATCATGCTCAGATCGCGGAAGCTATTTTGGCCGGAGATGCCAAGGCCGCGCAATCCGCTATGGAAAACCACCTCAAGGGTTCGGCGGACTGGATTCTTCAACTGCCCAACACGGCTTTTGGGTTGAACGCCTGACGCTGCATCCGCATTAAGAACGATAATCTGTTCGCTGACCCGGGGGCATTTAAACCAATTCGCCCGCTCTGGCCTTGGTAGAAACCCAGCCGCCATCGACCTTTAGTTCGGCGCCCGTGATGTAGCTCGATTCATCGAGTGCCAGAAAAACTGCGGCATTCGCGATATCTTCCGCTGTTCCCCAGCGGCCCATAGGCGTTTCCTTGCCCCAATCGTTCTCGGCGTCAGCTGCTTGACTGGCGTTCATTGGCGAGTTGATCGAACCAGGAGCAATGGCATTACAGGTAATGCCCATCGGGCCGAGATCAATCGCCATTGCTCGCGTCATGCCGAGAAGACCGGCCTTCGCCGAAACGTAGGCGACGCGGTTCGGTCGTCCGACGAAGCTCGCGATTGAAGCGGTATTGATGATCCGGCCCTTCCCCGCACGTTTCATGAACGGCACTACCGCGCGGGAGCAGAGAAATGGCCCGGTGAGATTGGTCTGGATCATCGTATTCCAGTCGGCATCGGTGTGATCCAGAAACGGCTTGGTAATGCGGACGCCAACATTATTAATGAGAATGTCGATACGTCCGAACTGACTGTCGACTTCTTCCGCCATCTTGTTCATGGAAGCGGAGCTGGTCACATCGGCCTGCAGACTGATGCTCTTTCCGCCGATTTCCTTCGCGGCCTCTTTACCCTTCTGTCCGTCAAGATCAACCACGACAACGTTCGCACCTTCTCCCGCGAGCGCCTTGCACATCGCCTTGCCAATTCCGCTGGCGCCACCGGTGACGATTGCTACCTTATCTTTTAGACGCATCTTCTATATCCTTCTTGTGTTGATTTTTATTGGTTGACCTGGAGTAAGAGCTTTCCGCGGGTCTTTCCGTCTTCGATGTAACGATGGGCAGCGGCCACATCGGCCAACGGGAAGACGGTATCGATCGCCATCGACAACCGCTTCTCTTTCACCATCCTGAAGAGATCTCCGGCCCGCCCACGGATTTCCTCGGCGGTCGCCATGTAATCTGCCAGATGGGGACGCGTAAAAAACACTGAGCCGGCTTCTGCAAGCGCAAGCGGTTCGATCGCATCCACAACACCCGAACTCGCTCCGAACAACACGCAAAGGCCTCTACGGCGGATACACCGGATACTATCGGTAATTGTCGTTTTGCCGACCGAGTCGTAGACCACATCGACACCCTTGCCGGATGTCAGCTTCATAATTTCTTCGCGGAAGTCCGTATCGCGGTAGAGAATGCAGTGGTCGGCGCCCCGGCTTCGGGCGATATCAGCCTTTTCCCGCGTGCTCACAGTTGTAAAGACTGTGGCACCTAGATTTTTCGCGAGCTGGATTAGCAATTGTCCGACACCACCCGCTCCGGCGTGAACCAGACAGCTTTGCCCGTGCTGCAAAGGAAAGGCAGAGTGACTCAGATAATGCGCCGTACACCCTTGCAGCATGACAGCTGCGCCAAGCTCGAAGGAGATGTCATCAGGTAGCGGGACCAGTTTCCATGCGGGCACCGCGACATATTCAGCATACGAACCGCGCGACAAACAAAACGCGACGCGCTGCCCCACCTTCAAGTCGGCTACGCCGCTGCCAACCGCCTCGATGGTGCCGGACGCCTCCATACCGATGACCATCGGCAGAGGCGTTTTGTATGTATGAGATCGGGCATACGTCCCGTTCCGCATATAGATATCGATAAAGTTGACGCCGGCATAGGCCACGCGGACAAGCGCCTCGCCCTCGGCAGGTGTCGGAATGGCTGTCTCCTGAATTTCACAAACCTCGGGACCGCCAAACTGATGGATATTGATTGCTCTCATTACTCCAAGCCTTCTCAAAAAAGCGACATCAGACCGCGCACGACGACCATGAACCCCGCTGCCGCAACACAAAACGTTGAAACACTCCGGTATCGTTTGCCATCAATGCGTACGAAGAGATGCGTACCGATCGCCTGGCCCAACAAAAGCCCGGGCACTGTAATGGTCGCGATCACCACACTCTCCCTGTTCACGATGCCGTGGATGGTTCCGAACGCCAGACTTGCCGTGCCAAGGAGAAGAAAAATAAAGGATAGCGTGGCGCGGCAACGCGCAGCATTCCATGATGATGACAGGATGAGCAGGATGATCGGCGGACCCGCCATTGCCACCGCACCCTGCATTAATCCGCTAAGGGCTCCTGCTCCTACCAGTTCATATGATTTTGGATCGCGTTCAAGTTTAGGAGCAAAGGCGAGCGCTACGGTCGAGAAAACAACTGCACCACCTACAATCAACCTCATAATGTCGGCCGGAACGACGCCGAGAAGAAAGACGCCCGGAATCAAAGCAGGCATGCCACCGATCCATGCGATCGTCGCCGCGCGAAAATTCGTGTCGCACCAGTCACGCAGAACGGTCGGCAAGCCGGAGGGAATCTGAAGCAGCGTGGCAACAGGGACTGCTACAACCGGCGGATAAACAAGTGCGAGCAGCGGCATCGCGACAATGGCAAAGCCAAACCCCGTCAGTCCGCGCACGAAGGATGCGACGGTGACCGCCAATACCGCCCCTGATACGGCCAGCCAGTCCATCTCGCTCGCCTTACGGCTTCCCGATCGCGACGTAAGTTTTGAACCCCAGCCGATCAGCCAACGCCCTGTGATAAGCTATCACCCGGTCGGCAAGTCCCGACGCCCCCAGCAACGAAACATAACGATGCAGCATGACCCCGACACAAACGTCGCCGGCCGTGACCTTGGAACCAGTAAGAAAGCCTTGATCAGGCAAGCTCTTTGCGAGAACTTCATTCAGTAACTTGTTTATCGTTGTCGTATTGTCCTCGACGACCTTTTCGTTTCGTTTGTCGCCGAGCTTGACGATCTGGGCGAACAGGACCTGCATGTGAGGATTGAGAGACGTCAGCTGCCAATCCATCCACTGCGAAATTTGCGCGGTGCTCGCGGCATCCCGACCGAAAAACCCGTCATTTGGCGTAACTGCTGCCAGATAGCGAATGATCGTATTGGATTCCCAGATCGCGGTTTCGCCATCGACGAGAATTGGTACGAGTCCGTTCGGATTCATTTTCAGATATTCCGGCGTATCGTTTTTTCCGAATGGGCCGCCGTAATCTTCCCGGTCAATACTCGTCCCAAGTTCGGATACAGCCCAGAGCACCTTGCGCACGTTCAGCGAGTCTGCCCGCCCCAATAACTTCATCGTCGTTTCCCTGTTCTTCCGCCCTTCTGATCAAGAGCGGTGTTATTTAAGCGCGAACGAACCACTCGCCGTTGTCATAGCGAATCTCGAAAATCTCCAGCGGAAGCTCTGCGAGGCCGATCTCCTCGCCCGTTCGGATATCCCACTGCCAAAAGTGCAGCGGACAGGTCAGGATCGTCCCATCGACGGAGCCTTCTGCGAGCGGCGTCTCTTGATGAGGGCAATCGGCGCAGACCGCATGGATTTTTCCTTCTGCCCTTATCAGTAGGATGATCTTTCCGGTCGGCAGCGTGACTTCTCGCCGTTCACCGTCCTCCATGTCATCGAGAGGCCCCAAGGGCAACCATATCTCAGCCGAAACGGTCATAACGAATCTCTGTTGGACTAATCTTGCACTCGGTGATCAGCGCACGCATGGTTGCGTCCACCATTGGCGGCGGACCGCCCACGAAGAACAGAGGTTTCTGCACGTCACTCGCCTTGACCACGCCTCGAACATAATCGCGCGCGACTTCATGAACAGGGCCAAAACTAAACCCGAGTGCCGGATATCGCGAAGTGACGGATTCGGCACTCAAAGCATCCGAAAACGCCACGGTAACCTGCAGTTTCCCGGACGATCTTTCGACAAACTCCGAAAGCTCATCGAGCAAATAGCTCGCATCGGGATGACGCAGACCAAAAAACAAATGCGAGGGATATCCATCAAAGTGACCGTCGGCGAGCGCATGTCGAATGATCGCCATCATCCCCGCGATGCCGGAACCTCCGGCTACCGCGATAAACGGCCGCTGTTCAGAGGTTGTAAAAGTCGCGCGGCCAAGCGGACCGAAAACCTCGACGTCCTCATCGCATTCGCCCTCGAATATTCGCGACGTAAACATGCCATCCTGGCTGCGTCGAATGAGCAGGCTCAAGCGCGCCTCATTCGGCTCATGGCTGATCATGGAATAAGCGCGCGGCCCCTCAACGCCCGGAATAGACAGAAGAACGAATTGCCCCGGCTGGTATTTTATAGGGGACTCGTTAAGCGAGACATCGAACAAACCAACGTCAGGCGTCAGCATGCGCTTGAGCGTCAGGCGCCCGCTTCTGGTTGCGCAGGGTGGCTGACAGGGAGCGAGAAATGCCGAACTCAGCTTGACCTGCAGCGGACTGGTTGCCGCTGTCTGGCACAACAGAACCTCTCCCGAGCGGCGGCAAACCTTCGTGCCGGGCGCTTGCGGCCAGAGATTGCTGACCATACCAGTCACGACCGATGCCTTGCAGTTGCCGCAGGTCCCCGTTCCGCATTCATGCGGCAGACCGATCCCCTTCATCAGGCCGGCATGAAGTAGCCGTTGACCAGGTTCGGCTGTGAAGGCAGTTCGTTCGCCTTTCCGATCAACCACCTCAACCAACATCATGTGGTGACCACAACCTGATTGCCTTCGACGTGAACGTCGTAGATGCGCAGCTTCATCGGCAACTGGGTTGTGTCCCTCACTGTAGGTAGGCCATCGACGAGTGAGAACTCAAACCCATGCCACGGGCAGCGCAGCGTCTCGCCGTAGTTGCAGAATGTCATTTCATTCACAGCATCGCTTTCGGTCGTCCCGGAGATGCAGCCGTGCTCTAGCTCGGCTCCCTGATGCGGGCAGCGCCCTCCGACAACCCGGATTTCTCCGGACGGCAGCTTGGAGACGATGATCGGCGAACGGCCAATTTTGGCTGGAACAATCTTTCCGATCTCGAGGTCCGATACCTCACAAACAACATGCTTAGCCATAAATCACTCTGCCGCCTGATTTGGAATTGCCGGCTCGCGGACGTCGAGACCATAAAAGTCTGCCGCATTTTTCCAAAGAATCTTGTCGCGCGTGCCAGTCGGCAGCGATTTCGGAATCGCCGCATTCGGATCGTCGAAATCGAAGTGTGGATAGTCGGTCGAGAACACCAGGATGTCATCGGTGCCCATCAGATCGATCAACTTCATCCAGTCCTCACCGTTTATGTCCTCGGTAGGCTGGGTTGAGAGCCGCAACCGCTCACGGCAATGCTGGCTCGGCAGCTTCTTGACCCACGGAATCTCGACGCGGCCCTGACGATATTCGCGATCCATGCGCCACATCACATGCGGCAGCCAGCTGAATCCGCCCTCCAAAATCATGAAGCGGAGATTCGGATAGGCATCGAACACGCCGTTAGCGATCAAGCTGATCACCTGCGGCATCAGCGAAATCGGAATCAGACAGTGCCGTTCCATGTAATGCAGGCCCATGCCGTAAGGCCCCTGAGCAAACGTCGTGTGATGGAAAGCGACCATCATCTTGTTGCGCTCCGCCGCGGCGAAGATCGGGCGATACATCGGATGGCCGTAAGCGATGTCATCCACCACCGGCAACATCACCTGCCGAATCTGCGGATGCGCGGCCATACGGTCGATCTCGCGCGCAGCCGCTTCGGGGTCACGCGCATTGATCTGTACACTGCCGAGAAAGCGTTTGTCCTTGGATATCCAGTGCTCAAGAACGTAGTCGTTGTAGGCGCTCGCCAATGCACTGGCGAGGCCATACTGCAGCTTCAGCCCGGTTGGGTAGAAGTAACCGGTCAGCACCGCATAGGTCAGCTTGTATGAATCGAGCAACTGATCGCGCATCAACCTGTAATCCGAGACAGAAGCGGATCCGTCGGCGCTCTTGACGTCAGCGCGATTGCCGTTGCCCGGCGATGTGTAGGCGAACGGTTGGCTAAAACCGCGCCACGCGCCATTCGCAATCCAGCTTTTGTATGGCTCCGGAAGATACGGCACCAAGTCCTTTAAGCTGGCAAAGCTCTCGTGAACATCGGTATCAATGATGGGCATTATCGTCCTCGTTAGTTTATCGAATGCGCTTCAATCAGTTGGAATTCGCCGCTGCGGCCGCTTCAGCTATCTTCATGTCAGGACGCGTCTCTTTTGGAGAACGGAAAATCATCTTCTTCAGCGTCGGGAACACGAGCGATAGCAACGCCAGGAACATCAGCGTTGCGCTAATTGGCGACCGGAAGAACATCGTCCAGTCGTCGTGATAGGTGATCATGCTGCGCGTGAACGAGTCCTCGGCAATGGGTCCGAGGATGGCGCCGAGCACCATCGGAGCCACTGGCAGTTTGACCCGTTCCATGATCCAGGCGAGCACGCCGAAGATTACCACTACCCACAGATCTGACATGGCGTTGCGGTCGGCGAACGCACCAATCAGCGCGAACATAGCGATGATGGCGATCAGGATTCCCGGCGGGACCTTGAGCACCTTGATCACAAGCCGTATCCAGACAAAGCCGAGCAGGCACATGCCAATCACCGACACGAACATGGATGCCAGGATAGTGTAAACGGTGAGCGCCGATTCCGGATTCTTCAGCATGAACGGTCCGGGCTGCACGCCATGCAGCAGGAACGCCGCAAGGATCACTGCAGTCGCACCGCTACCCGGCAGGCCGAGCGTCAACAGCGGCACCATATGCCCGGCCACCGATGCAGTAGACGCGATTTGCGGAGCAACAATACCTTCCGGAATGCCGGTGCCAATCTGGCGGCCCCGCTTGCCGTACTGCCGTTCGACGCCGTAGGACACGAAAGAAGAGATCGTCGCGCCCGCCCCCGGAATGAGACCAAGCAGCGTGCCGATGGTCGTGCTCCGCAGCAGGGTCGCACGCAGTCCCCACAATTCCTTCCACGACGGCAGGCTGGTCGCTGTGCTGCTGTTGCCCGGCAAAGAGACGGACTTCGAGCCTTGCCCGATCTTGTCGAGGATTTCGCCAAAACCGTACATGCCGACCAGCACCATCACGAACGGCACGCCATTGATGAGCACATCGGAGCCGAAGGCGAAGCGTTCCGAGCCGTAGGTGGCATCGATGCCGACCGTGGATACCAGCAGGCCAATGCACATGCTGATCAGCGCATTCGGCAAGGACTTTCCTGCCAGCGCGACCACGGTCGTCAATCCGAAGAAGACGGCCGCGAAATATTCCGGCGCACCGAAGCTCAAAGCAACTTTGCTGAGCGGGCCGGCGAGACTAACCATCACCGCCGAGGACACGAGGCCTCCGGTGAGAGCCGCAACCAGCGCCCAGCCGAGGGCCTTCGCGGCATCACCACGCATCGTCATAGCCCAACCGTCCCAAAGCAGTGGAACGTCCATCGGCTCGCCTGGAATCTTGTAGAGGATCGCCGTGTAACAGCCGGCATAGGTGCCGGACATGTAGATGGCAGTGAGCAGGATGATCGAGGTCTCGAGACTCATCGAATAGGTAAAGGGCAGCGCGAGCACGACACCCATGACAAGGCCAAGACCCGGCAGCACGGACACGGCCATGCCGACGCACAAGCCAATCACCAGGGCAACCATATCCTGCCATTTGAAAACTTCGGCGAAGCCTGCGATCAGAAGGTGAAAGGTATCCATTCCGCTGCCCTCAGTTAGCGCCGACGAGTTTCATGACGATCAGGGAAATCCGGGCGAATGGCCCCTCCCCGAGCGGCAGGGCGACGTAGATCAGTTTCATGAAGAAGAATGAGAATGCGAAGCTGATCGCCAGCGACAACAAGCCGAGAAACACGGGCCTGCGAACCCCACCGATCCACATCACAGCGACGAGGTACAGGGCCGTCGCGACGAAGAACCCGACAAGGTCGAACAGCAGCAGATAGCCGACCGTGGCGGCAGTCGCAGCAGCGACCAGAAGCGGATGGGCTTCCATCTGTTGCGAGAAGCCTTCATCCGCCTCGCTCGCAGCATCCGAAACGGGACGCGGCCTGACCGACACGAAAATCCGACGCACAACCTCGAATGCGCAAACGGCGATCAGCAAAGCGATGATGATCTTGGGCCATCGCTCCGGTCCCATTTGGCCGGGAATCTCCGTATAGGGAATCTCGGACGCGACGCGATAGAAATAGATAGCGGCGCCGATAATGAGAATATAAGGCCCGAGTTCGCGGAGCCATTTCAGCGGAGACACAGGAGCGCCGGACTCGGCGCCCCCATGCATTGGTTTACTGGACATTGCGTCACCAGACATGGTTACAGACGCAATTACTTGGCGGCCGCGGTGGCGGCGTTGGACTGTGAGAGGGCATCCGCCTCGCTCAGCCATTCCTTCATGAACTTCACACTGTTCTCAGAACCGATGAAGCTGTCGGATTCGGCATACTGCAGCTTGAGATAGTCGCGGTATTCTTTGGCCTGCGCGACTTTGGCCAACGCATCCGACAAGGTCTTGACGATCGCCGGATCTGTGCCGGAGCGAACAATAACGACACGGAACTGCGGCAGCAGAACCTTGTGGCCGAGCTTGCCCGAGTAAGCGACGTCCTCGAAGCCCTCGACCGGTTTCTTGCTGAAGAACAGCACCGGCTTGATCTGTTTGCCGTCAATGAAACTGCGGACGTCACCAGCCTGTTCGTAAAGCAGATCGCTCTGCCCGCCGACCACCGATGCGTAACGCATGCCGGGCTCGGCAAAGCCAACGCTCTGGAATTTCATGCCCATGTTTTTGAAGAAATTGACCGACATATCGTCCGGGCTGCCATAGCCCGTCACCGCCACGCGCATCTCCTTGTCCTTCACCGCCTTTTGCACATCGTCCCAGGTCTGCAATGGGCCGGTTGCGTTCGAGAAGAAGCCAGATGGCTGCTGAATCATCACCGCAAGCGGCGTGATCTGCTCAAGCTTGAAGCGAGAATTCTTCGCAGCGAACAATGCAAAGGTATCGCCGGTCATTACCTCGATGGTGTAGCCGTCCGCCGGCGAGGTCACGAGCTTGGTCAGGCCGGTTTGCCCGGTCGCGCCCGGCATGTTCACCACTGGCACGGAGGCCTTCAGCTCCGGCTCAATCAGTTTGCTGATGATCCGCGCCACCTGATCAGCGCCGCCGCCCGGCCCCCAAGGCACAATGAAGGTAATTGGACGAGACGGAAAATCGGCCGCCACAGATGCAACTGGCGAAGCGGCCACAATACCGGCCAAGCCTGCAGCGAAAGCCCACAGAAGACCCCTCATTAGCGTACTCCCTGATTTATTTAGGTTTTTTGGAAAGGCGTTTTGCCTCTTTTGATCTGGATCAAAACTTGACAGCAAATCTCCGGCGAGTCTACAAAAAAATGGTACGTTATATATTATAAAATGGAACGCTGAACTCATGTCCTCCGTCCTTTCCAATTCCAAAATCACCCTCGCCGCCGCCCGGTTGCGGCTTCCCCTCACGGTCCCCTATCGACTGGCATTCGGTGAGCAGACACATTTCGACGTTCTGCTCGTGGCAGTACTCAGCAATGGCGCTGTGAGCTGGGGTGAAGCGACCATCCTTCCCGGCTATACCGACGAAACGATCGAACAAGGCTGGTCGCTGGCGAAAGATCTGACAGATCGCTGTAAAACGACCCACGAACTTATGTCGGCATGCGATAAAATGCTGGACAGCGCCCCTTTCACTGCGACGGCATTTCTAACCGCGCTCGATTGGTTGGCAGGAAATCCAATCCTACAGCGTCGTGGCCGCTTCGAATTGCTCGGCACTGTCAACGGCAAGGCCGACTATCGCGACAAGCTCGAGCACGAAGTCGAGACGTTGCTCAACCGCGGCTACAAAACGCTGAAGGTTAAAATCGGATGGGAGCCCGAGGTAGATCTCAGGCAGGTCAATGTGGTCCGGGATATCGTGAGTGGGCGTGCAAAATTACGCGTCGACGGGAATCAGGGCTACAATCGCGAGCAAGCAATTCATTTTCTGAGCCGGCTCGAACCGGAAGATATCGAACTGGTCGAACAGCCTTGTGCCGCGGAAGACTGGGACTCGGCTGCCGCCATCGCAGGTGTCAGCAAAGTGCCGTTGATGCTCGACGAATCGATCTACACTCTGCGTGACATAGATCGAGCAGCCGGTCTAAAATGCGCCAATTACATCAAACTCAAACTCATGAAATTGGGTCGATTGAATACTTTGGAGAACGGGCTTCGGCAGATTTCCGACCATGGTATGACCGCAGTTCTCGGAAACGGCGTCGCAACAGACCTCGGCTGCTGGATGGAGCTTTGCGTAGCACTCGGCAACGTCACAACTGCCGGTGAAATGAATGGGTTTCTCAAGACCCCTATCCAGCTTCTTAAGCCAGCCCTGAAATGCGAAGGCGCGTCCGTCGTTATCGATGGCAGCATGCCAGAGATTGATCTAGACGCTGTGAGGCACAATGCGGTTGAACGCGCCGGCGACTGGAAAGAATTGGGCTGAAGCAAAACTCTGATCCCGGCGTTAGGTGAACGATGGTGACAAAAGCGAACGACGACGCAGACAGCAAGATGACCGCGGTTCAAAAGGCCGCGCGTCTGCTTCAAGCCATTGCCTCCGCCGAAGAATCGAAATCACTCGCTGATCTCGCTGAGCAGGCGAAGATGCCGAAGCCATCGGTTCATCGCCTGCTCCTGCAACTTGAAGATGTCGGGTTCGTCCAGCGCGATCTCAGCGGCAAGGGCTACACAGTCGGAGCATCATGGCTCCGTCTCTCGGTCGATGCGCTCGTCGCTCAGGCTCGTCAGCCAATCGTTCGCGGTATCATGCAGAAGCTCGTCGACCGCGTGAAAGAATCCTGCAACCTTTCGGTTCTGCAAAATCACGAAGTGCTCTATCTCGAGCGCGTGGAATGCGATTGGCCGTTGCGCATGCAATTGCAATCCGGTTCCCGCGTTCCTGTCCACGCGACTGCATCAGGCAAGCTACTGATCGCCCAGATGTCGGAGAAAAACCGGCGGGCGCTCCTCAACAGCATTCACCGTGAAAAATTTACCGACTCCACTATCGTCGACCTGGATGAGATGGAAGAGGAATGCCGCACCATCCGAAAAAATGACCTGTCGATGAACAAGGAAGAATATCATCGCGGACTGATAGGCGTTTCCGTTCCATTACGACGTTCGGACAACACGGTCATCGCCACTCTTTCGATCCACGCGCCAAGTTTCAGAATGTCCGTTGAAACAGCGCTCAGCTATGCGCCGCTCCTGAAAGAATCGGCGAAAGAAATTGTTACCGAGCTTGGGCTGTAGCGATGTCGGTTCGAGCCCTGAAAACACTTCTGGCGATTCACGACGAGGGCTCATTCCAGGCAGCCGCTAGGCGACTGAATCTGACGCTGTCCGCCGCCAGCATGCAGATGAAGCAACTCAAAGAGACTTATGCGACGGCCTTTGACCTGCGCCCTTTGAAGTGGTCCTCCCTGAAGTATGGTTTTCGGATGGAGGATAAGATCGATGGCAAGGAAGAGGCATACGGCTGAAGAGATCGTAGCGAAGCTTTGGCAGGTTAATGTGCTGATGGCACAGGGCCGCAAGTAGCAGAGCTGGAGACTGAGAACACCCGGCTTCGTCGTGTGGTATCGGATCTGACGCTGGACAAGCTGATCCTTGCGGAGGCCGCAAAGGGAAACTTCTAAGCCCCTCCTGACGCCGCGCGTGCGTCGATCACGTGATCCAGTGCCACCTTGGGAAGAGCATTGAATGCCCAGATATAAGGATTCAGCAGCCGGCTGAAGAATGGCGATATACCGAGCCAGATGCCGCCGATCACGCCTCCCACAGAGCCGATCACGAACCCGAGGAATGTCGCGTAAAGTGACCGAATCCCCGAGACTCCGGTCGCCGAATCTCATTCCTTGGCCTGATGATTGAGAGTCGACTTTCAGGGATAGATGATCAAGCGCCTCGCATCCGAGGACTGATCGTGGTCATGCTTGCAACCGCTATTGCAACAAACACCCTTTGCTTGCTGGCTTACCTTTAACCCGTCAAGCAGGCACATCCGGATCAACGCTAAGCATCCTGAAAACAAAGATAGAAGAACAGACAGCCTAGCTGTGCTTGCCAAAGCAGAGCGATTTCCAGAGCCGATGGCTGGGGCGGGAGGGATCGAACCTCCGAATGGGGGAATCAAAATCCCCTGCCTTACCGCTTGGCTACGCCCCAACAGACCCGGCAGAGCGCTGTCTATAGGCACCGCGCCGTGGTTTCAACCGGCAAAGCGGATTTTACGCGCGAAATTGCGCTGAAACATCAGGGAAATGAGCGGTTTAGGCGGCCAAACGGCAATCCTGCCAAGGCACCTGGCCACGGCGGAAGAGGTCAAAAACAATTGGGCCGCCCATGCATGATGGACGGCCCATAATGGTCTTGCGACCCGCAGATCGGGTGTCTTCAGACACCCTTTAAGGCTTGAGAAACTTGAAGTCGCATCCCTCGTCCGCGCCGAGAATTTCCTGCGCGTAGAGTTTTCCGTAGCCCCGCTCCGGCACCGGCGGCTTGAACGGGCCTGCGGCTGCCTTGCGCTTGGCGAATTCTTCGGGAGAGATCAGAAGATCGATCGCGCGGTTCTTCACCGAAAGCCGGATCCGATCGCCATTGCGAACGAAAGCCAGCGGACCGCCCGACGCGGTGTCGGGCGTGATGTGCAGAATGACGGTGCCGAATGCCGTGCCGCTCATGCGGGCATCGGACAGGCGAACCATATCCTTGACGCCCTTGGACGCAAGCTTCTTCGGAATTGGAATGTAGCCTGCTTCGGGCATGCAGCTTGCCGAAAACGGCCCCGCGTTCTGCAGCACGAGATAGTCGTCGGGATTGACGTCGAGATTAGGATCATCAATCCGGTTCGCCATGTCTTCAAGTGAATCGAACACCACCGCCCGCCCCTCGCCTTCGAACAGCTTTTCGTCGGCCGCCGAGCGCTTCAGGATCGCACCCTTCGGTGCGAGGCTGCCGAACAGAGCAACCAACCCGCCGACCGGCTCGATCGGCTTGGCTGCGCTGGCGACCACCTCATGATCGACCCATCCGTCATCGGCTGCCAGACGCTCCCCGAGGGTTTCGCCGGTGATCGTCAGACAATCCAGATGAAGGCTATTCTTGATCTCACGCAGCACCGCACCGACCCCGCCGGCCGCGAAGAAATCTTCCATGTAATTGGCGCCGGTCGGCTTCAGATTGACCAGCACCGGCGTCGAGTCGGACAATTCGTTCAGCCGCTTCAGCGAAATCCGAATGCCCGCACGCCCCGCGATGGCGGTAAGGTGAATGATCGCATTGGTCGAACCGCCGATGGCGAGCAGCACGCGCAGCGCATTCTCGACCGACTTTGCGGTGATGATCTTGTCGGGCGTCCGTCCGCTGCCGATCAATCCCACGGCGGCGATGCCGGTCGCCTCCGCCGCGCGCAGGCGATCGGCATGCACTGCCGGGATCGCGGCCGTGCCCGGAATCATCATTCCGAGCGCTTCGGCGATACAGGCCATGGTCGAGGCCGTCCCCATCACCGCGCAGGTGCCGCTGGTGGTGGAAAGGCGGCCCTCGATCTGGTTGATCTCACGGTCGTCAACCGTGCCCGCGCGATACTGCGCCCAGAAGCGGCGGCAATCCGTGCAGGCCCCAAGCCGCTCGCCCTTGTGGCGGCCGGTCATCATCGGCCCGCCGACGAGCTGGATTGCGGGTCGGCCCGCCGACAGCGCGCCCATCAACTGCGCGGGCACCGTCTTGTCGCAACCGCCCATCAGCACGACGGAGTCCATCGGCTGGGCACGGATCATCTCCTCGGTGTCCATCGACATCAGGTTGCGGAAGCGCAGGCTGGTCGGGTTGAGAAACACCTCGCCGAGCGAAACCGTGGGAAATTCGAGCGGCAGGCCGCCCGCCGCGATCACGCCCCGCTTCACGGCGTCGAGCATCTCGGGAAAATGCCGGTGGCAATTGTTGAAGCCGGATTGCGTGTAGGCGATGCCGACCGTCGGTCGCGCCAGCATCGCATCGGAATATCCCATCGATCGGGCAAACGACTTGCGGAGGTAAAGTGCAAAGTCCTTGTCGCCGTAATTCGTCAATCCGTTGGCCAGGCCACGGACGGTCTCGTCACTCATTGTTTTTTATATCCTAGATCAGGCGCGTCTTGATGAACTTGGCTTCGAGATAATCCTTGATGCCAATGCTGCCACCTTCACGCCCCATGCCACTTTCCTTGATGCCGCCGAACGGCGATTCCGCAGAAGCGATGCCGACCTCGTTCACACCCACCATGCCGACTTCCAGCGCTTCCGCAGCCAGAGTCGCCGTTCGCAGGTTTCGCGAGAAAACGTAGCCGGTCAGGCCGAAAGGTGTTGCATTGGCGCGTTCTATCACCTCTTCAAGAGTCTTGAAACGCGCAATTGGAGCGATCGGCGAGAACGGTTCGTCCTGCATGATCCGCGCTTCATCCGGCACTTCGCCGAGCACGGTCGGCTCATAGAAGTAGCCCCGCAGAAATCCCACAGGCACCCTGCCCCCGGTCAACAGCTTGGCGCCCTTCTCGACCGCATCCGCGACGAGCTTCTTGGCGTGATCCAGCCCGCGCGCATTCGCCATCGGGCCGAGCGTCACGCCGGCCTGATCGAAGCGGCCGATCTTAAGCTGCTTGGCGACATCGACGAACACCTTAGCAAAGCGATCATAGGCCGCATCCTGAACATAGAATCGGCTCGGCGAAGCGCAGACCTGCCCGCAATTGCGGAATTTACCGCGCGCGCAGGCTTCGGCGGCGGCCTCGACGTCCGCATCCTCGAACACCAGAACCGGCGCGTGCCCGCCGAGCTCCATCGTCGCCTTCTTCACGCCGTCCGCGCACAGATGCAGCAACTGCTTGCCGACCGGAGTCGAGCCGGTGAGCGACACCTTCCGCACGATCGGCGACGCGATCAACTGCTGCGCGATCCGCGCCGAATTTCCGGTCACCATGTTGGCCACGCCGGGCGGAATGCCTGCCTCGTGGCAGGCGCGCAGGATCGCCGCCGCACTCGCGGGCGTTTCACCGGCGGGCTTGAGGATCACCGAACATCCAGCCGCCAGCGCCGCTGCGATCTTGCGAGCGGGTAGAAGTGCCGGGAAATTCCAGGCCGAGAATGCCGCGACCACGCCGACCGGCTGGTAGATCACTGCCATGCGCGTGGCCGCATCGCGGCCATTGTAGGCCTGGCCGAAGATGCGCTTGGCTTCCTCGCCATACCATTCGAACTGTTCGGCACAGGCGAGCCATTCGCCCTTGGCTTCCGCGAGCGGCTTGCCCGCCTCGGTCGCCATCACGATGCAGAGTTCGTCGATCCGCTCGAGAAGCAGGTCCGAGACCTTGCGCAGCTTCACCGCGCGCTCCCATGGCGGGGTTTTCCGCCACGTCTCAAAACCTGCCTGTGCCGCCGCGAGCGCCTGATCGATGTCTTCCGGCGTTGCATCGGGAATGTGGCCGATGGTCTCGCCCGTTGCCGGATCGAGAACGCCCTTTTTCTGGGAGCCTGTTCCCCAGGTCCACCTGCCGCCGATGTAAAGTCCGTAATTGCGCTCGTGATACATGTTCGCTTCCGTCGAGTTATAAATCCTGCTGGAGCCACTGGTCCTGAACATTCTCGCACCAGTTGCCGACATTCCATTCGCCCCACGCGCCAAGCTCGCCCAGCGGATCTTCACCCGCATAAACCGGCACATGCAGGACGCTGAGACCCTGATGCGCGTGAGCCTGTTCGAGAGCTGCCTTGAGTTCACCTGCCGTCCAGCCGCCGTGGATCGCCCTCACGCCCGTCACCGCCGATGCAAGCTGGACGTAATCGACCGCCACCGCATCGTTGGTGCGGAATTCCTTGCCGTACTGCGCGAGTTGCAGGCTGGTGATCGCCGCCATCCTGCGATTGTCGAAGATCACGACCATGCCGTGCACGCCATGCTCAACAGCATCGATCAGGATCTGCGGATTCATCATGAAGGAGCCGTCGCCCGTGAACGCAATTCCGTATCGCGGAGATGACGCGCCGGCGGCGGCGAGCAGCGCGCTGGTCGCAAAGCCCATGTAGGACGCACCGCTCTCGGTGAAAGTGTCGCCGGTCCTGTCGTCCTCGACGATCTGGAAGCCGTTCGCCTGGACATTGCCCGCGTCGAAATACTTCGGAGCATTGATGCGCTTGGCGAAATCGGCGACCACCTTGATCGCAGCCGGCTGCGCCAGCGCGGGCTGCTGCCAGACGGCGTCCTTGATCGGCGCCGCCGCATAACGCTCGGCCTTGTAATCCGCCCATTCCTTCTTCTTGGCGGCGCACGCCTTCAGCCAGTTCTGCTTGGCGGCTGCATTGGCGGACGTGCGGCCTTCGAGGCGTTCGGACAGCGCATTGGCGATAACCGAGATGTCGCCGATCAGGGCCGTTGTGTGATTGTAGTGCGTGGCGTCGGCGATATCGCCGTTGATGTTGATGACATGGCGCGCGGATTTGTAGCCAGTGCCCGAGCAATCGGCCTGGCACACCGCGCGCGACCCGATCACGATCACAAGGTCCGCATTCCGCATCGCGTGATTGCCGGAGATCGATCCCTTCGAGCCACCGACATGCATGTTCTTCGGATCATTGTCCGCCAGCACACCGGTCGAGCCCGGCGACACCACGACAACCGCACCCGCCGCCTCGGCAAGGCGACGGATCGCTGCATCGTGCCCGCGCGTGCCGCCGCCCGCCTTGATCATGACGCGGGCGTGCCCGTCAATAAGATCGCAAGCCTCGTCATAGGCGCGCGCATCCGTCGGCGCGACAAGCGGCAGCACCGGCCGTTCCGGCAACGAGGCAAGATTAACCTCCGTCTGCACAGGCTGCGTGTTGATCGGCAGCATCAGGTAGAACGGACCGGCCTTGTAAGGGTGGAACACGCGGTTCGCGCCCCGGCGCAAAGCCTCGCGCAACGCCTGCGGCGTATGCAGGGTGTAGGACTCACCCATATCCGCCGTCATGCGCCCGAACACGCCCTGCGCAGGCTTCGGCACCTGTTGCATGTTGTAGCCTTCGCCGTAAGTCGTCTCGTCACCATAGATGTGATAGACGCCCACGCCGTTCGACGCGGCGGCAAGCGATCCGGCCATCGCCTGCAACGCGCCCGGACCGATGGACGTGATGACGGCGGGCGTCTCGCCATAGGTCCAGCGCAACGCGGTGGCCGCGTGCGCCATCTCGACCTCATTGCGGCAATTGATGGTGCGCGTGACGCCTTCCGCATCGTAGATCGCCAGGACGTTCGCGATATCGGTCGAACCATGACCGAAGATCGCGAAAAACGTCCGGACACCCTGCTTCAGAAGCCCCAGAACGAGGGCCTCGGACAGCGACAATACAGCCGACTTTTCAAGTGTGCCGTCAGCCAACGCATCGCTTAACGATCCGGCCTTCGCGATCGCGCGGGCGCGCATATGCGTGGCCGCTTCCTTCGACGATCCACCGCCGGTCTTCGCTGTTTCCGCGATACGTTCTGGCGTCACTACCGCAACGTTGCTCATGTTGCCGTCCTTTCACTTCCTGGCGCGCACTTATTCGGCCGCCTGCATCTCTGCATGAGGATTTTCCCAAGCACGCGTCTCGTCGGTCTCGACAAAGCCGGTGGCAAATTCGGCTTTCGCCACGTCCATATCGATGGCCCCAACCCAGCGGCCGACAACCAGCGTTGCGATGATGTTGGAGGTCAGGTTGGTCGCTGCGCGGATTTCGGCCATGAACCGATCGACACCCAGCAGCAGCGCGAGACCCGCTACAGGCACCGCGTTGACGACCGGCAGCGTCGCCGCCAGCGCAACAAAACCACCACCCGTCACGCCCGCTGCACCCTTTGAGGTGAAGAGCATCACGAAGAGTACGGCAAGCTGATGCCAGATGGTCAGTTCGACATTGAACGCATGAGCCAGGAAAAGAACGGACATTGTCATATAGATGGCCGTACCATCCATATTGAACGAGAACCCGCCCGGCATCACGAGACCGACAACCTCGCGCGAGACGCCGAGCTTTTCCAGCTTCTGCATTGAACGGGGCATCATCGTTTCGGCGGACGTTGCCGCGAATACGAACAGGATTTCATCCTTGAAATAGCTCAGCACGCGGAAAATGTTGAAACCGCATAACTTCAGAAAACCGCCGAGCACGATCGCCACGAATAGGATGCTGACGATATAGATCGAGACAACAAGTTCGCCGAGGTTGACAAGTGTTTTCGAGCCGTACTTGCCGATAGTGAACGCCATCGCGCAACCGGCTGCGATCGGTGCAAAGTACATGATGATCCGCACCATGCCGAAAAGGGCGACGGACGCGGAATCGAGGAACGAGACGATCGGCTTGCCACGCTCACCTGCGAAGCTCAGAGCCACACCCAGCAGAATCGCAATGAACAGAACCGGAAGAATATCGCCGTGAACGAACGGATCGAGGAACGACTTCGGAATGATCGACATGAAGAAGTCGGTCAGCGTCAGGTTGTGGGCGACCTTGGCATAGGCCGCAACGGTACTCGGATCGAAAGATGACGGATCGGCATTGATGCCCTGCCCGACCTTCCAGACGTTGCCGACGACCATGCCGATGATGAGCGCGATCGTCGAGGCAACCTCGAAATAGATCAGCGCCTTGAGCCCGACATTCGCAACCTTGCGGATATCGCCCATCTTGGCGATGCCGACGACGATGGTAGTAAAGATGATCGGCGCGACGACGACCTTGATGGCGCGAATGAATGCGTCGCCATATGGCTTCAGCGGCACCGCGAAAGACGGGTAGTAATGACCGAGCGCCGCGCCAAGAGCGACGGCGATCAGAACCTGAACATAGAGCTTGCGATAAAAAGGACGTTTTTCCGCCGCTTTCTTCGCAGCAAGCGCTTTTGTCATTGCGACGTTGTTATTTTCACTTTCAGCGAATGTTGCCGTCATCGACTTTCCTCCAATTCCCCAATCAGAGCGTTACGCACCGAACGGTGCTGCCTGGCGCTTCTTTGCGAGCGCTTCGAGTATTTTCTCCGGCGTTGCCGGGAGAGACGTGATCCGGACGCCAACAGCGTCGTAAATGGCGTTCATCACCGCTGGGATCGTCGGCACCATCGCGGGTTCACCGATGCCCTTGACCCCAAGCGGCCCGATCGGATCCGGGTCTTCGACGATGACGGATGTGACATGCGGCACATCGAGCGATGTCGGAAGGATGTATTTGGCGAAGCCGGGCGTCGTGGTGTGGCCCTGCGCCAGTTGGTAATGCTCCATCAGGCCCTGCCCGAGCGCCTGAACGATACCGCCTTCGATCTGACCTTCGACGCCGCGCGGATTGACGGCGCGGCCGACATCGTGCGCGGCCCAGATGCCGAGCACCTGGACTTCGCCGGTGAGCGTATCGACCTCGACCTCCGCGACCTGACAACCGAACACATAAGACTGCCACGGCCTCCCGCTGCCATCGACCGGATCGAGGCCGGTGTGCTGCGCGGTGAAATTGGCCGATCCCACCACCACCACGCCGCGCTTCTTGATGTGTTCGACGGCTTCCGCCATCGTTTCGCGCAGGTTCGTCTCCGTCGCCCAGACGTAGCCATTGCCCGTCTCGATCGTCTCGGGCGGAACGTCCCACATCTCGGCCATCGCCCCGACGAAACGGCCTTTCGCCTCGCGGCACGCCATCGCCACCGAATTTCCGATCATGTAGGTCTGGCGGGTCGCACCCGCATGCGCCGCTTCCGGCGAGCGCGCGGTGTCGTTGTCACCGATCACTACGTTTTCGGGCTTGACGCCGATTTCTTCCGCCGCGATCTGCGCCAGTACGGTAAGGATGCCTTCGCCGATTTCGGTGACGCCGGTCACGATTTTCACCGTGCCGCCGTCGTCGATCTCGACCCATGTCCCAGCCCGGTCAACCGCCGCGGTTCGCGCGATGCCATACCAGCCGCCGGCCATGCCGCGGCCGCGTTTCTTCACGCTCATGCCGCACCTCGCTGTTTCAGAGGCTCAGCTTCGGCAGGCACAGGTTCGCGCGGCGTGACGGTGCATGGACGGCGCGTTCCTTCGCCGCCGAGATCGGCGCGCTTGTCGCCGCGAACGGACGGCGTGCCCGCCTCCCAATGCGACGCATCACGCGCCGCCGTCAGCACGCGTTCCATGCTGCAGGAGTTGAGAACCTGCTTGGTATGCGTGCGATCCCCCGCATGCATCGCATTCTTCAGGCGCAGCTCAAACGGGTCCATTCCCAGCCGCTCGGCGCAGATATCGAGATGCGTTTCGGTCGCGAACTGCGACTGCAACGAACCGAACGAGCGGAAGGCACCGGAGGGCGTGTTGTTGGTGTAAACACCATAACCATCGATCCGGAAATTCGGCACGTTGTACGGGCCGCCACCCAGGATCACACCCTTGCGGACCACACCTTCGGTCGACATGCCGTAAGCACCGCCGTCGTAGATGATGCTGATCTGAGACGCGAGAATCCTGCCGTCCTTGGTCAGGCCCATCTTGTAGGTGGTGCGGGACGGATGGCGCTTGGCGGTCGTCGCCATCGATTCTTCGCGCGTGAACACCAGTTTCACAGGACGGCGCGTCTTCATCGCGAGCAGCGCCAGCATGCCCTGATAGATCATGTCTTCCTTGCCGCCGAAACCACCGCCGACCGGGCTCATGATCATGCGGACCTTGTTGATCGGCAGATTGAGAATGCGCGACAGCATGTGGCGGTGGTGCGTCACGTTTTGGCTCGGCGAATGCACCGTGACGACGCCGTCATGATCGACATAGGCGACGCCCGCCTCAGTCTCGAGGTAGGCATGCTCGACCTGCTGCGTCTCGTAGGTCTGCTCGACGATCAGGTCGGATTTGGCAAACCCCTCCTCGACGTTGCCGTTGCAGATCGGGATATGCTTGACCAGATTGTCGGGCGCGTAGTCGTGCAGCACCGGCGCACCGGCAACCAGCGCCTCCTCCGGATCGAACACCGCCGGAAGCAACTCATATTCGATCTTGATCTTCTTGACCGCCTCACGGGCAGCAGCAAGCGTCTCCGCCGCGACGGCCGCGATCGCTTCGCCAACATAACGCACCTTGTCGCGCGCCATGATCGGCTGATCGGCGACGAACACGCCGAACCCATCCTGCCCCGGCACATCGGCGCAGGTGACGATCCCCTCCACACCCGGAACCGCCTCGGCGTCAGCCGTATCAATTGAAACAATCCGCGCATGAGGATGCGGGCTGCGCAGGACCTGTACATGCAGCATGCCCGGCAACACCATGTCGCCGGCATAGCGCAGCGCGCCGGTCACCTTGGACGGCGCATCGATGCGGCGAATGTTGACACCGATATACTTGCCGTCTTCCTTGTCCAGATCGTCGAACGCCGCCGCCGACAATTTTCCGTTGAGGAAGTCGCGCGCCATTTCCACGGCGTCGAAAATCTTCTGATAGCCGGTGCAGCGGCAGATATTGCCGCCGAGCCGTTCCCTGATCTCGTCGCGGTCGGCATCCGGGTTGAGGCGCAGCGCCGCGGTGGCCGCCATCACCATGCCGGGGATGCAGTAGCCGCACTGGCTGGCGCCGGCCTTGTGAAAGGCTTTCTGCACGGCCGACATTTCGCCGGACTTCGCAAGGCCTTCGACCGTATCGACCGTCTTGCCTTTGAGCTTCGCCGCGGGCAGCAGACACGACTTCACCAGCGCCCCATCGACGAAAATGGAGCACGTTCCGCACTCACCGGCGCCGCAGCCTTCCTTGGTGCCGGTCATGTTCAAATCGTCGCGCAGGAAATCCAGCGCGCGCTGCGACGGATCGACATTCTTTTTGACGCGGCGGCCGTTGACGGTCGCCTCGATGGATAACAGGTCAGCCATTGGCGACCTCCTCTGCAATCGCGCAGGCGTTCTCGTCGGTGCCTGCTTTCTTCATTGCCTTCGCAAGCGCCCGCACCAGGAAGCCGGGCGTCACCTGCTTTCGATATTCCTGACGGCTGCGTGACTGAATGAATTCGTCACACATCGCCATGACGGCACGCAGCAGTTCGGCCGACACCGCCTGCCCCTTCAACCGCTCCTCGATCGCGGTCATCCGCCGGGCCATTGGGCCGACGCCGCCGATCGCAAGCCGGACGTCCTGAAACGAGCGGCGCGAAGCGTCCATGCGGACCAGCGCGGAGAGACAGACCACCGAAATCACCAATGAACGCCGGTGCCCGACCTTTTCAAAAGCGCCGCCATAACCGGGCAGCGCGTCGCACTCGACACCGAGCAAAATCTCGTCGTGCTCGGCCGACGTCAGACCGGGACCTTGCAGGAATTCCGACAGCGGCATCCGGCGGCGGCGAATCCCGCCGTCGCGCAAGGAAGCCAACTCGACGATGGCGTTGGCGGCGAGCAGCGGCGGAATGCCATCGGCCGCCGGAGAGGCATTGATGACGTTGCCGCCAATCGTCGCCGATTCACGAATCTGGCTGTCCGCGAACCAGATCGCGCAGTCGGGCATGCCCGGCGCCATCTCGATCAATTCGGCGCGATCGAGAAAACGCTGGAACGGCGTCGCCGCCCCCAGCCAAAGGCGATCGCCCTGCACCTTGATGGTCTTCAATTCCGGCACGCCGGCGATGTCGATCATCAAAGGCACATGAACGTCACCCGCGCGGCCTTCCCTCGCCCACGGCAAGAGATCGGTCGCACCGGCCACAAAACGGAACTGACCGGCACTGGCGGCAGCAGCCGCCAATGCTTCGTTCAGTGAACCGGGGCTAAGGTAGGTATCGCAGGTCAACATGACCGTCTCCGCTTGGCCTTACTCCGCAGCGATGCTGTTGAGCGCGGCATGTCCGCGGGTCTTCACCACAACCTTGATGGCATCCTCGACGCGCTCGCGGGCGTAACGCAGCGCCTCGGGAAGATCCTCGAGCGCGAAAGTGTGCGTATGCACCTTGGTCGCATCGAAACGCTTCTGCGCCATAAACGCTTCCGCGCGGTGCGTGGCACTCTTGCCTTCGCCGCGAATGCCGAAGACGTAGATGTTGTTGCGGACGAGGTGCGCGATATCGACTTCGGCCGGCTTGCCAGGGAAAGCCGCGAGGCAGATACGGCCGCCACGGTTGACCATGCGCGCCGCCTCGTTGATCGCGTTCGGCGCACCCGAGCACTCGACCACATAATCGACGCCCTTGCCGCCGTTCAGCTCGCGCACCTTGCCGACAACGTCAGATTCCTTGTTGACGTTGATGACGTAGTCCGCGCCCAGTTCCTTGCCGATCTGCAGGCGATTATCGCGCGTGCCGGTGAGAATGACCGGCTGCGCACCCAGCGCCTTGGCAACCGCGACGCCGAGCAGGCCGATCGGCCCCGGCCCCGTGACGACGACGCTTTCGCCCGCGATGAGGCCGCCGAGTTCGGTCAGGCCGTACATCGCGGTGCCTGCCGTCACCACCAGCGTCGCTTCTTCATCCGACATTGCGTCGGAGACGCGCACCAGCGTGTTGATGTTGTTGACGGCGTATTCGGCGAAGCCGCCATCGGTGGTGAAGCCGTTGGCGCGATGCCCCTTGTCGAGGTCGCCGTAGTTCAGGCCATAGTTGTGGCACGAGGTGTACATGCCCTCGCGGCAGCGCTTGCACTGGCCGCAGCCGGCATGGATTTCCACCGTGACGCGCTCGCCGATCTTGTACTCGTCAACGCCCGGCCCGAGCGCCACGACCGTTCCCATGTACTCATGGCCCGGCGTGAAATTCTTGTTGTACGGCAGGCCACCCTGAATCATCGCAGGCGGACCGTGATGGATGATTTCAAGATCGGTCGCGCAGATCGCCACCGCGTCGATGCGCACCAGAACTTCCGCCCTCTTCGGCACCGGCACCGGCTTGGTGCCAAGCGAGAGCTGATCGGGGTCGCCGAGAATCCATGCGCGCATGGTGTCCGGGATCGGAAAATCGGGCGAGGTTTTGACCTTGTCGTGCTGATACATCGTTTTCTCCCTGAGATTGTTGTTGCTATTCGGCGGCGGCCGGTTTCGCGCCGTCATGAAGGATCGCGCCCGGCGCGCCCAGCTCCATCGACAATTCATCGGTCACTGCGATGAGGTGGGTCCGGATCTGATCGAGATATTCCGGTGTGGCGCGGAAGATCGGAGACGACACGCTGATCGATCCAACCACCGCGCCGGCATGGTCGCGGACGGCGGCACCGATGCAGATCACGCCCGGCTGGAATTCTTCACGATCGGTCGCAAAGCCCTGGCGGCGCGTCAGCCGCAATTCTTCGGTGAGGTTCTCGATGCTGGTGATGGTGTTCGGGGTGAATGCCGTCAGCCCGTGGGTCGCGACGATGCGTTCGACTTCCGTCGGCGGCAGCCAGGCGAGAATGGCCTTGCCGGTGGCGGTCGCATGGGCGGCGTTGGTCTTTCCGCCCATGCCTGCATCGACGCGCACCGCATAACGGGAATCGCGGCGCAGCACGTTCATCAGATCCGTGCCCTGCATCACCGCGAGTTGTACCGCTTCGCGCGTCTCGTCGTTGAGGCGATCGACGTAAAGCTGCGCGCGGCGCGGCAGATCGACCTGGCGCAGACAGGCGGCGCTAAGATGCAGAATGCGAGAACCGAGCGTGTAGGTCCGGCTGCCGATCCCGCGCGCGACATAGCCCCAGTTGTAGAGCGTCGAGATCAGGTGGTGGCAGGTCGAGACGTTCAGACCTGCGGTCGCGGCGATGTCGGTGAGTTTTGCCTCGCCGCCGGCATCCGCGATGATGTCCAAAATCAGGAAGGCGCGGTCCAGTGCCTGGATGCCCCCCTTGTCCCGCCCGATGGGCGGACGGGCGGGCATGATCCCGCGAACTTCGGCGCGCTCCTCGTTCATGTGCTTCCCCGATTGCCTAGTTTGTTTTTTCTATTCAGGCCTCCGATAGCGCTGAGGGTCAAACAAATTTTCACATAGCAGAGCATGTTTTTATTAGATGAAATTTTTGGCTGAAAAGTTCCTTTGATGTTCGATTTTGGTGCATCGCAAAGATGCAATCGTTGGCGGTTCCCGGAAGCGCGTATACTCCCTCGGCAAATCATCAGGTGACGACATGCCCCAACTGCCCATCGCGGAAATTATTGAGCTCGCAATAGCTTTGATCGCGGTGGGGGCGCTGGCGGGATTTCTGGCAGGCCTGTTCGGCGTCGGCGGCGGTGCCATCCTCGTGCCGGTGCTCTACGAGCTGTTTCGAATCATGGACGTGCCGCTCGAAACGCGGATGCCGCTCTGCGTGGGAACCTCGCTCGCGATCATCATTCCAACCGCCGTCCGCTCCTATCTGGAGCACCGCCGCCACGGCAGCGTCGACATGAATATCTTGCGAACATGGACGATACCGATTCTGATCGGCGTTACCGCTGGATCGCTCATTGCCCGTTACGCACCTGAGCAGGTCTTCAAATATGTGTTCGTCGCCGTGGCATGGTCGGCGGCCGTGCGCCTGATCCTTGGCAAGGATAGCTGGAAGATCGGCGACGCATTCCCAACCGGCCCGTTGATGCGCATCTACGGATTCATCATCGGCATTCTCTCCACCCTGATGGGTATCGGAGGCGGCCTGTTCTCGAATTTGTTGATGACGATGTACGGCAGATCAATCCACCAGTCCGTTGCGACATCATCGGGCATCGCCGTCCTGATCTCGATTCCTGGCACGATTGGATACATCTACGCAGGCTGGCCGGCGGCCGCGAAATTCCCTGCGACCACCATCCTGCAGTTTCCGCTGGCGATCGGCTACATCTCGCTGATCGGAGCCATCATGGTGATGCCGAGCAGCCTGTTGACCGCACCCTTTGGCGCGAAGGCCGCGCATCTGATGTCGAAGCGGGCGCTGGAGATCGCCTTCGGCCTCTACCTTTTCATCATGGGCTCACGCTTCGCGATCGCGCTCGTTTACAAATAAGCCTGTGGCAATGACACGGCATCAACTCGCGTCAAACAGGACAAGCATAAAAAAAGCCGCCCAACCGGGCGGCTTTTTAAATCGCGTCGAGAGCTTTTACTCCGCGGCAGTCCGGATATCGATCTTTTCCACGCGCGCGGCGCAGAACTTGAACTCCGGAATCTTGCCATACGGGTCGAGCGCCGGGTTGGTGAGCAGGTTGGCCGCCGCTTCCGCGTAACAGAACGGCATGAACACCATGTTCTCTGGCACGTCACGATCGGAGCGCGTCTTCACCTCGATCGCGCCACGGCGCGTTTCAAGTCGGATGAAATCGCCCGGCCAGATCTTGAGGCGACGCATGTCCTTCGGCGACAGGAAGGCTGTCGCCTCCGGCTCGATGCTGTCGAGCACGCCGGCACGGCGCGTCATCGAGCCGGTATGCCAATGCTCGAGGATACGACCGGTGGACAGCACCATCGGATAGTGCTCGTCCGGAACTTCGTCCGGCGCCGTGACGCGTGCGGGCACGATCTTGGCGCGGCCGCTCGCGGTCGGGAATCCGGTGGTGAAGATGATCTCGTTGCCCGGCTTGTGCGGATCGTCCACCGGATAGGTGACCGCGCCTTCCCGCTCAAGGCGCTCCCACGTGATGTTCTTCAGCGACGGCATCAGTTGCGCCATCTCGTTGAAGACGTCAGCCGCGCCGGAGTAAGTCCAGCCGCAGCCCATGCGGTTCGCGATTTCCTGGATGATCCACAAATCCTGACGCGCATCACCCGGCGGCTTCACCACCTGACGCGAGATCTGGACACGGCGGTCGGTGTTGGTGAACGAACCGACCTTCTCCGCGAATGCGGATGCCGGCAGGATCACGTCGGCGTGGAAGGCCGTTTCCGTCACAAACAGATCCTGCACCACGAGATGATCGAGCTTGGCAAGCGCCTCACGGGCGTGCTGGAGGTCGGGGTCCGACATCGCCGGGTTTTCACCCTCGATATACATGCCGGTGATCGTGCCCGCATGGATCGCGTTCATGATCTCCACGACGGTGAGGCCCGGAACAGGATCGATCTCCTGATCCCAAACCTTCTCGAAGGCGCCACGCAGATCGGCGCGGCCGACCGGCTGGTAGTCCGGCAGCAGCATCGGGATGAGGCCTGCGTCGGAGGCGCCCTGCACGTTGTTCTGGCCGCGCAGTGGGTGCAGGCCCGTGCCCGGACGGCCGATCTGGCCAGTAATAAGCGCCAGCGCGATCAGGCAGCGCGAGTTGTCGGTGCCGTGAACATGCTGGCTGACGCCCATGCCCCAGAAGATGATCGACGACTTCGCCTTGGCGTAAAGCCTGGCAACTTCCTTCAGGGTCTCGGCCGGAATGCCGCAGATTTTTTCCATCTTCTCCGGCGGGAATTCCTGAATCTTCGCCTTCAGCTCCTCGAAGCCCTCGGTATAACCGGCGATATACTGCTTGTCCGTCAGGTCTTCGTTGATGATGGTGTGCAGCATGCCGTTCAGCATCGCCACGTCAGCACCCGGCCTGAACTGCAGATGCTTGTAGGCATGGCGCGACAGCGGCTGCTTGCGCGGGTCCATGATAATCATCTTCGCGCCCTTCTTGGCGGCGTTCTTGAAGAACGTCGCCGCGACCGGATGATTGGCGGTCGGGTTCGCACCGATGACAATAATGACTTCCGCATCGAGGGCAGCCGAGAACGGCGCCGACACAGCACCTGAATTGACGCCTTCCATCAGCGCCGCCACCGACGAAGCGTGGCACAGCCGCGTGCAGTGATCGACGTTGTTGGAGCCGAAGCCAGTGCGCACCAGCTTCTGGAACAAGTACGCTTCCTCGTTCGATCCCTTGGCCGAACCAAAACCGGCAAGCGCCTTGACGCCCTTCTCGTCGCGGATCTTCACAAGACCCTTGGCGGCGACGTCCAGCGCCTCCTCCCACGTGGCCTCACGGAAGTGAGTGAACGGATTGGCTGGATCGACCTGATCCATCGCATCCTTCTTCGCGTTCGGCAGCCGGATCAGCGGCTTGGTGATGCGATGGGGGTGATGGATGTAATCATAGCCAAAGCGTCCCTTGACGCAGAGGCGGTTATGGTTGGCAGGACCGTTGCGGCCTTCCGCGTAGATGATCTTCTCGTCCTTGACCTGATAGGTGACCTGACAGCCGACGCCGCAGAACGGGCACAGCGAGTCCACCTTCTTGTCCGCATAAACGGTACGGGTGATCTGCTGCTCATCGAGCAGCGCCGACGGCATCAGTGCGCCTGTCGGGCACGCCTGCACGCACTCGCCGCACGCCACGCAGGTGGATTCGCCCATCGGATCGTCGAAATCGAACACGATCTTGGCGTCATGGTTGCGATACGCCATGCCGATAACGTCGTTGACCTGGACCTCGCGGCAGGCGCGAACGCACAGGCCGCACTGGATGCAGGCATCGAGATTGACGCTCATCGCCGGATGGCTGTGATCGCCACTCCAGCGCTCAGCCGCCGGGAAGCGGCTCTCCGTCACCTCGACCTTGTCGGCCCAGTGCCAGAACTTGGAGTCCGGATCGTGCGAGGTTTCGCGCTCCGGCTGGTCGGCGACGAGAAGCTCCATCACCATCTTGCGCGCGGACTTTGCGCGTTCGCTGGCCGACTTCACCTTCATGCCAACCGTCGGCATCCGCATGCAGGACGCCGCGAGCACGCGCTCGCCCTCGATCTCCACCATGCAGGCGCGGCAATTGCCGTCGGCGCGATAGTCCGGCTCCGGCGAGTAACACAGATGCGGAATTTCGGTGCCTTCCCGTTTCGCCACCTGCCAGATGGATTCGCCGGGCGCTGCTTCGACCTGACGGCCGTCGAGTTCGAATTGAATCTTGTTCATTCTGCAGCCTCCTGAGGCGCGAATTCTTCAGGGAAGTATTTAATGACTGACGTGAGAGGATTCGAGGCCGCCTGGCCCAATCCGCAGATCGAGGCATCGCGCATGGTCTGGCTCAGTTCGTTGAGCAGATCGCGGTTCCAAGCACGGGTTTCCATCAGAGCCGCAGCCTTCTGGGTTCCGACGCGGCATGGCGTGCATTGTCCGCAGCTCTCGTCCTCGAAGAACTTCATCAGGTTGAGCGCCGCATCTTTCACGTCGTCCTTATCGGACAACACGACGACGGCGGCGGAGCCGATGAAGCAGCCGTATTTTTCGAGCGTGCCGAAATCGAGCGGGATGTCATTCATCGAAGCCGGCAGAATGCCGCCCGATGCGCCGCCCGGCAGATAGGCACGGAATTTGTGACCATCGGCCATGCCACCGCAGAACTCCTCGATCAGTTCCGTGATGGTGACCCCGGCCGGAGCCAGCTTCACGCCCGGATTCTTCACACGGCCGGATACCGAATAGCTGCGCAGCCCATGGCGGTCATTGCGGCCCTGCGCTTGCCACCATTCGCCACCCTTCTCGACGATGTCGCGCACCCACCACAGAGTCTCGACATTGTTGATGAGCGTCGGCAGCCCGAACAGGCCGACCTGGAACGGATACGGCGGCTTGTGACGCGGCATGCCGCGCTTGCCCTCGATGCTTTCCAGCAGCGCGGATTCCTCGCCGCAGATATAGGCACCGGCGCCGCGCCGCAGGTGCAGCGTCGGGCCGCCTGCCGGGAGCCTGGCAATTTCACGCGCCAGAATTTCACGGCTCGCCGGATATTCGTCACGCAGATAGATGTAGACTTCGGCCGCCTCGACGATATGCGCGCCGATCAGCATGCCTTCGATGAAGCGATGCGGATCGGTTTCGAGATAGAAGCGGTCCTTGAACGTGCCGGGCTCGCCCTCATCACCGTTGATCGCCATCAGGCGCGGGCCGGGTTCGCCGAGCACGGCGCGCCACTTGCGGCCGGTCGGGAAGCCTGCGCCGCCGAGGCCACGCAGCGAAGCGCTTTCAAGCGCCTTGAGGATATCTTCCTTGGACGTTTTGCCGGAACGCAGGGAGTTCAGCAGCGTATAGCCACCCTGCGCGATATAGGATTCGTACTCGACATAGTCGGGCACATGAACATGGGTGTCGTGCTGCTTGAGCGCGGCCAGCACATTATCGACCGTCGCGTGATCGACGAAGTTGTGTCCGACCTCCGCGGCCGGCGCCGTGTCGCAGCGGCCAACGCACGGCGCGCGAACCACGCGCACGCCGGGACCTGCCTTGTTCTTCAGCTCCTTCATCAGGGTTTCCGCGCCAAGCATCGCGCAGGTCAGCGAATCGCAAACCCGGATAGTGACCGGCGCGATATCCGGCGCGCCTTCCTTCACCACATCGAAATGCGCGTAGAAGGTCGCGACCTCGAACACTTCCGCGAACGCGAGCTTCATCTCGTCCGCCAGAGCGGCAAGATGGGCTGCGGAAATCTGGCCCCACTTGTCCTGAATGAGATGGAGGTACTCGATCAGCATGTCGCGGCGGCGCGACTTGCCTTCAAGCAGGAATTCGATTTCCTCGCTCGCCTTCGGATCGATCTGGCGGCCTTTTGGCGTTGGCTTTGCTCGCCGCCTTCCCTCACCGGGATGCTCGAACGGGATGACTTTCTGGGGTCCTTGGTCGTGGCTCATTAGAATGCCTCTATCTTTCAACAAGTCATACCGCTGCTGGGATACGATATGCAAGGAACTGTTGAGTTCCTCAGCTGTAAAATCGGCTGACAGAATGCCGCTACTGACGGCATCGCTAACCGGCGCGTTCAAAAGCGGCAGCACGCTATCCGGCGGCCGGCACACCCTGACCCCCTTTGGGGTTTCGACGATCGGGTAAACCAACAACTCAGGTGCGCGTGACATGAAGTCGAGCAGCGCATCGTCGGTCCACTTCGGGTTGCTGAGGTTGAAGTCCGCGAACCGCACGGATTTGCGGAATAACCGTCGCACCGGCACGCCCATCTTGCGCGCCAGATATTTCAGGCGAGCGGGACTCGGCGGCGTCTTCAGATATTCGACGACAATCGGCGCTTCTCCGCTCGCAAGAAGCAACGCCAGAACCTGCCGCGAGATGCCGGACGCCGGATTGTGATAAATAGTCACAACCTTTGGCCGCCGACTGCCTTTTGTTTTTAAATTGACAACGTTACCGCCGGGCATGGAACCCTCAGGGAAGCCGACCCGGTCAGCATGCCAAACAGTTGATGCACCATCAATAACTTGCTCTATCGCGGACTCAAGAAAACGAGCCTTATTATTTGAATTGGCTATCGTAGACCCATCAATCTAGCTTCGTTTATTCTGTTTTATGATCGACCCTATCTTCCCCCCTTGTGGTGCGGATCGCGGTCGCGTTTATCTGGCTACGATGGCGGCTTTGGACCGTCTTTTGAGCCGCCGTGTTTGCCACCATGAACCCATGCGCCGGGAAGATCGTTTTTTCTTTCGTCATTCGCCATTTCTCTCACTCCGTGTGAACCGATGGCTGCGCCGCCAGGTTCCGTTTCAGTGTGCCAATGTCCAATCTCGCCTCCGCCTTTGAACTTGTCAGTTCGTTCGACGCCGGCCTGTTCCAGATTATCGGGCTGTCGCTGTTCGTGAGCCTGTCGGCGGTTGCATGGGCCGCATTGATCGGCGTGCCGCTCGGAGCTGTCATCGCCCTCAACGCTTTCCCCGGCCGCACGTTCATTATCGTCGTCATCAATGCGTTGATGGGTCTGCCGCCGGTCGTCGCGGGTCTCGTCGTGTATCTCGGCCTATCCCGCTCGGGTCCGCTTGGCTCATGGGGACTTCTGTTCACACCCACAGCCATGATCGTCGCGCAGACTTTGCTGGTGACGCCGATCATTGCGGCGCTGACGCGGCAAACCATCGAAGACGCATGGATCGAGTATCGGGACGAACTGATGGCAATGAATATCGGCGTCGCGTCTCGCGCGGCAACGCTGATCTGGGATTGCCGATTCAGCTTGACGACGGCGCTGCTCGCCGGGTTTGGCCGCGCCGCCGCCGAAGTCGGCGCCATCATCATCGTCGGCGGCAACATCGACGGCTTCACCCGCACCATGACGACGACGATCGCGCTTGAAACCTCGAAGGGCGACCTTCCACGCGCCATCGCATTGGGCGCGGTGCTGGTCGGCGTCATCATTCTGGTCAACGCGCTTGCGTGGAGCACGCAGTGGCTCGGCGCACGCTTCTCGGGTGTATGACGATGCTTGCCATGACATCCGATCTTCCCATCGCGCTGGAGCATGTCAGCGTCGTCGCGGGTGGCGTCCCGATCCTGACGGATATCACGCTGCAATTCTCTAACGGCGCCCCGACGGTACTGATCGGCCCGAACGGGTCGGGCAAGACAACGCTCCTGCGCGTGGCGATGGGACTTCTGCAGCCTTCCAGCGGAGCCGTGACCTGGGGTGGACAGGAACGCGTCGCACCGCAACGCCGCGCCATCGTGTTTCAACGCCCAGCCATGCTGCGGCGAACCGCCGCCGCCAATATCGAATATGCGCTGGCAAGCGCAAATATCAGCCGCGATCTCTGGAAGCAGCGTACAGCGGAGCTTCTTGCAATGGTCGGGCTGTCCGGGCTTGGCGAGCGGCCCGCGCGCAAGCTGTCAGGCGGCGAACAACAACGGCTTGCCCTCGCCCGCGCGCTGGCGCGCAATCCCGAGGTGCTGTTTCTCGACGAGCCGACGGCCGCGCTCGATCCCTATTCTACCAAAGCCATCGAAGACGTTCTCGAAGCGATAGCGGCAAAGAATATCAAGATCGTCATGTCCACTCACGATCTCGGTGAAGCGCGCAGACTCGCGGGCGACATCGTCTTCCTCAATCACGGACGCATCGTCGAAACCGGATCTTCGGCAAATTTCTTCAACGCCCCGGTAACCAGCGATGGGCAGCGGTTTATCGCTGGAGAGCTTTTGATCTAGAAAAGGAAACCACATGAAACGATTGCATACGCTCGCTGCGTTGGCCGTCCTCGGCATTCTGTCGATGACGGTGGCTTCGGCCGAGGACAAGTCGATTGTCGTCGCGTCGACCACATCGACGCAGGATTCCGGCCTGTTTGGCCACCTGCTGCCCGCCTTCAAGCAGAAGACCGGCATCGACGTGAAAGTGATCGCACAGGGCACCGGTCAAGCGCTCGACACCGGCCGGCGCGGCGATGCCGACGTGGTCTTCGTGCACGCTAAATCCGCGGAAGAAAAATTCCTCGCCGAAGGACAGAGCACCAAGCGTTACCCCGTGATGTACAACGACTTCGTCCTCATCGGACCCAAGAGCGATCCGGCTGGCATCAAGGGCACCAAAGACATCGTCGCCGCGCTGAAGACGATCAAGGAAAAGGGCGCGCCGTTCATCTCGCGCGGCGATCGCTCCGGCACCAACATCGCCGAACTGAAGCTCTGGAAGGTCGCGGGCATCGACATCGCGAAGGACAAGGGCCCCTGGTATAAGGACATCGGCCAGGGCATGGGTGCGGCGCTCAACACCGCCTCGGCCTCGAACGCCTATGTGATTTCCGATCGCGGCACATGGCTATCGTTCAAGAACCGTGGCGATCTCGTCATCGCGGTTGAGGGCGACAAGCGGCTGTTCAACCAGTACGGCGTGATGCTGGTCAATCCGGCGAAGCATCCGAACGTCAAGGCCGATCTCGGGCAGCAGTTCATCGACTGGCTGGTTTCGCCGGAAGGCCAGAAGACCATTGCCGACTACAAGATCAACGGTCAGCAGTTGTTCTATCCGAACGCCAACGACCCGAACGCTTAAGATACGAATCACATCGCCCGAACAACAAACGGCGCCACCGGATCGTCCGGTGGTGCCGTTTTCTAGACCGGATGAAAACCCGCCTGTTCGAGTGCCGCCCTCGTCTCCTTGGCGCGGAGCGATTCCAGAAAAGCTGCGACGCCCGGCCGGTTCTTCCGGGCCGTGACCAGTGCGAAATCGTAGTGTTCCTCCGCGAACGGAATGAAGCCTAGTCCGGCGGCATACGCGACAGGCGCGATGGTCATGCCCCAGTCCGCGCGATGCTGCGCGACGGCGGCGGCAACCGCATTGTGTGATTTCGGCTGATTCCAGTAACCATCAGGTCGCGCGCCGCCCAACAGACGATCGATCAGGATGCGCGTTCCCGCGCCCTGATTGCGATTGACCATCATGCATGCGGGATCGGCGAGTGCGGCTTTCACCGCAGCCCTGGCATCAAGTCCCTCAAAACGGGAATCGCCCCGCCGGAACACGATGCCCTGCATGCGCCGATACCCCGGCACCAGTTCGAGACCGGGCTTGAGGAACGGCGCGTTGTAAACATCGGTCTTTTCATCCAGCAGATGGATCGGCGCCATGTCGCATTCGCCGCGGCTTGCCGCAGCGAGACCCCCGAGGCTGCCGACGGAAATCGAGCGCACCGACAGATCGGCGCGCGCCAGCGGCGCCGTGACAATGTCGAGGCCGGTGCAGTGGCTGCCGATAATCACCAGATCCGGCACGCGGACATGCGGCGTGAACAGCGTCACTTCCGCTTCGGTCCCAGCGGCCATCTGATCCGCAAGCGCATCGATCCGCAGGAAGCCATCGGCCTGCGCGAAGGCCGTGATCGCGCCGGAACCCTTGCCCGAAGGATAGGCGATCAATCCATCGTCGCCCTCCACCAGCGACACCATCACGAATTCGGTGCGGCCAAGCTCGGATGCGATCCGAACCGGCACGCGCGCCTGCACCCTGGCGTCCGCGCGCGGCGGAAGACCCGCCATGCGCCGCAACACCGGTACAATCATGTCGTGGAAGGTGAACATCGCGGAAGTCGGAAAACCCGGCAGAACCACGACCGGCTTGCCGTCGCAGACCGCAAGACACAGCGGCTTGCCCGGCTTCAAGGCCACGCCGTGAGCGATGACGCCAGGCTGGCCGAGCCGCGACACGATACGATGCGAGACGTCGCCGGAGCCCTTCGACGTGCCTCCCGACAGCACCAGCATGTCACTGTTGGCAAGCGCCGCGCGCATACCCGCTTCGAGCTTAGCCTCGTTGTCGGGGAATGAGCCGGCGAACCACGGGGTGCCGCCATTCTCGCTCACGGCAGCCGAGACGATCGGGCCGTTGGTGTCGTAGATCGCGGCAGGTCGCAGACTCTGCCCGGGCGCGACGAGTTCATCGCCGGTCGACACAACCGCCACCTTCGGCTTGCGCACGACAGATATCTGCGGGATGCCGCAGGCCGCGAGCATGCCGATTTCGCGCGAGCCGATGATCGTTCCCGCGCGCAACAGCACTTCGCCGCGTGCGATGTCGGACCCCGCATAGGAGACGAACTGTCCCGGCGACGCCGTGCGGTCGATGTGGATCGCGCCTTCACCAGCAGGCTGGGTATGCTCGATCATCACCACGGCGTCCGCACCGCGCGGCACCGGCCCGCCGGTCGCAATCGGCGTCGCGGTGCCGGATGTGACGATCAATTGTGGCGCCACGCCACAAGCAATCACCTCGCCGTTCAGCGCGAGACGCGCAGGCCGGTTGCCCGTGGCGTCTTTCAGATCGGAAGAACGAACGGCAAATCCGTCGACATTCGAACGGTCGAAAGGCGGCACATCGATCGGCGCAGCGACGTCGTGCGCAAGCGCGCAGCCAATGGCATCCGCCAGAGCGCGTTGCTCCGTCACTGGACGCCGCGGGAAAAGTGCGGCCTCGAAGCGAGCCAACGCATCCTCGCGAGACAACACGGTCAGAAACTGCTCCTGGTCAACGCTCACGGCGCATACCTCGTCTGGCGGAAATCGTTATGCTGCATATCGGCTATATATGTCTTAGCCTAGCGGATAGGCAGGGCAAAGCGCTCCTGCAGGAAATCCTTCGCTGTTGCCGGGCACGAGCATCCACGCATCCGCGTTCGCAAGCGCCTGCAACGGCAGTTCCCCGACAGACAGCGGCATCCACGCTTCTTCTTCGCTTCCGAGCAAGACGATGTCGGCGACACCCGGCGCGGAGGCGATCTTTCGCGCGATGGGCCGGGCCGTGGTCGGCCGCTGCCGCATCGTTAACCGGTCCAGCACCGGCAGAGCCAATGTCCACCAGGCAGCCAGAGCATCTTCCAGCATTCCCGGCAGCGCGATGAGTGGCACGTTCCTCAAACAGCCGATCGCGGCGGTTCGTCCCGGCATCATGGCAATGCCGTGCGTGATGGCGACACCGGCGCTCTGAAGCGCATCGATCGTTGCGTCCGTCTTTCCCGTGCCCGTACCGCCGACAGTCACGATCAGGTCGGCTTCCGACGCATTCAACACTGAAGCGATCGCCGGCGCGGTTCGCGCATCGGAATCCGTTCTCGTCACAGCCGCGCCGGCCTGCTCCGCAAGATACGCGATGTACTGCGCCGTGGAGGATTGACCGCTTGCGCTCGCCACATTGACGAGTTGCAGGCGCGACGTCCGCACCGATAACGAACGCAGGCCCAGTCTGGTTGCAATCAGGAGATCGAGGGGCCGGATCCTCTGTCCGGGCTTTATGACGAGTGACTTCGCGGCAATTTCGTCTCCCGCGCGGCGCACGCCCTGCCCCGGCCGCGCTTCGGCGACAGCCTGAAAAATCCCGCTCTCCCGATTGAGAGATTGGGGTTCAACCAAACTGTCGCATCCCTCAGGAAGCGGTTGTCCAGTCTCGACCCAGACAGGCGGCTCGGCCAAGAACGCCGGTGAGTAGGAAGACGCGCCGACAATATCCAGCGAGCGGACAGCCCAGCCATCGATCATTGCAACGGCGCCGACCGGCAGCGGACCCGGCGCCGTCAGCCCGGCGGAAATCCGGCCCAGAGCCTCATCAATGGGCTTGTCGAGGACAGGAACGGCCTCAAGTCCCTCAAGCAAACGCTTCAGCGCATCGTCGAGCGAAGTGAGAGAGGTAATGACGCCCATTGCATTCCTGATTGAGGTCGCGGCCCGTGACATGACCCGACCGCCGGTATCGGATACAGGCCGTTATACACACTGAAGCGCAATCCATCCATCCGGGGCCGCCCCCGCAAAAGCAGGGCCCCAGTTTTCAGGCATGGATCAAGCTCACTTACAGGATCGTGTTGAACTCAGGTCGCGCGCAGCGCGGCCTTGACCTTTTCGGGCTTGAACGGCACCGACCGCACTCGCGCCCCGGTCGCATCGAAAATCGCGTTGGAGATCGCCGATGAAACCAGAGCGGCTGTCGGTTCACCCGCGCCCCACGGCTTTTCCGTCGGCCGGTCGATCAACTCGATCACGAGTTCCGGCAGTTCAGAGAAACGCAGGATCGGATAACTCGCCCAATCGAGGCTCGTGATCATGCCGCGGTCGAACATGACTTCTTCCTTCAGCGTGCGGCTGACGGTCTGAATCACGTTGCCTTCGATCTGCGCGCGGACGCCGTTCGGATTGATGATCTGGCCGCAGTCGTGAACCACATAGACCTTCTTGACGCGGACATCGCCGGAGGTGCGATCCACCTCGACATCGGCCACCAGACCGACGTAGGTCCGCACCAGTTCGTATTTGACGTAACTGACGCCGCGCCCCTGCACCACGTCACCCTTGATGTCCTTGCGGGGCGAGGCGCGCTTCTCCCACTTCGCAACTTTCGCCAGCCGGTCGAGCACTTCGAGGCCGCGTTTGTCGGCAGGATCGGTGTACTTAACGCGAAGCTCCAGCGGGTCCGCATTCAGCGCAGCGGCGACTTCGTCGAAGAAGCTCTCATTGGCGAAGGTGTTCTGCATGCGTCCCGGCGTCCTGATCCAGGACGGGCGGAACGGCGTCGTCTCCAGTCGGTGACAGACGGTCTTGATGTTCGGAAATTTGTACCCGATCGCGGAGTCGTTGACGATGCCGCCCGGCGCCAGCTTGCCCACGACAGGACGGTCACTCAACGTCGCGGCAACGAGATCGACCATGCCGGCCGCGCCCTGCGGGATGAAGAACTCGCTTTCCCAGGCAGTGACATTTCCGGACGCATCGATATTTGCCCGTAGATCAATCAAGGTCGGCGGCCCCTTCGGATCCCAGCCGTGTTCGTCGGCACGCGACCACTGCACGCGGACGGGCTTGTCCATGATCTTCGCGAGCAATGTGGCATCAGCCGCAGCGTCTTCATGCCCGTTTCGGCCGTAGCAGCCCGCGCCGTCGACATAGATGCAGCGCACGTCCTCGTCCGGCATCTTCATCATCATGGCAAGCTGCTTGCGCAGATTATGGGTTGCCTGCGACGCGGACCAGCAAGTCAGTTTGCCGTCCTTGAATTCGGCAATCGCACAGGACGGTCCGATCGAGCCATGGGTGTGGATGGCGAAGTCATAGGACGCCTTGACGGTCTTGCCGCCGGCAGCCATCGCGGCGGCGCTGTCGCCGATATTGCTGGTGACGTCGTCCTTCACGATCTTGGTCGAGCGGACGTGCTCCCAGAGTTTTGCCTGATCCGGCAGGGTCTCCGATTTCGACCATGACGCCTTGATCTCGCGCGCGGCGCGCACCGCCGCCCACTCCGTCTCCGTCACGACAGCGAGGAAATTCCCGTCGCGAATGACTTTGACGATACCCGGAATGTCCTTGACCGAACTTTCATCGACGCTTTGCAGCGTCGCCCCGATAGTCGGCGGCCGCACCACGCTTCCATGCAGCATTCCCGGTACGCGGAAATCCTGCATATAGGTGAACTTGCCGGTGAGCTTCTCCGGAATATCGCGTCGCGCGATCGGCTTGCCGACGATCTTGTAGTCGGCAGGATTTTTCGCAGGCGCCGCCGGATCGACCTTCAGCATGAAGGCCTTGCCGCCGATCAGCTCAGCATAGGCAACCTTTCCACCACCGGATTTCGTCGTGACCACGCCATCGGCAACGGTCAGATCGTCCTTGGCGACGCCGAGCCGTTGCGCGGCCTGATCGAGCAGCACGCTTCGTGCCGTCGCGGCAGCCTGCCTGATCTGCATGCCGCCCGCCTGGATCGACAAACTGCCGTAGGTCGGCCCCTGATCGGGCGTGAGAGCCGTGTCGCCTTCGATGGTGTTGACGTTCGCCAGAGGCACATCGAGTTCTTCGGCGAGGATCTGCTGCAAGCCGATCCGGATGCCGGTGCCGAGATCGACCTTCCCCGAATAAAGCGTCACCATGCCCTTGTCGTCGATGGCCAGGAACGTATCGACCTGATCGAGCGCGACCGGCTTTGCTGCCGCGGCTTCGCCTTGCGCCAGCGCAAACGCCTCGGACGGAGGCGTAAGCGAGAAAGCCACGACCAGCGCACCGGTCCCCTTCAGAACATCGCGGCGGGACGGCTTGAGATGCAGAGTCATGACAGCCTCCTCAAGCAATGGCGGCGCGCTTGATCGCGCGCATGATCGCGGCGTGGGTGCCGCAGCGGCAGAGGTTCGGCTCCATATGGCGCCGGATATCCTCATCCGTCGGATTTGGTGTCTTGTTGAGAAGCGCCTGCGCCTGCATCACCATGCCGGAGATGCAGTAGCCGCACTGCGCCGCCTCTTCATCAATGAAGGCCTGCTGCAGCTTGTTCGGCTTGCCGCCTTCCATCAGACCTTCAAGCGTGGTGACCTTGCGATCGCCGACCGCCGTGACCGGAAGCACGCAGGAAAACGTCGCACGTCCGTCGATGTGGACCATGCAGGCGCCACACTGTCCAAGACCACAACCGAAGCGCGGACCGTGCAGCCCGAGATTGTCGCGCAAAACATATAGAAGTGGCGTCGAGGGATCGGCGACATCGATCTCCTGCGACTTGCCATTGACATGCAGCGAAACCTTCATGGCTGGGCTCCTTCCTGCCGGGCTTTGGCGATCTGGGACTTCACGTCGGTCCATTGCGGCTGATCGGTGTAGCGCGCACGGACATATTGAACGACCGAAGCAATCTGCGCGTCCGTCAGGACTCCCGCGAACGCAGGCATGTAAGGTCCGCCGTCCGTGCGGTAGGATTCGATGCCGTGCATGACGACGCGAACGACATTGGCGGATTGCGGTTGCTGAACGGCCGTGCTGTAGGACAATGAGATCGCCTGCGACGGGCCGACATCGTGCCTGTCGTTGTGGCACTTGGCGCAGGCGCCGTTGTAGATCGCCACCACATCGGCCGACTGGTCCGTCAGAACCTTGCCGCCGACGGGAACTGCCGCCTTCGCGTCTTCCGCCCCCGGCGAAAGGCTAGCGATGTAGGTCGCAATCGCGCGGACATCACCCTGCGACGCGCGGCCTAGATTCTTGGCGACATCGGCCATCGGTCCGGCAGCCGCGCCATGCAGCCTGTGCCAGCCGGTGGAGAGATATTCGGCCAACTGATCGACGGTCCACTTGTGTGCCGTGACAAGCGAGGCGTTCAAAGGCGGCGCATTCCATCCCTCCGCAGCGCCACCGGCATAGGCGCTGCCTCTCTTCTCGCCGCCTAGTGCGTTGCGCGGCGTGTGGCAGGAGCCGCAATGGCCAAGACCCTCGACCAGATAACGCCCGCGATTCCACTCGGCGCTCTTTGTGGCATCAGGCTCCAGCCCATCGCGGTGCAGGAACAGAAGCTTCCAGCCCGCGACGATGGGGCGGAAGCTGAACGGGAAAGCAAGATCGTTGGCCGGCACGGCGTTGCGCACCGCGGGCTTGCTCATCAGGAACGCATAAATCGCGTGGATATCCGCATCCGTCGCATGCGTGAAATGATCGTAGGGAAATGCCGGATAGAGCTGCCGCCCTTCACGATCCACGCCGTCACGCATGGCGCGTTTGAATGCCTCCTCCGACCACGAGCCGATACCGGTCTCGCCATCGGGCGTCAGGTTGCTGGCGTAGATCGTGCCGAAAGGAGTTGGAATGGGCCGGCCGCCTGCATAGGCGGCACCGTTTGCGGATGTGTGGCAATCGGCGCAATTTCCGATCGCGGCAAGCTCTGCTCCGTGATCAATCGCCTTCCGATCTATTTGGGCTTTTGCGCTGGTAGCGGCCGGTGCAATGGCAGGGCGCCACATCAGCGCGTAGCCACCCAGCACAACCAGAATTCCGACAGCCACCACTGTCAGAAGAACACGACGTAGCGTCATCAGTTTCTACCCCACGGCATATCCAGGAAGTAGTCGGACGAAACTTACATGAGTTCTAAACTCATGGCTATGACGCAACGTACAAGTTTTTGTGCTGCACACGATTCATGACCGCCAGCAGGTATGCTCTCACCTGCGACGGTCCGCATTTTATCAAAAACCGGAATGTACGACGCCGCCTTGATGCGGCGGCGTTCTGGTAAGGAATCATTTCGCGCATGCGGGAGGGCTCGGACAAGCCGAACCCTCCTCACAAGCGTCAGGTCAGAATGTAGACGATCTCGTGGGTCTCAGGCGCTACGATCACGTAACGGCCTCCCACCAGAATGAACTCGTAGCCTCGCCATTCCGGATAGATCGCAATCACGCTTGCCGGGACCGGATAGAAGTGTACCGATGCCGGGACACGCGCTCCGACGGAGACGTTGAAGTTCACGTTGGTCACCGCCGTCACCTTCTCCTGCTTGATAGCGGTGGTGATCTGGGTGCGTTTCGCGGCAGGCGGCGCAGCCTTCGCAGCCGTGGCCGCGTTGCCGGTCGTCTTGCTCTCCGCGCCGGACTTCGAATCCGAGGCGGTGTTCTTGTTTATCCGTTCGCTGTTCTTACTGTCGGTTGCCGTGTGCGAGTTGGGCGACTTGCCCATCTTGTTGTCCTGCGCTTCTCGCGCATGGCCCTTGGCACTGCCTTCACCCTGCGCGCTCACGCCGCTCTTCTGCGAGCCGTGCGACTCGACAGCACCGGACGCGCCGCCTTCTGCAGCACCCTTCGCGGACGGCGCGGACATGCCGCCACCCGATGCCGCGCCTCCGACAGACGCGCCTCCGCTTGCGCCCGCAGCCGGACTTTCACCACGGGCACCGCCCGGACTCTGCGCATTCGCCACGCCGCCAGCCATCAACACCGCGATGGCCGCCGCCGACATCAGTAAATTCGTTTTCATAATTCCCTACTCCCTTTGCTGGTCTATATGGGAAATGGGCCGCACGCAGGCGTCAGGAACGACAAAGCCCAAGCTCCGTCGCACGCTGCCGCCCACATTGAAATTGTTTAGCCTCTCGCAACCCTGTCCCTGACTTGCGGCATGAGTGCCCTCATGCAGGAAGACAAGCGGAAGAGATCATGCACGTTCCGGGTTGCAGGAAAAAAGCCGATGCGCTTTACGTGGAACTTGCACAAATATAGCCCCACAGTGCCTAATGCCGGGCCGGCGCATTCATGTCGATCGATCGCAGCGTGAGAGCCAGCGGCGCCATGATTGCGCCAATGAGAGCGAGCGCCCAGAAGACATCGATATAGGCCAGCAGATTGACCTGAGTTTGCAACGTCTGCGCGATGTAACCGAAAGCCTGAGCTGCTGCATCCGTCGCGCTCGATCCCTGCGCCTGAAAGAAGCGGGTCACCGCAGAAAGAGTCTGCTGATAGCCGACATTGGAAGGCACGATATGCTCGATCAAACGGCTTTGATGAAACTGCTGGCGCTGCGCCAGCAGCGTCTGGACCAGCGCCACGCCTAAGGAACCTCCAAGATTCCGGGCAACATTGATCAGGGCTGACGCCTGATTTGTCTTCTCGGGCGGCAGGCCTTCATAAGACGCGGTGGTGATGGGAAGAAACAACAGCGGCAAGCCCAGTGCGAGATAAATGCGCGACATGGCAGCATAGTCGTAGGTAATATTGCCGTTCAGGCCAGTGAGATTCCACATCGACAGTGCGGCGATCGTGGCGCCAGCAGCGATGAGGTATTTGGCCTGCACCAAGCCAATAAGCCGTCCGGTCACCGGCATCATGAAAAGCGTGACAACGCCGCCGGGCGAGAGCACCAATCCCGCCAGCATAGCCGTGTAGCCCAATTCGGTTTGCAGGAGTTGCGGAAGAATCTGCGTGGTCGCGACCACGATGGCGCCGGTGCCGAGCATCGCCAGAAAACAGGTGCCGAACTGACGCTGGCCCAACAGCCGAATGTCGATGATCGGATCATCGCATATCAACTCCCAGCTCACGAGCACGATGAGACAGGCTGCGGACACAACCGCGAACATCACGATCATGTTCGATCCGAACCAATCGTTGCGCTGGCCTTCGTCGAGAACGAATTCCAGCGAGCCCAATCCGACGGCGACGAGAGCGAAGCCCACATAATCGACGCGCAGACCTTTACTGAGAAGCTTAACCCGCTCCGTTTCCGCGCCTGACGGCTCCTTCACCAGCGTTCCGACCAGAAATAATGACAGCAGCCCCATCGGTACGTTGATGAGAAAAATCCAGTGCCAGGAATAGGTATCGCTGATCCATCCGCCGAGCGTCGGCCCCACGATCGGCGCAACCACGACCGCGACGCCATAGATGGCAAAGGCCTGCCCCCGCTTCGCCGGCGGAAATGAATCGGCTAGGATCGCCTGCTCGCTCGTCGCCATTCCGCCGCCACCCAGCCCCTGAAGAATGCGAAACAGCACGAGCGACTGCAAATTCCAGGCGAATCCGCATAACAGGGACGCCAGCGTAAAGACAGCGACGCAACTCATATAGAAACGCTTGCGTCCGATCACCGTCGACAGCCAGCCCGAGATCGACAGGACGATCGCGTTGGCGACGAGATAGCTCGTGATGACGTAGGTGCTTTCATCGATGCCGACCGCCAGCCCGCCCGCGATATAACGGAGGGAGACGTTGGCAATCGTGGTGTCGAGCACCTCCATGAAGGTGGCGATCGAAACTACGAAAGCGATCAGATAGGGATTGTGCCCTCCCGCAGCCGAACGCTCCGGCGACCAGCCGCCCGCCGACCCGTCATGAACGGCATCACTCATCGCACCTTCGTCCAGGGCACCACCGACATGCCCGGACCGATCGGAATATCTTCCGGCCAATGATCGACGACGATCTTCACCGGCACCCGCTGCACTACCTTCACATAATTGCCCGTCGCATTCTCGGCCGGCAGCAAGCTGAACGCCGTGCCCGAACCGGGCTGCACCGACGCCACGTGGCCCGTGAGCTTGCGGTCCGGATAAGCGTCAATGGTGAAGTCAACATGTTGCCCCGGCCGCATGTATTTGAGTTGGGTTTCCTTGTAGTTCGCGACGATCCACACTTCATCCGGCACGAACATCATCAGGCTCTGACCTGCGGTCACGAACGAGCCGACCGCGCCGGACAGCTTCACCACGCGCCCTGCCTGCGCGGCGGTGACGCGCGTGTACTGCAGATTGAGGTTCGCCTGATTGAGTTGAGCCTGCGCCTGCTGAAGCGAGGCACGCGCGCCTTCGAGTTGCGCCTCGAGCGTTTTGACGCCGAGCTTCGCCGCGCTCAAGGCCGCGCTGCTCCGTGTCATGTTGGCTTGCTGGGACTGAAGGTTCGAGTGCGTCTGCTGCTCGTGCTGGACGGTCCCCGCTCCTTTCTGAACCAGATCCTTCGCGCGGCTTTCCTCCTGCTGAGCAAATTCAAGTTGCGCCTTGGCCTGCTCGACCTGCGCTTGGGCCTGATCGATCTGCTCGTGCTGGCTGGCGATCTGCGCCTTGATGTTATCGATATTGGCCTGCGCAACGGCGACCTGTGCCTTTGCCTGATCGACCGCATTCCGATAATCGCGATCGTCGATCCTGGCCAACAGGTCGCCCGCTTTCACATGCTGGTTGTCCGTCACCGGAACCTCGGTGACGTAACCGCCAACTTTCGCAGCAACGGAAAAGCTGCGCGCGGCAACGAACGCATCGTCGGTGGATTCGTAATCCCGGATATCGAGCCAATAGGCCAGCCCCGCAACGAGCACGATGAGAAGAAGGCCGGCGACCAGGGCCGTCAGCTTCCAATGCTCCCGTAGGCGCTCCATCAGCGACGGCGACGCCTTGTTCTTCGCTCCGTCTTCGGACTGCCTGACTGCTTCGCGGTCATTCGGCAGATCCTCTGGATGCGCTTCAGACCGCTGAGGCTTTTCCGCATGGGGCTGCTGTTCTGAGGTTCGCGCGTCCAATGAAGGCCTCGGTTTTATGGCTCCGGGAATGGACGAATGAAGCAGAACTTGGTTCCCGACATCGCCAGCCTTCCCCCATCAAGAAACTGCGTGCGGCCTTCAGACCGTCAAGGCAAACAGCCGTGGTTGATACGCCGGTGGCCGCTTGCATACACCGGCCGAGCGTTCTGCCAGAGTGCGCGAAAAGCGAGGTTTTTGGTGAGAAGCCTTGGGGAACGATTTTCTACGCCTTGCGAGGTTATTAGAGCATTCTTCTATTTTTTAACTTCGCCATACAATTTCATTTTTAATTTCATCGACTTATAGACCCAGCAGCATTGCATGCATAGAAGGATATTCTCCTCATCAATAATAGTGGCTCGTGGATCGTCATGATCGACCTCTCGGTGGCTTCCGGCTTTGTGATCGGACTGGTGTTTGGTGTGGTCGGCCTGCTCAGCGGCTTCTGCCTGATGAGCAGCCTGCGCGACCTGTGGACCACGAGCGACACCCGCAAGATCCGCAGCTACGCGACCGCGCTGGCCGTTGCGATCCTCGGCACGCAGATTCTCGCCGGTGCCGGCTTCGTCAATATCGGCACTTCAATCTACCTGCAGCCGTCGTTCTCGGCGCCGCTGATCTTCTTCGGCGGCCTGCTGTTCGGCCTCGGCATGGTGCTCGCCAATGGCTGCGCCTCGCGCGCTTTGGTGCTGCTCGGCAAGGGCAATCTGCGCTCTCTCGTCGTGATTACGATCATCGGCATTACCGCGCAGATGACGCTGAAGGGGCTGATCGCGCCGGCGCGCATCGCGTTCCTAGACTGGACCAAGACCGCGCCCACCGCCGTCTCCGCTCCTGCCCTCCTGACGACGATGGGCCTCGACGACATTTCGGCACGGCTGATCGCTACGCTGATCGCGAGCGGCGCGCTGTTGATCTACGCTTTCTCGGACAAGACTTTCCGCCGGTCCTACGGTCAGGTTGCCGCGGGCCTCATCATCGGCCTCCTGGTGGTCGCTGGCTGGGCCGCGACGGGCTGGTTCGCGGCGGATGATTTCAATCCGGTGCCAGTGGCATCGCTAACATTCGTGTCGCCGATGGCGGACTCGGTGCAGTACGTCATGTTGTCCACGGGTCTCACGCTGAACTTCGGTATCGCGCTTGTGGCCGGCGTTCTGGCCGGAAGCCTCACTACCGCGACGCTGACTGGCCGCTTCGAATTTGAAGGTTATACGTCAGTCACCCATACCGGCCGCTCGATCGCGGGCGCGGCCTTCATGGGCATCGGCGGCGCGATGGCCTATGGCTGCTCGATCGGTCAGGGCCTCACCGGCGTCTCGACGCTCGCGATGCCTTCCTTCATCGCACTCGCGGGCATCCTCTCCGGCGCCGCGTTCGCGATCCACAGCAAGACCCGGCTGCTCGCGTTCGCATTCCGCTGAACGTTTACCCGGGGGCTGTCATGCGCGGGCTTGACCCGCGCATCCATCAAAAAGATTTACTTCATAAAGATGGATTGCCGGGTCAAGCCCGGCAATGACGAATCTCGTTTTCTAAAAATCCAGCTTGTCGCGGATGGCGTCGAGGCCGGCGCGCGCGCATTTCTCATCCTTGTCGCCGCCCGGCGCGCCCGACACGCCGATCGCGCCCAGCAGCGTGCCAGCCGCTTCGATCTTCAGCGCGCCGCCCAGCATCGCGATACGCGGACGGGTTGCGAGACGCGGATCGAGCGTGCCGTCCTTGACCGAGGCCGCCAGTTGCGAGGTGTCGGCCCGGAATCCGACCGACGTCCAGGCTTTATCGACAGCTGTCTGATTGGCGGGAAGTCCCGCATAGCGATCCCGCAGCAGGACCTGGGTCTCGCCGAAGCGGTCAACCACGGCAACCGAGATCTGATAGCCATCGGCGCGGCACTGCTGGAGCGCCGCGCGCGCAGCTTCCAGCGCCACCTCAGGTGTCAGCGACTTGTACGTCACGGTCGTCTCCTCCGCCCGCGCCGCGGTCGAGACCGCAGCCGCGCAGAAGAGAGCACACACCAGACCTCGCAGCACGATACGCATTTCGACCACCCTGTTTGAGGAGCGTTACGGCTTGATGTAAGTCCAGCCCTGTTCCTGCAACTCGCTCAACCGCACCACGCCCGACGGAACAAGGCTCGCCTCCGGCACGATCGTGATGGGGTGCCCTTCCTTCTTTTCCATGCCCTGCTTGGTGTTGTTGCAGGCGGAAAATTTCACCTTGGAAGGAAATGCCATCTCGGAGATCTGCTTCAGGCGATCCTTCACCGGCGACTTGTCGTCACGGTACATGTTCAGGCCCGGCCCGTAGGCCACCACCTCGACCTCGACTGTCTCGCCCTTGTCGCCATAGTGCTTCATGATGTTGGTGACGTTATTCAGCGCCAGATTCATCGTGGCCGGATCGTTCTGATCGACCTGAATGGCGATGCGATGCGGCTTGGCATCGGCCGCGAACGCCGCCGAGGAGATCGAAAAGACGACCGCGAAGGCCGCAACCAGTTTCCAGAAAATCCGCATGTCGGAGTCTCCTTTAAGGACGAACGATGGTGTAATTCTTCTCGGCAAGAGATAGCAGGAACGGCACGCCTGCCGGAACTAGCTTGGCCTTGGGATTCATCTCCGGACGTTTTCCGGTTTTGCGCTCGATCGTCTCCAGGGTGTAACCGCAGATGTTAAAGGTCACGCCTTGCGCGATGAGGCTGTCGATCTGCTGCCGTCGCGGGTTGTCGGCATTCAGCAGATCGATGCCAGGACCGAACGCCACCACCTGAACATCGATCGAATCCGGCCCGTACACTTCGAGCAACTTGTAGGAAATGCTGACGATCAGCCCCTGCTTCACCGGATCGCTGTCCGAAATCTGCAAGGCGATGCGGTGTTCGACAAAGGGCCGCTCGACCGCTTTCTCGGTGGCCGATTCAGGCCCCTTGGCATCCTGAGCATGAGCGGCACCTGCCCCGGCCATGACCGACACGCCCCAGATAAGGGCGGCCGCGATCAGAGCAAGTCCGCTTCGCTTCATCATGTCTGGCCTGCAAATCCCGGATTGTCGTCCACGCCCACGATCTTCACCTGAGAATTAGCAGATTTCGGCTTCGATTTTCTATCGCGCAGATAACTCGCGACGGTCTCCCAGACCGGCGCGCCCTTTTGCTCGTTGACCGATGCCCAGCCTGCAACCTTGTAGGACTTGGCGGGATCGAGCGCCACACCGCCGAGCTTCATGTCTGAGATGCGCTTACCCGTCACCTCGTTCGGCGCGCAAGTGTAGGACATGCCGCCGATCCGCACCATATCCCCGCCCTGCTGGTAATATGGGTCGAGGTTGAACAGGTTGTCGCAGATGTCTTCCAGCACGGTCTTGATCTGCTCGCCGCTCATCGACTGCACGTAGACTTCGGGATAGGTCATCGCGGTCTGCGACAGGATATCATCCATCGTGATCGGCTGACCGCTTAGCACGGTCGTGCCCCAGCGGAAGCCGGGCGACAGCGCGATTTCGGCATCGAGCTGGTGCCGCAACGCATCGCAGATCATCTCGTCCATCGTGCCGTTGAAATTGCCGCGACGATACAGAAGCCGGTCGGCGCTGGCGATGTTCTCGTCCAGCATCTTCGCATGAGGCGCGCGCAGCTTATCCACCAGCGCCGCCATCTCCGCGTCGGCCTTCAGCTCATTCGTGAACACTGGCAGCAGCCGATAGTTCACATTCTTGACGAAGCCCTTGCCGAGTTCGAGATCGAGCACGCCGAGATATTTGCCGTTCGAACCGGCATTGGTCACAAGCGTCTTGCCACCCGCATTGGCGATACTGACGGGCTGCGGCACGGCGTCATGGGTGTGGCCGCCGAGAATAACATCGATGCCGGTCACACGGCTCGCCATCTTGAGATCGACGTCCATGCCGTTGTGCGACAGCACCACCACCGCATCGACCTTCTCGGCGGTGCGCAGGCGATTGACGACCTTCTGCATCTCGTCGTCGCGGACGCCGAACGTCCAGTCCGGCGTGAAACGCTTGGGATGCGCGATCGGCACGTAAGGGAACGCCTGACCGACGATGCCGATCCGGTAATCGCCCATCTTCTTGATGATATAGGGCTTGAACACCCGCCCGGTGTCGCGGTCGAACGCCTTGGCGTCGTTGAAAGCCGCCTCCTCCGTGAGAAAGACGTTCTGCGCGATGAACTCGCCCTTGAAGTCGGCGAGATTCTTGCGAAGCGTCTCCTCGCCATAGGTGAATTCCCAATGGCCGGTCATCGCATCGATGCCAAGCAGGTTCGCAGCCTGCACCATATCCGCACCGCGATAGAGATTGGACAGGCTGGAGCCCTGCCACAGATCGCCACCGTCGAGCAGAATGGAATGCCCGTCCGGCACCGCGCTGCGCAGCATCTTAACCAGCGTCCGCAAATGCGCGAACCCGCCCATCTTGCCGTAACGATGCGCCGCGTTCTCGAAATCGAGGAACGTGAAAGCGTACGCCTCCGGCGTGCCCGGCTTCAGCCCGAACTTCTTGAGGAAATGCTCGCCGACCAGATGCGGCGGATGCCCCTTCATCGAGCCGATGCCGATGTTGACGCTCGGCTCCCGGAAGAATACCGGGCTCAACTGCGCATGCGTATCCGTCATGTGAAGGACGCGCGCGTTACCTGACGGCTTGAAGTCGTACAGTGACGCGCCGGCGCTGCGGCCGGCACGTGGCAGCGACAGGACAGCCGGCATCGCTACCGCTAATTTTAGCAGTTCTCGTCGGTGAATCGGCATTTTAACTCTCGAAAAAAGTCAGCGAATGACCGCGTCGGGCCAGAGTTTATTTTCGCGTTCGGTTTGCGCGATGGAGGCGTTCGCCAGTGCTTCGGCCTTCTTCGCAAGGTCGGTCGCGGCATCGAAGTTGCCTTCGTCCGCGGCCTTCTTCGCACCCTTCAGGGCGGCGACGGTGGTGGTCCACTGATTTCTCAGTTCGCCTGCCTTCTTGTTGGCCGCCTCGGCTTTTTCATAGGCGGCCTTGAACGTGTCGGCGGTTTCCGCGGCATGCGCGGAGGTCAGCGCCATCAAAACGGCCGCACCCGCCACGATCGATGTCATGATACGCATGGTCATCTCCTACGGCCGCGCGCCCGGGCCCGAAATGGGCAATCCGTTGGCCATGTACGACAGATAATATTCAACGTTGCGGTATTCGGGGTCCTGCGGCTTCAGCGGCACGCCACGAACCTGGCTGTTGCAGGAGGTGAAGCGGCGGCTGATCGTGCCCATCCCGCCCCATTCGGAGCGATAGATCGGCATCGCGTTCAGGATACCCAGTGCAGGCGCGAGAACTTCAGCCCGGATGTGTTCGCCCGGAGCCTGAACATGACAGCTCGCACAGGAAAAGTTGAACTGCCCGCGCCGCTGAAAGAAGTATTGCTTGCCCTTTTCATAGGCTTCCAGCGCCTTCGGATTGTTCTTCGGAATCTTGATGTCGAACGGTTTGCCGCGCGACGTGAAAGCCATATAGGCCGTCACCGCCGCCATATCGTCCTTCATGTAGTTGTAGGGCTTCTCGCCATTCTTCTCGAGGCACTGATTGACGGCGACCTCGAGCGTGATGACTTCGTTCGTCTTCTCGTCGAAGTAAGGATAGTTCTGACGAACGCCGATGCCCTTGTTCTCGAAGCAGTCGGCGAACGTCTTGCCGTTCTTGAAGGGCTTCTCGAAAAGCTCCTTACCCTTGTCCAGCGCGAAATCGTAGGGCGGGAAGACTTCCTTTTCGATCCACTGCTTCCGCAATCCTTCATTCATCGAATAAGGACCGTTGACGAAGTCGTTGAGCTCGACCTTCGGAAACTTGTCCGTGAAGTATTTGCGGAATGCCTTGAAATCCTGTTCAGGCGACGTAGTCGTCGTCTCTGCCAAAAGCGGCGGCGCAAAAGCACACGTCATAACCGTCGCAAGAACCACAAGATGACGCATCGTTCGATCCTTCCCGTTCAACGATCAAGCAATCTTGGCCGTCGTGGTGTCCGTCTCACCCTTGTTGTCGACCCAGGTGATCTTGAGATCATCACCCTTCTTGCCCCCCTTGAAGGAGAACTTGATGAAAGGGTCCTTGGAGACAGCCGGGCCCCACAGCGCGGTGAAAACGACCTTGCCGCCGGTCTCGAACTGAACCGTCTCGATATGATGAGGCGGAATGAGCTGCCCTTTGGAGTCCTTGACGAAGCCGGAATCCATGGGATGCTGGACAAGCGCCTGAACTTCGGTGGTGTCGGCGCCAGCGATGGCGCGTACGCGAATAGTCGATGCCATGACCTGTTTCCTCCTCAGCCGCCGCAGCCGCCGACAGTGACTTTAACTTCCTTGCTGGCGCTGTAGAGCTTGCCGTCCGACTCCACGACGGCGATGACCTTGCTGGTCTTGGCCATCTTCAGGCGGTTGGACACAGCCGGGATCGTGCCTTCGGGAATCTTGTAGGAGGCCGCGAGTGCGTTGGGATTCTCGGCGACCATCAGCGAAATCGACGTCACCTTCGGCAGCGTGGTGCTGACGCTGATCGGCACGACCGCGCCGTTCTCGGCGATCTCCGGCGCGTCGAGCTTGACCTTGTCCGAAGCTTCGGCGGTCTTGCCATACAGCGCCTTGAGAGTGTCGTCCTGACTTTTCAGCTTGAAGGCTTCAGCCGGCCAGCCCGCGGCATCGGCCGCGAAAGCCGCAACCGAGCGCATGACGTTGAGGCTCGCGCCCAGTACGGTCGCAAGCGCGGCTCCCTTCAACAGACCTCTGCGCGAGGTGCGCAGGGCGGGCAGTTTTGCGGTAAACATTCGATCTCCTCCGGGGTTTTCTCAGAGCTGATAGAGAAAGTCGACGATCGCCGAGATTTCTTTATCGGTCAGAATAAGGTTGCGGCCGAAAGGCGGCATCACGGTCTCCGGGTTGCGCTTGGTTTCGTCTGCGATGATCGCAGTCAATTCCTTGCGGTCCGGAAAGCGCGCCTTCATGTCGTTGAGCGCCGGTCCGATGGAGCCCGGAAAATCGCCGCCCTTGAACTCGTGACAGGTGATGCAATTGCCCTTGCTGCGATTGAGCGCCAGCGCCTTCCCGTCCAACGGCTCCGTCGGCTGGGCGTAGGCCGCAACAGGCATAGCCAGGGCAATCAGGGTTGCTGCAGTTGCGAAATGAAGGCGATTAAAGTGCATCCTGCGCGCTCCAATTTACTTCGGTTGCATAGTATCGAGCGGACCGGAGGTCCTTGGCGTCAGGTCCTTCCCTTCAGCCGTCGAGACAATCTTCAATGTTGATGGATCAACACACTTCGTCATGCAAGGCTTCATTGCGGTGTCCGGACGAGGATCCTGCCACGTAAAACTATCATGGTTAGGCATTTTTACCTTTGGCAAGGACTCTTTGTCTGCGACAAAGTCCGCTGGGACAATATTATTCAGATTCAGGATGTAGGCCGTCAGCGCATACACATCGTCCGCCGACAGCGTACGAGGCGTCGGGAACGGCATCGCACGGTTGATGTAGTCCCAAAGTGTTACGGCGAACGGCCAATAGCTGCCGACCGTCGGCTCAGGGCGATCGGCGGTGAGCGAACCGTTGCCGCCCGCGAGCTTGGGATAACGTCCCTCGCCCTCACCGAACGTGCCGTGACAGGAGGCGCACTGATCGGCGAACACTTCGGCGCCATGGTTCACGTCGCCCTTGCCTGGCGGCAATCCCTTGCCGTCCTCGGCGCGCGCGTCGATATCCCAGCCCTTGATCTGCTCGGGCGTCGCGGGCGTGCCGTAACCGAAGTGCTGATGCGTCTCGGCCGCCACGACAGAAGCAGGCACCGCATTCACCGCCAGCAAGGCGACGGCAAACATCGCAGGCCGCAAACTAGCCAAGCTGGACATCGTAAACGCTCCCATCGGGCTTTACCTGCCAAGTCTGAATTGAGTTGTTGTGGTAGACGGAGCTGGTGCCACGCACTTTTCGCAACGCAGCGAGCGTCGGCTGCACAAAGCCGGTTTCGTCCACTGCGCGCGACTCCAGGAATGCGGGCTTGCCGTCCCACCGCCACGGAATCGTAAAGCGCGTCAGCGCCTTCGACAGCACAGGCTCCTTCAACTCGGCCTGCCGCCAGTTCGCGCCGCCATCGGTGGAGACGTGAACCTCCTTGATCCTGCCGTTGCCGGTCCAGGCAAGGCCGCGGATTTCATAAAGTCCGGGTCCGCTGAGCGGCACTTCCGGGCACGGGAACGTAATCACCGACTTGGCGTCGATCAGCCAGGTGAAGCCGCGCGATTTTCCGTCCGGCATCAGGTCGGTGTATTTCGAGGTCTCCTCGCGGGTGTACCAGGGCTTGTCGCCGACCTTGATGCGCCGCAGCCACTTCACGCTGACATTGCCTTCCCAGCCGGGAACGATCAGCCGCAGCGGATAGCCCTGCTCCGGCCGCAGAGCTTCACCGTTCTGCGCATAGACCACGAGGCAATCGTCAAGACATTTGTCGAGCGGCAGGCTTCGCGCCATGTGGGCACCGTCCGCGCCCTCGACCAGAATCCACTTCGCATCCTTCTTCAGCCCGACCTCTTCGAGCAGGGTCGAGAGCTTCACGCCGGTCCACTCCGCGCAACTCACCATGCCATGGGTGAACTGCAGCGAATTGAGCTGCGCGCCGCGCCATTCCATGCCGCCATTGGCGGGACACTCGATGAAATGAATGCGGGACGTCGAAGGAAATCGCATGATGTCCTTCATCGTCAGGATGATCGGACGATCGACCAACCCGTGGATCATCAGTCGATGCTTGTCGGCTTCAACATCGGGACGGCCCGCGTGATAGCGCTCGAAAAACAGGCTGTTGGGCGTGATGATGCCGTGCAGGCTCTGCAGTGGCGAGAAGCTAATCGAGGATTCGGTGCCGGCCGTGAGCCAGGGCACATTGCGGCGGATGACGCCGGCCTGCTCGGGCGATGGCTTGCCGTAAGGCTGATCGACGACACCGGCGCCGATGGACTGCGACCATTCGTTCTCGGCCGGTGGCGCTGCATCATCGGCGCGTGCGCCGGTGCTGTCGAGCATCGCCGCGCCTGCAGCAACGCCTGCCATTTTCAGCAACAGCCGCCTGGGAATCTGGACACGCTCCGACCCGGCAGCCAGAGACGCCTTACGGGCGTCTCTCAATAAAGAGAAAGACACTCCATCTCCTCCCTGACCGGTCAACCATCCATTCGATGGGACCGTTGTTTTACTTATTATTGTAGATCAAATATCATCCATGCCTAATTTAGTCAACGCTAAACTAATAAATTGGCGTTCTGCCCACAAAATTGGTAGGATGAATTACAGAAAAATTTTCAGGACCGATTTCGATGAACACGGCTCTCGCTGCGAAGACGCGCGCGAATAAGTTACGTCCGGATCAATTGCTGGAACAACAGGCACGAGAGGTCTCCCGCCTCCTGAGCGTGCTTGCGAACGAAAACCGCCTGCTGATCGTTTGCTATCTCATGATGCGAAACGAAATGAAGGTCGGCGAACTGGTCGATGCATTGCATCTCAGCCAGTCCGCGCTCTCGCAACACTTGACCAAGCTGCGCGAAGAAGGGCTCGTCGAATTCCGGCGCGAGTCGCAAACGCTCCACTACAAGATCGCCGACGAGCGCGTGACCAAGCTCGTCAAGGTTCTCAAGAAACTCTACTGCGACGACGCCATATGAAAAATCTGCTGCGCGTATCCGTACTGGCGTGGGCGATGCTCCCCGCCACCCTCCTCGCTCAAAACAAGGTGCCGGATTACGCGCCGCTCGACCGCCCCATCACGGTGGATCAGGTCCCCGGCAAGGATATTTTCTACAGCATCGGCAGCCCCGGCATTCCGGGCAAGGCCAATGAAGGCAACACCTCCAACGCCGGCTATGTGATCACGTCCGAAGGCGTCGTTGTTTTTGATGCGCTCGGCACGCCATCGCTCGGCTGGGCGCTTTTGCAGGACATCCGCAAGCGGACGGACAAGGACATCCGCTACATCGTCGCGAGCCACTACCACGCCGACCATATCTACGGCCTGCAGGCGTTCCGCGATCACAGCCGCGCGGTCATCATCGCGCAGGATCACTCCGGCGATTACAACGAGAACAAGGAAACCGCCGACGAGCGTGCCGGAGCACGCCTCGACCAGCGCCGCGAAGCCCTTGCGCCGTGGGTTGACGAGCATACGCGCGTCATCTCCCCCGACCTCACCTTCGACGACAAGCTCACCATCGTGCTGGGCGGCAAGCGTTTCTCGCTGATTTCCGCAGGGCCCGCCCATTCCAGCAGCGACATCATGATGATGGTCGAGCCGGACGGCGTGCTGTTCGCGGGCGATATCGTGCAGAATAGCCGCATTCCGTTCATGAACAGCGACGACGTCAGCACCACGCACTGGCTCAAGGGACTCGACGAGGTGCTGGCGCTCGATCCGAAATACATCATTCCCGGCCATGGCAAGCCATCGGCCGCCGCGAAGGAGGCGATTGCATTCACCCGCGATTACATTCTGTATGTGCGTAAAGCGATGAGTGAAGCGGTCGCCAACTGGGTCGATTTTGACACCGCCTACAACGCGACGGACTGGTCCAAGTACAAGGACTACCCTGCTTTCGAGAGCAACAACCGGGGCAATGCGTATCGCATTTTCCTGGAGCTTGAAGCGTCGCAGTTCAAGAAATAAGACAGTCGCCTTCGAGGATTTCGCGCCAGAGGATATTGATGACGTCGACCATCCGGATACAGGCTCATCTGATCGGTGATGTGATCGAGGTTCAGGCCTTGATCAAGCATCCCATGGATTCCGGATTCGCCAAGGACGGCGACGGCAAGCTCATTCCCGCGCACTACATCGAAACCCTCAGCTTCTCACATGACGGCAAGGTCGTTTTCTCCGCCGACTGGGGACCGATGGTGGCGCGTCAGCCCTACGTCAAATTCTCCTTCAAGGGTGGAAAGGCCGGCGACACCGTCACGGCCCAGTGGACCGACAACAAGCACACGGTCGACAGCACGAAGACGCAGATCAAGGCCGACTAGGTTTTCACGCAGAGCTTAAGCACAGCGACTGCTCCCGTCATTCCGGGGCGCGAGCATCGCGAATCCCGAATCCCGCCCGTCATATCAGGATTCCGGATCAGTCCGCCTTCGGCAGCCTGTCCGGAATGACAAACTCATGTTCTAATCCGCGAAATAAAAATGGCTGGCGGAACGGAATGAAAGAAACCCGTGTCCACCAGCCACTTTTGAGAAAACAGAGACTTACTTCTTGTTACCGCTGGCGTCGAATTGCTTGAGGAACGCGATCACGTCGGCGCGCTTGCCGGCCTGCGAAATGCCGGGGAACGACATCTTACCGTGCGGCGCGAGGTGCTTCGGATTGGTCAGATAGTCGTCGAGCGTCGCCTCGTCCCAGACCTTGTTCGCGCCATTGCCGGCTTTGAGGTCCGCCGAATAGCTGTAGCCCTCGACCGAACCCCACTTGCGGCCGACGATGCCGTTCAGCTCAGGGCCGACCTTGGTCTTGGCTCCGGGGCCAACCGCATGACAGGCCATGCAGACCTTGAAAGCCTGCTCGCCCTTGGCCGGGTCACCGGCTTCGGCGTGAGCGGCGCCTGCAAAGGCAACAAGAGTGACAGCAGCAACGATCCAACGCATCTTCTTCTCCTTGGCTTGCTTGTATAGCTGGCTGCAGCCGCGCGAGAGGCGACCGCGACGGCATCACCTATATCACGCTGTGCTCAACGCGCAGCAAGAACCAAGGCGGGATGAATCAATCTTTCGGTGATGATGCAGCGCGACCTAGAGGCCGATCGCCAATCCGTCGCTGCGCGGATCGTGCGCACCCTCCATCAGCCCATCGTCATGAATGACGATGGCTCCGGCCTGTCCTCCCAAGGGACTGTTCGCCGAAATCATGCTGGTTTCATGGCCGCGCGCCGATAATTCCTGCGCCGTTGCCATACCGACGCTTTCTTCCAGCTTCAGCGTGTCCCGGCTATCGGAAAACGTCTTGCCGAGCAGGAAGCGCGGTTGCATCAGAGCGGTGAGCGGATCGAGGCCGTAATCGAGCAGACGGGTCAACAGCACCGTCAGGGTCTGCGGCTGGCCGTCCGCGCCCTGCGTGCCATACAGCACATGCGGCTTGCCGTTCTTCATCGCGAGGCCGGGATTGAGCGTGTAGAACGGCCGCTTGCCGGGCGCGATGGCATTCGGGCTCTTCGGATCGATGCTGAACGCGGCTCCACGGTTCTGCCAGAGCACACCGGTGTCGCCTGCGACAACGCCGCTACCCCAATCGAAATAGGTGCTTTGCAGAATGCTGACGCTGCGCCCCTGGGCGTCGGTCGCGGCAAAGTAGACGGTGTCGCCGGTCCGGAACAGATGCGGCCAAGGCATCGCCCGCGCCTTGATCGCTGCCGCCTTGCTTTCAAGCCGCGACGGCGCAAGCCTCTGCGCGATGTCGGCAGCAGCGAAATCCGGGTCGGCAATGCCGCCGCGATCGAGGAAAGCCTGCTTCACCGCTTCGACGCAGCGGTGATAATACTCCGCGCTCCCCTCCTCGACACCGGCGAAGCCAAGCCGGTTCAGGATGCCCATGATTTCCAGCGTGGTGATGCCCTGCGTCGGCGGCGGTGGCGCCAGCAGCGTCACATCCCGGTAATCCACCGATACCGCCTGCTCCTGACGGCTGAATGTTTTCGCGAGATCGGCAGCCGTGAGCGGCGAACCAACCGCCTCCAATCCCTTGCCGATGCGCGCGGCCAGTTCGCCTTCGTAGAACTCACGCGCGCCATGCCGCGCGATCTGCTTCAGGCTATGCGCGAGATCTTTCTGCACGAACAGGTCACCGGGCTTCGGTGCCTTGCCGTCCGGCAGGAACAGTTTGGAAAATCCCGGCCAATTGGCCAGTTCCTTTTCACGGAAGGATGTCCAGAAAAGTTGCGAGCCCGTGACCGGAAAACCGCGCTCCGCATAAACGATCGCAGGCTCCAGCAGCGAGGCGAAGCTTCTGGTTTCACCTTTATCGCTCGCCCAATGCTCGCGGGCATAATCGTAAGCCTGACGCCAGGAATCCACCGCGCCTGCGCTGACGACCGTCGATTGCGGGCCACGCGCCGCGATCGGCTCTTTATAGTTTGGCAGCTTCTCAGCGGCCTGCCCCAACCCGAGCAGAACCGTGTTGCGGCCCTGTGCGTCCGCGATCATCCAGATCGCGTCGCCGCCGATGCCGCAGAAGTGCGGATAGGTCACGGCGATCACCGCACCCATCGCAATCGCAGCCTCGATCGCGTTACCGCCCTCGCGGAGGACTTTGGCGCCTGCTTCGCTCGCAAGCGTGTGCGGGCTCGTCACCATTCCGGTCCGCGATTGCGCCAACCGCGGATCATTGGAAGTCGAGGATGGCGGCAATGGGCTTCCCGGCACGCGCCGAGCGCTGTCTGCTTTCAACGCCTGCTGGGAAAGCCTTGTCATTGCCTTATCCTTTCAGTTGCCGGGCCGCTTACGACACGGCTTCCTTGACTTGGGAGGAAGAGTGTTCCTCCGCAGCATGGTGATGGTGGGCGCCGAAGGTCGCGGTGAGCCACGCATAGATCGGGCCAAGCGCGTTCATCGCCAGCGAGGCGAAAAGCGCCGCATAGGGATCGCCAGGGATCGGGCCGAACTTGCCAAAATAGGTGGCGAAGAATGACGCGAAGCCGAAGAACATGCCCGGGATGAAGCTGAACGTCGAAATACGTCCCAGCGACATCATCGTTGCGTTAAGCGTGAACAGGATCACGCATTCCGCCGCGATATAGGCGTTGCCGGTGAAGTACTGCGAGGCGATCTTGAAGCACACCACGATGGCGCAGGCGAAAAAGCCGCCGATCGCCATGGTCGGGTAGAACTTCTTCATCACCGCCGGCGTCGGGCCACCGGCTGCGAAGGTCGCGGCCCAGGTGATGAAGATCGCCCACGGCGGGAAGTGGAACGAGGTCATGGCGATGAAGATGGTGGTCACTGCGAGCAGCGACGCGACAATTTCGGCTGGTAGCTTGTTCATGTTGGGTTCCTCCTGATTAGTGTGTTGCTGAAGCCGTCTTCTTGGTTTTGGCGTGAGCGTGCGGCTCCGCATGGGCGTGACCGCAAGTGCGGCAGATCTTGGTATCGAGCTTTGTCATCGCGGCGACGCGGCCGCGCTTGAACACCCAGGAACGCGCCGGGATGTCGAGAAGCGCATCGGCAACGACCTGCGTGTCGAGGATCATCAGATCCGCGGGCTTGCCGACGGCGAGGCCATAATCCTTGCCGATGCCGACCGCGCGGGCAGCGTCGGTCGTGCTCATCTTCAGGATTTCCGCCTGATGGTCCGGCGTGCCGAACTGGATCAGGTGCGCGAGCATGTTGCCGATCACCAGCGGGTCTGCCTTGCCGAACGGCGTGAAGGCGTTGCGCACATTGTTCGATGCATAGGCGACGTTGACGCCGCCTGCCCGCAAGGCGCGCACCGGCGTAAGGCCGCGGCGCTGATTCACCACATCCTTGCGGCCACCGAGATAAACATCGGTCGCCGGCAGGGTGACGATGGTGATGTCGGCTTCGCGCAGCAGATCGATCAGCGGCTTCAGCTTTTCCGGTTCGAGCGAACCGGGGCTCGTCACATGGCCCAGCGCGACACGGCCCTGATAGCCGGTCTCGATGGTCTTACGGGCAATGTATTCCGCCGACATGAAGCGCTGGTCGGTCGCATCGTCCGAGAAGTCGGCATGCATGTCGACCGGCAGGTCATGCTTGATCGCCATCGCGAACACCGTGTCGATGTGCTTCTTGGTGTCTTCCCAGGAAATCTCGTTATAGGGGCAGCCGCCGACTACATCGGCGCCGAGTGCAATCGCCTTCTCCATCAATTCGACGACGCCGGGCGTCTTGAGGATACCCTCCTGCGGGAAAGCGACGATCTGCAGATCGATCAGATCGCGATATTCCTCGCGCAGTTCAACCGCCGTCTCGACACCGATCAGGTTTTGGATCGGATCGACATCCGGATGCGCGCGGATCAGCGTCGTGCCGCTCGTGATCGCCATGTCCAGCACCTTGCGCGAGCGCTCCAGCACGTCCTTACGCTCCTGCTTGGATTTCAGGATGCCGGTGACGCGGATCGCCTCGTCCAGCGTGCCGAGACGCGCCGGCATGCGGCGGTGGAGAAATGCTTTTTCGAGGTGCAGATGGGCCTCGATGAAACCGGGCAGCGCAACGCGGCCTTCCGCATCGATTTCCTCGGTTCCGGTTCGGTCGAGTTGTTCCTCAATGGCCGCGATTCGGCCGTCCTTGATTCCGATATCGACGAGCGGCTTATCGTCTTCGATCCGGACCCTGCGGATAATCATATCCATGTTGGTCGCGCTCCCTATGAAACGCCGGTTTTCCGGCTTTTGCCGTGCCTGTGCGGATCCGTGGATTCGTTGGCATCTTGCTAACCATGACGTTAGCGGGCCGCCGCCCTGACGGTAATCGGCGGTGTCCTAAGCGGGTCTAGGAATTTTCCTAGACGGGACCCGGCCCCAGGCCATGGCGCATGGCGTAGTGGACGAGATCCACCACCGTCGCGGCATCGAATTTGAGCAGGATGTTGGTCTTGTGCGTGCTCACCGTCTTGACGCTGAGGTCGAGCTTGCGCGCGATGTCGGAAATCTTGCGGCCGTCGACCAGCAGATCGAAAATCTCTCGCTCACGCGGTGTGAGGCGGCGGTGCGGCTCATCCTCGGGCTGCACTTTCAGGGCCGCCGACTGCGCCGCCGTGGCGCTGATGAACATCTCATCGTTCGCGACCTTGCGGATCGCCTGAATCAATTGCTGGCTGGCGCTGTTCTTGGTGACGTAACCGGCTGCCCCCGCCTTGAGAGATTCGATCACATATTGATGCTCGTCGTGCATGCTGAGCACGATCACCCGGCCGCTGCCGATCTTCGCGACCACGTCGGTCAATAGCGCAATGCCGCTGCGCCCCGGCATCGACAAATCGAGCAGGACGACGTCGCAGGGCGACGACAACAGAGCGAGAAGCTCCTGGCCGTTGGTGGCTTCACCGACGATCGCAAGATCGTCGTGCTCGGCCAGAATTTGTTTCAGGCCCTCGCGGAAGATCGCATGGTCGTCGGCGAGTACAAGTCGGATCATGACGGCAGTTTGTCCTGCAAGGCCGGATCATTCAATGGCAAACGGACGGATACAATCGTGCCGCCCTGCGGATTGTCGCTGATGACGACGGCCCCGCCGAGCGCCCGGGCCCGCTCACGCATGCCGACAAGCCCGAGCTTGTTGAGTTGAGGGGCACCCTGATCGATCCCGCGTCCATTGTCGGTGATCTCGATATGCAATTCTTTCCCTTCATGGGAAACGACGACGCTCGCGCGCTTCGCCTTGCCGTGACGCATCACGTTGGTCAACGCCTCCTGCACGATACGAAATGCGGCGGTCGAAACCGCGCTGTCGTAGCTGACATTCTCCTTGTCGAACGACAGCGAGATATCAAGACCGCCGAGTTCGGCGGAGTTCTGCGTAAGCCATTTCATCGCCGCGACCAGACCCAATTCGTCCAGAATCATCGGCCGCAAATTGACCGCGATGCGACGCAGGTCGGTCACCGAACGGTCCACGATCGACACCAGCCGGTCGACGCGCGCCTGAAGCACGTCCTGCGACACGAGCCGTTCGCGCAGCCAGATCAACTCGATCTTCAGCGCGGTCAGGGTCTGGCCCAGCTCGTCATGCAGCTCACGCGAAATCCTGGCCTGCTCCTCCTCCCGCACCGATTGTAGAAAGGAGGACAGTTCGCGCAACTGCGCGCGCGAGCGGATCAGTTCATCGGCCGCCGCCTTGCGTTCGGAAATGTCGCGCGAAATCCCGACGGTGCCGATGATGTGCCCATTATTATCGCGGATCGGCGATTTGATGGTTTCGAACCACAAGACGCGACCATCGGGATCGGAGCGGCTTTCTTCATAACGTCGCCGCCGTCCGCTTTTTACCACGGCCCGGTCGGTCTGCATGTAAATGTCGGCAAGATCGGACGGCCAGATATCGTATGGCGTCTTCCCGATCACTTCGTCTTCCCGCAGCCCGATGATCGAAAGATAGGCCGAATTGACGGCCAGATAGCGGGAATCGCGATCCTTCAGCCACGCCATGTCGGGAATGTTGTCGAGCAGCGCGCGCTGCTGTTGTTGCTCAAGGTCACGCACCTGAAACCACCGAAAATCCCGCAAGGCTCCTGCAACAGGTTACACCGGCTCTAGTCCCACGCAAATAAAGTGCAATCGGATATCAGACGGCTCCGCGGATGACTCGCCGAATGCAATCGGATAGGTTCCGGCACCTTACGACGGCAAGTCCCTTCCGCACCCATTCCATCATGCGCATTCTTGTTTTTCAGCACCTCGCTATCGAACACCCGGGTATCTTCCGCCAGTTCTGGCGCGAGGACGGCTATCATCCGACCACCATCGAGATCGACGAAGGCGAACCCATTCCCTCGTTCGATAACTTCGATCTTCTGGTGGTGATGGGCGGCCCGCAGGATGTCTGGCAGGAAGATCGCTTTCCCTGGCTCGTGCAGGAAAAGGCCGCGATCCGCCGCTGGGTTGTCGAGATTGGAAAGCCCTATCTCGGTATCTGCCTTGGCCATCAGCTGCTGGCGTCGGCGCTTGGCGGCAAGGTCGGCAAGATGCCCGTCCCGGAGGTCGGACTCGCGCCCGTGACGCTGACGCGGGACGGAATGTCAGACCCCACTCTGACGGGCTTTCCGCAGACCGTCGACAGTTTCCACTGGCATGGCGCGGAAGTCTCCGAGCCACCCGCAGGCGCCACGGTCCTTGCATCGAGCTCTCTCTGCGCGGTGCAGGCCATGCGATGGGGCAAGCACGCCTATGGCTTTCAGTATCACTGCGAAATCGAGCCTTCGACGGTCGATGACTGGGGCCAGATTCCGGCTTACAGGGCCAGCCTCATCAAGGCGCTCGGCGAAGAAGGGGCTGCCCGCCTGCCCGGCGAAGTACTGCCTCGCCTGCCCGGCTTTCGTGCCTCGGCGCTTCAGCTCCATCGCAATTTGATGACGATGATCGGCCCCGGCCGCCCGTGACGGGCGCGCCTTGCCTCAATTCGCTTCGGCGAACTGAGCGGGCAGCACCAGCCGGCTCAGCTTTTCTTCGGTCAAAGCCGGGCTGAAGAAAAAGCCCTGCATCTGGTCGCAGCCAAGTTTTCTCAGCACCGCCAACTGCTCCGCCGTCTCCACACCTTCCGCAGTCGTCGTCATATTGCGGGCGGCGGCGATGTCGACCACCGCCTTCACGATATGCGAAGCCCCCTCGGGCTCGGTGATATTCTGGATGAAGCAGCGGTCGATCTTGATCTTGTTGAACGGGAAAAGCTGCAAATAGCGAAGCGACGAGTAGCCGGTGCCGAAATCGTCGAGTGCGATGCGCACGCCGAGACCGCGCAACTCATGAAGAATCGCCAGCGCCTCCTCATCGTCGCGGATCAGCACGGCTTCGGTGATCTCGAGCTCGAGCCGGTTTGCAGGCAACCCGGATGAGCCAAGCGCGCTTGCGACGTTGAGCGCCAGCGTATGACCCTTGAACTGCACCGGCGACACGTTCACCGCAAGGCGGATATCGTCCGGCCAGTTCGCAGCCGCATGGCACGCCGTCTTCAACACCCATGAGCCGAGCTGGTCGATCAGGCCGGTTTCCTCCGCGATCGGAATGAAGTCGGCCGGCGACACCAGACCATGGCGCGGATGACGCCAGCGCACCAGTGCCTCGCAGCCGAGGATCTTCCGGGTCTTGACGTCGATGAACGGCTGATAGTGGACTTCGAACTGCTGATGGAAAAGCGCGTTGCGGATTTCCATTTCCATATCGTGCCGCTTCTGCGCCCGGACCTTCATTTCAGGCTCAAAGAAACGATAAGTCCGCCGCCCGCTGCCCTTCGCGGCATAAAGCGCAAGGTCGGCATTTCGGAGCAAGCCTTCAAGCTCGGAGCCATCGCATGGCGACATCGCAATGCCGATGCTCGCATCCGCATTGAGATGATGCCCGGTGCAATCGTAAGGCACCCGGATCGCGGCATGAACCCGCTCGATCAGCGGAATGAGCTCCGAGCGTTCCTGAACGCCATGCCGGATAATGGCAAACTCGTCTCCGCCAAGGCGCGCGACGATATCGTCCCGCTCCATGCAGCCGCTGAGACGATTCGCAATCGACACCAGCAATTCGTCGCCGACAAAATGACCCAGCGTGTCGTTGACCTGTTTGAACTCGTCGATATCGATCGAAAGAACCGCGAGGTTTTCTTCCTTCTTCAACATTTTATCGAGATGATCGCGGAACATCGTACGGTTCGGCAGATCAGTCAGTGCGTCATAACGCGCCATATGGGCGATACGATCTTCCGCGCGCTGCCGCTCCGTGATGTCTTCCAGCGTCAAAACCCAGCCGCCGCCGGAGATCGACTGGAGCGCCGTATGAATCACGCGCCCGTCCGGAATATTGATCGTGAGCGTGCCATTGGTCGACACCAGCTTGAACACCTTGACGCAATAGGCGTCGATATCCCCGTCGAACATTCCATGCTTCTTCCGAAGCGCCATGATCTCGCGCAGGCTATAGCCGGGCTTGATGGAGTCATTCGGCAGGCCGAACATCTCCATATACCGGCGATTGAAAATCACCAGCCGGTGATTGGCATCGAACAACAACAGACCCTGCTTGAGGTTGTTGACCGCCGTATCGAGACGCTTCTTCTCCAGCATCAATCGTTGCTGGGCAGCATTGTGCTGGGAGATAAATCGCCGGACGATGAACAGAACGATCAGGGCCACCGCGATTGACGCTGCGAGCGCAATCAGGACCAGGACACGGGTCTGCTCGTGCCAATCCGCCAGCGCCGAATCCACGGTCCTGGTGGCGATCATGACAATCGGAAAATCCTGGAGCTTCCGTATCGAGCCGATCTGCTGCTGGCCGGTGACCGGGCTCGTTATCATCAGCGAGCCGTGATCGGTAACTTTCAAGACACCCTCGAATAGCGGTCCGCTCTTGAAATTCTTGCCGATCATCGATTCGACATGCGGATAGCGCGCGATCATCGTCCCATCTTCATGGAACATGGAGATCGCTGCATCTGACCCCAGCGAAAGTGACGCGAAGAACGACTCGAACCGCGCAGGCTCGACGCCACGGCTGACCATGCCAAGGAATTCGCCCTTCGGCGAAACCAGCTTACGCGCGAAGATCGTGGTCCATGTGCCGGTGACACGACTATGGACGGGATTCACGACCAGCTTGAGCGAAGGCGGACCGAACTTCAATTCCTTGAAGTGCTTTCGGTCGGCGACGCTAAGGTTAGGGACCGGCCAGGTTTCGGAGGAATTGATCAACTGGCCATCCGCACCAAAGAAGTTCACTGCGCCGACATACGGCATCGAGCGAATCTTGGTCGCGAGCTTCTGGTGAAAATCCTCGCTGGAAATCGTCCGCAGAAATTCCCTGGGCGACTTGGCTTCGAGCGAGCGAGCCTGGGCAACCGCATCCTCCTGGATCACCTGCCAGTCCTGCAATTGCTGATCGAAATGGCGCGTCAGAAGCTGCAGCGTATTTTCCAGATCGCGCTTGCTGCTCGCCAGCGTACGATCGCGAAAATTATTGATGGTCAAAGCCGTGCCAAGCACGATCGCGGCCACGAGGACGACGCCGCTGACGATCAGCCAGAAAATCGGGCTGCGCTGCTGTGGCTTGACGGCGCGCTCGATCGCATCAGCGATCTCGGGCGCGGCGAGGCTGTCACCATGATATGAAATGCGTTCTGCCATCATCCCTCTCGGGGGTGATTGCATACCGAGACCAAGTGGAAATCACGTTAGCAGGAGCGGTTAGCGAGCCGTTAAACCGTACCCAAAAACAGGCATTGCCGATGACGGTTAAGGCTTTCCCTCTAATGAGGGTTGAAGTGTATGTAAAGTTGGCTGCTCTACAGGGCGGTTAAAGCACTTCCGCGGCGTAACGGCAGCGGCGGGTGTCGCAGCGGCTGATGCGCAATTCCACCGGCTGGCCACCAACATCGGTCGCGATGCGATGGACTTCCAGCAACGGCGTCCCGGCCTTCAGGCCTAGCCTTTTTGCCTCCTCCGCAGTCGCGGCGACAGCGGCCAGCCGCTCGATGACGCGGACAATGCTAATACCGAATCTCTCCTGATAGATGACGTACATTTCCTCATCCATCTGGGTATGCGCCTCGACGGAGAGATCGGGCATTACATCCACCGGCACGTAGATCCGTTCGAAAATCGCAGGCTTGCCGTTGAGACTGCGCACGCGGGTAATCGCGTGAAGCATGGCCGATGAATCGACGCCCAGATCCGCTGCCTGATCGCGCGTCGCGCGCTGGATACGTTGCGACAGCACCACGCTCGCGGGAATGATCCGACTGCCGTCCGGCCCGACCATGCGGAAGAACTGATACAGCGCGCGATCACGGGAATGGCGCGCGACGAAAGTGCCGACGCCTTGCCGCCGCACGATCATGCGATCGGCTTCCAGCGCGTTCAGCGCCTTGCGCACGGTGCCCTGGCTGACATTGTACTCGGCGGCGAGTTCATACTCGCTCGGAAGCATCTGACCCGGCTTCCAGCTTCCGGCGCCGATACGCTTGACAAGCAGCGTCTTCACCTGCGCGTACAGGGGAAGGTATTCGGTATGACCGCCTGACACTGTCGTTTCGTTGCTCACCAGATCCTTCGCCGTTACAAACGATTCAAGACGATAAGTAACAGAAGCCGTCGCGGGACCGAAGCCCTTCCCGCCCGCTCGAGCGGCTACGCACAACCAAATAACCCATCAAGCCTTGACGGATGCCGTCTCCTTCAAAACCGATTCGATTTCCGGCGAAACAGCCAGCCCGTCACGGGCGGCCTTGGCCCGATTCGCAAGCCGCCGCCCGCCCGAGATGCGCGCCCCCTGCTGACGCTCGATCGCCGCGACCAGCGTCGCCATCCGTTCTCCGAACCGTCCGTGCCCGAATCCCGCAGGATCGATGGCGAGCAACAACTGTCCGGTGAGCGGCGGGCCGCCCTTGTCGTCGAGGAAAGAGGAAGCTTCGAATGCCAGATTGGCTCCGGGGATACAGGCCGCCAGAACTTCAACCATGAAGGCCAGCGCCGCACCCTTGGCATCGCCCAGCGGGATCATCGTGCCTTGCAGCGCCTTGACCGGATCGGTTGTCACCTGTCCGTCGGCATCGAGCGCCCAGCCTTCAGGGATACTCTCGCCCTTCTGCTTGGCGGCGACGATCGGTCCGCGCGCGACCTTCGACAGTGCAAGATCCACCACCGCCGGTTCACGGCCATCGATCGGTGCTGCGAAGGCAATCGGGTTGGTGCCGAACACCGGCTCGCGCCCGCCCCAAGGAGCCATGGCGCTCGGCGTATTCGCAAACAGGAGCGCGACCAGTCCCTTCTTCGCCAGCGCCTCGCACGGCAGACCGGCGGCACCGCAATGATTGGAATTGCCGATGGCCGCGACTGCGATGCCTTGCTTTGTCGCAAGCGCAGGCAATTCCGCGAGTGCGAGGTCGATGGCAGGATAGGCAAATCCCTTCGCCGCATCGATCGCCAGAATGCTGGGGCGCGGATTCGAAGATTTCGGCTTCGCCTTGCCGTCAATCTTGCCGCTTTTCACCATGGCGAGATACGTGGGCACGCGTGACAGGCCATGGCCCTTGAGGCCGTCGGCTTCCGCAGTCACCAGCGCACACGCCACCGACGCGGCCGCCTCGTCACTGCAGCCATGGGCGATGAACGTGCCCGCGACGCGCTTGGTGAGATCGGCGAGAGACTGCGTGCTCATGCGTTCAGAACCTTCTTGACGTTCTCGACCGTGACCCAGGACACCCGCGTGTTGGATTCCACAGTGACGCCGGCAATGTGCGGCGTCAGGATCAGATTCGGCACATCCGCAAAGATGCCGCCCGACTTGAGCGGTTCTTCCACGAACACATCGAGCGCGGCGCCGCCGAGTTTCTTCGCCTTAAGCGCTGCCGCCACGGCCGCTTCGTCCACCACACCGCCCCGGGCGGCATTGATCAGGATGGCATCCGAGCGCATCCGCGACAGCGCGGACGTATCAATCATGTTGCGGGTCTTGTCGTTGAGCGGCACATGCAGGCTGACGACATCGGACAGCGCCAGCAAACTCTCCAGCGTCTGGCGTTGCACACCGGCCTGGGTAAACGCCGCATCGTCCACCAGTGGATCGAACGCGACCACCTTCATGCCCATCGCCGCCGCAAGTTTCGCGGTGAGGCGCGCGATGGAGCCGAACCCGACGAGCCCCATCACCTTGTCGGAAATCTCGCGGCCGATCAGCGTATTGCGCGGCCACTTGCCGGCGACGACGCTTCCCGTCGCCATATAGGCGCCGCGCAACAGCATCATCGCACTCGTGATGACATATTCGGCCACCGAAAGATCGTTCGCGCCCGAAGCCGGCAACACCGCGATGTTGCGCTTCGCACAGGCTTCCAGATCGATATTATCGAGCCCGACGCCAAGCCGGCCGACGGCCTTCAGCTTCGGCGCTGCATCCAGCAGTGCGCCGCGCACCTGCGTGCGGTTGCGCACGATGATCGCGCGTGCATCCTTGAGGCGGGCATTCAAGTCATTCGGATGATCGACGAGATTGGGGTCGTAGAAATAATCGAAACCGCGCAACCCTTCGGTGATTGCCGCCTCGTCCATGAATTCGCAAATAACGATGTCAGACACGCGGCCCTCATTCCAAAAATAAAAAAACAGCGGACGGCGCAATCGCGCCGCCCGCCTGTGCCGTTTAGGCGCTGCGATACAGCTTGGTCAGCACGAATTCGCGATGACCGAGCGATTCCGACGCTGTGAGGCGGCCGTTCGCGGTGCGCGAGATCATGTCGATGAGCGCGTCACCGGCCTGATCCAGCGTCATGTCCCGGCGCAGCACGCCGCTCACATCGACGTCGATGTGCTCGCCCATGGTGCGCACGGTCTTCGGATTACCGCTGATCTTGATGACCGGCACGATCGGATTACCGATGACATTGCCTTGGCCCGTCGGGAACGTGTGGATCACGTAACCCGCTGCAGCCATCAGCGTCACGCATTCGGCAGCCGCCGAGGACGTGTCCATGTAATAGAGGCCGGGGCCCTTGGCCGGGGCTTCAGCGGGTTCCAGCGCATCGATGAATTTCGACTTGTGGCCGATCTTCTCGAGGTTGCCGAGCGCCTTCTCCTCGATGCTCGACAGACCGCCAGCGATGTTGCCCTTGGTCGGCTGAGAATCGGAGAGGTCGTCGGTCTTGTGCGCTTCGATCACGTCGTCCTGGTACGCCTTCCACATCTTGTACCATTTGTCCGCGATCTCCGGAGACGCCGCGCGCTCCTTGCACAGATGCTCGGCGCCGGTGATTTCCGACGTTTCACCGAACACGCCGTAGATGCCCTGCGGGATCAGCTTGTCGTACATGTTACCGACGGTGGGGCATGACGACAGACCCGTGGTGGTGTCGGACTCGCCGCACTTGGTCGAGACCCACAGTTCCGAAATCGAGCATTCCTCGCGCCGCAGCTCGGTCGCCCACTGCACGAAGCGCTTCGCCTGATAGCTCGCCTTCGCGATGGTAGCGATGTCGCCATGGGTTTCGATGCCGAAGCCGACGACCGGCTTGCCGGTCTTGGCGATGCCTTCGACGACGCGGCTGGTCCAGCCTTCCTCGATGCCGATCACGACCACGGCGGCAACGTTCGGATTCGAGCCGGTGCCGATCAGGGTACGGAAGTGCAATTCGAGATCTTCACCGAATTGCAGACGGCCGTAGGAGTGCGGGATCGCGATGGTGCCCTTGATATTGTTGGCGACCGCTTCGCAGGATGCGTTCGACAGATCGTCGAGCGGCAGGATGAGAACGTGGTTGCGGACGCCGACGCGGCCGTTTTCACGCCGCCAGCCCCAGAACTTCGCGTTCTTGAAATCCTTCGAAGCGCGGGTATTTGGCGAAATCTTCGTCGTCAACTGATCCGTCGCGGTGCCCGGAAAAGGCGACTTCATTTCAACGATATTACCGAGTGACATGTTCTCGCCCTCACCAACGCTTGGTCTTGTGATTGTGAATATGGACGTGACGGCCCTTCGGCCCATCGCCGACCATCTTGCCGACGTCCTGACCGTACTTGATGACGGTGTCGCCCTTCTTGAGGTCGACCAGCGCCACCTTATGGCCAATCGGAATATCGTCCTTCACGTCGATGGTGAACGTCGTGTCGTTCTCGGTGATGACGCCGAATGCCTTGGTGCCGGCCTTCAGGTCCTCGACGACAACGACCGCAACATTGTCCTTCGGGCTGTGGGCCAGCACGTGCGGCATGTTCGGTTTGTCTTTGGCGGCTGACGCCGCTACCGGAGCATTCATTCTTCTTTCTCCCTGCTCGTCTGAATGGGTCTCAGGTCCCAAGTCTTGTATAAGATAACAAATATCTAGGTCAAGCAGAACCGCTCTATTCCGCCGCCTCCGAAAGCAGGGTTTCGCCCGGTTTTACGCGGGTAAACGCCACTGGCGCGGTGGAAATGTCGATCTCGCCGCCCTGCATCCGCACAACGGTGTAGTGGGAGGTCGTAAGGTCGGACGTGGACGGATAATCTTCACGGAAATGTGCACCGCGGCTGTCGGTGCGCGCCGTCGCCGCCGCACAGATTCCGCGACTGACCTGCACGAGGTTTTCCAGATTAAGCCGGTCCATCCACGTCAGGTTGTAGCGGCGGTCACCATCGGCCACGCCGACCCGCGCCACCTGCCCCGCGAGATCTTCCAGCGCCGCAGCGCCGCGTGCGAGTCCTTCGCCCGTGCGCAGGATGCCGACATCGTTCCACATGATGTCCATCAGCGCCTCCCGCATCTCGGCGAGATCGCCTGACGGCTTGCCGAGCGGCGAGAATGCGCGATCGAGCGATGCGTCGATCACGGACTGATCCGGATCGGCAAAGGCGCCTTCCTTCGCGACCGCGCGCGCCATCGCATCGCCGGCCACGCCGCCGAACACCGTGGAGTTGGCAACGCCATTGCCGCCGAGACGGTTGGCGCCGTGCACGCCGCCGGTGTCTTCTCCGGCCGCGAACAAACGCGGCATCGCGGTGCTGCAATCGAGATCGAACACCACGCCGCCCATCATGTAGTGTGCGGTCGGAATCACCTCGACGAGGCCGCCCGCGAGGTCGAAGCCGCAATCGGCACAGCGCTCGACCATGCCCTTGAAGGTGCGGCGCACGTGATCCGGTCCGAGATGGCTCATCTTGATGTGCACGCCGCCGTGCTTGGTCGCGTGACCCTTGCGGATCTGGTACATGATCGAGCGGCTGACGATGTCGCGCGTGGCACGTTCGCCGCGCTCGTCGTAATCGAACATGAAGCGTTCGCCGCGCGAATCCAGCAACTGCCCGCCTGCGCCGCGCAGGCCTTCCTCCAGTACCGTGCCAGTCATGCGCGTGCCCGCGCCCGCAAGGAGACCGGTGGGATGGAATTGCACCATTTCGAGATCGCGCAGCGACAGCCCCGCGCGCATCGCCATCGCCAGGCCATCGCAGGTCTTGTCGCCGGACGGCGTATGGTACTTGTACATCGTCGGCCCGCCGCCGGTCGCAAGCAGCGTTGCCTTGGCGCGAACAAGCAACGGCTCGCCGCTGCGCATGTCGAGCATCAGCACCCCCGCGAGGCCCGAACCATCCGCCGACGGAATGAGATCCAGCGCGCGATGGTCTTCCATGCGCTTCACATCGCGCCGCCAGATCTGCTCGGACAGCCGGTTGATGATCTCGATGCCGGTGAGGTCTCCCTTGTGCACGGTGCGGTCGAAGGTCTGCCCCGCGAACGCCTTCTGGTGAACGCTGCCGTCGGGATTGCGGTCGAAGAAGCAGCCGAGTTCGTTCTCAAGCTCGCGGATGCGGATTTGCGCTTCGACGACGAGTTTCCAGGCGAGATCCTGATTGTTAAGCCACTTGCCGCCCTCGATCGTGTCCATGAAATGACGTTCGACCGAGTCGCCCGGCGCGAGCGCGACGTTGTAGCCGCCCTGCACCATGCGGGTGCAGCCGCATTTGCCGAGCAGCCCCTTCACCGCGACGGTGACGTCGAGATGCGGCGCAGCTTTCTTGGCGTGAAGTGCTGCAAAAAGCCCAGCTCCGCCGGAGCCGAGGATCAGGATGTCGGTATCGACCGTGCGCAGCGCCATGGTTCACACCGCTCCGATGCTTTTGAGAACCGCATCGCGGCGACTGGCCACATCCTTCTGCAAATCGGCGTAGAGCGAGCCGCCATGCGAATCCATGCCGACCAGCAACGGGCCGAAATTCCTGATCTGGAATTTCCAGAGGCTCTCGGGATGCAAATCATCCATGTCGATATCGACGATCTGCTCAATCCATGTCGTCTCCAGCGCCGCGGCACCACCGACGATGGCAAGATAGGCGCCGCCGAACTCGGCAAAGGCCGCGAGCGTGTCCGGCCCCATGCCGCCCTTGCCGACGATGATGCGCACGCCTTCGCGGTCCATCAGGTCGTGGGTGAAACGCTCCATGCGCATCGACGTGGTGGTGCCGATGCAGAACGGCTTGTAGCCGACCGGAGCCTCGTTCGAGACCGGCACACGATGCACGTTCGGCGCGGTGTGGATAACCGCGTGACCGTGAAGATCGAATTTGACCTTGCGGCCTTTGTCGAACATGTGGATCAGCGTCGCGTCGCGGATGCCGAACAGCGTCTGCTCGAGGGTCACGGTGTCGCCGATCTTCAGGCTGCGGGCCTTTTCCTCGGTGATCGGCATTTCAAGAATATGATGTGCCATGGTCCTGCCCTCACGCCGAGAACGCGATGCCGCCGGGCGTGATCGTCGCCCGCGCGCGCCGCGCCGAATGGCACTGGATGTTCACCGCAACCGGATTTTGCGTGATGTGGGTGGCGGCGACCTCCACATGCACGGCGAAGCTGGTCGAACGCCCGCCCAGCCCCTGCGGACCGATGCCAAGTTCATTCACCGCTTTCGAGAGTTCGGCCTCGATCTTGGCGCCCTCCTCGTCGCTGCATTTTGAGCCGAGCGGGCGTGTCGCCGCGATTTTGGCCAGATGCATGCAGAGGTCAGAGGTGCCGCCCATGCCGACACCGACAATGGTCGGCGGGCAGACACGGCCACCTAGTTCGATGACACGATCGATCACGAACGCCTTCACCGCCTTGATGCCGTCGGACGGCAGCAGCATTTTCAGGAACGAACCGTTCTCCGAACCCGATCCCTTCGGAATCATCTCGATCGAGGCCGTCTCCGGCCGCTCGTCGAAATCGACATGGATGATCGGCACACGGATGCCGCTCGATGTCTGGTTGTTCTTGCGGGTGATCGGATGCACCACGGAGGACCGCAGCGAGCATTCCGTGGTGGCGCGTTCACAGCCCCGGCGGATCGCCGCCTTCAGCTCTGCCCCATCGAACTGCACGTCCCGGCCGATCGTCACGTTGTAGATCGGAATGCCGGTGTCCTGGCACAAGATGTTGTTGGTACGCTCGGCGACCGCAATATTCTCCACCATGGTGTCGAGCACTGTTTTGCCGATGGTGCTGGTCTCATTGCGCACCAGCGTCTTGAAACCGGCCTTGATGTCGTCCGGCAGCATCTTGAGAGCCTGCACATAGAGCGTTTTGCAGACTTCTTCGACTTCTTTCATATCAATCTGCATGGCTCTACATCCCGTTCAACAGAAACAACACACCAACCGCTAATGAGGCGGCGACACAACTTGAAACCAGCACCGCGCTTCGGTCGCGCATCGCAAACCATTCGATCGCGAGCACCCGCAGGCCAAGCGCCATGTGCACCGCGAGCGCGGAAACAAGGCCCCACTCCGCGATCAAGGCGATCCGCGAGTGGGTCAATGCGAGAAAACTGTCCAGCGCGCCTGCGCCATTGAGCGCGGTGCCGAGCGCGAGAAAGTGCATCGGCAAAAAGATTGCCAGCGCCACGCCGGACAGGCGATGCAGCATCGCCGCGATGAAACCCGGCTTCAGATGTGAGCCCCGTATCACGCTCATGCGCCATACACCGCAAACGCGGCCCTCACTCCAAGGATAACGAGCGAAACCGAAAATAGTGCCAGCACCACGTCAAGCGAGCGGCCCCGCCAGTGCAGCCATTCGCGCAGCACCGAGCGCAGGCCGATTGGCGCATGGATCGCCGCCGCCGCCACGAATGTCAGGTAGAACGCGAGAAACGCGCGGTTGCCATGGGTGCGCGCCAGAATATCGCCCGCCGTCAGTCCGCCGCGCACGGCATAGATGATGGTGATGAGGTGAACCGTCACCGCGAAGGCGAGAATGAACGCCGTGCCACGCTGGGCGAGATAGAGAACCGGGTTCATCGCCGCCTCCAGAGTTTGTTCGAGGTCGCCCGCTTCAAACCGGCGATTGAGAACGTTGGAGACAGATGCTTGGGGCAGAATTCAGTGCAGCTCATGTGGCTGTGGCAGGAATGGCAACCGGCATCGCCGGTCACGGCAGTGAGGCGCGCGTCCTGTCCGCGATCACGAACGTCGTTGACGAGCGTCCATGCCCGATTCAGCGCCGCCGGCCCGAGATAGTCCTCGTTCCACGACACCACGTCGCAGGCCGAGTAGCACACGCCGCAATTGATGCATTCGATGCCTTCATCGACGGCCTGCCGTTCCGGCGAAGACGGCTCGACGACGGCGAAGTCCGCAGGCGGGTTCTCGCCCGGCTCGAAATAGCCGTGCGCGTCGCGCCATTTGTTGAAGAAGGGCTCCATGTCCACCGTCAGATCCTTGACGACAGGCAGGTTGCGCAGCGGCTCCAGCTTCAGCGGGCCGCCTTCAAGCTCGTCGACGCGGGTCCGGCAGGTCCAGCGCGGCCGCTCATTCACGACCATGGCGCAGGAACCGCACATTCCGACGCGGCAGGCGAAACGATAGGACAGCGTTTCGTCCTGCGTGCGCTGGATCTCGGTGACGACATCCAGCACGGTTTGATTGGCACGCGCCGGGACTTCGAAGGTCTGAAAGGCGCCATCTTTATCACCCCGCCAGACCTGCACGATCAGTACAGGGGCCGGCGAGGTGTCGTCGTTGCTTTTTACTTGAACACTCATGACTAGGGTCAAGAGCCTCCGTTGGTTTTAGCTGCCGTTGGCGCTGTGGATGCCCGGGAAGTAGATGTCTTTCCAGTCCTTGGTCTTGGCAGTGATGAGACCAGCACGATTCATGTAGTCGAGATAGGACAGCACCTTCTTGGGGGTGGTGGTCCATTCGTTCACCGGATCGCGGATGATCTTTTCAGCATCGGCGACGGAAATCTTCGAGTTCTCGGCCTTCACCCAGATGGCTGCCGCCTTCGCGGGATCGGCCTTGATGTTGGCCATCGCCTCATCAAGCGCACCGAGGAAAGCCTTCATGACCTTCGGATTGGACTCAGCGAACTTGGTGGTCGCCCAAACCGAGTTGAAGGTGTGCGGGCCGCCCAGCACGTCGTAGCTGTTGAGGACGAGATGCGCCTTCGGGTCCTTCAGCTCCAGATTCTGGTATGGCGGCGAACCGAAATGAGCATCGACCTCGGAATGACCGCCGAGCATCGCCGTCATCGCATCGGGATGGCTCATCGACACCGTGAGCGCATCAAGCTTGTGGCTCTGACCCACTCCGAATGCCTTCTCTGCCGCCATCTGCAGCGTGATCGCCTGGATCGAGACCTTCACGGCCGGAAGACCGATCTTGTCCTTCTCGGTGAAGTCCTTGATCGTCTTCACGTTGGGATTGGTGGTGACGAGATAGAGCGGCATCGAATTGATCGCCGCGACACCCTTCACCTTGTAGTTGTTCTGGGTCTTGCCCCAGATCGTCAGCATCGGGCCGACACCGCCGCCGGCAAAGTCAAGATTGCCGGACAACAGCGCTTCATTCATGCCGCTGCCCGAGCTGAAGCGCAGCCACTCGACCTTAAGATCGCCGAGGCCTTCGGCCTTGGCGTGTTTCTCGAGGAGGTGCTGCTCCTCCATCATCGTCAGTGGCAGATACGAAACGCCGTACTGCTTGGCGATGCGAACGGTGTTCACTTCGGCATGAGCGCCGCTGGCAAATCCTGCACTCGTAAGTCCTGCGACCAGACCGATCGCCGCCATCGTCTTTACAACTGATTTCAACATCCTGTCCTTCTCCTCACAAAAAGCCGGATATTTATTATTGTTGTTCCGGCAAATGCCCTTTTTAGATTTAAGACTGCATGCCCCAACGATCGATGGTGTTGGCCTCGATCGCCCGGAAGATCACGTTCTCAACCACAAGACCGATGATGATGACGGTCAACAGACCGGCGAACACCGTCGGGATATCGAGACTGTTCTTGTTTTCGAAAATAAACCAGCCCAAACCGCCCGAGCCGGACGACACACCGAACACGAGTTCAGCCGCGATCAAAGTGCGCCAGGCGAACGCCCAGCCGATCTTCAGGCCGGTGAGGATGCTCGGGAACGCCGCCGGGATCAGGATCTTGCTGATGTAACGGAATCCGCCGAGACCATAATTACGCCCGACCATCTTGAGCGTACGGCTCACCGACAGGAAGCCGGAGTGCGTGTTCAGCGCGATCGCCCACGTCACCGAGTGCACCAGCACGAACACCAGCGAGCCGTTGCCAAGGCCGAACCAGATCAGCGCCAACGGCAACAGCGCGATGGCGGGCAGCGGGTTGAACATCGACGTCAGGGTTTCGAGGAAATCCGTGCCGATCCGAGTGGTGATCGCCAGCGCCGTCAGAACAGCCGCCAGCGTGACACCGGCCGCGTAACCCATCAACAGCACCTTGATGGACGACCATGCACGCGCCGGCAGAACGCCGTTCCCGATGTTGGTGAAGAACGCGCTCATGGTTTCGCTGAAGGTCGGGAACAACAGATTGTTGTTCAGGTAGCGGCCATAGATCTCCCACGCCAGTGCAAGAAACGCGAGGATAATGATCTTGCGCAGCCAGGTCTGGTTGTAGAGCCGGCCGATCAACGGCAACGGCTTCTCCACCACCAGCGGTACCTGCGATGTTTCAGATGCATCCCGCACGAATTCGGCGCGGTGAGGCGCCACGATCTTCTGCGCGGACAAGGTCACGTCAGACATTTTCCGCCTCCTCGATGGTGTCAGCAAACAGCATAGTCTGGATGCGATGCTCCAGTTCGGCGGCTTCCTCGCCGTGCACGCCGCCGTTCAGCTCGGCCTTCACCTGACCCGGATGCGGCGACAGCAACAGGATGCGGTTGCCGATCTTGATCGCTTCGGGAATCGAATGCGTAACGAACAGCACCGTGAAGCGCGTCTCGTCCCACAGCATCAGCAGTTCGTCCTGCATCTTGCGGCGCGTCAGCGCGTCGAGTGCGGCGAACGGCTCGTCCATCAACAGGATGTCCGGCTCCATCGCCATGCCGCGCGCGATTGCGACACGCTGCTTCATGCCGCCCGAGAGCATGTGCGGATAGCTTTCAGCGAACTTTTCCAGATTGACCTTGCGAATGTAGTGCATCGCCTTGTCTTCGGCTTCGCGCGCACCGAGCTTGTTGGTGCACAGCAAAGGAAACACGACGTTTTCCTTCACCGTCTTCCAAGGGAGCAGCTGGTCGAACTCCTGAAACACCATCATCCGGTCTGGACCGGGATGACGGATCAGCTTGCCCTTCAGCTTCATCTCGCCTTCGGTCGGAGGCATGTAGCCGCCGACAGCCTTCAAAAGGGTCGATTTGCCGCAGCCGGAGGGCCCAAGCAAAATGAAACGGTCGCCCTGAAAGACGTCAAAGTCGATGCGATAAGTCGCGGTTACGAGATGATTAGGCGTCTTGTACTGGAGCGTGACGCCTTTCACCTCCAAAAGCGGTGCAGTGTTCAATCGTTCCTCCCGGCCAACGCGCGCGAGCATCTACGTGCCCTTGCCCTGTCGAAATTGAAAGAGATGGTCTCTCCAATGATGGAGTGCAGGAGGCAATGTTTCTCTCCATGAGAGGCTGCCCCTGAAAACAAATGGCCCGGCGTCGCCAAGCCGTAAGGCTTCGCGATTTCGTCGGACCATTTTGCAGGCTACGTGCCGTCTCATGCCGTTGCGCCTCTCCCGCTCAACCGGGGCTATCCGCCCTCTTGTTCTGACTAGCGTGCCATCGTCCGGCCGTTCTGTAAAGATGTCATATGTCTGATATAAGACTTAAGCCTTCAATTTCTTCAGTTCCTGTCCCGTCATGCAGAACATGCCGCATCTGGCATGCCAGACTTTGCGCACCGACATAAAAAAACAGCCGGTAAAACCGGCTGTTTTTGATTTCTGGAATTTTCGTAATGTCAAAAACCGGAACGAACGAGATGTCCGATGGCTACGACATATTTGGAATGGAGAACTCCGCACCGGATGCAACGCCGACCGGCCACCGGCTCGTGATGGTCTTGAGCTTGGTGTAGAAACGGACACCTTCCGGCCCATGCATATCGTGATCGCCGAAGAACGATGCCTTCCAGCCACCGAACGAATGATAAGCCATCGGAATTGGGATCGGTACATTGATGCCGACCATGCCGACCTGAATGCGATGCGCGAACTCGCGTGCTGAATCGCCATCGCGGGTAAAGATCGCGGTACCGTTGCCGTATTCGTTCTCGTTGATCATCTTCGCCGCAGTGTCGTAGTCCGGCGCGCGCACCACGGACAGCACCGGCCCGAAAATCTCGTCCTTGTAGATCTTCATGTCGGTGGTGACGTTGTCGAACAGCGAGCCGCCGAGGAAGTAGCCGTTCTCGTAGCCCTGCATCTTGAAGTCGCGTCCGTCGACCACGAGCTTCGCGCCTTCCGACACGCCGGTGTCGATATAACCGTGGACGCGGTCGCGGTGCGCCTTGGTGACGAGCGGCCCCATCTCGGCCTCGAGATCCGGGCCGGGTCCGATCTTCAACCCCCTCACCCGCGGCGTCAGTTTCTCGATCAGCGTATCGGCCGTCTTCTTGCCGACCGGCACCGCAACCGAAATCGCCATGCACCGCTCGCCGGCTGCGCCATAGGCCGCGCCCATCAGCGCGTCGACCGCCTGATCCATATCCGCGTCGGGCATGATGACCATGTGGTTCTTCGCGCCGCCGAGGGCCTGGCAGCGTTTTCCTTCATGTGTCGCGGTCTGATAGATGTAACGCGCAATTGGCGTCGAACCGACGAAACTGATGGCGGACACATCCGGGTGTTTCAGCAAGGCGTCCACCGCCTCCTTGTCGCCCTGCACGACATTGAAGACGCCATCCGGCACGCCGGCTTCCTTGAGCCAGTCGGCCATCAGAAGCGAAGCGGACGGATCGCGCTCCGACGGCTTCAGCACGAAGGTGTTGCCGCAGACCAGCGCCACCGGAAACATCCACATCGGCACCATGACCGGGAAATTGAACGGGGTGATGCCTGCGACGACGCCGAGCGGCTGGCGAATGGCGTAGCTGTCGACACGGGTGCCGACGTCCTCGCTGTAATCGCCCTTCAACAGATGCGGCGCGCCGGTGGCGAACTCCACCACTTCGAGGCCGCGCTGCACTTCGCCGCGCGCGTCGGTCAGCAGCTTGCCATGTTCCTGCGAGACCGCCTTGGCCATTTCCTCGCTGCGCTCTTCGACGATGCGCTGAAACTTGGCGATAATGCGGGAGCGGCGCAGCGGCGTTACGGCAGCCCAGGCCGGAAATGCGCGGCGCGCGGCCGCGACCGCCTGATCGACTTCCGAGGCGCTGGCGAGCGCCACGTTCGTTACCTGTTGGCCGATCGCGGGATTGAAGATCGGCGCGACGCGGCCGCTTTTCCCGGCCACCCGCTGGCCGTTGATATAATGTGAGATGTCCGAAGCCATGATTGTTCTCCCGGGGCTGTTATTCGAGGCTGATTTTGCGCCTCGCGGCCCCCTGGACCAACCAACACTATTGTCCCACCGTTGTGCAAAAATTAAAGTACCTGATATGGCGGTGCTCGAAAACCCGCATCAGCTTCAGGCACGGACACTGGCATGGATTGGGATCGCGTTCGGATTTTCCTTGAGGTGGCCAGGTCCGGCCAGATTCTCGGGGCCGCGAAAAAGCTCGGCCTCAATCACGCCACCGTGGCGCGACAACTCAGCGCACTCGAACGCGAGATGAAGACCCGCCTCGTCAAACGCGACACCACCGGTTGCACGCTGACGCGATCGGGCGAGGCTCTGATGGCGACCGCCGAGAAGGTCGAATCCGAATTCCTACGGGTCGGATCGCAGCTTGCCTCGACATCAGACCGGGTGACAGGGACCGTACGCGTGGGCGCGCCGGACGGGATCGGAAACTACCTTCTCGCCGAACAACTGGGCGCGCTCGCTGCCATGCATCCCGAACTGATCGTGCAACTCGTGCCGCTGCCGCGCACCTTTTCACTTTCGAAACGGGAAGCCGACATCGCGATCATGGTGGAGCGGCCGAAGGAAGGAAGGCTCATCACCACCAAGCTGACCGATTATTCGCTTAGCCTCTATGCGTCGAAGCAATATCTCGACCGCTATCCGCCGATCCAAAGCGAGGCCGATCTCGCGGGCCATCTGTTCATCACGCAGGTGAGCGATTTCGTTTACAGCCGCGCGCTCGACTATTCGTCCTACTTCGACACCGTGATGTCGCGCCGTTACGAATGCGGCAGCGTCGTCGGCCAGGTCGAAGCGGTGCGCGCGGGGCACGGCATCGGCATCTTGCATGACTACGCGACCCGGCGTTATCCCGAACTGCGGCGGCTGCTGCCGGAAATCCGCTTCGTGCGGACCTACTGGCTGGTGTCGCACCCCGACACGCACGCCACGCGGCGCGTGCGTGAGGTTCATCGTTACATCGCCGCACGCGTTCGCGCCGAGCGCCGCCATTTCATGATCGAGTGAAGCTCACCACTTGTAGCGCAGCGTTGCGATCACCTCGCGGCGCAGACCGTAGTAGCAGCCGAAGTTCTGACAGACCGAGACATAGGTCTTGTCGAACAGGTTGGTCGCATTCACCTGCACCTTGTAGCCCTTGAACTGCGGTCCCAGCGCGGCGAGGTCGTAGTGGAGGCCCGCGTCGAACAGGGTCACGCCGGGCACTTTATAAGTATTGGCATTGCCGCCATACGTCTCGCCGAGATAGCGAACGCCACCCGACAGGCCAAAGCCGTCGAGCTGGCCGCCGTGGAAGGTGTAGTCCGCCCACGCAGCCGCCGAATTCGCAGGCATGCCGATCGGCCGGTGGCCCTGCGCCGGAGCAGCCGCCCGCGTGTTGAGAATATCCATGTAAGTGTAGGACGCCAGCACCGAGAGGTTGCGGCTGATCTCGCTCTTGGCTTCAAGTTCGACGCCGCGCGAACGAATTTCCCCGGTCTGTATCTGATTTTGCGGATCGTTCGGATCCTGCATTTTGATATTTTGCTGCGTCAGGTTGTAGATTGCCGCAGTCAGCAGCGTCCTGGAATTCGGCTGATACTTGATGCCGACCTCTTCCTGCTGGCCCGTGGTCGGCTTGAACGGACTTGCCGTCCTCTGCGCAGTCCCGACGATCGGCTGGAATGATTCCGTGTACTGGATATAGGGCGAAACGCCGTTGTCGAATTTGTAGAGCAGCGCGGCACGCTTCGACGTCGCCTGGTCCGAGCTTGGCGTTACGACACCAGCCAGAGTTTGCGTACGCGAGTCCGCCCAGTCGTGACGCACGCCCAGCAGCGCAACCCAGCGGTCGAACTTGATCTGATCCTGCACATAGAGTCCGACCTGATCGAAATCCTGCTTGGCGCCACTGGTCACCGGCATCACCGGGATATTGGCGACACCATAAATGGGATTGAAGGCATTGATCGATCCGACATTGACACCGTTAGCGCTCGATCCGCCCCGGGTCTGGTCCGTCCCTGTCGCATAATCGACGCCGAACAGCATGGTGTGCTGGAACAGCCCGGTGGAAAACTTGGCTTCGGCCTGATTATCAATCTGGAAGCTGCGCAGCTTCTCGGCGGTCCAGAACGCACTGCGCTGGATAGCATCGGGAGTGCCGACACCGCTCGGGTAAACCAGCTGCGTATAGGTATCGTTGTCGCTGTAACGCAGGTTCTGCCGCACGGTCCAGACATTATCGAAGCGATGCTCGGCGAGATAACCCACCGAGCCATATTCACGGCTGGTCTTGTCGAAATTCGGCTCGCCCGAATAGAAGCTGGTCGGGATGCGGCCAAGCGGCGTGCTGAAGACGGTGCCGACACCGCCCGGCAGCAACTGATTATAGAACCCGGCCTTCGGATCTTTCTGATAGGTGCCCTGGAAAGTGATCGTCGTGTCGTTGGTGGGCCGCCACGTCAGCGACGGTGCGATCGAGACCCGCTGATAGCCGGTATGATCGACCTGGCTGCCGACATCGAAGCCCGAGGCGGTGATGCGGTAGAGCCATTCCTTGTTCTTGTCGATCGGTCCGCTGAGGTCGACGCCGCCCTGAATGCGACCATAGCTGCCGGTCGACACGAACATCTCATGATACGGCTCGAGCGTCGGCCGCTTGCTGACCAGATCGACAAGGCCGCCCGGCGAGGCCTGCCCATACAGAATGGAGGCTGGTCCATGCAGCAATTCCACCCTCTCGAGGTTGAACGGATCGATGAGGTTGTAGGCAAAACCGCCGCTGAAGAGCTTCAGCGAATCGAGATATTTGTCGGCGAGAAAACCGCGGATATAGACCTGATCGAAACGGACATCCGCACCTGCCGGGTCGACGCGGGCGCCGGACACGTAGCGCACCGCCTGCGCGATGCTCTGCGCGCCCTGCGCCTGAATCTGGTCCTGTGTCACCACCGAGATCGCCGCCGGTGTGTCGATCAACGCAGCATCCGTCTTGGTGCCGGTGGCGCTGCGGTTGGCGACGATGCCATCGACATGCCCGAATGCGGATTCGGTCGGGCGGGCATCTGTTCCAGCATTGGCAGGCGTCACAACATCGCGTCCGGTGTTGCGCGCTCGTCCCGAGGAGCGTGCGCCTCGATTATTTTGTGCATCGCGTTTCTTGGCGCGTTTCGGCGCGGCGCCCTGCACCACCACCGGACTGAGCATGGTGGGCGAACTGGAAGGCGCGCTTTGCGCCCATGTCTGCGATTCAAAACCGAACGAAAACGTCAGTACGCTTGCCGCGCCCAGAAGTGTTGCGCGCGATATCTTCAATACCGAAACAGTCACGAAAAACGCCCCCGAATTTTGCCGATATGTCTCGTCGGCACCCGGTGCGTTCCTTAATCTCCCGCATCGTAAAACTGCCTTAGAAACCCTCGAAAAGCGCGGCTTTCGCGTTAGAATCCGTCAAGATCAGAACGGTTCAAAAGAGTGATCGGGCACGCCGAAGAATCGGCTACGCTGCTTGCCAACGAGTGGTGATGAATTTCCGAAACTAGATTTTTCAAAACGTTTTGCGTTTGTTGAGAGACGCTCCTGCTTACGAAAGATCTGGCCATGACCTATCGCGCGCCCGTCGAGGATATCCTGCTCGCACTCAACTACGGTGCCGCGCTGAATGAAGCGATCCGCGCCGGGCATTACCGCGATTACGATGCCGACACCGCCAGCGCCGTGATCGAGGAAGCCGGCAAGTTCGCAAGCGAAGTGCTCGCGCCGCTCAACCGTGTCGGCGACGAACACGGCGCGACGCTGAAAGACAATAAGGTCACCACGTCGCCTGGATGGCGTGACGCATATAAAGGCTGGGCCGAAGCGGGCTGGAATTCCCTCACCGGCGCGGAGGAATTTGGCGGACAAGGCCTGCCGATCGTGCTGCACGCCGCCTGCAGCGAAATCTGGAGTGCGGCGAACATGGCGTTCGGGCTGTGTCCTCTGCTCACGGCTGGCGCGATCGAGGCCATCAGCGTCCATGGCGCGGACGATCTCAAACAGACCTATCTCGCCAAACTCATATCCGGCGAGTGGACCGGCACCATGCAGCTCACCGAGCCGCAGGCGGGTTCGGATGTCGGCGCGCTCCGCACCCGCGCCGAGAAACAGCCGGACGGCAGCTATCGCCTGTCCGGCACGAAAATCTTCATCACCTACGGCGACCACGACATGACTGGGAACATCGTGCATCTCGTGCTAGCCCGCCTGCCCGGCGCGCCGGAGGGGACCAAGGGCATTTCGCTTTTCGTGGTGCCGAAATTTCTTGTCAACGCCGACGGATCGCTCGGCGCGCGCAACGACATCTATGCCAGCGGGCTCGAACACAAGCTCGGCATCCACGGCTCTCCGACCTGCACCATGACGATGGGCGACAAGGGCGGCGCGGTCGGTTATCTGCTCGGCGAAGAAAACAACGGCATGGCCTGCATGTTCACGATGATGAACCAGGCCCGTCTTGGCGTCGGGCTGGAGGGCGTCGGCATCGCGGAGCGCGCGACGCAACAGGCGCTCGCTTATGCCCATGAGCGAAAGCAAGGCCGCGCGCTCGGCCACAAAGGCGGCGAACCCGATCCCATCGCCGTGCATCCCGACGTGAAGCGCAATCTCCTGACCATGCGCGCCCTCACCGCCGCCGCACGTACGATCTGTTACGCCACCGCGGTCGCGATCGATATTTCGCATGAAGCCAAGGACGAGACCGCGCGCGAAAAAGCCGATGCCCGCGCGGGGCTGCTGACGCCGCTGGCGAAAGCCTTCTCCACCGACATCGCCAACGAGGTCGCGGCATTGGGCGTGCAGGTGCATGGCGGCGCGGGCTTCATCGAGGAAACGGGCGCCGCGCAATACGTGCGCGATGCGCGCATTCTCACCATCTACGAAGGCACTAACGGCATTCAGGCCAACGACCTCGTGATGCGCAAGCTCGGCGCCGACAAGGGCGCGGCGGTGCGCGACCTGCTCGACGAACTCGAACAGATCGTCACGCGTGTCGAGGCATCAAACGATCCTGCGTTCGGCGCAACCGGCGCGATTCTGCGCGAGGCAATCGGATCAGCCGCGCGCGCCAGCGAGTGGCTGCTGGAGAAAATTATGAACTCATCGGACGAGGCGCTGGCGGGGGCGACACCTTATCTTCGCCTGCTCTCGCTCGCGACCGGCGGCTGCATGTTGGCGCGGCAGGCTCTCGACGGGCGCACGGATGATGCGCTGCGCGACCATGCCCAGCGCCGCATGCCGCTGGTCCGTTTCCTTGCCGAAAACATGGTGGTGCAAGCTCCAGCGTTGGAGCAATCCATCATCCGGGGCGGCGGCGCGATCGATGACGCCGACATGACGCTCGTGGATTAGGCGGATTCTGCAATTTTCGCAGCCATTTATTGCCCCGGTCAGGGCATCGGTCTCCCCAGATCATTCGGCAAAACCGGCGCTTGCCCATATGGGCAGCCCTGCGGATCATGTAAGGTGAGTCCGATTGACCCGCCCGCAAGGCCAAGGATCTGCATGCCCGATCACGTCATCGTCACGGATGAAGAATCAACCCGCATCATCAAGCTGCGACGGCCGGAAAAAAAGAACGCGCTCACGCAAGGCATGTACGATGCGATGCGCAATGCCATCGACACCGCCCAGAATAATCCCGCGATCCGCTGTCTGATGATCACCGGCGGCCTTGGCGTGTTCACCGCCGGCAACGATCTCGAGGATTTCCAGAGGGCCGCCGGCGGCGAGCCGCGGCCGATCAGCGCCGTCAAGTTCATGTACTCGTTGGTGCAGAACGCCAAGCCCCTGATCGCCGCCGTCGACGGCATCGCGATCGGCATCGGCACCACGATGATGTTCCATTGCGATTACGTGGTCGCAAGCACCTCCGCTTCATTCTCGACTCCCTTCATTCATCTCGGCCTCGTGCCCGAAGGCGCATCGAGTCTGCTCGCGCCGATGACGATGGGACATCAGCGCGCGTTCTCGATGCTGCTGATGGGGCGCCCCGTCAGCGCCGAGGAGGCCGAACAGGCAGGTTTCGTCAACGACGTGGTTGCGCCCGGTCACGCCGAGGTCGAGGCGCTCAAGGTTGCGCGCGAAATCTGCGCGCTGCCTGCCGAGGCCCTCGCGACCTCGCGAAAATTATTGCGGCCGCCACCGGAAGAACTCTTGCGCCGGATCGACCAAGAGAGTCATCTGTTCGGCGAGCGGCTCTCCTCGCCCGAGGCGGTTGCCGCATTCGCAGCATTTTTTGCGCGTAAATAACCCTTAGGTTCGCACTCGTTAGGTCTGTACCCGTTCCATCTGCAAGGATTGTCCATGTCTACTCTTCTGCTGACGCATACCGCTTCCTCCCTCAATCACAAGGTGAGCGAAGGCCATCCGGAGCGTCCCGACCGCATCCGCGCGATGGAGAAGGCGCTGAGCCAGGACATCTTCAAGCCGCTGGTGCGCGAGGAAGCGCCGATGGGCGACATCGAAACCGTCAAGCTGTGCCACGACGAAAGTTACGTCGATGAGATCCGCGAGATGGCACCGAAGCAGGGCATCGTCTATATCGACGGGGATACGATGATGTCGCCCGGCACCTGGGAAGCCGCGATGCGCGGCGTCGGCGGCGCCAATGCAGGTGTCGATGCTGTGGTCAGCGGCAAAGCGCAGAACGTCTTCGTCGGCACCCGCCCCTGCGGCCATCATGCCGAGCGCAACCGCGCGATGGGCTTCTGCATTTTCGATCAGGCCGCGATTGCCGCGCGCTACGCGCAGAAAAAGCACGGCATCGGCCGCGTCGCGGTGGTCGATTTCGACGTGCACCACGGCAACGGCTCGCAGGACATTTTCTGGGCCGATCCGACCGTGATGTATTGCTCGACGCACCAGATGCCGCTGTTTCCCGGCACCGGCGCCACGCAGGAGCGCGGCGAGCACGACACCATCGTCAACGCGCCGATGCGTCCGGGCGAAGGCGGCCCGAAATTCCGCGAGGCGTTCGAGGGCGTGATCCTGCCGCAGCTTGAGAAATTCTCACCCGAACTCGTCATCATCTCGGCGGGCTTCGACGCGCACTGGCGCGATCCGCTCGCCAACATCCAGCTCGACGAGAAGGATTTCGGATGGGTGACGAAGAAGCTGATGGACGTCGCCGACAAGAGCGCGGGCGGACGTATCGTCTCGGTGCTCGAAGGCGGCTACGACCTGCAGGGCCTGCACGATTCGATCGTTGAGCATGTCAGCGCCCTGATGGGGCACTGAACCGCGCCACATTGCGTCCGCAAATCAGACCTACGCTTTGAGAAGCGCCACAGAATCGACCGGGGAACACTCTATGGCCAGTAACAGCCACGCCGACATCAAGACGATGACATTCGAGCGCGCGATCGAGGAACTTGAATCCATCGTCAAGCGTCTGGAAGACGGCAAGGTGCCGCTGGAAGAATCGGTCGCGATCTATGAGCGCGGCGAGACGCTGAAGCGGCGTTGCGAGGAACTGCTGCGGCTCGCGGAGGCACGGGTGGACAAGATCACCACCGACGCCACTGGCGCGCCCGCGGGCGTGGAGCCGCTCGACGTCCGCTGAGGTTTTCGGCCAGGCGCAGCCCCTGCCCGGCTTTCGGCTGCCACCGGATTGGCCGGTTTTGCAACGCCATTTTCCGGCGGTCCGGCACATTGGCATGACTTTGGAATTGGTATAAAGCCTCGGCACATACGGCGCGGCCACAGGCCAGACAGCCGTTTTTCCTTTATTTCTGCAAGGCTTGACCGTGTCTCAGACCAGCACGACCCCGTTGCTCGATACCATTCCGACCCCCGACAAGCTGCGTGCGCTTTCGCCCGAGCAGTTGCCGCAGGTCGCGGACGAACTGCGCCGCGAAATGGTCGATGCCGTCTCCGTCACCGGCGGCCATCTCGGCGCGGGCCTCGGCGTGGTCGAACTGACGGTCGCATTGCACTATGTGTTCAACACGCCCGACGACCGCATCATCTGGGACGTTGGCCATCAGGCCTACCCGCACAAGATTCTCACCGGACGCCGCGACCGTATCCGCACGCTGCGGCAGGGCGGCGGCCTGTCCGGCTTTCCGAAGCGCGCCGAGAGTGAATACGATGCTTTCGGCACCGCGCATTCCTCGACCTCGATCTCCGCCGGTCTCGGCATGGCGGTTGCGCGCGACCTGCAACAGGGCAACAACAACGTCATCGCGGTGATCGGCGACGGCTCGATGTCGGCGGGCATGGCCTATGAGGCGATGAACAACGCGGGCGCGCTGAACTCACGCCTGATCGTCATCCTCAACGATAACGACATGTCGATCGCGCCGCCGGTAGGTGCGATGTCCGCCTACCTGGCGCGGCTGATCTCCAGCCAGACCTACGGCACCGCGCGAGAGATTTTGAAGAATATCGCTCACCGGATGCCGAAATTCTTCGAGGACCGCACCTTGCGCGCGGAGGAATATGCGCGCGGCATGGTGGCGGGCGGCATGCTGTTCGAAGAACTCGGCATGTTCTATGTCGGCCCGATCGACGGCCACAACCTCGACCACCTGCTGCCAGTGCTCACCAATGTGCGCGACAATGGCACCGGCCCGGTGCTCATCCATGTCGTCACCAAAAAGGGCAAGGGCTATGCGCCGGCGGAGGAATCCGACGATCGCTATCATGGCGTGGTGAAGTTCGATGTCGCCACCGGCAAGCAGTTCAAGACAAAGTCGAACGCGCCCTCCTACACTTCGGTGTTCGGCAACAGCCTCACCAAGGAAGCGCAGAAGGACGACAAGATCGTCGCCATCACCGGTGCGATGCCGGGCGGCACCGGCGTCGATATTTTCGCCAAGTCGTTTCCCGAGCGCACCTTCGATGTCGGCATCGCCGAACAGCATGCGGTGACGTTCGCGGCGGGCCTCGCCACCGAGGGCTACAAGCCGTTCTGCGCTCTGTATTCCACCTTCCTGCAACGCGGATACGATCAGGTCGTGCACGACGTCGCGATCCAGAATCTTCCGGTGCGCTTCGCCATCGACCGCGCGGGCCTTGTCGGCGCCGACGGCCCGACCCATGCGGGCGCGTTCGACAACACCTATCTCGGCTGCCTGCCGAACCTCATCATCATGGCGGCAGGCGACGAGGCCGACCTCGTGCACATGGTCGCAACGCAGGTTGCAATCGACAACGCGCCGAGCGCGCTGCGTTATCCGCGCGGCGAAGGGCTTGGGCTTGAACTGCCGGATGTCGGCGTGCCGCTCGAAATCGGCAAGGGCCGCGTGCTGCGTGAAGGCGCGAAGGTCGCGCTGTTCTCGTTTGGCACCCGGCTCGGCGAATGCCTCAAGGCCGCCGACGAACTGGAATCGTACGGCCTATCCACGACAGTTGCTGACGCGCGCTTCCTCAAGCCGCTCGACATCGACCTCACGCTGAAACTCGCGCGCTCGCATGACGTGCTGATCACGGTCGAGGAAGGCGCGATCGGTGGCTTCGGCACCCATGTCATTCAGGCGCTCGCCGATCATGGCGCGCTCGACAAGGGTGTGCGGGTTCGCTCGATGGTACTGCCCGACATCTTCATCGATCAGGACAGTCCCGCAAAGATGTACGAACAGGCCGGGTTGGATGCGAAAGCCATCGTGGCGAAGGTGTTCGAGGCGCTCGGCAAGGGTGCGCCGTCCAGCAAGCTGGCGTAAGCTGGCTCACGTCATCCTGAGACGTGAAAGGCGCGGCCATGACCGAACGCAAACGCGCTGATGTGCTTCTGGTCGAACGCGGCCTGTTCGAGAGCCGCGCCCGCGCGCAGGCCGCTATCGAAGCCGGATCGGTGACCGCCAACGGCAAGGTCGTCGCCAAAGCCTCGGAAACGATTGCAACTGACGCGGACATCAGAGCCGAGCCCGCGCATCCGTGGGTGTCGCGCGGTGGCGTCAAGCTCGCGGCGGCGCTGGAGCGCTATCCGCTCGATATCGAGGACCATGTCTGTGTCGATGTCGGCGCGTCCACCGGCGGCTTCACCGAAGTTCTACTCGCCAACGGCGCGAGCCTCGTCTTCGCCATCGATGTCGGCACCGCGCAACTGCATCCGAGCCTGCGCGGCAATCCCCGCGTCATCTCGATGGAAAACACCGATATCCGCTCGCTCGAAGGCCGCCGTCTCGAAAAGCGCCCGGATGTCGCGGTGATCGATGTGAGCTTCATCTCGCTGAAACTCATATTGCCCGCGGTGTTCTCCTTCACCGCCGCGCCGATGCAGATGCTCGCGCTGATCAAGCCGCAATTCGAGGCCGGGCGTGCGCAGGTGAAGAAGGGCATCGTCCGCGACGAGGCCGTTCATCGCGCCATCTGCGATGATATCGCGGCCTTCGCCACCGCGCAGGGCTGCACCGATATCGAGGTGTTCCCCTCAGCCATTGAGGGCGGGGACGGCAACCGCGAATTCTTCCTCGGCGCAAAGCGCGGCTGATGCAGGTGGAGCGCCTCACCATCGATCATGTCGGCCAGCAGGGCGACGGCGTCGCCTTCGATGGCGGCCGGAACATCTATGTCCCCTACACGCTCGGCGGCGAAGCCGTCGATACGGCAGCCTCGCCCGGCAGACCTGCGGACCGGCGCGATCTCGTCCAGATCATCATGCCGAGCCCCGAGCGGATCGCGCCCTTCTGCGAGTATTTCGGCGTCTGCGGTGGCTGCGCGATCCAGCACTGGCAGGTGGATGCCTATCGCAATTGGAAGCGCCTCCTTGTCGTGGATACGCTGAAGCAGGCCGGCATCGCCTGCGAGGTCGGCGCGCTCGTCGATGCGCACGGCACCGGACGCCGCCGCGCCACCTTCCATGCGCGGCAGGGATCTGGCGAATTGCGCGTCGGGTTTGCCGCCGCCGGACGGCACGAGATCGTGCCAGTCGGCCATTGCCCTATTCTCGATCCGGCGATGGATGGCGCGATCGCGGCGGCCAATGCCATTGCCGAGCTGCTGAAGCCCGTCGCCAAGCCGCTCGATATTCAGGTCAGCGCCACCGACAATGGCCTCGACGTCGACGTGCGCGGCTCCGGCCCGCTCGACACCGCGATGCTCACAAAGCTCTCAGGACTGGCGAAGGAGCACCGCCTCGCCCGGCTGACGCGGCATGGCGAACTGGTGCTGCTTCAAGCTCCGCCGACCGTGCGCGTCGGACGTGCGACCGTGACGCTGCCCGCAGCCTCGTTCATGCAGCCGACGCAGGCGGGCGAGGAAACGCTCGCTGCTCTGGTCGCAGAACGATGCAAGGGCGCCAAGCGGATCGCGGATCTGTTCTGCGGCTTCGGCCCATTCGCGCTGCGGCTCGCGGAAAAATTCCGCGTCTCCGCCTTCGACAGCGATGCTGCAGCCGTCGCCGCGCTGAACGATGCCATCCGCGCCACGCAGGGCCTGAAACCACTCACCGCAGAGGCGCGCGACCTGTTCCGCCGCCCTCTCGTGCCGCAGGAATTGCGGGAGTTCGACGCCGCCGTGTTCGACCCGCCCCGCCAGGGCGCGGAGGCACAAAGCCGCCAGTTCGCGGCCAGCCGGCTGACGCACGTCGTCGCTGTGTCCTGCAACCCCGCCACCTTCGCCCGCGATGCCAAAATCCTGCTTGGCGGAGGCTTCAAATTAAGCGAGGTGACCCCGGTGGATCAGTTTCGCCACACCCCCCATGTGGAACTGGTGGCGCGCTTCAGTCGATAAATCTCCAAACCGCTGAAAATCGACATGAAACCGTCACTTGCCGTGACGGCATGAAGAGAAATTTACTAACATTTCACACTAACTTTATACCTTTGACACGCGGACCCCGTCTCTCGCGGGACGCTCGGTCCGACTGGAACTCGCCACCCATTTCCCCGCCGTTCGAGCCCATTTCGGGCAACGCGGCTTTGCGTTTTTCAAGGCTCACCAGCCTAAGGACTTTGACCATGCTCTCCAGGCTCTCGATCAGCGCCAAGCTCATCGCTCTCGTCTCCGTTCTGCTGCTCTCGCTCGTCGCGCTGGGCACCTACTCCATCATCGAGATGCGGACGATCAACAAGTCGACCCAGGAAATCCGGGGCAACTGGCTTCCCAGCATCCGCCTGCTCGGTGAGATGCGGACCCAGGCCGCACGCTTCCGGGCCGTTTTGCGCGATTACCTCCCCGGGCCTGATGAAACGGAGATGCTCGACATCCAGAAGAATATCGATGCGCGATCGCGTGATTTCGTGAAGGCCTTCGAAGCCTACGGCAAGCTGGCCACCACGTCTGAAGAACAGGCGATGTACCAAGACTTGGGCACCGAATGGAAAGCCTTCCGGGCAGGGGCCGATGAAGTGATCTCCGCAGCTCGCAAATACGACTTTGCTCAGGCACGCAAACTGAACGCCACCAAGGTCGTGAAGGTCGGCCGGGCGATGGATGCCGCTCTCGCCAAGATCGTGGTCTTCAACGACAAGGGCGCCGATCGCGCCGGCGATACGGCCACCAGCGAGTACGAAAGAGCATTCCTGGTCATGCTCAGCGGGCTCGTTATCCTGATCCTGCTCGGCGCAACTGCTGCCTTCCTGATCGTGCGCGACGTCACGAAGGGCATCGCCTCGGTCGTCGAGCCGATGCAGTTGCTGGCCCAGGGCGATCTGTCCCCGGAAATTCCCCATCAGGGCAAGAAAACCGAGATCGGCAAGATCGCCGCGACGTTGCAGGTCTTCAAGGAGGCACTGGTCGCCAAGAAGGCGGCTGATGCTGCCGCCGCCGAGGAAGCGACGGCCAAAATGCAGCGCGCCGAAACCGTGGACGGCATCACCCGCAAGTTCGAGAGCATGATCGGTGAGCTTGTGACGTCGTTCTCATCCGCCTCCACCGAGATGGAATCCTCTGCGGGAACGCTGACCAAGGCCGCCGACGTCACCCAGCAACTGTCGACTTCCGCCGCCAACGGCTCGCGCACCGTGTCGGAAAGCATCCAGTCGACCGCTGCCGCCACCGAGGAGATCACCTCCTCCGTCGGCGAGATCGGCCGCCAGGTCATGGAATCGAGCCGCGTCGCCCAGCGCGCGGTTCAGCAGGCCGAAAAGACCAACTCCAGCATCAGCGAGCTCTCCGCCGCCGCCGCCCGCATCGGCGACGTCGTCAAGCTGATCACCGCGATTGCCGAGCAGACCAACCTGCTCGCGCTCAACGCCACCATCGAGGCGGCGCGTGCCGGTGAGGCCGGGCGCGGCTTCGCGGTTGTGGCGTCCGAGGTGAAGGCGCTGGCATCGCAGACCGCGAAGGCGACCGACGAGATCGGCGCGCAGATCGCCGGGATGCAGGCCGCGACCGACGACTCGGTGGTGACCATCAAGGAGATCAGCGCGACGATCGACCAGATCTCGGAAATCTCCTCGGCCATCGCCGCCGCCGTCGAGGAACAGGGCGCCGCGACGCAGGAAATCGCCCGCAACGTCCGCCAGGCCGCCGAGCTTTGCTCGCAGGTTGCCGTCAACATCGACGACGTCAGCCGCGGCAACAGCGAAACGGGCGCAGCCTCCTCGCAGGTGTTCTCCGCCGCGCAGTCACTGGCGCAGGAAAGCACCCGGCTCCAGGTCGAGGTGCAGAGCTTTATCACCCAGATCCGCGCCGCTTAAGCAGCGCAGCTTTCACAAGCAAAAAACGGCGGCCGCCTGGCCGCCGTTTTTATTTGCTCTCACGCCATCACTGGCAGACGTTCACGGTGCGTTTGTGCCAGCCGCTGCGCGTGTGGTAGCGCTGAATGCGATAGCACCCGTCATAGTCGTTGTAGGCATAATCGTCGCCGTAATAGCCATCGTCGTAATAGGCGCTGTCGTACGGGTAATCGTCGTAATAGCCACCATAGTAGCCGTAGCCGAACGCCAGCCCCGGCGCGAAGAAAGCATGGCGCCGGCCGTGGTGATGCCAGCCGGAATTCCCGTTATTCCAGTGGTGATACTGCATGTTCTGCGACATGCGGGCGGTGTTGCTGAACGAGCGATTCACCGTCGCATTCCGCATCACGCCTGAATTGGTGGACGCGAAACTGTTGCGGACGCCGCCGTGCGCCGCAAAACTGTTGAATCCACCACCACCGCCGCGTGCAAAGCCGCCGCCGAAATGCGCGCCACCCCCTCCACCGAAGTGAGCACCGCCACCTCCACCAAAGTGAGCACCGCCGCCGCCGCCCATATGGCCACCGCCACCGCCACCGCCGTGCCCATGACCCTGCGCCAGCGCGACGCCGGGATCGAACGCCGCCACGGCGGCGGCCAGCGCCGCACCCATCATGATTTTCCTGATCATCGCACACCTCCACATCCGTATCCGTGGAGATAATGTGCGAGGCTCTATTTCCTTCCCCGCTCAGTAAGTTGTGAACGAGGAACCGGCGCGTCACGCACCGTTCTGGCCGCGGTGCCGCAAAAAGTGATCGGCGAGCACGCAGGCCATCATCGCCTCGCCCACCGGAACGGCGCGAATGCCAACGCAGGGGTCATGCCGCCCCTTAGTGACGATATCCGTCTCGGCACCGGAGCGATCCACCGTCCGGCGCGGCGTGAGGATCGACGAGGTCGGCTTCACCGCAAACCGCGCCACCACCGCCTGCCCGGTCGAGATACCGCCGAGAATGCCCCCGGCGTGGTTCGACAGGAACACCGGGCCGTTGTTGCCGTGGCGCATCTCGTCGGCGTTATCCTCACCGCGCAGTTCCGCCGCGCCGAAGCCTGCGCCGATTTCCACGCCCTTCACCGCATTGATGCTCATCATCGCCGCCGCGATGTCGCCATCGAGCTTGCCGTAGATCGGCGCGCCCCATCCAGCCGGAACATTCTCCGCGACAACTTCGATCACCGCGCCGATCGACGAACCGCTCTTGCGAATGTCGTCGAGATATTCCTCGAAGAATTGCGCCTTCACCGGGTCGGGACAGAAGAACGGATTGCGCGCGACCTCGTCCCAGTTCCAGTTGGCGCGATCGATCTTGTGCGGCCCCATCTGCACCAGTGCCGCACGTATCTTCACATCGGGAACGACCTTGCGTGCGACCGCGCCTGCCGCGACGCGCGCAGCGGTTTCGCGCGCCGACGAGCGGCCGCCGCCGCGGTAGTCGCGGATGCCGTATTTGGCCTCGTAGGTGTAGTCGGCGTGGCCGGGACGATACTTGTCCTTGATGTCGGAATAGTCCTTCGAGCGCTGGTCGGTGTTCTCGATCATCAGCGCGATCGGCGCGCCGGTCGTCACCTGCCCGCGCTCGGTCTCCATCACGCCGGACAGAATCTTGACCTGATCGGCTTCCTGCCGCTGGGTGGTGAAGCGCGACTGGCCGGGTTTGCGACGGTCGAGGTCCAACTGGATTTCCTCAACGGTCAGCGGAATCCGCGGCGGGCAGCCATCCACCACGCAGCCAAGCGCGACCCCGTGGCTTTCGCCAAAGGTGGTGACGCGGAACATGTGACCGAAGGTATTGAAGGACATGGAGCTAATCCGGGCCGCACAAACTACGAAGTGTAGTCAAAATCACTACATTTCGTAGACGGATGTTGCGATGATCGCAACAGCCGTCATGGCCGCGCTTGACCCGGCCATCCACGTCTTAACCATGCGGGAGATGTGGATGCCCGGCAGAAGGCCGGACATGACGAAAAGCCGGTGCAGCAGGTAGGCAGCTAACGCCCGCCCTTAACTATGCTTCGTGACCTTACCGTCCTTGAAGACGTAGACCACGCCCTGCTCGATATAAATCTCGGCGGCGTTGACCGGCGTCTCAATCTCCAGCGCGGCCATCAGCGCGCGGCAGGAGCCGCCATGCGAGACGGCCACCGTGTCCTGCAGCAGCGAATCGTACCAGTCGCGCATCCGCAGGCTCACCGAGGCATAGCTTTCGCCACCCGGCGGCGGCACGCCCCATTTGTCAGCCTGGCGCTGGGCGAACAGTTCAGGATGCGACTGCTCCATCTCGATCAGGGTCGAGCCCTCCCAATGGCCGTAGCCGATCTCGCGTAGCCGGTCGTCGACCTGATAGCCGTGCGGCGGCACGCCGATCTCGCCACGCACCAGTTCCATGGTCTGGCGCGCCCGGCCGAGCGGCGACGCCACGAACGGGATGCGCTCCGGATGGTGGGAGTCTCCGGCCAGAATGCTGGCGAGTAATTCACCGGCGCGAACCGCCTGCGTCTTGCCAAGCTCGTTCAGCGGAATGTCCTGCGAACCCTGAAAGCGGCCGACCGCATTCCATTCGGTCTGGCCGTGGCGGATGAAGTAGATGGTTGGATTGGGCATCAGTCTCTCTAAATGCGAGCCGTCATTGCGAGGAGCGTTTGCGACGAAGCAATCCAGCTTCGTCTTCTCAGCCTTCCGGATTGCTCTGCGAAGCCTGTCACCGGGCGACGCATTCGTGCCGCCCCGTTGGCTCACAATGACGCCGCCGGTTGTTATTCCTTGGCCAGCGAAATGTCCGGCGCGTCGGGCCGCTTCATGCCGACGACGTTATAGCCGGAATCGACATGATGGATTTCGCCGGTGACGCCGCGCGACAGGTCGGAAAGCAGATACATCGCACTGTCGCCGACTTCTTCCTGCGTCACGGTCCGGCGCAGCGGCGAATTGTACTCGTTCCACTTCAGGATGTAGCGGAAATCGCCGATGCCCGATGCGGCGAGCGTCTTGATCGGCCCGGCTGAGATGGCGTTGACGCGGATGTTCTTCTCGCCGAGATCGGCGGCGAGATAGCGCACGCTCGCCTCGAGCGCGGCCTTGGCGACACCCATGACATTGTAATGCGGCATCCACTTCTCGGCGCCGTAATAGGACAGCGTCAGGATCGAGCCGCCCTCGGTCATCAGATGCTCGGCGCGCTGGGCGATTGCCGTCAGCGAGTAGCAGGAGATCAGCATCGACTTGGAGAAGTTCGCTTCGCTCGTGTCGAGATAGCGTCCGTCGAGTTCGTCCTTATCGGAAAACGCGATGGCATGGACCACGAAATCGATCTTGCCCCACTGCTTTTTCGCTTCGGCAAACACCGCATCGATGCTGGCGGCGTCGGTCACGTCGCAATGGCCGAGCGTGATCGCGCCAAGCTCCTTGGCAAGCGGCTCGACACGCTTCTTCAGGGCGTCGCCCTGCCAGGTCAGCGCAAGCTCCGCGCCCTGGTCGCGACAGGATTTGGCGATGCCATAGGCAATCGAGCGATTATTGGCGACGCCAAGAATAATGCCCCGCTTGCCGCGCATCAGGCCTGTGATGTCCGCCATGAAAGCTGTCCGTTTTGGCTGAAAAAATGGAGGCCCGTCTTGGCATAGGCGGTCTGGCCGGGCAAGGCGGGAATCAGCGAAACTGGGCAGCCTTGGCCGTCCACCCTGGAGGCTGGCCAAGTTGGGAATAGACGTGTTTTCACGGTGTTATAGCTGACAACCAACTTTATACGCCGACCCGGCGGACCCCTTTGCAGGCCCAAAACAGGTCCATGACCGACTTCCGCGACAGTGTTGAGACCTTGATCCCCGCGCTGCGCCGCTACGCGAGGGCATTGACCCGCGATACCGACCTTGCCGACGATCTCGTGCAGGATACGCTGGTGCGGGCGTTGCGCTCGGAGAAGCTGTTTCTGGGTGGCGATCTGCGCGCCTGGCTTTACACGATCCTGACCAACCTCAACCGCAATCGCCGCCGCTCGCTGGCGCGGCAGCCGGTGCTGACCGAGCTTCATGACACGCCCGAGCCCTCCGGCACCGAGGCCGAGGGCCGCGACATCACCCGCGCACTCGCCACGCTGCCGGAAGAACAGCGCGCGGTGCTGCTACTGGTGGCGCTGGAAGGCTTGAGCTATCGCGACGTGGCCGAAATCCAGGGCGTGCCGATGGGCACCGTGATGTCACGCCTCGCCCGCGCCCGCGCGCAAATCCGATCCGTACTCGAAGGCGAACGCCCCGCGCTTCGCTGCGTCAAGTGAACCCGTGCTTCTGGAAAAGACACAGCAATGATTCACGATACCCCCATCACCGAAGACGAACTCCACGCCTATGTGGACGGCGAACTGCCGCCGGAACGCCGCGAGGCCGTGGACGCGTGGCTCACCGCGCACCCCGACGATGCCGCGCGGGTCCATCAGTGGCGCGCGATGAGCGACATGCTGCATGCGAAGTATGACAGCGTGGCCGATGAACCAATTCCGGCGCGCCTCAGGCTCGACCGGCTCGATCAGCGTCCGCGACAGTGGGCTTACATGGCCGTCGCCGCAACGCTCGCCGCCTTCGTCATCGGCGGCGGCACCGGCTACGCGCTGCGCGGCACGACCGCACAGCCATCCACCATCGCAAGTTTCACCGGAGACGCGCTGGAGGCGCACCGGCTTTACGTGGTGGATGTGCGTCATCCCGTCGAAATTGCCGCGAGCGAACGCGCCCATCTACAGCAATGGCTGACCAACCGCTGCGGATGGCAGGTGCGCGCTCCCGAACTCGACGCGCAGGGCCTGAAGCTCGTCGGCGGCAGGCTGCTGCCCGGCCCGACCGGACCAGCCTCTTTCTTCATGTACGAGAATGCGGCGGGTGAACGCTTCACGATATATGCCTCGCGCGCGAGCAACGAGACCACCAACATGCGCTATGCCACCCGTGACAAGGATGGCGCGATGTATTGGGCCGACAAGGGCGTCGGCTATGTGGTGGCGGGACCGGTTGACAAGCAGAAGCTGACGCAGGTCGCGCGCCTTGTGTTCGACCAGACCGATCAGGCAGCGCAGAAGCTTTAGGGTCCGATTCATTGCGATTTATCTAGCCGTCATCCCCGCGAAAGCGGGGGTCCAGTCGTCAAACTGGATTCCCGCTTTCGCGGGAATGACGGGTGACTTCACGCCCCATAATATTCGCCCACGGATTTCGTGCCGGCGGCCCAATCCCACTCGGCGCCGGCCTCGTATTTCGGCCCGGCCTTCAGCTTCTCGATGGGGATCATGATCTGGTAGCCGCCCAGCTCGACGTTGTATTTCAGCGCCGGCCACGGCAACGGATAGTGCTCGTCACCGATACCGAGAAAGCCGCCGAAGCTCAGCACCGCGAACGAGACGCGACCGCTGACCTTCTCGATCATCACGCGTTCGATCACGCCGATCTTCTCGGCATTGGCATCGAACACCGAGGTGCCTTGCACACGATCGCTTCCGATCAAACTCGATGTCGAGCGATTGAGGTTCGTCGGCATGGCCATCCTCCTTTCAGGACAAGGAGTTAATGCGTGCACCGGTGACGTGGTTCCCATACTACGGAGGCGGCAAAACGCATCATGGCCTGAGCATAGCTCAGGCCATGATGTATCAGCGAATGATGACAGGTTGAGAACTTTACGTGCTGCGTCCCGCTTCGCGCTGGGCCGCGAGAAAATCGGACAGCTTCTGCGCCTTGGTGCGCGCATCCTTAGCTTTGGTGGCTTTCGTGGCTTTCGCTTTCTTCAAAACAAGCGGCGCGTTCTCAGCCTCCTCCGCCTCCTTCGCGAGGCGCAAGGCGCGGAGTCTTTCCATATTCTTGCGGACAGCGATCGCATTACGCTCGAAATCCGCGAGCGCCTTGTCGCCCTCGATCCGGGCAATACGCTGCTTTTCCGCGCGAGCGATCTGTTCAGGGGTCTGGGGCTTGGCTGTTTTGCTCATCCCAAGAATATAGGGATGAAAGTGCAGATTTCCACCCGTTAAAGCTCGGAAAACGGCTCATTTCGGCCAATTTTTGGCAAATAGCGATTAACCGAGCCCGCTCCGCGGATTGTAGACGTGGCTGGTCCGCCATTTCTCCATCAGCGCTTCCAGTTCCGCATCGTTGCCATCCGGCAATACGATACGAATTGTGACATAGAGATCGCCGCCCGCGCCCTTCGCAGGGACGCCCTTTCCCTTCAGCCTGAAGGTGCGGCCGCTGGAGGTGTTCTTCGGGATCGTCAGCTCGACCGCGCCCTTCAGCGTCGGTACGCGCACCTTGCCGCCGAGCACGGCCTCATACAGCGTGACGGGCAATTCCACGCGCAGATCGTTGCCGTCCACCTTGAAGAACGGATGCGGTGCGATGTTGATCGTCAGTAGCACGTCGCCGGGCGGATGACCGGGCGCGGTGTCGCCCTGCCCCTTCAAGCGGATCTGCTGTCCGGAGGTTACACCCACCGGAATCTTGACGTTGAGCTCCTTGCCGTTCGGCAGGCGGATGCGCTTGTTGGCACCGTTCACGGCTTCTTCCAGCGATACGCTCATCGTCGCCGCGACATCGAGATCGACGCCGACACCGGAATCGAATTCAAAGCCACCGCGCCCCGCGCGCGCACCTCCACCCATGCCAGCGCGGCCACCGAACATGCTGGAGAGAATGTCCTCAAAACTGTTCGCGCCTGCGGCGCCTGCACCCGGCCCGCCGCCCGTGAAGGAATATTCAAAGCCGCCGGGACCCGCGCGGCCCTGAGCGCCGCGTGCGCCGAACGGAGATCCTGCGCCCTCGAAGCCCTGAAAGCGCGGCTTGCCCTCGGCATCGATCTCGCCGCGATCAAACTGCTTGCGCTTGGCCTCGTCGCCCAAAATTTCGTTCGCGGAATTGATCTCGGCAAAACGCGCCGCCGCTTTCGCGTCGTTCTTGTTGGCGTCGGGATGGTGTTTCTTGGCGAGCTTGCGAAATGCGCTTTTGATCTCGGCAGCGCTTGCGCTTCGCTGCACCCCCAAGACCTCATAGGGGTCGCGCATTCGTGGTCTCTCCTTTGAGCAACAAGATTAGGCCGAACGGCCCGGTGATTAAATGGGAACGCTCCGGTCCCGTTGCAACCGCTTTATGACCGCTTCCAGGGCTTCATGTTGCGGATTTCCCAGGCTCCTGTGGTGGATTTGCAGGCCTCACCCTGCAACCAGCCCTCATTGGTGCCGTGCACGTAGCTTGCGAGAAAATCCCGGCAGGTCCGGCCGCCCTCGCCGGTATAGGCCGAGGCCAATGGTGTGACCGAGCCGCGCGCGCCGGTCTGCGGGTTTTCCCAGGGCTGGCTCGCATCCTTGGTGCCGCGGGTGAGCACATCGGAAGCTGCATTGCGCGCCAGCGCAAGGTCACTGTCGGATAAATTGGTATCGTCGGTCAGCCGGATCGGGACAATCGAGCCCGTGATGTCTTCGGCGGCAACCACAGGCGTTTCCTTCGCCTTGTCGCCTCCGAACATATCACCGAGCCGATAGCTGCAACCGCCCGCGCAAACGCTGAATCCGGCCAGCAGCGTCACCACCGCGATCCGGCGGATCGGCGATATCCCCGCGCGACGGCATGCCGTATAAGGGGGGTGAGACGCGCAATCGAAAGGCGCGGTCGGACGCAACGCGGTACTCCAGACATGAACGGTCCAGACTCCATCCAACAACAGACTCCGTTAACATCCGGTGATTTTACGGAAAGCACTGAACCATTTGAGCTTTTTACTGCGTGGTTCGATGAGGCCAGAGCGTCGGAGCCCAATGACCCAAACGCCATGGTGCTGGCCACCGTAGACGCCGGGGGAATGCCGGACGTCCGTATGGTGCTGATGAACGGCCTCAGTCCCGAAGGCTTCGTGTTCTACAGCCACATCAACAGCGCCAAGGGGCGTGAACTGGCCGCGAATCCGAAAGCTGCCCTGCTGTTTCACTGGAAGTCGCTGCGCCGTCAGGTGCGCGTCCGCGGACCTGTCAGCCCCGTCAGCGATGCCGAAGCCGACGCCTATTTCGCGACCCGCCCGAAGCAATCACAGATCGGCGCATGGGCGAGCAAGCAAAGCCAGCCGCTGGAGAGCCGCCTCGCCTTCGAGAAGGCGATCGCGCTCAACGCGGCGAAATATGCGATCGGTGAAGTCCCTCGCCCGCCGGGATGGAGCGGATGGCGGATTGTCCCGCAATCGATCGAATTCTGGCACGATCGCCCATTCCGCCTGCACGACCGCATCGTGTTCCAGCGCGAAGGCGACGGCTGGACCAAGACACGCCTCTATCCTTGAACGATTCCACTGGCGTCCCCCCTCTTGTAAGTGAACAATCCCGTCATGACCGCATCAACGACCTCCAATCAGCCACGCCGCACGCTGCTGCTCACCGGCGCGAGCCGCGGCATCGGCCATGCGACTGTAATTCGTTTCTCCAGCGCAGGCTGGCGGGTCATCACCTGTTCGCGCCATCCATTTCCCGAACAGTGCCCGTGGGACGCAGGCCCTGAGGATCACATCCAGGTCGATCTGTCCGATATCGCTGACACCGAGCGCGCGATTCAGGAAATCCGCGGGCGTCTCGAAGGCGGCCAGCTCCATGCGCTGGTGAACAACGCTGCGATCTCTCCCAAGCTTGAGGGCGGCGGCCGGCTCGGCACGATCAAGACCGACAACGACACATGGGCGAAAGTCTTCCGCGTCAATTTCCTCGCGCCGGTGTTTCTTGCGCGCGGCCTGATCGAGGAGTTGAAAGCCACCAAGGGTTCAGTGGTGAACGTCACCTCCATTGCGGGCTCGCGCGTGCATCCGTTCGCGGGCGCGGCCTATGCGACATCGAAAGCCGCACTCGCGGCGCTGACGCGAGAGATGGCCTACGATTTCGGCAAGGTCGGCGTGCGCGTCAACGCCATCGCCCCCGGCGAGATCGACACGTCGATCCTCTCTCCCGGCACCGACAAGATTGTCGAGGAGCAAATCCCGCTGCAGCGGCTCGGCACGCCCGACGAGGTGGCGAAAATCATCTACGTTCTGTGCACGGAAACATCGTCCTACGTGAACGGCGCGGAAATCCACATCAATGGCGGCCAGCACGTCTAGGCAAGGCGGAACCTGAACGCGGCCTTGCGGGTTTGTCTCTATTCTTCGCAAGGCGATTCCCGTGGCACGCAAAAAACTTTCCGTCTACCGGACCAAACGCGACTTCACGAAAACCGCGGAGCCGAGCGGCGCCGCGACAGTCGCGCGCGGAAAGCTGCCGCGCTTCGTCATCCAGAAACACGATGCGACGCGGCTGCATTACGACCTGCGGCTCGAATTCGACGGAGTCTTCAAATCCTGGGCGGTGACGCGCGGCCCTTCGCTCGACCCGAAGGATAAGCGCCTTGCGGTCGAGGTGGAGGACCATCCGCTCGACTACGGCGATTTCGAAGGCACCATCCCGAAAGGCCAGTATGGCGGCGGCACGGTGATGCTGTGGGATCGCGGCTATTGGTACAGCGACAATCCGGAAGCAGGCTTGAAGAAAGGCGATCTCAAATTCGCGCTCGAAGGCGAGAAGCTGCACGGCGAATGGGTGCTGGTGCGTATGCGGCATGACCGCACCGGCGGCAAGCGCACCAACTGGCTACTCATTAAACACCGCGATGAATATGCGCAGGAGGGCAGCGATATTCTTGATGAGGACCGCTCCGTTGCCTCCGGCCGCACGATGGCGCAGATCGCACAAGGCAAGGGGCGCGGACCCACGCCGTTCATGACGGCCAAAGGAAGTTTAAAAGGAGGCCGCACCAAGGCCGACCGGGTCTGGCAATCCAATCAGGGCTTGGCCGCGAATCTGCGAGCAAAGTCCGAGACGAAGACGCTCGCTCCCTCCAAAGGAAGGGCCCCGGCGAAGGTCGCGCGCAGTGTGGAGCAGCTCCCCGACTTCATTGCACCGCAATTGTGCAAATCCGTCTCGCGCCCACCCACCGGCAAAGAATGGATTCACGAGATCAAGTTCGATGGCTACCGGATGCAACTGCGCATCGAGAACAAGAAGGCTACTCTGCGCACACGCAAGGGCCTCGACTGGACCGCGAAATTTCCGGCCATCGAGAAAGCCGCTGCAAAACTACCCAATGGCATCATCGACGGCGAGATCGTCGCTCTCGACCACAACGGCCATCCGAGCTTCGCATCGCTGCAGGCGGCGCTATCAGATGGCGACACCGATGGACTGATCTTCTTCGCCTTCGATCTGCTATTCAGCAAGAACAGCGACCTGCGGCGATTGCCCCTGAGGGAGCGCAAGGCCCAACTGAAATCATTTTTGAACAACGACACCGCCAGCGGCGTGATCCGCTATGTCGAACATTTCGAGACCGGCGGCGATGCAGTCCTCAAATCGGCCTGCCGCCTGTCGCTGGAAGGGATCATCTCAAAGCGCAGGGACGCGCTCTATCATTCCGGCCGCACTGAAAGCTGGCGAAAAGCCAAATGCCGCGCAGGGCATGAAGTCGTCATCGGCGGCTGGAAAACCACCGCGGGCAAATTCCGCTCGCTGATGGTCGGCGTACCGCACGAGGACCATCTCGCTTATGTCGGCATCGTCGGTACAGGATACGGCAAGGATGTCGTCAAGCGGATCATGCCGGAATTGAAGAAGGCAGCATCGACGACAAACCCATTCGGCGGCAAGAACGCGCCGAAGAAAGCAACAGACGTGCACTGGGTGAAACCAGAGCTTGTCGCCGAGATCGAATTCGCAGGCTGGACCGGTGACAGCATGGTGCGGCAGGCTGCTTTCAAGGGGCTGCGCAAAGACAAGTCCGCCGACGAAGTGCAGGTGGACGAGCCGACCGTCACCACCGTGGCCAAGCCCGCACCGCGCAAAATACGCGCGGCAAAATCCGCAAGTGCGCCGTCTAAAGGCAACGCCATAGTGATGGGGCTGACCATCTCGAAACCGGACAAGCCGCTCTGGCCGGACGACGGCAAGGGCGAGCCGATCACCAAGCTCGACCTCGCCCGCTACATGGAAAGCATCGGCGACTATCTGCTGCCGCATATCGAAGGGCGGCCCTGCTCCATCATCCGCGCGCCGGACGGCATCAATGGGGAGACATTCTTCCAACGCCACGCCATGGCCGGAATGTCGAACCTCATCAACGAAGTTCGCGTGTCCGGCGACAGAAAGCCTTACATCCAGATCGATCGCGTCGAAGGTCTTGTCGCGGCGGCGCAGATCGGCGGGGTCGAATTTCATCCATGGAATTGCGCCGAAGGCGAACCCGACGTGCCCGGCCGTCTGGTGTTCGACCTCGACCCTGCCCCGGATGTTGCTTTCACCGACGTCATCAAAGCCGCGCGCGACCTGCACGAGCGCCTTTCATTTCTCGGATTGGAAAGTTTCTGCAAGACCACCGGCGGCAAGGGATTGCATGTCGTCACGCCGTTGAAAGACGCGAAGAAAGATCGCATCGACTGGAAGGGGGCAAAGGCCTTCGCGCAGGCTGTGTGCCAAACGATGGCAGCGGACGATCCGGAGCGCTATCTGCTCAACATGTCGAAGAAGAAACGCGATGGAAAGATCTTCCTCGACTATCTGCGCAACGACCGGATGTCCACGGCGGTCGCGCCGTTCTCGCCGCGCGGCCGAAAATTCGCGCCGGTGTCGATGCCGCTGACATGGGCCCAGGTGCGTCCCGGCCTGGAGCCGCTCAAATTTACGCTGCGCACCGTGCCTGCATTGATGAAGAAGTCGAAGGCATGGACGGATTACGACCGCGCCGCAAGTTCGCTCAAAAGCGCGATCAAAAAGATCGGATTGTAATTTACCCGACTTCGCTCAAGAGCCAGTCGCGGTATTGTCCGCTGACGCCATCGACCGGCAGCCGGACGATTTCCGGCACCTCATACGGATGCCGTTCGAGAAGAAACCCTTCGAGCGCGGAATATTGATCGGCCAATGTCTTGAACAGGATCATCTGTTCGCCGTCCTCGACGATCTTGCCGTCCCAGCGATAGCAACTCGAAATCGGCAGAGTCTGCGCACAGGCCGCGAGGCGAGCCTCGATGACGGTACGCGCAAGCGCTTTCGCCTGCGCCGCGTCCGCCACGGTGGTCATCACGATGCAGACGTCACCAGCCATCGCAATCGCTCCGCGCTGCTACAGCCACTTCTTCCACTTGAAGAACATGTAAGGCAACACCGCGGCGAACAGCATAGCAATCAGCGCCAGCGAATAGCCGTGCTGCCATTCCAGCTCCGGCATGACCTTGAAATTCATGCCGTAGATCGAGGCGATCAGCGTCGGCGGCATCAAGACCACGGCCATCACCGAGAACAGCTTGATGATGTTGTTCTGTTCGAGGTTGACGACACCGAGCATGGCGTCGAGCACGAAGGTGATCTTGTTCGACAGATATGAGGCGTGATCGGTGAGCGACTGCACATCGCGTTGCAGGGTCTTGAACTGCGCCTTCTGTTCCTTGCTCCAGCGCCCGTTCTGGTCGGTCTCGACGGTGACGAAGGAAATGACGCGCCCGATCGACACCAGACTTTCACGCACCTTCGATGTCAGGTCGCCCTTGCGGCCGATGGTCAGAAGAATCTGGGAATATTTGCGCGCATGGCCGCGATCGGCGGACGGCTCGAAAATCTCGTTGCTCACGGTATCGACGTCTGATCCGACACGCTCGAGAATATCCGCGGAGCGGTCGATGATCGCATCGAGCAGATCGAGCAGCACGGTGTCGCCTGTAATTCCCGACGGGCATGCCCGGCCAAGCTTGGCGGCAACCAGCATGAAGGGCTTCGGCTCGTCGTAACGGACCGTGACGAGGCGATGCGCGGTCAGAATGAACGACACCGGCGCGGTGCGCGGGTTGGCGCCGTCGGTGCCGCACATCAGGGTCGCCGTCATGTAACGCGCGCCGTTCTCGACATAGAGACGCGAGGAGATTTCAATCTCCTGCATATCCTCGCGGGTCGGGATTTCGATGCCCACGAGCTTTTCCACCGCCTTGTCCTCGCCGGGAATCGGCGATTTGAGGTCCAGCCAGACGGCGTCCTCCGGCAGCGCGGCGAGATCCACGGTTTCCAGCTTTTTCAGCGAGCCTGCCGAGGGTGCGAATACGGACAGCATGAAAAATGGCCTCCGGCATGCGGCGTGGTGTCACTTCGCCAAAACGCAAATTCGTTCGATTCGGGCAAGCCGGGAGGGGCGAAAGACCCGGGAAATGCCAAGTCCGTGATGAGGGGCATCCTTGGGGGGTATTTGTCGCATAAGAGTGCGGCAGCAATGCCACAGGTCCGATGTTGCGTAGCAAAACCCACGCCGAATCTCTGGAATTGGGTGAAAACCTGATGTTTATAAACTGTAGCGATACTGCGGCGAGCTTCGCTCCTTAGAGCCATTTTCGGTCTTTCGCCGCCACCGGGATTTACATCGATGCCGTCGATTGCTTCCAAGTTTGCCGTCCTCGCCGCCGGCCTGATGCTGGCAGGCTGCATGCAGACAGCCCATTACGAGGCCATGAACGAAAGCCAGCTCAAGCCGCGTGACAAGGATTACCTGGCCAAGGTTTCCTACGTCAAAACGCCGGTCGCCGAGCCCTTCCGCCGCGCCATCGTCGAATATCACCGCAAGGAAGCGCCCGGTTCCATCGTGGTCGATTCCGATAACCACTACCTTTATTACGTCCTCGATGGCGGCAAGGCGATCCGCTACGGCATCACCGTCGGTGAGGAAGCCATGGCCTGGTCCGGCATTGCCAAGGTCGGCGCCATGACCGAGTGGCCGGACTGGCACCCGACCAAGGGCGAGATCGAGCGCCTCGGCGTGCCGACCTTCGTCAAGGGCGGCCCGGACAACCCGATGGGCTCGCGCGCGATCTACCTTTACTCGGGCGGCAAGGACACGCTGTTCCGCATCCACGGCACCAACCAGCCGGAATATATCGGAGCCTCGATTTCCTCGGGTTGCATCCGCATGACCAACGAGGACGTCATCGACCTGTACAATCGGGTCAAGATGGGCGCGATCGTCGTCGTGCTCGATCCCAAGCAGGGCGACTCGCCTTACAATTCGAAGATGGCGCTGCAAGGCGGCACGGCTTACCAGTAAGCCTCTGCACCTCATCTGACGACAAACGCCGCCCAATGGGCGGCGTTTTTCATTGGGCGCTGGTCATTTCTCGCGCGCGGGTTCGGCCTGCCCGTCCGTGGCATCCCCGGAAGCCGCCGCGCCCTGCTCCACCGCTGTGGCACCCGGCGGTGCATCCGCAGGCCGCTCGGCAGGCAGCAGCGGCGCCGTCTCCGGCAGCGGATCGTACACACCCCACTGGCACAGTTTGTAATTGTTGCGGCGCTGCGCGATATCGAGATGGATGTGGTCCTCGTGATACCAGTCCGAGCCCGGCCCGAGCACCGTGGTGAACCGCCCACAGACCGACCACAACACCTTCTCACGAATCTCGCGCGATAAACCGCGATCCGTCAGGGACAATTTGGTGCCGTTGGCGAGATCGAGACTGCGGACATCGAGGGCATTCGCCTTGCCATGCTCTGACAGCTTGGCGCCTTTGACCCGGTTACGTCCGCGGCATTCGTAGGAATCGAAATTATCGAGACCGCTGAGAACGGAGCCGAGGCTTTCCGCGAGCGGTTCGGCATCGTCGCGAATCCAGTCAGCCACCGCCTTTGCCATTTCACAGCGCAGCGTCGCCGCCGGTTTTAGATCGACACGCTGGCCGCCGCGCAGCACCACGGCTTCGAGTTTCACCAGATCGTCACCGCCGCATCCGCCATCCCCATGGATCGGCGCAATCGATGGCGCGATGGCGATATCCTCGGTCAGCGCACGGCGGCAAGCCGAGGGCTCGGGTGCGGCCGGTGCGGCGGGAGCCGCTGCCTTGCCCTCCTCCGGCTTCGGCGCCGTGTCGGGGTTTGCGGCCGCAGGAGCTTCCATGGGCCGAGGCTGCGGCAAAGGCACGGCAGTCTCCGCCACGGACGGCATCGTGAGCGAGAGGCTGAACACGAGGGCTACGCCTGCGCTCCGGCGCATCTCCGCGCGATGATTTCGGTGAAAGAGCATCGGCGGGCAAAGCATTCCGGAATTCGGATTCCTGCAGGAGGGATGAAAAGAAACCGGCGCGTCCGCACTCGTTTTGAGCCAGCATAAGGGGCCATGCAGCCGCTGCCAATTCCGGCGACCGCATCGATACGATAGAACGAAACCATGGGGTTGATTCTTGTTCTCATCGTGGGGCTCGTAGCCGGTATTTTCAGCGGGATCGTTGGAACCGGCTCGTCCATCATGCTCGTGCCGGTGCTGGCCACGATCTACGGCCCGAAGGCGGCCGTGCCGATCATGGCCGTCGCTGCCGTGATGGCGAATTTCTCCCGCATCCTCGCATGGTGGCGCACGGTCGACTGGCGCGCTTTCGCGGCTTACAGCATCACCGGCGGGCCGGCGGCGTTCCTTGGCGCGCAGACGCTCCTGATCCTGCCGAACCGTGCGGTCGATCTCACCATCGGGCTGTTTCTGATCTCGATGATTCCGATCAGGCACTGGCTTGCCAGCCGGATGATCCGCCTGAAGCTGTGGCATATGGCGATTGCCGGCGCCGTGGTCGGCTTTCTCACCGGCATCGTGGTGTCCACCGGACCGATTTCCGTTCCGGTCTTCCTCGGCTACGGGTTGGTGAAGGGCGCTTTCCTCGCGACAGAGGCCGCCTCCTCGCTGGTGATCTATGTGGTCAAGGTGCTGACCTTCCAGACCAGCGGCGCGCTGCCATGGGATCTGGCGTTGAAGGGACTCATTACCGGCTTTTCCATCATGGCAGGCACCTTCATCGCCAAACCGTTCGTGCTGCGCCTCTCGCCGGAGACCTTCCGCCATGTCATGGACGGCCTGATGCTGATCTCCGGCCTGACCATGGTCTGGAATGCGGTATTTGCGACGTGAATTCGCCGTTCTGCGGCTTCCCTCCCCGCACGGAAATGCGCTAGGTCAAGCCATCGGCGCATCCTCCGGCGCCCGTGGATCGTCGAATGGGCCGCCGCTTTTCCGCCGCTTATCAGAAGGAGCCGATCTCCGCCCTCGCCTCATGGGCGCGGCGGATGGCCATGTTCGCGCTGGTCGCCACTCTGGCGTCGGTTCTGGTGGTGCGCTTCGGCTTTCTCGATTTCCGTCCCGCGCTCGCGACCTTCTTCGGCGCGCTGGCGCTTTCCGGCATTTCCATTCTTCTGTGCTTCGCCGCCTTCGCCGCGATCTGGCAGAACGGATCGCGCGGCATGACCCGCATCCTGTTCGCGCTGCTCATCAACGCGTTGATCCTTGCCTACCCGGCCTATCTGGCCATCCAGTATCAGCGACTGCCGCGCCTGTACGACATCTCGACCGATCCGATTGATCCGCCCCGGTTCGATGCGCTGGCCCGCCTGCGCGCCGCCGACGGCGCCAACACCGCCGCCTATGCCGGACTCTATTCCGCCGAGCTGCAGCGCAAAGCCTATCCCAAGATCGAGCCGATCCTGCTCGACCTGTCGCCGCAGCGGGCCTACGACATGGTGCTGCGGCTCGTCGCGCACCGCAAATGGCTGATCGTCGACGAACGTCCGCCACTGCCGCCGCAGCGGGTCGGACGGATCGAAGCCGTGGCGCGCACACTCGTCATGGGCTTGCGCGAGGATGTCTCGATCCGCATCGTTCCCGACGAGGATGGATCGCGCGTCGATATGCGTTCGTCCTCACGCTATTTCGAGCATGATTTCGGCAGCAATGCCGCCCGCATCGCCTCATTCACGAGCGACCTCAACGACGCCGCCGACAACGCCAAGCCTGAAAAGAAGATTCTCGCGCCGGCCAAGGAGCCTCAGCCCAAGGGCACCAAGAGGCGATAGGTCTTGTCGATGGTCGGCGCACCGTCGGTCGCGACGATGCCACGCTCGACCATGTCCTCCAGATGCGCCAGCACCGAATAGCCCGCCGCATTTATGAGCCGCGGATCGATGCCGATATAGCTCGCGCGCACGATGCTTGGAATATCCGCCTCGCCCTTCGCAAGACGATGCAGGATCGAAGCCTCGCGCGCCCTGCGGTGCCGGATCATGAACTGGGTGAAGCGCGGACCTTCCGGAATTTCTGGCCCATGGCCCGGAAAATAAAGCTGCTCGGATCGCGCAGCGAGCTTCTCGAGCGAGCCCATGTAGTCGATCATCGCGCCATCCGGCGGCACCACGATGGTGGTGGACCAGCCCATGACATGATCACCAACGAAGGTAAGCGAGCGCTCTGCCCATGCAAACGCCATGTGGTTCGCGGTGTGGCCCGGCGTGGCGATGGCCTGCAAGGCCCATCCTTCGCCCTCAACCAGCTCGCCATCCTTCAATCTAACATCGGGACGGAAATCCAGATCGTTGGATTCCTTGCGGGCTGGCTCGCCGTGATGCATCGGCCGCGCGGGACGGTGCGGCCCTTCGGCATAGACGGTCGCGCCGGTCGCCTTTTTGATCAGCGGCACGGCAGGCGAATGATCGCGATGGGTATGGGTGACAAAAATATGCGTCACGGTCTCGCCGCGCACCGCATCGAGAAGGGCCGCGATGTGCGTCGCGTCGTCCGGCCCCGGATCGACGATGGCGACACGGCCCTCGCCGACGATGTAGCTCACCGTACCGGTGAACGTGAAAGGACCGGGATTGTCGCACACAACGCGCCGCACGCCCGGCACGGGGCGATCGACAACTCCGGGCTTCAGCGGAAAGTTGCGATTGAACGGAATGTCATCATTGACGGACATGCGCGTGGATCGCCACCCGTCTTACATAAAGGCCTGAATGCCGGTTATGGCACGGCCCAGGATCAGCGCATGTACGTCATGCGTGCCTTCATAAGTGTTCACGCTTTCCAGATTCTGGGCGTGACGCATGACGTGGAATTCGCTGGAGATGCCGTTGCCGCCGTGCATGTCGCGCGCGACGCGGGCGATATCGAGCGCCTTGCCGCAATTGTTGCGCTTCATCAGCGAAATCATTTCGGGCGCGAACTTGCCTTCATCCATCAGGCGACCGACCCGCAATGAGCCTTGCAGGCCGAGCGCAATCTCGGTCTCCATGTCGGCGAGCTTCTTCTGCATCAACTGGGTCGCCGCGAGCGGACGACCGAACTGCTTGCGATCGAGCACATATTGCCGGGCGCGCTGGAAGCAATCCTCCGCAGCCCCCATCACGCCCCACGAAATGCCGTAACGCGCGCGGTTGAGACAGCCGAAGGGACCGGAGAGCCCCGAGCAATTCGGCAACAGCGCGCTTTCCGGCACCACCACGCCGTCCATCACGACCTCGCCGGTGATCGAGGCGCGCAACGACAGCTTGCCCGCGATCTTCGGCGCCGACAGGCCCTTCATTCCCTTTTCGAGGATGAAACCCCGGATCTTGTTGTCGTGCGCCTGCGACTTCGCCCAGATCACGAACACATCGGCGATCGGCGCGTTGGAAATCCACATCTTCGAGCCGGTGAGCCGGTAGCCGTCCGATACCTTCTCGGCGCGCGTCTTCATGCTGTCGACATCGGAGCCCGCATCCGGCTCGGTCAGGCCGAAGCAGCCGACCCACTCGCCGCTCGCAAGCTTCGGCAGATACTTCTTGCGCTGCGCCTCGTCGCCATAAGCATAGATCGGATACATCACCAGCGAGGACTGCACGCTGTTCATCGAGCGATAGCCGGAATCGACCCGCTCGACCTCGCGGGCAACAAGCCCATAGGCGACATAGCTGGCATTGGCGCAGCCATATTCTTCGGGCAGCGTGATGCCGATCAGGCCAAGCTCGCCCATTTCACGGAATATATCGCGGTCCGCAGTCTCATCCTCATAGGCCGCGCGCACACGCGGCAACAGCTTTTCCTGCGCATAGGCATGCGCGGTGTCGCGGATCATCCGCTCGTCTTCAGTCAATTGATCGTCGAGAAGAAACGGATCGTCCCATTTGAATACGGGCTTGTCCTTCGCCTGGGAACGCGCGCTCATGACCGATCTCTCATCTCTGTATCTTGGGGAAAAGTCTAGCACGCCATCGCGCCGGCCGTATACCGGGGGGCCGTTACGATATGTCGTCAGCTCTCGAACGGTTCGTTGCCGACGATTTCGATGCCGTAACCCGACAGGCCCTTGTAGTCGTGGACCGCAGACGTCAGATGCCGGATCGACGTCACGCCGAGATCGCGCAGAATCTGCGCGCCGATGCCGACTTCACGCCACTGCCGATGCCGGTCTTCCTCCGAGGAGTGATGCTGCTCCAGAGGCGCCACCGGCACACCGACGACGCCATCCCGCAAATAAACGAGAACGCCGCTGCCATTGGCCTTGAACCGCTCCAGCACCTTCTCGAGACGATGCGAACTGAAAAAAATGTCCTTGATGACGTTCGGCTTGTGAATGCGGGTCAGCACGCCCTTACCGTCGCCGAGCCCGTTATAGACGAAAGCCGCGTGATAGACCGGATCGAACGGCGAGCGATAGGCATAGCCCTGTAACGGCCCGATCGGGGAATCCGTCGTAAATGTCGAGACGCGCTCGATCAGCTTTTCCCGTGCCTGCCGGTAAGCGATCATGTCCGCGATGGTGACGTGCTTCAGGTTGTGCTTTTTGGCGAAATCCGAGACCTGCTGGCCCTTCATCACCGTGCCGTCGTCATTCATCAGTTCGCTGATGACGCCGACAGGTGGCAGCTTGGCGAGCTTGCACAAATCGACAGCCGCTTCAGTATGGCCGGCACGCAGCAGCACACCGCCCTCGCGCGCGATCAGCGGGAAGATATGCCCCGGCCGCGCGAAGTCCGCAGCACCCGCGTTCGGATTGGCCAATGCACGGCAGCATGCAACCCGCTCATCGGCGGAAATGCCGGTTGTCATGCCGGGCTTGTAATCGATGGACACCGTGAAGGCGGTGGTGTGGTTGGAATCGTTATGCGCGACCATCGGATCGAGGCGCAGCCGCCGCGCGTCCTCCACCGTCAACGGCGCGCAGACGATGCCGGAGGTATGGCGGATGATGAAGGCCATCTTTTCCGAAGTACACAGGCTGGCGGCGACAATCAGATCGCCCTCACCCTCACGGTCGTCATCGTCGGTGACGACGACGATCTCGCCCGCGGCAAAAGCCTTCAGAACTTCGGCAATGGAATTCGGCATTTTTCGGTTCTCTGACGCAACTGGGCGGATCGTATGACGCACCCCACAGCCGCGTGCAACGGCCCGCGTGCTGACAATTCCTTACCTATCCGAGGCAAATGGCACAATCGGAATTCCGTAAGGTTTTCATAGACTCTTTTCACAGCCCACCATTTGACGCATTGAACATAGGTGCTCAATCGCCCATATCCAGAACGGAATTTGCCGGCTGGCTCCCGCCGCCGCTCACCCTTCAAATCATCGGCACCTGCACGATCCTCATGCCTCTTTTCGTCACTCGAATCCTGACCGCCGGTCTTGCAAGCCTCGTCGTGGCCGCCGGTTCGCTTCCCGGCAACGCTCAGGACAACAGCCCCGTCACTGGAATCTGGCTCACGGAGAAGGGTGACGCCAGGATTCGCATCACGACCTGCGGCGCCGGGATTTGCGGCAAGGTCATAGCGCTGCGCGAACCGATCGATCCGGACACTGGAAAGCCCGCGACCGACAATAAAAATCCAAATCCGGCACTCGCCCAGCGCCCGGTCATCGGACTCAATCTGTTCAACGACATGCGCGCGACCGGTCCCGCCAGTTGGGCGGGCCGCATCTACAATGCGGACGACGGTCAGTTCTACGCCAGCAAGGTCATGCTTCAGGGACCGGCGCGGCTGCGCGTGGAAGGCTGCGTCGGCGCGCTGTGCGGCGGCGAAACCTGGAGCAAGGTCGGCAACTAGGCCGACTCCGCACGCGAAGCCAGAGCGCGATTACGCGCCCTGCTCCGGTTCCCAGTTCTCCGCACTTGCACCGGCCAGCGCCCTGACCCGCTCCTCGTCGCGGGCGAATTCCGAGGCGATCCCCGAATACACCACGTGACCATCGTCGAGCACGTAGGCGCGATCCGAAATCTCGACCGCCGCGCGCACGTTCTGCTCGACCAGCAGCACCGAGATGCCCTGATCGCGCGCCCGCTGGATCACCCTGAACACTTCCTGCACGATGAGCGGCGCGAGTCCCTGCGACGGCTCGTCCAGCAGGATGAGTTTCGGATTGAGCAGCAGCGCGCGGGCAATCGCCAGCATCTCCTGCTCGCCGCCCGAAAGCTGGCCACCCTTGTTGCTCTTGCGTTCCGCGAGACGGGGGAATAGTTCGTACACCCGCTCGATCGACCATGGTCCCGGCCGCTCGGCGGGGACTTTCAGGTTTTCCTCCACCGTCAGGTTCGGGAAGATCTTCCGTCCCTCTGGCACGAAGCCCACGCCGAGCGCGGCAATCCGATAGGGATTGAGCTGCGTCGTGGTCTGGCCGAAAATCCGCACCGTTCCCTCGCGTGCCTTGGTCAGTCCCATCAGGCTGCGCATGGTGGTGCTTTTGCCCGCGCCGTTGCGGCCGAGCAGCGAGACGATCTCACCCTCCCGGACCTCGAGGCCGACGCCGCGCAGGATGTGGCTCTTGCCATAATAAGTGTGAAGGCCTTCGGCCTCGAGCACTACGCTTGTCATTCTGCACCCTTTCCGAGATAGGCCGCCTGAACGACCTCGTTGGCGGCAATCTCCGGCGGGGTGCCTTCCGCCAGCATCTTGCCTTCGGCCAGCACCGTGATGCGGTCGGCCAGATGAAAGACGACGCGCATATCGTGCTCGATCAGCACGATGGTGAGCTTCTCGTCGCGATGCAATTTCCGGATCAGCTGGGTGACATCATAGGTTTCCTGATCGCCCATGCCGGCGGTCGGCTCGTCGAGCAGCAGCAGCTTCGGATTGAGCGCAATCGCCATCATGATTTCGGTCGCACGCTGGTCGCCATGCGATAGCTCGCCCGCGATACGGTCGGCCTTGGCGGTGAGATTGCCCCTCCTCATGAGATCTGTCACTCGCGCGGCGACCTTCTCGGCCGCTTCGGGCGACATCCGGAAACTCAGGCGATAGCCTTCCGCAACTTCAACGGCGACCCGGATATTCTCATAGACCGACAGCTCCGGAAATATCTCCGTGATCTGGAAGGTGCGCGCCATGCCACCCCACACACGCTCCACGGGTGGCATGTCCGTCACGTCGGTTTCATTGAACGTGATCTTGCCGGCGCTCGGGCTCAGAAAACCGCTGATCATGTTGAAGAACGTGGTCTTGCCGGCACCATTGGGGCCGATCACCGCCCGCAACTCGCCCGGCTGCACGGTCAGCGAGACGCTATCCACGGCAACAAGGCTGCCGAACCGTTTCGTGACATTTTCGATCCGTAGAATGCTCATGACGTGGCCTTCCGTTTCAGCGCACCCAACACACCGCGCGGGAAGAACAGCACGATCAGCACGAAGAACAGGCCGACGAACGACATCCAGTTCTCGGTCTGGCTCGACAGATAATCCTGCAACACGACGAAGATCGCGGCGCCGATCATCGGCCCCCAGAACGAGCGCATGCCGCCCAGCACCGCCATGATCACGAAGTCGCCGGATTGCGTCCAGTACAGCGCGCGCGGATCAACGAAGTTGTTCAGGAGCGCATAGAGCGCGCCCGCAAGGCTGACGAAGGCGCAGGAAATCGTCCACGACATCCAGATGTGGCGATCGATCGGAATGCCGAGGAATCGTGCACGCCGCTCGTTTTCGCGAATGGCGATCAGCGTGTGTCCGAACGGCGAGCGCAGCACCCACGCCATTATCCCGACCGCAATCGCGAAGATCGCGAGCACGAAATAGTAGAACAGGCGTGAATTGCCCTGAATGTCGAGCGTGGTGAAGCCGAGGTCGATCGGCAAGCGCGACCAACCCGTCAGGCCGTCGTCGCCGCCGGTCACCGAATGCCATCGGAATGCGATGAAGTAGAACACCTGGCCGAACGCGATCGTCACCATCGCGAAATAAACGCCACGCAGCCGGATGATCATCGGGCCGATGATCGCGGCAGCGAACGTGCCGAGAGCTACGCCGAAGATGATCGCCAGCCCTGTGCTCGGATAGAGATAGCGCAGCATCAGGCCGGCGCCGTAAGCGCCGAGGCCGAAATACGCCGCATGGCCGAACGACAGCACGCCGGTGTAGCCGAGCAGGAAGTTCAGCGACATCGCCGCGAGGCCAAGAATGACGACGCGCGTTCCAAGCTCGGTATAGCCGCCGATGAGCGGAAGCCAATATGGCATCGTCGCGAGGACGAGCCAGACGCCGATGTTTGCAAGCAGTTTGTTGCGATCGAGGGAATTCATCAGAAACGTCCCTCCTCGCCGAGAAGGCCGCGAGGCCGGACCAGCAGCACTGCTGCCATCATTACGTACATGATTGCTTCCGTTGCAGAAGGAAAGAAAACCGTGGCAAGCCCCGATGCGACGCCGATCAGCAAGCCACCGAGCAGCGTGCCCGGCAGGCTGCCGAGACCGCCGATGATGATCGCCACGAAACTCGGCATGATGAGCGAGCTGCCGATGGTCGGCTGCAGGCCGAGCTGTCCAACCGCAAGCACGCCGGCAAGACCTGCGAGATAGATGCCGAGCCCGAAATTGAGATTACGCAGGATGCGCACGTTGACGCCGAGAACCGACACCGTTTCGAGGTCATGCGTGCCGGCGCGGATGCGGATGCCGAGTCTCGTGTAGCGCAGGATCAGGAAGAGTCCGGCGACCGCGATCGCGACGATCAACACCATGAACAGCCGATAACCGGTCAGGAAGAAGTAATCCTGGCTAAGCGGCGTGACGAGCCAGCCCGGCACCTGAAACGGCAAACTCTGCGCCCCCCAGATGAAACGCGCGCCGTCCTCCAGAATGAAGGCAAGGCCGAAGGTCAGCAGCAGGCTGTAGAGCGGATCGCGCCCATAGACCCTGCGGATCAGGAACCGCTCGACGATCAATCCCAGAAACGCGGTGAGGATGGGCGCAACCACGAGGCCGCCCCAGAAACCAATATAGGGGATCAGCGTGTAGGCGATGTAGCCGCCAAGCGCGAGGAACCCGCCATGCGCGAAGTTGATCGTCCCCGAGAGATTGAGGATCAATGACAGACCTAGCGCCATCAGCGCATAGAACGCGCCGACGATCAGCCCGTTGAAGATGTTGAAGAGAATAAGCTGTGTCATGTCTGGAAAATGCCGTTGGCCTGTTTGCCACTCCACCCGTGAAGGCGTGAGCATGCAAACCCGTGAATCCGATTATCAACACACCTTTTGAAATGGCCCGGACCGCAAGATGCGAACCGGACCATTTCAATCAGGTCGCGGAGATCAGGCAGGCCACGCCATCTTGCAGCCCGTTTCGGCGACCGGCAATGCAGCGGTCGCGCCATCGACTTCCTGATCGACAACGAACAGATCCTCGGGATCGTCCTTGCCCTTCGACTGCGCATGTCCGACGAACAGCGTCGGCATCAACTGGTTGTCGCCTTCGCGGAAGAAAGCACCCTTCGGCATCAGCGCGACTTCCGGCGGCAGCTTGAAGCCCTGCAACGCCTTGGCCATCTTCACCGCATCGAGCGACTTGGCGTTCTCCGCGGCGAGAGCACAGGTCCAGGTCGACGCGAAGCCGAACCAGGTGCGCGCGGTCGGCACATGGCCGCCGGACTTCTTGCGGATGTCGGCGACGAACTCCTTCACGTGAGGCGTGTTGGGCTGATTCCAGTACCACTCGAACACCCAGTTGCCGATGCGAGCCTCCGGCGGCAGACCGACCAGAGCCTCCAGCTCCTGCTGGGCACCCGCCAGATGGAATTTCTTGTCGAGACCGAACTGAACGGCCTGCTTGAGGGCGTTGATCATATCATCGCCGGCGTGCAGGAAGATGATCACGTCCGGATTGGCGGCCTGCGCCTTGATCAGATAGGACGAGAAGTCGGTCGTTCCGAGCGGCGTGAGATCGCCGCCGACTTTGGTGCCGCCGAACTGCTTGAGGCTGGCCTCGAAGCCCAGTTGCAGGGTGTGGCCGAACGCGTAGTCCGGCGTGATGAAGTACCACTTCTTGCCGAACTTCTCGAACAGCAGCTTCGAGATCGAGTTGGTTTCCATGCGTGTGGTGTTGCAGACGCGGAAGACGTTCCAATGGCAGTTCGAACCGGTGACCGAATCGGTGTGGCCGCCGGGAACGACGTGAAGGACCTTCTTCTCATAGGCGACGTTCGCGATCGCCTGCGCCAGCGCCGAGTTGACGTTGCCGAGCAGGAAATTGACCTGATCGCGATCAACCAGCTTGCGCGCCTTCTGCACGGCCGTGCCGGCATCGCCACTGGTGGAGTCCTCGACCAGAAGTTCAGCCTTGCGCCCGAGAATGCCGCCCTTGGCATTCATCTGCTCGATCGCGAGCTGCGCGCCGATCAGTTCGTTTTTGCCGAGCGCCGCGTAGGTACCGGTCAGCGGATTGTCGAGGCCGATTTTGACGGTGTCGGCAGCCCAAGAGGAAACAACAAAAGGCGACGCAACCTGCGAAACGCCCGCGAGTGCTGTCGCCTTCAGCAGAGAGCGACGACTCAATTTCGGCAATTCGAATTTCGAACTCATTAAAACACCCTCCCAGATGTGATTTTATGCGTTAGCCGCGATCGTCTTGTCGTTGAATTTTCTTGGATGCCATTGCTGGCTCAAAAACCAGAAAATTAAAATGCAGATGTATCTGTTTGTCGAGAATGTGATGAAAGACTTTCGTCTCATGCCGACAATGCTCGAGCGTCTCTTTCCTTTTGTATCGTTTGTGCATCGTCGTCACATCGCGCCGCGATAGAGCGAACATCATCGGAGCGCAAAGCGCGCCGACAATCACGCCAAAGCGTCATGCCGTGAAAAAAGGAAATCAGCACGGATTGATCCGGACCGCGAACGCACGGTCCGGACCATTCCGATCAGGCAGGCTGGATCAGGCAGGCCATGTCAGCTTGCAACCGGTCTGTGCGACCGGCGGCGCGGCTTTGATGCCGTCCACTTCCATGTCGACAACGAACAGATCCTCTGGATCGTCCTTACCCTTCGCCTGCGCATGGCCAACGTAGAGCGTCGGCATCAGCTGGTTGTCGCCTTCGCGATAAACCGTGTCCTTGGGCATCAGCGCGATTTCCGGCGGCAGCTTGAAGCCTTGCAGCGCCTTGGCCATCTTCACCGCGTCGAGCGACTTGGCGTTTGCGGCAGCGAGAGCGCAGGTCCAGGCCGACGCAAAGCCGAACCAGGTGCGCGCGGTCGGCACATGGCCGCCGGTCTTCTTACGGATGTCGGCAACGAACTCGGCGACATGCGGCACGTTCGGCTGCTTCCAGTACCACTCGAACACCCAGCTTCCGATCCGCGCCTCCGGCGGCAGGCCGATCAAGGCCTCGAGTTCCTGCTGAGCGCCGGCGATGTGGAAACGTTTGTCGAGACCGAACTGCACGGCCTGCTTCAGCGTGTTGACCATGTCCTCGCCCGACGTCAGCACAATGATGACCTCGGGATTGGCCGCCTGTGCCTTGATCAGATAGGACGAGAAATCTGTGGTCTGCAGCGGCACGAGATCGCCGCCCACCTTCGTTCCACCGAACTCCTTCAAGCTGGCCTCGAAGCCCTGCTGAAGCGTGTGGCCGAAAGCGTAGTCCGGCGTGATGAAGTACCACTTCTTGCCGTACTTCTCGAACAGCACCTTCGAGATTGAGTTGGTCTGCATGCGCGTGGTGTTGCACACGCGGAAGACGTTCCAGTGGCAGTTCGAGCCGGTGATCGTATCGGTATGACCGCCCGGAACGATGTGAAGAACCTTCTTCTCATAGGCGACGTTCGCCATCGCCTGCGCCAGTGCCGAATTCACGTTGCCGAGCAAGAAGTTGACTTGATCGCGGTCGATCAGCTTGCGCGCCTTCTGCACGGCGGTACCGGCGTCGCCGCTCGTCGAATCCTCTACCAGCAGCTCGACCTTGCGGCCGAGAATGCCGCCCTTGGCATTGATCTGTTCGACCGCGAGCTGCGCGCCGATCATCTCGTTCTTGCCGGTCGCGGCGTAAGTTCCGGTCAGCGGATTGTCGAGGCCGATCTTGACGGTGTCGGCGGCCCATGACGTGACCACAAAGGGGGACGCAACCTGCGAAACACCTGCCAGCGCGGTCGCTTTCAACAACGAACGGCGGCTCAATTTCGGCAATTCAAACTTCGAACTCATAAACGTTCTCCCAGATGTGATTTGTTTTTGCTTCAGGCCATGGCCATTTTTGATTTTTGAATTTTTGTGTGACGCCAATGCTGGCTCAAAGAATGCAAAATTAAAATCCAGATATCGTCTCTTGTCGAGAACGTGATGGAAAACTTTCGTCTCACTCTCGCTGAGTTGTTCAGATATCTTTCTCTTTTGCATATCGCGCTGCGATAAGAGCAGCGCACTGCAAAAACCGGCCAAGGCCATCCGATATAATTGGCCACAAGCTCGCGGGCAGATTCCGGCCACAAGAATTTTCAGAGACTGGGAATATTCTTCAATCAGTGGTGTCGGACATTATCCATCAAAATATGTGCTGAGAATTATCGCGGCACGATACGGGATCATGCGCGCCAGCAAGCGAGCCTCCAATGGCAGCGCCACTCCTCATCGTGAAGGAGTCAAAAATCACCATCGGAGGCGATGGCACACCACGTCATTCTGAATCCCGCCCAGGAAATATCATGCGAGAATCGACGATCACGCCCGGCGATCATTCGCGGGACGCCTATAGACATGAATATGGAGTGTGATGAGGCCGGGACGGGCGGAATGGTCGGAGTAGCAGGATTCGAACCTGCGACCCCCTGCTCCCGAAGCAGGTGCGCTACCGGGCTGCGCTATACTCCGACGTGAGGCCGGTCTTATAACCGCGCACCCCTCGCCCTGCAAGGCGCGTGAGAAGCACTTTGACGCCGTCCGCTCCAGCGCCCATAAAAGGGGCCATGAGCCTGATTTTGACCACAAAAACCGTCCCCGCAGCAGCCGCCGCGCGCCCGGCTGCCGATTGCCTCGCCGCGGGCGGACTCGTCGCCTTCCCCACCGAGACCGTCTACGGCCTCGGCGCGGACGGGACCAACGGCAAGGCCATCGCACGGCTTTACGAGGCCAAGGGGCGGCCCTCCTTCAACCCGCTCATCGCTCATCTGCCGACGCTGGAAGCCGCCCAGCGCGTCGCCATCTTCAATGAAACCGCCCTGAAACTCGCCCGAGCCTTCTGGCCGGGACCGCTAACGCTGGTCCTGCCCAAAGCACCCGGATGCCCGGTGAGCGAACTCGCCACGGCGGGCCTCGATACCGTCGCGGTGCGGATTCCGGCTCATCCGGTGGCGCAGGCGATTCTCCAGGCGCTCGGCCGGCCGATCGTCGCGCCGTCCGCCAACCGTTCGGGCCACGTTTCGCCCACCACGGCCGCGCATGTGCTCCATGACCTCGACGGCCGTATCGACCTGATCGTCGATGGCGGACCGGTCAGCGTCGGTGTCGAGTCCACCATTGTTGGATGCAGCGGCGCGCCCGTCCTGCTGCGGCCGGGCGGCACGCCCCGTGCCGACATCGAAGCCGTGCTCGGCGTTCCCCTTGGACGACTCGAGACCATACCGGGCCATGACAGCCCGCTCGCGCCGGGCATGCTGGAATCTCATTATGCGCCTGCCGCCGCTGTCAGGCTCGGCGCCACGGCGCTCAACGCAGACGAGGCGCTGCTCGCTTTCGGCGAGGCGCTGCCCGGCGCACGGCCTCAACGCACACTCAACCTCTCGCCGCGCGGCGACCTGATCGAGGCGGCGGCCAACCTGTTCGGCCATCTGCGCGCATTGGACGAAACCGGCGCGCAGGCCATCGCGGTGATGCCCATCCCGACACACGGCCTCGGCGAAGCGATCAACGATCGACTCCGCCGGGCCGCAGCCGACCGGCCCGCATGATGACAGCACTCTCTCCCCTTTCGGCGGAGTTGCTGGCGCGTTTCCGCGCCATTGTCGGCGACAAGCACGCCATCATGGAGGGCGACGAGAAAGCACCCTACCTCGTCGAGGAGCGCGGCCTCTATCAGGGCCACTCCCCGCTGATCCTCCGCCCGGGCACGACCGGCGAAGTCGCCGCAATCTGCAAGCTCGCCACTGAGACCCGAACGCCACTGGTGCCGCAAGGCGGCAATACCGGTTTGGTTGGCGGGCAGATACCTCATCACGGCGAAATTCTGCTTTCGCTGCGTCGCCTCGACAAGGTTCGTGAAGTCGATCCCTCCTCCAACACCATGATCTGCGAGTCCGGCGTCATCCTCGCCAATGCGCATGTGGCGGCGGAAAAAGCCGAACGCATCTTCCCGCTGTGGCTCGGCTCGGAAGGAAGCTGCACCATCGGCGGCAACCTCTCCACCAATGCAGGCGGCATCGCCGCGCTGTCCTACGGCGTTGCGCGCGATCTCGTGCTCGGGCTTGAAGTCGTGCTCGCCGACGGGCGTATCCTGAGTGGCCTGTCGAAACTGAAGAAGGACAACACCGGTTACGACCTGCGCAATCTTTTCATCGGCGCGGAAGGCACGCTCGGCATCATCACCGCCGCCGTGCTGAAGCTTATGCCGAAACCGCGCACGGTGGAGACGGCGTTCGTCGGCCTCGCCTCGCCCGAAGCCGCGCTCAAGCTTCTAAACCTGTCGCAAGCCTTCGCTGGTTCGGCACTGACGAGCTTCGAGCTGATCGCCGACATCGCCGTGCAATTCGCGCTCAGGCATGGCCCCGGACTGCGCGCGCCGCTTTCAGAGTCTCACCCGTGGTACGTGCTGATGGAAATCTCCTCGCCGCGTGACGACGCGCGCATGCTGATCGAGAACACGCTCGAAGCGGCGATGGAAGCGGGCCTTGTCGATGACGCCGTGATTGCCTCGAGCCTCGACCAGCGCCAGGCGTTCTGGACGCTGCGTGAAGTAATTTCGCCGGCACAGAAACCCGAAGGCGGCTCGATCAAGCACGACGTCTCGGTGCCGGTCGCCGCCGTGCCGCAATTCATCGCCGAGGCAGATGCGGCGGTGACGAAACTCATTCCGGGTGCGCGGCCGGTGGCGTTCGGCCATCTCGGCGACGGCAACATCCACTATAACGTCAGCCAGCCGGTTGATGCCGACAAAGCCGCCTTCGTCGCGCGCTGGCACGAAGTCAACGACACGGTCCACGCCATCGTGCGCAAGCACGGCGGCTCGATCTCGGCCGAACACGGCATCGGCCTTCTCAAGCGCGATGAGCTGCCGCATGTGAAGGACCCGGTCGCGCTCGATCTGATGCGCGCGCTCAAGCACACGCTCGATCCGCTCAATATTCTCAATCCGGGCAAGGTCGTGTGACGGGTCGTTAGAACAGCGAGCCCTGCCTCTCATCCGCCGCGCGGCGTGAGGGACGCAGCGATGCTTCCGGCTTCACGACTTCGGAAAAGAGTTCGATACGTTCCAGCAATCCCTCGTGATCGTTGGCGACACGATTGACCTCGGTGGAAACAGGACGCCACGCAAGGCTGCCGGAAGCTGGCGGCTGTAACAGGGCAATCGCCTGTTCCGTCGCAACCTCTCCGCCGTCCAGCCAGCAGGCGTAATCGCGCGGCGCGATCACCACCGGCACCCGCGCATGCAGATGAGCCATCTCCTGCCGCGCGGCGGTCGTTACGATCGCGACCGTGTCGAGTTCTTCGCCATTCGGACCGACCCATGTTTCCGCGACCGCCGCCAATCCCATCGGTGCGCCGTCACGCGGATGAATGAAGAAGGGCTGCTTGCGCCCGCCCTTGCTCTGCCACTCGTAATAACCGTCAGCAGGCACGAGACAGCGCCGCCGCCTGATCGCATTCCGAAAGGCCGGCTTCTCCAGCACCGTCTCGGAGCGGGCGTTGATGACGAGCGAGAATGTCTTCGGGTCCTTCACCCAGGCCGGAATAAAGCCCCACCGCATCAATTGAAAATGCCGCGCGCCCGGCTCCGAGGTCACCACCGCCACGGGCTGCGTCGGCGCGATATTGTATCGGGGCGGAAAATTCGGCTGTTCGGCATATTCGAATGCTTGTCGCAGGATGGCCGGGGCCGACGTCAGCGTAAATCGCCCGCACATGCACTGTCCTCTAACCGGATACCGATCATTAATTGCCGTCCTGTAATGTTAATTGGTCCTCTGCGATCCTTCAAAGCTCCCGATGGCGTTATCCCAGACTACAGCCTCGACGAACCTGCCCGATGCGGCCGCCCAGGCCGCACACCGTCAGCTATTGAAGGACAACAACATCAACCCGCGCACCGGGCTTGCCACCGACTATCTCAACCATTTCAATGAAGCGATCATGCTGCTCGAAATGATCCCGGACATGCCCGAATGCGCCGAGGATTTTCTGAGCTGGCGGCCCCTGACCTATCGCGAGCATTTCGAGGCCTCCAACCTCAAGGCCAAGGAACTCACGATCCAGGCCTATGAGCAGGCCGAGGTTGCCCTGAAAGCCGAATTCGACCGGGTGATCGGCTCGATGCGGGATATCCTGGTGGCGGTGAGCGAGGGCATGCGCAGCACCACGCAGGATGCAACCCGCATCAAGCTCGCCACCGAGGCGATCGGCTGGATCCAGCCTTTGCTTGCGATGGCCGGCGCTTTGATCCACGGTGTCTCGGACGGAACCGACATCGACAGTATTATGGAATCCTGAAAACGTGACTGACTCCACCGCCTCACGGCCGCAGGTCGCGGTCAGCGCAGGCATTTTCCGCGACGGCAAGATCCTCCTGACGCGGCGGACCAACAATCCCAAAGGACCGCTCTGGACGTTCCCCGGCGGCCGTATCGAGTTCGGCGAAACCATGGCCGAAGCGCTCAAGCGCGAAATCCTCGAGGAAACCGGGCTGACCATCGAGATCGCCGGGCCGGCCGGCGTCCGCGAAATGCTGCACGTCCAGTCCGGGCATGGGCACTTCATCATCCTGCCGTTCGCGGCGCGCTGGGTCTCCGGCGAGGTCACGCTGAACGACGAACTTGCGGAAGCCCGCTGGTTCGACCCCGACGAGACCCGCGGGCTGATGGTCACGGACGGCCTGCATGAGGTGATCGCCACCGTCCGTGAGGTCGTGGGCGTCTGACCCCTGTAAGCCGCCTTGCTTCCCTTGTTGCGTTCTTTGGGCCGGGAAGGTTAAGACCTGCCGCCATGCTGCGCCGTTTCCTCGCCGTGCTCCTGACCTGCTCGATTCTGCTGCCGGCCACTGTCCGCGCGGAGGACGAAGCCGCACCGTTCGATGCCGATCTGCAGCGGCTGGCTGAGATTATGGGTGCCCTGCATTACCTGCGCGGCATCTGCGGAACCAATGACGGCCAGAAATGGCGCACCGAAATGCAGGCCCTGCTGGAGGCCGAGACACCCTCCGGCGACCGCCGCACCCGAATGATCGCGAGTTTCAACCGCGGCTATAACGGTTTCCAACAGACCTACCGGACCTGCACCCCGGCCGCTCATCTGGTCATCCGCCGCTACCTGATCGAGGGGGCCGACATTTCCCGGAACCTGACCTCGCGATACGCGAACTAAAGTTATCGACAGCCCTCCCCTTTAAATTAACCTTTTCGCAAGAACTCACTGGGATGGCCCGCCCTGCATGTTAAAGCTCGGGGACATTGCCATGGCGCTTTCGCGCCCGTTTCCGGATTGTCTTCCTTCATGTCGTACTCGCCTCTTGCCCCTTCCCGCGCTCCTCTCCCTGACCAGGAGCAGAAGCAGGCCGCGCTGACCTATCTGAACGAGGCGTGGGCCGAGGCGCTTCACGACGGCATCGATGGCGATTGCCTCGCGCAGGCGAGCCTGTTCGCGGCGTTCGCCGAACTCGTGAACACCTATGGCGAGGATGCGGTCGCGAAATTCGTCGAGGGTCTGCCCGCGCGCATTCGCAGCGGCGAGTTCTCGGTGGTGATGTTCAAGCAGTAATTTTCCCGGCGAAATCATCGCCGGCCGGCTTCCCTCACGGCTTCAGCGTTTCCACAAAACGCACCGGCTCGCCCTGTGAAGGCGTCGCCAGTTCTCCCTGCCACATCACCCGCTGCCCGCGCACAAAGGTGCCGACCGGCCAGCCCTTCACCTTCACCCCGTCGTAAGGCGTCCAGCCCGCGCGCGAGGCGTTGTCCTCGTTGCGGATCGTCTCGCTGCGCTTCATGTCGACCACGGTGAAGTCGGCATCGTAACCGGCGGCGATGCGGCCCTTGCAGGCGATGTTGAAGATACGCGCAGGACCCGCACTCGACAGATCGACGAACCGCGCCAGCGACAGCCGCCCCGCGTTGACGTGATCGAGCATGATCGGCACCAGCGTCTGCACGCCGGTCATGCCGGACGGCGACGCCGGATAGGTTTTCGATTTTTCTTCCAGCGTGTGTGGCGCGTGATCGGAGCCGAGCACATCGATGATGCCCTGCGAGATGCCACGCCAGATCGCGTCGCGATGGCTGGCGTCGCGCACCGGCGGGTTCATCTGCGCGCGGGTGCCAAGCCGCTCATAGCATTCGGGCGCCGCCAGCGTGAGGTGATGCGGCGTCGCCTCGCAGGTCGCGACATCCTTGTGGTCGCGCAGATAGTCGATCTCCTGCTTGGTGGAGATATGCAGGACGTGAATCCGCTTGCCGTATTCGCGCGCGATGCCGACAAGGCGTTGCGTCGCGATCAGCGCGGCGGGTTCGTCGCGCCACACCGGATGCGAACGCGGGTCGCCTTCGATGCGCAGGTTCTTGCGCTCGTTGAGGCGGTATTCGTCCTCGGCGTGGAACGCGGCGCGCCGACGGATCACGCCGAGAATTTTCCGCAAGCCGTCGTCATCCTCCACCAGCAGGCTGCCGGTCGAGGAGCCGATGAACACCTTGACGCCCGAACAGCCCGGCGCGCGCTCCAGCTCCGGCAATTCGCGATAGTTCTCGCGCGTGCCGCCGATGAAGAAGGCGAAGTCGCAATGCATGCGGTGATGCGCGGCCTTGATCTTGGCGGTGAAGGTTTCTTCCGTGATCGTCAGCGGATTTGTGTTCGGCATCTCGAACACCGCCGTGACGCCGCCCAGCACCGCGCTGCGCGAGCCGGTTTCCAGATCTTCCTTGTGCGTGAGGCCCGGCTCGCGAAAATGCACCTGCGTGTCCATCACGCCGGGCAGGATGTGCAGGCCCTTGCAGTCGATCACCTCGCCCGCGCTGGCGTTGTCCGGTACGTCGAGCGCGGCGATCTTGCCCGCCGTCACGCCGATGTTGCGCACGCCCTCCCCGTCCTGATTGACCACGGTTCCGGATTTGAGGATGAGATCGAAAGTTTGAGCCATTATCTTGAATGCCCGAATCTTGAGTGTCGAAGTTGCTGAGATACCATAATTTGCCCTGCGCAGACCTGCGCGGGGCTTGTTGCGCGCACCTTACAGCCTTACGTTTCGCAGCGATATCGGCGTTGCGCGATTCTTCGCAAAACTTCTGCCGGTCAAAACCTCAAGAATCCGCCACTCAAGAATCCCATGAAATCTGCATTTCTCACCGATCGGGGCGTGGTCAAAGTCGGCGGCGAGGATGCCCGCCACTTTCTCAACGGCCTCGTCACCACCAATATCGATCTGGTCCGGCCCGGACTCGGGCGTTTCGGCGCGCTGCTGACGCCGCAGGGCAAGATCATCGCCGATTTTCTGGTCACTGAAATACCGGCCGGCCATGGCGGCGGCTTCCTGCTCGATTGTCCAAAATCGCTGGCGCAACCGCTCGCCGCACGCCTCTCAATCTACAAGCTGCGCGCCAAGGTCGCGATCGAAAACCTCTCCGATGCTTTCGGTGTGCTTGCCCTCTGGGGCGGAGAGCCGCAGATGACGCCGGATCTCGCTTTTGCCGATCCTCGCGATGAATCACTCGGCTGGCGCGTGCTGCTGCCGCAAGAGTTTGCAGGCAAGGCCACCACAGCGATCGGCGCGCAGATGGTTGATGAAACCGAATACGAGGCGCATCGCATCGCATGCGGCGCGCCGCGCGGCGGCATCGACTTCGCCTATAACGATGCCTTCCCTCATGACGCCAACATGGACCGTCTGCATGGCGTCGACTTCGACAAGGGCTGCTACATCGGTCAGGAGGTCGTCTCCCGCATGCAGCATCGCGGCACCGCGCGCACCCGCATCGTTCGCGTCGGCCTTGGCGATGCCATCGCCGCCGGAACGCCGGTGACGGCAGGAGAGAAAACACTCGGCACGTTCGGTTCATCCGCAGGCGATCGCGGGCTTGCACTGTTGCGCATCGACCGCGTCGCGGATGCGGTGGAGGCAGGCACGCCTGTCCTCGCGGACGGGCATCCGCTGTCCTTCATCGCACCGCAGGACATCCAGCCGCCGAAGAAGGCGTCCGCATGAGCGCCACGCCAGCAAAGGCAGCCAAGGTTTCGCGCTGTGCGTGGCCGGGCGAAGACCCGCTCTACGTCGCCTATCACGACGAGGAATGGGGCGTGCCGGAATATGACGACCGCGCACTGTTCGAAAAACTGATCCTCGATGGTTTTCAGGCCGGGCTGTCGTGGATCACCATCCTGCGCAAGCGCGACAATTTCCGCAAAGCGTTCGACAATTTCGATCCGGTGAAGATCGCGCGTTACGACGCGAAGAAGATCGCCACGCTGATGAACGACGCCGGTATCGTGCGCAACCGCGCCAAGATCGAGGGCGCGGTGAAAAGCGCGCAGGCTTACCTCGTCATCATGCAGGAAGGCCCCGGCTTCTCGAAACTGCTGTGGGGTTTTGTCGATGGTGCGCCGAAGGTCAACCGCTTCCGCAGCAAGAGCCAGGTCCCTGCCGCGACGCCGGAATCGATTGCGATGTCGAAGGAACTGGTGAAGCGCGGCTTCAAGTTCGTCGGCCCCACCATCGTCTACGCCTTCATGCAGGCAACCGGCATGGTCAACGACCACATGGTCACCTGCCATTGCCACGCGACCTGCGGCAAACCCAAACAAGCACGCAAGGCCAAATGACCGCGAAACATATGCCTCCGAAAAAAGCCGCCCGCGCGTGGCAACGGATGCTGTCGGGGCGGCGGCTCGACCTGCTCGATCCTTCGCCGCTGGACATCGAGGTGGCGGACATCGCGCATGGCCTTGCCCGCGTTGCGCGCTGGAACGGACAAACTCATGGCGCGCACATTTTTTCGGTCGCGCAACACACATTGCTGGTGGAAGAAGTACTGCGCACGCGCTCGCCACGCATCGACCGCCGCGTGCGGCTCGCGGCGATGCTGCACGACGCCCCCGAATACGTGATCGGCGACATGATCTCACCATTCAAGGCGGTGATCGGCGGCTCCTACAAAGCGGTGGAGAAGCGGCTGCTCGCGGCGATCCATCTGCATTTCGGCCTGCCCGCTGTCCTGCCTGCCGACATCGAAGCCCTGATCAAGACCGCCGACATGGGCGCAGCCTATCTCGAAGCTACCTCGTTGGCGGGTTTCAGCCAGGCCGAGGCGAAACGCCTGTTCGGCCGCGACCCCAAGCTCAATCCTGCGACCGTCGAGAATTATCTCACGCCGTGGTCCGCGACCAAGGCGGAAAGACAGTTTCTCGCGCGTTGCCAGTCGCTGATCGCATAATTGTTCCGGTTTTTACGCGCTTTCGCAGCGCTGCGCCCTGACGTATAGAGGGCACAGTCACGAGGCCATAATGATCCACGTCTGCTCGCTTGCCGAACTCCACTCAACCGTCGCCGCCATCGGCGCGAGCCACATCATCACGGTAATGGGCAAGGTCGAAAAGGCGCAAACGCCCGCTTCCGTGCTCGATGCCAACCACCTGCGCGTCTCGATGGACGACATCACCGAGATTGCCGACGGCTTCACGGCTCCCGCAGCTGCACATATCAATACAGCGCTCGATTTCGTGCGGCGCTGGGATCGCCGCGCACCTCTCGTGGTGCATTGCTTCGCCGGAATCAGCCGCTCCACCGCGACCGCGTTCATGGCGGCTTGCGCGCTCAACCCGCGCCGCGCCGAAGACGACATCGCCAAGGCCATTCGCGCGGCCTCTCCGAGTGCAAGTCCGAACAGGTTGATCGTGCAACTGGCCGATCGCGCGCTCGGCCGCGAAGGCCGCATGATCCGCGCCGTCGAACGCATTGGGCCGGGCAGCGCCGTTCTCGAAGGCCGTCCATTCCATATCGATCTTGAGTGAGGCGATGGCAGAGAAGTCGCTGACCCCCATCGAGATCGGCCTGACTGCTGCCATCGTGTCGATCAACGACAACGAACCACTGATCCTCACCGCACCGGGCAGCGGACAGGATGAACTTGCGGGCCTGCCGTTTGGCCCGTTCGACGCGGTCAGCCATCGCACCTTCGAAATCGGCCTGCGGGCGTGGGTGGCCGAACAGACCGGCCTCAGCCTCGGCTATGTCGAGCAGCTCTATACCTTCGGCGACCGGGGCCGCCACGCAACGCTCGACCACACCGGCGTGCATGTCGCCTCCATCGGCTATCTTGCGCTGACGCGCAGCGTCGATGGCGAATCCTCTCCCAAGGTCGAGGGCGCGACATTCGAACCGTGGTACCGCTACTTCCCCTGGGAAGACTGGCGCGTCGCCAAGCCTGCGATGATCGACCGGGAAATTCTTCCCGCCCTGCAGGCATGGGCGGCGGCATCGGATGCACGGAACGCCAACCGGGCGCTCGGCCGCGCCGATCGCGTGCGGCTTTACTTTGGCGCCGAAGGCACCCATTGGGACGAGGAGCATGTCCTCGACCGTTATGAGCTTCTCTATGAGGCAGGCCTCGTTGAGGAAGCCAAGCGCGACGGCCGCTCCGCTGCGCTCGCGCGCAAGTCGTTGCCGCCGCTCGGCGTCGCGATGCGCTTCGACCACCGCCGCATTCTCGCGACCGCGATCGCGCGGCTGCGCTCCAAGCTGAAGTACCGCCCCGTGGTGTTCGAACTGCTGCCGCCGGAATTCACGCTGACGGAATTGCAGCATACGGTGGAAGCGATTTCGGGCCGCCATCTGCACAAACAGAACTTCCGCCGCCTCGTCGAAGCGGGGGCGCTGACCGAGCCGACCGGCGAGATGTCGACGCGGACGGGCGGACGGCCTGCGGCCCTGTTTCGCTTTCGCCGCGAAGTGTTGCAGGAGCGCCCTGCTCCGGGCCTGCGGGTGCGTGCACGCAGGTAGTCTGCCACAACCGTCTGGCGCATAGCCGGGCTCATGAAAAGGCTTTACACCACGTCAAAGCCGCCCGAAAAATTCATCAGCTCGCCCATTGCGTAAAGACGATTTGCAGGATCAAGCCTTTGACCAACGATGTAACAACCGCCGCACTGTCAGACAAACCGGCAATGATTCCTCCTCTGGTACCGCACCGGCTGCGCGCGGCGATCCTCAACGAATTGCACGCCCGCCCCTTCACCGCACTCCCCGTGCCGCGGCGCATCCTGCATTTCGGCTTTCACACCGATGAGACCGCCGCCCAGATTGACCGCCAAAACCTTCTTGCTTTCTGCATCGCGCGCGGCCTTCCGGGACCACGGCCTTCGGAAAACCATTACCGCGTTTCGCTCGGCGCGACCGCCCTGCGCTGGGAGCAGCACTCCGAATTCACCACCTACACCTGGGAGATGCCATCCGCCCTCAATGACGCGCCGTTCACGCCGAACGTGGCGATACTAGAGCCGCAGACACGCGCAATCCCTCAACCCGGCCCGCTGCTGGTCGCGATCGACCTGCATATCCTCCAGAAGAATCCGGATCACCTTCCGGTCGAGCAGATTTTCGATCGCGCGAGCCTTGCAAGCGCCGAGAACAGCGACGGGAGCGCGTCCTACGCAAGCGACTTCCGGCTCGATCCGTCGGGATTCGTCCGCATTCTCATCACCGATAACGGCCTCAGCAGCGAACGCGCGGGCGCGCTGGTGCAGCGCGTGATCGAGATCGAAACCTATCGGACGCTGGCGCTGCTCGGTCTGCCGGAAGCGCAGCGGCTGTTGCCATCGATCAACCGGATCGAGCACAAGCTCGCGGAAGTGACGCAGAAGATGCGCGAGGCCAACGACCTCGGCAGCAACCGCCAATTGCTCGATGAACTTGCCGCCCTCGCCGCCGACCTCGAAGCCGGCGCCGCCGCCAGCGTGTTTCGTTTCGGCGCGACGCGCGCCTATGACGAAATCATCCACCAGCGGCTGGAGACCATCGGCGAGCACAAGATGGGTGGCTTGCCGACATGGACCTCGTTCCTCGCCCGGCGGATGGCGCCCGCAATCCGCACCTGCACCACCACCGAAACGCGGCAGACCGAATTGTCGCTCAAGCTGTCACGCGCCGCCGACCTGTTACGCACGCGCGTCAATGTCGAACTGGAAAAGCAGAATCAGGAACTGCTGAAATCGATGAACGAGCGCACGCGCATGCAGCTCAGGTTGCAGACCACCGTCGAAGGGCTGTCGGTCGCGGCGATCACTTATTACGTGGTCAGCCTGTTCGGCTACGTCGCCAAGGCGGCTCACGAGACCGGCTACGTCCATATCGAGCCAGCCTATATGATCGCCGCCTTCATCCCGGTCGCCGCACTGGCGATCTGGGCGACCGTGCGGCGCATTCGCAAGCACCACATCTCGCACGATTGATGAATTTGGTCGCTTAGTCGGTCTTGGTCCGGCGCAACTCCGCCACCGGCTCGGAACGCACCTCGGCATTCGCCTCCGTCTTGTGCGGCGGATGCAGCGAGCGCGGCTTGCGGATCATCCGCGTCAGGAAGGTGCGGACATTGCCCTGGCGGTGGAAATCGCAATAAGCGAATCCAAGCCCGGATACCGAACCGCGGAAGCTGACTTCGTCATACTTGTTCAGGTTGAAACACGGCTCGAACGGCATGCCCTTGATCGAGGCGCAGACCGCACCGGAGCGGACCTGAAGCGTGTTGCTGGGCAACCGCATATGGCGCAGCGGGCCCGAGCCGCCGAACTGGACCGATCCCGCCGCAGAGCCGTCCTCATAGATGCGGCCGGCGCCCTTGGTGCCGTCGAAGCAAGTGAAGGAGAACAGTTTATTGGCGACGAACTTGCGCGCCTGACTGGCATCCATCTGCTCGGCGAAAGCGGGCGCGACCGCGCACCCGGCAAGCGCAACACCAAAAGCCAATCGCGCGAACATGCGAACCACTCCAACTCGTGACATTCGGGATGAGACCGCGACAAACGCCGATCTTAAGTCCCTGATTACCATATCAACCATGGCAACAATGGAGCACTATGGTTTGCAAAGCCTGAACATCCTCAGGCTATTTTCACCACCACGCGGCCACGGACCTTGCCCGCGAGAATATCGGAACCGGCGGCAATCACCTCGTCGAGCGAAATTTCCCGAGTTATTTCAGCAAGTTTTGCCTTATCCAGATCCTTCGCCAGCCGCGCCCAGGCGGCTTCCCGCAGCGGCAGCGGGCACATCACCGAGTCGATACCCAAAAGGCACACCCCGCGCAAAATGAAAGGCGCGACGGTGGTCGGCAGGTCCATGCCGGCTGCTAACCCGCAGGCGGCGATGGCGCCATGGGCCTTGGTCATCGACAGCACGTTGGCGAGCGTCGTCGAGCCGACGCTGTCCACGCCCGCCGCCCAGCGCTCCTTGGCGAGCGGCTTTGCGGGCCCTGAGAGTTCCTCGCGACCGATGATCTCCGCCGCGCCGAGATCCTTGAGATAACCGCTTTCACTGGCGCGGCCGGTGGAGGCGATGACGTGATAACCGGCCTTCGCCAGCAGGCTCACAGCGACCGAGCCGACGCCGCCGACAGCGCCGGTGACAATCGCCGGGCCATCCTTCGGCGTGATGCCATGCTTTTCCAGCGCCAGCACCGACAGCATGGCGGTGAAGCCAGCCGTGCCGATCGCCATCGCGTCGCGCGCACTCATGCCCGCCGGCAGCCGCACCAGCCAGTCGCCCTTGACGCGGGTCTTCTCCGCATAGGCGCCGAGATGGGTTTCACCCATGCCCCAGCCGGTGCCGATCACCTTGTCGCCCACCTTCCATTTCGGATTTTCGGACGAAATCACAGTGCCCGCGAAGTCGATTCCGGCGATCATCGGGAAGCGCCGCACCACTGGGCCCTTGCCGGTGAGCGCCAAGCCATCCTTATAGTTGAGGGTGGACCATTCGACGGCGACGACCACGTCGCCCTCCATCCACTCGCTTTCGTCGAACTGCGTCAGCGCCGCGACAGTGCCCTTCTCGGCCTTGTCGATGCGGATGGCTTTGAACGTTCCCACAACTTGCTCCTTCATTCGTGCAGGCGAACAGTAATAGCGAGAAGCGGGGCGTCAAATCGACGATGGTGTTATGCAGAAGCCCTCCTATTCCCGGCCGAATAAATTTGCAGGAAGCTCTGGCGAGGACGTCAAAGACCTGTTATATTTGTTTTGCTCTAGTTGAGGATAACTGATCGCCATACCGGCGGAAAGTTCAGGTAGGGCAACACACCGGCCTTCGCCGGTTTTCTCAGACACCATATATGCTCAATTCGAGTATATAGGGAGATGACCATGCCGCTGACTGGACTGTTTGGACCCGAAGACTTCGGCACTCCCGCTCTACCCAAGAACCCGGCTGCTGACCGCTGCCCGTCGCGCGAACGCTTTACCTCGCTGCCGTCGCCCTCGCTGGAATGGACCCCCGAGGTCGAGCGCGCGACCGCGCACCTCTATGAGCGCGTCAAGGAAGTCATCCCGCCGGTCGAGTGGCCGTTCATGGCGCCCTACATCAAGGCGATCAACGACCTGAAGCGCGAGCGCAACGCCGTGATCCTCGCGCACAACTACCAGACACCGGAAATCTTCCACTGCGTCGGCGACGTCGGCGGCGACTCGCTGAAGCTCGCCATCGAGGCGACGAAAGTGAAAGCCGACGTCATCGTCCAGTGCGGCGTGCACTTCATGGCCGAGACCTCGAAGATCCTGAACCCGGCCAAGACCGTACTGATCCCGGATTCGCGCGCGGGCTGCTCGCTCGCCTCATCGATCACCGGCGAGGACGTGCGCCTGTTGCGCGAGCGCTTCCCTGGCGTGCCGGTGGTCGCCTACGTCAACACCTCGGCCGACGTGAAGGCAGAAGTCGATATCTGCTGCACCTCCTCGAACGCCGTGCAGGTTGTCGAGAGCCTCGGCAGCGACACCGTCATCATGGTGCCGGACCAGTACCTTGCGAAATACGTTGCGACAAAAACCAAGGTGAAGATCATCGCCTGGAAGGGCGCGTGCGAGGTGCACGAGCGCTTTACCGGCGACGAGCTGCGCAGTTATCGCGCCGCCGACCCGGACGTGCAGATCATCGCGCATCCGGAATGTCCGCCCGACGTCATCAAGGAAGCGGACTTCACCGGCTCGACCGCGCACATGATCGACTGGGTTCGCAACAACAAACCCAAGCGCGTCGTCATGGTCACCGAATGTTCGATGGCCGACAACGTGCAGGCGGAGTTGCCGGAGATCAACTTCGTCAAGCCGTGCAATCTGTGCCCGCACATGAAGCGCATCACGCTGCCGAAGATCCTCGACAGCCTGTTGTACATGCGCGAGGAAATCGTGATCGACCCGATGATCGCGGACAAGGCCCGCCGCTCGGTGGAGCGGATGGTGAATCTGAAGAACTGACCAAAAGCCGGACAACCGGCGGCCTCATGGACCGCCGGCCGGCGTATCAAAGGCAAACGGCATGAGCCACAAGGAAGCCGCTCGGGCGCAGTCGCCCGACCATGTCGTCATCGTCGGCGCGGGGCTTGCGGGCCTGTTCTGCGCACTGAAACTCGCTCCACGTCCCGTCACCGTCATTTCGGCCGCCTCGCTCGGCGAAGGCGCGTCCAGCGTGTGGGCGCAGGGCGGCATCGCCGCGGCCGTCGGCGAAGGCGACACCCCTGAAGCGCACGCGCGCGACACCATCGCCGTCGGCGGCGGCATCGTCGATGAAGCCGTGGCGCATCGACTGGCCAGCGAAGCCGCGGGACGCATTGATGACCTTCTGAGCTATGGCGTGCCGTTCGACCGCGATCTCGAAGGCAGGCTTGCGGTTGGCCGCGAGGCCGCGCACTCCGCGCGCCGCATCGTCCATGTCCAGGGCGACCGTGCCGGCAAGGCTATCGTCACCGCCCTGATCGAGACCGTGCGCAAGACGCCGTCGATCAAGGTGATCGAAGGCTACAGCGCCGAGGAATTACTGGTCGCGAATGGCGCGGTGACGGGACTGCGGCTGCGCAGCACCGCTAATGGAGAGACCCTTGCGTTGCCCGCGCGCGCCGTGGTGCTCGCGACCGGAGGCATCGGTCATCTCTATGCCGTCACCACCAACCCCGCCGAATCCTATGGCGGTGGTCTTGCCATCGCCGCCCGCGCGGGCGCGGTGATCGCCGATCCGGAATTCGTGCAATTCCATCCGACCGCCGTGATGATCGGCAAGGACCCCGCCCCGCTCGCCACCGAAGCGCTGCGCGGCGAAGGCGCGACGCTGATCAACGGTGACGGCGAGCGTTTCATGCTCAAGATCGATCCCCTCGCCGAGCTTGCGCCGCGCGATATCGTTGCGCGTGGTGTGTTCGCGGAGATCGCCGCCGGACGCGGCGCATTCCTCGACGCCACCAAAGCCGTCGGCGCAGCCTTCGCCCAGAAATTCCCGACCGTCTATGAAAGCTGCCTCGCGGGCGGGATCGACGCCGCCACGCAACCGATCCCGATTGCGCCCGCCGCGCATTACCACATGGGCGGCATCGCCGTGGACGGGCGCGGACGCTCCTCCATTGTCGGCCTGTGGGCCGCGGGCGAAGTGTCATCCACCGGCGCGCATGGCGCCAACCGTCTCGCCTCCAACTCGCTGCTGGAAGCCGTGGTCTATGCCGCGCGCATCGCCGACGATATCCGCCGCCTTCACTGGCAGGCGCCGGATTCCATCGCATCCGCCACGAAGGAACATTCGTCTGCGCCTGAAAAAGATCTCGAGGCCAGATTGCGCGAGACGATGAGCACCCATGTCGGCGTCATCCGCGACGCCGATGGACTCGCGAAGGCGATCCGCGTCTTTGGCGAAATCAAAGCCACCTCCGAAAGCATCGCGCTGCGCAACATGGCGACGACGGCGCTCCTCGTCGCAACCAGTGCCTATGTCCGCGAGGAAAGCCGTGGCGCGCATTTCCGCTCTGATTTTCCGAAGGCCAATCCCGATTTTGCCCGCCGCACCATGACGACGCTCTCCGCCGCACGCCATGTCGCGGCAGACCTCGTCCGCACGCCTTCGCTCGCCGAGGTGATCGGAAGCCTGGCATGACGGCAACAACGTCCCCCGCTTCGCTGCTTCTCCCGGATGGCTTTCTGGCGCTGCCGACCATCACGGACGCCGTGCGGCATGCGCTCGCGGAAGACCTCGGCCGCGCCGGCGACATCACCTCCATCGCCACCATTCCGGAAGAAACTCCTGCCCGCGCGGTCATGGTCGCGCGGCAGCCCGGCATCATCGCGGGCCTGCCGCTCGCGATCGAGGCATTCCGGCAGCTTGCGCCTGAGATGAAGATCGAGGCTCACGCCCGCGATGGCGATACCGTTACGAAGGGGAAATCGCTTCTCACCATCGTGGGCCCCGCCCGCGCCGTGCTCGCAGCCGAGCGCGTCGCGCTCAATTTCGTCGGCCGCCTGTCCGGCATCGCCACTCTGACGGCGAGCTATGTGAAACAGACCGCAGGCACCAAGCTGCGCATCTGCTGCACCCGCAAAACCACGCCGGGCCTGCGCGCGCTGGAGAAATACGCCGTGCGCTGCGGCGGCGGCTTCAACCACCGCTTCGGGCTCGATGATGCCATCCTCATCAAGGACAACCACATCGCGGTGGCGGGCAGCATCTCCGAGGTGCTGAAACGTGCCCGCGCGGTCGCGGGGCATCTGGTCAAGGTGGAAATCGAGGTCGACACGCTCGATCAGTTGCGCGAAGTGCTTGCGACTGGACTCGCCGATGTCGTCCTGCTCGACAATATGGATATCCCGACGCTGCACGAGGCGGTTGCACTTGCGGCGGGCCGCGTGGTGCTGGAAGTGTCTGGCGGCGTCACCGTGGATCGCATCGCAGAGATCGCGAAGACCGGCGTGGACTACGCCTCGTCCGGCGCGCTGACCCATTCGGCTCCGAATTTCGACGTCGCGCTGGATATTGAAGTGTAAGCGCGGCGTCTTATCGCCGGGCTTCCAGCTCGGCCGAGCTTTTCGCTTCCGCGACCAGTTCCTTGGAAATCTCCGCCGTCTGTGCGGCGTTGCCCCAGCTCGGCGCGTCCTTGCCGTCGCCCCATGCCTTCGGTCTGTAGAAGGTATGGACGCCGAAGCGATACATCTTCTTCATCTCGTGCACCCATGACGGACGCACCCAGTAGGCATGATAATGCGTGGACTTGCCGACTTCCGGCAGCCACAGCTTGCCGTCCAGCGTCGCCTTGGCGATCCGCTTCGCCCGCTCCCACATGTCCGGCTCGTTGATGACATCGCGGACGTTGTCGCAGGCGAAGGTGAACTGGCAGGCGAGATGGCGGCCCTTGTTCTGGTAGACCACGCCGCAGATCGTCGTCGGATAGAAGCCCGAGAACACGCGGTTCATCACCACCTGCGCCACCGCGATCTGGCCGCGCACGGCTTCACCGCGCGCCTCGAAATACACCGCTTCCGCGAGGCACTTCTCGCCCTTGGCGCGCGCCTTCGCATCAAGATGGAGGCGCTGCGCAGGAGATTCCTTGTTGACCTCGCCCTTGGGCGCAATCGACTCTCCACCTGCCGACGGATCGGCATTCGGCGTAAGAGAGACGTGCTGCTTCAGATCCGGATCGCCGCTCGGCAGGATCACGACCGGCTCCTCGCCGGGTTGCCAGCGCTCCAGCGTTTCGCCGGTGTCGCCGAGCGCGGAGCTGCCGAAGAACAGGCTCGCGGTCTTGACCGTGAAGGGATCGCGCGGCGCGACCGCATGACTGGACGTTGCGTGGAGTGCTGCCAGCGCGCTGTCATCAAGAACGGCATCGTCGGTCTTGGGCGCGTCATATTGCGGCAGCCGCGGCGAGTTCAGCGCCTCCTGCAATTCCTGATCAAGCGGCTCGCCTGCAGCCGTGTTCTCGGCGGCAGCCTTCGCATCTTCAGCCGGAATATTCTGCGACGCAGGCGAGACGGAATGCGCGGGCGGCACGGCCAACGGCAGACGATCTCCCTTCGCGGCACGCATCACGGCCGGATAATCGGAGGCCTGCAGCGGACGGACCGCCGGAGCGAACGGGTTACCCCCACCGAGCGAGCCGGTGATATCCGAATTGCGGCCGCCAAGGCTCACAAGCGTCACCGAGGCGGCATCGGGTACATCGGTGCCGATCGGGCGGACGAAATTGAAGGAAGCGATGCGGAGCGCATTGCGCGGGGTCGCAAACAGATGCTGCTGCCAGCGCTGCGCGACGCCCGGCTGGTGCGCGAGCTGCGAAGCGATGTCCTGATAACCGATTTCGGTCGGCATCATCGCGAGAAGGCAGAGAACAAAACTGAAGGGCGCAAAATTTGCGCCCTTCAGCCTGTCACGCAACATAACCATCATTACGCTCACGCAACAACACTACACACACGCGATCTCCTCGCACATTCAGTGCAATTTGATCGTTTTTGGTGATATCGAATTAAAGTTGCCGCTGGGTTAATTGCGGTGCAGGCGCGCCACACGCAATAATATCGCACCATTTCGGCGATCACGCCGTAATGCTTGGTAAATGGCGATTTTCACAGTGTGGTAAAAAATCAGTCAACGCACAAAAAGCATCAGGCCGCACCTTCATGACGAAGGTACGGCCTGAAAATCGTGAAAGCGCTTCTTAGGCCTGGCCGGCGGCGGTCTTGCCGAGGGCGGCCTGCGCCGCAGCCAGACGCGCGATCGGCACGCGGTAAGGCGAGCAGGACACGTAATCCAGCCCGACCTCATGGCAGAACGCGACCGACGCCGGGTCGCCGCCATGCTCACCGCAGATGCCCATCTTCAGGTTCGCGCGCACCTTGCGGCCACGCTGCGCGCCGATCCGCACCAGTTCGCCGACACCGTCGCGGTCGAGCGAGATGAAGGGGTCCGTCTCCAGAATGCCCTTGGCGACATATGGCCCAAGGAACGAGGCGGCGTCGTCGCGGCTGATGCCGAAGCTCGTCTGCGTCAGGTCGTTGGTGCCGAAGGAGAAGAACTCCGCCGTCTTGGCGATGTCGTCCGCCTTGAGGCACGCGCGCGGCAGTTCGATCATGGTGCCGACCTGATAGGTCAGCTTGCCCCCGGTTTCCTTGGTCACCGCATGCGCCATCGCATCGATGCGCTCGCGCACGATGTCGAACTCGGCGCGGGTCGCGATCAGCGGCACCATCACCTCGATCACCGGCGGCTTGCCGGTGCGCTTGGCGGCTTCGACCGCCGCCTCGAAGATGGCGCGCGCCTGCATCTCCGCAATCTCCGGATAGGCGATCGCAAGACGGCAGCCACGGAAGCCGAGCATCGGGTTGAATTCGGCAAGCTCCCGCACGCGATCCGCGATCTTGCGGGGGTCGGTGTTGAGAACGCGCGCGACCTCCTCGATCTCGGCCTGCGTGTGCGGCAGGAACTCGTGCAGCGGCGGATCGAGCAGACGGATCGTGACGGGCAGGCCCTTCATGATCTCGAACAGTTCGACGAAGTCGGCGCGCTGCATCGGCAGAAGCTTTGCAAGCGCCGCGCGGCGAGCCTGTTCGTCTTCGGCGACGATCATCTCGCGGACGGTGCGGATGCGCGTTTCCTCGAAGAACATGTGCTCGGTGCGGCACAGGCCGATGCCTTCGGTGCCGAACTTGAGCGCGGTGCGCGCATCCGCCGGGGTATCGGCATTGGCGCGGATCTTGAGTTTGCGGAACTGATCGGCCCAACCCATCAGCGTGCCGAACTCGCCGGACAGTTCCGGCTCGATCATCGGCATCTGACCGGCCAGCACCTGACCGAGCGAGCCGTCGATGGTGATGACATCGCCCGCCTTGAAGGTGCGGTTGCCGATCGACATCGTGCCGCGACCGTAATCGACGCGGATGCTGCCCGCGCCGGAGACGCAGGGCTTGCCCATGCCGCGCGCCACAACGGCAGCGTGCGAGGTCATGCCGCCGCGCGTGGTGAGGATGCCCTCGGAGGCGTGCATGCCGTGAATGTCTTCCGGCGACGTTTCGACGCGCACCAGCACGACCTTGCGGCCATCGGCATGCAGCTTGGCAGCTTCATCCGAGGAGAACACGATCTCACCGGACGCGGCACCCGGCGAGGCCGGAAGGCCGGTCGCCACCACATCGCGCTCGGCGTTGGGATCGATGGTCGGGTGCAGCAACTGATCGAGCGAAGCAGGCTCGATGCGCGCCACCGCATCCTTCTTCGAGATCAGGCCTTCATTGGCGAGTTCGACCGCGATGCGTAGCGCAGCCTTGGTGGTGCGCTTGCCGTTACGGGTCTGCAGCATCCACAGCTTGCCCTGCTCGACCGTGAATTCCATGTCCTGCATGTCACGGTAGTGCTTTTCGAGCTTCTGATAGATGCGCGTAAGCTCCGCGAAGGCATCCGGCATTTCGGATTCCATCGACGGCTTGTCCGAACCCGATTCCTTGCGCGCGGATTCAGTGATTTCCTGCGGCGTGCGGATGCCGGCGACGACGTCCTCGCCCTGCGCGTTGATGAGGAATTCGCCGTACAGCTTGCGCTCGCCGGTCGAGGGATTGCGCGTGAACGCAACGCCGGTCGCCGAGGTCTCGCCCATGTTGCCGAATACCATCGACTGCACGTTGACCGCGGTGCCCCACGACTCGGGAATGTCGTGCAGGCGGCGATAGGTCACGGCGCGCGCCGTCATCCACGAACCGAACACCGCGCCAATCGCGCCCCAGAGCTGCTCGTGCGGATCCTGCGGGAAATCGTTGCCGGTCTCGCGCGCGATCACCTCCTTGTAACGTCCCACAATGACCTGCCAGTCATCGGCGTTGAGATCGGTGTCGAGCGAATAGCCCTTGCTGTCCTTGTAGGTGTCCAGCACATCCTCGAAGTGATGATGCTCGAAGCCGAGCACCACGTTCGAGTACATGGTGATGAAGCGGCGATAGCTGTCATAGGCGAAGCGGCGGTCGTCCGCGTTCTTCGCCAGCGCCTCGACCGTCACGTCGTTGAGGCCAAGGTTGAGGACCGTGTCCATCATGCCCGGCATCGAGGCCCGCGCGCCCGAGCGCACCGAGACCAGAAGCGGGTTCTTGGCATCGCCGAACTTCTTGCCGACGATCTTGCCGACGGCTTCCAGCGCCTTTTCGACCTGTGCCTTCAGCTCCTTCGGATAGCTCTTGTTGTTGGCGTAGAAGTAGGTGCAGACCGAGGTCGGGATGGTGAAGCCGGGCGGTACCGGAAGACCGAGATTGGACATCTCGGCGAGATTGGCGCCCTTGCCGCCGAGCAACTCGCGCATGCCCGCCTTGCCTTCGGCCTTGCCGTCGCCGAACAGGTAAACCCATTTTCCGGCTTTTGCGGCGGTCTTGGTGTTCGCCGCGCGCTTGGCGGGAGAGGATTTCAGGGGCTTGTTCAGAGTCTTGGCAGAGCCCTTCGCGGCCTTGGCTTTTGCAGCCGGCTTTTTGGGGGCCGGTCGCGGCGGTGCCTTTCCGACTTTCTTACGCGCCGGAGACGATGCCGCGCGCTTTACTGAGGACTTTGCTTTTGCAGATGATTTTTTGACCCTGGAGAGAGCTTTTGCCATGACCGCCAGTCGCTGGATGGAATTGGAAAGCAGGCGCGTTACACCACGGTTTCAAGGCGTGATGCAAGGCGCGCCTGACGCATAGCTGGGTGCCGGAATACCAACTTTCGGCTAGGGACGGTTCAAATCCCTCGCGGGTTCTTCAAGCGGACTTCCGGCCTGAACCGTCAACTCAGTGAATGATACCCAATCCGACGATCCCGACGAAAATCAGGTAGATCGCGACGATGTAATTCAGAAGGCGCGGCATGATGAGAATGAGGATGCCCGCGATAAGCGCGACAACCGGCTGAAGGTGGGCAATTCCCGTAATCGTCATTGCATCATCTCCTGAAATTTTAGGGGTGGAATGCTCGCGAAGTGCATCGCCACGAGCGCGATAGACGATCAACGACGATTCTGAAAGCGGATCGGTTCCCTCCCTGCACAAAAAGGCCCCAATGAAGTCACGACTGGTGCAGGAACACCTGCATCGTCTGCGGATTGTCAGGCATCGGCCGCATCATGCGGCCTTCGCTTTGACAGGAGACAGACCATGCGAAAGTCAGCACTCGTTCTTGCCGTCCTTGCCGGTGCGATGGCGGTACCGGCCGCTGCGCAGGCGCAAGGCATCATCGTGCGCGACGGCGCGACGACCGGCATGGTCGTGGATGAGGGTGGTATCGCCCCCGATCTGCAACCGCGCTTCCGTGAATATGTCGTGCAGGAGAATGTGCCGAACTACACCGTGCCGGGTCAGGTAATGGTCGGCGTGACGCTGCCGGAGATGGGCGTGACCTATTACGACGTGCCGCAACAGTACGGCGCGCACCGTTACCGCTACAGCCGCGTCAACGACAACTATGTGCTTGTCGATCCGCAAACCCGCAAGGTCATTCAGGTGATCGAGTAATTAACGGACGCTCCGAAATGGTGAAGCCGTCCAGCAACCGCTGGACGGCTTTGTTAATGGGCAATCCGGAAACTCAATCCTGAATCTTCGAGAAATCCGCAACCGCGCGCGTCGCCTCGCGGATTTCGTTCAGGAGCTTGAGGCGGTTTTCGCGCACCGCCTTGTCGTCGTCGTTGACTTTCACCTTGTCGAAGAACGCATCGACCACCGGACGCAGCTTCGCCAGCGCGCCCATGGCACCCGCAAAATCTTCCTTCGCCACGGCAGTGCCTGCCTCGGCTTTCACCTGTTCGATGGCGGCTGCGAGATTCTTTTCTTCATCGAGCTTATAGAGCGAAGCCTCCGGCGCGCCGGTGAAGTTGCGCTTGTCCTTCTTCTCCTCGATGGCGAGGATGTTCGAGGCGCGCTTGGTGCCTGCCAACAGGTTCTTGCCGTCATCGGTGTCGAGGAATTTGCCGAGCGCCTCGACGCGGCGCACGACCATCAACAGATCGTCCTGACCTCCGAGCGCGAACACGGCGTCCACGAGGTCATGCCGCGCGCCTTGCTCGCGCAACTGCACCTTCAGGCGGTCGGCGAAGAAGGAGAGCAGGTCCTTGCCGTCGTGCGGCTTCGCGGCCTTTGCAAAGGTCGCCAGCAGCGGCAGACGAATCCCGTTATCAGCGATCAGCCGAATTGCACCAAGCGCCGCGCGCCTAAGTGCAAACGGGTCTTTCGATCCCGTCGGCTTTTCATCGATCGCCCAGAAGCCGGTGAGGATGTCGATCTTGTCGGCCAGCGCCACCGCGATCGCAACCGGATCGTTCGGCACGCGGTCGTTCGGACCCTGCGGCTTGTAATGATCCTCGATCGCAGCAGCGACAGAAGCGTCCTCGCCCTGCGCCAGCGCGTAGTACTTGCCCATCAGGCCCTGTACCTCGGGGAATTCCCCGACGACTTCGGTGAGCAAGTCCGCCTTGGCAAGGCGCGCGGCGCGCTTCGTCTTCTCGACATCGGCGCCGACCAATGGCGCGATTTCTGCGGCCAGCCGTTCGATGCGCGCGATGCGCTCGGCCTGCGTGCCGAGTTTTTCGTGGAACACAATGTTCTCGAACTTCGGCAGCCGGGCTTCGAGTTTCGTCTTCAGATCGGTCTCGTAGAAGAATTTCGCGTCGCTCAACCGCGCGCGGATCACGCGCTCGTTGCCCGCGACGATGGCCTTGCCGCCGTCGGTTGCCTCGATGTTGGACACCAGAATGAATTTCGGCGCGAGCTTGCCGGTTTTCGGGTCGCGCACCACGAAACATTTCTGGTTGTTGCGGATGGTGGCGCGGATCACTTCGCCGGGGATCGACAGGAAGTCCTGATCGAACGAGCCCATCAACGCGACCGGCCATTCGACAAGGCCCGCCACTTCTTCAAGCAACGCCTCGTCCTCGACCAGCTCATAGCCCTGTGCGAATGCCAGTTGCTTGGCGTCGGCAAGGATAATGTCCCTGCGGCGCTGCGGGTCGAGCACGACCTTGGCGGCTTCCAGCTTCGCGACGTAATCCTCAAAGCGGCGCACGGAAAATTCGGCGGGCGCCATGAATCTGTGGCCGCGCGTCACCTGCCCGGCTTCAATGCCGCCGACATCGAACTTCACCACGTCCGGGTCTTCGGTTTCGAGACCGAACGTCGCAATGATCGAATGCAGCGGTCGCACCCAGGTCAGTGCGCCGCGCGTAGCTGAGCCCGCGCCCCAGCGCATCTGCTTCGGCCACGGGAAGGTGCGAACGATCACCGGCAGGATTTCCGCGATGACATCGATGGCAGGACGGCCCGGCTTCTCGATCAGCGCGATATAAAAGTCGCCTTTCTTCGGGTCTTTCTGGATTTTCGCTTCGTCGAGTGACTTCAGACCGGTCGCCTTGAGGAAGCCCTGCACGGCGGCATCCGGAGCGCCGACCTTCGGTCCCTTGCGCTCTTCCTTCAGATCTGGCTGGCGTCCCGGAAGGCCGTGCACGGTGAGCGCGAGGCGGCGCGGCGTCGCGAATGCCTTCGCGCCTTCGTAGACGAGGCCCTCGGCGACGAGCTTGTCCGTCACCATGCGGCGCAGATCGTCGGCCGCCTTCGCCTGCATACGCGCGGGAATTTCTTCGGAGAACAATTCAAAAAGAAGATCGGGCATCGCTTACACTCCGCCCGCTTCGGTGGCGATCCATGCCTCGCCGCAGGCTTTCGCCAGTTCGCGCACGCGCAGGATGTAGCTCTGCCGCTCGGTCACCGAAATCACGCCGCGCGCGTCCAGCAGGTTGAAGACGTGGCTGGCCTTGATGCACTGGTCATAAGCCGGAAGCGCCATCAGATGGCGCTCCTTCTTGCCATCGGCCCAGCCGGCTTCGAGATATTTCTTGCACGCGCCTTCGGCCATCTTGAACTGCTCGAACAGCATCCCGGTGTCGGAGTGCTCGAAATTATGCCGCGAATATTCCTGCTCGGCCTGCAGGAAGACGTCGCCATAGGTCACCTTCTCGGCGCCTTCGCGGCCGTTGAAGTTGAGATCGTAGACGCGATCAACGCCCTGCACATACATCGCAAGCCGCTCGAGGCCGTAAGTCAGTTCGCCCGCGACCGGCGCGCATTCGACGCCCGCGACCTGCTGGAAGTAAGTGAACTGCGAGACTTCCATGCCGTCGCACCAGCATTCCCAGCCAAGACCCCACGCGCCGAGCGTCGGGCTTTCCCAGTCGTCCTCGACAAAACGGATATCGTGAAGCGCGGCATCGACGCCGATGGCCTTGAGCGATTTCAGGTAGAGGTCCTGAATGTCGGGCGGCGACGGCTTCAGGATGACCTGAAACTGGTAGTAATGCTGCAGCCGGTTCGGGTTCTCGCCATAGCGGCCATCCTTGGGGCGGCGCGAGGGCTGCACGTAAGCGGCATTCCAGGTCTTCGGACCGAGCGCGCGCAGCGTCGTCGCCGGATGGAAGGTGCCCGCGCCCACTTCCATGTCGTAGGGCTGCAGAATCACGCAGCCATGGTCAGCCCAATAGCGCTGCAATGTCAGGATCAGGCCCTGAAACGATTTTTCGGGGCGCATGTGCGGCGGAAGCGTTTCCATCGGATATTCTGCAATCAGTTCAAGGGCGGCAAAGCCGGGCTGGCGCGGCGGACCGTATCGGCGCGGGGGTCAGGAATCAAGGAGAGGCCGCCGAAAACGGCCCTTATCACGCCATCGAAGGCGACTCGCGCCCATCATGCCTAATGGGGGCGGTATGTGCCCGTCTGCGGGTCGCGCCGGAGCCGGACCGCGCCGTTAGAATCAGAGGCCTCCTGCTCGCGAATCTCATCGAGTTCGCGATTGACCCGGCGGCCTTCCTTCGTCGCGAGCCGCAGCAGGGCGGCCCCGCCCAATACACCCAAAGCAATCAGAACCAGCGGCGGCATGTGTCCCTCACACTCACAGTCCGTAGCGCGCCCATAATGCACGCGTCTCCAGGGCGGAAATCAGGTCGTCGGCGAAGCCCGCGCCGATCATGGCCTCGGCGCCCGGCTTCCTGCCCGCGAGAGTCGAGAGCAATCCGCTCTTGGGCGCAATCACCGGCATGCGGACACGCTCGCCGTAACGCGCACGGACCACGCTGCGCAGATCGCCGATCCCATCCGCGAGCCCGAGTTTCACCGAGCGCTCGCCGGCCCAGTACTCGCCGGAGAACAGATAGCTCGCCTCACCCTGCAGCCGCGCACCACGGCTGCGCTTCACCAGATCGATGAAGCTGTCATGAATCTCGCGCTGGATCGCCTTCAGCCGCGCAACGTCGTCCGGGCTTTCCGGCAGGAACGGATCGAGGCTGCTCTTGTGCTCGCCCGAAGTGTAGATCCTGCGCTCGATGCCGATCTTCTTGATGAGATCCTGAAAACCGAACGTGCCGCCGATGACGCCGATCGATCCGAGAATCGAGGACGAGTCGCAGAAAATCTCGTCGCCCGCGCAAGCGATCATGTAGCCGCCCGAGGCTGCGACATCTTCGACGAACGCCAGCACCGGAATTTTCTTCGTCTCCGCGAGTTGACGGATGCGCGCGTAGATTTGATGCGACTGGACCGGCGAGCCGCCCGGCGAATTGATGACCAGCGCGACCGCCTTGGCCCGCTTGGTCTCGAATGCTTTCTCGAGCAGCTTGCTGACGCCGGACAGCGACAGCCCCGGCCGCAGCGGGGTGACCGCACCGATGGTGCCGCTGAGGCGAACCACAGGGACCACCGCCCCGCGGAAATACTCCGGCAGGAAACGGGTCCAGCCGTCATTCAGCGCATTGTGATCGCGATCCTCAACTGTCATGCAACGTCCTTCGCATTAACGCCTTATTATCCGTCAAATGGCACTTAGGCGCCGTCCGGTACGCCACTTGCATTGCATACCGCGATAACGCCTCTGCCTGGGCTTCCGGCAAGGCCAGCCGAAAGGTGCTTCGATGAAAATCTATCTGATGGTGTTGATGATAAGCGCACTTTTCACGGCTATTCGCTTCACCTCTGTCCAAGATAAGCGCCCGAACTCGCTTCCGCAGTAAGCAGGACGCCTATTTTTCGCGCATCCCCAGCGCCGTTTCGCCGCAAGGCTCGGAACCGAGCGCTCCCCCTCGCAGCACATGCTCTGCCGCCGCTGTGGGGTGTCCCTGCCGATCGTTCAGAACCAGCCCTGGCAAAATCTGTAACGGACCCCGGCTTCCCTTGATCGCCCGCACCAGAACGCGGATCGCAACCGCATCCGGCTTCGGATAGACCGGGATCACCTCGACCGCGCCGAAGCCGCGTTCAAGCACATCCAGCACACGATCCAGTTCATCCGCCCGCCAGATCAGCGTGAGGCAGCCGCCCGGCTTGAGAACGCGCCGCGCGGCCTTGCTCCAGACATCGAGCGTCTCGCCCGTATCGACATGCGCCGTGCGCCTGCCTTCATCGGGCGAGGCACGATGACGATCCGCCGCATGAAACGGCGGGTTCATCATCACATGATCGGCATGGTCCGGCGGCAAGCCCATGTCCGCGAACTGCGACGCCGACGCGCCAACATCGAGCGCGATGGCCCGTGCCGCGATGCCGTTCGCCGCCGCATTGATTTGCGCAAGATCAACGAGCGCGGAATCGATATCCACCAGAGTGAGGTCTATGCCGTCGACTCGCCGCGCCAGTGCAAGACCCGCAGCCCCCGTGCCCGCCCCGAATTCGACGGCGCGCTTGCCCGCGCGTGCCGGGACGGCAGCGGCCAGCAGGATCGCATCGTGGCCCGCGCGGTGGCCCCGCCTGAACTGGCGCAGGCGAAGCCTCCCTGCAAGAAAGGCATCCTCGGTCAGATCGTCAGAGTGGACCGGATCAGTTCCCATCGCGCAATTCGTGTCCCAGGCCGGCCTCGGTCAGCAGGCGGCGCGCAGCGGCATCATCGTTTTCGTGCACCAGAATACGGCGTGGAATCGCCCCGGCCGAGCCTTCCAGAATGCTCATATTGGCATCCAGCAGGAGATGCTTGATGTTCGCCCCATCGAGCAACGCCCCCACCGCCGACACCATGACTATATCGTTCGTCCTCAATAACTCGCGCAATCCTGCTTCCTCCTCACCGCCGGCCGGGGACGCTCTTGCCGTGGGACGCGGCAGTTTCTATTGTCCGGCCAGCCAGAACCGGGAGACCCTGCGTGGCAGTTATCGTACCTTTTGAGGGCCATTCCACCCCATCGATCGACCGGCTTGTCGCGCTTGTTGCCGACGACATGGCGGGGGTCAACACGACCATTCTGTCGCGAACCGGCTCCGAAGTCACGATGATCCCGGAGGTCGCCAACCACCTGATCTCCTCGGGCGGCAAGCGGCTGCGTCCGATGCTGACGCTCGCGATGGCGCAGCTGGCGGGCTACACCGGCGACGGTCACATCAAGCTCGCTGCCGCCGTCGAATTCATGCACACCGCGACACTCCTGCACGACGATGTCGTGGACGAAAGCGAACTGCGCCGGGGCAAGCTGTCGGCGCGGATGCTGTGGGGCAACGAGGCCAGCGTTCTGGTCGGCGACTTCCTGCTCGGCCAGGCCTTCCGCATGATGGTCGAGGTCGGCTCGCTGCGCGCGCTCGACATTCTTTCTTCCGCCGCCGCCACCATCGCCGAGGGCGAGGTGATGCAGCTTGCGGCCGCGAAGAACACCGCCACCACCGAGGACGAATATCTCGCGGTGATCCGTGGCAAGACCGCCGAACTGTTCGCCGCAGCGAGCGAGGTCGGACCCGTGATCGCCAACCGGCCGAAAGCGGAGCAGACCGCGTCGCGTTCGTTTGGCATGAATCTGGGCATCGCCTTCCAGCTCATCGACGACGTGCTCGATTACGGCGGCAAGGCCGCCAAGCTCGGCAAGAACGTCGGCGACGATTTCCGCGAAGGCAAGATCACCCTGCCCGTGGTGCTGGCCTTCCGCCGTGGCAACGATGTCGAACGCGATTTCTGGATCAGGACGCTGGAGCGCGGCGAGGTGGCCGACGCCGACCTCGATCACGCCATCGGCCTGATGACAAAGCACCGCGCTCTGGACGACACCATGCAGCGCGCACAGCATTACGGCGCGATGGCCGTCGATGCACTGGCGCTGTTTCCGTCATCCCCAATGAAGAGCGCGCTCGAACAGGTCGTCGCGTTCTGCCTCGCACGGTCGAACTGATTTAGCTGATTAGCTGAGCGTTCCCGCGTGGACCCACCATTGCGGATGGGTCAGTGCGATGGCTTGCGCGGCCCGATCGGCGGAAACGGCATCGTCATACAGCGCAAAACAGGTCGCGCCCGACCCCGACATCCGCGCCAATTGCACGCCTTGCGTCTTGCGCAAGGCCGCCAGCACTTCACCGATCACCGGTTGAACCCGCAGCGCAGGCGCTTCGAGATCGTTGACGCCGCCCGAGAGCTGGATGATCCATTCCCCGGCCGATGCACCCGCCCCCGGCAGCGTCACCGCTTCGAGAATTTCATCAACACCGACACGTAACTGACCCGCACGCAGGCCGAGCGCGGTGAAGACATCCTTGGTTGCGACAGCAACGCGCGGGTTGACCATTACGCAGGACAACGGTGGCAAATCGAGCATGGTCAGATTCTCGCCGACGCCGCCCATCACGCACGCATGAGAGGCGATGCAAACCGGCACGTCCGCGCCCGCAAGACGCGCCGCCTCGAACAGGCGCGCATCGTTGAGAGCGATCCCGTTCGCTTTCGCCAGTAGCCGCAACGCCGCCGCGGCATCCGCCGAGCCCCCGCCGATTCCGGCCGCCACCGGCAAATGCTTGTCGAGCGTGAAATGACCAAGCTTCAGGCCCGGCACCCGTTCGGCCAACAACCGCGCCGCGCGGATCACCAGATTGTCGTTGGCATCGCCGCACGCAGCACTTCCCGGCCCGGTGATGGTGAGGCCAAGATCGCCCGGCTCCAGCGTCAGGCTGTCGGCGCAATCTGCGAAAGCAGCGATGCTGTCGAGATCATGGTAGCCGTCCGGGCGGCGGCCCAGAACGCGCAGCGTCAGGTTGACCTTGGCGCGCGCGATTTCGGTGAATGAGGCCATGCCCGTCTCTGGTTGATGCCCGCGCCCGCCGCCGGCTTTCACATTCGCAAATCCATACCAAGACGCAGATGGCCGGGACAAGCCCGGCCATCTATGTTCAAAATCCGATTTTGCGGCGTGCTAGCCGCCTTTATCGTCTTTCTTCTTTTCATTGGCATTCGATGCCGCCGCAGGGCCGGCCGGCAGGTCCGGCAGACCATTGGCGATCTTCGCCTCGATCTTCGGCAGTTCTTCGGCCTCCGGCTTGAGGTCGCGCGCATGCGCCCACTGATACTTCGCCTCCAGCGTCCGGCCGACGCGCCAATAAGCATCGCCGAGATGATCGTTGATGGTCGGATCTTCCGGCTTCAGATCGATGGCGCGCTCCAGTGTCTTCACCGCATTGACATAGTCGCCGATACGGAAATACGCCCAGCCGAGCGAGTCGACGATGTAGCCATCATCGGGACGCTGATCGACGGCATGACGGATCATCGCCATGCCCTCGGGCAGGTTGATGCCCTGATCGACCCACGAATAGCCGAGGTAGTTCAGCACGTGCGCCTGCTCGGGCTGCAATTCCAGCGCCTTCTTCAGATCGGCTTCCGCCTTCGGCCACTGCTTGGAGCGCTCCTCGCAGATACCGCGGAAGTAATACAGTACCCAGTTCGGCTTGGCCGCATCCGAGGCATCGATCGCCTTGGTATAGGTGCCGCTGCAATCGGCAAACTTCTTGCGCGCGCGCTCAATATTGCCGAGCGCCATCAACGCCTCGGTATCCTTCGAATCTTCCGCGGTGACCGACTTGAGGATCGTCAGTGCCTCGTCGGTGCGATCCACAGAATCGAGGTCCGTTGCCATCTGAATCTGCGCATTGCGCTTCAGCGGCGAATTTTCGGGCATGCGCTCGTAAATCCTGATCGCGAGCTGCGGCTTCTTCACCGATTCATAGAGATCGGCGAGAGACAGCAGCGCGAGCGGATGGTTCGGGTGCAAATACAGCGCAAGCTGCAGGTACACCAGCGCGAGGTCTTCGCCGCCGCGGCGCGTCAGCGACGAGCCGATGCCGTACAGCGCCTCGGCCGCGCCGGACTGCGGCGTATCGATCTGCGCCGGCAGCTTCTTGCCGGCTTTCAGATCCTTCAGCGCGTCGACGATCAGGGGATGACGCGGCACCTTCTTGTCGAAGGTTTCGAACAACTGCGCCGCCTCGGCTTCCTTCTTGTTGCGCGACATCCAGCGGCCATAGGCGTCGACGATCCGCAATGCGGTGTCATCGAGCTTGTAGGCCGCCTCGAAACGGACGCCCGCATCCTTCTGCCGGTTGGCGAGCTCGTCGATCAGGCCGGCGTGGAGATTCTTGAAGATCGGATACCATTCCGGCCCGGTGAGCTTGTCGATATTCGCAAGCGCGGCGGAGGTATTGCCCGCGCCCTGCATCGCGTAGCTCGACAGCAGCGTCGCGACGAGATCGGTGATCGGGCCGCGCACCGACTGATTGAAGTTCTGCTGCGCCGCCGAGTAGCGTTTCAGCTTGAGGGCGTGAACGCCCTCGACCAGCCGCGCCACGCGATTGGTCTTGTCGGTCGCGAGAATCTTGCCTGCGAGCTTGACGGCCTCGTCCATCTCGCCGTCGGCGACGGAGGAGATGAAAGCGCGATCCAGCAGATCGGCGTTCTTCGGATCGGACCGAAGTGCCGCACGGTAGAATGACGCGGCAACGCCCGCGTCGCGATCCGCACTGGCATGGCGGGCGGCGAGATAGCTACCTGCGGGACTGAGGCCCTGCAGATCGCGCGCGGTCGGATAAGCGGACAATCCGTTATCGATCGTGGGTGTGGTTTCGGCGAAGGCGGATGATGCAACCGGCGCGACGATCATCGCCGTCGCCATCGCGGCAGCAAGCGCCACGCGAGAAGAACGAGTTGAGAAATTCACGCGCACCGTCTCCGTCAGGATGGATTGAAAACGCAAGGCCGCCCGGGCGGCTCAGGGCAGCGCACAATGGCCCGTTTAGATGCCGTCCGCAAGGATTCGGAAAGTCCCTCGGGAACGTTCCAGCAAAGATGGCTGCATCGTGGCGGCGCCTAAAATGGCAAAACTATGCCGGCTCCACTCCTGCCTCCTGCAACCGGGGCCACTGCCGTCAGAAGTTCTTCACCAGGAGGGTCACCCCGGACACCACCAGCGTCAGGTAGACGAGGATCAGCAGGCTCTCGCTCTTCAATCTGTCGTGAAGATAATGGCCGAGTTTCACCCCGGCGAAGCAGAACGGCAGCGCCATGAGCCACCACAGCCAGATATGGGCGTTGTTGTACAATCCGCCGATGCCGAAAACGCCGAGCCGGACAATGGCCGTCAGAACCAGCAGCCCGAGAATGGTCGCGCGCAACTGGCTCTTGTCGAAGATGCGGCCCGAAAGATAGGCGACGTAAATCGGACCGCCGGTTCCGAAGGTCGCGGACAGCGCCCCTGCCAGCAGGCCGAGCGGCACCGCGACGAACTTGTTCAGCTTCCCCGTCTGCTGCTTCGCCACGAGGCGATAAAGGCCGTAAGCGGTAATGAGCACGCCAAGCGTGAGCAGTAGAATCCGTTCGGGAAGGAACACCAGCATGGTCGCGCCGCCGATCATGCCGATAATCGTGGTCGGCAGTAGCGCGATCAGTTCCCGGTAGTCCGCGTCCTTGCGGAACTTGGTCATGTTCCACAACACGAACACGGTATCGAGCAGCGCCACCAGCGGGACGAAAAACCGCAACGAGGCGATCATCGCCAGAAACGGCATCGCAATCATGCTCTGGCCGAACCCGGTGATACCGAACAACGTATAGGCGCCGAACAGGATGAAGGCGGTGAGCCCGAAGGACGTCACGTCATGCATTTCAAGCATCACCGCTGCTCACATGCCCTGATAATTCGGCCCGCCGCCGCCTTCCGGCGGCACCCAGACGATGTTTGCGTTCGGATCCTTGATGTCGCAGGTTTTGCAGTGGACGCAGTTCTGCGCGTTGATCTGAAAGCGCGGGCCGTCCGGCCCATCAAGCCATTCGTAGACTCCTGCGGGGCAATAGCGGTTCGAGGGTCCGGCGAAGACATCGTGCTCTGACGATTTCTGCAGCGCCATGTTCAGCACCTTGAGATGGACCGGCTGGTCCTCCTCGTGGTTGGTGTTGGACAGAAACACCGAGGACAGCCTGTCGAACGTCACCTGCCCGTCGGGCTTCGATGCCACGCGCGGCTTGTAGTCGCGCGCGGGATGCAGGCTCGCGGCATCGGTCTTGCCGTGGCTCAGCGTGCCGAACAGCGAGAGGCCGAGCAGCGTCTGCGTCCACATGTCGAGGCCGCCGAGCACGACGCCGAGGACGGTGCCGAACTTCGACCACAGCGGCTTGACGTTGCGCACGCGATTGAGATCGCGCCCGACCGATGACAGCCGCCAGCCGCTCTCATATTGCACAAGCTCGTCGTTCGCACGGCCCTCCGCCAGCGCATCCGTGACGTGCCGCGCGGCGATCATGCCGCTGCGCATCGCGTTGTGGACGCCCTTGATGCGCGGCACGTTGACGAAGCCTGCGGCGCAGCCGATCAGTGCCCCGCCGGCAAAGGTCAGCCGGGGCACGGACTGAAAGCCGCCCTCGGTGATCGCGCGCGCGCCATAGGACAGCCGCTTGCCGCCTTCGAGCGTCGGGCGGATCGAAGGATGGGTCTTGAAGCGCTGGAATTCCTCGAACGGCGACAGATAGGGGTCGTCGTAATTGAGATGGACGACGAAGCCGATGGCGACGAGATTCTCGCCATAGTGATAAAGAAACGAGCCCCCGCCGGTCTTGCTGTCGAGCGGCCAGCCAAACGAATGGCGCACCAGACCCGGTTGATGCTTCGCCTTGTCGATCTGCCAGACTTCCTTGAGCCCGATGCCGAACTTCGGCGGCTCGCTGCCACTGTCCAGCGCATAGCGGGCAATCAGCTGTTTGGTCAGGCTGCCGCGCGCGCCTTCCGCGAACAATGTGTACTTGCCGAGCAGCTCCATGCCGCGCGTGAACGAGGCCTTGTGCGAACCATCGCGCGCCACGCCCATGTCGCCGGTGGCAACGCCGCGCACTTCGTTATGCTCGCCATAGACGATCTCGGTCGCGGCAAACCCGGGATATATTTCCACGCCGAGCGCTTCGGCGCGCGCGCCGAGCCAGCGGCACAGGTCGCCGAGCGAACCGATGTAACAATGATGATTGTTCATCAGCGGCGGCATCAGGACATTCGGCAGCCTGATCTCGCCGTTCGCCGTCATCCAGGCGAAGCGGTCTTCGCTGACGCGCGTTTTCAGCGGACAGTCGTCTTCATCGCGCCATTCGGGAATGAGGTCGTCGAGCCCCACCGGGTCGATCACCGCGCCGGACAGGATGTGCGCGCCGACCTCGGAGCCTTTTTCGATCACCACCACGCTGAGCGCGGGCTCGATCTGCTTGAGACGGATCGCGGCGCTGAGCCCTGCGGGGCCCGCGCCGACGATGACGACATCGAACTCCATGGAGTCGCGGGGCTGCGGCTCATCGCTCATGTGGGGCTCGGCTGGTCCTGCGGGCAAGCGGGGATGGAATGTCTCTAAGAAGTGTTGTTGACGATTTTCGCAGGGAGAACAACCCTGTCGAAAATCATGGTACCTGTGCGCGCTCCAGAGTCCGTTATGTGGAACGGCAAATCGGGACTCTCATTCCCCGCCCGGACGCTTTAACATTGGCCCCATGATTTCCGAGCGCCCCCCAACCCCGCACGAGTTGCTGGCCTTCTATCTGGAAGCCGGGGTCGATTGCGCATTGGCCGAAGAGCCCTTCGACCGTCTGTCCGAGATCGAGGCGGAACCGGCACCCGCGCCACGGCGTATCGCGCCGCTGACGCCCGCGCCGGCCCTCACCGCCGCGCCGCAGACCGACCTCGCGCCTGCGCCCGATGCCGCCATCGAATCGGCCCGCGAACTCGCGCCGAAGGCCAAGACCCTTGAGGAATTACGCGGCCTCCTTGAGGCGTTCGATGGCTGCGCACTGAAGGCGACCGCGACCAAGCTGGTGTTCGGCGACGGTAACCCGCAGGCCCGCGTCATGTTCGTCGGCGAAGCACCCGGCCGCGACGAGGATCTTCAGGGCATTCCCTTCATCGGCCGTTCGGGCAAGCTGCTCGACCTGATGCTGGCCTCTATCGGACTCGACCGCACCAAGGCCTACATCGCCAACGTCATTCCATGGCGGCCGCCGGGCAACCGCGACCCCTCCCCGCACGAAACGCAGATGTGCCTGCCCTTCATCAAGCGGCAGATCGAGTTGGTCGACCCGGACATCGTGGTGTGTCTCGGCAAGCCGTCGTCGCAGGCGGTGCTCGACTTGAAAGACGGCATCATGAGGACGCGCGGCCGCTGGTTCGACTACAACACCGGCACGCGCACCATCCGCGCGATGGCGACCTTCCACCCCGCTTACCTGCTGCGTCAGCCGATCTACAAGCGGATGACGTGGAAAGACCTGCGCACGATCCAGACCGCACTCGCGGCGAGTGTGAAAACTTAAGTGCGCCTCAGGCGATCGTCCGCATCACCGCCACATCGCGGCGCGGCGGCGCGCCGAACATGCGGGAATATTCGCGGCTGAACTGCGAGGGGCTTTCATAGCCGACCCGATAGGCGGCGGTTGTCGCCGTCACCGCATCGGCGAGCATCAGCCGCCGCGCTTCCAGCAGACGCAACTGCTTCTGATATTGCAGCGGCGTCAGCGAGGTCAGGGCCTTGAAATGCTGGTGGAACGAGGACGGGCTCATCTTTGCGGCGGCGGCCAGTTCCTCAACAGAGATCGCGCGCGCAAGATCGTCACGCAGCAGATGGATCGCCCTGCTCAGACGCTCGGTGTGGCCATCGGGCGAAGCCAGCCGGCTGATGCTCGCGCCATGCGGCCCGCTCAGCAGCCAGAAATAAATCTCGCGCATCACGGATTTGGCCAGCACCGGAATCGCCGCAGGCGTATCAAGCAGATTGACGAGCCGCAGCACGCTGTCGGCAAGCGGGCCTCCGATATCGTGAACGAGCAACGCTGGACCCTCCCTCGCTGGTTTCGGCGGATCGTCGAATTCCTCGAGCACCTCGCGCAGAAGCCGCAGATCGAATTCGAGGATGAGCCCCAGATAGGGCGTCGCCTTGCTGGCGCGGGTCACGCCGCCGCGTACCGGCATCTCCACCGTCACCACCAGCGCCTGCATCTCCGCGTAGGCGATGGCGTCCTCGTCCAGCAGGCTGCGCTTGGCGCCCTGCGCGACGATGCACAGCGCGGGCTTGTAGAGAATGGGATGCGGCAGCGTCTCGGTGGACGAACGCGTCAGGATCAGACCTTCGATCGCGGTGTCGAAAAAACCGTCCTCGCGGCTCATCGCGTCGATGTGGCGGGCGATACTTTGCTTCAACGACATCTGCACGGCGGCCTCCTGACCGTACCGTCAAGATAGGCGGCCTGCTTCAATGGGGAAAGCACATTTGGAGGATCAGGCAATAAACTCGGAGCCACCGGCATTTCGCGGATGATGGGGCGGCCTTACACAGGGGCCATCGAATGACGCTTCAGGAGGCTTCCATGGCTACGGAAAACACAAATAATTCAAAGGCAAAGATCGCCCTCATCACCGGCGGCAGCCGCGGGCTCGGCCACAACACCGCCCTCAGCCTCGCCCGCAAGGGCGTGGATGTCGCCATCACCTATCACTCAAATCAGGCAGAGGCCGACGCCACCGTTGCCGCCATCAAGGCACTCGGCCGCAACGCCGCAGCACTTCAGCTCGACACCGGCGCGATCAAGACCTTCCCGGATTTCGCCGCGCGGCTGAAAACCAGCCTCAAGGACAATTGGGGCGCGGCGCAGTTCGATTACCTCGTGAACAACGCCGGCATCGGCATCAACAAGCCGTTCGCGGAAACCACCGAGGCCGATTTCGACCGGCTGATGAACATCAACCTGAAGGGTGTCTATTTCCTGACCCAGACGCTGCTGCCGCTGATCGCCGATGGCGGACGCATTATCAATCTCTCCAGCGGCCTTGCCCGCTTCAGCCTGCCCGGCTTTTCCGCCTATGGCGCGACCAAGGGCGCAATCGAAGTGCTGACGCACTACCTCGCCAAGGAACTCGGTCCGCGCCGCATTACCGCCAATACGGTTGCGCCCGGCGCCATCGAAACCGATTTCGGCGGCGGTCATGTGCGAGACAACGCCGAAGCCAACCGCCAAGTCGCGAGCGCGACGCCCCTCGGCCGCGCAGGCCTGCCCGACGATATCGGCCCGATGATCGCTGCGCTGCTGTCGGACGATAATCGCTGGATCAACGGCCAGCGCATCGAAGTCTCCGGCGGCATCTTCGTCTGATCGCGAGCGGCGGGTGCTCGGCAAAAATGCATAGGGGGTCTTCCGGGCGCTATGCCTGTTCTGTTCCGGCCGAACATGCGAGAAAATTGTTCTCCATGTCGCGCCGGAACAGCCATGACAGCGATCACTAGCGAAGCTCACGACGACCACAGGGTCCGCTCCAATGTGGCGCGGCTGGCCGTCGCCCAGGCGCTGACCGGTGCGAACACTGCCGTGATCTTCGCCACCGGCTCGATCGTCGGGGCCGCGATCGCACCCAATATGTCGCTGGCGACACTACCGCTGTCGATCTACGTGGTTGGCATGGCGGTGGGCACGCTGCCGACCGGATGGATATCGCGCACCTATGGCCGCCGCATCGCCTTTCTGATTGGCGCAGGTTTCGGCGCGCTCTGCGGTGCGCTGGCGGCGATCGCCATCATTCTGAAATCATTCCCGCTGTTCTGCATCGCCACTTTCTGCGGCGGTCTTTATGCCTCCGTTGCGCTTTCCTATCGCTTCGCGGCCGCCGACGGCGCGCGCGAAGCTTTCCGTCCAAAGGCGATCTCATGGGTGCTCGCGGGCGGCATCTTCGCGGGCGTGCTCGGCCCGCAGCTTGTGCAATGGACGATGGATTTCTGGGCACCGCATCTGTTCGCAGCGAGTTTCGTGGTGCAGGCCGTCGTCGCGCTGGTGGCAATGGCAGTGCTCTCCACCGTGCATGCGCCGCGCCCGCACGCTGCCGATCTTCATCGCGGGCGGCCGCTGTCTGCCATCATCGGCCAGCGCGACTTCATCGCCGCGGCGCTGTGCGGCACCGTCGCCTACACCATGATGAATCTGGTGATGACCTCGGCGCCACTGGCGATGCGGCTGTGCGGATTGCCGATCAGCGATTCAAACTTCGGCATTCAGTGGCACATCGTGGCGATGTACGGGCCGAGCTTCTTCACAGGCTCCCTGATCGCGCGTTTCGGCGCGCCAGTGATCGTGGCGATTGGACTCGCACTTGAGGCGACAGCGGCCGCCATCGGCATGTCAGGCATTACGCCGATGCATTTCTGGGCGATGCTGATCGTGCTCGGGCTGGGGTGGAATTTCGGCTTCATCGGTGCATCCGCGCTGGTGGTGCAGACCCACCGGCCCGAGGAACGCAACAAGGTGCAGGCGTTCAACGACTTTCTGGTGTTCGGGATGATGGCGATCGGCTCGTTCGCCTCGGGCCAACTGCTTGCCGATTTCGGCTGGACCGTTGTCAATGCAGTGGTGTTTCCGCCAGTCGCGGTGGCGCTGATCTGCCTCGCCGTTGCTCATTTCATGCGCCGCCGCACGCCTGCGCTTTAAGCAGCCCAGAAGCGATGCGCCAAAACCGACAGCCTCATGCCTTACGCGGCTGGCCGGTCCAGGTCTGTCGCGTGAGCGAGGAGACGAAATACTCAAGGCATTCTTTGGCGCGCGTGGCGTCGAAGCGCACCGCGAAGACAAGTGCCTGATCCGGAAGAAGACCGTATCTCTCTATGCTTTCGGAAGACATGGAATCGCGAGGGCTTACAGCGGCACAGGTCAGGCCGGCTTCGTTCAGCCTCGCGAAGAAATCGTTTCCATAGAGACGAACGTGATCCGCCTGCCCGTAACGGGCGACCCGCTCCTCGGCCGTATCCAGAAGAGCTTCATCGGTCGTATCGCGATCCGACAATGGCACCTGCAAAATGGCGACTCCCGTCGGCGCCAGAACCCGCGCGATCTCGGCCATCGCCTTCCTGTCATCCGGAATGTGTTCGAGCACATGCAGCGCAAGCAGAACATCCGCATAATCGCCAGGAAAAGGCAGATCGGTCAGCGACGCGACGATATCGACCACGCGTCCATCCGCTTGAGGATCGGCATCGACCGTTTTTGAGATTCCGAACAGACGGCGAAACGGAAGGGTTGCAGAGGATGGAGCCACTTCGACCAAAGCGGCACGTTCGAATGGCCGTGTTTCAGGAACCCATCTGCTGCGCAGCAAGGGGCCCATGAGTTGAAGGAAGCGATGCCTTTCGAGCGACCCGCATTGCGGACAGCCCGCGTTCGGACGGCCATCGGGACCGGGAAGAAATTTTCCCGTGAAATTGCAACAACTACAGACGCAAGCACCAGCCGGGAGCGGAGCGCCAGTCGCGCCCTCCCGCTCAGCAATGCTACGGCCAAGATCCGGCGGCCAGAGAGCGACGGAGATCCGGTCGAAACCCGAAGCCAGATAGAGAGAGGAAATGGCATCGACCGGAACGATCCTGTCTGGCCGGGAATCAATAAGCCGCAGGACGTAGTCCCAATCGATCAGGCGCTTCAAAAGCGGATCGAATCGGGTGGCGCTTTTACGGTGCATGAGTTGATTGAGATCGATGTAATTGCCCTGCTTCAATTCCTCGAAATCGAAGGGAACGAGAAACCAGTTTTTCGTGGTCTTTGAGAATTCAGCGTCGCGAAGCTGCACACCGTAGATAATGTCGATCTTCGGATCGGATTCCAGAAATGCAGCCGCCCGTTCTATCCATCGCGGCCACATCAGATTATCGTCGTCCAGAAACGCCACGAGCGGCGTATCGAGCACATCGAGCGCGAGATTCCGGGCGGCCGACGGGCCGCTGTAGGGATGTCCGGTATGGAGAATAGAAATCGCAAGACGGCCGGAAAATTCAAGGACGATATTCTCAATCCGCTCCTGACCGTCATTGACCACAATCACTTTGTCCGGCCGGCGGCTCTGCGCCGCCACCGAAGTCAGCGCCCGCCTGAGGCTTTGCGGCCGATCGCAAGTCGGAATGACCAATCCCACAGCGTCCTGCCCCGCATGGTCCGGTGTCCCGAGGCCCCCAAACAGGATCGACGCAATATCGTGCAGCGCCTGACGATTGAATCGCTCATCTGCCTGCAAATCGTGCAGCGCCTGCATGTTGGATTTCTCGACAGCCCGCGACACCGCGAGGTCGGCTTCGGCCGCAAGCATTCTCCTGACTGGCCGGAACACCTCCCGCCAAATTTTCCGCATGATCATTGCTGGGCGACTTCCCGATCAATCGAACCCCTGGCTGGGGCCAGAAGCATGATCGATTTGAGGTCAAGCGTGGGTCGGGTGACGGATTTGATTTCGGGCGCAATTTCAAATCCGCCTGAACCTTATCCGGTTTGCTTCCCGCCACAATCGAAAAACTCGCTATTCCCTTGCGCTGCAATGGGATCGTATGTCGCAGCTGCAATGGGATTGGGAGCCATCCCGCCTATCCCATCCCGAAGAACATCAGCGTCTTGCGGGTGTATTCCTCGGCGTAATCCACGATCTTGTCGGAGCCCTCGCGCGCGCCGGCCTCGTCATTCTCCGCGATCCGGCGCGCCACGAAGGCATGCAGCGTGCAGACGCGCTGCAAATCGCCGAACTGCTTGAAATGCACGTACCAGAACCGCCGGGTCTGCGCCTCGATCGGCGTGATCGCCTGGGCTGCATATTTATTGCGCGCGGTCGCCACGACCAGCGAATTGAATTCGCGGTCGGCCTCCACAAAGATGTGGCCGTCATTGGTGGCGGCGGATTTCTCGAACATCAAAGCCAACTCACGGAACCGCTTGCGCTCAGTATCGCCCGCGAACCGCGCCGCACGGCCCGCCAGCACGTTCTCGATGCCCTTGCGGACCTCGATCATCGCGAGCTGATCGACCAGATCGATCTCCGACACGAACGCACCGGAGCGCGGCACGATCTTCACCGTGCCCTCGAACGACAGCCGCTGCAGCGCCTCGCGGATCGGCGTGCGGCCGATGCCGAGCTTGGCGCTCAACGATGCCTCGGAAATGCGTGAACCGGGCGGCAGTTCGTGCGTGACGATCATCGCCTCGATCAAGCGATAGGCGATACGCGACTGCGGCTCGTCGTCGTTGTCGGAGACATCGGGAAGACTGCTGGGACGATTCATGGGCTGCATCATAAGTGCGCACGCTCACCGCTGGTGAAAAAGATCGACGGGACATCGCGGGCGCGAATCCCGCCGGGCGAACTATATCGGCCCCGGCAGGAATCGCGGCCGGCGGTTTCAGCCCGTCTCCGGGTGCACGATTAGGACTTCTCCGACCAACGTTCAACGCCGCGTCACGCCGCACTGGCCTGCTTCCTGCTTGAAAGCCTGTGGACGTCTGCCGGGTCTCCCCAAGACCCGGCCCAAAGGAGCCTTGTTTGCTGTTGCGGATGTTGGTTAGGATCGTATACAACTGACATACCAGAAACATAACAACAAACAAGACGCCGGCGGAAACGACCTATTCACAACAAAGGGAGCGGTAAAATGACGACTACGAATGCATCGGCTGCAACGTCACCATCCTCGCGATGGTATCAGTTGATCCTCGGCCTGATCGCGATGATGGCGATCTCCAGCCCTCAATATGTCTGGGCGCTGTTCACAGGCCCGCTTCGGGAAAAATTCAACGCGCCGCTGGCGGAAATCCAGGTCACGTTCTCGCTGCTCATCATGCTGCAGACCTTCCTGTCGCCTGCACAGGGTTACCTTGTCGACCGCTTCGGCCCGCGCGTGCTGCTGTCACTCGGCGCCGCCCTCACCGGCTTGAGCTGGGTTCTCGCCGCCAATGCCACCAGCGTGTTCGCGCTTTACATCACCTATGGCGTGCTCGGCGGCATCGGTACCGGCATCATCTATGTCGGCGTCGTCGGCATGATGGTGCAGTGGTTTCCTGACAAGCGCGGCCTTGCTGCGGGCCTCGTCGCGGCGGGCTACGGCTTCGGCGCGATCCTGACCACCTTCCCGATCTCCAACAGCCTCAACGCGAGCGGTCTGTCGCACACGCTGACCATGTACGGCATCATCTTCGGCGTCGTCGGCGTTCTTGCAGCGCTCGGCATGCGCCGTCCCGACAAGAACATGCCGCACGTCGCCGCCGATGCGACAGCGCACGGGCTCGTGCAGGAAACCCGCGACTATGAGCCGCGCGAAATGCTGCGGACTCCGATCTTCTGGCTGATGTTCGTCATGATGACGATGATGTCCACCTCGGGCCTCATGGTGATCTCGCAGATGGGCGCCTTCGCCAAGGACTTCGGCGTCAAGGACGCGCTGGTGTTCGGCCTCGCGGCGCTGCCGCTGGCGCTGACGATCGACCGTTTCACCAACGGCCTGACCCGTCCGTTCTTCGGCTGGGTGTCGGACAAGATCGGCCGCGAGAACACCATGCTCATCGCGTTCGGCATTGAAGGTATCGCGATGACGATCTGGCTGCTCTTTGCCCATCATCCGCTGACCTTCGTGTTGCTGTCCGGCGTGGTGTTTTTCGGCTGGGGCGAAATCTTCTCGCTGTTCCCCTCGACCCTCACCGACACGTTCGGCACCAAGAACGCCACCACCAATTACGGCTTCCTGTACATCGCGCAGGGTGTCGGTTCGGTGCTCGGCGGCCCGCTGGCGGCCGAACTGCACGAGATCACCGCATCGTGGAATGTGGTGTTCGGCGTCGTGATCGCGATGAACTTCCTCACCGCGTTCCTGGCAATCGCCGTTCTCAAGCCGATGCGCGCCAACCATCGCAAGCAGAATGCGACAAATGCCGCACTGGCGGCGCGGGGTAGCGCGGCCTAACAAGTATCCGCCGGGGCGCTCAATGCGCCCCGGCCCTTCTTTCACCCGAAGAATATCGAGTTCAAAGATGCTCCAGACTGTTCGCTCCACCCGCGGCATGGCCGTGGCTCCTCACGCACTGGCAGCGCAGGCCGCCGTCGATATCCTGCGCGCAGGCGGCAACGCCATCGAGGCGATGATCGCGGCAGCCTCCACCATCGCGGTGGTCTATCCCCACATGAACAGCATCGGCGGCGACGGTTTCTGGACGATTTCGTGCCCCGGCAAGCCCGTGGTTGCCATTGAGGCCTGCGGCGCGGCGGCTGGCAGCATTTCCAGCGACTACTACACCGCGAAAGGCTTCGCGAAGATTCCATCGCGCGGACCTGACTCAGCCAACACGGTCGCCGGCACCATCGGCGGCTGGCAGGCCGCACTCGACATCAGCAAGGAATGGGGTGGCCGCCTGCCGCTCGGGCGCCTGCTGGAAAACGCGATCTTCTACGCCGAGGACGGCATCGCCGTGACGCGCTCGCAAAGCGTCACCACCACCAAGAAGCTCGGCGAGTTGCAGGCCATTCCAGGTTTCGCCGAAACCTTTCTCGTCAATGGCAAGGTCCCGCAGGCCGGCGATCGGATGCGGCTGGCCCAGCTCGGCAAGACGCTGCGCGCACTGGCCGATGACGGCCTCGACAGCTTCTATCGTGGCCGCCTTGCCGCGAGCATCGCCAAGGAACTGAAAGCACTCGGCAGCCCGGTGTCGGCAGAGGATCTCGCAAAGTATCGTGCGACCGTCCGCAAGCCGCTCGTGCTCGAACACAGCCTCGGCCAGATCTACAACATGACGCCGCCGACGCAGGGCCTCGTCTCGCTCATCATCCTCGGCCTGCTCGACCGCCTCGACATCAACCGGTTCGGGCCGGAAAGCGCGGAATACATCCATTGCGTGGTGGAGGCGACCAAGCAGGCCTTCATGATCCGCGATAGCCACATCACCGACCTCGACTTCATGGACGCCGATCCGCAGTCGTTCCTCGCGCCGGATCATCTCGACAAGCTGACCACCGCGATCCGGATGGACAAGGCGCTGCCGTGGGGTCAGGGCAAGGGCCCCGCCGACACCGTATGGATGGGTGTGATCGATGGCGAAGGCCGCGCGGTCTCCTTCATCCAGAGCATCTATCACGAATACGGCAGCGGCATCGTGCTGTCGGAGACCGGCCTCAACTGGCAGAACCGCGGCTGCTCGTTCTCGCTCGATCCGCAGCACATCAACGCGCTCGCCCCGAACAAGAAGCCGTTCCACACGCTCAACCCCGCGCTCGCGCGTCTGAACGATGGCCGCGTCATGGTCTACGGCACGATGGGCGGCGACGGCCAGCCGCAGACCCAGGCTGCCGTGTTCACACGCTACGCCGTCTACAATCAGACCATGCAGGCCGCGATCACCGCGCCGCGCTGGCTGCTCGGTCGCACATGGGGCGACGACACCGACAGCCTGAAGCTGGAGGGCCGCTTTCCGGAAGAAACCCGCCGCAAGCTCGAAGCGCTCGGCCACGAGGTCGAGATGGTCGAGGACTTCGACGAGATCGTCGGCCATGCCGGCGGCATCGCGCGTTTCGCCAATGGCGTGCTCGAAGGCGGCAGCGATCCGCGCAGCAACGGCGGCGTCGCAGGCTTCTGACGAGGCTCATTCGCAGGGGCGCAGCGCGCGGCTGTGCCCCTGCGACGCGCGGCGAAGCAATCCGGGTGTCTCCTACCCCATCCGGATTGCTTCGCCCGCAACGACAATTTGCTATTTCGTGTCCCGCGGACGCACCACGCCCCAGCCAATCCGCAAGGGCTCCAGCCGCCCCTCAATCAGGCGATCGAACGTTCGCGGCACTTCAGCGACAAGACCGGGAAATGTTTTCGCAATCGCCTCCGGCGGCGCGCCGACCGTGTCGTGCGCACGCCAGACGATAAGGCCGCCGCCGGTGTTGATGGTGGCTGCGTCAACCCACGGCGTCTTGCCGTAAAGGCTCGAGAACAACACCTGCGGCCGCGACGACGCGCCGAGTCCGATCAGCGATGCGATCTCCGGATCTCCGGCGACAGCGGAGAGCGGGCGATTGGTCCGCAGCTTGTAATTGTCGGCGAAGAACTTGCCCATCGCGCGCGCGGGCAGCGAGGTCTGCGTCTCTGTGGCGTCGGTCCATGGCTGCACGAACACCGCCACCAGAACCACGATCACGGGCACGGCCATGGCCAACAGCCAGATCGTGCGCAGCACCTGCTGGCGGCGCAGATAAATCAGGTCGCCTCCCAGGATGACGGCGAAAAGGCCGATCAGCATCAGGGCCACGCCATCGCCCCCCGCGACATGATCGAGGCCGAACACCGGAGACGCGAGTACGAACAGCAGGGGCGGCAGAGCGCCGAAGAACACGACGAACTGACGCGCCAATGGCTCGACCGGCGGACGGAAAATCGCGGGCGCATTCTCGCCTTTCGGCTCGAAGATGCGCGCGTTCGCGACGATCAGCGCGACAACACCGAGCGCCGATAGCAGCAGCGCGCCGAACAGTTCACCCGACTGGCGCGCATAGACTTCGATCGACGTGAGCGCGGGATGCGGCAAGGGAGCGCCGCTGCGCGCCCGCCAGATCATGTAGGGCAGCGCGATGACGGCAATCACCAGTGCGCCGAACAATGGATCGATCGAGCGCAACGCCGCGCGGCCGCGTGCCGTGGCGAGCGCAAAGATCACGAGCAGAGCCAACAGCACCGGAGCCATCGCGGTGGTGAGGAACAGCAGCCCGATTTCGATCGACAACGCGAACCACGCGCCGCGTTGCCGCTCTCCGATCACCCGCCATGCATGCAGGAGCGTCAGTGCCCAGAGCGGCCGCGCCAAAACATCGGGGCCGAATTCCAGCCCCGGAAAACTGAAGGCCGCAATAGCCAGCGTCAGCAGCGCCGCAAGCACGCCCTGCTGCGCGCCGACCAGCGCACGTGCGAGCGCGAACACCGCCCCCATCATCACCACGAAGCAAATCTGCGCCAGCAGATACACGCCGAAAGCGTAACCGCCGACGGCACGGAATGCGATGTCCGCGAGCCAGAATGACAACGGCGGGCCGAGCGCGGTGCCGACCTGATATTCGCGGCCGAACGCCAGCACGGTGGGCACATCGCCGGGGGGACTGAGATAGAGAGCCGTTGGCACGATCAGCCACAACAGCGCGAGCGCGAGCACGGCGCTCCAGAAAATCCATCGCGGCTTGGCGCGGACGAGTTCGACGATCAGGGAGGTAAAGCGCATCGCGCGGGCGAACCGGGGCGGGAGGGCAAAAAGACCGTTCAGCGCTTGATAAAGGCCCGCGTCCGATCAGGCAACCTGAACGGCCGCCTCCTCCGCCACGATCACGACTTCCGTCGCTTCAAGCTGGGACAGGTCGGGCGGAACGGCCGCGCCATTGAGCCTGGCATGCGCCGCCGCCACGGGCGCGAAATACCGCCGGTGGTGCGGCGTCGGACCATGCAGCTCCAGCGCGGCCAGATGCCGGGGCACGCCGTAGCCCATGTGCGAATCGAAGCCATATTCGGGATGCACTCGAGCCAGCCGGCACATCAGGCGGTCGCGCGTCACCTTCGCCACGATCGAGGCCGCACCGATCGACAGCAGCAGTCCATCGCCGCCGATCACCGGCTCACAGCCGCACGGTACATCGATCCTGTCGCGGCCATCGACGAACACATGACGCGGCGCTTGCGGCAGCCCCTGCACCGCGCGCGCCAGCGCCCACAGCGAGGCGCGCAGGATATTGTCTCGGTCGATCCGCCATGGCGGCGCGGCGGCGACCGACACCATCGCGGTTGCGCAGATTTCCTCGAACAGCGCCTCGCGCGCTTCCACGGTGAGGCGCTTGGAATCGTCGATGCCCTTCGGGATGCGGTCGGGATCGAGGATCACGGCGGCGGCGACCACCGGCCCCGCGAGCGGCCCCCGCCCGACCTCGTCGCAACCCGCCACCGGCCAGATGCCCTGCTTCAGGAGCGCGCGCTCGCGGCGGAAGCTCGGACGCGTTGCGGCCGTGACCTTCGCAGGCTTCGCGGCGGCTTTCTCATTTACTGGGGGGTTGGTCCGACTCATGGCCGGACACTGAAACGAACGGGCGACTCCGGCAAGCCGGAACCTTCCGGATGTGCCCGTTATTCAACGCCAGGCTGCCCGTTCAAAACAGATCGAGTTGCTCTCCGCCTTTCGGCGGCTGCACGAAATGCGAGGTGGAGAGTTTCACCCGCTTGCGGTTGAGCCCCAGCCGTTCGCAGGCGATCTCGAAGCGGCGGCCGATCATCCATGCCATCGGCCCGGTGCCCTTCATCCGCGTGCCCCATTGCGAATCATAATCCTTGCCGCCGCGCATGTCGCGGATCAGCGTGAAGACGTGACGGTAACGGTCCGGGTAATTCGCAATCAGCCACTCGCGGAACAGGTCGCGCACCTCGAGCGGCAGGCGCAGCAGCGTGTAGTTCGCCTCCTTCACGCCGGCATGGGCGGCGGCATCGAGAATGCGCTCCATTTCGGAATCGTTGAGCGCGGGAATAAGCGGCGCGGTCATCACCACGGTCGGAATGCCCGCGGCGGAGAGTTGCCGCAACGCTTCCAGTCGCTTCGGCGGCGTCGAGGCCCGCGGCTCCATGGTGCGCGCGAGTTTCGGATCGAGCGAGGTCACCGAGATCGCCACCTTGGCGAGATTGCGCTCCGCCATCCGCGAAAGAATGTCGATATCGCGCGTCACCAGCGCCGATTTGGTGACGATGCCGACCGGATGACCGGTTCTTTCCAGCACCTCAAGAATACCGCGCATGATTTTGTGTTCACGCTCGATCGGCTGGTAGGGATCGGTGTTGGTGCCGATCGCCATGGTGCGCGGCTCGTAGCCCGAGGCCGTCAGCTCCTTTTCCAGAAGCGCGGGGGCATCCGGCTTCATGAACAGTTTGCTTTCGAAATCGAGGCCCGGCGACAGGCCGAGATAGGCATGGGTCGGCCGCGCGAAGCAGTACACGCAGCCGTGCTCGCAGCCGCGATAGGGATTGATCGAACGGTCGAAGCCGATGTCAGGCGAGTCGTTGCGCGAGATCACCTTGCGGGCGGTGTCGATCCCGACGCTGGTCTTGAACGGCGGCAGTTCGTCGAGGCTCTGCCAGCCGTCGTCGAATGCGGCGCGCGCCTCGGTTTCATATCGTCCGCTGGCGTTGGTCTGCGCGCCCCGGCCGCGGCGGCGCGCGGCGTCGATGGCAACGCCGATCTCGGCGAAGTCGGAGACAGCCCCTGCCGGGACGGGTGACGGGGAAGGAATCTGCGCAGCTTGCGAGGTTCTGGTCATGCCCCGAAGATAAGCTGCCTTCAGAACAAAACAAGAACATTTTTATGGCATCCCCAGCGGACCTCGCGCACCCACCCAGCGTTGTCGGCCCAGCGGGACATTGATTAAGGAGGATTCGATGAAGACATATTTCTTGGCGGCGGCGGCAATCGGCCTGGCGGCAGCGGGCCTCACCTCGGCAGGCGTCACGCCCGCGAAGGCCGGCACGGTCTGCCTGACCGATCAGGACAGCCCCAGCACCTATCGTTCGTGCGAGTTTTACAGCTTCCGCGCCTGCCGGGCGTCGTCTCGCGGTGTCGGCGGCTCGTGCGTGCGCAACCCGCGCGGCGATGACGGCGAGTATGGCTACATCGAAGGCCCATCGGTGGAGTTCGGTTCGGCCTATAATCGCTACGATGGTCCGATCTATCATCGCGGCTATTACGGACCCGGCTATCGCTGGTGAATTTTCAGCCGGCTGATCTTTTCGAAGGGGCGGAGCGATATATCGTTCCGCCCCTTTTTCGTGTGCTGCCACCCCCCCCACGCCTGCATATCGATCGTGGCGTTTATCTCCGCGAAATCGGTAGCCCCACCTATTGACGCAAGAGAAGCCAGGCATCCGCACGGGTTGTGTAACCCGTTTTGGGTATTCTCCCAGCGGAGCTTTAACAGAGCGGCCGCGTTACAGGCGGGGCATTTTTCACGAGGAGGATTCGATGAAGACGTATCTTCTGACAGCAGCAGCCCTCGGCTTGGCGGCAGCGAGCCTCACCACATTGGGCAGTACGCCTGCCAAGGCCGGCACGGTTTGTGTGACAGACAGCGACAGCCCGGTGGCCTCATGCGACTTCTACTCCTACGCCGCCTGCCAGGCGTACGCGCTCGGGGCTGGCGGCTCCTGTATGAACAACCCGTACGGCGATGATGGCCGCTACGGTTATATCGCAGGCCCGTCGTCCGAGCTCGGCATGGCCTATAATCGCTACAACGGTCCGATCTATCGCCGCGGCTACACACCCGGCCGCTGGTAGGCCTTGAGATATTAGAAGCAGACGAAGCAGAATATCTGCTTCGCCTGTCTCATATGATCTCTCCCGCGATGAGCCCTGCATGGGACGGGGTTCTTTAGCTGTACACAAAATGCTAAATGCATCGCCGTTCCTTTTGACGGTGGAGCCGCGCCCCAATGATCAGCATCGTGATCCCGACACAGGGCAATGAGTCCGAGACGGTCGCCACGCTCTCGGCGCTGGTGCCGGGCTCGGCCGCGGGCATGGTGCGCGACGTCGTGCTGGTCGACCGCGGAGGCGCTGGCGACATCGCGCGCGTCGCCGATGTCGCGGGCTGCCGCTTTCTCACGTTCGATGGCTCGCGCGCCGATGCGATCGCGGCGGGCGTCAAACTCACACGCGGCTCCTGGCTGATGTTCCTGCATGCGGGCGCGGTGCTCGAATCCGGCTGGATCGACGAGACCGCGCAGTTCATCGAAAACGTCGGCGTCAGCGGTCGCCGCCGTGCCGGTGTTTTCCGCTACGCACGCTCGCCCTATGCCGAAGGCGGTGTCACGCATGCCATGCAGCAGATCGCCCGCGCAGTCACAGGCCCTTCCGCCAATCAGGGATTGTTGATCGCGCGTGACCATTACGACCAGCTCGGCGGTTACGCGCCGGGCGCACGCAGCGCGGAATCGAAGCTGCTGTCGAAGATCGGCCGCTCGGGCCGCGCGATCTTGCGCACGCGAATTTTCGTGCCCGCTTGAGTTACTTCGCCTGCGCCTTACCGCGCTTCAGATGCTCGTCGAGACGCGGCATGATCTCCACAAAGTTGCACGGCCGCGTGCGGTAATCGAGCTGATGCGCGAGGATGCCATCCCAGCCGTCGCGGCAGGCGCCCGGTGATCCCGGCAACGCGAAGATGAATGTCGTGCCCGCAACACCGGCGGTCGCACGGCTCTGGATCGTGGACGTTCCGATCTTGGCATGACTGAGCATATGAAAGGCGATGGAGAATCCATCCATCCGCTTGTCGAACAGTGGTTCGACCGCCTCCGGCGTCACGTCGCGCCCGGTGAAGCCGGTGCCGCCCGTCGTCACCACCACATCGACGCCATCGTCCGCGATCCAGCGTTTCAACTGCGCCTGAATCTTTTCAACGTCGTCGGTAACGATCTCGCGCGCGGCGAGATGATGCCCCGCAGCCTGGATCCGGTCCGCCAGCGTCGTGCCTGACTTGTCGTCGGCAAGCGAACGCGAATCCGAAATCGTCAGCACCGCGATGTTGAGCGGAATGAATGGCTTCGACTGATCAAGGCTCGTCATCTCAAAGCGAGCCCGCGCCGAAAGTATTGCACGCCGCCACGCTGCCTTGCTGGTAGCCGGTCATGAACCAGCGCTTGCGCTGTTCGGCCGAGCCATGCGTGAACGAATCCGGCACCACGCGGCCCTGCATCTTCCGTTGCAGCGTATCGTCGCCGATCGCCGACGCCGTGCGCAGCGCGCCGTCGATGTCGCCCGGCTCGATGAAGCCCGGCCGCTTCTTCTCCTCGCGATTGACCCAGACGCCGGAAAGGCAATCCGCCTGCAACTCGACCTTGACCTGGATCGCATTGGCCTCCGCCTTGCTGCCCGCCTGCTGTTGCAGCGCGTGCGCCTTGTCGAGGATGCCGAGCAGGTTCTGGATGTGATGGCCCGCCTCATGCGCGATGATGTAGGCAGCGGTGAACTTGCAGGCGCTCCCCTGACAGCCACCGAATTTCGTCTCGATCTCGCGGAAGAAGCCGGTATCGAGGAAAATCTGCCGGTCGGGCGGACAATAGAACGGCCCCATCGCCGATTGCGCCATGCCGCAGCGGCCGCCATTGGTGGCGTTGCGGAACAGGACGATGCGCGGACCCTTGTAGGTTCGGCCACTGGCCGAGAAGATTTCGTCCCAGCGATCGTCGACCTCGCCGAGCACGCCGGCGATCATGCTGCCCATCTCGTCGGTCGGTGCACCACGCTTGGCCTGCGAGGACGGCCGGTCGCTCTGATAGCTTGGCGCCCCTCCGCCGCCAGTGAGGATTTCCGCGCCGCCGATCAGAATGCGCGGGTCGATGCCGACAGCCCAGCCGATCAGGCCGAGCACCACCACCGTGCCGATGCCAAGGCGGCCGCCGCCGCCCATCGGGAACCCGAAGCCCCCGCCTCCGCCGCCAAAACCGCCACCGCTGTCATCGCGCCGGTCGTCGATATCGTCGCTGCGGCGGAAATCGTCATAACGCATCGGTTTCTCCTCGGGGCCTTACATCTTCATAACGGCCGGCGGCGGGAATCGCCTGCTGCATGATGCAACAGGGACTGCGCTCGGACGCGGATTTTAACGCCCCCGGCAATTCTTGCCTAGTCAAACGAAACAGGTCAGTCGTGCACTGGCCTACTGGAATACACCGCTCGCGCGCGATCATCCCGCACAGCGTGGCGTCGTTCATTCTCTTTCGTTCGCGGCACACGATGGAATCGATTTCGATCCCACGACAATGAAATGATTTTTGCGGCAACGAAAGATGTTCGCAGTTAAGTCGATTTTTACCTTGGACATTCATGGTGATGACAAGTCGGATTTGTTGGTCCCGCGTCGCCGACTGCGTCGCCTGAGTCAGGTTTTGAGTCATGGTTGTGTCGCGTCGCGGGGCGTCTGCAAAGGCGCCCCGCACTAATTTTGAAACCTCGCCATCCTCGCGCATCGTCATCGGCGATTGCGTCGCGGAGATGACGAAACTGCCTGCGAGCTCCGTTGATTTGGTGTTCGCCGATCCTCCTTACAATCTGCAGCTCAAGGGCGAATTGAAGCGTCCCGACGAGTCGCATGTCGATGCGGTGAATAACGACTGGGACAAGTTCTCGTCGTTCGCCGCCTATGACGATTTCACGCGCGCATGGCTGCTGGCCGCGCGCCGCGCCATGAAGCCGTCTGCAACAATCTGGGTGATCGGCTCCTATCACAACATCTTCCGCGTCGGCGCGATCATGCAGGATCTGGGCTTCTGGATTCTCAACGACATCGTGTGGCGCAAGACCAACCCGATGCCGAACTTCCGCGGCCGCCGTTTCACCAACGCGCACGAGACCATGATCTGGGCGGCGCGCGATGAATCGACGAAATACACCTTCAACTACGATGCACTGAAGGCCGCCAACGAGGACGTGCAGGCACGTTCCGACTGGCTGATCCCGCTGTGCACCGGTGACGAGCGCCTCAAGGGCAAGGATGGGAAGAAAGTGCATCCGACGCAGAAGCCGGAAGGCCTGCTCGCGCGCGTGCTGCTGTCGTCATCAAAACCCGGCGACCTCGTGATCGATCCGTTCAACGGCACCGGCACCACCGGCGCGGTCGCGAAACGCCTTGGCCGCAGCTATATCGGCTTCGAGCGCGACAAGACCTACGCTGCGGCGGCCGAAAAACGCATCGCCGCCGTCGAGCCGCTACCGGAAGCGACGCTTGCCCCGTTCCTGACCGCGCGCGATGCCCCGCGCGTGGCCTTCTCCGAATTGATCGAGCGCGGCATGATCTCGCCGGGCGCCAAGCTCGTGGACTCGAAGAAGAAACATGCCGCTCTGGTGCGCGCCGACGGCGCCATCATGCTCGGCGACAAGGTCGGCTCGATCCATCGCATGGGCGCGGTGGCGCAGGGCTCGGAAGCCTGCAACGGCTGGTCGTTCTGGCACGTCGAGACCAAGAAGGGCCTGCGCCTGATCGATGAACTGCGCGCCGAAATCCGCCGCGAGATGCAGACGGCCTAAGCCGCAAACAATCGTGAAAACGAAAAACGGACGCCTCGCGGCGTCCGTTTTCATTTGGCCTTCGTGGACAGAGGCCTCAGGCCTTCTGCTCGGCCAGCACCTTCTGCACCGCCGGACGCTCCTTCATGCGCTCGCGATGCGCCGTGATCTTCGGAAATTCCGCAAGATCGACGCCATCATTCTTCGCCCAGCTTGAGACCGTGAACAGGTACGGGTCGCAGACGGTGTAGCTCTCGCCCATCACCCACGGCCCGCGCAGCATCTTGCTCTCGATCATGGCCATGCCGGCGCGCATGTTCTCCGGCACCTTGCGTCTCATGTCCTCGAACGACGTCTCCTCGCTCGCCCAGCGCGCGCCGCGCATCTTGTGTGAGTGGGAAATGTGCACGCCCGAGCACAGATAGCTGTTAAAGGCCTGCACCTGCGCGAAAGCGAACGCATCGCTCAGGGGTGCAAGATTCGCCTTGGGAAAGCTCTGCGCGATGAAAGCGAGAATGGCGGGCGTCTCGGTCAGCACGCCCTGATCCGTCACCAGCGCGGGCACCCGGCCCTTGGGATTGATCGCAAGATAGTCCGGTGAGTTCTGCTGGTTGGCCTTCATGTCGATACGGTCGGTCGTGTAATCCGCACCGGCTTCTTCGAGGGCGATGTGCGAGGCCAGCGCGCACGTTCCAACCCCGTAGTAAAGTTTAAGCATCTTCATTTCTCTCCCAGTCCGTGCGCAATCACCTTGCGCATCACGTTCGGCAACGCCTCGTCTTTGAGCGTCGCGATTTTCACCCAGCGCATTCCATGCGGCGCTTTGGTTCGCGACGCTACTTTGCCCACATAAACGGACAACTCCAATGGAAAGTGCGTGAACACATGCGTCACAGTCCCGGTCTTGCGGTGCCAGCGCGCAAGACCTTTCACGGCGGGGGCCTGAGCACGCGCAATCGTCTCATCATGTGCGACAAGCCAGTCCGAACCCGGCACTTCGGTCATGCCGCCGAGCAGACCTTTTTCGGGCCGCGTGCGCACCAGCACCTCATCGCCACGCATAACGATAAACGCAGCACCTCGCCGCAACGCGCCGGTCTTCTTCGGCGCCTTGCGCGGAAATGTCTCCTGCTCGCCGCGAATGCGCGCGAGACAATTATCGTTCAGCGGACACAGCGCGCAGGCTGGCTTCTTCGGCGTGCAGATCGTGGCGCCGAGATCCATCAGCGCCTGCGCGGAATCGCCCGCGCGCGAGGTGCCGAGCAGCGTCGTCGCCAGCCGCTGAATCTCGGGCTTAGCTTTTGGCAGTTCATCTTCCACTGCATAAAGTCGCGACACCACGCGCTCGATGTTGCCGTCCACCGGCATGGTCTGCCGCCCGAACGCGATCGCCGCAATCGCCGCCGCCGTATAGGGGCCGATGCCGGGCAGTTCGCGCAGCCCTTCTTCGCTGTCGGGAAACGCGCCGCCATGCTCGCGCGCCACCGCCACAGCACAGGCGTAAAGATTGCGCGCCCGCGAATAGTAGCCGAGCCCCGCCCACATCCGAAGCACATCATCAAGGGACGCCGCCGCCATGTGGGTGACGTTTGGCCAGCGGTCGATGAATTTCAGAAAGTATGGGCCGACCGCCTTCACGGTGGTCTGCTGCAACATGATCTCCGACAGCCACACCCGGTAGGGATCGGGTGTCTCTCCCGGCAGCGCACGCCATGGCAGCAACCGGCGATGACGATCGTACCAACGCAGCAGCAGTTCCGCGCGCGGCACGGATTTCTCCGGACCGGATGCCGTGACTTTGTTTCGCCGCGCCGCACCTGATAAGGTCATCAGACTTCTTAGGCACCCCAGGCAATCATGAGCAAGCCCGGCCCGCTCACCTCCAAGCCGTTATCCGCGCTTCTCGCGGGCATCTTCAACGATGCCTTCAAGCGGCAGGGCTTTGCCTCGCGCGAGTTGGTGACGCGCTGGAGCGAGATCGTCGGCCGCGACATCGCCGCCTATGCCGAGCCTTTGAAAATCCAGTGGCAGCGTCCCATCGAAGGCCAGCCGGAAATCCCGGCCACGCTGATCCTGCGCGTGGAAGGGCCGCGCGCGCTGGAAATCCAGCATTCCTCGACCGTCATTCTGGAACGGGTGAATCGCTTCTTCGGCTGGAATGCGGTCGGCAAGATCGCGCTCCGGCAGGCGCCGCTCGTCCACCGGGAAAAGCGAAAGACCAAAAAGCCGCCCAGCGAGGCAGCCGTGGCCGAGGAGGCCCGCGATCTGGAGGCCGTGGACGACGACAATCTGCGCACCGCGATCGCGCGGCTCGGCGCCTCGATCAAGCGAAATTGACGCCTTCCAAGCGGGCGTGATGCCCCCGGCATTGCCACAATTGCGGTTTCAAGCTAGCAGACAACCCTCATCCGCGCGGCTGCCGCGCAACGCCAATCCGGAGTTTCCAGCGATGATTACGCGCCGTACCTTCAATACCGCTCTGGCTTTCGCAGGCACCGCGGCCGCGATCGGCGTATCGCCCTGGAAACTGATCTCGATGGCCGTCGCACAGGAGCCGGCGCAGATCGCCAAGCCGAGCACGCTCGGCGACATGGCGCTCGGCTCCAAGGACGCACCGGTGACGATCATCGAATACGCCTCGATGACCTGCCCGCATTGCGCGGCGTTCGAGAAGGAAGTCTTCCCGCAGCTCAAGTCGGCCTATATCGACACCGGCAAAGTAAAGTTCATCTTCCGCGAATTCCCGCTCGATCAGGTCGCGCTCGCCGCCTCCGCGCTGGCGCGCTGCGTCGCCAAGGACGATTCGAACAAGTACTTCGCCATTATCAGCATCCTGTTCAACCAGCAGGCCGACCTGCAGACCCAGGCATTCGAGACCATCAACCGCGTCGGCAAGCAGGCCGGTTTCAGCGAGGCGATGATCAAGGCCTGCGTGCAGGACGACCTCACGGTGCAGAAGGGCATCCTCGCCGACCGTGAATACGCCAACAAGACGCTGAAGATCGACTCCACGCCGAGCTTCTTCATCAACGGCAAGCTGGTGAAGGGCGAAACCTCCTTCGACAGCTTCAAGGGCATGATCGACCCGCTGCTCAAGAGCTGAGGTCTTTCCACCCCGGCTCTGGAACCGGCGCCCCCGGGACAGGCGGTATTGAGCCCTTTTGTTCGCTTTTCCTTCTCATGGAACCCGGAAAAGCGCCGTAAAACCGTTGGAAAATCGACCAGAATCCCCCGGAAACGGGCGCGCAGGCGTTGCCCTGCCCCCGCCCGCTGGCCATTGTCCGGCCTGAACGGCGGGTTTGGGCGATTCGCTCCTGCTCCCGGTCGCCGGATGGGAATGACATCCGCAATGGATTTGGTACGGCAGGCCGTTTGTGCGGCCGCCAACAGAGTAAGTCTCGCATGAAACTGACGCGCCTTCGCCTGCATGGATTCAAATCGTTCGTCGAGGCGACCGATTTCCTGATCGAGCCCGGCCTAACCGGCGTTGTCGGCCCGAACGGCTGCGGCAAATCCAATCTGGTCGAAGCGCTGCGCTGGGCGATGGGCGAGACGTCCTACAAGTCGCTGCGCGCCGCCGACATGGACGCGGTGATCTTCTCCGGCTCCGGCAACCGCCCCGCGCGCAACCATGCCGAAGTGGTGATGACGATCGACAATTCGGATCGTTCCGCGCCTTCGTCGATGAACGATTCCGAACTGCTGGAAGTGTCGCGCCGCATCGAGCGTGAAGCAGGCTCGGTCTACCGGATCAACGGCAAGGACGTTCGTGCGCGCGACGTGCAGATTCTGTTCGCCGATGCCGCGACCGGCGCGCGTTCGCCTGCCCTCGTCCATCAGGGCAAGATCGGCGAGATCATTCAGGCCCGTCCCGACCAGCGCCGCCGCGTGCTGGAAGACGCCGCCGGCGTTGCCGGCCTTCACGCCCGTCGCCACGAGGCCGAGTTGCGCCTCAAAGCCGCCGAGACCAACCTCACCCGCGTCGAAGACGTGATCGGCCAGCTCGCAAGCCAGATCGACGGCCTGAAGCGGCAGGCGCGGCAGGCGATCCGCTATCGCGAAGTGCAGGCCAAGGTCCGCAAGGCCGAGGCGCTGCTGTTTCATCTGCGCTGGCTGCAAGCCAACGAGGACGTCGCCGAATCCGGCCGCACCCATGATCTTGCCGTGCGCGAGCAGGCCGAGCGTGTTCAGCACCAGGCCGAAGCTGCACGCATCCAGGCGATCCGCGCCTCGGAGCTGCCCGCGCTGCGCGAGAACGAAGCCCGCGCCGCCGCCGGTCTGCAACGCCTCACCAACGCGCGCGACATGCTCGACCGCGAGGAGGAGCGCGCCAAGGAGCGCGCCGCCGAGCTTGACCGCCGCCTGACGCAGTTTACCGCCGACATCGAGCGCGAACAGCGCCAGCTCTCCGATGCCGACGTCGCCATGCAACGGCTCGATTCCGAGGAAGCAATCCTCAAGGAAGAAATCAAGTCGCGCGTCGAGAAGCGCAGCGGCGCAGACGCCAAGGTGTCGGAAGCCGATGAAGCGCTGGCCGCTGCCGAGCGCACTTTCTCCGAACTCACCACCGCGCTGGCCGATCTCACCGCGCGCCGCCGCCAGTTCGAAAACAATGTCCGCACCCACGCGGAACGCCTCGCGCGCATCGATCAGGAAATCGCCAGCGTCAACCGCGATGTCGAGAAGCTGGACGCCGAGACCGGCAGTCTCGCCAATCTCGAAACGCTGGCACAGGCGATGGCCGCCGCGCAGGAAACCCTCGCGCAGTCTGCCAGCACGGTGCAGACGAGCGAAGCCGCGCAGGTCGCGGCGCGCGCCAAGCTCGATGGCTCGCGCGCACCCGTGGTGGAAGCCGACAAGCGCGTGCAGCGCCTTGAGACCGAAGCCAAGACCATCGCCAAGCTCGTCACCAGCGAGACCAAGAACCTGTGGCCATCGATCATCGACGGCGTCAGCGTCGCCAAGGGCTACGAGAAGGCGCTGGGTGCCGCGCTCGGTGACGATCTCGATGCGCCGACCGATGCCTCCGCGCCACTGCGCTGGTCGAACCTCGGCGTGATGGCGGACGATCCGGCGTTGCCGGACGGCGTCGAGGCGCTCGCGACCCACGTCAACGCGCCGCCGGAACTGGCGCGGCGTCTCGCGCAAATCGGCGTCGTCAGCCGCGAGCGGGGCGCAGAACTGGTGAGCCGGCTGAAGACCGGCCAGCGGCTTGTCTCCACCGAAGGCGATCTGTGGCGCTGGGACGGTTTCATCGCGGGTGCACATGCGCCAACCGGCGCGGCGCGGCGTCTCGCCGAACGCGCGCGTCTTGCCGACATTGAACACGAACTGGAGCAGGCTCGCGCCGACGCCACCGCCAAGCGGCAGGCGCTGGAAGCCGCCGAATCCGAACTAAAGTTTGCCGCCGCCGCCGAATCGGCCGCGCGTGAATCCGCCCGTGCCGCGCAACGCGACGCCGATGCCGCGCGCGAACGTCACGCGAGCGCCGAGCGCGAAATCAATCGCCACGCCGCGCGCCGCTCCGCGCTCGCGGAGGCGCAGACACGTCTTGCCGCCGACCGCACCGAGGCGGACAGCGCCCATAGCGTGGCGACGCAGGCCGTCGCCGAACTGCCAGCAAGCGACGAGACCGAGGCTCAGTTGGCCACCGCGCGCGCCGGGATGGACGAGAAGCGCCAGAGTGCCGCGCAGGTGCGCGCCGAGGCGCAGGCGCTCGCCCGCGAAGCTGAACTGGCCGACCGCCGTGTGCAGGCCATCGCCTCCGAGCGCAACGAGTGGCAGTCCCGCAAGACCAACGCCACTACGCAGATCGCCACCATCGAGGAGCGCACCGCCGAGGTGAAGGCGGAGCGCGCGCAGCTCGAGGACGCGCCGGCGCAGTTCGCCGAGAAGCGCCGCGGCATCATCAGCGAAATCGAGACCGCCGAAGCCGCCCGCCGCGAAGCCGCCGATGCGCTTGCAGCCGCCGAAAGCCTGATGGCGGAAACCGACAAGGCCGCCCGCGCCACGCTCGAAGCGTTGTCCGCCGCGCGCGAAGCCACCGCCCGCGCCGAGGAGCGCATGGAGGCGACCCGCCGCCGCCTCGAAGACATCGAGCGCGAAATCCACGACACTCTTGAGGTCGAGCCGCACGCTGTTGCCGCGATGGCCGAAGTGACGCCCGAGACCGAATTGCCGGACATTGCTTCCGCCGAGATCGATGTCGAAAAGCTGCGCCGCGACCGCGACCGGCTCGGCAACGTCAACCTGCTTGCCGAGCAGGAACTGCGCGAGATCGAAACGCAGCACACCGGCCTTACCACCGAGCGCGACGACCTCGTGGAAGCCATCAAGAAGCTGCGCACCGGCATCCAGAGCCTCAACAAGGAAGCCCGCGAGCGCCTGCTGACCTCGTTCGAAACAGTGAACAATCACTTCAAGCGGCTGTTCACCGAACTGTTCGGCGGCGGCCAGGCCGAACTCCAACTGATCGAGAGCGACGACCCGCTGGAAGCGGGCCTCGAAATCATCGCCAAGCCACCCGGCAAGAAGCCGCAGTCGCTGTCGCTCCTGTCCGGCGGCGAGCAGGCGCTGACGGCGCTGGCGCTGATCTTCGCGGTGTTCCTGACCAACCCGTCGCCGATCTGCGTGCTGGACGAAGTCGACGCACCACTCGACGACCACAATGTCGAGCGGTTCTGCAACCTGCTGCATGAGATGACCGGCTCGACCGAGACGCGCTTCATCATCATCACGCACAACCCGATCACGATGGCGCGCATGAACCGGCTGTTCGGCGTCACCATGGCCGAGCGCGGCGTGTCGCAGCTCGTGTCGGTCGATCTTGACGGCGCGATGAAGGTGCTCGACCAGAACGTGGCATAGCGCGCGGGCGCGGGGATCTAGGATGCAATGCCCGCCTTCGATCTCCCTCCCGACCTGAAAGCCGCACTCGCCGCCAAGGCTGAAGGCCTGTCACGCGTGGACACGGCGAAGCGCGCGGGCGCGATCTCGGAGAATTATCGTGGCGGCGGCACCTCCGCGCCGATCCGCACCGAGCGGGATGCACTTGCCTACGCGCTCGCACGGATGCCCGCCACCTACGCCGCGATTTCCGCGAGCCTCCACGCGTTGCGTGAGCAATATCCAGACTTCGCACCCGCAACGCTGCTCGATATCGGCGCGGGGCCCGCAACAGCAAGCTGGGCGGCGGCACAGACATTCGATTCCCTCACAGGCTTTGCTGCCATCGACGCCAACGCGGCATTGCGCGCGCTGGCTTGCGACACCACCGAAGGCAGCCGCCTTGCGGCGATGCGTTACGTCGAAAGCGACGTTCTCGCCGGACTCGCGGCGATGGACGCCGCCGATCTCGTGATCGCAAGCTATGTCATCAACGAACTCGGCGACGCAGACCGCGATGCGCTCGCCGATCTGATGTGGCAGAAGACGCGCGGCACGCTCTTGGTGGTCGAGCCCGGTACGCCCAAAGGCTATGAACGCATCCTCGCGCTGCGCGCGCGGCTTATCGCGCAAGGCGCGCATATCATCGCGCCCTGCCCGCACAATCGCGCCTGTCCGCTGACGCCGCCTGACTGGTGCCATTTCTCGCAGCGGTTGTCGCGCTCCCGCGCACACAAGCAACTCAAGGGCGCGGAGGTGCCGTTCGAGGACGAGCGATTCATCTATGTGGCGCTGTCGCGTTCACCGCACATGGTAAACACCGCACGCGTGCTGGCGCAGCCGACGCTCAATAAGGTCGCGGTCAACGCCAAGCTCTGCACGAAAGCGGGGCTTTCGTTCATGTCCGTGCCCCGCCGCGACAAATTGGCCTATGCCGCCGCACGGCGGTGGGACTGGGGCGACGCGGTGCCGGACAAGGCAGCGGAATAAACCGGGAGGGGCCGGAGTTTGTCCCTGTGAAGCGCCTGCGTTTCGGATTTCACAGGGAGTACACGTATGAAGACCTCACTCAAATTCGCCGCCGCCATTGTCATGACCACCGCCTTCGGCTCGCTCGCTTTTGCGCAGACCATGGCTCCGGCCCCGGCCAAGACTGCCGAAAGCTCGAAGGGCAAGATTCTAGTCGATGCCAAGGGCATGACCCTCTACACCTTCGCCAAGGATTCTGCCGGCAAATCCGCCTGCAACGGCCCCTGCGCCGCCAACTGGCCGATCCTTGCCGCTTCCGCGGACGCCAAGGCCTCTGGCGACTGGACCGTCGTGACCCGTGACGACGGCAGCAAGATGTGGGCCTACAAGGGCAAGCCGCTCTACACCTTCAAGCAGGACATGGCCGCGGGCGATGTGAAGGGCGATGGCTTCCTCAATGGCGCCTGGCACGTCGCCAAGCCTTGATCCATTCAAGCCGTAATCCATTCAAGCCATAAACGATTTCGGCCTCTACTCCGCGAGCACAGCGCGGTCTCCCGCTCTCTTCCCCAGGGGGCGGGAGCCTTTTTATCAAGCGCCAGAAGGTGTTGCGGCAGCCTGCCAACAGGCAGCCGCAACCGGCCGTCCATTAAGGAAACCGTGTGAATACGGTTAAGAACGCCTGTAAAGAATTGAATTCTCCGCATTTTCTGCCATGGTCCAAAAAAATGGCTGGGTAGCTGTCACATCGGCGGTCTATCTTGCGCGATAAAGGGACGTGATGGCGAAGCCGGCAGTTATTGTGGTGGGCGCGGACAAGGGCGGGGTCGGCAAGACCACGGTATCGCGCACCGTTCTGGACTATTTCACCGCCAACAACATTCCGACGCGAGCGTTCGACACCGAATCGCCGCGCGGCACGCTGAAGCGTTTTCACCCCCAGGTGACCGAGATCGTCGACGTCACGACGACCTCCGACCAGATGAAGATCTTCGATACGCTCAACACGGCGACCGCGAACGTCACCGTGATCGACGTCCGCGCAGGTCTGATGTCGCCCACCCTCGCCGCCTTGCGCGATATCGGCTTTCTCGATGCCGCCCGCTCCGGCCAGATCACCTTCGCCGTGTTCCATATCCTCGGCCCGTCGATCGCCTCGCTGGACGAGATCGCGGAAACCGCGAGCTTCATGGACGGTGCGAAGTACTTCCTCGTGAAGAACTTCATCAACAACACGAGCTTCTTCGAGTGGGATCAGGCTACCTACAACTCCTACTTCAAGCGCATCAAGAACGCGACCGAGATCACGATTCCGAAGCTCAACGAAATGGCCTATGAGCAGGTCGAAGTCTCCTCGGTTCCCTTCCTGAAATTCGTGGCCAACAAAGGCCCCGCCGACGAAACCGCGAACTATTCCTTCGTGCTGCGCGGCTATGTGCGGCACTGGCTCGGCAACGTCTGGGGCGAGTTCGACCGCATCAAGCTCACCGATATCGTCGGCAGCAAGGACAAGGGCTTTACCCGCCCCTCCGCCGACGAATAAGAACGACAGCCGCGCCAGACCCACGGCTTTCGGCTGGTTTCAACAATGCCGCGCACGCCCGTCTACATCGTCTGCTCGCCGCGTCCCGATGTCGGCAAGACGCTGCTCTCGCGCGTCCTGAGCGAGTTCCTGATCCTGCAGAACGGCAGCGTGCTCGCCTTCGACATCAATCTCCGCGAACCCTCGCTGCTGGATTTCCTGCCGCGCACCACCGAGACCGCTTCGATCAGCGACACCCACGCGCAGATGGCGCTGATGGATCGCCTGATCGTCAATGACGGCGTCGCCAAGGTGATCGACCTCGGGCTGCATGCGTTCGACGATTTCTTTAGGCTCGCCGATGAGATCGGCTTCATGAAGGAAGCGATCCGGCGCGGCGTCGAGCCGATCGTGCTGTTCATTCCGGATGCCACCCGCGCCTCGTCGAACGCCTGGGCCATGCTGCGCAAGACTTTCCCCGGCTCGCCGCTAATTGCAATCGACAACGAGCACGTCCTACACGGAGAGACACCGAAGGACTTTGCCGGTGTGCGGCCGCTTCACATCGCGGCGTTGCCCGCGTTCCTGCGCTCCATCGTGCAGCGGACGAATTTCTCGTTCACGCACTACTTGCGCACGGCGCAGGATTCATCCTCCGAACTGCATCAATGGACGCGCGCGAACTACACCAAATTCAGGAATCTGGAGAAGCGGCTGAAGCTGCACACCTGACCGCCCGGCGGTCAGTGCCCGTCGAATTCCATCAGCGTGCGCACCGGCACGTTCATCGCGCGCAGTTTCGCGGCACCGCCCAGCTCGGGCAAATCGACGACAAAGCAAGCCGCCACCACCTCGGCGCCGATCTGGCGCAAGAGTTTCACCGCGCCTTCCGCCGTACCGCCGGTCGCGATCAGATCGTCGATCAAGATGACGCGCTCGCCGGGCTTCACCGCATCAACGTGCATCTCCATCTCGTCGATGCCGTATTCAAGTGAGTAAGCGATGCGCACGGTGGTGTGCGGCAGCTTGCCCTTCTTGCGGATCGGCACGAAGCCAGCCGAAACCTGATGTGCGACCGCGCCGCCGAGGATGAAGCCGCGTGCTTCCATGCCCGCGACCTTGTCGATCTTGGAGCCTGCCCACGGCTGCACCAGTTCGTCCACCGCGCGGCGGAACGCCCATGCATTGCCGAGCAGCGTGGTGATGTCGCGGAAGATGATGCCCGGCTTCGGATAATCCGGGATCGCGCGAACCGAGGCTTTCAAATCGTCTGCGACGCTCATGGATGCTTCTGCCATTTCATTTCTGCCCCAGCCGGAAGGCGTTTTCCACGATCTTTAGCCCGACATCGCCTTCCAGCGACATCAGCGATTCAGGATGGAATTGCACGCCGCCGACCGGTAGCTCCTTGTGTTCGATGGCCATCGGAATGCCGTCCTCGGTGGTTGCTGTAACGACGAGCACGTCCGGCATGGTGGCGGGGCCGACGAACAGCGAATGATAGCGGCCGATGGTCAGTTCATTCGGCAGGTTGCGCATCAACGTGCCGCCGCGATTTTGAATCCGCGAGGGCCGTCCGTGCGCGGGCTGCGCGAGCTGGCCAAGTTCGCCGCCGAAATACTCGCCGATCGCCTGCACGCCGAGGCAGACGCCGAAGATCGGCATCTTCTTGGCAAGCGCCTCATCGATGAATTTCGAGACACCGAAATCCTCTGGCCGCCCCGGCCCCGGCGACAGCACCAGCAGGTCGAACTTTTCGTTCTTGAGCCGCTGCATCGCGTGCAGGTGCCGCGTCACACTGACATTGGCGCCGACCTGCCGGAAGTAATCCGCCAGCATGTGCACGAAAGAGTCATCGCAATCGACCAGCAGAACGCGCTTGCCCGAACCGGTGGCATCCGGCGCGAAGCTCGAGAGAGCTTTCGGCGCGTCGCCACGCAACGCCTGGAACAGCGCCGCCGCCTTGGTCTGGCATTCCTTTTCTTCCGCGACAGGATCGGAATCGAACAGCAGCGTCGCGCCGACGCGCACTTCGGCCAAGCCATCTTTCATGCGGATGGTGCGGATGGTGAGGCCGGTGTTGATGCCGCCATCGAATCCGAGGAAGCCGAGTGCGCCCGCATACCAGCGGCGCGAGGAGCGTTCGTTGTCCTCGACGAACTGCATCGCCCACAGCTTCGGCGCGCCGGTGACCGTCACCGCCCAGCAATGGGTGAGGAAGCCGTCGATGGCATCGAAACCGGGACGCAGCATGCCTTCGACGTGATCGACGGTATGAAACAGCTTTGAATAGGTTTCAATTTGGCGGCGCGCCAGCACCTTGATCGAGCCCGGGACACAGACACGCGCCTTGTCGTTACGGTCGACATCGGTGCACATGTTGAGCTCGAACTCGTCCTTCTGCGAGTTCAGCAATTCCTGAATCTGCTTGGCGTCGCCGATGGCATCCGCACCGCGCGCGATGGTGCCGGAGATCGGGCAAGTCTCGACGCGCTTGCCGTCGGAGCGCACGAACATCTCCGGCGATGCGGAGACGAGAAACTCGCCGTCACCGAGATTGAGCAGCGCGCCGTAAGGCGACGGGTTGATGATGCACAGCCGCTTGAACACGTCGGCCGGCGTGCGATCGCACGGCTCGGCGAACAACTGCCCCGGCACCGCCTCGAACAGATCGCCGCGGGCGAACGCCGCGCGGGCGCGTTCCACCGTCGCCTGATAGACGCCGGGCGCATGGTCGGCAAAGCCTTCACGCTTGGTCTTGGTGTAGACACTGTCGGGCGTGTCGCGATCCTGGCCGCGCGTGCTGACGCCACCATAGCTGAATTCGTAATCGATCACGACGCCGCGCCCGGTGGCGCGGTCGTAGGCCAAGAGTTCGTCGGGAATATAGAGCACGATGTCGCGCTGGTCGGCGTCGCGCTGGCGCTTCTGCTTCAGGTCCTCGATCTGGAACACGAGGTCGTAGGCGAAGGCGCCGAACAAGCCAAGCAGCGGGTCGCCCGTGTAGCTCATCGAGGCGATGATCTCGCGCACCAGCGACATGATGGAAGCGCGCCGCGTGCGCTGCTCCTCCTCCACCGGCGCATCGCCACGCACGATGTGGCCTTCGATGCGATCGGCGGTCTTGGACGTGATCGCGACGGCGGGGTTGTTCAGCGTGGCTGCGAGAAAGGCGATCAGCACCTTGCCGCGCGCATTCAGCGCCTCGATGAAGAATTTTTCGCCGACCGATTCCAGCCGTAGCGGCGGATTGGCGAAACCGAGATCGAAACTCTCATAGCGCCCCGGCACCGTGGTGCCGGACGACAGCACGACGCCACGGCGGCGATCCAGGAGGTCGATCAGCGCATCGAGCTTCTGTCCGCCGGAAAACGACGTGACCCGCCGCGAGACCTCGAGGCCCCGCGCCGTGGTGTAGTCCGCCGTGGCGGGAAGGGAAAAAACCGTCCTGTTCATGGGTTCCTCTTAAGAGACTTCGCCGAGGAACGCCACACAGGACAAACAAAAAGACCGCCCATGCGTGGCGGCCTCAACGTGATTTCAAGCAAAATCGCACCGGCCACCTTTTACAAGGTGCGCCACCAGATACGGGTCGTGCGGGTTGCTGCGATCATGGGCGGCAAATCATCACCCGCACGGGCGGATGTCAAGGGGAGCCATGCCCTCGCCATGCCACCCCTGCCCGCTGCACATCACCCCAAATGCTTCTTGAGGAAGTCGATCGCCCGGCCCCACGCCAGCTCCGCAGCCTGGCGGTCATGGACCGAGGCGCGCTGCTCGTTGGCGAAGGCATGGTCGGCGTCGTAGCGGAAAAACTCGCAGGGCTTGCGCGCCTTTTTCAGCCCGTCCTCGAAGGCGCTCACCGCCTGCGGCGTGAAGAAATCGTCCTTGTTGGCGAAATGGCCCTGCAACGGCACCCTGACGTCGGCGGGCTTCACCGCTTCCGGCGACGGCACGCCGTAGAACGACACCGCAGCCGTCAGTTCCGGAATTTTGGCAGCACCGATGATCGTGATCGCACCGCCCATGCAGAAGCCGCTGATGCCGACTTTGGCGCCATTGCGCTTGAGATACTGCACCGCGCCGCGCACGTTCTGCTCGGTCGCCTCGATGAAGTTCAGCGAGTTCATCTCCTTCGCGGCGGCGTCCGCATCGTGATACGGCACCACCACGCCCTCGAACAGGTCCGGCGCCAGCGCATCGAACCCCGCCAAAGCGAAGCGATCGGTCATCGACTTGATCTGCTCGGATAGGCCCCACCATTCCTGAATGACGACGACGCCCGGCGCATTGCCGCGCGCGGCGTTGGCGAGATAGCCCTTGGCCTCTTTGCCGTCGGGACGCGAAAAGCTGATGCTGGTGCCCATGAAAACCTCGGGAAATGGCAATGGAAATGCAGCCGACAATGCCGCCTGCGGCGCGAGAGTGCAACGAGGCAAAGCCGTACTGGTTCAGTCCCGCCAACGAAAAAGGGCTCCCGAAGGAGCCCTCAATCTTGTGAGACTGTCGGGACGCGTCAGTGCGCGTCCGCCCAGATCTTCCGCTTGGTGAAGTACAGAAGACCCGACAGCACGATCAGGAACAACATCACCTGCATGCCGAGGCGCTTGCGGTCCTCGAGGTGCGGCTCTGCGGTCCACATCAGGAAGGCCGCGACGTCCCTCGAGTACTGCTCGACGGTCGCCGGCGAGCCGTCGTCATAGGTGATCTGACCGTCAGACAGCGGCGGCGGCATCTTGATCGAATGACCGGGGAAGTACGTGTTGTAGTACGAGCCCTCGGGCAGCGCGAAGTCCGCCGGCTTTTCCTTGTAGCCGTTCAGGATGGCGTGGATGTAGTTCGGCCCCTTCTCCTGGAACTGGGTGAAGGCGTCGAACACGAACTGCGGGAAGCCGCGCTCGTAGCCACGAGCCTTCGCGATCAGCGACAGATCCGGCGGAGCCGCACCACCGTTGGAAGCACGGGCAGCCTGCTCGTTCGGGAACGGCGCGGGGAAGTAATCCGCCGGGCGGCCCGGACGCTCGAACATGTCGCCCGCATCGTTCGGGCCGTCCTTGATCTTGTACTCGGACGCGAAGGCTGCCGCCTGCGCCGCCGAATAACCCGGACCACCCGGATCGGCGAGGTTGCGGAACGCCACGAGGTTCAGCGAATGGCAGTTCGAGCAGACTTCCTTGTAGACCTTGAGGCCGCGCTGCAACTGGGCCTGATCGAACTTGCCGAACGGACCGGCGAACGACCAGCTCTCCGAATGCGGCGTGGCGCCATGATCGGCGGCCTTGGCGCTGTCCATGCCGCCCATCATCAGCGAACCGGCAACCGCCAGCGCAATCGCGGCGGACACCATCGGCTGCTTGCCGGATTTGGCGAGCACATCGTCGGCGATCGAGTTTGGCAGCGGCCGCGTGGTCTCGATCCGCGACAGCACCGGCAGCACGATCAGGAAGTAGGCGAAATAAACCACCGTCAGCACGCGGCCTGCGATGACATAGATGCCTTCCGGCGGCTGCGCGCCGAGATAGCCGAGACCGATGCAGGTCGCGACGAAGATCCAGAAGAATTGCTTGGCGAGCGGGCGATACTTCGACGAGCGCACCTTGCAGCCATCGAGCCACGGCAGGAACGCCAGCACGACGATCGCGCCGAACATCGCGATGACGCCGCCGAGCTTGCTCGGGATCGAACGCAGGATCGCGTAGAACGGCAGGTAGTACCATTCCGGCACGATGTGCGCGGGCGTCACGGCCGGGTTGGCCTGAATGTAGTTGTCGGGATCGCCGAGGTAGTTCGGGATGTAGAAGATGAACCAGGCGAAGAACAGCAGGAAGCACGCCATGCCGAACGAGTCCTTGATGGTCGCGTACGGCGTGAACGGCACGGTGTCCTTTTCGGTCTTCGCTTCGACGCCGGCCGGGTTGTTCTGGCCTGCGACGTGCAGCGCCCAGACGTGCAGGACGACGACGCCCGCGATCACAAACGGCAGCAGGTAGTGCAGCGAGAAGAAGCGGTTCAGCGTCGGGTTGCCGACCGAGTAGCCGCCCCACAGCAGCGTCACGATGCTGTCGCCGACATAAGGGATCGCCGAGAACAGGTTGGTGATGACGGTGGCGCCCCAGAAGCTCATCTGGCCCCACGGCAGCACGTAGCCCATGAAGCCCGTGGCCATCATCAACAGGTAGATGATGACGCCGAGAATCCAGAGGATTTCGCGCGGTGCCTTGTACGACCCGTAATACAGGCCGCGGAACATGTGGATGTAGACGGCGATGAAGAACATCGACGCGCCGTTGGAGTGAATGTAGCGCAGCAGCCAGCCGTAATTGACGTCGCGGACGATCAGTTCGACCGACTTGAAGGCGAGATCGACATGCGGCGTGTAGTGCATCGCAAGGATGACGCCGGTGATGATCTGCACCGCGAGCATCATCGAAAGGATGGCGCCGAACGTCCACCAGTAGTTCAGGTTGCGCGGCGTCGGATAGGCAATGAAAGACGAATGAATCAGTCCGCCGATCGGCAGGCGTTGCTCAATCCACTTCAAGGCTGGATTTTGCGGGTTATAGGTAGAGGGTCCGCTCATGAGTTACGATCCTGGAAAGTGGAGGCGACTGACGTCAGCCGATTTTGATCTTGGTGTCGGAAACGAAATTGTACGGCGGGACGTACAGATTGAGCGGCGCCGGCCCCTGGCGGATGCGGCCCGAGGAATCGTACTGCGAACCGTGGCACGGGCAGAAGAAGCCGTCGTAATTGCCTTCATGCGCGATCGGGATGCAGCCGAGATGGGTGCAGATGCCGATCACGACCAGCCAGTTGTCATGGCCTTCCTTGACGCGGGACTGGTCGGTCTGCGGATCGGGCAGGCTCGACACGTTCACCGAGCGCGCCTCCTCGATCTGCTTCTTGGTGCGGTTCATGATGTAGATCGGCTTGCCGCGCCAGAACACCTTGATGTCCTGCCCTTCGGCGATCGGCGACAAATCGACCTCGATCGGAGCGCCGGCCGCGATGGTCGAGGCATCGGGATTCATCTGGGAGATCAGCGGCCAGGCCACAGCGGCCGCGCCGACGACCGCAACCGAACCGGTGGCGACGTAAAGGAAATCACGGCGCGTCGCCGGATGTGCCGAAGAAGAAGCAGTCACGTTTGCAAACCCTTTCCGAACTGCAACCGTCCGACGAACCCATGGATTGCGCGGACGAACGCGCCGGAAACGTCAGTCGGTGCCCGCGGGCCTCGCGGGGGCAGAACTCACTTGTTCTACTCAGCCGGGCAGAACAGGTGATCTAGAATCGATCTATTGGCACCCTTGCCGATTGAGCGCAAGCCCGGTATCGGCTCCCGCTCGTGCGATGCGCAAATTCGGCGCATGGCAGCGGTTTTTACCCCCGTTTTCCGAGCCCGATCACCCCATGCGGATCGCCCTGTATCAACCGGACATTCCCCAAAATACCGGGACGATTCTACGACTCTGCGCATGTCTTGCGGTCGAGGCGCATATTATAGAGCCCGCGGGCTTTCCGGTGAGCGACCGCCATTTTCGCCGCGCGGGAATGGATTATCTCGATCAGGTTTCCATATCACGGCATGTGTCATGGACGGCCTTCCGGGCCTGGCAGCAGGCGGATGGCGGGCGGCTGTTGCTGTTGACCACCAAGGGCGCCACCTCCTATCTGGCGCATCGCTATGAAGATACTGATATTCTTCTGCTGGGCCGGGAAAGCGCGGGCGTGCCGGACGAAGTTGCCGCAAGCGCGGACGAGAGACTGGTGATTCCGATCGCGGAAGGCATGCGTTCGCTCAATGTCGCCGTCACCGCCGCAATGGCGCTCGGCGAGGCGCTGCGGCAGACGCGACATGCTGTCACAAATGGAGACAATGCGCCGTGAGTTACGCGGTGAAGGAAATTTTCCTGACTTTGCAAGGCGAAGGCATGCAGGCCGGACGTCCGGCCGTGTTCTGCCGTTTCGCGGGCTGCAATCTGTGGAGCGGCCGCGAGCAGGATCGTGCGGAGGCCGTGTGTCAGTTCTGCGATACCGATTTCGTCGGCACCGACGGCACGCTCGGTGGACGCTATGCCACCGCCGACGACCTCGCGGAGCGAATCGCCGCGACCTGGGGGCCTGACAGCCGTCATCGTTTCGTGGTGCTGACCGGCGGCGAACCGATGCTGCAGATCGATGACGCACTGATCGCAGCGCTTCATGCACGCGGCTTCATGATCGCTGTGGAGACGAACGGCACGCTCCCTGCCCCGCCCGGCCTCGACTGGATCTGCGTCAGCCCCAAGGCCGACACCGAGCTTGCGATCCGGCAAGGCCACGAATTGAAGCTGGTCTATCCGCAGCGACAGAACGCGCCGGAGGATTACACCGCGCTCGCCTTCCAGCATTTCCTGCTGCAACCGATGGACGGGCCTGATCTGGAGCAAAATACCGCACGCGCAATCGACTATTGTCTGCGCCATCCACAATGGCGGCTGAGCGTGCAGACCCACAAGACCATCGGTATCAGGTAATAGAACAGACGAGTTGGAGTAATCGTTCGTAATGTGGGAACTGACCAAATCCTTTCACTTCGAGGCCGCGCACTCGCTCAAGGGCACGACGCTCGGCGAGAACAGCGAGGAGATTCACGGCCATTCGTTTCGCGCCGAGGTGACGATTCGCGGCACGCCCGATCCCGCGACCGGCATGGTGATGGACCTCGGCCTTCTGGAGCGGAAGATCGCCGACGTGCGCAAGGCGCTCGACCACAAATTCCTCAACAAGATCGAGGCGATCGGCCTGCCGACGCTGGAGAACCTGTCGCGCTATATCTGGGACAGTGTGCAGGGCGCGGGCGACGTCACGCGCGTCAGTGTCCATCGCGACAGCTGCGGCGAGAGCTGCACCTATTTCGGGCCCCAATCAAAATGACGGATTGAACATGGACGCTTCCCTGCTCGACAGCCGCAAGACTTCCGCCCGCGCATGGTTCGAAAAGCTGCGCGACGACATCTGCGCCTCATTCGAGCAGTTGGAGGACGAGGTCCCCGCCTCGCTCTACGGCGATCAGGCAGGACGCTTCGTGCGCAAGCCGTGGGAGCGCACCGACCACACCGGCGCGCCGGGCGGCGGCGGCGTGATGTCGATGATGCGCGGACGGCTGTTCGAGAAGGTCGGCGTGCACTGCTCGACTGTGTTCGGCGAATTCGCTCCCGAATTCCGCGCCCAGATTCCCGGCGCTTCCGACGATCCGCGGTTCTGGGCCTCGGGCATCTCGCTGATCGCCCATCCGTGGAATCCGAACGTGCCTGCGGTGCACATGAACACCCGCTTCGTCGTCACCACCAAGCGCTGGTTCGGCGGCGGCGCGGACCTGACCCCCGTGCTCGACCGGCGGCGGACTCAGGAAGACCCCGATACCGTTTCTTTCCATGAGGCTTTCCGCAAGGCCTGCCATGCCCATACGGCGGTCGCGCCCTACGACAAGTTCAAGAAATGGTGCGACGACTACTTCTTCCTGGCCCACCGCAAGGAGCCGCGAGGAATCGGTGGCATCTTCTACGACTGGCTGGAATCCGGCGACTGGAATGCCGACTTCGCCTTTACCCAGGATGTCGGCCGCGCTTTTGCTGCGATCTACCCCGAACTGGTGCGGCGCAATTTTGAGACCCCATGGCAGGACGCCGACCGCGAGGAGCAGCTGATCCGCCGCGGGCGCTATGTCGAGTTCAACCTGCTCTACGACCGCGGCACCATCTTCGGGCTGAAGACCGGGGGCAATGTGGAGTCGATCCTGTCCTCCATGCCGCCCGAGGTTAAGTGGCCATAAACCACGGTTCCATCGGGGTTTGCTGTCCACTGTGGCCATCGGGCTACATCGCGTTTGCGCAAAATCCTTTAGCTTTTGGACAGAATCCAATTCTGGACCGGGTTTGGGGATTTTCATGAAAAAGTTTCTGTTGGGTACCGTCGCCCTGATCGCTCTGGGCAGCGCCGCCAACGCGGCCGATCTCGCGGCCCGCTACACCAAGGCGCCGGTTGTGGCGCCGGTGTCGAACTGGACCGGCTTCTACGTGACCGGCGGCTTCGGCTACGGCCTGATGTCATCCGATCAGCATTCGACGACCGGTGGCGCTGCGACCTCGGTCGACACCCGCACGGGTGGCCGCGGCTACTTCGGCACTGTCGGTCTCGGCTATGACTACCAGCTCACCCCGGCCTGGGTGGTCGGCGTGTTCGGCGATGCGCAGTGGGGCGACATTCGCGGCGACCTCATCGACATCACAACGCCCGGCATTTCGGGCCGCCTGAAGAACGACGCCGCCTACTCCGCCGGCGCGCGCCTCGGCTATCTGGTTGCGCCGAACGTGCTGTCCTACGTCAATGCCGGTTACAGCTACGGCCAGTTCAAGGGCTCGACTTTCTCTGACGGCGTTACCGCCATCGACAAGTCCCACCGCGACGGCTGGTTCATCGGCGGCGGCGTCGAGAACGACCTGAACTTCTTCGGCATCAAGGCGCCGGGTTGGTTCATGAAGACCGAATACCGCGTCACCGAGTATGACCGGAAGAACAGCCTGTATAACGACGGCAGCGGCAACGGCATCGCCTTCAAGCCTTATGTGCAGACGGTGTCGACCTCGCTGGTCTACCGCTTCAACTCGCATGTGACGCCGGGCGCTGACGCCGGCACGCCGTTCTACACCAAGGCAGCCCGCACGGCCGCTTACAACTGGACTGGCTTCTATCTCGCGGGCGGCGGCGGCTACGGCCTGATGTCCTCCGATCAGCACACCGTTGACCTTGCGACCGGCGCCAATGGCCTCGACACCCGCGCAGGTGGCCGTGGTTACTTCGGCACGGTGGGCGGCGGTTACGACTGGCAGATCAACCCGACCTGGGTCGTCGGCGTCTTCGGCGATGCTCAGTTCGGCGATATCCGCGGTTCGCTGGCGGATGCAACGGGTGGCGGCCTTGGCGCCGGAGTTACTGGCCGTCTGAAGAACGACACCAACTACGCAGCCGGTGCACGCCTCGGCTACCTGATCTCGCCGAACGCGCTGTCCTACGTCAACGTTGGCTACAGCCACGCCGACTTCAAGGGCGTCGCTCTGACCAATGCGACCGGCGCAGCGGTTGGCAGCACGGGCAAGAGCCATCGCGATGGCTGGTTCCTGGGTGGCGGCGTCGAGAATTCGCTCAACATCTTCGGCATTTCTTCGCCGGGCTGGTTCATGAAGACCGAGTACCGCGTGGCCGAATACGATCGCAAGACCAGTCAAGTTTTCGATCCGGCTGGTGTAGCCACCACCACGGGCATCGCCTTCAAGCCTTACGTGCAGACGATCCAGACCTCGCTGGTCTATCGCTTCAACTGGGGCAGCCCGGTCGTCGCGAAGTACTAAGACCAATCCGGTTCACCTGAACCGCAAAACCCCGGAGCATCGCTCCGGGGTTTTTTGTTGGCTCAACCAAAACCTCAAAGCCGGTGATCGTGCCGGAAGCGTTCCAGCGTCTGCTCGGCGATCGCGGCGACGCTTGCGGCGTCGAGAGGAAAATTCGCCGCCAGCCACGCATCTTCCGCGAGCGTCAGGACATGGCCGAGCGCCGGGCCTTCCTTCAATCCACGCGCGATGAAATCCGCCGCCTTCAGCGGGAATACCGGCGCACTCCAGCGCCGCGTCAGCGTCGCAAGCTCGCGCCAGCGCGGAGCTGCGAAATCCTGTCCCGCGCGCGCCCACGCGAGCATCACGCGCTCGGTGTAGCGATCCGGACCGAGACGATAGACACGGCGGCGCGCGATCTCCTCGTCCATCTCCCGCATCCGCCACCAGCGATGCCCCATGGAGTCCAGCCGCTTGGTCTCGGCGTTGGAGAGGCGCAGCCGCACCGACAACCGCTTGGCGTCTTCCGGCGTTGCCACCGTCAGCGCGCCGAGGCGGCGGATAGCGTCGGCGGTGAAGCCGAGCATCCGCTCCGCCTCGACCATGTTCGCGAACGGGCCATGATAACTGACGCCCGCGGTGATGCGGCCAAGCAGGCCACCATCTTCCATTTCGATCAGCGCGTCGGCGGCGCCCTTCGCCACCACGAGCTTGAGCATTTCCATCCGCAACCGCTCCGCCGACAGCGAAGCGAGCCCGTCGCGCGCAGCGATGCAGGCCTCCATCGCGGCGCGGTCAGGCTCGCCCTGCCCGTAAGCCGCGTGGATGCGGAAGAAGCGCAGGATGCGCAGGAAATCCTCGCTGATGCGGCGCGCGGGGTCGCCGATGAACCGCACGCGGCGCGCTTCGATGTCGGCGAGACCGCCGACATGATCATGCACGATGCCATCGGCGGACAGCGACAGGCCGTTGATGGTGAAATCGCGCCGCTCGGCATCCCTCACCCAGTCGCGGCCGAACGCGACCTTGGCCTTGCGGCCGAAGGTCTCGATATCCTCGCGCAGCGTCGTGACTTCAATCGGCGTGCCTTCGATCACCAGCGTGACGGTGCCATGCTCTAGTCCGGTCGGCACGCATTTGATGCGCGCCGCGCGCGCGCGACGGACGACTTCTTCGGGCAGCGCCGTGGTGGCCACATCGATCTCGCCGACGGGCAGATTGAGAAGCGCGTTGCGCACCGCGCCACCGACGATGCGCGCCTCTTCTCCATTGGCATTCAGAAGCGAGAGCGCCCGCGCCGCAGGGCCGGATGTCAGCCACGCTGCCATGATCGTCGCGGTCGGGATGGCGGCGCGCCCGGTCATTTATCGGACCCCGGAATGAACTTGCCGTTCTCGATGCGCGCCGGCGTATAGGTGGCGCCCGGCGGCGCGCCGGAAAAATTCGCCAGCAGGACAAGGCTGAGGATGACCAGCATGCATGCGCCCATTCCCAATCCCAGAACCGTGCGCACCGGCCAGGATGAACGGCTCAGCACCTCGCGGCGGCTTGCTAAAACAAACAGCGCATAAGCCACAAACGGAATCAGGAAAATCCCGATTTCGGTCAGCAGCGGTCGGATCATGGCGTGTAGATCCGCTCATACAGCACACGCAGCATGCCAGCCGTCGCGCCCCAGATATAGCGCTGCTCATAGGGCATCTCGTAGAAATAGCGGAGCTTGCCGCGATATTCCTTGGTGCCCTGCTTGTGGTTTGCCGGGTCCATCAGGAATGCGAGCGGCACCTCGAACGCATCGTCGACCTCGCTGGTGTTGAGCGTGAGGTCAAAGCCGGGGCGAATCCGCGCCAGCGTCGGCAGAATGCGAAAGCCGAAGCTCGTGGAATAGACATCAAGATAGCCGACCGGCTCGATGAAATCGCGCGTCAATCCGACTTCTTCCTTCGCCTCGCGAAGGGCTGCTTCCATCGGAGACACATCCTGCGGGTCGATCTTGCCGCCGGGAAACGAGATTTGCCCCGGATGATCGGAAAGATGCCCCGCGCGCGTGGTGAGCAGGACGGACGGCTGCTCGCGCTCGACAATGCCGATCAACACCGCCGCCTGCCGGATCGGCTTTTCGCGCGCGACGATTTCCAGCATCCAGTCGGTGCCGCGATCGCCGGTCTTGGCGACGATGCTGGGGTCGGCAAGCGCCGCTGGCACGTCGAAATTCAGCCGCGCGCGGGCGCGCTCGAAAAATTCCGCCGATCCCATATCAATCGAAGCGCGGTGCGGAACCGGAAGCGCGTCGGCACCCGCTTTGTCTTTCAGAAAACTGTCGTTCAAACTAAGCCCTTTAACTGCGCGGCATCGGCGATGGCGAAGAACGCTCCGCCCGAAGCTACGCCAAAAATCTCCTCGCCGCCGATCTGGCGAATCTCGCCGAGATCGACCAGTTCATAATATAGCGGCCGCGACAGCTTTGCCCACAGGCCTGCACGAACATGCAGGTAGGGCGCAAGGCCCCCTCTCGGCGCATCCTCGAAGCGCAGCCCGTGGGCGGCATCGCAATCGACCCACTCACCCACATTGGTGCGAAACGACAAAAAGGCCAATCCGTCCTGTTCCCTTGTCCTCATTTCGACGGCGAGAAACGGCGCATCGTCCACGACGATGCCGACTTTTTCCACCGGGGTGACCAGAAAATAGCGGTCGCCCTCGCGTTTCAGCACGCTGGAAAAGAGTCGCACCAATTCGGGACGCCCGATCGGGCTGCCGAGATAGAACCAGGTGCCATCGGAAGCGATACGGATGTCGAGATCGCCGCAAAACGGCGGATTCCACCGTTCCACCGGCGGCAAACCGGACGCATTGACACGCTGCGCCGCCGACGCCAGCGTATCAAGGCGCTGACCAATGTCCTCTGCTGCTATCGGCTGCCCTTGCTTCGCCATGGTTTTCCTTGACCGTGAGCAGTCTGGCACGATTTAGGCACGATTTTCCATATCCAAGCGGCGTTCACGCCCAATCGACGCAACGTGATGGATGTCGCCCCATTGGACCGTTAAAATGGGGGATCGCGCCGTGCGGACAGACTATTTCCCGCAGGTCCGGGCTAACATCGTCCAATCCGCGACTGACGCGGCAAGGAGCAGGAATGAACAGCGCAGATGTCGAAAAACTGGAAGACGTGATCGTTCGCTCCGCCGAGCAACTGGCGGGCAGCATCCGCGCCGCGCGTCAGGCCGTCTCGACCGTGATCTTCGGCCAGGAGCGCGTGGTGGACAACGCGCTGGTGACAATTCTCGCGGGCGGCCATGCGCTGCTGATCGGCGTGCCGGGCCTCGCCAAGACCAGACTCGTCGAGACGCTCGGCATCACGCTCGGGCTCGACGCCAAGCGCGTACAGTTCACGCCCGACTTGATGCCGTCCGATATTCTCGGTGCGGAAGTGCTCGACGAGAGCACGGCAGGCAAACGCTCGTTCCGTTTCATCGCCGGTCCGGTATTCGCCCAACTCCTGATGGCCGACGAAATCAACCGCGCCTCGCCGCGCACGCAATCGGCGCTGTTGCAGGCGATGCAAGAGCAGCACATCACCGTCGCGGGCGCACGGCACGATCTGCCGGTGCCGTTCCATGTGCTCGCGACGCAAAACCCACTTGAGCAGGAAGGCACCTATCCGCTGCCGGAAGCGCAACTCGACCGCTTCCTGATGGAAATCGATGTCGGCTATCCCGACCGCGATGCCGAACGCAAGATCCTGTTCGACACCACCGGTGCCGAGCAGACGACGGCGAAAGCGGCGATGACCGCTGATACGCTCATCACCGCGCAGCGGCTGGTGCGCCGTTTGCCGGTCGGCGATTCCGTGGTGGAAGCGATCCTCACGCTGGTGCGTTCCGCGCGTCCCGGTGAGGACGGCGGCGAGGATGCAAAATCCATCGCATGGGGACCAGGCCCACGCGCGAGCCAGGCCCTGATGCTCGCGGTGCGCGCCCGCGCGCTGCTCGACGGCCGCCTCGCGCCATCAATCGACGACGTGCTCGAACTTGCCGAGCCGGTGCTGAAGCATCGCATGGCACTGACCTTCTCCGCCCGCGCCGAAGGCGAAACCGTCACGGGCGTGATCGGGCGGTTGAAGGCACGGATAGGTTGATGGCCGCGGCCCTCAAACCGGCACTCACCGAAATCGAAGCGATCCGGCGTGCCGATGGCGAAAGCCGTTCGCTCGCCGCGTCGATGCCGCGCCTCGTACTGGAAGCGCGGCGCATCGCCGCGACCGTGATCCACGGCCTGCATGGGCGGCGGCGCGCCGGCACCGGCGAGAATTTCTGGCAGTACCGCCGCTTCGTCTCCGGCGAAGCCGCGCAGCGCGTCGACTGGCGGCGCTCGGCGCGTGACGATCTTTTGTACGTGCGCGAGCAGGAATGGGAAGCGGCGCACACCGTCTGGCTGTGGCCTGACCGCTCCAGATCGATGGCCTTCGCTTCCAAGGAGGCACGCGACAGCAAGCTCGAACGCGCCATCGTGTTGGGCTTCGCACTGGCCGAGCTTCTGGTTGCGGGCGGCGAGCGCGTCGGCATTCCCGGCCTGATGCGTCCGAGCGCGAGCCGCGGCATCATCGACCGGATGGCGCAGGCCCTGCTGCACGATGTGACCACGCGCGACAGCCTGCCCCCCGGCTTCGTGCCAGCTTCGCTCGCCGAAATCGTTGTGCTCTCGGATTTCTGGTCGCCGCTCGACGAGATCGCGGCGATGATTGCAGGACTCTCGGCGTCGGGCGCGCGCGGCGTATTGCTGCAGATCGTCGATCCCGCTGAGGAAACCTTCCCCTATTCCGGCCGCATCGAATTCAACGAACCCGAAGGCGCAGGTGCCATCGTCGCCGGGCGCGCGCAGAACTGGAAGGACGATTACACCGCGAAGCTCGCGCAGCACCGCGACGGCATCCGTGCCGAGACGGCGCGGCGCGGATGGCTGTTTTCCACCCATCGCACCGACCGCTCCGCCGCAGAGCTGCTGTTGTATCTGCATCAGGCGCTCGCCGCGTCGCGCGAAGGCAATGCCAGATCGGGATGGCCGGCATGAACGGATTGCCGCTCTCCTTCACCGAACCATGGCTGCTCGCGGGGCTGATCGCCTTGCCGGCGCTGTGGTGGCTGTTGCGCGTGATCCCGCCGCGCCCGGTGAAGGTGGACTTTCCGCCGACGCGGCTCTTACTCGACATCAAGCCCCGCGAGGAGACGCCGTCGCGCACGCCGTGGTGGCTGACGGCGTTGCGGCTGCTCGCCGCCGCGCTCGTGATCTTCGCCGCCGCAGGCCCGGTGTGGAATCCGAAAGGCGGCGCGGGCGCATCCACCGGTCCTCTCGTGATCCTGCTCGATGACGGCTGGAGCGCGGCCGCAAGCTGGGACGTTCGCATCCGTTCCGCCGACGAACTGATTTCGCAGGCCGACGCCTCGCGCCGCGCGGTGGCGCTGGTGCCTCTGTCCGAACCCGCGCGCGACATCAGCCTGATGCCGGCGGGCACGGCCCGCGTCGCCTTGCGCCAATTTGCGCCGAAACCCTACGGCATCGACCGCAGCGCCACGCTGCCGCTCATCAAACGCTTTCTCGGCGAGATCGGTGACGCCAGCATCGTCTGGCTCAATGACGGCATCGACAGCGGGCGCGGCGCGGACTTCGTGAGCGGCCTGCACGAAGCCATCGGCAACCGCGCGCTGACGGTCTATGAGGGCGGCACGCCGCCAACCCATGCGCTTGCAGCCGCCGAGAATGCCGCCGCGAAAATGACCGTGAAAGTGCTGCGCGCCACCGGCGGCATCGAGTCCGGCATCGTGCGCGCGCTCGACCAGAAGGGCGCGCCGATCGGTGAGACGCGCTTCGCGTTCGACGCCACCGCGCACGAGACGGAAGCGGCATTCGATCTTCCCGTCGAACTGCGCAACGACATCGCGCGGCTTGAGATCACGGGCGAGCGTTCCGCGGGCGCCGTGCAGTTGCTCGACAAACGCTGGCGGCGGCGCGCCGTCGGCATCGTGTCCGGTGCAAGCTCCGATATCTCGCAGCCCCTTCTCGCCACTACCTTTTACCTGACGAAGGCGCTTGCACCGTTCGCCGACGTACGCAACGCCGAGCGCAGCGCACCCGACGATGCGATCAAGCAACTGCTTGACCAGAAATTGCCGATGCTGATCCTCGCCGATGTCGGCACGCTGTCGCCTGAACTGCGCGAGCGGCTGGACGACTGGATCGCGCAGGGCGGCGTACTGATGCGCTTCGCAGGGCCACGTCTCGCCGCAGGCGACGACGATCTGGTGCCGGTGAAACTGCGGCGCGGCAACCGCAGCCTCGGCGGCACGCTGACATGGGAAAAGCCGCAACACCTCGCAGCCTTCGCAGCCGATGGGCCATTCGGCGGTCTGCCGGTGCCCGACGATGTCACCGTGACGCGGCAGGTGCTGGCCGATCCCGATCCCGCGCTCGCCTCGAAAACATGGGCCTCGCTGGCCGACGGCACGCCGCTCGTCACCGGCGAACGGCGCGGCAAGGGCGTGCTCGTACTGTTTCATGTCAGCGGCGATACGCGCTGGTCCGACCTGCCGCTCTCCGGCACGTTCGTCGAGATGCTGCGCCGGATCGTCGACATGGCGGGTTATGCCGATGCCGCCGGAAGCAACCTGACACCCGACACCAAGGTTGAGACGGTCGCGCCGACCCGCGTGCTCGACGGCTTCGGCGCCTTCACCGCGCCGCCGTCTACCGCCAAGCCGGTGAAGGCCGATTATCGCGGCCGCGCCAGCCTCGACCATCCGCCGGGATTCTACGGCCCGGTCGATGGCCCTGTTGCGGTGAACACGCTCGCCGCAACTGATCGCCTGACACCACTCGATACCTCATCGCTCAGCGCAACCCGCGCCAGCTACACCAACGCCGAGCCGCGCGACCTGCGCGGCACCCTGCTCTCGCTGGCACTTCTGCTGTTCGTCATTGACGCAATCATCATCGCCATCCTCGGCGGCACGTTGGCCGGATTGCTGCGGCGGCGCTCCGTCGCCACAGCACTCGCTCTGGCTGTCGTGTTGAGCGCGTTCAGCCCGCACGCTCTGGACGCACAAACCCCGTCCGCCAAATCAGCGCAGGCAACGAACACCGCCAAGGACGACTTCGCCATCAAGGCCGTGTCGCAGACGCACCTCGCTTATGTCATCACTGGCAATGCGGAGGTGGACAACATCGTCAAGGCCGGGCTCAGCGGCCTGTCGCTGTTCCTCGCCCAGCGCACCGCGCTTGAGGCCGGCGATCCGATCGGCGTCGATCCCGCCAAGGACGAGTTGTCCTTCTTCCCGCTGATCTACTGGCCGGTGATCGCGGACGCGCCGAAGCCCTCGCAGGAGGCGATCAACAAGCTCGACGCCTACATGAAGAATGGCGGCACGGTGCTGTTCGACACCCGCGACGCCATCGATGCGCCGCCGACCTCGAACGGGGAATCTCAGACCCCCGGTATGCTGGCGCTGCGGCAGATCCTGTCCTCGCTCGACATCCCCGAACTGGAGCCGGTGCCACGCGAGCATGTGCTGACGAAGACCTTCTATCTACTGCGCGACTTTCCGGGGCGCTTCACCTCGGGCCAGACCTGGGTCGAGGCGCTGCCGCGCGAGGGCGACAATGACGGCGTGGAGCGCCCGGCGCGAGGTGGCGACGGCGTCTCGCCGATCATCATCACCTCGAACGATCTCGCGGGCGCATGGGCGCTGCGGCCCGACGGCCAGCCGATGCTGCCGCTGACGCCGGGCGAGCCGCGCCAGCGCGAATTCGCCTTCCGCGCCGGCGCCAACATCGTGATGTACACGCTGACCGGCAACTATAAGGCCGATCAGGTTCATGCCCCTGCTCTGATTGAAAGGCTCGGGCAATGACGCAATACGGCATCGCCTTCACCCCGCTTGTTCCCTCGCTCGTGCTGTGGTTCGGGCTTGCGGCCACGCTCCTGATCGCGGCCATCTCGCTGCTGCGGCGTGCGCGCGGTGCGTTGTGGCGTGCGGCCGCGCTGGCCATGGTTCTGCTGGCGCTCGCCAATCCCTCATTCACCCGTGAATCCCGTGAGCCGCTGCCCTCGGTCGCCGCCGTCATCGTCGACAAGAGCCCGAGCCAGAGTTTCGGCGAGCGCGCGAAGCAGACCGACGAGGCGCGCGACGCGCTGCTTGAGAAGCTGCGCGCCATCAAGGGCCTCGACGTTCGCGTGGCCGACGCCGGACAGGCGGATGGCGAGACCGACGGCACCAAATTGTTCTCCGCGCTCTCGGCCACCCTCTCCGATGTTCCCACCGACCGCATCGCGGGAGCGTTCTTCATCACCGACGGGCGTGTGCACGACATCCCGGCCAGCGCCGCGACGCTCGGGTTTCAGGCTCCGGTCCATGCGCTCATCACCGGACACTCCGGCGAGCGCGACCGCCGTATCGCCATCGTCTCGGCCCCGCGCTTCGGCATCGTCGGACAGACACAGACCATCACATTCAAGCTCGACGATCAGGGCGTGGCCAACCAGCGCGCCGAAGTCACCATCCGGCGCGACGGCGAAGTCCTGAGCCGCCGCATGCTGACGAGCGGCGAGACCGGACGCATCCGGCTCGAGATTCCGCACGCCGGGCAGAACATCGTCGAGATCGAGGCTTCCCCGCTCGACGGTGAACTGACGCCGGTGAACAACCGCGCCGTGGTCTCCATCGATGGCGTGCGCGACAAGCTGCGCGTGCTGCTGGTCTCGGGCGAACCGCATGCGGGCGAGCGCACCTGGCGCAACCTCCTGAAGTCCGACGCCAGCGTCGATCTGGTGCACTTCACCATTCTGCGCCCGCCGGAGAAGCAGGATGGGACGCCGATCAACGAATTGTCGCTGATCGCATTCCCGACGCGCGAACTCTTCCAGCAGAAGATCAACGAGTTTCAGCTCATCATCTTCGATCGGTATGCCCGGCAAGGTGTTCTGCCGACTGCATATTTTGAAAACATCGCGCGTTACGTGAAGAACGGCGGCGCAGTCCTCGTGGCGGCCGGACCGGACTATGCCAGCCAAACCTCGATCTGGCGCACCCCGCTCGACGCAGTGCTGCCCGCCGAGCCTGTCGACGTCACCGAGAAGGCGTTTCACGCGCGCCTGACCGAGACCGGCAAGCGTCACCCCGTCACGCGCGGACTGGAAGGTTCGGCGAGCAACCCGCCGCATTGGGGCCGGTTCTTCCGGATCGTCGATACACGCAATCCCACCGTGCCGCCCGTGATGGAAGGCGCGAACGGCGAACCGCTCTTGCTGCTGTCGCGGCAGGGCGAGGGCCGGGTCGCGTTGCTGCTCTCCGACCAGATCTGGTTGTGGGCGCGCGGCTATGAAGGCGGCGGCCCGCATCTCGATCTGCTGCGGCGGCTGTCGCACTGGCTGATGAAGCAACCCGAACTCGATGAGGAAGCCTTGCGGCTGAAGACGCAAGGGCGCGATCTCGTCGTCACGCGCCAAACCATGGCGGACACGGTGAAGCCCGTGACCGTCACTTCGCCCTCGGGCAAGACCCGCGAAGTCACGCTTGCGCAGAGTGAGCCCGGCCTGTGGCGTGCAACCCTGGGCGCCGACGAACTCGGCCTGTGGCAGGCGACCGATGGCGACCTCAAGGCGCTCATCAGCGTCGGTCCCGCCAACCCGAAGGAATTCTCGGAAGTCACTTCAACGACGCAAACACTCGCGCCGCTGACGAAAGCAACCGGCGGCGACACGCGGCGGATTTCGGAATCCGGCACCGTCGAACTGCCGCGCATCCTGCCGATCCATGGCTCGACCGTGTTCGAGGGTTCGGGCTGGCTCGGCCTCAAGATGCGGGACGCCAGCGTGGTGCGCGGCATCGGCGCCTTCCCGGTGTTCGCGGGCCTGATCGGGCTCCTGCTGCTGCTCGGCGCTTTCGCGGCGACCTGGGTGCGCGAGGGTCGGTGACGGCAAAACCACACTCCGCCGCGCTCTGACGACAGTATTCCCGGGGTGGATTGACATCCCCGGAGCTTCCAATGTTACATTGTAACATCCGGTGGCCCTCAGCCCCGGCATGGGGAATTGACGTCCAATGGAGTGGTTGCGGTCGAAAGCCAAACGGCTGTCGTTGCTGGCGCTGTTCGCGCTGGCGATGCAGATCGGGCTGTCGTTCGGCCACACCCACGTCGCTGCCTGGTCGGCAGACCGTACCCAGATCGCCACCAATTCTTCCGCCGACGGCACCCCTGGCCATCATGATGCCGACGCGATCTGTTCGATCTGCGTCACCACGGCGATGGCGGCAAACGGCCTGCATGCGGCCGCGCCCGTGCTGCCGCTGCCCGTCCGCTTCGCGGCAATCGATTTCGCAAGCTCTCTCTCCACGGATGCCCCACGCCTCCGCACGGCTGCATTTCATCCGCGCGGGCCGCCCCTCCTCCTGATCTGAACCGTCCGTCTCGGCCATTCGCTCCAATGGCCGGCTCTCCGTTCAATCCGCGGCTGCTCACCCTGAGCAACCTGCGGCGTCAGGATCAAACGTACAATGTCCCGTTCACTTCTCCGCGCTTCGCTCGCCAGCGCTTCGGCAATTGCGCTTGCCGTGTTCAGTCCACCCGTCCATGCGCAGCAGGCCACGCCGCCTGCAGCCACCCCGGCACCGGTGCCCGCGCCTGCTTCCACGCCCGCTCCTGCTTCCGGCAGCACAGTCCTCCCGGAAATCATGGTGCATGCGCCAAGCCCCATCGATCATCACAGGCATCGCCCCGTCATCGCGGCAAGACATGGCAGCGGCCCAGCACGCAATCACGGCAAGCCGAAAGAAAAACCGGACACGCCTGCCGTCGCACAGACCACACCGGCGCCCGCACCGTCACAGGGCACGCTGCCGATCGTCACCGACCAGTTCGCGACTGTCACCGTGGTGCCGAACGAGGAAATCCGCCGCAGCGGCGCGCAGACTTTCGGCGATCTTCTGAACGACAAGCCCGGCATCACCGGCTCGTCGTTCGCGCCGGGCGCATCGAGCCGCCCGATCATTCGCGGCCTCGATATGAACCGCGTCGGCATTGTCGAGAACGGCATCGGCAGCAACGGCGCATCCGATCTCGGCGAAGATCATTTCGTGCCGATCGATCCGCTCACCACCAACCAGATCGAGGTGATCCGCGGACCCGCGACGCTGCGCTACGGCTCGACCGCCATCGGCGGCGTCGTCAGCGCCACCAACAACCGTATTCCCGACGCGCTGCCGTGCAATCCGGTGACCCCCGCGCAGACCTGGGGTTACGACGTGAAAGCGCCTTCAGGCTCCGGCTATTGCAGCACCTTTGAGACCCGCACCGGCTATTCCAGCATCGACAATGGCCGCCAAGGCGCGGTGCTGCTGGATGCCGCGAGCAACAATTTTGCGATCCACGCCGACGGCTTCGATCGCAAAACCGATAGCTACGGCATTCCGAATTCGCCGTACCGGTTCGATCCGGCGCGGCCCTTCAACGGCACACAGGCGAATTCCGGCACGCATTCCTACGGCGGATCGGTCGGCGGCACCTACTTCTTCACCGGCGGCTACATCGGCGCTGCGATCCAGCAGAACAATTCGCTCTATCATATCCCTGGCATCGACGGCGAGGAGCACAACACCCGCATCGACGCCAAGCAGACCAAGTTCACCGCCAAGGGCGAGTATCGCCCCGACGCGGCTGCCATCGAGGCAATCCGCTTCTGGGTCGGCGCGACCGACTACAAACACAACGAGTTGGGCCTCAACGACGACAACGGCGCCGACGGCGTGCGCCAGACCTTCACCAACAAGGAGCAGGAAGGCCGCATGGAGGTGCAGTTCGCGCCGGTGGACGTGAAATTCGCGGCGATGACGTCGGCACTCGGCGTACAGGCTTCGCATCAAGAGCTGACCGCGCCGAGCCCGGACGACATCGGTAGTCCGTTCAACGGACTGTGGGACCCGAACAGCAACACCCGCGTCGCGGGCTATTCGTTCAACGAATTCGCCTTCAGCAACACCACCAAGGCACAGATCGCGGGACGCATCGAGCACGTCAACCTGTCCGGCTCGTCGCCCTCCTTCATACCTGAATTGTTCAACGACACGTCGGCGATCGGCCCCGCGGTTTCGCGCAATCTCAACTTCAACCCCGCGAGCGGCAGCGTCGGGTTGATTCAGAACCTGCCTTACGGCCTCGTCGCCAGCCTCACCGGGCAATACACCGAGCGCGCGCCGAAGCCCGCCGAACTGTTCTCGCGCGGCGGGCACGATGCCACCGTGACGTTCGACATCGGCAATCCAAATTTGAAGATCGAAACCGCGAAATCGGTCGAGATCGGCCTGCGCAAGAACACCGGCCCGTTCCGGTTTGAACTGACCGGGTACGATACCCACTTCAACGGCTTCATCTACCGCAATCTCACCGGCAACACCTGCGACGGCACCGCGTGCGTTGCCAACAACAGCCTCGAACTCAATCAGGCGATCTACTCGCAGCGCGACGCCCACTTCCGAGGCGCGGAATTCCAGTTCCAGTATGACGTGATGCCGCTGTGGTTCGGCCAGTTCGGCGTCGAGGGACAATACGACATTGTCCGCGCGACCTTCGACGACGGCAGCAACGTGCCGCGCATTCCGCCACAACGGCTCGGCGGTGGCGTTTATTATCGTGATGCCAACTGGCTCGCGCGCGTCAATCTCCTCCACGCCTTCGCGCAGAACGACATCGGCGGCATCGAAACATCGACGCCGGGTTACAACCGCCTGAAGGCGGAACTGAGCTACACCACCAAGCTCGCCAAGACGGACTGGTGGGGCGCGCAGGAAATTCGCGTCGGCATCGTCGGCGACAATCTGCTGAACGAGGACATCCGCAACGCGGTGTCCTACACCAAGGATGAGGTGCTACTGCCCGGCCTTGGCGTGAGGTTGTTCGCGAACATCAAATATTGATCTGTCCTTCCCTCTCCCCGCTTGCGGGGAGAGGGAAAAAATAATCATCGCGAAGATCAGGCCCGGACGTAATTCCAATCCGGGCGGATCGCGCCGGACACGCCGTCAAAAGCGCCGTCCGCCAGCTCGCGCACGAGAAGCCGCGCCGGGTCTACCGGCCCGGGCATGGCGGTGACGCCGTTCGGAATCCGCTTGAAGCCCATGCGGCCGTAATAGGGTTCATCCCCGACCAGCACGACGAGACGATGGCCCTTCGCCTTCGCCTGGTTCAGCGCATGATCCATCAGCGCGCGCCCGATGCCGCGCCCCCGGAATGGCGGCTCCACGGTCAAAGGCCCGAGCAGCAGCGCGGGCGTCTCGCCGACGCAGATCGGTAATTGCCGCACCGAGCCGACCAGCAGCGTGCCAATGCGCGCGGTGAACGACAGATCGAGCAGATGGTCAACATGCTCACGCAGCCGATAGGCGCTGAGGACGAAGCGGCCGGGGCCGAAGGTGCGCTGGTGCAGCCGCTCGATCGCCTGGGCGTCGTTCGGTGTCTCGGACAGGATGGTCAGGGAGAGATCGGTCATCGCCCGCGCGAATAGCATTTGCCGCGCCGCCGGTCCATCGGACAGTTTTCTATCGGAGGCAGCTTGACCTTCTCCGGTTAACTCCAATCCGCTGGAATCGGCCGTTGTTCGAGCACCTCGGTAATCCTTGACCGCGTGCCCCGTGTCGTGTCGGGCGGCAGATCGGCCGGATCAAAGAAACCGCAGGCGACGATCTCATGGTTCGGCGCAGGCATCCGCTCCTGGCGGAAATCGCGCACGACATAGACTGCGACATGATCGCGGCGCGAGACATGACGGTTGAAAAAAATGCCATGCAGGCGCGGCTCGCCGGTCAGCTCGATGCCACCCTCCTCGTGAAGTTCGCGCCGCAGCGAGTCGGGAATTGTCTCCCCCGTCTCGACACCGCCACCCGGCAGATGCCACCCGGCGACATAGCTGTGCTTGACCAGAAAGACGTGCCCCTTGCCATCCAGCACCACAGCGCGGGTGCCGAGAGTCATGCCGCGCGCGAACCGCGCATAGACATGAAACACGCGGCGGATGACCGGCTCGCATGTCAGCCGCAGCGACTGGAGGTTCATCGGGCGGGCCCGAGACTGGAGATCATCTGGCAACCTTTACGTCTTGCGGCTTGCGCCCCGGCAGCCTGCTTGTCACAACGGTTCCCATTGTCCGGCTCAGGGATGCCCTTGCGATGAAGAAATTTGCGGATCTGACGGAGCGCGAGATACTGGCGCTCGCCATCTCCAATGAAGAGGACGACAGCCGTATCTACCACGGATTCGCCGATGGCCTCGCCGAACAGTTTCCGGCCTCCGCCGCGATCTTTTCGGACATGGCCAAGGAAGAAACCGGCCACCGGGATCGCCTGTTTCAACTCTATCGGGAGAAGTTCGGGGAGCATCTGCCGCTGGTGCGGCGGGAGGACGTCTCCGGCTTCATCAGGCGCAAGCCATTGTGGCTGATGCGCCCGCTCGGCCTCAGCGTGGTGCGCACATACGCCGCCCAGATGGAGACCGAAGCGGCCGAATTCTACCGCAAGGCAGCCGCCGTCGCGCGCGATGAATCCATCCGCGCGCTGCTGCTTAGTCTCGCCCAGGAGGAAGACCGCCACGAGGCACGCGCCGAGGAACTGGCCGAGCAGCATCTCACCCCCGAAGCGATCGCCACCGAGGCGGAGACCCAACGACGCGCCTTCCTGCTGCAATATGTCCAGCCCGGTCTGGTCGGACTAATGGACGGTTCGGTCTCGACGCTGGCGCCTCTGTTCGCCGCGGCCTTCGCCACCCACCAGCCGTTCGCGACGTTTCTGGTCGGCCTCGCAGCCTCGGTCGGTGCCGGCATCTCGATGGGCTTCGCCGAGGCGCTGTCAGACGACGGAGCATTGACCGGGCGCGGCTCACCGTGGATTCGCGGCACGGTCTGCGGCCTGATGACCACGCTCGGTGGCCTCGGCCACACGCTGCCCTACCTCATTCCCGACTTCACCATTGCGACCACGCTTGCGGTGATCGTCGTGGTGATCGAGCTGGCGCTGATTTCGTGGGTCCGCCATCGCTTCATGGACACGCCATGGCTACAGGCTACATTCCAGATCGCAGTCGGCGGCACACTTGTGTTCCTCGCCGGCATCCTGATCGGAAGCGCCTGACGTGAACAGTTTCACCCTCGCCCATCTCTCCGATCCGCATCTCGGGCCAATGCCACCGGCGCGGCTCACCGAGCTGCTCGGCAAGCGCGCGATCGGTTACGCGAACTGGAAGCGCCGCCGCCACATGATTCATCGGCGCGATGTGCTGGCGCAGCTTCTGGCCGATCTTCACGCGCAGAATCCCGACCACATCGCGGTGACGGGCGATCTCGTCAATGTCGCGCTGCCTGCCGAATTCACGCAGGCACGCGCATGGCTGGAGAGTATCGGCTCGGTGCATGATGTCTCGCTGGTACCGGGCAATCACGATGCCTATGCGCGTGTGGCACGCGGCCAGTTTGCCCTGTCATGGGCGGACTACATGCGCGGCGACGATGCGACGGAAGTTGGCTTTCCGTATCTGCGCCGCCGCGGGCCGCTCGCGCTGATCGGCCTGACCACGGCGGTGCCGAGCGCGCCGTTCATGGCGACGGGACGGATCGGCCGCGCGCAGCTCGCGGCGCTGGATTCATTGCTGATAAAACTGAAAAACGAGCCGCTGTGCCGCGTCGTTCTCGTCCATCACCCGCTGCGTTCAGCGCGCGGACGGTGGAGCGCGCGCCTCACCGACGCGCCCGCGCTGATCGATATCCTCACACGCCACGGCGTTGATCTTGTGCTGCACGGCCACGACCATCGCCATGCTACCGTCTGGCTTCAAGGCCAGCGCGGCCGCTTCGCCTCGATCGGCGTGCCGTCCGCGTCGGCTTCATTCGGCGGGCACCATCAGCCGGCAGCCTATCAGTTGATTTCGATTGCGCGCAAAGACGACGGCACATGGAATATCAGCCGCCGCGTGCGGGGTTTCGGCGGCACGACCGATGGCGTTGTGGAATTGAAAAACGAACGGCTCGCCTGACTCACATGCTCCGCAGCGCCGCGATCAGCGCGATGCCGAACAGCCCCGCCATGCCGATGACGACGCCGAGCACGAACGGCCAGAACCTGCTGGCAGGTTTCGCCACGACAACCGTGCTTCGGACCGGTGCCACGATCTCTGCGGGCAAGGCCGACACCAGCGCGCGGTCGCGTTCGATGATCCGGCGCGCGATGTAATCGGTGATGGCATCGACCATCACCGGCACGTCATGCGATTCGGCGAGCACGGTGCGACCGAATCGGGTGTCCTGCACGAAACGGTAAATCCGCTTGTCACGCCCCATCGCGACATGGGCGATGGAATCGATCCATAGGCGCGGGGTGTCGCCCTGGCTGATGCCACGATCGAACAGATCGACGCCCGGCGGGATCTCGGTAAAGAGCTGATCGAGCGCCTCGTTGAGGATTTCGAGCCTTGCGGCCTCGGCATCGCGCAGATCGACCACGACGCCGGTGCGGTCCGCCGCCTCGATTCGCGCCTTGTGCAGCGCAGCGCGCAGGCTCCCGACCCCGGGATTCCTTGCCGCTCCGTCGAGACCCTGATCCGCCATGCGGTCACCCTCTTATACCCGAGGGATTAACCTAGCAGTAACCAAAACCGCCCGCTACAGCCTTGGAAGCCGTCCCGGGATGAAAGGCTCTCCGGGCTTCCGTCCCCCCACTCCCAAGAAAAAAACCCCGCCTTTTAAGGGGCGGGGCCAGTACGAGTTCGACGCAGAATTGCGCCTCACCCTGGGAAAGAAGGTTACGCGCTCTCGCGCAGCGGCTCCTCGACGATGGAAAAGCGCACGCTGCCGCGATGCCGATTTTCTTCCGAAACCACGCGCCAGGCATCTTCGGCTTCCTTGCGGGTCTTGAACGGGCCCTGCACCTGAGCCGAGCCCTGGACGAGCTTGTGGAAGTTCATCGAACCGAACTCGCCGCCGATCACCCAAAAATTGCTGCCACTCATCTGAGCCTCCGTTGGTTAGCTTGAAGTCGATTCAATCATGAGAACTGGTTCATGGTGTTGTGAACGCCGCCCGCCTTGAGGGCCGCTTCACCGGCGAAGTATCCCTTGTGGTCGTCGCCGATATCGGAGCCGGCCATGTTCTGGTGCTTGACGCATGCGACGCCCTGGCGGATTTCCGCGCGCTGAACGTTTTTCACGTAGCCGAGCATGCCCTGATCGCCGAAATAATCCTTGGCGAGATTGTTCATCATCAGAGCCTCCGTGTGATAGGTCGGCAGCGTGATGAGGTGGTGGAAGACACCGGCCCGCTTCGCCGAATCCATCTGGAAGGTGCGGATCAACTGATCGGCTTCGATCGCCAGCGGCGTATCGTCGTATTCCGCCTTCATCAACTCGGCGCGGTTGTACTTGCTGACGTCCTTGCCCGCTTCCTTCCACTCGTCGAACACCTGCCAGCGGAAGTTCAGCGTCCAGTTGAACGACGGCGAGTTATTGTAGGCGAGCTTCGCGTTCGGGATCACCTCGCGGATACGATCCACCATGCTCGCGACCTGCGCGATATTCGGCCTCTCGGTTTCGATCCACAAAAGATCGGCGCCGTTCTGCAGCGAGGTGATGCAATCCAGCACGCAGCGGTCCGCGCCCGTGCCCGGACGGAACTGATACAAGTTGCTCGCCAGCCGCTTCGGGCGCATCAGCTTGCCGTTGCGGCTGATGATGACGTCGCCGTTACCGATCTTGGTGGCATCGACTTCCTCGCAATCGAGGAAGCTGTTGTACTGATCACCGAGATCGCCCGGCTTGTGGCTGACCGCGATCTGCTGGGTGAGACCGGCGCCAAGCGAGTCGGTGCGGGTGACGATGATGCCGTCCTCCACGCCGAGTTCGAGGAACGCGTGGCGGCAGGCACGGATCTTGGCGAGGAACACCTCGTGCGGCACCGTCACCTTGCCGTCCTGATGGCCGCACTGCTTCTCGTCCGAGACCTGATTCTCGATCTGCAATGCGCAGGCGCCTGCCTCGATCATCTTCTTGGCGAGCAGATAGGTCGCCTCCGCGTTGCCGAAACCGGCGTCGATGTCGGCGATCACCGGCACGACATGGGTCTGGAAGTCGTCGATCTTCGCGATCGCCGCCGTCTCCCGAGTCTTGTCGCCGGCCTTACGCGCGGCATCGAGTTCGCGGAAGATGTCGTTGAGTTCGCGCGAGTCGGCCTGACGCAGGAAGGTGTAGAGCTCTTCGATGAGCGCGGGCACCGAGGTCTTCTCGTGCATCGACTGATCCGGCAGCGGGCCGAATTCCGAACGCAATGCCGCGATCATCCAGCCCGAGAGGTACAGATAGCGACGGTCGGTCCTCCCGCCGAAATGCTTCTTGATCGAGATCAGCTTCTGCTGCGCGACGAAGCCATGCCAGCAGCCGAGCGACTGGGTGTATTTGGTGGGGTCCGCGTCGTACGCGGCCATGTCCGCGCGCATCAGGGCCGCCGTGTAGCGCGCGACATCGAGACCCGTCTTGAACCGGTTCTGCAGACGCATGCGGGCAATGGCTTCCGCCGTGACGCCGTTCCAGGTGGGCTTGTCCTTGAGCAAGGCCTCAGCCGCCTTGATCTCGCTTTGATAAGACGACGGGCCCGGGATTGCGTAATCGGTGATATTGCGCGTCTGATAGTTCATTTGATTACCTACAATTGTTACATCGCATTGCCAAAGAGAGCCCTTGCATCCAACGCGATAGATCGAATATCGTCTAGATATACAGAAACTCGTTCGTGATGGGTTGTGCGAGTTTTACAAGTTCTTACCGGTTAACTTGTAAATCTTGTAACAATTGGGACGAGTGCAGAGGAGCCGGACATGCGCACCCCGACCGAAACGGGCAGGAAACTTTTCGTCGGGCCGCGCTTCCGCCGCCTGCGCAAACAGCTCAACCTGTCGCAAACCCAGATCGCAGAAGGCCTTGGCCTCTCCCCGAGCTACATCAACCTGATCGAGCGCAACCAGCGCCCGGTGACCGCGCAGATGCTGCTGCGCCTCGCCGAAACCTACGACCTCGACCTGCGCGACCTCGCGACCTCCGACGAGGACCGCTTCTTCGCCGAACTGAACGAAATCTTTTCCGATCCCCTGTTCCGCCAGATCGACCTGCCGAAACAGGAACTGCGCGACCTCGCCGAGCTTTGCCCCGGCGTCACCCACGCGCTGCAACGCGTCTACGCCGCATATACCGAAGCGCGGCGCGGCGAGACGCTGGTCGCGGCGCAGTTCGCCGACCGCGACAAGGGGGGTGGCCATGATTACGAGGCCAACCCGATCGAGCGCGTGCGCGACCTGATCGAGGCCAACCGCAACTATTTCCCCGAACTTGAAACCGCCGCCGAGACGCTGCGCGACGAGATCGACACCGATCCGCAGGGCCTGCGCACGGCACTCATCAACCGGCTGCGCGAAAAGCATTCGACCACGGTGCGGATCATGCCCGTGGACGTGATGCGCGAGACGCTGCGGCGCTGGGACCGCCACCGCCGCCAGGTGCTGATCTCCGAGCTCGTCGACAGCGCCGGGCGCACCTTCCAGCTCGCGATGCAGTTGAGCCTCTCCGAGGCGAACGCACAGTTCGAATCCATCATCAACCGCGCCGGGCCGCTCGACGACACCACGCGCAAGCTCTACCGCATCACGCTTGCGAATTATTACGCGGCGGCGGTGATGATGCCCTACCAGCCGTTCCTGAGCGCGGCCGAAACACTGGGTTACGACCTGCACGTTCTGACGCGGCGCTTCAACGCGGGCTTCGAGCAGGTCTGCCATCGCCTGACCACGCTGCAACGGCCGAACGCGCGCGGCGTGCCGTTCTTTCTGCTGCGGGTGGACAATGCGGGCAACGTCTCGAAGCGGTTCTCCTCCGGCACGTTTCCGTTTTCGAAATTCGGCGGCACCTGCCCGCTCTGGAACGTGCATTCCACCTTCGACACGCCGGACCGCCTCTTACAGCAGATCATCGAACTGCCGGACGGCAGCCGCTATTTCTCAATCGCGCAGACGCTGCGCCGCCCCGCCGTGCCGTGGCCGCATGTGCAGCCACGCTTCGCCATCGGGCTCGGCTGCGAAATCCGCCACGCCTCGAAGCTCGTCTACACGGCAGGCCTCGACCTCGACCGCGCCGAGGGCACCCCGATCGGCGTCAACTGCCGGCTGTGCGAGCGGGAAAATTGCAGCCAGCGCGCCGAGCCGCCGCTGACGCGGACGCTCATCCTCGACGAGACCACGCGGCGCGTGTCGTCGTTCGCGTTCTCCAGCGCGAGAGACATGTGAGCCGGGAGAATCATCGCGGGCTCTGTGGCCGGAAATTGCGTCTCGCAATCACGTGAGCGTGCCTTGTGTGCGCCTGCGGGCGCACTACATCCGGCGCACTGTTTCACCGCACGATTTTCTGAAAGGCTTCCCATGTCGTTTTACGATGGTACCGCCCCGCTGTTCACCCATTCGCTGATCGCACTCTCGAAAGTGCTCGCCAAGGGCGAAGCTTATGCGAAAGAGCAAGGCATCGCGCCCGAGGTGCTGCTCAATGCGCGGCTCTACCCGAACATGTATCCGCTGACGCGCCAGATCCAGTTGGCCTGTGATTTTTCCGGCAAGGCCTGCGCCCGGCTCGCCGGGACGGAAGTGCCTTCCACGCCCGACACCGAAACCACGTTCGAGCAATTGCAGCAGCGCATCGCCAGGACCATCGAAGGGATCAAGTCCATCCCGGCGGCGAAATACGAAGGCGGCGACGTGCGCGACGTGACGTTCGCGACCGGCAAAGACACCACCAAGACGCTGCCGGGGCAGAAATTCTTCAACCACGTCGCGCTGCCGAACTTCCTGTTTCATTGCACGACCGCCTACAACATCCTGCGCCACAACGGCGTTGCGTTGGGCAAGCTGGATTTCCTCGGCGCGAACTGAATACCGCCCGCTACAAACAGGAATCAAAAGACCGGCGTATTCCGCCGGTCTTTTTCATTCCGCACGCGGGATGATTTCCTCAGGCACGCAGGCCTTCAGGCGATCGCGGTGGCAGCTTCGGGCTTGGTCTTGCCGCTCAACAATTCCCGTGCCACGCGTTCGGCTTCACGCGCGCTGCGAAACAGACGGCCTTCCAGTGGATTGAAGCGATGGTTGGCTGCGAAGAAACGGAATCCCGCTTTGTCCCTCACCACGATCCCCGCCGGCTCGGAACTCACTTCGATAATATAAGTGTCTGACATTTCGTCTCTGTCCGGATCACTCCGGCCCCCTGATGGCGCACTAACGCAAGATGACTGAAAAGGTTTCAGAGAAATGTGCGTTGACACGCAGCCGTCATCGCACGGCCCGCATCACGAGCTTGGCGCGGCGATACAGCGCTCGGAGACGAGCAACCATTCGCAGAGGGATGTTTGGCATTCGAAGTCATCGTTATCAGGATCAGCATGATGAAAGGCTGCCTTTCGGTTGCTTCGTGCCATGAGCATATAACGATTTCACGACATCGCGAACAACGAAGTGACGCACCATCAAAATTAGCACTGCATATGCTGCGTTGCAGCCGCGCGTGAGAATAAACGCTGCGCCGCGACAGAAATTGCGGAACCAGACTTTCATAAATGGAATAACTTCAACGCCGCGAGTCAGTTTTCGTTGCTGTTGCGCTGCGCACATGCATCACGGCGCGACCATCGACATAGATTCATATTCAACCAAAAGATGATCTGGCAGCCGCACCGCTGGCGTATTGGATGTCAGCCACGCCGCATCGACATCGTTTGTCCTGTTCAAGGCGGATCGACCGCTTCAGCGCAAACATGTTCGGCGTGTCGGCCACGAATCGTTCGTCATGCAATCGCAAGGCACCGATGCAGACCTGCACGATGATTCAAAAATCCGAAATGGTGAAATTCGCGAGCGGCCATTCCAGATCGGTCCATCCGAAATCCGGAATCTTGCTGGCGCGAAATGCAATTGCGGATATGCGACATCGGATTCCGGGAATGCTGACGCAAAACCACCACGCGCGAAAGGCGGTTCCACAACCTCAACGACAGCCAACAGTGCGGGTAAATTCCGCAGATAGATTACATCTAAAGTATTGACCCTCCGGGGCACGGGGCCTATCGTTACTACCGTTCCGAGGGGGGCTCCGTCACAGGAGCTGAGATACCGCGATGGTGCGGTGACCCTTTGAACCTGATCCGGGTCATGCCGGCGAAGGGACAGGGATGTTTCAGAACTCAGCGTCGTCGGACGCAACTCATCACATTAAAGACGCGGCCAATATGCAGGGCGCAGGCCGCCGCATCACCATCGTCGGCGCAGGCGTCGCCGGTGCATGGCAGGCGCTGTCGTTCGCCAAGGCGGGCTATAGCGTCAAAGTAATTGAGCGCGATGACGCGGCGATGACGCACGCCACCAGCCATTTCGCCGGCGGCATGCTGGCACCGTGGTGCGAACAGGAAACGTCCGAACCCGTCATCACCCGGCTCGGCACCCGCTCGCTCGACCTGTGGCGCACCGAACTGCCCGACACGCCGTTCAACGGTTCGCTGGTCGTGGCGCATCCGCGCGACCGCGCCGATTTCGATCATTTCGCGCGCATCACCAGCGACTATGAACGGCTCGATGCTGCCGCCATCGACAAGCTCGAGCCTTCGCTCGAAGGCCGCTTCCGCGAGGCGCTGTTCTTTCCGCATGAAGGCCACGTTGAGCCGCGCCGTGTGCTGCCTCAACTGCACGAGAAAATCGCCAAGGCCGGCGGCGAAATCCGCTTCAACAGCGAATGCGAGCCCGACAAACTCGCGAGCGACGGCGGCCTTGTGATCGACTGCCGCGGCATCTTCGCGCGCGACGCCGTCAAGGACGTCCGCGGCGTTAAGGGCGAGATGATTATTGTCGAAACCGATGAAGTGTCGCTGTCGCGCCCCGTGCGCGTGATGCATCCGCGTTGGCCGCTTTACGTCATCCCGCGCGAGGATCATCGCTTCATGATCGGCGCGACGTCGATCGAGAGCGAGGACAATCGCGTCAGCGTGCGCTCCGCACTCGAACTGCTGTCGGCCGCTTATGCGCTGCACCCGGCTTTCGGCGAAGCGCGCATTATCGAAATGGGTGCGGGCCTGCGCCCGGCCCTGCCTGACAATCTTCCGCGCATCGCCATCTACGGCAATCGGATCAACGTCAACGGGCTGTACCGCCACGGCTTCCTGCTGGCACCCGCGCTTGCGGAGCTGACGGTGAATTACGTCACACGCGGCCTGATCGACAACGAGGTGATGCAATGTTCGTGACCGTCAACGGCGAGCGCCGCGAGATCAAGGCGACCCGTGTCGCCGATCTGCTGAGCGAGCTTGAATATGAAGGCACGCATGTCGCGGTCGCGCTGAACTACGACGTGGTGCCCCGCGCGCGCTGGGGCGAGACGCCACTGAACGACAACGATCTGGTTGAAATCCTCACGCCACGGCAGGGAGGGTAATGGTGAAAAGCACTGTCAAATTCTACGACAAGGAATTCTCTTCGCGGCTTCTGATCGGTACAGCGCTGTATCCGTCGCCGAAGATCATGCAGGATGCGATCCGCGCCTCGAAAAGCCAGATCGTCACCGTCTCGATCCGTCGCGAGATGGCGGGCGGCAAGACCGGCGATGCGTTCTGGTCGCTGATCCGCGAACTCGGCGTCACCGTACTGCCGAACACCGCGGGCTGCAAAAGCGTGCGCGAAGCCGTCACCACCGCGAAGCTTGCACGCGAACTGTTCAACACCTCATGGATCAAGCTCGAGGTGATCGCCGACAACGAGACGCTGCAACCCGACGTGGTCGGCCTTGTCGAGGCGGCGGAGATTCTGGTGAAGGACGGCTTCCAGGTGTTTCCTTATTGCACTGAAGACCTGTCAGTTGCGCAGCGCCTCGTCGATGCCGGTTGCCGTGTGGTGATGCCATGGGCGGCGCCGATCGGCAGCGCGCGCGGCATTACCAATCGCGATTCCCTCAAACTGCTGCGCACCCGCCTGCCGGACATCACTCTTGTCGTCGATGCCGGCATCGGCGCGCCGAGCCACGCCGCGCAGGCGCTTGAACTCGGCTTCGACGCCGTATTGCTCAACACCGCGGTCGCGAAAGCAGAGCGTCCTGTCGAGATGGCGAACGCTTTCCGTCTGGCGATCGAAGCGGGCCGCGCCGGTTACGAAGCGGGCCTGATGGAAGCCCGCGACCTCGCCTCACCTTCCACCCCTGTCGTTGGGACACCGTTCTGGCATGCCGTATCCTGATCGCTTCTATCCTGTCGTCGACACGGTCGCATGGGTTGCGCGGCTGGCGAAGCTTGGGGTCGGCACCGTGCAACTGCGCGCCAAGGATCTCGACGATATTAAGGCGAACGCGCTGGTGCGCGACGCGCTCGCTTCCGTTCGCGGCACCGCGACCAAGCTCGTGGTCAACGATTACTGGCGCGCGGCCATCGACAACGGCGCGCAGCATCTGCATCTCGGCCAGGAAGACCTCGTGGATGCGGACCTTGCAGCGATCCGCAAGGCGGGGCTGACGCTCGGCGTTTCCACTCATGACGAGGAAGAACTCGCCAACGCGCTTGCCGCCGATCCGGATTATGTCGCGCTCGGCCCGATCTTCTTCACCACACTGAAGTCGATGCGCTTTAAGCCGCAGGGCATCGAGCGCATCACCCGCTGGAAACAGATGATCGGCGGCCTGCAGCTGGTCGCGATCGGCGGCATCAAGCTCGAACACGCCGCCGAGATTTTTGCGGCCGGCGCGGATTCCATCGCTGTCGTCAGCGATGTCACCCAGAACGCCGATCCGGATGCGCGCGTGCGCGCCTGGCTCGATACCGCGATGGAGGTGGCGTGATGGAAATTTCGTCATTCCGGAGCGCGAGCAAACCCGGAATCCCACTCAACAGTTTTCCACTTCTAGATTCCGGATCGGTTCGCTTCGCGAACCGCCCGGAATGACACCGACAAAACCCTCAAGGAGGATGCCATGAACAAGCCTATCACCGATATCAAAGCTGCCGTCACCACCGGTCCCCTGCCGTCGTCGCGCAAGATTTTCTCGACGCCCGACGCGGCGCCCGACCTGCGCGTGCCGCTGCGCGAGATCATCCTTTCCGAAGGCGCGGGCGAGCCGAACCTGCCGGTGTACGATACCTCCGGCCCCTACACCGACCCGAACGTGCTGATCGACGTCAACGCCGGTCTGCCCCGCACCCGCATGGCCTGGGTGAAGGAGCGCGGCGGCATCGAGGAATATCAAGGCCGCGAGATCAAGCCGGAAGACAACGGCAATGTCGGCGCCAAGCACGCCGCGGCTGCCTTCAAGGCGCACCACAAGCCGGTGCGCGGTGTCGGCGATGCGCCGATCACCCAACTCGAATTCGCGCGCGCCGGCATCATCACCAAGGAGATGATCTACGTCGCCGAGCGCGAGAACCTCGGCCGCAAGCAGCAGCTTGAGCGCGCGGAAGCCGCCCGCGCCGACGGTGAATCGTTCGGCGCCGAAGTGCCGCTGTTCATCACCCCGGAATTCGTGCGCAGCGAGATCGCGCGCGGCCGCGCCATCATCCCCTGCAACATCAACCACGCCGAGTTGGAGCCGATGATCATCGGCCGCAACTTCCTGACCAAGATCAACGCCAACATCGGCAACTCCGCCGTCACCTCCTCGGTCGAGGAGGAAGTGGACAAGATGGTGTGGGCGATCCGCTGGGGTGCCGACACCGTGATGGACCTCTCCACCGGCCGCAACATCCACACCACGCGCGAATGGATTCTGCGCAACGCGCCGATTCCGATCGGCACCGTGCCGATCTATCAGGCGCTGGAGAAGTGCGACGGCGATCCGGTCAAGCTGACCTGGGAGCTTTACCGCGACACGCTCGTTGAACAGTGCGAACAGGGCGTCGATTACTTCACCATCCACGCCGGCGTGCGCCTGCCCTACATCCACCTCACCGCCAACCGCGTCACCGGCATCGTGTCGCGCGGCGGCTCGATCATGGCGAAGTGGTGTCTTGCGCACCACAAGGAGAGCTTCCTCTACACTCACTTCGAGGAAATCTGCGACCTGATGCGCAAGTACGACGTATCGTTCTCGCTCGGCGACGGCCTGCGTCCGGGCTCGATCGCCGACGCCAACGACCGCGCGCAGTTCGCCGAACTCGAGACGCTCGGCGAGCTCACGCAGATCGCGTGGAAGAAGGGCTGTCAGGTCATGATCGAAGGCCCCGGCCACGTGCCGCTGCACAAGATCAAGATCAACATGGACAAGCAGCTCAAGGAGTGCGGCGAAGCGCCGTTCTACACGCTTGGGCCGCTGACCACCGACATCGCACCGGGTTACGATCATATCACCTCCGGCATCGGTGCGGCGATGATCGGCTGGTTCGGCTGCGCGATGCTCTGTTACGTGACGCCGAAGGAGCATCTCGGCCTGCCGAACCGCGACGACGTGAAGGTGGGTGTTATCACCTACAAGATCTCGGCGCATGCCTCCGACCTCGCCAAGGGCCACCCGGCGGCGCAACTGCGCGACGACGCCCTGTCGCGCGCGCGCTTCGACTTCCGCTGGGAGGATCAGTTCAACCTCGGCCTCGATCCTGAAACGGCGGTCGCCTATCACGATGAGACGCTGCCGAAGGAAGCACACAAGGTCGCCCACTTCTGCTCGATGTGCGGCCCGAAGTTCTGCTCGATGAAGATCACGCAGGACGTGCGCGACTATGCCGCCACCTTGGGCGACAACGAGAAGGCCGCGCTCTATCCCGAGGGCAAGGCGCTTCCCGGCGTCGGCCTGTCGATGTCAGGCGTGATCGAGGACGGCATGGCGCAGATGAGCGAGAAGTTCAAAGCCATGGGCAATCAGGTCTATGTCGAGGCCGAAGCCGTCAAGGAGAGCAACAAGGCTCTGTAAGCGGCTTTCTTATCCATCACCAAGCCTTTGACGGCGCCGGAATTTCCGGCGCCGTTTTTATATCTGATGAAGAAAGTGGCATTAAAACACGGCCGGGATTGAACCTTTCCAAAGCTTTCTGCAACGAACACGGTACGATGCCAGCAGTCCTTTCCTTTGCTGACACCGTGCTGGTATATTGTTGTTTCCTTGCATTGCGGATCATTTGAACATGAACGGCTCCAAAGATTCGGATCATTCCGGCACTTATCTTAAGCCGGACGATTTCAAAGACGACGCTCCTCTGCAATTGACGCCTGCGCATTCTGAAATCGCCGATGACCTGATCGAGGGCGTGACGATCACGCCTCTTGCACGCCGCACGGATAACCGCGGAAGCTTGATCGAACTTTTGACGACTCGCGACAACATCATCGAGCCCATCGTCCATGTTTATCTTGTTGAGGCAAAAGCCGGGTCGGTGCGCGCATGGGTCTATCACCGCCGTCAGCATGACCGGCTTGCTTATACCCAGGGCTGCTTTCAGGTCGCCCTGTACGACATCCGGGAGAAGAGTCCGACCTTCAAAAAACTCTCGGTTCTGACGTTCGGCAAGGACCGCCCGGCTATGCTCCGGATTCCGCCTTACGTCGTTCACGGCGTGAAGAATATCGGCGACGAAGATTCGACATTCGTCAATCTGCCGACCAACATCTATGATCCTAAAAATCCGGACAAGTCACGGATCTCCGCAAGCGACCCGCGCATTCCGTTCAGTTTCAATGACTGACAAACCGGCTTTCTCGATCGTTCTGGCGACGTATGGCCGCGGCCTGCATATCGCTCCGACGGTCGAGGCCGTGCTGCGCCAGGACTTTGATGACTTCGAACTCCTTGTCGTCGGTGACGGCTGCAAGGACGAAACTGAATCCGTCGTGCGGTCATTTTCCGACAGGCGGATCACCTGGCACAATCTGCCGCAGAATATGGGGAGCCAGAGCTTTCCCAATAACGAGGGAATTCGCATCGCCCGTGGCGAATGGATCGCCTATCTCGGCCACGACGACATCTGGACGCGGGATCACCTGTCCAGAATTCGCGCAGCCAGTCTTCACGACAAGAGCGCCGACTTTGCCGTCTCCGGCTGCGTGTATCATACGCCGCCCGGAACCGGCATCTATTATGTCCATGGCTTGTTCAAAGAGTCCGATAACATAGCCGGATATTTTTTCCCGCCCAGCTCTATCGCCCATCGGCGCGACGTGACGGAGCGAATTGGCCCGTGGCAGGATCCGCGTTCGATTGCAAAATCGGTTGATTACGATTTCATGCAGCGAGCCCTCAAGGCCGGGATGAAATTTGTTTCCACCGGCGTTATCACCGTCCACAAATTCGCCGCCGGTCACCGCTATCTGTCTTACCTGCGGGTCAGCAGCGACGAGCAGCGCGATATGCTGGCCGCGCTCATCAACGGGACAGCGCCGGAGCCTGCGGAAATCGTGAAAACAGCAATGGAGGCCAATACCTTCATGCTGACGGACTCAACGGACTACGAAAAAACATACAAGCCCGGGGTCGTGTTCGAGACAAACCGGCAGAACAAGGGCCTCTCGAGGCCACCATTGTCGCCATTGAACAAATGCACCATCATCCGGCAAACACACGAAGCTCGCGCCCTCGACTGGCAGGGTTTCGCGCATAAACGCCCCGAATTTCGTTGGTCCGGCCCAAATCCAAGACCGAAGATTCTGATCCCCTACACCGGTCAGCGCGCGCACATTACGCTTGAAGCGCTTACAAAGAATTTGTCCGAACTGACGATGTATGTCGAAGATCGTCGCGTCGAATCCCGCATCAGGAAAGGCTTGTTCGGCAAATCGCGCATCAGGGCAGAGATTCCTCTGAAGGCGGACGATTACACAGTGTTGACTCTGGATAAACCGACAGTTCCTCTTTCCTCGCTCCACAAAGGTAAGGACGATCGCCCGGTCGGGGTCGCCATAGCGAACATTGTGCTAGACCCTATTTTCTGAACAGTGGCCCGTTCGGAGCTCCAGGTGACTGCCGGCGCAAAGAGTGCTGTAATTCAAGACATGTCACAGAACCCAGACCTCGATCATTGGGAGGCCCGTTTTGCCTCGCCGGACTATCGCTTCGGCAAGGAGCCGAACGAGTTTCTGGTGCACTGCAAACCGCTGCTCCCGCGCACGGGAAGAGCCCTCGCGGTTGCCGACGGCGAAGGACGGAACGGCGTCTGGCTCGCAATGCAGGGCCTCGACGTGACCTCGACCGACTTCTCGCCGTCAGCGCAAGCCAAGGGACGCAAGCTCGCGGCCGAGAATAATGTCACCGTCAACTTCGTCGAGGCCGATGCGCACGAGTGGCCCTACCCCGATGAAGCGTTCGACGTCGTCGCGGAAATCTTCACCCAGTTCAGCACGCCCGAGAAGCGCCCGAAGAAATGGGCCGGCATGCGGCGCGCACTCAAGCGCGGCGGGCTCCTGATTCTGCAGGGCTATACGCCGAAGCAACTTGATTACGCCACCGGCGGGCCGAAGAATATCGCGCAGCTTTATACGCGCGACCTGCTGGAGCGCGCGTTCGGCGATTACAATGACGTCCGCATCGTTGAGGAAGAACGCGAACTGCAGGAAGGCCCCGGCCATTCCGGCTTGTCGGCCGTGATCGGACTGACCGCCCGGAAACCATGAAGCAAGGATAGCGCCATGAGCAACAATCCGCTGTCACTTCAGGAAATCGATGAGCGCATCGCCATCGCACGCGACAACATCCGCGAGATCACCGAACAGGCCGCCGCGGAGTCCGGCGCCGCCGACGAAGCACGCAATGCCGACCGGATCGCCGAGCAGAACGAAGAACTCGACCGGCTGATGAAACTGCGCGAACAGCTTTTGCAAAAGAAATAGCGGCACATACGGTTGCACACAATCACAGCGCGAACGTCTTCGCCGAATCGCGTTCGCAGCCAAGCAGAATGAAACTTGAAATTATATCGTGTGCGCGATCGCAGCAGCGCGACGTAACAACTCGTGAATGATAACTCTCGCACAAACACCAGCTTGAAAAAGTCGAGAGCTATCAAGACGATGGCAGCAATGCAGCGAATTCGGCGAAGTCAAAATCATCAGTTCCATGAAGGGATTAGCCGGGAATTAGGAATTCGTTAACCATACGCGCCGACCCTTCGCATCACTGGGGGGGCTATCCGTTCAAATGTTCTCTCAACCCGAGAGGATTGGTATCGATCGGGAGATGCTGATGGCCCAAGATTCACAAAACTCATCTGTCCACGCGCTGGAACTTCCGCCGTTGAATCCGGCAACGACCCCGAATGAGGTCGTTCCGTTTCTGATTGGATCGACAGTCGGAGAGATCGAGCGGGAGCTTGTCTTGCAGACCCTCGTCCGCTGTGGGGGCAACCGCACGCGCGCGGCGCGTGTTCTCGGCGTCTCGGTGCGAACGCTGCGCAACAAAATAAGACAATATTCGTCAGACGGGGTTGAGGTGCCGGCTCATAGCTAAAGCTGACGAACGCTGATGCGATCCGTTGGCGTTCGCGCTTCATCAAAATGTTCGGATCATCGGGTCTGATCCGGGGAACTGCTCCGCGGCTTTATGTTTTCTTTTTAGCGCTCTTCGCAGCCTTCGGCGCTTTCTTCCTTTTAGTCTGATTGAACTCAATCGCCGCGCGCACAAGCGCCTTCAGCGCACGCGAGTTGACCTTATCGCCTTCGAAAAAATCGATCGCCCGCCTCTGGTTGCCTTCGAGGCCCGCGTTGAACAATTTGTCCGGGTCGGGAAGCCTCGCACCGTGATCGAATGTCAGCTTCACTTTGCCTTTGTGAGCATTGGCAACCGCGATGATCCCGTCGCGCGACCACACCGGGCTACCCATCCACTTCCATTCCTCGACGATCTCCTTGTCAGCCGCGAGAATGGTCTTGCGAACAGCGGCAAAAGTCTCACCGCGCCAGTCCGTGATGCTCGCGATCAACCCGTCGATTTTCTCCGATGGAGTCATGCAACCCTCATGCTTCACAGTCTCGAATTCCCAATACCACAACCATCTGCAACACGCGGCCATCTGGCAGATCATCTTAACAAGCCGGCGATTTTATTCCCTCGCTTCTCACAAAAATCTCACCTCATGCGATTTTGGTGTCATGTTAGCTTTCTCGCCGAGCGGCCCGTCAAGCGGCCGCCCTGGGGAGAAAACAACATGAAATTAGTCCATGCCTGTGTCGCGATGACCTTAGCTTCCTTTTCACTCGGCGCAGCCGAGGCCGCCGATTATCCCGCGCCGAAGCAAGGCGACTTCATCGCCCGGAATTTCAAATTCCACACCGGCGAGACCATGCCGGAGCTAAAGCTGCATTATGCGACCGTGGGCGAGCCTACCGGCCAGCCGGTGCTGGTGCTGCACGGCTCCGGCGGCAGCACGGCGACCATGCTGACGCCGACCTTTGCAGGCCAGTTGTTCGGCCCCGGCCAACCGCTCGACGCCACCAAATATTTCATCATCATTCCGGACGGCATCGGTCATGGCAAATCGTCGAAGCCGTCCGACGGCATGAAGACCGCATTCCCGAAATACGACTATGACGACATGGTTGAGGCGCAATACCAGCTCGTCACGCAAGGACTCGGCGTGAAGCACCTGCGCCTCATCATCGGAAATTCGATGGGCGGCATGCAGACCTGGCTGTGGGGCGAGAAATACCCGACCTTCGCAGATGCGCTGGTGCCGATGGCCTCGCAGCCGACCGAAATGGCGGCGCGCAACTGGCTCCTGCGCCGCGCGATGCTGGAGACGATCCGCAACGATCCCGGCTACATGAACGGCAACTACACGACGCAGCCGCCGATGATCAAATACGCGGTGGCGGCATTTGGCCTCGCCTCGGCTGGCGGCACGCTCGGCTACCAGACGCTCGCGCCCACCGGCGAGAAGGCCGACAAGATGTACGACGCCCGCATCAACGGGCCGTTTCACGCCGACGCCAACGACTTCGTCTATCAGTGGGATGCGTCGCACGACTTCAATCCGTCCGCGGCACTCGACAAGATCGTGGCGCCGGTGCTGCTCATCAACGCGGCCGACGACGAGCGAAACCCGCCGGAGACCGGCGTGACGGAAGCCGCGATGAAGCGCGTGAAGAATGGAAAGATCTATCTCATCCCGGCCAGCACCGAGACACGCGGCCATTCGACCACGGCGAATGCGAAATTCTACAGCCAGCAGCTTGCCGACTTCATCGCCGCGACGGCGAAGTAAGTCGGTATCGATTCCGGTACCGCGAACTTTTTCAAAGTCTCTCTCAAAGCCCCGGTCCTTGCCGGGGCTTTTTGCCGTCCGGAGCCGAAAACAAAGCTGCTCTTTGTGCCGGGCACCTTGCCGGAATCATTCGGCCCGGCATAGTTCGGAGTGAATGATTCCCCAGCAGGTGCCGCATGAAATATCTGACCCACCCGCTCACTATCGCGATCCTGCTGGCCTTCAATGGCGGCGTCGTCGATACCGCAGGCTTTCTCGGCCTGCACGGGCTGTTCGTCGCCCATGTCACCGGCAACTTCGTGACCATGGGAGCAGCGATCATCGGCGGCGGTCACGGCTTCATCGGCAAACTGCTGGCGCTGCCGGAATTCGTTGTCATCGTGGCGCTCGCCCGTCTCGCAGGCACCGCCATGCGCCGGCGGAATTGGCCGGCCATGCCGATTCTGTTCGTCACCAAGATCCTGCTTCTCATCACCTTTACAGTCATGGCGATCTGGCACGGACCGTTTTCCGACGGCGACTCCTCAATCGCGCTCTGGACCAGCGCTGCCGGCGTTGCCGCAATGGCGATGCAGACGGCCGTGCAGCGCGTCCACCTCGCGGACATGCCGCCCTCCACCATGATGACCGGCTCTACCGTGCAGGCGACGCTGGATGCCGTCGACCTCCTCACCCGTGCCCACCCCGAGCAGCGGGCCGCAACCCGCGCGCGGCTTGGCCGGCTGTGCTGCACCATCTTCGCCTTCGCCTGCGGCTGCGCGATTTCGGCACTGCTGTTTTCCTATGTCGGCTTCTGGTGCCTGCTGCTGGCCGTGATCGTCGCCATGTGCGCCACCGATCTGCAATCGTCCCGCTAGTGTGGTGGTTTAGAAGTTCGCTCCTGAAGGTGCGGCATGGTGAGGCGAACTTCGGATTCAGGTCACTAGAGCTGAAGCGCGAGCGGCGCGGGAAATCCTTGCGTCCCGCCATTTCCGATTGCAGACTGGCGTCTCTCGTGGGGGCGCGAGTGTGTACAAGACAATCAAGAACGTAGTGTCCGGCATCGCGATAGCGGCACTGGCCGCCGTAACGGGGGCGTGCAGCACGCGCGACCCATCCGTATTCCAGAACGAGGCCAATACGATCGCCGCCGGCAACTGGCGGATCGAGCGGACACCGGACCGCATCACCGGAGTCCCGGTGCCAAGCGCACAGCTCGCGACCCAGCACTCCTCCAACAGCGCGGTGCCTCACACCAAGCCCGCGGTCATCCAGCTCACCTGCTTCGAGAACAGACCAATTATCCGTTTCTCGTTCGAGTTCAGGATCGGCAGCGATCTTAATTCGGAGCTCGGCTACCGGTTTGACGACAAGCCGGGCCACGACAACGTGCCCTCACGCGTGCTGCTCGGCTACAAGGTCATCGTGATTGAGGATGGTGCGACGGTCGCGCAATTCACGCACGAATTGGCGTCGTCGAAATCGCTAGTGGTGAGGGTCAGGTCGCTGAACGCAGGCCGCACCGTGGCGGATTTCGAGACCGACGGCGGCAAGACGGCAATCGATGCCGTCCTCGCAAATTGTCCCGCAACGGCTGGGCCGATGCGGGACAAAAGGGCAAAATCCTGAAACGTGATCGCGAACGCGATCAGGCTTCTTCCGGCGGATTGTCGTCGCCGATGTGGCCCATGTGGCGCTGTTCGTAGAGCTGCAGGCCAACCCGCGCGATGAGATCAAGCTGGGTTTCGAGGAAGTCGATGTGACCTTCCTCATCCTTCATCAGCGACTCAAACAGGTCGCGCGAGACGTAATCCTTCACGCTGTGGCAGTAGGTGGCGGCCTCCTGGTAGAGATCGCGCGCGCCATGTTCGGCGGCGAGGTCACACTCCATGACTTCCTTGACGTTCTGGCCGATACGCAACGGGTCGAGCACCTGCATGTTCGGAAACCCGTCGAGGAATAGGATGCGATCAGTGAAGCGATCGGCGTGATGCATCTCCTCGATCGATTCCTTGCGCCACTGCTTGGCCAGTTCCTTCAGGCCCCAGTGGTTCAGAAGGCGGAAATGAACCCAGTACTGGTTGATGGCCGTGAGTTCGCTCCGCAGACCCTTGTTCAGATAGTCGACAACCTTCGGATCACCCTTCATGGCCACTCCTTTTATCTCCTGAAACGAACCAAAACCTAGTTTAGAATGTTTCTAAATGAGATTTGGAGCCGGGGCAAGCCGACACATCAGCACATGAAATTGTAGGGAAGACTCGCGAAAGCCGAGGATCAGGCCGCTTCGTCCAGCGGAGCTTTTTCAGCAGAATCAGTATTATCTGCCACCGCAGCGGTGTGCGGGCATCCTGCACAGCAGGATTTGGCGCAAGCGCCGAGAGCTTCATCCATGATCTTGCGGATGGTGCGGGCGCAACGGCCACACTGAGCGCTGCAGCCGAGGCAGCCATAGACCTGTCCTGCCGTCCGGGGAGGCTGCTGTGTGTCGGTCACGACACCGCGAACATCGTGGTCGCTCAACACATTGCAGGAACAGACGATCATCAGCACCAACATTGGCGGTAAGAAAGGTCCCCTTCGATATGTCATCCTCCCTGACCGGATGCAAAAGCAAAACGGCCAGTTTCAAGCTATTCCAAACTGGCCGTTATCCAGGGCCCGCCTGCCCGCTTCCGTCTCCCCCGGCGACGCCGTTCCCGGAAAACCCGTGTTCCCCGATCAACAATCATGGACGAGTGTTACGGCAAAACTGCATGACATCTTGAAAGGCAAACAATTCCAATAATTTAAACTATCCCCAGCATTAACGCGTTGGCGTTTTCTTAACTGCTTGATCGCATTTTGGTCACATAAGGCACGTACTTCGCACGTGCACAAACCCCGACAATACGAAGTGAGGATCATGCGGATACTTCCGATTGCTATCGCTGTTGCCCTGATGTCGATGAGCGCACCCGTCGTCGCACAGGAAGCATCGGTCAAGCCCGCCAAGGCCTCCGTCCTCCACATCGCGATGAGCGAAGTGGCGATCATGCGCTGCCACGCCGCGCTCAAGCTCAAGGCCGAGCAGGAAAAACACTGGCCGGCGGTCGTCGCCGCGCTGCGCGCGCTGTCGCGCGGACCGGTGACCGAGGAAGCCGTTCGCCGCGCCGCTCCGGCCGTGACGCCGCTTCTGGAAACGCTGGACGACCGGCAGCGCCAGGTGGCGATGAACTTCGCCCAGCGCGCAGGCCTCACCCAGTACGCCTCGCTGTTCTGATTTCCGCATCGCCTTGTGCGATGCCTGTCGATCCGGGCTCCGGCGCTGTGCGATGCAATCGGCACAGCTTCGGAGCCTTCTTCGTTTCGGGATATGAAACAGCGTGCCCAAAATATCGCCTGATCGGCACCAACGGCATGGCGTTTTTGGCACGCACGATGCATTAGGACCATCGTAGGACCCTTGCCGTATTTCTTTCGGCTGCCAGTGCCCCTCAGCATCGACGCACCGCCAACATGACACCGTATCAAAGAAACCGTTACGTCCGGCACGCCCGCGTGTTTTCCGCCCGCTGGCAGCGGCGCGCCATCTTCCTGCTGGGCGGCGTCGCGGTGGGTGGTGCGGCAGTCGGGCTGGCGTTGCTCTCCGATCAGGCCCAGATCGCATTCGCATGGCTGATCGCGAAAGAACGTTACGCATCGCTGATCGTCACGCCGCTCGGCTTCATGCTGTCGGTCTATCTGACCAACAAATATTTCCAGAACGCGCAGGGAAGCGGCATTCCGCAGGCCATCGCCGCGCGCCACCTCACCGACCCGACCGCGCGCAACACGCTGGTGTCGATCCGCATCGCCATCGGCAAGGTGCTGCTGACGCTGCTCGGCCTCATCTGCGGCGCATCGGTGGGACGCGAAGGCCCGACGGTTCAGGTTGGCGCATCGATCATGTTCGCGCTCGGCCGGTTTTCTCCGCGCCGTCAGCCCGGCCTGATCCTCGCGGGCTCCGCTGCCGGCGTCGCCGCGGCGTTCAACACCCCGCTCGCGGGCATCGTGTTCGGCATCGAGGAAATGAGCCGCGCCTTCGAGACGCGCACCAGCAGCCTCATCATCGCGGCTGTGATCGCCGCCGGTCTGACGTCGCTCTCGCTGATGGGCAACTACTCCTATTTCGGCAGCACACCCGCGACCCTTCGCATGGGCATGGACTGGCTTGCCGTACCGGTGTGCGGCGTCGTCGGCGGCCTCGCGGGCGGCGTCTTCAGCCGCATCCTCATCCTGATGGCGCGCGGCATCCGCCACCCTGCAGGCTACGCTATCAAGAACTATCCGTTGCTGTTCGCGCTGGCCTGCGGCTTCGCCGTCGCGATCTGCGGGATCGTGTCAGGCGATACGATTTACGGCACCGGCTATACGCAGGTGAAGGCAGCGCTCGAGGGCGGACATCCCCTGCCGGAAAGCTTCGGCATCCTGAAATTCCTGGCAACGACCTTTGCCGCGATCGGCGGCATTCCGGGCGGCATCTTCTCGCCCTCGCTGGCCATTGGCGCAGGCCTTGGCGCCAACGTCGCGGCGCTGTTTCACGACACCGCCCTGAGCGCCCTGATGCTGCTCGGGATGGTGTCGTATTTCGCAGGCGTCGTGCAGGCGCCCATCACCGCCTTCGTGATCGTCACCGAGATGACCGACAATCACGCGATGGTCGTGCCGCTGATGGCGGCGGCGCTGATCGGCCATGCAACCTCGCGCCTGATCTGCACGGAAGGCGTGTATCACGCACTGGCGAAAGGCTTTGCCGCCGAGGCGGAGCAGCCTCATCCCGCGCCGGCCGCATCAAAAATATAATCGGCCCGATTCCTCGATAGATTCGCTTCCGCCCTCATTCGAGGCCAGAATTTCTGTCCACCGGGATGCCGCCCCAGTTTGGCCAGGCCAATTTAATTATCTGGAATTTCTCCTGAATTTTGCGGCTTTACGCAGAATCCAAGGCCACATGCCCGGATTTTTGCTGCGCGGCCTAAAAGTTCATGGCAGAAAGCAGGCGCGCCCGTTCAGCCCCCATTCAAAGCGTCCGGTGCAACCTTCAGGCGCGGTGACCGTTGTCCGGGCCGTTCATAATTCGAAAGGTGAAGCCATGAAGAAGATGATCCTGGCAGCCGCAGCGGCCGCCGCCCTTGCAGCAGCAAGCCTCGCGCCCGCGCCGGCAAGTGCGCGCGACGGAGGAGCCGTTGCTGCGGGCGTCCTCGGTGGTCTCGCCGCAGGCGCCATCATTGGCGGCGCTGCCGCGTCCGCCCCTCCGCCGGCCTATTACGGCCCCGGCCCGGCCTATGTCGCGGGTCCGCCCTGCTACTGGCGCCGTGAGCGCTTCTGGGATGGCTACGGCTGGCGCGTCCGTCGCGTTCAGATCTGCGACTAAGCAGGCTCTGACCGTTTAAGAGTTTGAATACCAACACCCCGGCTTCACCAGCCGGGGTGTTTTGATTCCAGTCTCCTTAAACATTTCAGGTTTCGATGGCAGCACCGCGGGAAGCCCGAGGAGTGATGCCCATGAAAACCCTGTGCGCCTTGTTCGTCCTTGCAACGGTCTCGGGCTTGCTCGCCGGTGCGATGCCGGCCCTCGCCGCCGACCTTCCTGACAACCGCGCGCCGGTCTATGTGCCGCCACCGCGGGTTTATGTCGTTCCGGGATGCCGCCTCGGCACTGAGCGCTGGTGGGATGGTTACGGCTGGCACATCCGAAGCATTCAGGTCTGCAACTGATCGTGCAACAGCGCGAGGATCATCGCCCTGTCTGCATCGCTCGCAGCACACTTTCGCTCGGCCAACAATCGACCTTCAATCCCGCGCGCTTCTGATACGCGCCGAGGGCTGCGCGCGTCAGCATGCCTGCCTTGCCGTCGATCTTGTCGGCGTAAAGCCCGATCTCGGTGAGCTTCTTCTGCATCGCCTCGACGTCAGTGGTCCGCAATTGCGATGACGCGGACCACGGCGTTGCGAAGGGTTGACCGTCGTTCATCCGGTCACTGAGGTGGCCGACGAACAGCACATAGAGATCGGAGAAATTGTATTCCTTGATGACGAAGTAGTTCTTCGTCACCAGGAAAGACGGGCCGTAAATTCCTTCGACCTGCAACAATGAGGCCGGCGTCGCTTTTTCCGCCGCGCTCAACTGACGTCCGCGAACCGGCACGAAGCCCTCGCGCAGCCATTCGCCGAGCGGCTTCGTCACTTCAGGCACGCCCTCGGTGCAATCGGCGCGCGGCGGCGCCTTCACCTCATAGGCCCAGCGGATGCCGCGCTGCCAGCCCTTGTTGACGAGTTGCTGCGCGGCGGACGCCAGCGCATCCGGCACCGAGGTCCAGATGTTGATGTGTCCGTCCTTGTCGAAATCCACGCCGTGCTTGGCAAGCTCGGACGGCAGGAATTGTGTCAGCCCCGTCGCGCCGCCCCATGACGTCCGCAAGCCTTTGCGCGTGACGTCGCCGTGCTGGATCAGCTTCAGCGCTTCGATAAACTCATTGCGATACTGATCCTTGCGGCGGCCGACATAGGCCTGCGTCGCAAGCACGGTCAGCCCGTCATAGGGCAACTGGTAGCGGCCGTAATCTGTTTCGCGGCCCCAGATCGCGAGGATAATCGTGCCCGGCACACCGAAGCGGCGCTCGATAGCAGCGAGCGTGTCGTGATATTTCGATGCAAGCTGCTGGCCATCGACAGCGAGCCGTGCGATCCGCGCTTCCTTCACATAATCCGCTGGCACCTGAACGAACTCGGCCTGCGACGGCGCGCCGGTCTTGGGGCGGCCCGGAAGTATCAGGTCCGGCAATTTGTAATCGGGTTTGAGGTCGCGCGTCTGCGTCTCGAACGTCGCGCGCGTGACTCCGGCCTTCTCGGCATCCGGCCAGAGCGAGGCGACGAAGCGCGTGAAGCCGTCATCGGCGGCATGGGCCGGTCCCAGCCTGCCGAAACAAAAAGCAAGACCCAGACAAAGGCCGAGCACAAGGCCGCGACGGTTGATGGTCCTTGCAGCCAAGCCCGGTCCCCTCAGTGCGCCGCGTGACCGGCTTCCTCGCCGGTGCCCTCGAGTCCAGCCGAAATGCGATCGACCCACGCGATGCCCAGCGCGGAGAGCACGAACACGACATGAATGATGGTCTGCCACATCACGCCTTCGGTCGTGTAGTTGGTGGTCCGCCCGACACCGCCGAGGTTGCCCGCCTCGATGAAGGTGCGCAACAGATGAATCGAGGAAATGCCGATGATCGCCATCGCGAGCTTGATCTTGAGCACGCTGGCGTTGACATGGCTCAACCACTCCGGTTCATCCGGATGGCCCTGAAGATTAAGACGCGACACGAACGTCTCGTAGCCGCCGACGATCACCATCACCAGAAGGTTCGAGATCATCACCACGTCGATCAACCCGAGCACCACCAGCATGATCTGCTGCTCGGTAAAATCGAACGAGTGGCTCATCAAATGCCAAAGCTCTTTCAAAAAGAGAATGGCATAGACGCACTGGGCAACGATCAACCCGATATAGAGCGGCAATTGCAGCCAGCGCGAACTGAAGATCAGCATCGGGATCGGACGCAGGCCCACCCCCTTGGGTGGCAGCGGCGTCTCTGGGGTCAGCGACATGATGGGACTGGCTCCGGCAGGTTCAGGACGAATCTCAGAAGGGAATCATGCCAGATTCGCCATCCCCGCGCTTCGCCAGCCCTCCGCCGCGACGGCTTTTTCCGCCGCCGGAACGCTTCAGCGCACCGCGACCAGAAACAGACGCGGGAAATGCAGCAGCACCTTGCCATCCTGCTGCGGCAAATAGCTCGCCGCCACGCGCGCGGTATATTGCGCGAGGAACTCCTTGCGCTGAGGCACTTCAAGCGGATCGAGGAACGGCCGCAGCCCAGTTCCCTTGACCCATTCGACGATCTCGGTCGCATCGTTGAGGACGTGATTGTAACCCGTGTGCCAAAGCTCGAACCGCGAGCACAGCGGCTGCAAGGCATCGTAATAGACGCGCGGTGACGGGAGTATGTCGCGCAGCCTGGTGACATCCGAAAGAGCGTCGCGCCAAGGCCCATCCAGCGCCACCTCGCGCATCAGCACATGCGTCGGCTCGGCGAGATTGTCCGGCATCTGCACCGCGAGCACGCCGCCCTGCGGCAACGCCGAGAGCAGCCTTTTCAGTTGCCCAAGATGATCCGGCACCCACTGGAAGATCGCGTTCGCGAACAGCACGTCGGCGTCCGCCGGCGGTTTCCAGTGCGAAACATTGGTCTCGATGAACTCGACGTTCGGCAGACGCTCCCGCGCCTGCCGCAGCATATCGGCGGAGGTGTCGATGCCGGTGACCGTCGCGTCGGGCCAGCGTTGCACCAGAAGCTCGGTGGAATTTCCCGGCCCGCAGCCGATGTCGACCACATGCCGCGGCGCGGTCAATGGAATCTGCGCGAGCAGATCGCGCGACGGGCGCGTGCGTTCATCCTCGAATTTGAGATATTGGCGCGCGTCCCAGTCAGCCATGATCGAACCTACCGCGTCAGCTTCTTGTACTTCACCCGATGCGGGATCGCGGCATCCTGGCCGAGACGGCGCAGCTTGTCCTTCTCGTAATCCTGGAAATTGCCTTCGAACCATTCGACATGGCTGTCGCCCTCGAACGCCAGCATGTGGGTGGCGATGCGGTCGAGGAACCAGCGGTCATGGCTGATGATGACGGCGCAGCCCGCGAAATCCTCGAGCGCCTCTTCCAGCGCGCGTAGCGTATCGACATCGAGATCGTTGGTCGGTTCGTCGAGCAGCAGCACGTTGGCGCCGGACTTCAGCATCTTGGCAAGATGCACGCGGTTGCGCTCACCACCCGACAGCGCGCCGACCTTCTTCTGTTGATCCGCGCCCTTGAAGTTGAACGCCGAGCAGTAGCCGCGCGAGTTCACTTCCTTCTTGCCGAGCAGAATCTGGTCGTTACCACCGGAGATTTCTTCCCACACGGTTTTCTTGCCGTCGAGCGCATCGCGCGACTGATCGACATAACCGAGATGCACCGATTCACCCGTGGTGATGGTGCCGGCATCCGGCTTTTCCTGTCCCGTGATCATCTTGAACAGCGTGGACTTGCCCGCGCCGTTGGCGCCGATCACGCCGACGATACCGCCCGGCGGCAGCTTGAAGGTGAGGTTGTCGATCAGGAGGCGGTCACCAAACCCCTTGGTGAGGCCCTCGAAATCGATGACGTTGTTGCCGAGACGCTCTGCCACCGGAATGATGATCTGTGCAGTCTGGCTCTGCTTCTCGTTTGCCTGCTTGAGCAGGTCCTCGTAACGCTGATAGCGCGCCTTGGACTTGGCCTGACGCGCCTTCGGCGAGGACGCGATCCATTCCTGCTCGCGCGCCAGCGTCTTCTGATGCGCGGCGTCCTCGCGGCCTTCCTGCTCGAGGCGCTTCTGCTTCTGCACCAACCACGACGAGTAATTGCCCTCGTAGGGAATACCTTTGCCGCGGTCGAGTTCGAGAATCCAGCTGGTCACGTTGTCGAGGAAGTAGCGATCGTGGGTCACGATCAGGATCGCGCCCGGATAGTTGCGCAAATGGCCTTCGAGCCACGACACGCTTTCGGCGTCGAGATGGTTGGTCGGTTCGTCGAGCAGCAACAGATCCGGCGCATCGAGCAGCAGCTTGCACAATGCGACGCGGCGGCGCTCGCCGCCCGAGAGCTTGGTCACATCGGCATCGTCCGGCGGACAACGCAGCGCGTCCATCGCCTGATCGACCTTGCTGTCGAGATCCCACAGGCCCTGCGCCTCGATCTCGTCCTGCAGCTTCGTCATCTCGTCGGCGGTCTCGTCCGAGTAGTTCACCGCAAGGTCGTTGTAACGGTCGAGGATCGCCTTCTGCTTGGCGACGCCTTCCATCACGTTCTCGCGGACCGACTTGTTCGGATCGAGCTGTGGCTCCTGTTCAAGATAACCGACGCGCGCGCCTTCGGCGACCCAGGCCTCGCCGTTATAATCCTTGTCGATGCCGGCCATGATCTTGAGCAGCGTCGATTTACCCGCGCCGTTGACGCCGAGCACGCCGATCTTGGCGTCCGGGTAAAACGACAGATGAACGTTATCGAGCACCTTGCGAGTGGGATAAGCCTTGGTCAGGCCCTGCATGAAATAGACGAACTGGCGCGCCATCGTGATCCTTCAAAGCCTCTCGGGAAGCCAACCTATGCGGGAATTTTTACTTGCTGCTGATGTAATGGGACGGGCCGAAAAGGGCAACCATCGGCTGCCTTCGTTCGCTCTCGTAAGTGTTCGAACGTCAGGTTTTTCAGTACTTTCCCACCGCAAATCGCGTTTCAGGCAATCCCGCGGCATTGCTTTGGCGCATGCCATCGCGCGCACGCGAAGGCGAAGTTCCGTGCCCGATCCAGATCGGCTCGAACGGGCGCGGACCGGGAGTGAAGTTTCCGGTCGCCTCGCCGCTCCGGACGGAGCGATGAGCGTCAAGCGCGCAGAATGTCGCACGCGCTTTTCAGCGATTGACGCTGCTTCCCGCGCCTCCTACCACGATTTTGCGCGCCGGGCGCAAACGACATCATCCAACACTCGCGAGGTCCGCCTTCGAGAGCGGCTGCATGCTGTCGTGTCTGAGAACTCACAGGTGAAGGATTAAATGCTCGACGAAAAACTCCAGCCAATTTTTACCGATGTCCTGCGCCGCAATCCCGGCGAAGAAGAATTCCATCAGGCGGTCCGCGAGGTGCTCGACAGTCTGGGCGCCGTCATCGCCAAACATCCACATTACGCCGAAGACGCCCTGATCGAGCGCATCTGCGAGCCCGAGCGGCAGATCATTTTCCGCGTGCCGTGGACCGATGACAAAGGCAAGATTCACATCAATCGCGGCTTCCGCGTTCAGTTCAATTCGGCGCTCGGCCCGTTCAAGGGCGGCATCCGTTTTCATCCGACGGTCTATCTCGGCACGATCAAATTTCTCGGCTTCGAGCAGACGTTCAAAAACGCGCTCACCGGCATGCCAATCGGCGGCGGCAAGGGCGGCTCCGATTTCGATCCGAAGGGACGCTCGGATCGCGAGATCATGCGCTTCTGCCAGTCCTTCGTCACGGAATTGTATCGTCACCTCGGTGAATATACCGACGTGCCCGCCGGCGACATCGGCGTCGGCCAGCGCGAGATCGGCTACATGTTCGGTCATTACAAGCGCATCACCAACCGTTACGAATCCGGCGTGTTCACCGGCAAGGGCATGACCTGGGGCGGCTCGCAAGTCCGCACCGAGGCGACCGGCTACGGCGCGACCTATTTCGTCGAACGCATGCTGCGCACGCGCAAGCAGAGCTTCGACGGCAAGAAGGTGATCGTCTCGGGCGCGGGCAACGTCGCCATCTACACGATCGAGAAAGTGACCGAGCTTGGCGGCCGCGTGATCGCGTGTTCGGATTCCGGCGGCTATGTCGTCGATGAAGCCGGTATCGATCTGGCGCTCCTCAAGGAAATCAAGGAAACCAAGCGCGGCCGCGTCTCCGACTATGCGAAGGCGCGCGGACGCGGCGCAACCTTCCTGCCCGAGGGGCGAATCTGGGACGTGCCTGCGGATGTCGCGATGCCGTCGGCGACGCAGAACGAACTCAACGGGCAGGATGCCCGCACGCTCCTGAAGAACGGGCTGATCGCGGTCGGCGAAGGCGCCAACATGCCTTCCACGCCGGAAGCGGTGCGGGCGTTCCTCGACGCCGGAATCCTGTTCGCGCCGGGCAAGGCCGCAAACGCCGGCGGCGTTGCGACCAGCGCGCTCGAAATGCAGCAGAACGCATCGCGCGATTCATGGACCTTCGAGGCCACCGAGAAGCGCCTCGAAACCATCATGCACAACATCCACGACCGTTGTGCGGAGATGGCCGATACCTATGGCGCACCCGGTAATTACGTGCTCGGCGCCAATGTCGCGGGCTTCATCCGCGTGGCGGAGGCCATGCGCGCGCTCGGCATCGTCTGACGCCGCAAAATATCGCGCGAAAAGAAAAGGGGCTGGCTCGATGTCGAGCCAGCCCCTTTTTTCAGATTTCAGAAGATACGCTCAGCGCACCGTCACCGGGCTTGGCAGCGGCGGCACCACCGTCGGCCCCTGATTGGGAACGCCGATGTTGGCGGCAGCACCATTGCCGGCCGAGCCTTGCGGCGCGGCGCTGGCGGACGGGCCATAACCGGCCGTACCGGCGGCGGGCTGAGCCGTCGCAACCGCCGGCGGCGGACCGCCCGGCAACACCACGACGCGGGTGCCGACCTTGACGCGATCGAACAGATCCTCGACGTCCTCGTTCAGCATGCCGATGCAGCCCGAGGAGACGAACTTGCCGATCGTCGACGGCTGGTTGGTGCCATGAATGCGGTACACCGTATTGCCGAGATACATGGCGCGCGCGCCGAGCGGGTTGCCGTCGCCGCCGGCCATGAAGCGCGGCAGATAGGGCTGACGCTCGATCATCTCTGGCGGCGGATGCCAATCGGGCCACTCGGCCTTGCGGGTGATCTTCTGCACGCCGGTCCAGGTGAAGCCGTCACGTCCCACGCGCACACCGTAGCGGATCGCCCGGCCATGGCCGAGGATGTAATAAAGCTGCGTGTTCGCGGTATCGACGATGATCGTGCCCGCGGGCTCCTTGGTCTGGTAGTTGACCTCCTGACGGCGCAGGCGCGGCGACAATTCCTGACGGGGGCCGGTTTCCGGCTGGTCCTCGGCCGGCAAGACGGCGACCGTCATCGGACGGCCTTGCGAATCGACTGCCGGGCGCTGCGCACCGGATGCATCGACGCTGCCGGGCGGACGCGGATTATCGTAACCCGAGGCGTTCTGCGGCTGCGGCGCCCCCTGCTGGCCGTTGTTGGAGTAATTCAGCGGCGGCGCACCCGGCGGACGGCCGTAGCGCGGATCGTCCGGCGACAGGATCGGCCCCTGCGGGTAGGCAGGCTGCTGCGCGGAAGATGACTGATAGCCGGGCTGCGGCGGACCGGGCTGCTGGAAACCGGGCGGCGAGAGCGAGCCGTCGCCGCGATCGCCGACGCGGTCGAAATCCGGCGCGCGGTTCTGCTGGTAGGGATCGGGCTGCTGCTGCCCATAATAGCCGGGCTGCTGATAGGTCTGAGCCTGCGTGGCTGGAACTCCGGCCATGCTTGCGGCCAGCACCAGAAGGCTCGTCGAAAGGCGATTGGACATCATGCCCCTATGATAGTGCGAAGCGAACACCGTATCGTTAATGCAATCGCTCACGATAGCGGCACATTCAAGACATGAACCAAAAAAGCCTGCCTGTGCTGACTTTTTTGCGACATTCGGGAACACAAAATCGCTATCCACCGTGAATTCGGGCCCTGCGGGGGTTTTCGGCGGCGCGCCTGCCGATCCGGGGCTATCCTTGGATCATCCTGATTCGACGGTAGTTTTTGGGCCACAGGCCGCATGGCCCATCACCCATCGCTCAGGCAAGGACTTTGGTTCTCGATTTCGCGCTCTGCTGGCAGGACACGATTGCACCATGCTTCCCGGGTTCCGGCTTTTGGCGATCATAGTGGCCCTTGCGGCATCCGTGCTGGTTTTCGGTCTGGGTGCAGCGGCATTTCTGCGCGCGACTCATGAGGAATTTGCCGCGGCCCCGCTGCGGAATCTGCAGACCCCCGTCTCCAGCTTCGTCGTCGAGACGCCGACGCTTGCGGTGTTGCAGGTTGAGCCACCACCCGCTGAACCACCACTTGCCGAGCCGCCAGCCTCGCAGCCGGTAGACCCGGTTCTGGCCCCAGCTCCGACCCCTGCGCCCACTCCTCTTATTACGGAAGCCGAAACGGCCACGCCTGAAGACGAAGCGGCCATTCCGCGCATCGTCATTCCGGACCCGCCATCAATTCCTTTGACCGATGCCATCACCACGGCCAGCATCGAGGCCCAGCCACAACCCGCAGCCAAGCCTGCGGCGGCACCGGTATCAGCCATCAAGACCAGAGCCGTCGCACGGAAGCGCGCCGCGATCCGCGCCAAGGCGCGTGCGCGCGCCCGTGCGCATCATCATTACCGCCGCCGCATTGTTCGCCCGGCCCCGCCGCCACCCGTGGAGCAAAGCTTTTTCCCGCTGTTCGCCCCGGCGGCTACAACCGCGGCAGCACCTGCGCCGACCGTTGCCAGCACCCTTCCGCCGCGCCGATAGAGTCATCACCGCGCGAAGCAACCGCTCAGTCGATCATTGCTTGAATTATCAAGGCTTGCCGGTTGCGACCGGCGGCCCGTCGGGTAATCCCCACTCCGCCCATGAGCCGTCATAAAGCGCGCTGTCCACGCCAAGGCGCGCCAGCGCGAGCGACAGCACACCCGCCGTCACGCCCGATCCGCAGGAGGTGACGATGGGGCGCGCGAGATCGGCATGGGCCGCACTGAAAATCTTTTGCAACTCACTCACGCGACGCATCTCGCCTGTCGCCGGATCGATCAGATCGGTGAACGGCACGTTGAGGCTGCCGGGAATCCGGCCCGAGCGGCGCCCCGGCCAGGGCTCGGGCGCGGTGCCTTCATAGCGTTCGCGCGAGCGTGCATCGATCACCTGCTCGGCGCGCGCTTCGACATTCTTCCGCACATCTTCAAGGCTACGCACGCGCTTGTCATTGAGCCGTGCCTGAAAGGTTTTCGGCGCAGGCGTCACCGAAGCGCTCTCGACCGCGCCGCTTTCGGCGATCCATTTCTTCAATCCGCCGTCCAGCACCTTGACGCGATCATGACCGAACACGCCGAACATCCACCACGCGCGCGGCGCGCCCATGTAGTCGCCGCGATCGTAGATCACCACGAGATCGTCATTGCCGATGCCGAGCCCGCCGACATCGCGCGCGAACTGATCGGCCTTCGGCAACATGTGTGGCAACGAACTGGTGCGATCCGCGATCACATCGACATCGAAGAACACCGCGCCCGGAATATGCCGCGCGGCATATTCCTCGGCTGCCGTCGGCGGCCGCATCGCCGGCATCCGGTAGGCCGCGTCGACGATCCTGACATCGGAATCGATGAGATGTTCACGCAGCCATGATGTCGAGACCAGCGGATCGCTCATGATCAATCCTCATGCTTTGGGCTTGTGCGGCTCGACGCGCTCGATCGGCCCGCCCGCCTCGCGCCAGGCCGTGAAGCCGCCGTCGAGATGCGCGACGGGTTTCAATCCCATGTCCTGCGCGGTCTTGGCTGCCAGCGCCGAGCGCCAGCCCGACGCACAGTGGAAGACGAACTTCCTGTCCTGCTGAAAGGCAGGCTTCGCATAGGGACTCGCCGGATCGAGCCAGAATTCAAGCATGCCGCGCGGACAATGAAACGCGCCGGGGATACGGCCCTCGCGCTCGATCTCACGCGGATCGCGCAGGTCGACAATGAGAATGCTCTCATCCTTCGCCGACCCAATCAGGTCGGGCGCCTTGATCGCCTCGACCTCGCGGTTGGCTTCATCGAGCAGCGCCTTGATGCCGCGGTGAATTGTCTGAGCCATAAGACCTCCCTGATCATTCCATAATTATCGCACCAGCTCGCGAATGGCCTGCTCAAGGCCTTCGAGCGTCAGCGCATACATCCGGTTTTCGAACAGCTTGCGGATCATCGCCGTGGATTCCGAATAATCCCAATAGCGCCGCTGCTCGGGATTGAGCCAGACGACATTCGGATAGGTCTGGATCACCCGTTGCAGCCACACCGCGCCCGGCTCGGCATTGACGTGCTCGACAGAGCCGCCCGGCACCGCGATCTCGTAGGGGCTCATCGCCGCATCGCCGACAAAGATCACTTTATAGTCGGACGGATATTTATGCAGAACGTCCCATGTCGGAATTCGTTCGTTGAACCGGCGGTGATTGTTCTTCCACACGCTCTCATAGAGGCAGTTGTGGAAGTAGAAATATTCCATGTGCTTGAATTCGGTGCGCGCCGCCGAGAACAACTCCTCGACCTGCGCGACGTGCATATCCATCGATCCGCCGATGTCGAAAAAGATCAGCACCTTGACCGCGTTGTGCCGTTCGGGCCGCAGATGCACGTCGAGATAACCACGATTGGCCGATTGCTTGATGGTGGTGTCGAGATCGAGTTCGTCGGCAGCCCCGGTGCGGGCGAATTTCCGCAAGCGGCGCAACGCGATCTTGATGTTGCGCACGCCGAGGTCGACATTGCCGTCGAGATCCTTGAACTCGCGGCGGTCCCAGACCTTCACGGCACGAAAATTCCGGTTTCCGTCCTGCCCGATGCGGATGCCCGCGGGGTTGTAGCCATAAGCGCCGAACGGCGAGGTGCCGCCCGTGCCGATCCATTTGGTGCCGCCCTGATGGCGCTTCTTCTGCTCCTCCATCCGCTTGCGCAGCGTGTCCATCAGCTTGTTCCAGTCGAGCGCCTCGAGCTTGGCTTTCTCCTCCTCGGTCAGATATTTTTTGGTGAGCTTCTTCAGCCATTCCGCCGGGATCGCGGCTCCCTCGACCGCCTCCGACAGGGACTCCAGCCCCTTGAAAGTCTCGCCGAACACGCGATCGAACTTGTCGAGATTGCGCTCGTCCTTCACCAGCGCCGCGCGTGCCAGATAGTAGAAATTCTCCACATTATGCTCGGGCAGGCCCGCGTCGAGCGCCTCCATCAAGGTGAGGTACTCGCGTAACGTGACCGGCACATTGGCCTGCCGCAGCGATGTGAAGAATTGCAGAAACATCGTGTGACGTTCGCGCACGGGTGGCTGCCCGTCAAGCACACCACCATGCAGGTTTGCGCTTTACCGGGGCGGCTTTTTGCCTACATTGGGAGCGCCTCGCGAGGCTTTTCCGGAAGACATCTTCATATGCATCCGTGAATGCCCGCCTCCTCTCGATCCAAGATCCTCGATCCAAGTATGGTTTCATGAAATTCACCGGCACCGAGAATTACGTCGCAACCGACGACCTCAAGATCGCGGTCAACGCGGCGATCTACCTGCAACGTCCGCTGCTGGTGAAAGGCGAGCCCGGCACCGGCAAGACCGTGCTCGCGGAGGAAATCGCGCAAGGGCTCAAGGCCCCGCTGCTGACATGGCACGTCAAGTCCACCACCAAGGCGCAACAGGGTCTTTATGAATACGATGCGGTGTCGCGCCTGCGCGACAGCCAGCTTGGCGACCCGCGCGTGTCGGACATCGCCAATTACATCAAGCGCGGCAAATTGTGGGAGGCGTTCACCCATGACACGCGCCCGGTGCTTCTGATCGACGAAATCGACAAGGCTGACATCGAATTCCCGAACGATTTGCTGCTCGAACTCGACCGCATGGAATTCCACGTCTACGAGACGGGCGAGACCATCAAGGCCGCGCAACGGCCGATCATCGTCATCACCTCCAACAACGAGAAGGAATTGCCCGACGCGTTCCTGCGCCGCTGCTTCTTCCACTACATCAAGTTTCCGGATGTCGAGACGATGAAGGCGATCGTCGAGGTGCATTTCCCCGGCATCAAGCAGCGGCTGGTGGACGAGGCGCTGCGGCTGTTCTTCGACCTGCGCGACATGCCCGGCCTGAAGAAGAAGCCCTCGACCTCCGAACTGCTGGACTGGCTGAAGCTCTTGCTCAACGAGGACGTCACGCCAGACGTGCTGCGCGAGAGCGATCCGCGCAAGATGATCCCGCCCCTGCACGGCGCGCTGTTGAAGAACGAGCAGGACGTGCACCTGTTCGAGCGCGTCGCCTTCCTGAATCGGCGGGAGAAGTAGCCCGCCTCACCCGGACGCTATCTTTTGCGTCAGCCGCTTGCGGAACGCGCGGTCGCGCTTGAGATGCCATTCGCGGCTCATCGCCTCGTTGCGGGTCGCGAACGTCTCCACATGCAGAAGCGCCCATGTGCGCCCGCGCGTCGAGCGCGCGCCGGTGCCGGAATTATGCTGCGCCAGCCGCCGCTCGACATCGTTGGTCCAGCCGACATAGGTCGTGGTGCGGCCCTTGTGCACGCAGCCGAGCACATAGACGAAACAGGGATCGCGCTGCGCGTCGCTCATTATTTCGCGGCCGGTTCTTTCGGCTTATCATTCGGTTTGGCCGTATGCGGCGCCGTCTTCGCGGCCTGCAACTCGCCGACCTTCGCCTGAAGGCTGACGACGGATGCCTTCAGCGCATCGATCTGACGGTTGGCGGCGTCGAGCTTCTGCTGGTGATCCTGCGTCAGCTTCGCGATGCTGCGCATCAGAAAATTGACATTACTCTGCAGGCAACTCGTCCGCCGCTCCATGGTTTTCTCAGCGGTGCAGATCTCGATGCCGGGCACGTCCTGCGCGACGGCCTGCCCGATCAATGTCAGCGTCATCGCGAACACAGCGGCCCATTTCCACATGCGACTCTCCCGGCTCGATTTCCCGGCGCGCGATGCCCCATTTTGCGACGGACATCTCAACGCGCCTTAACCTTTGGAACACGCGCGGAACGAAACGCGCCCGAATCAGCGATTCATAGCATGACCGGTTTCGTTCGCGACAAGATGTGGTGTCGCGCGCTCGCTGCTCGTCTATTTCGGCCCCTGCATCACGCTGTTTTTCCACCTGCAAGGCGTGAAAGTCTTAACGCCACACCCATTGAGGACCGCCGGCGGCCTCCCATGTGTTCTGTCAGGCCGGTCCGGCGCGAACCGGGAACCGGAGCTGTGCGTTGAGTGCCAAGAAAGCATCAAGAAACGACACAACGACAAGACAAGAGGCGAACATGACCAAGGTCGTCTACCAGATCGTCGAACATGACGGAGGCTGGGCCTACAAATCCAACGGCGTGTTTTCCGAAACATTCCCGAGCCGCAAGGCGGCCTACGATGCCGCCCAGGCTGCCGCCACGGAACAGCGGGTGCCGGGACGCACCGAGGTCATCCAATACGAGGATTCCGAGGGCAAGTGGCACGAGGAAACGGCCCGGGGCAGCGACCGTCCCTCGACTGAAGTTGCCGACGAATAAACCGGCTTACGCCGGTTTCGCCTGCCCGGCCTCCAGCGACGCCATTGCATCGGCCAGAATGGACTTCACCCGCTCGGCATCCGCCGGGGCCACGGCGCCCGGATTGAAATAAAGATCGAGCCCGGCCATCCGTTCCACCACGATGTCGCGCTTGCCGCTGCCCTCGTCCAGCACACGGTCCACCGCATAGGGCACGACCTGACGCGAAATCCCCTTCATCGTGATCGGCGTCAACTCATGGGCGATGACATCGCCCCGCACCAGCGCATAGGTTTCATAGCTGATGACGATCTGTCCGGGCGCTGCAATGGACTGCAGTCGCGCCGCAAGGTTCGCCTCCGCCCCGATGATGGTGTAGTCCATCCGGTCGTTGCTGCCGAAATTTCCGACATTGCAGAAGCCCGAATTGATGCCCATGCGGACCTGAAACGGCTCCTCGATTCCGGCATGACGCCATTTCGCGTTCAGCTCCGTGAGGCGGCGCTGCATTTCCCACGCCATCTTCAGGCAGGCCTGCGCATCCGCCACATCACCTTTGGTTTCGGGATCGCCGAAGAAGATCAGCATCGCATCGCCGATGAACTTGTCGATGGTGCCGCCATAGGACATCGCGATGGTGGACATCTCGGTGAAATATTCGTTCAACAGCTCCGTAATCAGTTCGGGTTGCAGCCGCTCCGTCGTCGCCGTGAAGTTCTGGATATCGGAAAAGAAGATCGTCAGCTTCTTGCGCTCGGTATGAATGGTGACATCCTTCCGGCCACTGAAAATGCTGGTGTAGATCTGCGGCGAGATATAGCGTGAAATCTTCATCGACAACGTCGCGAGGAAATCGTTCGCCGATTCAAGCTCCGTGTTCATGTGGCGGATCGTGCGGCTCTGCTTGAGTTGCAGGGTCAGGAACGAAATGCCGCTGACAGCCGCCAGCACGAAGTAGCCCAGCAGCCATTTGAACGAAAACATGTTCGCCGCGATTGGCTGGGAAATATCGATCTCCTGAATCGCGCGCACGTCGCCCACCTTCCAGTCGCGCTTCGGGCTTTCCGGATGCGTATTGTGGCAACTGACACAGGCCGGACCCATCGTCACTGGAACAATGTAGCGGACGCGATCATGAAACGGACTCCATTCCGAATGCACCAGCGCCTGCTTGGGGTTTTCTCGCAGGCTCGCGAGCGACGCCTTCTCAAATTCATCGAGCTTGTGCGGGGCCCGATTGGTGAAGGGATAGTCCGACACGAAGCGGTAATGGATATTCTTCTGCTGGTCGCTGATGACCGCACCGAGTTCGAGCGACAAGGTCGCGGGAATCGGAATCGCGCCCGGGATCTCTTCGTAATTGTGCACCACCTGCGTCGTGCCGGGTGAGGCGAGCACCCGCGCAACGATATTGCGAGCGTAATATCCCCGCACGCCGGTGATGACGGAATTCAGATCGCTCGCCTGCCGCCGCAGCGAACTTTCCGTCAGATTGGTGAGGTCCATCCAGACCGCGAGCGGCAGCGCCGCCAGCAACCCCGCAATGACAAGTCCCGCGACAATGCCGCGGGACTTCGCCCTCTTTGCAGCCTCTTCCATTGTGCCCCCCGACAGCAAACCGTTTGCGGCTTGCACTCACCATTGTTGGCCATGTCCGGGCGGCACGGCAAGCCGGAGATCAGGTCAGAACCTTGTATTTCCTGAACCAGGCCTGCATCTCGCCCCACGCCTGCTCGGCCTGCTCCTTGCGGTAGCTCGGCCGGTAATCGGCATGGAAGCCGTGCGGCGCGCCGGGGAAGATGTGGAATTCCGCAGTCTTTCCAGCGGCCGCCAGCGCAGCCTTCATCTGCTCGACCTGAGCGGGCGGAATGCCTTGATCCTCCGCGCCATAGAGGCCAAGCACAGGGGCCTTCATGTCGCCCGCCAACTGCATCGGGCTTTTTGGCCAGAGCGGGTTCGGCGGGTCGATCAGCGAACCGTAGAAAGCGACACCGGCCTTGAGCTGGCTGCTGTGGGCGGCGTATTCCCACACGCTGCGCCCGCCCCGGCAGAAGCCGACGATGCCGAGCCGGCCCGTATCGCCACCTTGCGATTTCGCCCACGCCGCCGTGGCGTCGAGGTCGGAGAGCAATTCGCTGTCCGGCTTAGCGTTGACGATCGGCATCAGCTTCGGAATTTCCGTGATCTTGGTGAGATCGACGCCCGCACGATAGTAATAATCCGGCGCCACCGCGAAGGCGCCGAGCTTGGCGAGGCGGCGCACCACATCCTTGATGTATTCGTGCAGCCCGAACACCTCCATCGCCACCAGAATGACGGGTGGGTTTTTCACACCGGCAGGCCGCGCGAAATAGCCGGGCATCTCCCCGCCCGCAACCTTGATGGCGGCAGGCCCGGTTTCGAGCCCGGTGGTGTCGGTCTTGATGACATCCGCCCGCACTGGGCCTGCAGCCAGCGTATAGCCTGCCGCCGCTGCGGCAGAGGCCGTCATGAATCCCCGCCGCGTCAAAGGCGCGACCCTGGTCAGGCCGATTTCATCCGAAGCCAATGCCGAATTCGATGTCATCTTGTACTCCCTCTGGGGCTATAGCCGAGCCGATCTTATGCCGCCTGCATCGGCGCGGTAAATCAACCACCTGAAATCGCCTCGGCCAAATCAACTGCCGGAGAGCAGCGGAAGATGCGGCATTATGCGCCCAGCAAAAAGCCCGCCTGTTCAGGCGGGCTTTTCAAATCCGATGGACGTCAGATGCGCCCCATCAATAGCAGGATTACAAGAATAATAATGACGAGACCAAGCCCGCCGCCGCCGTAATAGCCGGTGCCGTAGAACGGGCCGCCGCCAACGCCGCTGAAACCGCCAAGCAGAGCAATAATCAGAATAATCAGAATAATCGTGCCGAGTGACATATGGATCTCCTCAATCCCGTGACGTCACTCCAACAGGCCACGAAAAATTTCGTTCCCGAAAACGCAACCGCGGTTACGTATTCCAGTCCAATCAATGCGATACAATCCGCGACCGCAACGCTTCCGTGAGTCCGTTAACATCGATGTGAGCGTCCCACGCCTCAAGCGGCCATGGCAGCTTGCGCCGCCAGTTCGGGTGCTCATTGGTCGTGCCCGGCACATTCGGCTGATCCACCACGCCGAACAGATCCTCGATCGCAACGCCGAGGAGACGCGACGGGGTTTGGGCGAGATAGGACAATATCGACTCAAATCCCCTCGTCTCGCCACTCTTTATATCCAGCGCACGCTCAAGCAGACCGACGGCATTCTCGCGGTCGCCAAGGCTTTCGCCCGGATCGATGTGCAGCGATTGCTTGAGCGCGATGTCGTGCCCACTCCGCCAGCCCGCGAATGTCGCAAGATCATGCGTGCCGAACGTGACCAGCGCGCGTGCGGGGTAGCTGTCAGGCCCGTTGAACGCGCCGCCTTCGCCACGCTCGAAAACCAACACCCGGTAGGACCAGACCGCCCAATCGGCCAGCCTTTCGCGAAAGCCATCCGGCACCGTGCCGAGATCTTCCCCGATCATGATGCAGCGATGCGCGACGCTCTCGATCGCCACGCTCGCCAGCATGGCCTCGAACGGCATGCGGATGTAGACGCCGCGATTGGGCGGAAAGCCTGACGGCACCACGTAGATGCGGTTGAGCCCCAACACATGATCCAGCCGCACCGCGCCGGCATAGCGCATGGAAGCCGCCAGCATGTCGCGAAACGGCGCGAAGCTGCGCGCCTCCAACCCGGAAGTATTGAAGCCTGCGAGGCCCCAATCCTGCCCGGCGGTGTTGAGCTGGTCCGGCGGCGCGCCGACCGACAGCCGTCGTGAAATCGCGGCCTGCTCATTCCACGCATCGAACCCGCCGGACTTCACGCCGACGGCAATGTCGAGATAAAGCCCGACCGGGAGACCAAGCTCTTCGCCCAGCGCGGTGCAGGCCTGTAACTGCTCGTGCGCGCACCACTGCACGAATTCTGTAAAGACGATGTCGTCCGCATCATCGCCCCGGCGAAATTCCGCGAGCGTATTGTCATCCGGCTCCCGCCATGGCTCCGGCCACTCCCACCACGCGGCCCGGTATTTCCGGCGCAGCGCCTCGAAACAGGCGAAGCGTGACAACGTCTGTCCGCGCTGTTTGCGAAATGCATCAAAAGATGATGTGCGCTTGAGCGTGGTGCGCGCCTTGAATTGCGCGAAGGCTCGTCTCAATGCGCGCTGCTTCAAGGCGGCGACACCCGCATAATCCACCAGTTCGGAATTTTGCAGCCGCTCGATCTCCGCTCGGTTCTCTGCCGTGAAATATTCCGGTAATTCCGGCAGCGCCGCGACATCGATGTAGATGGAATTCAGAAACAGGCGGCTGTTCGGCGAATACGGGCTGCAATCCTCCGCCTCGTCATCGAACAACGCGTGCAACGGATTGAGGCCGACGCCTGCCGCGCCCAGGCTTGCCGCCCATCGCATCAAGGTCTGCAGGTCGGAGAAATCACCGATTCCCCAATTCCGGTGCGAGCGGATGCCATAGAGTTGCATCGCCAGAAGCCATCGACGATCGAACTCACCTTCATAGGCTCGCTCCGGTGCGACGATGAGAGATGTTTCCACCGCCTCGCTGTGCCGCCCGCGCAGACGATAGACCCCGAAAGGAAGCCGCGCCTCTGACGCCGCGCCGGATGATAAGATCAGGTGAGCATCGGAATCGAAGATCTGCCAGTTATGCAGATGCGACAGCCGCGTGACGAGATGATCGATATCCACACCATCCACGCAGCGGATGACAATCGGCGCGGACAACGACGGCGCCTGTCCCAACGCTTCCGCGACCTGATGGAAAGTCTGTTCGTCGATCGTATGGGTCTGTCCGGTGCCGTCGATAAAGCTCGCTTCGATCCCGTATCGGGACACTTTTTCAGACAAATCCATTCTGTCGCACCGGGGATGAAGGCAGGTCTCATGCATAGTTCGAGCTTACGGCTAACCTGCCACACTTAAATCCGTTCCAGGGGAACCATTCGTGACCTGCGCCATTGGTAAGGGACACCCACCCAATTCGCGACAAGGCGCCCCGGATGTCCGTGCTTCCGCCCATCAAAAAAGTTGAACAACAATCGGGCATCTTTCCGGCAACGTCCCCCGATAACGGTGTTTTTCATATCGAGGATGTTTTCCCCTGCGTTGACGATGGACGCTTCCCGGTGAAGCGCATCGCAGGCGAGCCGGTCGAGGTCTGGGCCGATATTTTCCGCGGCGGACACGACATCGTGGCCGCAGCCCTCTGCTGGCGGCTGGAAACGGACAACGAATGGCAGCGCGCGCCGATGCAACTGCACGGCAACGACCGCTGGACCGGCACGTTCACCCCACAAACCGTGGGCCGTCATCTCTATGTCATCGAGGCATGGACCGACGCCTTCGCGACATGGCGGCACGGCGTGATGGCGAAGATGGATGCCGGTCAGGACGTCTCACTCGACGCGCTGGAAGGTGCTGCGATGATGACGCGCGCCGATCCGCACGACAAGGCGAGCGCGCTGACGATTACGACGGCTTGCGAAGCCTTCCTGCAAAATGGAGACATCGCGTCTCTTTTGACGGACGAGGTCGAACAGGCGATGGCCGAAAGCCAGATTCGCACCGACCTGACGCAATCCAAGCCTTTCCCGCTGATGGTGGATCGTGCCCGCGCCGTGGAAGGCGCGTGGTACGAAATGATCCCGCGCAGCCAGGGCACGGTGCCGGGGCGGCACGGCACCTTCCGCGACTGCATCGCCCGCCTGCCCGACATCGCCGCGATGGGATTCGACGTGCTGTATTTCACGCCGATCCACCCGATCGGCCACACCAACCGCAAGGGCCGAAACAACGCGCTGAAGGCCGGACCGAACGACCCCGGCTCACCCTATGCGATCGGCGACGAGAGCGGCGGACACGATGCCATTCATCCCGAACTCGGAACGCTCGACGATTTCCGCGATCTCGTGCGCGAAGCCAAAAACCACGGGCTCGAGATCGCGCTCGACTTCGCCATCCAGTGCTCGCCCGATCACCCGTGGCTGAAGAACCATCCGAACTGGTTCAAGCGCCGCCCCGACGGCTCGATGCGCTATGCGGAAAACCCGCCGAAAAAATACGAAGACATCCACAACCCGGATTTCGAATCCGACGATGCGCAGGCGTTGTGGCATGCGCTGCGCGATGTGATCCGATTCTGGATCGATCAGGGCGTCGCCATTTTCCGCGTCGACAATCCACACACCAAGCCGTTCCCATTCTGGGAATGGCTGATCAAGGATATCCAGCTTCAGCATCCGAACGTGATTTTCCTCGCCGAGGCCTTCACCCGCCCGAAACTGATGAAGGGCCTTGCGAAGCTCGGCTTCTCGCAGTCCTACACCTACTTCACCTGGCGCACGTCGAAATGGGAAATGCAGGAGTATTTACGCGAACTCACCGGCTATCCCGAGCGCGAATATTACCGGCCGAACTTCTTCGTCAACACGCCGGATATCCTGCCTTATCATTTGCAGGGCGGCGAGCCGTGGATGTTCAAGTCGCGTGTCGCGCTCGCGGCGATGCTGTCGGCGAGTTACGGCATCTACAACGGCTTCGAGCTTCTTGAGCACGAGCCTATTCCGGGCAAGGAAGAATACCTCAACTCGGAAAAATACGAGATCAAGGTGCGGGATTGGAACGCACCCGGCAACATCAAGGACTACATCACAGCCATCAACATGGCGCGCCGCGCGAACCCTGCGCTGCGCCAGACCGCCCGTTTGAATTTTCTCGATATCGAGGACGGCAACGTCATCGCCTTTTCCAAATCGACAGCCGACGAAACAAATGTGGTGGTCGGCGCCATAGCAATGTCACGCGACCCGCACATTATCTGGCTGCCATTGGGAAACATCAATGTCCGCCACGATACGCAATTGCTACCGGTCGCGGCACTTGAAAACATCATCACCGGCGAACGCCACGGCGTGGAATGGGGCGGCGTTCATCTGCGTCTCGATCCCGCGCGCGACCCGGCCGCCCTCTTCCGTTGTCTGGCGTGAGGCCACGCCATGAACATCATGCCAGCCATTGCCGAGATGCCGCAAACAGAAGCCGACGAGCTTTGGTACAAGGACGCCGTCATCTACCAGTTGCACGTCAAGGCGTTCGCCGACAGCAACAATGACGGCATCGGTGATTTTCCAGGACTGACCGAAAAGCTCGATTATTTGCAGGAGTTGGGCGTCACCTGCCTGTGGCTGCTGCCGTTCTACCCCTCGCCTGGACGCGACGACGGCTACGACATCGCGGACTATGGCGCGATCAATCCCGACTTCGGCACCATGAAGGAATTCCGCCGCTTCATCACCGAGGCCAAGCGGCGCGGGCTGCGCGTCATCACCGAACTCGTCATCAACCACACCTCCGACCAGCACGTCTGGTTCAAGCGCGCGCGCCGCTCGCCTCCGGGATCGAGCGCCCGCAACTGGTATGTGTGGAGCGACACCGACCAGAAATATCTCGAGACCCGGATCATCTTCACCGACACCGAGAAGTCGAACTGGGCATGGGACGCGGAAGCCGGCGCCTACTACTGGCATCGCTTCTTTTCGCATCAGCCGGACCTCAATTTCGACAACCCGCGCGTGGTCAGTGCCGTCGTCCAGGTGATGAAGCGCTGGCTCGATGCCGGCGTCGACGGCTTCCGGCTCGATGCCATTCCCTATCTGTGCGAGCGCGAAGGCACCAACAACGAAAACCTTCCCGAGACGCATGCCGTCATCAAGCGGCTGCGCGCCGAACTCGACGCCTACGCCAAGGGCAAGGTGCTGCTCGCCGAGGCCAACCAGTGGCCGGAAGACGTGCAGCAATATTTCGGCGATGGCGACGAGTGCCACATGGCCTACCACTTCCCGCTGATGCCGCGCTTCTACATGGCGATCGCGCAGGAGGACCGCTTTCCCGTCACCGATATTCTGCGGCAGACGCCGGAAATCCACGATAACTGCCAGTGGGCGCTGTTCCTGCGCAACCACGACGAACTGACGCTCGAAATGGTGACGGACGTTGAGCGCGACTATCTGTGGTCCACCTACGCCAACGATCCGCGCGCGCGCATCAATGTAGGCATCCGCCGCCGCCTCGCGCCGCTGATGGACAATGACCGGCGCAAGATCGAACTGATGAACTCACTTCTGATGTCGTTCCCCGGCACGCCGATCATCTATTACGGCGACGAGATCGGCATGGGCGACAATATCTATCTCGGTGACCGTAACGGCGTCCGCACGCCGATGCAGTGGACACCGGATCGCAACGGCGGCTTCTCGCGCTCCGATCCCGCGCGGCTTTATGCGCCGCCGATCATGGACCCGGTCTACGGCTACGAATCCGTCAACGTCGAGGCGCAGTCGCGCAGCCTGTCGTCGCTGTTGAGCTGGACCAAGCGGCTGATCTCGGTACGCAAGACCAGCAAGGCGTTCGGGCGCGGCAGCATCACCTTCATCCGCCCGACCAACCGCGCCACCGTCGCTTACGTCCGCCAGTATGAGGACGAGACCATCCTGTGCATCGCCAACCTGTCGCGCTCGGCGCAGGCGACCGAACTCAATCTCGCGCCGTGGAAGGATCGCGTTCCGCTGGAAATGCTCGGCCGCACCACTTTCCCGGCCATCGGCGAACTGCCTTATCTCATCACGCTCGCGCCCTACGGCTTCTACTGGTTCAAGCTGGAAGAAAAGCAGCCCGAGCCGTCGAAGCACGAACCTTTCCCTGAATTCGAGACGCTGGTGGTGCCGGCGGGCTCCACATGGGTCACGCTGGAGCGGACCCGCCGCATCTTCGAGCGTGACGTACTGCCCGTGCATCTGGCGCGCACCCGCTGGTTCCCCCAGCGCTCCGCCTATGCGATCAGCACCAAGGTCACCTCCGCCATCCCCGTGACGGAGGATGGCGCATCCCGTTCATGGCTTGCGATTTTCGAATCCATGCAGCACGGCAAGATGCAACGCTACACGCTGCCGATCCGCGTCGACTGGGTGAGATTCGACCGCGAACGCTACAACCCCAATGCGCTTGCCGCCGTCCGCCAGGCCGCGCGCGAAGGCACGCTGTTCGATGTCGCGACCGACAAGGAATTCATCGAACTGGTGCTCGACAATGTGCGTCACAATCGCACCACCACGAACGGCGTCGACAAACTGCTGTTCGAGCCGACCGCGAAACTCCTCCAGGAGCCAGAAGTCAAAATCGAAAACGTCCACGCGGTCGAGACCGAGCAATCCAACAGCACGAGTCTTGTCGACGAATCTTTCGTCGTGAAGCTCTATCGGCGGATCGAAGCAGGTATCAATCCCGAGATCGAGATGGGCCGCTTCCTCACTGATGTCGTGGGTTTCGCCAACACGCCCGATTTGCTCGGCAGCGTCGAGCTTGTGGAGGGAGGCAGGCATTCGGCCGTGGCCATCATCCACCGTCTCATACCCAACCAGGGCGATGCCTGGTCGGTGGCGGCCAGCTATCTCGACCGCTTCGTGGAAGAACGCCGCCTGCTCAGCGCCGAGGAAAAGAAATCCGAAAGCTCCGAGCAGATCAATTCGCTGCGCTACATGACCCAGATCGGCCGGCGCGTCGCGGAAATGCAGATGGCGCTGGCGAGTCGCCCCGACATCCCGGATTTCGCTCCGGAGCCCGCGACCGCGGATGACCTGAAATTGTGGCGCGAGCATTTCAACGCGAGCGTCACGCGCGTTTTCGAGGGCCTTCAGCAACATCGCGCGACCGCCAAGGAACACGACCGCAAGCTGATCGACGCTTTGCTGCATTATCGCGACGACCTGCCCGATCTCACCGCGTCGTTCCTGACCGAACCGCAGCAGATCCTGAAAGCGCGTCATCATGGTGACCTGCACCTGGGCCAATTGCTGATCGCCAAGGATGACATTCTGATCATCGATTTCGAGGGCGAGCCACGCCGCTCGCTCGCGGAACGCCGCCGCAAGGCTCCCGCCGCGCGCGATGTCGCCGGACTTCTGCGATCGATCGACTATGCCGCAGGCGCCGCCATGATGCGCGCGCGTGCCGCAGTCCCCGACGATGGCATCAACACGCTGTCCGCCGATCTCGAAACCTGGCGCGACATCGCGGCGGAGACGTTCCTGTTCGCCTATCGCGAGAGTGTGACCGACGCCCGGCTGTGGCCGCAGAATTCGCTGGCAGCAGAGCGGCTGTTGAAATTCTTTCTGCTGGAAAAAGTGTTCTACGAGATCGGATACGAACTCGCACATCGCCCCGACTGGCTGAGCGTTCCGCTTGACGGCGCGCTCCGCATTCTTGCGAGCGAAACGGAAGTTGACACATGACTCTCTCCGCCGAAGCCTATGCCATCCTTGAAGGTCGCCATTCCGACCCGTTTCGCTATCTGGGCCTGCACCCGGAGGACGGGCATAATGTCGTGCGCGCTTTCCTGCCTCACGCCTCGCAGGTCGAAGCCATCGACGAACAGGGGCATCGTGCCGAGCTGTCGCGGCTGCACGACGCAGGCCTGTTCGAAGGAGCGCTGCCGAAAGACGTCGGCACCTACCGCTTGCGCGCCAATTACGGCGACAACGTCGTGGAGCTGCACGATCCCTATCGCTTTTCGCCGGTGCTGAGTGAATTCGATCTCTACCTGCTCGGTGAAGGCCGCCACCAGCAGCTTTACGACAAGCTCGGCGCTCACCCTATGACGCTGGAAGGCGTGCGCGGCGTTGCCTTCGTCGTGTTCGCGCCGAACGCCAAGCGCGTCAGCGTGGTCGGTGACTTCAATTACTGGGACAACCGCCCGCACGCCATGCGTGTGCGCGGCAACGGCTATTGGGAAATCTTCATCCCCGGCATCACCACGGGCAACCGTTACAAGTTCGACGTGGCTGGTCCGCATGGCGAGCAGTTGCCGCTGAAAGCCGATCCGCTCGCATTTCAGGCAGAGCTTCGTCCCAACACCGCTTCCATCATTTTCGACGAGAGCAAACTCGCGCCCCAAATAGCCCCGCCTGCGAAGGCCAACGCTCTCGCCTCGCCGATGTCGATCTACGAGGTCCACCTCGGCTCATGGCGACGGAGGGACGGCAATGAGTGGCTGACCTACCGCGAGCTGGCCGAGACGCTGCCGAAATACGCGCGCGACATGGGCTTCACCCATATCGAACTGCTGCCGGTCAGCGAGCATCCGTTTGACGGCTCATGGGGCTACCAGCCGACCGGCCTGTTCGCGCCGACAAGCCGGTTCGGCTCGCCCGATGATTTCGCGGCGTTCGTCGAGGCCTGCCATGAGGAAGGGCTCGCGCTGCTGCTTGACTGGGTGCCGGGCCACTTCCCCGATGACCGCCACGGCCTCGGCTATTTCGACGGCACCGCGCTTTACGAACACGCCAACCCGCTACAGGGCCGCCATCTCGACTGGGGCACGCTGATCTACAATTACGGCCGCACGGAAGTGACCAATTTCCTGGTGTCGAATGCGCTGTTCTGGCTGGAGCGTTACGGCGTCGACGGCCTGCGCGTCGATGCCGTCGCCTCCATGCTCTATCTCGATTACAGCCGCCCGCCCGGCGGATGGATTCCGAACAAATATGGCGGCCGCGAAAACATCGAAGCCATCGAATTCCTGCGCCGCTTCAACACCGAAGTATTCGCGAAATTTCCGCACGCGACGACCGCCGCCGAAGAGTCCACCGCATGGCCGCAGGTGTCGCGCCCTGTCGAGTTCGGCGGGCTCGGCTTCGGCTACAAATGGAACATGGGCTGGATGCACGACACGCTGGACTACATCAGCAAGGACCCGATCCACCGCAAATATCATCACGACCAGATCCTGTTCGGCCTGCATTACGCGTTCTCGGAAAACTTCATCCTGCCGCTGTCGCATGACGAAGTCGTCCATGGCAAACGCTCGATTCTCGGTCGCATGCCCGGTGACGACTGGCAGCGTTTCGCCAATCTGCGCGCCTACTACGCTTTCATGTTCGCCCATCCCGGCAAGAAGCTGATGTTCATGGGCTCGGAATTCGGGCAGGAGCGCGAATGGGATCACGATCACTCGCTCGACTGGCATCTGCTCGATCAGGATCGTCATCGCGGCATTCAGGCTCTGGTGCGCGACCTCAACAATCTCTACCGCCAGTTGCCTGCGCTGCACGAACTGGACTGTGATCCCGCCGGATTCGAGTGGCTCGTCACCAACGATGCCGACCACAACGTGTTCGCCTGGATGCGCAAGGGCAATGCTCCGCGCCAGCGCTGCCTCGTCGTGGTGAATTTCTCGCCCAATCTCTATGAGGATTATCGCGTCCGGGTGCCCTTCCCCGGCCGATGGCGTGAGGTGTTCAACTCCGACTCCGCGCATTACGGCGGCAGTAATAAAGGCAATGTCGGAGGCCGCGAGACGCTGGAAGGTCTTGTGCCGCACCTCGATCTTACCATTCCGCCGCTCGCCGCCATCTATCTCGTGCCGGACGGCGAATGATGCGCCTGTCCGCCGGCACGCATACCCGTCTTGGTTCGACCTGGGACGGCCGGGGCACCAATTTCGCATTGTTCTCAGCGAACGCGCAGAGCGTCGAACTATGTCTGTTCGACAATCAGGGCCGCCGCGAAATCGAGCGCATCGCGTTGCCCGAACGCACCGAAGACGTCTGGCACGGCTATCTCAACGACGTGTCGCCGGGCCAGCTCTATGGCTATCGCGTTCATGGCCCATACGCCCCGGACCACGGCCATCGCTTCAATTGCCACAAGCTATTGATCGATCCTTACGCCAAGCGCCTCGCCGGGCGCCTTGTCTGGAGCGACGCGCATTTCGGTTATCGCACCGGCAGTTCGCGCGAGGATCTGTCGTTCGACCGCCGCGACAATGCCCGCGGCATGCCGAAGGCTGTCGTGATCGACGAAACCTTCAACTGGGGGCGCCGCGAGAACCGGCCGAACGTGGCATGGGCCGACACCATTATCTATGAGGCACACGTCAAGGGATTGACCCAGACCCGCGACGGCGTGCCGCCGCATCTGCGCGGCACATTCGGCGCGCTGTCGTGCCCCGCCGTGGTCGATCACCTCAAGCGTCTCGGCGTCACCACCATCGAGCTTCTGCCGATCCACGGTTTCGTCGACGACCGCCATCTCGTGGAGAAAAAGCTCTCCAACTACTGGGGCTATAACTCCATCGCCTTCTTCGCGCCCGAAGCGCGTTATGCCAACAACAGCGCGCTGGATTCCTTCCGCACCGCCGTGGCGCGGCTGCACGACGCCGGAATCGAGGTGATGCTCGATGTGGTCTATAATCACACCGCCGAAGGAAACCACCTCGGCCCGACGCTGTCATTCCGTGGCATCGACAACTTGTCCTATTACTGGCTGATGCCGGACAAGCCGCGCTTCTATGACGACTTCACCGGCACCGGCAATTCGCTCAACCTCTCCCATCCGCGTGTGTTGCAGATGGTGATGGATTCGCTGCGCTACTGGGTCGAGGTCTGCCATGTCGACGGCTTCCGCTTCGATCTCGCCAGCACGCTGGCACGCGGACCAAACGGCTTCGACCGTGGCGGCGCATTCCTCACCGCCGTGCGGCAAGACCCGGTGCTGGCCACCGTGAAGCTGGTGGCCGAGCCGTGGGACGTCGGCCTCGGCGGTTATCAGGTCGGCGCGTATCCCTCGCAATGGTCGGAGTGGAACGACCGTTATCGCTCCACGCTGCGTCGCTATTGGGCGGGCGAAGGCAGCCTGCTCGGCGACCTCGGCCGCCGCATGACGGGCTCGTCCGACCTGTTCAATCATGACGGCCGCACGCCGCAGGCGAGCATCAACCACATCACGGTGCATGACGGCTTCACCCTGATGGACCTGTTCAGCTACAACGAGAAACACAACGAAGCCAACGGCGAAGACAACCGTGACGGCTCCAACGACAATCACAGCAACAATTGCGGCCATGAAGGCCCGACCGACGACGAAGCCATCGTCGCGCTGCGGCGACAATTGCGGAAGAACCAGCTCGCCTGCCTGTTCCTCGCGCAAGGCGTACCGCTGCTGCTGGCCGGCGATGAGGCCGGCAACAGCCAGCAGGGCAACAACAACGCCTATTGTCAGGACAACGAGATCGGCTGGGTGAACTGGAACGGCGTCGGGCAGGACGGCGACGATCTCACCGATTTCATCGGCAAGCTGACCGCGCTGCGCGCTCACTTTCCGCAACTGCGCTCTCGCCAATGGGTTGACGGATTGAAGGCGGACGGAACCTACGGCGTGTTGTGGCTGACGCCGCAGGCCAACGAGATGGAGGAAGCCGACTGGAATTTTCCGGAAGGGCGATTTCTCTCTTACGTGCTCGGTCCCAAGGAACAAGGCGAGCCGCCATTGTTTATCGTGCTGAACGCCGCACCCGAGCCGATCGAGTTCACTTTGCCGAAGCTGCCCGAATATACAAAATGGTCTTGCGTGCTTGATACCACCACGCCGGAAGCGAACGGCAGCGTTGCATCCGGCACCACGGCAAACGCGCCTCCGCGATCGGTGCTGGCATTCTCGGGGGCTGCATGAATGGCTCCTCCTTCGGCCCACGGCTAACTTCCGACGGCGTTACGTTCCGGCTCTGGGCGCCCGCCGCGAAACGGGTCGATGTCCTGCTCGATGGCGCGACGCATGAGATGCAGCGTGAAAGCGAAGGGTGGTTTACACGAGAGGTTGCGGAGATTGGCGCGGGCACGCGCTATCGCTTCCTGATCGACGGCGAAACGGAAGTGCCAGATCCCGCCTCGTCCTTCCAGCCGGAAGATATCGCCGGCCCCAGCGAAGTGATCGATCATCACAGCTACAACTGGCGCGCCACGAACTGGCGCGGGCGGCCGTGGGAAGACGCCGTCTTTCTCGAGACTCATATCGGCACGTTCACGCCGGAAGGCACCTGTCGCGCGATGATCGGCAAGCTCGACCATCTGGTCGAGACCGGCATCACCGCGCTGGAATTGATGCCGGTGGCGGATTTTCCCGGCCGCTGGAACTGGGGCTATGACGGCGCGCTGTGGTACGCGCCGGATTCCAGTTATGGCCGCCCCGACGATCTCAAAGCGCTGATCGACAAAGCGCACCTGCGCGGACTGATGGTATTTCTCGATGTCGTCTACAACCACTTCGGGCCGGAGGGGAATTATCTTGGCCTCTACGCGCCACCCTTCTTCTCACCAGCGCAGACTCCGTGGGGCAACGCGATCGATTATCGCGTGCCACAAGTACGCAAATTCGCGGTCGAGAACGCGCTGCACTGGCTGCGTACCTACCGCTTCGACGGACTGCGGCTGGATGCCGTGCACGCAATCGAGACGGCAGAGGATCTGCTGCTGCGCGATATCAGCGTGGCCGCCGGTGCGCTCGCGCGCAGCAGCGGCCGGCACATCCATCTCGTACTGGAGAACGACGATAATCGTGCCAGCCTGCTCGACCCATTCGCTGACCCGCCTGTGGGAAAATATCGCGCGCAGTGGAATGACGACTACCACCACGCCTGGCATGTTTTACTGACCAGCGAAAAATTCGGCTACTATCAGGACTATCAGCCGCCGCTGCCTTATCTCGTTCGCGCGCTTGAGTCCGGCTTCGCCTATCAGGGCGAGCCGTCAACGCATCGTGACAACGCCCTGCGCGGCGAGCCGAGCGGCAATCTCTCGCCCGCCGCCTTCGTGAACTTTATTCAGAACCACGACCAGATCGGCAACCGCGCACTTGGCGACCGGCTTGCCGCTCACCCCGCGGCCATCGAGGCCGCGCTGGCGATCACCCTGCTCGCGCCGATGCCGCCAATGATGTTCATGGGCGAGGAATGGGGCGCGACGACCCCCTTTCCGTTTTTCTGCGATTTCCAAGGCGATCTCGCGCAAGCCGTGCGCGACGGGCGGCGTCGCGAATTCAAAAAGGCTTATGAGGCGTTCGGAGACGAAATCCCCGATCCACTCGCTCAAGCCAGCTTCATCTCCGCGAAATTGAACTGGCAGGACTTGCAAAAGCCTGATGGGCAGCGCCGGCACGATCTCATGCGCAGGCTGCTCGCCGTTCGGCGGCAACATATCGTCCCACATTTGCGCGCGGCGTCTTTCGAAGAAGCCTCTTTCGAGCCGGACGGCGTTCTGTTTGCATCATGGACTCTGGGTGATCGGCTTCTGACGCTGACGGCCAACCTTTCATCCGAACCGAGCGCAAAAGAAACACCGCGCGGCGGGCACATGATCTGGGGCGAACCCGGCGTCTTCGCACCATGGGGGGTCTGCTGGACAATGGAGCCCATATGAGGAAGCCCATGTGATGCCATCTGCGATTCCACGCGCCACCTACCGGCTGCAACTCAACGAAAATTTCACGTTCGACGATGCCGCCGCTGTCGTCCCTTATCTGAAGGCGCTCGGCATCAGCCATGTCTATGCTTCGCCCTTCCTGAAAGCGCGCGCGCACAGCCAGCACGGCTACGACATTGTCGATCACAATGTCCTCAACCCCGAACTGGGAGGCGAAGCCGCCTTCGAGCGATTCAGCAGCACACTGAAACAGAACGATCTCGGCTTGATCCTCGATTTCGTGCCCAATCATATGGGCGTGCATTTCGCCGATAACCCATGGTGGCTCGACGTGCTGGAATGGGGCGAGACGTCGCCCTATGCGGATTTTTTCGATATCGATTGGGATCTCTTACCCTATCGCACCAAGGGTGGCGTGCTGCTGCCGATCCTCGGCACCTCTTACGGCAAGGCGCTGGATGGCGGCGAGATCGAACTGCGCTACGACGCTAAGGAAGGCAGCTTCTCCGCCTGGTACTACGAACACCGGCTTCCCATCGCACCTGAACGTTACAGCGAGATCCTGCGCGTCATCGTCGGCGAAGCGCAAGCCGAACACGATGTTGCCGGACGCGCCATTCTCGATCTGGCCACGCGCTATACCGGTTTGCGCCGCCCCAATCGCCTGGAAGCGCCCGCCTTCAAGGCTGCGTTGCGCGCCATCGATGGCGCGGACGCGATCATCACGCGCGGCCTCGGCGCCTACCGTGCGGGCAAAGGGCGCGAAGCGCAAACAAAAGCATTGCACTATCTCCTCGAACGGCAGCACTACAGGCTCGGCCACTGGCGGCTTGCGACCAGCGAGATCAACTATCGCCGCTTCTTCGACATCAATACGCTCGCCGGATTGCGGGTTGAAAATCTCCAGACATTCAAGGCTATTCACGCTCTTGTCCGGCGGCTGGTGGCCGAAGGCAAATTGCAAGGCATTCGCCTCGATCACATCGATGGGCTTCGCGACCCCGCGCAATATTGCCAGCGCCTGCTGCGGTTGATCCGGGAAGCGCAGGGAGAAACCCGCGAGCCGTTCTATCTGGTGATGGAAAAGATTCTCGGCGAAGGCGAAAGCCTGCCGAAATTCGCGGGCATGCAGGGCACCACCGGCTATGAATGGCTCAACCTGATCTCCCGTGTCCTGCTGGACAATAACGGCCTCGACACACTCGACGAGACATGGCGGCAGGCGAGCAACATCGCGCCGAGTTTTGATCCCGTGCTGCGGGCCGCCAAGCAGCGCGTGATGGAAACGCTACTCGCGAGCGAATTCACCGTGCTGGCGCGGCTTCTGGCGCGCATCGCCGGCGGCCACTACGCGACCCGCGATTTTTCCGCAGACAGCCTGCGGCAGGCGCTGGAATTGTATGTGCTGCATTTTCCGGTCTATCGCACCTACATCACGGCGGGCGGCCCTGCACCGAACGACCGCGCGGTGATCGCGGACACCATTGAGAAGGCGAGAGCCGACTGGTTCGGGGCCAATGAGGGCATTTTCGATTTCCTGCAAGATGTCCTTACGCTCGACCTTGTCGCGCCGGAGCGCGCGACCCGTCGAGCCACCCATGGCCGAAACCGCGTCCGGCGCTTTGCGTTGAAGGTGCAGCAGTTCACCGGGCCGATGATGGCGAAGTCGCTGGAGGACACCGCCTTCTACCGCTACCACCGGTTGCTCGCGCTGAACGAGGTCGGCGGCGATGCCGCCGCGACCTCGCTTCCCGTGAAAACGTTTCACGACGCCATGCAGGCGCGTGCCAAGGATTCACCTCACGGCATGACGGCAACGGCCACGCACGACACCAAGCGCGGCGAGGATGCCCGTGCTCGCCTCCTTGTGCTGTCGGAGCTGGCTGGAGAATGGGCAAGCCTTGTCGGGCGCTGGAAATCGTTCAACGCCCGCCACATTGTTACTGAGGGCAACATGCGCGCGCCCTCGCCCGCCTTCGAATACATGCTTTATCAGGCTCTGATCGGCGCATGGCCGCAAACCATCGATGCCGACTTTCTCGCCCGCATGAAAGCCTACGCGATCAAAGCGGCGCGCGAGGCGAAGGCCGAAACAAGCTGGCTCAATCCGCAACCCGCCTACGAACGTGGCGTGGAGATTTTTCTGGAGCGGATTCTCGATGCGGGCCAATCACCCGAATTCCTGCCGTCGATCGATTCCTTTGCCCGGCGCGTATCGCTGATCGGCATTCTCAACTCGCTGTCGCAACTCACGCTCAAGGCGATGATGCCGGGCGTGCCGGACTTCTATCAGGGCACGGAATTCTGGGATTACTCTCTCGTCGATCCCGACAACCGCCGCCCCGTCGATTTCAAGGCGCGCGAAACGGCGCTTGCGGACGTCGCAACGGAGCCGCGCTGGAGCGAACTGATTGCCCATGTCACCGATGGCCGCATCAAACTCGCATGGACCCGGCATCTATTGGCATTGCGCAACGCTCATCCCGATGTGTTCGGGAACGGCAGTTATCTGCCGCTGGAGGTCACCGGCCCACATCGCGATTACGTCATCGCGTTCGCGCGTGTTCACCGCAAGGAAGCAGTGATCGTCGCGGCGAGGCGATGGTTTGCGCCATTCACTGACGGGGGCCGCACATGGCCGAACGGAGCCATCGAAGGCGTTGTCAAAATCGACGGATTTCATGTGAACGGCGCAACCCGCGCCGAATTGCCCCTCAGCGAGCTGTTCGCTACCCTTCCGGTCGCGGCGCGCGAAGCCACGGTCAAACGCACACATAAAAAGGCCGCCCGGGATCATGGCCGGGCGGCCTAGCGGACGTTGTGCCGACTCAAAGGTCTGGTTCCCTTCCCCCGCGGATCGCGATTATTTGCTGACCCTTGCGGAATTCAATCACTCCAAAGGCCAATATCGCGCCCTCTTCACAGCTTTCCGGCGGCAAAGCATTGCTTCGCACAAACGCATCCGCTTGCGGTTTCAAATATCGGGAATATCTCAGGAGAGAATCAGGAGATCGCAGAGTGTCGAAGCCGCTTGTCGTTTCAATTCCCCACAACCTCGGCCGCGAGGAAGCCGTCCGCCGCATGAAAAGCGGCCTCGCCGGTGCCCGCACGCAATACGGCCATTTGCTCACCGTGAACGAGGAAACCTGGAACGACAACCAGTTGACCTTCCGCGTCACCGCGCTGGCGCAGGCCGTCAGCGGCAACATCGATGTCGCGGACGATCACGTGCGGCTTGAGGTGATGCTGCCCTGGCTGCTGGCGAAACTCGCCGAGCGCGCGCAGGCCGTGATCGGCGATAAGGGCCGCCTGATGCTGGAGAAGAAATAAAGCGAACAAAAAAAGCCGGCTGCACGCGCAGCCGGCTTTTCGCCTTTCACCCAATCACTGATAGGCTGTCGCCAGATAGTCCACGATCTTCGGAATATCGTTCGCCTCGATCGGCGCGCCGTAGACCTTGATCATCTTGTTGACCTCGGCGGTCCAGAAGTCCTTGCCGAACTTCGGGCCACGCGGCTGAGTCTGGACGTAGTCGGCCGAGTGGCAGCCGGTGCAATTGGCCTGGACCACGTCGAGATTCGGTCCCGGCTTGAACTGCGCGGTTTCCTGGGGGAGCTTGATGCTGACCGGTTTGGCTTGCAGGCCGCTCACAGCCATCACAAATCCCGCAGCCGCACCCAGCGCGGCGAGACGGGTGACAATCCTGAACATGCTCATGATGCCCTCCCTCAAGCCACTGTCACGGACGTGGTTTCGATGACGTTGCGCATGTAGCCCGCCGGATTGAACACCGCCTTCTCGGGCTGCACCTTGCCGCCATTGCTGGTGGCCCGCACTTTCAACTCGTGCACGCCCGCCGACAGCTTCACCGGCAAGGTCCACTCCCGGAAGGAATAGTTGCCGAGATCCTTGCCGAGCTTCGCCGCCTTCCAGCTCTTGCCGCCATCGGTGGACACATCGACCTGCTTGATGCCGGTGCCGCCGTCGAAAGCAATGCCTCTGAGGGTGATATTGCCGGATTTCAGCTTCGCGCCGCTCTGCACGCTGGTGATGAACGAGCGGACGGTGAAGCGATTGATCGGCACGGTCGCCTTCGGCGCGGTGCCGGGCTCGACGCAGGCGCACTCGTTGTCGGGAATGCGGTACGCCGTCTTCATCCAGAAATTATCGTAGACCTTGTCGATGACGGTGATCTCGTTGAGATGCTTGACCCAGTAGGTGCCGTAATAGCCCGGCACCACGAGGCGTAACGGAAAGCCGTTGAGCATCGGCAGATCTTCGCCGTTCATCGAATAGGCCAGCATTACCTCGCCATTGGTCGCGACGTCCAGATCCAGCGCCTTGGCGAAGTCCGGCGTGGTGTCCATCACCGGGCCGTCGAGGCCGCCAAACACCACCTGCTTGGCGCCGGCCTGCACGCCGGCCTTTTCCAGCACCGCCTTGAGCGGCACGCCCTTCCAGCGCGCGTTGCCCATCGCGCCATTGCCGGACTGGCCGCCCGCAACCCGCGGATCGGAGAAGGCACGGCTGTTGCCGGAGCATTGCGTCACGGCGACGATGGTTTTCGAAGGCATCTTCTTGAGGTCGGCCAGCGACAGCTTCAGCGGCTTGTCGACCTTGCCTTTGACGTCCACCGTGAACTTGGCGGGATCGATCTCCAGCGGAATTCCGGCGAGATGATACCGGACGAAGAAAGCATCGTTCGGCGTGATCACGCTTTCATTGAACACCGAGAACGGCGTCTCCAGTTGCGGAGGCCGGCTCGTCTGCACGATCATGGTTCGTTTTTGAGGGAACTTGCCGAGCGGTCTGGTGCCATTTCCGAATGGCAGCGTGACGGTTTCCTCGGCGAAAGCGAGCGTCGACTTACCCAGCAGGCTCGTGCCTGCCAGCAATGCGACGCCGCCCTGGAGCACAGAGCGTCGGTCGATCATTGTCTTCCTCCCAAGGGACATATTCCCTTGGGAGAATTGAGCCACGAGATTTCAAAGTGTTCCAGACATTAATTCCGCAAACCGGAATTCTCGCCTTACGACATTTGTCGTACAAGAACCCCGACGGATTTTGCAGGAACTTATATCGCCTGCGTCACCAGCTTGGTGTTCAGATAGGCCTCGACGGCCTCGATGCCGCCTTCGGAACCATAGCCGGAATCCTTGATGCCGCCGAACGGCAGTTCCGGCAGTGCGATGCCATGATGGTTGATGCTGACCATGCCGCTTTCGATGTCGCGGCCGAGACCTGCCATGGTTTTCGCCGAGGTCGTGTAGGCATAGGCCGCCAGACCGTACGGCAGGCGGTTGGCCTCGGTGACCACCTCATCATAATCGGAGAAGCGGTTGATCATGGCGACGGGGCCGAACGGCTCCTCGGTCATCATGCGCGCCGAAAGCGGTACGTCCGTCAGCACCGTCGGCTTGAAGAAATAGCCGCGATTGCCGATCCGCTCGCCGCCGGTCGCCACCTTGGCGCCACGCGAAGTGGCATCCGCAACCAGCGTTTCCATCGCCTCGATCCGGCGATTGTTGGCGAGCGGCCCCATCCGCACGCCCTTCTCCATGCCGTTGCCGACCTTGAGGTCCTCGGCGGCCTCCACGAAGCCGTCGAGGAATTGCTGATAGACCTTTTCCTGCACCAGGAAGCGCGTCGGCGCGACGCAGACCTGACCGGCATTGCGGAACTTGTTGGCGGACAAAATCTTCACCGCCTGCGCCACGTCGGCATCGTTGAACACCAGCGCGGGCGCATGTCCGCCCAATTCCATCGTCACGCGCTTCATGTGGCTGCCAGCCATGGCCGCCAGTTGCTTGCCGACGGCGGTGGAGCCCGTGAACGAGATTTTCTTGATGACCGGATGCGGGATCAAATAGGAGGAGATTTCAGCCGGAATGCCGAACACGATATTGACGACGCCCGCCGGAATACCGGCATCGGCAAACACGCCGATCAAGGCGGCGCAGCTTGCCGGGGTTTCCTCCGGCCCCTTCAGGATGACCGAACAACCCGCCGCCAATGCCGCCGAGACCTTGCGGACGGCCTGATTGAGCGGAAAATTCCAGGGCGTGAACGCGGCTGCAACGCCGACCGGCTCCTTCACCACCATCTGGGTCACGTTCGTCGCCCGCGCCGGAACGAGGCGTCCATAGGTGCGGCGCGCTTCCTCCGCGAACCATTCGATGGTGTCGGCGGCACCCGCCGTCTCGGCCCGGGATTCCACCACCGGCTTGCCCTGCTCCAGAGTCATCAGGGTGGCGATGGTGTCGGCCCGCTCGCGCAGCAGCTCCGCAGCGCGGCGGATCAGCTTCGAGCGATCAAGTGCTCCGACCTTGCGCCATACCTCGAACCCGCGCTGCGCCGCGGCCAGCGCCTCGTCGAGATCCGCCTGTCCGGCATGCGCAAGCGTGCCGATCGTCTCCTCCGTGGCCGGGTTCAGCACCGGCAGGCGCGGTTTGCTTCCGTCGCGCCAGCGTCCGTCGATGAAAAGCTGGGTGTCAGAGTATGAGGTCATCGGCAAAGTCCTTGTACGGAAGGAAACGGAGCGTGCCGTAGCACGGAAAGGATGCAGACGCATAAACTAAGGCCGCTTCCGCAACAAACCACTCCCGAAATGGCAGACGGGCCATGCACCGCCCTCTTTCCAAATACCTGATATCCCTGCCGGTATCCTGACGTGCCTGGATGCGGGGATTCCGCGCAGATTTGATAATCGCCTTGCGGCGCAGGCGGAAAAGCGGCAGGTTGAGGTACTAAAGAACCTCCGATTCTCTCAAGGCTATCAAGGGGTACGATCTCTGGTTCGATATAAAACAGGCCACCGAGACAGGCCTGTATTTCTCTGTTGCGCAGCATCCTGAGGGATGCAAGTGGGGGCGCGCTTTCTAGGGATTCGGTCTTGGTTATCCTAGGCTACATCTATCGCTTCGCCTCGAACTTCGCGTTCCTGGCGCTGGTTTATCTTACCCTGAATTTTTTGAGCAAATACAGCGAGCGATCGATCATTGCCTTTCTGGTGCTGGTTTATTCCTCAATGAGGATCGTCTCCACGATCCGGCAATTCATGTTCTTTCAGAAAATCGAACGTCTCGAAAACGACGCGAAGGCCGGCAGCGCCGAGGGATCGACACGCCGGCAATCCGCGCGGGAAGTCGGGCGCCTGCGCCACGAGGGCGAGCTCAAGTCCTATATAGACTTGCTGTTCCTGACCCTGATTGTCCTGCTATGCGCCTCGAAGATCCTGACCAGCTAGCAGCCGTAAAGCGTCAGCTCGTGAGCGAGGCGGGTGCCCGCTCGCGCCAGCGATTGAGGAACAGAATTTCGGCCTCCGCTTCCGCGCGCGACAGGCCCGTGCCGAACGGCAGGAAGGACTGCTTGGCCCTGTAAAGCGGATCGTCGTCCGGCGGCGGCAGATAAGCCTTGATGGCATAATAACCGGCCGCAATGATCAGCGCGCCAGCCATCATGCCGCCCAGCAACCCGAGCCAGAATGTCCGATTGTCCATTTTCGTCCCCGCCAGCGGACGATAATCCAGCCTCCCGCGCGATGTAAATCACGGGTCGGGCGATATATTTTAGCGGATCATATCCTGTGTTAATTGCAGCCGGGCTCGAACTGTTGCAGCGAGAGGGGCAACGCCCCTACTCGACCGCCTTCGGCACCACGCTTTCGACGATGGACGCATCGAGCGCCTCATAGTCATGCAGGCGGATCGTGGCGTAAAGCTCGGCGCGGGTCTGCATATCGGGGACCATCGCCTTGGTCGTGCCGTCACGTTTCAGGGTTGCGTAAAGCTTCTCCTGCGCTTTGTTGGCCACCCGCAGCGACGACACCGGCCAGATCACCATCTTGTAACCCATCGCCTCGAACTCGGCAGCCGTGAAGAACGGCGTGCGGCCGAACTCAGTCATGTTGGCGAGAAGCGGCACGCCCGGCATCCGCTTGGCGAATTCCGTAAACATCTCGCGCGAATTCAGCGCCTCCGGGAAGATCGCATCCGCACCGGCTTCCATATAAAGTTTCGCCCGCGCCACCGCGCCATCCATGCCCTCGCTCGCCGCCGCATCGGTGCGCGCGATCAGGTAAAGATGACGGCGCGCCTTGGCGGCGGAAGCCACCTTCGCGGCCATGTCGCGCGCGTCGGCAAGCTTCTTATCGTTGAGGTGGCCGCACTTCTTGGGCAGCAACTGATCCTCGATGTGGACCGCGCCCGCGCCCGCATCCTCGAACGTCCGCACCATGTGCATGACGTTGAGCGCTTCGCCATAACCCGTGTCGCCATCGACCAGCACCGGCAGACCGGACGCGCGCGCCACCTGACGCACGAAGAACGACACCTCATCGACGGTGATCATGCCGAGATCGGGCAAGCCCATCGAGGCCGTCATCGCCGCACCGGAGAGATAAAGCGCCTCGAAACCGGCATCTTTCGCCTGCAATGCAGCCTGACCGTTATGAGAACCCGGAATTCCCAAAATCTGCGGGCGATTGACCAGCGCGCGGAAACGTTCGCCCGCGGGGCGATCAGACAGTTCAGCGCCGACAAGATAGGTCATGGTCTCTCCTTACGCTGCCTTGGTCTTGGCGGCTTTCTTGCCGCGCTGGCCGATCGGCACGAATTTCAGATTTTCCGGGCCGACATAATTTGCCGACGGACGGATGATCTTGTTGTCGATGCGCTGCTCGATGATATGCGCCGACCAGCCCGAGGTGCGCGCGATCACGAACAACGGTGTGAACATCGCCGTTGGAACGCCCATCGCGTAATAGGACGCCGCGCTGAACCAGTCGAGGTTGGCGAACATCTTCTTGGTCTCGGCCATCACCGCCTCGATGCGGTCGGCGATCTCGAACATCCGCAAGTCGCCACGCTCGGCGGAGAGTTTATGCGCGACGTCCTTGATGACCTTGTTGCGCGGATCGGCGACCGTATAGACCGGATGACCGAAACCGATCACCACTTCCTTTGCCTCAACCCGACGACGGATATCCGCCTCCGCTTCATCGGCGTCGGCATAACGCTGCTGGGTCTCAAACGCGACTTCGTTGGCGCCGCCGTGCTTGGGGCCACGCAGCGCGCCGATCGCACCGGTGATCGCCGAATACATGTCGGAACCCGTGCCCGCGATGACACGCGCAGTGAAGGTGGAAGCGTTGAATTCATGTTCGGCATAAAGAATGAGCGAGGTGTGCATCGCGCGCTCATGCGACGCCGATGGCTTCTTGCCATGCAGAAGATGCAGGAAGTGCGCACCGATGGAGTCGTCGTCGGTCTCGACGTCGATCCGTTTGCCGTTGTGCGAGAAGTGATACCAGTACAACAGCATCGACCCCAGCGAGGCCATCAGCCGGTCGGCGATATCTTTCGCGCCGGGCTGATTGTGATCGTGCGCCTCCGGCAGCACGCAGCCGAGCGCCGAGACGCCGGAGCGCATCACGTCCATCGGATGCGCCGCCGCCGGGATCTGCTCAAGCGTGTTCTTCACCGCCGCAGGCAATCCGCGCATCGCCTTGAGCTTCGCCTTGTAGGACGCAAGCTCCGCCACGGTCGGAAGCACGCCATGAACCAGAAGATAGGCGATTTCCTCGAATTCGCAGGTCTCCGCCACGTCAAGAATATCGTAGCCGCGATAATGCAGATCGTTGCCGGTGCGGCCGACGGTGCACAGCGCGGTGTTGCCGGCCTGCACGCCGGACAGTGCCACCGACTTCTTCGGCTTCGGGGCGGAATTCGTTTCCATCGTATTTCCTTCCTTTTTGTTTCTGGCGCCCGCGACAGGCCGCAATGCGGTCCGGGGGCGCCATTATTTTGAATTCGTCTCGGGCGCGCGTGCGCCTGTGCGTTACTTCGCGCGCCAGTCGAAGATGCCGTGATGCGACGGCTTGCCGAGCCGCGCCGCATCGACCGTGAACGACAGTTGCGCGAGATCGCCAGCCTTCAGCGAGGTCAACTGCTCGACAGCGGCGATGAAGCGGTCCTGCTCCTTCGCAGCTACGATGCCTTCCGCCAGCGTGCGGAACTTCTTGATGTAGTCAGGCCGCGTGAATGGACGCGCGCCGAGTGGATTGGCATCCGCGATGGCGAGTTCGTCCTCGATCACCTTGCCGTCGTTGAGCGTGACCACGACCTTGCCGCCGAACGCCTTCTCCTTCGGGTCCTGGCTGTGGTAGCGGCGCGTCCACTCCTTGTCCTCGACGGTCGAGATCTTGTGCCACAGCGCCACGGTGTCCTTGCGCTGCGCGCGCTCCGGCGCATAGGAGCGCTCATGGTGCCAGCCGCCGTCCTCGAGCGCCACGGCGAAGATATACATAATGGAGTGGTCGAGCGTTTCGCGGCTCGCCTTCGGGTCCATCTTCTGCGGATCGTTGGCGCCGGTGCCGATCACATAATGGGTGTGATGGCTCGTATGAATGACGATGCTCTTCACCTTCGACAGATCGCCGATCTTCGGACCCATGCGGCGCGCGAGGTCGATGAGCGCCTGGCTCTGATATTCCGCCGAGTGTTCCTTGGTGTAGGTCTCGAGAATGGCGCGCTTCGGCTCGCCCTTCTCCGGCAGCGGCACGACATACTCCGCTTTCGGACCGGACAGCAGCCATGCGATGAAACCGTCCTCGCCCTCCCATGCGGGCGACGGCGCGCCTTCGCCGCGCATCACGCGGTCCACCGCCTCGATCGCCATCTTGCCCGCGAAGGCGGGGGCATAAGCCTTCCAGCTCGAAATCTCGCCCTTGCGCGACTGCCGCGTGGTGGTGGTGACATGCAGCGCCTGTTGCACGGCCTGATAGATCGTCTCGGTCGGCAGCTTCAACAGCGTGCCGATGCCCGCAGCAACAGATGGACCGAGATGGGCGATGTGGTCGATCTTGTGCTCGTGCAGGCAGATGCCCTTCACGAGGTTGACCTGAATTTCATAGCCGGTGGCAAGGCCACGCACGAGATCGGCGCCAGACAGGTTGGTGTGCTGCGCCACCGCGAGGATCGGCGGAATGTTGTCGCCGGGATGCGAGTAGTCGGCGGCAAGGAAAGTATCGTGGAAGTCGAGCTCCCGCACCGCGACGCCGTTCGCCCACGCCGCCCATTCCGGCGACACCCGCCTGTCGGTCGCAAGACCGAAGATCGTGGCACCGGGCGAGAACGGATGGGCCTGCGCCTGCTCACGCGCGCTCACCACCGGATGGCGCGATAGCGAAGCCGCCGCGACCGAAGCATTGTCGATGATGCGGTTGCCGATCATCTCGACGACGGCGGGCTCAACAGCAACTGGATCGGCAGCGACTTCGGCGATCTTCCAGGCCAACTGGTCGGCACGCTGGAGATGTTCGGCGGACTTGTAGGTACGGACGGAGTGGCTCTTCACGTGTCGCTATCCTTGGTTGCGTTATTCTGATTCGTCGGGATCGATCCGGACCGGACGCCCCTGCTCGTTGACCGCGACCATCTCGAACTGCCCGCGCACCGCTGTCCGGTGCTGCTTGGTTGCGAGATCCTCACGGATGATTTCGACCGAGACCGTCATTGAACTTGTACCCGCACGCGCAATACGCGCTACGATCTCGATCAATTCACCGACCTTGACCGGCTGGAGAAAGTCGACTTTTTCGGCCGTCGCCATCACCACATTGCGGCCGGCGCGGCGCGCACCCGCGACGAAAGCCGCTTTCGCCATCAGGCTGAGCGCGCTGCCCGCGAACAAAGTGCCGTAATGATTGGAATGCTCGGGAAAGACCACTTCAAGCAGTCGCGTCTCGCCCGAGGCGGAAGCGTCGGCTGGCGGCTGGTGACTGGAACCCCGGTTGCTCATTGTGCGGGGACACTAGCCACACCTGCCGCCATTTGAAAACGACGAAGAAAGTCTAGGCCCGATCCGCGCCGGGCCTAATCTGCCTGTATTTTCAATAAAACAGGCGAGGTCTCCGACTTTTTCAGCACACCCATGCCGAGCCGGGGAGCGAGAATCCGTCCGATCCCGGCCGCTTCCGCTCGATGTTTCAGACTACGAGACATTTACGCATGCAAAGGGCCGGAGGATCGTTCCTCCTGTTCATCGATTCTCGCGCAGATCAGCGGTCGATTTATACCGGCGTCAGGCCATCGTGTTCAAACGCGCGGGGCCGGCAGAGTGCCCGCGATATGCCGGGCCATATCGAGCAAGGCCCCGGTGAGAGGACTCATCGGGTCCCGGTGGACCGTCACGAGACCGATCGAATGCACATTCTCCGGCTCCACGATCGGAATCGCGCGAACCCGATCGGTGAGGCCAAGTGTCTCAGCCAGAAGTGCCGGCATAATGCTCGCCCAGCGTCCGGAACGGACATGGGCGTAGAGCACGATCATCGAATTGGATTCCAGGGTGGTGGACACCGTCACGCCGGCCTTGAACAGCATCTGGTCGATGATCCGTCGGTTCTGCATATCGGGCGTCAGCAGGCACAGCGGAATCTTGCCGACCTCCGCCCAGGTGACCGTCTTCCGGTCACCCAGCTCGCTGTCCGGCGAGGTCAAGAGCCGATATTGCTCCAGATATAGAGGTTCGCGATCGAGCTTTCCGAGCGGCTCGTTGTCGAGGTAGGTCAGCCCGGCATCGATCTCCAGATTCTCCAGCATCCGCAGAATGTCGATCGAGGTGCGCGACAGGATGGTGAATTTCACGCCCGGATGGCGGGCGCGGAATGGCGTGGTCAGCGCCGCCGTCATCGCGAGCGCGGTCGGGATCGCGGCCAGCCGCACATGACCGCTCAGGCCATGCTTGACGGTCTCGATGTCCTCGCGCATCGCGCGCGCATCGCCGACGATCCGGCGCGCCCACGCCAGTACCCGCTCGCCCTCCGGGGTAAAACCCTGAAAACGCGAGCCGCGGTTGACGAGCAGCGTGCCGAAGGAATCCTCGAGTTGCTTGATCGCCGCCGATAGAGTCGGCTGGCTGACATTGCTGATCTCGGCGGCACGGCCAAAGTGCCGCTCGCTCGCGAGCGCAATCAGGAATTCGAGCTTGTCGATCATCCGGTCGGCCGCCCCGCTCCACCATCAGCCATTGAAATAGCTAATATATTTGAGAAAATTGCGATGACCGGTGGGCAGTACGCCGCACGATCACTTTTTCAAATTATGCGATTGGAGTTGGCATAGTCTCAATATGAATTATTGAACCTAACTCCTGAAAACTGCACAGGATTTACGAATATTCCTGACAATCTGCGGGGCCGCTCCCCTGGCACCGCGTCGTTTTTCAGAACAAGACGGTAGCTTTAGCCCGAATACGGAATGCCTAGCCATGAATACCATCATCAAGGAACTCGGCCCCTCCCGCTTTCTCGATGGCTTTCGCGACATCGACGCCGACCTTGGCGATGGGGTCACTATTCACGCGGCCATCGCCGGAAATGGCCCTCCTCTCCTGTTGCTGCACGGCCATCCTCATACGCACATCACCTGGCGGAAGATCGCCCCGCTGCTCGCCCATCGCTTCAGCGTGGTTGCCGCCGATCTTCGCGGCTACGGCGACAGCAGCAAGCCTGCGAGCAGCGCCAGCCACATCGAATATTCAAAACGGGTGATGGCTCAGGACCAGATCGACCTGATGCGGGCGCTGGGACATTCGCAGTTTTCCGTTGCCGGCCACGACCGCGGCGGCCGGGTCGCGCACCGCATGGCGCTCGACCATCCCGACGCGGTGACGCGCATTGCCGTGATGGACATCGCGCCGACCGCCACGATGTACGCCCTGACCGACATGGAATTCGCCAGACGATATTTCTGGTGGTTCTTCCTGATCCAGCCCGAGCCGCTGCCGGAACGGCTGATCGCTGCCGATCCGGAATACTTCCTGCGCACCCATCTCGACGGACAAACAAAGCTCCCGGGTGCAACCGAGCCTGAAGCCTTTGCCGAATATCTGCGCTGCTACAGCGATCCGGAGTCGCGCCACGCCATCTGCGAGGATTATCGCGCGGCCGCGACCATCGACCTGCAGCACGATGCGGCAGATGCCGACAAACGCATCACCGTGCCGCTGCTGGCACTCTGGGGCGGACGCGGCACCGTCGGCGCGCTCTACGACGTGCTTGCGACATGGCGCGACAAGGCAATTCATATCGAAGGGCGCGCGCTCGATTGCGGTCACACCTTACAGGAAGAACTGCCCGACGAAACCTTCGTCGAACTCAACCGCTTCTTCGCGGGCTAGATCGCGATCGCGATGTAAACCGACACCGTTACGATCGACAGGATCGTCGAGATCAGAATGGTGGTGGACGTGATACCGGCTTCCCGCCGGTACAACTCCGCGAGCATGAAAGGGCCGGTTCCGGTCGGCAACGCCGCCAGCAGCACCGCTGCATGGGTGAGGAAAGGCGACAGCTTGAACACCTGCGTCGCCAGCACCCAAGCGATCACCGGGTGAACCAGCAATTTGAGACCGACAAACAATGTCGCCGTGCGCGCATCGGCCCCCGCGCCCTCACGCTTTTCCGCCAGAAACAAACCGAGCGTCACCAGCGCGCAAGGCGCGGCAGTCGCGGCAAGCAGCTTGACGAAATGATCGAGCGGCTCCGCGATCGTCACGCCGGTCATCGGAACCAGCGCCCCGAGCGCTGGCGCAACCAGCAGCGGATTGCAGATCAGCGAGCGAGCGACCTTCAGCGCCACCAGATGCGGCCTGCCTTGCGGCTGCAACCCGATCTCGATCAGAACAATGGCGACGGCAAACACCACGCAGACGGTGATAATGCAGGCGATCGTGGTCGGCGCCATCGCCTCCTGCCCGAGCACGAGAAGCGCCAGCGGGAATCCCATGAAGCCCGTATTGGCATAGCCCGCATTGAGACCGTCGATGGCGGCATCGGCCAGATGACGCGGCTTGCGATAGCGCAGCGCCACCGCCAGCGCGAACACGATCAGGCTGCTCAATCCGAATACGCCGATGAAGCCGGGCTTCCAGATATCGCTCCAGCCCGCATGCGCGATCACATCGAACAGCAGCGCGGGCAGCGCGAGATAGACCACGAAGCGATTAAGCTCCGAAGTCGATTGCGGACCCAGCACGCCAAGGCGGCGCACCAGCCACCCCGTGAAGATCAGCGCAAAGACAGGAAAGACGACGACAAGTGCGGACAGCATGCTCGACCGGTCAACAGCACCGCACCCAATCTGCGGCGGGCGATAAGACCATATTTCCCGTGCCTTTCAACACAGCCGCCTGCATTCCCCATAAGACTTTCGTGAACTTTAGCCTGCCATCCGGGTAATCCTTCCCGCAGCTATGCAGATCAACCGTTGGCACCTTCCGTCCCTGCATAGGAAACCATCGTCCGCGTTGTTGAAAGCCACATGATATGCTTGAGCTAATGTCTTGATGGACAAATCGACGCCCAGTTCGACAACCGATACCGACCCGGCCATGACACCTGCGACGGCCCCTGCGATGACATGGACCGAGCGCGGTACCAGCACGTATCGCCGAACCTCGATCGCGCTGTTCCTGGCGGGCTTCGTTACCTTCACGCTCGTCTATGATGTGCAGCCGCTGCTGCCGGAATTCGCCACCGATTTTCAGGTCAGCGCCGCCACAAGCTCGCTGGCCTTATCGGTTACGACGGCCGCGCTCGCCATCGCGATCCTGTGCGCGGGCGCGGGTTCCGAGATGTTCGGACGGCGCGGCCTGATGTTCGCCTCGATGTGCGTCGCTTCCCTCTTGAATATCGCCCAGGCGATCGTGCCGGACTGGCAGAGCCTGCTCGTGATTCGCGCACTGGAAGGAATCGTACTCGGCGGCGTCCCGGCCGTGGCGATGGCCTATCTCGCCGAGGAGATCCATCCCAAGGGACTTGGACTCACGATGGGCCTGTATGTCGGCGGCACGGCTTTCGGCGGCATGGCCGGGCGCGTACTCAGCGGCATCATCGCGGAATACACATCCTGGCGCTGGTCGCTCGGCATCATCGGCGCCATTGATCTTCTGATGACCTTCGCGTTCATCGTCCTGCTGCCGCCGTCACGCAACTTCGAGCGCCAGTTGAAGTTCGACGCCGGCTATCATCTGCAAGCGTGGGCCGGCCATCTGAAACACTCCGGCCTGCCCTACGTGTTCATGATCGGCGGCCTCTCCATGGGCGCTTTCGTCACGGTCTACAATTACGCGGCCTTCCGGCTGGTCGGCCCGCCATATGAGCTCAACCAGACTCAACTCGGCGCGATTTTCGCGGTGTATCTGTTCGGCATTGTCGCCTCCTCGACCGCCGGCGCGATGGTGGATCGCGTGGGGCGCGGCCCTGTCCTCATCACGGGCCTCGCCATCATGCTGGCCGGGATCGCCGCCACGCTCCTGCATCCCCTGTTCTGGGTGATTACAGGCATCGCGCTCGTCACCATCGGATTTTTCGTGTCCCATTCCGTGGCGAGCGGCTGGGTCGGGCGCATGGCCGCCAACACCAAGGGACACGCCGCATCGCTGTATCTTCTTGCGTACTACACGGGCTCAAGCATCGCCGGATGGGTAGGTGGATGGTTCTGGGCCGTCGAGGGCTGGCTTGCCGTTGCGGCATTTACAGGGCTGCTGATCGCGGGCGCGCTCGCGGCAGGACTCCATCTGGCGCGGACACACCCCGGCTAGCGCCTTTCGCACCAAGCGTTATTGGCGCAGCTTGATGACGCTCTCGGGCTTCGGGGCAACCACCCTGTCGGACGGCGCAAGGCTGGTATCCTCGAAATAAAGCAGCACACGGTTACGGCCGGAGCGTTTCGCATCGTAGAGAGCCGTATCGGCCTGCCGCAACAAAGCAATGATATCGGTGTCGCTGTCGCCACCGGCGATGCCGGCGCTCACCGTGACTACGAAACTTCCGGATGACGAGATGAACTGCTGGCCGGCAAAGCTTTCACGCACCCGCTCGGCGATTTGCGTTGCCTGGTCCATCGTCGTCTCCGACAAGATGATCACGAACTCCTCGCCACCGAGACGCGCAGCCAGATCCCCGTCCCTGACATTGGCGGCAAGCAGGCTCGCGAATGTCTGCAACACCGTGTCGCCGACCTGATGGCCATGGCGATCGTTGACCTGCTTGAAATGGTCGATATCGAAGACCGCGACGGCGACAGAGCCACGCAGGCGCAAGGAACGTTCAAACAGCGCGCGGCGGTTGAACAATCCCGTCAGCGCATCGGTTTCGGCTTCGCGTTGATGATGCCGGGCGATCCGGACCTGATTCAACGCCAGCGATAAGGCGCCCAGCCCGCCGATGCTGGTGATCGACATCACGAGATTGATGTTTTCCGCCCAGCCGGACGGCGCGCGATGCATGATCCATTCGCCGTGATGGAGCAGCACCACCGCGCACAACACGAAGGACAAGCCCGTCAGGGCATACAACACCGAGAGAAGCAGAATCAGCAGCGGCGCCTCTGCCCGCCAGCGCCAGTACTCCCATGCCGTGAGCAGCATCATCGCGGCCGCGCAGAGGTTCAACACGATGTATGAGATGCCGTCATATCCCTCAAGCATCGGAAGAGACATGAGCCCGATCGACACGCCCGCCGTGGCGGCAACCAGCCGTACCGGCAATTGGCCCGTCTGGAATTGATAGGCCGATCCCAGAAACAGAGCCAATCCGATCAGCAACGCCGAAAAGGCGATCACGCCGACGACCGGCGAAAATTCCAGTACGAAATTCCGGTAAAAAAACAGGCTGACAGCAAGACAGGACACGCCGATGCCCCACGTCATCAATTCGCGATCGGCACGCGACACGACCCAGCTCACGAAAAACGTGAAAGCAAGCCCGGTGCTGCAAAAGATCAGCGCGACAAGAAGGGAATTGTAATCGAGCACAACCGTTCCGCGTCCAGAGAAGGTCCCCGGAAACAGTCATGGCGATTCGTGATTAAGAGAACACTTAATGCAGTGCAGCACCCGCTCGCAGGCCTAACGGAAGCTGAATCCGACCATTAAAATGGTAACCAGTCTGTTTCAGCGCGGTCTGCTCGCCCGCACTACAGCCTATACGCCTCTCGCGCCGCGTGCGGGCCTGCGGCGTTCATGGAACCACGGCCGATATTTCATCATCTTGGCGCGCTGCGCTTCCGGCGCGTGCTTCTTGCAGGTCGACGCCTCCTCGCTGTTCGCCGGAGCGCCCCATCGCAATTCGACGCAATCGTTCAGATTGTAGGCCATTTCCAGTTCGGGAGCGCGATCGACGACTTCCTTCACCGTCAGCGTCCATGGCGAACCATCGCTGCGCGTATAGGTGAACTTGCGCGATGCAAGCTCGGTCGCCAGCGCGCTCTGCAACTCGGCCTTCACCTGAGCGACAGTCTTGTCCTTCGGCATCGCATATCGCTCGGGCCGCCGCGCGACGTGGTCCGGGAATCCGCGCGCCACGTCGATGGCGATCAGCATCCGCAGATCGCGCGACGGCGTGGCGAAGTCTTCCCATGCGCCGGACGTCTCGAAGATCGACGCGCCATCCGGCATCGCCCCGACGCCTTTGCCACTGTCCAGGAACTTGCGGCCGTTCTCCACCGAGGTCACGCGCGCCTGCGCTTGTTCGTCGAGTGCCGTGACGACTTCCTTCATCGCGCGCAGGGGATCGAGCGGCGCGGGCGACATCACGTCATCCATGCGATCGTAGAACGCATCGACCGATAATTTCGACGGCTCGGAAGAATAATTGCCGTATTGCGGGTTGCTCGCGATCTCGCTGTTTGTGAGGCGATGCAGATTGCCGTTGCGCTCGCGCACAATGGGACGAAACCGCTTGAAGCCCGGCCCCGCAGTGTGATCCTGCGCATACAGGAAATTGCCGCGCCAGAACCGCTTGATCGCAACGGTCCCGTCCGGCTGGGCATCGGCTGCGAGCAGCACGCCCGCCGCGTCGTTGGTCTGCGCAACCCGCTTGGTCAGCATCAGGATATGCCCGAAAGGATCGGCGTAGATCGTACCCGGAGGCAATGCATCCTGCGTCAGCGGCACGGGATAATAGTCGGTGTTGTTGTCGGTCGCTGCGGTCCGGCTTGATCCCGAATGCACGGCATCGCCGATCACCGTGATGTACTTGCCGAATGATGCCGCGAGGCCAAGCCGCTTCGGGGACTCCGCCGCAGGCGCGCCAGCCGCCGGCTCACCGGCCGCGGCCTGCTGACCGGAATTCGGCTGCTTCGCTGCTTCGAGGTTCTGGATATTGAACCATTGCGTACAGGTCGGCGCCTTGGTCGCGGTGCCGCGCGAGCAGCGCGAATAGCCGAACGGCAATCCCAGCTTGAACGCGAAGTATGCGCGCAGGAAGTATGGCATGTCCGCGCAATCGGGATGGAACACCATCCCCATCTCGTCCTCTCCGAGGTCGAGATAGTTGAACAGCACGTTGCGCGAGCGATCGCGCAGCACTTCATGCAGCGCCTTCCATGACGGCGGCGAATCCAGCGGCGCGTCGAACAGTTTTTCGATCCAGGCCGAGTACAGGTTTTCCGTTCCGCGATTCCATGTGTCATGAATCGGCCATATACTTCCCGCCGCCGCGCTCGGCCGTGGTGGCCGCTCGGACCGGACCGTGATCTCGCGCGTGATCGTTTCGCAGCCGGGTGACGCGTGATCGCGGGCAAGCTTCGCGTGCCACGTTCCCGCAACCGGCGTCGCAACTTCCGCAATCCAGAAATAAGGCGGGCCGCCCTGTTGCTGCCCGGATTTAGCCGCGACGCTTCCGTCGGGCGCGATCAGCGACAACTCGCCCCTGGTTTGCTTCTCGGCGGCGAACATCACCCGCAGCGGCATGCCCTTCCACGGCATGGCAGGCGCCGCCAGCACAGCAAGATTTGTACCCTCCGCGCACGCAGCGGCTGTTTGAGCCTGCACTGGCGAGGATAAGGCAGAGAAGAAGGAGACGCCCGCAATCAGCAGGGACGCAGTCGCGACAATAGCAATCCGGCGTTGCGCAAACATCGAGTCTCCCCGCACGCTGTCAGCATGGTGGCCGGATATTGCGAAAAGCCGGGTGGCAAATCCACCTTTATGTTCGACGGAACGTCATATTCACAGCGGCGGAAGGAACTTGGAGCTTCCACCGCTTGAGCCTAATTGCCGTTTCGGATCAAGCTCATGTCGATCGGAGCGGCAAATCCGCCCTAGTTGGGCCGCCACTTCAGGAGCCGGTTCTCGATCGCCGTCACCACCGCATCCAGAATAAGGGCGGAGATGGTCAGGATCGCGATGCCCGCGAACACCGTGTTGACGTCGAACACGCCCTCCGCCTGAAGGATCAGGTAGCCGACGCCAGCCGACGAGCCGAGATATTCGCCCACCACCGCGCCAACGAATGCCATGCCGACCGAGGTATGCAGGCTGGAAAACACCCAGCTTGTCGCGGACGGCAGATAGACCGTTCGCAGAAGCTGCTTGCGTGTCGCGCCCAGCATCCGTGCATTGGCCAGCACTACAGGACTCACTTCCTTGATGCCCTGATAGACGTTGAAGAACACGACGAAGAAAACCAGCGTCACGCCCAGCGCGACCTTCGACCAGATACCGAGGCCGAACCACAGCGCGAAGATCGGCGCGAGGATCACGCGCGGCATCGCGTTCATCGCCTTGATGTAGGGATCGGACAATGCCGAGGCCGTCGGGCTCAACGCAAACCACAGGCCGCAGATCAGCGCGAGAACCGCGCCGATGAAGAAGCCAAGCACCGTTTCAGTCAGCGTGATTCCCAGATGATAGAAGATGTCGCCCGAGACGACCCAATCCACCATGGTGCTAAACACGACAATCGGCTCGCCGAAGAAAAATTTCGGCATGATGCCGGTTTCCGTCAGCGCATACCAAAGACACAGCAGGCCCACGAACAGGAGCGCCTGAAAGATCCGAAGCATGCCAGGTGAACGCGCCGCGAAGCTTGCAGATGGCGCGGCCTGGTTGTCAGCGTTTGCTTTGGGCATAGCCTTTAAGAACCTCTTCTTTCATCACATCCCATATCTCGCGATGCAGATCGACGAACTGCTTGGTGTGACGGATCTCGGACACATCGCGCGGGCGTGGAAGATCGATGGTGAACTCCGCGATGGGGTGCGTGCCGGGGCCTGCCGACAGCACCACGACACGATCCGACATCGAGATCGCCTCTTCCAGATCGTGTGTGATGAACAGCACCGACTTCCGGTTCGCCGCCCACAATGTGAGCAGCTCGTTTTCCATCAGCACGCGCGTCTGCGCGTCGAGCGCGGAGAACGGTTCATCCAGCAGCACGATCTTTGGATCGAGAACCAGCATCTGGGCCAGCGAAACACGCTTGCGCATGCCGCCGGACAATTGATGCGGATAACGATCCTCAAAGCCTGCGAGGCCGACCGTCTTCAGCCAGCCCATGGCGCGTTCATGCGCTTCCTTTTTCGGAACGCCGCGATATTCGAGACCGACCATGACGTTCTGCAACGCCGAGCGCCACGCCATCAGAGACTCGGCCTGAAACATGTATCCGGCGTCTCTATTGATGCCCTGCAACGAGGTTCCGAAAATCTCGATCGCGCCGCTCGTCGGCTTGAGCAAGCCTGCAGCGACGTTCAGCAAGGTGGATTTCCCGCACCCTGTCGGCCCCACGACCGAGACGAATTCGCCATCGAGGATGTCGAGAGACACATCCTTCACGGCTGTGTACGGCTCGGCCGAACGCTTGCCGGCGTTGCTTGCGAAACAGCATGTCACGTTTCGGAACGTGACTGCCGGGGCGGCGTTCACCGCCCTGGCGCTGGTCATCGTTTTCATCTGTACGACACCCATTGTCATCCTGTTCGGATTCTAACGGAATCAATCAGTTTGTCTTGGCGGAAGCAGCCTTCACGAACTTATTCGTAAACGTCTGATCCAGTTCGCCTTTGGCCGCCTCGATGTTCTTTACATACGGGCCAAGAGCGGAGAACGCCATCTGCGCGCTGTTATCGGGGAATACGCCGTCGGAGGAATAGGTGTCCTTCAGATTCGCCAGAATCTTCTTGGTGACTTCCGGGTCCGGCTGGGAGAACTGCTTGGGCATCACCGCGATGATCTGTTCCGGGGTAGCCTTGCTCATCCACTTTAGTGTCCGCACCATGGCGTTGGTCAGCGCCTGCACGGTGTTCGGGTTCTTCTTGACGAACTCCTGATAGCTCACCAGCGCGGCGCAGGGGTACGGCCCGCCGTAAACTTCGGTGGAGCCTTTCTCGTGGCGCGCATCGGCGATGATAACGATATCGCCGGCCTGCTCCAGAATTCCCAGCACTGGATCATTGTTGGCAATCACGTCCAACTGCCCTGCGCGGACGGCCGCCACCGCTGTCGGACCCAATCCGACGCTGACGGTCGACACGTCGCTTGCCTTCACGCCTTCCTTGGCAAGCCACAGCTTGAGGAACATGTCGCTGCCCGAGCCGGGCGAGGAAACGCCGACACGCATGCCCTTGAGATCCTGAGCACCTTTATAGGAAGCAGCTTTGGATTTGCTGATGCCAACGGCGTAGTCCGGCAGACGGCCCTGCAACACGAAGGCCTGCAACGCCACTTTCTTGGCGCGAAGCTGGACAACATGATCGTAAGCGCCGCTGATGACATCGACGCTGCCGCCGACGAGCGCTTCCAGCGCCTTGCCGCCCGAGCCGAGATCGACGACATCGACATCGAGACCTTCCTGCTTGTAGTAGCCAAGACCTTCGGCAACCATCGTTGGCAGGAAGAAGAAGCCATTCTTGCTGCCCACACCAATGCGGACATGCGTGGTCTCAAGATTCTTCACGGGCTCCGCAGCCGCCGTCTGAGACAGCGAAAACCCGCCCGCGATGATCGTGGCGCAAGCCAAGCCCATTTTCAGATAGTTTTTCATCGTCCGTTTCCTCACCCTGTTTACGCCCGGTTTCTTCTTTTTATGACGCGCTTACTCTTGGAATTGTCCGCGTCACGCCGCGGACTGCGTCTCTCCCACATCGATGCCAGCCTCAGCGAGGGTTTGCTGAAGCAGCCTGGTATCCAGCTTCGACGGTGAAACATCGTTCTTCGCGGCCAGTGCCGCAGCAGCGCCCGCCACTTGACCGGTGACGAGGCAGCAATATTGCGCGCGCGACCACATATCGGCGTCGTGCGTCGCGGACAGCGCACGTCCACCAATGGTCATCCCTTCAACGCCGTTCGGCACCAGCACCCCAAACGGAATCTCGAACCATGTGAGATGCGTTGTGCCGGTCCGATACACAGCATCGGTCGCCGCGCCCTCGCCGCCATCGGCCTTGTGCCAATCGCGGCCTTCCGCCATGTGTCGCCAGATGCGCGCAACGCTGTCTGGATAGGTCGACAGCGCCATCATGTCCTCCTGCTTGAGCAGATGCGGCCCGCGCACCCGGCGCGTTTCGCGCACGCCAACCGTCGGCGACGAATCGAGCACGTAGGAATCCTCGAATCCCGGAATGTTCTTCTTGATGACCGCGAACAGCTTACGGTTCTGCGCACGCGCTTCCATATCGGCGCGCGTCAGGTCCCAGGCACTCGTTCCGTCCACATTATAGACGCGGGAATTGTTGACGGTGACGACGCCACGGTCGACGCTGACGCCTTCGAAACGGATGTAATGGATTTCATCCGGCAATTCACCATTAGCGCGCGCACGATCGACGATGTCGAAGAAGCCGGACATCCGGACCAGGCCCTTGTCGAGGTCGAGGATGTGAAAATTTGGATCGGCGGTGAAATTCTTCGGGTCCTTGCGGCAGAATTCCACCGCACGCTTCACATCGACGCCGCCGAGCCGGAACAGCACGCTCATCGGCCGCATTTTCTCGTCCTTCTCGCGGCCTTTGACGAATTCGGCGCCGGACGCCGCGGCGATATCGGCATCTCCCGTGCAATCGACCACGGTCTTGGCGAGAATGGCCTGTCGGCCCGACTTGTTCTGGATGATGACGCCACGAATGCGATTGCCATCCATGATCGGTTCGACGACCCAAGTATAGGTGAGGATCTCGACGGATGCTTCGCGAAGCAGATCCATCGCGACTTCCTTGAAGGCTTCCGGATCGAACGGAAAGGTCGGCCCGCTGGTGACGCCGGCTCCGCGATCGGTCAGCGCACCGGCGATTTCCCTGGCGACACCGGTCATCTTCGCAAACGGCACGTTCCAGGTATTCATGATGACCGCGGTCGCCGCCCCGCCGAGAAAGGCGTTGCGCTCGATAACCATCGTCTTCGCGCCGGTGCGCGCAGCGCCAAGCGCCGCGCCAACACCCGACACGCCACCGCCGCAAATCAGAACATCGACTTCACGAACGACCGGCGTGGCGCGCGCAGGCTCCATCACCTCATTGGCTCCCGCCCGCATCGCAATGGTTCCTTGCATTTTACTCTCCCTTACAACGGGGCCTATGCCCTCTTGCTTGTTGAAACGCTATGACCCCAACCGAAATGCGAGCAGCGTGCTTTCATATGAGGATCGGATGTGATGGCGCGCGTTGCGCTCGGCGAGATCGGAATCCCGGGCGACGATCGCGTCCAGAATGGCGCGATGCTCGCTCGTCGATTCATCGCGGCGTCCCTTGATGTCGCGCAACTGGCTGACGCGCGTCATGCTGATCTGGGCCTTGAGCGAATCCAGAATTTTCGTGAGCCGCTTGTTGCGGCCGACCTCGACGATCCGGTTATGGAATTGATCACCCAACTGGACCAGTTCTTCCCAGTCCGACGTTTCCGTATAGGCTGCGTGGATACCTTCCAGTTCTCCGATTTCAGCCGCCGTCGCGTTCTTCGCCGCACAGGCTGTTGCAAAACCTTCAAGACTTTCGCGCAACTCATAAAGTTCGCGCACGTCCTGCAGCGACCAGCGCGGAATGAGAAAGCCGCGACCGGGCATCGAGTCGATAAAACCTTCGCGGGCGAGCACCTGAAGCGCCTCGCGCACCGGCGTGCGGCTCATGCCGAGCCGTTCAGCCAGATGCACCTCATAAAGCGCCTCTCCCGGCGGGTGTTTGCCGCTCAGGATCGCCTCGCGCATCTTCCGGTAGGCTTTCGTGGCCAAACCATTTGACTTTTGCATCGCGCCCGACTTTATGCATACCTTGTGTATACACACAGTCTACACAACGGCGGCCGATGTCAAGCGGTCGTTGGAATCTCAAGTGCGGCGAAGTGCCGGGGAATGAAACAGAGAGGGTATGAGATGCGGCAGATCGAAGAACCGGCACGGCAAATTCCAGTTCTGATGAACGCGGATATCGTCGTGGTCGGCGGCGGCACGACCGGCCCGCTCGCCGCCATTGCGGCCGCCCGTCAGGGAAAAAGCGTTGTCCTGATCGAGCGCTTCGGCTCTCTCGGCGGCAATCTGACTCTGGGATTGAACACAAAGCCATCCGGCTCGCTGCTTGGCGGCTTGCCGCTGGAAATCTGGAATCTCGCCCGCTCGACGGGCGCGGCCGGCGACGATTACATCGCCAAGACCAAAACCGGCGGCGTTACCATCGCTTCTCCCTGCGATCCCGAAATCATGAAGATGTTGCTGACGCGGCTCTGCGCCGATGCAGGTGTGCAAATTCTGTTCGAGACGCTCGTCTCCCGGCCTGTGATGGAAGGTAACACCATCATTGGCGTCGTGGTCGAGAACAAGGCTGGCCGCTCCTTCATCGGCGGAAAAGTCGTGGTCGATTGCTCCGCCGACGGCGACGTGGCAGCCGCCGCAGGCGCGCCTTTCACAATGGGTTCGGGCGAGGACGGTCGCGATCTGAAAATGCAGCCGGTCGGCATGTACTTCACCATGGCGGATGTTGATCTTCACGCGCTGGCCCGATGGGCTCGAACCACCGATGACGTTCCCGCGCAGGCCATTCCCGAGACCGACGACAAACTCGATTACGGGCTCTGGCTCACCGGCTTCAACAAAACCGTCAAAGCCTACAAAGACAGGACCGGCATCGACCTGCCACGTGAGAACATCACGCTGAAAACCGCGAACGGTCTGATGTACGTGAACGCCACCCGCGTTCTGGATGTCGATGTGTTTTCGCCGGTCGAGTTCAGCGCCGCCATCATCGATTGCTACCGGCAGATCGAGGAATATGCGCGCTTTCTGATCGCATGCGTGCCCGGCTTCGAGAAGGCGCGTATCTCGCAGATATCGCCCGTGCTTGGCGTACGCGAAACCCGCCACATCCAGGGCGAATACACCCTGACCGCCGACGACGTGCTGAAGGGCACGCCGTTCGACGATACCATCGCGGTCGATGTCTCTGCCTTCGACGTTCACGCGCCGAAAGGCGAGGATGTCGATTTTCAGGGGCTGAAGCCTTACGAGATCCCCTATCGCTGCATGGTCCCGATGGGAGTCGAGCAATTGCTCGTGGCAGGCCGCTGCATCTCGGCAGATCACGTTGCGCATGGCCGCTCGCGCAATATGCCCGCCTGCATGGCCACGGGTCAGGCCGCGGGTTTCGCCGCAAGCATCGCCGTCAGCTCAAACACGACGGTACGCAATGTTTCGATGGATGGCCTTCAGGCCCTGTTGCGAAAAGCCGGAATGCCGCTGCACGCCAGCGACCTTCCGCAATAAACGAAGGGGCGGCTCTTTCGAGCCGCCCCTTTTTAAAGCCCTTGATGGCGATATTCAGTACGTGTCGACTTCTAGAACCTTCTCCTCGGGGAATGTCGGGTAGATGCCCTTTACCCGCCCCATCTGCTTGGCAAGCGCCAGCACCGCATTGATGTGCGGCGTCGGCACTTCGGTGAGACGGCCCAGTTCCTGAACCGAGGTCAGCAGCGCGTCGAGTTCGATAGGCCGGTTCTTGTCGACATCCTGCAACATCGAGGTGCGGTGAGCGCCGACACGCGCCGCGCCATTGATGCGCCGTTCGATATCGACCCGGAAATGCACCCCGATGCGGCGCGCGATGCGCTCGGCCTCCTCCATCATGTTGCGGGAGAGTTCGCGCGTGCCGGGATCGGTCGCAACCACGTCAAGCGTCGCATGGGTCAATGCCGAGATCGGATTGAAACACAGGTTGCCCCACAGTTTCAGCCAGATGTCGTTTCGGATCTCAGGCAGAATCGGCGCCTTCAGTCCCGCGCTCTCGAACAGTTGCGACAGTTTCTGCGCGCGCTCAGTCACGTTCCGCTTGGGCTCGCCGAGCCCGAACTTGTCACCAGAGATGTGATGGATCACGCCCGGCGCCTCGACTTCCGCCGCAGGATACACCGTGCAACCGATAACCCGCTCCGGCCCGATCGCATTCCATTGCCGCGACCCTGGATCGACGCTCTCAATGCGCCGGTCAGCATACTGACCCTCGAAACCATGGAAGTACCACCACGGCAGGCCGTTCTGCGCGGTGACGACCGCGGTGTTCGGCCCCAGCAGCGGTTTCATCTGCTCGGCCACTTCCCAGGCCTGATGCGCCTTCAAGGCGATGATGACGTAATCCTGATGGCCAAGCTCGGCAGGGTCCGCCGTCGCGGTCATTCGCGCGTGCTTTTCCTCGCCGCCGATGTGGAGCTTGAGGCCGTTGTCCTTGATCGCTTTCAAATGAGCGCCGCGCGCAACCAGCGATACGTCCGCGCCGGCGAGCTTCATCAAGACGCCAACATAGCCACCAATCGCTCCCGCGCCGTAGATACAAACCTTCATGGAAATGCCTTGCTGTTGCGGACGGCGCGACTTGCGCCTCCATGAACGGCATTTACAGATTTGGTATTCGATGCGCCACGAATGCGGTGTCGGGTGTCAAAGTCAGTCAATTTACAAATTGACTAACAAGACACCCGAACTGTGACTAACGAGACTCTGGCAGGATACGATCCAACGAGCGCGCCTTGCCCACTCCATACCGGCCCCTTTGGAGCCGGGAGAGATAGTCTTGCAACCCCTTCAAATCACTCAAATAACGGCTTGTAAAAACCTCAAACCTCGCCACAATCGCGAAAAGTTGCCTCCTATCTTTAAATTGCAAGCCGTCTCAACCTGTCCCAATAATCTAGATACAGAACCTTGGCTCGATGAAATGAAGGCCTATTTCATCCCATTCTGGTTGCGGCTCACCATTGTCATTAGTGTCGTCTGCGTCGTGATCGGCGGCGTGCTGGCTGCATACCGAGTCTATATGCGCCCAACCGTCCTGACCGTCGCCGTCGGCTCTCTGGACGGGGAAACGAACAAGATCGCCTCGCTCCTCGCGGGCCATATCGCAGCCAGCAGTACAGCCTCGGTCCATCTCAAGATTATCAACGAGCCGGATATTCTCGCGGCCGCGAATGGGTTTCGCGAAGGCAAAGCCGACCTTGCCGTTGTCCGGGCCGACACCGAAAACCTCCCGAAGGCCAGAACAGTCGCGCAGGTTGCCCGCGCCGCCGCCGTGATCGTAACCCCGGCAGGATCGAATTATACAAAATTCAGAGAGCTCTCCGGCAAAACCATCGGTGTGGTGGGCGCTGAGATCAATAGCGGCCTCGTGACGGCACTATCGAACGAATACGACACCGCCCGTTTGAAAATCGCATTCAAGAATATTTCGATCAACGACGCTCGGCAGGCCATCATCTCGAATGAAGTCGCGGCGCTTCTAATGGTGCTCCCGATTGCGCGGCGCTACATCGCGTACATTGACAAGATTTTCCAGAACGACTCCGACCTCGCGCCCAACATCCTCTCGATCGATGGAGCCGAGGCCATCGCAAACACCGAGCGTGCCTACAACGTCTTCGTCGTGCCGCAAGGCTCGCTTCAGGGTTCGCCGCAAATTCCTCCCGATAACCGGATCACACTGGCCACCAATGTCTATCTCGTTGCACGGGACGACCTCGATCCGGATCTCGTCGCCAACCTCACTCGCGAAATCATGATCGCGAAGCGCGATCTCGGCATCGAACAGCCCGCTCTCGCCCAGATCATCGCCCCCGAACTGGATTCGGCCGCCTACATTCCCGTCCATCCTGGCGCAGCGGAATATTACAACAACACCCAAAGGGACTGGCTCGATAAATACGCGAACTGGATCTTCCTGCTGCCTATTATTTTCGGCATCGGCGCCACGACATTTGCCGCGACCTGGAAATTTCTCGAATTCGAGAACGATCGCTTTCAGGAAACCCTGATGGCCACGAATTATCATTTACCCAGGAAGATTCGCAGCGCGACCTCGGAAATAGAGCTGCAACAGATTGAAGAGGAAATCGATTCTCTGCTTCACGCGCATTTGACACATGCGCGCCCGGGTCGCGAATCCGACTCCAACATGCTCCTTCTGCATTCGGCCGCGCAGCGGCTGGATAATCTGATCCATCACCAGCGCAGCCGCATTGTAATGGGCGGCTCGATGTGATGGCGGCTTAGGCCGAGCGCTGCTTCGCGCCGAACAGCCATTCGATGCCGACCAGCCGATCGCAGATAAAGACCGCCCCGCACGCCAGCAGAACTAGCAAGGATGCCGCCGCGGCCCCTAGCGAGTCCGCGTTCTGCTCGATATAGCTGAACAATTGCACCGGCAGCGGCGTGGTATGAACATCGGAGAGGAACAGCGCGATGTTCACGTCGTCCAACGAGACGATGAAGCTGAACAGCAGGCCTGCCAGCACTCCGTGACGAATCAATGGAAACGTCACATGCCAGAACACCCGGATGGGATTAGCGCCCAGGATCGACGCCGCCCGCTCCAGCCGTGGATCGATGCCGTTGAAGCTCGCGAGAACGAGGCGGATCACATAGGGGCATGCAATCAGAAGCTGGCCGAGAGTAACGGTCAGGACCGAAGCCCGGATGCCAAGCGACTGGTAAAGCTGCATCAGCGACAATCCGATCAGCACCGTCGGTAGCATCAATGGCGACAGGAAGAAAGTTTGCAGCGCGCCGGACCACGCACTGTTCACCACACGCAGGCCAAGCGCCGCCGCGACACCGAGCGCAGTCGACAGCAACGAGACTGCGATGCCGATCTTCAGCGTCAGCCATAGCGAACCGCTCCAAGTGGGGTCGGTTAGCACCTCCTTGTACCAGATGATGCTGAAACCGGCAGGCGGGAACGAGAGATAGGCGGCTGAGTTGATCGACGCCGCGATCACAATCGCGATCGGAAAAATCATCAAAGCCGATATGAACGCCACATAGGCGGTAAGAATGCGATTCATCATCGCACGACGCTCCTTTTGCTGGCTGCGTCACGAATCGCGAAGGTGTAGATCGCCGTGGCAAGCGCTGTTGCCGCCAGCAGGATCAGCGCGACCGCCGATGCAAACGGCCAGTTCAACACCAGCAGGCCCTCCTTGTAGACGAGATACGGCATCACCGGCACCGCAGCCCCGCCGACAAGCGCCGGCGTCACGAAACCGCTCGCCGCAAGGCAAAACACGATGACCGACCCCGCAGAGATGCCCGGCAAGGTCAATGGCAGAATGACCCGCACGAACACGCTGAATCCGTTGGCGCCGAGAATCTGCGCGGCGCGCGCCAGCGAGGGATCGATCTGCTGCAACGAGCCTGCAAGCGCGATCACCATGAAGGGCAGGAAAACATGCGTCAGGGCAATGATCACGCCGGCTTCACTATACAGAAGATGTCCCATCGGCAGGCCAATGGCTTTTGTGAATGAGCTCAGGAGTCCGTTCGGGCCCAGGATGATAATCCAGCCATAGGAACGGACCACCGCGCTCACAAACATCGGCGCGATGACAAGAAACACCACTAGCGAACGGCCCTTGCGCCAGCTTTGCGACAGATAGACTGCGATCGGATAGCCGATAATCAGCGTCATCAGAGTGGTGATCGCGCTGATGCGGAGCGAACGCCACAACACCGAACGATAGAACTCATCCGCGAAAAACAGCGTATAGGTTTGAAGGGAGAGTTTTCCCGTGGGCGTGAAACTTCCCCATGTCGAGATAATGAGGGGCCAGACAAACAGCACCGCATAGAATAGAATCGCAGGCACCAGCAGAAGGCCGGCATGCAGCCTCATCGATGTTCGTCCTGCCGACGGTAGCCCTCCTTTCTCGACAAGCGTGCTCATTGCAGCAAATCCTCGAGATTCTTGCCGTCGGGCACGGCATGCCCCTGACCCGGCAGCAGCCGTGTATCATCGGCAGGCCATGAGACGGACAGTCTGTCTCCGACCTTGCTTAAGCAGCGCTTCACTGGAATGTCGGCAATCAACCGGGCGCCATTGGCCTCGATTTCCACCCGCCGCACCGGCCCGTGATAGCTGCTGGAGATCACCTCTCCGGTGACACAGTTCTCCCCGGCCTCCTCCCCCTTGGCGATGTTCTCCGGACGTACCGCTACCGTGACCTTGGACCCCACCGTGCAGCTTTCGACCTCGGCCCGCAGCTTGCCAAAAGCCGTATCGATCACTGCATGGCCCTGCTCATGGCCAATCACAGTGCCATCGAGGAAATTGGTAACGTCCATGAAACGGGCGCTGAAGATGGTGCTGGGCCGCTCGTAAAGTTCATTCGGCGTCGAGCGCTGTTCGACCCGTCCCGACGCCAGCAGAACGATGCTGTCGGCGGAGACCAGCGCCTCCTCCTGATCGTGCGTCACCACGACTGTCGTGATGTTCGCCGTCTTGAGAATCTGCCGCATCTCCTCGCGCATTCGCTTGCGTAGAAGCGCATCGAGATTCGACAACGGCTCGTCCAGCAGAAGAACGGACGGGCGAACCACCAACGCGCGTGCGAGCGCGACGCGTTGCTGTTGCCCGCCCGAAAGCTCCTTCGGATAGCGCTTACCGAGATCGCCGAGCTGCACGAGATTGAGCGCCTCCTGCACGCGCTTGGATACCTCGCCAGATGCGACGCTCCGCATCTTGAGGCCGAACGCGACGTTGCGTTCGACGCTCATGTGCGGAAACAGCGCGTAATTCTGGAACACCATCGCCATGTCGCGCTTGTGCGGGGCCACGTTGACGATGTCACGTCCACCAACGATGACGGAGCCTGCATCGGGGGTGAGAAACCCCGCGATGAGGTTGAGGAGCGTCGTCTTGCCGCAGCCGGACGGGCCGAGCAAAGCCACGATTTCTCCGGGTGCCGCCGTAAACGACACGTCATCAAGTGCCGTGAAAGTCCCGTAGGACTTTCGCAAATGGCGGACGTCGAGATGCGCGTGCATTAGTGGCCTCCCACCATCGCGGTCCAGCGCGCCGTCAGCGCTTGCAGATTCTGGTTGACCGGACCGATATCGAGGTTGAGCAGCGAGTTCACTTCCTTCTCGCCGTAAGGCACCTTGGCGGCCGCCTTGTCGTCGAGCTTGACAGTCTTGTTCACCGGACCAAGCAGAAGATGCTCCGCGATCATCTTCTGCGCCTCGGCACTAATGGTGAAATCAATGAACTTCTGCGCAAGATCGGGATGCGGCGCGCCCGCAACGATATCGAACTGCTGCGGATACAGGATGCCGCCTTCCTTCGGCAGCACCATCGCCACCGGCGCACCCGTTCCGGCGAAATCATGAACGCGCGCGCTGCCGTTGTAGCCGATCCAGGCGCTGCCCGTTCCGAACAACGCATCGACCTGTGCCGGCGGATCGATGAAGGCCAGCACGTTCGGCTTCAGCTCCTTCATCTTGTTCCAGGCCGGTTCGAGATTGGTGACGGAACCGCCGTTCAGATCAGCGATCTTGGCGAATAGCAGGTTCGCGTAGCCGATCGGCATATTATAGAAAACGACATGACCCTTATATTTCGGGTCCCAGAAGTCCATCCACGAACTCGGCGGCGCCCAGCCCTTCTCCTTAAAGACCTGGGTATTGTACTCGATGCCGAGCGCCTGAATGCCCATCACGATGCCGATGCCATCGCGGTCCTTCGCGAAGTCATAAACCTGAGACAGGTTCGGCACCTTCGCCGGATCGAGCTTGGCGTACAGCTTCTCCATCTTGCCTTGGTAGTGCGTGGTGTCGTTCGCCCAGATCACGTCGATCTGCGGGCTGTTCTTCTGCGCCTTCACCTTGGCAAGAATCTGGTTCGACGTGCCGGTGACGTAGACGACCTTGACGCCGTACTTTTTCTCGAAGGCCGGAATCACCGTGGCCTGCAGCGATTTCTGAAGCGAACCGCCGAAACCGGCGAAGACCAGCTCTTTCTCATCCGCAGCTTGAGCGGAGCTTCCGATGCCGGACAGCACAGCCAGAAATCCACCGGCGGCAAGAACGAGTCCACATGCCTTCCGAGCGTGACGTAATGTTGCAGTAAGTCTCATAGTCATCCTCCCTGAAATATGCGTCCCGTTCTTTTTGCAGGCTTCGCAAATTGGTTTATTGCAAACCAAACTCCACTCTTCTCACGTTATCGGGGTCGATCTCGCGAATGATCGCAAGCTCCTCGGCGGTCGGCTCCGGCGTTACCGGCGCATCGTCGAGATTTGGAATCCGGAAACCGGTTTTCTCCGCGAGCTCCCCGCGCGTCACACCCGGATGAATGCTGTCCAGCACGAGACGCCCGTTTTCCTTGCGGAAGATGCACAGCGGCGTCACGATCCGATCAAGATTGCCGTCGGAGGTCGTGAACTTCACCTCCTCGACAAAAATCTTTGGCGAATGTCCCGCGCGCCACAGCACCGCGCGCTTCGACATCGGCAGGATCGCCGGTCCGCCGCCTCCGCCGGGAAATCGCACCTTGGGCTTCTCGTGGTCACCGATGAAGCTGGAATTCACCCGGCCCCTTGCATCCACCTGCGCCATGCCGAGGAACGTCAGGTCGAACCCGCCGCGGCCGTTCATCCCGTAGATTTCCTGATTGTCGAAGATCGAAGCAGAGCCGCGACCGAGATCGGCCGTGCTTGTCGCGGCCATGATCTTGTCGACTGTGGGATTGATCCCGCCGCCAACGCTAATGAACGTACAATTCGGCGCATTCAGGCGGCGTGCCAGCGTCGCTGCAGCAAGCGGCAGCGGCGAATTGACGCCGACGAAAACCACCTCGCCGTCCCGAATCAGCCGCGCCATCGACACGGCCATCATGTCGGCCGGACTGTAAGACAAACTCATGCCGCCACTCCCAATGCGCGGCGATCATGCGAGGCCGTTTCTTCAAGATATTTGCGGAAACCTTCCGGCGTCCGGCTGAGCTCCAGATAGTGGCGCATCGCCGGCTCGTCGATGTCGTAACGGTCGAATACGGCGGTCGGCCATGCTCCGCTCGGCGCATGCACTACGGCTTCGACGAAAATCTCAGGAACGACCGTCATTTCCGGCTGCGCCACGAAATGCGAGGTATCGACGATCTTCTCCGCCGTGAGGATCACACGCTTGGCCGCACGACTCATCAGGCGATCCCACACCGGCGTGCCGTAGATGCGCGCATTGCCGCGAACGTCCGCCTCATGGACATGAAGAATGGCCCAGTCAGGCCGGATCGCCGGCACCACCAGCGTATCGTTCCCCGTGAAGGGGTCCCTCACGGTCGCGAACGGCGCGATGCTCGGCACGTCGCTACCCGCAAAGCCCGCGACCGCCTGAAAGGGCAGACCAAATGCGGCCGCCTGCAGGCTCGCCATCACCGCCGGGCAGGCGTTCTCGATCACTTCCAGTTCGCCGCGCTCGGCCGCCTTGCGAAAATTCGGTGCCATACCGAACGGTTGTTCGAGCGTCACCATGCCCGCACGGACGCTGGCGAGACATCCGCCCGCCGCAAGCACATCGGCATCGAAGCCGGGCGACGCCTTGACGAGATGCAAGCCCTTGACGCCCTGCCGTGCCAGCTCACGCACCATAGCGGCGGGAATCCGCTGGGATAGCGTGCCGCCGATGGTGACGATCTGATCGTTGCCGACGAGTCGTGCGGCCTGTTCGAGCGTGGTCTGTTTCATGACGCCATCTCCTTCGCTTCAGGCTGAAAGAATTGCGCAAGATTGCGCCGGAGAATTTTTCCGGTGGCATTGCGCGGCAATTCGTCGACGATTGCGATCTTAACCGGGACCTTGAAGTCCGCGAGATTCTCGCGGCAGTAAGCGATCAGCTCTTGCTCAGATACCGATCCGTTCGGGACCACACAGGCGACGACAACCTCACCCCAGATCCTGTCGGGAAGCCCGCCGACCGCGACATCGCGCACCGACGGGTGGCGACAGAGCACTTCCTCGATCTCGAGCGGCGAGACGTTCTCACCACCGCGAATGATGATTTCTTTCTTCCGGCCGACCAGGAAAACATAGCCTTCCCGGTCCATCCGGCCGAGATCGCCGGTATGAAGCCAGCCATCAACGATGGTCTTCCGCGTCGCTTCCTCGTCGCGAAAGTAGCCGAGCATCATTGTCGGCGAACGGATGACCAGTTCGCCCGTGCTTTCCGGCGGCAGGAAGTTGCCCTGCTCATCGACCACGGCAATCTCCTGCCCGGCCAGAGCTTGTCCGACCGAACCGACCTTGCGGCGGCCACCGGCATAAAGCGGATTGAGCGTGCTCGTCGCCGTGCATTCCGTCAGGCCCCATCCCTCAATCAGGATGTCCTTGCCGAATCTGTTTTCGAAACGCGTGGCAAGTTCGACCGTCAGCGGCGCGGAGCCGGTTTTGACGAAATCGAGCTTGATGCGCGCATCGCGCGCTTCCGCCTCCCGCTCCAGAAGAATCGCGAGCACCGTGGGGGGCGCGCTGAAACTCGAGACATTATAATCGGCCACAAGACGCCAGTGCTCGCGGGCGCTAAATTTACGGCACAGCACGATGGTGCCGTGACCGATGAACGCGCTGATGTGGCTCACGATTAGCGCGTTGCAATGGAACAGCGGCATGAAGCACAGCGCGATGTGATCCGGCCCCATGCGGAAGCCCTGCGACAAAGCGAGGCCGTCAGCCCAGACATTCGCATGACTGAGCAGAACACCTTTCGGCCGGCCCGTAGTACCGGATGTGTAGATCAACAGGATCGGCGTTTGCTCCGTCACGCCGTCGACAGGGCGTGGCGTGCGCCTTTGCCGGTACAGGTCGCGCTCGGAAAATACATCCACCGGCAGAGCAACGCTCGCATCCGCGCCAAGCAGAATGAGACAAGGCTTATGCGTCAGCCCTGCGATGGCTTCCTGCGCCAACGACAGATACTCCGGCGTGGTGATCAGCGCGCGCGCCTGTGAATGATCCAGAACGAAGGTCACCTCATGCGCGGTCAGGCGATTGTTAATAGGGTTCGCGATCAATCCTGTCTTGAACAGGCCGAAATAGGCAGCCACCACCAGCGGCTCGTTGCCGATCAGCAAGCTGACACGATCCCCCATATCGAGCCGCAGTTCACCGAATAGGTGGGCGAACTGGTTCGCAAGGTCGTCGAGCTCCGCATAAGAGAGCGGCTTGCCCTCGAAAATGATCGCAGGCCTTGAATCCCTGGCGTCCTGCAGAAGTTGATGGATCAGCATGCCTGACTGTCCCGAACACGACGTTTTTGAAGAAAATGCTGACCGAACTCGCGCGATACAGCTTCGGATGCCTCGATGACTGCAGGCGCAAGCGCAACCGCACGCTTCACCGTGAAGCGATATTCCGGCCCCGAGACACTGAGAGCCGCAATCACATTACCCTGATGGTCGCGAATTGGCGCGGCGATGCCGACGATTTCGCCGCGATATTCGCCATGGTTGATCGCATAACCACGCTGGCGCACGAGATCGAGTTCACGGCGCAATTTGGCGGACTTCACGATGGTCTTCTTGGTGAAACTTTGCAGAGGCCCATCGCACACCCTGTCGATTTCGCTCTTGGGCTGAAACGCAAGGAGTGCGCGACCCGTCGCCACGCAATAAGCAGGCGCACGACGGCCGACATGGATGTTGGCGCGCACCGGATTCGGACTGTCGACGCGATCGAGATAAACCACTTCGCCCGGTGCGCAATACTCGGCAAGCTGTGAGCTTTCCGAACTCAACTCGACCAGGCGCTCGAGATAGCGATGGGCGACTTTCGGCAACTCGATCGACTCGGATGCCACCAGACCCAGTTCCCATAACCGGTGACCGAGCCGATAGCCCTGACGATCCGGCGTCCGCTCCACATAGCGTCGCGCCTCGAGGTTCGACAGCACGCCATGCACCGCAGCCTTGCTCAACTCGAGTTTCGCCGCGATGTCGCCAAGCGACAACGGAACATGGGACGACGCCAGCAACTCCACCACGTCGAGCGACATGTTGAGCGAATGCAGGTGGCGCCGGGGCCCAAGAGGTTCAATATTACTATTCACGAGCGGTGAATACCATTTCCGTTACGTGAATTGAAGCTAGGCCTCCTCATTTTACGAGTCAAATGAAAGACCCTCGAAACATCGAAAATGATGTCTCAATTACTGCGACAGATTGAACTTGGAATGGGAATGATGAAGCGACGCGAAGCTCACAAAGCAGCACGCGTTTGTCCTCGCATCATGGCAGCGGTCACACGCGGCACAGGCACAGATGCACATTCAATATTGCCATCCGCATGGTCATGCGGATGGTGGAGCACACTTTCGCGCCTCAATGTCCGGCGCGATATTGGGCGATCCGCTCGTGAAGGCCGGGAGAACTGACGGAGCGCACCAGTTCGGCCATGTCGCCATCATCGCTCTGCGGCACTGTCAGATGCAAAATCCGGTTACGCGCCTTGATGCCAAGCGAACCGATCTGACCGATCAGTTCGTCTGCCTTCTGGCGCAGGCCGTCAGGCGTCGTGAGATGCGTCAGCAGACCGATGTCGAACGCCGCCGTCGCATCGAGCGTCGCGTTTGTCAGTAGAATATCGCGCGCGCGCTGCATGCCGACCAGTTGCGCCAGATGCCGCGTGCCGAGTGCCACGCCGAAGCGAAATCCCGGAAAGCGGAATTTTGAAGCTTCCGTTCCGATGCGGTAGGTGCATGACGCGGCAATATCCGCGCCTGCACCCATCGCAGCGCCATGAACCAGCGCGATGCTGACAAACGACGAACGCCGCAGCCGCTGCAACAATTCCTCGATACGGACGAAGCGCAGAAGCAGGTCGCCCGGCGTCATGTCCTCATAGCCGCCGAAATCGAAGCCGCCACAAAACGCCTTGCCGTTTGCGGATATAATCAGCACACGGCAACCCTCCTCCTCGGCCTGGGTGACGCAGGCGAGAAGCTCATCGACGATTGCGGCATTCAAGGCGTTCGCCTTGGCGGAACGATCCAGGGTGAGAATCCGAACGCCGTCAGCGAGCGGCGAGAAGCTCACGAATTCCTTGTGCCCTTGGTCCATTCTGCAAATACCTCATCATTATGCGCCCCGAGTTGCGGCGGGGCCCGTTCAATGTCGAACGTAAAACCGGATACATTGATCGGAAAACCAACCGTCTTCGTGGTCGCGCCATTGGACAGCTTCATATCGCGCACGAGCCCCATATGCGCGACCTGCTCGTTTGACAGGATCTCGCTGTAATCCAGCACGATGGCGCAGGGAATTCCCTTGGCATCGAGTGCCGCGATCCACTCCGCGGCATTTTTGGTCAGGAAAATCGGCTTCACGATCGCGGCCAGCTCTTTCTGGTTACGCGCACGATCGAACTGCGTCGTGAAGCGCGGATCGTTCGGCAGGTCCGGCAGATTAACGACGGCGCAGAAATCGCGCCACAGCTTGTCGTTGCCCGCGGCCACGGTGAAAGGGCGATCCTTGGCATCGAACCCCTGATAGGGCGCGTTTCGCGGATGCTCCGAGCCGAGGCGCTTCGGCGGCTTGTTTGTGCCGAAGAATTCGCTCGTTTGCAGCGCAGCCATTCCAAGCAGGCTGCCAAGCATCGAACAATCGATGTAAGCGCCCTGCCCGGTCTTGCGTGCATTCATGATGGCCGCAAGCGAGGTGAACGCGCCATAAAGGCCTGCGCCGAAATCGCCGACCGGCACGCCGCACTTCACCGGCGGCCCCGATTCCTCGCCCGTGACACTCATCACGCCGCTGATCGCCTGCACCGTAACGTCGAATGCGCCCTTCTCGGAGTAAGGGCCGGTCTGGCCGTAACCGGAGATTGAACAATAAACCAGACGAGGATTGTGCTTGCGCAAGTCGTCGTAGCCAAGACCGAGTCGTTTCGGCACGCCGGGCCGATAATTCTCGATGAACAGATCAGCCTCGGCGACAAGCGCAAAGAACCGCCTCATCTCTTCCGGGTTTTTGACATCGACAGTGATGCTGCGCTTGTTGCGATTAACCGAGGCGAAGTTGCCGCTCTCCACGGGCCCGTCGGCGCCCTGAATAGCGGGCGGCCAGGTGCGCATGCCATCGCCGCCATCGGGCCGTTCGACCTTCACGACATCCGCGCCGAGGTCGGCAAACAAACTTCCCGCGAAAGGCCCTGCTGCGATCTGTGCGAATTCAAGAACCTTGATGCCGTTAAGAGGGCCCTTCATCATTCCATCCATATGTATTTTCAAAATGAGCGATCAGGCAGTCTTGCGATAGGCGACCGCCCCGCCGGGATAACCGAGCGCCTTTGAAATTAGGTCTGCCGTCTGAATGACGATTGGCGCCTGTTCGCGCATGAACGTCGATTTCATCCGGCTTTCAGGCCCCGAGATGCCCACAGCCGCGACCACCTGCCCCGAAACATCACGGATCGGCGCGCCAACACCGCAGACGCCCTCACGCCATTCGCCGCGATTGATCGCGTAACCAAGCTGACGCACCCGCCCCATTTCGCGCTTGAATTCTTCAGGCTCGGTAATCGTTCGCGAGGTGTGGACCTCCAGCTTTTCACTGACACGCGCGATCGCGTCCTCGCCTTGAAATGCCAGCAACGCCTTTCCGGTCGCGACACAATAGGCCGGCGCGCCCTTTCCGATCTGGCTATAGGCACGCACAGGCTGGGCACTATCGATCTTGTCGATGTAGACGACGGCATTTTCCACCAGCAACGAAAGATGGACCGACTCCCCGGTCTTGTCCGCCAGCGGCTGCAAGTAAGCACTCGCAGCACTCTTCACATCGACCTTCGACAGGACGTGAGAGCCGAGCTCCCACACTTTCAATGTGGCGCTGTATTTCGCCGTCTCGGAATTGTTCTGCGCGTAGCCGGCATGCACCAACGTTTTCAGAAGCCGATGCGAGTTGCTTTTGGTCAGGCCGAGTTCGCGCGCGAGTTCGGTCACGCCACGCGGCCTGTCCGACAGCGACAATGCCTGAAGCATCCTCAGGCCTTTCAAAAATGTCGTATCCATGATTGTTCCATATGTTGATACGGCGTACTAAATTTTGAATTGGATGAGCAGGAGAGTCAACCGCAACCCCGCGATACAGCGAGAAATGCGTTTTCAAATTTCAAACCGAAGGAGAGGCCTTTCCTGCGACAAGCGGCGTTACGTCTTAAGCGCCCGGAGATATCTCACAGCCCATCGCGTTCGATGCAGCCTCGCCGCATGAACGATCGCGTTCGTATCGCAGAAGCTGTTGTGGAGAGAGAGCCGAGCCGGACCTGCGGCGATGGCTCATTACATCAAAGACTTTGCAGAACGAATCCTGCAACTGTCCAGCACGGCATCCGGGTTAAGTCCCTGATGCCGTGCTGACGTTGTCATCCAGCGTAGTCGTTTGGCTCAGGACTGCATGCCCCAGCGATCGACTGTATTGGCCTCGATTGCGCGGAAGATGACGTTCTCGACCACAAGACCGATGATGATGACGGTCAACAGACCGGCGAACACCGTCGGGATATCGAGACTGTTCTTGTTCTCGAAGATGAACCAACCAAGCCCACCGGAACCTGACGACACGCCGAACACCAGTTCGGCCGCGATCAGGGTACGCCAAGCGAACGCCCAGCCGATCTTCAGACCGGTGAGGATGCTCGGGAACGCCGCCGGAATAAGGATTTTCCGGATGTAGCCGAGCCCACCGAGACCATAATTACGCCCGACCATCTTGAGCGTGCGGCTGACGGACAAGAACCCGGAGTGGGTGTTCAGCGCGATCGCCCAGGTCACCGAGTGCACCAGCACGAACACCAGCGAGCCATTGCCGAGGCCGAACCAGATCAGCGCCAGCGGCAACAGCGCGATGGCGGGCAGCGGGTTGAACATCGACGTCAGGGTCTCGAGGAAGTCCGTGCCGATCCGTGTCGTGATCGCCAGCCCCGTCAGAATCGCGGCCAGCGTAATGCCGCAGGCGTAGCCCATCAGCAGCACCTTGACCGATGACCATGCGCGCGCAGGCAGCACGCCGTTGCCGATATTGGCGAAGAATGCACTCATGGTCTCGCTGAAAGTCGGGAACAACAAATTGTTGTTCAGGTAGCGGCCATAGGCTTCCCAGATCAACGCGAGGATGATGAGGATCAGAATCTTGCGCAACCACGTCTGGTTGTAGAGCCGCACAAACAGCGACAACGGCTTTTCCACCACCGTCGGTGCGCGCTCGGCAGCCGCCGCATCACGCACGAATTCCGGGCGGATCGGTGCCGTGAGCGTTCTCATCGTCAGCGATACGTCAGACATTTTCCGCCTCCTCGATGGTGTCAGCGAACAGCATGGTCTGAATGCGCGATTCCAGCTCGGTGGCTTCCTCGCCGTGCACGCCGCCGTTCAGCTCGGCCTTCACCTGACCCGGATGCGGCGACAGCAACAGAATGCGGTTGCCGATCTTGATCGCTTCGGGAATCGAATGCGTGACGAACAGCACCGTGAAGCGCGTCTCGTCCCACAGCATCAGCAGTTCGTCCTGCATCTTGCGGCGCGTCAGCGCGTCGAGTGCGGCGAACGGCTCGTCCATCAACAGGATGTCCGGCTCCATCGCCATGCCGCGCGCGATCGCGACCCGCTGTTTCATGCCACCGGACAACATATGCGGGTGGCTGTCGGCGAACTTCTCCAGATTGACCTTGCGAATGTAGTGCATCGCCTTGTCTTCGGCTTCGCGGGCGCCGAGCTTGTTGGTGCACTGCAAAGGGAACATCACGTTCTCCTTCACCGTCTTCCAAGGGAGGAGCTGGTCGAACTCCTGAAACACCATCATCCGGTCCGGTCCGGGACGCGTGATGGTCTTGCCTTTGAGGGTCATCTCCCCTTCGGTCGGAGGCATGTAGCCGCCGACCGCTTTCAAAAGGGTCGATTTGCCGCAACCCGAAGGCCCAAGCAGGATAAACCTGTCCCCCTGAAAGACATTGAAATCAACCCGATAGGTCGCGGTGATGAGATAGCTCGGCGTCCTGTACTGCAACGTGACGCCCTTGACCTCCAGCAGTGGTGCTGTCGTCATCGGTCCCTCCTCCCGTCCTTGTGTCCGCTGATTGCAGATCTGTTTTTAGCAGCCTGAACTCTACTGAACCGCCTTGCGACGGTCTAATATAAAGACTGGTTGAATCGATGCCCGTTTTGGATCGATACTCACCGGCCTTCGAAACTGGGCTTACGTTTCTCGATAAACGCCCGCATTCCTTCTTCCTGGTCGCGGGACGCAAACAGTATCTCGAAGGCCTTGCGTTCCAGCATCAGGCCGGCATCGAGCGAACTGTCCATTCCCGCCAGAACGACTTCCTTGATCTGCTCCACGGCAAGCGGCGGCATCGAGGCGATGGTCTTCGCAATGCCAACCGCAGTCTCGACCACTTTGTCATCCGGCACGACGTCATTGACGAAGCCGAGCCTGCGGGCTTCTTCCGCCGTCACATGCTCGCCGGTCAGCAGCATCTTCATGGCGCGATACTTGCCAATGGCGCGCGTGAGTCGCTGCGTCGCTCCGCCGCCCGGCATGATGCCGACGCTCACCTCGGACTGACCGAACTTCGCGCCCTCTCCGGCCACGATGATGTCCGCCTGCAAAGCCAGCTCACAGCCGCCGCCCAGCGCGAAGCCGTTGACCGCTGCGATCAGTGGCTTGCGGCAACCGGCAATCACTTTCCAGAAATAAAGAACACGCCGTGCCATCATGTCGATCGGGCTGGACTCGACGGCTTCTTTCAAATCCGCACCGGCCGCGAACACGCGGTCATTGCCCGTGATGACGATGCAGCGCGTGTTGCGATCCGCCGCCAGCTTCTCGAACTGACTCGCCAGCTCCGCACGCAGGGGGTCGTTGAGCGCATTGCGCGCCTCGGGACGATTGAGCTTCAGCAACGCCACATGCTCATGCGGCTGCTCCAGCAGGGTCAAAGACATTCCGATCTCCCTTAAACTTACCTTACACGCTGCACCGTGGCTGCGCGCATAGCTTATGCCTCATCCAGCATCATCAGCCAGTCGACGGCGGTCGCAGATGTCTCACCCAGCATGATGGGATTGAGGTCGAGCGTCGAAAGCCGAGGACCAAGCGCCGCACCGAGGCGCGACACCGCACAGATCATCTCGATGAGACCCTTCCGGTCGACTGGAGGGCGGCCTCTGACGCCAGCGAGCACCGCCTTGCCATGCAGCGCATCCAGCATATCCGCCGCTTCGCCTTCGCACAGCGGCACCTTGCGGAATACCACGTCGCGCAGCACCTCGATCAGAACGCCGCCCAGACCGGCCATGATGACCGGACCGAACACCGGGTCATTTTGCAGGCCGATGACAAATTCGGTGTCACCACTCGCCATGGCCTGCACGACCACGCCATGCAGCCTGGCATTCGGCTTGTATTTTTTTGCGTTCGCCATGATCGCATCAAAAGCCTGCCTGACCTTTGCTTCATCCGTGAGGCGCAGCATGACGCCGCCAGCCTCCGTCTTGTGCAAGATGTCCGGCGACTCGATTTTCAGCACAACGGGGTAACCGAGCTTGTTTGCAGCCTTTGCCGCTTCGTCGGCGGATGTCGTCAGCACCGTCGGGATATGTACGATGCCGCATTGATCGAGCAGCTTCACGCCGTCCATCGTCGAGACAACTCCCTTGGAGGGGAGATCGAGTTTCGGCAGCTTGATCGCTTTCTTGTGCTCGCGGCGCGCCAGCCATTTGCGCCGCATCTCCGCATACTGCACAAGTGCTGCAACGGCATCCACCGCGGGCTCGGCGCCACGCAGCACCGCGATTCCTTCCTTGCGAAGCGCGAGAACGCCCGCTTCCGGGGCGGCGACCCAGCACACGACAAACGGTTTCGTCACCTGATCGCGGATTTCGACAAGAACCTTCACGAGCTTGTCGACATGCGCTTCCATCAACTGGAACCAGACGATGCCGACATCCACATTCGGATCGGCCAGCATCAGCTTGACGCTTTCGAGCAGCAAATTTGGATCGGCGACGAATTGCCCGGTAACATCGACCGGATTTCCAACCGCGCCGAAACCCGGAATGACCTTCTGCAATGCCGCCTGCGTTTCAGGCTGCAGCACCGGCACCGACAGCCCGACCTCCTGGGCGCGATCCGCCATCAGCACGCCGGCGCCGCCAGATTGGGTCAACAGGCCAATGCCGTTGCCTTCAGGCAGCTTGCAGCAGGACATCACCTCGGCGATGTCGAGCATGTGTTCCTCGTTGCGCGCGCGGATGATGCCGTGCTGGCGCACCACACCGTCGAACACCACATCGTCACCCGCAAGCGATCCCGTGTGCGAGGCAGCCGCGCGCGCCCCCGCGCCCAGTCGCCCGACCTTCGTCATCACCAGCGGCTTGCCCGCAACCATCGCCTGTTCCGCCAGCGCGACAAAATCCTCGCCGCCTTTCAAGCCCTCGATGTAGCCCGCACCCATTTTGATGCGCGGGTCGCGAATGACCTCGCCCATGATCTCCGAGAAGGTCAGGTCGGCTTCATTGCCAGTGTTGACGAAATAGCCGAGCCCGAGACCACGACGGCGTGCGAGCGCGGCGATGGCAGTCCCGAACGCGCCAGATTGCGTGACAAAACCGATGGGGCCTGACGGCGTATCGCTGTCGGCATACTGGCTGAACGTCGCCAGCACGCTTTCGAAGGAATTGATAAGGCCAAGGCAATTCGGCCCGCACAGCCTTACGCCACCTTCACGAGCCGCCGCGACGACATCCTGCTCATATTTGCGGCCTGCATCGCCGAGCTCGGAAAAACCGGAGCTGAAGATCACCGCGACCGGAACACCTTTCGCGCCCAGCTCGCGCACGCAATTCAGGACCTCGCTCGCGGGTAGCACGATGATCGCCAGATCAATGTCGTCGTCGATTGCCGCAACATTCGGATAGGCTTTCAGCGGACCGATCATCTCCGCGCGCGGATTAACCGGATAGATGCGCCCTTTGTAGCCTTTATCGAGCAGATGCTTGACCGGACGACCGCTAACCTTGCGAAAATCCGACGACGCGCCAAGGATTGCGATGGAGCGTGGAGCCAACAGCGCCTTCAGCGCATCTTTCGCTTCACCTTTTAGCGGCCTCGTCTGCGTCATTGCCGTCACATCAGTCTCCCTGCGGATTCGCTTTATGTTTCTTGTCAGTTGAACGCCGAGATACCGGTCTGCGCTCGGCCTAGTACCAGCGCATGGATATCATGCGTGCCTTCCAGCGTATTGACGGTCTCGAGATTCATCAGGTGGCGGATGACGTGATATTCGTCCGAAATGCCATTGCCGCCGTGGATATCCCGTGCCGCGCGCGCGATATCGAGCGCCTTGCCCGCGCAATTACGTTTCAGGAGCGAGAGCATTTCCGGCGTCGCTTTACCCGCATCGCGGAGGCGGCTGACATGCAGGCAGGCGAGAAGGCCGATCGAGATTTCGGTCTGCATGTCTGCGAGCTTTTTCTGGATCAATTGATTGGCTGCCAGCGGCCGGCCGAACTGCTTGCGATCCATGGAATACTGCCGCGCGGCGTGCCAGCAGAACTCGGCCGCGCCCATCGCCCCCCAGATAATGCCGAAGCGCGCATTGTTGAGGCAGCCGAACGGCCCCTTCAATCCTTGCACACCTGGCAACAGATTTTCCTCGGGAACGAAAACATCCTCCATGAAAATCTGCCCAGTCGGCGACGCCCGCACCGAGAACTTGTTCTCGATCTTGGCGGTCGAAAGGCCGGCCATGCCTCGCTCCAGAATGAAGCCACGGATCACATCCTGATCGTCCTTCGCCCACACCACCATGATATCGGCGATCGGCGCATGCGTGATCCAGGTCTTGCCGCCGGTGAGCCGGTAACCACCGGGCACTTTCTTGGCGCGCGTCTTCATGCTGCCGGGATCAGAACCGTGATCCGGCTCCGTCAGCCCGAAGCAACCGAGAATCTCGCCCTTCGCCATCGCGGGCAGATATTTGTCCCGCTGTGCTTCCGAGCCATAGGCGTAGATCGGCACCATCGACAGCGTGGTCTGCACGCCGAGCGCGGAACGAAAACTCGTGTCCACACGCTCGAACTCGCGCATAATCAGCCCGTACGACACATAGCTGATGCCCGCGCAGCCATAGCCGTCGATGGTTGCTCCGAGAAAACCGAGATCGGCCATTTCTTTCATGACCGTTCTGTCGAACGATTCATCCCGGTTGGCTTCGAGAATCCGCGGCATCAGATGCGACTGCGCATAGTCGCGCGCCGTGTCGCGGATCAGTTTTTCGTCCTCGTTCAGCAGGTCTTCAAGCAGAAGCGGGTCGTCCCAGTGGAACGTTCCGCCCGTCAGCGTCACGGTGCTGGCATCGACCGGCTTGCTTGCAACTGCTGAATCCATGGGATCACCCTTCTTTACAATACGACGTGCGCGTATGGCCGTCGCTGCTCAGCTTCCCGGCAACGCATGGACTTCGGGGAAAAACAGATCCTTCCACACCGCAGGCGTCTTGTTGATAAGGCCAACCTGCTTGAGGAACGCCGCATACTTCATCATGTTCTTCGGCGTCGTGGTGTATTCGGTGTGCGGGTGATTGATGATCTCCAGCGTGTCCTTCAGAGATTCCTTGTTGTCGGTGCTCTTGACGTAAATCTCGGCAGCTTGCTGTTTGTTGGCATTGATGAAATCAATCGACTCCTGGAATGCATCGAGAAACGCCTTGTAGATTTTCGGATTCTCTTTGTGGAACTTGCTGGTGGTCCAGACCACTTCGCAGGTCGCAGGGCCAAGCACGTCGTACGAATCCAGCACTTTGTGGATGCCCGGCTTTGTCAGCTCCTGGAAATTGTAAGGCGGCGAAGCAAAATGGCTGTCGATGGCGCCCATGTTGGACAGCATTTGCGACATCGCTTCGGGATGCGCCAGTGTCACGCCGTTCTTGTCGAGGCGGCGTGCCTGATCCGGTCCCCATTCCTTTGCAGCGGCCATCTGCAGCATGATCGCCTGGATCGAAATGCCGGCCGCAGGCATCGCGATGCGGTTCTTGTCGGTGATGTCCTTGATCGTCTTTACCGAAGGATCGCGCGTATTGAGATAAATCGGCAAGGAGTCCATCGCCGCGACGCCTTTGACGTCCAGATTGCCCTGAGTCTTGCTCCACAGGATCAGGAACGGCGGCACCCCACCCGAGGCGAAATCGAGATTGCCCGAGATCAGCGCTTCGTTCATGACGTTGCCGCCCGTCATGCGTTGCCATTTGACGGTAAGATTGGGAATGCCGGCCTTGGCGGCATGCTTCTCCATCAGATGGTTCTGCTCCATGATAATCAAAGGCAGAAACAGCAGCCCATACTGCTTCGCGATGGTAATCTGGCTCACCTCGGCGCGCGCTGGCGTCTGATGGACCGTGACGCTGGCGAGACCGACGGAAGCGAGCAAAGCGGCCTTGGCAACAAAACCCTTCAACCAAAGAGACGTTTTCATCCTATTCTCCCGATAAATGTGCGTTCATTGCGCGCGCGTTTCAGCTACCCGGCAGCGAGTGAATTTCCGGAAAGAACAGATCCTTCCAGCTCTTCGGCTTTTCCTTGATGGACCCCATGCGATACATGAAGTCCGAGTACTTCGTGACGTTGTGCGGAACGATCGTAAACTCCATCGACGATTTGTCCGTCAGCATCATCACCAGTTCGTCGATCGAGTAGGCCTTGTTGCGATCCGCATCCTGGAAAATCTGAGCACCCTTCTTCGGGTCCTTGTTGATCAGATTGATCGCGTCCTTGTAGGCGGCGAAAAACGCCGCATACAGCTTCGGATTTTCGTCGTGGAATTTCTTCGTGGTCCAGAGCAGGTTATTCGTGCTGGGGCCGCCAAGAACGTCATACGATTTCAGCACGGTATGAATGCCGGGCGTCGCGATCTCTTTATAATAGTAAGGCGGCGCAGACGCGGCGCTGTTAATTTCGCCCGCGCCGGACAACAGAGCTGCACTGCCTTCGGCATAAGACCGCGAGACCGTAAGTGGTTCGAGTTTGTAGGCATTGCCGGGGCCGAACGCCTTCTCGGCAGCCATCTGCAGCACGATCGCGTTGACCGACACCTTCACCGCAGGCAACGCGATGCGGTCCTTGTCGGTGAAATCCTTGATCGTTTTCACGTCTGGATTTCGGGTGTTGATGTAGATCTGCGAAGTTGTCTGGGCGGCAACACCGCGAACCTGCCCATTGCTCTTGGCCCAGAGCGTAATCAGCGGCGCGACGCCGCCCGAAGCAATATCGAGACTGCCTGACAGCAATGCATCATTCATGACATTGCCGGCGGCAAACTTCGACCATTCCACCTTGATATCTTTAAGGCCTGCCGCAGCCGCGTGCTTTTCGATGAGCTTCTCACGCTCCATCACAGCCAGCGGCAGGTAGGATAGGCCTGGCTGTCTGGCCAGTCTGATTTCGGATACTTCCGCTGCCGCCGGTTGCAAGGAAAACGCAACCGCCGTCAACGATAGGCACGCCAACGCAATTCGCCGTACGTTCATGGTACCCTCCCTGTGTGGTGATCGCGCCCCATTTTTGTGTGCTTGTCTGCACCGGGGTCACGGTCTGTCGATCAAGTCATCAAGATCTCTCCAGAACCATTGCAATTCCCTGCCCGACGCCGACGCACATACTGACGACGGCGCGCTTGGCGTTGCGTCGTTGCAGTTCGCGCGCGGCTGTCAGCACAAGACGCGGACCGGATGCACCGAGCGGGTGTCCGACTGCGATCGCGCCGCCATTGGGGTTTACGCGGTCATCTTTCGCATCGACTCCGAGCTGCTTGAGGCAAGCCAGCACTTGCGCGGAGAACGCTTCATTGATCTCGATCACATCCATCTGATCGAGCGACATATTCGCGCGCTTCAGCGCCTTGTGAATCGCCGGCACGGGTCCGATGCCCATCACGCGCGGCTCAACTCCCACGGCCGCCGCCGAAAGGATGCGGACGAGTGGCGCGCTGCCGGCGCGTTCGCCTGCCTGTCGCGAGCCGACTGTGAGCGCGACCGCGCCATCATTGATACCCGACGAGTTTCCGGCAGTGGTCACGCCACCTTCATGAATCGCCCGCAGACCCGAAAGCGCTTCAAGAGAGGAATCCGCGCGCGGAAATTCGTCGGCAGCGACCGTGGTCTGGGTTCCCTTTTTCGGACCCGCAACCTGGATCGCGGCAATCTCGCCATCGAAGAAACCCGCCGTCTTGGCGGCTGCATAGCGCTGTTGCGAACGCAGCGCGAACTGATCGACTTCGTCGCGGCTCAATTGATGTTCACGCGCGAGATTATCCGCAGTCTGCGGCATGGTATCAGCGCCGAACTTCTTTTCGATTTCCCGATTTGGAAAGCGCGAGCCGACAGCGGAATCGAAGATCTTCATGTCGCGGGAGAAAGCCGCTTCCGCCTTCCCCATCACGAACGGTGCGCGGCTCATGCTCTCGACGCCGCCAGCGAGAAACAGATCGCCCTCGCCCGCGGTAACCGCGTGCGCTGCACTCACCACCGCGCCGAGGCCGCTGCCGCAATTACGCTGGATCACAGTGCCGCCAAGGTCGACGGGAAAGCCCGCCATCAGCGACGCATGGCGCGCGACGCATCGGCTGTCTTCGCCAGCCTGATTGGCGCAGCCGACGATGACGTCCTCGAACTGCTCGGCCTTGAACTTGCTGCGCCCCATCAGCGCCTGCATCACCTGCGCCAGAAGGTCGTCAGGACGGATCCGCGCCAGTCCTCCCGCCTGCCGGCCGAAAGGCGAGCGCACTCCGTCATAGATATAAGCGTCCAGCATTCATCTCTCCTTTGGCGCGATGCGCCTCAATCCTGCAGCGTCAACGAAACCCCGAGCTCGGCGCGGCGCGTGAGCCAGAGGTTCGAGCGGTAGCGCGGGTCGCCATACCGCCGCTGCATGTTGTTCAAGATTTTGAGCAATGTTCCGGTACCGAGCGCATCGCCAAAGCCGAGCGGGCCATGCGGATAGCCAAGACCGAGCTTGACCGCCTTGTCGATGTCGCTCGCTGATGCCGTGCGGTTCTGGGCGATCGATGCGCCGATGTTGGCAATCATTGCAACGATCCGCTGGGCAATGAACCCGGGGCTGTCGCGCGTCACGGTGACGGCAACGCCGTCACTGCCAAGCAAGGCCCTCGCCGCATCGACGTAGGAAGATTCAGTCACCGGCGTCGACATGATGGTGCGGCGCTTGCCGAGATCGAACAGCGCATCCACCGCGACAACGCGCTTGGCATCCAGCCCCTGCTCCACCGCGCTGTGGGTCGCATCGTCACCAAGAGGCGTCACCAGACAGAGCGCCGCAGACGACGGCCTCGCGCCGTCCTCAATCTTGACGTTCAGCGTCTTCAACAGCGCGATCAGCTTGTCCGCCTGTTCTGGCTCAAACCTGCTGACCCAGACCGGATAGGATGACGAAGAAGAACTCTTGATCTCGGCGGCCGGGGCCGCATCCTTCTGCTCGCTGTAATCATAGAAGCCGCGCTTGGTCTTGCGGCCAAGCATCCCGGCATCGAGACGGCTCTGCATGAGAACCGAGGGCCGATAGCGTGGTTCATGATAGAACTGTCGATAGATCGCATCCGTTGCCGGATGATTCACATCGAGCCCAACCAGATCGAGCAGCTCGAACGGTCCCATGCGGAAGCCGGCCGCTTCGCGCATCACGGCATCGACATCGTCGAAGGTTGCAATGCCTTCCGACACCAGATGCGCGGCCTCGAGCGTGTAGGCGCGGCCGACCTGATTGACGAGAAAGCCCGGCGCATCCTTGATCCTGACCGGTTCGCGGCCCATGCGCTTACCGACATCCATCAGCGCGTCGCCAACAGCGGGTAGAGTTTGCAGCCCGTCGATGACCTCGACGAGCTTCATCACCGGCACCGGATTGAAGAAGTGGAATCCGGCGACCCGCTCCGGACGGCGGCATTTCGACGCAATCGTCGTAATCGAAAGCGAGGACGTGTTGCTCGCGATAATGCAATCGTCCGAAACGATATTTTCGAGTTGGGCGAGGAGCGCCTGCTTGATGTCGAGATCTTCAATCACCGCTTCGATTACGAGGCGGCATTCGGCGAGTTGTTCTACGCTCTGGACCGGCTTGATGTGGCCGAGCGCTCGATCCATCGCGCCCTGATCTATCGTGCCCTTCTCTTTCAGGCGGGCGAGCGCCTTTTCGATGGATTTCACGGCATCCGCGACAGCTTCAGGCCGGCTATCCGTCAGCAGCACGGTCATTCCGCCCGTTGCCGCAACCTGGGCAATGCCCCGCCCCATGGCACCGGCGCCAATGACACCGATCACCAGATTTTCTTTTGGCAGGATGCTTTCCACCCGTATCTCCCTGTTCCGCTTGCGTGGCGGTTTCTTGGTTCGCCCGTTTGATCGAGCGCCATTTTCGAAAGGGAGACTAGGAAGCGGCCGAACACATATCCAATTTATATTTGATATGCCCTTCATTCACGGCAATGATAAGTTGGAATGCCAGACGTGATACTGGGTTGGCCCATTATTCAGAACGCTGCGCACCCGGGACAGACTGATGAATCTCAGGAACATCGATCTCAATCTGCTGACGGTGTTCGATGCCATCTTAAGTGAACGCAGCCTCACCCGCGCGTCCGCCAAGCTGAACATGACCCAGCCCGCGCTGAGCAATGCATTGGCGCGGCTGCGCACCACGCTTGACGATCAACTGTTCATCCGCACCGCACAGGGGATGATGCCAACCGCGCGCGCCAAGCAACTCGCGGCTCCGATCCGTCAGGCACTCGATCTCATCCAGAATGGGCTGCGGAAACAGGAAGCATTCGAATTCGAAACCGCGACAAGGAAATTCGTGATCGCCATCAGCGATTATGGCGAAGCCGTCATCATGCCGCGCTTCGTCGATTGGCTCGCCACCGTGGCCCCTCACATTCAGGTGCAGATCAGGCCAGAACTTGGACGCCATATCAAGGAAGAGCTCCGTGACGGTTCGATTGATCTCGCCACCGACTATTTCAAGATCGAGGGTGATGAATTCCGCAACATCCATGTCATGGACGAACATCTCGTCTCGATGGTGCGGCAGGACCACCCGACGATCGGTGATCACCTGAGTATTGAGGACTATCTCTCGATCCCGCATGTCGTGCTGAAGCAGGACAAGCCGATCGTCGACGTCGTTCTTAAAAAGCACGGGCTGACGCGCGACATCGCGTTACAGGTGCCGCACTTTCTCTCGATGCCGCTAATCGTGCAGAAAACCGACTTCATCTGCACACTGCCGAAGCGCATGGCGCTGGTTTATGCCGACTTCTTCCGCACCAAGGTGATGAAGACGCCTTTGGAGTTTCCCAACATCCCGATCTATTTCATGTGGCACCAGTCGGTCGATGACGATCTCGGCCACCGCTGGCTGCGCAACGCACTCGCCGAACTATGCCACCGCTTGTGAGGCCTTATTTGGCCGGAGGCCGAATATGCTGCCCTCTCGCAATCGGGAGGCTCAGTAACAAGCCGTAGATATATTTGAGAGAATATTTCTCCCCACAATGCGGCCATAGTGATATGTACCTCTGTGGTTCGTTCTTTGGCTTGTTTCATTCCATTTTATGAAACAATTATGGACGACTGCGACAAGCAAGCTGCTGCAGCAATCCATTGCAGCCCGTAAGGTACTGAAATGAATTTGCATTCTCGTGCTTTTGAGACTCCGGTCGAGTCGAGCAAAAAGAAAGGCCTGAAATGGTGGGAGACCGGGACACGCCCGGACTACCGTTTTTCGCTCGCCAATGAGCGCACCTTCCTCGCCTGGATCAGGACATCCCTCGCCATCGTCGCCGGCGCGATCGGTATCGATCAGTTCGCGTCCCATCTCGGCTCCGCACAGTTGAGGCTTATTCTCTCCATCATCCTGCTGCTGGTCGGCGGGATGCTCGGAGGTGTCGCCTACACGCGATGGGCGCGCGCGGAACGTGCCATGCGCCAAGAGGCCGATCTGCCGCTCAGTTTCCTGCTTCCTTTCCTGGCCTTGTTTACGGCACTCCTGTCTGTCGGACTCGCCTGGCTCATCATCGCTTTCGGTTGATGTAGAGGAATGTGATGGACAGCAGAGACCCCGGTCTTCAACCGGAGAGAACTGGTCTCGCTTGGTCGCGCACCGGTTTGCTGGCTCTCATTGCCGCGTCCCTCTCGATCCGCATCGGACTTTCCGCCTCGGCGGCCATCCATCTGCTCGTCGCATTGCTTCTGGCCGCTCTGGGTTGTGCGAGCCTGCATCGCGGCCATCAACGGTCGCGCTACACGGCAGGCGAACAAGTCGTCACCGACACAAGCCGGAAGTATCTTCTGGGGGTGGCCATCATCGTGGTTCTAGCCTCCACGATCCACGCTGCCCTGCTCCTCACGCGGCTCATGAAATAAACGAAGACAATCCGGCCGGGATCTCCGGCCACCGTTCGCAGTCAAGCAGCAACAGACCGGACAAGGCGGACGACTGTCAGAATGACCATTTTCGTATTCAGCGTCGTTCTTTTCGCCGCCGGACTTCATGCCATCTGGAACGCCGTCGTCAAAGGCGGCAGCGACAAGCTGCTCACCACCGTGCTGGTCACGACATGGGCGACGCTGATCGCAGCGGTGTGCCTGCCGTTTCTTCCCGTTCCGAGCCGGGAAAGCTGGCCTTTCATCGGCGCTTCCACGCTGCTTCAGATCGGCTACTACGTGTTGGTCGCTAGGACCTATCACCTTGCGGATATGAGTCAGACTTATCCCTTGATGCGGGGCACCGCGCCGCTATTGGTCGCCATCACGAGCGTCGCCTTTCTCGGAAGCCATCTCAGCCCATCTGCCTGGGCCGGCATTGCGATCATCTGCGCCGGGATTCTTGCGATGGCAGCCTCCGGGCACGCGAACAACAGGGCCGGGCTGATGCTCGCCCTCCTGAATGCTGGGGTGATCGCAAGCTATACGCTGATCGACGGATATGGCGTGCGTCTGTCAGGCACGCCCGCCAGCTATACATTGTGGATCTTCCTGCTGACCGGCATTCCGCTGATCGCCTGGGCGTTCGTTGCGCGGCGCGTGGATTTCAAGAACTACATCGCCGCCAACTGGCATCTTGGGCTGATCGGCGGCGCAGGAACCATCATCTCCTACGGCCTGGCGCTCTGGGCGATGACACTTGCACCTGTTGCCGTAATCGCAGCCCTGCGCGAGACATCCATCCTGTTCGGAACGGCGATTTCGATGTTCATATTGAAAGAACAGGTCAGCAAGGTACGCATGATCGCCGTGTGCATCATCGCCACGGGTGCAGGAATCCTGCGCTTCGCCTAGGCATCTGCAAGTTCATCGATCCTTGCGGAGCAGGCCATCGCACAAAGTTAAATTCGCCGGTTCTGTTCGTCGACGAGGACGACCGAGGGCTTAAATCCGCGAGCCTCGTCGTTATCGAAGCTGGCATAGGCAACGATGATGACCTTGTCTCCGGTCATCGCCAGACGCGCAGCAGCTCCGTTAAGACCGATGGTGCCCGAGCCGGCCGGAGCCTCAATGACGTAGGTCGAAAATCTGGCGCCGGTGTCGATATTGAAAATATCGACCTTCTCGTTGATGACAAAACCCGCGGCATCGATAAGATTGCGATCAATCGAAATCGATCCTTCATAATGCAAGTCGGCTTCGGTGACCCGCGCGCGGTGAATCTTGCCTTTCATCAAAGTCACTTGCATTGAACGTCTCCTAAAGATCGCGGGCAGCCCGTCATAGACCCATGCAACGGGGCATACCCATGACCAGCCATCAAACTGCTGATGCGCTATATAGCGATGAACCCCTCCGGAAAAGGCGCGGGATCGAACGGACCCACGCCCGCATCGGGGCTATCGGGAAGGATTCGCAGGCTGCCGCCGGCTGCTTTGACATAAGCCTTTTTGCGCGTCCAGCACAGAAAAATCCGCCTATCCGCTGGCTCTGCCGGACACGAATTTCATCGTGTCATTACCCGCCGCGCACGCGCCTTGCGGCCTCCACGATCCGCGCGAGCTTGGTCTCGGCAGGGACCGCGGCGCAGATCGGATTGTCGGCGAAGGTCGCGAAGCCGCAATCGGGATGCAACAAGACACGGTCCGCGCCAAACAGATCGATCGCGTGCCTGATCCGCGCCTCCACATCCTCACAGCCTTCGACATGGGCGCATTTCTGATTGACGACACCGACGCCGATGCGGGCCTCCGCAGGCAGCGCACGCAACAGCTCCATCTCACCCGCGCGCGGCGTACACATCTCCAGAAGATATGCGCCGACCTTCATCGCGCCGAGCGTATCGAGAAGCGGCTCATAGCTTCCGGCCAATGCCACCGATTCATCCGGCGTCCAGTTGCCACGGCAAACATGAACCGCCGTGCGCGCACGCGGCACGCCATCGACGACGGCGTTCATCAGATCGCGGGCGAAGCCCAGCTCGTGCTCAGGACTGCGCGTCTCCGACAGCGCACCGCACATGAAGCTCGGCCGGCTCTTCGGGCCACTGAACACTACCTCCGACAAAACAGGCTCATCGAACTGCACCAGTGCAACGCCCGCCGCCATGAGATCGGCCAACTCCGCACGCAGCGCCGTGACGATATCTTCCGCAAGCTCCTCGCGCGATTGATAGGCGCGCTCTTGCAGGCACTCCATCCACATCGTCCGCGTCAGGAGATATGGTCCCGGCAGCGCCACCTTGATCGGCTTATCGGTGATGGTGGAAAGAAAATCGAATTCATGCAGCGCAAGCGGGCGGCTGCGGCTGATGCGGCCGAAAATGGCCGGATGGCGAACATCCGCTGCCGGTACATCGAGCGCACGCAGTTCGCGCTCGAATTCCTCCGGGTCATCGACCAACGGCAGGAGATCGGTCAGCGGAATCAACTGGCAATTGTCGAGCCGGGTGGCGACAAAGCTGGCGTAGCTGTCGCGGCGCTGCTCTCCATCGGTGACGATATCCACGCCCGCGCGTTCCTGCGCCGCCGCCGCAAGACGCACAGCGTCATCGGCGGTCTGATGGAAGGCCGCCTCCTCGAGCCGGCCTTCGACATAGGCGTGCATCGCATCGACCATCCAGCGCGGGCGCGGCCAGCTTCCGATGCCCGTCACCGCGAGCGGCGGAATCACGGGTGCAGGTCTGCGCACCGGCGCAGCGGCGGATGCAGCTTGCGCAAATGGCGCGGACACCTTCGCCGCCGGCTTTTCATCGGCCTTGCCACGCTCGTCGAACTTGCCCTTGCAGATCAGAAAGCTGCGCTGCTTGCCGGTCTTGGTGAACGACACCAGATCGTTCGAGGTCAACCGGCACCATGCGGGCAGATCCTCATCGACCGAAATCTCGGTGGAGAGAATTTCCAGAAGCTGGCCCTTCGCCATCGGATCGATGTGTTTGCGGATCAGCAGCAAAAGTCCGTTGCCGCAATCCAGATCGCCGCCGTCGAAGCTGACGTCGGAAGGAAAAGGATGGACTTGCGGAGTCGCGGCGTCGGTCATGATGATTGTCTCACACGGATGTTGGATCGGCGGAGGCCGGGTTCTGGGAACCATACAAAGTTTCGTACGCCGCCTGATCGAATTTCGCACTCGGCACGTCGATGAGGATGCGGCCGTGCGACAGGCCGATGATGCGGTCGGCATAGACGCGCGCGAAATGCACCTGATGCAGGCTGCATATTACGCCGACGCCGTCCGTGCGCGCGATGCCGCGCAGCAGTTCCAACACACCGGCGCTGGCGTTCGGATCAAGGCTCGCGACCGGCTCGTCGGCGACAATCAGGCTCGGCTGCTGCGCCAGTGCCCGCGCGACCGCAACGCGCTGCTGCTGGCCGCCCGACAACGTGTCCGCGCGCTGCCCGGCCTGCGCGAGTAGACCGACACGGTCGAGACATTCCATCGCCAATAGCCGGTCGGCGCGGGTGAAGCGCCGCAACCAGCCGCGCCAGGCCGGAACGTAACCGAGCCGGCCGGCGAGAACATTCTCGAGTGCGGTCAGCCGGTTCACCAGATTGAATTGCTGAAACACCACCGCAAGCCGGCGGCGCGAGCGATCGCGCATCGCGGCGATGTCGTCATTGTCGATCCACACACTGCCGTCATCAGACGCAAGCAGGCCGGCCATGCAACGAAACAGCGTCGTCTTCCCGGCGCCGCTCGGACCTAGCACCGCGACGAACTCGCCGTCATGCACGTCAAAACTGACATCCTCGATGGCCGCATACCCGTCGAACGCCTTGCTGAGACCATCCACCCGCATCCGGCAAGCACCATGATGGCGTTCCAGTATGGTCGATGCGATCGGCATGTTCATGACTTGCATTGTTTCCGCCATAGTCACACCAGTCGCTTGCGCAACCAGCCGGACAACTGATCCAGCGCGGTGACGACAACGAGGATGACGGCAATGATCGTGAACAGGCGCGGGAAATCGAGCAGGTCCATGCTGTTCTTCAGTTCCTGCCCGATGCCGCCCGCTCCGACCACGCCCAGCACTGTCGAAGCGCGGACGTTGAACTCCCACCAGAACAATGTCGTCGACAGCATCACCGGCAACACATCCGGCACCAGCGCATAAGCGATGGCCGTGAAACGCCCAGCACCTGTCGTGCGCACCGCTTCCAACGGCCCGAGATTCACATTCTCGATATGGTCGGCAAAGAATTTGGCGGCGCTGCCCCAGGTGTGCAACGCGATGCCAAGTACGCCTGCAAATGGACCCAACCCCACCGCTGCGACGAATAACAATGCAAACACAAAGGAGTCGATGCCGCGCAACGCGTTCAGAAACCAGCGTGCCGGATAATACAGGCGCGGCCACGGTGTGATGTTGCGGCTGGCAAGAATCGACATCGGAATTGCGAGAATGGTCGCCACCGTGGTGCCGATGGCGGCCATCGCGACGGTTTCTGCCGTGCGCAGCGCGAACAGCGGCAGTTCGTCGAATTTCGGCGGCCACGCCGTCATGATCCAATGGCCAAGCCGTGGCAGTCCGGTCGAGAGCTTCGCGAGATCGACCCCAGCGAGATTCCACGACACTGCGTAGAAGCCCGCGACGATCGCGACCATCACCCAAAACCGCACGCGCGTTCCCGTCGAGCCGCGTTGCATCACTTCAAGATCGGCGAGTGCGCGCTCGGCTCTACTCATCATCGTCGTCTCAGGTCGCAACCGTGACGAGCCGCGGCACTGCCGCAGCCCGCCATCAGCATCGTGCTCATGCCTTCGGCTTGATCTTGCCGACCGCGATACCTGCCTTTTCGATCATCGCGTAGGAGGCGTGGTCGGCAGGGACGAACCCGGTGTAACGCGGCGGCAGCAGCGTCTTGGCCTGCTCGACCGTGATCGCGGCCAGGATCTTTTGTACCTGAGCACCAAGCTCCTTCGGCGCATTGGCTGGCAACGCAATCGCATCGTTCGGCAGCGGGTCGGAGGTCCAGATGATCTTGTTGGCGCCTTCTTTGATCTTGCCGCTGGCGATCATCGCGTTGCGGTTGCGGTCGAAGTCAGTCGCCATATCGACCTGACCCGAACTCACCGCGATCTCGTTCGCGCCATGGGTCGCACCATCGGTGTATTTCCAGTAGGTTTTTGGGTCGATCTTCCAGACCTCCTTGGCGTAGTAGCTCGGGATCAGCCAGCCCGAGGTGGAGCCCACATCGGCGAAGGAAATCGATTTGCCCTTGGTATCGTCCGGGAATTTCGAAACCTGCAGATCGGGCCGCGCGATGATAATCGCATAATAGACCGGCTTGTCGTCGTACTTCACGGTCGCAACCGCCTGACAGCCCGTCTGGGCATTGGCGATGATGTAGCCCCACGGTCCCATCCACGCGACATCGAGTTGGTTGGAGCCCATCGCCACTGCCATGCCTGCCCAATCGGTCGTCGCGACGAGATCGAAATCGACGCCGAGCTCTTTCGCCAGATGCGCGAACACCGGCGTGTAGGCTTTCCTGGTGTCGTCAGCATTTGGCAGCAGCGGGCCGACACCGAAATGCAGCTTCTTCTTGCCCTGCGCGATCGCCGGCGTGAATAGCGTCGTCGCCGCAAGGCCCGCCGTCGTGACGATGAAATTCCTTCGCCCTTTATTCATATCCATAATGTCGTTTCCCCATGTTGAATGCTTGACGTTGAACTTTGAATCATGCGCGGCGGCGGCCGATTTCGTAACCGACGCCGATGCAGCCCAACAGCAGGATTCCGAAACCGGCGAGCATGCCCGGCGAAAGCCCGGCCACCACTGCGGACTGTGCAGCTTCATGCGTCGCCGGCTTGGCGCCAGTATTCGCGGCCACCGTCTGTCCGCTCGCCTCGACGATCGACTGATAAGTCCGCGCCAGCATGGCACGACCGACATCCTTGAGGATGGCTTGTCCTGTCACGCGGCCCTGACCGAGGACGAGATCGACATTGGCGACATCCGCGCCGCCGAGATTGACCGAGCGGTTGCCCTTCTTGTCCTCTACATGCCAGGCGGTGACCTTGTCGCCGTCGATGCGGTCGACCGCGACTTTGAAGTAGCCTTCCGGCCCGCTGAACGCCGCCCCCGGCTTCAGCCGGATCTCTTCCTTGTTGACCAGCATGAACCCGAAATTGTGTCCGGTCGGGCAGCCGACCGGATAAACGGCGAAGCGCGCGTCGGGCGCGTAGTCCTGCCCGTAATTGAGACTGAAGGTCTTGCCGTAGATTTTCAGGTTGGCCTTGCCGTCCTTGAACGGCTCCGGCCATGGCGACAGAAATCCGGCGACATCACCGTGCTCGAACACCAGCGCCTTGCGGGCGTCGTGATCTTCGATCAGCAATTCGTTTTTCACCGGACCGAGCGTGCGATTGAGAACGACCTTGCCGTCCTCGATCACTTCGATGCGTGCCGTGCCGGCCTCGGCATTCACTTCGGCGAGACGAATGGTGCGCGCGCCCGATGTCCATTGATCGCCCGCGCTGGCAAGACCGGAGAACACCTTCTCATCGGCCAGCAGCAGGCGGTCCATCCGAACGCCGGAAATCCAGTCAAACACCATCTTCTGCGGTGTGACTTCGCGGGCCTGCCCCTGATTGTAGAGTTGGGTGAAGCGCGTGCCCCACCAGGACGGCTCTGTCTGCGACAACACCGGAGAGCCGAACGCCCATTCCCAATCGGTGCCCGCGATGGTCTTCACATGCAGCGCATGGTTGGCGAGCTTCTCGTGCCCGACAGTTGCGTAATACTGATAAACCGTACCACCGACCACGACGCTCTTGCCCGCTGGAATCGTGACGTTCTCCTTCACGACGATGCTCATGTCGTAATCGACATAAGTCGGCATCCGACCGAGCACCGGCATCGGTTCGCCGCGCAACGCCACCTCGCCTCCCCAGGTATCTTCCAGATAGAACAAGCCACCCGGCGGAATCACCACTTCACCGTTCTCGACGCGGCTCTTGCGGATCACCACGCCGTCATATTTCGGCGGCCGCGGCACGCCGAAATCATCCTTCACCGCGACGCCTTGCGGCAACCCCGGCAGGCCCGGCACATAAGCGGGCTTCACCGGCCGGTCGGCGATCTCCGAGAATGGCGGCGGCGCGATGTCAGTCTTGGCGATGGGATGCGCGAGCGGCAACCCTGGCTTTGCGGGCTGCAGCACGGTCGCATAGTCGGTTGCCATTGCGGCAGGCAGCGGCAACAGCAGCAGGGCAGCAAGAGCCGTTCCGAGTTTACAGGTTCTGGCAAGCATCACGGCCTCCCTCAGACGGCTTTCGGATTTGACGAGATCGAGGTTTTGGAGCGCGGCACCGGGCATGAACTGCCTCGCCGCGACAGATAGAGTGCGCCCCACCCCGTCAACATCAGGGTGTTGAGTGCGATCAACCATTTCGGCAGGCCGGCGAACAGCGAGCCGGCGAGACCGAGCCCGACCACCGACAGCACCGGCGCAAGACAACTCACGCATATGGCCGACAGCGCCAGCACGCCGCCGCCCATCGCGGCGCCGGTGGCAACGCCGCCGCCGACGCGTCGCCCGATCGACAGGGCAAATCCGATAAAGGTTGCCGCCATTCCGACCGACACCGCGATCCAGATTTCGTCCTTGCGCTGAAAGCTGATCAACCACGCCTGTGAACGCTCGTACGTGAGTTGACCTGCGGCAACGAATTCACCGGGCAGGAAGCCACAATTCTCGGCGTCCGCCATCGTGTCCGGCATCTGGAACATGGCAAAGCTCAGTGCCATGTAACCCAGCGTCACCACCACAAATAAAGCAAGCAGCCACCGATAACGAAACATCAATGCCATCCCTTGAATGGACCATGCGCGAGCGTTCACACCACGCAAACGCTCGCGGAATTTGTCAGTAGCTGACGCTGGGGCAGCCATCGCCGAGGAATTCGACGAGCTTCGCGCCGCCGACGATCACCGCACCCGGCACCAGATTGTTCTCGTCGAGCCCGCGCTTCTTGAAGCAGGGCGAGCAGACGAACATCTGGCCGCCTGCTTCGGCAAAGCTCTTCATCAAATCCTTCAAAGGCGCGAAGCCCTCTTCGTGGATGTCGTCGGCATAGCCCTTCTGTGACAGCCGCGTGCCCTCGATCGATAGGAACACCACGACCTTCTTCTCGGACGCGATCGCCGCATTGGCGATGACGAAAGCGACGGTCGCCTTGTCGGTATCGTTCTTGGCGTGGGTCAGGCTGACGACGAAATTTCCGGCCATTTGAATCTCCTTTTAGATCGGCGTGTGAACTTTTCGAATCGGGAATCAGGTTTCTCTCGGGCGCCGCGTCACTCCCAGTCGAGACGCGAGCGAATCCAGTAGCTCTTTGTTTTCGGATCGTGATGCAGCAGTTCGTTGCGACTGAGCCGGCACCAGACCGGCAGATCCTCCGGCGAGCCTGGATCGACGGAGATCAGCTTGAACACCTGCCCTGGCATGGTGCGCAACCGATTGCGCAATTCGAGCAGCAGCGGGCCGCAGCCCAGATCGCCCGCATCCCATTCGACATCGGCGATAAGAGGCTCGTTCATAACGAACCAGCCCGACAGCGATGCTCTCGCCGGCTACGGCGCGCAATGCAACCCGCGCGACATATGAAAAACTGAACACAAACCAACAGACAAAATCCTCCCGCCCGGCTCTCACGCCAATGCGCGTCGAGCCGATTGCAAATTCTACGAATCAAGATGCGGCGTGCGCTCAGACAAGCGCACTCACATCAGTGACATTTTGGGAAAACAGCGATTGTTTTATCGAATAACGCCCCGTCAGAGACTGACGATGAATGCGGCTCACACGGAGCACTGCGGTTCGATACGTATCGCTGATGATACCTTAGGGGACACGCTTTACGCGGTCAAGAACAACAGCGGATGGAACGAGCCGGACGACATTCCGCCGCAGTAAAGCCGTTGGCGCGTTCTTTCGCTATTGCGTCGCACCAATGCAGAGTTTCGGAAATGGCCTTCAAATTTACAGATCGAACTCTTGCTCACCGGGGCAACGACCTTGGAATGGATTCTGTCGTCTCCACCGCCATTCCATCAATTCGAGAAGCTGCCACTCATCTCGTAAACTCTTGGCAAAATGCGGCAGCCGGGAATCGCTCTACCGAGCACAGGGCCTTACTCTGCTTCTTCGAAGCGAACTCGGCGAATGCTTCAATAATCCCAGATGGGATCAACCAGCCCTTCCGCGAACTCTACGATCGCGGCACGGTCTTGATCGCAAACGGCAACAAAGGCCTCCAGCAATCTCAACCGCAAATTCTCATCGCGTGAAGGGGAAACAACCCTCAAATTTCTGACGGGCTGCGGCTCAAGATTCTTGATAAGGCTAAGGCGTTTCATTGGCTTTTTCGCGCTTCCGATGCCTGATGTTTGCCTAACACCGGCCGCTTCGCTCTCGCGAAGCGCGCCGGTGAGATACGATTAAGCAGCAAGCTTTTTGCGATTATCCGCAAGCCTCTTATCGACAAGAGCGACGATGGCGTCGAGGACGGGATGACTCATGCCGATCTGGCGAGCCGTCAGCTGCACCAGCTTGTCGGCCCGTTCGATATTCGGAACGCCGTTGTTGAGCGCCCGTGCGGCGGAGGCCGGGCGCGAGAGGCTTTCCGCCGCCGCCGCGTATTTCTCGAACGGCACCATGTCGTCGCGCGAAGCGCCGAGCTTCACGCAGACATCCACCACGAAATTGTAGATCGAGCGCGATTCCTCGAGGTTGGAATGCACGGCCTCCTGTGCGGTGCGCATGCCGTCCGGCGTGATGCAGCGATAATTGCCTGCCATCAGCATCGCCCATTTCGCGAGCGGTACAAACAGCGAGTCATGGAAGCGCAGCTTCACCGGCAACTCGATCTTGCCCTCAGGCGCATCGAAGCGAACGTTCTGGATGTCTTGCTCGAGGTTGCGGAGCATCTCGTTGCTTTTCTCGTCGTCGAAGCGCGCAACCTTGAAGTTGGTCGGCAGCGTCACCTGCAGGACGTTGACCTTTTCCTCCGGCGGGCGCACCGCCTGCGGATCGGGGCTGCACAGCGTCAATTTGCCGGGATCGAAATTAGCCCAGACTTCGGGTGCGGTGTAGGCCGGCTTCAGCGCGTCAGCATCGAGACCGGGAATGCGCTGCATGTAGGGCAGCGGCGGCATGTTCATGATCGACATGCACGGTACGCCCGACTTCGCCACGGCATCGAGGAGTTCGCGCACGCCGGGCGAGCCATATTGCGGCTCCTGCATCGCAAGCCCGATCAGATCGTAATCTTTCGGGTTCACGTCGGCGGGTCCGGCGGCCTTCACCTTGCCGGGCAGCTTGCGGGAATCGATCTCGATCTGGTCCTTGCGGCCACGGATCGGCATCCGCACGCGGAAGCCTTCCTTGTTGATGAGATCCGCCTCCGCAGGGAGGCAGACGAGTGTCACGTCGTGGCCGCCGAACATCAATTTCGAGGCCAGAAGCGAGCCATAGGAGGCTCCGAGGATGAGGATGTTATAGTGAGGCATGGCTCTAATCCCAGGGTTCAACTCCGCCATCTGATGGGCGGATTCATTGAGTTCAGTCTTGGTCGTCGTCAGTCGTCAGTTTTTGATGATCTTGAGGTGGTTTGCGAGATTGGCGTTGGTGCGGTCTTCGAGGAGCTTCATGGCGGCAGCGACGCCACCGGCGCGATGCGGCACGCCCGCGATCGACAGGCCCAGCTCCACGCCCGACAGCGCGCCGAGCAGCGTCAGCTCGTTGCATTCGCCGAGATGACCGATGCGGAATACCTTGCCCGCGAGCTTGGTCAGGCCCGCGCCGAGCGACATGTTGAAGTTCTCGAGCACGACCTTGCGAAA
>NZ_ADVZ01000005.1 GCF_000178995.1 Afipia sp. 1NLS2 | reverse complement strand
AGTGTAGATTCGTTGACCGAATTATCAAAAGAAAAGCGTAATTTTCTTGGGATTGGCGATCTGGAAATTCCACCCGCCAGTTCTGATTTGGGAATGTAAAACTAAATTGGTGAAATTGCTGTTGTTCTGTATTTCGTGATTCCTGTCGTTGGATAGTTTCGGCAATCTTTTGCGTAGTGGCTATTTATACTGACGTTGAGGACGTGCCGGATAATGCGTAAAAAAATTTCATTTGTTGTATTGGTCGCGGCGAACATCGCCGCCGCTCCCACACTCGCCACCGAACAATGCCCGATCAACGACGCCGCCATCGCGCAGGCGGGTGGCTATGCCAACGCGGTCGAGGCCGCTGTGAAAGCTGCGCCGGATTGCGAGCGCGCGTACAAAACTCTTGAAATCTGCCAGCTTGGCTCAAGCGGCGACAATGCACTCTCCGATATCGTGCGCGATAAGTGCGAGCCTTTGTTTCTCGGCAAGGAAAGCCGCGGCGTGAAGGCGGCATATAAAAAGAAGCTGACCGGCTGCGAGCGGATCGCGAAGCAAAACGAAGGCACGATGTATCTCGGCCTTGCCGCCGTCTGCCAGGCCAGGGCGGCGCGGGACTTCGCCCGCAAATATGCGAAGGCGCATTAGCAAGTCTGCTCCCGTGCGGGCGGTGCGCATGAGCGCCGGTCATTAAAATAGTTGCGATGTTCGCGGCGGTGCCGTCGGGCAGGAGAGCGCGCCGCGCGTCATTTTCGCAAGTCAAGCCGCATTGGCAGGCCCGCGCGGTTCCCGTAACATCGCGCAAATCGATTTTGGGGCAGGGCAGCTTGATATTGAACATTGTACGGCGGGGCGGAATTTTCAGGCGCGGGTTTGCCATGGTGCTGTGGCTTGCGCTGCTGCCTGCCGGGCTGGGCGCGTTGTTGACAACGCCTTGCCTGAGCCAGACGCCGCCCTCCGCCACGGGTGGCGAACTCGTCATCGGCACCAAGGTTGCGCCGCCTTTCGCGATGAAGGACGAGAACGGGCACTGGAGCGGCATCAGCATCGAGCTGTGGCAGCATCTCGCCGACCGGCTGAAGTGGAATTACCGCTTTGTCGAGGCCGACACCGTGCCGGCGCTCCTCGACGGCGTGAAGGCGGGGAAGTTCGATGCCGCCATTTCCGCGATCAGCATCACGGCCGAGCGCGAACAGACGCTGGATTTCACGACATCCTATTTCTACGCGGGCACCGGCGTCGCCGTGCAGGCGGACCGGATCTCGAACTGGATGCCGGTGATCCGCTCGCTCACGTCGTGGAGCTTCGTGCAGGCAGCGCTGACCCTGCTTGGCCTCGCGGTGGGCGCGGGCATTCTGATCTGGCTGTTCGAGCGCAAGGCCAATGACGGCTTTAGCGGCGGCGCGGTGCGCGGCCTCTCATCCGGCGTGTGGTGGTCTACGCATACGATGACGCAGCGCGCGGCGGGCGGCATCGTGCCGATGACATTGCCCGGGCGTATCATCGCAATGATCTGGATGGTGACGTCGGTGATCGCGATCGCGGTGTTCACCGCGGGCATCACCTCGACGCTGACGACGAAGCGGCTGCACGGCATGGTGAACTCCGTGGCCGACCTGTCGTCGATCAAGGTCGGCGTACCCGCGGGCACGTCATCGGAAACCGGGCTGTCGCGGCTGCGCATCGTGCATTCGCTGTGGCCCTCGCCGCAGGACGGGCTCAATGCGCTGCGCGCGGGCAAGATCGACGCATTGGTCTATGACCGTCCGCTGCTGGCCTGGGTGATCCGGCAGCAGGGCCTGTCGTCCGTCGACCTGACGGACCTGATGCTGGAGCCGCAGCGTTACGCGATCGCCCTGCGCGCCAACAGCCCGCTGCGCAAGCGGCTGAACGTGGCGATGCTCGAGGTCGTCGAATCCGACTGGTGGCGCGACACGCTGTTTCGCTACCTTGGCACGACGCGGTAGGGCGCACGAAAACCCCGGCATCGCTGCCGGGGTTTTGTGTCTTGCGTGATGTTTCGGCTTAGCGCGGGCCGCCGGTGACGTGGAGTGTTTCGCCGGTGATGTAGGACGCGCCCTCGGAGGCGAAGAAGGCGACGGTGTTGGCGATCTCATCCACCTTGCCGACGCGGCCGAGCGGGGTGATCGACTCCACCCACTGGCGCATGTCGCCCTGATCGTATCCCGCGGCCTTCACGCCTTCGGTGATGATCATGCCGGGGTTGACCGAATTGACGCGGATCTTGCGCGGGGCCAGCTCCTTCGCCAGCACGGCGGTGATCGCATCGACCGAGGCCTTGGTCGCGGTATAGACCGCCGAGCCCGGAGGCGTCAGCGTCGAGACGCCGGACGAGATGTTGACGATGCTGCCGCCGTTCGGGTTGAAATGCGCCGCCGCCTCCTGCGATACCAGCAGAAGGCCGAGCACGTTCAGATCGAACTGCTTGTGGAAGTGTTCGGGCGTGATGCCTTCGAGCGGCGCCATTTCGTAAATGCCGGCATTGTTGACGAGAACGTCGATCGGCCCGAGCGCCTTCACGGTCTCCGCGACCACCGCTTTCGCGGCCTTCGGGTCGGAGAGGTTGCCGTGGACGGCGACCGCCTTGCCGCCCTTGGAAGTGATCTTCGCCACCACATCGTCCGCGCCTTTTTTGCTCGACGAATAGTTCACGGCGACGGATGCGCCTTGCTCGGCGAGCTTCAGCGCGATTTCGGCGCCGATGCCCTTGGATGCCCCGGTGACCAGCGCCACCTTGCCTTGCAGTGTCTTGCTCATGGAAGTGTCCTCTGCGTTGAATTCCAATAGTTCGGAAATATTGAACTATTGAACCAATTCAAGAGGGCGCCTATATTTTTTTCATGGCACGGTTCGTTCACCCCTCGACAGACGACATCACGCTCGAAGGCGTGCTCGCGGCGCTGGCCGATCCGATGCGGCTGCGCATCGTCAAGTCATTGCTGGAGAAGAAGAATTGCAGCCTGTCGTGCTCGGCCGCGGCACCGTGTCCGGAGATGGCGAAATCGACGCTCTCCAATCACTTCCGCGTGCTGCGCGAGGCCGGGCTGATCCACACCACCAAGCAGGGCGTGGAGCATCAGAACACCGTGCGCGAGGCGGACCTCAACGCGCGGTTTCCGGGGCTATTGAAGGGGATATTGAAGCACGCGGAGGAGTAGGGGCGAGACGACGCGCGCCATCATCGAAGCGGGCAAGCTACCAACAGGTGAACGGACCGGCATTCTTTAAAGCAAGTCGAAGCTCCTGCGCAGCAGGCAAGCATCAGCCGCGATGCTTTTTCGTTGCCTTTTTCCCGAATGCGCGTTTAGCAGGTGGGGCGCTACCACGCTGCGGTTGTTCGGCATAGCCGGACTGGTCCTTGCGTTGCTTTTTCTTCTTGAAATTTGCTTCCTTGTGAAATCCAGAACCCTTTTCGCTATGGGATTGGCCGTGGTGCCTCGCGCCTCTCTCATCACGCGCTTTGTCGTTCTGGCGCTCCCGGTGGCCGGTGTCATCGCCGTCGCGCCGTGGCTTATGTGGCCGCTTTTCGGCCGGTGCATGATCCCGAGGGGCATCTCCCATTGGTTCGATGCGGATGTTGTCTTCCTTGTCGGGACGCCGGATTTTGGCAGCAAACGATTCTGCAGCCCGCTCCGAAATTTCAAACTCGGTGCTGGTTTCGCCAATCAGAATGCGGCCGATGTCCTGCTTGTCGATGCCGCCCCGGCGGCAAATCATCGGCAGGAGCCAGCGCGCTTCCGCGTTCTTTTTGCGCCCGATAGCAGCACGAAACCACACGCTGCCTTCCGCCATGCCGTGGCGCGCTGATGGTTTCTTCGTCTTCGACCGTGATCCGGTGCCGCGATCGTCGTCGCGCGATGATCGATCGTCCTTGGCCCGGCCGCGCTCGTCACGGGACCGGCCAGCATTTTGGCCGGGATCGAGAATGTCCTCCGGCGAAGGAAGCCGCGCCCGGTACAGCCGCGCCAGTGCGGCGGCAATATCCTCGGGCGACCGCTCGGCGAGCAAGGCGCGCGCGAGGTTCAGATCGTCGGCGGTCACTTCCTGCGCGAACAAATCATCCTGCAGCATGCGCTTCTGATCGAGTTCGCGGATTTCATCGGCGGTCGGCGCCATGCTCCAGTCGACATCGATGTTTGCGAGATTGAGCAGAATATCCGCGCGCCGCCTGCGCGCGGGCGGCACTAAAAGGACGCTCACGCCCTTGCGGCCGGCACGCCCGGTGCGGCCGGAACGATGCTGTAAGACTTCGGCGTCGTTCGGAAGGTCCGCATGGATGACAAGATCGAGGTTCGGCAGATCGATGCCGCGTGCGGCGACATCGGTGGCGACGCAGACGCGCGCTCGGCCATCCCGCAACGCCTGAAGCGCCTGTGTGCGCTCGTTCTGTGTCAGTTCTCCGGAGAGGGCGACCACAGAGAAGCCGCGCTCCATGAGAGCGACCTGCAAATGCTTGACTGCATTTCTGGTGTTGCAGAACACCAGAGCGCTTGGCGATTCAAAAAATCGCAAGACGTTGACGGTCGCATGCTCGACATCACTCGCCGCGATCCTGATGGCGCGATAGTCGATATCGGCATGGCCGCCTTCGTCGCCCGCGACCTCGACGCGAAAGGCCTGCTGCTGATACTGCTTCGCCAGCGTGATGATCCCGCGTGGAAAAGTCGCCGAGAACAATAATGTGCGGCGAGTCTCCGGCGTGGTCTCGAGGATGAACTCCATATCCTCGCGAAAACCGAGATCGAGCATTTCGTCGGCCTCGTCGAGCACGACAGCCTTCAGCTCCGAGATGTCGAGACGGCCGCGACGCAGATGGTCGCACAACCGCCCCGGCGTGCCGACCACGATGTGAGCGCCCTCGGCAAGCTCGCGCTGTTCCCGGCGCGGGTCCATGCCTCCGACGCAGGAGACAATGCGCGCGTCCGCATAGTGATAAAGCCACGTCAGTTCGCGATGGACCTGCAAGGCGAGTTCGCGCGTCGGCGCGACGATCAGGGCAAGAGGAGCCGCGGCGCGCGGAAACCGCTCGGCATCGCCCAGAAGGTTTTTTGCAATTGCCAGCCCGTAGGCGACTGTCTTGCCCGAGCCGGTTTGCGCGGACACAAGAAGGTCGCGATCGGCGGCGTCATCCGCAAGGACGGCGGTCTGCACGGGAGTGAGCTTGTCGTAGTTGCGCTCCGCCAGGGCCCGGGCGAGCGGCGAACTTATCGTCGGGAATGTCACGTAATGGCCGATCTTGGTTTGGCCGGGGGAACATTGAACAGGGGCCTCATTTATGGGGCCGCGCCGCGTGCTTTTAAGAAATCCGCCCGGCGGATTAAGCGGCGTTGTCTTAGACCAAGTGAGGCCAAAGCGCCATGGTTGTGGTTTTGGACGGAATCGGCCGGATTCCGGGCCGCAATGGTACGGAAACGCGCGAGAGGATGAGCAGGCTTTCCAAGCAAAAAAGGCTCGGCAATCTGCCGAGCCTTCGCCGTCAATTCACTTTGCCGCAGATGTTACTTCTGTTGCGCGGGCGTGGCCTCGCTCTTGTTTTCCTGGTTCTGCTGAGGCATCGCAGGTTTGGCCTGATCCGGCGCGATAGCAGGCTTCGGAGCATCGGCAGCGACGACTGGTGAATTCGACATTGAGCTATCCTTTAAAACACACCTGAAGAAGTCTCCAGGCGTTGACTCAAGGTGGCCATCAATCCGCCAGTTACAATGTCGCCGCTGCCTTATTCGCGCGAACTGCCGCGATTTGCCTGAAATAAACCCATGGCTATTCCCCTCGGAAAGGCGCACAGTTAACGCATGCCAGACTATCGCGTTGCTGCAGGGTGCTTCTCATGACCATGAGGACGCGGCGGGAGACGGTCACCTTCAATCATCCGGTGCGTATCAAGGGTATTGAGCGCTTGCTTCCGGCTGGCGCTTATGAGGTCGTGACCGACGAGGAAATGATCGAGGGTCTGTCGTTTCCCTGCTACCGGCGCACCGCGACGATGATCATGGTGCCGGGCGCGCCGCCGCACCAGAGTTCGATGGAAATGCTCTCGATCAGTTCGGTGGCTCTTGCCGATGCACAGCATCGCGACGCGGTGGCCTCAAATGCCCGATGATCCGGTCGAACTCGATTCCCACCGCGGCATGGCCGCGCAAAAAGCCACGGACCTGCGCCGCATTGTTGTCGAGGCCGAAGCCCATGCAGCCAATTTGCGCGAACGGCAATTGCATATCGAGATGGAACTGCTCGATGCACCTGTGGCGTCGTGGTCCGAAGCAGCAGCGAAGGCGCGCTACGTTCTGAATCTCTACTACACGTCATTGAGTGCGCAGGACACGCGCCACCGTGATCTGGTGGCTTCTGTTCTCCGGGACTTCGCCCGGCTCGACAGCGAAGGCTGAATTTCATTTCGAGATTCGATTGTTTTCCGCAAACGATTGATTCTGAAACTTCATCCAGACGTCCGGCGGGGACGTGAGGAATTTCAATGCTTGATATGACCACGAAAGAACTGCAGTCACGGTACGTCAAACCGGAGGAAGCGCTGCGGCTTGGCATCGTGTCGGGGTGGTACACCACCAAGATAAGCGGGACGTTCGTCACCGGCCCCCACGCCACCCAGGCAGAGGCAACTCTCAAGATCAAGGAACTAAACCCGCCACCTGTGCCTGTTGCGAAACGCAACATGGGCGCTGCGCACAGCACGCCTGTGGTTGCAAAGTAGGTGCATCAAACAAAACCCGGGTATCGCTGCCGGGGTTTTGCATTTTGTAAGTGCTGAGCGAGACTGAGCGGGAAAACAAAAAGGGCGCGGTTTGCACCGCGCCCTTTGCGTTTTGGTGGGAGTGGATTCTTAGAAGTCCATGCCGCCCATGCCGCCGCCGGGCATGCCGCCCGCGGCCGGTGCGTTCTTCTTCGGCAGTTCGGCGATCATCGCCTCCGTGGTGATCAGGAGCGAAGCGACGGACGCTGCGTTCTGGATCGCGGCGCGCACGACCTTGGTCGGGTCGATGATGCCCTTGGAGACGAGGTTGCCGTATTCGCCGGTCTGCGAGTCGAAGCCGTACGCATACTGATCCTTCTCGAGCACCTTGCCGACGATGACGCTGCCGTCCTCGCCTGCGTTGATCGCGATCTGGCGGGCCGGAGCCGACAACGCCTTGCGCACGATCTCGACGCCGGTCTTCTGGTCGTCGTTCTGGGTCTTGATGCGCTTGAGCTGCTCGGAGGCGCGGAGCAGGGCGACGCCGCCGCCCGGCAGAATGCCTTCTTCCACCGCAGCGCGGGTCGCATGCATCGCGTCATCAACGCGATCCTTGCGCTCCTTCACTTCGACTTCGGTCGCGCCGCCGACGCGGATCACCGCGACGCCGCCCGCGAGCTTGGCCAGACGCTCCTGCAGCTTCTCGCGGTCGTAGTCCGAGGTGGTTTCCTCGATCTGCGCGCGGATCTGCGCAACGCGGGCCTCGATGTCGGCCTTCTTGCCGGCGCCGTTGACGATGGTGGTATTCTCCTTGTCGATCATCACCTTCTTGGCGCGGCCGAGCATCTGCAGGGTCACGTTTTCCATCTTGATGCCGAGGTCTTCCGAGATCGCCTGGCCGCCGGTCAGGATCGCGATGTCCTGCAGCATGGCCTTGCGGCGGTCGCCGAAGCCCGGCGCCTTGACGGCGGCAACCTTCAGACCGCCACGCAGACGGTTGACGACGAGGGTGGCGAGAGCTTCGCCTTCGACATCTTCCGCGACGATGACGAGCGGCTTGCCGGTCTGCACGACGGCTTCGAGCAGCGGCAGCATCTCGTTCAGCGAGGACAGCTTCTTCTCGTTGATGAGGATGTAGGCGTCGTCAAATTCAACGCGCATCTTGTCGGCGTTGGTGACGAAGTAAGGCGAGATATAGCCGCGGTCGAACTGCATGCCCTCGACGACGTCGAGTTCGGTGTCGAGCGACTTGGCTTCCTCAACGGTGATGACGCCTTCGTTGCCGACCTTGGCCATCGCCTTGGCGAGGAACGAGCCGATTTCGGTGTCGCCGTTGGCCGAGATGGTGCCGACCTGGGCGATCTCCTCGTTCGAGGTGACCTTCTTGGAGTTCTTCTGCAGGTCCGCGACGACGGCTTCGACGGCGAGGTCGATGCCGCGCTTCAGATCCATCGGATTCATGCCGGCGGCGACGGATTTGGCGCCTTCCTTCACGATCGCCTGGGCGAGCACGGTGGCGGTGGTGGTGCCGTCGCCGGCGAGGTCTGCCGACTTCGAGGCCACTTCGCGCACCATCTGCGCGCCCATGTTCTCGAACTTGTCCTCAAGCTCGATGTCCTTGGCGACGGTGACGCCGTCCTTGGTGATGCGGGGTGCGCCGAACGACTTGTCGAGCACGACGTTGCGGCCCTTCGGGCCGAGCGTCACCTTGACGGCGTTGGCGAGGATGTCGACGCCGCGCAGCATCTTGTCGCGCGCGTCAACGCCGAATTTCACTTCTTTGGCTGACATGGATTGCTTCCTTTAATGAGAGGGGAGACGTGCTCAGGCGGCTTTCTTCTTCGAACCGGCGTCGGTGATGACGCCCATGATGTCGCTTTCCTTCATGATCAGGACGTCCTGACCATCGATTTTCACTTCGGTGCCCGACCATTTGCCGAACAGCACGACATCGCCGACCTTGAGGTCGATCGGAATCAGCTTGCCGGCTTCGTCGCGGCCACCCGGACCGACGGCGACGATCTCGCCCTGCGACGGCTTTTCCTTCGCGTTGTCGGGAATGATGATGCCGCCCTTGGTTTTCTCCTCAGCGTCGATGCGCTTGACCACGACGCGGTCGTGAAGCGGACGGAATTTCATGCAGTCCTCCTAAGATATTGGAATTACTATCTATCTTTGAATTGGCAGTCAGCCTCATGGAGTGCCATGGCTGACATTGCCGGGAGATAGTCGGCCCCCTTGCTGCGGGCAAGAGGGCCTTAGCAAATTTTCTGGCACTCACAAACGACGGCTGCCAGAAATCGTTAATGGCGAGGGGGCGCCAGGGAACCAAGATGCTCTTCCAACTTAGAATGTTTCTAATATAGCTTGGGCGCCTTACATCCGGAGATGCGCCCATGCCTGCCACCCCTCATGTCGAACGTCACTTTCTTGGCTCCGAAAGCGTCCGCGATGTGGTGATCGGCATGGCCGACGGTCTGACGGTGCCGTTCGCGCTGGCTGCCGGTTTGTCGGCGGCGGTGACTTCGACGCAGATCATCGTCACCGCGGGTCTCGCGGAAATTGTGGCCGGCGCCATCGCGATGGGGCTCGGCGGCTATCTCGCCGCCCGGACCGATCAGGAGCACTTCGCCTCGGAAGAGCGCCGCGAGGCCTGGGAAGTCGACAACATGCGCGAGGCGGAGGTCACCGAGGTGCGTGACATCTTCAGTGCCTATGGTCTTACAGGCGCGGCGCTGGACTCGGTGGTTGCGGCGCTGGCCGCGGACAAGAAACGCTGGGTCGACTTCATGATGCGTTTCGAACTCGGCCTCGAGAAGCCCGATCCAAAGCGCGCGCCGATCAGTGCCGCGACGATCGCGGTCTCATATCTTATCGGCGGTCTGGTCCCGCTGGTGCCCTACATGATCACCGGCGACCTTCACACGGCGCTGCTGTACTCGATCTTGTGCACGGGCGTTGCGTTAATCACCTTCGGCAGCATCAAGGGCAAGCTGACCGGGATCAGCGTGGTGAAATCCGGTTTCCAGACCTTGCTGGTCGGCGGCCTCGCGGCGGCGGCCGCGTTCTATCTTGCTCATCTCTTTGGCTGACCGCCTTTGTCAGCACCCGCCCGGTGTTGCTGCTAGCGCCTTGATAATTAACAGTTTATTCAATCTTTAGGCTTGAGATCGGGCAAGTTCATGCGTCAGATTTTCACCTGTGCTCCAGGAGGCGGCACGGGCCCGAAGACAGACGCTGGGGCGGGTTTTCGAAACCGGTCCTTTCGAAACAACGCCCTGCGCGCCCATCGGCGGCCCGCCGCTTCCCGGATGCACTCCGTTATGGAGGTTGGCATGGCGTTGCAGAAGGCGGCATCAGGCGGAGCGGTCAGTTCCGATTTTCTCAAACAGTTGAAAGGCTACGGCCTGACCACGGCGGAAATTCTCTATCGCCGCCCGGATCATCGCTGGCTGCTGCAATCCTATGTCTGGCAGGACTACGACCTGTTTCCCAACTTCCCCGCGCTGAAGGATTTTCTCGCCTTCTGGCAGGCCAAGCTCGAGGGGCCGCTGTTCTCCGTGACGGTCGCGCACTCAAAGCTCATCAAGCCTGCGGAGCTGAAGGCGGTGGATGGCGTGTTCAGGCTGCACTAGGTGGTCTGAGTTACCCGCGGCCCACGAACGGCATCTTGGTCGCCATCACGTTCATGAAGAGCACGTTGGCCTCAAGCGTGCGCGTCGCCATGAACACGATGGCATCGGCGACGTTCTGCACATCCATGCGCGGCTCGACCATGGTCTGGCCGTTCGGCTGAAGGATGCCGTCGGCCATCCGCGTGGTGAGATCGGTCGCGGCGTTGCCGATGTCGATCTGCCCGCCCGCGATGTCGTAGGCGCGGCCATCGAGTGCGATCGATTTGGTGAGGCCGGTGATGGCGTGCTTGGTCGCGGTGTAGGCGACGGTGAACGGGCGCGGCGAATAGGCCGAAATCGAACCGTTATTGATGATGCGCCCGCCGCGCGGGGATTGTTCTTTCATCATGCGGAAGGCGTGCTGCGTGCACAGGAACGGCGCGGTGAGGTTGGTATTCACCACCGCCTGCCATTTGTCGAACGGCAGATCCTCCAGCGGCACCGCAGGCGCGCCGACGCCCGCATTGTTGAACAACAGGTCAAGCCGTCCGAATTTGTCTTTCACAGTCGCAAAGAGCGCGGCGATGGAGGCGGGGTCGGTCATGTCGGACGGCACCGCGAGGCAGGTGCCGAGCTTCATCCCTTCGGCGGCGGCCTCATCGAGCTTGTCCTTGCGGCGCGCCGTCAGCACCACGGTGAATCCCGCCTTGATCAGCGCGAGCGCGCAAGCCTTGCCGATACCCGCGCTGGCGCCGGTGACGAGAGCGACTTTGGTGTGCGACATGATTTTCCTTCCCGATATTTTCTGAGATCGTCCCCGCGAAGGCGAAGACCCATTCGTTATTGAAAGTCTGGGCTCCCGCCTTCGCGGGAGCGACGCAGTTAGTTTTTCTTCCGCACGTAAGGTGGGCGCGGAATGCTCTGGTGCGCGGCGCGCAACGCCTCGCTCCATTTCGTCCGCAGATTGGAAAAATAGGGATCGTCATACTCGATCCGCATATTGAGTTCGGCCTCGCAGACATCCGGGCGAAGCACCAGGATGTCGATCGGCGGGCTGACGCCGAGATTGGAGCGCATGGTCGAGTCCATCGAGATCAGTGCGATCTTCAGCGCGTCGTACAACTCGACATCGTAGGTAATGGCGCGGTCCAGCACCGGCTTGCCGTATTTGTGCTCGCCGATCTGGAGATAGGGCGTGTCGGTGGTGCATTCGATGAAATTGCCGGCCGGGTACACCATGAACAGGCGCATCCGTTCGCCCTTGATCTGGCCGCCGAGCAGGAACGAGACATCGAAATTGATGTCCTCGGCCATCAGCGCCGCGCCCTCGGTGCGGCTGACGCTGCGGATGGCGCGGCCGAGGCGCTGCGCCGCCTGGAACAGGCTGGGCGCGTTCATCAGGGTTTCGGCCTCGCCAGTGATGGGATTCTCGACTCCTTCCGCGAGCGTCGAGAGAACCGATTGGCTGATCGCGAGGTTTCCGGCGGAGGCGACCGCCATGACGCGCTCGCCGGGATTTTCGAATACATGCAGTTTTCGGAAAGTTGAAATGTTGTCGAGCCCGGCATTGGTGCGGGTATCGGCCATCATCACGAGGCCTTCCTTCACCAGAATTCCGCAGCAATAGGTCATTCAGGTCTCCGCGCGTGCGGCCCGTTTTTACGCAACGCCGCGAGAGGGGGCAACCATCTGCCGGCCCGTCCGCCGCTTCGTCCCAAGGTCAGTGCAGCTCACGTTTGCAGAAATGGAACGGTCTAGCTCTGGCTCTGGCGGCTCGCCTGATCGACCCGGATCGCGACGCTGAGCGTTTCTTTGGCGCCGCCATAGCGCGTGCCCCGGATTGGGGCGGCGCCGAGATAATCGAGCCCGAGTGCGACGCGGACATGAGAGTCGGTGGTCGAAATACCGTTGGCGGGATCGAATCCGACCCAGCCCAGCCCTTCGATATGGGCTTCCGCCCATGCATGTCCGGCCTCCTGCTCGACGACGCCATCCGCGCGCCGGAAGTGGCCGGAAATGTAACGCGCGGGCACGCCGCCGCTGCGGGCGCAAGCGACGAAAATATGCGCGTAGTCCTGACAAACGCCGCGCTTGAGCGCGAATGCATCGGCTGCCGTGGTGCCGGGATGGGTCGGGTCGGTGTCGAATGTCATCTCGCGATGGAGCCGAAGCAGCAGCGCGTGGCAAAAGTCGAGCGAACTGCCGGCTTCCGCGCGAAGATCCCGCGCAAGGGCCATGAGTGCCTCGTCGCTTTCGGTCAGAGGCGTGGAGCGCAGGAACAGGCCGGGCGGAAAGCGTTCTTCCGTCCCCTTCAGAATGCTGCCGGTGTCCTGGGTGTCGACCGTGCCGCTGACATCGATAGTGAGCTCCGGCAGCGCGCCATGGGTCAGCACATGGGTGACGTTGCCGAAGGCATCGCGATGCATGTTGAGGCGCGCATCCGCCGAGGTGTCGATGCGCCAGCTCGCGACATACTGGCCATCGTGATTGCTGGGGGTCAGCCGCATCACCTGAATGAGGCCGGTGACCGGCGGATCAAACGTGTAAGTCGTCGAATGCGAGATGCGCAGGCGCATGTGCTCTTTCAGGCGGATAGCAGATATTGTTTTGAGACGATGTCGCCGAGGCGATTGTTATCGGCGATGAACTCCTGGATGAATTCGTGCAGGCCGCGCTGGAAAATATCGTCCATGTGGCTGTGCTCGAAGCGGTTGAGGATACCGCGCGCATGACGCTGCGCCGGGCCCTGATGGCCGTAGGCGACGCCGAGGCGGTCAAGATTGCGCACGAGGTTACCGTAACAGCTTGCTAGCGATCGCGGCAGCATATGGTTCAGGATGAGCAGGTCGGCGATCAGCCATGGCTTGAGTGCCTCGCGATAGACCCAGTGATAGGCGGTCAACGCGGAGACCGAGCGCAGGATCGAGGTCCATTGATAATAATCGAGCGGGCCGCCGACATGCTCTTCCTCCGGCAGCAGCAGATGGTATTTCACATCGAGTATGCGTGCGGTGTTATCCGCGCGTTCGATGTGCAGGCCGAGGCGGGAGAAGAAATAGGCGTCGTTGCGCAGCATGGTACGATAGGCGGAGCCGTCGAAGCGCAGTGACAGTTCCTGCACGAAGCGCAGGAAGGCGGTGAGCCGTTCGCGCGACTGGATGTCGCCCTGCCATGAATTCTGCAGATCGATCCATGCGGAGTTGACGGTGTCCCACATCTCGATGGTGAGCGCGGTGCGCACCGCGCGCGCGTTCAGGCGGGCATTCTCGATGCAGTTGCGGATCGATGACGGGTTGTGGCGTGAAAACGAGATGAATTCGACGACGTTCTTTTCGGTGGCTTCATCGTAATTCGCATAGAAATCGTCGCGGATGCCGGCGGTGAGCAGCGCCGATTCCCATTCGTTGGTGTTGCCGACATAAGCATCCGGCAGCGCGGTGGCGCGCAGCGTCGCCTCAATGGTGCGGGCGAGATAATCCGCGCGTTCGGCATATCGCGCGAGCCAATAGAGATTTTCAGCGGTGCGCGAGAGCATCGGATACCTGCGCGTCATTCCGGGGCGTGAGCGCGAAGCGCGCACGACCCCGGAATCCGGTCGTTACAGTTCGGGATTCCGGGCTCGCGTCCGGCAGGTGCCGTCCGCGCCCCGGAATGATATTGACGGTGGCGACCGGCTCATTCATCGAGCACCCAGGTGTCCTTGGTGCCGCCGCCCTGACTCGAGTTCACCACCAGCGAGCCTTCCTTTAGCGCGACGCGGGTGAGGCCGCCCGGCACGACGGTGACGTCATCCTTGCCGGTGAGGACGAAGGGCCGCAGATCGACATGGCGCGGCGCGAGGCCGCTGTCGGTGCAGGTCGGACAGGTGGACAGCGCCAACGTCGGCTGCGCGATGAAATTGTCCGGGTCGCGCATCAGCTTGGTGCGAAAATCCTCGATTGCGGATTTCGTGGCGGCAGGACCGATCAGCATGCCGTAACCGCCGGAGCCATGAACCTCCTTCACCACGAGATCATGCAGATTGTCGAGGACATGCCCGAGGTCGTCGCGCTCGCGGCAGCGCCAGGTCGGCACATTCTTCAGGACAGGTTCCTCGTCGAGATAGAATTTCACGATCTGCGGCATGTAGCTGTAGATCGCCTTGTCGTCGGCGATGCCGGTGCCGACCGCGTTCGCCAGCGTGATGTTGCCCGCCATATAGGCCGACATCAGGCCCGGTACGCCGAGCGTGGAATCGGGACGAAAGGTGAGGGGGTCGAGAAAGTCATCGTCGAGCCGCCGGTAGATCACATCAACCCGTTTCGGTCCTTCGGTGGTGCGCATGAAGACTTCATCGTTCTTGACGATGAGATCGCGGCCTTCAACCAGTTCGACGCCGAGCTTGTCGGCGAGGAACGAGTGTTCGTAATAGGCCGAATTGTAGATGCCCGGCGTGAGCAGGGCGATGGTGGGCTCGGTGGAAGCGGTGTCCGGTGCGACCGAGCCCAGTGCGGCGAGCAATTCGTCCGGATAGCGTTCGACCGGCGCAATGCGATGCCGCGAAAACAGATCCGGGAACAGCCGCATCATGATCTCGCGGTTCTCCAGCATGTAGGAGACGCCGGAGGGCGTGCGGGCATTGTCTTCCAGCACGATGAAGTCGTTGTCGTCGGTGCGGATGACGTCGATGCCGGCGACATGCACATAGATATCGTGCGGCACGTCCTGACCGTTCATCTCCGGGCGAAACACCGGATTCTGGAAAATCAGGTCGTCGGGAATAATGCCCGCGCGCAGGATATCGCGCGCGTGATAGATGTCGCTGAGGAACATGTTCAGCGCCTTGACGCGCTGCTTCAGTCCTTTTTCCAGATGGCCCCATTCCTTGGCGGACAGCACGCGGGGGATCACGTCGAAGGGGATCAGTCGCTCGGTGGATTCATTGTCGCCGTAAACCGCGAAGGTGATGCCGATCCGGCGAAACAAGAGTTCGGCTTCCTCGCGGCGGTATTGCAGGGCCTCGGGCGGGGTTTCCCCCAGCCATTGCGCAAGCTTGTCATAGGCGGGCCGTATTCCCGTCGGCCCATTCATTTCATCGAACGCACCTGCCATGTGACCGGTATCTCTTTCGCGCTGGCAAAGAGGACTGGATGACGTAAAGTCATGGTAGCAAGCATCGGGCCAGCCGGTTATGCATGGATTATGGGCGTCGGATGCCGCATTGCCCGGGAGGCGGGTGTTGACCTGCTGAACTTTGCGGCAGGATGATGCCGAAAAAGTCAGCCGCGGTTTTGGCGGCTCCGTTGAGGACAATGCAAGATGACCGAGATCGTCACGGCCGGCATTCTGGTAATCGGCGATGAAATTCTCTCCGGACGGACCAAGGACAAGAACATCGGCTTCATCGCCGAATACCTGACCAATCTCGGCATCGACCTGAAAGAGGTCCGCGTGGTCGCCGACGACGAGGATGACATCATTGCGGCGCTGAACGCGCTGCGCCAGCGCTACGATTACGTGTTCACCACCGGTGGTATCGGTCCGACGCACGACGACATCACCGCCGACAGTGTGGCGAAGGCGTTCGGCGTCGGCATCGATCATCATCCCGGCGTGGTGGCGCGGTTCAAGGAGCGCTTCGGCGATACTCTGAACGAGGCGCGGCTGCGGATGGCGCGGATTCCCGACGGCGCGGAATTGATCGAAAGTGCGACGATCCTCGCCCCAGGATTCAAGATTGGCAATGTCGTCGTTATGGCGGGCGTGCCCTCGATCATGCAGGCGATGATGGACATCGTTGCGCCGAAGCTGCGCGTCGGCCGGCGCATGCTGTCGGATTCGGTGCGCGCCGACGCCAAGGAGGGTGATATCGGCTCACCGCTGCGTGAGATCGCGAGCGCCCATCCCGACACCAGCATCGGCAGCTATCCCTACATCGACGATAACGGGAAACCGAACACCAACGTCGTGGTGCGCGCGCGCGATCAGGTTAAACTCGATGCGGCGATGGGAGATGTGAAGGCGATGCTGACCACGCTGAATGGTGCGCGGAATCCGGCGCAGTGAGCGGGCGTGAAGAACAGCCCGGAGTCGCACGATGAATGAAGAGAGTGCGCGTAAACCGTTTCCTGTGTCATGGGATCAGTTTCATCGCGACGCCCGCGCGCTGGCGTGGCGGCTCAACGGCGCGGGGCCATTTCAGGCGCTGGTGGCGGTGACGCGCGGCGGCCTTGTGCCGGCGGCAATCGTGGCGCGCGAGATCGGCATGCGGGTGATCGATACGCTGTGCGTGGCGAGCTACGACCACACCACGCAGGGCGAGATGCAGATCTTGAAGGGGCTGTCGGATGCGGTGGTGAAGCTCGGCGGAGAGGGCGGCAAGGGCCTGCTGATCGTCGACGATCTGGTCGACACCGGCAAGACCGCGCGGGTGGTTCGCCGGATCGCGCCGAAGGCGCATATCGCCGCCGTCTATGCCAAGCCGATGGGCAAGCCGCTGGTCGATACCTTCATTACCGAAGTCTCGCAGGACACCTGGATTTTCTTCCCCTGGGACACCGGGCTGTCATTCCAGCCGCCGATCCGCGACGGCGCGGCATAAGCGACAGATTCTCGCGGGTTCAATCAGTAAACGCCTTGACCTCGTTCAACCCGCCACCCTCGCCATGCCATGAAATGATGCGGATGGTCATCCCGTCGGCCTCTTTATGGAAATCGGGAAATGTCACGTAGGTCCATTTCGGGTATCGGTTTACCGTAAGGACGTGGGTTGCCAGGATATCGGCCCCGTTTCGAATCGAGACCACCACATGGTTGGCCGCAGCGTTGTGGAGCGAGCCGTTATTCGTATTGAGGATACCTATCCGCCTGAGCCGGGATGGCTTTACGAAAGCAATATCCAGCTCGCCGCCCTGGTTTTTGGGCAGCAGCCAGAAACTCCGGCATTCTTCGAAGACAGCATTGTCATCTACGGCGGTGGGCGGAAAGCCCGGATGGGATGGGCCGTCTATCCTGTCGAACGGCACGCGGGATTTATAAAATTCTTTCAGTCGTGATTTTCTCACGAAGAAAGCCGGGCATGTTTTGTCCGAAGCTGTGCTGATCGATTGAAACTCTGACTGCAATCTTGTCGCGAGTTCTGGAAAAGACTGGACGCCTTCCGACGACGGATCGTTAAATCCGAAATAGTGCGGACCCACGAAATCGATCAGGAAGGTTGCTGACGATTTGTCGAAGTCCCGCAAAAATCGCTCTCTGAAATACGGCCGCAATGGAAGATCGTACAACTGGACTTCGTTCGTCATGTCTCGCGTGGCGGGACGGATGTTCGTGTCCAGATAGCACTTTGGATTCCAACCCCAGCACACGATGGAATCGTCCCGATTTGCGGAAAGCCAGGAAAGAATCTCGGGTGAGTGCAACAGGTCCGAGGAGAGATTCTGCGAGCTGCGAATGGTTACATTGCGCAGATATAAATATTGTGCCTTTGTCGCGGTCAACATCGAGACGATCGACACCAGAACAAGGAGCGGCGACAGGCTCCATAGCGGTCGCGACCGCTGTTCAAGGAACGAAAGAACGGAGATCCCGGCGATCATGAGCAGAACGATCGACGGGATCATGAATTGCAAGTAGTGAGGAAAAGCTTTTTCGGGTGTGATGACGGTGATGACCGCTATGGGCACGCTCAAACCGGCGAGGATCGCCAAAAATAGCAACAACCGTGGCGGCGTCCGCGCATTCTTGTATTTTGCGACGAGGAAAACCCCGCAAGCGGCAAGTGTGATGCCGGCGATCAGGTAAGCGCGGTGGAGGGGAGCTACACTCCGCAGGAATTTAACGGCCGAATAGTTCGGATCGACGATCGGCAACCGATGGTACTGCTCGATAAGAGCGCTTTTTATGAAGTCGTCAAAATGACCTGCCAGATAGGCGGGCAGAAGCAAAACCACGGCGGTAGATACTCCGCCGGCAAATACGACGGCCAGTCTTTTGCAGTTGGTTCTTGTGTCGCTGCGTTCGAGCAGGCAGGCGGCGGCAATGGCGAGACAAATGAAGCATGCCCAGACGCCGCCCTGAAGTTTTGCGAAAGGGATCCCGCCGGTCATGATCGCGGCGAAATACAAACTCGCCAGGCGGCGATCTTGCATGAATTGCGCAACGAAATAGAGCGCGCCGCAGATCAGGAAGACAGGAAGATGCTCGCTCGAGAACTGCGTGAAATCCGGATACAGAATAATAACGTAAAAAAGAGCTGCCGGCGCGACCGCGGCGATTGAGGGCGCAGGCGGCAACAGGAATCTGGCCAAGCGATATAGAAAATATATCGCTCCCACCGAAAGCGCGGTCGCGGTCACGCGGCCGGAAAAAAGTGTGGCGTCGCCGCCGAAAATATAAGGCCAGGTCAGGACCATTGAATTCAGGGGGCCGGAAGTTGTGGGGTCCAAGATCCCCCATGTGGTCCACCCGTAAGTTGTCCTCATTGCGCCGGCGGCGAAAAGCGCCTCGTCCGGATTGAGAAGAATGGGGGATACTATGATTCGGAATCGGGCTGCCAGGATCGCGATCGACGTTGCAGTCAGAAAGCAGATGCCGATTTTTCTCTCGTGTCTGGATGCTCCATGAAAGCATGTGAGCGCCAACAGTGACGCGGAGTAGAGAGCGACAATGGCAAAATAAAAATTGTTCAAGGAAAATACCTTGGCCGCCATGCGGGTTCTTCCGATAGGAAATACCAGTCCGCCGTTGATCTGACGAGGCGTTAATAAGCCTCTCTCTTTCCGGTCACGACCACCAGCCTCGATGGCGGCAGGCGGTATGCGGCCCGGCCGCGATTGATATTGCTTGCGATCTTGTGGCCGCTGCCGCGCTCGATAGCCCAAGTCGGATCGATCCCGTCCGTGCCGCTTATGGGGGGCGGGGCAGATGTGCCGTCCGGAATCAGGCGCCGGAAAGCCGCGCGAGAGTGTCCGGCGGGTGCAAATCGCAAAACACGCTGGATGTTTTGCGCGGAGCCCGTTGATTTTCATGTCTAAGTATTTGAAAAGAAAGCGTGCGGTCGTGGCGGAACTGGTAGACGCAAGGGACTTAAAATCCCTCGATGGCAACGTCGTGCGGGTTCGATTCCCGCCGACCGCACCAATGTCCTTCATTTAAATCCTTGGATCATATGACCGCTCCGACAGCCCCTGATCTCATCGGCTCCCGTGTTCGTCTGCGCGTGATGCACGAAGCCGATGCGGCGGCACTCGTGCGCGCGGCCTCCGACGGCGAGCTGTGGACTCTCAAGGTCACCTTCGTGCCGTCGGAGGAAACGGTCGCCGCCTACATGAAGACGGCGCTGGATGGCGCGAAGGCGGGCACGGCTATTCCTTATGTGATCGAGACCATCGCCACCGGTGAGCCGATCGGCTCGACGCGGTTCTGGAAGCTCGACCGCGCCAACCGGACGATGGAGATCGGGCATACCTGGATTTCGGCCTCATACCAGCGCACGGCGGTCAACACCGAAATGAAGCTCTTGATGCTGACCTATGCGTTCGAGACGCTGAACTGCGTCCGGGTGCAGTTCCAGACCGACGAGCTGAACACGAAATCCCGCGCAGCGATCGCGCGGCTCGGCGCGAAGGAGGAGGGCATCCTGCGTAACGAGCGGATCATGCCGGACGGGCGCGTTCGCAACACTGTGATGTTCTCGATTCTCGATTCCGAATGGCCGGATGTGAAAAGCAAGCTTACCGCGCGGCTGGCGGGGTGAGGCCGCATCGGCTAGGTTGCGCCTGAAAATTCTCCCGGATGACCGAACGCATGTTCCATCGCACTCAATTGTATCTTGCCGCCGCCCTTCTGTTCGGCTCATGCGGCCTCGCGCAGGCGGCGAGCTTCTTCGTCGATCCTTCTCACTACGCGCTCTACAACTGCGACCAGTTGAACACCGCGCACAAACAGGTCGGCGCGCGTGTCGCGGAACTGAAAGGACTGATGGCGAAGGCGGAGACCGGCTTCGCCGGCGCGCTGATGTCGGGCCTTGCGTATCAGAGCGAATATGTGACGGCTCGCGGCGAGCTCGAACAGATCGACGAGAACCGGCAGAAGCTGAATTGCGGTCCGCTCCCGGTCGAGAAGCCGGCGCAGCCAGTTGCGCCCGAGACCAAGCAGAAGCATCGTAAAAAGCATTAAGGCATTGAGCCTTTACGCGCGCCAGCCGTAGAGCCAGTCCTGCCGCGCGAGCAGCCGCGCGCCGCCGAGCAACTGCATGGTGCGGTCGCGCGCGATTCTTGGCGCGCCCTTGAGGTGATAGATCTGCCCGTTGCGGCGTGACGTGCGCTGCACTCGCGCGATGCGCCCGCGCCGCAGGCTTTCATAATTGCGGAATGCGGCGGGCAGGTCGTCAGGTTGCGCTTTGATGCAGCGTGCGAGCACAGCCGCGTCCTCGATCGCCATCGCGGCGCCCTGCGCGGCGAACGGCAGCATCGCATGGGCCGCGTCTCCGAGCATGACGATATGATCTTTCGCGAATGCGCCGCCGGGCACTTCGAACAGCGCCCATTTGCGCCAGTTCGTGACGGCTTCGATCATCGCGCGGGCGCCGCCGTGCCATGCCGCGAAATGCCGGACGATCTCCGTGGGATCGCCGATCTCGTTCCAGCCGGGCCTGCGCCATTGATCGTTGACGATGGCGACGAGATTGACGTGACCCGCCCCCGCCATCGGGTAGGCGACGAGATGCGCGTCGGAGCCCATCCGCAGTTGCACGCGGCGCCGATCGAATCCATCCGGTACGCGCGTGGCGTCGATCATGCCCCGCCATGCGATCCGGCCGCTGAATTGCGCGCGAACCTCGGGGAAAACCTGCCGCCGCACGGCGGACCACGCACCATCGGCGCCGATCAGGGCTTGGACATGATCCTGCCGCCGCGACATGCTGCGGCGTTGCGTGACGGTAACGCCGTTTGTGTCGTTCGAGACGTCATCGAACTGCCAGCCGAGTCGCAATTCGATGCCCGGTGTGGCTTCGACCTGCGCCAGCAGCGCGGCCTGCAGGTCGGGGCGATGCAAGAGCCAGTAGGGCGCGCCATGACGCGCGCGAATTTTTTCGCCGAGCGGAATGCGGACGGTTTCCCGGCCGCTTCGCGCATTGATGATGCTGATGGCGTCCGGCGCGACCGCTGCCGCGGACAATCGTTGCTCGAGGCCGAGATCGATCAGGATGTGGCTGGCGTTCGGCGAAAGCTGAAGACCCGCGCCGGTTTCCGTGAGGTGTGCCTCACGCTCGAACAGGATGATGCGGTAGCCGATGCGGTTGAGCGCCAGCGCAGCCGTCAGGCCTCCGATTCCGGCGCCTGCGATGGCAAGCGTGCGGGCCGGCGCCACGGCAGATCAGACGACCTTGTCTTCCACCACGCACTGAGGCGGCCGCGCCGCACCGGGCGCGAGATCGCCCGCGAAGCGGTACAGCGTCGAGCAGTACGGGCAGATGATCTCGTCGTCATTGCCGAGATCGAGGAAGACATGCGGATGATCGAACGGCGGGTTGGCGCCGATGCACATGAACTCCCGCGAGCCGATTTCGATCACGCTCACCCCTTGGCCATTATGGAAGTGTGGAACGATGTGGTCGGCCATGAGATTTACCTTGGGATTTACCGTGCGGAAGTCGAAAGCGGTTTTGTTCGTAGTTTCGGGTTCATCAGCGAGCGGGCAACCTATTACCCCCGGTGTACGCGGTATGCCAGAGGTTCAACGCGGACAACGACAGAATTCGCAACAGAAAATAACGAACTGATGCGTGGACGCCGGGGTCGACTCCATACGCTATTTGCTGCTGCGGAAAGCCCTTCTTTCGGAGGGCCTTCTTTTGGTGCACGGCTTCCATCAGGTGAAATTTTCGCCGCAAAATCGCCATAGGGTCGGGCACCAGGCGCAGGGATTTGTGCATGCAATACCGGAAAACCACTGCGGCAATTGGATGCGTGGCTCTCTGCGCGGCGGCATTCGCGTTGCTGATGCCGCGGGCGCACACGGCTGCGGCCATTCTCATGGCGCAGGACGACCCTGCGCAATTGTCGGATATCCGTGTTGAATCAGCGCTGCACGAGGGAAGCGAGGCTGCGCGGCAATCCGCTATCGCCCGGCAAATCCGGCAGGCGCTCGATGCGGACGACCCGGAACTTGCCGACAGCTTTGTGTCACTGGCCCAGGGCAAGGGCATAGGTATTGCACCGGACATGCAAGAGCGCGTCAGCACCGCACTTGCGGCGCACAATTCGACACAGGCGGTCGCGGGGCGATTCGTGCACGGACTTGTGACTGGCGAGGGCGATGATGGGGCGAGCCTCTCGGGCACTCTGGCGGGAGATTTGTTCGTGCTCGGCGACGTGCGCGACGTGGTGCGCGAGGGCAAGCGGCTGGCGATGGGCGAGGATGCCGACCGGCTCGTGCTGGGGCTGGCAAGCGTCGGCATCGCGGTGACGGCGGCGACTTATGTTTCGGTTGCGGGTGCGGCACCCCTGCGCGCCGGACTGACGCTGGTGAAGGATGCGCGCAAGGTCGGCCGCCTCGGCGCGGGATTGACGGAGTGGACCGGGCGCGCGGTGCGCAATGCGGTCGATACGCCCGCGCTCACGCAGGCCGTTCAGCACGCCTCGTTCACGCGGCCCGCGCAAAGCGTCGGTGCGCTGAAGGCGGCGTTCAAGGCCGAGAAGGCAGGCGCTCTCGTGCGTCTCGCCAAGGATACCGGCCGCGTCAGCGAAAAGATCGGCACCAGAGGCACGCTCGATGTGCTGCGTATCGCCGATGGCCCGCAGGATATCGCGCGCGCCGCAAGGCTTGCGGAGTCCAGGGGCAAGGAGACGCGTGCGATCATCAAGCTGATCGGGCGCGGCGCGCTGCTGCTCGCCACCGGCGCATTCAATCTCGCCTGGTGGGTGTTCGCCGCGCTGATCGCGCTGCTCGGTTTTCTCGCTTCCATCAAATCCACCACCGAGCGGCTGACCTTTGCGTGGCTCGCTCGCCGCAAACGCAAAAAAGCCCGCGATGCAATCGCGCTGACGCAGGCCACATCTGCATAAATTGCCGGGCGTCAAGCACTGGCAAAGCCGCCGCGACGCGGTTAGAACGGCGGCCGTCTGGTTCCCCTGCAATGGAATGTGTTCATGCTGAGCTTTCACAACGGCTCCGTCGAGATCGCTTTTATCGATGAAGGCGAGGGCGAGCCCATCGTTCTCGTCCACGGCTTCGGTTCGACCGCGGGTACCAATTGGGTCTACCCTGGCTGGGTCTCGGCGCTGACCAAAGCGGGACGGCGTGTCGTCGCGCTCGACAATCGCGGGCATGGCGCGTCATCCAAGCTCTACGACCGCGCGGAGTATTCGCTCGACATCATGGCGGGCGATGTGCGCGCGCTGATGGATCATCTCAACATCGAACGCGCTGACATCATGGGCTATTCGCTCGGCTCCCGGATTTCGTGCAGGGTGGCGCTGCATCATCCCGAGCGTCTGCGCTCATTGATTATCGGCGGCCTCGGCTATGGCCTGATTGAGGGCGGCGGTCCCGGCGAGGACGTGGCGGTGGCGCTGGAAGCGCCGTCGCTCGAGGACGTGACCGATCCGATGGGCCGCATGTTCCGCGCTTTCGCCGATCAGACTCGCTCCGACAGGCGCGCGCTGGTGGCGTGCCTGCGCGGTTCGCGGCAATGGCTGACGCCGGAGCAGGCGGCTTCGATCAAATTGCCGACGCTGATCGCTGTGGGTACCAAGGACGATGTCGGTGGCTCGGCGGAGAAGCTGCACCAGATCATGACCCACGCCGAAGTGCTTGATATTCCGGACCGCGATCACATGCGGGCGGTGGGCGACCGCGTTTACAAAGAGGGTGTCTTGGCCTTTCTGGCCCGGCAGGGCTGAGGCAGAATATTATCCGTATTGCCACAAGGGTGGGATTGCAGCCTCCGCAGCGCCTATTATGTGGTAATCTCCCGAGCCCAAAGCTGGAAGATGCCTATGGCCAAAGTTAACGTGGATCCGAAAGCCGCCCTTTCGACGGTCGACCCGGTCTGGACGCGGATTCGCGACGAGGCCGAGGAAGTCGCGCGCCGCGAGCCGGAGCTTGCCACTTTCATCTATTCGTCGGTGCTGCATCACGACCGGCTGGAAGCAGCGGTGATCCATCGCATCTCCGAGCGCCTCGATCATGCAGCCCTTTCGGCGGGCTTGATCCGGCAGGCTTACAACGAAGCGCTTCGCGACGATCCCGATATTGGCAACGCCTTCCGCGCTGATCTCGTCGCCGTCTACGACCGCGACCCCGCGACGTCGCGCTTCATCGATCCGCTGCTGTACTTCAAGGGCTTCCACGCCATTCAGGCGCACCGGCTTGCGCACTGGCTCTACAAGCAGGGCCGCAAGGATTTCGCCTATTACATCCAGAGTCAGTCGTCGTCGGTATTCCAGACCGACATCAATCCGGCGGCGCAGATCGGGCGCGGTATTTTCCTCGATCATGCGACGGGTTTTGTTGTTGGCGAGACGGCGGTGATCGAGGACGACGTCTCAATCCTGCACGATGTCACGCTTGGGGGCACCGGCAAGGAGAACGAGGATCGCCATCCGAAAATCCGCCGCGGCGTGATGATCGGCGCGGGTGCGAAGATTCTCGGCAATATCGAGATCGGGCATTGCGCGCGCATCGCGGCGGGCTCGGTCGTCGTCAAGCCGGTGCCGAACAACGTCACGGTCGCAGGCGTGCCTGCGCGCGTCGTGGGCGAGGCCGGGTGTTCCGAGCCGTCGCGCACGATGGACCAGATGCTCAACGCGAACGGTCTGTAAAGCCTTCTCTGCACTTTTATCGAGACGCGCGTTGCGCTATTGGCTCATGGGGCACGCTGCGCTATTGGCGTGCGGAAGGCTTCGCGTTAGGCTTAGGCGCGCGTGGCAGACATAATCATCATTGGAGACTGCCGTGGACGTTACCGAAGTCAGAAAGCTCGACGCTTATCTCAAGCGCACGTTCGGCAATCCGAAGATTCGCGTCGTGCCGCGTCCGAAAAAGGACGATTCCGCCGAGGTTTACATCGGCGAGGAATTCATCGGCGTGCTGTTCGTCGATGACGAGGATGATGATCGCTCGTATCAGTTCCAGATGGCGATCCTCGAGGACGACCTCGTCGAAGAGGATTGAGTTTTTCTCATCATGAAACGATGCGATGGCCGGCGTAAGCCGGCCATTTTCGTTTGCGGGAGATTACTTCCCCGGCCCCTGAAGCTGGTCGGCGAGTTTGTCCATCGCGTCCGCGACATCGCGCCAGTGGGCGAGCCATGCGCGCGGGAAGCGGAAGTTCAGGTCGGCGTCGCCGATCCGGCGTTCGCTCAGGCACATGCCTGGCGTCTGCGCATCGCGCGAGCAGCGCGCGGTGAAACTTTCGCCGTCGGCCATGAACAGGTCTTCACCCGCGTAAGGCGTGCCGGCGCGGAAGGCTTGCATCATCAGCGTGTCCTCGACGGTCGAGGCATCCGATTCCAGATAGCGCGGATAGATCGTCTTGGTGCGCTCCGCCGGCGATACCGCGTCGTGATGGGCGATGATGGAAACGAAAATACGGTCGATCGGCTCGGCCTTCGATGCGGCTTCCGCTTCGGCCTCGGCGGCGGTGATGTGCTTCTGCGCCGTTGGCGGCTTGAGTGAAGGATAGAGGAAGGAGAGATCGACGCGCTCCTGCGGGCCGGTGCGCTTCTGCAATCTCACCCGGATCGCCGCCGTCGGCACGTTGAACAGCGTGTGGCCGATCGTGATCGGCAGCGTATCGGGTTCGCTGGCGGATTGTTGTGGCTGCCAGGTCGGCTGGAGCAGGTAGATGACGGAGGCGAGAGCGGCGGAGCCGATCACGATGGAGGCGAGGATTGGAAGATAGGGGTTGTGGCGTTTGCGGGCGCGGGGCGGCAGAGAGGCAGCCATGGTGGAGCGGGTTCCAGAGCGTTTCGAATCGCGGACGTCGCGGCGAATATGGTCATGTCATAGAGCGGCTTATGTGGCGATGGCGAGGCCTGTGAGGGCTCTTGCGCGGCGTTTTTGCGGATATCCCGGAAAGGGGCGGTCCGCGAAATTAACCCTTTCTTAAGGATAAAGTGGCGGCGGCGGCAGGGTTCTGCGAAAGCGGAGACCACCTCTAGCGCGGGGCCTCACGATGTCGCCGGATACCCTGAATTCCTTCTTCTCACTGATGATCGGGTTTGCCTTCGCGGGCGCGCTGGCAAGCGGCTATCAGGCCTTCGTGGACCGCCCCGCAGGTTTCGGCATTCTGGAACGGAGTGCCGCGCCGCGCGCGGTGATGACCGTGCCGTTTCTGGTGTTCGCGGCGCCCTTTATCATCATGCGCAACACTATTCGCGGGCGGCGGATCGAAAATCGCCGCATCGTGTTTGTGATGGTTGCAACCGTGATCGCCGGTATCTGGAGCCTGATGTCAGGCACCTGCGTCGTCATGTTCTTGCAGGCGACCGGTATCGTCGCGTAGGCGAGCCTCGCATCCGTTTTTCGTTCGTGGCATGGTCGTCTCGCTAAGGAGACAAGAATGGCCACCTACGAACTCGACGGCGTCAGGCCGCAACTTCCCGCCGACGGCGACTATTTCATCGCAGATTCCGCCGAGGTGATCGGCAATGTCCGGTTGCAGAAAGGCGCGAGCGTCTGGTTCGGCTGCGTGATCCGCGGCGACAACGAACTGATCGACATCGGCGAGGGCTCGAGCGTTCAAGATAACTGCACCTTCCACACCGATCCGGGTTTTCCGATCACGATGGGGAAGAACGTCTCGGTCGGCCACAACGCCATCCTGCATGGCTGCACCATCGGTGAGGGTGCGCTGGTCGGCATGGGCGCGATCGTGATGAACGGCGCGAAGATCGGCAAGGAAAGCGTCGTCGGCGCCGGCGCGCTGGTGCCGGAAGGCAAAGAATTTCCCGAGCGCTCATTGATCGTCGGTTCCCCCGCGCGCGTGGTGCGGACGCTGAACGACGAGCAGGTTAAGGTGCTGACGCGCGCCGCGCCGCATTACGTCAAGAACAGCAGGCGCTTCAAGGCGGGTCTCAAGAAAATCGATTGAAGACGATCAGCTGAACGCGAGCCGCGCCCCGGGATTTGTGAGCGCCAAAAGGGTTGCGGCCAGCTTCCGGGGAAGAAGCTGGCCGCGCGCGAACCGGTCTCGGACGGGGAGGGGTGGGGATGTGACCGGGACGCGAGTAGGAACCTCAGTTTGTTGACGTGGCGGTGACGACAGCCGGGCGGTTGTCGCCAAGCGAGACCCACACATTCGGGTCGGTTTGCGACTGGCGTTTGACAAAGCGGTAGCCGGTGTCGGTCCAGGCCACGACGTCCTCGTTCTGGTTGTCGAGAACGAACTCGCCCTTGTCGGACTTCACCGTGAGAACGGCATGGCCTTCGCCCTTGCGGTCGCGCACCACCGTCACAAGCAGCGCTTCGCGCGGCCAGCCGGCGTCGATCAGCATCTTGCGCTTCATCAGGACGTAATCTTCGCAGTCGCCGTAGCCGTCGGTCGGATACGACCACTTTTCGACAACGCCCCAATGCTCCATGTCGGTCATCGGCTTGACGTTCTCGTTGACCCAGCGATTGACGCGCACGAGATCCTTCCATGCGGTCTGGGTCATGACGATGTCGCGGGCCTGCGTGGCGCCGCCCTTGCAGTCGGCGGCGTTCTCGGCGCAGAACTCGACCCAGCCGATCGGCGCGCGGGCGGTGTCGCCGAGGCTTGCATAAAGAACGTGACTCTGCGGCGCGGCCGGAGCGATCCGGCTGGCTGCCTGCGAAGCACTGGAAAAACCTGTCAGCCCGGCGGCGATCGCCAGACATACGCCCCATCCACGAATTGAAACCATTGTGGCCCCCGTTTTTTTGTTGGGGCCACTGTGGCAGGGAGGCTTTGCGCCGCAGCTAAATCACGTCGCGGCAATTGACTGAAATGATCGACAAATCAAAGGCTTGTTTGAATCAATGTCGATTCAAATAAAGCTCAAATTTGAACGATCGGGATTTGATTCAAATTGTATCGATTGTCTCTCAAGCGATTGAATTCTCACGCCTCGCCCAAGGGAACGGAGCCTTCGCGAGAGCTTGAAGAGTGGTCCGAAAGTAGCTCGGGCCCGATTTGCCGAGGCGATGAGTGCCCCGTCCGGTGACAATGGTGAGAAAGCGCTAACCGCACGGCTTTACCCGGTGGTGACGCTGGCGCGAAGCGGCTTGCATGCGCATGCCTTGATGCGCGGTTCAGGTCCATCGATTCAACAGGCTTCATGCATCGGCAAAAGCGATGCGCTGCTGCGGCTTAATTCTTTGGGGCTGCATGGGGCGAGGGTCTACGATGACGCTCGCACAGGATTGCCACACAGGAGAAATATCGATGTCCGATGGAATGTACCCAACCTCGACCGCTGAGTTCGGAAAGATGCGCCGCGAGCTGACCCCTGACACCGAGGCTGCCTTTCAGGCTTTCAGCCAGAAGGTGTTTGCCGAAGGCGCGCTGCCGGTGAAGGTGAAGCAGCTCATTGCCGTGGCCGTGGCGCACGTTACGCAATGTCCTTACTGCATCAAGGGCCACACCAAGGCTGCATTACGCCATGGCGCGACGCGACAGGAACTGATGGAAGCGATCTGGGTCGCTGCCGAAATGCGCGCCGGTGGGGCCTATGCGCATTCGGCGCTTGCGCTTGAGGAAGCAAAAGCTGCCGCCGGTTGAGCGCCTTTACGGCCTTTACGGCTTTTCCGGCGCGGCATAGCGTTCGCGGCGGGGAAGAGGGAGACCGTCCATGAAGGGCTGGGTTTTGGGAGTGGCCGCGGCGGCGGCGCTGTTTGCGACCGCCGCGCAGGGAGCGGAAGTGAATATTGTCGCACTGGGCGCGAGCAACACCTACGGTTCGGGACGGGGACGCACCAACGGAGGCGTGCCCTCGTCGCAGGCTTATCCGGCGCAACTGCAAAGACTGCTCGCGGCCAAGGGCGTGTCCGCGCATGTCGCCAATGCGGGAATTCCCGGCGACACCACCGGCGGCATGCTGGCGCGGCTGAATTCCGCTGTGCCGAATGGGACGATGATCGTCATTCTGCAGCCGGGCGGCAACGATGCGCGGCGCGGAGAGGGAGCCTCACGGCAAGGCAACATCGCGGAGATCAAACACCGTCTGGCGGCCCGCCACATCAAGGTGATCATGCTCGGCCATCTCGGACAGATCGCGCCGAAAAATACGCGTGATCCCGATGGCCAGCATTTCAATGCGCAGGGACACGCGGCGTTCGCGGCTTGGCTCGCGCCCCAGGTGATGGCCGCCGCACGCGGCAAGTAGCGAGCGAACGGCGAGGCACCTCAGGCGGCTGCGGCCGTCCACTCATCGACCTGCACCAGCGCCGGATCGTCCGCATGCCGGATCAGCATCCGCTCGACGCGATCCTGCCAGAGCGCCGCGAAGCGTGCCTGCTCATCCTCGCTGGCCTGCTCGGCAATGACTCGCGGAAACACCGCCTGCATCTCGGGAGCCGACGGCACCGCGCCGGTGTTGAGATCGAGCGTGACGCCGCGCCCGTTATCCGTGCGGCGCAGGGCTATCAGGCCGTCGATCGGGGCTTCGAAATGCTGAAGGTCACGGCGCGCGAAACGGCTTTTTGCGCCGATGCCGCCGAAGCCTGTTTCGGGGGCGGCTCCGGTGAGGAGCGTCGCGACGGCGGCAATGACGCCGGTGGTGCCCTCATTGCGCGGGTCGCGCAGATACACCTCGATGCCGCCGCGCGCGGGCATCTCGTCGCCATAGAGCGCGCGAAGGCCGGCGCGCATCATCAGGTACGCGCCGGCGACGGTTGGGCAGGAATGGCCCGCGAGTTTTACGGCATCGGCGTAGGTGTAGGTGATGACGCCATCATCCGAGGCGCCGAGAAAGATGGCCAGAGGATCACGCAGCGTGATCGTCGGGACATCGGCAAAGAAGGAAGGAAAGCCCATCGCATCCTCCGGGACATGTCAGGCCACGCTCCATAGGGCGGCGCGCGAATATAATATGTATTTCTAGTACATGTTTATTCGGCCGACAATAAGGCACAGCGCCTCCGGACAGGGGTCGTCCGGATGGCATCCTGCAGAGCAGGGAAGGTCTAGTCCCGTGCGGTGACGTTGTCCTCGACGGTTTCAAGCACCTGCGGGTGATTGAACTCGATGGCGAAGCCTTCCTCGAGATGACGGACGACGCGCGCGGCGACGCGGCCGAGCATGACGTGGCTGCCGACTTCGGGGCGCATCTGGCCGGACAACGCCGCGCCGGAGAGCGACAGGTCGATGATGCGGCATTGCATCTCGCCGCCGCCTTCGAGCCTGAGCCAGCCCATCGCGTTGCGCGGCACGATACGATCGTGGCGGCGATCCTCGGGCAGATTGAGGATTTCACGGTTGGCGAGCCAGGTGAGCTGGGCGGCGAGCTTCTCGCGCTTGCGCGGCGTGGCGCTCACGGTCATGGCGAAGCCGTTGTCGAGCAGGCGGGTGATCTTGCCTTCGACGCGGCCGATATGATCGAGATAGGCGACGACACGCTCGCCGAGATTGCCGATGCCGGGCGCCAGCAGCGCGAGGCCGCCGGGGGACATGTTGATGGCCTGACAGGGATATTCGCGGCGATCGGACAGCATGTACCGGCCAAGCAGGTGAATTTTCACCCGCTGGAAGTGCCGCCGTTCCTCAGCCTGTGGCTGAAAATGTCTTTGTACCAACGCCATCGCCACGCCCGGACACGGTAAGAGCGAACCATACGGGCGTCAGGGTTAATGCGGAGTTAAAAAGTTTTACCACTAACATATTGATATATTTTATGTTATTCGCTGCCGTGCTCTGCGTGTGAGGCGACAGCGTAGTCGCTTATGCCGCAGCCCAGATCGGAAACGGTCCGATCTATGGCCGGACGGGCTTGTGGTATGCCGCTTCATGAATGTTGTCTTCGAACGAACCGGCCCCATCCCCGAACTAGCCCCGTTTCCCTTTCGAGGACGGGGGCTTTTGCGTTTTAGGACCTTTGAAATCGCCTGGTGGAGCCGTAAAAGTGGGCTATGTCTGGGGAAGATTTAGCGAAACAGAATTTTTTTACCGCGTTGGACTGTCTCGATCGAGGCGACCTTGCGAACGCTGATCGCTATTTCAGAGCGACCCTTAAAATCGTGCCGGCACACGGCCCGTCGCTGGCGAACCTCGCTGCAGTCTTGGTGCATCAGGGGCACTTCGAAGAGGGGCGCGAAAGGGCTGAACAAGCGGTCGCGGTCGGGCCGCCAAGCGCTGACGTTCTGAACACGCTCGGCTTCGCGCTGGGGCGGCTCGGCCGCTATTCGGAAGCGATTAAGGTCACTGACGATGCGCTGAAAATCGATCCTTCATCGATCGATGCGCAACTGACGCGCGGGAATGCTCTGCGTCGCCTTTGCCGTTTTGACGAAGCGCTGGCGGTCTATGATCGTCTTCTGTCGGCAGACCCGCAGAGCGAAGATGCCGCGCTGGGGCGCGCAACCGCACTCGCTCAAGCGCAACGCTTTGACGAAGCTTTCCCCATCTTCGAGCGGCTGCTTTCCCAAAATCCGAAGCTTGCGAGTGCGTGGGCGGGGCTCGGAAACGCCCTCGTTTCTTCTCACAAATCTTACGCCGAAGCGGTCAGCGCGTTTGACCGGGCGATCGAGATTTCGCCGGGCCTCGCCGACGCATGGGCCGGGCGCGGCGGCGCTTTCTTGGCGATGAAAGACTTTGAGAGAGCGCTTCCGAATTTCGAGCGAGCGTTATCGCTAGACCCACATCAGCGCTTTTTGCGCGGCGATCGATTTGGCGTTGCGGCGATGCTTTGTGATTGGAGCCATCGAGAAGAAGATGTCCGCGAAATGAGGCGCGGAATCGCAGAGGGGCGTTACCCATCTGCGCCGACGCACTTTCTATATGCATTCGATGAACCGGCGATGCATCTGAAGGCATCACGCGCTTACGCCGACTTGATGTATTCTACGGCATCAACCGCGCCGCTGAAGAGCGGCGCTCGTACCGGCAAAATCCGGATCGGCTATTTCTCTTCCGATTTCGGCGACCACGCGACCTCTTTTCTAATCGCAAGGCTGTTCGAGCTGCATGACCGGTCGAAGTTCGACGTTATCGGTTTTCCCGTTGGCCCTGCGAGGTTCGGAGATATAACGAACCGCGTTCGAAAATCGTTCGACGGATGGTTCGAGCTGGGCCCGCGCGTCTCGATTGAAAGCTGCGTGCAGATCGTGCGCGCACAGCAGATCGACATCGCGATCGACTTGAACGGCTACGCTCAAGAGCCTCGCTCGGACATCTTTGCGGCGCGGGTCGCGCCGATCCAAGTTGCGTATCTCGGTTATCCTTCAACAATGGGCGCCAGCTTCATCGACTATCTGATCGCCGACAAGATCGTCGTGCCGCCGGCGCAGCGCGCAAACTTCGCGGAGCATTTGGCCTATCTGCCGAATTGTTATCAGGTGAACGACACGACAACGCGCGTTATCCCAAACGATCCTGTATTCAGGCGGGACCACGGCCTGCCTGATGCTGGGTTTGTGTTTTGCTCCTTCAACAACAACAACAAGATCAATCCGGGTACTTTTACTGATTGGATGACGATCCTGCGCCGCGTTCCGGGCAGCGTCCTATGGCTATTGAAAAACAGCGACGTCGTCGCGCAAAACTTACGACGGGAAGCGTCGGCGCGCGGAATTAATCCAAACCGCCTTGTCTTCGCTCCCAGAGCCGACCTTCCACGCCATCTTGCCAGGCACAGGCTTGCGGACTTGTTTCTCGACACTCTGCCGTACAACGCTCACACCACGACCAGCGACGCCCTCTTGGCCGGCCTGCCTGTCCTGACGCTTCAGGGCGAGGCGTTCGCGGGGCGTGTGGCGGCAAGCATCCTAACCACGGTCGGCCTTCAGGACGGACTTGTGACGTTCTCGCGGGAAGAATACGTCGAACGCGCCGTCGCTCTTGCGACGGACGCTGACCGGCTCGACGGCATTCGCAAGAGGCTTGTCGAGTATGTTCGGACAAGCCCATTATTCGACATCAAACGGTTCACGGCCGATCTGGAAAGCCTGTACGAGGCTATGTATCAGCGTCAGGCTTCGGGCTTGCCGCCGGCTGAACTGTCTGTCGGTGTTTGACCATCCTCGCCATCGAAGGGCATCCGGAACCCCAAAAGCCGGGCTCGAAGCTTCCATCGCTGGGGATCGCAGGATTTGCAGCTTATACCGGTGTCGTCCAATGCAGCGATGGGCGCCGCTGAAAGGCGGCCAATGGGGGCGGCGGGGGTGGTTTGGCGCACTCGCTCCAATGAAATCAATGGCTTCGAGTTAATGCGGCTTCCCTTCCGGCGTATTGCCGGTTCTGCTAACCGGAGGAATGGCCAAGAACGAACGGAAGCCGATTGCATTTCAGGATGCCGCAGAGCTGGGCGAGTGGCTGATGAGCCACTTCCAGCATAGCGGCGAACTTTGGGTGCATATCTTCAAGGCTAAATCGGGCAGGCGGTCAGTGACGTGGACTGACTGCGTGATCGAAGCGATCCGCTTCGGTTGGATCGATGGACAGAAGTTGCCGGTGGACGAGGCTTCGTATTTGCAGCGCCTGACGCCGAGGAAGCCAAAGTCGAATTGGTCCGCCAAGAACCGCGAACATGCGATGAGGCTTATCGCGGAAGGGCGGATGATGCCTGCCGGATTGACCCATATCGAAGCTGCAAAGGCGGATGGCCGATGGGACAGCGCCTATGCAGGGTCAGCGGCCATGACCATCCCGCAAGATTTTCTGGATGCGCTGGAGACGATGCCCGCCGCCAAGGCGTTCTTCCAGACGCTGGATCGCAAGAATCTCTATTCGATCTACTATCGGCTTCACACGGCGAAGCGCCCCGAGACACGCGCCAAGAGATCGGCGCAAATCCTCGCCCAGCTTGACCGCGGCGAGCGCTTCCACTGAAAGCGAAACGATCGGGTCGAAAAGGCGATACGCCTCTACCGCAGGCCCTCATAGACCATGAAGCCGCGCGCGATTTCGAGCTTGCGCAGCATACGCGGCCCGCGCGGTTGAATCTCGGGTTCGAGATGGCGCCAGGAGGTCAGGCCGAACTGCGACAGTGTGCCGGGGGCTTCCGTCAGCGCTGCCATCTGGCCGGTGAGACTAAGCGGGGTATGGGCACGGGGGCTGAAGGGCAGGAGCAGCAGTTCGAAATGCACGAGGCCGCCCTCGCTCGTCGCCGCTGTGACGCCCGCGACCGTCGGCATGGTTTCCTCGGCGACGATGCCGAGAAGATCCTCGATCTCCCGGTGCGCCTCGCCCGTGAACAGCGACGAGAAGCTTTCGCCCTTAACGTCGCGGCCGAGCCGGGCGCAAATCCGCGTGCCCGCGACACGGAACGGATATCCGGCGGCGGGATCGTAGGCGAGCACGAAGATGTCGCCGAGCAGATGCCGCACGGGCTCAGGCGCAAGGCTGCTGCGGTCCGGGGCGGCCGATGTGCCTCGGGCCTTGTCCCAGTATGCGAAGAATTCCCGGTTCGACGGATGCTTCACGTTAATCACCCACCCGGCAGGTCCAGACACGGGACAGTTGTGTCCCGAGCCCGCACGCTGCGCGGCCCTTGGTTGTTGTGCGCAAGGATCGGTGCAGCGTCCATGCCGAAGGGCGAAACCGGGGGAGGTTAAGCCCCGGTTTGTGGCGTTAAGGTAAATTTAACTATGAAGTTGAGGCCGCAAGGGAACCGGGTAGTATGCATCTACTCCATACGGCAGCAGCTTTTCCCAAGAGCTGCCGCCGGGTCCAGACGGTCGAATACAAGTTGAATAACGGGTGGCTATAAGACCGGCCATCGCGCGGGGAGGGGTGGGGATTTCCTTCGCGAAAGGCTGTCATCGATCAAGGGAGGACCTGTCCGGTCCTCCCTTTTTCATTTTCGGCGCGGGATGACCGCTTTTTCACCCAGGATGGACACAGGCGGCTTGCGCTGCGGGGCAAAAGCCGTATGTCAGGGACTGGCTGGCCCGATCCGTTCCCGGTCCGGGCGGCCCTGGATGAGACCATTGCTGGCACCCCCCGAACACTCCCGCGAACCCATTCTGACGCTGCCGCGTCCGATGACGCTTCTGCTCGCGATCCTGTTTGGGATTCATATCGCGCGGATGCTGCTGCCTGCGTCGCTGGATCAGGAAGTCATCTGGGTGTTTGGCTTCGTGCCCGCGCGCTACGAAACCACCCTGATGGCCGAGCAGATTCCGGGCGGAATCGGTGCAAGTATCTGGAGCTTCCTCACTTATTCGCTGCTGCACGCGGACCTCACTCATATCGGGTTCAACATGCTGTGGATGCTGCCGTTCGGCAGTGCGCTGGCGCGGCGCTTCGGCGGGGTGCGGTTTTTCGTCTTCCTCGCCATTACCGCGGTGGCCGGGGCATTGGCGCACCTGCTGACGCATGCCCATGAGCTGGCGCCGATGATCGGCGCATCCGCCGCTGTGTCCGGCACCATGGCCGCCTCGCTGCGTTTTGCATTCCAGCGCGGCAGCTTCCTGTCATTTCGTCGCACCCCCGATGCCGATGCGGCCGCGCGCATCCCGGCGTTGCCCTTGTCGCGGGCGCTGCGCAACGGACGGGTGCTCGCCTTTCTCGGAATCTGGTTCGTCCTGAACCTGTTTACCGGGCTTGGCGCCATCGAGATCGGTACTCAGGGGCAAAGTATCGCATGGCAGGCGCATGTCGGCGGCTTCCTGGCCGGCCTTTTGTTGTTCTCGCTGTTCGATCCCGTGCCGCGCGGCGGCAGCGAGTCACCGGCCGATATTTCACCTGAGGAAAATCTTTCCTCCCGCGACGTCTGATTCGATTTTTCTTTTCCTTGCAGCCCTCCCTGCATTGATCCATCATTCGATCAATGCCGGACCGCACTTCGCCGGTGATGCAACCAAATCGCCGCTGAGTGAGTTGTTCCCGGCTGGACGAGATCGCACGGTTCAGAATGCGATCGCATCACTTTATGGGAGGCGCTGGCAATGACGGTTCAGGCAATTCTCGGCACCAAGGGATTCGAAGTCATAAGCATCGAGGCAGACGCCAAGCTGTCCGATGCTATCCGTGTCTTGACCGAGCGTCATGTCGGTGCGGTGCTGGTGATGAAGGATCATCACATCGAAGGCATCCTGTCTGAACGTGACGTTGTGCGTGTGCTCGGCAAGCATGGCGCGAGCGTGCTGGCGATGCCCGTCAGCGAAGTCATGACGCGCAAGGTCGTGACCTGCCGCCGCGCCGACACCGCCGCCTCGATCATGGAAAAGATGACGAACGGCAAATTCCGTCATCTGCCGGTGGTGGAGAACGAGCGCGTCGTCGGCCTGATTTCGATCGGCGACATCGTGAAGTGGCGCGTCAAGGAATACGAGCGCGAGCAGGAAGCGCTGCGCGACTATATCAAGACGGCCTGAGGTCTCACGTCACGGTGCGAGTTGCGCTGTGCCCGGCGGCTGGCTTGCCGTCGGTGTGAGCATGTTGATCGCTTCCTGAATCGATTCGATGGCGCGTTCGGCGGCGCGTTCGCCGTGCGCGATGCATTCCTCGGCACGATGGAAATCGAACCATCCGATCCGTCCGACGCGCGGAGAGATCAGTACGTCGGGGGGGTCGCCCGCGAGACGTGCGCGGGTGATGCGATCCTGCATGATGTTGAAGGCGTCCACCATCACGGTGGAGATGCCGGGGCGGCCGGGCGCGCCGAAGAATTCGCGCTTCATGGTCTTCTCGGCGGAGAAGAATCCGAATCGTTTTTTTTCCGGAGCAGGCTCGGGCGCCACAGCGTCTTCCGGCGTGCCGTGTGCGACGATGGTGCCGTGGCCGGTGATGTCGGTGGAGACGTTGCAGGCGATCACGATCTCGGCGCCCATCGCGCGCGCCGCGGACACCGGCACTGGATTGACCAGTGCGCCGTCCACCAGCCAGCGATCGCCAATCAGGATCGAAGCGAAAATGCCGGGCAGCGCGTAGGACGCGCGCATCGCATCGACCAGCCTGCCGTGGTTGAGCCAGATCTCGTGACCGGTTTTCACCTCGGTCGCGACCGCTACGTATTTCAGCGGCAATTCCTCGATGGTGATCCGGCCGAACGTGGTGTCGAGTTGGGCTGCGAGCTTGTCGCCACCGATCAGGCCGGAGCCGTTCAGACGGATGTCGAGATAGCTGAACACGCTGCGCGGGCCGAGATGCCGCGCCCATTCCTCGAACGTGTCGAGATGGCCCGCCGCATAGGAGCCGCCGACCACCGCGCCGATCGAGGTGCCGACAATGATGTCGGGGACGATGCCGTTGGCGATCAGGGTGCGCAGGATTCCGATATGGGCGAAGCCGCGCGCCGCGCCGCCGCCGAGCGCGAGACCGATTTTGGGCCGGCGCGGAGCAGGGGCCGCGTCCTTATCGTTGGACCCGATGGCCTGGCCGATCCCTTTGAAGACTTCGAGCAACCCGGGGCCTCCCGATGATGGATGGTGCCCTCCGGCGCGGTTTTCCCGCCCCGGACAGGCCGGATGGAGAACATGCGGTGGTTATTGCCGGAATGTGACTGAAGCGGGACCTTTTATCCAGATATGTTCTGTCCCAGAGCCATTTCCACCGCCCCTTGGGCGGGTCTGCAGGCTTGAATTCGCCGCCTTTTCAGGGAAAAAGCTACCGCATGATGACATTCCGGCATGGCAGTCTTGTCTCAAGGCGCATGGCGCGCCTTGCGTGCGCCTGTGTGGCTGTCGTGCTGTCCGGCCTGATGCTCGTCGAATCCGCTCATGCGCAGTTTCCCGGCGATCAGCCGGCGCCGGTTCCCCCCGGCAGCATTCCGCAGGCGGAGCCGTCGGCGCCTGCCATCAGCCTCGCGCCGCCGTCCGGTTTGTCTCCTGCCGATTTGCCGGCCCAGCTCACCCAGCCGCCGCTGTTGCCGCCGGCCCCGGCGGTTCAGGCCACGCCGCAAGGCACGCTCACTTTGTCTGCACGTTTTGGCAAGGACATGCCCGCGATCAATGGCGGGCTGATCTGGCGTATCTATTCCGACAAGCTCGGCCCGAATGGCGCGATGCATCTCATCCGCGAGGAGCGCGCCGCGGCACCGGTGATTCCGCTGCCGCCGGGCGGCTATGTGATTCACGTCAGTCTCGGTCTCGTCAGCGACGTGCGGCCGGTGACGATCAGACAGGAAGAGACCACGCGCGAGACGTTCGATCTTGCGGCAGGCGGCTTGCGGATCGAAGGCCGTGTCGGCACGTCGAAAATCCCGCAAGGCCAGATCGTCTTCTCGATCTACAAGGGCAGCCAGTTCGAGATCGGTACCGGCGACCGCTCTCCGATCGCGCAGAACGTCGCGGCGGGCGACGTGCTGATGCTGCCTGCCGGAATCTATTATCTCGTCTCGACCTATGGGGACGCCAATTCGATCGTCCGTTCCGACATTCGCGTGCAGGCCGCGAAGCTCACCGATGTCGTCGTCACGCATCGGGCCGCCGTCATCACGCTCAAGCTCGTCGGCGAGAAGGGCGGCGAGGCGTTGGCGAACACCGCATGGTCGGTGCTGACGCCAGCGGGCGACGTCATCAAAGAATCGATCGGCGCGTTTCCACGCGTGATGCTGGCCGAGGGCGAATACAAAGCCATCGCCAAGAATGACGGCAAGGTGTTCGAGCGCGACTTCGAAGTGAAGAACGGCGTCGACGGCGAAGTCGAAGTGCTGACGCGCTGATTATGACAAACTGTCATAGTCTCTAATTCGGACTAACCATCAAACAAGTTTTCCTGTTGCCGTCGCGTGCGAATGCGAGGGATTTACGCCGCCTTAATTGGCACGGCATTGGATGCGCGCGCGTGAAGAAGCTGCGTTAGTGCGCGAGGATGCGTTGTGAGTGCCATCGGTATTTCGAACGAAAATATTTCCGGGTCCGATCTGTTCAGCGATCTGTCGGTGCTGGAGCGAAAATGGCGCGCCGCATTGAAGCCGGGGCGCCTGCTGCCGCCTTTTGAAGATGTGACGCTGGGCGGCTTGGGCCGCATCGCCGATAACATGGCGCTGCTCAAGGGGCAGGGCGGCGATATCGAAATTCTGCGCGCCGGGCGCGAGGTCGATGCATGGCTTGAAAGCGAAGTTCAGCACACGCCGCTGGCCATGCTGCCGCCGGACTGCGCGCTGACGCTGGCGGAGGCTTGCGCCTCGGCGCAGCATAATCAGAAGCCTTATCTCGCCACCGCCCATTGCGTGCGTCACGGCAAGGTGCAGGCCTATGACGTTCTCGCGCTGCCGATGGCGTCCCGCTGGGGTGACGTGCTCACCAGCATCTATGTTCATACGCGCGGTCTCGATTTCGACCTGCTGGATGCGGTGTTCTGCGCCACCGATGACGGTGTGCTGTCGCTTGCGGCCATTCGCGACGCCGAAGGACATCCGGTCGATTTTCAGATCGTGCATCTCAATCAAGGCGCGGCGCGGCTGTTGCGGCTGCCTTCCGACGAATTGCGTTGGTTGCGGCTGAGCGCGGGAACGCATCTGTTGTCATTCACCAACGTGCTGGCGCAACTCGCGGAAGCGACGGGTGCCGCGGCGAACGTACAGATCGAAGTCGAGGGCGACGGTTTCACCCTGAAACTGAATGTCGCGCCGGTCGGCGACATGCTGTCGGTCATCCTGACAGACATTACGGATCTGAAGCGCCGCGAAAGATCGTTCCGCCTGCTGTTCGACGCCAATCCGATGCCGATGTGGGTATTCGACGCGCAAACCAAGAATTTCCTCAACGTCAACGATGCGGCCATCCGGCACTATGGATATGACCGCGCCACCTTCCTGGGGATGAATCTTCTCGACATCTGGCCGGAGGACGAACGGCAGGCCCATGCAAGCGTGCTGGACGAGGTCGGCGACATCTATCAGTCGACCCACAACTGGCGACATATGAAGGCCGATGGCTCCAAGATCGAGGTTTTGACATTCGGTCGTCGCGTGCCGTTCGAGGGGAAGGATGGCTTTCTGGTGACGGCGGTGGACATCACCGAGCGGCGCAGGGCGGAGGCGCGCATCGCCTATATGGCGCATCATGACAATCTCACCGGCCTGCCGAACCGCGTGAAGTTTCGCGAGCATCTCGATCAGGCGCTGGAGCGGAGCGATGGCAGCGATGAACGCATCGGCGTGCTGTGCATCGATCTCGACATGTTCAAGAATGTGAACGACTCGTTCGGGCATCCGGTGGGCGACCGCCTGCTGAAGATGGTGGCGGAGCGGCTGCATGCGGTGATACCGGCGGACTCTCTGGTGGCGCGTCTCGGCGGTGACGAATTCGCGATGATCGTGAAGCGCAATCCGATGCCCCGCGATCTCAATGATCTTTCGGCAATATTGATTGCCGACGTGAGTGCGCCTTATGCCGTGGACGGGCTGGAGCTTGTGATCGGCGCCAGCGTCGGCATCGCGATGTCGCCGGGCGACGGCGTGACCGGAGACGATCTGCTACGCAACGCGGACATGGCGCTTTACCGCGCCAAGTCGGAAGGCGGCGGCGCGCATTGCTTCTTCGAGCAGGAAATGGACCGTCAGGCGCAGACCCGCCGCGCGCTCGAATTCGATCTGCGCCACGCGCTGGCCAATGGCGAGTTCGAATTGCATTATCAGCCGCTGGTCGATGTTGCGGCCAACCGTATTGTCGCGTTCGAGTCACTCATTCGCTGGCGTCATCCGGAGCGCGGCATGGTCTCGCCGGCGGAGTTCATTCCAGTGGCGGAAGATATCGGCCTGATCGTCACGCTTGGCGAATGGGTGCTACGCGAAGCCTGCACCGAGGCCGCGAAATGGCCTGCGGATATCAAGGTGGCGGTGAACCTGTCGCCGATTCAGTTCAGAAGCCGCAATCTGGTGCAGACCGTGATCGCGGCACTTGCGCATTCCGGCCTTGCGCCGACGCGGCTGGAGCTGGAAATCACCGAATCGCTGTTCCTTGCGGAGACCGAGGCGAACCTCGCGATGCTGCATCAGCTCCGCAGCCTCGGCGTGCGCATCTCGATGGACGATTTCGGCACGGGTTATTCGTCACTGAGTTATCTGCGCAGCTTCCCGTTCGACAAGATCAAGATCGACCGCTCCTTCGTGCGCGACCTTGCCGAGCGGGAGGATTGCGTGGCGATCGTGAAGGCAATCTCTGGCCTCGGCCAGAGCCTGAACATCTCCACGACGGCGGAAGGCGTCGAGACCGAGGACCAGCTCGAACGTCTGCGTGCGATGGGCTGCACCGAGGTTCAGGGGTTCCTGTTCAGCGCCGCAAAGCCCGGTGTGGACATTGCAGGATTGCTCGACAGGTTCGGACAGGGACGCACGAAGGCAAAAGGCGCCGCTGCGGCGGCGTGAGGACTAGAACCGCGTCACGATCTCGCCGAGCGGCGGGCGAGGGCGATCCTCGATCGTCTTGGTCGGCTTGCCGATGTGGATGAAGCCCGCGATCTTCTCGTTCGGCGCAAGGCCGAGCGCATCCATCGCGTCGCGGTCGAACGCCATCCAGCCCGTCACCCAGTCGCAGACGTAACCAAGCGCGGTCGCGGCGTGAACGATGTTCATGGCGCTGGCGCCGGCCGATAATTCCTGCTCCCACGCGGGCACCTTGAAGTGTTCGATGGTCTTGCTGACCACCGCGATCACGAGCGGGGCCTGCGAAAACCGGGTGCGCTCCTTCTCGATCTGGTCGGGCGTCGCCTGCGGGTTCTTCTGCGCGAACAGTTTCGCGAAAATCTCGCCTGCGCGCGTGCGGCCGTCGCCCTCGAATACGATGAAGCGCCATGGCGACAGCTTGCCGTGATCGGGCACGCGGGAGCCGATGGTGAGGATGGTGTCGAGTTCAGTCGCGGAGGGGCCGGGGCCGGTCATCTCCATCGGCTTCAGCGAGCGGCGAGTTTTCAGAAGTTCAAGTGCGTCTGGCATGTCTGTCTTTCAGGTCTGTCTTGTGGCCAACAGATAGGAAGACACCGATGCCCGGCACAAGGGCGGGCACCGGCATGAAGTTTAGATGGACTTTAAGCAAGCCCCTTCGCGCGCTTCACATCCGGCGGCGTGGCCTCGGCGGCCAGCGCCTGCAATGCCTCGTCGAGCGGCAACACGGTCTGGCCTTCGCGGCCGAGGCGGCGGATCGAGACGGCGCGCGTCTCGGCTTCCTTCTTGCCGACGACCAGCAGCGCCGGGACCTTCGCCAGCGAATGCTCGCGGACCTTGTAGTTGATCTTCTCGTTGCGCAGATCGATCTCGACCCGCAGGCCAGCCGCGCGGCAGGCCTCGAACACCTCGCGGGCATAATCGTCACCATCCGAAGTGATGGTGGTGATGACGGCCTGCACCGGCGCGAGCCAGAGCGGGAAGTGACCGGCGAAATGCTCGATCAGGATGCCGGTGAAGCGTTCCAGCGAGCCGCAGATCGCGCGATGCACCATCACGGGTGCGACCTTGTTGGAATGCTCGTCGATGTAGAACGCGCCGAACCGCTCCGGCAGGTTGAAGTCCACCTGCGTGGTGCCGCACTGCCATTCGCGGCCGATGGCGTCGCGCAGCACATATTCGAATTTCGGGCCGTAGAACGCGCCTTCGCCCGGATTGATCGAGGTCTTGATGCGGTTGCCGGATTTGGCCTCGATCTGCGCCAGCACCTTGGTCATGACGCTTTCGGCGTGGTCCCACGCGGCATCGGTGCCGACACGCTTGTCGGGGCGCGTCGAGAGCTTGACCGTGAGTTCGCCCTCGAAGCCGAAATTGGCGTAGGTCGACAGGATCAGGTCGTTGATCTTGAGGCACTCGTCCGCGAGCTGGTCCTCGGTGCAGAAGATGTGTGCATCGTCCTGCGTGAAGCCGCGCACGCGCATCAGCCCGTGCATCGCGCCAGAGGGCTCGTAGCGGTGCACGACGCCGAATTCGGCGAGGCGGATCGGCAGTTCGCGATAGCTCTTCAGGCCGTGCTTGAAGATCAGCACATGGCCGGGGCAGTTCATCGGCTTGATCGCGAACCAGCGCTTGTCTTCCGCTTCGTCACCGGCGGACTGCGCCGCGAACATGTTCTCGCGATACCATTCCCAGTGGCCGGAAGTCTCCCACAGCGACTTGTCCAGCATCTGCGGCGCGTTGACCTCGTCGTAATCGGCAGCGAGGCGGCGGCGCATGTAGGCGATGATCGCCTGGAACAGCGTCCAGCCCTTCGCATGCCAGAACACGACGCCGGGGCCTTCTTCCTGAAAATGGAACAGGTCCATCTCGCGCCCGAGACGGCGATGGTCGCGTTTCTCGGCTTCCTCAAGCTGCTTGAGGTAGGCGTCGAGATCCTGTTGGCTCGCGAAGGCGGTGCCATAGATGCGCGTCAGCATCGGGTTGTTGGAATCGCCGCGCCAGTACGCGCCCGCGACCTTCATCAGCTTGAACGCATTGCCGACCTTACCGACGGAGGTCATGTGCGGCCCGCGGCACAGATCGAACCAGTCGCCCTGCTTGTAGATCTTGATCTGCTGATCGGCTGGAATGGCATCGAGCAGTTCGACTTTGAACATCTCGCCGTTGTCGCTGAACACCTGCTTGGTCTGTTCGCGCGTCCACACTTCCTTGGTGAAGGGTTTGTCACGCGCGATGATCTCGCGCATCTTCTTTTCGATCGCGGCGAAATCCTCCGGCGTGAACGGCTCGTTGCGGAAGAAGTCGTAATAGAAGCCGTTGTCGATCACCGGGCCGATGGTCACCTGCGTGCCCGGCCATAGCGTTTGCACGGCTTCCGCCAGCACGTGCGCGGCATCGTGCCGGATCAGTTCCAGCGCCCGCGGGTCGTCGCGGTTGATGAATTCGATTTTCGTATCGTGTTCGATTCCGTCGGTAAGGTCGGATACGACACCATCGAGCGCCATCGCCACGGTGCGCTTGGCGAGCGAGGGCGAGATGCCCTTGGCGATCTCAAAACCGGTAGTGCCTTTGGGGAATTCGCGTTTTGCCCCGTCGGGGAAGGTAACGGCAATCATGTCGGGATTTTCGACCGCTTTGAGGTTGGCGAGGCCGAACTGGAATCCGGACGCGGGGGCTTCTTTATCAGACATTAGTCCCTCCTGTTGCTCACTCCTGCGAACGAGCGCAGGTAAGCGGTAGGAGAGGGATATAGCAGCGGAATCGCCGTGGGCAAAGGCGTTTGAGCGCCTTTACGCCGTCAGCAAATCCTCGATCATCACCGGCAGTTTGCGGACCCGCACGCCGGTGGCGTGATGGACGGCATTGGTGATCGCCGCCGCGATGCCCGCAAGGCCGATTTCACCAAGGCCGCGCGCGCCGAGTTCGTTGAAGATCGTGTCGGGATGTTCGACGAACGACACGTCGATCCGCGGTGCGTCGGCGTGTGTCGCCATGACATAATCGGCGAGGTTGCTGTTGATCGCAGCGCCATTCTGCGGGTCGTACCAGGTGTGCTCGAACAGCGCCATGCCGACTCCCATGACAACGGCGCCTTCGATCTGGTTGGACGCCGTCTTCATGTTGATGACGCGGCCGCCGTCGATCACGGTGACGACACGCTCGACTTTCAGCCGCGCCAATTCCGGCTGCCAGCTCACCTCGGCGAACTGCGCGCCGAAGGAATGCAGCGAGTACTTCTTCTTCAGCGGATCGTTGAAGCCGCCCTCGCTTTTGCCATGGCCCTTGACCGAGGCTTTGTTGGCCATTTCCAGCACGCGGGCGAAAGCCAATCCGCCGCCGTCCGCCGCGCCAACCGTGGTGTTGGCGGCGACCACCTTGCCGTCCTTGAACGTAAGGTCGCGCGGCTTGTGGCTGGCGAATGGCGAGTTCGGCGTTTTCACCGCGAGGTCGATGATGGATTGCTGCGCCTCGCGAACGGCCTGAAGAATCGCCGGAATGACGGATGCGGTCGCCGCCGAGCCGCCGGAGAACGGACCGGGCGGCAGGTCGGTGTCGCCCAGCACGACTTCGATCTTGTCGGTGGGCACGCCGGCTTCGGCGCTGACGATCTGCGCTGCCGCCGTATAGGTGCCGGTGCCGATGTCCTGGGTCGCGCAGGTGACGCGCACGGTGCCGTCCGATTTCAGTTCGACAGCGGCCTCGGTCGGCATCCGCAGTGCGATCCATGAAGCGCCCGCCACGCCCCAGCCGAGGATTTTTCCGTTCTTGGTCATCGAGCCGATGCCGGGGGTACGCTTGCTCCAGCCGAATTTATCCGCGCCGGTCTGCAGGCATTCGACCATATGGCGCGACGAGAAGGGCAGGCCGCTGCTTTCGTCCACCTTCGGCTCGTTCATGATGCGGAATTGAACCGGATCGATCTTCAGCTTGATCGCGAGTTCATCGACCGCCGACTCCAGTGCGAACAATCCTGGCACCGCGCCGGGGCCGCGCATCGAGGTCGGCGTGCCGACATTGCGCTTGGTAGTCGACGCGCGAACGCGCAGGTTCGGCGTGGAATAGAGGAAGGGCGTCGCCTCGCCGCAGTTCTCGCCGTAATCGTCCGACATCGATGTGTGGTTGATGGAGTCGTGACTGAGGCAGACGAGCTTGCCGTCGGCCGTCGCGGCAAGCTGGATGTGCTGCTGCGTCACTGGCCGGTGACCGGCGGATTCGAAATTCATCTTGCGGGTCAGCACAAGCTTGATTGGCTTCTTGAGTTTCTTCGCCGCTGCGGCAGCAATAAAGCTGTGGGCCCACGGCCACAATTTGCTACCGAAGCCCGAGCCGATGAAACGCGCGACCACCCGAATGTTGTCGGTGGGTTCGCCCAGCACCGCGGCTGCGACCTGGCGATGGTTCACGACCGCCTGACTTGGCTCATACAGCGTGAACACACCGTTCTCATACGTCACGACCGAGGCGTGCAGTTCGATGACGGAATGGGTCTCGGTCGGCGTGACGTAGGTTTCATCGACCTTGACCGGCGCATCCGCGAACGCCTTCTCCACGTCTCCGCGCTGGCTGTCCGTGGTCCATTTCGAAGGCTCCAGTTCATCCTTCACGTTGAAGGGTTTGGCGTCATACGTGACCTTGATGGTATCGGCGGCTGCGGTGGCCTGCTCGAAGGTGTCGGCGATGATGGCGGCAACGTACTGGCCGTAATAGCGCACTTCATTGTCGGCGAGCGGGGGGCGCCTCTCGTCGATCATGCCGTTTTTGGCGGTTGGCCGGTTGAGCTTGCCGATATTGCCGGAATGCAGCACGAGCCGCACGCCCGGCATCTTTTCGGCGGCGGTCGTGTCGAGGGTCTTGATCGTGCCTGCCGCAACGGTGGCACGAACCGGAACGGCATAGAGCATACCGTCGAAATGGTGGTCGGATGTGTAGATGGCTGTGCCGGTGACTTTCTTCGGTCCGTCCACGCGATTGAGCGGGGAGCCGATCACCTTGCCGGGGTCCACATAATTCATAGTGCAATCTCGCTATTGGCTTAGGCCAGCTTTGCTGCGGCATCGAGGGTGTGAACGAGGCAACGCTTCGCCAGTTCGACCTTGAAGCCGTTCTGGCTCTGTGGTTTCGCATCTTTCAGGAAGGCCTCGGCGGCAGCGCGGAATGTCTCCTTGTCCGGCGCTTTGCCGATGAGTGTTTTTTCCGCATCCGCGTTGCGCCATGGCCGCGTGCCAACGCCGCCCATCGCGAACTGCGCGGTCTCGATCTTCCCGTTCGTGACTGTCATCACAACAGCGGCGGAGGCGAGGGCGAACTCATACGACACGCGGTCGCGCAGCTTCAGATATAACGAGCGCGATCCCTTTGGCGGCGCGGGCAACGTCACATGGGTGATGAGGTCGCCGGGCTGCATCACGGTTTCCTTGTTCGGCGTGTTGCCCGGCAGCAGGAAGAACTCCGCGATCGGCACGTCCCGCTCGCTCTGTGGCCCGCGAATGTGGATGGTGGCGTCGAGCGCCATCAGCGCGACGTTCATGTCGGAGGGATTACTGGCGATGCACTGGTCACTGGTGCCGAGGATCGCGAGCGTGCGGTTGAAGCCGTTGATGGCGGCGCAGCCGGATCCGGGATTGCGCTTGTTGCAGGCCATGTGCTCGTCGCGGAAATAGACGCATCGCGTGCGTTGCAGGAGGTTGCCGGCCGTCGTCGCCATGTTGCGCAATTGTGCCGATGCGCCCGATAGGAGCGCCTGCGACAGCACTGGATAATCGCGCACCACGCGCTCGTCATGCGCGAGATCGGCGTTGCGGACGGTCGCGCCGATCTTCAACCCGCCATCGGCGGTAGGTTCGATCTTGTCCAGCGGCAAATGATTGATGTCGATGACCTGCTGCGGTGTTTCAACATTCAGCTTCATCAGGTCGATAAGCGTGGTGCCGCCGGCGAGGAAACGGATATCGGCTCCCTGTTGCGCGGTTTGCGCTGCGGATGCGGCCTTGATCGCGGCATCCACATCGTCGGCGCGGCGCAGTTGGAACATGTGCATCTGCCGTCTCCTTACGTACCTTGCCGGACCTGCTGGATCGCGGCGACGATGTTCTGGTACGCGCCGCAACGGCAGATATTGCCGCTCATGAGTTCACGCACCTCGGCATCGGACGGACCGCACGGTTCTTTCATCAACGCGACGGCGGACATGATCTGACCGGACGTACAGTAGCCGCACTGGTAGCCATCGTGCTCGACGAAGGCGGCCTGCATCGGGTGCAGGTTGCCGGGCTCGCCGAGGCCCTCGATGGTGGTGACTTCGCGCCCGGTGAGCGCACCGGCGAACGTCAGGCAGGAATTCACGCGGCGGCCATCGACATGCACGGTGCATGCGCCGCACTGGCCGTGATCGCAGCCCTTCTTGGTGCCGGTGAGGTGGACGTGCTCGCGCAGGAAATCGAGCAGCGTGGTGCGCGGGTCGATGGTGGCGGAATAGGGTTTGCCGTTGATGGTCAGTTTCGTCTCAACGGCATAACCCGCCGAGACGGTTGTCTTCGTCGGTGTCATGTCAGCCTTGCTTGGGGTTGGCCAGTTCGTGGCAGTTGCGATGCCGGCGGCACCGATGGTCTGGAGGACGGTCCTGCGATCCGGGCCTGGCTTGCCCGATTTGGATGGATCATGCTCGGTCATGCATCCCTCGATGCTGGTGACGTATGTATCCAAACCCCGCCGGGTTCGAATTTGTCTAACTCCAAACAATAGCGATGGCTGCGGTCAGTTCCATGACCGGATCGCCAAATGCCCCACACAAAAAAGTGTCGTGAAAACAAAAGCGGTAGCTGCGTCCGCCAGCACATTCATTCGTGCTTGTCGTTGACGCCGCGCCAGCGCGCGTAACGCCACGGCAGATACCAGCGTGCATTCGCGGGTTTCTGCTTGGGCACGAAGTCGAGGCCCGACGTGCCCCATGGCTGGCAACGTAGCAAGCGGGCCAGCGTCATCCAGCCGCCCGCCCACAATCCGAACCGGCCGATGGCTTCATCGCCATAGGCCGAGCAGGTCGGAACATGGCGGCAGTTGAATCCGATCAGTGGCGAGAGCGTGGAGCGATATAACCAGATCATGCCGCGTCCCGCATTGCGCGGCGCGTTCTTCGCCATGTCGCAGGCACGGCAGCCGCAGGACAATTTGAAAGGCATGGGCTTGGTCTGGGTTAGAGGTTAGTTCCGGTTCCAGGAACTATACTGGTTTTTCCGCCACAGTTTCACAGCATCGCGCGGGTTTGAATGCAACGCGCCGAATGTTTCATGGACGCTGCGCTGCGGCACCGTTACGATTTTCATAATGCTCGTGTGACAAGGATTCGTGTCACGCTTCGGCTCTGGGCCGTTGCCCGGCTCGGGCATGGAAGGGAATGGAAGTGGGGTCGCTCACGTTTAGCGGCTGGGCGCGGATTGGCGCCGCAGCTCTCTTGGTTGCGCTGTTCGGCCTCGCCGCGCGTGAGGAAACCGCACATGCTTCCGGCGCTGCTCAATCGTCGCCATCCGCGAAGACCTCCCACGCAGCAGATGCGCCCCATGAGCCGGAAACGGTCGAGCCGCGCCGCCAGCCGATGACGTTTGTCTGGCACGTGGCGCCGAAAGATCAGTGCGCGCCGGATTGCCGCGACTGGATCGAGGCGGTCGGCGTCATCACCACCGACACGCCTGCATTGTTCGAGAAGATCGCAACCGGTCACGATCTGTCGTCCGCGACTGTGGTGCTGAACTCCAGCGGCGGTTCGGTGCTCGATGCGTTGGCGCTCGGCCGGGTGTGGCGCAAGGCGGGCCTTTTCACCACCGTCGGTCAGGTGATTGAGAAGGACGGGTTGAACGGCAAGGTCCGTGCGATCGAGCCGGACGCCTATTGTGAATCGATGTGCGTGTTCCTGCTGCTGTCGGGCAAGACCCGCATCGTGCCGCCGGAGGCGCATGTCCGTGTCCACCAGATCTGGATGGGCGACCGCGCCAATGACGCGAAGGCCGCAACCTACACCGCGCAGGATCTGATGATCGTCGAACGCGATGTCGGGCGGCTTGCGAAATATACGTTCGACATGGGGGGCACCGGCGATCTGCTGACGCTGGCCTTGAGCGTGCCGCCGTGGGAGCCGCTGCATGAATTGTCGCGCCCCGAATTGCGGCTGGGTAACCTCGTGACCGACGAGCCGGTGGTGGCGGACGTGCCGAAGCTTGAGCCGCCGCACACGGCGACGGTGGGCAAGCCTGTCGTGACCAAGCCGATTCAGGATCGCGTGGCGACCATGCCCGCGACGATGGCGCCGACCAAGACGGCGGAAGCGCTGCCGCCGACCGGCGGAGCCGCGCCTGCGCAATGATGCGGGCGGCAGTCCGATTATTCGGCGGGAGCCGTGTCGGCGTTGAGCGCGCCTGACGCCTTCTCTTTATTCTGGATCTGGTCGATCGCATCGACCACGGCATCGAATGTCAGCAGCGTCGAGGCATGGCGGGCCTTGTAGTCCCGCACCGGCTCCAGCACCGCGATGTCGGCCCATTTGCCGTCCGGCGGCGCGCCGTTGTCCTTCAGCATCTTGGTCACGGTGTCGCGCAACTGGCGCAGTTCATTGGCGCTCGAGCCGACAATGTGGCGCGCCATGATCGAGGAGGAGGCCTGACCCAGCGCGCAGGCTTTCACGTCATGGCCGAAATCGGTGACGACGCCGTCCTTCATGTTGAGGTCGATCTTCACCGTCGAGCCGCACAGCTTGGAGTGGGCCGTCGCCGAGGCATCGGGATGGGGAAGGCGGCCGAGCCGTGGAATATTGCCGGCCAGCTCGATGATTTTCTTGTTGTAGATGTCGTTTATCATGAAAGTACCTGTGGGCTGCGCCCGCCCAAAAGGGCCATCTGGAGCCTTGGCTCGCAGTCCTGCTGTCCTATATAATGGCTGGATCGCAGGAATAAACCTGTCGAATTGACCGGCTGCCCCGGAAAGTCACGATTTGGCTTCCGGCAGCCTTCTAAACTCACGCAAGGCGTCCGACGGTCCCACAGGACCTCTGGCGACCCGGTGACACTCCGGCCCCGTCTTTGGCAATGAGGGCCGGTCGAACGGAGAGCCACGATGGATGCTGTCATCAAGCCGCTGCGCGGCAAGGTGGACAAAATCGAAGTTCCTGCTTCCGAGATCGATCAGGCGGGGATTAACCCGGATCAGCCGCGTCCCTCGCGCGACGCGGCCGAGCAGGCGGTGAAGACGCTGCTCGCCTATATCGGTGAAAATCCCGACCGCGAGGGCCTGCTCGACACGCCCCGCCGCATGGTCGAGGCTTATGACGAACTGTTTCAGGGCTACCACCAGTGCCCGGCCGAGGTGCTGAACCGCACCTTCGGCGAGACCGCGGGCTACGATGATTTCGTGCTGATCCGCGACATCGAATTCCATTCGCATTGCGAGCATCACGTCATGCCGTTCTACGGCAAGGCGCACATCGCCTATACGCCAGTCGACCGCGTCGTCGGGCTGTCGAAGATTGCGCGCCTCGTCGATGCCTTCGCGCATCGGCTGCAGACGCAGGAGCATCTCACCGCCCAGATCGCGGCGGCGCTCGATAAGGTGTTGCAGCCGCGCGGCGTCGCGGTGCTGCTCGAGGCGGAGCATACCTGCATGTCGGTGCGCGGCATCGCCAAGCACGGCGCCAAGACGGTGACGTCGCGCTTCACCGGAATGTTCTATGACAATCCGGATGAGCAGAACCGTTTTCTTCATATGGTGCGGGGCATTAGCGCGCCATTTTCAGGCGCTTGAAGTTTTTCACGAACCTTAGAATGTTGTTCGCAAGTGACGACGCAATCAGGCCACAACGCAGAGCTTGAAGAGGGGCTTTTGTTCGCTCCGCGCTTCGACGTGTCCGGACTCGTGACATGCGTGGCGACCGATGCCCGCTCGGGCGACGTGCTGATGGTCGCCCACATGAACGACGAGGCGTTGCGCCGGACCATCGAGACCGGCGACGCCTGGTACTACAGCCGCTCGCGCAAGAAGTTATGGCGCAAAGGTGAGACGTCGGGTCATGTCCAGCGCGTCGTCGAGATGCGGATGGACTGCGATCAGGACGCGGTGTGGATTCGCGTCGAGCAGTCCGGTGCGGCCTGTCATACCGGCCGGCACTCCTGTTTCTATCGCGCGGTGAAGAACGAGAAGGGCGGCGCGAAGCTCGTGTTCGTCGATGCCGATAAGGCGTTCGATCCCGGCCAGGTCTACAAATAGCACCCCGTCACGCTGCGCTTCGGCTTGCGCTTGCCCGCGTCGTTAACCCTCCATTAACCATAATCGCCCAGGGTGCAGATGGACCGGAAGGTCCGGCGGGTGTTGGGAAGCGCCCGCGACATTCAGACGTGTCACCGGGGAGCGGGACACATGGCAATCGACAGCACGACTGCGTCGTCAGTCATTGATTCTGCGCGCGCGAAAATCGCGGGCGCCATCAAGCAGGCCGCAGATGCGACCGGCGCGAGCTTCGATTACCTGATTTCCACCGCCAAGATCGAATCCAACCTCGACCCGAAGGCGCAGGCATCCACCTCGTCGGCGCGCGGGCTTTACCAGTTTATCGAACAGACCTGGTTCGCCACCGTGAAGCAGGCGGGAGCCGCGTTCGGCTACGGCAATTACGCCAATGCGATCTCGCAATCACCGTCCGGCACTTATTCCGTCAGCGATCCGGCGACGCGCGATCAGATCCTCAGGCTGCGCGACGACCCCGCCGCCAACGCGGCGATGGCGGGCGCGCTGACGCAGGCCAATAGCTTCAAGCTCTCTGGCGAACTTGGACGGCGCCCGACCGACGGCGAACTTTACATGGCGCACTTCATGGGCGTCGGCGGCGCGACGAAGCTGATTTCCAGCGCGCAAAGCAATCCGAGCGCGTCCGCACCCGCGATGTTTCCGAATGCGGCCGCCGCCAATCGCTCGATCTTCTACAATCGCGACGGCAGCTCGCGCAGCGTGTCGGAAGTCTATTCGGACATCAATACACGCTTTGCCCGCGCGGCGAATTCTCCGATGGCGCGTTTCGCGGTTGCCTCGGCGGGCGGCTCGTCGCCTGCCATGGACAACATGGCGTACCTGTCGAGCTTCCCGCAGGGCAGCGGCGCGTCCATGACGACACGGCAGATGGGGCCAACATTCCATTCGCTGTTTCAGGCCGGCGATCGCGCCGAGCCTTTGTCTTTGACGGTGCGCCAGTTGTGGGGGGCCGGTTCGCAGGCCAACGCGGAGGCGCCCGCCGCGGCTAATCCCGATCAGTCGCAATTCAATCTGTTCAGCGATCCGAAGGGCGTGTTTGCGGGGTGAGCGGAGGGAGTTAACAAAAACTCAACGGCCGCAGCCGTTTATGGTGAACTGTTTCTTAAGTGTCATGGTTTACGCTTTCTGACAGTAGCGTCGTATTCCCGACGCAGTCAGCAAAGTTGCGTAAGCCGGAACACCCATGATCGTTCGGCAGTTTATCAGTTGGGTTCGTACCGCTCCCGTCGGGGAGCGCGCTGAGGCGACACGGGCATTGGCCCGCGCCTGGCTCATTTCAGATTTATCGCAGGACGATCGCATCGCCGCCGAAGGCGCGCTGCTGATGCTGCTCGACGATGCCTCGCCGCTGGTGCGGCAGGCGATGTCGGAGGTGTTCGCGGCCGAGGCCGATGCGCCGCCCGCCATCGTCGCGGCACTCGCGGCTGACCAGCCCGATATCGCATTGCCCGTTCTCGAATTCTCGCCGCTGCTGATCGATGCCGATCTGGTCGATCTCGTCGCCACCGGTTGCCCGCAGGTGCAGTGCGCGGTGGCGCGGCGCGCGGAGTTGCCGGTGTCGGTGGCTGCCGCGCTCGCGGAAGTCGGCGATGCGGCGGCGGTGCTCGAACTGATTGAAAATCCCGGCGTGACGCTGGCGCCGTTCTCGCTGGAGCGGATCGTCGAGCGCCATGGCGATCTCGCCGTGATCCGCGAACAGCTTTTGCAGCGTGAGAATTTGCCTGCGTCGGTGCGCCTTGCGCTGGCGGCCAAGGTGTCGGCGACGCTGGCCCGCTTTGCCGCAGCGCGCGACTGGATCACGCCAGACCGCGCCAGCCGCCTTGCGGCGGAAGCGACGGAACGCTCGCTGCTCGATATCGCAAGCCTGTCGCAGGGCGAGGAGCTGGCAAATCTCATCCATCATCTGCGCGAAAGCGGCCAGCTCAACGCAGGCCTCGTGCTGCGCGCGCTGTTGTCGGGCAACGCCGGTCTGTTTGAGGCAGCGCTTGTCGAGCTGAGCGGCCTGCCGCCGCGTCGTGTCGCCGCGTTGGCCTATGGCCGCGGGGCAGGGCTGGACGCGCTGCTGACGAAGGCGGGTTTCCCGGCCTCGACCGTTCCGGCATTCCGCGCCGCGGTCGCGGCGATCCTGGAAATTGGCTTCGTCGATACGCAGGACGGTATTGTGCGGTTGCAACGCCGCATGGTCGAGCGTGTGTTGACGCAATGCGAGAGCGAAGTAACGTCGGCGCACGATCCGCTGCTGGTGCTGCTGCGGCGCTTCGCGGTCGAGGCAGCGCGCGAGGATGCTCGGCTGTTCTGCGATGAGACGGCGACACAGATCGACGCCCAGCGGTTCGTGCAGATGATCGAGGATGCGGCGCCTGTCGAAGACGATTGTAGTTACGACGAGATGATGGCCGAGGATGACGAGGACATCGTCTTCGTGGATTCTCCGCCGCTTGCGCCGCGTTTGGATGACGAAAACGAATTCAGCTATGAAAGCGAATTCGACGACTATGCGCCGCTGGACGAGAATTATGCCGCCTCGAATGACGAATATGCGGTGATCGAGGGACTGGACGCCGAGATTGCCCAGATCGTCCGCGAGCGCATCGCGGCCTAAAGCAACATCGTGCTTCATATAAACATGCAAAAGCGCCGCTGTTGAGCGGCGCTTTTTGTTTGCCGGTGAGGAAGTGGGGGGCGTTTAGTCCGCTGGTACGATGCTCGGCGCCAGCACGGCCTCGAGGTGTTCGGGGCGGTCGCGATTGGCCTCAATCAGGAATTCGTCGGCCAGTTTGCGCAAACGGACGCTCAGTTCATCCGCCGTGTCTTTTTTCGAACTGCTCTTCGGCAGTTCGCGCACGATGGCCTGAATGGCGTGAACATGATGGGCGATCAGGTCCGACGGCACCGTAGTGAGTTCGGGCGCATGTTCGAGAATGCGGCAGAGGCTTTCGGCGGCGACCGCCGCCTTGGGATAGCCGAACGTGGTGGCATCGCCCTTGATGTCATGGGCTGCGCGGAACAGCTCTTCCCGGTTCTGGCTGGTGAAACCATCCTTCGCCACCACTTCGAACGCGTGCGCGAGGCGGGCGCATTCCTCGTCCATCCAGCTCTTGAATTCACCGGACAGGCCGGCGAGTGCCTCCTCGGCGCGCGCGATCGGGTCGTCGGTGTCGCGATCATCCGCATGGCGCACGAATTTGCGCAACGGATTCGGCTGGGTGATGACCTGATGGGCTTCGAAGGTTTCGACCTTGAGGCTGCCGGTTTTGTCTTTGGCCATGGCCGCTATCCGGGGCTGCGGGCTTTATCCAACAGCGAGGGTTGCTGCAGGATTTCGGCCTTGCCGCCGTTGCGGCGGTCGAGACCGATATAGGTATTGGAGGTGTTGCGCCGCCGGTCCGGACCAAAATAGCTCTTGGTGCGGATGAAGGGCCGGGGGGATGCCACCACGTTCAGGATACGCTGGTAGAGCCCCTTGGCGGAGATCGGCTTGGCGAGGAATTCGGTGACGCCCGCGTCACGCGCGGTCATGACGCGACGCTTCTCCGAATGGCCGGTGAGCATGATGATCGGCGCATACGGATTGCCGACGCCGTCCGGCTGGCGGATCATCTGCGCGAGTTCGAGCCCGTCGAAAATCGGCATCGACCAGTCGGTGATGACGATGTCGGGGACATAATGGCTGTACATTTCAAGCGCGGTGGCGCCGTCTTCGGCTTCATAGACTTCGCGTGCGCCGAACGAGTGCAACAGCGTACGCAGAATACGCCGCATATGCGCGTTGTCGTCGCAGACGAGAAACCGCAGTTTGTTGAAGTCGATGCGGAACATGCACAGCCACGTAGAGGGACGCCGATATGGGAAAAGTCTAGGCTGGCGGCCGTTAACGCCCGGTTAAGCATAAACGCGCAGTCCGAGGCATCTGCCTGCGGTTAAACGCCGAACTGCTCACTCAGGATACGCTCTTCCAGGCTGTGGCCGGGGTCGAACAGCATGCGGATCGAGATGCTCTTGTCGGTCAGCACCTCGACGCGGGTGACGTAGCGCACTTCATTATGGTCGGCGACCGCGGCCACCGGACGCCGCTCGTCCTCCAGCACCTCGATGGTGATGTGGGCGGAGCTTGCGAGCAGGGCGCCGCGCCATCGCCGTGGGCGGAAGGCGTTGATCGGCGTCAGCGCCAAAAGGTTTGCCGTGATGGGAATGATCGGTCCCTGCGCCGAATAGTTATAGGCGGTCGAACCGGCCGGCGTGGCAACGAGAATGCCGTCCGAAATCAGTTCGGGCATCCGCACCTGCTCGTCGATCAGGATGCGCAGCCGCGCGGCCTGATAGATCTGGCGAAACAAGGCGACTTCGTTGATGGCGTGGTGCACATGCACTTCACCTGCGGCGTCAGTCGCGCGCATCAAAAGCGGATTGATGACGGTCAGCCGCGCGGCATTCAGGCGTTCGATCAGCCCGTGGCGGCTGTATTCGTTCATCAGGAAGCCGACGGTGCCGCGATGCATGCCGTAGATCGGCGTACCGGAGCGCATCCGCTCATGCAGCGTGCGCAGCATCAGCCCGTCGCCGCCGAGCGCCACCACGACATCGGCATCCTCGACTTCGCGATTGCCGTAGTCCGACGACAATTGCGCCAGCGCGCGCTGGGCTTCCAGCACCGGGCTCGCGACAAAGGCAATGCGTTGGTATTTGCTCTCGACGGTCATGAAGGCTGGTTAACCCCGTAGGGCGCAGGCCGGATTGGCGTGAATTCCTCAAGTGTATCCGGTCTTTGCCTCCTGCGGTACTGGGGGAAATGTGCTCCGTCCGCGACCCTTTAACAGCGTTAACGCCGCAAGATGGCTCGCTCGCAGGCGCGGACGGGACGAAATCGACATTAACAAGATGTCATGCAGATGAACAGAAACCGTTTGGCGGCTTCAGTTTGAGTTCAGTGCGCGCGGCTCATCATCGGGCCACGATCACCGCTTCGGCCATTCGGCCCATTGCGCTCTGATCCCGAAACAGGAGTTTGCCATGTTGAAGATCATTTCAGCCGCCATTGTTGCCGCCTCGGTGATGGTTGCGCCGGCGATGGCCGCGACCGTGATCAAGACGCAAAAAACGATCACCCATTCTCAGGTTCTGAAGCCGTCGGTGGCGAATGCCAACGCCCACATGGTGAAGAAGCATCATCGTCACCATGTGCGTCCGCATCACCACACCAAGCGCGTGGTCGTGAAGCATCGTCATCATGGTTGATTGACGACAGCGGCGCGGCTTGCCCCGGCTGCGTCCGCTGAATTGAGAGCCGGTTCGTGGATTCCCCCGTCCACGGACCGGCTTTGTTTTTAGTTCGTCACGAACCGCAGGCCGCCATAGACGCCGATGCCGGTTTTCTCGAAGCCGAGCGGATTTTGGTAATGGCGATCGAGCACGTTATCGATGCGTCCGAACACCGACCAGTTCTGATCGACTTTGTAGTTCGCCGCGAGGTTGAGGAGCTGATAGCCAGGCGCGCGCACAGTGGCCCCTGTTGCGTCAGCGTCGCTCCACGAACTGATCCAAAGCGCGGTCGCCGTCAGCGTCAGTTTGTCGGTTGCCGCCCATTTGGCTTGCGCGCTCCACTTATGGGCCGGACGACGTTTTAACGCGATGTGCTTGGTGTCGTCCGTGGCAATCGTGTGGGTGTAGTCGCCGCGAAGCGTGAGGGACTCTGTGAGTGCGAACGAGGTGAAGGCTTCGAGGCCGTGGGTCGTCGCGAGTGCGACGTTTTCGTATGAAAAGAGCGTCGGGTCGGTCGGGACTGGCTGGAAGCTCTCAATGAGATTGTTGAAGCTGTTATGATACCAGGTGCCGCCAAACTGTAAGCGCTTGTTGAACAGGGCTTGCTCGAAGCCGTAATCGTAGCCTTTGCTTTCCTCCGGCTTCAGGTTGAGGTTCGAGACGACGCCGAAAGCAGGGTTGGTTGAATACAATTGATCGATTGAGGGCGCGTGAAAGCCGGTGCCATAGCTTGCCTTGAGCTTGGTGCCGGTTTCCGGAATGACGATCGCCGGCGCAACACGGAACGTGTCGTGCCCGCCAAAATGATCGTTCTGGTCATGACGCACGTTTGACACGATAAAAAGCCGGTCGAAGAAATTGGATTGCAATTCGGCATAGCTGCCGAGGTTTTGAATCGAGCCGGCAGCCACGGGAATGTTGAAGACGGCCTGGTCGATGCGCCCCCGTTCGGTTTCATGCTCCACGCCGGTGACAAGCGTCTGTCCCCTCACAAGCGCAAGATCGCTTCTCCAGTACACTTTCGCACGATCGCCATGGTAGCTGCTGTTTGGGGTGTCTGATCCATAAAACGGAGGACCATAAGGGTCGGTCGTGTTCCGCTGAACGTCGGTGTAGGTCACGCCGACATGGTTGTTGAAGCGCCCGTCGAGTAATTTGAATACGCCCTCAACGAGGCCGTTGAACTGCTTGCTGTCGGACCGGGACTGGATCGGGTTGGGGACGGTTGCAAACGTCACCGGATTGAAACCATCGCTCTCCGTATACCGAAGGTGAGCATCCGTGTAGCGGGCGACGGCATTGACCGAGAACATCTCGGAGAAGTCGTGGCTGACTTTGCCGTGGAAGGTCAGGTTGTCATAGAAGTCGTTGTTGCGCTTCTGCCCTGGAGGCAGGCTGGAGAGTGGTACGACCGGTGTTGAGTCAACCCGCATGTGCGATGTGGTGAAAGCATAGCGTGTGTCGCTGGTCGAACCGCTGACCGAGGTTGCCTGATTGAACGTCCCGAACGATCCACCTTCGAGCAGCGTGGACCATTGCGGCGCGCCATTGCCGGTCTTGGTTGTCATTGAGATGACGCCGCCCATCGCGTCCGATCCGTACAGGCCACCCTGCGGGCCGCGAAGAACTTCGACCTGTTCGAGGCCGAATGTCGTCAGCGGACCGAAATCGAACGCGCGATTGGGACTCGATGGATCGCTCACGTCGATGCCGTCGATGAGGACCTTGGTGTGATAGGAGTTTGCGCCGCGGATGAAAACGGATGTCAGTCCGCCCGGAGCATTAGGTGCAACATTGAGACCGGGAACGGTCTGGAGCAGATCCGGCACGGTTCGCCGCTGTGTGTCCTGAATATCCTTTGCCGTGATCACGGTGATCGAGCTGGCAATCTGGCTGACCGGAGTAGGGATCGTGGTCGGCGAGGTCACGAGGTTGTTCGGCAGATTGGCGGAAGCGGCAGATGCTTCGGCAGGCTTCGGCTTCGCATCCACGCGCTTCCTATTTTTCGGTAGATGCTGGTTCGGCTTCTTCGGCGCAGGGCTGACCTGAATTGCAGGCAGCGGCGGTTCGGCTGGCTCGGCGTGCGCGGATGGAATGAAAGCTGCGCTCGCCAGCAATGCTGAGAGCAAAGCAGGCGAGATGCGCCTGCGCGAGGATGATTGATGTAATGTCACGTTCGGCCCCCACCGAAATCTTGCAGGCGGAGAACGATCAGGCTTCCAGGCGCATGATATGAAAGCGAGGCTTCACATCGGGACTGGAGAAGGCCAGAGGCATGTCTCCGCAACGGTTCATGTCATGTCACCGCTGCGGAAGCCGCTCCTTCGCACGCCCCGCGCGACGGATGGATGACCGGCGCAGGCAGGTCTCCTGGCTCGCGGATCGTCGCTGCTGTCCGCCTTCCCAAGCCGGCATGGGCCGTGCTCAGTGGCATGATGGACAGCGGCTCACCGCTGACAGTTGCGGGGGCAGCTTCGGAATTGCCGCGCCGGAGAAGGTGTGCGAAATATGCCCTCAGCGCGACGGCACCGAATTCCCTATTACGCCGGCTTGCGCCGGCACCTGTACCGTGCCCGCAATCAAGCGGGGTGGCGGTGTCGTGTCAACGCCACAATGTCCGAGAATCTCTGCGCGATGGACTTCCCCGATCTGCGTTGCAAATGGGAGACAGCGGCACGCCGCGCAGTGCGTCGCGCCATGCCGCTATTGACCATCGTTCTGATGCTTGGCGGGTGCGCGTTCGGCAGCGCGGATTACGATGGCGTCACTTATACCGCTGACCGCGGCGTCAGCGATCAGCCGTTTCCCAAGAATTATCGCCCCCAACTGCTCGCATTCCTGCACACATATCTGAACGATCCAACCGACGTGCGCAGCGCGGCGATCGCGGAGCCGATGCAGCGCGAAGTCGGCGGACGGCAGCGTTACGTTACCTGCCTGCGCTACAGCGCCAAGAATCTCGAGGGCAGCTATACGCCGGTGAAGGAGCGTGCGGTGGTCTACATCGACGGCCGTCTCGACCGCCTGATCGAGAAGCCGGGCGAAATCTGCGCGGGGGCGAACTATGCTCCGTTTCCCGAGTTGGAGAAGCTAACACGGTGAGGCCTGCGATGCAGTTCCGGACGACGACTCGGCTTGCGGCCTGTCTGGTGCTGTGCCTCGGCATCGCCGCCGTGCAGGGCATCGTGACGCGGCCGCAGATCGCGGGTTGGTACAATGAACTGGCGAAGCCGTCATGGACGCCGCCAGCGTCTCTTTTCCCGATCGTCTGGACAGCACTCTACAGCCTGATGGCGGTGGCGCTGTGGCGGTTGTGGGAGAAGGCCGCGCCATCATCGGCGCGCAACTGGGCGATCGCGCTGTTTCTCATTCAACTGGCACTCAACGCGGCATGGTCACCGCTGTTTTTCAGCGCGCATGCGACGCGCGCGGCGCTGATCGATATCGTGCTGTTGCTTGCCGCAATCGCTCTGACGATGGTGGCGAGCGTACGGGTGGATCGTATCGCGGCGTGGTTGCTGGCGCCGTATCTCGCATGGGTCGCCTATGCGGCGACACTCAATGGCGGCATCGTCTGGATGAATTGAGAGGAATGCTCTGTTCCGAGAATCGGCAGACGGACTCGGAACCGGTTTTTCCGCAAGACACCCGCGAAAAAACAAAGCATGGGACTCTTCCCCCGAATCTCCTTCAAATCCCGGCAGCGACTGGGGCGATTCTCGCCCCTCAGACTGCCGAGCGAACAGCCATGATGGATCGTGCCCTTACACTCGCCTTGACCGTTGCGGTGGTCGCGAACACGCTCTGCCTGTGGTCGTATATGTAACGCAGGCGCCGAGGCGGGGTGCCTCAGTTGAGGTAGCCTTGATTCGCGGCTTCGATGCGGGTTGAGATATCGACGTAATGCTTCAACTGGGAGTTTTCGGTTTCGAGGTGCTCATTGGCGATCAGGAGCGCGCGCACGGCGCTGCGCAGGTTGCCGTCGCAGCTCGCAATGGTCTCGTCGATCAGCACATCATAACGGTCGGCCGGAAATTCTGAAGACGCCATCAGGTTACTCCCTCTCTACGCGGTGAGCTGTCGATAACTCCCAAGTCGGACACCCATGAGGCGGTTCGGCACATCCTTACCTTTTGCCCGCAATTCACAGCGCACCTGTGGAAGGCTTGTGTATGAGGGCCTCCCGGGCCGGTTCCGGAAGGGAGACATGCCTGCCGGGGCGGTCTTGTCCGGCTCGCCCGGCGCTGATAGCTGTTGGCCCGTTGCCGGCGTAGCACAGCGGTAGTGCAGCGGTTTTGTAAACCGAAGGTCGGGAGTTCGATCCTCTCCGCCGGCACCATTCAGAACGGTTCGTGCTGTTCGACGTTGCCCGTCACGGCCTCGCGTTCTGTGATCCGTACGCCAGCGGGAATGTCGCAAACGGGGCCGAAGTTAAGCCCGGCGGCTGTGCAGGGGCCTGCGTCCGCTGCATTTGCCTTTCGTTAACCGCTGATCTTATTCGTATTTTAGTTCCCGGTTGCTGCAATTGAACGCGACATCATGCTTGCGCGTTAGCCTTACCGCGCGATTGCGCCTGCCTCTTAACTTATGGCGGCCATGGCTGAATTAGGATTGAAGCGAATTCGGAAGGTTGTTCTGATGCGTATCGTCGTCTCGCTCGCAGTTCTGGTCGGCAGCACAGTGCTTGCATTTGCGGATAGCGGTGGCGTGATCGCCGTTCCGGGCAAGCCCGGCGTCCCGGTCATGATCAACGGGCGCGATGCGACGTACGCCATGGTCGAAGGCGACTGGGGGCTCTCGCGTGGCGTCCATGTGCAGCCGACGGTCTATGGCGGCTGGGATTATTACGAAGGCCCGCCCGTCGGCCACTACTATCCTTCGCTCGGCCGCCGTCCGGGTTATGGCCGCCTTGAGATTCAACCCTCGGCGAACCGCAAATTACCGCAGCCTGCGGAAAGTTATCATCAGTCATGGTCGGCGCAGTCGGCACCTCCGCAACAGACCGTGCCAGCCTATCCGCCGCCGGTCATTGTCGCGCCGGAAGTCACCCCACGCTTCAGACATTAAGACACAATAAATAACCGACAGGAGAGTGCGTATGCGTTTCAAGGTTCTGGGTCTCGCCGCGATGATCGGGGCGATGGTCAGCGCCGTTCCGGCGATGGCCTGCTACAACGGTTGCGGCGGCGGTTTGTTTACGTCGGGCGCAACGGCCTATGGCTGCGGTTATGTCGCGAGCGGTTGCGGTGTGACGTTCCGCGAGCAGTTGCCGAACCTCGATGCCGGCCCGCAGTACTACTACGTCAACCAGGGGCCGACCTATACCGGTCCGGGCGACATCGCGCCGGTGCCGACCTATCAGGAGCGCTCGGTGTCGGGCTGGGCGGCTTACAGCCGGCCGTATTACTACGGCTACAATGGCGGCCCGTACGCGCACGCTTCGCATCACTACTATGACGGTGCCTATATCCAGGGTCCGCGTGTGTACAGCTACCGCTGGCGTCACCATCATCGCGCGCGTTACCAGCGCACGAATGTCCGCCAGCACAATCGTGGCGTGAAGCCGCGCACCCATTACTACTACACGGGACATCCGGCCGGTGAGAAGGTCGTGCGCGGCAACGCTCACGCGCATCCGAACAAGATGTAATCCATCGATCGTGGCTGATCTGGTTTCGCTCCTCTTCGCGTGATGCGGAGGGGAGCGAAATGTTTTTGGCAGTTACTTGATCAAGCCAGTTATTTCATCAACCCAAGCCGCGACGCGCCGATATAGAGCGCAAGCGCGGTGGCGTTGGAGACGTTCAGACTCTTGATCTCGCCCGGCATGTCGAGCCGCGCGACTGTGCCGCAGGTCTCCCGCGTCAACTGCCGCAGGCCTTTGCCTTCGGCGCCGAGCACGAGCGCGAGGGGCGCGCGCAATTCCGTCTCGGCAAGGTTGGTGCTGCCTTCGCTGTCGAGCCCGACGGTGAGGAAGCCGTGCTCCTTCATCTCGGTGAGCGCGCGGGCCAGATTCTGCACGATCACCACCGGCACCAGTTCCAGCGCGCCGGAGGCGGATTTCGCCAGCACGCCGGTGGCCTCCGGGCTGTGGCGCGCCGTCGTCACCACCGCCTTCACGGCGAACGCCGCCGCCGAGCGCAGGATCGCGCCGACATTGTGCGGATCGGTGATCTGGTCGAGCACCAGCACGATGCCGTCCTGCGGCAGTTCGGAAATATCGAGCGCGGGCAGGGGATCGGCTTCCGCGAGCAGGCCCTGATGCACGGCGTCCGGGCCGAGTCGCTGGTCGATCACGCTCGGGCGCACGACTTCCGGCGTCAGCTTCTTAAGATCGATGTTTTCGTCCTGAAGGCGGCGCAGCGCGTTTTCCGTGACGAACAGCTTGCGGATCTTCCGCTTCGGGTTAGCCAGCGCCAGGGTGACGGTGTGCCAGCCATAGAGAATCGCGGGGCCGTCGCGGTCTTCCCGGTTCCGCCGATGAGGCGGTCCGCCGCGTCCGCGCGGCGGCGTGCGGTTCGAGCCCTTGAAGCGGGAGGATGGATCGCGGCTGGCCATGGCGCGCTTGTCTCACGAGGGTTCCTGCAAGGCAATCGGCAAGCCGATAGTGTGATGCTGAGGAGTACAGACGTTTTGCGGGAACATGCGCAGAAGGGACAGTAAGGGGGTTGCACGCATGCAACCCTTTCGTCGGTCAAAGGGGTCGCATGGAGCCCAACAAAAACGCTCGCGGAAATTTATTTTCCGCGAGCGTTTTCAGTATGGTGGGGGAAGAAGGACTCGAACCTTCGAAGCCATACGGCGGCTGATTTACAGTCAGCTCCCTTTGCCACTCGGGACACTCCCCCGGTAGTTCAGTGTCATTGGATCGCTCCGCCGCGAAGCGGTCAGATGGCCCACAATGACGTTGAAAAGCGTGCCCGTTCACGGACAACCGGTCGGCGGCGTTTATGGGGGAAGCGGCGGGGGAAAGTCAACCAAGGCGACAGGTTATTTCCCAGAGTCTGAATCTTTAAAAATCCAGCGTTAACCGGAAGATCGCTCAACTTTTCCAAGCCATGTGCGATTGGAGCGGGTGAAGGGAATCGAACCCTCGTATTCAGCTTGGAAGGCTGCTGCTCTACCATTGAGCTACACCCGCGCTGGTGATGAACTAGCACGGCTGCAGACGGGCCTCAACAGCCGCCGCGAAAACTCAACCATTTGAAGTTAAAGCAATTTGGGATGACGGCGCATCAATCTGTTTCGTTCGATGCCTCATCCCGGAACGATGTCAGGCGAGAGATGAACGCCAGCATCAGGCCTATTCCCACCAGTGAAAACGCCATGGCGAATATCTTCGTCACCGCGACGCTTGGCGCCAGATTGGCGTCGCCCACGGTCGTGAGCGACACTACGCTGAAATAGGCCGCATCAAGCCAGGACCACCCCTCCACGGATCGAAACACCAATGTTCCGATCAGGGTGGCGACGATCAGTAGAAACATGATGGCCCTGAATTCCGGGTCGCGAAGGCCGCGCCGGAATCCAAGGAACAACAAGACCAGGCCCGTTATCAGCGACTTCATGCGGCTGGCTCGCGAATGAATATTCGAGCATTGCCTTCGATTCGGATCGCGCGCGCAACCGCGTATTGGCGTTGTCAGCGCCTAAAAATCGCGGCCAATAATTGTCGCGCTGGTGTTGCCCAGTGTGCCGGGATCAAATGCCGGGGAAGCCTTGCCCGCGGCATTGCCGCCAAGGGAACCTGCAGCAATCGTCACGGGGCCGTGACGCAGTTGTATGCATTCTTGGCTGTGGACCGGCAGGTACGGAGAATTGCCAAGGCCGATCCATCGGCAAAAGCTCGGATTCTCGTTCACACACTGAAGGAGCATGGCAATGCAAGGCGCTGAAATTGGTTGGATTGCGGCCATCATCGTTGGCGGTCTGGCCGGCTGGTTTGCCGAGATGTTTATGAAGACCGGCACCGGCATCCTGATGAATATCGTGCTCGGCATTGTCGGCGCGGCGGTGGCGAATTTTCTCTTGGGATTGTTCGGCATCGCGCTGGGCGGATGGATCGGTTATCTCATCGCCGGTTTCATCGGTGCCTGCATCCTGATCTTCGTCTGGCGCGCGATCCGCGGACGAGCGTGACGTTTCATGATCTGACGGCGCCTGCACTTCACGACGCCGCCAGATCGGTCTGTAGCCCCTAAGCCGCGTACCGCTTTGCCGGCTCTTTGCCGGAGAGATTCGGCATCAGCTTCTGGCGTGCCGCTTCATACACTTCCAGATCCGCATTGTCGGGCAGTGCGGGAATGGTGGCGAATTCATTCTGGTCGAGACCAGACAACGCGGCATCGACCATGCGCTCCGCCGGCATCACCCATTCGCTGGGTACGTTCTCGAGCGGCAGTCCCGAAACATCCCAGAAGTCCGTGGCTGTTGCGCCGGGCAGCACGGCCTGAACGCGGATGTTCTTATCCTGAAGTTCGTGGCGGAGTGACTGACTGAAGGCGAGAACGAAAGCCTTCGATGCGCCATAGACTCCGTTGAGCAATTCCGGCGCAATAGCGACGACCGAAGCTATGTTGATGATCGTGCCGCCGCCGCGAGCGACGAAGCCGGGCACGGCGGCATAGGTGAGCCGTGTCAGCGCGGTGGCATTGAGGTTGATCATCTCCTCCATTTTGTCGATGTCGGAATCGAGTAGCGGCGCGGTGGCGCCGATGCCAGCGTTGTTCACCAGCAGGGTGATGCTGGCGTCGGTCCGCAACAGGTTCTCGATTCGCCGCAGGTCGTCTTTTTTGCCGAGATCGGCGGTCACGACCTCGACAGCGCGGCCAGTCGCGGCGCCGATCTTGCTGGCGAGGGCATTCAGTTTGTCGCGCCGGCGCGCGACCAGAATGAGATTGTAGCCGCGGCGGCTGAGGCGTTCCGCGTAGATCGCACCAATGCCGGATGATGCGCCAGTAATGAGTGCAGTGCCTTTTGCTGAAAGTGCCATGATACGTCTCCTGTTGATCCAATCCGTGTCTTCCCGAATTGGATACCTACTTTTCGGGACGTCTTAAATGTCATATAAACACCTTTTCAGGACATAGGTGGCTCCCATGCACGAGGTTGCGCTGGCGATATTCCCCGGCTTTCAGGCGATGGGGTTTGCTGTGGTGTCTGCGTTTGAAGTGGCCAACATGACGTTGGGCAAACCGGCCTATCGGCTGACCTTGCTGTCGGAGAATGGTGGGCCCGTGCGCTCTTCAGCCGGCTTCTGTATCGAGACCGAAGCGTTCGGCGACGAGACGTTCGATACCGTCGTGATCGGCGCGGGCGCGCAAATCGAACCTGTCACCCCCGCTATGGCGGAATTCGTCCGGCGCTCGATGGGGACGGCGCGCAGAGTGGCCGCGCCCTGCATTGGCGCATTTGTCCTGGCGGAGGCCGGAGTACTCGATGGTCGCCGCGCCACGACGCACTGGGCTTTCGCGCAAGAGCTTCGGCAACGATATCCCGCGATCACGGTCGAGGAAGATCGCATCTACATCGTGGACGGGCCGGTGTGGACCTCGGCTGGAATGACGGCCGGCATCGACCTTGCGCTCGCCATGATCGAGAAGGATCACGGTGCGGAGGTGGCGCGGTCAGTGGCCCGCAAGCTCGTCGTCTATCATCGCCGTACGGGAGGCCAGTCGCAGTTTTCGACGTTGCTTGAACTCGCGCCGAAATCAGACCGCATCCAGAGCGCGCTCGACTACGCCAAGAGCCATCTTGGGAACGTATTGTCGGTCGAGGAACTTGCGCAGGCCGCGCATCTCAGTCCCCGGCAATTCAGCCGCGCATTCCGCGCCGAGACCGGACAGTCTCCGGCGAAGGCCGTCGAGCATCTGCGCGTTGAGGCCGCGCGTCTGATGATGGAGGAGGGCCGTCATTCGATGGATGTGATTGCAAACGAGACGGGCTTTGCCGATCGCGAACGGATGCGCCGGGCTTTCCTGCGTGTGCTCGGACAGCCGCCGCAATCGATCCGCCGTCACGCGCGCGCTGCGGCGTGAGATGCGTGGCGCTCAGGAGTCCTGCTCCGGTGTGGCGTCCGGGCGCGTCACGAGGCGGATGTCGCAGACGATGCCGGACACGGCATAGTGCACCTCATATCCGCCGCCCAGTTGCCGCGTCAGGCTGGTGATGAGACGGGTGCCAAAGCCTTCTTGCTCCGGCGCTTTCACCGGCGGTCCGCCGCGCTCGCTCCAGGTCAGGCTGATGAGGTTACCGATCTCGTTCGGCTCCTTGGTCCAGCGCAGCTCGACATGACCGGTATCGTTGGAGAGCGCGCCATATTTCATCGAGTTGGTGCACAACTCATGAAAGATCATGGCGATCGGCACCACAATGGCCGAGCGTAAATCCACCGGCGGTCCTGACAGCGTGAAACGATGCGCGAGATCTTCGCGCGCAGGCGCGAGGGCTGCTTCCGCAACCTCGCGCAGATCGGCGTGCTGCCAGTTGTGTCGCGTCAGAAGGTCGTGGCTGCGCACCAGCGCCTGCAGCCGTTCCTGAAAATTGCGCAGTGCCTCCGGCCCCTGATTGGTGCGGAAGCTCATGGAGGCGATGGATTGCACGGTGGCGAGCGTGTTCTTGACCCGGTGCGCGAGTTCGTGGACGAGAATTTCGCGCCGCGCCTCGGATTCCTCACGCTCTTCCTCACGCCGTGCGTTTTCGTCCATCAGGCTGTCGAAGGTCTGGCCGAGCATGCCGATCTCGTCGTTGCGCCCGTCGAGCCGGTTGCGAACGCCATCATGTCCCCGCCGCCAGCTTTCCGCCGTGGCGACCATCTGCATCAGGGGGCGGCGGATGATGCCCTCGCCGACGAGCCATGCCAGCAGGAAGGCAGCCGTGCTGCCGAGCACGAACAAGAGAACGCTGCTGCGGAGCGCGCGGTCGATCGGTCCCAGCGCTTCCGCGCGCGCGATGCCGCTCGACACATAGAGTCCGAACGATGTGTAGGGCGCGGGTATGTAGCCGAGGATGCGGTCGGTCCCGTCGCGGCTGCGGACGTCCGCCGTGCCGGGCAGAGCCGAGAGCAGGTACATGTATTGCGTCGGAAAGCTCGTGCCGATGAATTTTTCCGGATTGGGTTCGCGCGCGACGATGATGCCGTTGCGGTCCGCCACGGTCACGGCGCTCCCGGGCGCGAGTCCCCGTTCGCGCAATTGCCGGCCGAGCCATTCGAGATTGACGCCGGCGCCGACGACGAAATCGATGTGGTCGCCGGTCACGGCCGGCAGCGCGACCGGAACGATGCGGCGGCCGGACAAACGGCTCATGGTGTAATCGCCGACGGAAAACTCGCGCGTGGTCAGGGCCTCGCGGAAATAATAGCGGTCGCTGAGATTGACGGCGGGAACGCTGCCTTCACTGAAGCAGCGGGGTTCTCCGTTTGGCTCGACGATGACGATGGAGGTCAGCGGCGGCAATTTGGTCCGCACACGTGCCAAATATTGCTGGCAGGCGGCGAAGTCGCCGCTGCGAACTTCCGACGCCTGGCCGGTCGTGTGCAGAACGCCCTTGATGCCCTCGAAGATCTGCTCGAGCTCCGACACGGCGAAGTGCGCGTTGCGCAAAGCCTCCGCATTCACCTCCTGATAGCGGGAGTCGCGCAGATCGAGCGAGGAGTAGATCAGGGCGGCGAGGCCCGGCAGGCAGGCGACCAGCACCAGCGACAGGAGGCGGTAGACCAAGGACATGCGGCGCATGGAGGAAAAGCGTCTCAAGCCGCGGTTCCTGATTTCGCGAAGGGCCTCATGGACCGGATTTATTAAGGAAGCAGGGGCAGGGCGAGTCAAGCTGCGTTATCCGCCGGAAAAGGCGTCGGAAATATCCGGCGAGAAGGGCGTGACGAACGCAAAGCGGTCGGCTATAGAAAGCCGCCTGTAGGGGTGTAGCTCAGTTGGTAGAGCATCGGTCTCCAAAACCGAGGGTCGCAGGTTCGAGTCCTGCCGCCCCTGCCAGTATCGGACATGCAGATTCAGACATGCAGCGGCATTGATCTGCATCGATCTCCCGCCAAACGATGCGGGATTTTTTATGCCTCAAGCCGGGTTGATATCTGCGTCGCAGGAATTCTTTATACGGTTTACTGGCCGGCCAGCGGACCGGGAAAATTGTCATGACGGTTTCAGCCCAGCCCATTCCTTCCGGATTTCGCGCGCCTGAGGGTGTGCGCATCTACGCGATCGGCGACATCCACGGCTGTGCGGGTCCGCTGCGGGATAAGCTCGCCGCGATCGATGCCGATCTTGCCGCGCGCTCTGGCGTTGAGGCGCTGAGAATCTTCATTGGCGACTACATTGATCGCGGTCCGGATTCGCGCGGTGTGGTCGATACGCTGATCGAACTTAGCCGCCGGGAGCGCTGCATCTTCCTGCGCGGCAATCACGAGGCCTATGTGCTGGATTTCCCGCACAATCCGAAGATCATGCCGATCTGGGGCGGGCTTGGCGGACGTGAGACGCTGGCGTCCTACGGTATTGCGTCTTCACCGGCGCCGGATGCGACCGAAGCCCTGCATCTCGCCAATGCGCTTGAGCGCGCAGTGCCGGGCAGCCACCGCGATTTCTATCGCAATCTCGTTTTGTCCTATGCGGCGGGCGACCTGTATTTCGTCCACGCCGGGGTCCGGCCGGGCATTCCACTGGAGGCGCAATCGGCGGTGGACCGGACCTGGATCCGGCATGAGTTTCTTGACCATGAGGGGCTGTTTGAGAAGCTCATCATCCATGGCCACACCCCGGCGCCGGAACCGGAAATCAGGCCGAACCGCATCAATATCGATACGCGGGCCTTCTCCTCCGGCCGCCTGACTTGCATCTGGCTGGAGGGCGGGCAATTCGGCTTTGTCTGAAATATGAGGCCGCAGCGGGATTTACGGTCCTGTCCGGGGGCAGGCAGGGGTTGCTGGCACCTTGACCTGATGGCCGGTCCGCAGTAGATAGCGCTACCTGCTGCCGGCCCGTTCAACGGATATCCGGCGCGGCTTTATCTCCCCGGACAATCGAGCCCGCGACAAGCCTATTTGGCGGCTCATCCTTCAAACGAGGGTTGGGCATCGCGAACGTCTGTCCGGAAAGCAAGCAATCTGGCCCGACACTTTATTCAGACGCGAGTGGATACCGAGACGATGGCGTTCAGCCCGTTCAAATTTCTGCAGGAGGTCCGCTCCGAGACGTCCAAGGTGGTGTGGCCGACCCGCCGCGAGACCATGATCACGACCATCATGGTGTTCGTGCTGGTGGCGGTTGCGTCGATCTTCTTTTTCGTCACGGATCAGGTGATCCGGATGTTGATTACGTTCGTCCTCGGCATTCGCTAGCGACGGCTGGAACTGACACATGAGCATGCGCTGGTACATCGTTCACGCCTACTCGAACTTCGAGAAGAAGGTCTCCGAATCCATTCGGGAGCAGGCCAAGCAACGCGGCCTCGAGGACCTGTTCGAGCAGGTGCTGGTTCCGACCGAGAAGGTCACCGAAGTGCGCCGGGGCCGCAAGGTCGATACCGAGCGCAAGTTCTTCCCCGGCTACGTGCTGGTGAAGATGAACCTGACCGACGAGGCGTTCCACCTCATCAAGAACACTCCGAAGGTAACGGGCTTCCTCGGCGCCGAAAACAAGCCGATGCCGATTTCCGAAGCCGAAGCGATGCGCATCCTGCATCAGGTGCAGGAAGGCGTGGAGCGGCCGAAGACCTCGGTGTCATTCGAAGTCGGCGAGAATGTCCGCGTGGCGGATGGTCCGTTCGCGTCGTTCTCCGGCGTGGTGGAAGAAGTGGATGATGCGCGTTCGCGCGTGAAGGTCGCGGTGTCGATCTTCGGCCGCGCAACGCCGGTCGAACTGGAATTCGGTCAGGTCGAGAAGGTCTGATCGTTATCGGAGCGGTTCGCCGCTCCGCAAGACCCGTGGAAGGGGGCAGGTGATCGCCAGTCACTTGCGAAACCGGACCACGGTTCCTCAAGAAGGCCCGGAATGGTCCGGGCCATTTGAAGGAGTTGAGCATGGCAAAGAAAGTGACCGGATACCTGAAATTGCAGGTGCCGGCCGGTGCGGCGAACCCGTCGCCACCGATCGGTCCCGCGCTTGGTCAGCGCGGCCTGAACATCATGGAGTTCTGCAAGGCGTTCAACGCGCAGACCCAGAAGATGGAAAAGAACACCCCGATTCCGGTGGTCATCACCATTTACGCGGATCGCTCCTTCACTTTCGAGATGAAGACGCCGCCGATGTCCTTCTTCCTCAAGCAGGCAGCGAAGATCCAGTCCGGCTCGAAGGCGCCGGGCCGTGACAAGGCCGGCAAGGTGACCAAGGCGCAGGTGCGCGAAATCGCCGAGAAGAAGATGAAGGATCTCAACTGTGACACCGTCGAGTCGGCCATGAAGATGGTCGAGGGCTCTGCCCGTTCGATGGGTCTGGAAGTGGCGGGGTAACGAGTCATGGCTGTTGGAAAGAAGCTCGTGAAGGCCCGCGAGGGCATCGACCGCGAAAAGCTCTACCCGATCGCGGACGCCGTCAAACTCGTCAAGGAACGCGCGCACGCGAAGTTCGACGAGACCATCGAGATCGCGATCAATCTCGGTGTCGATCCGCGTCACGCCGACCAGATGGTGCGTGGCGTCGTCACGCTGCCGAACGGCACCGGCCGCACGCTGCGCGTCGGCGTGTTCGCACGCGGCGCCAAGGCAGACGAAGCCAAGGCTGCTGGCGCTGACGTTGTCGGTGCCGAAGACCTCGTCGAGATCGTGCAGGGCGGCAAGATCGAGTTCGATCGCTGCATCGCGACCCCGGACATGATGCCGCTGGTCGGCCGTCTCGGTAAGGTGCTTGGCCCGCGGGGTATGATGCCGAATCCGAAGATCGGCACCGTGACCATGGACGTCGCGGCGGCCGTGAAGGGCGCCAAGGGCGGCTCGGTCGAATTCCGTGTCGAGAAGGCTGGCATCGTCCAGGCCGGCGTCGGCAAGGCGTCGTTCTCGGAAGAGAAGCTCGTGCAGAACATCAAGGCGCTTGCCGATGCAGTTGCAAAGGCGAAGCCGGCGGGTGCCAAGGGCACCTACATCCAGCGCGTCGCCGTGTCCTCGACCATGGGCCCGGGCGTCAAGGTTGAGCCGGGCAGCCTGAACTCCTGATCGGGGTTGCTTACAAGATTGCAGGACGGGGCGGATCAAATCCGCTCCGTCCTTTGCTTTTGGAGAGGGGAATTCGGGGGCGGTATTATTGTCTTCCGAGAAGGCCTCTGAAGCGGCTCTTACTGGCCCGAAACCTGCTTTCGGAACCCAGAATCCACTTGGCAAAGCAGCCGGGACTCGTTAAACATTCCTTTCCGGGCGTGCTGGCTGTCGCTGGCGCGTCCGTGCTCGCTTTCCGAAAAACCCATCAATAGGAGTTCATTCCTCGTCGATCAATCCGCTTGGCTTGTTCGACCCGGAAAAGAACGACTGTCGGCCTGGATTTGGAAAGCGGCAGGGGCCGCGCTCCTTCATGGATGGCGGCTTCGAATCCTGTCCAAGACTGCGGGTGTCTTGCCTATTTTTTTGAAGGGCTTGGCTTAATTTCCTGCACAGACGGGTGAAGACCGGATTTTGCATTCCACCGTGCAACAACGGTGGACAGCGGATTTGGTTCGACCTCGACACCTCCGAAGGCCTTCGCGGCCGGACGAGAGGGCAGGCTGTCAATGTCGTCAGGCCCTGACGTGTCGAGAGATTGATTGAGTGTCTCGAGACCCGAGCTGGGCAGGACGATCGGTGCAACCCGGCGGTCCTGCTTCCGAGCAAAGGCCGCCAACCGGAAAGAGCTTGCTGTGGAACGAGCGGCAAAAAAAGAGGCGGTCGACGCGCTGAAGGGGACTTTCAAGTCCACGGGCGTTGCGGTCGTCGCTCATTATTCCGGCCTCACGGTGGCCCAGATGCAGATTCTGCGCACGCAGATGAAGCAGGCTGGCGCTTCGGTGAAGGTCTCGAAGAACCGTCTCGCCAAAATTGCTCTTGAGGGCACGGACGTTGCCTCCATTGGTTCCCTGCTGAAGGGGCCAACCGTGATCGCTACTTCGAACGATCCGGTCGCAGCGCCGAAGATTGCCGTCGAGTTCGCCAAGACGAACGAGAAGTTCGTCATCCTTGGCGGCGCGATGGGAACGACTGTCCTGAATACCGACGCGGTGAAGGCGCTTGCCTCGCTGCCGTCGCTCGACGAACTGCGCGGCAAGATTGTCGGCCTCCTGGTGGCGCCGGCAACCAAGATCGCTCAGCTCGCCAACGCTCCCGCGGCGAAGGTCGCGCGCGTTGTTCAGGCCTATGCCTCAAAGGGTGAAGCGGCGTGATGCCATTCTCCATCTCAACTGGTTCGAACTGATACGCTGAAGGAAAGATACAATGGCTGATTTGCAGAAGATCGTGGACGACCTCTCGAGCCTCACCGTGCTCGAGGCTGCCGAGCTCGCGAAGCTCCTCGAAGAGAAGTGGGGCGTTTCCGCTGCTGCCGCTGTTGCGGTTGCTGCTGCTCCGGGCGCTGGCGGCGGTGCCGCTGCTGCTGAAGAAAAGACCGAGTTCCAGGTCGTTCTGGCTTCGGCCGGCGACAAGAAGATCGAGGTCATCAAGGAAGTCCGCGCCATCACCGGCCTGGGCCTCAAGGAAGCCAAGGACCTCGTCGAAGGCGCGCCGAAGCCGCTCAAGGAAGGCGTTGCCAAGGACGAAGCCGAGAAGATCAAGGCGACCCTCGAGAAGGTCGGCGCCAAGGTCGAGCTCAAGTAAGACGACAATCTTGTTCGGGCCGGTTCCTTCGGGAGCCGGTCCGGACACGACAATGTGTGGCGGTTCGGGGAGGTACCCCTCGAAAAGCTGCAAAAACCCACCAGATAGGTGGGAGCACGAAAGGCGTCCCGACCAGCAGGGGTCATGGGACTAAGGCGTCGGAGAGCGAAAGCTATTTCGGGCTGTTCGAGAATTTAGGGTCTGGTTGACGGGCAAACGCGGTGAGCGTTTCGCACGTCATTTTGCGTCTTGGGATGCCGCGCGGCAACGCGCGCGACCAGGACGATTTCGAAATTCAAGCTGGACAGCGGTGCGCAGCCGCAGTCCGGGGAATGCCGCCGGCAAGGCGGCGAAATGAGAGGCCACGATGGCGCAGTCGCAGCAAACTTTCACCGGTCGCAAGCGTGTTCGCAAGTTCTTCGGACACATCAAGGAAGTCGCGGAGATGCCGAACCTGATCGAGGTTCAGAAGGCATCCTACGACCAGTTCCTGATGGTCGACGAGCCTCAAGGCGGGCGGCTGGACGAAGGTCTGCAGGCTGTGTTCCGGTCTGTGTTCCCGATCAACGATTTCTCCGGCACCTCACAGCTCGAGTTCGTCCGCTACGAATTCGAGGCGCCGAAGTATGACGTCGACGAGTGCCGCCAGCGCGGCATGACCTTCGCTGCGCCGCTGAAGGTGACGCTGCGCCTCATCGTGTTCGATATCGACGAGGAAACCGGCGCGAAGTCGGTGAAGGACATCAAGGAGCAGGACGTCTACATGGGCGACATTCCGCTCATGACGATGAACGGCACCTTCATCGTCAACGGCACCGAGCGCGTCATCGTCTCGCAGATGCATCGTTCGCCGGGCGTGTTCTTCGATCACGACAAGGGCAAGACCCACTCCTCGGGCAAGCTGCTGTTCGCCGCGCGCGTGATTCCGTATCGCGGTTCGTGGCTCGACATCGAGTTCGACGCCAAGGACATCGTGTTCGCGCGCATCGACCGCCGCCGCAAGATTCCGGTGACCTCGCTGATGCTGGCCCTTGGCCTCGACGGCGAAGAGATCCTGTCGACCTTCTACAAGAAGATTCAGTACAAGCGCGCCAAGGATGGCTGGCGCGTGCCGTTCTCGGCTGATCGTTTCCGCGGCTATTCGGCTGCGACCGATCTCGTCGATGCGGATTCGGGCAAGGTTGTGCTCGAAGCCGGTAAGAAACTCACCGTGCGCCAGGCCCGCCTCCTGCAGGAGAAGGGCCTCAAGGCGCTGCGCATGAGCGACGCCGATCTCGTCGGCACGTTCCTCGCCGAAGACCTCGTCAACCCGAAGACCGGCGAGATCTACGCCGAAGCGGGCGAGGAGATCACCGAGAAGTCGCTGAAGGCGCTGATCGAGCAGGGCTACAAGGATCTGCCGATCCTCGACATCGACCACGTCAATGTCGGCCCCTACATCCGCAACACGCTCTCCGCCGACAAGAACGTCACGCGCGAGGACGCGCTGTTCGACATCTACCGCGTGATGCGTCCGGGCGAGCCGCCGACGCTCGAATCCGCGCAGAACATGTTCCAGTCGCTGTTCTTCGATTCCGAGCGCTACGACCTCTCGGCCGTGGGCCGCGTGAAGATGAACATGCGCCTTGAGCTGGATGCGCCGGACACCCATCGCACGCTGCGCAAGGAAGACATCCTTTCCGTCATCAAGACGCTGGTGGACCTGCGCGACGGCAAGGGCGAGATCGACGACATCGACCATCTCGGCAACCGCCGCGTGCGTTCGGTCGGCGAGCTGATGGAAAATCAGTATCGCGTCGGCCTGTTGCGCATGGAGCGCGCCATCAAGGAGCGCATGTCGAGCGTCGATATCGACACCGTGATGCCGCAGGACCTCATCAACGCGAAGCCTGCCGCTGCCGCGGTGCGCGAGTTCTTCGGCTCGTCGCAGCTCTCGCAGTTCATGGACCAGACCAACCCGCTGTCGGAGATCACCCACAAGCGCCGCCTCTCGGCACTTGGACCGGGCGGTCTGACCCGCGAGCGCGCCGGCTTCGAAGTGCGCGACGTGCATCCGACGCACTACGGCCGTATCTGCCCGATCGAGACGCCGGAAGGTCCGAACATCGGCCTCATCAACTCGCTCGCGACGTTCGCGCGCGTGAACAAGTATGGTTTCGTCGAGACGCCTTATCGTAAGGTGAAGGACGGTCGCGTCACCGACGAGGTCGTGTACCTCTCGGCGATGGAAGAAGGCCGCTACCGCGTCGCGCAGGCCAACGTGCCGCTCGATAACCGTGGCCGCTTCACCGAAGACCTCGTCATCTGCCGTCATGCGGGCGAAGTGATCCAGCTCACGCCGGATCGCGTCGACTACATGGACGTGTCGCCGAAGCAGCTCGTCTCGGTCGCCGCGGCGCTGATCCCGTTCCTCGAGAACGACGACGCCAACCGCGCGCTGATGGGCTCGAACATGCAGCGTCAGGCCGTGCCGCTGGTGCGCGCCGAAGCGCCGTTCGTCGGCACCGGCATGGAAGGCGTGGTTGCGCGTGACTCGGGCGCTGCGATCGCGGCGCGCCGTACCGGCGTGATCGACCAGATCGACGCGACCCGTATCGTCATCCGCGCGACCGAAGATCTCGATCCGACCAAGTCGGGCGTCGACATCTACCGCCTGATGAAGTTCCAGCGTTCCAACCAGTCGACCTGTATCAACCAGCGCCCGCTGGTGAAGGTGGGCGACGTGGTGAAGAAGGGCGACATCATCGCTGACGGTCCGTCGACCGATCTCGGTGAGCTCGCGCTCGGCCGCAACGTGCTCGTCGCGTTCATGCCGTGGAATGGCTACAACTTCGAAGACTCGATCCTCTTGTCCGAGCGGATCGTCAAGGATGACGTCTTCACCTCGATCCACATCGAGGAATTCGAAGTCATGGCCCGCGACACCAAGCTCGGCCCCGAGGAAATCACCCGCGACATTCCGAACGTCTCGGAGGAAGCGCTGAAGAACCTCGACGAAGCCGGCATCGTCTACATCGGTGCGGAAGTTCGCGCTGGCGACATCCTCGTCGGCAAGATCACGCCGAAGGGCGAAAGCCCGATGACGCCGGAAGAAAAGCTGCTGCGCGCCATCTTCGGTGAAAAGGCGTCCGACGTTCGCGATACTTCGCTCCGCGTGCCTCCGGGCGTGCAGGGCACCATCGTCGAAGTGCGTGTGTTCAACCGTCATGGCGTCGACAAGGACGAACGTGCGCTGGCGATCGAGCGGGAAGAGATCGAGCGTCTCGCCAAGGACCGCGATGACGAACAGGCGATCCTCGACCGCAACGTCTACGGCCGCCTCGCGGACCTTCTCGAGAACCGTCAGGGCATCGCTGGCCCGAAGGGCTTCAAGAAGGACACCAAGATCACCCGTGCGGTGCTCGAAGAGTATCCGCGCTCGCAGTGGTGGGCATTCGCTTCGCCGAACGACAAGCTGATGGCCGAGATCGAGGCCATGCGGAAGCAGTACGACGAATCGAAGAAGGGCCTTGAACAGCGCTTCCTCGACAAGGTCGAGAAGCTGCAGCGCGGCGATGAATTGCCTCCGGGCGTGATGAAGATGGTCAAGGTCTTCGTCGCGGTGAAGCGCAAGATCCAGCCGGGCGACAAGATGGCCGGCCGTCACGGCAACAAGGGCGTCGTCTCCAAGATCGTTCCGATCGAGGACATGCCGTTCCTTGAGGACGGCACCCATGCCGACATCGTGCTCAACCCGCTGGGCGTGCCTTCGCGCATGAACGTCGGCCAGATTCTCGAAACGCATCTCGGCTGGGCCTGTGCGGGCCTCGGCAAGCGGATCGGGCAGGCGGTCGATGCTTACCTCGCCAAGGGCGACGGCAAGTCCGACACCAAGGCGCTGAAGAGCACCCTGAAGGAGGTCTATGGCGACGACGAAGTCGTGAAGTCGCTGAACGACAACGAACTCCTCGAGTTGGGCCGCAACCTCAAGCCGGGCGTGCCGATTGCAACGCCGGTGTTCGACGGTGCCAAGGAAAAAGACATCGAGGACATGCTGGAGCTTGCCGGCGTCGACAAGTCGGGCCAGTCGACCGTGTACGATGGACGTACCGGCGACCAGTTCGATCGCAAGGTGACGGTGGGCTACATCTACATGCTCAAGCTGCACCATCTCGTGGACGACAAGATCCACGCGCGTTCGATCGGTCCGTACTCGCTCGTCACCCAGCAGCCTTTGGGCGGCAAGGCGCAGTTCGGCGGCCAGCGTTTCGGCGAAATGGAAGTCTGGGCGCTCGAAGCTTACGGCGCGGCCTACACTCTGCAGGAAATGCTGACCGTGAAGTCGGACGACGTCGCGGGCCGCACCAAGGTGTACGAGGCCATCGTGCGTGGCGACGACACGTTCGAGGCGGGTATCCCCGAATCGTTCAACGTGCTGGTCAAGGAAATGCGCTCGCTCGGCCTCAACGTCGACCTGCACAATTCCAAGATGGGCCCGGCGCCGACGTCCGAGGCGGCCGAGTAACGGAAATTATCTGCCCGGCCTTGCGGCCGGGCATTCGCGCCTCGCTCTCTCAGGATGCGAGGCGCGCGAGCTGACGAGATATTCTCGAATTCGCTGCCGGTGACGATCGGCACGCAAGGAGAAGACGATGAACCAAGAGATTATGAATCTTTTCAACCCGACGACGCCGGCCCAGGTCTTCGACCAGATCCGGATTTCGATCGCGTCGCCGGAGAAGATTCTGTCGTGGTCGTACGGCGAGATCAAAAAGCCGGAAACCATCAACTACCGCACGTTCAAGCCTGAGCGTGACGGCCTGTTCTGTGCGCGCATCTTCGGGCCGATCAAGGACTACGAGTGCTTGTGCGGCAAGTACAAGCGGATGAAGTACAAGGGCATCATCTGCGAAAAGTGCTCGGTCGAAGTCACGCTGTCGCGCGTCCGTCGCGAGCGCATGGGTCACATCGAGCTCGCCGCTCCGGTTGCGCACATCTGGTTCCTGAAGTCGCTGCCGAGCCGTATCGGCCTTCTGCTCGACATGACGCTGAAGGACCTCGAGCGGATTCTGTACTTCGAATATTACGTCGTGCTTGAGCCGGGTCTCACCGCGCTCAAGGACCGTCAGCTGCTGTCCGAAGAAGAGTATCTTAAGGCGCAGGACGAGTACGGCCAGGATTCCTTCACCGCGATGATCGGTGCGGAAGCGATCCGCGAGCTGCTGCGGGGCCTCGACCTCGAGAAGCTCGAGGCGCAGTTGCGCGCCGACATGGCGGAGACCGATTCCGACATCAAGCACAAGAAGTTCGCCAAGCGCCTGAAGATCGTCGAGGCTTTCCGTAACTCGGGCAACAAGCCGGAGTGGATGATCCTCACGGTCGTGCCGGTGATTCCGCCGGACCTGCGTCCGCTGGTGCCGCTCGACGGCGGCCGCTTCGCGACTTCCGACCTCAACGACCTGTACCGCCGCGTCATCAACCGCAACAATCGTTTGAAGCGGCTGATGGAGCTGCGCGCGCCGGACATCATCATCCGCAACGAAAAGCGCATGCTGCAGGAAGCTGTGGACGCGCTGTTCGACAACGGCCGCCGCGGCCGCGTCATCACCGGCGCCAACAAGCGTCCGCTGAAGTCGCTCGCCGACATGCTCAAGGGCAAGCAGGGCCGCTTCCGCCAGAACCTGCTCGGCAAACGCGTCGACTATTCCGGCCGTTCGGTTATCGTGGTCGGCCCCGAGCTGAAGCTGCATCAGTGCGGCCTGCCGAAGAAGATGGCGCTCGAACTGTTCAAGCCGTTCATCTATTCGCGGCTCGACGCCAAGGGTCTGTCCACCACGGTGAAGCAGGCGAAGAAACTCGTCGAGAAGGAGCGTCCCGAGGTCTGGGATATCCTCGACGAGGTGATCCGCGAGCATCCGGTGCTGTTGAACCGCGCGCCGACGCTGCATCGCCTCGGCATTCAGGCATTCGAGCCGACGCTGATCGAGGGCAAGGCGATCCAGCTTCACCCGCTGGTCTGCGCCGCGTTCAACGCCGACTTCGACGGCGACCAGATGGCCGTGCACGTTCCGCTGTCGCTTGAAGCGCAGCTGGAAGCACGCGTCCTGATGATGTCGACCAACAACATCCTGCATCCGGCGAATGGTCAGCCGATCATCGTGCCGTCGCAGGACATTGTGCTTGGTCTTTATTATCTCTCGATCCTGCGCGAAGGCCTCGCCGGCGAAGGCAAGATCTACCGCGACATGGCGGAGATCGAGCACGCGCTGTTCTCAAAGGTCATCCACCTGCATACCAAGATCAAGTATCGGTGGAACGGGGTCGGTGAGGACAACAAGCCGATCTCGAAGATCTACGAGACCACCGCCGGCCGCGTTATGCTCGGCCAGGTTCTGCCGAAGCATCCGAAGGTCCCGTTCGACGCCGTCAACAAGCTGATGACGAAGCGCGAAATCTCCGGCGTGATCGACACGGTGTATCGTCACTGCGGTCAGAAGGAGACTGTGATCTTCTGCGACCGCATCATGGCGCTCGGCTTCCACAACGCCTTCAAGGCGGGCATCTCGTTCGGCAAGGACGACATGGTCGTGCCGCACGGCAAGTGGAAGGTCGTCGACGACACCCGCTCGATGGCGAAGGAATTCGAGCAGCAGTACAACGACGGCCTGATCACTCAGGGCGAAAAGTACAACAAGGTGGTCGACGCCTGGTCCAAGGCTACGGAGAAGATCGCTGACGAGATGATGAAGGAAATCTCGTCGGTGAAGAAGAATCCGAAGGGCGGCGAGGCTCAGATCAACTCGATCTACATGATGGCTCACTCCGGTGCGCGTGGTTCGCCGGCGCAGATGCGCCAGCTGGCCGGTATGCGCGGTCTGATGGCCAAGCCGTCGGGCGAGATCATCGAGACGCCGATCATTTCCAACTTCAAGGAAGGTCTGTCGGTGCTCGAATACTTCAACTCGACCCACGGCGCCCGCAAGGGTCTCGCGGACACCGCGTTGAAAACCGCGAACTCCGGCTACCTCACCCGCCGTCTGGTGGACGTGGCGCAGGATTGCATCATCAATGCAACCGACTGCGGCACCAACCTCGGCATCAAGATGCGGGCGATCGTGGACGCCGGCACCGTGGTGGCTTCGCTCGGCTCACGCATCCTCGGCCGCACCGCGGGCGAGGATATCCGCGAGCCGTCGACCAACAGGGTCGTCGTCAAGCGCGGCACTCTGATGGAGGAGAGCCACGTCGATGCCATCCAGCGCGCTGGTGTGCAGGAGGTGAAAATCCGCTCCGCACTGACCTGCGAACTGGTCAACGGCATCTGCGCCATGTGCTACGGCCGCGACCTCGCGCGCGGCACCCCGGTCAACCACGGTGAAGCTGTCGGCGTCATCGCCGCGCAGTCGATCGGTGAGCCGGGCACGCAGCTCACGATGCGTACGTTCCACATCGGCGGCGCTGCGCAGATCAACCAGCAGTCGTTCGTGGAGTCGAACTTCGACGGCAAGATCGTCATCAGGAACAAGGCGATCGCCACCAACTCGGAAGGCGCCAAGGTTGCGATGGTCCGCAACATGGTCGTTGCGATCGTCGATGCCGACGGCACCGAGCGTGCGACCCATCGTATCCAGTACGGCTCGCGCATGTGGGTCGACGAGGGCGATATGGTCAAGCGCGGCCAGCGCATCGCGGAGTGGGATCCCTATACCCGTCCCATTCTCACCGAAGTCGAGGGCACCATCGGGTTCGAGGATCTGGTCGAAGGCCAGTCGATCTCCGAAACGCTCGACGAGTCGACCGGTATCGCCAAGCGTATCGTCATCGACTGGCGCTCGACCAATCGTGGTGCGGACCTGCGTCCGGCCATCGTGGTCAAGGGCAAGGACGGCAAGGTGCTGAAGCTCGCGCGCGGCGGCGACGCCCGCTACATGCTGTCGGTGGACGCCATTCTGTCGGTGGACGTCGGCGCGACGGTGAAGCCGGGCGACATCCTTGCGCGTATCTCGACCGAGAGCGCCAAGACCCGCGACATCACGGGCGGTCTGCCGCGCGTGGCCGAACTGTTCGAAGCCCGCAAGCCGAAGGACGCCGCGATCATCGCGGAGATCGCCGGCACGATCCGCTTCGGACGGGATTACAAGAACAAGCGCCGTCTCTCGATCGAGCCGACTGACAAGACCGAGGAGCCGCGCGAGTACCTGATCCCGAAGGGCAAGCACATCCACCTGCAGGACGGCGACATCGTCGAAAAGGGCGATTTCATCGTCGAGGGCAATCCGGCGCCGCACGACATTCTGGCGATCAAGGGCATCGAGGAACTTGCTGCCTATCTGGTCAACGAAATCCAGGAGGTCTACCGGCTCCAGGGCGTGCTCATCAACGACAAGCACATCGAAGTGATTGTCCGTCAGATGTTGCAGAAGGTGGAGATCACCGATCAGGGCGACACCGACATGATCTCGGGCGAGCAGGTCGACAAGATCGAGTTCGACCAGAACAACGCCAAGGCGAAGGAAGAGGGCAAGAAGCCCGCGACCGGAACCCCGGTGCTGCTCGGCATCACCAAGGCGTCGCTGCAGACCCGCTCGTTCTTCTCGGCGGCGTCGTTCCAGGAGACCACCCGCGTCCTCACCGAAGCCGCCGTCAACGGCAAGGTGGACCCGCTCGAGGGCCTCAAGGAGAACGTCATCGTTGGCCGCCTGATCCCGGCGGGCACCGGCGCCTCGATGGCCAAGATCCGCGAAGTCGCGACCAAGCGCGACAAGCTGATCCTGGACGAGCGCGAGAAGCAGGCGGCGATCGCAACGCCTCCGGCCGCGCCGGAAGCCGAACCGCTGGCTTTGCCGCCGGTGGAGTGACGGTTCGCTTTACTCACCTCTTGAAAAGGCCGCCTTCGGGCGGCCTTTTTGCTGCAGTGCGCTGACAAGCTGTGGCGGCTTGTCTCTGGCTCCCCGGCTCATGAGGATGGGACAGGCCTGTTCGTTGCCTGTGCGCAAGGATCGCACCGAAAAAGAGCCTATTCTTTTGATGGACCGGGGCGGTTTTGATTGCCGAGCCCGGTTTTGTTCATCTACCTTTCAGGGGAAAAAGGCTTTGTATATTTTGACGTTAGGCTGGCGCAACGACCGGCCGATGGCGGGGCGAACAGCAAAGAAATGATCAATCTTGCGATTATCGGGGGTGGGCCGGGCGGCTTGATGTCGGCCTGGTACCTCAAGAAGAAACTTGGCCCGTTGTGCCGGGTTTCGATCTTTGAGGCCTCGAACCGTCTCGGCGGCAAAATCCAGACAGGCAAATTCGATTCGTCGGCCGCGATCTATGAGGCGGGGGTCGCCGAAATCTACGACTACTCGATGACGGGTCCCGATCCGCTGCGCGAACTGATCCAGCATTTCGGATTGCAGACCGTGCCGATGGATGCCGAGCAGATCCAGCTCGATGGCGAACTGCTTGACGACATTCCGGGCATGCGCCGCAAATATGGTCCCGAGACTGCGAACGCGATCGCGAATTTCCGCAAGCGCTGCACCAGCCTGGTCTCGCCGATCGAATATTACGAAGGCGTCGGCGCGCACGACAATGAACATCCCTGGGCGTTCAAGAGCGCGGAAGATGTGCTCGACGAGGAGGTGGCCGATCCCATCGCCAAGCGCTTCATCAAGGTGATGGCGCGTTCCGATATCGCGACCGAGAGCCACAACACCAACGGCCTCAACGCCTTGAAGAACTACGTGATGGATATTGAGGGCTATATCGGCCTGTACTCGATCCAGAACGGCAACGAGCAGTTGATCCACAGCCTGCGCAGCGAGATCGACGCCGAGATCAATCTCAACCATCGCGTGCTCAAGGTCGGCAAGAACGATTCCGGCAAGTACGCCGTCGAGATGATGAACGGCAAGGCGCCGGTGACGAAGGAATTCGACCTGGTGGTGATGTGCCTGCCGCATTCGTGGCTGGCGACGATGCGCTGGGAAGGGGAGTTGCTACGCCATTCGATGGTGCGGCATATCGCCTATTTCGACCGGCCCGCGCACTACCTGCGGGTGTCGATCCTGTTCGATACGCCGTTCTGGGGTGACAAGGTGCCGGGCGCGTGGTGGATGTCGGAAGCCTTCGGCGGCTGCTGTGTTTACGTCGAGGGCGCGCGCCACGATGTCGGCCGCAACGGCGTGCTGAACTGGCTGATCGCGGGTTCGGATGCACTGGCTTACGCCAACCTCTCCGATGAAGAGCTGATCGACGCCGCGCTCAAATCGCTGCCGGCCTCGTTCGGCAAGGCCCGCCCGCATTTCATCGAGGGCAAGATTCACCGCTGGCTGTCGTCGGTGAACTGCATTCCCGGCGGCCTGCCGGTGCGCGACGTGATGACCAACCATCGGCCCGAGCCTTACGAGCACCCGGGCTTTGTCGTGGTCGGCGACTATCTGTTCGACTCGACCCTCAACGGCCTGCTCGATTCCTCTGACGCCGCGACCGACATCATCACCACCGAGATGATGAAGCTGCGCTACGAGCGCGGCGAAACCGGCAACGTGCCGTCCGACAAGATCGATCGCGCCTATTTCGAAAACTATCGCAATGCCGGGCCTTATTCGGAAGTCTGGCAGAAGTTCACCGATCCCGATTACCTGATGGAGATGATCCGGATCGTGTGGCGGCCCAAGAAGGGTTACCGGCTGCTGGTCGCGGGCTCGGCGAGCGGCGAACTGGTCGGCGCGCTGCGCGAGCGTGGCGTCGATGCCTGGGGCGTCGAGAACAATCGTTTCATTCATGCCAAGACGCCGAAGGCACTGCGGAAATACAACAAGCTCGGCTCCGTGACCAAGCTGCCGTTCAAGGCTGACTCGTTCGACTTCGTGTTCGAGACTAGCCTGTGCCATCTTTCGCCCAAGCAGGTCGTGAAGGGCATCCGCGAGATCAACCGCGTGGTGAAGACCGGATTCGTGTTCGGTTCGGTGACGAGCGACATGGCCCCCGCGCTGATCGATCGCTACGACCTCCTGCGCGGCGTCAAGAAGCTCGGCACCTGGTGGGAGTGGTCGGAGTTGTTCTTCGGCAATGGTTTCGACCTGTCCGCGCATCGCGACGACCGGACCGATCAGGTCTGGGAGGCCACCCTCAAGGCGGGCAAGGGGCCGGGCGACTGGTACGCGGACTCCGACAGCCTGCGTTATTCTTTCTTCGACAAGATTGCGGACGACGACTGATCGCGTATGGTCCGCGAAAGCCGGCCGTCGAGGCGGCCGGCCTTCGCCTGATCGTCCGTACCGAAACCGCGCATAAAAATCGCGCACTGGGCAAATCCTTTCGATGTCGCCACCGCCGGATAGCACCGACCCGGAGTCCGTTGCCGACAAGCGCGCCGCCGAGGAGGCCGTGCGTCCAGAGCCCATTCCGGAGCCGGTCGCGGTCGACATTGACGACGACGATGACGAGGATCTCGTCGCCTTTACCGCGAGCGAAGCCGCGGGCGCATTCGCGACGATCTATCGCTTCACATGGCCGTTGATGCGCAACTACAAGCGCTGGCTTGTGTTCGTCGGCATCGGGCTGTTCGTGGAGACGTTGTTCAACGTCATCATGCCGCTCAGCCTGAAATACCTGATCGACGATGCGCTCGGGGAGGAGGACTTCCACGCGCTCTATGTGATCCTCATTGTGCTGGCGACCGCAGGCATTCTCACCTCGATCGTGGCAGTCTGGTACGAGCTATGGGATGCGCGCCTGTCCGCAGCGGTGATCTCCGATGTCCGCACCCGGCTGTTCAATCATCTGCAGAGCCTTCCGGCGTCCTTCTTCGGTCGCACCAAGCGCGGCGAAATCCTGTCGCGCTTCTCGGTGGACATGGCGGGTTATGAAAGCTCGATCAAATCGCTTGCCAACAGCGCGCTGCTGCCGCTGTTCGAACTGATCGCCGGCATCGGCCTGATGATCTGGCTGAATTGGCAACTTGCGGTGGTGGCGCTGCTGATTTTCCCGGTGACGCTGGTCGGCCCGCGAATCCTGACGCCGAAGGCGGTGCAGGCCAATTACGATCAAAAGGTCAACGAATCCGCGATCCTCGGCGTGGTCCAGGAGAACATCGGCACCCAGCTCGTGGTGAAGGCGTTCGGCTTGCAGCGCAAGGCGTTCGGCTGGTTCACGTTCCGCAACCTCAATGCGCGGCGCTCGATTGCGGAGGCCACCTTCCTGTCCTCGATGGTGGAGCGCACCGTCACCGTCTCCGTGCTGCTGCTGCATCTCGTCGTGCTCGGCATCGGCGCGTATCTCGCCACCAAGGGCCAGATCACGGTCGGCACCTTCGTCACCTTCGAGAGCGCGTTCTGGGAGATTTCCTACAACATCGCGCATCTGATGCATTTCATCCCGCTGGCGATCTCCTCGGCCGCTTCCGTGCAGCACATGGAGGAATTGCTCGACGAACCGATGCGGGGGGCGGACCGGCCGGGCGCGCCGGAAATGCCGCCGGTGATGAACGATATCGCCTTCGAGCGCGTCAGCTTCAGCTATGAGGGCACCGATACCAAGGTGCTGGACGGTCTGACGTTGAGGCTCAAGGCCGGCAAGAACATCGCCATCGTCGGCCCAAGCGGCTCGGGCAAGAGCACGCTGCTCAACCTGATCCTGCGGCTTTACGAGCCGACCGAGGGACGCGTCGCCATCGACGGCGTCGACATCCGCAAGGTGACGCGGGATTCGCTGCGCTCGCATATGGCCGTCGTCTTTCAGGAGAACATGCTGTTCAACATGTCGATCCGCGAGAACATCCGGCTCGGCAAGCAGGATGCGACCGACGCCGAGGTGGAAGCCGCGGCGAAGACAGCGGAAATCCATAGCCATATCGCTTCGCTGCCGGAGGGGTATGACACGCTGGTGGGCGAGCGCGGCGACACCCTGTCCGGCGGCCAGCGCCAGCGCATCGCGATCGCGCGCGCCATGGTGAGAAATCCTTCGGTGCTGTTGCTGGACGAGGCGACCTCGGCGCTCGACCAGACCACCGAGGCCGCGATCAACCGCACGCTGCTCAAGGCGGCAGAGGGCCGCACCATGATCTGGTCGACCCATCGTCTGACCTCGGTGGTCGAAATGGACGAGATCATCGTGTTGCGCGACGGCCGGGTAGTGGAGCGGGGATCGCACGCGGAATTGATCGGCAAGAATGGTCTCTATCGTCAGCTCTGGGACGACCAGATGCACCAGCCGCATCACGATGCGGATGAGAGTGACGAAGACGACGAAGAAGACGACGACTAAGGTTGCTGATTTTACCCCGATGATCGAGATCAGGGGGAGCCTCGCACCTTTTGAATTGGTGAAAAACAGGACGCAGGCGGGAAGCATCAAGGCGGCCCGGTGTTTTTGCAATGCGGTGCTGAAAGATTAACCACTCACTAAAACATTCCTTCCAATTGACGGAGGCCGCAGGCATCTATCAAGGAGTAACCTTGGAAGGTGGAATCTGAGACAATTAACGATGCCGGCCGCTTGATCGCCCAGTATCTGCGTTCATCGCGTTAAAGTCCTGACCGGACTATCAAATGCCGGATCTGACTGGACCGGAAATCATCAGCGGCCTGATTTGGATATTTTTCCTGCCATGAATTCCATTGCTCCCGAGCACAGCTTCAACTCGGTCCTGACGTTCGACCGCGCCACCGGCGAGGTCGCCGGGGCAGGTGCGCGTGAGCGGCTGCTGATCGGTGCGATGCAGGCGGGAGCTGCAATCAGCTCTGCTTGGTATTTCCGCGGCTTTGCGGCGGGGTGCCAGGGGCTGCGCACGTTGTCGGCCGAGCAGCCGATCGAGGTGCGCCTGAACGAGGATGCGATATTTTCCTTCCCGTTCTGCGATGGCTATTGGAGCCTGTTGCTGTTCTCCCGCTATCGTTACGAATTCGATATCGAGATGTTTTTCAAAGGCATCGCCGATGCCGATTACACGCTGATCGATGGCGGCGCGAATTTCGGCTACTGGTCGGTGCTCACATCGAGCCGTCCGTATGGCTCACATCATTCGATCGCGATCGAGCCGTCGTCGGCCAATTTCACATGGCTGTCACGTAACGCATCCCGCAATGGCGGGCGGTTCGCGCCGGTGAAAGCGGCGATCGGGGCCACGGAAGGCGTCGCGCATCTGTCGGGCCGCAAGCACGAGGCATTGTCTATCGTCGGCGGTTCGGACGCGGGCGAGGAAGTCCCCGTGATTACGCTCGATTCCTTGATGGAGCGAATGAAGCTCGATCCGAAAGGACGCTACGTCGCCAAGCTCGATGTCGAGGGCGTCGAGATCGCGGCCATCGCGGGCGGTGAGAAACTGCTTTCCGGTGATTGCGTCATGATCTGCGAGGAGCATGGCAACGACCGCAACCACACCATTTCGCGGCATATTCTCGACCACACGCCATTCAAGCTGTTCTGCTACGATCCGGCCACGGGCCGCTTCGAACAATTGACGGATGTCTCTCCGCTCGACCGGATCAAGCGGGCCGTCAATTACGGCTACAACGTGCTGGCGACCGCGAGCCCTTATTGGGAAGAGCGAATCCGCGCGCTCGGTCCGTTTTCGAGGGAGCGATGAGCGCGGCTCTTCCTCCGGCTGGTGTTGTTCTTCTCGGCGGCGTTCACGGCGCATTGGCGGCCGCGCGTACCCTCGGCCGCAAGGGCATTCCCGTTATTTATGTGAGCGACGATCACCCGCTGCCGCGCTTCTCGCGCTACGTGCGGGAAAGTTTCTCGTGGTCCGGCGCGCAGGCGCCCGGCGCCGCGCAATGGCTGCTCGATCTTGCAGCAAAGCGCGGCCTGAAGGACTGGCTGCTTATTCCCTGCGCGGACGGCGATGTGAAGCTGATCGCCGAGAACCGGGATGCGCTGCAAAAGGCGTTTCGCGTGGTGTCGCTGAAATGGGACGACCTGAAGCAGCTTGGCGACAAGAAGCTCCTGGCCGGGCTTGCCACGCAGGTCGGAATTCCGTTTCCCCGCAGCTACCGGGTCGACAGCGCGGCGGATCTCGCAGCGCTTGAGCCCGCGTTTCCGGTCCTGCTCAAGCCCGCACAACGCGAGGCGCGCAACAGTTTCACGCAGGACAAGGTCTGGCGCGCGGATACGCGCGAGGAACTGGACGCGCTTTATCGTGATGCGGCCGCACATTCCGGCGCGTCGGGCGTGGTGGTGCAGGATTACATTCCGGGCGAGGGCCACGAACAGTATTCCTATGCGGGCGTCTGGTCGGCCGGCGAGCCTGTCGCGGAAATGACGGTTCGCCGGACACGGCAGTATCCGTCGGACTTCGGGATCAGTTGTTTTATCGAGATCGTGGACGAGCCGCGGATTCGCGACGTCGCGGAGAAGCTGTTGCGCGCGGCCCGTTATGAAGGGCTGGTCGAGATCGACTTCAAGTTCGATGCCCGCGACGGCCAGTTCAAGCCGCTCGACGTCAACACGCGGGTCTGGGCCTGGATCGGGCTCGGGGAGGCGGCGGGCACCGATTTCGTCACCATGCTTTATCGCATGGCCCACGGAGAACAGCCTCCGGCTTCGACAGACGCCAAAGACTATCGCTGGATGCACGTCCTCCGTGACGCCCCGGCGGTCCTGTCGCTGATCCGCCAAGGGCAATGGCGCGGCGGCTTGCCGGCCTATCTGGCGAGTTTCCGTCAGCCGGTCGCATGGGCGACCATGGCCTGGGACGACCCCGTTCCGTTCCTGGTCGAAATCCCGATCACGGCGCTCCGTATCATGCGCCGTCGGATGTCGCGGAACTGAGCGCCGGGACTAGCCGTCAGCTTTATAGGCCGGGCTGGGGCAGGGATCATAATTTATTCCTGTATTATTATACCTAATCATTTCAAATCAATAGGTTAAGTAAAGCGCCCAGCGCGCAAAGCGCGTGCTGCGGTGGTTCTTTGGCCTAGGGGAATCGCGGTGGGTGCGATTCTCGCGCAGCCAGACTCCGTCATTCGCGCGCATCTTGTCCGGATGACAGAAGTGCCGGAATGGCGCGGGCTTTTTACATTACCTTTCGCCTTGACTTGGCCATGCATGGCTTATACAAACCGGCCACTTCACGACAGGCGGTGAGCTTCCCTGTGTCGGAACGGACCACCTTTCATCCTGCGGGCTTCGGCTCCGGCATGAAACGGCACCAACCTCGACCCATGACGCTCAAACGCTGTCGGTACTAACCAGGCAATGCCAAGACGAAAATCAGTCTCTCGGGCGATTGGCTTCTGAGATTGGCTTTGGATGCATGACCTAGGTGGACTTCGGACGAGAGTCTGAAGCGAGCTGTGGTCCTCTGTGGCGTTTCAGCGCTTTCCGGTCAGTGATGATCGGTTGGCGCGATTTCGTTTTGCGCGAATGGTTGGCGCCGGGGTGGAGAGAGTGGGGCGGTTGCCCCGAACGAATTTGCGGGGCCGCAAGCTCCGCGCGAACAAGGGTGAAGGCGAATATGCCGACGATCAACCAGCTGATCGCAAATCCGCGCGAAGCGCAGAAGTCGCGTAAGAAGGTGCCAGCGCTGCAGCAGTCGCCGCAGAAGCGTGGTGTTTGCACGCGCGTCTACACGACCACGCCGAAGAAGCCGAACTCGGCGCTTCGTAAGGTTGCCAAGGTGCGCCTGACCAACGGCTTCGAGGTCATCGGCTACATCCCGGGTGAAGGCCACAACCTTCAGGAGCACTCGGTGGTCATGATCCGCGGCGGCCGCGTCAAGGATTTGCCCGGCGTTCGCTACCACATCCTCCGCGGCGTCCTCGATACGCAGGGCGTCAAGAACCGCAAGCAGCGCCGTTCGAAGTACGGCGCGAAGCGACCGAAGTAAGCAGGAGCGGAAACCATGTCTCGTCGCCACTCCGCCGAAAAGCGCGAAGTCAATCCGGATCCGAAGTTCGGGAACGTCATCGTCTCGAAGTTCATGAATTCGATCATGTACGACGGCAAGAAGTCTGCCGCCGAAAGCATCGTCTATGGTGCGTTCGACATCATCGAGCAGAAGACCAAGCAGGCTCCGCTGACCGTGTTCGAGCAGGCGCTCGACAACGTGATGCCGACCATCGAAGTGCGCTCGCGCCGCGTCGGTGGTGCGACCTATCAGGTGCCGGTCGAAGTCCGCTCCACCCGCCGTCAGGCTCTCGGCCTGCGCTGGATCATTTCGGCCGCGCGCGGCCGCAACGAGAAGACCATGACCGAGCGTCTCTCGGCGGAATTGCTCGATGCAGCCAACAACCGCGGCAACGCCGTGAAGAAGCGTGAAGACGTGCACAAGATGGCGGAAGCCAACCGCGCCTTCTCGCACTATCGCTGGTAACGGCGACCCGAACGGAAATTTAAGGACAGGCCCATGCCCCGCCAACATGCCATCGAGGACTACCGTAATTTCGGTATCATGGCGCATATCGACGCTGGCAAGACCACGACGACCGAGCGCATCCTCTATTACACCGGCAAGAGCCACAAGATCGGCGAAGTGCACGAAGGTGCCGCGACGATGGACTGGATGGCGCAGGAGCAGGAGCGTGGCATCACGATCACCTCGGCCGCGACCACCGCGTTCTGGGATGGCAAGCGCCTGAACATCATCGACACCCCCGGCCACGTCGACTTCACCATTGAAGTCGAGCGTTCGCTGCGCGTGCTCGACGGCGCCGTTTGCGTTCTCGACTCCAACCAGGGCGTCGAGCCGCAGACCGAGACCGTCTGGCGTCAGGGTGACAAGTACAAGGTTCCGCGCATCGTTTTCTGCAACAAGATGGATAAGACCGGCGCCGACTTCTACAAGTGCCTGTCCGACATCGTTGACCGTCTCGGCGCCAAGCCGATCGCGATCCAGTTGCCGATCGGCTCCGAGAACAACTTCAAGGGCATGATCGACCTCGTTCGCATGCAGGCGCTGGTCTACAATCAGGACTCGCTCGGCTCGATGTACGACGTCGAGGCGATCCCGGCCGACCTCGCCGACAAGGCGAAGGAATATCGCGAGAAGCTGGTTGAAGCCGCCGTCGAGCTCGACGACGACGCCATGGCTGCCTATCTCGACGGCAATGAGCCGGACGAGGCGACGCTGAAGAAGCTGATCCGCAAGGCGGTGATCACCGGCGCGTTCTATCCGGTGCTCTGCGGCACCGCGTTCAAGAACAAGGGCGTGCAGCCGCTGCTCGACGCCGTGGTCGCCTATCTGCCGTCGCCGCTCGACGTGCCCGCGATCAAGGGCGTGGACGAGAGCGGCAACGAGGTTCTGCGCCATGCGGACGACAAGGAGCCGATGTCGCTCCTCGCGTTCAAGATCATGGACGACCCGTTCGTCGGCACCATCACCTTCTGCCGTATCTATTCGGGCATTCTGACCAGCGGCACCGGCGTCGTGAACTCGACCCGCGAGAAGAAAGAGCGTATCGGCCGCATGTTGCTGATGCATGCGAACAACCGCGAAGACATCAAGGAAGCCTATGCGGGCGACATCGTCGCGCTGGCTGGCCTTAAGGAAGCGCGCACCGGCGACACGCTGTGCGACCCGGACCATCAGGTCATCCTTGAAAAGATGGAATTCCCCGAGCCGGTGATCGAGATCGCGATCGAGCCGAAGTCGAAGGCCGATCAGGAAAAGCTCGGCGTCGCTCTGGCGAAGCTCGCTGCTGAGGACCCGTCCTTCCGCGTGTCGACCGATCAGGAATCCGGCCAGACCATTCTCAAGGGCATGGGCGAACTCCACCTCGACATCAAGGTCGATATTCTCAAGCGCACCTACAAGGTCGACGCCAACATCGGCGCGCCGCAGGTGGCGTTCCGCGAGAAGATCACCAAGAAGGCCGAGGTCAAGTACACCCACAAGAAGCAGACCGGCGGTACGGGTCAGTTCGCCGAAGTGTCGCTCGTCGTCGAGCCGAACGAGCCGGGCGCCGGCTATGAGTTCGAATCGAAGATCGTCGGCGGCGCGGTGCCGAAGGAATACATCCCCGGCGTCGAAAAGGGTCTCAACAGCGTGATGAATTCGGGCGTGGTCGCCGGCTTCCCCGTGGTGGACGTCAAGGTTCAGCTCGTGGACGGCAAGTACCACGACGTCGACTCCTCGGCGCTGGCGTTCGAAATCGCCTCGCGCGCGGCTTTCCGTGAGGCTCTGCAGAAGGGCAAGTCCGTCCTGCTCGAGCCGATCATGAAGGTCGAGGTGGTGACGCCGGAAGATTACACGGGTTCTGTGATCGGCGACCTCAACTCCCGCCGTGGCCAGATCCAGGGTCAGGACATGCGCGGCAACGCCAACGTCATCAACGCGATGGTGCCGCTCATGAACATGTTCGGTTACGTGAACAACCTGCGCTCGATGAGTCAGGGTCGCGCGACCTTCACGATGCAATTCGATCACTACGCTGAAGCGCCGGCCAACGTGTCGGCTGAAGTCCAGAAGAAGTTTGCCTGATTGTCTTTGGTGAAAGCCAAAGTCTGAACGGAGAGTGTCATGGCTAAAGAGAAATTTGAACGTAAGAAACCCCACTGCAACATCGGCACCATCGGTCACGTCGACCATGGCAAGACGTCGCTGACTGCGGCGATTACGAAGGTTCTGGCCGAAGCTGGTGGCGCTACGTTCACGGCTTACGATCAGATCGACAAGGCGCCGGAAGAAAAGGCCCGCGGCATCACGATCTCGACCGCTCACGTCGAGTACGAGACGCCGAACCGCCACTACGCGCACGTCGACTGCCCCGGCCACGCCGACTACGTGAAGAACATGATCACCGGCGCTGCCCAGATGGACGGCGCGATCCTCGTCGTGTCGGCCGCTGACGGCCCGATGCCGCAGACCCGCGAGCACATCCTGCTTGCCCGTCAGGTCGGCGTTCCGGCGCTCGTCGTGTTCCTCAACAAGTGCGACATGGTTGACGATCCGGAGCTTCTCGAGCTCGTCGAACTCGAAGTTCGCGAACTGCTCTCGAAGTACAACTTCCCGGGCGACAAGATTCCGATCGTCAAGGGTTCGGCTCTGGCCGCGCTGGAAGACAGCGATGCCAAGCTCGGCAAGGAAGCCATCCTTGAACTGATGAAGAACGTCGACGAGTACATTCCGCAGCCGGAGCGTCCGATCGATCAGCCGTTCCTGATGCCGGTCGAAGACGTGTTCTCGATCTCGGGCCGCGGCACGGTTGTCACCGGCCGCGTCGAGCGTGGCGTCGTCAAGGTCGGCGAGGAAATCGAGATCGTCGGTCTGAAGCCGACCCAGAAGACCACCGTCACCGGCGTTGAAATGTTCCGCAAGCTGCTCGATCAGGGCCAGGCTGGCGACAACATCGGCGCGCTGCTGCGCGGCACCAAGCGCGAGGAAGTCGAGCGCGGTCAGGTGCTCTGCAAGCCGGGTTCGGTCAAGCCGCACACCAAGTTCAAGGCCGAGGCCTACATCCTCACCAAGGAAGAGGGCGGCCGTCACACCCCGTTCTTCACCAACTACCGTCCGCAGTTCTACTTCCGCACGACCGACGTGACGGGCGTGGTTCACCTGCCGGAAGGCACCGAGATGGTGATGCCGGGCGACAACATCGCGATGGAAGTGCACCTGATCGTGCCGATCGCGATGGAAGAGAAGCTTCGCTTCGCGATCCGCGAAGGCGGCCGCACCGTTGGTGCAGGCGTCGTCGCGAGCATCATCGAGTAAGAAACGATCCGTCGTCATGCCCGGCCGGAAGGCCGGGCATTCACGACCCCTTTGAATACCGACGTGGATGACCGGACTGACCGGTCGTGACGGGCAAGAAAGAAACGGCAATGAACGGCCAGAATATTCGCATTCGTCTCAAGGCGTTCGACCATCGGATTCTCGATACGTCGACCCGCGAGATCGTGAACACGGCAAAACGCACCGGTGCTCAGGTTCGCGGACCGATTCCGCTGCCGACCCGCATCGAGAAGTTCACCGTGAACCGTTCGCCTCACGTCGATAAGAAAAGCCGCGAGCAGTTCGAGATGCGCACTCACAAGCGTCTTCTCGATATCGTCGATCCGACGCCGCAGACGGTCGATGCTTTGATGAAGCTCGACCTCGCCGCTGGCGTCGATGTCGAGATCAAGCTCTGAAACTTGTACGTTAGTCCGCCTGTCGGACAGAAAGAATAGGAAGCACGCCGATGCGCTCCGGAGTGATCGCACAAAAGGTCGGGATGACGCGGGTCTTTACTGAGGCCGGCGAACATATTCCTGTGACCGTGCTGAAGCTGGGCAACTGTCAGGTTGTCGGCCACCGCACCAAGGACAAGAACGGCTATACCGCGCTGCAGCTCGGTTCGGGCGCTCGCAAGTCCGTTTACATGCCGAAGGCCGAACGCGGACAGTTCGCGGTCGCCAAGGTCGAGCCCAAGCGCAAGGTCGTGGAATTCCGCGTCAGTGACGATGCGGTGATCCCGGTTGGTGCTGAAATCACTGCCGATCACTTCGTTGCCGGCCAGTTCGTCGATGTCACCGGCACTTCGGTCGGTAAGGGCTTCGCGGGCGGTATGAAGCGCTGGAATTTCGGCGGTCTGCGCGCCACCCACGGCGTCTCGGTTTCGCACCGTTCGATCGGTTCGACCGGTGGCCGTCAGGACCCGGGCAAGACCTTCAAGAACAAGAAGATGCCCGGTCATATGGGTGTCGATCGCATCACCACGCTGAACCTGCGCGTGGTCCAGACCGATGTCGAGCGCGGCCTGCTGCTCGTCGAGGGTGCCGTTCCTGGTTCGAAGGGCGGCTGGATCACCGTGCGCGATGCCGTGAAGAAGCCGCTTCCGAAGGAAGCTGCGAAGCCGGGCAAGTTCAAGCTCGCCGAAGGCGGCGAGAAGGCTGCTCCTGCTGCAGAAGCGACTGCCGGGGAGGGCGCGTGATGGAACTGAACGTCACAACTCTTGAGGGCAAGGCTGCCGGTTCGGTGAACCTGTCGGACGAGATCTTCGGTCTCGAGCCGCGCAAGGACATCATCCAGCGCGTCGTCAACTGGCAGCTCGCCAAGCGTCAGGCCGGTACGCACAAGGCCAAGGGCCGTGCGGAAGTCTGGCGCACCGGCAAGAAGATGTACAAGCAGAAGGGCACCGGCGGTGCTCGTCACGGCTCGGCCCGCGTGCCGCAGTTCCGTGGCGGTGGCCGCGCATTCGGTCCCGTCGTGCGCAGCCATGCGCATGATCTGCCGAAGAAGGTTCGTGCACTCGGCCTGCGTCACGCTTTGTCGGCGAAGGCGAAGGACGGCGGTCTCGTCGTGATCGACAACGCCGAACTGAAGGACGCCAAGACCAAGGCGCTGATCGCTCACTTCTCGGGCCTCGGCCTGACCAGCGCGCTGATTGTCGACGGCGCCGAAGTGAACAACGGCTTTGCACAGGCTGCCCGCAACATTCCGCACATCGACGTGCTGCCGATCCAGGGCATCAACGTCTATGACATCCTGCGCCGTCAGAAGCTGGTGCTGACGAAGGCCGCGGTGGACGCGTTGGAGGCGCGCTTCAAATGAGCACTCAGGACTCGCGCCATTACGACATCATCGTCGCTCCGGTGATCACCGAGAAGGCGACGGCGGCGTCCGAGCACAACAAGGTTGTGTTCAAGGTTGCCGCGAAGGCGACCAAGCCGCAGATCAAGGAAGCGGTTGAGAAGCTGTTCGACGTCAAGGTGAAGGGCGTCAATACGCTGGTCCGCAAGGGCAAGACCAAGGTCTTCCGCGGCCAGTTCGGCTCTCAGTCTGATACCAAGCGCGCTGTCGTGACCCTCGAAGAGGGCCACCGCATCGACGTGACCACCGGACTGTAAGGTTTACGACGATGGCATTGAAAACATTCAACCCCACGACGCCCGGCCAGCGCCAATTGGTGATGGTCGACCGTTCGGCCCTCTATAAGGGCAAGCCGGTCAAGGTGCTCACCGAGGGCAAGCATTCGAACGGTGGCCGTGGCAACACCGGCCGCATCACCGTGCGTTTCCGTGGCGGCGGTCACAAGAAGACCTATCGTCTGGTCGACTTCAAGCGCACCAAGGTCGATGTCGCCGCGACCGTGGAACGGCTCGAATACGATCCGAACCGCACCGCGTTCATCGCGCTGATCAAGTACGCCGACGGCGAGCAGTCCTACATCCTGGCGCCGCAGCGTCTGGCCGTGGGCGACACCGTGATCGCCGGCAACTACGTCGACGTGAAGCCGGGCAACGTCATGCCGATGGGCAACATGCCGGTCGGAACGATTGTCCATAACGTCGAGATGAAGATCGGCAAGGGCGGCCAGATGGCGCGCTCGGCGGGCACCTACGCCCAGATCGTCGGTCGCGACCACGACTACGTCATCCTGCGCCTGAACTCGGGCGAGCAGCGCATGGTCCATGGCCGCTGCACCGCGACCATCGGTGCGGTGTCGAACCCGGACCACATGAATACCTCGATCGGCAAGGCCGGCCGCAAGCGTTGGATGGGCCGTCGCCCGCACAACCGCGGCGTCGTCATGAACCCGATCGACCATCCGCACGGCGGCGGCGAAGGCCGCACCTCGGGCGGCCGTCACCCGGTCACCCCGTGGGGCAAGCCGACCAAGGGCAAGAAGACCCGCACGAACAAGTCGACCAACAAGTTCATTCTCATCAGCCGCCACAAGCGGAAGAAGAAGTAAGGATCGCCGGACATGGTACGTTCAGTCTGGAAAGGCCCGTTCGTTGAAGGCTCTCTGCTCAAGAAGGCAGATGCAGCGCGCGCGAGCGGCCGTCACGACGTCATCAAGATCTGGAGCCGTCGCTCGACGATCCTGCCGCAGTTCGTGGGTCTGACCTTCGGCGTCTACAACGGCCAGAAGCACGTTCCGGTCGCCGTGAACGAGGAAATGGTCGGCCACAAGTTCGGCGAGTTCTCGCCGACCCGCACTTTCCATGGCCATTCGGGCGATAAGAAAGCCAAGAAGGCTTGAGGACTAAGTCATGAGCAAACCAAAGCGCGAACGCGCCCTTTCGGAGAATGAAGCAAAGGCGGTTGCCCGCATGCTTCGCGTGAGCCCGCAGAAGCTCAACCTTGTCGCGCAGTTGATCCGCGGCAAGAAGGCTGCTTCCGCGCTCGCCGACCTGCAGTTCTCGCGCAAGCGGATCGCCGGTGACGTCAAGAAGTGCCTGGAATCGGCAATCGCCAACGCCGAGAACAATCACGATCTCGATGTCGACGCGCTGGTCGTGGCTGAGGCGCATGTCGGCAACGGCATCGTCATGAAGCGTTTCGCACCGCGCGGCCGTGGCCGTTCGGGCCGTGTCTATAAACCGTTCTCGCAGTTGACGATCGTTGTTCGTCAGGTCGAAGCCGAGGCGAGCGCCTAAGGCGCAGGAGAAAACGATGGGTCAGAAGATCAATCCAATCGGGCTGCGTCTCGGCATCAACCGGACCTGGGATTCCCGTTGGTTCGCCGGCAAGGGCGAATACGCCAAGCTCCTCCACGAGGACGTGCGCATTCGCGAAGTGCTGATGAAGGAACTGAAGCAGGCGGCCGTGGCGCGCATCGTGATCGAGCGCCCGCACAAGAAGTGCCGCGTTTCGGTTTACTCGGCGCGCCCCGGCGTGGTGATCGGCAAGAAGGGCGCCGACATCGACAAGCTGAAGAAGAAGGTCGCGGAAATCACCCAGTCCGACGTCGTCATCAACATCGTCGAAATCCGCAAGCCGGAACTCGACGCGACGCTGGTGGCCGAATCGATTGCCCAGCAGCTCGAGCGTCGCGTGGCGTTCCGCCGTGCGATGAAGCGTGCGGTTCAGTCGGCGATGCGTCTTGGCGCCCAGGGCATTCGTATCAATTGCTCGGGCCGTCTCGGCGGCGCGGAAATCGCGCGCATGGAATGGTATCGTGAAGGCCGCGTGCCGCTGCACACGCTGCGCGCGGACATTGATTACGGCGTGGCGACCGCATTCACCACGTTCGGCACCTGCGGCGTGAAGGTCTGGCTCTTCAAGGGCGAGATCCTCGAGCACGATCCGATGGCACAGGACAAGCGCCTGAACGACACCAGCGGCGGTGACAGCCGTTCGCGTCGCGACGCTGCTTGATCGCATAAAGAAGAAGGTTTGAGGGCGTAAAGCCATGATGCAACCCAAGAAGACGAAGTTCCGCAAGGCGCATAAGGGCCGTATCCACGGCGTCGCCTCGTCGGGCGCGACGTTGTCCTTCGGCCAGTTCGGCCTGAAGGCGATGGCGCCGGAGCGCATCACTGCGCGCCAGATCGAAGCCGCGCGCCGCGCGCTGACCCGTCACATGAAGCGTGTCGGTCGCGTGTGGATCCGCGTGTTTCCCGATCTTCCGGTGTCGAAGAAGCCTGCCGAAGTCCGCATGGGCTCGGGCAAGGGTTCGCCGGAATTGTGGGTGGCGCGGGTGAAGCCGGGCCGTATCCTGTTCGAGATCGATGGTGTCAACGACCAGATCGCGCGTGAGGCGCTGTCGCTCGCTGCCGCCAAGCTTCCGATCAAGACGCGCTTCGTTGCGCGCATCGCGGAGTAACGAGATGGCACACAAAGCTGAAGACGTCCGTGCGATGAGCGCCGACCAGATGGAGGATGCGATCCTCAATCTGAAGAAGGAGCGGTTCAACCTGCGCTTCCAGCGGGCGACCGGCCAGCTCGAGAACACCTCGCGCCTGCGCGAAGCCCGCCGCGAGATCGCACGCATCAAGACCATCGCTGCGCAGAAACGCGCCGCGGACAGCAAGAAGAAGTAAGGGGCGAGCCAGATGCCGAAGCGTACTCTCCAGGGCGTCGTCGTCAGCGACAAGCAGGACAAGACAGTTGTCGTGCGTGTCGACCGCCGCTTCACCCATCCGATCTACAAGAAGACCATTCGCCGGTCCAAGAACTACCATGCGCACGACGAGAACAATCAGTTCAAGGCGGGTGACACGGTCTGGATCGAGGAGAGCAAGCCGCTCTCGAAGTTGAAGCGCTGGACGGTTGTCCGGGGCGAAGAGAAGAAAACCGCTTGAGAAACGTCCGGCATCCGCCGGATGGCTTTCGGGCAAACCGTTTGAAATAGGCACGAAAACCGATTTCGGGATCGTGCTGTTAAGCGCTCTAGCGCATAGAAAGAGGACGAGGTGCATCAATGATTCAGATGCAGACCAACCTCGACGTGGCCGATAATTCCGGCGCGCGCCGTGTCATGTGCATCAAGGTGCTTGGAGGCTCCAAGCGCCGTTACGCCACCGTTGGCGACATCATCGTCGTGTCCATCAAGGAAGCCATTCCGCGCGGAAAGGTGAAGAAGGGCGACGTGATGAAGGCCGTGGTCGTGCGTGTTGCGAAGGACATTCGCCGCGCCGACGGTTCGGTGATCCGTTTCGACCGCAACGCCGCCGTGCTGGTGAACAACCAGTCCGAGCCGGTCGGCACCCGTATCTTCGGGCCCGTGCCGCGCGAGCTGCGCGCCAAGAACCACATGAAGATCATCTCGCTCGCGCCGGAGGTGCTGTAATGGCCGCCAAGATCCGCAAAGGCGACAAGGTTATCGTTCTGACCGGCCGCGACAAGGGTCGTACCGGCGAAGTGTTTGAAGTGCGTCCGTCGGAAGGCCGCGCGCTGGTTCGTGGCGTCAATCTGGTGAAGCGTCACCAGAAGCAGACGCAGCAGCAGGAGGGCGGCATCATCTCCAAGGAGAGCCCGATCCACCTGTCGAACATCGCGCTCGTCGGCAAGGACGGCAAGCCGACCCGCGTCGGTTTCAAGATTCAGAAGGATGGCACCAAGGTGCGCATCGCCAAGAGCTCGGGAGCTGAGATCGATGGCTGAGAATGCATATATTCCGCGCCTGCGCACGGTGTATGACCGCGACATCCGCGGCAAGCTGACCGAGCAGTTCGGCCTCACCAATGCGATGCAGGTTCCGCGTCTGGAGAAGGTCGTGCTCAACATGGGCATCGGCGAGGCCGTCAACGACCGCAAGAAGGTCGAGCTGGCAGCGAACGATCTCGCGCTGATCGCCGGTCAGAAGCCGGTCGTCACCCATTCGCGCAAGGCGATCGCGACCTTCAAGCTGCGCGAAGGCCAGGCCATCGGCGCCAAGGTCACGCTGCGCAAGGCGAAGATGTACGAATTCATCGACCGCCTCATCAATGTGGCCCTGCCGCGCGTGCGCGACTTCCGTGGCCTCAACCCCAAGAGCTTCGACGGCCGCGGCAACTATTCGCTCGGCCTGAAAGAGCACATCGTGTTCCCGGAAATCGACTACGACAAGTCGGGCGAGACCTGGGGCATGGACATCACGGTTTGCACCACCGCCGCCAACGACGAGCAGGCGAGGGCGCTGTTGACCGCATTCAATTTCCCGTTCCGGCAGTGAGACGCTGAGCCAGGCGTTTCAGACGCGGAAAGGTATGGAGACTATCGAATGGCTAAGAAGAGTTCGATCGAGAAGAATAACCGGCGTCAGAAGATGACGAAGAATGCCGCCGCCAAGCGCGCGCGGCTGAAGGCGATCATCTCCGACAAGACGAAGCCGATGGAAGAGCGCTTTGCCGCAACCATCAAGCTTGCCGAGATGCCGCGCAATTCGTCTGCGACCCGCATCAAGAATCGCTGCGAGATCAGCGGCCGGCCTCATGCGGTCTATCGCAAGACCAAGATGAGCCGCATCGCGATCCGTGACTTCGGTTCCCGGGGCCTGATCCCGGGTCTCGTCAAGTCGAGCTGGTAAGGAGGGGCGCATGTCAACGCACGATCCGATCAGCGATCTCATCACCCGCATCCGCAACGCGCAGATGCGCTCCAAGTCCAAGGTTTCGACCCCGGGCTCGAAGATGCGCGCCAACGTTCTCGAAGTGCTGAAGTCCGAGGGTTACATCCGCGGCTACGCCAGCGTCGAGCACAAGAGCGGCCACAACGAGCTTGAGATCGAGCTGAAGTATTTCGACGGCGAGCCGGTCATCAAGGAGATCGAGCGCGTGTCGAAGCCGGGCCGCCGGGTTTACGCGTCGGTGAAGAACCTGCCGCGCGTCAAGAACGGCCTGGGCATTTCGGTGCTGTCGACGCCGAAGGGAATCATGGCCGACCACGCCGCGCGCGACGCGAACGTGGGTGGCGAAATTCTCTTCACGGTGTTCTGAGGAAGGATAGAAGATGTCACGCGTAGGCAAACGGCCCGTCGCGATCGCCTCGGGCGTCACCGCGAATATCGACGGTCAGACCGTCAAGGTGAAGGGCCCGAAAGGCGCTCTGCAGTTCACCGTGCACGACGACGTGTCGGTGGAACTGAAGGACAACGTGATCCGCGTCGCACCGCGCTTCGAGACCAAGCGCGCGCAGTCGCTGTACGGCACCGCGCGTGCCCAGATCGCGAACCTCGTCGAGGGCGTCACCAAGGGTTTCGAGAAGAAGCTGGAAATCACCGGCGTCGGCTACCGCGCGGCTTTGCAGGGCAAGAACCTGCAGCTCTCGCTCGGTTACAGCCATGACGTGATTTATCCGATCCCGGAAGGCATCACGATCACGGTGCCGAAGCCCACGGAAATCACCATCGTCGGCAACGACAGCCAGCGCGTCGGCCAGGTTGCGGCCGAGATTCGCGGCTATCGCCCGCCTGAGCCTTACAAGGGCAAGGGCGTGAAGTACGCCAACGAATTTATCTTCCGCAAGGAAGGCAAGAAGAAGTAACGGAGCCGGTCATGTCGAAACTCAAGGTCACGAATGCCCGGCGCAAGCAGCGCGTGCGCAATTCCCTGCGCCGCAATGCTGGCGGCCGTCCGCGCCTCTCGGTGTTTCGCTCGTCGAAGCACATCTACGCTCAGGTCATCGACGACCTGAAGGGCGAGACGCTCGCGTCCGCTTCTTCGCTGGAAAAGACGATGCGCGACACCGGCAAGACCGGCGCCGACATCGATGCGGCGAAGGCTGTCGGCAAGCTCCTCGCGGAGCGCGCCGTGAAGAACGGTGTGAAGGAAGTCATTTTCGATCGTGGTGGCTATCTCTACCACGGTCGCGTCAAGGCTCTGGCTGATGCGGCTCGCGAAAGCGGGCTGAGCTTCTAATTTTGGTTTCAAAGGACAGAGGCTTGAGCCTCTCAAGGATTGGACAGAACAATGGCAGCTGAACGCGAACGCGGTGGACGCGAACGGGGCGGTCGGGATCGGGAAGAGCGCGACAGCGAGTTCGTGGACAAGCTCGTCCACATCAATCGCGTCGCCAAGGTGGTGAAGGGCGGCAAGCGCTTCGGCTTTGCTGCACTCGTCGTCATCGGCGACCAGAAGGGCCGCGTCGGCTTCGGCCACGGCAAGGCTCGCGAAGTGCCGGAGGCGATCCGCAAGGCAACCGACTCGGCCAAGCGCAACCTGACCCGCGTCGCATTGCGCGAGGGCCGCACGCTGCATCACGACATCGCTGGCCGTCACGGCGCCGGCCGCGTCTACCTGCGTGCAGCACCTGCCGGTACCGGCATCATCGCCGGCGGCCCGATGCGCGCCGTATTCGAGACGCTCGGCATCCAGGACGTCGTCGCCAAGTCGGTCGGTTCGTCGAACCCCTACAACATGGTTCGCGCCACCTTCGACGCGCTGAAGCACCAGGATTCGCCGCGCTCGGTGGCCAACCGCCGCAACATCAAGGTTTCCGCGCTTCAGGCGCGCCGCGTCGGCGGCGATGCCGAGGCATCTGCGGACTAACCGGACGCTGATTGGAGTTTAGGACAATGGCCAAGGCCGCAAAAACCATCAAGGTCGAACAGACCGGCAGCGCGATCCGCCGTCAAAAAGCACAGCGCGAGACCCTGATCGGTCTGCGCCTCAACAAGATCGGCCGCGTCTCGGAGTTGCAGGATACGCCTTCCGTGCGTGGCATGATCGCGAAGGTTCAGCACCTCGTTCGCGTCGTCGACGAGAAGTAAGGAACAAGACAATGAAGCTCAATGAGATCGCCGACAACGAAGGCTCGCGCAAGAAGCGCATGCGCGTCGGCCGTGGCATTGGCTCCGGCAAGGGCAAGCAATCCGGCCGCGGCGGCAAGGGCCAGACCGCGCGTTCTGGCGTGCGCATCAAGGGCTTTGAAGGCGGCCAGATGCCGCTGCATCGCCGCCTGCCGAAGCGCGGGTTCAACAACATCTTCCGCATCGAACTGTCGGAAGTGAACCTGGACCGCTTGCAGGAAGCCATCGACGCCAAGAAGCTCGACGCCAAGGGCACCATCAACGCTGAGTCGCTGGTAAAGTCCGGCGTGCTGCGCCGCTCCAAGGGCGGCGTTCGGCTGCTGGGCCGTGGCGAACTGAAGTCCAAGATCACCGTCGAAGTCCACGGCGCCACCAAGTCGGCGATCGAGGCGGTCGAGAAGGCCGGCGGTTCGGTGAAGATCCTCGCTCCGGCGAAGGATGAGGCGGCCCAGAAGGCTGCCGCCAAGAAGGGTAAGAAGGCGAAGGCTTCCTAAAGAATCATGCCCGGCATTGCGCCGGGCATTTGCGTTGCTACCTCTTGACTGACCTCAAGACGGCGATGGCGGGCGAAAGCCGGTCATGAAGTGAAAGGACCGATACTCAATGGTCTCCGCAGCGGAACAGCTCGCAGCCAATCTCAATTTCTCCTCGTTTGCAAAAGCCGACGAACTCAAGAAGCGCATCTGGTTTACGCTAGGTGCGCTCGTTGTTTATCGGCTGGGCACTTACATCCCGCTGCCGGGCATCGATCCGAGCGTCTGGAGTCAGGTGTTCAAGTCGCAGGCGGGCGGCATTCTCGGCGTGTTCAACATGTTCTCCGGCGGCGGCATCGACCGCATGGCCGTGTTCGCGCTGAACATCATGCCCTACATCTCGGCCTCCATTATCATTCAGCTCCTGCAGACGGTTTCGCCGCAGCTCGAGGCGCTGAAGAAGGAAGGCGAGGCCGGCCGCAAGATCATCAACCAGTACACGCGCTACCTCACGGTGGTGCTCGCGGCGTTCCAGGCCTACGGCATCGCGATCGGTTTGCAGGGTGCGGGCAATGTCGTGTCCAATCCGGGCATGTTCTTCTTGCTCTCGACGGCGGTGACGCTGACCGGTGGCACCATGTTCCTGATGTGGCTCGGCGAGCAGGTGACCTCGCGCGGCATCGGCAACGGCATCTCGCTGATCATCATGGCGGGCATCGTCGCCGAATTGCCGACGGCGATCGCCAACACCCTCGAGCTCGGCCGTCAGGGCGCGCTGTCGACGGTAGTGATTCTCGCGATCCTGATCATGGCCGTGGTCGTCATCGCGGTGATCGTGTTCGTCGAACGCGCGCAGCGCCGCCTCCTGATCCAGTATCCGAAGCGTCAGGTCGGCAACCGGATGTTCGAGGGGCAGTCCTCGCATCTGCCGCTCAAGCTCAACACTTCGGGCGTGATTCCGCCGATCTTCGCGTCGTCGCTGCTCTTGCTGCCGACCACGATCGCGAGCTTCAACGCGGGCAAGGGACCGGAATGGTTTCAGTGGCTCACGACGCAGCTCGGCCACGGGCGTCCGCTGTTCCTGATCCTGTATCTGGCGCTGATCGTCTTCTTCACGTTCTTCTACACGGCCATCGTGTTCAACCCGACCGAGACGGCCGACAATCTGAAGAAGCACGGCGGCTTCATTCCCGGCATCCGTCCGGGTGAACGCACGGCGGAATATATCGATTACGTTCTGTCCCGCATCACGGTGATCGGCGCGATTTATCTTGCCGCCGTCTGTCTCGTGCCGGAAATTCTGATCTCGTATGCGTCGGTGCCGTTCTATCTTGGCGGCACCTCGCTCCTGATCGTCGTCAGCGTGACGATGGATACGGTCGCGCAGGTACAAGGCTACATGCTGGCTCACCAGTATGAAGGCTTGATCCGCAAATCGAAGCTGAGGGGCCGCCGTAAATGAGACTCATCCTTCTCGGGCCGCCGGGGGCGGGCAAGGGAACACAGGCACAACGACTGGTTCAAAGACACGGCATCGTTCAACTCTCCACCGGAGACATGCTGCGCGCAGCCGTCGCCGCGCAGACCCCGACGGGTCTGATCGCGAAAGACATCATGGCCAGCGGTGGATTGGTGCCGGACGAGGTGGTGGTCAGCATCATCGCCGACCGGATCGAGCAGGATGACGCCAAAAACGGATTCATTCTCGACGGCTTCCCGCGCACCGTGCCGCAGGCGGAAGCGCTCGATGCTCTCCTGAAAAAGAAGAAGCTCAAGCTCGACGCCGTGATCGAGTTGCGCGTCAACGAAAGCGCGCTGCTGGCTCGCGTCGAGAAGCGCGTCGCCGAGATGCTGGAGCGGGGCGAGAGCGTCCGGGCCGACGACACGCCGGAAGTGCTTTCGAAGCGGCTTGCGAACTATCGCGAGCAGACCGAGCCGCTGGTCCATCACTATTCCGACAAGCGCAAGCTCATCACCATCGACGGCATGATGCCGATCGAGGAGGTCACCGCCGAAATCGAGCGCGTGCTCGCGGCGGTCACCAAGGCTGACGAGACGACCCAGGCGGCCAAGCGGAAGGTTGCCGCCAAGCGGGCCGCAAGCCCGTCCAAGGCCCCGAAAGCGGCCAAGAAGACATCCTCCAAGGGGGCTAAGGCCAAGGTCAAATCCAAGGCTAAATCCAAGGCCAGGCGGGTGGTTAAGAAGGCGACTAAGAAGGTCGCCAAGAAAGCCATCGGTAAGGCCGCCAAAAAGGTATCTAAATCCTCCTCCGCAACCCGTGGAGGCGGCAAGAAGAAGGCAGCCAAGGCCGCCGGGAACCGGACCGGCCGAGCCGCCAAGGCGGCAGCCGGACGGGGCCGGAAGGCGGCGAAAAAGGTCGCCAAACGCCGTTCCAAGCCCGCCAAACGGTTGACGAAACGGCGGTGAATCCTTTAATACCCAGCATCCAGTCGGATAGGTTTCAGACGATGCCGGGCCCCAAAGTTGAAAAGGGCAGGGCGTCGTGTTTGCTTTTGGGAATTCGGTCGTCCGAATCCAGACAGCCAGCAGGCGCCCCGACTAAATAAGAAAGCAGCCGCCCGAGGGTGGCGACAGGAGTGAAGACCGTGGCCCGTATCGCAGGCGTCAATATCCCGACCAACAAGCGCGTCATCATCGCGCTTCAGTACATCCATGGCATCGGCCAGAAGAATGCCGCCGACATCATGGAGAAGGTCAAGATTCCGCTCGACCGTCGTGTGTCGCAGTTGAGCGACGCCGAAGTCCTGCAGATTCGCGAAATGATCGACCGCGACTATCTCGTCGAGGGCGACCTTCGCCGCGAAGTCGGCATGAACATCAAGCGCCTGATGGACCTCGGCTGCTATCGCGGCCTGCGTCATCGCCGCGGCCTGCCGGTGCGCGGTCAGCGCACGCACACCAACGCCCGCACCCGCAAGGGTCCGGCGAAGGCGATCGCCGGCAAGAAGAAGTAAGCAAACGAATCTGCGGCGTGAGGCTGTCTCGTCTCGCGTCGTTCGGTGTAGCCGCTGGCATTACGGCGGCGTTGAGATCTTGAAAAGGAACTGAAATGGCTAAAGAAGCTGGGCGCGTCCGCCGTCGTGAGCGCAAGAACATTGCCTCTGGCATCGCGCATGTGAACTCCTCATTCAACAACACCACGATCACCATCACCGACGCGCAGGGCAACACCATTGCCTGGTCGTCGGCTGGCACGATGGGTTTCAAGGGATCGCGCAAGTCGACCCCGTATGCGGCGCAGGTTGCCGCGGAGGACGTTTCCAAGAAGGCGCAGGAACACGGCATGCGCACGCTCGAAGTCGAGGTTGCTGGTCCGGGTTCGGGCCGTGAGTCGGCGCTGCGTGCCTTGCAGGCGGCGGGCTTCACCGTCACCTCGATCCGGGACGTGACGACGATCCCGCACAATGGTTGCCGGCCGCGCAAGCGCCGCCGCGTCTGATGTGACTTACCGGTCGCGGGCGAGTTGTCCGCGGCCGTCTTGAATTGATGCCGCGCGGAATAAGCCGCGCTCTCCAACGCCGGGGCCAGAGCTCCGGAATGTCAGGGGTGAAAACGTGACGATCCAGAAAAATTGGCAAGAACTTATCCGTCCGAACAAGCTCCAGGTTACGCCGGGCGCCGACGCGACTCGCTTCGCCACCGTGGTGGCTGAGCCGCTGGAGCGTGGCTTCGGCCAGACGCTCGGCAACGCGCTGCGCCGCGTGCTGCTGTCCTCGCTGCAGGGTGCGGCGGTGCAGTCGGTTCACATCGACGGCGTGCTGCACGAGTTCTCCTCGATTGCCGGTGTGCGCGAGGACGTCACCGACATCGTGCTCAACATCAAGGACATCTCGGTCAAGATGCAGGGCGAAGGCCCCAAGCGCATGGTGATCAAGAAGCAGGGTCCGGGCGTTGTCACCGCCGGTGACATCCAGACCGTGGGCGACGTCGTCGTCCTCAACCCCGAGCTTCAGCTCTGCACGCTGGACGATGGCGCTGAAATCCGCATGGAGTTCACCATCAACACCGGCAAGGGCTACGTCGCCGCCGACCGCAACCGTCCGGAAGACGCGCCGATCGGCCTGATCCCGGTCGACAGCCTGTTCTCACCGGTCCGCAAGGTGTCCTACAAGGTCGAGAACACCCGCGAGGGTCAGATTCTCGACTACGACAAGCTGACGCTGACCATCGAGACCAACGGCGCGATTTCGCCTGAGGACGCGCTCGCTTATTCCGCGCGCATCCTGCAGGACCAGCTCAACGTGTTCGTCAACTTCGAAGAGCCGCGCAAGGAAGTGGTGCAGGAGATCATTCCGGATCTCGCCTTCAACCCGGCCTTCCTCAAGAAGGTGGACGAGCTCGAACTGTCGGTTCGCTCGGCCAACTGCCTGAAGAACGACAATATCGTCTACATCGGCGACCTCGTGCAGAAGTCGGAAGCGGAAATGCTCCGCACCCCGAACTTCGGCCGCAAGTCGCTGAACGAGATCAAGGAAGTGCTGGCCCAGATGGGTCTGCACCTCGGCATGGAAGTGCCCGGCTGGCCGCCGGAGAATATCGACGAGCTGGCCAAGCGCTTCGAGGATCACTACTGAGACCATCGTCATGGCCGGACCATCCGGCCATGATTTCGCGGGCGAACGCAGGAAGCCCACCTGAGAAACGCCGACACGCCGTCGGATAGATTGAGGATCAAGATTATGCGTCACGGAAAAGTTCATCGTAAGCTCAACCGCACGGCGGAACACCGCAAGGCGATGTTTGCCAACATGGCGGCGGCGCTCATCAAGCACGAGCAGATCGTCACCACGCTGCCGAAGGCGAAGGAGCTTCGCCCGATCGTCGAGAAGCTCGTCACGCTGGGCAAGAAGGGCGGCCTCGCGCTGCGCCGTCAGGCCATCAGCGAGCTGCGCGACCACGATCAGGTCAAGAAGCTGTTCGACGTGCTGGCTGCCCGTTACAAGGACCGCCAGGGCGGCTACACCCGCATCATCAAGGCCGGCTTCCGCTACGGCGACAATGCCCCGATGGCGGTGATCGAGTTCGTCGACCGCGACGTCGATGCCAAGGGCCAGGATTCCGGCCCGGTGCAGGAGAAGGCCGAGTCCGAGGCGGCGTAAGCCGGGCCCGATTCACCTGACGACGAGAACAATCAGCGGCGCTTCGGCGCCGCTTTTTTGTGCGTGCCGCCACCGACACTTTTCTGCGAACGATGATGGCGTCCGTCACGGGGTGTGACCATATCGGTGTCAGCCAAAGGAGGTTCTCATGAAAATCGATTTGTCCGGCACCACAGCGCTCGTCACCGGTTCGACCGGCGGCATCGGTCACGCCATCGCCAAGGGCCTTGCGGGAGCAGGGGCCGATGTCATCGTTAATGGCCGCAGCCAGGCCAAGGTCGATCAGGCTATCGCGTCCATCGGCAAGATTGCACCGTCGGCGAAGGTGCGCGGCGTTGCGGCTGACGTGTCGACGGCGGAGGGCTGCGCGGCTCTCGTGAAGGCCGTGCCGCAGGTCGATATTCTTATCAACAATGCCGGCATCTTCGAGCCGAAGCCGTTTTTCGATATTCCGGACGAGGACTGGCATCGGTTCTTTAACGTCAACGTCATGTCGGGCGTGCGGCTGTCGCGGGCCTATATGCCGGGCATGCTGGAGAAGAACTGGGGACGGATTGTTTTCATCGCCTCCGAATCCGCGATCATGATCCCGAAAGAGATGATCCATTACGGCATGACCAAGACCGCGCAATTGTCGGTCTCACGCGGATTGGCCGAGATGACCAAGGGCACCGCCGTGACGGTGAATGCGGTGATGCCGGGGCCGACGATGTCGGAGGGCGTAGAGACGTTCGTGGCGGATCTCGCCAAGCAGAACGGCCAATCGGTCGAGACGGCAGCGGCGAATTTTATCAGGGAGCACCGGCCGTCGTCGCTGATCCAGCGGTTTGCGACCGTGGACGAGGTCGCCAACATGGTGGTGTATGTCGCTTCGCGCGAAGCCTCGATCACCAACGGCGCTGCGCTGCGCGCTGAAGGCGGACTGGTGCCGACGATCGCCTGATCGATTTGCGGACCGTTTAAGGGGCCGCTTTCAGGAAGCGGTCGTCGAAGGTGTTCTCGAGCTTGACCGAGGATGCCTTGAAGCCCGGATCGGTCTTGGCGATCAGGTCGAGCGATGTTTCCATGTCCTTGCGCGACATGGAGCCGTCGATCGAATAGCTCTCGCGCGAGTTCTCCAGTGCCTTGAGATAAAGCGCCTTGTCGCCGAGCCAGTATTCGTGCGGCACGACCTCTGCGATCTGCTCCGGCGTGGCCTTGGAGAGCCACGTCAGCGTCTTCTTGAAGACGTTGACCAGCGCCTGCACCGTCTTCGGGTTTTTGTCGATGAAGTCCTTCTTCATGTAGAGCACGGCGGCCGGGTTGGTCGCGCCGAACACATCCATGGTGCCTTTGGTTGTCCGCGTATCGACAATGACCTTGATGTCGCCGGTCTGCTCCAGCTTGGTGATGACCGGGTCGAGATGCGAGATGGCGTCGACCTGCTTGTTCTGAACCGCCGCGACCGCCTGCGCGCCGCTGCCGACGCCGATGAAGGAGGCATCGTGCGGGCTCAGGCCGTTCTTGATCATGAGGTATTGCACGAGACTGTGCGTCGATGAGCCCGGCGCGGTAATGCCGATATTCATGCCTTTCAGGTCGGCGATTGATTTGAAATTCGCGGCCTTGTCCTTGCGGACGGCCAGCACGATGCCCGGATAACGTCCGAGCACGATGACGGCGCGAATGTCCTGCCCCTTCGCCTGCATGCGGATGGTGTGCTCATAGGCGCCGGTGACCACGTCCAGCGAGCCACCGATCAGCGCCTGCAACGATTTGGCGCCGCCGCCGAAATCGTTGATCTGAACGTCGAGCCCGGCTTCCTTGAAGTAACCCAACCGCTCGGCCAGCGTCAGCGGCAGGTAATAGAGCAGGGGCTTGCCGCCGACGCCGAGTGCGATGCTTTTCTTTTCCAGCGCCTGCGCGAACGAAATGGACGTGGAAAGCGCGAGAATTGCCGCGGCTGCGATCAGCTTTACGATTTTCATGTAGCCCCCGTTTTGGCGTCTACCATCCCTCCAGCACGATCTTACCGATGGACTTGCCGCTTTCAATGGTGGCGTGGGCGGCCCGCAGGTTCGAAGCGGTGATCTTGCCGAACACCTTGTCGAGCGTGGTCTTGATTTCGCCGGCGTCGATCATGTCGGCAACCCGGTTGAGCAGGTGGTGCTGCGCGACCATGTCGGGCGTCTGGAACGTCGAGCGCGTGAACATCGATTCCCAGCGCAGCGAGCCTGCCTTGAACTTGATGAGGGTGATGTCGAGCGGCGGCGGATCGTCGATCAGGCCGATCACGCCCTGCGGCGCGAGGATATCCGCCATCGCCTTGAAATGCTGGTCGGTCGCGGTCAGCGATGCCATCCACGCGACCGGCGGCAGGTTCAGCTTCTCGATCTGCTCCTTCATCGGCTGGGAATGATCGACGACATGATGCGCGCCGAGATCGAGGCACCACTCGATCGTTTCCGGCCGGGAGGCGGTGGCGATCACGGTGAGGCCGGTCAGCTTGCGCGCGAGCTGGATCATGATCGAGCCGACGCCGCCGGCTCCGCCGATGATGAGCAGCGTGCGGTTGTCGGCCTTGCCCTGTGCAATGCCCATCCGGTCGAACATCAACTCCCATGCGGTGATCGAGGTCAGCGGCAGGGCGGCTGCCTCGGCGAACGACAACGTGCGCGGCTTGCGCCCGACGATGCGTTCATCGACGACATGGAATTCGGCATTGGTGCCCTGACGGACGAGCGAACCGGCATAGAACACCTCGTCGCCCGGCTGGAATAGCGTCACCTCGGAGCCGACGGTGTCGACGATGCCCGCGGCGTCGTAGCCCAGGATTTTGTATTCGCCCGCGGGTGGGGTGGCACGCTTGCGCACCTTCGTGTCGATCGGATTGACCGACACCGCCTTGATCGCGACGCGGATGTCACGCGGCCCGGGTTCGGGCTTCGGCACGTCGCAGTCGAGCAGGGAGCGCTCGTCCTCGATCGGCAAGGGTTGCTGGTGTCCGACGGCCTTCATTCCGCGTCTCCTTTGGTCTTGAATATGCCCCATAAGGAGCCGTCGGGACGTTATTTGCAAGTACTGTCGAGGATGTGAGATAGTACCATAATTGATACCATGGAATTCGCGCCCGGCTTTGCCGGAATGCGGAAAGGCTCATGATGAAGCGCAAGAACGGCCAAGGGAACGACCAAGGGAGCGGTCGCGGCGAAGCAGGCTGCGCGGTCGAGGTCACGCTGGGGCTGATCGATGGCAAGTGGAAGGGCGTGATCCTGTTTCACTTGCAGGAGGGTTTGCTCCGGTTCGGCGAGCTGCGCCGGAAAATGCCGGGCATCACCCAGCGGATGCTCACCAAGCAGTTGCGGGCGCTGGAGGAAGACGGGCTGATTACCCGCACGGTCTATCCGGAAGTGCCGCCACGCGTGGAATATGCGCTGTCGCAGACCGGCCAGCGGCTTCGCCCGGTCATCGATGCCCTGCGGGCCTGGGGCATCGAGCACAAGGCCCGGCTGGCGGCAGCCAGCGCAGCCTCGCAAAAACCAAAAATCGCCCGCAAACGTGCGGCGTGACGGATTCTCCGGCTCGCCTCCCGTGCGTAGCCCCATTATATCGATGCTCTTTCACAGCGGAATTCATGCATGATTGTTTCTCGCATCTTCGGTTTGGCTGTCCTTTCATTCGCGACCCTCGCGGCCGCACCCGTTGTCGCGCAGGACCGGGTGGTGCCGTCCTCGATGAATCAGTTGCGGTTGTCCTATGCGCCGATCGTGCAGCATGTGCAGCCTGCGGTGGTGAATGTGTATGCCGCCAAGATCGTGCAGAACCGCAATCCGCTTCTGGACGATCCGATTTTCCGCCGCTTCTTCGGCGTGCCCGGCGGCCAGCAGGAGCAGATGCAGCGCTCGCTCGGCTCGGGCGTGCTGGTGGATTCCTCCGGCCTCGTGGTGACGAACAATCACGTCATCGAGGGCGCGGATCAGGTCAAGGTGTCGTTATCCGACAAGCGCGAGTTCGAGGCCGAGATCGTATTGAAGGACAGCCGCACCGACCTTGCGGTGCTGCGCCTCAAGGGAACGCACGAGAAATTCCCCACGCTCGATCTCGCCAATTCCGATGAATTGCAGGTGGGTGACGTGGTGCTCGCGATCGGCAACCCGTTCGGCGTCGGCCAGACGGTGACACACGGCATTGTCTCGGCACTGGCGCGGACACAGGTCGGCATCACCGATTATCAGTTCTTCATCCAGACCGATGCGGCGATCAACCCCGGCAATTCCGGCGGCGCGCTGGTGGACATGCAGGGCAAGCTCGTCGGCCTCAACACCGCGATCTTCTCGCGCTCGGGCGGCTCGCAAGGCATCGGCTTCGCGATCCCGGCGAACATGGTGCGCGTGGTGGTCGCGTCCGCCAAGAGCGGCGGCAAGGCCGTGCGGCGTCCGTGGCTCGGCGCGCGGTTACAGGCCGTGACGCCCGAAATCGCCGAAACGCTCGGCCTGCCGCGCCCGAGTGGAGCGCTGGTGACGAACATTGCCCCGAACAGCCCGGCAGCGAAGGCGGGCATGAAGGTTTCCGATCTCATTGTGTCGATCGACGGCCAGAACGTCGATGACCCCAACGGGTTCGACTATCGCTTCGCCACCCGGCCGCTTGGCGGCACAGCGCAGGTGGACGTGCGGCGGCAGAACGTCGTCATCAAGCTCAAGGTGCCGCTGGAGGTCGCGCCCGACACCGGTCGCGATGAAATCGAACTGAAGTCGCGTTCGCCGTTCCAGGGCGCGCGGGTTGCCAATATCTCGCCGGCGCTTGCCGATGAGTTGCGGCTGGATTCCAATGTCGAAGGCGTGGTCGTCACCGCGGTGGCCGACAATGCGCTGGCCTCGAATGTAGGCTTCCAGAAGGGCGACATTATCACCGCCGTGAACGGCAAGACCATCGCAAAAACCAGCGATCTGGAGCAGGTGACCAGCGAACCGGCGCGGCTCTGGCGCATTACCATCATTCGCGGCGGCCAGCGCATCAACGTCACGTTGGGCGGATAACGGCGGGGCCGGGAGAGCAGGCAGGTTCTTCATGAACGCAAAGCGCGCCGCGCCATCTGCGAATCTCTTTGCCGCCGCAGGGCTGGAGCAGGACGCGCCGCGTCCGCTGCCGGAGAAATTGCGTCCGCATGCGCTCGCCGATGTCGTGGGGCAGGACCACATTCTCGGGCCGGACGGCGCGCTGACGCGCATGCTGGAGACGCGTACGCTCGGCTCGCTGATCTTCTGGGGGCCGCCCGGCACCGGCAAGACCACGGTGGCACGGCTGTTGGCGGATGCCACCGAACTGCATTTCGAGCAGATCTCGGCGGTGTTTTCCGGCGTCGCGGACCTGAAGAAGGTGTTCGACGCCGCGCGCGCGCGTCGCGAAACCGGCAAGGGCACATTGTTGTTCGTCGATGAGGTGCATCGCTTCAATCGCGCGCAGCAGGATTCATTCCTGCCGGTGATGGAAGACGGCACGGTCGTGCTGGTCGGTGCGACCACGGAAAATCCGTCGTTCGAGCTCAACGCGGCGCTGCTGTCGCGGGCGCGCGTGCTGGTGTTTCATTCGCTCGACGATGCCGCGATCGAAAAGCTCTATGCACGGGCCGAAGAAATCGAGGGCCGGGCGTTGCCGCTCGATTCCGAGGCGCGCGCCGTGCTGGTGCGGATGGCTGACGGCGATGGGCGCGCGGCGCTGACGTTGGCGGAAGAAGTCTGGCGCGCCGCCCGTGCCGACGAGGTATTCAATGCGGCGCAGTTGCAGGAGATCCTGCAGCGGCGCGCGCCGATCTACGACAAGTCCGCCGACGGTCATTACAACCTGATCTCGGCCTTGCATAAATCGGTGCGCGGCTCCGACCCCGATGCCGCTCTCTATTATCTCGCACGGATGCTCGATGCGGGCGAAGACCCCCTGTTCCTGGCGCGGCGCGTGGTGCGAATGGCGGTGGAAGACATCGGCATGGCGGACCCGCAGGCGCTGGTCGTCGCCAACGCCGCCAAGGATGCCTATGACTTTCTCGGCTCGCCCGAAGGCGAACTCGCCATCGCCCAAGCAGTCGTGTATGTCGCGACCGCGCCGAAATCGAATGCCTCCTACAAGGCCTTCGGCGCGGCGATGCGCACGGCGAAACAGGCGGGTTCGCTGTTGCCGCCCAAGCACATCCTCAATGCGCCGACCAAGCTGATGAAGGCCGAAAACTACGGCGAAGGCTACGAATACGACCATGACACGCCGGAAGGTTTTTCCGGGCAGGACTATTTCCCGGAGGCGCTTGGCCGCCAGACCTTCTACAATCCGCCCGAGCGCGGCTTTGAGCGCGAGATTCGCAAACGCCTCGATTACTGGGCGAAACTGAGAAAAGACAAATCGTCATGAGCCGGCGTTTCCGCAAACCCCTCGAAAAGAAATCGGTGCGCGAGGCCAAGAAAGGCGAGAAGCGTGGCGACAAGCGCGCCAAGCCGTCTTTCGCCAAAAAGGGCTCGGACAAGCGCGGGCCGACCCAGCGCTCGTTCGACAAGCCGGGTGCGCGGTTTGGCGATCAGAAGCCACGCCGCCCGGCGAAGGCCGCGCACGAGGCGTTTCCCGAGGTGCGGGAGGAGAAGAAGCCCGCGCCACCTTTGCCGACCAAGGTGCAGACCGTTGTCGTCACCGCCGACGAGAACAACATGCGGGTCGATCGCTTTCTTGAGGCGCGGTTTCCGGGCCTGTCGTTCTCCCATATCCAGCGCATCGTCCGGAAGGGTGAATTGCGCGTCAACGGCAAGCGCGCCGACAGCAAGGATCGTCTTGAGGAAGGCCAGAGCGTTCGCATTCCGCCGCTGAAGCTCGACGCGCCGAAGACGGGCGGCAACCTCTCCGAGGCCGCGACCAAGACGCTCGAAGAATTGCGCAAGATGATCCTGTTCGAGGACGCCGACGTGATGGTACTGAACAAGCCCGCGGGCTTGGCCGTGCAGGGCGGCTCGGGCCTGTCGCGTCATGTCGATCAGATGCTGGAAGTGATGCGCGACGCCAAGGGCCAGCGGCCGCGTCTCGTGCACCGGCTCGACCGCGAAACCTCCGGCTGCTTGCTGATCGCCAAGACACGCTTCGCGGCGTCCGTGCTGACCGGCTCGTTCCGCCATCGCTCGGCGCGCAAGATCTATTGGGCGTTGGTCGCTGGCGTGCCGAAGCCGAAGCAGGGGCGCATATCGACCTATCTCGCCAAGGAAGAGAACGAGGAAGATTCGATCATGCGCATCGCGGAGCACGGCGACGAGGGCGCCGCCCACGCCGTGACCTATTATGCGGTGGTCGAGGCTTCCGCCCAGAAGCTCGCCTGGGTGTCGCTCAAGCCGGTGACCGGCCGCACGCATCAGTTGCGCGCCCATATGGCGCATATCGATCACGCCATCGTGGGCGATCCTAAATATTTCAACAAGGAGAACTGGCAGCTTCCGGGCGGGTTACAGAAGCGGCTGCATCTTCTGGCGCGCCGCATCGTTATCCCGCATCCGCGCGGCGGCGTGATCGACGTGACCGCGCCGTTGCCGCCGCATATGCTGCAATCTTGGAATCTGCTCGGGCTCGAGGCTGACAGGTTCGACCCGATCGAGGATGCGCCGGAAGAGTAGGGTGTTCCATGCGCAAGCTGGTTGTCGTCTGTCTGTTATGCATCGCGCCGCTTGGCGCAACTGCGTTCGCGCAGATCTACACCACCCCCAGCGGCAGAGCGGTGCTTCCGCCGCCGCCGGCTCCACCGCCGCCACCGGCCATCACGGTGCCGCAGGTGCCGACCATGAATTCCCCGCCGCCGTTCGCGTTGCAGAACACGACGCCCGGCTACGTGCAGGAAGGCAAGCCGCCGAAACAGGTGCTCAAGCCGCAGAAGCGGGATTCCTTCGGCCAGCGGATGTCGCACTGTCTCGATGAGGGCGCCGCGATGGGTCTTGGCCCCGGCCAACGCTCGGCCTATGCCCGCAACTGTGCCCACCAGCGATAAGAGAAAGAGAAGTTCGCAATATGCGTGAGTTGTTCGACGAGGCACAGGGCCATTCGCCGCTCGATCCGCGGGAAGCCTCGCGCAAATCCTCAACGACGCCGCTGCGCAAGCGTTTCTATGAATCGGCTGGCGTCGCAGAGACTCCGGAGGGCTTTGCGGTCACGCTTGACGGCAAGCAGGTGCGCACACCCGGCAAGCGGTTCCTGAGTGCTCCCGTGCGCGAGTTGGCCGAGGCGATGGCGGCGGAGTGGGGCGCGCAGACGGATTCCATCGACCCGCTGTCGATGCCGGTGACGCGACTGGCGAACAGCACCATCGACGGCGTTGCGGACGACGTGGCGGCGGTGCGCGACGACATCGCGAAATATTTCGACACTGATCTCTTGTTCTATCGCGCGAGCTTTCCCGAGGAACTCATTGCCCGGCAAGCCGAACATTGGGACCCGGCACTGCGCTGGCTGGCCGATGAACTGGGGGCGCATTTCATCCTCGCCGAGGGCGTGATGCATGTGAAGCAGCCGGAGCCCGCAGTTAAAGCGGCACGTCAGGCTTTGCCCGAAACCCCTTGGGCGGTCGCCGCGATGCATGTGGTGACGACGATCACCGGATCGGCGCTGCTGGCGCTCGCATTATATCGCAAGGCGCTGACGCCGGATGAGGTCTGGGCCGCGGCGCATGTCGATGAGGACTGGAACAGCCAGCAATGGGGCGCGGACGAGGACGTAACGCAGCGCCGTGCCCAGCGGCGGCGCGATTTCGATGCTGCCGTGAAGGTGCTGGAGGCGGTTCCGCGCTAGATGCCGGGGCGCTAGTTAACGAGAGATTAACGACGCGACGATACCGTGGGCTCCGAACTCGCGGAGCGTTCATGGCCATCAGCATCAATCCGATCACGCCGGTGATTGCCGCCGATGCAGTCTCGCCTTCGGTGACGCTGCAACCCGGCAGCGTGATCGACGCCAGGGTGCTGCAGGTGCTGGCAAACGATTTCGTGCGCATCGCCGTCGCCTCGCTGTCGATCGAGGTAGCGTCCGAAGTACCGTTGCAGGCCGGGCAGACGTTACAACTTGCAGTGTCGCAAACGCCGGACGGCGTGCGCCTGCAGATCGTGCCGCAGGCGGCGCCTGACACATCCTCTCCAGCGCAGCCTGCAACGCTCGTCAGCCCCTCCATTGCGCCGAGCGCACCTTCGGTTCCGAGCGATGCGCAAGGTGTCTCCGTCACCCGGCCGCTGACGCCGCTTGAAGTCGTCGCGGTTGCCAAGGCATTGCAGGCCGCCGCAGGACAGCAGGGCAGCCTGTCGCCGCTGTTCGCCAATCTCACGGTGGCGGCAACCTCCAGCCAGGTGCCCGATGTGTTGCAGCAGGCGGCGCATTCGCTGCTCGCAGGCCGCCCGGCGCTGAGCGAGAATTTGAGCGGCGACGACATCGCGACCGCATTCCGGCAGTCCGGGCTGTTCTACGAACAATCGCAGAAACAGGCGGTGGCCGCGCCCGCGAGTGTTTCGACGAACGCAACGGCTGCACCGGACCTCAAGGCCGCGCTGATCGTGTTCAGGCAGATCCTCGGCTCGTGGCTTGGCGACGCCGCACAGCCGCCGCTGGATGAAGCCGCCGTACCCGGGCAATTCGCGCAGCAAGGGCAGGCGCGAGCGCAGGCCGAGATCGCGGCACCTTCGATCGCGCCCGCAGCCGTGCCCGTAGCAGAGATGGAAGAGATCATGCTGCCCGGTGCGGTGGTGCAGGTCACGAGCGAAGTTGAAGTCGAGGATCTGGGCGATCCGACGTTTCCTGTGCGCGATGCTTCAGCCTTGCTTTCGGGCAAAGGCACAGCGGCGGCGCCAGCTGATTCTCTACAAATGATTTTGCGTGCGTTCCCGAAAGGCGTGCAGGATGCGGTGGCGTCCTTGCTTGCGGAGGAGGGCGCGTCACTCGCGCAGTCCGCAGCGGCAGGCCATGCGGTTGCGGCGGATGCCGATGGCGTGCCGCCACCATTCCGTGGTGCGGCGACATCCGCGCAACCCGCCGTGCCACCGACGATCGACCATCGTACACCGGCGGACGCCGTGGCGCATCGCCTGCTCGACGACACCGATGCCGCGCTCGCGCGCCAGACGCTGTTGCAGATCGCGTCATTGCCGGATCAGACCACGCACGCCAAATTCGATCCGACGGCGCGCTGGAATTTCGAGGTTCCGTTCGCGACCCCGCAGGGCACGGCGGTGGCGCAATTTGAAATCTCGCGCGATGGCGGTGGCGAGAATGCGTCGGCCGAAGCGCCGAGCCGGGTCTGGCGCGCGCGTTTCTCCATCGATCTCGAACCGGCGGGTCCGGTGCATGCGCAAGTGTCGCTCGCGGGAGAGCGGACATCGGTACGGATGTGGGCGGAGCGCAGCGCGACGACCGAGCGTCTGCGCGCCGAAGCGCCGCAGCTTTCGGCGGCCCTGCGCGAGGCCGAGCTGACGCCGGGCGATATCGTGATCGGCAGCGGCGTGCCGCCCGCGCAGTCCGCGCCGAGCGGGCATTTTCTGGATCGCGCGCTATGACGACGACAACAACTCCGATCCAGAACACGCTTGCGGTTGCGCTGCATTACGATCGCAAGGGCGCGCCGCGCGTCGTCGCCAAGGGCAAGGGCGAGATCGCGAAAAAGATCATCGAAGTCGCCAGCGAACACGATGTCGCCATTCAGGAGAATGAAGTGCTGGCGGGCGCGCTCTCCAATGTCGAGATCGGCGACGAGATTCCGGCTGAACTCTACAGAGCGGTAGCGGAGGTTCTGGTCTTCGTCATGCGGTTGTCGGGTAAAATCCGCTGATTGGGGAACTTGTTCAATTCAGGTGACGTTCATCCCGCAGCGGCGAGGCTGGCTGCTGGAGGCAGCGAGAAGGGATTGAACATGGAAAGACGTGACTTCCTGAAGATCGCTTTGGGCATGGCCGCAGGCGCGGTCGTGACAGCGCGTGCGGCGCAGGCCATGACGCCGACGCCATCGCCGCTCACGAAAGAGCCGCCAAGTCCCGAAACCGAGGCCAAGCCCGCTGTTGCGACGTCGCAGGATGTCGAGGGCGCGAAGGTGGAGAAGGTGCGCTGGCATCATCGTCACTGGCACCGTCATCACTGGCATCGCCGCCGTCACTGGGGCTGGCACAGGAGGCATTGGCGCCGCCGGCACTGGCGTCATCGCCATTGGCGCCGCCGCTATTACTATTATTGAGATGAAGGGGCGGGAATTTCCCGCCCCGATTATTTCGATGCCAGGAAATCCAGCATCAGCTTGTTGAACTTTTCCGGCTCCTCCAGAAAAGCCAGATGCCCGGCATGGGGAATGATCTCCGCACGGCCATGCGGCATTTTCGCTGCCAGTGCGCGGGCGAGATCGGCGTTGTGGCCCATTTTCGGCCGCAGCGCCTCGGGCGCGTTCGGCTTGCCCGGCGCGTTGTGATCGTCCTCGCCCATGATGAACAGCGTCGGTTCGGTAATAAGCGGAATTTCATGCGCCACCGGCTCGCGGTAGATCATCTGCGCCGAATTCACAAAGGCGCGCAGCCAGCGCGGATATTCAGGGCTCTGCTTGATGCCGAAGCGCGCATCGATGAACGGCGTGATCTGCTCAGGTGGCAGTTTCAGCGAATAGTTGTTGACGAGCTGTTTGCGGTAGGCCTCGGCGGTGAGCTTGTCTTCATGCGCCAGAATTTTCTCGGTCGGAGTCGGCGGCACATAGAGCCGGTAATCCTCGAGTCCGATCGGGTTGGTGAGAATAAGGTGATCGACGCGATCAGGGTAGGCGCGTGAGATGCGCACCGCCAGCATGCCGCCGAGCGAGTGGGCGACAATATCGGCCCTTGGAATCTGTAAATGATCGAGCAGCGCGATGGTGTTGCGCGCCAGCGTGTCGAAATGCAGGTCGAAGGTCGGCTTGGAGGATTTGCCGAAACCGATCTGGTCCGGCACCACGACGCGGTAGCCGTTGTTGCTCAGCACCTTAATGACGGGCGCCCAGTAGCTCGACGGGAAATTGCGCCCGTGCAGCAGGACCACGGTGCGGCCATTCGGGCTGGTCGCCGCGACATCCATATAGGCCATCCGCACCTGTTCGCCTTCATTGACCAGTGGCAACAGATGAACGGGGTAGGGGTACGGATAGCCCTCCAGCCCGATGCCGTAAGGCTCCTTCTGCGGCGTGTCATTCGCGGCGGGCGTTTGCGCGTGAGCGACGCCCAACGAGGCAAGCAGCAAGATGGCGGCATAGAGATGCTTCATGATCGTCTCCCGGATGGAATGGCATCATAGGAGATCGCGCGAATGCCGCGAAGGCGGCAGCCGCTTGCCGCGCATCACATCCTGCTGATGGATTGGTGAAAGCTCAGAGCTTCGGGGAGCCGCCCGACGAGGCTTTCTGCGGTGCGTTTTTCTCGGCCGCGCGCGCCTCGTTGTCGATCTTCGCCGCGCTTGCGATGCGCTTGAAGTCGATCAGGGTGAAGACGGCCTTGCCGACGCGATCCTTCGCGCTGCCGGAAGACAATGCAATGTCGAGAAGCGCGTCGCAGTTGGCGTTCTTCGCGTCCTTGGCAAGCTGATCGAGCGATTTCTCCGGCTCGGCCTGAACATGCTTCAGCACCGCGACGCAACTGCCACGGCCATTGGAATCGTTGAGCGCAACGGCGGCCCTCGGGCTGATCGGTTCGTTGAGCGCGGTCACGGCGCCCTCGGGTGTATACTTCTGCTTGACGGAGACGGTTTTTCCGCCCTTGTAGAAATAATACAGCCTGCCGTCTCCGATCGCGGTGGGCTTGCCGTATTTATCGGTCACGCGCTGGATCATCTCCTGCTGCGTGGGCTGCTTGTCCTTGGCGAAGCCGAGATCGCGAGCGATGTAATAGGCGAAATTGCCGCTCGCGGGCGAGGTGAAATGCACCTCCATCGATTCCGCGCCATGGTCCTTGCTTGCCGGCGCGTCGAATCTCATGAAGGTGGCGTAGGTCACGTCGGTGCTGCCGAACTTCTGCTGGGTGGCCTGCGGTTTGGCGTTCGGGAAATCCTTCAGATAGGCCTCGAACGTGCCGCCGACCTTCGCGGCGTCGTCGCTGCTGGAAATGCCGATGATATCGGGGCGTAATTTTCCGGAAAACGCGGTGTCCGGCGTTTTCGGCTTGATGTCATAGGCCATCGCCATGGAGGCCGCCGAGACCAGCGCCGCGCCGGTCAGCATCAATGATCGCAACATGAACCGCCCCAGTCCTGAAAGCCTGTCAAAAGCGCAGCGATTACGCCGAATCTTGCTATCGGATGTCAACTGCGCATTCGCCATGATATAGCTCGGACAGACAGGAGAGAGCTTGAATGCCGATTTCGTTGGACCGCAAACGCACCATTTTCCGCCGTCTGCATGACAGCGGCTGTTTCGTTCTGCCCAATCCCTGGGATGTCGGCAGCGCACGACTGTTCGCCGCGATGGGCTTCAAGGCTCTCGCCTCCACCAGTTCCGGTTATGCGTGGTCGCAGGGGCGGCCGGACAACAAGGTGACGTGCGAGGACGTCTTGTCGCATCTGTCGGTGCTTTGCGCGGCGACCGACCTGCCGGTGAACGCCGATTTCGAGAGCGGGTTTGCCGAAACGCCGCAAGGGGTGGCCACCAATGTCCGCCGCTGCATCGAGACCGGTGTGGCCGGCCTGTCGATCGAGGACGCGACCGGCGATGCGCGCCAGCCGCTCTACGATTTTCATGAAGCCGTCGAGCGCGTCGCGGCCGCTCGCAGCGCCATCGATGCCAGCAAGGCCGATGTCATGCTGATTGGCCGCTGTGAAGGCTTCCTCACGGGCGAGACAGACCTTGCCAAGGTGATCCGCCGTCTGGTGGCTTATTCCGAGGCTGGCGCGGAATGTCTTTATGCGCCGGGTGTCACGAAACGCGAGCAGGTCGCCGAAATGGTGAAGGCGGTTGCTCCCAAGCCGGTCAACATCCTGATGGGCGCGCCGGGCCTCAGCGTCATGGAATTGGCGGAGCTAGGCGTGCGGCGGATCAGCGTCGGCGGTGCGATGGCGCGCGCCGCATGGGGCGCGGTGCAGCGTGCTGCGCACGAGATTCTGGAGAAGGGCGAGTTCGGCGAATTCGCTCATGCCGCGAAATACGCCGACCTCAATCGTCTCTTCGACGAAAAATAGACCCTCGCTCCGGATGGAGCGAGGGTCCGGTCGTTATTCGCTGCCCGATGCACCGGCAGGCGCGTTGCTGCCGGACGCAGCGCCACTGGGCGACGGTGACTGGTTAGCCGCAGGCGGCGCGGCCTTGGGCGCCGGGGCAGGCGCCGAGCCCGTGGTCTGGCCCGGATTGCTGTTCGGAGACATCTTGCCCGGCGCCGTCGTGCCGCTGGCTGACGTCTGCGCCGGCGGATTGCTGGCGGTGTCGGTCGGCGAGGTGCTGTTCAACCCGTAAAGCACGACGCCGAGGATCGCGAGCACAGCAATCGCGAACAATGCGATTCGACCGCCGCCCGCAGAGCCTTCCGCCAACTCCGGATCGGCCTGCAATTCGTTGTCCAGTGTCTGACGGCGGCGCCATTCCTCTTGATCCCGCGCCAGATCGTTCGGATCACGGTCAACAATCATGATTGTATCCTCCTCGTTGGATGCCTTGAAAAGGCAACCGCCCGGAGGGACGCCAGTTCCTGATGTTCCGAGCTTTCCACCTCTCGGATATGCGCAAGTGCGGGGTTCCCGCTGCCTTCAAATATGCTAACGCTTCGGAACCATCTCACCCTTTTGAATCCTGCCGAGATCACCATGAAACTGACCCCTGCCGCGAACGGCACGTTCACCATTGCGCCCACGCCATTCCACGATGATGGCCGGATCGATGAAGGCTCGATCGATCGCCTCAGCGATTTCTATGGCGAGGTCGGCTGCGCCGGGGTCACCGTCCTTGGCATTCTCGGCGAAGCGCCGAAGCTCGATGGCGAAGAATCCCTCGCGGTCGCGTCGCGCTTCATCAAGCGCGCAGGCAACAGGCAGGTGATTGTCGGCGTGTCCGCGCCGGGATTCGCCGCGATGCGTTCGCTCGCACACGGCGCGATGGATGCCGGTGCGGCGGCGGTAATGATCGCGCCGGTGCCGTCGCTGCGCACCGACGATCAGATCGTTAATTATTTCCGCCAGGCGGTCGAGGCGATCGGCGGCGATGTGCCGTGGGTATTGCAGGATTATCCGCTGACGCTGTCGGTGGTAATGACGCCTGCCGTCATCAAACGCATCGTCTCCGAGAACCCGTCCTGCGTCATGCTCAAGCATGAAGATTGGCCGGGTCTCGAGAAGATCACGGCGCTGCGCAACTTCCAGAAGGACGGATCGCTGCGGCCGTTGTCGATCCTCACCGGCAATGGCGGACTGTTCCTTGATTTTGAAATGGAGCGCGGCGCGGACGGCGCGATGACGGGTTATGCGTTTCCCGACATGCTGGTCGATGTCGTGCGGCTGTCGAAGGAAGGCAAGCGCGATGCGGCGCACGATCTGTTCGATGCACATCTGCCGCTGGTCCGCTACGAGCAGCAGCAGGGCGTGGGCCTTGCGGTGCGCAAGTATGTTCTGAAGAAGCGCGGCCTGCTGGCTTCCGACGCACAGCGCAAGCCGGCGTCCGGCCTGACACCCGCGGCGCGGTCCGAAGTCGATTATCTGCTGTCGCGGGTGGCGAGGTTCGACAAGCGCGCGGCGCTGTAAGCGGCGCGGTAGCTTTCAGGTGTTGAGGTGCTGGCGGATAGCCGCGACCGAAGGGCCGACCTTCGCGATCGCGTCAGCAAGATCCTGCGGCGAGACGTTGAGCCGGTAAGCCCAATAGCTCGTGGCATCCTTGTCGCTGGTGTCGATGGTGGCGGGCGCACGCACGCCGATATTGGCGGCGAGCACATCGGCGACCTTGACGAGATGGATCATGGACAGCCTCCGCCGGCAGATTATGCCAGCGAGGCATGTTCCCGAACCTCGAATTGACGGTGGCGTTAAGGAACCGTTGCGCCTTTGCCCGAGGTTTATGGTTTGGTTCACGCCTGAGGTGCAATCAAGGCATGGCCGGACTGAGCACTTTGGTCTTTCGTCCGTAAATCAGCAGCGTGGCGGCAAGGCCGCAAACGGCGGCGGCCGTCATCCACATCGCTGGCGCGGCCTTGTCGCCGGTCAGTTCGATCAATGCGGTGGACACCGCGGGCGTGAAGCCGCCGAATAATGCGGTCGCAAGGCTGTAGCACAACGAGAAGCTGACTGTGCGCACGTTCGGCGGCACCACTTCCGTCAGCGCGACCACCATCGCGCCGTTGTAACTGCCGTACAGGAACGACAGCCAGAGTTCCACTTCCAGCATGCGGGCGAAGGAGGGGCTTGCGACCAACCATGACATCGTGGGGTAGGCGGTCAGAATGGTCAGAATGGTGATCCCGGCTAAAATCGGCTTTCGTCCGATGCGATCGGACAGCGCGCCCATGACAGGCAGCCAGAACAGGTTCGAAAGCGCGATCGCGAACGTCACGATCAGGGAATCCGTGATCGAGAGCTTGAGCACGCTCTTGCCGAAGGTCGGGGTGTAGACGGTGATGAGATAGAACGACACCGTCGTCATCACCGCGAGCATCATGCCGAGAATGACGATGCGCCAATTCGATGTCAGCGAGGCGAGAATTTCCCGTATGGTCGGGTGATGCTTGCGGGCGAGGAATTCTTCTGTCTCCTCCAGCTTGCGCCGGATGACGAAGATGAAAGGAACGATCAGGGAGCCGATCAGGAAGGGGATGCGCCAGCCCCAGTCGTGGATCACCTCCACCGCGAGCGTGCGGTTGAGCGTGTAGCCAATCAGCGCCGCGACGATGATGGCGACCTGCTGGCTGCCGGATTGCCAGGCGACATAGAAGCCCTTCTGGTTGGGTGGCGCGATCTCCGCGAGATAGACGGACACGCCACCGAGTTCGACACCGGCGGAGAAGCCTTGCAGCAGCCGGCCGATCAAAACGAGGAAGGGCGCGAGCAGGCCGATGCTGGCATAGCTCGGCGTGAAGGCGAGCAGCACGGTGCCGACCGCCATGATCGACAGCGTGACGATCAGACCGATTCGGCGGCCGACCTTGTCGATATAGGCGCCGAGCACGACGGCGCCGAGCGGCCGCATCAGGAAGCCCGCGCCAAAAGTCATGAAGGTCGCGAGCAGCGAGGTGAATTCGTTATGGGAGGGAAAGAAGGCCGCTGCGATATAGGTGGCGTAAAATCCGAACAGGAAGAAATCGAACATCTCAAGGAAATTGCCGCTGGTGACGCGAAGCACGGCAATGGCCTTGGAGGAGGTGGATTGATCCGCGTGGGACATGAGCGCGATCCTGAACCTGAAGGCGGGCGCAAAGTCTGCGCCGGTTCGGGATGACCCACAAGCGGGACGGCGTTCACGCTTGGCTGAACAGGGCGGTGGCGCGCCACGGCCGATGAAGGTGGGCACTACTCCTTCGCGATTCCCCTATGATGCTGCAGCCCGCGATACGCTCCAATTGGCAAGTCTGCGATGCTTTGCCATCCAGCACTACGCATCGTGGATTCCCCGATGTTGCCGGGTGGTCTGCTTACCCTCAAATAGCGGTAATCTCGATCAGCCTCCGAGATACACGCGAAGGGCTACAAACAGACATTCGCGTTTCTCAGCGCGTGGTCTTCAGGCAGAGTGATCACGGGGCCGTACGAGCAGCCCGCAGAACTGTGGACCTCCTCACTAGTCTAGTCGCGAGCCAGCGCTCTCTGTGCTTCCATTTCGAGGGCCTCGTATGAAGCCTTTTCGACCGTGATGCCGACACCCTGGATGGTCCCGCCGTGGAATGTGCCGGGCGTCTTGTATTCGGCGCTCACGGCGTCGCCGCTGTCGTAGCCGACGCAGAGGCCGTCGCCCGACAATGTGAACTTGGCCGGCTGCGTCTTCATCGGGCCCTCAGCAACGACCTTGTCGTTGACGTACAGCTTCATGGTGCCCAAAGACTCGTGGTGGGGACCGGCACCTGTCCGCGTGAACTCCATGCCGAGCGTGTATTTTCCGGGCTTCAGTTCAACCGACGAGACGAACTTCTGCTCGGGCTTGATGCCGAGGAAGTTGTAGACATAGTAGAGCTTGTGATCCTTGATGAACAACGCGTGCCCGCCGAAGCGCGAGCCGTGAGCGAAGATCACGCCGCCAGCGTTCACATCTGATATCTCGACATTGGCGAGGATCTTGTACGAGCGATTACGCACGTTGACGGCAACGCCTTCCGGCACGGGCGCCGTATCGGGGTAATAGACGTAGCGGTCGCGAATCGGCTCTGCCGACGGGCGCTCGACGGTAAGAAGTTCGGACGCGCTGCGGTCGTCAATCGGCAGAGCAAGATTGGCTCGGGCTTCCTCGTTCCATGCCTTCTTCAGCGCCTCCAGCTTCTCGGGATACTGGTTCGCCAGGTCAGTCGACTCCGAACGGTCCGTGTCGACATGGTAGAGCTGCCACTGGTCCTGATCGAAATGACCCTTGCCGGTGAACGGGGCGTGCACCGCCGCAGCGAGCCAGCCGTCCTCCCACATCCCGCGTGTGCCGAGCATGGAGTAGAACTGCCGCTTCTTCTGCGTCGGCGCATGAGGTGCCGCATCGAAGGTGTACTTCATTGATACACCGGAGAGCGGGAACTGCTCTACGCCCCGGTACACCTTAGGCATTTCCAGTCCGACGACGTCGAGAATGGTCGGCACGATGTCCACCGAGTGGTGGTACTGGTCGCGGATCTCGCCACGCGCCTTGATGCCCTTCGGCCACGAAATGACAAGCGGATCGGCCGTACCGCCGGAGTATTGCGAGTAGCGCTTGAACATCTGGAACGGTGTCGAGAATGCGACAGCCCAACCTGTGGGGAAATGGCCGTAGGTGTCAGGTCCCCCGAGCTTGTCGAACAGCTTCATGTTCTCGGCCAGATCATCGGGATAGCCATTAAAGAACTTGTTCTCGTTGACAGAACCGTTCGGCGTGCCTTCGCCGGAGGTGCCGTTGTCGGCGGCGTAGAGCACCATCGTGTTCTCGAGCTGCCCGGTCTTCTCCAGGTAGTCGATGACGCGGCCAATCTGCGCATCGGTGTATTCGGACAATCCCGCCCACACCTCGGCCATGTGTGAGAACAGTTTCTTCTCGTCCGCGTTGAGCGTGTTCCACGGGCGAACGGCGTCGGCCGGGTTCGCCTGGGACTCCGGCAGCGGATTGATCGGCGTGAGCTTTGTGTCCTTCGGCACGATGCCCTTCTCGATCATGCGCGCCAGCACCCAGGTGCGGTAAGCTTCGTAACCGTCGTCGAACTTACCCTTGTATTTGGCGATGTACTCCTTCGGAGCCTGGTGTGGCGCATGATTGGCGCCCGGATTGTAAAACATGAACCACGGTTTCGAGGGGGTGGCGGCCTGCTGGTTCCGGATCATCTTGATCGCCTGATCGGCAAGGTCCTTGGAAAGATGGTAGCCCTGCTCCGGTGAGGCCGGCGGCTCGATGAAGTGATTGTCCTCGACGAGGTCCGGATACCACTGATTGGTCTCGCCGCCGATGAATCCGTAGTAGCGCTCGAATCCCTGGCCGAGCGGCCAAGTCTTGCGATCGCCGCCCTCGGCAACATCCTGCTCCGGCACGTTATGGTTCTTGCCGAGCCAAAAGGTGCTGTAGCCATTGTCTTGAAGCACCTGTGCGATTGTAGCGGCTTGCGGCGGTATACGACCCGCCCAGCCCGGAAAGCCGTTGGAGCCCTCCGTGATGGCCGCCATACCGTTCAAGGTGTGGTTGCGTCCCGTCAGCAGCGTGGACCGGGTCGGCGAACACAGCGCCACCGTGTGCCACTGCGTGTAGGTGATCCCGTTCTGCGCCAGCTTGTCGATGGTGGGCATGCTGATCCGGCCGCCATAGGTCGACCAGGCGGCAAGCCCGGTGTCGTCTTAGAGCACGAACAGGATGTTCGGCGCGCCCTCGGGCGCCTTCTTCGGCGTGAACGGCCCCCAGTCGGCCTTTGAATCGCGGACATCAAGATTGATGGTGCCGTTGAAATCCTTGTACGGCCCCACAGGCTGTGGCTGCTGAGCCCCCGCCGGTGCGATTGTCGCTCCAGCGGCGACTGCGAGCGAAGCGAGCAAGACGGTCCTGACTGAGTTCATATCTATAGTCCTCTCAGCAATCAGAAATATTGTTCTGCGTCAGCTCCGCGACGCGAATACCGACATCACGGACGGGCGAACTTCTTCAACCGAAACGCCAGTGCGACCATGATCGCGCCCATGACAACGGCGTAAATTCCGATGACCCAGAGCAGCGCGAGCGCACCCGCACCGGGAGCCATCATGACGCCGATGCCGAACAGGACCGAAACGACGCCACTCAGAATCAGGTACCACTCGTCGTCGATTTCCTTGCGCAGCCTGATCGCGCCGATAATCTGAAACACACCGGTCGCAATCGCCCAGCCGGCGATGAAATACAGCAGCACAAGCGCGGTAAGACCTGGCATCATGAACACGAGGAGCCCTGTCGCAATGCCAAGCAGACCGACAATGGCCAGCCACCAGCGTGGTGCAGGCGCGCCACCGGTAATGGCGGCAACGACAGCGAGCACTCCATCGATCAGCGCGAACGCGCCGTAGAACATGATCAACGTCAGGATAGTCATGCCCGGCCAGGCAAAGGCGAGCACACCAAAGATGATCGCGGCGACGCCGCGCAACAATAGCATCCACCAGTTCTTCGCCAATGCATGCACCATAACAGACCCAAGGCCGATTCCGGGCGGCCGACCGACTTGCATCGTGCTCATGACAACCTCTCTCAAATTGGTTGGAAGATGCGGGATTATCATCCCGCCCCGCTGCTTGCACTTACTTCGTCGGTTTGAACTCCATGACGCGGCCGCTCGAGCGCAGATCAGCCAATGTCTTGCCATAGCAGTCGACGCCAGCGGGCCGATTAGAAACTGTTTGGGCGGCGGTTTGCGTCGCGAGGGTAAGAAGCATTCCAGAAACGCCTGCCAGTGCTAATGGAAACTTGAACATCCCAAAATCCTCTCGTCTTGCGCTTAAGGATCCGTCCTGAGGGCGCCGGCTCTGAAAGGAGCGCAAGTCTTCAACCCGAACGACAGCGCAACCAACAACGCCAACGCGTACATGTGACAGATGGAAAGCTATCGGTGTTGACCTAGATCAACCGGATTACGTCCTCTTGATCTGAAGTTGACCGCGCGATGTCCAATCGCGTCGATTTTGCGACGTCAGCTTTAGCGTCTGCTATCCCGGATCGCCGAGCTGAAAGCCACGGGCGATCAAGCCCGCCTTGACGCGGAGCGGGCCGAGGATGCGATCGGACAGGCCGGACCGACGATCACACCGGACGCGCTCAAAACGTTTGCCAGGAGCGCCCGCAAGCGCATGCGGACCGAGAGCGGAAGTTACCGCCGCGATCACCTCCGCGCCCTCGCCCAACGCATCGAAGTCGATCAGAAAGAATTGCGCATCATGGGATCGAAAAGCGCGCTCCTGCGCACGCTAGTCGCCGCTGAAAGCGCAAAAACGGCGGGATTTGGCGTGCCCAGTTCTGTACCGAAGTGGCGCGCTCCGAGAGATTCGAACTCCCGACCCTCGGAATCGAAATCCGATGCTCTATCCAGCTGAGCTAGGAGCGCGTCTGTCCGTTAGTAAATTAGACCCCCGGCCGGCGCAAGGCGCGAGCGGTACCGTCGGCGCGGTACCGGGCGCCCCGATAGCGTAACCGCACCGACGACCAAGCCTTTCTGGACAGCGGCGATTTTTCCGGCTGATATAGCAAAGATATGTCGTGAGCGCGTGATCTTGAACCGGAGGCGGCGGCGCGGTCGCGACAGGGAGGAACACCCATGAAGTCTGGTCGAAACCCGACCCGGAGATATTTTCTTGGCGCGGCCGGTGTCGCCTGCCTGGGAATTCTCGCGGTCCCGGCCCATGCGCAGCAGCCGCTCGAACTGAAGATCATGGCGCCGGCCAATCCGGGCGGCGGCTGGGATCAGACCGCGCGCTCGATGCAGCAGGCGCTGGTCGCCGCAGGCATCGCCCGCAGCGTGCAGGTCACCAATGTCGGCGGCGCCGGTGGCTCGGTCGGCATCGCGCAGTTCGTCAATTCAGCGAAGGGCGACGGCAGCCAGTTGATGGTGAACGGCTTCGTCATGGTCGGCGCGCTGGCGATGAACAAGTCGCCGGTCACGCTCGATCAGGTGACGCCGATCGCACGGCTCACCGATGAGTATCAGGTGATGGTCGTTCCAGCCAATTCGCCGATCAAGAATTTGAAGGATCTCGGGGATGCGCTGAAAGCGAACATCGCAAAGGTGACGTTCGCGGGCGGTTCGGCCGGCGGCATCGACCACATCATGGCGGCGCTGTTCGCTGGCTCCGTCGGCGCCGACGCGGCCAAGGTGAATTATGTGCCGTTTTCCGGCGGCGGTGAATCGCTCGCCGCGATCCTCGGCGGCAAGGTAACGGCGGGCATCTCCGGCTATAGCGAGTACGAAGGCCAGATCAAGTCGGGCAAGTTGCGCGCCATCGGTATCACTTCGAGCGAGCGACGGCCCGGCATCGACATCCCGACCTTCAAGGAGCAGGGGATCGATCTGGTTCTCGCCAACTGGCGTTCGGTCGTCGCTCCGCCCGGCATCACGCCCGAGCAGAAGAAGGTTCTGGCGGACGCCATCGACCGTCTTGTGAAGTCGCCGGCATGGAAGGAAGTGCTGGCCCAGAAGGGCTGGGAGGATGCTTATCTGCCCGGCGATGCGTTCGCCGATTTCCTGAAGAAGGAGGCGGTGCGCGTGAACGGGGTTCTGAAGTCCATTGGGCTCCTGAAGTCATGATCATGGACAGCGGCGCGCAGGAGACGAAACCCGCGCGGCGCGGGGTGGATCGGGCAGGCGTCGCCATTGCGGCAGCGTTGGTGTTGCTTGCATTGGTGATCGCTTTCGACGCGATGCATATTCAGGCGAATGTCACTTACGGCATGGGTCCGGAAGCGATACCGCTTGTGATCGCGGCGGGTCTTGGCGTGCTGGCGATCGGCAATCTAGTCAATGCGCTCCGTGGCGACTTTCCCGCGCGCGAGCACATGGATTTCCGTCCTGTCGGGCTGGTGCTCGCGGGCCTCGCGGCGATGATTGCGATCATCGGTCTGGGCGGCGGCTTCATTCCCGCGATGACCGTGCTGTTCGCGGCAACCGCCACCGCGTTTGGCCGGCGCGCCATCCTCGCCGATCTCGCCATCGGCTTCGTCATCGGCACCATCATTTATATCGCCTTCAGCCGTCTCCTCACTCTCAGCCTTCCCGCGGGCCCGATCGAGCGCCTGTTCTAGGTCATCAGCCAAGGATCGTTGGCATGGATACATTCGCCGCGCTGGCTCACGGCATGGTCGTTGCCCTGCAGCCGATGAACCTCCTGTTTGCGCTGATCGGCGTGTTCCTCGGAACGGCGGTCGGCGTGTTGCCGGGCATCGGCCCCGCGCTCACTGTCGCGCTGCTGCTGCCGGTGACCTACAAGCTCGATCCGGGCGGTTCGCTGATCATGTTCGCTGGCATCTATTATGGCGGCATGTATGGCGGCTCAACCACGGCGATCCTGATAAACACGCCGGGCGAAAGTGCCTCGATGGCGACGGCGCTCGAAGGCAACAAGATGGCCAAGGCCGGTCGCGGCGGCCCGGCGCTGGCGACCGCTGCGATCGGATCGTTCGTGGCGGGAACGCTGGCGACGATCGGCCTCGCATTCGTCGCGCCTTACCTCGTGGATATCGCGGTGAAGTTCGGCCCAGAGGATTACTTCGCCCTGATGGTGGTGGCGTTCGTCACCGTCTCGGCGACGTTCGGCGACTCGCCGGTGCGCGGATTGACCAGCCTGTTCATCGGTCTGACTCTCGGCCTTGTCGGCATCGACAAACTGACCGGGCAGCCGCGGCTGTCGTTCGGTGTTCCGGAACTGCTCGACGGCGTCGAGGTGACGACATTGGCGGTCGGCCTGTTCGCGGTCGGCGAGGCACTTTATGTCGTTTCGCGGCGGCATCAGGCAGAGGAGAAGATCGAGGCCGTGCGCGGCTCGCTCTGGATGACCAAGGAAGACTGGAAGCGTTCATGGAAACCATGGCTGCGCGGCTTCGGCTTTGGCTTCCCCATCGGCGCGTTGCCGGCGGGCGGGGCTGAAATTCCAACCTTCCTGTCGTATTCGGCCGAGCGCCGTCTGACCGCGCATCCGGAGGAATTCGGCAAGGGCGCGATCGAGGGCGTCGCCGGGCCGGAGGCCGCGAACAATGCGTCCGCTGCCGGCACGCTGGTGCCGCTGTTGACGCTTGGCCTGCCGACATCGGCGACGGCGGCGATGATGCTGGCGGGCTTCCAGCAATACGGATTGAATCCGGGACCGCTGTTGTTCGCCGAACGGCCCGATCTGGTGTGGGGCCTGATCGCGAGCCTGTTTATCGCCAACACGATGCTGCTGGTGTTGAACCTGCCGCTGGTCGGCCTATGGGTCCGGCTGCTCGCTATACCGCAGCCATGGCTTTACGCCGGCATTCTCGTGTTCGCGACCATGGGTACGATTGCCGCGAAACCCTCGGTGGTCGAACTGACCATGCTGACGGGCTTTGGCGTGATGGGCTTTCTGATGCGGCGCTACGATTTTCCGATCGCGCCCGTGGTGGTGGGATTGATTCTCGGTCCGCTTGCGGAAAGCCAGTTGCGGCGCGCGCTATCGATCAGCCTGGGAGATCCGATGACGCTGGTGCAAAGCCCGATCTCGGCGACGCTGCTGGGCATCGCGCTGATCGCGCTGATCGTCCCCTTCGTGCTGAAAAATATGAGCCGCTTCAAGGCGACCGAAGACTAGCATTCAGGTTGCGTGTCAGCCCGCCACATGGACGAACTCCACGCCGATCTCGTTGCCGCGCTGCCAGACGAGGCGGCAGGGGGTGAGCTTGCGCACATCCATGGTCAGCGCGAGCGCGATCTTGCTGCCGAGCTTGCCGCCGTTCTGGACCGAGAGGCGGGCGCCGGTGGCGGACAAATCGACAATGGTGCATGGCCGCTTGGCAAAGCCGCCATCGAGAGTCAGCCAGGCGCCGAGCTGTGTTTGATGACGCGCCTTGCGCGATTCCCGTTTGAAAACAGCCATTGCTTCCTCCCTTGTTATTCAAGGTCACGGGAAGTCTTCTACCACCGGGAACTTTCTGAAAATTTGATCCAAAAGCCCGGTTAATTTGCGATGCGGATACCTTTCGTTAAGCAAACCTTGGTGCCTCCGGGCCGGGGAGCGGAAATTTCTCCAGCGTTTTCATTGCCCTGCGCCGTTGCGGCAAGCAGGCATGATTAACGGAATGCAAACACACTCCCGCCAGAGTCCTGTCGTCATTTGCCGTGGCGTTCGCACGGCGGGGTGGAATCGTTTCCTTGATGCGCGGTCTGTCGTTTCTGGTTTTGGCGGTCGTTGCCGCAGGCGCTGCGCCTGCGCACGCGACGTTGCGCATCACGCGCGACCACGGTGGTTATGTCGAGGAATACAAGGCCAAGTACGAGCGTATCCGCGCCAAGGGTGAGCGCGTCGTCATCGACGGCGTTTGCAATTCCGCCTGCACGCTGGTGTTCGGCATTGTGCCGAACAGCAAGATCTGCGTGACGCCGCGTGCCAGCATCGGGCTGCACGAGGCCTATTACGACAAGTCCTTCACCTTCGGCATCAAGGTGACGAGCGTGGAGGGGACATCGGAATTGATGTCGTACTATCCGCAGCCGGTGAAGGACTGGATTCGTCGCAATGGCGGGCTCACCACCACCATGAAGAAGATCAAGAACGGACCGGACCTGTGGAAGATCGCCGATCCGTGCCCGGAAGATTTCTGATCCGGCCTATTTGCCGGCCGGCGTCATCGTGCAGCCCATGTCCTTGCCGCCCGGTAGCGCGATCTGCGCGGCATTGCCCTTGTTCCACAGCCGGGCCTGACCTTTCGGATATTGCGCTTCATAACGCGCACCGGACCCGGACAGCGCCTGCTTCAGGACGATGGTGTCCTTCCGGCCCGCGACATAGGCGTAGCTGGGCTTGCTGTTCACGAACACCACGGTCAGCGATGTGTTGCCGTTGTCGCAGACGGCGTTGAACGGCCCGAGACTGATGCCGGCTTTTGCCGCCCGGACAGCACGTGAAACCGCGCGCAGCGCGCTGATCCGGCCGACATAGGAGTCCGCGAGGCACCGCTCCTTGTCTGTGGAGGTCATGCATTCGTTGCGCTGCTTGAGCCAGCTGTCCTGATCCTTGAGAATGTTCGGCTGCGAGACGCTTGCATCCTCGCGCGTCAATGTGAGCACGCGGGTGGTTTCGCGGTCGAGCATGGCGAGGGTGGGATTGCCGCAGATGAGTTTCTCGATCGGTGCTTCGGCCCTGGCGCAGTCGAAGCCCGCCTGAACGGCGACGGCTTGGGCGGAGGCGGGCGCGATCGCGGCGCTCCAGAAAAAAGTCGCAACGGCTGCGGGGGCGATGACGGACTTCATTTAGGGTCCTCTCGTTCCTGCGTGGCTTTGTATCGGATTGGCGCTAATCGTACGGCGTTCCGTCCTTGTGGGTAAATATCCATTTGCCGGATGCAGTCATCTTCGCCTGAAGATCATCGACGGGATAGGAACCTTCATCGCCCGCTGTGCGATCCCCGATCTCGATATACACCACGTCGGCGGCCGTACGATTGACAAGCTGGTGCGCGCGGCCCGCAGCCGGAAAGCCCGCGCACATGCCGGGTTCGAGTTCAACCTCGCCTTCGTCGGTGACGAGGGTAGGCCGCCCCTCGAGGATGTAGATGAACTCGTCCTGTTTGGTGTGCCGGTGCAGGAGCGCGGATTCGCCGCCGGGAAACAGCCGCGTCAGGTTCACGCCGAAGTTCTTCAGGCCGAACTGATCGCCGAGCTGACGTTTCTCGCGCTTCAACATGCGTGAAAAGAACGGCTCGGGATAATTCGATGGTTTCGTGCGAGGCGGAACATCCGTCGCCACGAGCGCGAGAGGAGAGGATTTCGCGGAGTCGCCCATGCCGTTGCCTGCAATCAGAACGTCACCACGCCGCGGATCGATTCTCCGCGTTTCATCAGATCGAACGCCTTGTTGATGTCGTTGAGCGGCATCACATGGGTGATCATCGGATCGATCTGGATTTTTCCCTGCATGTACCAGTCGACGATCTTCGGCACGTCGGTGCGGCCGCGCGCGCCGCCGAAGGCGGTGCCTTTCCAGGTGCGGCCTGTCACAAGCTGGAACGGGCGGGTCGAGATTTCAGCGCCTGCGGGGGCAACGCCGATTACGATCGACTGGCCCCAGCCGCGATGGCAGGCCTCCAGCGCCTGTCGCATCACCGTGACATTGCCGGTGCAATCGAAAGTGTAGTCCGCGCCGCCGATCTGGTCCGCGCCGGATTTGGTCATATCGACGAGATAGGGCACGAGGTCCTTGCCGATTTCCTTCGGGTTGACGAAATGCGTCATGCCGAAGCGTTCGCCCCACGCCTTGCGGTCGTTGTTGAGGTCGACGCCGATGATCATGTCGGCGCCCGCAAGCCGCAGTCCTTGCAGCACGTTCAGGCCGATGCCGCCGAGGCCGAACACGATGGCCTTTGCGCCTTGCTCGACCTTGGCGGTGTTGATGACCGCGCCGATGCCGGTGGTGACGCCGCAGCCGATATAACAGACCTTGTCGAAGGGCGCGTCCTCGCGGATTTTGGCAACCGCGATTTCCGGCAGCACGGTGTAATTCGCGAATGTAGAGGTGCCCATGTAGTGGTGCACCGGCTTGCCTTGAAACGAGAAGCGCGAGGTGCCGTCCGGCATCAGGCCCTGACCCTGCGTCGCGCGGATCGCGGTGCAGAGGTTGGTCTTGCGCGACAGACAGGAGGGACACTGGCGGCATTCCGGCGTGTAGAGCGGAATGACATGATCGCCCTTCTTCACGCTGGTCACACCCTTGCCGACATCGACCACGATGCCAGCGCCTTCATGGCCGAGGATGGCGGGAAAGAGCCCTTCGGGGTCCGCGCCGGACAGCGTGAATTCGTCAGTGTGGCAGATACCGGTCGCCTTGATCTCGACCATGACTTCGCCCTCGCGCGGGCCTTCGAGTTGCACGGTGGTCACTTCCAGCGGTTTTCCGGCGGCGATGGCGAGAGCGGCGCGAACGTCCATATCGAAGATCCTTGGAGTAGGTAGGGGGATGACGCTTTTGTTACGCGGGGGCAGGACGCCCCGCAAATTGGCTGATTGCCTCCCAGCATAGGTTCGGGCAATCAGGACGGCAAATGAATCAGAGATGGGACGATCTGGCCGCGCGCGCTGCGCCAGCGGTATTTGTCGTGCTGTGGAGCTCGGGCTTCATCGGCACGAAGTATGCCGTCTCGGGCGCGGAGCCCTTGACCTTTCTCACCATCCGCATGGCCTATGTCGTGGTGCTGCTCGCGATCATCATCGCGATCTGGCGGCCGAAATGGCCGAGCCCGAGGGAGGCCGCGCACAGCGCGGTCGCGGGCCTTCTGATCCATGGCTTCTATCTCGCGGGCGTGTCGATCGCGATCTATCACCATGTGCCGGCCGGATTGTCGGCACTGATTCCAGGGTTGCAGCCGATCCTGACCTCGACGCTCGCCAACCGCTGGCTCGGCGAGCGCGTGACGCCGTTGCAATGGGGCGGGCTGCTGCTCGGTCTTGTCGGCGTGCTGCTGGTGCTGAAATCCCGTCCGATGACGGGCGAGGTCGGGTGGGGCTGGTTCGCAACCTGCGTGGCATTGGTCAGCATCACCATCGGCACGCTCTATCAGAAGCGCTTTTGCGGCAATATCGACTGGCGCACCGGCAACACCATCCAGTTCGTCACCAGCGGCATTCTCTACGCCATCGGCGCGTGGCTGTTCGAGACGCGCGTGGTGAACTGGAGCATGGAATTCATCCTCGGCGTGAGCTGGCTTGTGGTCGCGCTGTCGATCGGTTCGATCAGCGTGCTGTACTGGCTGATCCGCCGCGCAGCGGCGACGCAGGTCGCAAGCCTGTTTTATCTCGTGCCCGCGACCACGGCGCTCATGGCCTATGTGCTGTTCAACGAGCGGCTCGATGTTCTCGGCATCGTCGGCATGGCGATCTGCGCCGCCGGCGTGTTTCTGGTGAACAAGCCAGACCGAAGGCCCGAGGTTTCGCCGGGCAGCTAGCGCCGGGTTCTGCGGTAAGCCGCCAACGCCCGCTCGCGCGCGTCTTTGTGATCGACAATCGGCTCGGGATAAGTCTTGCCGAGCGTGACCCCTGCCGCCGCAAGCTCCATCGGCGTGGCCTCCCAAGGCTTGTGGATGAGCGCAGGCGGCAGCTTCGAAAGCTCCGGCACCCAGCGAGCGACATAGGCTCCGTCCGGATCGAATTTCTCGCCCTGCAAAATGGGATTGAAGATGCGGAAGTAGGGTGCGGCGTCCGCGCCGCAGCCCGCGACCCATTGCCAGTTGCCGGGATTGCTGCCGGGATCGGCATCGACCAGCGTGTCCCAGAACCACTGTTCGCCGTCGCGCCAATCGAGCAGCAGGTGCTTGACCAGAAACGAAGCCGTCACCATGCGGATGCGGTTCTGCATCGCGCCGGTGTGCCAGAGCTCGCGCATTCCCGCATCGACGATAGGGTAGCCGGTGCGACCCTGCTGCCAGGCGCGCAACGCCTTCGCATCGCGCCGCCAAGGAAAATCGTCGAACGAGGATTGCAGATTGTGCCGGTGCAGATCGGGATGATCGAACAGCAGATGGCGGCAGAATTCCCGCCAGCCGAGTTCGGAGAGGAATTTCTCGATATCGCGGGACAGCGCGGGATGCCGTTCGGCGGCGAAGCGCGCGGCATGAAACACCTGGCGGGGCGAGATTTCGCCGAACCGCAAATGCGGCGACAGATGCGAGGCGTGATCCTTGCCGGGAAAATCGCGGCCCTCCGCATAGCCCTTGATCGCGCCGTCGAGAAAATCGTGCAGCCGCCTGTGCGCACCGGCTTCGCCCGGCGTCCATGTTTCCCTGAAGCCGCCCGCCCAGTCTGGGCGCGTGGGCTCGAGTTGCCAGTCTTCCAGATTTTCGCTTTTGAGCGATACGACCGGCGGCGGCAGTTTCCTGACCGCGGCAAGTGGGCGGGGTGGCTCGCCTTGCGCCCGCACGCGCTTCCAGAACGGCGTGAACACACGCAAGCCGTGGCCTTCTTTGTTGCGGATGCTTTGCGGAGACGCGAGCAGATCGCTCGCGCTGACATGGACTTCGACGCCGATCTCTTTCAGAGCCTCGGCGACGTCGCGGGCGCGTGCAGCCTCCGCCGAGACCTCGCTGTCGATCCAGAACACGGCTTTTGCATTCGCTTCGCGCGCAAGTTTCGGCAAAACCTCGTGGGCATCGCCTCTGCGAAGCACGAGGTGCTGGCCGAGCTTTTTCAGGTCTGTGTCGAGCGCGCGAAGAGAATTCGCCAGCCACCATTGCGCGGCGGCACCGAGGGAGCGAGGGCCATGCTTTCCGGTTTCCGTATCGTCGAGGACGTAGAGACAGATCAGGGTGGCCCCGGCATCTCTTGCCGCGATCAGGGCGGCGTGGTCGGACAGGCGCAGATCGTCGCGAAACCAGACGATGGCGGTGGCGGCGGGTGCATTCATCGGTGGTCGGCTTTACCTGTAATGAGACAGGCTAGGACTGTACCGTTAAAGTCCAAAAATAAAAAAGGGACGCCGAAGCGTCCCTTTTTGTCTCGAGTTCGCTGCCGTTATTTCGGCTGTTCGACGATGCGGAAGTAGGGCTTCGGTGACTTCCAGCCCTTCGGAAATTTCTTCTTGGCTTCTTCTTCCGGCACTGCGGCGGAGAAGAACACGTCGTCGCCCTGCTTCCAGTCGGAAGGGGTCGAGACGCCGTGCTTGGCGGTGAGCTGCAGCGAGTCGATGATGCGCAGCACTTCCTGCCAGTTGCGGCCGGTGCTCATCGGGTAGATCAGGACCGTCTTGATGGTCTTGTCCGGGCCAATCACGAAGATGTTGCGCACGGTCTGGTTATCGGCCGGGGTGCGCTTGTTGACGTCGCCGGAGGTGCTTTCCGGCAGCATGCCGTAGAGCTTGGCGACCTTGAAATCGACGTCCGCGATCAGTGGGTAGTTCGGAGCGACGCCCTGCGTTTCCTCGATGTCCTTGGCCCACAGGTGATGCTTGTCGGTCGGGTCGACGCTAATGCCGATCAGCTTGACGCCGCGCTTGTCGAACTCCGGCTTGAGGCGGGCGACAGCGCCGAGCTCTGTCGTGCAGACCGGCGTGAAATCCTTCGGGTGGGAGAAGAACAGGCCCCAGCTATCGCCGAGCCATTTGTGGAAGCTGATATGGCCTTCGGTGCTCTCAGCTTCGAAATCGGGGGCCTTGGCACCAATCGATAAAGTCATCGTGACGTCCTCATGTCGTGGGTTCTTGAAAAAGGCCCTTTGGATATAGGCCTCCCGCCACATAAACGAAATGGTGCGGCAAAAAGGACAATATCCTTCTTCTCTCCGCTCGATCGGAGCAAGGCCATTCTAGTCGTGCGTAACAATTTGAAACAACACGACTGCGTGTTTTTATTCAAATGCCCTGAATTAGCCCCGGCAGCGCCCCACGTGCGCCTATCCGGTTTGGGAAATGAACCTGACCGCCGGTGAGTGTGACCAAAAAGCAAGCCCGGCGACTAACGAATGCCGCCCCGGCGTTCATTAACGCAACGTTAAGCCCCGTCAGCAAATGCTACGGAAGTACCCAGCGAGTTAGTACCATGTCTATCCAGGACAGCCCCGCCGATCTCTCCGAACTCATCCGTCAGGTTGAAACGCTGCAAAGCGATGCCGCCAGGGCCTCCGCCGTCAGCGCGCTGGGCATGGTACGGGACGGGGTGATCACCGGCGAGGGGCCGACCACGCTGGGCCGCATTCATTTCTCCCGTTCGCTCGACGCCGATGACGCCGCCTGGTGCGCGCGCATCCTGACCGCGGCTGGGGTGCGCGACATTCCGGTCAGCCGGGCCGAAGTCGAAACGCTTTTTCAGATCGGCGAAGCTGGTGCAGATCGCTCCGACGATGGCCGGTTCGACGATCTCCTCGCCAAGGCCGTGGTCCATCACGCCGCCGCTGCTTCCGGCTTGCCGGTGCCGCCGCGCTCGGTCGCGCTGCAGCCGGGCACCGCAATCGAGAGCTGGGCGCCGACCACTGCGGTGGGCGTCAATGTCGAAGTGCTGGAGTGGATCGCGGCGCAGATGCGCGGCAAGCGCCGCAGCAACCGCGTCCTGAAAACGCTGGTCGCTGCCTGCCTGATCGGGGCCGCGACGTTGCCGCTGGTGGCTGCGCTCCCGGCTGTGATCGACCTCGCGACGTAAGCGCCGCGCTATTTCGAATGACAAAAAACGCCGGATCGGTTCAGCCGATCCGGCGTTTTCTTTTTTGAAGTCGCCAGAAATGGCGACAGGCAGTTAGCGCGCTGCGTTGGCGTGCTTCTTGTTTGATTTCTCGGCGGTATCGACCGGATCAAGCCCGAGCGTGCGGCCGGGGAAACCCGCGACATCGAAATAACGCTGACCAAGAACGCGCTGATACTGCACCACGGTCCGCAGCCCGTTATCGCTCGGCTTTGACATCAGCCGGCTGGTGACGGCGGCCTTCGGCGTGATGCCGTTCGGGATCGCTTCCGAGAGCACACGGCCCATCAGTCCGCCATTGGCTGTCGAACGCAGGCCGAGAATCTGCGCGATCGTCATGCCGACATCGGCGTTGCTGGCGGGCAGGGCATCGACATAGCCGGTTTTGAAGTCGGGACCGATCGCCGCCATGAAGTTCATGGTGTCGGCGCGGCTGAAATTGCCGTGCATGCCTTGTCCCTGCTGTAGGCGCGTGTCGCAGACGGTGACGCCGCACAATAGCGGATCGCCGCAATCGGTGGCGTAGGACCGGAAGTTGATGACGATGGCCGGATGCGGCGTGACGCCCGCACCCTTCAGATTGATGGCGGACAACGGCAGCGTGCCCGGAATGCGGCCAAGCTCGTCATGCACGAACAGGCCACTGACGTAATCCTGCTTCAAAAGTGCTGCGACGATCCTGCGCGCCAGCGCCTTGTTCGCCTTTTTGCCTTTCCTGCCGGTTCCCGGAATGTAAACGAGGTCCGAGCCGCCATTGGCCGCGACGATTGCGGCGGGATGCGCAGCGTCCTTGCCGAGCAGGCCGTTGCCGAGGCGGGGATAGGTGTTCGCCGCGACGGGTGCGTTGTTGCTGTCGGGGTCGAGCAGCGGAAGATCGAGCGCCCTGGCGAGATCGAGCGCGACGAAGCCCGGAGGCAACTGGCCTTTGGGAACATCTTTATACTCGCCCTTGGCGGCGGCGCTGGTCGTGCTGTCCTTCGAGATGGTCGAGAACCCGTGATCGGCCGAGACGACGATGTTGGTGCTGGCATCGAGACCCAGATCCTTCAGCGCTTGCCGGACCTGCGCGAGGTTGTTGTCGGCATTTTTGATCGCGGCGAGCGAGGTCGGGCCGTTGATGCCGGGCGTCAACTGCCCGAGGCTGTCGCCCTGATTGTGTTGCGTGCCGTCGGGATCGCGCGACCACAGCACCAGCACGAACGGCTTGTTGCGCGCCTTGAACATCGGCAGCACCGCTTTCGTCACAACATCGGTGAAATATTGCTGCTGGTCGACGTTGGCGATGGTGGTGCCGGGTTTCTCGGAACTGCCAGCCTTGCCGTTGTCGCCGCGCGATGGCGTTTTCAGCGGCAGGTTCGCGGCTTCGATTGCCTTCCTGATTTCGTCGGAGAGCGGAATGCCGAGATCCTTGCCATCCTTCGATGCGCCGGTCTGGTCATCAATGACAATGGTCTTGGCGCCGCTGCGCTCGGTGTGATCGAACATCAGCGTGGGGCCGAGCTTGCCGATCGCGGCAGTGGAGAATCCGGCGCGGCGGGCGCTCGCGAGGATCGTTTCCTCGTTCAGATAATTGCCGCCGAAATGGTCATCGACGTCGCCGAGGATCGGATCGTTTTCCAGAAACGGCGTCATGCTGCCGTGCGCGGCGCCGACCGGATATCCGGAATAGATCGTGTTGCTGTAGATGCCGGTATCGCCGAGGTAATGCCCGGTCGCCATGCCCGAGGAGTTCGGCATGGTGAAGGTCGGAAACAGCGAGTGGGGATTCTTGAAGTTAACCCCAGTGTCGCGCAGCGCTGCCATCGCGGGCGCGGTCTCCGGCGTGACTTTCAGTGCGCGCAGGCCATCCGGCACAAACAGGATCAGATTGTGCGGCGTGGCGTTGGCGGCATGGCTTGCGGACGAAAAGGCAGACAGCAGACCGGCAATGGCAAGGCTGAGCGGCAGCGAAACGCGGGCGCGCATGAAATTCTCCTGAGGGGATGAAAACAAGCGCGTCCGGTGTAGGTTCTCTCCATGACAGTCTTGTTACAGGCGCGGGGCCTCACACAGAACAAACGGGACCGCTGATGGCGCGGACGATCAGGCATCTTCTCATTCATGGCCGGGTGCAGGGGGTCGGCTTCCGGGCCTGGGCGCAGGACACCGCCGAGGGTCTCGGGGTGGAGGGATGGGTGCGCAACCGCCGGGGCGGAGAGGTCGAAATGTTGATCGCCGGATCGCCGCAGGCCGTCGCCGCGATGGCTGAAGCGTGCCGCCATGGCCCGTCTTTCGCCCACGTCCGCCGGGTCGAGGAGCGAGAGGCGCGGGAGGACGAATTGCGGCTTCACGGAGCGGAAGGGGGTTTTGCTGGCCTGCCAACGATTTAAGGGAATGTGAGGGCTAAAATCGAAGGCAGCTTGTCAAGCCGCCGCGAAGCATCTAGCACTGGGACGATATTCCTTTATTTGTTGGCTGTCGTGGACACTCCTCCGCTTTTGGCTCCCCGCTTCCGTGGCGTCCGGGCAGGCATTGCCTGCTGGCTCGACGGCATCGAGACCGGCTGGTCCATTCCGGCGTTGCTCCTTGGCTTCGTCGCGCTCTCGACGCTGATTTTCTGCATCGCCTGCATCCACGGCAATCTGCACATGGACGTTCTGGAGACGTGGTCCGTGGGGCGGCACCTCGCCTGGGGATTCTGGAAGCATCCGCCGCTGATGGGATGGGTGGCTCACGGCTGGATGGATATCTTTCCGCTGACGGACTGGTCGTTTCGTCTGCTGGCGCTGGCCAACGCCGGGCTGGCGCTGTTCGCGGTGGATCTGATTGCGCGCCGCTTCGTGCGCGGCGACAAGCGGGCCGTGATCCTGTTCCTGCTGCTGTTGACGCCGGTCTATCAATTCCATGCCGAGAAGTTCAACGCCAACAGTGTGCTGCTCGCGGTGTGGCCGCTGGCGACCTATTGCTTTCTGCGTTCATTCGAGGAGCGCACGGCAGGCTGGGCGGCAGCGGCGGGCTTTTCGTGCGCGTTGGCGATGCTCGGCAAATATTATTCGATCTTCCTCCTCGCAGGATTTGTGGTCGCCGGCATTCTTCACCCCGACCGCGCACGATATCTGCGCTCAAAAGCGCCGTGGATTTCGCTGGTGTGCGGACTGGCCGGGATCGCGCCGCATATCTACTGGTTGTGGGAGAATGATTTCGGGCCCTTTCACTACGCCGTAGAGATGCATATTGATCGGAAGGGTGTCCACTCGATCAAGGACGCTGCCGTTTTTGCTCTCACCAATGCGGCCTATCTGCTCCTGCCAGCCATCAGCCTTGCGGTGATGCTCCGTTCGCAATGGCGGGAGTGGGGACGCAACCTGAGGCATCTTTCACCCGGTTTGCTTCTGTTGCTGCTGATTTTCGCCACGAGCTTCATCCTGCCGATGCTGCTCGTCGTGATGCTCGACAGCGATCTGCCGGCGACGTGGCATTTCCAGGGCCTGTTCTTCGTTCTGTTGATTGCGGTGTGCGCGCTGCGTTTCGAGATTCCCCGCGTCGAAACGGTCAACCTTGCGACCATGGTGGGCGGCCTGTTTCTGTGTGCGTTCCTTGCGTCGCCGTTGTATGCGCTTTATCGGAACGCCAACCCCAATCCGGGCGGCCGGGATTTTTATCGTGAGGCTTCCGACAGGCTGACGGCTGCGTGGCATGAGGCTTCCGAAACGCCGCTTGCGCGTGTCAGCGGCGATGACGGGTTGGCTTTCGCCACGGCGTTCTACAGCCCGGATCATCCCGTCTACAGCCGTCCTTTTGCCTATCAGCATATCTGGGGCATGCCGCGCGACAGCACCTTCGCAAAAGGCTGGAGCGCCATCTGTTTTGTGACCGATGCCGCCTGCGATCAGTGGATGACGCAGATCGTGCAGAAAGTTCCGCGCGCCCATCGCTGGACCTTTCCCGTACAGCTCTCCCTGTGGGGAATCAAAGGCGCGAACCGCGAAGTGGCTGCGATCATAATCACGCCTCTTGCGAAGCCAGAGGAGGACGAGACGCCAGCGGAGCGGCTCGACGATGTCGGAGCCCGCAGGCGCTAAAGAATTACGCAGCAAGCACGATCTTGCGGAAAGCGGCCGAGATGGTGCGCAGCGCCGCAAGTTGCGCGGCGTCGCTCACTCTTGAATAGAGCATCACTTTCGATCTCCCGAGTTTCGGCAATTTGTAGGTCGCGCCGATATCGATCAGTCCGGGCGGGGCGATGCGGCGGGCAAGCGGAGCGGCGCCGAGGCCGGCTTCGGCAGCCGCGACGACCGCCGTGACGCCGCCGCCGATGAAGGTTTCCGTCCATGGCAGCTTCGCCTTGTCGAGCGCGCGCACGGCAATGGCGCGAACGCCGCAGGAAGGCGCGAGCGTGGCGATGGGAAGCCGTTCGCCCACAGCCCAGTTGAACGATGGCGCGGCGAACCAGCCGAATTCATCCTCGGTCAGTTTCTCGCCGCCGCGATGGCTGCCTTCCGGCCGCACGATCACCGCATCGAGCGTGCCCGAATCGAACGCATCGAGCAGGTCGTGCGAGAAGCCGATCTGCACGGTGATCGTGAGCGAGGACGAAAGCGACCGCAGCCGTTCCATGATCGGCACAAGTTCGGGACCAGCGGCATGATCGCTGAAACCAAGCGCGAGTTGTTTGCGCACGGCCTGCGAGCCGTTCAACGCGCGGTCGTGCGCATCGATCAGGGCTTTCGCGTCTTTCTGGAAGGTCATGCCTTCGGCGGTCAGCCGGACGGCGCGCGGCGAGCGTTCCACGAGGCGCTTGTTCAGCGTCGCCTCCAACCGCTGCAATTTCATGGAGACCGCGGCCTGCGTGGTGCCCAGCACCTCGGCGGCACGGGTGAAGTTCTGCAATTCCGCCACCAGCAGAAAGGCCTGGACGGTTTCGATGTCGAGCGTGCTCATGGCATCATCAATATATGTTATCATTGATATCAGATTAGATAAGATACCAAAATCATACGGGCGGGTCTAGCTTCCTGTTGTCAACGAGGCAGCAATTCAAGGAGACGACCATGCCCCTCATCACCGTTCAGTATTCATCGACCAAGGACGTTTCTCCCTCAAAGGCGGAGATCGCCGCGGCCGTCAGCGAATTGTCGTCCAAAATCCTGCAGAAGGACCCGAAGGTGACCGCGATCATCGTCCAGACGGTCGAGGCGTCCGACTGGTTCGCCGGTGGCCGCTCGCTCGCCGAGCAGAAGCTCGCCAGCGTCTGGCTCGACATCCACATCACCGACGGCACCAACACCAAGGACGAGAAGGCCGAGTTCATCGCCGCGACGTTCAAGCGGTTCGGCGAACTGCTGGGCCCGCTGCACACCGAGAGCTATGTTCACGTGCATGAAGTGCGCGCGGATGCCTATGGGTTCGGCGGGCTGACGCAGGAGCGGCGCTATATCGCGAAGAAGCTCTGGATTCCGCCGTATCAGTTGGCGGTATGAAGCCGCTTGGCGCAGGCCGGGTCGGGAAGGCGAGAGCTTTTCCGAACGCCTGCGTCAATTTGCATCCCGACTCATCGGGGCGCGAACATGGCTTCCGGCAAAGTCTCGTCTCACGACCCTTGCATCAATATGTGCGTTTCCGGTAGATCATTTCATCCATCATAATTGAGGGTTTTGTCATGTTCAGCCATGTCGTGGTCGGTTCGAATAACATCGAAGCGTCCAAGAAATTCTATGACGCCATCTTCACCGCAGCCGGCGGCACCGCCGGGACGGTCGATGCGAAGGGTCGGCTTGCCTACAGCGACGGCGGCGCGCGTTTTCTTGTCACCAAGCCGATCAACGGCCAGCCGGCTTGTTTCGCCAATGGCGGCACCATCGGCCTGAGCATCAAAAGCCCGGCGCTGGTCGATGCATGGCACGCGGCTGGCGTGGCGAATGGCGGCAAGACCGCTGAAGATCCTCCGGGCGTCCGCGAATCGGCTGGCAAGAAAGTGTATCTCGCTTATCTGCGCGATCCCGACGGCAACAAGCTCTGCGCCCGCTCGCCTTATCCCGGTTAAAGACCGGGACGATCAATCCGCAACTTCAGGCTGCGCCGGTTCGAGGGCGCCGAAGACGTCCTCGAACGCCTGCCGAAGTGCAATATCGACATCGTGCATCGTCACCGGCAGGCCAAGATCGGCGAGGCTGGTGACGCCATAACGCGGATCTGCGATTCCGCACGGGACGATGCCGGTGAAATGCGACAGCTCCGGTTCGACGTTGATGGCGATACCGTGCAGCGACACCCAGCGCTTCAGCCGCACGCCGATCGCCGCGATCTTGTCCTCATAGCCGTCACCCTTCTCGGGCCGCTTCACCCAGACGCCGACGCGATCTTCCCGCCGTTCGCCGCGCACGTTGAAGGCTGCGAGCGTCGTGATGATGAGCTGTTCGAGACTGGCGACATAGGCGCGCACGTCCGGCCGCCGCCGCTTCAGATCCAGCATCAGATAGACCACGCGCTGGCCGGGGCCATGATAGGTGAATTGCCCGCCGCGGCCGGTGGCGAACACCGGGAAGCGGGCATCGACGAGATCGCCGGGCCTGGCGCTGGTGCCGGAAGTATAAAGAGGGGGGTGTTCCAGCAGCCAGACGAGTTCCGGCGCGGTGCCGTCGGCGATCGCGGCCGCGCGCGCCTGCATGGCGGCGAGCGCCTCTTCGTAATCGACCAGCGAATCCGTCACCCGCCACTCGATGACGGCCCCCGGCGTGGCGGAAAATGGCGATGAGGCAAGGGTATCGCGGACGTTAACCATTGGTTCACCATAGCGTGGTGATCTGGAAAAAGTAGTCTTTCCGGGTCAGGTACAGTGGCGACAATCGATAACGTTTCCGTCGATCTCATGGTGGTTCTGGGCACCACCAGGATGCCGATTCACCAGGTCATGCGGCTGAGCCGCGGGGCCATCATCGAACTTGATGCCACCGAGCAGGATGAGGTCAAGGTGCTGGCCAACAACCTGCCGGTCGCCTCCGGGGCGGTTGTTGTGAATCGCAACCGCATCGCCGTCGAGGTGAAGCGGATGCTGCCGAAAACGGCGGACCAGCGCTAGGGCGGGACGGCGCGGTCATCGCTTTCCGGGCTAAAAACCTCGGTTTTGAAGGCTTTGTTGCAAGAATTCGAGATTGTGGGCCGAGCTGGTGCAAGCCCTTGTCCCGGCATGATCCATTTGTTACATCGGCGGCCGTGACGGGGCCGTTTCGGCCCGCCCGGGCCTTGTTCCGGGGGCAGTCGCAAAGCGCTCGTGGCGGAATTGGTAGACGCGCTGCCTTGAGGTGGCAGTGAGTAAAATCGTGGGGGTTCGAGTCCCTCCGAGCGCACCAGCCCAAAATTCCCATTGATTTGACTGGTATTTTCCGGCCTTCGCCCGCACTTTGCGGCGTGGTTGGGCGTGTTCCGATTCGCGCGGCCACTTCACAAGAACGGGCACAGACATGGCCGGTTTTGACATTCTCGAACTGCGCATCGGCCGCCCCAAACCACTCGGTATGGCAGGGGCGCTGAGCGCCATCGATAAACACAAGGTCGCTGGCGCGCTTGCGGCCGGTCCTCTCGGTCTCGATGGAGATGAGCAGGCGGACCGGAAGCATCACGGCGGACCGGACAAGGCGATCCACGCCTACGCAGTGACGCATTTATCCGGTTGGGCGGATGAACTGCCCGCGCAGGCGGAACGCTTTCGCCCGGGCGCGTTCGGGGAAAATCTCGTCATCGGTGGCGCGAGCGAAGCCGACGTCTGTCTGGGCGATCGCTGGCGCATCGGCTCGGCGCTGGTCGAGGTCAGTCAGGGCCGCCAGCCATGCTGGAAGCTGAATCTGCGTTTCGACGTGGCCGACATGGCGCGGCGCGTGCAGGAGAGCGGGCGCACCGGCTGGTACTTTCGCGTGATCGAGCCGGGGCTGATCGCGGCAGGCGATCGGGGCGCGCTGGTGACGCGGCCGCATCCGGCATGGACGCTCAACCGCACCTCGCATCTGCTTTATCACGACAGGATGAATCGCTTAGCGCTCGCCGAGCTTGCGCAGTTGCCCGGCCTGCCGGACAACTGGCGACGCCTGGCGGAAGCGCGGTTGTCATCAGGCCGGACCGAAGACTGGTCGCGTCGCCTCGGAGGATCGTAATCGAGAGCGATTGATGCGCGTTGCTCAGTTGCCGCGCCGCCAGCGCTGCACGGTGTTGCGCATGTTGCGTGCAACGAACAGCATCGTCACCACGCTGCGCGCCACCATGTCTGGGCAATAGTGGAATTCCTGAATCGGAAGCAGCATGCCGCGCTTGCCCGCGAAGCCTTTCTTGAACTGCTTGATGCCGGGATCGCCCGGGCCGCCCAGCTCGTACCACTTGACGGGTGAATTCTCGCGCAACCAGTTCAGCACGCTCCACTGCAAGGCATATCCTGCCTTCAGTTCGGTGGCGATGTCGTTGCTCGCGCCGAACACGTAATAGCCGACATCGCCGTTCACCGCGAAGGCGAGGCCTGCGACAGGTTTGCCTTCGTGATAGGCAAGCGCCACGCGCATCCGCATTGCGTCGGGCAGGTTTGTCAGTTGGGGCATCAGATCGACAAGATTGATGCCGGGATAGACGAGGTGCTTGCGATCGACCATTTCCGCATAGACGGACTGGAATCTGGCGACGTCGTTTTCGCTTCGGCCGATCTGGATATCGAGGTTGTTGGCGAGCGCGGCTTTCAGATTGCGACGCCACTGCTGGCCGAGGCTCTTGCGCTGTTCGTCTTCGCCGAGCGAGGAATCGACGACATAGCGGGCAAGCTCGGTGGTTTCTCCGGGGTATAGTCCCATCTCGGTGAGGGTTTCCGACTCGATGGGGTAAATGTCGGGGTGCGCGCGCGGGCGTACGATCAGATAGAGCTTCCGGCGCGTGCAGTATTCATCGATCAGCGCCTGGATTGCGACCTTGTAGCGTTCGCGATCGAGCGGCTCGTCGGCGCGACGCCAGAACGGCCCGAAGCGCACCAGCGCCAGTCCACGGTTGAGCACCGGCACCGCGTAAATCCCGACGCGCGCGCCGAATACCGGCTCTCCGTTTTCCGTCGCGAGCAGATGACTCGATGTCTCACCGCGCTGTCCGGCCCCGAACAGGGCGGTCTGCTCGTAATGGATGTCGGAAAATTTGGCGAGAGCCGCATGCCAGTCGGTGTCGGACAGGGAATCGATCTGCATATGCAGATCATCCGTCGCGTGGTGACTTGAAGAAGGGTGTTCGATCGCAGCCGCGCGCATGAATGTCTTCATCGATGTTTGAGCAAGATTGCTCGGGACACTAGCAATCTTCGCATTATCGTTCGGTGAAGCCTGCCATTATCCTTAAGGGGTGCGTGGGAGCGCATGGTGGGAAACCCCTGACGGGGGAACGGATTCCTCAAATGCGGCGGATCGCGTTAGTGTTTTGTTAACCAGCGCCGCGCAGCATTGCTCTCAGATTGCGGTGGAATCGGAACTTGAGCCGACAGCCGCATGAGAGAGCCGCACGGCGTAACGCCCGGGCGGCTCTGTCATCTCCTGCAAGACAGACCTGGCGCGCGTGTGTACGGCGAGAACCGCCGCTCGCCTCCCTGCGGCATCGTTACCTCAGCCCGATCCAAGGGGAACCTTTTCAGTCCCCAGCCTGTTAGCCCGTTTTTGACGTTGAAACAGGAGCTGCGGATGTCGGTCGCCAAGGTCATCGAAATCACGTCGTTGTCGAAGAAAAGTTTTGAGGACGCAATTACCGAGGGCATCAAACGCGCGGGAAAGACAGTCAGCAACATTGAGGGTGCCTGGATCAAGGAACAGAATGTTCAAGTCAAGGACGGCAACATTATCGGTTTCCGCGTGAACATGAATCTGACGTTCATCCTCGACGACTAGGTGCCTGTTCCTCCGCGCATGCGATCCTGCCTTGTGAAAGCTGCGGCGGAAGCGCGAGGCTGCCGCCGCGTATCACTGTCGAGCGAATATCGTATCGCTCAATTGGACGTTCTTGCAGCGCGATCTCGGCGCGTTGCGCGAAAAGGATGCTTCAGGGGACGAGGACCGGTTTTTGACGCGTCCGCTTCAGAACATGAGTCGGGTTGCTGGCGCCATGATTTTGGCTCGCGATACGATGCATGATGCTGAGAGCATCATTGATGACGTGCTCGTCGTGTTCGACTGCAAAGGCGACATAAGCCGGCATGAAAAACTCCGGCGCATTCTCGACAATGTGGAGTTTGCCTTCCTTTACATAAGGCCAGACCATCCGGGCCGGAAAATAGCCTGCGCCGCCGCCTTTCAAAATGTTCTGCAGCCCGAGCCAGCCAATATTCGCGACGAGGGGCGCGCCGGTGAAATCCGGGAAGCATGTATTGTGGCGGGTGTAGAACTCCGGCCCCCAATCGACATACACGTAATCGGATTGCGGAACGGGCGGTCTGCCTGGTGTGCTGCCAACCATCACCAGCCGTTCTTCGAATAATTGCTGGATTTTGAGTCCGGGACGGCTTTGCGGCGTGTACATCACGCCGATGTCGAGACGGCCCTCGATCAATCCCTGCATGATGTCAGCCTCGACTCCGCTCTCCGCCCGAATCGAAATCGTCGGTCTGCAACGCTGCATCTCAGGCAGCCATTCCAGCAAAAATTCTTCCCACAAACCGATACGGCCACCGATCGCCAGCGTTCCGCTGAATCCCGGCGGCAGCCCGACATCATGCCGTGCAAGCTCGACGGTCCGGACAAGCGTTGTCGCGTGACGCTGGAATTGCCGGCCGGCAGCCGTCAGGGTAGTGCCCGCTTTATTGCGGACAAAAAGAGCGCACCCGAGATGTTCTTCGAGTGCATGAATGCGCGTGCTGACGGTGGATTGGCTCACATGGAGCTGTTCCGCCGCATTAACGAAGCTTCCTGACGTCACGACAGTGAGAAAGGTTCGTGCCAGTTCGGTATCCATTGTCCGCTCGTTTGTTTCCCGTCTGGCTATTCACCGACAACCGGATCGCTTTGTCAAAGCGATTTCTGATCGACTGACATGCCAGAGTTCTTTCGCCGCACCCCCACAATCGAGGCGAGGGGAATTCGCCTTATTGATAAGAAAGGCCGGAAGACCTTCGAGTCTGTCCCAGCTCCTCAATAAAGCCCCTGTTTTGCAGGGCGTTTCGGCTTGCCCGAATTTCATATCGGAAATGCTGATGATTACCGTCGAGAATATTCGTTTGTCAAAGGCGGTATCGGGAACGGAAATATTCCGTGATTTGCAATCGAATAATTGAATGCGATCGGGCAACGTCCCATGGGAGGGGAAAATATAATGGCTGAAGTTATGCATACGCCGGAGACTTATTCGAAGGCGTGGATTCCATTTCTGGATCGATCAAGAACAGTCGCAAAGCCGGGTTACAGCCGGTGGATGATTCCGCCGGCGGCGCTTTGCGTGCATCTGTGTATCGGTCAGGCTTACGCTTTCAGCGTATTCAACCTGCCGATGACCAAGCTTCTCGGCGTCACCCAGTCCGCGCCGGGTGACTGGAAACTCACCGAACTCGGCTGGATCTTCTCCATCGCCATGCTGTTTCTCGGCATCTCTTCGGCGGTGTTCGGACGGTGGGTCGAAGAAGGCGGCCCGCGCAAGGCCATGTTCACTGCAGCACTTTGCTGGGCGAGCGGCTTTCTGATTTCCGCGCTCGGCGTCCATCTGCACACGCTCTGGCTGATCTATCTCGGCTACGGCGTGATCGGCGGCTGCGCACTCGGCATCGGCTATATCTCGCCGGTCTCGACGCTGATGAAGTGGTTTCCGGATCGTCCCGGCATGGCGACGGGCATGGCGATCATGGGTTTCGGCGGCGGCGCGATGATTGCTTCGCCTTTGTCGGTCTGGCTGATGAGCAAGTTTCATACGACGACCGATGTCGGTGTGTTCAACACCTTCGTCGTGCTCGGTTGCGTCTACCTGTTCTTCATGATGATGGGTGCGCTTATCGTCCGCGTGCCGGCTGAAGGCTGGAAGCCAGAGGGATACGTGCCCTCGGCGGTTGCCAGCAAGAAGCTGGTCACGACGAACCATGTGTTCGTGTACGACGCGATCAAGACGCCGCAGTTCTGGTTCGTCTGGGTTGTGTTGTTCCTCAACACCACGGCAGGCATCGGTGTGCTCGGTCAGGCATCGGCCATGAGCCAGGAAATGTTCCCGGGTCATATCACTCCGATTGCTGCAGCCGGCCTTGTCGGCCTGATGAGCCTGTTCAACATGGGCGGCCGTTTCTCATGGGCGTCGCTGTCGGACTACATCGGCCGCCGGAACACTTACTTCGTGTTCATGTGCCTCGGCTTCGTGCTGTACATCACCGTGCCTTTCGCGGGTGGTAGCGGCAACGTTGTCCTGTTCGTCTGCTGCTTCCTCGTCATCGTGTCGATGTATGGCGGCGGCTTCTCAACCGTTCCGGCCTATCTGCGTGACCTGTTCGGCACGCGGTACGTCGGCGCCATCCACGGCATTCTGCTTACCGCCTGGTCGGCGGCAGGTGTCGCGGGTCCGGTGATCGTCAACTATCTCCGTGAGTACAACATCACGCACGGTGTTCCGAAGGCGCAAGCCTACAACAACACCATGTACATCATGGCCGGGTTGCTGGTGATCGGCTTCATTGCCAACGCTTGCGTCAAGGCCGTGGACAAGAAGTACCACATGAAGAACACGGCGAGTGCCGGCGAGGCCACGCCCGACGGCGTGCCAGCCAGGGGCTAAACGTCCATCAAGGGAAGCGAGCGGTTCAAACCGGATCGCTCGCTTCCTGTCAGCGCACTCAACATGATGAATTCAAAGGACCTTGATAATGGAACAAGCTGAAACCAAAACCAGCCCGCTCCTGCTGATACTGGCGTGGGGCTTCGTGGGCATCCCTCTGCTTGCAGGCGTCAGCCAGACGCTGATCAACGCAATGAAGCTCTTTAACTGAGGCGTATCGGAGCCGCGGGCTTGCCCGCGGCTCCATCTATCTGACCGAGTATTTCTACCCCACCTGACCAACCCCAAGGGGTTGGTCATTTTTATGTGGAGCGGAAGTCGGCGACACCTCCGCCGCAGCCGTTCCGGCAGGCCGCTCCGCCGGTCTGGAAAATGCGGTTAGTGGGGTTGTCCCTGCAAGGCGATCTCGGTGCCTTGTGCGCGGGCCATCGTGGCGAGCATGCAGCCTTCGCAATAGCGGCGATCCTTATAGTCCACCCAATTGTGCGCGAAGATGCGGTCGCCCGGAATGCCGTAGCGCGCCTGCAAGACGCGGACGAGAATTCGCCATGCCTCGATCTGCGCTTCTGTCACCGGCTTGCGGACATTGGGATAGTTGCCCGCGAATTCGACCCCGATCGAATTGTTGTTAGGGATCAGGCGAAAGGTCTCGCGGTTGTCGATGTATTTATTATCGTTGCGGTTGCCGCCGAGCCGCACATGCTTGGGCGTCGCCCATTCGCCGACTGCCCAATAGACCGTGCCGTCCGTCTCCACCCAGATCGTTGCGCCGCGGCCTTCGGGGTCCCGCGTCTGACGCAGCGCATTGCGATAGGCCGATCCGGGAGGACCTTCAGTCCGGTGCACGACGATGTTGTGCCAGATGTTGGCATCGGCGCGATCGCCCCACGGTACCAGCCAGACCATGTTGAGGCCGGGAATATCGGGCGTGCCGCTCTGACGGGCCAGGGTTTCGAGAGAAGGCGCTGGTTCAGTGGGCGAAACAGTTTGCGCCGCGAGCGGCAGGCTCCCGGCAACGAGACAGACAAGCATCAGCACAAGGCGAGTCACCAGGCTCCATCCCGAAAGTGCAACCTGATGAGAAACTTAATGATAGCCGGGGTTTGACGATAGATGCGCGCAGGCCACAGCCCGGGGAAAAATCCGTCGGCGTCCGCTCAGCCGGGCTCTATTCCCGCGGCAATGCCGAGGCTGCCTTCAGATACGGCGATTTGGGCGTGTCCTCACCGAACTGAAACGCAGCGGAGGACGACGACAAAAGTGCTACGGTCGCATCCTGTGCGCCGGCGTCAGCGTGTACGTTCCACCACAACGCGCTGATATCGCCCTTGCGCGAGGACTGCACCATCGCCGGCACCGCAGCCATCGCGGCGGTCTTGCCGGCGGCGCGGAGCGGCTGGGGCGCGAAGCGGAAACGCATGCCGTCGGCTGCCGACAGCACCGGCTCGACCGGATGCAGGTGCCATTGCCATGGCGCGGTCGGTGTCTTCGGCAGGTCCTTCGTGGCAGGCACGACATGGACGATGCGATAGCCGCGCGCCTTCAGTTCGCGCAGGATGTTCGGCAGCGCCTTTTCGGTGCGCGCCTGAATGTCGTGCAGCAGCAGGATGCCACGCCCCTTGGCCTCGAGGCGGCTGATCGCAAGCTGCGTGACGCGCGCGGGCGAGATGCGGTGCCAGTCGTCGGCAGGGAAATCCGCGCTCCAGGTCTGGATACCTTTGGAGGTCAGGTAATCCTCGACCTCGCTGGAGCGAAGCAGGCCGGGAATGCGCAGGAACGGCGCGACCTGCGTGGGGTCGCCGAGGGCCGCAGCAGCCGAGGCGATACCTTGATCGATCTCGGCCTTGTTCTCCTCGATCGACATCCGGTTCATCCGCAGCGGATGGTTCTGGGTGTGCGTGCCGATGGTGTGGCCGGCGTCGCGGATCGAGCGCAATTCCTGCGGGTAGGCATTCGCCATCTGCCCGACGACAAAGAATGTCGCCTTGATGCACTGGGCGGCGAGGATGTCGAGGATCGGCTTGGTGTGCTTGGGCAGGGGGCCATCGTCGAACGTCAGCACCACCTCATGATCGGCAAGCGGTAGCGTCTCCGGGTATTGCATCGTGCCGATGCGCGGGTGCTCGGTGGGGTCGACCACCAGCGTCCGAGAGGTGCCGAGCGCATCGGGATGGCCGGGACATTCCGCGGCATGCGCGAACGGCGCGGCGGACAGCACGAGCAGGATGGCGGCGGAGCGGAGGACGAGAGAGCGCATGAAACTGCCGTAGCGGATTTGGGAGAGTCGGGACAGGGTGGATGGCCTCTATGAAAGGCAGGTTAATCGGCGGCGCGTCCGGTGGACGGCGTGAAAGAGGTGTCGCCCGCAGCCACCACATGCACCACCTTGTAGTTGTTCTGCTTGAGATAGCGCAGGAAGGCCGGCAGCATCGCGGCGGTCTGCTGCTTGGTGTCGTGCAGCAGGATGATGCCCTTGCGGGCATGGGCGAGGCGCGCCGTCAGCAGGTCCAGTTCCTGCTGCGGCGTCATCTTCAGCCAGTCGCTCGCCCACAAATCCGCGCCGAACACCACCGCGCCGCGACTTTCCATGTCGTCTAAGAGCGCAGGCGTTGAGGCGAAGTACGGAAACCGGAATAGCCGGACCGTGCCGGGCTTGGCCGGGCCAAGCACAGCATCGTCCGCGGCAAAACCCTTGTCGATGTCGGCGAGCGCCTTCGCGGCGCTGAGTTGATTCAGCATCGGATGCGACCAGCTATGGTTGCCGACGGTGTGGCCCTGCTGGATCATGGCCCTGAGCATCTGGGGCGAGGCCTGGGCGTTGCGGCCGATCACGAAGAAGGTCGCCTGCACGCACTCGGCTGATAGCGCGGCAAGCACCTTGCCGGTGGTGGCGGGCAAGGGGCCATCGTCGAACGTCAGCACCACTTCCTTGTCGTTGAGCGGCAGGGTCTGCGGAAAACTCTTCAGTCCCACGCGCGGCGTGGTTTTGGCATCGACCACCAGCGTGCGCGCGGTGCCGAGCGCATCCGGCCGCGGGCAGGGCGCGGCCCGGACGCTTCCTGAGACAGCCAACAATTCGACGATCAAACAGATACTCAGCGCCGTCTTCATCTGCCTGCACCGGAAATCGCGGGTCTGCTGCCTGCGCGGGATTGCGCCCCTGGACCGTGCCGATGGCGTATTGCGGCGGAACCCCGGGTGCAATGCGGATTTTCGTCGTGCATGGCGGGAATGCTCCGGGCAGCGGCGCGGCCTTGGTTCGGTAATAATTTAACCCGGCCTTAACCATAAAGGGCCGACCATAGGCGATCCTGAACCCCTCATGGGATGGAAGATGAAGCGGTTGCGGCTGAAAGCGGATGGACGGATCGTCGAAGTGGTCGACGGCCGGGAAGCCCCGTTTGTCGCGGGAGCCGTTTCCGCAATCGATTCCGAGGCGGGCGCGACGCCACATGTGCGCGAACTGCGGATGCGGGCCAAGCTGACGCAGGCCGAATTCGCCACCAAATTATGCGTGCCGATCGAGACCATTCGCAACTGGGAGCAGGGCAAACGCTCGCCGCGCGGGCCGGCGCGGGCGCTTCTGGCTGTGATCGCCCATGCGCCGGACATGGTGTTCGCCGCACTTGCGGCTAACGGTCCGCGCACCTGATCGCGAATTGCGTTCCACCGGGAACGCCCCCACATTTCTATCGTATGCTGCGAAGTTGCAGGAGCCGTCATGCAATTCGTCGAAGCAGGTGGAGCGCGGATACCGATCCTGGGGCTGGGCACCTGGGAAATGGAGGGGCGCGATTGCTCGCGGGCGGTAGAGCAGGCGCTGCGGCTCGGCTATCGCCTTGTCGACACCGCGCAGGTTTATGAAAACGAGCGCGAGGTCGGCGACGGCATCCGCCTCTCCGGTGTGCCGCGCAATGAAGTCTTCCTGATCACGAAAGTCTGGACCACGCATTTCGCGCCGAACGAACTGGTGCGCTCGGTCAAGGACAGCGTGTCGCGGCTGCGCTCGGAGATCGACCTGTTGCTGCTGCACTGGCCCAATCCGCAAGTGCCCTTGGTGGAGACGCTCGGTGCGCTGGCGCGGGTCAAGGAGCTTGGTCTCACGCGTCATATCGGCCTGTCCAATTTCACCGTGGCATTGATGGAGCAGGCGCTGGCGCTCAGCGCCGAGCCGCTGGTGTGCGATCAGGTCGAGTACCATCCCTATCTCGACCAGACCAAGGTGATCGAGGCGTGCCGCGCGCATGACCTTGCGGTGATCGCCTACAGCCCGATTGCGAAGGGCCGTGTCAAGAGCGATGAGACACTGATTGAGATCGGTCGTCGTTATGGCAAGTCGCCCGCGCAAATCTGCCTGCGGTGGCTGGTTCAGCAGAATGTCGTCGCCATTCCGCGGACCTCGAAGATCGAGCGATTGTCGGAAAATATCGATGTGTTCGATTTTACCCTGAGTGATGACGACATGGCCGCGCTGTTCGCGATGGGGTCGCGTGAGGGGCGCATCACCGATTTCGGCTTCGCGCCCCAGTGGGACTAACAAGTCACGATAAAAAGACTTTAGGCGGTCGCATCCGAATGGCTATAAGCGGGCGATGGTCTATCTCGCCTCGAAAATCTTCGGATTCCTCATCACGCCTTCCAACCTTATCGCGACGGTCTGCCTGATCGGCGTGATGCTGTCGCTGACGCGGTGGCGGAAGGCGGGTGTTCGTATCGGCGCGGCGGGAATCCTGCTGCTGCTGGTGTGCGGGTATTCGCCGCTCGGAAATGTGCTGCTGCTGACATTGTCGGAGCGATTTCCCGCCTGGCAGGAGAGCGGGCGGGCGCCCGACGGCATCATCGTGCTCGGCGGTGCGATCAACCCGGATCTGACGGCGGTGCGCGGCGCGCCGGAAATGAATTCGTCGGCGGAGCGGATGACGGCGGCCGCCGTGCTCGCGCGTCGCTTTCCGAATGCGAAGATCGTCCTGAGCGGCGGCAATGCCAATCCGTTTCATCCGCTCTCGACCGAGGCGGAGGTGGGCCGCAAGTTTCTCGAAGATCTTGGTGTCGCGGACGACCGGATCGTGATGGAAGGGCGCTCCCGCACCACTTACGAGAACGCGGAGTTCACGCGGCCGCTCATTCATCCCGTCGCGGGGGAACGATTGCTGCTGGTGACATCGGCCTATCACATGCCGCGCGCGATGGGTGTTTTCCGCGCGGCCGGATTCAATGTGGAAGCCTATCCGGTGGATTGGCGCACGCGCGGCTGGGTCGATGCGGAGCGGCCGTTTCTCACATTGAGTGGTGGACTTGGGCGGCTCGACACCGCAGTTCACGAATGGGTCGGGCTTATCGGTTACAGGCTCGCCGGGCGCACCCGCGAGTGGTTTCCCGCGCCGTAATCCTTGTATCTTCAAACGCAGATACCCGCCTGCGATAACAGACGGGTATCTGACGATTGATTGGTTCGTTTAGCCGCCGCCAGCCTTGGCTGCGCCCGGTGCGGTCGATTTCGGATTCGACTGCGATGCGTCGCCGCCCGCGGTGTTGTTGCCGGGGACGCCACGCTTGGAATCCATCGACGAGCCGGTGGTCGCGGCGTTCGGGCCCGGCTTCATGGTATTCTTCTTCATCATCGTATTGCTGTTCTTATGCATGGTCGACGACCCATCCGTCGTCGATGATTGCGCCATCGCGGTTGCGGACATAGCAAGCACGCATGCACCGGCAAGCAGAATCTTCTTCATGAGGAGTCTCCTGGTTTCAACAGGCCCCCAACCTCATCCGGAGAAGCATGTTCCGAAGGAACAGGAGAAAGCAGAAGCAATGTTCCGCAGGATACATCATATCCACACGCCTGCAGCATCGCGGCCACGATGCTCAGTCCTGCCGCGGCAATCCAAGGCGATAGACGCCGCGAAAATCGTTCGGATCGACAGGCTTGCCGTGACGATAGATCACGAGGCGTCCGGATTGCGCGAGTGCGACCGCCGCGCGGCGGATCGGCGCAAGCAGCGCGTGCCAGTCGCGCCCCTCGGCGATGGCGTGGGCGATCTCCGGTGCGCCGAGCGTTTTACGCTCCGCGCGCGCGAGCGTGGCGAGGATGGCGTCTTCGAGCGGAAGGGCGGATGCGGAAGAAGCGGGGGCAGGCGAATCGGACATGAACATGACCTTGCCTTGCCGCATCGGGCAGCTGCGGGCAAGGGGCGGCGGGGTGTTGACGGATTGGATGTTGGAGTGAAAGAGGCGGCGTGGCACAGTCGGCGGCGCAGGAGCAGCACATGGATCTGACGCTTTACATCGGCAACAAGAATTATTCGTCGTGGTCGTTCCGGCCATGGCTCGCGATGAAGGCCGCGAACATTCCCTTCGAGGAAGTGTTGATCCCGATTTACGCCGGTGCGGACGACAAGCGGCGCATTCTCGATGTGTCGCCCGCCGGAAAGGTGCCGGTGCTGACCGATGGCGACGTGACCGTGTGGGATTCGATCGCGATCATCGAATATCTGGCCGAGAAATTTCCGCAGGCGCAGCTCTGGCCGCAGGATTCGGCTGCGCGCGCTCATGCCCGTGCCATCAGCGCGGAGATGCATGGCGGCTTCGGTGCGCTGCGCCGGGAATGCGGCATGAACATCCATCGCCCGATCCGCGCCAAGGCATTATCGGACGAGGCGCGGGAGAACATCGCCCGCGTCCAGGAGATCTGGACCAGTTGCCGCCGGCGTTACGGGAAGGCGGGACCGTTCCTGTTCGGAACCTTCACTGCGGCGGATGCGATGTATGCCCCCGTGGTTCACCGATTCCGAACTTACGCCATCGAGGTGTCACAACCGGTGCGCGAATACATGGAAGCCATGCTCGCACACCCGGCCTTCGCGGAATGGACCGCTCAGGCGCTGGCGGAAACCCTTGTGATCGAGCGTTTTGAGGCCGATTAGTGGCAGGAACCAGAGGCGGGGATACAGGAAATCATGCAAGTCATTGAAGTAACAACTGAATAACAGGTGGCATTTTAATACCTTGATTCTCCGCAGCCTGCTTCCGTTTACTTATCTTACTGAAAAGATTGCAATATTGGCGTACTTGCCATGCGTCCTTTGTCTGGCAAAAGATGCACCCGCATGCTATACAGTCTCCAATCATCAGAACCTGCCGCCGGTCTTTTGTAGGGGCGGCAGTTTGCGTTTCGAGTGATGGAGCAGAGCGTTGAAGCACAAGTTCGGCATTGGAGAGACGGTCTATTTCACGGCCAGCAACGTGTCGCGTCCCGCAGCGAGCGGCACCTATGAAGTGATCCGTTTGCTGCCGACCGATGGCGACGACTGCCAGTATCGCATCAAAAGCTCGACCGAGGCGTTCGAGCGCGTGGCGCGTGAGAGCCAGCTCGCAGGCGCTTGATATCTGCTTCCGGAGCCGCCCTTTGCGGCCCCGTTTTTGTGCCCGGCGCGTTTCCCGCAAAGCGGAACAAGTGAGGTAACCGCGGATGAACCGGGCTTTCGCCGCCAGCCTTTCCGATCTTTCGTCAAATCTTCCGGTGGTGCTCATCGCCGCCGCGGTGGCGCTGTTTGCCGTTGCGCTTGTCGTGATGCTGGTCCGCTCCAGCCGGACGTTCGCCATCTGCGCGTTCGTGGTGCTGGCGCTGCTGGCAGCAGGCTTTGCCGCAACGATGCTGGCGCATGATTCCTCCACCCAGCAACAGTCTGTCTCCGTCGCGGCTCCGGCGGATTTCGCGTCCTTGCCTGCACTGGCATGTCTGGATGAACTGGCAGGTGAAGTCGTCGAGACGGGTTGCGAGCGCGCCGTGTTTGCCTCGGCGGAGGCGACCGCAGCCGCCGTTTCCTACACGGCCGCGCAGATTTCCCGTCTTGAATCCTATGGCGATGTGGCTTCCGCGAACAAGGTGATGACACCATCCTTGCGCGCGCTGCGCCGCGCCGTGGAGCGCGACCGCTTCGGCATCGTGGCCCATGTGCTTGCGACGCGGGACGAGTGCACGCTGTCGAAATGCGCGTTCTTCGCCTCCCTCACCAACACCGCGCAGATCGCCAACAACATGAACGAGCGCGTCTATGACGGTCTGGTGGCCAAGCACGCACCGGTCTGGGGGCAGTCCTTGGCGCCGGTAGCCGGCGTGGTGCCACCGATTGAGCCGGAACGGCCGACCGGCAAGCCGGTGTCCGGTGATTTCCCGAGTTCAGCCTCGATTCCGCCGATCAGCATCATGGCACCGGAGCCCGCAACGTCCTCGGTTCCGACGAAGCCTGCCGAGCCCGCGCACGCAGCGCCCAAGGCGGCGGCCAAGAAACCGGCTCCTTCGCATCCGCGCTCGTTGACGCCGCCTGCGGCGGCCGCGCCCTCGGCTCCGGCAGCCGCACCCGCGTCTGAGAATAATCGGTAAAACTCGCAGGCAGGCGTTGCGAGAGTGGGGCCATCGGGCCTATCTCCGAAAGGGGCCTATTTTCGAAGATCATGCCGTTACATCTGGTCAAACTCTCCGTCGGCTCGACATCGTTTCGCGATTTGAAGGATTGGATCGACGAGCGCGCGAAGGCTAATCGCGCCAAGGGCAAGCAGGCCCGCCATATCCATGTGACGCGAATGACACCCAAGCGCGATGCCGAACTGCTCGACGGCGGTTCGATCTACTGGGTCATCAAGGGTGAGATCGCCGCGCGGCAGAAACTGATCGCGATCGAGCCGTTCCGCGACAAGGACGGCATCGGGCGTTGCCGGTTGGTGATGGAAACCAAGCTTGTGCCGGTGTCGCCGCGCCCGATGCGCGCGTTTCAAGGCTGGCGCTATCTCGACGCGAAAAGCGTGCCGCCCGATCTGCGCGGCTCGCCACAGGGTCTTGCCGACATGCCGGAGCCGATGCGCAAGGAATTGCGCGAACTTGGGCTGCTCTGAGCGGCCGCGCGCTTCAGATTTTCATATTGTCGATCAGCCGCGTGGTGCCGATGGTCGCCGCCGCCAGAAGGCGCGCGGGTGCGCCTCCGATCTGCGTGAGCGGCGCGAGCGTTTCGGCGTGCCGCGCCTCGAGATAGTCGAGCTTGAATCCGGCATCCCCGATCAGCTTCGCGCCGGCAGCAAGGGTCGCGGCGAAATCCTCGCCCTGACGCAGCCGCCGCACCACGTCCTTCATCGAACGGTGCAATGCAGGCGCGGCCTTGCGCTGGTCGGGCGTGAGGTAAAGGTTGCGCGACGACATCGCGAGACCGTCGCGCTCGCGCATGATCGGCGCGCCGACGATGCGTGAGCCGAGATTGAGATCGCGCGCCATCTGCGTCACGACCTTCAACTGCTGATAGTCCTTCTCACCGAAGATCGCGACATCGGGCCTGACCTGTGCGAGCAGCTTGGCGACCACGGTGGCGACGCCGCCAAAGAAGTGCGGACGGAAGCGATCCTCAAGCCCGGCGGTGGCCGGACCTTCGACCTGAATGCGGGTGACAAAACCTTCTGGGTACATCAGCTTGGCGTCGGGGTTCCAGATCAGGTCGACGCCCTCGGCGGCGAGCTTCACCGCGTCGGCCTTCCAGGTGCGTGGGTAGGAGCCGTAATCCTCATGCGGCGCGAACTGCGTCGGGTTGACGAAGATCGACACCACGACCTTGTCGGCGCGCCGCTTCGCCAGCCGGACCAATGAAATATGACCGTCATGAAGCGCGCCCATGGTGGGCACGAGCGCGACGGTGCTTTTGCGCTTGCGCAGACCTTCAAGGGTTCGCTGCAAGGTGGACAGGGTACGGGCAACGGCGGGGGTCTGCGGCATCTTCATCTACACAGGAGCGGGAAACGCGGATGGTATCCGGTGGTGCTTGGCCTGCGGTTTACGCATGTTGGCCGACCGCAGCCCATCGCGATTTGAAGATATCCACAAAGGGAACGCAATGCTTTTGCTGGAGAATCCATTTCCCGGGAGCCATGCTCCGGGTGCTGGGGAACGCTTTCAGGGCGTCAGATGCGGCTTTGCTGCTCGCCTGAACGTGATTACCTTATTTACATGACATCCGAGGTCATCACACCCCAGACAAGGGAGGGCTTTCGGTTCCACCCGAAGCACCATCCCATCGCGCGGGGCATTCTCATCGCGACGGCCATTGTCGCCGTGCTGGTGACGGCTGCTTATTTCGCGGCGGTGACGTGGGGGATCAGCCATCAGACGCTGTCGCTCTACGACAGCACCCGGCAACGTCCCGTCGAGGTGGAAATCGCGATGCGGCGTGATGTCGAGATGCGGGCCCATGCCGGGATGATCACGATGCCGGTCGTCATCATCAATCACGGCAACACCGTCCGCTTCACGGAATATTCCTTCCTGACGAATTTCTTTGCCGGGCGCGGCTATCTCGCGATCTCGATCCAGCACGATCTTGCGAGTGACGCGCCGCTCGTCACCAAGAAGGGTGAACCGTATGTCGGCCGCGAGCCGATCTATGAGCGCGGCATGGCCAACATCCTGTTTGCGATTCACGAGGTCGCCAAGCGCGAGCCGCATGCCAACTACAAGCATCTGACCCTGGTGGGCCATTCCAATGGCGGCGACATCGCGATGTACTTCGCCGAAAAGCATCCCGGCATGGTCGCGGACGTCATCACGCTCGACAATCTGCGCGTGCCGCTGCAGGGCGCGTTCAGAATATTGACGTTCCGCTCGAAAGATCCGGAGTTCGTTCCCGATGCCGGCGTCGTGCCGCCAGGCGGCAAGGACGTCACGGTCGTCAACACCAAGTACCGTCACACCGATATGTCGGATCGCGGTCCCGATGGCCTGAAGCTCAGCATCGAGGACACGCTGTCGAAATTCCTGAACAAGGACAAGAACAGCGAGCTTGCGCCGGTCAACACCGACAAGATCGACGTGCCGCCGCCGCCCGGCGCGCAGGCGAAGAAATCGGCGCAATGATATAAGATGCTCCGCGTCCCTTTGCGCCGCTCGCGCGCCTGAAATTCAGCCGGATATTTGATGGTCAGCCTTATTGCCGGAATCGTTGTGCTTGCCCTGGTCTATATGGGGCTCAACGTCATCCGTTCCGCCGATCCGAAACTGCTGGCGCGGCTGGTGCGGCGCATAGGCGGTGTGCTGGCGTTGGCGTTCGCCGCCTGGATCGGCGCGCGCGGCGAGTTGGTCGTCGCGATTCCGCTCGGTCTGTTCGGGCTGGGGTTGCTGGGCTACGCGCCGCTCGGCGCGGAGCTCGCCTCGAAGTTCGGCTGGGGCGGCTCGGCGGTACGCTCAGACGGGCAGCAAGCCCAGATACGATCCCAGTTTATAGAGCTGACGCTCGACCGCCGTACCGGTGCGCTTGACGGGCGCGTGATTGCCGGCGCCGAAGCGGGGCGGATGCTCGGCGAGTTCGCTCTCGCGGATTTGCTGCGGCTGGCGCGCGGGTTCGACGAACAGAGCCGGGCCCTTCTGGAAAGTTATCTTGACCGCCGGTTTCCCGGATGGCGTGAAGACGCGCATGACGCAGCGGCAGGAGGGGGTGCTCGCCAGCATCGCCGCATGGCGGCGAGCGGCAAAATGACGGCGGAGGAGGCTTATCAGATCCTTGGCCTGCAGCGAGGCGCGGGGCGCGATGAAATCAGCCGCGCTCATCGAGGGCTGATGAAGAAACTGCATCCCGACCAGGGGGGGTCGACGTACCTCGCGGCCCGAGTCAACGAGGCCAAGGACACTCTTCTTCGCACGCATCAACGCTAACTCCACGCAACAAGACTCAAATCCTGTCGAGCGGCGCTGGTCGCGTCTCTGAATGATGCCCCGAAATGCCCGCCGTTGTCCGGCGCGGTCGTTTGTACGGTTAAGGTTTTAGAGACCAAACCTTGAAAAAGGGTTTTCAGCCGGAGAATTACGCGCGGCGTTTGCGCACATGAAAACGCCCGCGAAAGCCGCGGGCGTTTTTCCGAAAATCGGTTTGAGAGCGGTCAGTTACGGATGGTCATGCAACTGATGTCGGAACGCTTGAGCACTTTGCAGGCGGCTTCGGCGGTATCCTGACTGAGACCGGCGAAGCGGGCGCGGTAATAGGTCTTGCGTCCCTTCGAGAACACTTCGGTGAAGGGATCGGCGCGGCCGAGATAGCGGCTTGCGTTTTCGCGCGCGGCATTGAGGCGCTGGCGGGCTTCCGACTCCGACTCAAGCGCGCCGACCTGGATAATCCATCCGCTGTGGGCAACAGGCTTGGTGCCGGTCGAAGGCGCAATTTCCTGCGAAGGGGCTGCGGATGCGACAACCTGAGGCTGAGGTGCACCCGTTCCCATTGCGCGCGCCTGCGCACCAAGCGTCGTCGGGGGCGGGCCGCGATTGGGGTCGGCATAGGCCATGGTGGAGGAGGGCGAAGGCATCGGCGTGCCAACGGTCGCCTCGCCGAGGCCGGGGGTGTTGCGGGTAATCACGATCGGCAGCGGCGCAGGGAAGGAAGGATGAGCTGCGGACGCCGCAACGGATGCGGTGGGTGCGGCTTCAGGTGCTGCTTCGGCAACCGGCGCTGCATTCGCGGTTCTCGGCAGCGCGGCCTTGAGCGCATTCTTGGCGATCGTCTTGGCCTGCGCCATGCGGACCTGAACCGTCTTGACGCGCACCGGCTTCATCGGCTCCGAAGAACCGGGGATCGCCGCGAGCGGCGAGGAGATCACGCCGCTGGTGAGAGGCGCGGGCTCAGGCTTCGCAGCCGGCTCAGGCGCACGCGGCGCGGGGGTGGGAATGGACTCGGGCGCGGCGGAGGCAACCTCGATGGGCGCGGGCACCGGGCGGGACGCAGCCTTCGCGGCGGGTTCCTCATCGCTGGCCATGCGCGAAGGATTGCGTTCGGTGATCGCGGCGACGGTGCGGCGCGTTGCGCCTTCGTCGAGATGCTCGGCGAGCAACCTGCGCATGGTAGCATCGCGCGAACCGCCGCTGCGGCCGCCGAGCACCACGCCGACGAGATGACGGTTGCCGCGGCGAATGTTGGTGACGAGGTTGAAACCCGACGCGCGGACATAGCCGGTCTTGATGCCGTCGACGCCATCCATCTGGCCGAGCAGATGGTTGTGGTTACGGATCGGGCTGCCGCGCCAGGTGAAGACCGAGGTGGAGAAGTAGCGATAATAGGTCGGGAAGCGATCCTGGATCGCGCGGCCGAGCGTGGCTTGATCGCGCGCGGTCGTGATCTGATCGTCGTCGGGCAGGCCCGATGCGTTGACGTAGGTGGTCTTGCTCATGCCGAGCGCGCGGGCCTTGCGCGTCATCATCTTGCAGAAGTTCTCTTCGCTGCCGCCGATCGCCTCGGCGACCACCACGGCGGCGTCATTGGCCGAGCGGGTGACAATGCCCTTGATGGCGTCCTCGACGCGAATGGTCTGGCCGGGGCGAAGGCCGAGCTTGGTCGGGGCCTGTACGGAAGCATGGCGCGAGACTTCGAGCTGGGAATCCAGCCGCAGCTTTCCGCTGTCGAGCTGCTCGAACAGCATGTAGAGCGTCATGATCTTGGTCAGCGACGCGGGATGGCGCAGAGCGTCGGCATTGGTGGACTGCAGCGTCGCGCCGGAATTGGCATCGACGACGATGGACGCGAAAGGCGGGTTGTAGCCGGAGCGTTCGACGTGGGCGCGGTGGTGCCGGTGATGACGACGACGCGCGTCGGCATGGTCCGTGAGCAGCAGCGTGATGGAGACGGCGGCAAGAGCAAGCGTGAGGTAGCGTGCCGTCCTGCCGGACGCGAAACTGACACCGAGCATGAACTTCCCCGTCCCGATTCCAGAACTTTCATGACCTCGTTCTGAGGCCAAATTGCGCCGACCCCGAACTTTGTCTGCTCTGGGCCGGAAGTGGAAACATCCTTCGTCCTTATGGATGGGCCGTCGGGCGGCTGGTTCCATAAGTAATTGAATGGACGTTTATTTTTGGCTTCCCGGTTTTCCGCGAAACACAGGTAAATCAAAATACGGGTCGGCAGTTGCCAAAGGCTTAACGAAGCGTTTCCTCAATGATCGGGATTTGAGGCGATTTTTGTTGTGCGGCGCACAAAATTATTGACCTGCTTTGTGCAATGCGATATGCCGGCTTCGTGATCGGGACACCCGGCACCCATTCTCTTATCCGTTCCGTCTTCTGAAAGGACGAGCCATGTTCAAAGTGGAAGATTTCCAGCAGCAAAGCAAAGAGCAGCTCGACGCCGCGGTGGCCTCTGCTCGCAACGTTGCCAACGGCTTTCAGGCGATCGCCGCCGCGTTCGGCGACTACTCGAAGAAGTCGTATGAAGACACCAAGGGTTATGTCGAGAAGCTCTCGGGCGTGAAGTCGATCGACAAGGCGCTCGAAGTTCAGAGCGAATACGCCAAGACCGCCTACGATACGTTCGTGGCTGAGGCGCAGAAGATCGGCCAGCTTTATTCCGATCTCGCCAAGGAATCCTACAAACCGTTCGAAGGCCTGGTTTCGAAGTACACGCAGCACTAAGCGTGACGATCGATTGAATTAGAAAAGCCCGGCTGAAAAGCCGGGCTTTTTGTTTGCTAAGTGCGATAAGCGTCCGCAGGTTGGCTTACGCGGGCTTATTGCGAGATGCGCAATTTGGCGATCGTTGCCAGCACGTTGTTGAAGGCATCCGCCGTCTGGCTCGACTGGGTGATCATCTGGAAGTATCCGGCGCCCGGGGTGGCGCAATCCTGCAGCACTTTCGAGGTTGGGTCCTTGCTGCTGATATTGACCTGGATGGAGAAGACGGTGATCTGGTTGCCGCCGTTCTGCGCCGGATCCTTGATGTTCTTGCACAGCAGTTCCTGGCGGGCATCGATGTCGGACACCGTCTGAGTCCAGCGATTCTGGGTGTTCAGGCCGTCGGAGAGCAACACGATATAATCTTTGTAGACCCAGTTGGGGTCCTTGGCCGGTGCCTTGAATGGATCATTCGTGGTGTTCAGTGTCTGCCAGCCCCAGAACAGACCCACGGCCTGGTTGGTGTTGCCGCTCGGAGTCATCGCGTTGATCTGAGACTTCAGTGTGCTCCACTGATTGCTCATCGGCGTGATGGTGGCGGGCAGGCAGTCAGCCCACTGTTCGGCATAGGGCAATTTCGAAGGGATGCCCGAACCTGTCATCGCGTCATTGGTGGTGTCGAAATTCTGGTCGCGGTCGTTGACGCATCCCGTCCAGCCGCCGTTCGACACGGAAGCGGAGGGGTTTGTCGCCGCGTATTGTGTCAGGGTCGAGTCCGGGGCCGGGGTTACGCGCGGATCAGGCGCGGTTGCGCTCGGATCGGCGAGCACGTTGCGCCAGTCATGCCGGTATGCCGGCAGGGTGCAAACCTTGCTCGAGCCCGAGCCCGAGCAACTGCAACCGCTTGGCTTTCCGCTGCAAGTCGCAGATGACCCCGTCCATTTGAGCGTGACCGATACGCTCGTATAGCATCCGTTGTAATAGATGCTGGCCTTTCCGGATAGCTTGCGGCCACTGTCTTCGCCGGGACAGATCATGCCCTTGTAGTTGCCGCTCGAAGGAATTTTGCTCGCGCTATTGGCGTTGGAAAGCGTGGCCGGCCTGTCGGTGCACGAAAAGCCGTAGGAACTGTTGGTGAACGGACAATTCGAACCGGGGCCGGTCATGTCGATCCAGACACCGGGCGTCGTAATGCCTACCAGGCTGGCGAGGTTGTTGGGATAACCGTTCTGGCTAAGATAGGGCGGCTCAGCCATCCATTCTGTCCAGTTCAGCCAGGATGCACTCACGTTCGAGGTGCTGACGTTCACGTCCTTGGCGAAGGGAACAATGGAAATATAGACGTCGCCCGTGGTGGTGTTGAAGGCCGACAATTTCGTGATCATGTCGGTGGCAGCGCTTTGCAGCGCAGCCATCTTGCCGTTCTGCGCCATCGAGCCGGTATTATCGAGCACCAGCGCCACGCGCATTCGGGTGCTGCCCCATTTCGTGGTCGAGGACGTGGCGACCGGCAGCGTGTTGAAGTTGCTGCCGAGGACTCTCATGAAATAGGTCGGCATGGTGCCGTTGGCCGACAGCAGAATGGAGGCGCCGCTGCCGCTGTTCGGTGTGTAGGTCGCTGTGAAATTTTGGATCGGGGCATCGGTGGCAGTGTAAAGCGAGTCGACATATTGCCGCGCGCGGGTGGTGATCTGGCTCGCCGACATCGTGGCGGCGTCCTTGGAGATCATCAGCGCGGCGCTGTCGAGCGCGCTCTGGAGTGCGGTGCGGTCGGAGACCGCGCGTGTGTAGTCCACCGCGGCGCCGACGAGTGCCACCAGCGGGATCGACACGATAGCAAAAATGATCGCGACGTTGCCGCGGGCGTCCGTCTGGAATCGCCGCGCGAGGCGGGTGAGACGCGTAATCGACGGGAAGCTCATTGCTGCCACCAGACTGGTTGTATCTGGAACTTTGCTTAGAGCCGCCGGGTGAAGAGGTAGTAAAATGATGTGAGTAAACCCGAGGACATTCCTAAAATGCCGCCTTTTTGGCCTTCCGTGCGCCTCTATCCTCAACACAAGGTTGCCGCCGGGGGCCTGTTTTCGCGCAAGGCGTTAACGGAGTGGCAGGAGACGGAGCGGGAAGTCCGCCCTACATCACCTGGACCGCACCTGGACCGCGCGAATTTCTCCAGCGTTCCGAGAGGGGTAGGGTTTTCCGGTTGGCTTGCGGCGCAGCCGGACCGGGGCCATATTGGAGAAATGCCAGCGCGGACGGGCCCGTGTCGCCGCAGGCCGGGGATGATCGAACGCAAAGCCATGCTGCAGAAGTTTTTCAACGCTATGACCCAAAAGACCGGGCAAACCGGCGAGCGCCGCTCGACCGCCCCCATTATGTCCAAGGATGACGGCCGCCCCGACGGGACCGGGCCAGGCACCTCCGTCATTACCAAGACCAAACCGCGCACGAAGCGTCCGAGCCTTTATCGCGTCCTGATCCTTAACGACGACTACACGCCCATGGAATTCGTCGTTCATGTTCTAGAGAGGTTCTTCCAGAAGGATGTTGAAGCTGCGACCAAGATCATGTTGCATGTTCATCATCACGGGATCGGCGAATGCGGAATTTTCACTTACGAAATCGCCGAAACCAAAGTGACGCAGGTGATGGATTTCGCGCGCAAGCACCAACATCCTTTGCAATGCGTGATGGAAAAGAAGTAGCCTGTTGGCAGGAAGCGATTTGCAAGATCTGATCGGCGGAATGTTTTGTTGGGGAACCTGACTTCAAAGAGTGGCGTTCACTTGCGGATGCACTAGATTCACGAACGACTAGGACGACCGAACAAGAAAATGCCGAACGGCAGTCAAAGAAGCGACGGCGGAAACGGCTGAAGGGGATTACTCGAACGGCCAGAATGGCGGGGGCCACAAAGGAAGCGAATGCCGACTTTTTCTCAGAGCCTTGAACAATCCCTGCATCGCGCACTCGCGATTGCAAACGAACGCCATCATCAATACGCGACGCTCGAACATCTTTTGCTATCGCTGATTGACGATACCGATGCGGCCGCCGTGATGCGCGCCTGCAGCGTTGATCTCGACAAGCTGCGGGGCAGCCTCGTCGGCTACCTCGAAACCGAATTCGAGAACCTGATCGGCGATGGTGCCGAGGACGCCAAGCCGACCGCCGGTTTCCAGCGCGTCGTGCAGCGCGCGGTGATCCATGTCCAGTCATCCGGCCGCGAGGAAGTGACCGGCGCCAACGTGCTGATCGCGATCTTCGCGGAGCGCGAAAGCCACGCCGCGTATTTCCTGCAGGAGCAGGACATGACGCGCTACGACGCGGTGAATTACATCAGCCATGGCATCGCCAAACGCCCCGGTGTCTCGGAAGCGCGGCCTGTGCGCGGCGTCGATGACGACACCGACACCAAGGGCGGCGAGGACACGAAGAAGAAGGGCGAGGCGCTCGAGACTTATTGCGTCAACCTCAACAAGAAGGCCCGCGACGGCAAGATCGATCCGGTGATCGGCCGCAATGCCGAGATCAATCGCGCTATCCAGGTGCTGTGCCGCCGCCAGAAGAACAACCCGCTGTTCGTCGGCGAAGCCGGCGTCGGCAAGACCGCAATTGCGGAAGGCCTTGCCAAGCGCATCGTCGACAGCGACGTGCCGGAAGTGCTGTCGGCCGCCACCGTGTTCTCGCTCGACATGGGCACGCTGCTCGCGGGCACGCGCTATCGCGGTGATTTCGAGGAGCGGCTGAAGCAGGTCATCAAGGAACTGGAAGCGCACCCGAATGCGATCCTGTTCATCGACGAGATTCACACCGTGATCGGTGCAGGCGCGACATCGGGCGGGGCGATGGATGCCTCGAACCTGCTGAAGCCTGCATTGGCCTCGGGCGGCATCCGCTGCATGGGCTCGACCACATATAAAGAGTATCGCCAGCACTTCGAGAAGGACCGCGCGCTGGTGCGGCGCTTCCAGAAGATCGACGTCAACGAGCCGTCGGTGGACGATGCGATCAGCATCCTGAAGGGGCTGAAGCCTTACTTCGAGGACTACCACAAGCTGAAATACACCAACGACGCCATCGAGGCGGCGGTGAACCTATCCGCGCGTTACATCCACGACCGCAAGCTGCCGGACAAGGCGATCGACGTGATCGATGAATCCGGCGCGGCGCAGATGCTGGTGCCGGAAGGCAAGCGCAAGAAAACCATCGGTATCAAGGAAATCGAGACGACCATCGCGACGATGGCGCGGATTCCGCCCAAGAGCGTGTCGAAGGACGACGCCGAGGTGCTGCGTCATCTGGAGACGACGCTCAAGCGCACGGTGTTCGGACAGGACAAGGCGATCGAGGCTCTGGCCGCGTCGATCAAGCTCGCGCGGGCGGGCCTGCGCGAACCGGAGAAGCCGATCGGCTGCTACCTGTTCTCCGGCCCGACCGGCGTCGGCAAGACCGAGGTGGCCAAGCAGTTGGCATCCTCGCTTGGCGTCGAACTGTTGCGCTTCGACATGTCGGAATATATGGAGCGGCATACCGTGTCGCGCCTGATTGGCGCGCCTCCGGGCTATGTCGGCTTCGATCAGGGGGGCTTGCTCACCGATGGCGTCGACCAGCATCCGCATTGCGTGGTGCTGCTGGACGAGATCGAGAAGGCGCACCCCGACCTCTACAACGTCCTGTTGCAGATCATGGATCACGGCAAGCTCACCGACCACAACGGCAAGTCGGTCAACTTCCGCAACATCATCCTGATCATGACGACCAACGCGGGCGCGGCCGACATGGCCAAGGCGGCGTTTGGCTTCACGCGCAGCAAGCGTGAGGGCGAGGACCACGAGGCGATCAACCGGCAGTTCGCGCCGGAATTCCGCAACCGTCTCGATGCCATCGTCTCCTTCGCGCACCTCGATGCCGATGTGATCGGTATGGTGGTCGAGAAGTTCGTTATGCAGCTCGAGGCGCAGCTCGGCGACCGCAACGTGACTATCGAGCTGTCCGATCCGGCCAAGGCGTGGCTGGTGAAGGAGGGCTACGACGAGCAGATGGGTGCGCGGCCGATGGCCCGCGTGATCCAGGAGCACATCAAGAAGCCTCTGGCGGACGAGGTGCTGTTCGGCAAGCTCAAGGGCGGCGGACATGTCCGCGTCGTGCTGGTACCGGGCGAGGCCGGAGCCGAGAAAATCGGTTTCGAGTTTGTCCAAGGGCCGGTCACGCCGAAACCCGAAAAGCTGCCGGGCGCGCGCAAGCGCAAGCCCAAGGCCACCAAGGAACCGGCCAAGGCGTAAAGCGGCTCTCACAAAAATTGAAAAAGCCCGGCGATCTCGCCGGGCTTTTTTTGTTGCTCAGAGATGTCGGATCGCCCGTGTGATGGCGTCGAATTTTTCGACCAGCAGGCTGGAGACGGTTCTCGATAGGAGGGCGGCTCCGGTCGCGACCATCACCGTGATGATGACATATTGCGAGAAGGCGAAAGCGATCACCATGCGTGCGGCGCCGCGCACCATGCTGACGCGACGGGAAGGGGCGGGCGGGCTGGCCGGAAAGGCAAGATTGTCGGCGGGAAGGGCAGGCGTGGTTTCCGCCTCGCCGGGTTGCTCGATGGCCGGAGCAGTCTCATCTTCCAGCAGAAGCTCGTCGTGCGGCTGGCCTTGTTCCATGGGGCAGCTTTAGGCGCGGGAGAGGCGCGAGGCCATGCAGGATCGGGGTTAAGGTAAATGCGCCGGATCGTGAGACGAGGACTGGCCTGCTGGCTTGCCGGTGCCGCGCTCGCATCACTGGCGAGTGTTGCGCTCGCGCAGCAGGAACTGGCGGCTTCCGCGCCCACGAAAATCGCCGATACCGGTGAATCCATGTGCCTGATGATCGAATCCGCGGCGAAGGCGAACGGCCTGCCGCTGGAATTCTTCGCCCGCGTGATCTGGCAGGAGAGCCGATTTCAGCCGGACGCGGTGGGACCCGTGACGCGGAATGGCCAACGCGCGCAGGGCGTCGCGCAGTTCATGCCAGGCACCGCGAACGAGCGGCGGCTGCTCGATCCGTTCGATCCGGTGCAGGCACTGCCGAAGGCCGCGGAATTTCTCGCCGAATTGCGCGGCGAGTTCGGCAATCTCGGGCTTGCCGCCGCCGCCTACAACGCCGGGCCGCGCCGCGTGCATGAATGGCAGGCGGGCACGGGGCCGATGCCTGAGGAAACCCGCAACTACGTCTATGCCATCACGGGCGCGAGCGTGGAGGACTGGAACAAAGCGGAAGCAGGCAAGGATCCTGCGGACCGCAAGAAGCCGGAAGGGTGCCGCGACCTGATGGCGCTGCTACGCCATGCGCCGAATCCGTTCGTCGCTCATCTGGAGGAGCGCGTCCGCATCGGCGCGGCAAGCCCGTGGGGCGTGCAACTGGCCGCCGGATTTTCGCGCGACAAGGCGCTGGCGATGTACGCGCGCGCCATGGCGCGGGTGAGCGGGGTGATCGGCGATCATGATCCGAACCTACTCAGCACGACGCTGCGCAGCCGTGGCACCCGCGCGTTCTATCAGGTGCGGATCGGTGCGGACACGCGGCAGGCCGCGAACGAATTGTGCGCGAAGATTCACAAAGCGGGGCAGGCCTGCATGGTGCTGCACAATCCCGGCAGCAAAGGCTGATTTAAGTCGCTTTGCGGAACGGACCGGCTTCCGTCAGTTCGCGGCCGGCCTGCTCGACATAATCGCGTTCATGCACGAGATAGTCGCGCACCGCGCGGCGCAGGCTCGGGTCCGCGATGTAATGCGCGGAGCGGGTCATCTGCGGCAGGTAGCCGCGCGCAATCTTATGCTCGCCCTGCGCACCAGCCTCGACGAATTTCAGCCCGTGGCGGATCGCATAGTCGATCGCCTGATAATAGCAGACCTCGAAATGCAGGAATGGGTGGTGTTCGATTGCGCCCCAATGCCGTCCAAAAAGCGTATCGGAGCCCTTGAAATTGATCGCCCCCGCGATCCAGCGGCCCTCGCGTTTCGCCATGATGAGCACGATGTCGTCGGCCATCGTTTCCGCGATCTGCGTATAGAAAGCGCGATTGAGATAGGGCCGTCCCCATTTGCGTGATCCTGTCTCCATGTAGAAATCGTAGAATGCATCCCACGCATCCTCGGTGATCTCCGAGCCGTTGAGGATGTGGATGCTGATGCCGTTTGCCAGCGCGTCGCGGCGCTCGCGCTTAATCGCCTTGCGGTGGCGCGAGGCCAGTGTGGCGAGGAAGTCGTCGAAAGTCGCGTAGTTCTCGTTGCGCCAGTGATATTGCTGGTCGGTGCGTTGCAGGAAGCCGTGCTCGGCGAGCATGTCCCACTCGCCTTGCGTTGCGAAGGTGACATGCACGGATGACACCTTGAGCTGATTGCACAGTCCGATCATCCCGGCGATCAGCGCCTCGCGCGTGCGGTCCTGATCGGTGTCGGCGCGGACCAGCAGGCGCGGGCCGGTGACGGGCGTGAACGGCACCGAGACTTGCAGCTTCGGGTAATAGGCGCCGCCTGCGCGCATGAAAGCGTCCGCCCAGTTATGGTCGAACACATATTCGCCCTGCGAATGGTTCTTCAGGTAGCAGGGCACGATGCCGAGGATGTGTTCGCCACGGCGCGCGATCAAATGGCGCGCAAGCCAGCCGGTGCGCGCGGTCGCGGAACCGGAATCTTCCAGTGCGGCGAAGAACGCATAAGACAGAAACGGATTGTAGACGCTGCCATCCGGGTTGGCACAGGCATCCCAGTCCGCCGCCGCAATCTGGCGCACGGACGATACGGCTTCGAGTGTGATGTCGGTGGGTGTCGTCAAATGCAGGTAATCCCGCCAGCCTGCGGTTATCTCACGTCATAGATCGTGATTTTCCGGGTGTCTTCAAGGGTGTTTTGGCTCGGGCACGAAACCCTCGAAAATCATCTGGTCGGCGTAGCGCGCGGCGCGGGCGCGCTGCTCCGGCGTGCGCACCGTCCATGTCAGCAGCGCACAGCCGAAGATGTGTTGCGCGATCCACGGCGCGGGCGCGGGCAGTTCGTTGATCCAGTAGGCGATGAAGTGCGGGCGGGTGCGGAAGGCGTGGCGCAGATGGAGCATGCCGCGCACCTTCTCCGGCGGCAGCGCCCGCCATTCGTCCTCGCGGTAATACCGCTCCGCGACGACGCCGCGCGGCACGTCGGGGACGTGATCGCGGATCGCCAGCACCTGATCGGGGTCGAATGACATCAGCGCCAGCGGGCCTTGATAGGCGCGCACGATCTCCGCGATACGCCGGATCAGGCGGCGGTCGCCGTCGAACCGGCTCTTGATCTCCACCACCAGCGGCACGCGGCCGTTTGTCATCTCGCACAACTCGCCCAGCGTGATCATGCGGTCGGCGGTCGCCTTGTAGCGCACGGTTTTCAGCTCGGCGGCGCTCAATGTGCGGATGTCGTCGCCGCGCTCGGTGAGGCGCGCCAGCGTGTCGTCGTGGAACACCATCGCCTCGCCATCCGACGACAATTGCAGGTCGGTCTCGATGGCGAAGCCGCCCGCAATCGCCGCAGAAAATGCCGAGGGCGTGCTTTCGACGATGCCACGGGCCGCGTCATGCAGCCCGCGATGCGCGACCGGCGCAGCCGTCAGCCAGTCCGGCGCGCGAGAGGGCATCACATCACCTCGAACTGGCCTTCGACCTCGACGGCGGCATCCGCAGGCAAGGCGGCGACGCCGACGGTGGAGCGGGCGTGGCGGCCCTTGTCGCCAAACACTTCCACCATCAGGTCGGAGGCGCCGTTCATCACCTTCGGGCCATCGAGGAAATCCGGCGCGGAATTGATGAAACCGCCAAGCCGGATCACCCGCACCACGCGATCGAGATCGCCGATGGCGGCTTTCACCTGAATGAGCAGATTGATGGCGCAACCGCGCGCGGCTGCCTGTCCCTGCTCGATGCTGACGCCCGCACCTAACTTGCCCCGCGCGATCAACTGCCGGTCGGCATTGTTGCAGACCTGGCCGGAGACGGTGAGAATATTGCCGGTTCGCACGAAAGGCACGTAATTGGCGATGGGGGCCAGCGGCGCATGCAGCGTGATCCCGAGGCCTGCGAGTTTCCGTTCGATGTCACCTGCCATCCTAACCTCCGTAACTTGACCCTGTTTGACGCGTGTTATGCCCAAGTTGCGGCATAATCCCAGCGCCAATATGCTCCGATTCCTAGGTTGGCAAGGAGAGAACATGGTCCTGTCGCGAGCGTTTTTGCGGATTTTCGGCGTGCTCGGCACCGTCGCGGCGTCATGCGCGTTTGCGCAGGCGCAGCCTTCCGCCGGGGTGCCGTTCATGGCGCATGAGGCGGTCTATGACCTGAGCCTCGCGCAGGCGCGGGGCAATGCCTCGGTCAATTCCGCGAACGGGCGCATCGTCTACAAGTTCGGCGGCAATGCCTGCGAAGGTTATTCGACCGATTTCCGGCAGGTGTCGCGGATCGAATCCGGCGAGGACAAGACCACGACGAGCGATCTGCGTTCGACCAACTGGGAGGACGCCAAGGGTGCGAGTTATCGCTTCAAGGTCGCGAGCCAGACCAACGACGCCGATCCCTCCTATGTGGACGGCACGGCGGAGCGCGGGCCGGATGGCACCATCACGGTGAAGCTGAAGCAGCCAAAGGTCAAAACCTTCACGCTCGACAAGGAGATCGTGTTTCCGACCGAACAGACCCGCCGTATCATCGAAGCGGCGAAGGAGGGCAAGCGCATTCTGGAGCTTGGCGTCTATGACGGCTCGGACAACGGCGAGAAGGTCTACAACACGTTCGTGGTGATCGGGCAGCCGATTGCCGGCGGCCGCGCTCCCGCGTCGCCCGATGTCGCGAGCAAGAGCGATCAGTTGAAGACGCAGACCCGCTGGCCGGTGACGGTGAGCTATTACGACCGCGCCGCGCAGCCGGACAAGGGCGAGCAGACCCCGCTCTATACGATGTCGTTCGAATTATACGAGGATGGCGTCTCGCGCGCGCTGGTGCTCGATTACAACGATTTCGTCATCAACGGCACGATGGACAAGTTCGAGGTCGGCGACAACAAGCCGTGCAAATAGTGCGAGATCACGAGTCCTTCCGCCGCAGCGATGTAGGGCTCGCGGGCTTCGCCGTATAGGCGATGCCGCGCACCACGGCGTTGTCGCCGAAACGCTTGCGGACCTCGTCCATGGCGCGTTCGGCGTGCGCCGAGCGGCGGTTGAGCATGTCCTCGTCGTCGCTGCCGTTCGAAGGTTGCAGCGCGCTGACGCCGACCCCAATCAGCCGGAATGCGGTGCCGTCGGTTTCGCGCGCCAGCATGTCGCGGGCGATCGCGAAGATTCGGTTGGCGAGCTGGGTTGGGGCGACGATCGATTGTGAGCGCGTGCGCTGACGGAAATCGGCGGTTTTCAGCTTCAGTGTGACGGTCGATCCGGCGAGCCCGCCGGTCTTGAGGCGGCGCGAAACGGTTTCGCTCAGGTCCCACAGGATGCGCTCCAGCGAGGTATAGTCGCGCAGATCGTTCTCGAAGGTGGTTTCGCTGGAGATCACTTTCGCGCCGCGGTCGGGCACCACCTTGCGCTCGTCAATGCCGCGCGCGAGCCGCCACAATCTCCGGCCTTCCGCGCCGAAGGTACGCATCAGGTCGGTTTCGTCCGCGCGCTGCAATTCTCCGATCAGGCGAAACCCGTGGTCGCGCAGTCTTTCCTGCATGGCGGGGCCGACGCCGTAGATGAAGCCGACCGGCTTCTCCGCCATCAGCGTCCGCGCATCCTCCTGGTCGAGCACCGCGAAGCCGCGCGGCTTGTCCAGATCGGAAGCGATCTTGGCGAGAAACTTGTTGGCGGACAGGCCCACGGAGACCGTGATGCCGATGTCGCGCTCGACCTGTGTGGCGAAGCGCGCCAGCACCTTCGCCGGAATCATGCCGTGTAGGCGCTCGGTGCCCGACAAGTCGAGGAAAGCCTCGTCGATCGACAGCGGCTCGACAAGCGGGGTCAGTGCGTGCATCGCCTGCCGGACTTGACGACCGACCTGAACGTAGCGCGCCATGTCCGGGCGGATGACGACGGCCTCAGGACACAGGTCGAGCGCCTTGTACATCGGCATCGCGGAGCGGACGCCATAGGTGCGGGCGATGTAGCAGGCTGCCGCGACGACGCCGCGCTTGCCGCCGCCAATGATGACCGGCCTGTCGGCGATCTCGGGCCGGTCGCGTTTGGTGACCGTCGCGTAGAAGGCATCGCAATCGATATGGGCGAGGCTGAGTTCGGTGAGCGCACGGTGCCGCAGCAGGCGCGGCGAGCCGCAGGCGGCGCAGCGCCGCGCCTGCGGAGCCGCGTCGGTCAGGCAGTCCCGGCAGAAGCCGGGAGGAGGAGAGGCCTCGTCCATCGTGCGTCGCCATTGCGGTCAGTTAAGTCAGCCATGCGTGCTCTCGCCCAGCGCCTCGCGCGCGGCGGCGATGGTCGGCGGGGGGAATTGCGAGAAATCCGAGAACGCCTTCACCGTGGCGTCGTCCCGCACGATGAAATCCAGCACGCCGGCCAGAAAACGGGGATCGGAGGCCGAGGCGCGCAACGTCTGTGGCCCGATACCGCTCTCGGACAGGAACTGCCCCAACCGCTCCGGGTCACCGGCCAGAAATGCGAGCGCGCGAATCGCCACGATTTCAGCAACTTCTGCGGGACTCCGGCTGGGCTTTCCGGCCATTCTCATTTGCCTTTCCGTAACTTATCAGCACTATTTTGGGCCATCATGCCCGAGTCATTCCGGCGTGGCGACGCCTAATCGTATTACTGGCGGCGGAACTGACGTCGAGCGGCATTGGAGGAATGGGGGTGGCCAAAACCGTCCTGATCGTGGAGGACAACGAGCTTAACATGAAGCTCTTCCGCGATCTGTTGGAGGCCCATGGGTATCAGACGGTCGGCACCAGCAATGGCCGCGAGGCCCTGAGACTGGCGCGCGAACATCGCCCCGACCTCATCCTGATGGATATTCAACTTCCCGAAGTCTCGGGTCTCGAAGTCACGCGATGGATCAAGGACGACGCCGAATTGCGGGCGACGCCTGTGGTCGCGGTGACTGCTTTTGCCATGAAGGGCGACGAGGAACGCATCCGCGAGGGCGGCTGCGAAGCGTATTTGTCCAAGCCGATCTCGGTCGGAAAATTTATTGAAACGGTCCGGCGTTTCGTCGGCTAAGGGGTTTTGGAATGTCCGCGCGGGTTCTGGTCGTTGATGACGTCCCGGCAAACGTCAAGCTGCTGGAGGCACGGCTCTCGGCGGAATATTTCGATGTGGTCACCGCCAATTGCGGCACGCAGGCGCTTGAAATCTGCCAGCGCGCCGAATGCGACATCGTCCTGCTCGACGTGATGATGCCCGACATCGACGGTTTCGAGGTGTGTCGCCGGCTGAAATCCAATCCGCGTACGCACTTCATTCCGGTGGTGATGGTGACGGCGCTCGACAGCCCGTCGGATCGCGTGCGCGGCCTCGATGCCGGCGCCGACGATTTTCTCACCAAGCCGGTCTCAGACGTGGTGCTGATCGCCCGCGTGCGTTCGCTGACGCGGCTGAAGATGATGACCGACGAGATGCGCATGCGCGCCATTACCTCTCATGAGATCGGCATCCAGGCGCCCGAACGGGAGGCGATTGCCGATACCGGCAAGGGCGGCAAGATTCTTCTGGTGGATGATCGTCCGTCATCCTACGAGCGGCTCGCGCCGGTGCTGGCGGAAGAGCATGCGGTCGATGTCGAGCCCAATCCCTCCGAAGCGCTGTTTCATGCGGCCGAGAACAATTACGATCTGCTGATCGTCTCGCTCAACCTCGAAAACTACGATGGCCTACGGCTTTGCAGCCAGGTTCGCTCGCTGGAGCGCACCCGCAGCGTGCCGTTGCTGGCACTCTCCGAAGCCGACAACAACACGCAGTTGCTGCGCGGGCTTGAGATCGGCGTGAACGATTACCTACTGCGCCCAGTGGACAAGAACGAATTGCTGGCGCGGGCCCGCACCCAGATCCGCCGCCGCCGCTATACGCATTACCTGCGCGACAGCGTGCAGAACTCGCTCGAAATGGCGATCACCGATCCGCTCACGGGTTTGCACAATCGCCGCTATCTCGAGGGTCATGTGGGCACGCTCGCGGAGCAGGCCGCCGCGCGCGGCAAACCGCTGGCGCTGATGATTCTCGACATCGACTTCTTCAAGTCGATCAACGACACTTACGGCCACGATGCCGGCGACGATGTGCTGCGCGAATTCGCGACCCGCATCCGCAAGTCGATCCGGGGTATCGATCTGGCCGCGCGTTATGGCGGCGAGGAATTCGTCATCGTGATGCCGGAAACCGACCTGCATGTCGCGGGCATCATCGCCGAGCGGCTGCGCCGCTCGATCGCGAACGAGCCGTTTTCCATCGAAAAGGGTACCAAGCGCATCGAGGTCACGATCTCGGTCGGCATTTCGATGCTGGAAAAGAAGAGTGAGCCGGTCGCCGATGTGCTCAAGCGCGCCGACCAGGCGCTGTATCGCGCCAAGCACGACGGTCGCAACCGCGTCGTCGTCGCGGATGCTGCCTAGAGCAGCCAGCAAGCGTAGCCCGCGCGGTGCGAAGCGCTATCCGGGCTGCGCTGGCGATGCGCCGCCTCGGCGGTTATGATCGCGCCATGACCGTGACGGACATCGCAACGCGAACCTACAACCATGGCTGGCGGCTCGATCCGATCGTGCGCAGTCTGCTCGATACCGACTTCTACAAATTCCTGATGCTGCAGATGATCCGGAAACTGTATCCGGACGAGCAGGTCACCTTTTCGGTCATCAACCGGACCCGGCGTGTGCGGCTCGGCGAGATCATCGACGAGAAGGAACTGCGCGCCCAGCTCGACCATGCCCGCAGCGTGCGCTTTTCCAGGAAGGAGCTCATCTGGCTTGCCGGCAACACCTTCTATGGCAAGACCCAGATGTTCGCGCCGGATTTCATCAACTGGCTTTCGACCTTCCAGCTTCCGGACTACGAGTTGCGCGCGGTGGACGGTCAGTACGAACTGCACTTCCACGGGCCATGGACCCACACCACGATGTGGGAAATTCCAGCGCTCGCCATCATCAACGAACTGCGCTCGCGTCAGGCGGTGAAAGGGCAGGGCCGCTTCGCGCTCGACGTGCTCTATGCGCGCGCCAAGGCCAAGCTGTGGACCAAGGTTGAGCGGTTGAAGGCCCTCGATGAGCTGCGTTTGTCCGATTTCGGCACCCGGCGCCGCCACGGTTTCCTGTGGCAACGCTGGTGCGTGGAGGCGCTCAAGGAAGGGCTCGGTCCCGCCTTCAAAGGCACCTCCAACGTGCTACTGGCGATGGACAATGATCTCGAAGCGATTGGCACCAACGCCCACGAACTGCCGATGGTCGCGGCTGCTCTTGCTTCCAGCGATGAAGAACTGCGCCGCGCGCCGTACCTCATTCTTGACCAATGGCGGCACACCTATGACGGCAATCTTTTGATCGCGCTGCCCGATACGTTCGGCACCGAGGCGTTCCTGCGCGATGCTCCGGACTGGGTGGCGGACTGGACCGGCTTTCGGCCTGACAGCGCGCCGCCGATCCCGGCGGGCGAGGGCATCATTCGGTGGTGGAAGGACAGGGGCCGTGATCCGCGGGAAAAGCTTCTGATCTTCTCCGACGGCATGGACGTTGATTCGATCGAACAGACGTATCGGCATTTCGCCGGGCGGGTACGCACCAGCTTTGGATGGGGTACCAACCTCACCAATGATTTCGTCGGCTGCTCGCCCGATGGCACCGCCGACCTCGATCCGATCTCGCTGGTTTGCAAGGTGACGTCAGTCAACGGCCGGCCAGCGGTGAAGCTCTCGGACAACCCGGAAAAGGCGACCGGCAGTCCGGATGAAATCGTACGCTACCTGCGCGTGTTCGGCGATGCCGGGCGTGTGCGCACGGCGGTGCGTGTGTAGAGGCCAACAAAAAACGGAGCCCGAAAGGCTCCGTCATTTCGTTCGACGCTTTGCGAAAGATCAGGCTTACTTGAGCTTTACTTGATCTTGGCTTCGCGGAATTCGACGTGCTTCTTCGCGACCGGGTCGTACTTCTTCTTGACCAGCTTGTCGGTCATGGTGCGCGAATTCTTCTTGGCGACGTAATAGAAGCCGGTATCCGCGCTGGAGACGAGCTTGACCTTGATCGTGACCGCTTTGGCCATGTTCGAAAACCTCGATGCCTTGAATCTGATGTCTGGAATCTGTAGCGGGCCGGACGAGGCCGACCCGCGTTTGGCCGCAACCTAGCCTCGAATGCCCCAAAGTCAAGGATTTCGGCCTCTTAAGGCCGCTATTTTCGCCGATCTGCCCGGAAATAATGAGTTTTCCCGGCCATTTAGCAGGAATCCGGTGTCATCCGGGTTCGAATCCCGCCGGGGTAAATTCGAGGTCGAGTTCCCGCCATTCCTTATACTTCTCGGCTGGCAGCATGGAGTAGGGCTGGCAGGCTTCGAGCGCGTGAATCGCGGCCTTCATAATCAACGGCCCCTTCGGCGTGGCTTTTGCCGCCATCAGTGCCGGCGTTCTGGCGAGCTTACCGTCGCGCTTGAGCGCCACCCGCAGCACGATGCGGGCGTCATCTGTCGGCGCAACGCCCGCAGGCAGTTTCAGGCATGATTTCAGATGTGCGCGAAAGGCGGCGACAACATCGGTTTTCAGGTCGGCGGCGACCTGATCGGGAGTGAAGCCGCCGAGACCGGACATGAACGGATCGCCGTACTGGCTCATCACGTCGGGCTGCACGGTCGGTGCGCCGGTGATGGCGGCCTGCGGGAGGGCAGGCGGTTCCGGTGGAGGCGTCTGCGGCTCGGCGACGGGCTTGGTTTCCTCGGGCACAGGCGTTAGCGCCTTGTCGTCGATTTTCGGTTCTTCAGCCTTTGGTTCTTCAGCCTTGGGCTCTTCAGGCTTGGACTCGTCCGCTTTCGGCTCGTCCTGCTTTGCATCATCGCCCTTGGCCGTATCGAGACTCGGCAGTGACAAGTCGCCGGATTTCTCCGCAGGCGCGTCTTTCGCCGGGACGAGTTCGACATTGATGGCGGGCGGCGGCGGATCGTAGAGCTTGACGCCCGAGCCGAAGACGACCCACGCCAGCAGCGCGACATGCGCCATCACGGACACGGCGCCGCCCACGCGCCGGAGCCAGTCCTTCTCCACGATGTCGCGCCAAGTCCATGCCATGCGGGCGACAACCTACCGTTCGCCCGTGCGTCCCGCCATTGCTTTCGCGGGCGGCACCCTGGTGTCTAGAGCGTGTCACGCAGCCGCGCGCCGTTGCGGAAATGAAAGAACGGCACTTCGGCCTGATGGGTCAGTGGACCGATCGTGAGGCGGGCATTGAGCTCATCCAGTACACTCTGTGTCATCGAGTGAATGTCGGCGAGCGGGGCGGCGCCGAGTTCGATCCATTTGAGTTCGACCAGCTCCGCATCGGCATGGACGACGCCGTTGACAGTGTGGGCGATGGCGGAGATGTCGGCGGTAAAGAAGCGCGTGTCGAACCGGCGAACCAGTCCCGGTGGGGTGATGGCACGCGCGATCAAATAGAGTTGCGAGGGGTCGGGCAGCAGGCCTGTCTCCGCGAAGGGTCTCCACTCACCCTTCAGGGTTGCTGTTTGTACAGGCGTGAGAGGAATGGGTGGCTTACTGCCGAGGCATAGGCCGGTCTCCTCGCAGGCCTCACGAATCGCGGCAACCACAAGGGCGCGGGCGCGGGCTGGTGTCGTTTTCGGACTGCCGGCGACGAGCTTTGTTTCAAGCGCATTGGGAAGTTCGGTCGCGAGCGGAATACGATGATCCGTCGCATCGACGCTGCCGCCGGGAAACACCAGCTTGTTCGGCATGAAGACGAGGTCAGCGCGCCGCCGCCCGAGCAGGACTTTCGGAACGGACCCGTTGCGATCGACCAGGATGAGTGTCGCGGAATCGCGCGGCCTTCGATAGGGATGCCGGGCCTCGTCCGCAGTCTGTGTCGGGAGCGAGTTCATCCGAAACGCGCGAGCGCTCAGGCCGGACGCTCGGCTGCGCTCTCAGCCTCGCTCTCGTCGAAGCCGTGCATGCGCAGCGCCCATTGCAGGCCGACGACCGCGCCCTTCACCGGCTGGAGCAGCAGGAGCGATGACACCAGTGTGATTGGCAAATAGATCGCCAATTGGAGGGCGACGGCCGGCGAGTAGTTGGTCTCAACCCACAGCATGATCGGCACCACGATGTGCCCGACGATGACGATCACGAGATAGGCGGGGAGATCGTCGGCGCGGTGATGGGTGAAGTCCTGCCCGCACTGGGAACAGCAGTCGGCGGTTTTCAGGAAGGCGCGGAACAGCTTGCCTTCGCCGCAGCTCGGGCAGCGGCCACGGCAGCCGCGCAGCATCGCATTCCAGAGATTGCGCTTTGCGGGCGCGGCCATCGACTGGGTCCAAACCTTGGTCGGGGTCTCGGGAGTCCGCACCACGCTGTCCATCATTTGCCTCGTTTGCCTTTGCCGGGTTTGGTCTTGCCGGGCTTGCGAGCCTTGCTCTTGTCTTTGCCCTTCGGGCCTCGTCCTGTCTTCGCCTTCGCGCCGCGCTTCGAGCCGATATGTTTTCGACTTCCGAACTCACGCTTGCCGCGCGGCGCCTTGGTTCCCTCGGACAGGAGTTCGAACCGCAGCGCACCGGCGACCGGCGCTGCTTCTATCAGACGAACCTCCACGACGTCACCCAGTCTGTGCATGGCACCACTGCGCGTTCCGATCAGCGCATGGCGGGTTTCATCGAAATGGTAGAATTCGCTGCCGAGCGTTCTCACCGGGATCAGGCCGTCGGCGCCCGTCTCATTCAGTTTGACGAACAGACCTGCTTTGGTGACGCCGGAGATCCGGCCTTCGAAGACCGCGCCGACGCGATCGGCGAGAAAATGCGCGATCAGGCGGTCGGTGGTTTCGCGTTCGGCCTTCATGGCGCGCCGTTCGGTGAGCGAGATCGCGGCGGCGACTTCGCCCAGCGTTTCCAGCGTCTCGTGCTCGGGCAGCGCGCCGTCGCCGAGGCCGAGCGCGCGGATCAACGCGCGGTGCACGATCAGGTCGGCGTATCGCCTGATTGGGGATGTGAAATGCGCATAGCGCCGCAAATTGAGGCCGAAATGTCCGTAATTCTCCGAGGCGTACTCGGCCTGCGCCTGTGAGCGCAGCACGACTTCATTCACGAGAGATTCGGTATCGCGGCCCTTCACCTGAGCGAGGATGCGGTTGAACACCGCAGGCCGCAGCGCGCCGGATTTGGTGAACGGCATGTCGAGTGTTTTGAGGAATTCGTGAAGGTTGTGGACCTTCTCCTGCGTCGGCTGGTCGTGCACGCGATAGATCAGCGGCAGCGTCTTCTTCTCCAGCGTCTCGGCGGCGGCGACGTTGGCGAGGATCATGAATTCCTCGATCAGCCGATGCGCGTCGAGCCGTTCCGGCGTCGTCACCCGATCCACCGTGCCATCCGGTTTCAACAGGATCTTGCGTTCCGGTAATTCCAGTTCGAGCGGGTCGCGCGCGTCGCGCGCGCGCTTCACAAGCCGGTAGGCGGTGTAGAGGGGCGCGATGATGGATTCGAGCAGGGGACCTGTCGTGTCGTCCGGCCGCCCGTCGCGCGCGGCCTGTGCCTGCGCGTAGGAGAGTTTTGCCGCCGAGCGCATCAGGATGCGGTGGAAGCTGTGCGAGCGCTTGACCCCGTCCGCGCCGATTATCATGCGAACCGCGATGGCCCCGCGCGGCTCGTTCGGTTTCAGCGAACACAGATCGTTGGAGATACGCTCGGGCAGCATCGGCACCACGCGGTCGGGGAAATAGACCGAGTTGCCGCGTTTGAGTGCTTCGCGATCGAGCGCCGAATCTGGCCGCACGTAGTAGGCGACGTCCGCGATCGCCACGTTGACGATAAAGCCGCCCTTGTTGGCGGGATCGGTATCGGGCGTGGCATGCACCGCGTCGTCGTGGTCTTTAGCGTCCGGCGGGTCGATGGTGATGAGCGGCACATCGCGCCAGTCTTCGCGCCCCTTCAGGGTCGCGACCTTCGCGGCTTCCGCCTCGTCGATGGCGGCGCGCGAGAATTCCTGCGGAATTTCGTGGGCGTGAATGGCGATCAGGCTGATGGCCTTCTCGGTCTTCATCGAGCCGAGCCGCTCGCGCACGCGCCCGGAGGGCAGGCCGTAGCCGCGCCCACGGGTCAGTTCGACGCTGACGAGGTCGCCATCCTGCGCGTCGGCGCTGTCGGCGGCGGAGATGGCGAGTTCACGTCCGGCCTGTTTCTTGTCGACCGGAATCATCCGGCCGCCGCCTTGGGGGCTCGCGCGAAAGATGCCGAGCACGCGGTTCCTGGTTTTTTCCAGCACCTTGATGACGCGGCCGATATAGAGGGCTGCGCGTTCGCCGCGCTCGCACTTCTCCAGCCGCAGCAGCACGCGCTCGCCGACGCCTGCGACGGTGCCGGGCTTCGGGTGGCGTGGGGTATGGATGTGGATGACCGGCGCGGGGCCGTCGATGTCTTCGGCCCATTCGGCGGGCACGGCGATCAGATCGCCGTCGCTGTCGGTCTTGGTCACGTCGGCGACAAGGGTCGGGGGAAGATCGCGCGCGTCATGCACGCGCTTGCCCTGTTTGGCGATCACGCCTTCGTCGGTGAGTTCACGCAGAATCCGGCGCAATGCCGCGCGGGATTCGTTCTTGAGACCGAAATGCCGCGCCAGTTCGCGCGTGCCGGCCTCGCGGGGGTTGGTCTTGATGAACGCGACGATGCTCTCCTTGTCGGGAAAGCCATCGGTCGCGCCATGCTTCTTTTTCATTATCCGCGTGCTTTTCCGGCGCTCTTCTTCGCAGCGGCCTTGGTGGGTTTTGCCACGGCCTTTGCGGCGGGTTTCGCAACCGCGCGAGGCTTGGCTTTGGCCGCAGTCTTTGCGCGAGGTGCCGCCGCCTTTTTGGGCGCGGCTTTAGGCTCGGCGTCCTCGGCTTCGCTCTTGGTCGCGGTTTTGGTTGCAGTTTTCTTGGCAGCCTTCTTCGGCGCGGCTTTCTTCGCGCCGCCACGCTTGGGCTTGCCGCCGGTCTTGGTGGCGCGCGCCTCGATCAGCGCGATGGCTTCCTCAAGGGTGATCTGGTCCGGCTCCTTGTCGTCGGGGATCGTGGCGTTGATGCCGTCGATGGTGACGTAGGCGCCGTAGCGGCCCTTCTTGAGCATGATCTTGCCACCCCGCGCCGGATAGTCGCCGACCTCCTTGCCGGGATCTGCGCCGAAACGGCGGCTCGGCCCCTTGGCGATCTTCTCGGCGATCAGCGTCACCGCGCGGTTGAGGCCGATATTATAAACATCGTCGCCAGCCTCGAGGCTCGCATAGGTCTTGCCGTGGCGCACGAACGGCCCGAACCGGCCGATGCCCGCGGTGATGATCTCGCCATCCTCCGGGTGCGGGCCGACATCGCGCGGCAGCGACAACAGCTTGAGCGCGAGATCGAGTTCGACATCGGCGGGCGACATGTTCTTCGGAATGCCCGCGCGCTTCGGCTTCTCGTCCTCGGCATAATCCTTCGGCTCGCCGAGCTGGATGTATGGGCCGAAACGCCCGGCCTTCACCGCGACATCGAGATCGGTTTTCGGGTCCTTGCCGAGCACGCGGTCGTTCGATGCGCTCGAGGAGGCGAGGGGACGCGTGTAGCGGCATTCAGGATAGTTCGAGCAGCCGACAAAGGCACCGAACTTGCCGGCCTTGAGATTGAGCTTGCCGGTGCCGCAGCTTGGGCATTGGCGCGGATCGCCGCCGTCAGCGCGCGGCTCGTAGATGTGTTCGCCGAGCATCGCGTCGAGCACGTCGAGCACCTCGGAGACGCGGACGTCCTTGATGTCATCGACGGCGCCCATGAAGTCGCGCCAGAAATCCTTGAGCACCTGCTTCCAGGCGATCTCGTTGTTGGAAATCTTGTCGAGCTTTTCCTCGAGGTCGGCGGTGAAGTCGAACTCGACATAGCGCGAGAAGAATTTTTCGAGGAAGGCGACGACGACGCGGCCCTTGTCCTCGGCGGAGAGGCGCTTCTTCTCGAGTTTCACATAGCCGCGGTCTTTTAAGACCTGCAGGATCGAGGCGTAAGTTGAAGGCCGCCCGATGCCGAGTTCTTCCATGCGCTTGACCAGCGATGCTTCCGAGAAGCGCGGCGGCGGCTCGGTGAAATGCTGGGTGACGGCGAGGCTTTCGCGCTTGAGTACTTCGCCTTCGCTCATCGCAGGCAGGCGGCGGCTTTCCTCGTCATCGGGATCGTCATCGCGGCCTTCCTGATAGACCGCGAGGAAGCCATCGAATTTCACGACCTGGCCGGACGCGCGCAATTCCAGCGTGCGTGAACCCGCCTTCGCCGTGATGTCGACGGTGGTGCGTTCCAGTTCAGCGGATTCCATCTGGCTTGCGACCGTGCGCATCCAGATCAGTTCGTAGAGACGATACTGGTCGTTATCGAGCCGCGCCTTCAGCTTGGCGGGGCGGCGCGAAACGTCGGTCGGGCGGATCGCTTCGTGCGCTTCCTGCGCGTTCTTGGCTTTCGAGGTGTACTGGCGCGGCGTGGACGGCACGTAATTGTTGCCGTAGTCCTCACCGATCACCTTGCGGACAGCGGGCACGGCTTCGGGCGCGATCGAGACGCCGTCGGTACGCATGTAAGTGATGAGGCCGGTGGTTTCGCCACCGATGTCGATACCTTCATACAGGCGCTGCGCGATACGCATGGTGTGCGCGGGCGCGAAGCCGAGCTTGCGGCTGGCCTCCTGCTGCAGCGTCGAGGTGGTGAAGGGTGCCTGCGGATTGCGGCGCGCGGGCTTGGCTTCGACCAAAGCGACGGAGTAGGTGCCGTTTTCCAGCGCCTTCTTGAAATCCTCGGCTTCCGCACCGCTGCCGATGTCGAGCCGCTGGATTTTCTTGCCGTCGGCGCCGACGAGGCGCGCCTCGAAGCTGTCGCCGCGCGGCGTGAGAAGCGTTGCGACCAGCGACCAGTATTCGCGTGGCACGAATTTCTCGATCTCAAGCTCGCGGTCGCAGACGAGGCGCAGCGCCACCGACTGCACGCGCCCTGCCGAGCGCGCGCCCGGCAGTTTGCGCCACAGCACCGGCGACAGCGTGAAGCCGACGAGATAATCCAGCGCGCGGCGCGCCATGTAGGCATCCACCAGCGCGCCGTCGATCTCGCGCGGGTGCTGCATCGCCTCGGTGATGGACTGTTTGGTGATGGCGTTGAAGACAACGCGCTCGATCTTCTGGTCCTTCAGCGCGCGCTTCTGCTTCATGACCTCCAGTACGTGCCAGGAGATCGCCTCGCCCTCGCGATCAGGGTCGGTGGCGAGGATCAGCTTGTCGGCGCCCTTGAGCGCCTTGGCGATGTCGTTGAGCCGGCTCGCCGCCTTGGGGTCGGTTTCCCAGATCATCTGGAAATTGGCGTCCGGATCGACCGAGCCGTTCTTGGCGGGAAGGTCCCGGACATGGCCGTAGGAGGCCAGAACCTCGTAGGAGGAGCCCAGATATTTATTGATCGTCTTGGCCTTCGCAGGCGACTCCACAATGACGAGATTCATTTGAATCCAATGAGTTAGGCTGAAAATAAGCCCCGGAATCACCGCGAGGGGACGAGGCTTTCGCAGCGATACATGGGTAAAGTGGGGGGTGCTGTCAAATGCCGGTCGCTTGAAGGGGCAAGGGAACAGGTACTTAAAGTTGTAAATTTTAATTAAATTAAGCCGGAAGTTGCATAAATCAAAACTTGGAGTATAAGAATATTATCCTGATTCCAGGACAGGCTGGAGTTTATGCCGCCTCGCCGAGACAGATCGACGGAGCCTAAATCAGAGCAGCGCGGCGAAGATGGCGGCGCGGAGGAGGCGGCAGCCTTTATTGCGGAGACGCTGCTCAATCTGACGTCCATCTGTCATCGGAATCGTTTCGATACGCTCGGCTATCTTCTGGACATGGCGCGCATGGAGGCCGATGGCCTGATGCGGACGCACCGGAAATCCCGCTGATATTGGAACAGTCAGTTCAGCGAAACCATGCCGCCACCATGGCGTTCCAGCCGCCCGGCCATCTCAAGTTCGAGCAGCACCGTACGCACGATGGCAGGCGAGGTTTCGGCCATCCGCACCAGATCGTCGATCCCGATGGGCGAGGGACCAAGCAGGCCGACGATCCGGGCACGATCGGTGTCCTGTGGCTCGCGGCTCTCGTGCGGAGCCTCGTCTTCCTCCATCGGCAGTTCGATCGGGCGGCCCATGATCGACGCAACGACATTTATAATGTCTGCGGCCGAAGTCGTGAGCGTCGCGCCCTGCTTGATGAGGTCGTTGGTCCCGGCGGCGCGCGGGTCGAGCGGCGAACCGGGGACCGCGAACACCTCGCGGCCCTGTTCGTTGGCGAAGCGCGCGGTGATGAGCGAGCCGGAACGGTGGGCGGCTTCGACGATCAGAATGCCGAGTGCAGTTCCGGAGATCAGGCGGTTGCGGCGTGGAAAGTCGCGGGCACGTGGGCCGTGGCCAAGCGGCATTTCCGAGATTGCGCCGCCGCCTGCGTCGATGATCGCGGCGAGCAGGCCTTCATGTTCGGGCGGATAGATACGGTCGTGTCCGCCCGCGAGCACGGCCACGGTGCCGCCGCTCAATGTTGCGCGGTGGGCCGCCTGATCGATACCGCGCGCCAAACCTGAGGTGATGACGAATCCGGCGGCCGCCAGATCGTGCGCGATGGTCTGCGCGAATTTCAGACCGACGCCGGAGGCGTTACGCGAACCAACAACGCCGATCATCGGGCGCATCTCGACCTCGTGTGCACCGCGCACGCCGAGCAGGGGTGGGGGGTCGTCGATCAGCGCGAGCCGTGGCGGATAGCCGTGCTCGCCAGGGGCAAGCAACGTGACGCCAAGCCTGTTACTACCTTCGATTTCGCGCTCAGCTTCCTCAAGGGAGCATATCCGTCCGGGGCGGCTCGCGCCGCCGCGACGTGCGAGGTCGGGCAGGCGTTCGAGTGCAGCTCTGGCGCTACCGCAATGATTGACGAGAGAGCGGAATGTGCGGGGCCCGACATGCTCACTGCGGATCAGCCGCAGCCAGTCGATGCGCTGGCCGTCGTTCAACCTGATGGGTGCCGATGCGAGCCTGTCCACGACCGCCTCCCGTGGCGGCCAGTGTTGCGCAACTCGGGGCAGGGAACAATGCGGGTTGTTGCGAAATGAGAGGTGTTTTAAGTCTTCGCGCCGATCTTGCCCTCGCTGCCGTCCATCAGACGGCGGATGTTGGCGCGGTGTTTGAACCACAGGATGGCGGAGAGCACGGCGAACAGGGTCGCCAGCGGCAGGTACTGTAGCCACAGCAGCAGCGGCGGGATCACGGCGCTGGCGATCAGTGCGGCCAGCGAGGAGTATCGGGTGATGGCGGCAATCGCGAGCCACACCGCGCAGAAGATCAGCGCCGCCGGCCACCACAGGCCGAGCAGCACGCCGATATAGGTCGCGACACCCTTGCCGCCTTTGAACTTCAGCCAGACGGGGAGGATGTGCCCGAGAAAGGCACCGAGGCCTGCGGCGATGGCAGCGTCGTCACCGAGCAGATAGCGGGCAAGCAGAACGGCAGCGGTGCCCTTGAGCATGTCACCGACAAGCGTCGCGGCAGCGAGGCCTTTGCGTCCGGTGCGCAGCACGTTGGTCGCGCCGATATTGCCCGAGCCGATAGAGCGCAGATCGGCAGTGCCCGCGCGGCGGGTGATCAGCAGGCCGAACGGGATCGAGCCGAACAGGTAGCCGATCGCTAGAGAGAGAGCCGTCGCGACTGCAGGCGAGAGGTCCATGCGCTCACACCTGTTCGAACACGGTGCGGCCGCCGACAATGGTGCGCACCGCGCGCCCGGTGAAGCGGGCCTCATCAAATGGCGTGTTCTTGCACTTCGATTTCAGGTCGGCGGGGTCGAGGATCCACGGCGTATCGAGATCGATCACGACGATATCGGCGGGGCGACCCCTGCGCAGTGTGCCGCCCGGAAGCCCGAGCAGTTCGGCGGGCCGCGTGGACATCGCGCGGATGAGGCGGGTTAGTTCAATCTCGCCATTGTGGACGAGACGCAGGCCGGCAGAGAGCATGGTTTCCAGCCCGATCGCGCCGGAAGCCGCTTCCGCGAACGGCAGGCGCTTCACCTCGACGTCCTGCGGATTATGATCCGACATGATGACGTCGATGAGCCCGGATGCGACGGCGGCCACCAGTTCCTTGCGGTCGTCCTCGGTGCGCAGCGGCGGCGACAGCTTGAGGAAGGTCTTGTAGGGGCCGATATCGTTCTCGTTCAGGGTCAGATGATTGATCGAGGCGGAGGCGCTGACGGCAAGACCGGCTTCGCGCGCGCGCCGCAGGATGTCGAGCGACTCGGTGCAACTCACGGAGGCGGCGTGATAGCGCCCGCCGGTCAGCGCGACGAGGCGCATGTCACGCTCCAGCATCACCGCTTCGGCGGCGCTCGGCGCGCCGATCAAGCCGAGGCGGGAGGCCAACTCGCCTTCGTTCATCACTCCTTCGCCTGCGAGGTTGGGATCTTCGGTGTGGTGGACGATCAGCACGCCGAAATCGCGTGCGTAGGTCAGCGCGCGGCGCATCACCTGCGCGTTCGTCACGCTGCGCGCGCCGTCGGTGAAGGCGACCGCGCCCGCGGCCTTGAGAAGGCCGAACTCGGTCATCTCCTCGCCCGCAAAGCCCTTGGTCAACGCGGCCATCGGATGGATGTTGACCACGGCGGTGTCGCGGGCGCGGCGCAGCACGAAGTCGACCGTCGCCGAATTGTCGGTGACGGGCTTGGTGTCCGGCTGGCAGATGATGGTAGTGATACCGCCCGCCGCCGCCGCCTGGCTTGCGGAGGCGAATGTCTCGCGATGGCCCGCGCCGGGTTCGCCGACGAAGGCGCGCATGTCGATCAGGCCGGGGGCTATGACCTTGCCCGCGCAATCGATGATCTCAGCACCCTCGGGTGCATGGCTCTTGCCGACACCGGGCCCGGCCTCGGCGATGACGCCGTCATGGATCAGCACCCCGCCACGGCCGTCGAGATCGCATGAGGGATCGATCAGGCGGGCATTGATGAGAAGCGTGGGGCGGTTATCTTTCAGCATGGTTCACGCATTCGGCAGATTGCGGGCGAGTGCTTCGAGCACCGCCATGCGTACCGCCACTCCCATTTCGACCTGCTCGCGGATCAGCGATTGTGCGCCGTCGGCGACAATGGAGTCGATCTCGACTCCGCGATTCATCGGGCCCGGATGCATAACGAGCGCATCGGGCTTGGCATAAGACAGCTTCTTCTGGTCGAGGCCGTAGAATTGGAAGTATTCCGAACTCGACGGCACGAAAGAGCCGCTCATGCGCTCGCGCTGCAATCGCAGCATCATCACGATGTCGGCGCCGTTCAACCCCTCGCGCATGTCGTGCGCGACCTCGACACCCATTCGCTCGATGCCGGGTGGCAGCAGCGTAGAGGGGCCGACGACGCGAACCCGCGCGCCCATCAGGTTGAGCAGAATGATGTTCGAGCGGGCGACGCGCGAATGCAGTACGTCGCCGCAGATCGCGACCAGCAGACCTTCCAGCCGTCCCTTGTTGCGGCGGATGGTGAGTGCGTCGAGCAGCGCCTGCGTCGGATGTTCGTGCGCGCCGTCACCCGCGTTGACGACGGAACCATCGACCTTGCGCGCCAGCAGCTCGACCGCGCCGGAGGCGTGATGGCGCACCACCAGAATGTCGGGGTGCATCGCGTTCAGCGTCACGGCGGTGTCCATCAGCGTCTCGCCCTTGCGCATCGAGGACGAGGAGACGGACATGTTCATGACATCCGCCCCGAGCCGCTTACCGGCAATCTCGAAGGACGACTGGGTGCGGGTGGAGTTCTCGAAGAACAAATTGACCTGGGTGCGGCCGCTCAGGACGGCGCTTTTCTTGTCCACCTGCCGGTTCAGTTCGACGTATTCGCCGGCGAGGTCGAGAAGGCCGGTGATGTCGGCCGCGGAAAGCCCTTCGATGCCCAGCAGATGCCGGTGCCCGAGGACAAAACTCGATTTTGGTGCAGGGGTCATTAAAGCCAAACCTATAGGCAGACTTGCCATTCGGAGCAAGGCGGATTTGGCGGCTGTGGACGGTTCGCGCTAGCCTGCGCAGGGCAAGGTAAATTGCGGCCGAAGGGGCTTCGCCCATAGCCAGAGAAGGCGGGCCCGATCGGCTGCCAGGTGCATGCCCAAGGTGCCTGAAAGGCGCTGTTATTTCTTGTTGCTGTCGTGGATGCCCTTGTAGTCGCCGCTCGCTGTGCCTTGGGTCTTGGCCGCGTTCGGGCCGGTTTCCGGCTGGCCGGACTGGGCATCATGGCCGGACGCCTGCGGGGACTCGGCTGGCGCGGACTGCGTTGCATCAGGCCCATCGCTGGTGGCCGGCTGGCTCGGGTTTTGAGTCGTCGGGCTTTGGGCCGGCGTGTTCTGCGCGGAGGCGCCGTATGTGCTCAGGATCATCGCCGCGATGACCGCAGCAAGAATGGCTTTCACGTGCATTTGCCGCTCCTCTCGGTAGTCCTTGCCGGGAAACCTCGTGCAGCAGGGCAGGTTCCGGAAAATTTCTCATTGCGACGATTTTCCGCGCCATGCCGCTGGCGTTAGACTTGTACCCATCCGGCCCGAATCGGAGCGGGTGTCGCTCCGTCTTCGTCAGGAGCATTGCCATGTCGTCCGCCCGCGCCGTGCTCAACCAATCGCCGCCCTTTTGCGACATCAACCTGTTCGGCTGCGATGTCCCTCTGATGGAGGCGGTGTCGGCCTATGGCGCGCGTGACCATGCGGAGGAGTTGTCACTGTTCGGGCGGCTCTGGGGCTCGGCTGCGATGGCCGAGCGCGGGCGGCTTGCCAACGAGAACCCGCCGAAGCTGAAGACCTACGACGCGCGCGGATTCCGCCGCGATGAGGTGGAGTTTCATCCCGCCTATCACGAGTTGATGGCGCACAGCGCCCATGCCGGGTTGCACAATTCGACATGGAGCGGGGCTGGCACGTCGGCGGGCGGAGCCGCGGAAGTCGTGCGCGCGGCAAAGTTCTTCATCGCCGCACAGGTCGAGACCGGGCACCTGTGCCCGATCACCATGACACGCGCCTCGGTCGCTGCGCTCGCGAGCGACGAGGCGCTGCGCGTGCAGATCATGCCGGTGCTGGGCACGAATGTTTACGATCCTGCCTTCATGCCGTGGTGGCAGAAACGCGGCATGACCATCGGCATGGGTATGACCGAGAAGCAGGGCGGCACCGACGTGCGCGCCAACGTCACGCGCGCCGAGCGTGAGGGAGATTACTATCGCATCACCGGCCACAAATGGTTCATGTCGGCGCCGATGTCGGATGCGTTCCTCGTGCTGGCGCAGGTGGAAGGTGGGCTCACCTGCTTTGTCATGCCGCGTTTTGCGCCGGACGGAACGGTGAATGCGCTGCGCTTCCAGCGGCTCAAGGATAAGCTCGGCAACCGCTCCAATGCCTCGTCCGAGGTGGAGTTCGAGGGTGCGTATGCGCTGCGGCTGGGCGAGGAGGGGCGCGGTATTGCCACCATTATTCAAATGGTGTCGCTGACGCGGCAGGATTGCGCCATCGCTTCCGCGGGGCTGATGCGCTCGGGTCTTGCGCATGCGCTTCATCATGCGCGGCATCGCAGCGTTTTCGGCAGGCACCTCGCCGACCAGCCGCTGATGCGCAGCGTACTTGCCGACATGGCGCTCCATGTCGAGGCTACGACGGCGCTGGTGATGCGGCTGTGCCGCGCCTTCGACCATGCGCCTCATGATCCGGTTGAGAGCGCCACTATGCGGCTGATGACGCCGGTGGTGAAATACTGGGTCTGCAAGAGCGCGCCGGCCTTTTTGCACGAGGCGATGGAGTGCCTCGGCGGCAACGGCTACGTCGAGGAGGGCATTCTGGCTCGGCATTACCGGGAAGCGCCGGTCAACGCGATCTGGGAGGGCTCCGGCAATGTGATGTGCCTCGACGTGCTGCGCGTGGTGTCGCGCGAGCGCGACGCTGCGGCCGCCGTGCTGGCCCATCTCGCGCAAGAGGGGGGGGATTTGCCGGGTGTAAAGGCGGCATTGTCCGCAACCGCTGCGGCACTGGGCCAGCCGGATGCTGAGGGGGCGGCCCGCAACGCCGTGGAAAGCCTGGCGGTTGCCGCTGCCGCGGTCGCGCTGAAGGCAGTCCATCCCGGCCATGCGGCCCTGTTCGCGCAAACGCGACTGGCGCAACGGCGTGGGCTGATGTATGGCGCGGTCGACCTCACCCCCGGCGAGATTCAGGGCCTGCTCGCGCGGGCGCTGCCTTAAGCCTCTTTTGCAAGCGAAAGCACATCGATGAGTCTTCCCGAAACACTCACCGACCCCGTTGTACCCGTGCCCGCGCCGGAGCCGCGCATCTGGAAATTCTGGGGCACCTCGCTGTGGGGGCTGCTGATTTTCATTGCGCTGTTCCTCGGGCAGGGCGCGACGATTGTGGTTTTGCTGCTCATGCAGAAAGAGCCGCTCACCATGTCCACCTTCGCGGATTCGCTGACGCATGTGATCACGGGCGGCAAGGCGCTCTCGCTCTCGGTCATGACTGGCCTGCCGGGCGTGCTGTTCGCGACCTGGGTGGCGACGAAGCTGGCGCGCCAGCGTTTTGCGGATTACCTCGCCCTGAACCGCCCGTCATGGAAGTGGCTGCTGATCGGCGCGGTCAGCCTCGCGGTGCTGGTCGAGGGATGGGATTTGCTGTCCAAGGCCACCGGCCGCGAGGTGATGCCCGGTTTCATGATGGATACGCTGAAAGCCGCGCAGGCTGACAACACGCTATGGCTGCTCGTTCTCGCCATAGTGGTGGCCGCGCCGGTCACCGAGGAATTCTTCGTGCGTGGCTTTCTCTATCGCGGCTGGTCAGAATCCTTCCTACGGATTCCCGGTGCGATCATCCTGTCCTCGGCGGTGTGGACGCTGATGCACCTGCAATACGACTGGTTCTTCCTCGGCGAGGTGTTCTCGATCGGGTTGCTGCTCGGCTACTTGCGCTATAGAAGCAATTCGACGTGGCTCACGGTCGTGATCCACGGCCTGAACAATCTCGCTGCAACGATCCAGACCATCTGGCTCGCCACGCATTCCTGAGCGGGGTTATGACTGGCGGCTCAGCGCCGCGAGGCGGTCCAGCGCGCCTTGCAGAATGAAGATTGCGGCGTGCTCGTCAATCACCTCGGCGCGGCGCGCGCGGCTGACATCGTTGGCGATCAGTTCGCGTTCGACGGCGGCGGTCGAGAGCCGTTCGTCCCACAGGCCAATGGCGAGGTCGGTGAGCTTGGAAAAATTACGGGCGAACGCGCGGGTGGATTGTGCGCGCGGGCCTTCGCTGCCGTCCATATTGATCGGCAGGCCGAGCACGAATCCGGAGGAGGCGCGCTCGCCTGCGATCCTGAGCAGTTCGGCGGCGTCCTTGGTGAAGGTTTTGCGCTGGATCGTCGTGACGCCAGTCGCAAGCCGCCGATCGGGGTCGGACACGGCGACACCGATGGTCTTGGTGCCGAGGTCGAGCCCGATCAGCGCGCCGCGCGGCGTCCAGTGCGTGGCAGCCTCGGTCAGGGGAAGGATGAGAGCGGGCATCGCCTCACTTACCATGGCGGCGAAACCCGATGCAAAGGCTAGACCTTGGCTGTCCGTCCGCTCCGCAGCGTTTTTAGACTTCGCTTTTTTGCGGATGTCTCTGTCGTCATGGAGTTCATCAGCATCCGGAGAGCCATGACCGGTGCCGATATTTCGCCTTCGCGCCAGATCAGCGGCGTGACGATCTCGCTTTGGGCGCGCGGAATCGGATTACGCCGCACCCGCGCGTGTGGCATTGCGTCGAGCACGGCTTCCGGCACCAGCGCGATGCCCGCACCGGCTGCGACGCAGGCGACGATTGCATGGTAGGAGGTGAGCTCGAGAACTCTCAGAGTGGCGAGGCTTTCGCGTTTCAGCCAGCGCTGCATGACACGGCGATAGGCGCAGCCGCTCGGAAAGGCGATCAGGCTTTGGCCTGCGGCCTCGCGCGAACTGGCAATGGGCGGATGATCCAGGCTGGAGATGACCACGAGGCGTTCACGAAACACGGGCAGGTGAGCGAGCCCGCGCACGGATGGCGGCTCGGCGATAAAGGCCGCATCCAGCCGCCGTTCCGCTACTGCGTTGACCAGCGCATCGTTCGTACCGGTAGTCAATTCCAGGCGCACATCGGGATAGCGGCGGTGAAAGTCGGCCAGTACGCCGGGCAGGCGGCTCGCTGACGTGCTTTCCAGTGCCCCAAGTTTCAAGAGTCCATGGGGTGGGGCGCCCGACACAGCGTTGCGTGCTTCCTCGGACAGCCGGATCAGCCGTTCCGCATAATCGAGCAGCAATTCGCCGCTGGGCGAAAGATGCAGCCGCTGGCGGTCGCGGTGAAACAGCGGCACGCCGATCGCACTCTCAAGTTGTTTGATACGCGTTGTTACGTTCGACGGGACACGGTGCAGTTTCTGCGCCGCTTTGATGATGCCGCCTTCTTCGGCGACGGTCTTGAACATCTGCAGATCGGTGAAGTTCATCGTGCGCCTCTAGTGTTCTCATAAAGAGAATACAATGTTCTACATTATTCAATATCCGAGAATACAGCGTCAGTCTACGCTTGCGGTCGATGGACTCAACCGCTGGGCAACTCATGTCGTCTGTTTCCACCCCGACCGTATCGCCTGTCATGCGCGTTGGCGCTGTCGCATGGATTGGCCTTGCGGGGCTGGCGGTCGCGATGGGGATCGGGCGGTTCGCATTCACGCCGGTGCTGCCGCTAATGCAGCAGGAAGGGAGCGTCACGCTGGTTCAGGGCGGCTGGCTCGCAACGGCCAATTACCTTGGTTATCTGGCCGGTGCACTGATCTGCATCGGGTGGCATCCCGGTCCGGCGAGGGCCGTCCGCTGGGGACTTCTGTCGATTGCCGTCCTCACCTTCGCAATGGGTTTGACGGAGGGTTTCTGGATCTGGCTGATTCTGCGGCTACTGGCTGGTGCCGCCAGCGCCTTCGTGCTGGTGGGCGTTTCCGCTTGGGCGATGCCGCGCCTTGCGCTGGCCCATAAGAAAACATGGTCAGGCTATGTCTTTTCCGGAGTTGGCGTCGGCATCTGCGCCACGGGCGTCATCTGCCTCGCCGCGGGAAGCCTCGCGTTCGGTGCGCGGTCGACATGGATCTGCCTTGGCGGCGTTGCCGCCGTCTTCGCGTTGGCGCTCTGGCTGCCGCTCAGGGGTGACGACGGACACGAGGTGCCGGTGACGAAGTCCCGCGCGGCCCCCCTGAGGGGCGAGGCGCGGCTGGCGGCGCTGTGCTATGGCGCTTTCGGTTACGGATACATCATCCCCGCTACATTCCTGCCCGCTCTGGCGCGGGAGGTCATCACCGATCCGCTCCTGTTTGGTCTGATATGGCCTGTGTTCGGTGCGGCAGGCGCGATCTCGACGCTCTGCGCCGCGGCATTCCTGCCGCATCATTCGGCGCGCCGCCTTTGGATTCGCGCGCAATGGATTCTGGCCGCCGGTGTGATCGCGCCGGTCTTCACGATCAATCTCTACGTCTTGTTGTTCTCGGCGCTGTGCGTAGGCGGCACGTTCATGGTCATCACGATGGCAGGCATCCGCGAAGCGCGGCGTCTCGGCGGCACGAGCGCGGCTCGGCTCATCGCGCTCTATACTGCTGCTTTCGCACTGGGACAGATTCTAGGGCCGCCGACAGTCAGCCTGTTTCATGGCGGGCTGGCCGCTCCGAGCGTATTAGCGGCATTCGTTCTCGTGGCGAGCAGCCTTGCGCTCGGCCGCGGCGCGAGTGCGCCGGAAACATCCGAATGATGGAGAAGGAAACCGATATGCATCAGCACCCAGACCGCATGCCGCCGCTTGGACTCGCACAGATGGATGCCGCCCAGCAAGCCGCAGCACAGATTCTCATCGCCGGGCCGCGCAAGGGCGTCAAAGGCCCGTTCATTCCGCTCCTGCGAAGTCCGCAGTTGCTCGACCGTTTGCAGCGGGTTGGAGAATATATTCGTTTCGACAGCAGCTTGCCACAGCGGCTCTCGGAATTCGCCATGCTGGTGGTGTCCCGTGCCTGCACGCAGCAGTTCGAGTGGTTCACCCATGTTCCGCTGGCGTTGAAGCTCGGCACCAGTTCCGAAACGATCGAGGCGGTGCGTTGCGGACGGCGTCCCGCCGACATGAGCGCGGACGAGGCGCTGGTCTACGATTTTACGCAGGAACTGCTGATGCATCGTGGCGTTTGCGATGCGACCTATGCCGGGACGGTGGCGCAGCTCGGCGAGCGCGGTGTGGTCGATCTGACAGGGCTGATCGGATATTTCCTCACTGTCTCCTTGATACTCAACGTTGCACATACGCCCCCGGAGACGGTCGATGGGATCGCGGCGCTGCCGGCCTTGCCGCTGTAAGCACCGCTTCAGGGCTGCGAATTGACAACCCGCAGGCCGCTTTCGCGGCTGCGGGTTTTTGGAGTTGTGCTGATGTCCCTCGATGCTCTGACTCTGTTCGGGCTGTTCGCGGTCACCGCGATGCTGGTCTGCTACGCGCTGGAGGAGAAGTCGCCGCACTTTATTCTTGGCTTCGCGGCGGCCTGCGCGCTGGGCTCGATCTGCGGCTTTTTGCAGGGCACCTGGCCGTTTGGGCTGGTCGAGGGGATATGAGCGATTGTCGCGATTGGGCGCTGGCTCAAGCGCCGCCAGCTGGGGGCAATTTGACCGCTGCGGGCATGCCTGCCCGGATTTCCCCTTGAGCGGAAAATGCTTTATAGGCAGGCCATTGGAACCGCTGCGGCGGTATTCCCGGAGCCATACCTTCCCGGAGCCATAATCAATGTCAGTCGATGCAGCCACGGTTCGCCGGATCGCGCAGCTTGCGCGGATTGCCGTCAAGGATGAGGAGGTGCCGCACCTCCAGGGCGAACTTAACGCGATGCTCGCCTTCATCGAGCAACTGTCCGAGGTCGATGTCGAAGGCATCGAGCCGATGACCTCCGTGATGCCGATGGAGATGAAGAAGCGCCACGACGTCGTCAATGACGGCGAAATCTCCGGGCTCGTGCTGGCGAACGCGCCGGTCACAGAGGATCACTTCTTCCTCGTGCCCAAGGTTGTCGAGTAGCGGCAGGGTGGACTGCAATGTGCGAACTCTGCAGCGATGAAGACTTCTATCAGGCGTTCATGGACTACCTCGACGACATGGAACGGCAGGGTAAGACCCCGGACCCCGATGAGGGCCATGACATCGCGCTGAAAGCCTCCCAGGCTGCGAAACGAACCAAACGATCTCCTTTTATCTGCGACCCGATTGAGACGAATGACTGATCTGACTGCACTGACGCTTGCCGAAGCCAAAGAGGGTCTTGCGGCGAAATCCTTCACGGCACTCGAACTGACCGACGCGCATCTGGCCGCGATGGAGAGCGCACGCGTTCTCAACGCCTATGTGCTGGAGACGCCGGAGCGGGCCCGTGCGATGGCGAAGGACGCCGACGCCAAGATCGCGAAAGGCGAGGGCGGCAACCTTCTCGGCATTCCGCTCGGCATCAAGGATCTGTTCGCGACCAAGGACGTGCGCCTGACCGCGTGCTCGAAGATCCTTGGCGACTTCAAGCCGCCTTATGAATCGACCATCACCGCGCAACTCTGGCGCGACGGCGCGGTGCTGCTCGGCAAACTCAACAACGACGAGTTCGCGATGGGCTCCTCGAACGAGACCTCCGCGTTTGGCAGCGTCATCAATCCGTGGCGGCGCGAGGGATCGGATACGGCGCTGGTGCCGGGCGGCTCGTCCGGCGGTTCGGCGTCGGCGGTGGCTGCGGGGCTTTGCCTCGGCGCGACCGGCACCGACACCGGCGGCTCGATCCGTCAGCCTGCGGCTTTCACCGGCATCGTCGGCATCAAGCCGACCTATGGGCGCTGCTCGCGCTGGGGGGTGGTCGCGTTCGCGTCCTCGCTCGATCAGGCAGGCCCGTTTGCGCGCACGGTGCGCGACACCGCCATTATGCTGCGCTCGATGGCGGGGCACGATCCCAAGGACACCACCTCGGTCGATCGCGCGGTGCCGGATTACGAGGCGGCGATCGGCAAGTCCGTGAAGGGTATGAAGATCGGCATTCCGAAGGAATATCGGATCGACGGCATGTCGCCGGAAATCGACAAGCTGTGGGCGCAGGGCGTGGAATGGCTGAAGGCGGCGGGTGCGGAGATCGTCGAGGTGTCGCTGCCGCATACCAAATACGCGCTGCCGGCTTATTATGTCGTCGCACCTGCCGAAGCGTCGTCGAATCTCGCGCGCTATGACGGCGTGCGTTACGGCGCGCGCGTTGACGGCAAGACCATTTCCGAGATGTACGAGAATACCCGTGCCGCTGGATTCGGGCCGGAAGTCCGCCGCCGCATCATGATCGGCACCTATGTGCTCTCGGCCGGCTATTACGATGCTTATTATCTGCGCGCGCAGAAGGTCCGCACCCTCATCAAGAAGGACTTCGAGGACGTGTTCGCGAAAGGCGTGGACGCCATCCTCACGCCCGCGACGCCGTCGGCGGCGTTCGGCATCGGCGAAAAGGGCAAGGCCGATCCGGTCGAGATGTATCTCAACGACATTTTCACGGTGACGGTGAACATGGCGGGCCTGCCGGGCATCGCGGTGCCTGCTGGCAAGGATGCGCAGGGCTTGCCGCTCGCGCTACAATTGATCGGACGCCCGTTCGATGAGGAGACGCTGTTCTCGCTGGGCGAGACCATCGAGCAGGCGGCGGGGCGGTTCGAGCCCAAGAGGTGGTGGTGATGAGCATCTCGGATTTGAAGGCCAGCCTCGCGGAGGCCGCGCCACCGGCCAATTTGTCACAACCGCTGACGGCCCTGTGGTGGGTTGCGAAGGGAAACTGGGAACAGGCACACTCCCTTGCGCAGCAGACGCCGACGGCGGACGGTGCATGGGTGCACGCGCATATCCATCGGATTGAGGGCGACCTCGACAATGCGGGATACTGGTACGGCCGTGCGGGCAAGCCTGCGTCATCCGCCTTACTCGAAACCGAATGGGACCAGATCGCGTCGGCGTTGTTGGGCAAGCAGGATTGATGTCGTTCGAACCGAAAAATCTGCCGGAGCTGCGCGAGGTCATCGACCGGATCGACCGCGATCTCGTCGCGCTGATTGCCGAACGTGTGCGCTGCCTCGATCAGGTGATCGCTGTGAAACTCCGGGAGGGGCTTCCGGCCGCGATCCCGGAGCGGGTCGAGGAGGTCGTTGCCCATGTTCGCGCCGAGGCCGAGGCCGCAGGCGTGCCGCCGGATCTTGCTGAAATGCTCTGGCGCAATCTCATCGGTTGGTCGATCGACTACGAAGAAGGACATATCAAGAGCGCGAAATCCTAGGATTGGGGCGGGCCTGTTAACCCTATTGCACATCGGCCGCCGGTATTAGGAAAATAGCGACCCAACCTCTTAAGACTCCGCGCTTGAGGAGAGGTGGAATGTCGCGCGTGCGTTCAGTTTTGGGAAGTCTGTCGGTCTGTGCGCTGCTGATCGGCTGCGCCACGATTCAGAACGATCCGGTCAATCTTCCCGGCACGCCGTCGAACCTGGCCAATAGCCTCGGGCCCGCTTTCGAGGAAGACACCAGCGCGGATCAGACGATTATCGGCCTGTCCTTTTCAGGTGGCGGCACGCGCGCAGCCGCTTACGCTTATGGCGTGCTGTCGGAAATGGAACGGATTCCAATGCGCGGCGCGCAGGCCCCGATGATCGACCGGGTCGAATATATCTCCGGCGTCTCGGGTGGGTCCGTCACGGCCGCTTATTACGGTCTGAAGAAACGAGCCGGCCTCGCCGACTTCCGCGAGAAATTCTTGCTGCGGAATGCCGAGGAAGACCTGCAAACGAACCTGAACCTGGCGACACTGGGCCGGGCTTTCGCAGGCGGCATCAACGATTCAACCGGTTTTCCGCGCTGGCTCGATGCAAACCTGTTCCACGGCGCGACGTTCGGGCAGTTCCGGGCGATCGGCAAGCCGCGCGTCTGGATCAATGCGTCCGATATCTACAACAGAACGCCGTTCGTGTTCGGTGCGGTGACATTCAACGCCATCTGCAGCGACCTGTCGCAGTACCCATTGGCGGATGCCGTTGCGGCATCCGCGGCGGTGCCGGTCGCATTTGCGCCGGTTGTGATCCAGTCCTTCCCTCAGAAATGCAATCAGCCGTTGCCGGGCTGGGTGGAACGCGTCCGCCGGGACAGGAATGCGCAACCGCTGCTCACCAGCTTCGCCAATGCACTCATTAAATACCATGACGGCGCGGTGCCTTACATCAAATTGCTGGACGGCGGACTGGTCGACAATTTCGGATTGTCCGGCTTCACCATCGCGCGTCTGTCGTCGGATACGCCTTACGGGCCGCTCTCGCCAAGGCAGGCCGTGAAATTGCGGCGGGCGCTGTTTCTGGTGGTCGATGCGGCCGCGCCCGGACCGTCTCCGCAGTGGATCAATACGGTTGAGGGACCGCGCGGCGCGGAACTCGTCAAGGCCACCGCGGACACCGCTTTGGGGGCCAGCGTGGCGGGCAGCTTTACCGCCTTCAACAGCACTATGAACGACTGGCAGGCCGCCTTGGTGCGGTGGCGCTGCGGGCTGTCGGCGGCCGACCGCGCCCGATACGGCGCTGGTCCTCGCTGGAATTGCCGGGACATCAAGTTCTTTGTCGGGCGGCTCGGATTCGATCAGCTCGATCCGGCCCGCGCGCAGCAGCTCGACAATGTTCCGACCCGGTTTCACCTGCCGCGCGAGCAGGTAGACGACGTGATCGAGGCGGGCCGGGACACGCTGCGAGGGAGCCCGGTCTTCAAGTCATTCGCGGCGAGCCTCTGACGCCACCGCGCGGGGGTTTTCTCTTGTTCGCGGGCGCGGTAAAAGCCGCCCCATGAACGCAACCGTCGATCCCAAAAAGCTCATCAAGGGCGTCACCGGCGACTGGGAAGTCGTCATCGGGCTGGAAGTCCATGCCCAGGTGACCTCGAATTCCAAACTGTTTTCCGGCGCCTCGACCGAATTCGGCGGCGCGCCCAACGAGCACGTCTCGCTGGTCGATGCGGCGATGCCCGGCATGCTGCCTGTCATCAACGAGGAGTGCGTCGCGCAGGCGATCCGCACCGGGCTCGGCCTCAAGGCGCAGATCAATCTGAAATCGACCTTCGACCGGAAGAACTATTTCTATCCGGACCTGCCGCAGGGCTATCAGATCAGCCAGTACAAGTCGCCGATCATCGGCGAAGGCACGGTGCTGATCGACACTCCGGACGGCAGCACTGCGTCGGTTGGCATCGAGCGGCTGCATCTGGAGCAGGATGCGGGCAAGTTGCTGCACGACCAGCATCCGGCGATGTCCTATGTTGATCTCAATCGCTCGGGCGTTGCCCTGATGGAGATCGTCTCCAAGCCGGACATGCGCTCCTCCGAGGAAGCCAAGGCCTATGTCGCCAAGCTGCGCAGCATCCTGCGCTATCTCGGCACCTGCGACGGCGACATGGAGAAGGGCAACCTGCGCGCCGACGTCAACGTGTCGGTGCGCCGGCCCGGCGAGCCATTCGGCACTCGCTGCGAGATCAAGAACGTCAATTCGATCCGCTTCATCGGCCAGGCCATCGAGTTCGAGGCACGCCGCCAGATCGAGATCATCGAGGACGGCGGCACGATCGAGCAGGAGACCCGGCTCTACGACCCCAACAAGGGCGAGACCCGGTCGATGCGCTCCAAGGAAGAGGCGCACGACTACCGTTACTTCCCGGATCCCGACCTTCTGCCGCTGGAATTCACCGCAGCCTATGTCGAGGAACTGAAATCGCATCTGCCGGAGCTGCCGGATGAGAAGCGCACGCGCTTCATCGAGAGCTTTGGGCTGACGCCGTATGACGCCGGTGTTCTGGTCGCCGAGCGGGAGAGCGCCGACTTCTACGAGGCAGTGCTGGCGGGTCTCGGCAATGCCGGGCGCGACGGTAAGCTCGCCGCCAACTGGGTTATCAATGAACTGTTCGGCCGCCTGAACAAGGAAGGGCAGGAGATTGCCGCGTCCCCTGTCTCAACGGCGCAACTCGCCGCGATCGTCGATCTGATCGGCGAAGGGACGATTTCCGGCAAGATCGCCAAGGATTTGTTCGAAATTGTCTGGACCAAGGGAGGCGATCCGAAGGCTCTGGTGGAGAGCCTTGGACTGAAGCAGGTCACGGATCTCGGCGCGATCGAGAAGGTGGTGGACGAAATCATCGCAGCCAACCCCGACAAGGTGGAGCAGGCACGCGCCAAGCCGCAACTGATCGGCTGGTTTGTCGGCCAGGTGATGAAATCGTCGGGCGGCAAGGTCAATCCGCAGGCCGTCAACGATCTGCTCAAGAGCAAACTCGGCATCTGAACCCGCAGAACACGATCCAAAACGGCGTCGCGCGGCATTCGCGCGGCGCCGTTTTCATGTCGGATGACGTGTGTGAGGTCTAGATCGCGATTCGCGAATCGGCGGAGTGAAGTGCCGAAATGGACGCCGATGCGAGCGCCGATCGCCTCAAAAGCAAAAATCCACGAAAATAATTTCGTTGCCAAAAAATCCGACTCAGAGTCCGGGCGGCGCGTTTTTTCGTGCCGATAACGCACGCGCCGGACTTTCCGCATCGCTTCGCTGCTTTTCATGCGATGCAAGAAATATCCGTATAACAGGGGCTTTTTGAATTTCTTGTTGCGAGGGGCGATCGAAGGCATCACGCGCTGCTCTCGCGCCAGCGATGCGTGGCGATGTTTTTAGAGTCAGTGCAGCTGTCGCATCGTGTACTGTGCGTCAACACTTCCTTAAGCGGGACACTGTTTTTTTTAACGCGTTGGTGTAATCCAAATGCAGTGCATTTCGATTCCCGAGTGCACGACAGCGACAAAGCCATCTCATTAATGGAGGGCAACATGGCCAAGAAAGCGAAGAAGGCGAAAGCCAAGAAGGCGAAGTCGGCAGTGAAGAAGACTGCCAAGAAGACCCGCAAGGTCGCCAAGAAGAAGAAGTAAGGCTCCGCCTTACGGATTGCCGGCAGTTTGAGGCCGGCAACGTCATTAAGGGCCGGTGTCGACTTCGGTGGATACTTTCAGCCCGGATTGACGACAGAGGGTGTCGGCGAGACATCAGGAGAGACGGTCGGACAGGCAGTGAGCTTCTTAGCCGCAGCCGACCCGGCAGAAGAGCGTCAGCGTTCTTCGTACGTTGCGGATCATGATCCGCAGTTTACCGGAGCTTCCGGTTGAATCTCAATCCTGACGTGTTCACCGACGCCCTCGTTTCTTTATCGGGCCCGTTTTCTTGACTGGCTTCCGATATTGGCCTTGAGCCAGCTTGTTCCCGACAGATTGATCGTCTCCAGGACCTTTGTGGGGTGGGATTACTCGCGTCGTGCCTGTTTGGCCGATGGTTACCGGCTTCCCAAACGTTAGGCTGAATCCTCTCTGAACAATTCGCGAAGCTCTTGAAGAGTCAGGGATTCCTGCGGCGCGACGGATCGTGCGCCGCCGTGCGTTGAGATTCGATTCATCTCGATACTTAAACCACCCTTCAAATTTTAGCGGTCAGATCCCCCTCACAAGCCGATCAATCGGCGAGGGGATGTCAAAGACGGAATTCGGACAGGAGCCGCGGCTGGCCAAGTGCACACCCGGCACCACAAGGGGGGTGACATGTTTCAGATGGTGATCGACCAGACCGGCGCTTCGCCGGTGGAGGCAAGCGCGAACGGCGACGTGCTGTTCGACCTCGGGTTGATGTTCTCGACCGGCCGTGACGGCATCGTCGATTTCATTGCCGCGCACAAATGGTTCAATCTGGCAGCACTCAAGGGACGGGTGGATGCGATCCAGTTGCGCCGCGAACTCGCCGAACAGATGTCAGCGGAAGACATCGCGCTGGCCCAGCGCGAAGCCCGCGCATGGATGACGGCGCACTAAAGCCTTTCCCGATCAGATTCCGGACGGCAGGGCCTCGATCGCAAACGAGGCTGGTAGCTCGCCCGGCTGCGCGCGTTCGTGCATGGTCACGTAGGCGGCTTTCAGATGCCGGGTGAAGTGCGCGGTATCGATCCTGAAATCTGTCGCACCGGTTATTTCGGGCGGCACAATCATCGCTCGCACTATGGGTGCTAAAAAATCGCTGGGCAGCTCGAATATGCCCATCGATAGTCGCGTTCGATTGTTTGATAGAAAAAATTGCGTATTCGAGCGGTGAACGCGTGCATCTTGCACGGTTCAACTTCTTCTTGACAATCAAAGCGTTTCCCAAGCATTGCAGAACGCAATACCAACGCATTTTGTGTGCATTCGTGCACTGGTCAGGCATAGGCCTTCAAGGGAGAGTGCTCGACAAGATGAGTGTTCGATGTGAGAGCGCTCGGAGGTGTTTGGGTTTCCGGTGGTCCTCCCGGTCTTCGAAATCGGTGAGACCGGGTAACTCGGTCTGGCAGGTTCGTTTCCTGTCCGCCTTCGCCAATCGCTGCAACCTCGACGCCGCCGCGGTGGCCGACGACCCGCGCGACGAGCGATGACGACGCACGTCGTCGCGACGGCCGGTCATGTCGACCACGGCAAGAGCACTCTGGTCCGCGCGCTGACCGGGATGGAGCCGGACCGCTGGGAGGAGGAGCGCCGGCGCGGGCTCACCATCGACCTCGGGTTCGCCTGGACGACTTTGCCTTCCGGGCGTGAGGTCGCCTTCGTGGACGTGCCCGGCCACGGGCGGTTCATCCGCAATGCACTTGCTGGCTTGGGGACGGTGCCGGTGGTGTGTTTCGTGGTGGCTGCCGACGAGGGTTGGTCGGCGCAATCCAGCGATCATCGCGATGCCATCGCTGCACTCGGCATCAGCCACGGTCTGATCGTGGTCACCAAGGCCGACCGTGCGCCGGATCTCGTCGCGGCGACCATCGAGCGTGCTCACAGCGAACTCGCACACACAGGTCTGCGCGGCGCACCGGCGGTCGCCGTATCGGCCGTGCAGGGCACTGGATTAGACCACTTCAGGCAAGCCCTCGATGACGTGCTGGCCAAAGCGCCTGCGCCTGACGCGAGCGGCCGCCTCCGGCTGTGGATCGATCGCTCGTTCAGCGTTTCGGGGGCGGGCACGGTGGCGACCGGTACCCTCGTCGCTGGCACGCTGACCAAGGGTGATCGGCTCGTGGTGGCCGGCGATGGTCAGGAGCCGCGCGAGGTCGTCGTCCGCGCCCTGGAATCGCGGGACGCTCCTGCCGACGCTCTTCGTCCCATGACCCGGGCCGCGGTCAACCTGCGTGGCGTGTCCGCAGGGGACGTTCGTCGTGGTCAGGCACTGATCGCGCCAGACGCCTGGCTCATGGCCACGGAGGTCGATGTGCGCCGCATCGGGGGTGCCGCGCTTGATGAGGTGCCCACACAACTCACCGTGCATGTCGGAACGGCGACGGTGCCAGCCCAGTTGCGCCGATTCAATGCCGAGCATGCCCGGATCACTCTCGACTGGCCGCTGCCGCTGATCGTGGGCGATCGGCTGCTGCTCCGTCATCCGGCACGTCATCGCGTGCTCGGCGGCGTCGGTGTGCTGGACCCAGATCCACCGCAACTCGCGCGCCGTGGGGATAGTGCCCGGCGCGGGGTAGCGCTTTCCGCGATGCCACCCGAAGGCGACGTGCTGGCCAAGGTGGCGGAGCGGGGCGCTGTGGAGGTGGACTACCTGCACCGGATCGGCCTGGTTGGTCCCGATGCAGCGCCGCCCCCCGGGATCCGCGAACGAAGTGGCTGGTGGGTGCACCTTCCCACCTATGACGAGTGGCGAGGGCGGCTGCGGGCTCTGGTGGAGGATGACTCCCAGCGGGATCAGCTTACGCCCGGCGTTTCCCAAGGAGCGGTGCGCGACGCCCTTGGTCCGTCCGCAGCGCGCTTCATCGACCAACTCGTCGAGGACGCCGGCCTCGAGCAGCACCAAGGTTGCGTCCGGCTGCCGCGGGTGCGCGCCGACCTTGGCCGCGCCGAGGCCGGGGTGACGAAGCTCGAAGCGCGGTTGCTTACGAATCCCTTCCTCGCACCGTTGGCCGGCGATCTCGCCGCCCTCGGCCTTGGTATCCGCGAACTGGCCGCGGCCGAGAGCGCCCGGCGGGTGTTGCGTTTTCCAGGAGGTGTAGTGCTGCTGCCGTCCGCGCCAGAGCTTGCGAGACAGGCACTGGCGCAATTGCCGCAACCCTTCACCACCAGTCAGGCACGGCAGGCCCTGGGGACCAGCCGCCGGGTGGCGATCCCGCTGCTGGAGTATCTGGACGGACGTGGCTGGACGCGCCGGATCGACGAAGACCACCGCGAAGTGGTGCGGTGACCGGAGGCGAAAATATCAGCCCGTCAAAACGCAAAATGCCCGGCACGAGGCCGGGCATAGCTAATTCCGTTTAAAGCGGAAGCACTCTAGTCGTTGCCGTCTTCCTTGCGGCTCTGGACGTGCGTGAAGCCAAACCTGCCCTTGATGCACAGATTGCCGTGGTTGACTTCGTGATCGTGGGGCGCGGTCACCTTGACGATCTTGTTGTCCTGGACGTGCAGCTCGACGTTACAGCCGACGCCGCAGTAGGTGCAGATCGTGGTGGTCGTGGTCTGCTGCGCTTCGTCCCAAGTGCCTGCGGCTCTCATATCGTACTCGGACTTGAACGATAGCGCTCCCGTCGGACACACCTCCACGCAGTTGCCGCAGAAGACGCACGCGGACTCCGGCAGTTCGACCGCGAACTCCGTGGAAATCTGGGAATCGAATCCGCGCCCCGCGATCTGGATCGCGAAGCTGTTCTGCCACTGGGTCCCGCAGGCATCCACGCACTTGTAGCAGAGGATGCACTTGTCATACTCGCGCACATAGAGATCGTTGTCGATCTTGTCTGGCTGGGCCATCGAGGCCGCGACGCTGCCGTTTCCGGTGTGGTGCTCGCCCGGCTCATGAACATCACGGCGGAGGCTCGGACCAGCTTTCGGACCATAACGACCGGAGTCGACGCTGTAGCGTTCCTTCCACTCGGGAATCTTCGGCGTCGTGGACAGGTCGACCGAGGAATCGAGCAACTCCAGTACGAGGCGGCGGCTGTGCCGCACCCGGTCGGTGTCGGTAAAGACCTCCATGCCGGGCTGAACCTTGCGAGAGCAGGAGGGCACGAGGACGCGCGAGCCCTTGAGCTCGACCATGCAAACGCGGCAGGCGTTCTTGGGCGTGAGGGTGTCGCCGTAGCAGAGCGTCGGCGTGTCCTTGCCCGCAGCGTTACACGCGGTCAGGATGGTGCTCCCCTCAGGGACGCTGACCTCCTTGCCGTCGATGGAGATCGTAATCTGCTGGACGGGCGCGTTCATCGGCTTTTCTCCAGTACGCCGAGGCGGTCGATAGCCGACTCGACGGCATTCCAGGCAGCCTGACCAAGACCGCAGATCGAGGAATCCTTCATAACCAGGCCGACGTCGCGCAGCAGGCCGACGTTGCGTTCCTTGGCCGCGGTATCGCGGCCATTGCGCATGATGCGCAGCAGCGCTTCCTCCTGACGTACCGTGCCCACCCGGCAAGGGACGCACTGGCCGCAGGATTCGTCGCGGAAGAAGCTCGCGATGCGCAGCAGAATGGCGGGCAGATCGACGGTATCGTCGAAGGCCAGCACCACGCCCGAGCCCAGGGTGGCGTTGTTGGCGCGAGCACCCTCGAAGGTAAGCGGGATATGAAGCTCATCAGCGCGCACAAACACACCGGCCGCGCCGCCGAGCAGCACCGCCTGCAGCTTTCGGCCCTGCGGTACTCCGCCGGCCAACTTGATAACATCGCCCAGAGTCGCGCCGAACGGCACTTCGTAGACGCCGGGGCGCACGAGGTTGCCCGAAACACAGAACAGCTTGGGTCCGGTGGAGCCCTCGGTTCCGATCTTGGCGTACTCTGCGCCGCCCATCTGCATGATCAGCGGGACGTTGCACAGGGTCTCGACGTTGTTGACCACCGTCGGCTTGTTGAAGAGTCCGGCTTCGAACGGGAAGGGCGGCTTGGAGCGCGGTTCACCACGATAGCCCTCGATCGAATTGAAGATCGCGGTTTCTTCGCCGCAGATGTAGGCGCCGGCACCGCGCCGGATCTCCAGCTCGAAGCTCCACCCGGTACCCATGACGTTGTCGCCCAGGAATCCGCGTCCGCGGGCCCTTGCGATGGCGTTGCTCAACATCCGGTAGGCGCGAGGGTACTCGCCGCGCAGGTAGATGTAGCCCCGCTCAGCGCTGATGGCGTAACCGGCGATGGTCATCGACTCGATCAATGCGAACGGGTCGCCCTCGAGGATGGCGCGATCCTTGAACGTACCGGGCTCGCTTTCGTCGGCGTTGCAGACAAGGTAGCGGGGCGTGGCAGGCTGTTTGGCGGTGCTCTCCCACTTGATGCCGGCGGGAAACGCCGCCCCGCCGCGGCCCATCAGCCGGGAGTCTTTGACCTCGCTGATGACCTTGCCGGGTCCCATCTCGAACGCCCGCCGCAATCCGGCATAGCCGCCGGTCGCGAGGTAGTCGTCGATGCTTTCCGGGTCGACCTTGCCGACGCGCTTGAGCAGCATCAGGCCTTCTTGGCCGGCTTGCGGCACGGCCATGCCGGGCGGCGCCTCGGCTGCGAGGGCCACGGGACCGTTATTCAGCGCAAGGACAACTTCATCGGCAGTGGCAGGCCCGATCAGGTGCTCATGGGGCGGGTCACCGGCTTCTACCGCCAGCGCGGCAGGTGCGCGTTCGCACACGCCGAGGCAGGGACTGTGCTTCCAGCCGCTCATGGCGCCGGCCGGACCCAGCCGCTTCTCGAGGTCGGCACAGACCTCCTTGGATCCGCGCGCCATGCAGGCGATATCGGTGCAGACGTGCACGATGCGTTTCGGCCGCATGTTGGTGGAGAACATCGCATAGAACGTCGCGACGCTGTAGACGTCGGCTGCGGCTATGCCGAGCCGTTTTCCGATGTAGTTCAGCGCGCCGGGACTGATCCAACCGACGCGGTCATTCACAGCGTGCAGCGCCTCCATGACGAGGTGCCGTCGACTCTGCGAGCGGCCACTGTGCGCGCGCCGGTGGTCTTTCTCGTCGCGCTCGCCACCGTGCCAACCACTTTCACTGGTTCCAAGCAGCCGATCAACCGCGTCCCGTTCATCAGCGAACGGTTCGGCGTTGGAGAACTTCAGGTCCACAACTTATCCTTCCTACCTAGTTCGCGGTCGCGAGCTCGTTATCCTGGGGCTCGTGATCAGCGGTGTCGGCGCTCTCTTCGGGGAGAGGCTCGTTGGTCTTCTCTACTTTGACCGCTGTTGCCTTGAACTCGGCGGTTTTCGAGATCGGGTCGTTCGCTTCGATGGTGAGCGAGTTGGTGTCCACGTCGTCGGGGAAGTTGCAGGCCATGAAGAGCAGGCCGGGGCGCAGTCCCGGATCGATACGGGCAGGCGCCAGCACCGATCCGCGACGGGAAGTCACGCGGACCACTTCGCCCTCGTTGATACCGAGCCGAACCATATCCTCCGGAGAGATGTCGACGCAGCCGCCGACGCGGATCGGTGAGTTGAAGCCACCGGATTGCACGCCGGTGTTGTAGTCGGTCAGTCGCCGGCCGGTCGTCAGGCGCAGCGGGAACTCGTCGTTGAGCTTATCCACCGGCAGCTTGTGCTCAAGGATGCCGAATGGCGCCAAGCGTCCGCGCTTCGCGGGATCCTTTTCCCAGAGCCGGCCGTGCAGGAACGGCGACTCCGGTCCATTCTCGTCAGGGAAGGGCCACTGGACGCCACCCCGTTCTGCAAGCACCCGGTAGGACATTCCATGGTGCGCCGGCGACACCGCGCGCAGTTCATCCCAAATCTCTTCCGCGGTCTGGATCGGCCAATCGTGCCCCAGACGCTTTGCGACCAGACGGATGATCTCGATGTCGTCCTTCGCGCTTCCTGGTGGTTCCAGTGCCTTGCGCACGAGTTGCACCCGCCGTTCGCTGCTGGTGAAGGTGCCATCGCTTTCGCACCATGCCGCAGCGCAGGGGAGCACCACGTCGGCGAACGTGGCGGTCTTGGTGAGGAAGATATCCTGCACGACCAGATGGTCCAGGTTCTGTAACCGCCTGGCCACCGCCGTGGTGTCGGCGTCGGACTGCACCGGGTTCTCGCCCACGATGTAGACGCTGGTTAGGTGTCCCTCGTCCATCGCCTCCATCATCTCCGAGAGCGTCAAGCCGTACTTCGGAGGCATCGTGACGCCCCAAAGGCGTTCGAACTTCGCCCGATGCTCGGGATTCCCGACATCCTGGAAGCCGGGCAGGTTCCTGGGGATCGCCCCCATGTCGCCGCCGCCCTGGACGTTGTTCTGACCGCGCACCGGAACCAGGCCCGCGCCCCAGCGGCCGACCTGGCCGGTGAGCAGCGCGAGGTTGCACAGGGCCCGCACATTGTCGGTGCCGTTGTGATGTTCCGTAATGCCGAGCGTCCAGCACAGTTGTGCGCGTTCCGCCTTGGCATAGTCGTGCGCGAGCTCACGGATCAGATCCGCGGGCACTCCCGTCTCACGGGACGTGACTTCCAGTGTCCACGGCTCGCACGCGGCGATGTAATCTTCGAACCCAAGGGTGGCGTTCGCGATGAAGGCCTCGTTGGTCAATCCGGCGTGGATGATCTCGCGGCCGATACCATAGGCCAACGCCACGTCGGTGCCGACATCCAGCCCAAGCCAATTGTCGGCCCACTCGGCTGTCTTGCACCGGCGCGGATCGACCGAATAGACCTTGGCGCCCTTGTGGATCGCCTTCAGGGCGTGATGGAAGAAAATCGGGTGTGCTTCTCGGGCATTGGAGCCCCAGAAGATAATCAAGTCCGCGTCCTCGATCTCACGATAGGACGAGGTACCACCGCCAGCTCCGAATACCGTCACCAGACCGGCGACGCTAGGAGCGTGTCAAGTTCTGTTACAGGAGTCGATGTTGTTGGTGCCCATCACCGCCCGGGCGAACTTCTGCGCGATGAAGTTCAGCTCGTTGGTCGAGCGGGAGCAGGCGAACATGCCGAACGAGTCGTCACCATGGAGCTCGCGGTTCCGGCGGAAGCCTTCGGCGGCGCGATCGAGCGCCTCATCCCAGGAGGCGGGCCGCAGCACACCGTTTTCGCGGACAAGCGGCTCGGTCAGTCGCGTGTAGTTCTGCTTGCCTTGTCTGCCCATAATGGCCTCCAGAGTATTGGATTTCTTCTAATATACCACCGACCATGGATTATGGGATATGAAGGTGTCTTCACATGAGCCGTTTTAATTTGCTTATCCGATCATAAATCACGGTTCATGGTTCGGAAGTGCGCTTCATAAGGCGGCTAAGGCAGGAACAATAGTTTTTTCAAATTGAATTGATAGTCATTTCAAATTACTGCGCGTAATGCTCCCAGGGTAAAGCCCCACGCCTCGAGGATCGGCGCGTAAAGGCTTTCCTCGATCAAATCTTGGACGGCAGAGCCTCGACTGCGAAGGAGGCGGGCGGCTCGCCCCGCTGCGCGCGTTCGTACATGGTCACATAGGCGGCTTCCAGATGCCGGGTGAAGCGTGCGGTGTCGAACAGTGGCGCCGTGAGGCGGTTCCTCGCGAGCTTGTCCTTGGTGGCGGCGAGCAAAGCGGGGTCGCACGCCAGCTTGAGCGCCAGCGCCTCGTAATCTTCCAGCGATGTGGTGATGAGCTCCGGCATCTCGATGGCGCGGAGCAGGGAGGAGGCCACGCGGCTGGCGAAGCTGGTGCCCTGGCAGGTGATGACCGGCACACCGCAGCGTAATGCATCGCTCGCGGTGGAATGACCGTTCCAATAGTTGTTGTCGAGGAACAGGTCGGCGAGCTGCGTGCGCGCGAGATAGGTCGCATAATCTGCAAGCGGAGCGAAAACGAGACGCTCGGGGGAAATTCCGCGCGCGACAGCTTCCTTGATGAGGTTTGCCTTTGCGGTGGCGTTGCCTTCGAACAGCCAAAGGACGCTACCCTCGACCTGGCCGAGCAAGCGCATCCAGATGTCGAACACTTCGGGCGTGATCTTGAAGGTGTTGTTGAAGCAGCAGAACACAAGGCCGCTCGCGGGCAGGCCGACATCCTCGCGTGATGGGCTGTCGGCAACTTTCAGCGCGCCGTCGTTGGGTTGATAAGTGTCGGGAAGCCGAACGATCTTCTCCGAATAGAAGGGTGCGTGTTCCGCCGGAATGACTGTCGGATCAGCAAGGATGTAATCCATGAACGGCGCGCCGGTGGTGCCGGGAAAACCGAGCCATGTGACCTGAATAGGGGAGGGTTTGAACGCCATGGCGTCCAAGCCCGTGTGGACCGTGTGTCCTGCCAGATCAATCAGGATGTCGATTTCGTGGTCGCGGATGCATTGCGCAGCCTGTTCATGGGTCATCGAGCCGATGTCGATGAAATGATGGAAGGTGGATTTGATCCGGGCGCGTAGCGCTGATTCATCAGCGGCGGTGGAAAATCCATAAAGTTCGAAGTGTCTCTTGTCGTGGTGCCCGAACAGGTCGGCAATGACGTGGCCGACCGCATGTTCCCTGAAATCGGGAGACACGTAGCCGATGCGGATTTTCTCATGCGCGTAGAGAGGACCCCGCCAAACAGTCTCGATCTTCGGAAAGCCCCTTTTTGTGTGTGCGACAGCGCAAGCCAAATGTTGAGCAGGGGCCTGTGTGACGATCACGGAATCATAGGGCGTGATGTGGGCCGGATTCTCTTCGATCGCGCGCACACATGCGAGCCGGTCCTTTTCATAGCGATCCCAGTTGCAGGTCATCATCTTGGAGACGAAAAGCTGCCCTTTGATGCCGACTGTCTCGGGATTTGACCGGATAATTCTTTCCAGGATTGGAATGGTCTCCGAGTATCGTTTGGCCGTGAATAGAATTCTGCTGCGCAGGATGTCGGCCTCAACGAGGTCGGGCGCGGCAGCTAACGCTTGCTTGATTGCGATTAGTGCTTCCTCGTGGAGGAATCGCATTTCAAGAAGGCGGGCTTGCAGAAGGCAGGCTTCTGCGGATTTTGGTGCCAGCGTCAGGGCCTTTTGGGTGTGCGCAAGAGCGGCTTTGATGTCGCGATTTTTGCAGGCGATGTCGCCAAGGCCGATCCAGGCTTCCGGTGCCGAAGGGTGCAAAGTGGCGGCGCGCTCATAGTCTGCTTTGGCGTCGTCAAGCAGATTAAGGGCGAGAAGCGCATTGCCGCGATTGATAAGGGCCATCCATTCGTTCGGATCGATCCGGAGGGCTTGGTCGGCTGCGGTTTTGGCTTCCTCGTAACGCTTCATGCGTCGGTAAACGGCGGCCAGATTACCATAGGCGAGCGCATTGCTCGGATTCAATGAGATGGATTTGCGAAGGCTCTTTTCCGCATTGCTGAGATCGCCAGCCTCTCCCTGCATCCGTCCCAGATTGAGATAAGCTTCCGGTGATTTTGGATCGAGCCGGAGAGCCTTGGTGATCTGGCGAATGCCTTCCGCGAGATTCCCACGCTGGCCTTCGATCACGCCGAGCAGATGCTGAGGTGCGAACTGTTTTTTATCGTGCGTGAGAACTTCGCGGTAAAGCGAGGCGGCGATATCGAGTTGACCGGCACGGTGGGCCAACAGAGCGCGGTTGAAAATGTCATTGAGATCGGGACGCGGCACGTAATGAATGTCCCGTTTTGGAAATACGACGGGTATCGCCTTTAGATTAATGAAGTGGCGGAGACGATGGGATTCGAACCCATGATACCCTTTTCAAGGTATGCTCATTTAGCAAACGAGTGCCTTCAGCCGCTCGGCCACGTCTCCACGCGCCCGATATGCCTGACGATGCCGTGACCTGCAAGTCGGGATCGGCAGGTGACGATCAGCAGCGGACCGTTCTCACATTATAATCATGCACGGCGAAGATAATGATGAGGCCCACGGCGCATCCTGAAACAGGGCCGGACAGCGGATTCGTGACAAGAATGACGCCATGGAATCGCGTTGTTTGATTCGTGATTTCCACCGCCGCAGCTGTAGGCAGAGCGAGATGATGCAAAAATGCAACGCAGCACCCCAGGATCGTCGATATTACGAATACAATCTATATTTCAAATACTTACGTGTTTATCTCACAAAACAGTGAGTGTTTTTTGTGCAACAGTTCTTTGGAAACGATCCAAAGGCGGCCCGGATGCGGCGGGTCTTTGTTGCGTGCGTGTAGGCGTTGGGTAATTCTGCCTGTGCGACGGAGGGGGGCATCCCGAGGTCGTCCCGTTTGGAAGTTTCGCTTAAGTCGCTCGCGTTTGTGCGGGAGTGTCCGAAAGCGCGAGGCGACCAGGCGGTCACGGGGATCAAGGGGACCAAACCACAGGTGTGACTTAACACCGGCGGGCCGGAACCTTCCCTACACAATCATATTGGAGGTTTTATGAGCAAGATTAAGAGCCTTGTCCTCGGATCGGCAGCGGCAATCGTTGCGATCGGTGGCGCACAGGCGGCTGATCTTCCCGTCAAGGCCAAAGCGGTCGAGTACGTGAAGGTTTGTTCCCTGTACGGCGCTGGTTTCTACTACATCCCCGGCACCGACACCTGCATCCGCATCGGCGGCTATCTGCGTGCGGAAGTCACCTTTGGCGGGGCCCCGTCGGATGCTGTCTACATGAACGGTGATGGTGGCCTCCGCCTCCGCAGCGCTGGCCAGTATCAGTCCCGTGCCCGCATCATGATGAACGTCGACACCCGCACCGCGACCGAATACGGCGTTGTCCGTACTTTCGGTGCGTTCGGCCCGCAGTTCACCACGGGTTCCGCTGTGGACGCCACCGACACTCAGGGCAACGGCGGCATGCGCGTCGAGGCTGCGTTCGTTCAGTTCGCTGGCTTCACCTTCGGTCGTTCGGCTTCGGCTTACGCCCTCCCGTGGAATGGCGCTCCGGGCAACCTCAACTCGATCCTCATGGGCGGCCCGAACTACGACGCGGGCGTTAACAACATCCAGTACACTTGGCAGTTCGGCAACGGCGTATCGGCCAGCGTCGGTGTTGACCAGCAGGAGCAGGCCAACCGCATTGGCGTTCTGGCTGGAACCTACAATTTTGCTACGGGTGCGGCTTATACTAACAGCTATGCTGCTCCGACCGCTCCGGACGTCGTCGGCAACATCCGACTCGACCAGGCTTGGGGTCTGCTGCAGTTCTCGGCAGCTGCTCACGAAGTCACCGGTGTTTATTACACCCCCGCCACCGTTACGAACGGCCATCCGGGCGACAAGTGGGGCTTCGCTGTGACCGGTGCGTTGCAGATCAAGAACCTGCCGACCGGCCCCGGCGACGACATCAAGATCAGCGGTACCTACACCGAGGGTGCGCTGCGCTATGTGCTCGGCAATTCCGGTGCGACTCCGCGCAGCTTCGCGGTGCTTGATGGCGCCAGCTTTGCAAGCGTTCCGCTTGCCGATGGCGTGTTCGCCACTGCTCTCGGCAGCTCGATTGAGCTGACCAAGGCCTACGGCTTCAACGGCGCCTTCAACCACAACTGGAACGCCCACTGGTCGTCCAGCGTGTTCGGTTCGTGGTCGCATGTTGACTACAATGGCACTGCTACGGCGACCATTTGTGGCGCGACTCCGACCTGCAACCCTGACTTCAACGTCAGCCAGCTCGGTCTGAACACGACCTGGAAGCCGGTAAAGAACCTCGCTCTCATCGCCGAAGCGACTTGGACCCACATCGACCAGAATATGGTTGGTGCGACTGCCCTCCAGGGTCGTCCCGTCACTTACGGCGATACGGATCGGTACTCGGGTATCTTCCGCGTTCAGCGCAACTTCTGATCGTCTCACTTTCGGGTGAAGCCATCGAACGAACCCCGGCAGGCAACTGCCGGGGTTTTGTTTTTGATATGAGGGTTATGTGTAAAGCAAGATCGCTTGCTCGTGGCCTTCATGAGTTGCCCCAGCGCAGGCGGGGGCGACACCGAATATGTCGCTTAGAATCTGCCCGCGTTGTCGCATCTTCGACAGAACGCCTTGATCCGCTCCACCGTCGGCGCATCCGCGAGCAGCGGGGCGTGGCCTTGCAGGGGCACATCACACGTTTCCATGCTGGGTCGCCGCCGCTTCATTTCAGCGACGGACTCGCGCGACAACAGATCCGAGAGCTCGCCGCGGATCGACAAGAGCGGCACTTGCGCCATCTGGTCGAACAATTCCCATAGCGGTGACGGCGGCGTTTCAAGCGAAATGGCATCGAACGTCCGCGCCAGCGCGGGATCGTAAGTACGCGTCAGGCGGCCATCTCCATCCTGCCGGAATGCACGGTGCGCCCAAGCCTGCCAATCCTCTTCAGTAAGGGCGGGGAAGACGCTACCGAACAGCCGTTGCAGTCCGCGGACTGCCTCGCTCCACGTCTGCGGCGTGACCGGCGGGGCCAGATAGCCCTTGATCTTCATTAGCCCTTTGATGTCCAGTTCGGGACCGATGTCATTGAGGATGATGCCTGCGACAAGCTCCGGGCGCGTGGCCGCGGTCACCATCGAGATCAGCCCGCCGCGCGATGTTCCGAGCCAGATCGCACGGGAGATTCCCGCCGCTGCTGCCAGCGTCAGCACGTCAGTTGCCTCGATCGGCACGGTGTAGTTGGCCGGGTTCGGATCGAAATCGGACCTGCCACGGCCACGATAATCGATCGCGACCACGCGCCGTGGATTTTGCGGATTGCTCACCAGCGCCTGCGCGACGATATCGAAATCCTCCGCCGTTCGCGTCAGGCCAGGCAGGCCAAGAACGGGCAGAGCAGCGGCATCGGCAGGGCCGGTGGCGCGCGCGCGCAGCCGTAATCCGTCGGCGGACGTAGCGAAGATGTCGTGGAAGGCAGACATTGCAGGTGTACTTTCTTTCACCTCTCCCGAGTGGAGGGGCAGTACATCATGCCAGAAAGACGATGCTTTTACTGCATCGCGCCGCGGCGCAGGTCGGCTTCGATCATCAATTGGTGGCTGCCGCCGAAGCGGGCGCGATAGACCTGCAGGTTTTCCATCACGCGCTGGACGTAATTGCGCGTCTCCGAGAACGGGATCAGTTCGACCCAGTCCACCGCGTCCACGGTCGAGTCGCGCGGATCGCCGTAGCGCTCGATCCATTTCCGCACGCTGCCGCGCCCGGCATTGTAGCCCGCGAACGTCATGATGTAGGAACCGCGATAATCCTCGATCAATCCGCCGAGTTCAGCCGAACCGAGCGTGGCGTTGTAGGAGGGATCGCCTTTCAGGCGGGCGAGGTCATAGGTGCCGCCATATTTCTTGGTAACGTATTTGGCGGCGTCCGGTGTCACCTGCATCAGGCCGTAGGCGTTGGCGGGTGACACGATCGAAGGATTGAAGGCGCTTTCCTGCCGCGCGATAGCGAACACGATGGCCTTCTCCACCGCCGGTCCCATGTTGCGATAGGAGGGGATGCCGTTGACCGGATAGGCGTAGTGGTCGAACGGCAGGCCGCGATTGAGCGCCGCCTTTCCGGCCACCAGCATGCCGCGCGGATCGTTGTTGCGCTCTGCTACCTCGCAAAGTGCTGCCAGCGCGTCGCGGTCGGCATTGTCGCCCATGTCGGCCATGATCGGGATGATGTAGTCTTCCTCATCCAGCGCGTAGAGAATCTCGACCGCGCGCACGATCTCCAGCCGTTCCGCGCCCCGTGGCGTGACAGGCTTGCCGCTCAGGCCCAGTTGCGGCAAGTGCAGTTTCGCCCGCGCCAGCTGGCCATAATAGCTTGTCGAATGGATGGCTGCGGCCTGATAGGCGGCGTGGGCTTCCTGATGCCGGCCTGCGGCTTCCGCGGCGCGGCCCTGCCAGTATCCGGCCCGCGCCTTTGCGGTCGGGTTCGTGGTGTTGATCCCGATGCGGGCGAAATGCTGGGCGGCGGTGGCGGGATCGTTGAGGAAGCGCAATGCGATCCAGCCTGCGGTGAATTCTCGCTCCGTCTTGTAGATGCCGCGCTCGGGCACCGCCGCGTCGCGCGCGACACGATAGGCGGTGCGCTTCTCGCCGATGTCGATGAGCTTGCGCGCCAAGAGCCGCCGTTCGATCCACCATTCGTTGGTGTTGATGATGCGGGACGGCTCGCGCGGTGCGTCCAGCATCAGCCGCGCGGCGTCCATGATCTTGTCTTCGCGCCGCAGGTACTGGATCCGGCTCAGGATATAGAGCGGGTCGCTGTGCAGGTTCGCAGGCACGGCCGCGAGCAGGGCCTTTGAATTAGATGCCTTGCGATTGAGGCCGATCCGCGCCTTGACCAGCGCGACATAACCACCGCCGAGGTGCTTGGCTGCGCGCAGCGCTCCGTCGGAGTCGCTGCTATAGGCCAGCGTGTCCATTCGCCGCTTGAAATCGCCGCCGCTAAGGAAGGCCGAGAATTGCGAAAGGGCTGCCTCTTCGACGGCGGAGGAGAACGAATCCTCATGCCATGCCTCGCGCACCAGCCGTTCGGAGCGTGCGCGGTCGCCGCGATCGAGCAGCGCCCGCGCCAGGGCGAAGCGGCCCTTGGCCGTGATCGGCTGGTCATTGCCGAAGAACGACAGGATGGTGTTGTCGTCGCGCCGATCCTCCCAAAGAGCTGCTTCCCCGCGCTTGCGGAAAAAGGTCTGGCTCGGCCAGCTCGGATTTTCCGTGATGAAGGCGAGGTAGCGGTCGGAGGATGCGCCGTTATCCTCGCTGCGCAGGATGATCCATTCCGAAAGCTTGCGCGCCAGCGGATCGCTGATCGAGCCTTGCAGTTGTGTGGCATCCGACTGGCGCTTGGCGCGGACGAGCTCGATGATCTGTTCGAGCGTCTGCAGATCGGCCTTCGATGTCGTCGAGGTGGCGGCGACCGCGAGAGGCGCACGGGATTTTTTGGGTGTCAGCGCCTGCGGGGGCGGTGCTGCTTGCACCGGTGGCTTTGCCGCCAGCGGTGTGGGTTGCGTTCCGGAGAGCTTCGGCGCGGCCGGAAGCTGCGACAGCGATTTGGCAGTCTTGGGAATCACGCTGCGCGGCACGGGGCGCGGCTTCGGCAAGGGGACTGCAAGAAGGGCGGCAGGCGCAAGTGCCGCGAGGACCAGCGCACCACTCGCAAAGGCTGTGATTTTCAAGAGAGCAGAAGCCACGGCCGTCCTTCGCTGCGAATCACATCGTCGCCGTCAGCGACAGGTCTAATCTATTGGATTCAGACGCCAAACAGGAATTTGATCGGAACGGCCCAGTGTCCCGAACCACCACACTAGATACCGCGAAAGGGCGGCAAATTCGGGGCTGGCAGGGCCACAATCGCCGATAAAGAAAGCCGGAATCGTCGCCGCGCTCTTTCATCGCAGCGCGGGAGCCGGTATTTAATCAGGCTTGCCCGCGATATTCGCAGTGTTTCGGGCTCGGTGAGCTCGCATAGGAATTGTTTGGAGAAAGATGATGGCGGCCAATGGCAAGTTTCGGGGTTCCTTTACAGCCTTGGTCACCCCTTTCAAAAACGGCAGCCTGGACGAGGGCGCATTTCGCAACCTCGTGAGCTGGCAGATCGCCGAAGGCTCGAACGGTATGGTTCCCGTCGGTACCACGGGCGAAAGCCCGACCCTTACGCATGACGAACACAACAAGGTCGTCGAATGGTGCGTGAAGGAGGCGAGCGGCCGCGTGCCGGTGATCGCCGGTGCGGGCTCGAACTCGACCACGGAAGCGGTCGCTCTCGCAAAGCACGCCGAGAAGGCCGGCGCCGACGCCGTGCTGGTAGTGACGCCGTATTACAACAAGCCCACGCAGGATGGGATGTATCACCACTTCAAGGCGGTGAACGATGCGGTCGGGATTCCGATCATCATCTACAATATCCCGCCGCGCTCGGTCGTGGATATGTCGGTCGAGACGATGACGCGGCTGTTCGAGTTGAAGAACATCGCGGGCGTGAAGGATGCCACCGCCAATCTCGCGCGCGTCTCGCAGCAGCGGCACGCCATGGGGCCAGACTTTATCCAGATGTCGGGCGAGGACATGACCGCACTCGCTTACATGGCGGCGGGCGGGCATGGTTGCATTTCGGTCACCGCCAACATCGCGCCGAAGCCGTGCGCCGATCTCATGGCGGCCGTTTTCAAGGGGGACTACGCGGGTGCCCTGAAAATTCAGGACAGGCTGGTGCCGTTGCACGATGCCATCTTCAAGGAGCCGGGCGTTGCCGGAGCGAAGCACGGCCTCAAGCTGCTGGGCCGGCTGGAGGAGGAGGTTCGTCCGCCGCTGATGCCGGTGACGCCACTCGTTGGCAGAGCCATTCGCGATGCGATGGTTCACGCCGGGGTGCTGAATTAAGCAATGTTGGCCACCTTGTTTGGATAAGGAGAGGTTTTCGATGCTCAAGGAATTCCGCGACTTCGCCATGAAGGGCAATGTCGTCGACCTGGCGGTCGGCGTCATCATCGGTGCTGCGTTTGGCGCTATCGTCTCCTCTCTGGTCGGCGATATCATCATGCCGGTGATCGGTGCGATCACGGGCGGCCTCGACTTCTCGAACTACTTCACCGGCATGTCGAAAGCCGTGACCGCGACCAATCTGGTGGACGCCAAGAAGCAGGGCGCGGTGCTGGCCTGGGGCAGCTTCCTGACCGTGACGCTGAACTTCTTGATCGTCGCTTTCGTGCTGTTCGTGGTGATTCGCTTCATCAACAAGTTCAAGCGCGAGGAGGCGAAGCCTGCGGAGCCGCCGGCGCCGACCAAGGATCAGGAACTGCTCACCGAAATCCGCGACCTCTTGAAGGCGAAGTGACGCCTGTGACCAGAAATCGCTGCGATGGCTGAGAAAAAGGAGCGCCCGATCAAGGTCGTTGCGGAAAACCGCAAGGCGCGATTCAACTATTCCATCGAGGACACTATCGAGGCCGGTGTGATGCTCACCGGCACCGAGGTGAAGTCCGCGCGCAACGGCAAGAGCACCATCGCGGAGTCCTATGCTGACTCGAAGGGCGGCGAGATTTGGCTCGTCAACGCCAACATCCCCGAATATTTGCAGGCCAACCGCTTCAATCACGAGCCGCGCCGGCCGCGCAAATTATTGCTGCACAAGCGCCAGATCAACAAACTGATCGGCGCGATCGAGCGCGAGGGGATGACGCTCATTCCGCTGAAGATGTACTTCAACGAGCAGGGCAGGCTGAAGCTCGAGCTGGCGCTCGCCAAGGGCAAGAAGTTGCACGACAAGCGTGAAACGGAAAAGAAGCGGGACTGGTCACGCGAAAAGAGCCGGTTGCTGCGGGCGAGAGGATAGTCAAAATGAATCAGCCGAGTTTGGAAGCTCCCGATTGGTCGAAGATTCCAGCCCCCGAGGATGACGGCGCGGCAGCGCACCTCACCGGCCAGCGTTTTCCCGATGTGGCGCTGACGGATACGAACGACGAGAGCGTTGTACTGTCACGAGAGCCCGGCCGGATCGTCGTCTTTGCCTATCCGCGCACCGGTGAGCCCGGCAAGATCGGCCTGACCGAGGATTGGGACATGATCCCCGGGGCGCGCGGCTGCACGCCACAGACCTGTTCATTCCGCGATCTCGCCGGCGAGCTGAAAGCCGCCGGTGCCGCCCGTGTGTTCGGCCTGTCCACCCAGAGCACGGATTATCAGCGCGAAATGGTGACGCGGCTGCACATTCCGTTTCCGGTACTGTCGGATGCCAAACTCGAACTGACCAAGGCTTTGAAGCTGCCGACGATGGAGGTCGCGGGGCAGACGCTGTTGAAGCGCCTCGCGCTGGTCGCGGATGCGGGTGTCATCACCCACGTTTTCTATCCAGTGTTTCCTCCGGACCGTAGCGCCGCCGATGTCTTGGCGTGGCTGAAGGCCAACCCGGTCTAATCTTTCAGATAATCCCGCACGCTAGCGAACACCGCGTGAAACATCTTCGGCGTCAGCACGCCGGTGTTGGTGTTGTAGCGCGAGCAGTGATAGCTGCTGAAGATGCGAATCCTGTCGTGCTGGAATTCGCCGCCGTGCTTGAAAGGCGCGGCGCGCAAGGGCAGGCCCAGCGCCTTTAATGTCGAATCGTGCGAGATGCGCCCGAGCGAGACGATGGCGCGCAGGCGCGGCATCTCGGCAATCGTGCCAACAAGAAATTGGCGGCAGGTGTTGATCTCGGCGGGCGTCGGCTTGTTCTGCGGTGGCACGCAATGCACCGCGTTGCCGATCCGGCAGTTCACCAGTTTCAGGCCGTCATTCGGGCGTGCCTCGTAATGCCCGGAGGCGAAGCCGTAATCGAGCAGGGTCTGGTACAGGAGATCGCCGGCATAGTCGCCGGTGAAGGGCCGCCCGGTGCGGTTGGCGCCCTGCAAACCGGGCGCAAGGCCGACGATTAGCAGCGCCGCATCGACCCCGCCGAACTGCGGCACGGGCGCGTTGAACCAGTCGGGGTGCGCAGCGCGGTTGTCCTCGCGGAAGGACGCCAGACGAAGGCAGAGGGGACAGTCGCGGTCGGGGTGGGATGTCTCGGAAGAAGAGGGGCCCGAGGCCGCTTTGGGCCTCGAGCCTGATTTGGATTTAGTCGTCGTACTCTTCTTCATTGGCCCGCGGTGCAATCGTACTCGTGCTCCGCTGCAGGAATTGCGGCGTATGCTGGCGCTCCCGGGGCTCGCGCGGTGTGGTGCGCTCGCCCGGATCGCGGCCGAGCTTGGATTGGAGCTGGACCAGATCAGTAAAGACATCCGCCTGGCGGCGCAACTCGTCCGCGATCATCGGCGGCTGGCTGGAGATGGTGGAGACCACGGTGACGCGCACGCCACGCCGCTGCACTGCTTCGACCAGCGAGCGGAAATCGCCGTCGCCGGAGAACAGCACCATATGGTCGATGTGCTCGGCCAGCTCCATGGCATCGACGGCGAGCTCGATGTCCATATTGCCCTTCACCTTGCGGCGGCCGCTGGCGTCGATGAATTCCTTCGTCGCCTTGGTGACGACGGTGTAGCCGTTGTAGTCCAGCCAGTCGATCAACGGACGAATCGAGGAGTATTCCTGATCCTCGATAATGGCGGTGTAGTAGAAGGCGCGAACCAGCGTGCCCCGGTTCTGAAATTCAAGCAGAAGGCGTTTGTAGTCGATATCAAAGCCGAGAGTTTTGGCGGTGGCGTAGAGATTGGCTCCATCTATGAAAAGCGCAATTTTATGAGAAGGCGATGTCATCAAAAGATTTCTCGTCCGTTTGTTATGAGGTTATTGGCGCGTTGATCTCGCGCAGGTGCTTCATAACGATATAGTGGTGAGGCAATGAAGCAAAACCTTGGCCACCAGCGTAAAACCGGCCGATAACTACCCTGGGTAGATAAAGCATTCCGATAAGCTGAACAGAACGTCAATGCGGTGTGGTTCCCCCCGCAAAAAGCCTGCAAATCCGGGCAAAATTGGCGGTTGCGATCCTCGCGTATTCCTTGTATTTACTTCGGCACCGCAACAAACTTTTCAACCTGTTTTACGGAGCGGCTTTATGGCGCGCGTTACCGTCGAGGATTGCATCGACAAGGTCGATAACCGGTTTGATCTCGTGCTGCTTGCCGCGCATCGCGCGCGCATGATCTCGTCGGGTTCGCCGATCACGGTCGATCGCGACAACGACAAGAATCCGGTGGTGTCGCTGCGTGAAATCGCGGACCAGACCATTGCCCCGGAAGACCTCAGGGAAGAACTCGTGCACTCGCTGCAGAAGTTCGTCGAGGTGGACGAACCGGAGCCGGACACGATCCCGCTGATCGGCTCGGCCGGCGCGAGCGTCGATGCCGACGACACCGAGGTCGCCGTCGAGCGCATGACCGAAGAAGAGTTGCTCAAGGGTCTGGAAGGCCTCGCGCCGCCGGAAGAGCAGCCTGAGGAAGACGAATAAGCCGGACGAGCGCCGGACACGATAGGTAGATCACAGGGCCCGGGGAAACTCGGGCCTTTTGTTTTTCGGCCTTTTGCTTTTGATCCTGTTCAACATTTCACGATAACCTTTCTTGCGATTGGAACCGGGGACGGCGATATTCTCATCCAGGGGATAAGCCCCGAATCCGGAAGGACGGTTTCGAAATGCCGGCTGGACGCCGCAGCGCAGGTCAGATGCAGGCAAGCGTCACCACGGCGGAGGCCGCGGCTGCGCTCAAGCGTCCGGCGCGCGCGCGGCCGAAGATGATGCGGCAGTACGATCTGGTGGATCGGGTCCGGTCCTACAATCCGCACACCGACGAGGATCTGCTCAACCGCGCCTATGTCTATGCCATGAAGGCCCATGGCGAGCAGAAGCGCGCTTCGGGCGATCCGTATTTCTCTCATCCGCTTGAGGTCGCCGCGATCCTGACCGACCTCAAGCTCGACGACGCCACCATTGTCGCCGCGCTGCTGCACGACACCATCGAAGACACCGAGTCCACGCGCGCCGAAATCGACCAGTTGTTCGGCACCGAAATCGGCGCGCTGGTCGAAGGCCTCACCAAACTGAAGCGGCTCGAACTCGTCTCGCGCGAGGCCAAGCAGGCGGAAAACCTGCGCAAGCTCTTGCTCGCGATCTCGAACGACGTGCGCGTACTGCTGGTCAAGCTCGCCGATCGCCTGCACAACATGCGCACGATGGAATTCATGCCGCCGGCCTCGCGCCAGCGCATCGCCGAGGAGACGCTCGACATCTATGCGCCGCTTGCTGGCCGCATGGGTATGCAGGAAATGCGTGAGGAGCTGGAGGATCTGTCTTTCAAGGTACTCGATCCGGAGGCGCGCGCGGTGGTCACGCAGCGGCTCGATGCTCTGACCGAACTCAACCGCAACCTGATCGGCGAGATCGAGACGCAATTGTCCGCGAGTCTGGAATCGCACGGCCTCAAGGCGGTGGTGAAGGGGCGGCGCAAGCAGCCGTTCTCGATCTGGGTGAAGATGGAGCGCAAGTCGGTCAATTTCGAGCAATTGTCCGACATCTTCGGTTTTCGCGTGATTCTGGAGACGCCGGAGGAGTGCTACCGGGCGCTCGGCGTGGTGCACACCACATGGCCGGTCGTGCCGGGACGCTTCAAGGATTACATCTCGACGCCGAAGCAGAACGACTATCGCTCGATCCACACCACGGTGATCGGCCCCGGCAATCAGCGCGTCGAGTTGCAGATCCGCACCGAGGAGATGGATCGCATTAACGAGTATGGCATCGCTGCGCACTCCTTCTACAAGGAGGGCGTCGATTCTCCGACCGAGATGCTGAAGCGGGAATCCAATGCCTTCGCCTGGCTGCGCCACACCATCGAGATGCTGGCGGAAAGCGCCAATCCGGAGGAATTCCTCGAACACACCAAGATGGAGCTGTTCCACGATCAGGTGTTCTGCTTCACGCCGAAGGGAAAGCTGATCGCGCTGCCACGCCACGCCAATGTGATCGACTTTGCCTATGCGGTGCATACCGACGTCGGCAACAGTGCGGTGGGCTGCAAGATCAATGGCCAGTTCTCGCCGCTGTCCTCGGAGTTGCACAATGGCGACGAGGTCGTGGTGTTGACCTCGCGCGCGCAACTGGCGCCGCCCTCGGCATGGGAGGCGCTGGCCGTCACCGGCAAGGCGAAGGCTGCGATCCGCCGCGCCACCCGCGCAGCGGTGCGCGATCAGTATGCGGGATTGGGGCGACGCATCGTCGAGCGCCTGTTCATGCGCGCAAAGATCGTCTACGCCGACGACAAGCTCAAGGGCGCGCTGCCGCGGCTCGCACGCACCTCGATTGATGACGTGATGGCGGCGGTTGGGCGAGGCGAAATGAAGGCCGCCGATGTCGCCCGCGCGATGTATCCCGATTACAAGGAAGAGGCGCGTCTCAGCGGCATCAAGGGCGCAGCGGCGAAGGGCAAGACGCCGGATTCTGCCACGAGCAGCACGGCGATTCCGATCCACGGCATCAATTCCGATCTGCCGATCAAGTTCGCGCCGAATGGCGGTGCCGTGCCGGGGGATCGCATCGTCGGCATCGTCACGCCGGGCGAGGGCATCACCATTTATCCGATCCAGGCGCCTGCCTTGAAGGATTTCGAGGAAGAACCGGAGCGCTGGGTCGATGTGCGTTGGGACATCGACGAAGCCGCGCCGCGGCGCTTTCCGGCACGGCTGCATGTGCAGAACGTCAACGAGCCGGGTAGCCTCGCACAGGTCGCGGGCGTGATTGCCGAGCATGACGGCAATATCGACAACATCGGCATGAGCCGCCGCTCGCCCGATTTCACCGATCTCATCATCGATCTCGAGGTCTACGACCTCAAGCACCTGAACGGGATCATCAACCAGTTGCGCGCGAAAGCCGTGGTCGCGAGCGTCGAACGGGTCAACGGCTAGCCTCCTGGAAATCCATCAATGCCTTCCTTGCCCATCCGCCTTGGGGTCAACGTCGATCACGTCGCCACGCTGCGCAATGCGCGCGGCGGATTGCTGCCCGATCCTGTCCGTGCCGCCTTGCTGGCGATCGAAGCGGGAGCGGACGGCATCACCGCGCATCTGCGCGAGGACCGCCGTCACATCCGCGACACCGACATGGCGCGGCTGAAGCGCGAGATTTCAAAGCCTCTGAATTTCGAGATGGCGGTGACCGACGAGATGGTCGGCATCGCGCTTGCGACCAAACCGCACGCGGTGTGCCTCGTGCCGGAGCGGCGGATGGAGCTGACCACCGAAGGCGGGCTCGATGTCGTGGGGCAGCAGGCGACGCTTGCGCCGGCCATCGCAAAGTTCAACGAGGCGGGCATCCGCGCCTCGCTGTTCATTTCGCCGGACCCCGCGCAGATCGAAATGGCCGCGCAGCTGAAGGCGCCGGTGATCGAAATTCACACCGGAACCTGGTGCGACGCGCTGGCGGAGCGAAACAGCAGGTCGGACGCCGAGTGGCTGCGCGTTGTCGAGGGCGCCAAGCTTGCGCATTCGCTCGGCCTCGAAGTCCATGCGGGCCACGGCCTCGATTATGCGACCGCCGAGACGATCGCGGCGCTGCCGCAGATCATGGAGCTGAACATCGGTCATTTCCTTATGGGCGAGGCGCTGTTCGTCGGGCTGGCGCAGGCCATCGGTACCATGCGCGCGGCGATGGCGCGTGGCCGGGCGAAAGCGGGGCAGGCATGATTCTCGGAATCGGCTCCGACACCATCGATATCCGCCGGGTCGAACAGGTGATGGAGCGCCATGGCGCGCGGTTCATCGACCGCATTTTCACCGAGGCCGAGCAGGCCAAGGCGGCGCGCCGGGCGAAGGCCCCGCGTGCGTTTGTCGCGACCTATGCCAAGCGCTTCGCGGCCAAGGAGGCCTGTGCCAAGGCTCTGGGCACCGGTATCCGGGAAGGGGTGTGGTGGCGGGACATGGGGGTGGTCAATCTCCCCGGCGGGCGGCCCACCATGCAACTGACGGGTGGGGCGCTGACGCAGCTTCAGTCGCTCCTCCCCCCGGGTCATGAGGCCCGGATTGACCTGACGATTACCGATGACTGGCCCCTGGCGCAGGCCTTTGTCATCATTTCCGCGGTCCCCAAGCCTTGACCAAGTTCTGAGCCAAGGTTTGAGCCGGAAAAGCCGGGCTGGCGCGCCGGCCGACCATCCCGCTGCCTTAATTTCCAAAGAAATATCAATCGTTTGGTGGATTGTCGCGCCGCCGTTGATTGCGCCAGATGCGGCAAGCGTTTAAAACTCGCGCAGGTGCTTCGGTCCATGCCGCGCCCGCCGTTTCAAGGAATTCAGACGACATGAGCACGACATCCGGCACCAAATCCGAAGGCGGGATTGGCGAAGCAATCCGCGTCGTCGTTCATGCGCTGATCATCGCGGCGATCATCCGCACGTTCCTGTTCCAGCCGTTCAACATTCCATCGGGCTCGATGGAGTCGACGCTGCTGGTCGGCGACTATCTGTTCGTCTCGAAATACTCCTACGGCTACAGCCACTATTCGCTGCCGTTTTCGCCGCCGCTGTTTTCTGGCCGCGTCTTTGGTTCCGCGCCCGCGCGCGGCGATGTCGTCGTGTTCCGCTTTCCGCGCGAGGACAACATCGATTACATCAAGCGCGTGATCGGCCTGCCGGGCGATCATATCCAGATGAAAGAGGGGCTGCTCTACATCAACGACGTGCCGGTGAAGCGTGAGCGCGTCGCCGATTTTGTCGGCGAGGATCCGTGCGGCTCGGGAGACGCGACCGCACGCGTCAAGCAGTGGCAGGAAACGCTGCCGAATGGCGTCACCTACAAGACTCTCGATTGCGTCGATAACGGCTATTATGACAACACCGCCGTCTATGTCGTGCCGGAAGGCCATTACTTCATGATGGGCGACAACCGCGACAATTCGAGCGACAGCCGCGTGGCGTCGGGCGTGGGCTATGTGCCGGAAGAAAACCTGATCGGCCGTGCCCAGATTATTTTCTTCTCCGTCGATAGGGGCGAGCAGGCGTGGCAGTTCTGGCGCTGGCCGGTCAGCGTGCGCTGGAGCCGCCTGTTCTCGGTTATCAGATGATCGGCGACGTCTTGAGTGCAGCGCCGGTGCAGGAGGGCGATTCTCCCGACGCGAAGCCTGCGGCGGCGAAAGCGTCCGAACGCAAGGCAGCGGCAGACACGCCTGCGGCAGAAGGCAAGCCAAAGAAGCCGCGCCGGCCGAGTGCGAAGGAACTGGTGCGCGAGATTGAACAGCGCATCGGTCATACTTTCAAGAATCCGGCGCTACTGAAAACAGCGCTCACACATGTGTCGGCGCTGAAGTCCTCGCAGAGCCGCACCGACAGCTATCAGCGGCTGGAATTCCTCGGCGACCATGTGCTCGGCCTGATCGTCTCGGACATGCTGTATGGCGCCTTCCCGAAGGCGGACGAGGGCGAGATGTCCAAGCGCCTCGCCGATCTGGTGCGCAAGGAAGCCTGCGTCGATGTCGCCAAGTCGCTCGGGCTGCATGAGAACATCAAACTCGGTACGGTCGGCGCGGGCGTCGGCGCGCGGCTTCGCAACAGCATCGTCGGCGATATCTGCGAAGCGGTGATCGGCGCGATCTTCCTTGATGGCGGCTATGGCGCTGCCGAACAGTTCGTTCTTCGCAACTGGACCGAGCGCATGCGCCGTCCAGTGCGGCCGCTGCGCGATCCGAAAACCGTGCTGCAGGAATGGGCGCAGGGCAAGGGATTGCCGACGCCGGTCTATCGCGAGGTGGAGCGCACCGGGCCGCATCACGATCCGCGTTTCCGTGTCGCGGTCGATCTGCCGGGGCTCGCCTCGGCGGAGGGCATCGGCTCAAGCAAGCGCGCGGCGGAGAAGGCGGCGGCATCGGCTTTGTTGAGCCGTGAAGGCGTGTCTGGCGGCAAGGATGCCTGAAGTGTCGGAACAGAATTCGCCGACCCGATGCGGCTTCGTTGCATTGATCGGTGCGCCCAACGTCGGCAAGTCAACGCTCGTCAACGCGCTGGTCGGCTCGAAGGTCACCATCGTCTCGCGCAAGGTGCAGACCACGCGCGCGCTGATCCGCGGTATCGTCATCGAAGACAACGCGCAGATCGTGCTGGTCGACACGCCCGGGATCTTCACGCCGAAGCGGCGTCTCGACCGAGCCATGGTCTCGACCGCGTGGAGCGGGGCGCACGATGCCGACATGGTCTGCGTGCTGCTCGATGCGCGCGCCGGGCTTGACGAGGAGGCCGACGCGATCTTCGCTAAGCTCGAAGCCGTCAAGCATCCGAAGTTTCTCGTCATCAACAAGATCGATCTTGTCGCGCGCGAGAAGCTGCTCGCGCTGGCGCAGAAAGCCAACGAGCGGATCGCGTTCAAGCAGACGTTCATGATCGCGGCGATTTCCGGCGACGGTGTTGACGACCTGCGCCGCGCGCTGGCGGAGGCGATGCCGGAGGGGCCTTATCATTACCCCGAAGACCAGATGTCGGATGCGCCGCTGCGTCATCTCGCCGCGGAAATCACCCGCGAAAAAATCTACCGGAATCTGCACCAGGAACTACCGTACCAATCGACGGTGGAAACCGACAGTTGGAAAGAACTGAAGGACAGATCCGTTCGTATCGAGCAGACCATCTTCGTCGAGCGCGACAGCCAACGAAAAATCGTGCTCGGTAAGAGCGGTGCCACCATCAAGGCGATCGGTGCGGATGCCCGCAAGGAGATCGCCGACATTCTCGGACAGAAAGTGCACCTGTTCCTGTTCGTGAAGGTACGCGACAATTGGGGCGACGATCCCGAGCGTTACCGGGAGATGGGACTGGAGTTTCCGAAGGAATGAAAGGCTTTGAGCCTGTCGTACCGGAGAATGTGCGGCGTTTTGAAATTTGTCTTTATGCCTCGCTGCTGCTGGATACGCTTTCGTTTCCCTTGCGTCCGATCCCCGAAGACGTGCCACAGATTAACGTGGCGGCCTCCGCGATCTTCAGCGCGGGCCTGATTCTGTTGTTTTGCCATCTGGTGTGGGTCGCAGCCCATCAGCGGCGCAACTGGGCGCGCCTGGTGCTGATGGTCTCGCTCGGCCTGTCGATCCTCACGCTCACGAGCGTCCTGCGCCATGACGGCTGGTCGCTTGCGAGCATGATCGATATCTGCTCGGCGGTGCTGACGGCTCTCGGGATCTACCAGTCCTTTACCGGCGACGCGGAAGGCTGGTTTCAGTCCTGACAACGCGCCGGTGTTTTGCGGATAATATTCTGGTCTGAGAGGCGATCCCGGCAACGCGGTTTTGTGCCGGATCGTGTAAGATTCGATTCATGGAGTGGACCGACGAAGGCATCATCCTCGGCACGCGGCGACATGGCGAATCGAGTGCCATTGTCGAGTTGCTGACGCGCAGCCATGGCCGCCATCTCGGGCTGGTGCGTGGCGGCGCGGGGACGCGGATGCGGCCGCTGCTGCAGCCGGGCAATTCGGTCAGCGCGGTCTGGCGCGCCCGGCTCGACGAACATCTCGGCTATTACGCGATCGAGGGGACGCAATTGCGCGCGGCCACCATGCTGGCGTGCCCTCACGCCGCCTATGGCATCACGCATCTCGCGGCGCTGGCGCGGCTGTTGCCGGAGCGTGCCCCGCATGACGGCATTTACGAATTGCTCGAGGCGATTCTCGATGACTTCGATGAGCCTGTCGTCGCGGCCACGCATGTCGTCCGTTTCGAGATGGCGATGCTGGACGAGCTCGGCTTCGGCCTCGATCTGTCCAGTTGCGCCGCGACGGGTGCGCAAGCCGACCTGATCTATGTGTCGCCCAAGTCGGGCTGCGCGGTGTCCCGTGCCGCCGGGGAACCTTGGCGCGAACGGTTACTGCCGCTGCCGCCGTTCCTGCGCGCGGGTCATGAGGACAGCGGCGCCGAAACCGAGCGGGACATGATGGAGGGCTTTCGGCTGACCGGCCTGTTCCTGCTGCGCAACGTGCTGGAGCCGCGCGGGCAGGGCCACTCCGATGCGCGGGACGGGTTTATCGCGGCGGTGGCGCGGTCCTGGGTGCAGTTGGCCGCCGGATAAGGGTCAATCGGCCGCAATAAAAAACGGGCCGGAAATCCGGCCCGTTTTGCAAATCGGTCAGCCGCTGGTCACCAACGGCGGTAGTAGCGGCGCGGACCATAATAGGGACGCGGGCCATAATAGCGCGGGCCGGTGCGGTAGCAGCTACGTACCCACTGCCAGCCGTTCCAGACACGGCGGCAGACCAGAGCGACGTTTTCGGTTTGGGTCGATGGCGCGCCGGTGATGCCGGGCAGCGTCATGGCTTCAGCACGCGGGCTGGCCAAGGTGGCCGCACCCGCGAGGGTGACTGCGGCAAGGGCGGTCAGAACGACACGTTTCATTTTTCTCCTCCTGTGGGTCCTTTCAATGCGGCAACCCATCCGATCCGCTCTGGTTCCATGGAACTGGAACTCTTTGACAATATCAGGGCATCGGGCTTTGTCATGAGGTCTGCGGTCCGGAGCAGAGAAAATTGGCCGTCCGGCTGATTCGACGGTTTCATTCCATCCTTGTCCCGCCCAGCGGCAGGCGTTAACCCCTGCGGCATGGGCAAGACACTGATTCCCCCCGAACCGCAGGACATTCAGGAAGTCGCGCTGCGTGAGGCGCTCGAGGAGCGCTACCTCGCTTACGCGCTCTCCACCATCATGCACCGGGCGCTGCCGGACGCGCGTGACGGGCTGAAGCCGGTTCACCGGCGCATCCTCTACGGTATGCGGTTGCTGCGGCTTGATCCAAGTTCGCCGTTCAAGAAATCCGCCAAGATCGTCGGCGACGTGATGGGCGGATTCCACCCGCACGGCGACCAGGCGATCTACGACGCGCTGGTGCGCCTCGCCCAGGACTTTTCCTCGCGCTATCCGCTGGTCGACGGGCAGGGCAATTTCGGCAACGTCGACGGCGATAACCCGGCGGCGATGCGTTACACCGAATCGCGCCTGACCGACGTGGCGCGCCTGCTGCTGGAAGGGCTTGACGAGGACGCGGTCGAGTTTCGCCCGACCTATGACGGCAGCGATAAGGAACCGGTCGTCTTGCCGGGCGGTTTTCCGAATCTCCTCGCCAACGGCGCGCAGGGCATCGCGGTCGGCATGGCGACCTCGATCCCGCCGCACAATGCCGCCGAGTTGTGCGACGCTGCGTTGCATCTCATCGACAAGCCCGCGACCAAGACGCGCGGCCTGTTACGTTACGTCAAGGGCCCGGACTTTCCGACCGGTGGCATCGTGGTGGATTCGCAGGACTCGATCGCCGAGGCCTACGCCACCGGGCGCGGCGGTTTCCGTGTGCGCGCCAAATGGCATCAGGAAGATGGCGCGCGTGGCACCTGGAACATCGTCGTCACTGAAATTCCATGGCTGGTGCAGAAGTCTCGGCTGATCGAGCGCATCGCCGAGCTTCTCAACGAGAAGAAGCTGCACCTCGTCGGCGATATTCGCGATGAATCGGCCGAGGACATCCGCATCGTCATCGAGCCGAAGTCGAAGAACGTCGATCCCGAAGTCCTGATGGAGACGCTGTTCAAGCAGACCGATCTTGAGAGCCGGATTCCGCTGAACCTCAACGTGCTGGTGAAGGGCCGCATCCCCAAGGTGCTGGGCCTCGCCGAGTGCCTGCGCGAGTGGCTCGATCATCTGCGCGACGTGCTGGTGCGCCGCTCCAACCATCGCAAGAGCCAGATCGAGCACCGTCTCGAAGTGCTCGGCGGCTACCTGATCGCGTATCTCAACCTCGACAAGGTCATCAAGATCATCCGCACCGAGGACGAGCCGAAGCCCGTCCTCATCAAGACCTTCAAGCTCACCGACATCCAGGCCGATTCCATCCTCAACATGCGACTGCGCAATTTGCGCAAGCTGGAGGAAATGGAGATCCGCGGCGAGGACAAGAAGCTGCGCGCCGAGTTGAAAGACCTCAAGGCTGTGCTCGCTTCCCAGGACGAGCAGTGGAAGAAGGTCGGCGAGCAGGTCAAGAAGGTTCGCGAACTGTTCGGGCCGAAGACAGCGCTCGGCAAACGCCGCACCCAGTTCGCTGACGCGCCGGAGCATGACCTTGCCGCCATCGAGGAGGCTCTGATCGAGCGCGAGCCGATCACGGTCGTCGTCTCCGACAAGGGTTGGGTTCGCACACTCAAGGGGCACGTCGAAGATCTGTCGAACCTCACGTTCAAGACAGACGACCGCTTAGGCATTTCGTTCTTCGCTGAAACCACCTCGAAGCTGCTGCTACTCGGCACTCATGGCCGCTTTTACACGCTGGATGCGCAGAAGCTGCCCGGCGGTCGTGGCCATGGCGATCCGATCCGCAGCTTCATCGATCTCGAAGGCGATGCGAATATCGTGTCGCTGTTCGTCAACACCGGCGGGCGCAAATTCCTGATCGCGAGCCATGACGGGCAGGGCTTCGTCGTCAACGAGGATGATTGCGTCGGCAACACCCGCAAGGGCAAGCAGGTGCTCAACGTCACCGCGCCGAACGAGGCGGCCGCGATCTGCACCGTGGCGGGCGACACCGTTGCGGTGATCGGCGAGAACCGCAAGATGCTGATCTTCCCGCTCGATCAGGTGCCGGAAATGGCGCGCGGGCGCGGTGTACGCCTGCAACGCTACAAGGACGGCGGCCTGTCGGACATCACCACCTTCACCGCCAAGGAAGGGCTGACGTGGAAGGATTCTGCCGGCCGCGAATTCTCCGCGACATGGAAGGAATTGTCCGACTGGCGCGGCAACCGCGCCGACGCCGGCCGCCTGCCGCCGAAGGGCTTTCCGAAGTCGAACAAGTTCGGCAAGGGGATTGGCTAGCAGCTTTACCTCTCCCCGTTTACGGGGAGAGGTCGGATTGCCGTAAGCGCGTTTGCGACGCGCGGTGGCGATCCGCGTGAGGAGCATTGCGCTCACTCAATATCTCTATCTGCGTTTCCCTTTATGATTGCCTCTCTTCCCGCAAGCGGGGCGAAAGGGTCATGATCCGGTTTGACAAAGTGCTTACTCATGTCGAGATTCCGGGCCCATTCGCGGTGCTCACGCCCCGGAATGACGGGATGTCTCAGGAGAGCGCGATGGTCCGCCGCAATGAAATCCGTGAAGGTGAAGTCGCCGTCACGCCGCCAGCGCCGACCGATGCTGGGCTGACCTATATCGGCCGCATCCACACGCCCTGGAGCGATCGCATGATGACACCACGGCAGGGGCGGCATGACGGCCCCGAATGCCGCATTGAGATCTTCGAGCCCTGGGTGCCCGCGCTGAAGGGGCTGGAGAAATATTCCACCGTCGAAGTCCTGTACTGGCTGGATCAATCGCGGCGCGACCTCGTGCTGCAGAGTCCGGCTAGCAATGGCGAGGTCCACGGCACTTTCTCGCTGCGCTCGCCGGTGCGGCCGAATCCGATTGGCACGTCGGTCGCCAAGCTCATACGGGTTGAGGGGAACATGGTGACGGTGCAGGGGCTGGATTGCCTCGACGGAACCCCGCTGATCGACCTCAAGCCGGATCGCTGCCTTTTCACCCCGATTGCCCCGAAGCAGCCCGGCGACGGCGAAACCATCAGCTAACGCTTCTGCAAATCACTTGCATCTAGATGCGTGGTCATGCATTCTATGGAAATGGATGCACAGGTTAACCCCACGGCGAGACCCGTCGTCGCGGCCGAGAGCGGCTGGCGCGCGCCCAATCGCGAGCCTTCGCTGGCCGATGTGTTCGGCTCGATCAGGGTAAAGCAGGGCGGCTCGTTCTGGGCCAAGCTGGTGGCCTTCCTCGGGCCGGGCTACCTCGTCGCCGTCGGCTACATGGACCCCGGCAACTGGGCGACCTCGCTCGCGGGCGGCTCGAAGTTCGGCTATGCGCTGCTCTCGGTCGCGCTAATCTCCAACATCATGGCGATCATCCTGCAATCGCTGTGTGCGCGGCTCGGCGTCGGCGCGGGGCGCGATCTCGCGCAGGCCTGCCGCGATGCCTACCCGCGATGGGTGGCGTGGCCGCTGTGGCTGTTCGCGGAAATCGCCATCAGCGCCACTGACCTCGCCGAGATTATCGGCACTGCTATCGGCCTCAATCTCCTGTTCGGCATTCCGCTCGAGATCGGCGTGCTGATCACCGCGCTCGATGTGTTCCTGATCCTCGCTCTGCAGGCGCTGGGCTTTCGCTGGGTGGAGGCGTTCGTCGTCGCGTTGCTCGGCGTGATCGCGGCGTGCTTTGCGATCCAGATCGCGCTGGCGAATCCCGACTGGGGTGCGGTGATCCGGGGCTTCGCCCCGACCGTCGAGATCGTGCGTAATCCCGACATGCTCTATCTCGCGCTCGGCATTCTCGGCGCGACGGTGATGCCGCATAATCTCTATCTGCATTCCGGTCTGGTGCAGACGCGCGGCTACGGGCCGACCGAGGCGGACAAGCGCGAGGCGATCAAGCTCTCGACCATCGATTCGACCTTCGCGCTGTGCCTTGCGCTGACCATCAACGCATCGATCCTGATTCTGGCGGCGGCGACTTTCAACGCCGCAGGCAATCACGAGGTCGCTGAGCTCGATCGCGCCCATGCGCTGCTCGCGCCGATGCTGGGCTCGAGCTGGGCGCCGACGCTGTTCGGCGTAGCGTTGTTGTGCTGCGGGTTGAATTCGACGGTGACAGCGACGCTGTCCGGCCAGATCGTGATGGAAGGCTTCATCAACATCCGTATCGCGCCGTGGCTGCGCCGTCTCATCACCCGTGCCATCGCCATCGTGCCGGCGGCGCTGGTGACGATCTGGTATGGCGCGAAAGGCTCAGGCGAGCTTCTGATTTTGAGTCAGGTGGTGCTGAGCCTGCAATTGCCGTTCGCCATCGTGCCGCTGGTGATGTTCACCGGGAGCCGCGCCAAGATGGGCGTGTTCGTGGCGCCCCGCTGGCTGACCGCGGCAGCCGCGGTGACGGCGGTCGTGGTCATCGTGTTGAACGCCAAGCTGGTGTTCGATTTCGTCACGGGGGCGTAGCGAAACCGAACACGACTTGTGCCATGAAGCGCGAGGGCAGCGTCAGCTTGCGAACACCGAAGGCACGCCGAGAATCTTGATCGGGTCGTCGCCTTCCTTCAATCCCATCAGCTTGATGAGGGCAGGGGCGATCTCGTTCCAGCGTTCACGGGCCATTTCCTTGCCCGAGGGAGTCTTGGCCTCGTCGAACAGGCGCTGGAAAACGTAATAGACGATGTGGCCTTCCTCCTGAGGCGTCTTGGCGCCCCAGCGCTTCTTGGCAAGCCCGCGCCATTTGCTGCCATCCGGCACGACCGATTCCGGCACGAATTGCGAGATCAGATCGGCATCATGCGTGAACTTGGCGATGTCGTTTTCCGGCTCGGGATAGACGGTTTCCCAGGCGCCTTTCTTGCCGGCAGCCTTGTCGATCGAGTCACGGAAATACCAATAGCCGGTCGAATGCTCGACGACGGCAGCCTCGATGGTTTCGATTTCCTTGTCCGAATAACCGCCGACCTGCCGCAGCAAGTCGCCTGCCATGACCGCGCCGGTGATATTGTGGATCAGCGCGTGGTTGTTGCCGATTTTAGGATTTGTCAGAACGCTCTCGTCGTTCCAGAAATTCGGCGAATTTTTCAGGAAGCCGGCCTTGCGCAGCCGCACGACCATGTCGCGGGCCTTGGAGAGTTGGTCCGGGTTGGTCAGCACCGATTCTTTCTCTTCCTTGGCGATGTTGTGCAGGATATCGCCGGCGAGAGCCAATCGCTTGTCGGCGGCGGGCATCTTCTGATCGTTTGCCATCCTGTAAACGAATGCGGCGCAGAGCCGGTTGTGGAGGATGTCCTGCGTTGGGTCCTTCACCTGTCGCTCCTCGGTGGCGATCATGACGTCCATCACCTTCTGAAGGTCGGGCGTTTCCTTCAGATAATTTTTCTCCATGCTCAAAAACGGCTCAGGCAGATCGTGCTTATCCTGTGAAGCCGCAAATGCCGGCTGAATGGCGATCAGGCTGAAGGCGACTGTTGCGATCATGCCGGAATGTCGGTTGAACATGTATTGCCCCTTCTTGATGCATCGCCCGGTGAAGGCGATGGGATTCCTCAGGGCGGCATTGAACGCCGATGCGATATAAAAAAACAATAGTTCGCACGCGACGAATGGACGCTCGCCGTGAGGTTGCAAGCATCGTAGTTCATTATGTGAGACGCGAGAGTATTTGATTTACCGCGACTGACCGCGAAGCGGTTTAATCCTGCGGCTCGGATGCGGCCGCGCCGTTGACATCGACGCGCACCCATCCATTCGGCGCAAGCCGCTGCTGCGGCAGGAAGCGGCCCTTGTAACTCATCTTGCTCGATCCATCGATCCAGTAGCCGAGATAGACGTAGGGCAAGCCCATGTTACGGGCGCGGGCGATGTGATCGAGGATCATGAACGTGCCGAGCGAGCGGTCGTGCTCGCCGGGTTCGAAGAACGAATAGACCATCGACAGGCCGTCGCCGAGAATATCGGTCAGCGCGACCGCGACCAGATCTCCGCCCTTGCCGGTAATGCCGGTGTCCGCTGTGCGGCGGCGATATTCGATGATGCTCGTGCTGACGTGGCTGTCTTCCACCATCATCGCATAGTCGAGTACGGTCATGTCTGCCATGCCGCCATCATGGTGGCGCGCATCGAGATAGGCGCGGAACACCGAATATTGTTCGGAGGTCGGAATCGCCTCGCGCATCTCGCCGACGAGATCGGCATTGCGGTGGAGGACCTTGCGCAGGTTACGCGACGGCTGGAACTCGTCGGCAATGACGCGGACCGAAACGCAGGCGCGACAGAGATCGCACGCGGGGCGATAGGCGATCGACTGGCTACGGCGAAACCCGCCATGGGTGAGCAGGTCGTTCAGCTCGCCTGCCTTGTCGCCGACCAGATGGGTGAAAACCTTGCGCTCCTGGAACCCTTCGAGATACGGGCAGGGAGTGGGCGCCGTCAGATAGAATTGCGGCGTATTGCGCGAATGTTGCGTCACGTCAGGCCGTCAACCCCGGATCGTGAGCGGCGGCGGGTTCCGCCGCTCGGTTCGATTCACTGCACAAGCATCGCTCGCATGACCTGACCCGTCAATCAGAACGAACGGCTGGGAGGCATGGTGGCGGCCGTATTCACCAGCACCGTGCCGAGCACGAGATCGTGCAGCAACTGGCCCCGCCGGTTGAAGAAACCAACCAGCACAATCAGTGGCGTGAGGAACGACACGGAAACCCAGTAGGCCACCGCGTGGGCGACGCCCAGCAGGAAGTAGGGCCGCCCGCCATTCAGCATCTCCATATGGATGCCGAGGGTGCGCATGCCGATGGTGGCGGCATGCGGGCCGCCGAGTGACAGCCCGTAATAGAACAGCGCCCAGATAATGGAGAAGGGCGACACCAGCCAGAACAGCGCCCAGCCAAGGCCGAGCGTCACCACGCCGAACAGCAGGATGAAGATCGACACCAGCACGATCGGCACCGACAGCACGAACAGGTCGATCAGGAAGGCGACGAAGCGCCTGGTGAGCACCCCGCTGTAGAGCGCAAGGTCGCTCTGCGCATCGGTAGTGTAGGGGCCGGAATAGGGATTGTTCCGCCAGGCTGCACCGCCGCCCGACCCTTGCGTGTCCGACATTATCGCCTCCGCGCCCCGGAAGCGGGGCTTCCTGCGACATGGCGATACATGTTCCCCGCCGCAAGACGGCGGGTACCCGGATAAACAAAAAGAAATGGAACGGAAAGCTAGCGTGCCGCGCGCAGCTTTTCCGCGGCGAGGGGCGCGAAATAAGTCAGCACGCCGTCGGCGCCGGCGCGCTTGAAGGCGGTGAGGCTTTCCATGATCGCGCGGTCGCCATCGAGCCAGCCGTTGTTCGCCGCTGCCATGAGCATCGCGTACTCGCCCGACACCTGATAGGCGAATGTCGGCATCGCGAAGGCGTCCTTCACGCGGCGCAGGATATCGAGATAGGGGAGGCCGGGCTTCACCATCACCATGTCCGCGCCTTCGGCGATGTCGAGTTCGACTTCGCGCAGTGCCTCGTCGGAATTGGCGGGGTCCATCTGGTAGGTGCGCTTGTCGCCGGTCAGCGCCTTGGCGGAACCGACCGCGTCGCGGAATGGGCCGTAGAAGGCGGAAGCGTATTTCGCGGCATAGGCCATGATCTGTACGTCGAGGTGGCCTGCGGCGTCGAGCGCCTCGCGGATGGCACCGACACGGCCATCCATCATGTCGGAAGGAGCGATGATGTCGCAGCCGGCTTCCGCCTGCACCAGCGCCTGACGCACCAGCACCGCGACGGTCTCGTCGTTCATGATGACGCCATCGTCACGCAACAGGCCGTCATGGCCATGGCTGGTGAATGGATCGAGCGCCACGTCGCACAGTACGCCAAGATCGGGAAATTCCTTCTTGATGGCGCGCACGGTGCGGCACACCAGATTGTCGATGTTCAGCGCCTCGGAGCCGCTCGGATCGCGCAGTGCGGCTTCGGTGTAGGGAAACAGCGCGATGCAGGGGATATCGAGCTTCATGGCGCGCTCGGCGTCGCGCACGCATTGATCGACGGAAAGGCGTTCGACGCCCGGCATCGAGGCGACCGCCTCACGCTTGTTATGACCATCGGCGACGAACAGGGGCCAGATCAGGTCGTTGGTGGTCAGCGTGTTCTCGCGGACGAGGCGGCGCGCCCATTCGGTCTTGCGGTTGCGGCGCAGGCGCGTGGTGAGATGCAGCGCCGTTGCGGGGGCGCTTACGTCGGCGCGGGGCGGGGTGTCGCGGGATTCGATCGGTCGTCCGAATTTGATCGCCATATAGAAGTCTCCTGCGGCCAGATTTAGCATTCCCGCTCGGCTACGTCATCGTGAAGCCTGCGAATATCTGGATTGATTTTATCGCGGCGAACGACCAAAGCTGTCGCGATGAACGACGATTTCGAGCAGCCCTCGCGGAAAATCCATATGGTGCGGGTCAGCGATCCCGCCCGGCAGGATCAGCATGGCGGTCTGACCTCGCTCGCGAGTGAGGTCGAAACCGGCGAAACCACATGGACCGCGCGCCTCATCATGTTCCTGCGCGCGATGGCCGTGATCGCGATGGTGATGGGCCTTTACAACTGGGCGCAGATCACAGGGTTCCTCGGCGGGCAGGATGGCGCGTTCGAAGTGCAGACGATGCAGTGGCAGGCGGCCACCGTTTATTTTGCGGTAATCGAACTCGTCGCGGCGGTCGGGCTGTGGCTTGCGACGCCGTGGGGCGCGGTGGTGTGGCTCACCACCGTTGTATCGCTCGCGGTGGTCGAGATCATGTTTCCATCGATCTATGGCGGGCACTTTCTCGTTGTGCTGTTCGCGGCGGTGCTGCTCGCGGCCTATCTCGCATTGGCGTGGATGGCGGCGCGCGAGCGGCCGCCATAGGCGCAGAGCATTTTCGATGTTTTCTTTTCGAGGCCGCATTTTCCGATGCGGCCTTTTTTCGATCCCGGTTTCGATGATTGACGAAACCTTTCCGGTTTCCGGCGCCTTCGCTTCAGAATGCGACAGATTGTGGAGCGAAGCGTGAACAGGGGGCCCCATTCCTGAATCAAATATTACAAAAGCGGCTGAAAACACTGGCTAAATCAAACGTTTACTCAATCAAATAAACCTTCTCTTTATTGTGTTTTTTAGGCTCATCTTCAAACGCGGCCCCTAAGTTGCGGTCATCAGGCGGGACAAAAGTTTCGTCGAATAAGTCGTAAAAACGACAGGGGAAGTGTCATGATGAAATCCGCAGCCAAGGCGGTCACGCCTGCCGCGAACGAAACGTCGGCGCCGGTTCAGCCGCTGTATCTCGAAGCTCTCACGCTCGTCGAACGTCTGCATCGTCGTTTGCTCGACGTCATCAAGGACGAATTCGATCGTCGTGGCCGCTCCGACATCAATTCGGTGCAGGCGCTGCTGCTCTACAATATCGGCGACAAGGAATTGACCGCCGGTGAGCTGCGTACGCGTGGCTATTACCTTGGCTCGAACGTCTCGTACAATCTGAAGAAGCTCGTCGAGATGGGCTTCCTCGATCACCAGCGTTCGCGCGTTGATCGCCGCTCGGTCCGCATCAGCCTGACCGAACAGGGCCAGGAAATCCGCCACATCGTCGACGCGCTGTATCAGAAGCACGTCAAGACGGTGGAGCAGGTCGGCGGCATCTCGAACGATGAGTTCGCGACGCTGAACAAGTCGCTGCATCGCCTCGAGCGCTTCTGGACCGACCAGATCCTGTACCGCCTTTGATCTGAATCAATTTCAGGGTGGCGTGAAGGCGCACGGAAGGGCTCACGTCCTTCAAGTGCTCCGGCGGCAAGCCGGTCACGCGCTACCTGACCTTTGCTCGTAAAGCCGGATTGCCCTCCGGTTGGAACGGCCTTCTCGCGAGAGGAGGCCGTTTTCTTTTTGATCTCGCCGGTGTAGCCCTGTGCGCCGGAGGGATCATGAACAGAATCCAGATCGGCGTCATCGCCACGGCCATATTCCTGGGCGTTTTGATCTTCGGATTGACGCGGCAGTCTTACGACAAGCACGACCTGCTGGGCGTTATTCCGGGCATGACGCACAAGCAAGCGGAGTCGGTTGGCAAGGCGCGGAAATGGGGCTGTCAGGATCAGCCGGCGACGCGCGAGTTCGTTTGCGCGACGGGGCGCGGCAGGCTGTCCATGGAATATCTGCCGGACGGTGATCAGAAGGTGGCGCGTGCCACGCTTCGGCTGTCGGATGCGAAGGGGTCCGCGCAATCGCTGGCGGACGACATATCGGAGCAATACAGGAAGAAGCCGGTCAGTGTCGAAGGGCAGGAGCCCGCCATGACATTCACATGGGACCTGGACGACGGCCTCAAACTGCAAATGCGCAAGAGCGCGGAGGCGACCGATATCTCCATCAGCAGTGACGATCTGCAAAAGCGGCGGGACAACGAGAAGCCGGATAACGCGAAGTGACCACCTTTTCCTTGGTCATGCCCGCGAGACGCTGTTAAAGGTGGCCGATGTCAAAGCAACGATTAGAAATCAAGATCGACGGCCGCGGCGAGTCCAGCACGGTCCAGGAGTGGCAATGGTCGCTGATGCTCGGCGCCACACGGCTTGACGGCGGCACCGTGTTCGGTGCCCGCGCACAAGCGATGGAGGCTGGCGAACGCGCCAAGCGGCGCTATCTCGTCAGCGGCAAGGCGGCGAAGCCTTCCTGAGCCGGGGCTGCCGGACAGGCTCTGGGGCGAGAATCGGTTCGTAAACGAGTCCTGAATCGACCGGCCGCACTTTCAAAAATAAAGCCCGGGACTCTTGTCCGGACTCTTTCCATCATCGGCTCATGAAACAGCCGATTCTGAAAACCGACCGTGATCGCGTGGGCGTCCTCCTGACGCTGATCCTGCTTGTGGCGTGTTCGCTGAACCTGATCGTGTTCTGCACCCGCCTGTAGGCGGGAAGTCTCTCGGCGGTATTTCCGTCCGGTATCTGCCTCGAAATGATGTTCCAGTTCAGTTGGTTGCGGGTGGCCGGGATTCCGGCGTTCCGCGCCGGTGGCGGCCCCGCTATCTTTTTAGCATATAGCCCCTTCCGCCGCCCAAACTTGGCCCTCGGGACCACATATGGTATGCCCGCAGCGCTTTCTTTCGCTTTCATTCTCACCTGACCGCGCCGCCCGGCGGCCGCGGTGGAGATCATTCTTCCAATGTCGTCTTCCGCGAAAACCGCTTCCGCTCCAAACACCTTCTTCACCGCCACGCTCGGCCAGGCTGATTCCGAGATCGCCGATGCCATCAAGGGCGAACTCGGCCGCCAGCAGCATGAGATCGAGCTGATCGCGTCCGAAAATATCGTCAGCCGCGCCGTGCTCGAGGCGCAGGGCTCGGTGCTCACCAACAAGTACGCGGAAGGCTATCCGGGCAAGCGCTATTACGGCGGCTGCGAATGGGTCGACGTGGTGGAAACGCTGGCGATCGAGCGCGCCAAGAAGCTGTTCGGCGCGAACTTCGCCAACGTGCAGCCGAACTCCGGCAGCCAGATGAACCAGGCGGTGTTCCTGGCGTTGTTGCAGCCCGGCGATACCTTCATGGGCCTCGATCTTGCCGCGGGTGGCCATCTCACCCACGGTGCGCCGGTGAACATGTCGGGCAAGTGGTTCACGCCGAAGCACTACACCGTGCGGCGCGAGGATCAGCTCATCGATATGGATGCGGTCGCAAAGCAGGCGCAGGAAGTGAAGCCGAAGCTCATCATCGCGGGCGGCTCGGCCTATTCGCGGGCGTGGGACTTCAAGCGCTTCCGCGAGATCGCCGACAGCGTCGGCGCGTATTTCATGGTGGACATGGCGCACTTCGCGGGCCTCGTGGCGGGTGGGGTGCATGCCTCGCCGGTGCCGCACGCCCACGTCACCACCACCACCACGCACAAGTCGCTGCGCGGCCCGCGTGGCGGCCTGATCCTCACCAACGACGAGGAGATCGCCAAGAAGATCAATTCGGCGATCTTCCCCGGCCTGCAGGGCGGCCCGCTGATGCATGTCATCGCCGCCAAGGCGGTGGCGTTCAAGGAAGCGCTGCAGCCGGACTTCAAGGTTTACGCGAAGAACGTCGTCGAAAACGCGAAGGCGCTTGCGGAATCGCTGCGCGGCCACGGCTTCGAGATCGTCTCGGGCGGCACCGACAATCACCTGATGCTGGTCGACCTTCGCCCGAAGGGCCTGAAGGGCAACATCTCGGAGCGCGCGCTGGTGCGCTCGGGCCTGACCTGCAACAAAAACGGTATCCCGTTCGACCCCGAGAAGCCGTTCGTGACCTCGGGCCTGCGCCTCGGCACGCCTGCGACCACCACGCGCGGTTTCGGCGTCGCCGAATTCAAGCAGGTCGGTGCGTTGATCGCCGAAGTGCTCAACGCGGTTGCGCAGTCGCCGGATGGTGCCGCGCCGGGCGTCGAGGAGCAGGTAAAGAAGCGGGTGCGTGAACTGACCGATCGTTTCCCGATCTATTCGTAATCAAACGCGAGAGGCGGCCTACGTATGCGTTGCCCAAGCTGCAGCAGTCTCGATACGCAGGTGAAGGATTCACGGCCCACGGAGGATTCCTCCGTGATCCGCCGCCGCCGCGTGTGCCTCGCGTGCAATTTCCGCTTCACGACGTTCGAGCGCGTGCAGTTGCGCGAACTCACCGTCATCAAGCGCAACGGGCGGAGGGTGCCGTTCGACCGCGACAAGCTGGTGCGTTCGCTGCAGATCAGTTTGCGCAAGCGCCCGGTCGATCCTGAGCGGGTCGAGAAGATGGTGTCCACCATCGTGCGGGAGCTTGAAAGCGGCGGCGAGGCGGAAGTCTCATCGGAGGCGATTGGCGAAATCGTAATGGAACATCTGCGTCAGCTCGACGACGTCGCCTATGTGCGCTTCGCCTCGGTCTATCGCGATTTCCGCGAGGCGAAGGATTTCGAGGCCGTGCTCGGCGAATTGTCGGACGAAGGTGTGCCGGCGAACGTGCGAAAATGACCGCCGGCGCCTCGGCGGCCTTCACTCCGGAAGACCATCGCTTCATGCAGCTTGCGCTCGCGCTCGGACGGCGCGGGCAGGGGCGAACCTGGCCCAATCCCGCTGTGGGCGCGGTCGTGGTGAAGGACGGCGTCATTCTCGGGCGCGGCTGGACGCAGCCCGGCGGCCGTCCACACGCCGAGCCGGTCGCCTTGCAGCGCGCGGGCAAAGCGGCCAAGGGTGCGACGCTCTATGTGACGCTGGAGCCATGCTCGCATCATGGCAAGTCGCCGCCCTGCGCAGACGCCATCATCGCAGCCGGAATCGCGCGCGTAATGTCTGCGATCGAAGATCCCAATCCGGAAGTGGCGGGGCAGGGCCATGCGCGGCTTCGCGACGCGGGCATTCAGGTCGATGTCGGGCTGTATCGCGACGAGGCTGCGCGCGCCCACGCGGGGCATTTTCTGCGCGTGCGCGAGCAGCGCCCTCATGTGACGCTGAAACTCGCCGTTTCCGCCGATGGCAGGATCGCCGCCGCGGGACATAAGCCGGTTCAGATCACTGGCGAGGCCGCGAACGCGCGGGTGCATCTGTTGCGCGCGCAGAACGATGCGATTCTGATCGGGATCGGCACCGCAATGGCGGATGACCCAATGCTGACCTGCCGCTTGCCGGGGATGGAAGCCTGCTCGCCGGTGCGCGTGGTGCTCGACCGCGCGTTGCGGCTTTCGGGCAATAGCCGCCTGATCCATTCCGCGCGCGCCACGCCGTTGTGGCTAATCGCTTCCGAGACGGCGGAAGCCGCCGCTGCGACAAAGCTCGGCGCCGCCGGTGCCCATGTGTTTCATCTGGCCGTAGACGATCACCAGGTGGGGCTCGATCTTGAGGCCGTGTTGCATACATTGTCGGCGCAAGGGATCACGCGGCTGCTGGTCGAGGGTGGCGCGAAGGTGGCATCGTCTTTCCTGAAAGCCGGTCTGGTGGATGAGTTCTGGCTGTTTCAGGGCATGAAAAACATCGGCAGCGATGGCTTGGCCGCGCTGGATGGGCAGCAGTTGGAAACGGCTATTGCGTCCGGCTGGCTTGCGGATGAAACGGAAAGGTTCGGAGACGACAGGCTGACGGTTTATCGTCGCGCCGGCTCCGTCTGAAAGAGTGTTGTTCATGTTCACAGGCATCATCACCGAAATCGGCGATATCCTCTCCATCAAGCCCAGCGCGCAGGGGCAGTTGCATCGTCTGCGGATCGGTTGCGCTTACGATCAGACAACCATAGCCGATGGCGCATCCATTGCGTGCAATGGCGTCTGCCTGACGGTGGTGCGTTCCGGTGTCGAGGCAGGGCGAACATGGTTCGAGGTCGATGCGGCGGCGGAGACGCTACGCATGACCAGCGCGAAGAACTGGCGCGAGGGCGGACGGCTCAATCTCGAACGCGCGCTGAAGATCGGCGACGAACTCGGCGGTCACATCGTCTCCGGTCATGTCGACGGCATCGCCACCATTGTTGTGCGCGAAAACCTGCCGGACATGGCGTGTTTTGAGCTGCGTGCACCGCGTGAATTGGCGAAATTCATCGCGGCGAAGGGATCGGTGACGCTCGATGGCGTTTCATTGACCGTGAACAAGGCGGTTGAGGATATTTTCTCGGTGCTCATCATCCCGCACACCCTGCAGGTGACGACGCTTCAGGGCTGGCAGGTGGGCAGCGAGGTCAACCTCGAAATCGACGTCATGGCCCGCTACGCAGCGCGTCTTTCGGAGATGCGATAGCCGCTTGCTTTATGTGCCACGGCGACTACAACCCCTTGCAAATATTCACTTTGACGGACTGATCGATGGCCACCCCCCGCCGAGCTCAATTGGACGACAAGACCGACATCAGCGACGCCCGCGTGGTGATCGTCGAGGCGCGGTTCTACGATGATATTCAGGATGCGCTGCTCGAAGGCGCGCGGGTCGAACTCGATGCCGCCGGTGTCGGCTACGATATTCTCAGCGTGCCGGGCGCGCTGGAAATTCCCGCCGCGATTGCGATCGCGCTCGATGCCGCGAAGAAGAACGGTCGCCCCTATGACGGCGCGGTGGCACTTGGCTGCGTGATCCGTGGCGACACTATCCATTTCGAGATCGTGTCGATGGAATCTTCGCGCGGCCTGATGGACCTGTCAGTGTCTCGCAGCGTGCCGCTCGGCAACGGCATCATCACCGTGAACAACGAGGAGCAGGCGTGGGAACGCGCCCGTGCCAACAAGCTCAACAAGGGTGGCGACGCCGCGCGCGCCGCGATCCAGATGATCCGCATCAAGCGCAAGCTGGCGAAGCCGTGATGGCCAAACCTCCTAAAATAGCGGCTCCGAAAGGCACTGAAGGCAAGGCGAACCGGCGCGGGGCTGCGCGGCTCGCGGCCGTGCAGGCGCTGTACCAGATGGACATCGCAGGCGCCGGCATCAACGATATCTTCGCTGAGTTTGAAAGCCACTGGCTCGGCAACGAGGTCGAGGGCGACGAATATCTGCCGGCGGAAGCCGCATTCTTCCGCGATGTCGTGTCCGGCGTGGTCCGCGATCAGGGCAAGATCGATCCGATGCTGGACGAGGCGCTTACGCGCGGCTGGCCACTGAAGCGGATCGAGGCGATCCTGCGCGCGACGTTGCGTGCTGGCGCATATGAGTTGGGCCACCGCAAGGACGTTCCGGCGCGCGTCGTCATCAAGGAATATGTCGATGTCGCGCATGCCTTTGTCGAAGCCGACGAGGCGGGGATGGTGAATGCCGTGCTCGACCAGATCGCGCGGCAGTTCCGCACGGATGAATTCGCGAAAGGCTAGGGAATGGCCTCGGCGGAAGACGATCTCATCGCCCGTTACTTTCGCCCGCTCGCAACCCATGCAGGCGCGCTGGGGCTGATCGACGATGCCGCGATCCTCGCGGCCTCGGGCGAGGATATCGTCATCACCACCGACGCCATCGTCGAGGGCGTCCACTTCCTGCCCAACGATCCGCCTGCCACGCTCGCGCAGAAGGCGTTGCGGGTGAACCTGTCCGATCTCGCGGCGAAGGGAGCGGCGCCCGCCGGTTTCGTGCTGACGCTGGCGTTGCGCGATGTCCGCGAGGCATGGCTTGAGCCTTTCGTGGAAGCCCTTGGTGAAGATGCGGTGGCGTTCGGCTGTCCGCTGCTCGGCGGCGACACCGTTTCCACGCCGGGACCGCTGATGATCTCGGTGACGATCTTCGGCAAGCTGCCCGCGGGCACCATGGTGCGCCGTGATGGCGCGAAGCTCGGCGATATCATCGTTGTGACGGGCACCATAGGCGACGCCGCGCTTGGTCTCGCCTGTCTCAAGGGTAAGAAACTGCTCGACGATGCATCGGCCTGCGACGCATTGGTGGCGCGCTACCGGATACCGCAGCCGCGCAACGCGCTGGCGGAAGCCATCCGCACGCACGCCAATGCCGCGATGGATATTTCGGATGGGCTTGCGGGCGATCTCGCCAAGCTTTGCGCGGCGTCAAAAGTATCGGCCACGGTGGAGGCGTCCACGATACCGTTCTCCGATCCGGCGCGGCGGATTCTATCGGCTGGCACGGCAGGCGTGGAGACGTTGATCGCAGGCGGCGACGATTACGAGGTTCTCTGCACCATTCCGGAGAATCGCTGGGCCTCGTTCCGCGAGGCAGCCGGGCGTGCGGCCGTTGCGGTGGCTGCGATCGGTCGCATGCAAAACGGGACTTCGGCTCCGGTTTTTCTCGACGCGTCGGGTATGCCGATGCCACTGAAGCGCTTGTCTTACAGCCATTTCTAGAATTGGTGCATTGCACCTAAAGGATTAGGCCATTTCCAGACTTCAGGACGATTTGGCTATGGGCTGGATCATTGCGTCCGCAAAATGATTTTGGCAGAGTTCGCGCCGAATTGGGGAAGCGATCGTCCGAGAGCTGCACTCATTTTGACGCCGTCCGCGTGCTGCGGAGTACGGCCGTCTTTCGGGAACATCAGGGGCCATTTCAATGACAGCTTTGTGGTTGATCGTGCTTTGTGGAGCACTTTCCATTGTCTATGCGGTGTGGGCGACCTCGTCGGTGCTGGGGGCCGATGCCGGGAGCGCGCGAATGCAGGAGATCGCGGCGGCGGTGCGCGAAGGCGCGCAGGCTTATCTGCGCCGTCAGTACATGACGATCGCGATCGTCGGCGTCGTGATCTTCGCGCTGCTTGCTTACTTCCTCGGCATTCTGGTTGCCGTCGGCTTTCTGATCGGCGCGGTGCTGTCGGGTGCTGCGGGATTCATCGGCATGAACGTCTCGGTTCGCGCCAACGTCCGCACTGCGCAGGCGGCGACCAAGTCGCTCGCGGGCGGTCTTGAGCTTGCCTTCAAGGCGGGCGCGATCACCGGCCTTCTGGTGGCGGGTCTCGCTCTTCTTGGTGTGACGCTCTATTTCATGCACCTGACCCAGCAGCACGGCCTGAAGCCAAATGATCGCATCGTCATCGACGCGCTGGTGGCGCTCGGCTTCGGCGCATCGCTGATCTCGATCTTCGCCCGTCTCGGCGGCGGCATCTTCACCAAGGGTGCGGACGTCGGCGGCGATCTCGTCGGCAAGGTTGAAGCGGGCATCCCCGAGGATGATCCGCGCAACCCGGCCACCATTGCCGACAACGTCGGCGACAATGTCGGCGACTGCGCCGGCATGGCGGCGGACCTGTTCGAGACCTACGCCGTGACCTCGGTCGCGACCATGGTGCTGGCCGCAATCTTCTTCGGCAACACGCCGATCCTGACACAGGTGATGACGCTGCCGCTCGCTATCGGCGGCATCTGCATTATCACCTCGATCATCGGCACCTTCTTCGTCAAGCTTGGTCCCAGCCAGTCGATCATGGGCGCGCTCTACAAGGGCCTGATCGCGACCGGCATTCTCTCGCTTGCAGGCGTGGCGATCGTCGTGCACCAGTTGATCGGCTTCGGTCCGCTGGCGGGCGTGAACTACACCGGCATGTCGCTGTTCCTGTGCGGCGTCGCGGGTCTTGCTGTGACCGGCCTCATCATCTGGATCACCGAGTACTACACCGGCACGGACTTCCGCCCGGTGAAGTCGATTGCCCAGTCCTCGGTCACGGGCCACGGCACCAACGTGATCCAGGGTCTCGCGATCTCGATGGAATCGACGGCACTTCCCGCCCTCGTCATCATCGCGGGTATCCTCGTCACCTACAGCCTCGCGGGCCTGTTCGGCATCGCGATCGCGACCACCACCATGCTGGCGCTGGCCGGCATGATCGTGGCACTCGACGCCTTCGGCCCGGTGACGGACAACGCGGGCGGCATCGCGGAAATGGCGGGGCTTCCGAAGGAAGTCCGCAAGGCGACCGACGCGCTCGACGCGGTCGGCAACACCACCAAGGCCGTCACCAAGGGCTACGCGATCGGCTCCGCCGGTCTCGGCGCGCTGGTGCTGTTCGCGGCCTACAATCAGGACCTGAAGTTCTTCATCTCGGATGCGGCCCATCACCCTTACTTCCAGGGCGTTTCGCCGGACTTCTCGCTCAACAGCCCGTACGTCGTGGTTGGCCTGCTGTTTGGTGGCCTGCTGCCGTATCTGTTCGGCGCGATGGGCATGACGGCGGTCGGCCGCGCGGCGGGCGCCATCGTCGAAGAGGTGCGCCGTCAGTTCCGTGAGAAGCCGGGCATCATGCAGGGCACCGACAAGCCGGACTACGGCAAAGCCGTGGACCTGCTGACCAAGGCTGCGATCAAGGAAATGATCATTCCGTCGCTGCTGCCGGTGCTGTCGCCGATCGTCGTCTACTTTGCGATCTATGCGATTGCGGGCGGCGGCGCGGCGGGCAAGTCGGCTGCGTTCTCCGCAGTCGGCGCGATGTTGCTCGGTGTGATCGTCACTGGCCTGTTCGTCGCGATCTCGATGACCTCGGGCGGCGGCGCGTGGGACAACGCCAAGAAGTACATCGAGGATGGTCACTTCGGCGGCAAGGGTTCGGACGCGCATAAGGCGGCCGTGACCGGCGACACCGTAGGCGATCCCTACAAGGACACGGCGGGCCCCGCCGTGAACCCGATGATCAAGATCACCAACATCGTGGCACTGTTGCTGCTTGCGATCCTGGCGCATTGATAGCAATACGAGAGTGACGAAAAGCCCGCGGCATGCCGCGGGCTTTTTTGTTGCGCAGAACGACCCGGCACACTGCGACAATTTGAAGACGACGCGGCTCGCAATCCCCCGGAAAATTTCAGCGCTCTGTCGGAAACCGGAACATACCTGTTGCGTTGGATGTCAGGGCCGGAAGTGACCGGCATGAGGGAGCGAAACCTCAGGGAGCGAAACCATGGCAGCCGACGACAGCGATCCGTTCGAGCAGGGGAAGCTCGCGCGCTTCAATCACGAGCCGCGTAAGAATCCCTATCCGGAAGGCACTGAGCAGCACGACCGCTGGGAGCAGGGCTACGACTTCGTCGCGCGCGGGCTGGTCGCGGTGTAACGCGACCGGCACGTCACCGAAAATCAGTCGCGGAACCTGATCAGCTTGAAGATCGGCGCAAGGTAGCTGATCTCCTGGCCGCTGGTCGGCGTGGTGCGGCTGATGAAGTCGAAAATCTTACCGTCCTTCAGGCCGTAGTTCGCCACGCGCCGGACGGTGCGGTTCTTGTCGAAATAGACGGCGATGACGCGCTGGTCGATCACCTGCTGGTGCATGAAGGCGACCTTCCGCTCCGTGCGCTGCGAGATGTAATAGAACACGTCGCCGTCCAGCGTCGCGACGGTTGAAGGCGTACCCAGCACCACCAGCACCTGATCCTGGCTCGCGCCGATCTGGACTTGTTCCAGCGCGCCGGGTGGCAGGATGTAACCCCTCTGGAACTGCTCGCCGGTACATCCGACGAGGACCAGACCGAGAGCCAGCGCGGCAACGGTGCCGCGCAGGGTGCCCGACATGGAGCGGGAACGGGGATAGGAGGAGGGGGTGAGGGCGCGAAACGTCATGTCAGGCGAAGGCCTTTCTTGCAGTCCCGAGGTTCTTGCATCGCAGGAGCGGTTGACGTACCCGGCGGCACGCTTCATTGCAACCACAGAACCGCGTGCCCGGACTGGCGGGCAGGTCAATGGATCGGAAGATGTTCTCGTTTCTCAAGAAATCGACCCCGGCGCAGCGCACCATCGAGGCCATCTATGGCATGATCGTGGCGCAGGCCCGGCAGCCGGCCTTCTATGCTGGGCTCCATGTTCCCGACACGGTGGACGGGCGCTTCGACATGGTGCTGCTGCATCTGTGGATGGTGCTGCGGGTGCTGCGGCAGGACCCGGCTGGGGAAGAACCGGCGCAACACCTGTTCGACCGTTTTTGCACCGACATGGACGACAATCTGCGCGAGATGGGGGTAGGCGACCTCACCGTCCCGAAGCGGATGCAGAAGTTCGGCGAGGCCTTTTATGGCCGCTCCGCTGCCTACGACGCGGCGCTCAATGCGGGTCATGCGGAACTGGCGGCCGCGTTCAACCGCAACATCTTCAACGAGGCCAATGCAGCCGGCGCGGAGCGGCTTGCCACCTACGTAGGGGAAGCGCTGGCGCAGCTTAACACGGTCGATCAGGCGGCTTTCGCGCGCGGCGAATGGCAGTTTCCGCCTGCCAACGGCTTGGCGGAAGGATAACCGGATGAGCGGACATCAGCCCCATCGCGATAATCCTTGGAGCCACCCGGTCGCTGTGGCGAAGATCCCGGCTGCCGGGTCGCATGTCACCTTTGCGGCCAATGCGGCCGAACGCGCCGCCTTGGCGGAGGTCGCGGGCGTGCGGGAGATTCTGGAGGCTCAGGCGAGTTTCCACCTCACCCACGTCCGGGGAGCCATTCAGGCGCGAGGCCGTGTCAGTGGCCTGATCGGTCAGGACTGCGTGGTGACGCTGGAGCCTCTGGAAAACCGGGTCGAGGAAGACATCGACATTATTTTCGCCGAGCCGGATTCGGCTGCGGCAGCCCCGCCGAAGGTGGATATCGACGGGGACGAGCCGGACCCGCCGGAAATCATCGTCAACGGAGCCATCGACCTCGGGCGGCTCGCGACCGAGATGCTGTTCCTTGGAATCGACCCCTATCCCCGGAAGGCGGATGTGGCTTTCACCGCAACCGTTGAGACCTCCGACCCGGAGGAACACCCGTTCGCGGCCCTGAAGGCCCTCCAGCAGGCGCCAAAGGGCGGTCCAAAAAGGTCGAAAAAGGACTGATTCACACCATTCAAGGAGCGAGACAGGCCGGTCAAGATATTGTATCGGCTTCTGAACTGGCTATTGTTGACGGGACGGCGGTATGACTGTCCCTCACTAGCCGTCTCGCATTGCCAATCGCGGTTCGTTTTCCGATCAGTCGCAAACTCATCGGGCTTGCTGCACAATCAGGTTCTTACATCGGCCATGGCCCAGAAGGTTCGTATTGCGCTCGATGCCATGGGCGGCGATTTCGGCCCCCCCGTGGTGGTCCCGGGCGCAGGAATCTCACTGACACGGCATCCCGACACGGAATTCATCCTGTTCGGCGACAGCGCCGCGATCAACCGGCAGCTCGACGCTCATCCGGCCATCAAGGCGGCTTCAAAGGTCGTCCACACCGATGTCGCCATCACCATGGAGGAGAAGCCGAGCCAGGCGCTGCGCCGTGGCCGCAAGACCTCTTCGATGTGGCTGGCGCTCGATGCCGTGCGCAAGGGTGAGGCCGACGTGGCCGTATCCGCCGGCAACACCGGCGCACTGATGGCGATGTCGCGATTCAACCTGCGCATGCTGCCCGGCATTGACCGCCCGGCGATCGCCTGCGTGTGGCCGACGATCCGCAGCGAGTCCGTGGTGCTCGATGTTGGCGCCTCGATCGGCGGCGACGCCCGCCATCTGGCCTCGCTGGCGATCATGGGCAGCGCGATGGCGCGGGTGCTGTTCGACATCGAACGACCGACGGTGGGCCTGCTCAACATCGGGGTGGAGGAGGTCAAGGGCGTCGAGGAGGTGAAGGAGGCGGCCGAGTTGCTGCGCTCCATGAACCTGCCGGAGCTGGACTTCATCGGCTTCGTCGAGGGTGACGGCATCGGCAAGGGAGCCGCCGACGTGATCGTCACCGAAGGCTTTTCCGGCAACATCGCGCTGAAGACCGCGGAAGGTACCGCGCGCCAGATCGCCGAATATCTGCGCAGCGCGATGAGCCGCACCTGGCGCTCCAAGCTCGGCTATCTGTTCGCCAAGAGCGCCTTCAAGGCCCTGCGGGACAAGATGGACCCGCGCAAGGTCAATGGCGGAGTGTTTCTCGGCCTCAACGGCGTTGTGATCAAAAGCCATGGCGGCACCGATGCCGAGGGCTTTGCGTCCGCCGTGGATGTTGGCTATGAGATGGTCCGCTACGATCTCCTGACAAAGATCAATCAAACTCTCAACCGTGACGGCGGGTCGCTGACCCTTATGCCGACCGCGCAGGAGGCTGTTTCGTGAGTGTGATGCGTTCGGTTGTGATCGGCCATGGCGCGTATTTGCCCAAGCGCGTGATGTCCAATGCCGAGCTTGCCGGCATGGTCGAGACCTCGGATGAATGGATCGTCCAGCGCACAGGCATCCGCCAGCGTCACATCGCTGCGGACGGCGAGTTCACCTCGCATCTCGGCCTCAAGGCGGCGCAGGCGGCGATCGCGGACGCGAAAGTCGACGCGCAGTCGATCGACCTGATCGTGCTCGCGACCTCGACGCCGGACCATACCTTTCCCGCAACAGCCGTGCAGATCCAGAACGGGCTTGGCATCCATCACGGTGCTGCGTTCGACCTTCAAGCGGTGTGCAGCGGCTTCATTTTCGCGCTGGCGACGGCCGACAATTTCCTCAAAGCCGGCACCTACAAGCGAGCGCTGGTGATTGGCGCGGAGACCTTTTCCCGCATCCTCGACTGGAACGACCGTGGCACCTGCGTGCTGTTCGGCGACGGGGCGGGGGCTGTGGTTCTCGAGGCGCAGCCGCAGGCCGGCACCAGTGCCGACCGGGGCATTCTCACCACCCATCTACGCTCGGATGGTGCCCACAAGGACAAATTGTACGTCGATGGCGGTCCGTCCTCGACGCAGACCGTCGGCCATCTGCGCATGGAAGGCCGCGAGGTGTTCAAGCACGCCGTCGGCATGATCACGGATGTCATCGTCGATGCTTTCGCCGCGACAGGAACAACGGCTAACGACATCGACTGGCTTGTTCCGCATCAGGCGAACAAGCGGATCATCGATGCGTCGGCCAAGAAGCTCGATATCGCGCCGCAAAAAGTGGTGCTGACCGTCGACCGGCACGGCAATACGTCGGCGGCCTCCATTCCATTGGCGCTTGCGACGGCAGCCGATGACGGACGCATCAAGCGAGGCGATCTGGTGATGCTGGAAGCGATGGGCGGAGGGTTCACCTGGGGCTCGGCCCTGTTGCGTTGGTAAAATTTAGGTCGAATGCCGCGGATTATTATGTCCGAATATCATGCGGTTGCATGATGAGCATGGTTGACCCGTTGCAACTAACCTCTTATTTTTAAGCATAATTTGCACGCTGTAGCTGGGGTTCGGATCATGAGCGAGAGCGGAAAAACGGTCACACGAGTCGATTTATGTGAGGCGGTCTACCAGAAGGTCGGCCTGTCGCGGACAGAGTCGGCTGCGTTCGTTGAACTCGTGCTCAAGGAGATCACCGACTGCCTTGAGAAGGGCGAAACGGTGAAGCTGTCCTCGTTCGGCTCCTTCATGGTGCGCAAAAAAGGCGAGCGCATCGGCCGCAACCCCAAGACGGGGACCGAGGTCCCGATCTCGCCGCGCCGGGTCATGGTGTTCAAGCCGTCGGCAATCCTGAAGCAGCGCATCAACAACGGTGCCGGCACCAAGGATGAATCGGCCGTCGCCAGCGCGGCTGCGGGCTAGACCCGGCAGGCGCCCGGCAACTTCCCTCCGTTCGTCCAGCAAGCACCGAATCGTTTCCGAAAATCCGAAAAAGCGTTACCCTTTCAGAAGCGGGATGATTCATGCCGTGATTCTGACAGGGGGCTTGCCTTTTGGAAAAGGCACCGGACGCATTTCGGACCATCAGCGAAGTGGCTGACGATCTCGATATCCCGGCTCACGTGCTGCGATTTTGGGAAACGCGCTTCGTTCAGATCAAGCCGATGAAACGCAGCGGCGGCCGCCGGTACTACCGGCCCGACGATGTGGAACTGCTGCGCGGAATCCGTCGCCTGCTGTACGGCGAGGGTTACACCATCCGTGGCGTGCAGCGCATTCTGCGCGAGCATGGCGTCAAGGCTGTCCAGAATCTCGATGAGGCAGCGCTCGCGCCAGCCTCTTTGTCTGGTCCCTCATTCGAGGAAGCACCGCAACACGAGGCACGTGAATTCGCCTCCGACGAGTACGAGACGGCAGAGATCGACGCCGCCGAGGAGATGGACGACGAGGCGAATGAGGTCGAGCTTGAGACCGAAAGCCCGCCGCTACGGCCCTTGATGGATTTCGTGCCTTCGATGTCGGAGCGGATCGGCCCGATGCCGCCGGCTGCGGCCAGGCGTGCTCCGGAAGTGCCGGTTGCGACAGTGACGAAACCTGCCGTCATGCAGGCTTCCGCGCATCACAACGGAGCCGATGCGTATGCGCCGCCGGGCGTGCGTCAAAGTCTGCAGCAGAAGGGGCCTCAGCAGACACGGACTCATGGAGACGGGCAGGCCAAGTTGAAATCCGTTCTCGATGATCTGTTGAGCGCGCGTGCTCTGCTCGACAGGGCCATGGGCGGCTGACGGCATGGCAGCCCAGCGTGGTGATTCAGAAGTTCGCTGTAGAAGATGCTGCCTAGTGAGGCGAACTTCGGATTCGGGACACTAGAGTGGTTTCACTTTGAATGGAACCGAGCCCCGCCATTACCGGGCTTGACCCGGCAATTCATCTGCTTGAAGAGACTCCTCTTTTTAGATGGATGCGTGGGGCAAGCCCACGCATGACGATTCCAAGTCAGCCTGAATTGGTCTTGTCACGCCTGCGGGATTGATCGACGTGTCATTACCATATCGACGAGACGTGGATGGCCTGCGGGCGATTGCCGTTCTGTTCGTCGTCGGCTTTCACTATTTTCCGGCGGTATTTCGCGGCGGCTTCGTCGGCGTCGATGTGTTCTTCGTCATTTCCGGCTTTCTGATCACCAGCCTGATCCGACAGGATGTCGCCGCAAGCCGGTTCAGCGTCGCAACGTTCTATGGGCGAAGAATCAGGCGCATCTTTCCGGCGCTCATTCTCGTTCTGCTTGTCTCGCTGGGGATGGGCTTTCTGTTCATGCTGCCCGATGCCTATCGCGCGCTGGGCCTCAACACGGCGGCATCGGCGGGCTTTATCGCCAACATCGCGTTATTTCTGCAACAGAACTACTTCGCGCCGAGCGCGGAATTCAACCCGCTGCTGCACATCTGGTCGCTGGGTGTGGAGGAGCAGTTCTATCTGGTCTGGCCGCTGATCCTGATGCTGCTGGTGCGCCACCGCGCGGCGCTCGCGATTGCGATCGGGCTGACGGTCCTGTCGTTTGGCGGCAATGTCGTGCAGACCGCGAACGATCCTGTTGGCGCGTTCTTTCTGCCGCTGGGCCGTTTCTGGGAATTGGGGTCGGGGTCAATTCTAGCACTGCTTCATGCCCGCGCCGGTGGTTTTGTTCACGGCAAGTCGTGGATGGGATGGGCCGGATTGCTGTTGCTCGCGACAGCGATGATGGTGGTCGATCGCGACAGGGCGTTTCCTGGATGGTGGGCGTTGTTGCCGGTGGCCGGCACGGTTCTGCTGATTGCATCGGGCGAGAATGCGCGAGCGAACCGTATGCTGGGTCACCGCACGCTGGTCTATATCGGACTGATCAGCTACCCGTTTTATCTGTGGCATTGGCCGCTTCTGGTTTTCGCCCGCACCATCCGCTTCCACAGAGAGCCGACGGTCATCATGTCGATTGGCTTGATTGTTGCGGCGGGTGTTCTTGCGCATCTCACATACAGGTTTATCGAGCGTCCGCTCCGCTCGGGCGGCCATCTCTCAACCAAGGCGGTTTCGCTTGCCGTTCTTCTTGCTGTCTGCGGGTCCCTGGGTTTGGTGGTGTACGCGAAAGACGGCTTCCCGGACCGTTTTCCGCGCGAGATCCAGAAGCGTGTAATTGATGCGGGCAAGGATGCCGCCGCTCAGGTGTGCGTGTACGGCGCCGAGACCAGGCCATCCGCCGAATGCGACGGGATCGGACCAGCCGGTGCACCGCTCGTTCTGGTCTGGGGCGATTCACATGCCTTTCATCTGATTGCCGGCTTACAGGCCCTGCAACAGGAGCGGCGGGACTTCCGTCTCGCGCGCTATATCGCATTTAGCTGTGCTCCGATGGCGGATAGTTCGGCGCCGCTTCCGCGTTATTGCGACGATGCGAATGAACTCGCGCGACAAAAGATCCCGTTGTTGCGGCCGGATACCGTTATCATCGCGGCGCGATGGATAGTTTATGACGGCACAGGCAAATATGCCCTGGTTGATGCGAAAAGGCTGACCCGAACGATCGACTGGCTGAAGGCGGCGGGTGTGCAACACATCGTTGTCATCGGGCAGATGCCGCAATGGAAGATCGCGCCATCCGTGATTCCGCTGCGGGATTTCCAGTTCAGTATCTTCAAGCGCTCCGCCGCGCCGGATAAAATTCCAGAATGGGATTCAGCCTATCTTGAGTGGTGGACATTCGCGGCAGAGAATATGGTGAAGCGCGTCGCCGCTGCGGAAAACGTGACGTTCATTTCACCGGCCGCGACCTTCTGCAAGGGCAATAGCTGTCTGATTACTGTTCCGGACAGTGGTGGACAGCCGACCTCCTGGGATAATGGTCATCTGACGCCTGCCGCGTCGAAGTTCTTTATCGAGCGGAATGCAGCGGCGATCGATCCGGAGTATCGTAAGGGTGGGCAGTCTAGGTGAGGCCGCGGTTTCCGGCCCTGATCTGGCGGTAGCCGGGGTCGTTTTGCCCGGTTCTCGCCTTGCCTTATGCCGCCAATTTCCCTAATCAGTGCCCATCGTCGGAGCGTGGCGCAGCCCGGTTAGCGCACTAGTCTGGGGGACTAGGGGTCGTGGGTTCAAATCCCGCCGCTCCGACCATTTTTCAAAGGAATGTCGAGAGCAACTTGGAGGGCTGCCGGGGTCTGCCTCGCGGCGGTGGCATGCTTTTCCGGCGCCAGCCATCGTGCCTGCAGTTGCTTCGAATCTTGAAGGCGCTTTATCCTTCGCTATCAGCGGTGCCGATTCTTCCGCGCAAAACAGAAGGTGAAAGCGATGCTCTCCATCCGGCTGCGAAAATGGGTTGTTGCATTGGCTGTTGTCCTTGGGGCGGGTTTTGCCTCCGCGGCCCACGCCGATAGCGGCACGATCCGCATCTCCGTGCTCAAGGGTGGCTGGTTCATCGGCGCCTCGGGCGGAAGCGGTACGCTGGTGTTTCATGGCCGCCGCTATCCGCTGTCGATCGGTGGCCTGAGCGCGGGCCTCGTGTTCGGCGCCTCGAAGACCGATCTTGTCGGCACGGTCAGCAACATCACGAGGCCATCAGATGTCGCGGGCGTTTATGGCGCAGCAGGTGCTGGTGTCGCGGCGGTTCGTGGTGTCAGCGCCATCGTTCTGACCAACGAAAAGGGTGCGGTGCTGACCATGCAGGGCCGTCAGGCCGGCTTGATGGTGAATGCCGATCTGAGCGGGCTTGCGATCTCGCTGCGGCGATAGGCTGGCTCATCATCGCGGCATTGGCCGGGCGGCGGCGAGCCGTTCGGCTAGCAGTTGTGCGTGCCGGATGACGTTGATTTGCCTTGTATTTTAAGTGCAGGGCTTTATAGCCAAAATTGGCCTGCGGAGGACATCGCCCCGCGGTGTGCCTCCGGTTTGATCGCGGGCGTGGCGGATTTTCGTTATGATGACGCCTCGCCAATGGCTCGCGGGTTGATGATGGAAAACCGGATTTCCGAAACAAGTGCCCTCAACAGAGGAACCTTGCCCTGACGGTTCTCTCCCTCATATCTCCGCGCCGTCTGCTGGGCGCGATCGACGCCTATGTGGTGCGGCTGACGCTGTTGTCGTTCCTGATCGTGCTGGTATCGCTGACCGGTGTGATCTGGGTGACGCAGGCGTTGCGCGGCATCGACCTGATGACGGCGCAAGGCCAGACCGTGCTGGTGTTCCTCGGCATCACCGGGCTTGCGATTCCCGTGCTGGCGTTGATCATCGCGCCTCTGGCGATGCTTTTGGCGGTGACGCACACGCTCAACCGTCTTTCGGCCGATTCCGAAGTCATCGTGATGAATGCCGCCGGGCTGTCGCCGTGGCGGTTCCTGCGCCCGTTCATGGTTTCGACGGTGATCGTCGCCTGCCTGATTTCGTTTCTCGCGATCTTCCTTGCGCCGGAATGCCTGCGCGCGCTGCGGCGCTGGCACACCGAGATCGGCGCGGACGTGCTCGCGAACGTGTTGCAGCCGGGGCAGTTCATCCGGCTCGACAAGTTGGTGCTGCGCGTGCAGGAGCGCAGGCCCGGCGGCGTGCTGGTCGGTGTGTTCATCGACGATCAGCGCAATCCGGCGGAGCGCATCAACATCACGGCGCAAAACGGCGTGGTGCAGAAGACCGACAAGGGCTCGTTTCTGGTGCTCAGCGACGGCAACCTGCAGCGCTTCCAGGCGGACAAGAAGGACCCCCTGATCGTCGCCTTCAAGAGCTACGCTTTCGACATGTCGCAGTTCTCGCAGGCGCCGCAGACTTACAACTACAATGCCCGCGAGCGTTTCATCGGCGAGCTGATTTCACCGCCGAAGGATGACGCCGTTGCGCAGCGCAGCCTCGGGCAGTTCCGCGCCGAGCTTCATGACCGCTTGCTGGCCGGTCTTTATCCGTTCGTATTCGTGATTCTGGCGTTCGCCTTTCTGGGCCCGCCACGGACGACGCGACAGGGACGGAATTTTGCGGTCTCGGCACTTGTCCTGCTCGTTCTTGTGGTGCGTATCGGGGGATATGCCTGCTCGACCATCGGCGTCTCGCGCCCCGGTGCGATTGTTGTTCAGTACGCCATGCTGATGATTGTTGCGGGCGTGAGTATCTGGATGATCCTCAAGGGCGTGGTGGTCGATCCGCCGGCGAACCTCACGGCGCAGTTCGCAAGATGGCGTGAACGCCTGTCGTCGATCCGGCTGCCCGCGCTACGGCGGTAACAGTCCGACGTCGCCTCGTGCCGCCATGCTGCGGGTCTTGTATTCGTAGGTCGCCGCAGCAAATCCCCACATCGCGCCCAGCATCAGCCAGAAATGCCGCCAGTGGTCGACGTCGATGATGAAGGCCTCGCCGACAGTGCCGAGGAATGCGCAGAAGAATGCGAGATAGGTGCGCTGCCACGGCACCCGCACGAAAACCAGCCGGAAGCCCATCGCCACCGTGACGAAGACCAGCGTCGGGAACAGGATGCCGGAAATCCAGCCGCCTGACATGAAGGCGTTGAGGAAGGAATTATGCGTGTCCTCCGGGAAGAACCGCCTGAACTGCAACGGGCCGATGCCGAATGGCAGGTCGAGCGCCATCTGGAAGCCGAGAATATGGCGGCCGAACCGGCCGTAGCGGCCGCTGTCGTAAGTCTGGTGCAGGCTCGCGCGTTCCTTGAACAGGCTGTCGATGGAATCAAACGACAGAAGCACGGCGAGTGCCAGCGCCAGCGCGGCGACGGCGGCGATCGCGGTCAGCACGATGCGGCTTTGCTGCGAGCGCGACCGGCTCGTCAGGTACATCAGCGCCACCATGAAGATCGCTGTGAAGACGAGCTGGCCCCAGGCGGCGCGCGAGAATGCCAGCAGCAGAGCGAGCGCGATGATGCCGAACGCCAGCGCATTGCGGAGCGATTTGAAGAACGGGGCCGTGATGACGTTTTGCAGCGCGAGCAATGCGGGCAGGATGAGGAAGGCCGACAGCACGTTCGGATCCTTGAACGTGCCGCGCGCGCGCCCGTACAGCGTCAGCAGATCGTAGCCGCCGGGCACGAGATGGAAGTAACCGGCGACGCCGGAGCCGCCCGCGATCACGCCGCCGATAATCAGGCCGCGTTGCAGAAGGTCGAGCCGCTTTTCGGTATCTTCGGCAAGCACCAGCGCGAAGAAGAACGCGGTGATCGCCATGTACCACGAGGTCGCGATCCAGTTCACGATCTGGGACTGGTCCATCAGATCGATCGAGCAGATTGTGTAGCCGAAATTCAGCATCACCAGCATGATGAGCAGCGGCAGGAACACGGGGCGCATCCTCAGGCCGGTGGCGTAGAAGAAAATGATGCCAGCCAGCGTCGCGAGTTCGTAGGGGCTCGGCTCGATGAACACCAGCGAGCCGCCGACGCCCGCGATCCACATCAGGGCATGCTGGATGGCGCGCACGCGAGGCGGCGCGAGGCGATGCGTGGCGAGCAGGTGATCGGTGGCGAAGGTCATCGCCGGGCCTCCGCCGGTGCGCTCAATAGGCGTTCTCGCCCTTGATCAACGCCCACGGCGTTTTCAACAGGATGTAGAGATCGAACAGCGGCGACCAGTTCTCGATGTAATAGAGATCGAACTCGACGCGTTTCTGGATTTTTTCCTCGTTGTCGATCTCGCCGCGCCAGCCGTTGATCTGCGCCCAGCCGGTAATGCCCGGCTTGACGCGATGGCGCGCGAAATAGCCGTCCACCGCTTCGTCGAACAGGCGGCTTTGCAGTTTGCCCTGCACCGCATGGGGGCGGGGGCCAACGATCGACAGATTGCCCTTGAAGACCACGTTGAAAAGCTGCGGCAGTTCGTCGAGGCTGGTCTTGCGGATGATGCGGCCGACGCGCGTCACGCGCGGATCGTTCTTGGTCACGACCTTGGCCGCCAGCGGATCGGCCTGATGATGATAGAGAGAGCGGAATTTGAAGACGTCGATGCGCTCGTTGTTGAAACCGAAGCGCTTCTGACGGAACAGCACGGGGCCGGGACTGTCGAGCTTGATCGCGAGCGCGACCAGCGCCATCACCGGCGCCAGCAGGACGAGCAGAAGGGCGCCGACGAAGCGGTCGAACACCCATTTCATCACCATATCCCAGTCGGTAATCGGTTGCTCGAACATGCCGAGCGTCGGCACCGAGCCGATGTAGGAATAAGAGCGCGGCCGGAAGCGCAGCTTGTTGGTGTGGGCGGACAGGCGAATGTCCACCGGCAGCACCCACAGCTTCTTCAGCATGTCGAGAATGCGGCTCTCGGCCGAAATTGGCAGCGCGAACAGCACGAGATCGACGCGGGTGCGGCGGGCGAATTCGAGAATGTCGTTGACCTTGCCGAGCTTGGGAAGGCCCGCGCAGGTGTCGAGCGCGCGCGTATCGTTGCGGTCGTCGAATACACCGAGCAGCTTGAGATCGGAATCGTCCTGCTGGCGCAATGCCTCGATCAAATGTTCGCCATTCTCGTCGGAGCCGACGATGATGGTGCGGCGGCCGAGTCTGCCTTCACGCGCCCATCTGCGTACCAGCGAGCGCAACATCATGCGCTCCATGCTGAGTGCGATGAAGCCGAATACGAAGAACGTCACCAGCCAGACGCGGGAGACGGTATCGCCGAACTTGGCGAAGAACGACACACCGATGAACAGCAGGAACACGAAAGCCCAGGACGATATCAGGCGCGTGAACTGCCGCAGCCGCCCGCGATAGATCTCGATGTCGTAGACCTCGGCGGCCTGAAAACTGATGACGGCGACAAGCGACATCGCCAGAACGGCCCAGACCGGCGTCCAGGAGAAGCCGTCGATCGGCACGACATAACCGAGATAAGAGGCGATGCCGACGATGCTGAGGCAAACGAAATCGGCGGCGCGGACCACGCCGTTGATGACGACGCTCGAATAGGCGGAATGGACCTTCTCGTTGGTGACAGCCAGCGCGGCAGGTGAAAGCCTGCGGCGGCGCTCGAACGGATAGGCGCGGCCTGCCATCGCAGGCGCAGCACCCACTGCGGCCGCATCAGCCTTTACCTGAAGATCACTCGCTTCCACGCCTGCAAATCCGCCTGTTTCGCGCCTTGCGCGATGCCCGACCGGATACCGGACAAATCAGAACAATCCGTTATTCCCATTGGGTGTTAACGAAGGTTGAAGGTATCCCGATAGGCATCCAGCACGCCGTCGACCATCGCCTTCTGTGAGAAGTTCATGAAGATGCGCTCGCGCAGCGCCTTACTGCGCTCGCGGGCGACATTGGGGTTGTCGAGAGCAGCCGCGATGGCATCCGCCATGGCCTCGACATTGTCCGGGGCAAACAGTGCTTCCTTGAAGGGGCCGAAGATTTCCGGAATGCCGCCGACATTGGCGGCGAGCAGTGGCACGCCGGCGGCGGCGGCTTCGATCACCACATAGGGCATCGAGTCCCCGCGCGACGGTACAATCAGCAGGCGGCCTTTCGAGAAGCCGAAGCGCGCCTTGACGTGACCGATGAAGCGCACCGCGTCACCCAGCTTGTGCCGGGCGACGAGCGCCTTGAGAGTTGCGGTTTCCTCGCCGTCTCCGGCAAGCGTGAGCGTCACGGGCCTGCCGTTGGCACGCAGCCGCGCCACGGCTTCGATCAGCAGATCGGCGCCCTTGATGTGGCGGAACTCTCCGACATAGACGAGATCGGTCGCATCCTCGGCCAGCGGTACCGGATCGAATTCATTGGCGCCGACGCCATTGAAGACGCAGCGCACGAGGCCGGACGGCTTACCGACCACGCGCTCGTAGGTGTCGCGCGCAAAGCCGCTTTCAAACAGGAAGAGGTCAGTGCGGTTCATCAAGGCGCGCTCGAGCCTCGTATAGAACGCGCCTTTCAGCGTTTCGGGCCGGTAGTGCAGTGACCCACCATGCGGGGTGTAAATCCTGATGGTGTCTTTCGATGCGCCCTTGAGGCGGACGAATGCGCCTGCCTTCGCGCCATGGCCGTGCAGCACGTCGAGCTTGAGCATGCGCGCAAGCTGGAGGAATCTTAGCGCCGTGACCGGGTCGGCGGGGTGCGGTTCGCGGCGAATGGCAAGGCGATAGATGCCGAGCTTCATCTTCGGTGCGATGGCTTTCAACGCCGCGTCGGCACGCTCGCCGCCAGTCAGGCTGTCGGCCAGGATGCCGACCTCGTGGCCGCGCTCGGCCTGTCCCTCCGCGAGATCGAGAATGTGACGGATGATGCCGCCAACAGGCGCGCGGACGGCGTGCAGAATGCGGAGAGGGCGGTCAGGGAAGGGCATGGCTTTTGCTTAGCCCGTCCGCGTTTAAAAAGCATGACGTGCGCAATATTAACCGCGCAGCAACCTTAATGGACTGTAATCGCGCCGTACCAGTTGTGTGAGCGTAGCGGGAGCTGTTGATGCGTGTGGCGTATTTGCGTGACCGGCTGAAAGGTGCTGCAGGCGCTTTTCGTCGGTACATGGCTCCCGCGACAGCCTCCGCCGCGAAGCCGGCGTCCAAGGTGGTATCCAAGCCGCGTCTTGGCGATCTCGATTTAAGACTGATCTGGCAGGCGCTCGTCGACAAGCGCAAATGGGTGCTGGTGCCGACGGCGGTGGTGTTCGTGCTGTCGATGGCCGCCGTTAACGTTGTCACGCCGCGCTACAAGTCCGAAGCGCGGATCCTGATCGATGGCCGCGAAAACATCTTCCTGCGTCCGAACGGCGAGCGCAGCGAGGAGCGTGCCGCGCTTGACGATGCGGCGGTGACGAGCCAGGTGCAGTTGCTGCTGTCGCGGGATCTCGCGATCGACGTCATCAAGAAGAACCATCTCGACAAGCTGCCGGAGTTCGATCCGGTGCTGAACGGCATTTCGCCGCTGAAATCCCTGCTGTCGTTGTTCGGCATCGGTCGCGATCCGTTCCGCATGACGCCGGAGGAGCGGGTGCTGGGCGCCTATTACGAGCGTCTCACCGCCTATGCGGTCGACAAGTCGCGCGTCATGGTCGTCGAATTCCAGTCGCGCGATCCGAAACTCGCGGAGCGGGTCGCGAACTCAATTGCGGACGGCTATCTGGTGATGCAGCAGGCCGGACGGCAGGAGCAGGCCAAGGCGGCCGGCCAGTGGCTGTCGGGCGAAATCGATAATTTGCGCAGGAAGGTTGCCGACGCCGAGGATCGTGTCGAGGCATTCCGCTCCAAATCCAATCTGTTTATCGGCACCAACAACACCACGCTCTCCAACCAGCAACTCGGCGAGTTGAACACGCAACTCAACAATGCGCGTGCGCAGAAGGCCGATGCGGAAGCGCGTGCGCGTTCGATCCGTGACATGCTGAACAGCGGCCGGCCGATCGAGGCCTCCGAGGTTCTGAATTCCGATCTGGTGCGCCGGCTCAGCGAGCAACGTGTCACGCTGCGCGCGCAACTGGCCGAACAATCGTCCACGCTGATGGATCGCCATCCCCGCATCAAGGAACTGAAGGCGCAGATCGCCGATCTCGACCGGCAGATTCGCGAGGAGGCGGGCAAGCTGTCGCGCGCGTTTGAAAACGATGCACGTATCGCGGGTGCGAGGATGGACAGCCTGAGTGCGAGTCTCGACCAGTTGAAGGCACATGCGACCTCCAGCAACGGCGAGGAGGTGCAGTTGCGCGCGCTGGAGCGCGAGGCGAAAGCGCAGCGTGATCTTCTGGAGACCTACCTTGCGAAGTATCGCGAAGCGACGGCGCGTGAGAGCATCGATTCCGCGCCCGCCGATGGCCGCATCATTTCCCGCGCCATCGTCTCCAACACGCCCGCTTATCCGAAGAAGCTGCCGATCGTGCTGATCGCAACGCTGATGACGATGATGCTCACCGGCGGCTATATCGCGACCGCTGAGCTTCTTCGCATGGCGGCGCCGTGGGGCGCGCCGAGAGACGAGGCATATGTGGCTGAACCGTTCGGCGGGATTCAGCCTGTGCTGTCGGTGCAGTCGCAGATCGAGCGATTGGCGGAATCGCTCCGTGCGAATGGTGAACGTGCGCGCAAGATCACGCTGATTGGAGCGGGTGCGGCAGAAGATGTCTCCAACACGGCGCTGGCGCTGGCGCGGCAGTTGTCGCGCGATTCAAAAGTTTTGCTGATTGGCCTGTCGCCCGCGGCGGCGGATGCAGTTTCGCAGACGCCGGGCTTGAGCGATCTCGCCAGGGGCGTCGCCTCGTTCGGGCAGATCATCAACCGCGATACGCGTTCGCCGGTGCATGTGATCGGCGCGGGCATCCAGCCGGATCACGCTTTGCTGACGTCGCCGCGCGTTGTCATGGCGCTCGATGCGCTGATGCAGACTTACGACCATGTGGTACTGGACGCGGGCACCGCGACCGGTCTTCCGTCATCGCTGATTGCCTCGCAGGCCCACGCCGTGATCCTGCCGGCCCCCGGCCTTCCGGAGGCCGCGAAGGCGACCATGCGCGCGCAACTGATGGCATCCGGCTTTGTCGCGGTGAGCATCCTCAACCGCACGCCCACGAGCGAAGCCGCGCCGGAAGAGGTTGCGGCGGCCTGAGTTCAGTCACCGATTGTGTTTGACGGTGGGTGAAGCGCGGCCTTGCGTCAGCGATGCAGAGCTGCGCGCAGCCGGTGCGCCATGGCCACCAGGGCCGGATTCTGCTTCACCATGCGCTTGGCGTGATTGAGCGATGACATGCCGAGCGCCGCCAGTCGCCCATAGGCGCTGAGCGGAATGAAGCTGTCGAAGATCGGCTCATCGTCCTTGCAGAACCAGCGCTTGTAGTCATCCGAGCCGATGCCGAGATCGAAGGCGCAATAGCCGAGTTCGGTATAATGGTCGATGATGTTACGCAGCAGGATCAGGCCGGGGCTGTACTTTGCATTCTCGGACATCGTGTAGGTGTTGAACATCATCGAGATACGATGGCCATCGGCAACGCCTGCGAACATCGCGATAATTTCATTGTCGCATTCCAGTGTGTGGATCGCGATGGCGCGCCCGTCATTAGGGGCCTTGGACAGGCAGGCGGTGCGGATGAAGGCTTCGATGCCCGGATCGGCAAACACGTTCGGCAGATTCTGCGCGGCCATGCGCAACGGCTTGATGGTGAAGAACGCGTCGAGGACGCGCGTGATGTCCTCGTCGGTGCGGGCGAGGAAAAAGCGATAGCCGGGCAGCGCCTTCAGCTTCTTTTCCTTCGCGCGGATGCGGCGGCGAAAACCGGAACTGATGATGTCTTCCGGGTGCGCTCCGGGTGGCATGCGCAACAGCGGGCAAGCGTTCGCTGAAAGTTGGCGTGAAAAATGCGCCAGCGGATTGAGAACGCCGTCCCATCGCTCCGGTTGTTGCGTCAGCGCCAGCAGGTCGATCCGGTCGCCATGGGCCACAATCGCGGCGAGAATCGTATCGATGTCGGCTTTGCAGGCGGAAGCCGCGAAGTCGCGCCGCCACAGGCCCATGTTGAATGTCGGATGTTTGCCGCCGAGAAAGCGCGCGATGTTCACGCCATTCTCCCGGACCGAGCCGAGCGGCAGCAGTATCAGGGGGCGGCCCCCGCGGTCGGAGGCGACGACGATGAGCGGTTTTATATTCAGATGCGCGCCGGCATGAGCCTGCCAGGCGTTGAGAAAATCGAAGCGTTGAAAGGAGGTGTGGAGATAATCGGGCGTCTCCATCCCGCGCCAGATTGCTTCCGCCTCCGCAAGGCTGCCATAGATGGCAACGCTGGTAACGGCGCTGACGGCCCCAGCGCGCGCATAGGCGGCTTGGTTTTCGTGCTCAGCGACGCTAGCCATTGCAAACCTTGTTGTCAGGACGGATCGTGCAGGGGCCTGCCACCCCTGACCGGTCGACCTTTTCAAATAAACGTCAACAAAGGGTAATGAATCAGGGTTTGCGGAACCGGGCCGAGGGCTTTCAGGCCGTCGGCGCGTCCGGCCGTGCCATCCACGCAATCAGCGGCATGGCCGGCAGAACCCAGCCCAGACCCGCGACCACATAGAAAATGGCCTGCGCCAGCCGCGAAGCGGCGAGCCACGGCGTCTGCGCGATCGCCATTCCGAGCAGCGACCACACCACGACGAGAACGAGCAAGCCTATGGTTCCGATGAATTTTCGCGTTCTGATCTTCATGAAATCGGGAGCCTGCGTGGATGCGCGCCTTGCGCCGCAAAGCGGGGGGACTATAAGGGCCGCGTCCGGCCGATCAAGCCTTCCCCAGCGGACCTTATATCTCCATGACCGACACCCTCGATGATACCCGTTCCGCCACGACGCCGTCGCGGCGCCCGATCCGCATCTGGCTCGGAATTGTGGCCGCGATGATTATCGGCACATTGCTGGTCGGCGGAGCGACGCGGCTGACCGAATCCGGTCTCTCGATCACGCAATGGAATCCGGTCTCGGGCATGGTGCCGCCCTTGAGCGCCCATGCGTGGGATCAGGAATTCGAGGCCTACAAGCAGATTCCGCAATATCGCGAAATGAACGCGGGGATGAGCCTGTCCGAGTTCAAGACCATCTTCTGGTGGGAATGGACGCACCGGCTGCTCGCGCGCAGCATCGGTGCGGTGTTCTTCTTTCCGTTTCTGTATTTCCTGATGCGCGGCGGCCTAGGCCACGCCTTGAAGCGGCGGCTGTGGGTGCTGTTCGCGCTCGGCGGGCTGCAGGGCGCCGTCGGCTGGTGGATGGTGAAGTCGGGGCTGACCGCACGCGTTTCCGTCTCGCAATACCGGCTTGCGATTCACTTTCTTCTCGCGCTGCTGATCTTCTCTGCGATCGTCTGGACCATGCGCGGCCTTGCGCCGCGTGCGACAAAGGCCCTCGCCAGCGCGCGGGCCGTGCTGACCAGCAAGATTTTGCTGGGGCTTGTGTTCCTGCAATTGTATTTCGGCGCGCTGGTGGCTGGCCTGCGCGCAGGCAAGATCTACAACACCTGGCCTGACATCGATGGCGGGTTCATTCCGCCGCTCGACCAGTTGTTCTTCGAGCAGCCATGGTGGCGCAATTTCTTCGACAGCACGCTGACGGTGCAATTCACCCACCGGATGATCGCCTACACGCTGTTCGGGGTGGCGCTGCTGCACCTCGTCGACGTGATCCGCAGCAAGGCATCGCCTGCCGTGATCCGCGGCGCAGCATGGCTGATGGCCGCACTGAGCCTTCAGCTCGTGATCGGCATTTTCACGCTGCTGCATCAGGTACCGATCTCCCTCGGCCTGCTGCATCAGGCGACCGCGATCGTGGTGCTGACATTCACGCTGCTGCAGGCCTATCGCCTTCATCATGTGGAAAGCCCGGTGGAGCAGGGGCTCGTGCCTGCGCTTCGCTAATTTGCATTCTCGACGAATTCTAAATCGCTGCCCTCTCGTAGTCGTGCGTCACCGTCTTTACATGCGAAGGCGCGCGCATAAGCAATTGGCGCTTGCGGAGTCTATTTCCGATGTCGAACGCATTCATCCAGGCTGCCGTCATTCTGCTGCGCGAGGGCCTTGAGGCCATGCTCGTGATCGCGGCGCTCGCGGCTTATCTGCGTAAGGTGGATGGCGGGCATCGCGTCGGCGCGCTCTATCTCGGCGCGCTGGTGGCGATTGGCGCGAGCCTGATCGCGGCCTGGCTGTTCGCCGTGCTCAATTCCGGCGAGCACAGCGACCTGATGGAAGGCATCGTCATTCTCGTCGCGGCAGGGCTGATGCTCTATGTCAGCGGCTGGCTATGGAACAAGCAGGACCCCAAGGGCTGGAAGGAGTACCTTGCCCACAAGGCCGACCACGCGCTGGCGCGAGACACCGGCTGGGCGGTGGGGCTGCTGGCGTTCCTTGCGGTGTTTCGCGAGGGCGCGGAAACGGTTTTGTTCATCACAGCACTCGCCGCGACCGAAGGCGGCTGGAGCGCTGGCCTGTTCGGCGGGCTTTTGGCCGCCGCGCTGGCGCTCGCGGTGCTGTTCTATTTCATCAATCTGGTGGCGCAGCGGATTCCGTTGCGGCCGTTGTTTATTGTCACCTCGGCCTTCCTGTTCCTGATGGGCATCAAGTTCATCGGCGAGGCGATGCAGGAATTCCAGGAGCAGGCCATCGTGCCGTTCACGCCGCTCCATGGTTTCGGGTGGATGGAAACCATCGGTCTCAATCCGACGCTTGAGGCGGTCTCGGCGCAGTTGCTGGTGATCCTGTTCGCGGTGGCGAGTTTTGCAGTGGTCCAGCGCAACAACCGTCTCGTTCGCCGCGACAAGGCCGCCGGGGCGACATAGCCGAATTTCAATGCGCGAAAGAAAAGCGGCGCCATAACCGGCGCCGCTTTTTGTCGTGTTGGATGATCCTCAGTACGGAACGTTGAGCGCCTGTTCGAGATCGGCGATCAGGTCTTCCTTGTCCTCGATGCCGATCGACAGCCGCACCACGTCGGGACCTGCGCCCGCCATGGTCTTCTGCTCGTCGGTAAGCTGGCTATGCGTGGTCGAGGCGGGATGGATGATGAGCGAGCGGGTGTCGCCGATATTGGCAAGGTGAGAGAACAGCCTCACATTCGAGACGAGGCTGATGCCTGCCTCATAGCCGCCCTTCAACCCGAAGGTGAACACAGCGCCCGCGCCCTTCGGCGTGTATTTGCGCGCGAGGTTGTAATAGCGGTCGCCCGGCAGGCTCGCGTAATTCACCCATGACACGGCGGGATGTTTCGACAGCCATTCGGTGATGGCCTTGGTGTTGTCGACATGACGCTGCATGCGCAGCGCCAGCGTCTCGATCCCGGTCAGGATCATGAATGAGTTGAACGGCGAGATCGCGGGGCCGAGGTCGCGCAACGCCAGCACGCGCACGGCGATGGCGAAGGCGAAATTGCCGAAGGTCTCGTGCATCCGGATGCCGTGATATTCCGGACGCGGCTCGCTCAGCAGGGGATAGCGGCCGCTGGCCGTCCAGTCGAACGTACCCGCATCCACGATGATTCCGCCGAGCGAATTGCCGTGGCCGCCAAGGAACTTGGTCAGCGAATGCACTACGATGTCCGCGCCGTGATCGATCGGCTTGAGGAGGTAGGGCGAGGCCAGTGTGTTATCGACGATGAACGGCACCTTTGCCTTGCGCGCGACTTCCGCCACCGCTTCGAGATCGGTAATCGCGCCGCCGGGATTGGCGACCGACTCCACGAAGATCGCTTTGGTCTTGGGCGACACCGCGCGCTCGAACGTGCTGATGTCATCCGAATCCGCCCACACCACGTTCCAGCCGAAATTCTTGTAGGCGTGGGTGAACTGGTTGATCGATCCGCCATACAGGCGGCGCGAGGCGATGAACTCATCGCCGGGCTGCAACAGCGTGTGGAACGCCATCACCTGCGCGGCGTGGCCGGAGGCGGCCGCAACCGCCGCGGTGCCGCCCTCAAGCGCGGCGACACGCTCCTCCAGCACCGCCGTCGTCGGGTTGCCGAGGCGCGTGTAGATGTTGCCGAAGGTCTGCAGGCCGAACAGCGAAGCGGCATGATCGGCATCGTTGAAGACGAAAGAGGCCGTCTGATAGATCGGCGTCACGCGTGCGCCGGTGGTCGGGTCGGGTTGCGCGCCCGCATGAATGGCGAGGGTGGAGAAGCCGGGCAATTGTTCAGTCATGGAACATCCTTTGGCGAACTGAAACTTTGAAATGAAAGGCGCTTACGCCGCGCCGTTGCGATCCTTGTCGGCCTGTGCGCGTGCCGCGCGATCGGCGGCAGCGGTCGAGCCGCCGGCAACGCTTGGGCGATTGAGCGACAGTCGCATACCTGTCGTCGGAATCGGTGCGCGCTTGGCGCTGATGGTGCGGGAGTTCACGCCGACCCATTGGATTTCGGAGGTGAGGCGGCCGTATTCGATCTTCGGGCAGCGGTTCATCACCACCTTGATGCCTGCGGCTTCCGCCTTGGCGGCGGCGGCATCGTCGCGCACGCCGAGCTGCATCCAGATCACCTTCGGCAGCACCGGAAGCGATAGCGCTTCCTCGACGATCGGCATTGCGTGAGCCGAGCCGCGGAAGATATCGATCATGTCTACCGGACGGCCGATCTCCCTCAGTGAGCCGACGAATGGTTTGCCTGCGATCGTCTTGCCGAGTTGTCCGGGGTTGACGGGAATCATGTCGTATCCGCGCTGGTCGAGATATTTGAATGCAAAATAGCTCGGCCGCACGTTGACGGGCGATGCGCCGACCATGGCGATGGATTTGATGTTGGTCAGAATGCCGCGAATATAACTATCGGGGTAAGCATTGTGGTCCATTGGCGGCAGTCCTCGTGTGGATATTCGTCTTTAGTCCCGCAGCGCACGCACGTCTTTGTTTTTATTGTCGCGCCGCAGTGATACAGGCGTCATATATGAGATCGTGACGAAACGGGCCACATGACAAATGCGAAAATGACGGTGGCTGAACTTGAAGCGTTCCTCCACCGCGAGTTTCCTCAGGCGTTCAGCTCCGGCGAGATTTTGATCGAGAGTGCAGACGGCACCAGCAGCCTGCTGCGTCAGCCTTACAGCGAGCATATGCTGCGCCCGGGCGGTACCGTGTCGGGGCCGACGCTGATGGCGCTGGCCGATTTCGCGATGTACGTGGCGCTGTTGTCGGCGATCGGGCCGGTCGGCCTCGCGGTGACGACCAATCTCAGCATCAGTTTCATGCGCAGGGGCCAGCCGGGGCAGGACATCGTCGCCGCGGCGCGACTCATCAAGGTCGGCAAGCGGATGGCGTTCGGCGAGGTGAACCTGCTGTCGGGCACGTCGCCCGATCCGATCGCCCATGCGAGCGCGACCTATTCCATTCCAAAATCATCATGATTTTTGTGGTATTATAACACCATATTTATAAGCTATTGTTTTATATGGTTTTATTTTCGTGGATGGACGTTGACGGGTGAGGGGGTGTTCTCTAGAAACACGCCCAGTCCGGCGACAGCGCCGCACGCCATTTTCACGGATATCTCACATGAAGACGTTTTCGGCGAAACCGGCCGAGGTCAACAAGAAGTGGGTGATCATCGACGCCAAGGGTCTGGTCGTCGGTCGTCTCGCCACCTTGGTCGCGATGCGTTTGCGCGGCAAGCACCTGCCAACCTACACCCCCCACGTTGATTGCGGTGACAATGTCATCATCATCAACGCCGCGCATGTCGTCCTCACCGGGCGCAAGCGCGACAACAAGGTTTACTACAACCACACCGGCTTTATCGGCGGCATCAAGGAGCGTTCCGCGAAGTCGATCCTCGAGGGTCGTTTCCCCGAGCGCGTCGTGGAGAAGGCCATTGAGCGCATGATTCCGCGCGGTCCGCTCGGCCGTATCCAGATGGGCAACCTGCGCGTCTATCCGGGTGCCGAGCATCCGCACGAGGCCCAGAATCCGGAAGTCGTCGATATCGCTTCTCTGAACCGCAAGAACACGAGGGCCGCGTAATGTCCGATACCATGCAGTCCCTCGATCAGTTGTCGTCGCTGAAGACCGCGGCGCCTGAAGCTCCCAAGCGCGAGAAGAAGGTCGACAAGCAGGGCCGCGCCTATGCCACCGGCAAGCGCAAGGACGCAGTCGCCCGCGTCTGGATCAAGCCCGGCTCCGGCAAGGTTACCGTCAACACCCGCGACGTCGAAGTGTATTTCGCGCGTCCCGTTCTGCGCATGCTGATCCAGCAGCCGATCGTCGCCGCTGCCCGTCAGGGCCAGTACGACATCATTGCCACCGTCGCCGGCGGCGGTCTGTCGGGTCAGGCGGGCGCCGTGCGCCACGGCATCTCGAAGGCGCTGACGCACTTCGAGCCCGATCTGCGTGGCGTCCTCAAGAAGGGTGGTTTCCTCACCCGTGACTCCCGCGTCGTCGAGCGCAAGAAGTACGGCAAGGCGAAGGCCCGCCGCTCCTTCCAGTTCTCGAAGCGCTAAGAATTTCGTTCGACTTGTCTGCAATTGCAGACGGTCCGCCAAAAGGGCGCCCTTCGGGGCGCCCTTTTTTGTCGAGTAATTGGTTCCAGATCGTCACAAACTATCGACAATTTTCGAGAAAACTTGTCGTCGCAAACAAACACATCGCCAATAACCGGCTGGTAATTTTGTCCTGCTGAGAGAGCTATTTCCGGCTCCTTCCAGCGGAGCTTTCGTTCGTATGTCCGGCAATAGCCTGTCACTCGACATTTCAACCCTTTATCTGGTTGCAACGTTCGTCGCCGCGATGCTTGGCGCGCTGCTGATGTTTTTCTGGCGACAGGAAAAGATCGAGGCGCTCGGCTGGTGGGGCGCTGCGTATCTGCTGGGCGCGGCATCGATCGCGCTGTGGATTGCAGGCGGTGAGAATCTTGGCTTTGGATTGTTGCTCGCGGTCAACGCGGTCGGTTTCATTGCCTGCGGCCTGGTGTGGGATGCCGCGCGGGTATTTCACGGCCGCGCCCCGAGCGTCATCGGCGTTGTCGCGGGTGCGATCGTGTGGCTTGCCGCCGTCATCTTCGCCGATCCGCTGTCGGACCATGCGCGCCTCGTGCTGGGCGCAAGTATCGTGGCGATCTATGCCGCGCTGACGGCTGCGGAGCTGTGGCGCGAGCGGCGCAAGTCAATGCGTTCGCGCTGGCCTGCGATCTTCGTGCCGATCCTTCATGGCGCGGTGCTGATGCTGCCGATCGTGCTCGGCGATGTCATGGATGGGCCGGGCACGAACCCGCACGCCGCGATTTGGGTCGCGGCGTTCGCCGCCGAGTTGGTGTTCTATGCCATCGGCACCGTGTTCATCATTTTCATGCTGGTGTCGGAGCGGACGCTCGCGATTCACAAGACGGCGGCCTCGGTCGACCCGTTGACAGGCCTGCTCAACCGCCGTGGATTCGGCGAGGCGACCGCGCGCATGATCGAGCGAGAGGCCAAGGCTGGCCGTTCGATCACGGTGATGATCTTCGACATCGATCATTTCAAGTCGGTCAACGACACCTATGGCCATCCTGTGGGCGACGACGTGCTCAAGGTGTTCGCGAACGTCGCGGTCGGGGCGCTGCGTATCACCGATCTGCTCGGCCGCGTCGGCGGCGAGGAGTTTGCCGCACTGCTGCCGTGCGCGATGGATGAGGCCTTGCTCGCGGCGGAGCGCGTCCGCGACGCGTTCGAGCAATCGGGTGTGGCGATCGATGGTGCGCCGCTCGCCACCACCGTCAGCATCGGCGTCGCGGGCGGGCCTGCGAACACCGAACTCGACGTGCTGATGGCGTCGGCCGACACCGCGCTCTATCGTGCCAAGCGGGGTGGCCGCAATCGCGTCGAGGCCGTGCTGGAAGAGCCGCTGGTGCTCGACCATTCCCGCCGTGGCAGTGTGAGCCAGGCATCGCGCCCCGCGCATGAAGACGTGCACGCCTTTGTCTCGGAAGCGCACGCCTGAGCGGATAAATCGCGTCAGCCCTAAACGGTCTGTTTACCATGCGCCGCGTAGCATCGGCTCATGATCGACCGCGCCCGTAACGATATCTCCGCCCTCGAAGCTGCCGCTGTTTCCGCGCGTGCCGGTTTCGCCTGCATGTTCTCCACCTCCGATGAATATGAGCGGGCGCTCATCGCGGAGCGCCGCGCGCAGGGCCGCTATCAGCAGACGCGAGACTGGCACGCGATGCTGTTGCTGGGCTGCGTGTTCATCCTGTCCGGCATCCTGCTGGTTGCGCTGTAAGGCACATCCCCCGATTTTGACTTGATCCGGCGGCTTTTCGTCCGCTACAGCCTCCTGTAGCCACAGGGGGAGCCCATGATCACCGAAATCGTGCAGATCGACGTCAAGCCGGGTCAGGAAAAGGACTTCGAGCAGGCGGTGGAGATGGCGCAGACCATCTTCAAGCGCAGCAAGGGCTGGAAGAGCCTGGAAATCCATCGCTCGATCGAGAAGCCGTCGCGCTACCGGCTGTTCATCAAGTGGGAAACGCTGGAAAACCACACCGTCGATTTCCGCGAAGGGCCGAATTTCACCGAATGGCGCGCGCTGGTCGGGCCGCATTTCGCAAACCCGCCGGAAGTCGAGCACATGACGACGGTCGGCAAGTACTGAGCGCCGCTTACGCCTCGATGGGTTTAGGGCGGTCCTCGCGCAGATAGACGAGGATCACCTTCACCACGGCCATCACCGGGAGCGCCAGCGCCAGGCCCCACACGCCGAACACCACTCCGAGCAGGATCTGGAACGCGAACAGCGTTGCGGGCGGAATGTCGATCGCCTCGCGCTGGATGATCGGCGTGAGGATATAGCTTTCCAGCGCGTGCACGCCGAGCAGCAGCACGAAGGCGCTGCCGATGGCGACCCAGCCAGAGGAAATGCTGGCCAGCACGATGATGAGGCCGCCGAGCAGCGCGCCGACCGTTGGGATGAAGGTCAGCAATCCGGCCTGAACGCCGAGGATGAACGCGCCGGGAATGCCGACCACCAGAAGGCCAAGCCAGGTCACCACGAACACCACGGTCATCGTGATCATCTGGGCGATCAGCCAGCGTTCCAATGTGGATCCGATGCGGTCGATGACGGTTTCGATCTGCGGCCGGATCGCCCTGGGCGACATCGCGATCAGCCCCTTGCGGTAAACACCGGGCTGGGCTGCGAAGGCGAGGCCGAGAAACAGCACGATAAAGAAGTTTCCGACCGCGCCGACGGTGCCGAGGATGAGCTTCAGCGTCTGGCTGACGATTGCACCGCCGCCGGATGCGAGCGCGCCGGCACTCGGCAGGTTGTGCTGCATGTTGGGCAACGCCGGCGTGGTCGCTGGTGTCGTCGATGTGCGGGGGCTGGTCGGCGAAATGGTGTTGAGGTCAAGATAGCTCGCATCGAATCCGTAGGATTCGAGGAACGTCTTGAGGTTGACGATCTGCGATTTGATGGTGCCGCTCAGGGCGGTCGCCTGCTGGGCGATGGTCGAGCCGCCGAGCGTGAAGATGCCGGCCATCATCGTGGCCAGCAGCAGGCAGATCACGAGCAGCCGCACCGCGTGCGGCCCGGGCATCACCTTTTTCAGGAGGTTGGTCATCGCGGTCAGCGCCACGCCGAGCAGCACGCCGGAGAAAATCAGGAACAGGGTCGCGGCGAATTCCCAGGCGAAGATCAGGAGCGCGGCGAAGCTGACGGCCAGAATGCCGCCGACGGCGATGGCCCAGGCGAGATCCTGACGCTGGTTTTTCCGTTCGGTTGAAACGCTCACGGGCGATCCTTCTGAAAACTGTTGCGTTGCACTTTTTCTGAAAGGTTGTGCCGGATCAAGAGTGGTGGCGGGGCTTCTCTGGCGATGTGCCGTCATGGCGCGGGATAAAGGCGGGGTTGCACGACGGTCTAATTCGTAATAATTGAAGTTACATGAAAAAGGACAGCCGCCTTTCTTCGGTCCTGCATGCGCTGCTGCACATGATCGGGCACGGGGAGCCGATGACGTCGGAAGCGCTCGCGCAATGCATGGACACCAATCCGGTGGTCGTGCGCCGGACGATGGGCCTGTTGCGCAAGGCCGGAATTGTGACCTCGGCGCGGGGGCATTCCGGCGGATGGCACATTCGCGCCGACCTGGGAAGCATTACGCTGCGCGATCTGCACCATGTGTTGGGTGAGCCCGCGATCTTCGCGATCGGCAACCGCAATCCGGAGCCGGAATGCCTTGTCGAGCAGGCCGTCAACGCCGCGCTCGACGGCGCTTTCAGGGAAACCGAGGCGCTGCTGCTTGAGCGGTTCGCGGAAGTGACGCTCGCCGATCTGGTGGCCGATCTCGGTCGCCGTCATGCGGCGTGGCGCAAGAAGAGGGGATGATCGTGACATACGATGTGATCGTGATCGGTGGCAGCTATGCCGGGATGGCAGCCGCGCTGCAATTGCTGCGCGCGCGGCGCAGCGTTCTGGTGATCGATGCGGGGCGACGCCGTAACCGTTTCGCTGCCCATTCTCACGGATTCCTCGGACAGGATGGCGTCAATCCGGCGGAGATCGCGCGCGTGGCGCGCAAGCAGCTTCAGGCCTATCCGACGCTGACGTGGATCGAAGGTGTCGCCGAAGCGACGGCGGGAGAAAAAGATTCGTTCACGGTGAGAATCGCCGATGGTGTTCGCCACGAAGGACGCAGGCTGTTGTTCGCCGTCGGCGTCAGTGATGCGCTGCCGCCGGTTGAAGGTCTGGCTGAGCGCTGGGGCCGCAGCGTGTTTCACTGCCCTTACTGTCACGGATACGAACTCGACCGCGGGCCTATTGGGGTCATCGCGACTGGGCCGATGTCGGTTCATCAGGCGCAACTGATTCCGGAATGGGGGCAGGTGACGTTCCTGACGAACGGCGCGGTGACGCTCGACGAGGCGATGCGCGCGGACCTCGTCGCGCGCGGGGTGGCGATTGAAGAGAGCTCGATCCAGCGTCTCGACGGCGAGGCTAACGTTCTGCTGGCCGATGGCCGCCGCCTGTCGTTCGCGGGCCTGTTCACGGCGTCGCGGAATGCACCGTCCACGCCTGTCGCATCGACGCTCGGCTGTGAACTGGTGGACACACCGTTCGGCAGCCAGATAAGCACCAGCGATATGAAGGAGACCAGCGTTCCGGGCGCCTTCGCCTGCGGCGACGCCGCGCGCGTGCCGCATTCGGTTTCGCTCGCCGTCGCGGACGGCGCATGGGCTGGCGCGACGATCCACCGTTCACTGGTTTTTCCTTAAAGCCAACGAACGTTTTACCGGCGTCACGCAAACAAAAAAGGGCGTCCTGTGGGACGCCCTTTGATCTTGTGACGATGCGGCGGGAAGCCGCTGCCGCTTACAGCGAGTAGTAAAGTTCGAACTCGACCGGATGCGGGGTCATTTCGTAACGCTCGACCTCGGTCATCTTCAGCTCGATGAAGCTGTCGATGAAATCGTCGTCGAACACGCCGCCGACCTTGAGGAACGCGCGGTCCTTGTCGAGGTTTTCCAGCGCCTCGCGGAGCGAGCCGCACACCGTCGGGATCTGCTTCAGTTCTTCCTTCGGCAGGTCGTACAGGTCCTTGTCCATCGCCGGGCCCGGATCGATCTTGTTCTTGATGCCGTCGAGGCCCGCCATCAGCATCGCCGCGAAGGCAAGGTAGGGGTTGGCCATCGGATCGGGGAAGCGCACCTCGACGCGCTTGGCCTTCGGCGAAGCGGTGTAGGGGATGCGGCAGGAGGCGGAGCGGTTGCGCGCCGAGTAGGCGAGCAGCACCGGCGCTTCATAACCCGGCACCAGACGCTTGTAGGAGTTGGTCGACGGGTTGGTGAAGGCGTTGATCGCCTTGGCGTGCTTGATGATGCCACCGATGTAGTGGAGGCAGTTGTCCGACAGGTCGGCGTACTTGTTGCCGGCGAAGGTCGGCTTGCCGTCCTTCCAGATCGACTGGTGGACGTGCATGCCCGAGCCGTTGTCGCCATAGACCGGCTTCGGCATGAAGGTGGCGGTCTTGCCGTAGATGTGGGCGACCTGATGGATGCAGTACTTGTAGATCTGCATCTGGTCGGCCATCAGCGTCAGGGTGTCGAACTTCATGCCGAGCTCGTGCTGAGCGGAAGCGACTTCGTGGTGATGCTTCTCGACCTTCACGCCCATGCGTGCCATCGCGCCGAGCATTTCCGAGCGCATGTCCTGGATCGAATCCTGCGGCGGCACCGGGAAGTAACCGGCCTTGGTGCGGATGCGGTGGCCGAGGTTGCCGCCTTCATACTCGGTGTCCGAGTTGGTTGGCAGTTCGGACGAGTCGAGCTTGAAGCCGGTGTTGTACGGCGTGGTCTGGAAGCGCACGTCGTCGAACACGAAGAACTCGGCTTCCGGGCCGACATAGACGGTGTCGCCCACGCCCATCGACTTCACCATGGCTTCCGCCTTCTTGGCGATGCCGCGCGGGTCGCGATTGTAGGGCTGGCCGGTCGAAGGCTCGAGAATGTCGCAGGTGATGACCATGGTGGTCTCGGCGAAGAACGGGTCGATCGTCGCGGTCACCGGGTCGGGCATCAGCGTCATGTCGGACTCGTTGATGGCCTTCCAGCCGGCAATCGAGGAGCCGTCGAACATCGTGCCTTCGGTGAAGATGTCTTCGTCGATCATCGAGACGTCGAAGGTGACGTGCTGCCACTTGCCACGCGGATCAGTGAAACGCAGGTCGACGTACTTCACGTCGTTGTCCTTGATGGACTTCAGGACGTCTTGGGCGGTCTTCATGTAAACCCCTTGTGCTACTTGGATTTGGTGATCGGTGGGATGAGATCGTCCGGCCGGGCGCGGTGAGCGGGGCCGGGCGGGTGATGGTTGTGTCAGATGGCGTCGACGCCGGACTCTCCGGTGCGAATACGGATGGCCTCCTCGATGTTGGAGACGAAAATCTTGCCATCGCCGATGCGTCCGGTCTGTGCGGCGCGGCGGATGGCGTCGATGGCTTTCTCGACGAGTTCGTCGCCGATCACAATCTCGATTTTGACCTTCGGCAGGAAGTCGACGATGTACTCCGCGCCACGGTACAGTTCGGCGTGGCCTTTCTGGCGGCCGAAGCCCTTGGCCTCGGTTACGGTGATGCCTTGAAGGCCGACTTCCTGAAGGGCTTCCTTCACCTCATCGAGCTTGAACGGCTTGATGATCGCCTCGATTTTTTTCACCTGCACGCCTCCGGCATTTCAGACTGGCGCCGCTGATGCGGCGCGGATCGTTCGGGGCCGTTTGGCGGCCTCGTTCGTTGGCCCCTTAAAAGCAGACTCCGTGCCAACTGGCGTGGCTGTCGATTGTATTGGATTATCAAACTGTTAATCTCTGCTCTGCGAGCGTTGTTGGAGCTTTTGGCTAAGTCTGTGGCGTCAAAATATGCAACTGCACAATTTTAAGGCAGGCAATCTGCCGCTGCTTTGGGCGGACATGCCTCCAAGACAGGCGGTATTGGGCGAGGGTTGGTCATGGAACTCCTGAGCGTGGCCGAAATGACTTGTGCCGATGCGCTTGCGGTGAAGGACGGCGGGGACAGCTTCGCGCTGATGCAGCGGGCGGGGCAGGCCGTGGCCGCTGCCGCGCAGGTGCTCGCACCTTCCGGAGACATCGTGGTAGTGGCTGGACGCGGTAACAATGGCGGCGACGGTTTCATTGCCGCCGCCGATCTCGCCGCGCGCGGCCGCAACGTCGCCGTGGCTTTGCTTTGCAACCCGGAGACACTGACGGGCGACGCGGCTCGTGCTGCGAAAGAGTGGCATGGTCCACTGCTGCCGTTCGTACCCCGATCGCTCGGCAAGCCCGCGCTCGTTATCGACGCGCTGTTCGGCGCGGGACTCGACCGTGAAGTCAAAGACGAGCCGCGCGCGATGATTGAGGCGATCAACGCCAGCGGCGCATTGGTGCTTGCGGTCGATCTGCCGAGCGGCGTTAACGGCAACAGCGGCGAGGCGATGGGCGTTGCGGTCCAGGCCCCCCGCACGGTGACGTTCTTCCGTAAAAAGCCTGGCCATCTCCTGCTGCCCGGCCGTCTGCATTGCGGGAAGGTGAGTGTCGCCGACATCGGCATTCCGCCGCGCGTGCTCGATGTCATTCATCCGAAAACCTTCGAGAACGATCCCGCGTGGTGGCGAGGCCATTTTCCCGTCCCAGGCATCGCCGGTCACAAATACGGACGCGGTCATGCGGTGGTGATGTCGGGCGGCATGGCGGAAACGGGTGCCGCGCGGCTTGCGGCGCGCGCGGCGTTGCGCGCGGGCGCGGGACTCGTCACGGTCGCCTCACCGCGCGATGCGTTGGCGGTGAACGCGGCTGCGCTCACCTCCGTGATGGTGCGCGAGATCGGCACGGCGGTCGACTTCGCAAGCTACCTCGAGGATGCCCGGCTCAATGCTTGCGTGATCGGTCCCGGTGCGGGCATCGGCTTGCGCACGCGCGACATGGTGCTTACGGCGCTGTCAGGGCCGCGCGCCGTGGTGCTCGATGCCGATGCGCTGACGAGTTTTGCCGACATGCCGCAGACGCTGTTCGACGCCATCGCGGCGCAGCCCGGCGTGCAGGCCGTGCTGACGCCGCATGAAGGCGAGTTCGCGCGGCTGTTTGCATCGCTCGCGAACAAGGATCATCCGCTTTCGAAACTGGAGCGTGCGCGCCTCGCGGCGCGCGAGTCGAATGCGGTGGTGCTGATCAAGGGCGCGGACACGGTGGTGGCTGCGCCCGACGGGCGGGCGTCGATTGCGGAGAATGCGCCGCCATGGCTCGCGACCGCAGGTGCGGGCGACGTGCTCTCGGGAATGATTGGCGGGATGCTGGCGCAGCGTGTGAGCGCGTTCGAGGCGGCATCCATCGCGGTGTGGATGCACGGCGAAGCCGCGTGCATGTTCGGCCCCGGCCTGATCGCGGAAGATCTCGCGGACGTACTGCCGAATGTGTTTCGCGATCTCTATCGGCGGTTTGACGTCAACCTTTAGCCGACCTCATACCAGCGCAACCGTCGCGGCGAATTCCACTTGGTTCCCATGCATTGCATCAGCCACTTGCCGGGATGCGCGGCGTTGAACGCGATGCGTTGCGTCTGGCCGGGGTTGAATGCGAGCGTATCCAGCCAGTAAGGCTTCCAGCCGTCGTCGAGGCGGTCGAGCACCCTGAAATGATGGCCGTGCAGGCGGAACGTCGCGGCGGATCCGCCGGGCGGATTGGTGATCGTAAGCACCACGGTGCGGTTAACGGTGGTGTGGAAAACGGGAGGCAGCGCCGGGTCGAACGCGATCGCGGGAAGCCACTGTCCCCGTTCGAGCGCCAGATCGATACGCTGGGCATTCTTCAGGTCGATTTGCGACGGCGGAGGTGAAGGTGTCGCCGGCGGAGGCAGAGGGGCCGCGCGCGGGGGCGACGAGAACGATGTGACGACATGGCTGATCGGTATCGGCTTGGTGCCGTCGTGCAGCAAGATTTCGTTGCGCGTGCCGACCGGCTGCGTCGCATCGAGCAGGGCATCGACCCGGCTTCCGGGTGCGAGCACGATCTGGCCATCGCGTGCGACGAATGATTCAGCCGGCTGACTGTCGACGGAGACGACGGTAATGACGCAGTCGACAAATTTCAGGGCGATGACGCTGCGCTGGCAGCCATTGACCAGCCGCAGGCGGACGCGCTCGTTGGGGCGCACGGTGATGTCGTGGATGACCCTGCGGTTGATCGTATACAGCGAGGCAACGCTTCCGCTGTCGCGGCCCGCAACCTGCGCCACGCCGTCCGTGCCGATCTTCCAGTCCTCGATCAGCAACACTTCGTCGCGGTCGGCGCCGAAGGCTTCATCGCCTTCGACAACCAGCACGCGCGGCAGGGCCGGGCGGTCGTCGTCGCCGGACAGGAGTCTCGGATCGATCAGGAAAGTTCCGGGTTTGGACGGCAGTTCGCATGTGGCGGTGCCGCCGCGCGGGGCGAGGGGGGCATGTTCCAGCAGCGGCTCGAGGCTAGCGGGCCCGTCGAGGCCGTGAAAAGCCATGGCCACCGGCTGGGCAGTGTCGTTGGTGAAAACGATCTGGGGCGGGGTGTTCCCCGAAAAACGTGTGTAGGGGAGACCGTCGCCCAACTGCCAGACCGGCGTGGCCATTCCCTCGGTGTGCAGGTACAGCGATTGCTGCCCGAACCGCAAAAGGGCCGGGCTTCCAGGCTTGCGCGCAGGGAGGGTCTGAGCCCGCCCGGGTGTCATCAGGGCGGGGCTCAGGACAGGGCTTATCGCAGCCCCTGCAAGGGCTCCCAGAAAGCGGCGGCGTGGGCGCGAAAACGATAAGAATTTCATGGCCGATGGGGACCATTTTCAGAGGCGGGAGTAAACCCGCAGGGGCTGCGGCGGATAGCGCTTTTTTTCTTGCCGCGATTGGCCGGCACCATGTTATAAGCCCGCCGCTCGCGGCTGTGCCGGGACACTAAACTATTGTGTGCTGCGCGCTCGTGGCGGAACTGGTAGACGCGCTGGGTTTAGGTTCCAGTGTCGAAAGATGTGGGGGTTCGAGTCCCTCCGAGCGCACCAACCGCCGTTCGCGCCGCCAGGCAAGACGTGTTCATGCCCGCCATGACTGGACTTGAGCCGGACTTGGCGGCCTTGGCAACTGAGAGACGTGGTACTGAAGTATTTGGACTTTTCATGATGCGGCCTTGCGCGGCATCCCAACAACGACAACAGCCGATATTGGATCGGCAAGCCGGAAGAAGATTGACGCTATGCAGGTGAATGAAACCCTCTCCGAGGGACTTAAGCACGAATTCCAGATCAGCATTCCGGCCGCGGAAATCGATGCCAAGGTGAATGAACGCCTCGCCGGCATGAAGGACAAGGTCCGTATCAACGGCTTCCGCCCCGGCAAGGTGCCGGTCGCGCACCTCAAGAAGGTCTACGGCAAGTCGGTTGCAGCCGAGACCCTCGAGGAGACCATCCGCGAGACCAACCAGAAGATCTTCACTGATCGCGGCTTCCGCCTGGCCAACGAGGCCAAGGTGACGATGCCGACCGATCAGGCCGAGATCGAGGGCATTCTCGATGGCAAGAAGGACCTGAATTATTCGGTCGCCATCGAAGTCGTGCCGCCGATCGCGCTGGCCGATTTCAAGACCTTCAAGGTCGAGAAGCAGTTTGCCGAAGTCACCGACGCTGATCTCGACGATGCGCTCAAGCGCGTCGCCGATCAGAGCCGTCCCTATGCGGCCAAGGCCGAAGGCGCGAAGGCCGAGAAGGACGACCGCGTCACGGTGTCCTTCAAGGGCACCATCGACGGGGTGGCATTCGATGGCGGCACTGGCAGCGACATTCCGGTCGTGCTCGGCTCGAACTCCTTCATTCCGGGCTTCGAGGATCAGCTCATCGGCATCGGCGCGGGCGAGACCCGCACTCTGAAGGTGCAGTTCCCGAAGAACTACGGCGCGGCCAATCTCGCCGGCAAGGATGCCGAGTTCGAGACCACGGCGTCGCTCATCGAAGCGCCGCAGGACGCCAAGATCGACGACGAGTTCGCCAAGACCCTTGGCCTCGAGTCGCTCGACAAGCTCAAGGAAGCGATGCGCGAGCGCCTGACACAGGAGTTTGCCGGTGCGACGCGCCAGCGGCTTAAGCGCGAACTGCTCGACCGTCTCGACGAGACCCACAAGTTCGATCCGCCGGAGTCGCTCGTCAACGACGAGTTCGACCTGATGTGGAACTCGATCAAGGCGGAAATGGACTCCTCCGGCAAGACGTTCGCCGACGAGGACACCACCGAGGAGAAGGCGAAGGAAGAGTATCGCAAGATCGCGGACCGCCGCGTGCGCCTCGGCCTCGTGCTCTCCGAGATCGGCGACAAGAACAAGATCACCGTTACCGACGACGAGGTGAGCCGTGCCGTGATCGAGCGCGCCCGCCAGATGCCGGGCCGCGAGAAGGAAGTCTGGGACTATTATCGCAGCAATCCGGGCGCCGTCGCGCAGCTCCGCGCGCCGATCTTCGAGGACAAGGTGGTCGATTTCATTCTTGAGCTTGCGCAGGTCACCGAGAAGAAGGTTTCCCGCGAGGAACTGCTCAAGGAAGAAGACGACAAGACCGCGGCCTGATCGCGCATCTGAACGGTCATTCCGGATCGCCCCCGCGCAGACGGGGGCGATCCTCTTTTATTAACGCCCGGTGGGGTTCTTTTGTTAACCTCACCCTCGGTGAGTGCTTCGTTTCGCCCGCCGAATCGGCTTGAACATCTCTTGCCGGGGAGCAATCCTCGCTTATCTTGGCGGGTACCGGCGTGCCGGCCATTTAACGAATTTTCCGAAAACCCCAGGTGACCAATGCGCGATCCGGTTGAAACCTACATGAACCTTGTGCCGATGGTGGTCGAGCAGACCAACCGCGGCGAGCGGGCCTACGACATTTTCTCCCGCCTGCTTAAAGAGCGCATCATCTTCCTCACCGGGCCGGTGGAAGACGGCATGTCGACGCTGGTCGTCGCGCAGCTGCTGTTCCTCGAAGCCGAGAATCCGAAAAAGGAAATCTCGATGTACATCAATTCGCCGGGCGGCGTGGTGACGTCGGGCCTTGCGATCTACGACACCATGCAGTTCATCCGCCCGCCGGTTTCCACGCTATGCACGGGGCAGGCCGCTTCGATGGGCTCGCTGCTGCTCGCCGCCGGCGAGAAGGACATGCGCTTCTCGCTGCCGAACTCGCGCATCATGGTTCACCAGCCGTCCGGCGGTTTCCAGGGGCAGGCGACGGACATCATGCTTCACGCGCAGGAAATCCTGAATCTGAAGAAGCGGTTGAACGAGATCTACGTCAAGCACACCGGGCAGGATTACAAGACGATCGAGGATGCGCTGGAGCGCGACAACTTCCTCACCGCCGACAAGGCCAAGGACTTCGGCATCGTCGACAAGGTGATCGACAAGCGGCCGGAAGATCCGGTAGCGAAAGCTGCCTGATAGGGTTGCCTCTTAAGGTGGTTTCTCAAGGTTGGTTTGGGCGATTCTGCCTGCCATAGCAGTTGGGGACCAGTGGCCCCCAACGGTCCCGGTTTCTCGTGTCATTCCCGCAACGCCGGGGTGAAATCACGGTTTGGCGGTCGTGAAATCGCGACAAATCGGGCTAGACTCGGCAAATCACCCTTCCGGGGATTAGTGAATTCTTGATCCTCGGGTGCCAGCATGGTTCGCTGGCAGAGTGAGCCAGGTTTGAATCGGGATTCGGGTAGGGTCACGATTCGGGCATATCTCGAATGCAACGTCTTTTCAGTACGCGTTTTGTTCCTATCTCCAGCCGAGAACGGGACAGCCGGACGGAAAGCGGAAGACGGAGACAGGAATGAGCAAGGTCGGTACAGGCGACTCGAAGAACACTCTCTATTGCTCGTTCTGCGGAAAGAGCCAGCACGAGGTCCGCAAGCTGATCGCGGGTCCGACCGTGTTTATCTGCGATGAGTGCGTTGAGTTGTGCATGGACATCATCCGCGAGGAGAACAAGTCCTCGCTCGTGAAGTCGCGTGACGGAATCCCGACGCCGAAGGAAATCTGCAAGGTGCTCGATGACTACGTCATCGGACAGAACCATGCGAAGAAGGTGCTCTCGGTCGCGGTGCACAACCACTACAAGCGGCTGAACCACCAGACCAAGCACAACGACGTCGAACTCGCGAAGTCGAACATCCTGCTGATCGGTCCCACCGGTTCGGGCAAGACGCTGCTTGCGCAGACGCTCGCCCGCATCCTCGACGTGCCGTTCACGATGGCCGACGCGACGACGCTGACCGAAGCCGGTTACGTCGGTGAGGATGTCGAGAACATCATCCTGAAGCTGCTGCAGGCCGCTGACTATAACGTTGAGCGCGCGCAGCGCGGCATCGTCTACATCGACGAAATCGACAAGATTTCGCGCAAGTCGGACAACCCCTCGATCACCCGGGATGTCTCGGGCGAGGGCGTGCAGCAGGCGCTTCTGAAGATCATGGAAGGCACGGTCGCTTCCGTTCCGCCGCAGGGCGGACGCAAGCATCCGCAGCAGGAGTTCCTGCAGGTGGATACGACCAATATCCTGTTCATCTGCGGTGGCGCGTTCTCAGGGCTCGAGAAGATCATCTCCTCGCGCGGGCGCACCACCTCGATTGGCTTCGCGGCCAGCGTGCTCGCGCCGGAAGATCGCCGCACTGGCGAAATCTTCCGCGAGGTCGAGCCGGAAGATCTGTTGAAGTACGGCCTCATTCCCGAGTTCGTCGGCCGTCTGCCCGTGGTGGCGACGCTGGAAGACCTCGACGAGGCTTCGCTGAAGAAGATCCTGGTTGAGCCGAAGAACGCGCTGGTGAAGCAGTACCAGCGCCTGTTCGAGATGGAGAACATCGAACTGACCTTCGCCGACGAGGCTTTGGGCGCGGTCGCGCGCAAGGCCATCGAGCGCAAAACCGGCGCGCGCGGGTTGCGGTCCATTCTGGAAAGCATCCTGCTCGAGACGATGTTCGATCTTCCGGGTCTGGAAGGCGTCGAGGAGGTCGTGATCTCCCGCGAAGTGGTGGAGGCGACCGCGCGGCCGCTCTACATCTACGCCGATCGTACCGACCGGGCAGGCGAGACCAGCGCAAGCGCATAAGTTTCGCTTCTGGAACCCGACATATTCAAGCGGCCGCTGGTTTCCAGCGGCCGTTTTTGATTCGTGTCAAACGTAAAAAAGCCCGTTGTGGCTGGGGTTTGCCAGCCGCTTGACACCCCCGTGGGGGATAGCCACCTAATGGGCTGCAGCGAAGCCTGCTTAAAGGCAGATTCGTCGCAAATACTGCCCGGAGGGAAAGGCCGCCATGTGCGGATGGCTCATTCGAGCCCTTTGTTTTCCGGCACCTCTGCACCTTGTTGCGGTTGCATCGCGCGATGGACTGCGTGCAAGGGGGCGCAATGAAAAGGAAGTAAAGGCATGACTGCCTCGACCAAGCCTCGTCCCACCATCGTCGCCGGTGAAAGCCATCAATATCCGGTCCTGCCGCTGCGCGACATCGTTGTCTTCCCGCACATGATCGTGCCGCTCTTCGTCGGCCGCGAGAAATCCATTCGCGCGCTTGAAGACGTGATGAAGAACGACGCGCTGATTTTGCTGGCGACGCAGAAGAATGCTTCCGACGACGATCCTGCGGCGGATTCGATCTATGAGATCGGCACGCTCGCAAGTGTGCTGCAACTCCTCAAGCTGCCCGATGGCACCGTGAAGGTGCTGGTCGAGGGCCTGGAGCGTGCGCGCGTCACCAAATATTCCGATCGCACCGATTACTATGAAGCGGAAGCTGTCGCGCTCGCCGACACCGACGCCACCAGCGTCGAGGCGGAAGCGCTCGGCCGCTCGGTCGTGTCCGACTTCGAGAGCTATGTGAAGCTGAACAAGAAGATCTCCGCCGAAGTGGTGGGCGTCGTTCAGCAGATCACCGATTTCGCCAAGCTCGCCGACACGGTCGCCTCGCATCTTGCGGTCAAGATCGCGGACCGGCAGGATATTCTGGAAACGTTGTCCGTCTCCCAGCGCCTGGAGAAGGTGCTCGGCCTGATGGAGAGCGAGATTTCCGTCTTGCAGGTCGAGAAGAAGATCCGCTCGCGCGTCAAGCGCCAGATGGAGAAGACCCAGCGCGAGTACTACCTCAACGAGCAGATGAAGGCGATCCAGAAAGAGCTCGGCGACGACGAAGGTCGCGACGAGCTGGCCGATCTGGAAGAGAAGATCGCCAAGACCAAGCTCTCGAAGGAAGCTCGCGAGAAGGCGCAGCACGAACTGAAGAAGCTGCGGCAGATGTCTCCGATGTCCGCCGAAGCTACCGTCGTGCGCAACTATCTCGATTGGCTGCTGTCGATTCCGTGGGGCAAGAAGTCCAAGGTCAAGAAGGACCTCGGCGCCGCGCAGGAAATCCTCGATGCCGATCACTACGGACTTGAGAAGGTCAAGGACCGCATCGTCGAGTATCTCGCCGTGCAGTCGCGCGCCAACAAGCTGACCGGCCCGATCCTGTGTCTCGTCGGCCCTCCGGGCGTCGGCAAGACCTCGCTCGGCAAGTCGATCGCGAAGGCGACCGGCCGTGAGTTCGTGCGCGTGTCGCTCGGCGGCGTGCGGGACGAGGCGGAGATCCGCGGTCACCGCCGCACCTATATCGGCTCGATGCCCGGCAAGATCATCCAGTCGATGCGGAAGGCGAAGACTTCGAATCCGCTGTTCCTGCTCGACGAGATCGACAAAATGGGTGCGGACTTCCGTGGCGATCCGTCTTCGGCGCTGCTGGAGGTGCTCGACCCCGAGCAGAACGGCACGTTCAACGACCACTATCTCGAGGTCGATTACGATCTGTCCAACGTGATGTTCATCACGACCGCGAATACGCTGAATATTCCCGGCCCGCTGATGGACCGCATGGAGGTGATCCGCATCGCCGGCTACACCGAGAACGAGAAGGTCGAGATCGCGCGCAAGCATCTGATCCCGACCGCGATCTCCAAGCACGGCTTATCGTCGAAGGAGTTCTCGATCGACGATGCGGCGTTGCTTCTGATGATCCGGCGTTACACCCGCGAAGCGGGCGTGCGTAACCTCGAGCGCGAGCTGTCCACGCTGGCACGCAAGGCGGTCAAGGAATTGATGCTCTCGAGCAAGAAATCGATCAAGGTGACGGAAGCCGTGGTCGAGGAAATGCTCGGCGTGCCGAAGTTCCGTTACGGCGAGATCGAGAACGAGGATCAGGTCGGCGTCGTCACGGGTCTTGCATGGACCGATGTCGGCGGTGAGTTGCTCACCATCGAAAGTGTCATGATGCCCGGCAAGGGCCGCATGACGGTGACGGGCAATTTGCGCGACGTGATGAAGGAATCGATCTCGGCGGCGGCGTCCTATGTCCGCTCGCGGGCGATCAATTACGGCATCGAGCCGCCTCTGTTCGAGAAGCGGGACATCCACGTTCACGTTCCGGAAGGCGCGACGCCGAAGGATGGCCCGTCGGCAGGCGTGGCGATGGCGACCACCATCGTCTCGGTGCTGACCGGCATTCCTATCCGGCACGATGTCGCCATGACTGGCGAGATCACGCTGCGCGGGCGGGTGCTCCCGATTGGCGGCCTGAAGGAGAAGCTGCTCGCGGCGGGCCGCGGCGGCATCAAGACGGTCTTCATTCCTGAGGACAACGCCAAGGACCTCACCGAGATTTCCGACGCCATCAAGGGTGGCATGGAGATCATTCCGGTGAGCCGGATGGACGAGGTGTTGTCCAGGGCGCTGGTACGGGCTCCGACGCCCATCGTCTGGGAGGAGGACACCGCCGTGCCGCCTCCGCAGGACGGGGCTGACGAAGCTGGCCTGACAGCTCACTGAACGCCGACAGCCACCAATGCGACCAACGGCGCCCTCCGGGGCGCCGTTTTTTGTTGGATCAGATGGTTGGATATTCATGGATATGGATGACCTCGCCCCGCGAGTTCGCTAAAATCAAGCTTTAAGGATTGAGGGAAACAAATGATCCGCAACTGCTTGCTGGGTTTGGCGCTCGCATTGTCGGCCGGTCTTTTTGCTCAGCCGGCCTCGGCCCAATATTACGGGAGACCGGGCTACGGGCCGGGGCCGGGATATGGCCCAGGTCCTGACTATCGCCGTGGTCCTGGCCGTGGCCAGTTTTGCGCCAACGAAAATGAGGTGTGTGACGTTGGCGGCGTCGCGAATGTGCGTTATGGCGCGCGTGGCCGGTACATCGTGCGCCGGGTCCACGGCTCTATTCCTTGCATAAACCAGTACTTCGGCGGCGACCCCGCGCCCGGGATAGTCAAGCACTGCGTAATCGAATAAAGGAAAGGCGACGGGCGGCTAGCTCAGCTGGTTAGAGCATCTCGTTTACACCGAGAGGGTCGGGAGTTCGAATCTCTCGCCGCCTACCATTCGATTTCTGTGCTTTATTGAGTCGGTTCTTTGCATCGCGCCAAATATCGTGCTCCTGACACGCCGAAACGGCCGGGACGATAAACCGGCCAGTTGGTCTTGATCGAGGTTCAGGCGTGCAGAGCGATTTCCGGTCCAGCAGTCGACCCGCTTCGATTTCAGTTGCGGTGATGACTCATAATGAGATGCAGGAATTCAAGTGGCTGATGGCCGCGCTTGAGCCGGCACGGGCGATCATTGATGAAATCGTGGTCGTCGATGATTTTTCCGACGATGATTTTGTCGAAGCGATAAAATCATTCGAGAAGGATTGGCCGATCCGATTTTTCCAGCGCCGCCTGAACAACGATTTTGCCGCGCAGCGCAATTTTGCCATCGCGCAATGCCGCGGGCGGCTGATCCTGTTTCCGGATGCCGATGAACTTCCCAGCAGGCGGACCCTGATGGGATTGCCGAAGCTGCTCGCATGGATGGAAAGCCACGAGATCGATGCGTGTTACCTTCCACGCCTGAATGTCGTCGTGCCCGGCAATGATCTTATTGATCCTGCCCGCGCGCTGGAAGACGCCACGCTCTATTCAAACTGGGAAGATCAGGTCCGGATTCTGCGCAACCTACCGAAGCTGAAGTTTGTCAGGCGGGTCCATGAGGTGCTGGCGGGAATCGAGCGCGCCTATAAATTTCCCCACACCAAGGACTTCGCACTTCTTCACGCCAAGACATCGGTCCGCATTGAGCGGCAGCAGCGGTTCTATCGCTCCATCCGCTTGGCGACGACGTTCAGTAAGCACTGGAATTCCATCGCCAAGCGGACGTTTCGCATCGACCGCCAGAAGCTTGTCGAAGCGGATCCGCCGATCTGAAAATGTGAAACCCCGCGATGGATTGATGACGCGATCGATTACAGGCTGATGATCGAGGCGGCGATGATCGTCGCCATCGCCAGCGGGATGCCGATTGCGGTGATCGCTGTGGCCGCCAGTACGGTCTGGAGAGACGGTTTCATCCTCTTCATTCCTTCTTATTTGCGCCAAGATTTAGCCGCGATTTGCGGCGGCGCAAGAAAGTCCGTTCGTCAAGCTAACCGGATGAAGAGGGGCGAGTTCGCAATTGCGATGGTGAATTTAACGTTCGATTCACGCTGACGTGTCGGAACGATTTTCTTAGGGCCTGACGACGAGCGCGCGGTCTATGCCCGCTCTTCCCAGATCGCAGCGAGATGCACGATGGTGCGTACCGCTGCTTCCATGTCCTGTACGCTGACCCATTCGAGGCGCGAGTGGAAGGCGTGTTCGCCCGCGAAGATGTTAGGGCAGGGCAGCCCCATGAATGACAACCGCGAACCGTCGGTGCCGCCGCGGATGCTGCCGCGTTCGGGCTTAAGTCCTGCGCGGCGGATCGCTTCCATGGCGTAATCCACGATCTCTGGCTGCCGATCCACGATCTCCTTCATGTTGCGATACTGCTCGCGGATATCGATACGATAGGTCGATCGCGGAAAATCCTTCATCACCTCGGCGACGGTGCGCTCCAGCAACGCCTCCTTCTCCTTCAGTTCGGCTACGGTGAAGTCGCGCACGATGTAGTGCAGCGTCGTCTCTTCCAGCGCGCCGGTGATGCCAACCGGGTGGAGAAAACCCTCGCGGCCCTCGGTCGTCTCCGGCGTCAGGGTGTCCTGTGGCAGCTTCTCGACAATGCGTGCGGCGATCTTGATCGCGTGCTCCATTTTACCCTTGGCCATGCCGGGGTGGGCGCTGACGCCCTGAATGCGGATCGTGGCCGCGTCGGCAGAAAAGCTTTCGTCCTCGATTGAGCCCGCGCTTTCGCCGTCGATCGTGTAGGCGACATCCGCCCCGAGTTTCTTCAAATCCACCTTGTCGACGCCGCGGCCGATCTCCTCGTCGGGCGTGAACAGGATCTTGACCGTGCCGTGCTTGATCTGCGGATTGGCGAGAAGAACCTGCACCGCATCCATGATCTCGGCGACGCCTGATTTGTTGTCCGCGCCGAGCAGCGTGGTGCCGTCGGTGGTGACTATGTCGTGGCCGATCTGGGCGGCGAGGGCGGGGTGCTCAGCGAAGCGGATGATTTGCGAAGAATCCGCCGGCAGCACAATGTCGCTGCCCTGGTAGTTCTTCACGATCTGCGGCTTCACGTCCTTGCCACTGCAATCGGGCGAGGTGTCCATGTGCGAGCAGAAGCACACCACGGGCACCTTCTTGTCGGTGTTGGCCGGCAGTGTGGCGTAGACATAGCCGTGCTCATCGAGATGGGCGTCGGCGAGACCGAGGTCGCGCAATTCCTGCGCGAGCAGGCGGCCGAGATCTTTCTGCTTTTCGGTGGAGGGCGTGGCCGGCGATTCCGGATCGGACTGCGTGTCGATGCGTACGTAACGCAGAAAGCGGTCGAGAACGGTGTGATTGAATTTCATAGCGGACGTCATGCAGCCGGACCTCATACTCAGGGCACGGCATTCGATCCGCGCGTGTCGATGAAATCCATCTTGAGAAGAAGCGGGGCAGGGTCAAGGCGCGACCAACATGTTTTCAAACCAGCAGCCTTGCTCCGTGTTTCCATGACACGCGTATAAAGAAAGACGCCACCCCAAAACCGCGTATGCGGCTTCGGGATGGCGTTTGGCGAAAAAGCGAAAAGTCGCTTAGACGGCTTCCTTCAGCTCCTTGGCGGCGCGGAAGGCGACCTTCTTGCTGGCCTTGATGTGGATGGCTTCGCCGGTGGCCGGGTTGCGGCCCATGCGGGCAGCGCGCTTGCGGACCTGGAGGATGCCGAGGCCGACGATGCGGATGCGCTCACCCTTCTTGAGGTGCTTGGTGATCTTGGTGACCATATCGGTCAGGATTGCTTCAGCGGTCTTCTTCGACAGCTCGTGTTCTTCCGCGAGAGCGGCGGCAAGGTGCTTGAGCGTAACAGTCGCTGGGGTAGCTGCTTTCTTCGCCATGATGACCCTCCTCGTGGTACTTGGCTTTAAGGAACTGACTATCCCGCAAGGGTTAGTTGATTCGCCATGGATCTGACCATGATGTTTTGCCCATAAACAGGGTCTTTTTTGCATCAATGGTGGAAAAAGGTCCGGCGGATAGGGACATCTGTAATGTCCTTGACTTGGATTGTAGCCTCCTTTAAGTCCCAGCGTCTCGCGGATCGATCACATCGGCCCGCTGCGGGAGTAGCTCAGTTGGTTAGAGTGCCGGCCTGTCACGCCGGAGGTCGCGGGTTCGAGCCCCGTCTCTCGCGCCACCTTTTCAAGGACTTAGCAAAAGTCTGAAAAGGGGCATGATCCCAGATGGTTCTGGGATTTTTTCATACATCCGACTTTGCATGATGACCTGATCGGCAGCTCGGCGCGCATTCCTGGGGAACTGACGCGGCCGTGCCACGTTAAGGGTGTGATATTTTTGTTGTTGATTCCCTCACGGGATCGCCATCGAAACCAAAATCAGGAAACAGCATGAAGATGATGAAGTATCTCGCCCCCGCGATCTTTGCGTCGTTTGTCGCCATTGCCACGGCGTCGGCTATGCCAACCTCCTCAACGACGGGACTGGACAGGGCGGATGTCTCATCCATCGTTCAGGTGCAGTATCACGGCCATGGACACCACCATGGCGCGCGCGGTCCGATCTACCGGCCCGGCGGCCGCTATTCGTCGGCTCCGCGCGGCTATCGCCGTTATGGTGCACGTCCGCATGACTGGCGCGCCCGGCGCTGTGTGATGGTGGGGCCAGTCTGGTTCTGCCCATAAGCGGATTGCAAAAAAAGAAAGCCCCGGCCTTGTGCCGGGGCTTTCGATTTCGGGGGCAGATTCGTGCCAGACATCGGAAGAGGGCGGAGGTGCATACTCCCTAGCACCTTATTGTTATCGCGAAGGAGCAGGGTTCGGCGCTATACCCCGCCGACCACCCCTTGCGATCCGCCCTCTGATTTCAGGAATTCCAGATGACCCAGCCTCGCTCCGGTACCAATCGCAAATACCGCCTCGCTATCATTCCCGGCGACGGGATCGGCAAGGAGGTCGTGCCGGAAGGCGTGCGGGTGCTGGAGGCGGCAGCGAAGAAATTCGGTTTTGAGCTGCAACTCGATGATTTCGATTTCGCCTCCTGCGACTACTACCAGAAGCACGGCCGGATGATGCCGGAAGACTGGAAGGAGCAGGTTATCCACCATGACGCGATCTTCTTCGGCGCAGTCGGCATGCCCGCCATTGTGCCCGACCACGTGTCGCTGTGGGGCTCGCTCATCAAATTCCGCCGTGAATTCGACCAATATGCCAACGTCCGCCCGGTGCGGCTGATGCCGGGGGTGAAATCGCCGCTGACGGGCCGCAAGCCAGGTGACATCGATTTCTTCGTGGTGCGCGAGAATACGGAGGGCGAGTACTCGTCCGTTGGTGGACGGATGTATCCTGGCACCGATCGGGAGATCGTCACCCAGCAAACGGTGATGTCTCGCACCGGGGTCGACCGCATTTTGAAATATGCCTTCGAACTCGCCCGGAAGAGCCCGAAGAAGCATCTGACCTCCGCGACCAAGTCCAATGGTATCTCGATCACGATGCCGTACTGGGACGAGCGGGTGAAGGCGATGGCCAAATCCTATCCCGACGTGAAATGGGACCAATATCACATCGATATTCTGGCGGCCCATTTCGTCCTGAACCCGGACCGCTTCAACGTGGTGGTGGCCTCGAATCTGTTTGGGGACATCCTCTCCGACCTCGGCCCGGCCTGTACCGGCACCATCGGAATCGCACCCTCGGGAAGTCTCAATCCGGAGCGCCGCTTTCCGTCCCTGTTCGAGCCGGTCCATGGCTCGGCACCCGACATCGCGGGGCAGGGCGTGGCCAACCCGATTGCACAGATATGGTCGGCGGCCCTGATGCTGGACCATTTGGGTGAAGCGGAGGCCTCCAAGGCCGTGATTGCGGCGATCGAGCGGGTGCTTCCGGAGGACAAGCTGCGGACCCGCGACCTTGGTGGCAGCGCGAACACGCAGGCCTGTGGCAAGGCCGTTGCAGCCACGCTCGGCTAGGCCGCGGATGCCTCGGGGGAAACATGAATTCGGCTTCTTCTTTGAGGCAAATCTTCGGTGTGCGCAGCGTTGCGGCTAGGCGGTATGCCTGTCTTGCCCTTACCGGTGGGCTGCGCTATTCCCCCTTCGAATTATTCCAAGGTTCGCGAATCCGCGGACATGATCGCCACAATTGAGGGTCTCCGATGGGCGGAATCTTGCAGAACTATCTGCCACTTGTGGTGTTTATCGGAGTAGCGGCCATTATCGGTCTGGCGTTGCTGGTTGCGCCGTTCCTGGTTGCCTATCAGCAGCCCGATCCGGAAAAACTGTCGGCCTACGAATGCGGCTTCAACGCCTTCGACGACGCCCGCATGAAATTCGACGTCCGCTTTTATCTGGTGGCGATTCTCTTCATCATCTTCGATCTGGAGGTCGCCTTCCTGTTCCCGTGGGCGGTGGCGTTCGGCAAGCTCGGCGCGGTCGGTTTCTGGTCGATGATGGTGTTCCTCGGCGTCCTGACCATCGGGTTCGCCTATGAGTGGAAGAAGGGTGCTCTTGAATGGGATTGAACCCGACCCCGGTGTCATCCGGCTCGCCGCAAATTTCACAGCCAGCGACGGGCGTGCTCGATCCGCGTACCGGCCAGCCGGTTGGCGCAGATGACCGCTATTTCCTCGAGATCAATCATGAGCTGTCCGACAAGGGGTTCTTCGTCGCGGCAGCCGACGATCTCATCACTTGGGCGCGCACCGGCTCGCTGATGTGGATGACGTTTGGCTTGGCCTGCTGCGCGGTCGAGATGATGCAGGTGTCGATGCCGCGCTACGACGTCGAGCGCTTTGGCTTCGCGCCGCGCGCTTCGCCGCGCCAGTCCGATGTCATGATCGTCGCCGGCACGCTGACCAACAAAATGGCCCCGGCTTTGCGTAAGGTCTATGACCAGATGCCGGAGCCGCGCTATGTGATCTCGATGGGGTCGTGCGCGAACGGTGGTGGCTACTATCACTATTCCTATTCGGTGGTTCGCGGTTGCGACCGCATCGTCCCGGTGGACATCTATGTGCCGGGCTGCCCGCCGACCGCGGAGGCGCTGCTCTACGGCGTCTTGCTCCTGCAAAAGAAGATCCGCCGTACCGGAACGATTGAACGCTAAGGTTGAATGATGGACGACGCCAGACTCGACGCTCTCGGTGAGACGATTGTTGGTGCGCTGCCAGGCGCGGCGCTCGGGCATGCGGTCGAGGTTGGCGAACTCAACATTTCGGTCGATCTCTCCCGGATTATCGAGGTCGCGCGTTTTCTCAAGACCGATCCGCGCTGCCGTTTCGTCAACATCATCGACGTGACCGCAGTCGACTATCCCGGCCGCGAGAATCGCTTCGATGTGGTCTATCACTTCATGTCACCGACGCTGAATGCGCGGCTGCGGCTGCGCGGGCAGGCGAACGAGACGACGCAGGTGCCTTCGATCATCAGCGTGTTTCCCGGCTGCGACTGGTTCGAGCGTGAGACCTACGACCTCTATGGTGTGATCTTCACTGGCCATCCCGACATGCGCCGGCTGCTGACCGATTACGGCTTCGAGGGTCATCCGCTGCGCAAGGATTTCCCGACCACTGGTTTCGTCGAGGTTCGCTATGACGACCAGGAAAAGCGCGTGGTTTACGACCCGGTGCGTCTGAACCAGGAGTTCCGCAAGTTCGACTTCCTCTCGCCATGGGAAGGCGCTGACTATCTGCTGCCGGGTGACGAGAAGGCGAGTGCCGTTTCGAATCCGCCGGGCGAAGAAAAGAAGGCATCGACGCCATGAAGCCTTCGCTCACCGCCGGATCGACCCATCGCTTCACCTACCGCGTGCCGGAGAACAAGACCGTGCCGCATCTGTTTCCCGAAGCGCGCGATTTCCAGATCATGCCGCACGTCTTCGCCACAGGTTACATGGTCGGCCTGATGGAGTGGGCCTGCATGGACATGATCCGCCCTCATCTCGAGGAGGGCGAGGGCACGCTCGGCACCCTGATCAACGTCAATCACACAGCAGCCACGCCGCCCGGCCTCACTATCCACGTCGATGTCGAGTGCACCGACGTGAAGGGCAAGCTGCTGCGCTTCAACGTCAAGGCCCATGACGGCGTCGATGTGATCGGCGAGGGCCGTCACGAGCGCTATGCCGTGATGTGGGACAAGTTTACGGCGCGGGTTTCCAAGAAGGCCGCGAAAGCGGGAGTAGCCGCATGAGCATTACCGAAGCCGACGCCCTGCGCGACACCCCCGGCACGCGCAATTTCACCATCAATTTCGGCCCGCAGCATCCGGCGGCCCACGGCGTGTTGCGCCTCGTGCTCGAACTCGACGGCGAGGTTGTCGAGCGTGTGGACCCGCACATTGGCCTCCTGCATCGCGGCACCGAGAAGCTGATCGAGCAGAAGACCTATCTGCAGGCGATTCCGTATTTCGATCGGCTCGATTACGTCGCGCCGATGAATCAGGAGCATGCCTTCTGCCTCGCGGCGGAAAAGCTGCTCGGCATCACCGTGCCGCGCCGCGGGCAACTGATCCGCGTTCTGTATTGCGAAATCGGCCGCATCCTTTCGCATCTTCTTAACGTCACCACGCAGGCGATGGACGTCGGCGCTCTGACGCCTCCGCTGTGGGGCTTCGAGGAACGCGAAAAGCTGATGATGTTCTATGAGCGGGCATCCGGTTCGCGCATGCATGCGGCGTTCTTCCGCATCGGCGGCGTGCATCAGGACCTGCCGCCGAAGCTGATCGACGATATCGACGCCTGGTGCGATGCCTTCCCCGAGAAGGTCGACGATCTCGAAGTGCTGCTCACCGACAATCGCATCTTCAAGCAGCGCAACGTCGACATCGGCGTGGTGACGCTCGAACAGGCGTGGGAGTGGGGCTTCTCCGGCGTGATGGTGCGCGGCTCGGGCGCTGCGTGGGATCTGCGCAAGGCGCAGCCATACGAGTGCTACGCCGAAATGGATTTCGACATCCCGATCGGCAAGAACGGCGACTGCTACGATCGCTACTGCATCCGCATCGAGGAGATGCACCAGTCGGTCCGTATCATGAAGCAGTGCATCGCCAAGCTGCGCGCGCCGGACGGGCAGGGGCCTGTCGTGATCGAGGACAACAAGATCACGCCGCCGCGCCGGGGCGAGATGAAGCGCTCGATGGAAGCGCTGATCCATCACTTCAAGCTCTACACCGAAGGCGTTCACGTTCCGGCGGGCGAGGTCTACGCCGCCGTGGAAGCGCCGAAGGGCGAGTTCGGCGTCTATCTCGTCGCCGACGGCACCAACAAGCCTTACAAGTGCAAGATCCGTGCGCCGGGTTTTGCGCACCTGCAGGCAATGGACTTCATCTGCAAGGGCCATTTGCTGGCTGACGTTTCCGCCATTCTCGGCTCCCTCGACATCGTGTTCGGCGAGGTGGACCGGTGATGGCTATGCATATCTACAATTTGGGCAGGAGCTTCGCGCGCTGCGGCTCCATGACGATCGAGAGAATGTAATGTCCGTTCGGCGTTTGGCACCGAAAGAGCTGCAGCCTGCGAGCTTCGTCTTTACGGACGAGAATCTCGCTTGGGCGAAGCAGCAGATTGCGAAATACCCGGAAGGGCGGCAGCAGTCGGCCGTGATCGCGATCCTGTGGCGCGCGCAGGAGCAGAACGAAGGCTGGGTGTCGGAAGCTGCGATCCGCGCGGTCGCGGACCTTCTCGGCATGGCGCATATCCGTGTCATGGAGATCGCGACCTTCTACACGATGTTCCAGCTTTCGCCGGTCGGCAAGAAAGCGCATGTGCAGGTCTGCGGCACCACGCCGTGCATGCTGCGCGGCGCGAAGGATCTGGTCGAGGTCTGCAAGCACCGCATCCATCACGATCCGTTCCACGTCTCGGCCGATGGCGACTTTTCGTGGGAAGAGGTCGAGTGCCTTGGCGCCTGCGTGAATGCGCCGATGGTGATGATCTGGAAGGATACCTACGAGGATCTGACGCCGGAGACGCTGAACAAGGTGCTGGACGGTTTTGCCTCGGGCAATCCGCCGAAGCCCGGCCCGCAGATCGATCGCCAGTTTGCGGCGCCCGTCGGTGGCCCGCGCGTTCTGCAGGAAGTCGGTGACGACGCGACCAAGAAGGGCAAGAAGTGATGCTCGACGACAAGGATCGCATCTTCAAGAATCTGTACGGCCTTCATGACTGGGGGCTGGAAGGCGCGCGCCGTCGCGGCGCATGGGATGGTACCAAGGCCATCATCGACAAGGGCCGCGACTGGATCGTCAGCGAAATGAAGGCGTCGGGTCTGCGCGGCCGTGGCGGCGCGGGTTTCCCGACCGGCATGAAATGGTCGTTCATGCCGAAGGAATCCACCGACGGCCGTCCGAGCTATCTCGTCGTCAACGCGGACGAATCTGAGCCCGGCACCTGCAAGGACCGCGAGATCATGCGGCACGATCCGCATCTGCTCGTGGAGGGCTGCCTGCTCGCGAGCTTCGCGATGGGCGCGCATGCCGCCTACATTTATATCCGCGGCGAATTCATCCGCGAGCGCGAGCATCTGCAGGCCGCCGTCGATCAGGCCTATGAGGCCAAGCTGATCGGCAAGGATAATGTCCACGGCTGGCCGTTCGATCTCTACGTAACCCACGGTGCGGGCGCCTATATCTGCGGCGAAGAGACGGCACTTCTGGAAAGCCTCGAAGGCAAGAAGGGCCAGCCGCGCCTGAAGCCGCCGTTCCCGGCGAATGTTGGTCTCTACGGTTGCCCGACCACGGTGAATAACGTCGAGTCGATCGCGGTCGCGCCGGACATTCTGCGGCGTGGTGCTGCGTGGTTTGCGGCCATCGGCCGTCCGAACAATGTCGGTACCAAGTTGTTCGGCATCTCCGGTCATGTGAATACGCCGTGCGTGGTGGAAGATGCGCTCGGCATCACCTTCAAGGAATTGATCGAGAAGCACGGCGGCGGCATTCGTGGCGGCTGGGATAATCTGTTGGCGATCATTCCCGGCGGCGCATCGTGCCCGCTGATCCCGGCGCATGATTGCGAAGAGCTCATTATGGATTTCGACGGCACCCGTGCGGTGAAGTCGAGCCTTGGCACCGCCGGTGTCATCGTCATGGACAAGTCCACCGACGTGGTCGCGGCGATCGCGCGCATTTCCTACTTCTTCAAGCACGAGAGCTGCGGTCAGTGCACGCCGTGCCGCGAAGGCACCGGCTGGATGTGGCGCGTGCTGACGCGCATGGTCGAAGGCCGCGCCCACAAGCGCGAGATCGACATGCTGCTGGAAGTCACCAAGCAGGTCGAAGGCCACACCATCTGCGCGCTCGGCGACGCGGCGGCATGGCCGATCCAGGGCCTGATCCGCGCCTTCCGGCCGGAGATCGAACGGCGCATCGACGACTTCACGCGCAAATCTACACTCGACGATCAGGGCATTCTTGACCCCGATCACATGGTCGCGGCGGAGTGAATGCGATGACCAAGATCCTCGTCGACGGAAAAGAAATCGATGTCCCGGCCGAGTACACGCTGTTGCAGGCGTGCGAGGCGGCGGGCGCCGAGATTCCGCGCTTCTGCTACCACGAGCGGCTATCCATCGCCGGCAACTGCCGCATGTGCCTCGTCGAGGTCGCTGGCTCGCCGAAGCCAGTCGCAAGCTGCGCCTGGGGCGTGCGCGACTGCCGGCCGGGCCCGAACGGCGAATTGCCCTCGGTGAAAACCAAGTCGCCGATGGTGAAGAAGGCACGCGAAGGCGTGATGGAATTCCTGCTCATCAACCATCCGCTCGATTGCCCGATCTGCGATCAGGGCGGCGAGTGCGATCTGCAGGATCAGGCGATGGGCTATGGTGTTGACACCAGCCGCTTCGCCGAGAACAAGCGCGCGGTCGAGGACAAATATCTCGGCGTGCTGGTCAAGACGGTGATGACCCGTTGCATCCAGTGCACGCGCTGCGTCCGCTTCGCCAACGAAGTGTGCGGCGTGCCGGAAATGGGCCTGATTGGCCGCGGCGAAGATGTCGAGATCACCACCTATCTCGAAAGCGCACTGACCTCCGAGTTGCAGGGCAACCTCGTGGACATCTGCCCGGTGGGCGCGCTGACCTCGAAGCCTTATGCGTTCGCCGCGCGCCCGTGGGAGCTGGGCAAGACGCAATCCGTGGACGTGATGGATGCGGTCGGCTCCGCGATCCGCGTCGATACCCGTGGCCGTGAAGTGATGCGCATCCTGCCGCGCGTCAACGAGGCGGTGAACGAAGAATGGATTTCCGACAAGACCCGTCACATCGTTGACGGTCTGCGCACCCAGCGCCTGGATCGTCCTTACATTCGTGAGAACGGCAAACTGCGTGCCGCGTCGTGGAGCGAGGCGTTTGCCGCCATCGCCGCGAAGAAGGTGCGGGGCAGCCGCATCGGCGCCATTGCGGGCGATCTCGCGGCCGTGGAAGAGATGTTCGCGCTGAAGGATCTGCTGTCGCGGCTCGGTTCGAACAACATCGCGACGCAGAATGTCGGCGCGTTCGATCCAAAGCTCGGCCGCGCGTCCTATCTGTTCAACCCGACCATTGCGGGTATCGAGGAAGCCGACGCGCTTCTCATCATCGGCGCAAATCCGCGCAAGGAAGCGCCGATCATCAACGCGCGTATCCGCAAGCGCTGGCGCACTGGCCAGATGAAGGTCGGCGTGATCGGCGAGAAGCCCGATCTGACCTATCGCTACGAACACCTCGGCGCGGGCGCCGACACCGTTGCGGAGATTGTTGCGGGCAAGCATTCGTTTGCCGACGTGCTCAAGGGCGCGAAGAAGCCGATCGTGCTGGTCGGGGCGGGCGCCTTTGGCCGCAAGGATGGCGCGGCTCTGCTGGCACAGGCCGCCTCATTGGCCTCAGGCATTGCTGCCGTGAAGGACGGCTGGAACGGTTTCGCCGTGCTGCACACAGCGGCCTCATCGGCCGGTGCGCTCGACATCGGCTTCGTGCCGGGCGAGGGCGGCCTTGATATAGAGAAGATGCTCGCTCCCGGCGCGCTGGACGTTCTGGTTCTGCTCGGTGCGGACGAGGTCGAAGTGCCTGCGGGCACGTTCGTCGTCTATATCGGCACCCATGGCGACCGTGGCGCACACCGCGCCGACGTCATCCTGCCGGGCGCGGCCTACACCGAAAAGAGCGGCATCTACGTCAACACCGAAGGGCGCGTGCAGATGGCCAACCGCGCAGGCTTCCCGCCGGGCGATGCCCGCGAGGATTGGGCGGTGCTGCGTGCACTGTCGGACACGCTCGGCGAGCGGCTGCCTTACGACTCCTTGCAGCAGTTGCGGCAGGCGATGTTCAAGACCGTGCCGCACCTGATGCGTCTCGACCAGATCGAGGCGTCGGATGGAGCGGCCGCGCTGAAGGCGCTGGCTGCGCGGGGCGGTGCTGCCGACAAGGCCGCCTTCAAGAGCCCGGTTGCCGACTTCTATCTGACCAATCCGATTGCCCGTGCATCCGCGGTGATGGCCGAATGTTCGCGCCTTGCCTCCGGGCAAGTCCTGAGCGCAGCGGAGTAGTGAGCTGATGTCCGAATTCTTCGCAAGCTCTGTCTGGACGGACTTCCTCTGGCCGCTGATCGTGATGCTGGCGGAAAGCGTGCTGCTGCTCGTCGTGCTGCTGGTCGCGATCGCCTACATCCTGCTCGCCGACCGCAAGATCTGGGCGGCGGTACAGATTCGCCGTGGTCCGAACGTGGTCGGCCCATGGGGTCTTTTCCAATCCTTCGCCGATCTTCTGAAGTTCGTGCTGAAGGAGCCGACGATTCCGGATGGTGCCAACAAGGGCATCTTCCTGCTCGCGCCACTCGTCTCCTGCGTGCTGGCGCTGGCGGCCTGGGCGGTGATCCCGGTCAACCTCAATTGGGTGATTGCCGACATCAATGTCGGCATCCTCTATATCCTCGCGATCTCCTCGCTGTCGGTCTACGGCATCATCATGGCGGGCTGGTCGTCGAACTCGAAATATCCGTTCATGGCGGCGCTGCGTTCGGCGGCGCAGATGGTGTCTTATGAAGTCTCGATCGGCTTCGTCATCATCACTGTGCTTCTGTGCGTCGGTTCGCTGAATCTCACTGCGATCGTCGAGGCGCAGCACCATCGCGGACTCGCCACCATGCTCGGCGTGCCGTGGCTCAGCTTCCTGAACTGGTACTGGTTGCCGCTGCTGCCGATGTTCGTGGTGTTCTACGTCTCGGCGCTTGCGGAAACCAATCGCCCGCCGTTCGATCTCGTGGAAGCGGAATCCGAACTCGTCGCGGGCTTCATGACCGAATACGGCTCGACACCGTATCTCCTGTTCATGCTCGGCGAGTACGTTGCGATCTGCACCATGTGCGCGATGGCCGCCATCCTGTTCATGGGCGGCTGGCTGCCACCGGTCGACCTGCCGCCGTTCAGCTGGGTGCCGGGCGTGATCTGGTTTACGCTCAAGGCATTCGCGTTCTTCTTCATGATCGCGATGGCGAAGGCGATCGTGCCGCGCTACCGCTACGATCAGTTGATGCGGCTCGGCTGGAAAGTGTTCCTGCCGCTGTCGCTGGCGATGGTCGTGATTGTTGCAGGCGTCCTGCAGTTTGCCCAATGGGCGCCGAAGTGAGGGCATCATGGGAATAGCATCAGCCGTCAACTCGCTTCTGCTCAAGGAATTCGCCGCCGCCTTCGTGGTGACGATGCGCTACTTCTTCAAGCCGAAGCCGACCGTGAACTATCCGTTCGAGAAGAACCCGATCTCGCCGCGCTTCCGCGGCGAGCATGCGCTGCGCCGTTATCCGAACGGCGAGGAGCGATGCATCGCCTGCAAGCTGTGCGAGGCGATCTGCCCGGCGCAGGCCATCACCATCGAGGCGGGGCCGCGCCGCAACGACGGCACGCGCCGCACCGTGCGCTATGACATCGACATGGTGAAGTGCATCTATTGCGGCCTGTGCCAGGAAGCCTGCCCGGTGGATGCCATTGTCGAGGGACCGAACTTTGAGTTCGCCACCGAGACGCGCGAAGAACTCTACTACGACAAGGCCCGATTGCTCGCGAACGGCGACCGCTGGGAACGCGAGATTGCCAAGAACATCGAACAAGACGCGCCGTACAGGTAACGCCTCATGATCCTTCCCGCGCTGTTCTTTTATCTCTTTGCTGGCGTCTGCGTCGCCTCGGCCGTGATGGTCGTGACCGCGCGCAACCCGGTGCATTCGGTGCTGTTCCTGATCCTGACCTTCGTTAACGCGGCGGGACTGTTCGTGCTCCTGAACGCCGAATTCCTCGCGATGATCCTGATCGTGGTCTATGTCGGCGCGGTCGCGGTTCTGTTCCTGTTCGTCATCATGATGCTGGACGTGGACTTCGCCGAACTGCGGCAGGGCTTTATCGAGTATCTGCCGGTGGGCCTGCTGATCGGCGCGATCTTCCTCGCCGAACTGCTGCTGGTCGCGGGCGGCTGGGTGCTGAGCCCGAATGTCGCTCATTCGATCACCGCGCCGATCCCGGCGACCGTCACCAATACCGAAGCCATCGGCCTCGTGCTCTACACGCGCTATATCCATTACTTCCAGCTCGCGGGCCTCGTGCTGCTGGTGGCGATGATCGGCGCCATCGTGCTGACGCTGCGTCACAAGCCGAGCGTCAAGCGGCAGAACATCAGCGCCCAGAATGCGCGCGGCAAGGCGACCGCGATGGCGGTGCGTCAGGTGCCATCGGGGCAGGGGCTGCAGGACGCCGACGCCGGGGAGTGGGTGAAATGACGATCGGTCTTGGGCATTATCTGGCTGTCGCCGCGATCCTGTTCACGCTCGGGATTCTCGGCATCTTCCTCAACCGGAAGAACGTCATCATCATCCTGATGTCGGTCGAGTTGATCCTTTTGTCGGTCAACATCAACCTCGTGTCGTTCTCGAGCTTCCTCCATGACATCGTCGGTCAGGTGTTCGCGCTGCTGGTTCTTACGGTGGCAGCGGCCGAGGCGGCGATTGGCCTTGCGATCCTCGTCGTTTACTTCCGCAACCGCGGCTCCATCGCAGTCGAAGACATCAACCTGATGAAGGGCTGACAGGGTTATGATTCAGGCGATTGTTTTCCTGCCACTGATCGGCGCGCTGATTGCGGGCCTCATCACGCTCCTCGGCGCGCATGCGCGTTGCCCCGGCGGCGACGAGATGGACCACGCGCACGGGCATGACGATCATGCTCATGGCGCGGCGCACGCTCATGACGCCCACCACGATGCGGATCATGGTCACGACGATCACGGCCCGGTCGAACCGGCGGCGGCAGGCTCTCGCCTGGCCGAAGTCATCACCACCGCGCTGCTGCTGACGTCGGCGGCGCTCGCCTGGGTGATGTTCGTCGATGTCGCGCTGATGCATCACGACCTGCGCGTGGTGCTGACGAGCTGGATTGATTCCGGCACTCTCAAGATCAACTGGGCGTTGCGCGTGGATACGCTGACGGCGGTGATGCTGGTCGTGGTCACGACCGTGTCCTCGCTCGTCCATCTGTATTCGGTCGGCTACATGAACGAGGACCCGAACCGTCCGCGCTTCATGGCGTACTTGTCGCTGTTCACCTTCGCGATGCTGATGCTGGTGACCTCCGACAACCTCGTGCAACTGTTCTTCGGCTGGGAAGGCGTGGGCCTTGCGAGCTATCTCTTGATCGGCTTCTGGTACAAGAAGCCCTCGGCGAACGCGGCCGCGATCAAGGCATTCGTTGTCAACCGCGTCGGCGATTTCGGCTTCGCCCTCGGCATCTTCGCGATCTTCGCACTGGTCGGCTCAACGGACTTCGAGACGATCTTCGCGGGCGCCCCCGGCCTCGTCGGCAAGACCATCCATCTGTTCCGCTGGGACGTCGATGCGCTGACGCTGACCTGCCTGTTGCTGTTCATGGGCGCGATGGGCAAGTCCGCACAGTTCCTGCTGCACACTTGGTTGCCGGACGCGATGGAAGGCCCGACGCCGGTCTCTGCACTGATCCACGCCGCGACCATGGTGACCGCCGGCGTGTTCATGGTGGCGCGCCTGTCGCCGCTGTTTGAACTGGCACCCCACGCCAAGGCCTTCGTGATGTTGATCGGCGCGACCACGGCGCTGTTCGCCGCAACCGTCGGTCTCGTGCAGAACGACATCAAGCGCGTCGTCGCATATTCGACCTGTTCGCAGCTCGGCTACATGTTCGTGGCGATGGGGGCGGGCGCTTATTCCGTCGGCATCTTCCATCTGTTCACGCACGCCTTCTTCAAGGCGCTGCTGTTCCTGGGTTCGGGCTCGGTGATCCTCGCGATGCATCACGAGCAGGACATGCGCAACATGGGCGGGCTGTGGCGGAAAATTCCGTTCACCTACGCCACCATGGTGATCGGCACGCTGGCGCTGACGGGCTTCCCGCTCACCGCGGGCTACTTCTCGAAGGATGCGATCATCGAAGCCGCCTTCGCCGCAGACAGCAGCAACCCGTTCGCGTTCTACGGCTTTCTCTGCACCGTGGTCGCGGCAGGCCTGACCTCGTTCTACTCGTGGCGCCTGATTTTCATGACCTTCCACGGCAAGCCGCATGACGAGCATCATTACGAGGCGGCGCATGAAAGCCCGCTGGTGATGCTGATCCCGCTCGCGGTACTTGCGATCGGCTCCTTCGCCGCCGGCTTCCCGTTCAAGGAATTGTTCGCGGGTCATGGCGTCGAGGAGTTCTTCCGCTCGGCGCTGAAGGTCGACGGTCATGTGATGGAAGGGATGCACCACATCCCGCACTGGATCGGCTTCCTGCCGACGCTGATGATGCTGATCGGTCTTGCGATGGCGTATCTGTTCTATATCGCCAAGCCGTATCTGCCGGTCGAACTCGCTCACCAGCAGCCGCTGCTCTACAAATTCTTGCTCAACAAGTGGTACTTCGACGAGCTGTACGACGTGATCTTCGTGCGCACGGCCAAGTGGATCGGCTACACGCTGTGGAAGAAGGGCGATGGCATGCTGATCGATGGGTTGGGGCCTGACGGCGTGTCCAAGCGGGTACTGGACGTGACGCGGGGCGTCGTCAAGCTGCAGACCGGATATCTCTATCACTACGCCTTCGCCATGCTGATCGGCGTGGCGGGGCTTATCACCTGGTTCATGTTCGGTCTCGGGGGCCAGCAATAATGACCACCTGGCCTGTTCTTTCCGTCACCACCTTCCTGCCGGTCGCTGGCGCGGTGCTGCTGTATCTGCTGGCGCGGGGCAACGATGCTGTTGCCGCCCGCAACGCGCGCTGGATCGCGCTGTGGACCACCGTCATCACCTTCGCGGTGTCGCTGGTTCTGCTGCTGCATTTCGATCCATCGCAGCCTGGCTTCCAGTTCGTCGAGAAGGGCCAGTGGCTGGGTGCTGCGATCAACTACCACATGGGCGTGGACGGCATTTCGCTGCCGTTCGTGATCCTGACCACGGCGCTGATGCCGTTCTGCATCCTCGCGAGCTGGAAATCGATCCAGAACCGTGTGCGCGAATACATGATGGCGTTTCTGTTCCTTGAGACGCTGATGATCGGCACGTTCTCGTCGCTCGACCTCGTGCTGTTCTATCTGTTTTTCGAAGGCGGCCTGATCCCGATGTTCCTCATCATCGGCGTCTGGGGCGGCCCGCGCCGCGTTTATGCGAGCTTCAAGTTCTTCCTCTACACGCTGCTCGGCTCGGTGCTGATGCTGCTCGCCATCATGGCGCTGTATGCGAAGGCAGGCACCACCGATATTCCGACGCTGATGACGACGAACCTGCCGCACAATCTCCAGCGGTGGGCGTGGCTGGCGTTCTTCGCGTCCTTCGCGGTGAAGATGCCGATGTGGCCGGTCCACACATGGTTGCCGGATGCGCACGTCGAAGCGCCGACCGCGGGCTCCGTGGTGCTCGCCGCGATCCTGTTGAAGATGGGCGGCTACGGCTTCCTGCGGTTCTCGCTGCCGATGTTCCCGCTGGCTTCGCATGATTTCGCGCCGCTGGTATGGACGCTGTCGGCCATCGCCATCGTTTACACCTCGCTGGTCGCGCTGATGCAGGAGGACATGAAGAAGCTGATCGCTTATTCGTCCGTCGCGCATATGGGCTTCGTCACGATGGGCATTTTCGCGGGCACCATGCAGGGCGTCGCCGGCGGCGTGTTCCAGATGATTTCGCACGGCATCGTGTCCGGCGCGCTGTTCCTCTGCGTCGGCGTGATCTACGACCGCATGCACACCCGCGAGATCGCGGCCTATGGCGGCCTCGTTAACCGCATGCCGCTGTATGCCTTCACATTCCTTCTGTTCACCATGGCCAATGTCGGCCTGCCGGGAACCTCCGGCTTCGTCGGTGAATTCCTGACGCTGCTGGGCACCTTCAAGGTGTCGGTCCCGACCGCGATCTTCGCCACTCTCGGCGTGATCCTGTCGGCGGCCTATGCGCTGTGGCTGTATCGCAAGATCGTGTTCGGCGAGATGACCAAGGCGTCGCTCGCCAGCATCAAGGACATGACCGGGCGCGAGATCGCGATCTTCGTGCCGTTCATCGTTCTCACCATTCTGTTCGGCGTGTATCCGAAGCCGGTGCTGGATATGTCGGCGGCATCGATCCATCAACTCGTCGAGAATTACGGCGCGGCGGTTCATGCCGTCAAAGCCGCGGCACTATTTTAAGAGCAGGGCGCACGAATGAACGTCAACGTCGCAGATTATTCGCTGCTTCCGGTCCTGCCCGAGATCGTGCTCGCGCTGGGCGCAATGGCGCTCCTGATGCTGGGTGCGTATCGCGGCGAGCGCACGGTGCGCATCGTCACAATTCTGGCGGTCGTGCTTCTGGCCGTGACGCTGGTGCTGGAACTGATGCTGCCCGCCGGGCGACTGACGACGTTCGGCAACAGCTTCGTGGTCGATGACTACGCGCGCTTCCTGAAAACCGTGATGCTGGTCGCGTCCGCCGCGACGCTGGTGATTTCGCGCGGCTTCCTCACCAATCAGGCGCGGATTTTTGAATATTCGATCCTCGTGTTGCTCTCCAGCGTCGGCATGATGGTGCTGATCTCGGCGACGGACCTGATCACGCTTTACCTTGGCTACGAGTTGATGAGCCTTGCGCTCTATGTCGTCGCCGCAAGCCACCGCGACAATCTGAAGTCGACGGAAGCGGGCCTGAAGTACTTCGTGCTCGGTGCGCTGTCATCAGGCATGATGCTGTATGGCGCATCATTGATCTACGGCTTCACCGGCACGGTGGAGTTCGCAGGCATTGCCGCCGCTGCCAAGACCGGCAGCATCGGTGTGATCTTCGGCATCGTCTTCCTGCTGGTCGGGCTGTGCTTCAAGATCTCGATCGTGCCGTTCCACATGTGGACGCCGGACGTTTACGAGGGCGCGCCGACGCCAGTGACGGCGTTCTTCGCCTCCGCCCCGAAGGTCGCAGCGCTTGCGGTGCTGGTGCGCGTGCTGCTCACCGCATTCCCGAACGTGACGCATGACTGGCAGCAGATCGTCACCTTCGTTTCCATCGCTTCGATGGCGCTGGGCTCATTCGCCGCGATCGGTCAGAAGAACATCAAGCGCCTGATGGCCTATTCCTCGATCGGCCATATGGGCTTCGCGCTGGTTGGTCTCGCGGCGGGCACGGCGCAGGGTGCGCAGGGCGTGCTGATCTATCTCGCGATCTACGTGGCGATGACGTTCGGCAGCTTCTCGTTCATTCTCTGTCTGAAGCGTAACGGCCAGCCGTTCGAGCAGATCAGCGATTTCGCTGGTCTGTCGCGGACCAACCCGTATCTCGCTTTCATGTTCGCGATGCTGCTGTTCTCGCTCGCGGGCATTCCGCCGCTTGCTGGCTTCTTCGCGAAGTTCTACGTTTTCCTCGCTGCGATCCAGGCCGGGCTTTACCCTCTGGCGGTGATCGGCGTGCTGACGAGCGTAGTGGGCGCGTTCTACTATCTCGCCATCATCAAGACGATGTATTTCGACGAGGCCAAGGGTGCGGTCGATCCGATGGCGGGTGAGCTGCGCACAGTGCTGACGCTCGCAGGCATCTTCAACCTCCTGTACTTCGCCTATCCCGGTCCTCTGGTCAGTGCGGCCACGGCTGCGGCGAAGTCGCTGTTCTGATGGGTTTCGCGCTCGGACCCCGAGCACGATCAGCACAATACCGCCTTGTCAGCTTCGACACACTCAACTCGACCAACGCCGAGGCGCTGACGCGCCTGCGCGCGGGTGAGCGCGGACCGCTCTGGCTTGCCACCGCGCACCAGACGGCAGGGCATGGACGGCGGCAGCGGGCGTGGATTTCTCCGCCGGGCAATCTTGCCTGCAGCGTCGTCGAAACACTCACAGCCGATCACGCAGGCGCGGCGACGCTGGGCTTCGCGGCGGGCCTCGCACTGGAGACGGCACTACGGCAGGTGAGCGGTGATGCGGCTTTGTTCAGGCTGAAATGGCCGAACGATGTGCTCGCGAACGAGGCCAAGCTCGCGGGTATCCTGATCGAGGCGGAAGCGACGCCGGACAGCCTTGCAGCGGTCGTCGGCATGGGTCTCAACGTCGTCGCCGCCCCAGAAGGCACGCCATATCCGGCGACCTCGCTCAAGGCGTTGGGACTTGTGACGGATGCGGAGACACTATTCGCGGCGCTGACGGACGCATGGGCCGAGTGGTTCTCGATCTGGGATCATGGCCGGGGCTTTGAGGCGATCCGCACGCAATGGCTTGCGCGCGCGGCCGGGCTCGGCGCGGCGATACAGGTGCGGCAAGGCGATCGCGTGATTGACGGAACGTTCGAGACCATCGACGAGGCCGGGCGTCTTGTCGTGTCTCATGGCGGCGGGGCCACCACGGTGGCCGCGGGTGATGTTTATTTCGGTGCGGCGATGTCCGCGGGAGCGGCATGATGGCGCGTGCAGACGAACTGAGTTTTGTGCCGCTCGGAGGCGTCGGCGAGATCGGCATGAACCTGTCGCTCTACGGCCTCGGCAAGGGCCGGCAGCGCTCATGGCTTGCGGTCGATCTTGGCGTGTCGTTCGGCAACGAGGAGCATCTGCCGGGGATCGACGTGGTGATGCCCGACACCCGCTTCATCGAATCCGAAAAGAAGAATCTCGTCGGCCTCGTGCTGACGCATGCCCACGAAGACCATTTCGGCGCGATCATTGATCTGTGGCCACGGCTGCAATGTCCGATCTTCGCCACGAAGTTTTCCGCCGCGCTGTTCGAGGCGAAGTGTGCGAGCGAACGCAACCCGCCGAATATCCCGGTTACTGTGATCGAATCCGGCGGACGGGTCGATATCGGCCCGTTCAACGTCGAATTCGTCGCCGTGCAGCACTCGATTCCGGAATCGCATGCGCTGGCGATCCGCACGTCCGAGGGGCTGGTGCTTCACACCGGCGACTGGAAACTCGATCCCACGCCGCTGATCGGTGAGCCGACCAATGAGAAGCGGCTGCGCGAACTCGGCGACGAGGGCGTACTGGCACTGATCGGCGATTCCACCAATGCCGTGCGGGAGGGCCGTTCGCCGTCCGAGCGCGAAGTCGCGCATGGTCTGACCGAGATCATCAAGGACGCAAAGGGGCGGGTGGCGGTAACCACCTTCGCCTCCAATGTTTCGCGAATGCGCGCCGTGGCGGAAGCCGCGCGCGAGGCGGACCGGGAGGTCGTGCTGATCGGGCGCGCGATGGAGCGCGTGGCGCAGGTCGCGCGCGAGACCGGTTATCTCGACGGCATCGCGCCCTTTCGCAGCGCCGACCTCTATGGTCATTTTCCGCCGAACAAGGTGCTGGCGCTGTGCACCGGCAGCCAGGGTGAGCCGCGCGCGGCGCTGGCGCGCATCGCCAATGACGATCATCCCGAGGTGACGCTCAACAGTGGCGATACGGTCATTTTCTCCTCGCGCACCATTCCTGGCAACGAGAAGTCGGTCGGAACGATCATCAACGGCCTTGTCAGTCAGGGCATCAAGGTCATCACCGACAGGACCCACATGGTCCACGTCTCCGGCCATCCGCGCCGCGACGAGCTGCGCGACATGATCTCATGGGTGCGACCGCAACTGCTGATTCCGGCGCATGGCGAGGCGTTGCATCTGTCGGAACATGCGAGCCTCGCGCGGTCCTGTGGCGTACCGAAGGTGCTGATCTGCAAGAATGGCGATCAGGTCCGGCTTGCGCCGGGCGAGCCTGCCATCATTGAGCAGGTGCCGTCTGGCCGCCTCTACAAGGACGGCAAGATTCTGGAGGACCAGAACGCGCGCGCGGTGGTGGCACGGCGACGGCTGGCGTTTGCCGGCAGTGCGTTCGTGGCATTGGCGCTGACGGAGCAGGGGGAACTGGCGGACGATCCACAGGTCGACTTGGTGGGCATTCCCGAGCGCAATGCCGCAGGCGAGTTGATGGATGAACTGATTTTCGACGTCGCGGTTGCGACCTTCGACAACCTGCCGCGCGCCAAACGGCGCGATTCCGATGCGGTCGGTGAAGCGGTGCGGCGCGCGGTCCGCTCGGCGATCGCCGAGCAGTGGGGCAAGAAGACGGTCTGCGTCGTCCACGTTCTGGAGGTCTGAAAGGCGTGATGCTGGGCCGGCTCAACCACATGGCGATCGCAGTCAGGGATGCACGGGCAGCTGCCGCCGTCTATGCGGCAGCTGGTGCCGAGGTATCCGCACCGGCAGACCAGCCGGAGCACGGCGTCGTCACGGTGTTTGTGACGCTGCCAAACACCAAGATCGAGTTCATCGAGCCTTTGGGCGAGGCGTCGCCGATCTCAAAATTCCTTGAGCGCAACCCGGATGGTGGCATTCACCACATTTGCTTCGAGGTTGATGATATTATCGCGGCGCGCGACCGGCTCGTTGCCGATGGCAGGCGGGTGCTTGGCGACGGTACACCGCGCATCGGGGCGCACGGCAAGCCGGTGCTGTTTTTCCACCCGAAGGATTTTTCGGGAACACTGATCGAGATCGAGGAGGCGTAAAATGGCTCAGACAATCTCCTCCGCCTTTGCGATCTATTTCGTCGTCTGGTGGATCACCCTGTTCGCGGTGCTGCCGTTCGGCGTGCACAGCCAGCAGGAAAGCGGCGAGGTGAGCATGGGGACCGATCCCGGCGCGCCGGTGCTGGCGCGCATGGGCCGTAAGCTGCTGTGGACGACGCTGATCTCGTCGATTATTTTCGGCTGTGCATTTTTTGCATATCAGTTCGGGTTTATCGATATGGATCGCATAAGTAAGGCGATCGGCCTGCCGTTTTGATCCACGGAATTGGATCGTGACACGATCAAATTGAATGGTCTGATATTTTTCCATCGCTATCGCGCTTGATCCAGCGCAATGCGCGCGTAGCTGCGCGCGATCAGCATGATGCGAACAGAGCCAGGCCACCAAAGATGAGGTCGACAAAGACAGGCGAGAAAATGGGCCGGAAATAGGGGCAAAAAAAGAGCAGGGCCGGAAGCCCTGCTGCTTAAATGTCGCGACCCTGTGTCCCCGAACAGTTGGATCTATCGTTGTTTAGACGGGGATGACGCTGCGTTGTGCGCGTCGGGCCTCCTCCCAAGACCTAGACCACAGCAGGTTCGGCAGTATGGCCGCCCTGACTGACGCGCATGTGTAGCGCAAGATTTTCCGCCTGTCATCATTTTTGGAAACAAAATTCATATTGGAGTCCGGCTTTGAATTTTTGTTGCGCGGCGGTGTTCTAAATGGAGGAACAAGCGATATCGACATTTCGATATTGCCGTGCTTAGTCAGTCACACCCGGATTTTCATCCGGTGGGGGTAGCAATGCGCAGGCGGCTGGGACATCTGGTTCCCATCATCATGATCGCGGTTCTGGTGCAGCTTTTTGCACCGATTGCGATGATGCGTGCCGCTGCCGCCGCGACCTCCGATCCGCTCAGCGGTATTGTGATCTGCGCAGGGCATGGCGACGAGGCTTCCGACGCCGCGCCCGCGGCAAATCATGTGGCCTGTTGCCCGCTTTGCGTTCTGGCGCATGTCGCACCGACTCTCGATCATCCCATTGCACCTTACGTCGCCATCCAGCGCGTCTATCAGCGTGTGGCGTGGCTCGAGAGCCGGACGCCATTCCGCAGCAGCGGAATCGATGATCGGCCGCATGCGCGCGGCCCTCCCGCCTATTCCTGATTGAGACAGTCCACGCGGCGGCGAAACCCGCCTGCCGTTCTCATGTTCGAAACAACTGCCCATGGCAGTTATCGGGAATATTTCAATGTTCAAGCCAAACGCCCTTGGTGGCGTCACGATTCTCGCCGCTTGCGGCGCGCTCTTTGCTGGTGCGTCATCCAGCCTTGCCGACCACGTCGACGGCCACGTTCTCCCCGAGGTGATGGTAGATGCGCCGCGCACGGCGCGCGCCAAGCCCGCCCGCAAGCCGAAAGCGCGCGCGGCTGCGGCAACACGATCCTCGCGATCCGCCGCCAGCACGCCAGCAAATCCGCCACGGGTGATTGTGACCGGCGGCAGCACTACGCCGGCGGCGGCGCTTGCGGGGCTGACGCAATCGCCGACCGGCCAGACCACGACCACCATTGGCCACGATCAGTTCGACAATCGCCCGTCGTTTTCAGTGAGCGACGTGCTGCGCGACAGCCCTGGTATCTCGGTGAAGCAGGGCAACGGGCCGCGCGATTTCGGCATCTCGATTCGCGGCTCGAACGCGCGCAACGGCTTCGGCATCCGCAACATGGTGATCTTCGACGACGGCTTTCCGGTGACCCAGCCGGACGGCCTCTCCCGAAGTGATCTGATTGATCCGCACGCCTATGGCGCCATCGACGTGATCCGGGGGCCGTCCTCGGCGCTGTACGGCAATTATGCCACCGGTGGCGCGCTGAATTTCCGCACCCGTCCCGGCGGCAGCATCGACGGCGTCGAGTACGGCATCGATGGCGGCAGCTTCGGCTACCTCAACAATTATTTCACCGTCGGAAAGAAAGTCGGCAACTTCGAAGCCTCGCTGTTCGCGAGCGATGCACGCGGCGACGGCTTCATCGGCAATAGCTGGTTCAACACCCAGACGGTGAATTTCCTCGGCACCTATCAGGCGACGCCCGACGACCGCTTCACGCTGAAGATCATCAACAACAATCTCGATGCGCGGCTACCGATCCGGCTGTCGCTCAACCAGTTTGAGCAGAATCCGTTCCAGCGCGGCTGTTCGACTTTTGCGGGCATGGCACCGGGTTGTGCGACGGTGACGCTCAATAAAAACGGTTTCAATAATTCTGCTGGGGTAGACAAGGAGACTGCGGAACAGGCGGGACTCAACCGCGATGACCGCCGGACCATCGTCGGTGCGCGGTGGGAGCACGATTTCGACAACCAGACGACATGGCGCAACCAGTTGGTGTTCGACGACCGCAATATCAATCAGCCGACGGGGACGACCAGTGCGATCGGCGATTATCCCTCCTACAATTTCATGAGCGACATCACCCACAAGGGTCAGTTGTTCGGTTTCGATTCCACGACTTACTTTGGCGGCTTCTACAACACGCTGAGTTGGTCCGGCGACACCCGCAACGTGATGCCGGGCGGCAACGCCACGCTCGGGCTGCTGTCCTCGAACGTCACCGGCACGCACACCAATTTCGGCCTGCGGGCACGCGAAGAGGTGCGATTGACCGATGCGCTGACCTCCATCGCCGGGATCGGCTGGGAAAACACTCAGCTCAAAGGCGTGAACACCGCGTATAAATATCCTCCCACCAACGATCCGACCGCAACGCTAGCGCTGACTCCAGCCGACAAGCAGTTCACCAACGTCGCGCCGGAAGTCGCGCTGCTCTACAAGTTCAGTAATGAGTGGCAGGGGCGGGCGCGCGTCGGCACCGGCTACGGCACGCCGCAGCTCGGCAACCTGTTCGTGCTTGCCAATGGCCAGAACGGCAACAACACGAACCTCGTGCCGCAGCGGAATGTCGGCTACGACCTCGGGGTCGACTGGACGCCTAACAAGACGGTCAAGGTCAGCCTCACCGGCTTCTATGAATTCTTCCGCAACGAGCTTGTGTCGCAGGCCACACCACCGAACCAACCGAATTCCAGCTTCATGTTCAACGCGCCGCGCTCGGAGCATCGCGGCATCGAACTCGCCGCCGACTGGCGATTCCAGCCCGGCTGGCGCGCGACGCTCGCCTATACCTATCTCGATGAGATCTACACCGACTACACCGAGATACTGAATAACGGCGCGAGCTTCAGCTTCAATCGTGCGGGCAATAAAATTCCCGGCATCTCTCCGAACGAACTGACTGCGCGTCTCGGCTATGACGAGATGGCGGGCATCTATGCCGGCCTCGGCGCGTTCGTCGAAGTCCAGTGGAAGGATGCCTTCTACATGGACAACGCCAATCTGCTGAAAGCGCCGGGCTACGAACTGGTGAATCTCAACGTGCACTATACGACTGGCCTGAAGTCGGACGTCTTCAAGACACTCAATGTTTACTTTGAGGTCCGCAACCTGTTCGATAGGACCTACGTTGCCTCGGCCAATAATATCCCAAATAGTGTGTCGAACACCGGCATACAGGATTCGGCGAGCGTTCTGGCAAACAAGACAGGCTCGATCTACGCGGGCTCGCCGCGTGCATTCATCGCCGGCATGAAGGTGGCGTTCCGATGAAACAGGTCATCATGAAAAAGTGGATTGCTTCCGCTGCCGCGCTGATGCTTTGGCAGGCGCCAGCGCTTGCGCATGACATGCATAGCCACGCAAGCGATGCCGGTTGCACGGAAGTCGCGCTGTCTTGCGCGACCAAGGTGACACCCGCATTTGGGCCGGATGGCAAGCTCTGGATCGCGATGCTGGCGGGCGGCAAGGTCGCCGTTGCCAGCTCAACAGATGGCGGACGAAATTTCAGCAAGCCTGTTGCCGTCACCGATCAGAAGCTCGATATGGACTGGGGCCCGGATGCACGCCCCAAGATCGTGATCGACAAGCACGGCGACCTGATCGTGGCGTTCTCGACGTTCCGCGACAAGGCATTTAACGGCGAGGTCTTCACCACGCGCTCGGCTGATGGCGGCAAGACGTTCGCTCCCATCAAGCCCATCACGCCGAGCAATGTCAGCCAGCGGTTCGAGGCGCTCGCGCTCGACAATGATGGCACGGTGTTCGCGGCATGGCTCGACAAGCGCAACCGCGCGCCCGCGAAGAAGAAGGGCGAAGCCTATGATGGCGCGGGTCTGTTCTTCGCGACATCGCGGGACGGCGTGGTGTATTCGCAGGCGCAGCTTGTGCACGACAACACCTGCGAGTGTTGCCGCCTCGGTGTGGCGTTTGCCGGTCATGGGCGCCCAGTCGTGATCTTCCGCAATATCTTCGAGGGCGGTGTACGCGATCACGCCATCACGACGTTCAGCAATCTGAAAACGCCCGGCGCTATTCACCGCGTCAGCAATGACGACTGGAAGATTTCCGCCTGTCCGCATCAGGGACCAAGCCTGTCGATCGCGCCGACCGGCACCTATCATGCGACCTGGTACACCAACGGCAAAAATCGTCAGGGCCTGTTCTATGCGCGCTCGACTGATGGCGGCGCGACATTCTCCGATCCGGTCGCGATCGGCGATCCGTCGCACAATCCGGCGCGGGCCTTCGTGCTTGCCACCGCCAAAGATACTTATCTGGCGTGGAAGGAATTCGACGGAGAGAAGACCACGGTGCGAATGATGCAATCCACCGATGACGGCAAGACATGGTCGGAGCCGAAGACAGTCGCAGCGACGGCAGATTCCTCAGACCATCCGTTGCTGGTGAGCTATGGCCGCACAGTGTTCCTGTCGTGGATGACAAAGAAGGACGGCTATCATTTCCAGCCGGTCGGGCAGAGAACATGAGACCTCACATGAAACAGCATCTGATGGGCCGGCTGTTCGCGGTTGCGGCGGCGGTCCTGTTCGCGAACGTCGCGCTGGCCGATGCCACCACCATCGAGATCAGGCCGTTCGAGCGCGGAAGCTGGCAAACGATCCGGCAGGCCCATGCCGGGCGGTCGACGCTGGTGCATTTCTGGGGCGTCACCTGCGGGCCGTGCAAGGTCGAACTGCCGGAGCTTGGCAAGTTCGTGAAAGCCAATCCCGGCGTGGACGTGGTGATGATCGATGCCGATCTGGTTCCGAACACGCCCGCCGCGGTGCGGGCAATGGTGTCGCAGGCGGGGCTGGCGTCCACCGAGAACTGGGCATTCGGTGACACCTTCGCCGAGCGGCTTCGCTACGAGGTTGATCCCAAGTGGCAGGGGGACATTCCGCGCACAATCCTGATGAGTAAGGACGGCACTACGACCACGATCGAAGGATCTGCCAATATTTCAAGTCTCGAAAACTGGGCAGCAAGCGAAAGGAAGAAATAATGCGGAAGATGACAAGTGTTGCAAGCGCCATGCTGCTTCTGGTGGTTGGCGCGATCACACCGACCTTCGCAACCGACTATAAGGCTGGCGATCTGACGGTTGTGCAGCCGTGGGCGCGGGCCACGCCTGCTGGCGCCAAGGTCGGCGGCGCGTATCTTGTGGTTACTAATAATGGCAAGACGGCCGATCGGTTGACCGGCGTGTCCATATCGGCTGCGGATCATGTCGAAATCCATGAAATGAAAATGGACGGCGGCGTGATGAAGATGCGGCCCTTGCCCAACGGCATCGAGATCAAGCCCGGCCAGACGGCGAAGCTCAATCCCGAAGGTAATCATCTGATGTTGATGGGACTGAAGGCTCCTCTCAAGCAAGGAGAAACCATCAAGGGCAGGCTGACCTTCGAAAAGGCCGGGGCCGTGGATGTTGAGTTCAAGGTCAATTCCATCGGGGCTATGAAGGCCGACAACGCCGCCTCGAGCGGAGCGATGAAGATGGACGGCATGAAAATGCAGAACACAGACAATATGCAAAAGGGACACTGAGCCTACCTGACGGGGCAGCGACCCGCGTTTTCATCAAAAGAGCCGGTAAAAGGCAGCCAGTCGTTCGAGCAACGGCTGGCTGCGTCGGTAAAACCCTTGTATTTTGCCCGCCAATCCGGTTTCAGTGACGGCTTCCCGCCCCACGATTCCAGAGCATCCCATGCGGCTGACGCGCTTTTTTCTCCCCATCCTCAAGGAAACGCCGAAAGAGGCGGAAATCGTCTCGCACCGGCTGATGCTGCGCGCGGGCATGATGCGGCAGGAGGCTGCGGGTATTTATGCCTGGTTGCCGCTCGGCTTCCGGGTGCTGAAGAAGATCGAGAAGATCGTCCGCGAGGAGCAGGACCGCGCCGGCGCCATCGAGCTTCTGATGCCGACGCTGCAACTGGCAGATTTGTGGCGCGAGAGCGGCCGCTACGACGCCTACGGGCCTGAGATGCTGCGCATTCAGGATCGCCACAAGCGTGAGTTGCTGTATGGGCCGACCAACGAGGAAATGATCACGGAGATTTTCCGCGCCTACGTGAAGTCGTACCGCAGCCTGCCGCTGAACCTTTATCACATCCAGTGGAAGTTCCGCGACGAGCAACGCCCGCGTTTCGGGGTGATGCGCGGCCGCGAATTCCTGATGAAGGATGCCTATTCGTTCGACATCGACGAGGCCGCCGCGCGGCTGTCCTATAACAAGATGTTCGTCGCCTATCTGCGCACCTTCGCCCGCATGGGGCTGAAGGCGATCCCGATGCGCGCCGAGACCGGGCCGATTGGTGGCGATCTGTCCCACGAGTTCATCGTGCTGGCGGAGACCGGCGAATCCGGCGTGTTCTGCAACAAGGACGTGCTCGACCTGCCGGTGCCGGGTGCGGACGTGAATTATGACGGCGATCTCACGCCGATCATCAAGCAGTGGACCGAATTGTACGCCGCGACCGAGGACGTACACGACACCGCGCGCTATGAAAAAGAAGTGCCTGCCGACAAGCGCGTCAACACGCGCGGTATCGAAGTCGGCCAGATTTTCTACTTCGGCACTAAATATTCGGATTCGATGAAGGCGCTGGTGGTCGGCTCGGACGGTGCAGAGAAGCCGATCCATGGCGGCTCCTACGGCATCGGCGTCTCGCGCCTCGTCGGCGCGATCATCGAAGCCTGCCACGACGAAAACGGCATCCAGTGGCCGGAGGAAGTGGCGCCCTTCCGCGTCGCCATTCTCAATCTCAAGCAAGGTGCGGCGGATACCGACACAGCCTGCGAGAAGCTCTACAAGGAATTGTCGGCGGCGGGCGTGGACGTGCTCTACGATGACACTGACCAGCGGCCCGGCGGCAAGTTCGCCACTGCCGATTTGATTGGTATTCCGTGGCAGATTCTGGTCGGACCGAAGGGCCTCGCCGAAGGCAAGGTCGAGATCAAGAAACGCGCCGACGGCAGCCGCGAGATGATGAGCGTTGACGAGGCGTCCCGCCATTTCCAGACGAAATGGAAGTCCGCCAACTGACATGACCGATATTTAACGTCGCATTGTCGGCGCTGGTGCGATTGAGCGGTGAATCATTGCGCTGCGGGGGCGGCGCGGACGTGGGCCTAGACTACAATTCGCCTGATTCGCATGGAATCCGGGGCGATGGACAGATTTGATGAGTGAGCCAGTTCGGACTGCCCCTTTTGCTCCTTTCGAGTGGCTGATCTCGGCGCGCTATCTGCGGGCGCGGCGCAAGGAAGGATTTATCTCGGTCATCGCGGGCTTCTCGTTCCTCGGCATCATGCTGGGCGTCGCCACACTGATCATCGTGATGGCGGTGATGAACGGTTTCCGGAAAGAACTGCTCGACAAGATTCTCGGTCTCAACGGTCATCTGCTGGTGCAGCCGCTGGAATCGCCGCTGACCGACTGGAAGGAAGTCGCCGACCGCATCAATGGCGTGCAGGGCATCCGTCTCGCCGCGCCCATCGTCGAGGGACAGGCGCTGGCATCCTCGCCATTCAACGCTTCCGGCGTGCTGGTGCGCGGCATTCGCGCCGCCGATCTCGAAAAGCTCACCTCGATTTCCAAGAATATCAAGCAGGGCACGCTTGAGGGTTTTGACGACGGGCAGGGCGTCGCCATCGGCCGCCGTCTCGCCGATCTGTTGTCGTTACACGCGGGCGATACCGTCACACTGGTTGCGCCGCGCGGCGCCGTGACGCCGATGGGCACTACGCCGCGCATCAAGCCCTACAAGGTCGCCGCCGTGTTCGAGATCGGCATGTCGGAATACGATTCCTCCTTCGTGTTCATGCCGCTGAAAGAAGCGCAGGCCTATTTCAACCGTCCCAACGATGTCACCGCCATCGAGATCTATACCGATAATCCCGACAAGGTGGATGAATACCGCAAGGCGGTGGCGGAGGCGGCGCAGCGACCGATCTTCATGGTGGACTGGCGGCAGCGCAACTCGACCTTCTTCAACGCGCTGCAGGTCGAGCGCAACGTCATGTTTCTGATCCTGACGCTGATCGTGCTGGTTGCTTCGCTCAATATCATTTCCGGCCTGATCATGCTGGTGAAGGACAAGGGCAGCGACATCGCCATCCTGCGCACCATGGGTGCGACGCAGGGCTCGATCATGCGCATCTTCCTGATCACGGGTGCGGCGATCGGCGTGGTCGGCACGCTGGTCGGTTTCCTGCTCGGCGTCATCATCTGTCTGAACATTGAGAATATCCGCCAGTTCATCTCCTGGCTGACCAATACCGAACTGTTCTCGCCGGAACTGTACTTCCTGTCCAAGCTGCCGGCCGAGATCAGCATCGGCGAGACAGCGGCGGTCGTCATCATGGCATTGACGCTGTCGTTCCTGGCGACGCTGTACCCATCGTGGCGCGCGGCGCGGCTCGATCCCATTGAAGCCCTGAGATACGAGTGAGCGCGCCGATGCAAGACGGAGACAACGACGCGCCGGTGGTATTCCTCCACGACATCCATCGCCAGTACCGGCAGGGCGAAACCACGCTGACCATTCTTAACGGCGCCAAGCTCGCGCTGTGGGCGGGGCAGTCGGTGGCGCTGGTGGCGCCATCGGGCACCGGCAAATCGACGCTGCTGCATATCGCGGGACTTCTCGAGCAGCCGGATTCCGGCGAGGTCTACGTCAATGGCGCGCCGACATCGACGCTGTCGGACGGTGACCGCACCCAGATTCGCCGCACCGATATCGGCTTCGTCTACCAGTCACACCGCCTGCTGCCGGAATTCTCGGCGCTGGAAAACGTGATGATGCCGCAGATGATCCGTGGCCTGCCGCGCAAGGAGACGGTGCAGCGCTCCAAGGAAATCCTGGCCTATCTCGGCCTCGGCGACCGCATCACGCATCGCCCGGCCGAACTGTCCGGCGGCGAACAGCAGCGTGTCGCGATCGCGCGCGCGGTAGCCAACGCGCCCCGTGTTCTGTTCGCGGACGAGCCGACCGGCAACCTCGACCCGCACACCGCCGATCACGTCTTCAATGCACTGATGCAACTCGTGAAGGCGACGCAGGTGGCGATGCTGATCGCGACCCACAACATGCAGTTGGCCAATCAGATGGACCGCCGCGTCTCGCTGGCGGACGGGCAGGTGGTGGAGCTGGACTGAGGCTGCGCCTCACAGCATCAATGCGTGTGATGCGTCTTGCGCTTGTGGCGGACCTGTCGATGAGGTCCGGGCGCGGGCGCTGCGCGATAGGGATCGTAATTAGGATCGATATTGCTGCCGAACGGCGAATAGGGCACGCGCGGCTGCTTGATCACATAAGGGCTGCCGGGCGGCCCGTCATAGAACGGGTCGCGGTAGCACATCGCCGAGCGGCCCGATGCGCTCATCTGACATTGCGCCAGCGTCGAATAGCTGCAATCGGTGTACTGGTCGCGCGTATAGACCTTCATGCAATAAGGGTAGTCAATCAACGCCTGCGCAGGCGAAGAGGTCGCTGCGCCCATTAACAGGGCAAGACCGAGCGCGGAGAAGGCCAAGGATAGTCGGCGTACGATCATGTCATTCATGACGGCCCCTCCAGCGTCTCTTATGCCTCAGTAGGTTTCGCGGTAAACGCGGCGGCCCGGACGCGGCGCGTCGGGCACGCGCTGGATGAATGGATTACGCTCGCAATAGGCGAAGCGGCCGGATGCTGCGGCCGCGCAAGCCGCGTAACTGGGGTAGCTGCAATCGCCAAAACCCGGATAGTCGCGGCCACGGATGCAGTAAGGATACTCCTGCGCGGCCGCCGGCGTGATATCGAGGCTAGCGTACGCGCTGAGCGCGAGGGCCGCGAAAAGCAATTTGCGCATCGGTGTCTCCTGAAATTTGCGCGTCTGTATCTTCTGTATCTTATGAATCGTCTGAACCCGTTCGTGAACGTGTCCAGTTCCATGGTCAATACACTTCGACGCCAGTGGTTCGGTGACGGGTTGGGTCTGTCCCGTCAAACCTTCGTTAAGGCTGTTTATTCAGTCACGCTTCCGTGCGTCTTGACGAAAGAACAGATATAGAACATTGTTCTCCATATGTTCCAACCAAGCTTTCCGGGCATTTCCGGGGATCAAGGAGCCGATCATGTTGAAGATGTTCTTCGAGGAAGCCGCCGCACTGGCCTCGCTGGTGCTGTTTGTGGGAACCGTGGCGGTGTGGGCGCACCTTATTCCTCAACTGTAAAACGATCTGGGAACCGGGGTGCGGGCCGCAAGCTGGGGAAAGGGATGATAGCGCCAGCCAGGATGTGGTTACGCATGGACAGCGACGGGAGCGGGCGGCACCGTTGAGGCAGTGAGTCGCCTCCCGCGGCCCTTTTCAATTCCCCAGCGCGCGAAAGTCTGCCCGGATGGCTTCTCCCGGATTTATCCATCTTCACGTCCACTCGGCTTACTCGCTGCTGCAGGGCGCGATGAAGATTCCCAAGCTCGCCGAGCTTGCGAAGGCCGATCACCAGCCGGCACTGGCGCTGACCGACCGCGACAACATGTTCGGCGCGCTGGAGTTCTCCGAGAAACTCGCGGGCGTCGGCATTCAGCCGATCATCGGCTGTGCGCTCGCAGTCGATTTCGGCGACGTCGATCCGAATGCGCGCAACGCGCAGGCGCTCGGACCGGCTCGCATCGTAATGCTCGCTGCGAGCCAGGAGGGTTATCGCAGCCTGATGCGGTTGAATTCGCGCGCCTTCCTCGACATGCCCGGGCAGCAGATTCCCCACATCAAGGCGGAATGGCTTAAGGATGATACCAGCGGCCTGATCGCGCTGACCGGCGGACCGGAAGGGCCGGTGTCGCAGGCGCTCACCGCCGAGCAGCCGGAGCTTGCGCTCCAGCGGGTGGAGAAACTGGTAGGCCTGTTCGGCGACCGGCTCTATATCGAACTGCAACGTCATGGGCTCGACAGCGAACGGCGCGTTGAGAGCGCGCTGATCGACATTGCCTACGGCAAGGGCCTGCCGCTGGTCGCGACCAACGAGCCGTATTTCGCTACCGCCGATGATTACGAATCCCACGATGCGCTTCTTTGTATCGCGGGCGGGCGGCTGATCGCGGAGACGGAGCGCGCGCACCTGACGCCGGACCATCGTTTCAAGACCCGCGCCGAGATGGCCGTGTTGTTCGCCGATCTTCCCGAGGCGCTGGCGTCCACGGTTGAGATCGCGCAGCGCTGCTCGTTCCGCCCCAAAACGCGCAAGCCGATCCTGCCGCACTTTACCGTCGGTAGCGGACATCACGAGGACCCGTCCGCCGCCGAGGCGGCCGAGTTGCAGCGGCAGGCCCAGGAGGGGCTGGCGCACCGGATCGAGAAGCACGGGCTCGCGGAAGGGCAGACCGAAGAGGACTATTACAACCGCCTCGCCTTCGAACTCGATGTCATCAAGCGGATGAAATATCCGGGCTACTTCCTGATCGTGTCCGACTTCATCAAGTGGGCGAAGGCGCAGGGCATTCCGGTCGGGCCGGGGCGCGGCTCCGGCGCGGGCTCGCTGGTGGCCTATGCGCTGACCATCACCGACCTCGATCCGCTGCGCTTCGGCCTGCTGTTCGAACGCTTTCTCAATCCCGAGCGCGTGTCGATGCCGGACTTCGACATCGACTTCTGTCAGGATCGCCGCGGCGAGGTGATCCATTACGTGCAGGAGCGCTATGGCCGCGATCAGGTCGGTCAGATCATCACCTTCGGCACCCTGCAGGCGCGCGGCGTGCTGCGCGACGTTGGCCGCGTGTTGCAGATGCCTTATGGTCAGGTCGACAAGCTCACCAAGCTGGTGCCGCAGAATCCTGCCGCACCCGTGACGCTCGCCGCTGCCATCGCGGGCGAGCCGAAATTGCAGGCGTTCCGCGATGAGGACCCAGTGGTGGCGCGTGCCTTCGACATCGCCCAGCGTCTTGAAGGTTTGACGCGGCACGCCTCGACCCACGCGGCGGGCATCGTGATCGGCGACCGCCCGCTGTCCGAACTCGTGCCGATGTATCGCGATCCGAAATCCGACATGCCGGTGACCCAGTTCAACATGAAATGGGTCGAGCCCGCGGGGCTTGTGAAATTCGACTTCCTCGGCCTCAAGACGCTGACGGTGCTCGATGTCGCGGTGAAACTGCTGAAGCAGCGCAACGTCCATGTCGATCTGGCGCACCTGCCGCTCGACGACAAGGAAACCTACGAGATGCTGACGCGTGGCGACGTGGTCGGCGTGTTCCAGGTTGAAAGTCAGGGCATGCGGCGCGCGCTTGTCGACATGCGCCCTGACCGTTTCGAGGACATCATCGCGCTGGTCGCGCTCTATCGTCCGGGTCCGATGGCGAACATCCCGACCTATTGCGCGCGCAAGCATGGCGACGAAGAGCCGGAATATCTGCATCCGGTGCTGGAGCCGATCCTGAAAGAGACGTTCGGCGTCATCATCTATCAGGAACAGGTGATGCAGATCGCGCAGGTGATGGCGGGTTATTCGCTCGGCGAGGCGGACCTCTTACGCCGCGCGATGGGCAAGAAGATCCGTGCCGAGATGGAAAAGCAGCGCGTGCGTTTCGTCTCCGGCTCGGTCGAGCACAGCATCACCAAGGGGCAGGCCGAGCAGATTTTCGAGTTGCTCGCGAAATTCGCCGACTACGGCTTCAACAAGAGCCATGCCGCCGCCTACGCGCTGGTGTCGTACCAGACCGCGTTCATGAAGGCGCATTACCCGGTGGAGTTCATCGCCGCCTCGATGACGCTCGATACCGGCAACACGGACAAACTGTCCGAATTTCGCGCCGAGGCGCAGCGGCTCGGCATCAAGGTCGAGCCGCCGTCGATCAATCGTTCGGAAGGCACCTTCACCGTCGGCGGCAATACGATCTTCTATTCCCTCGCGGCGCTGAAAGGCGTGGGCACACACGCGGTCGACATGATCGTGGAAGCGCGCAAGAACGGCGGACCGTTCACCTCGCTCGCGGATTTCGCCGCGCGCGTGCCGCCGCGTGCGATCAACAAGCGCGTACTGGAAAGCCTCGCCGCAGCCGGTGCGTTCGACGAATTCAACCCCAACCGCGCTGCAGTGTTCGCAGGCGCTGACGCGATCCTTGCCGCCTGCCAGCGCAGTCATGATGCGGTCACGCTCGGGCAGAGTGACATGTTCGGCAGCCAGAGCGGCGCGCCGACGCTGATCCTGCCGAATGTCGAGCCGTGGCTTCCGGCGGAGCGATTGCAGCGTGAGTACGGCGCGGTCGGCTTCTTCCTCTCCGGTCATCCGCTTGACGATTACAGGGTCGTGCTTCAGCGGCTCAACGTGCAGTCGTGGGCGGAATTCTCCAACGCGGTGAAGAACGGCCGCACCGCAGGCAAGGTTGCCGCCACGGTTGTGTCGCGCATGGAGCGTCGCACCAAGACCGGTAACAAGATGGGCATCATCGGCCTGTCCGATCCGACCGGACATTTCGAGGCGGTGCTGTTCTCTGAGGCGCTCGGCCAATTCCGCGACATGCTGGAGCCGGGGCTCGTGGTGTTGCTGCAGCTGGCCGCTGAATTACAGGGCGAAGACGTGCGCGCGCGGATCAACAATGTCGAACTGCTCGATCAGGCGGCTGCGAAGACGCCGATGGCGCTCAAGATATTCCTGCGCGATGGCAAGCCGGTCGAATCGATCCGCCGCCGCCTCGAAGACCATGCGCAGGGGGCAGCCGCGCGCTCGGGCAGCGCGGGCGAGGTCACAGTGGTGATGATGCTCGATCTCGAGACCGAGGTGGATATGAAACTGCCAGGTCGCTTCAAGGTGTCGCCGCAGATCGCCGGTGCGCTGAAGGCGATCACCGGCGTTGTGGATGTACAGACGCTTTAGAGGCCGTTCAAATAATATTCAGACACGTCCGGGCCGAATATGCCATGATCGCGAAGTATCGCATCGGAGGCTGCCATGGCGTTTCGTCTCGTGGGATTGTTTGCTGCCGTCGCTTTACTGGCCGTGGCAACGCTGCCGGTATCCGGTCAGGCTCAACAGCCATCGCAGCAGCCGCAGGAAAAGCGCATCGCGCTTGTGATCGGTAACGGCGCCTACACCAAGGCACCGCTCGCGACCGCCGCTAATGACGCAGGTCTCGTCGCGCAGACATTGCAGGCTGCGGGATTTGAGGTGATCGGCGCGCGCGATCTCGACGGCGATACGCTGCGCGGCAGCTTCCGCGATTTCATCCAGAAGGCGGAAGCCTCCGGACCCGATACGGTGGCAATGGTCTATCTCTCGGGTTACGGCCTGCAACTCGCGGGCGAGAACTATTTCATCCCTGTCGATTCCAAGATCGAGCGCGACACCGACATTCCGACCGAGGGCCTGCGCCTCAACGACTACATGCGCCAGCTTGCGGCGCTGCCGCTGAAGGCGGGCGTCGTCGTGCTCGACATCGCGCGCCAGCAGCCCTTCATTGATGGGAATGCGCAGATCGCGAGCGGTCTCGCGCTGGTCGATCCCGAGCCGAAGATGCTGATCGCGTTCAACGCAGCGCCGGGCACCGTCGCGCCGGAGGAGCAGGGCGCTTATGGCGCCTACGCGCAGGCGCTCGCCGAGATGATCCGCGCGGGCGGTCTGCCGTTGCCGGAACTGTTCGATCGCGTGCGGTTGCGCGTCAACGAAACCACCAAGGGCGCGCAGGTGCCGTGGGACGCACAAAAGGTGGACGCGCCATTCGTGTTCTTCGACCGCGCGCCGGATGCGCCGCCGCAGGCGACGCCCGAGCAGGCCGCCGCCGCGCGCAACAAGCCGATCAAGGACATGGGTGCGCAGGATGCCTATGCCGCAGCACTCGAGCGCGACACGCTGCAGGGCTATGAGGATTTCCTCAATGCCTATGCCGGCGATCCGATGGCCAAGCGCGTGCGCGTGATCGTGGCTGCGCGGCGCGAGGCGATCACATGGCGGCGGACTTATCGCACCGATACGCCGGATGCCTACTGGTCCTATCTGCGTCGCTATCCGCACGGCCCGCATGCCGCCGATGCGCGCCGCCGTCTTTCTATTTTATCTGCTGCGCTGGAGCCGCCGCAGTCGTTCGCGATGATCGACTACGACGTGCCGCCGCCGCCGCCGGATGAAATTGTGTATGTCGACCGGCCGGTGCTGATGTTCTCCGATCCGGATTTCGATTTTGCGCCGCCGCCACCGCCGCCGGTTTATTATCTGCCGCCGCCACCGGAGGATTTCATCGATCTGCCGCCGCCGTATTATTCGGATGATCTGTTCATCCTGCCGCAGCCGATTTTCGTGCCGATCCCGATCTTCGTGCGTCCGCCGATCTATGTGCGACCGCCGCAGCACAACTTCATCTTCGCCAACATCCACAACCGCGCGGTGATCGACAACCAGATCAACCGGCGTGGACCGGGCAGCTTCAACCGGCCGGGACCGAACGGCCCCGCGGGTCAGCGGCTGTCGCCGCAATTCAATGCCGGCACGGCATTGCCCGGCGCGGTGCAGCGGCGCGCTACTCTCATTCAGGAGGGTAAGGCGCGGCGCCCCGCGAGTTCGTTCATCAATCCGCGCGCCAATGTCGGCAACGTCGACCGCCGCGCGCCACTGCCGGGGCCGCGCAAGTTCGGTCCCGCCGCCAACACGCCGCCGGCTGCGCCGGGTGCGCGGACCATGACGCCGGCCACGACGCCGAATCGCAATGCGTTGCCGGTGCCGGGTCGCAGCAATGTGCCGAATGCTCCCGCCGCACGGGGACCGCAGCCGAACGCGGCAACGCCGCAGGCACGTCCGGGTGGTCCGGGCGCTCCGAATGCCGGTGGTCCAGGTGCGGGCGGACCGGGCCATATGGGACAGCGTCCCGATCGTCGCGGACCGGATGCCATGAGGCCGCCATCGGCCCGGCCGTCGCCGCCGCCCACCGGAACGCGACCCGTGCCGCAGGTCCAGCGGCCTGTCGCCCCCTCACGGCCCGCGCCGCAGGTTCGCCCGCAGGCCCAGCCCCGAATGGCGCCTCCACCACATCGGGCAGCTCCTCAACCGCGTATGGCGCCGCCACCCCGGATGGCTCCGCAGCGTCCGCCGCCGATGGTCCGGCCAGCGGCTCCTCCGCGTCCGGCCCCGGCCGCGCGGCCAGCGCCACCGCCAAGGGCAGCGCCACCCCGGGCGGCCCCTCCACCAAGAGCGGCCCCGCCGCGCCCGGCGCCACCACGGCCAGCCCCGCCGGCCAAGCGGTGTCCGCCGAACGTACCGAAATGCTGAAAAAGGCCAGGCCGGCGGGGTATCCCCGCCGGCCTTCTCTTCAACGCCGGAACCCGGGGGCGGGGGGGGGCAAATAATGCCCCCAAATCCTTGCGTTATGGCCCCTCTGTGGGTATAAGCCGCGCCATCTCACACGGAAACATGGCTGTCACAGGCCGTCCGGTGGCAACCGGACCGCACGATCTGTCCATTTCGGACGCATCCGTAAGGTCCATTGCTCACACGTTTCCGGAGGAACCAACCGGAGAATACACAATGGCGCTTCCCGATTTCTCGATGCGTCAGCTCTTGGAAGCTGGCGTTCACTTTGGTCACCAGTCCCACCGATGGAATCCGAAAATGGCGGATTACATCTTCGGTGCCCGCAACAACATCCACATCATCGACCTCGCTCAGACCGTTCCGCTGCTGCATCGTGCGCTGCAGGCGGTGAGCGACACCGTCGCCAAGGGCGGCCGTATCCTGTTCGTCGGCACCAAGCGCCAGGCACAGGATGGCGTGGCGGAAGCCGCGAAGCGTTCGGCGCAGTATTTCGTCAACTCGCGCTGGCTCGGCGGCACGCTGACCAACTGGAAGACGGTGTCGGGCTCGATCAAGCGTCTGCGCCAGCTCGAAGAGATGCTGGGCTCCGCCGAAGGCAACCAGTACACGAAGAAAGAGCGCCTCACGCTTCAGCGCGAGCGCGACAAGCTCGACCGTTCGCTCGGCGGCATCAAGGACATGGGTGGTCTGCCCGACCTGATCTTCGTGATCGATACCAACAAGGAAGATATCGCGATCCAGGAGGCTCAGCGCCTCAACATTCCGGTCGCGGCGATCGTCGACACCAACTGCGACCCGAAGGGCATCACCTACGTCGTTCCGGGTAATGACGACGCGGGCCGCGCCATCGCGCTGTATTGCGACCTCATTGCGCGTGCGGCCATCGACGGTATTTCCCGCGGTCAGGGCGATGCCGGCATCGATATCGGCGCCATGGCCAACCCGCCGAAGGAAGACGCGGCAGCGGCTCCGAAGGCCGACGGCTTCCAGGGCCTCGCCGGTCCGCGCGGCGTTGCCGACGACCTCAAGAAGCTGTCGGGTGTGTCCGGTGCGATCGAGAAGAAGCTCAACGATCTCGGCGTTTTCCACTACTGGCAGATCGCCGAACTCGACCACGACACCGCACACAAGATCGGCGAAGAAGTCGGTCTTCCGGCCCGCGCCGATGGCTGGGTTACCCAGTCGAAGGCGCTGACCGCCGACGCGGAATAATTCAAGACCACCTTCGCGGCCGGCTCTGCCGGCCGCATCATTTTCAGGCAAGAAACGCCCTGTAAGACGATGGCATGCGGCACCGCAGCCGCGAACTGCAGGCGAGAGGATATTTGACGATGGCAACGATCTCAGCAGCGATGGTCAAGGATCTGCGCGAAAAGACCGGCGCGGGCATGATGGATTGCAAGCAGGCGCTCAATGAAAACAACGGCGATATCGACGCCGCGGTGGACTGGCTGCGCAAGAAGGGCCTGTCGAAGGCCGCGAAGAAGGCCGGGCGCGTCGCCGCCGAAGGCCTGATCGGCGCGGTCGTCTCCGGCAACAAGGGCGTTGTCGTCGAGGTGAACTCGGAAACCGATTTCGTGGCCCGCAACGAGCAGTTCCAGGGCCTCGTCAAGATGATCGGCCAGGTCGCGCTCGACGCTGGCGCCGATGTCGAGAAGATCAAGGCTGCCAAGGTCGGCGCCGTCACGGTGGAAGCCGCGATCAACGACGCGATCGCCACCATCGGCGAGAACATGACGCTGCGCCGTGCCGCTACGCTCTCGGTCGGCAAGGGCGTGGTCGCCAGCTACGTGCACAATGCCGTCACTGACGGCCTCGGCAAGATGGGCGTGATCGTCGCGCTCGAATCGACCGGTAAGGCCGACGAACTGGCAGCCCTCGGCCGCCAGCTCGCGATGCATGTCGCTGCCGCCAATCCGCAGGCGCTGGACGCCGCCGGTCTCGACCCGCAGGTGGTTGCCCGCGAGAAGGACGTGCTGGCCGACAAGTACCGCCAGCAGGGCAAGCCGGCTGCGATGATCGAGAAGATCGTCGAATCGGGCCTCAAGACCTACTACAAGGAAGTCACCCTGCTGGAGCAGGCCTTCATTCATGACAGCGGCAAAAGCGTCGCCCAGGCCGTGAAGGAAGCCGAAGGCAAGGTCGGCGCGCCTATCAAGGTTGCCGGATTTGTGCGCTATGCTCTCGGCGAGGGAATCGAGAAAGAAGAATCCGATTTCGCCGCCGAAGTCGCCGCCGCTGCCGGACAGGGCTGAGCGGAGACTTCCGCTCAACCGATCTGGAAGGGACAACGCGTCATGGGTGAGCCGCTCTATCGTCGCGTCGTGGTGAAACTGTCCGGCGAGTATCTCGCCGGCCACCAGCCTTTCGGCATCGATCAACCGACACTGGACCGCGTTGCAGGCGACCTCATCGAGGCGGTGGAGCGCGGCATTCAAGTCGCCGTCGTCGTGGGCGGCGGCAATATCTTCCGCGGCGTGGATGTATCCTCGCGCGGCGTATCGCGGCCGACCGGCGACACCATGGGCATGCTCGCCACCGTCATGAACTGCCTCGCGCTGGAATCGGCGCTGGAGCGCAAGGGCCAGTCCGCGCGCACGCTCTGCGCGCTGGCGATGCCGCAGGTCTGTGAACTGTTCACCCGCAAGGCGGCGCTGCGTTATCTCGCGGACGGCCGCATCGTGCTGTTCGCGGGCGGCACGGGCAATCCGTTCTTCACCACCGACACCACCGCCGTGCTGCGCGCGAGCGAGATCGGCGCGCAGGCGGTGCTGAAGGCCACCAATGTGGACGGCGTCTACAGCGCCGACCCGAAAGTCGACAAGACCGCCAAGCGGTTCGAACGGCTGACGCATTCCCAGGCTATCGAGGGCGGCTACAAGGTGATGGACGCGACAGCGTTCGCGCTTGCCCGCGAGAACTCATTGCCTATCATCGTGTTTTCAATCGCCGAATCCGGGTCGATCGGCGCAATTCTGGACGGCACCGGCAACGGCACGATCGTGGCTGGCTGACAAGGAGCGGAAGTTCATGACGACGAACGGTTTCGACATCAACGATCTGAAGCGCCGCATGGATGGCGCCAAGGATTCGCTGAAGCACGAACTCGGCGGCCTGCGCACCGGGCGCGCAGCGATCTCGATGGTCGAGCCGGTCCAGGTCGAAGCCTATGGCAGCCACATGCCGCTCAATCAGGTCGCAACCGTCAGCGTCCCCGAACCGCGCCTTCTCTCCGTGCAGGTCTGGGACAAGTCGATGGTCAAGGCGGTCGAGACCGCGATCGTCAACTCGAACCTTGGCCTCAATCCCGCGACAGAGGGCCAGGTGATCCGGCTGCGGATTCCGGAATTGAACGAGGAGCGCCGCAAGGAACTCGTGAAGGTCGCGCATAAATATGCGGAGGCGGCCAAGGTCGCGGTGCGTCACGTTCGCCGCGACGGCCTCGACATCGTCAAGAAGCTGGAGAAGGATCGCCAGATGTCCGAGGACGATCAGGAGCGGGCGTCCGGCGAAATCCAGAAGGTGACCGATGCCGCTATTGCCGACATCGACAAGCTGCTCGCCACCAAGGAAAAAGAAATTCTCACCGTCTGAGAGAAACCGATGTTGAAAGGCGACACGCCGCAGACTGGAGAGCCGGAAAACACCGGATCGCCGCGGCATGTCGCAATCATCATGGACGGCAACGGACGCTGGGCGGCTGCGCGTGGACTGCCGCGCGCGGAAGGGCATCGCCGCGGCGTCGAGGCGCTGCGCAAGGTTTTACGCGCCGCGCATGAACTCGGCATTTCGTATCTGACGATTTTCTCCTTCAGTTCGGAGAACTGGTCGCGTCCCGCGAGCGAGATCGGCGATCTGTTCGGCCTCTTGCGCCGCTTCATCCGTAACGATCTTGCCTCCCTGCACAGTGACGGCGTCTGCGTGCGCATCATCGGCGAGCGCGAGGGACTGGAGCCGGACATCAAGGCGCTCCTGAAGGAAGCCGAAGATCTGACGCGCCACAACACGCGGCTGACGCTGGTGGTGGCGTTCAACTACGGCTCGCGCCATGAAATCGCCCATGCCGCACAGCGGCTGGCGGTCGAGGTCGCCGAAGGCAAGCGCGATCCGGCGACGATCACGGCCGAAACGCTCGGCAGTTATCTCGATGTGCCCGACATCCCCGATCCCGATCTGATCATCCGCACCAGCGGCGAGCAGCGGCTGTCGAATTTTCTGATGTGGCAGGCGGCTTACAGTGAACTTGTTTTCGTGCCGATTCATTGGCCGGATTTCGACAAGGCGGCCCTGGAAGGAGCGATTGCCGAATATGCGACCCGCGAGCGCCGTTTCGGCGGCCTGATCGCAAAGACAGGATCGTGAACGGCGCGATGCCGGACTCTTCCGCGCCAATACTCCCCGTGAAGGGATCGCGCAATCTCATTGCGCGGATCGCTGCTGCCGCATTGCTGGCGCCGGTGGCCTTGATGTTCGTATTCGCCGGCGGCTGGCTCTGGGTGCTGCTGGTCACCGCGATCGCGGTCGGCCTGTTTTACGAATGGCACGAGATCGTCAATCCGGCGCGCAACCCACGCACCTTCGCCGCTGGCGTGATCGCTCTCGAACTGATCGGCCTGGCGCTCTGGTTCGGATGGGGCGGTGTAGCGTGGGCCGCGTTCATTCTCGGCGTCACGCTGATCGTCTTTCTGGCGACGGAGCAGCGGCGCTGGACCACGGCGGGATTCATCTACGCGGCGGCGGCGCTTATTGCCTCGGCAATGGTGCGGCTCGACGGCGCGATGGGGTTTTACGCGCTGATGTTCACGCTGTTCGTTGTCTGGGCGAGCGACATCGGCGGCTATTTCGCGGGCCGCGCCATCGGCGGCCCGAAACTCTGGCAGCGCGTCAGCCCGAACAAGACATGGGCAGGCTCGATCGGCGCGCTTGTTCTGAGCGCCGTGGTAGCGCTGGTCGTCAGTTGGCTTGGCTGGGGGCGGTTTGTGCCGCTGCTCATTCTCGCGCTCGCGATGTCGGTGGTGGCGCAACTCGGCGATCTGTTCGAGTCGGCAGTGAAGCGCCGTTTCGGGGTCAAGGATTCGAGTCAGATCATTCCGGGCCATGGTGGCCTGATGGATCGGCTCGATGGGTTCGTCGCTGCGATTATTTTCGTGGCTTTGATTGGGTTTTTGCGTGCCGGCGCGGATGGCATCGGCCGTGGTTTCATGATTTGGTGATCTGATGAGTGTTGTGCCTCTCCGTCAAAGCGAACCGATGCTGCATGCCGATCGTGTCGTCACGATTCTTGGCGCCACCGGCTCGATCGGCCAGAGCACCGTCGATCTGGTGCGCCGTTCGCCGGATCGCTATCGCGTCGAGGCTTTGACTGCACACAGCAATGTCGCCGAGCTTGCGAAGCTCGCGCGCGAACTCAACGCGCGCTTTGCCGCGATTGCTGACGAGGCGAGGTATGGCGAGCTGAAAGACGCGCTTGCCGGCTCGAGCATCGAGGCGGGAGCGGGCGAGGGCGCACTGGTCGAGGCGGCACTTCGTCCCGCCAACTGGGTGATGGCGGCGATGAGTGGTGCCGCGGGCCTCAAGCCCGCAATGGCCGCAGCCGGACGCGGCGAGATTGTCGCGCTGGCGAACAAGGAATGTCTTGTCTGCGCGGGCGAAGCCTTCATGAAGCACGCAGCTGCCAGCAAGGCGACGGTGCTGCCGGTCGATTCCGAGCACAACGCGATCTTCCAGGCGCTCGGCGCGGGCCGCCGCGAAGATCTCGTTCGCATCATTCTGACGGCATCCGGCGGGCCGTTCCGTTCGGCGCCGCGCGAGCAGATCGAGAATGCGACCGTGGAGCAGGCGCTCAAGCATCCGAACTGGAGCATGGGCCGCAAGATCACCATCGACTCCGCGACCATGTTCAACAAGGCGCTGGAGATCATCGAGGCGTTTCATCTGTTTGAACTTGAGGCCGACCAGATCGACGTACTGGTGCACCCGCAGTCGATCATCCATGGCCTGGTCGAATTCTCCGACCGCTCGGTGGTGGCGCAGATGGGCGCGCCCGACATGCGCACGCCGATCGCGCATTGCCTCGGCTGGCCGTACCGGATCGACGGTCCGGCCCAGCGTCTCGATCTTGCCACATTGGGCCAACTGACCTTTGAGGCGCCAGATCCGGTCCGGTTTCCGGCCCTGCGGTTGGTGCAGGAGGCGCTACGGGCGGGCGGCGCAGCGCCGACTGTGCTCAACGCGGCTAACGAGGTTGCGGTTGCCTCATTCCTTGATCGCAAGATTCCGTTCGGCGGCATCGCGCGGCTCGTGGAAGCGACGCTCGAGGCTCTGGTGGCCAAGGGAACGGCGCAGGCGCCGCAGAGTGCGGACGAGGCTTTGGCTGTTGACCATACTGCGCGAAAAACCGCAGCAGGTCTCTTGCCTCAAATTGCCTTAAAGGCATCCTAGACGATTGGGGAAGCAGGCCTGTGCGGCTTGCACGCGAGGAACGGACGTGGATTTTTTCTTCAATGCTTTCCATACGTTAAGCCACGGCCTGATCGGCTATCTCATTCCTTTTCTGTTTGTCCTGACGGTCGTCGTTTTCTTCCACGAACTGGGGCACTTCCTGGTGGCGCGCTGGGCTGGTGTGCGCGTGCTGACGTTCTCCCTCGGCTTTGGCCCCGAACTGTTCGGTTTCAATGACCGCACCGGCACCCGCTGGAAGCTCTCCGCCATTCCGCTCGGCGGCTACGTGAAATTCTTCGGCGATGCGAGCGAGGCCTCAACGCCTGCGCCCCAGATGCTTGCCGCGATGTCGGAGAAGGAGCGGCAGGATAGCTTCCACCACAAGAGCGTTGCGCGCCGCGCCGCCATCGTGGCGGCAGGCCCGATCGCGAATTTCATTCTGGCGATCGTGATTTTCGGTGCCCTGTTCACATTCTACGGCAAGCCCAACACCAGTGCGCGGGTCGACACCGTGCAGGCCAACAGCGCCGCTGCTGCAGCGGGTTTCAAGCCGGGCGACGTTGTCACGTCGATCGACGGGCAGACCATTGAAACCTTCGTGGACATGCAGCGCATCGTCTCCACACGTGCGGGCGAGCAACTGCACTTCACGGTGAAGCGTGGCGATCGCGTCGAAAATCTCACCGCCACGCCTGAACTGCGCGAGGTGAAGGACAGCTTCAACAACGTCCACAAGATCGGCATCCTCGGCATCAGCCGGTCCGCAACGCCGGGAGAGCATGCGGTTGAGCGCGTCGATCCGGCGACGGGCCTCTGGCTCGGCGTCAAGGAGGCCTGGTTCGTCGCCAAAAGCACGATCCTCTACATCGGTGACATCTTCACCCGCCGCGCGAGCGCCGATCAGCTCGGTGGGCCGATCCGAATCGCCCAGATCTCGGGGCAGGTGGCGACCATCGGCCTTGCCGCCCTGGTCCACCTGACGGCCGTGCTCTCGGTCTCGATCGGCCTTTTGAACCTGTTTCCGGTTCCAATGCTCGATGGCGGTCACCTTTTGTTCTATGCAGTGGAGGCAATTCGGGGGCGTCCGCTGTCCGAAAGGTCGCAGGAAATGGGTTTCCGGTTTGGCCTTGCTCTGGTGCTGATGCTGATGGTGTTCGCCACCTACAACGACATCCTGCATCTCGCTGGATCGTAACAATTTTACCACCCGTGGCCGATAGGCAACGTCTTGGTGGGATTTTAGGTTTTCGATGCGAAAGGACGTTTGCCCGAGTGTTAAAATTGGCTACAAGCGGGCAATGTTTTGGGGAATCTCCCGGCCCTTTCTGAGGGTCGGCTTTGGAATGATAAGGGCGCCTAGCGCATGATGGTTGGATTGCGGGGTCTACGGGGTGGCCTGGCCGCTGCCCTGGTTCTATTTGCTGCGCCTGCTGCGACAGTGGCTGCCGTCGGTTTTAGCGTAACCGCGGCTTATGCCCAGACGGTTGCTTCCATTGGGGTTGAAGGCAATCGCCGTATCGAAGCCGATACGATCCGCTCCTACTTCAAGCCGGGCCCAAGTGGCCGCCTCGACAACGCCGCGGTCGACGATGGCCTCAAGGCGCTGATCAACACTGGTCTGTTCTCCGACGTCCGAATCGAACATCGCGGTGGCCGCCTTGTGGTCGTGGTGTCCGAGAACGCCGTGCTCGGTCGCGTCGTGTTCGAGGGCAACAAGAAGATCAAGGACGAGCAACTCACCGCTGAGGTGCAGTCCAAGCCGCGCGGCACGCTGTCGCGCGCCATGGTGCAGTCCGACACCCAGCGCATCATCGAGATTTACCGGCACGCCGGCCGCTATGACGTCACGGTGACGCCGGAATACATCGAGCAGCCGAACAATCGCGTCGACCTGATCTTCGTCATTCAGGAAGGCAAGAAGACCGGCGTGCAGGCGATCAACTTCATCGGCAACCACGCGTTCTCGAGCTACCGCCTGCGCGACATCATCAAGACCCGCGTATCCAATTTCCTGTCCTTCCTCTCCTCCGGCGACGTTTACGACCCGGATCGCGTGGAAGCCGACCGCGACCTGATTCGCCGCTTCTATCTCAAGAACGGTTATGCGGACGTGCAGGTTGTTGCGGCGCTGACCGAATACGATCCCTCGGTGAAGGGCTTCATTGTGACCTTCAAGATCGAGGAAGGTCAGAAGTACCGCGTGGGCTCGATCAGCTTCAATTCCACGATTCCTTCGTTCGATGCGAATACGCTGCGTTCCCTGTCGCGCGTCAGCGTCGGCTCCGTCTACAACGTCGAGGCGGTCGAGAAATCGGTCGAGGACATGACGGTCGATACCTCGCGCCGCGGTTATGCCTTCGCGCAGGTCAAGCCGCGCGGCGACCGCAACTTCGAGAATCACACCGTTTCGATCGTGTTCGACGTGACGGAAGGACCTCGCGTCTACATCGAGCGCATCAACATCCGCGGCAACACGCGCACGCGCGATTACGTGTTGCGCCGTGAATTCGATATCGGTGAGGGCGATGCCTACAATCGTGCGCTGATCGACCGCGCCGAGCGTCGCCTGAAGAATCTCGATTACTTCAAGGAAGTGAAGATCACGCAGGAGCCGGGCTCCTCGCCGGATCGCGTCATCGTCAACGTCGACGTGGAAGAAAAATCAACCGGCGACTTCTCGGTGTCGGGCGGCTACTCGACCGCCGACGGTGCGCTCGCGGAAGTCAGCGTCTCCGAACGCAACCTGTTGGGCCGCGGCCTGTACGCGAAGGCGTCGGTGCAGTACGGCCAGTATGCGCGTGGTTACACGCTGTCATTCGTCGAGCCGTATCTGCTCGGTTATCGCGTCGCGCTGGGTCTCGACCTCTATCAGCGCAAGCAGTTGGCCAACAGCTACGTGTCGTATAACTCCGACACGTTCGGCTTCAGCCCGCGTCTTGGCTTCCAGTTGCGCGAAGATTTGTCATTGCAGGTGCGCTATTCAATCTCGCAGCAAAAGATTGAGCTGCCGTGGCAGTTTCAGAACTGTAATAACGGTATCCCGTATCCCCAGATTACTCCGCCTAATACCATTCAAGATTGTTTCGTCGATGGGGAAGCCTCGGTTCCTGTCAAGGCAGGCCTTGCTTTCGGCAGAGTCCTGACCTCGTCAGCAGGCGCCACGCTGACCTACAACACCCTCGACAACAACAAGAACCCGACCTCCGGTATTCTGGCCACTTGGGCAGAAGATTTCGCTGGCCTCGGCGGCGACGTGCGCTATGTGAAGTCCACCGGTGACGTGAAGTTCTATACGCCGGTCGTGTCCGACATCGTCGGCTTCATCCATCTGCAGGGTGGTATCCTCAATGGCTGGGGTGGAGGCGGTGCCGCGAATGTTGGCAATCCAAACGGTAACGTCCGCATGCTGGACAATTTCCAGATGGGTCCAAACCTCGTTCGTGGTTTCGCCCCGATGGGCATCGGTCCGCGCGACACGACATTTGGAACGACGAACGATGCGCTGGGTGGCACCAAGTACTGGGGCGCTTCGGCCGAGTTGCAGATGCCGTTCTGGTTCCTGCCCAAGGAAACTGGCCTGAAGGGGGCGGTGTTCGCGGATGCCGGCTCGTTGTGGGGCTATGAAGGTGTTACCCAATATCTGGGGCAGTCCGTCAATCTCGGCGGCACGGATACCATGAAGGTTCGCTCGTCGGTGGGTGTCGGCCTGATCTGGGCCTCGCCGTTCGGTCCGCTCCGGTTCGACTATGCCGTGCCGATCAACAAGGTTACCGGCGACCGCGTCCAGGAGTTCCGGTTCGGCGGCGGTACTTCGTTCTGATCCGGGCTTGAGACACAGCTCGTTTTCACCGAAATTGAAGCGGCCGGATCACCTCCGGCCGCTTGATTTTATGGATGATTTGTTCCGGACTGCTTCCATTATGGATTTTCAAGGCCAGTATTCTGCGAGGCAGCAGGCATGACGCAGCCGGGCTTTTTCAAGCAGCCGGAGCCCATGACCTTGGGTGACATTGCCGCTCTGACGGGAGCTCAATTGGCCGACCCGTCGCGGGCCGGGCAGACTGTCAGCGGAACGTCCACGCTTGATCAGGCGGGTCCCAGGGACCTCGCATTCTTCGACAAGCGCAAATACGGCGAGGAACTGCATCGCTCGCATGCGGGAGCCTGCCTCGTCAGCGCGAGCCTTCAGGCGGACGTGCCCGACCACATCGCTGTGCTGCGTGTCGCCAACCCGTACACAGCCTTCGTGGAGGTTGCCCGCGTGCTCTATGCCGACACGCTGCGGCCGGCCTCCTCGTTCGGCAATGAGGGAATAGCCGAATCTGCCGTCGTCCATCCCGATGCGCTGCTGGAGGATGGTGTGATCGTCGATCCACTGGCTGTGATCGGCCCCGATGTCGAGATCGGCATGGGAACGGTGATTGGGGCCAGCACGGTAATCGGTGCGGGCGTCAAGATCGGTCGCAACTGTAGCATCGGCCCGGGCGTGACGATTCTGCATTGCCTCATCGGCAACGATGTCATCATCCATCCGGGCTGCCGGATCGGTCAGGATGGCTATGGTTTCGTGTCCGGACCGAAGGGGCACAAGAAGGTCCCTCAGCGTGGGCGGGTTCTGATCCAGAACGACGTCGAGATCGGCGCAGGCACCACGGTCGATCGCGGGGCGTTGCGCGATACTGTGATCGGCGAGGGCACCAAGATCGATAATCTGGTGCAGATTGGCCATAACGTCACCATTGGGCGGCGCTGCATTATCGTCAGCCAGAGCGGTGTGGCGGGAAGTTCGACGCTTGGCGATGGCGCCGTGCTGGGCGCGCGCGTCGGCGTCAGCGATCATGCCACCATCGGCGCGGGCTCGATGCTCGCGGCGCGCTCGAGCGTCGTCGGCGAGGTGCCGGCAAATGTGAAATGGGGTGGCTCTCCCGCGAAGCCGATCAAGCAATTTTTCCGCGAACTGTTCGAGGTCGAGAAGCTCGGCCGCGAAGGTCTCAACGGCGGCAAGTCGAAGAAATTGCCGGGTGCGAGTGAAGAAGGGCAACAATAATGGAAGCGCAAGCGCCAATACGCTTGGAGTCGGTGGACATCGGCACCATCATGAAGACCCTGCCGCACCGGTATCCGTTCCTCCTGATTGATCGGGTGGTGGATATTCGCGACGATTTTAGCGGCATCGGCATCAAGAACGTCACGGCGAACGAGCCGTGCTTTCAGGGTCATTTTCCGAACCGGCCGATTTATCCGGGCGTGTTAATGATCGAGGGTATGGCGCAGACAGCGGGCGTGATCGGGATGCTATCGACCGAGACCGAGCGGCCGACGGCGGTTTACTTCCTCACCATCGATAAATGCAAATTCCGCAAGCCGGCGGGGCCGGGTGATGTGATCTCGTACCACATGCGGCTCGTGAACCGGAAACGCGCGATGTGGTGGTTTCACGGTGATGCCAAGGTGAATGGTGTCACGGTCGCCGAGGCCGATGTCGGCGCGATGCTGGCGGATTGAGTTCATGGCCAAGATTGATCCTTCCGCGCGTGTTGAATCCGGTGCCGTTCTCGGCGCCGATGTTACTGTCGGACCCTTTTGCGTGGTCGGCCCGCATGCCGTGATCGGCGCAGGGACGACACTCATTTCTCACGTCAATATCGCCGGCGCGACGACGATCGGCGAGAGCTGCACGATCTACCCATTCGCATCGCTCGGCACGGCGCCGCAGTCGACCGGGTATCGCGGCGAGCTGACCAAGCTCGTCATCGGAAACAGTTGCACCATCCGCGAGGGCGTGACGATGAATGCGGGCACCGTCTCGGGTGGCGGTGTCACGACCGTCGGAGATCGCGGATATTTTATGAACAATGCACATGTCGGTCACGACAGCCGCGTTGGCAATGACGTGATCTTCGCAACATCGGCGACGCTTGGCGGTCACTGTGAGGTTGGCGATTTCGTCTTCATGGGCGGTCTGTCGGCGGTCCATCAGTTTACGCGGATCGGCTCACAGGCGATAATCGGCGGCATGTCTGGCGTTACTCACGACATCATCCCGTATGTCATGGCTAATGGTCAGCGGGCTCGTCTGGAGGGGCTGAACATTGTTGGCATGAAGCGGCGCGGGTTTACCCCGCCACGCCTCAGGGTCGTGCGGTCGTTTTACGATAAGTTGTTTTTTGGGCCCGGCGTTTTCGCAGAACGGCTGCCGGCGCTGCAAAAGGATCATGATTCCGATCCAGCGATTCTGGACATTCTCGATTTTATAACGGCCGATCGGAATCGGCCGTTATGCCTTCCCTCGTTTCATTCCGATCACTCCTGAACGGGATGACGATGGACAATCGGACCGATCATCAACATCCGGTCGGATTGATTGCTGGAGGTGGCGTGCTTCCATTTGCGCTGGCCGACAGCCTGCTCGCGCAGGGGCGCACCCCGGTCTTTATCGGCCTGAAGGGATTCTGCGATCCACAGCGCATCGTGAATTATCGCCATCACTGGTTTTCAGTCGGCCAGTTTGGTTCGATCATGAAGGCGCTACGCGAGGAAGGGTGCTCCGACATCACCTTCATCGGCAATCTGGTCCGGCCTGCGTTCAAAGATCTGCGGTTCGACTGGCTGGCGATGCGGCTTATTCCCCGGATTTTGAAGGGCCTGCGTGGCGGCGACGACCATATCTTGTCAGCCACGGCGCGGGTGTTCGAGGACGGCGGCTTTCGCGTGCTCGGCGTGCGCGACCTCGCGCCTGATCTCCTGATGCCATCCGGCTGCCTCACGCATGCGCAACCCGATGCAGCGAGTCTGAATGATGCGGCGAAGGGGCGGGAGGTGCTGCGAGCGATCAGTCCGTTCGATGTCGGACAGGCGGTCGTTGTCATCGATGGCCATGTGGTGAGCATCGAGGACATTGCGGGGACCGATGCTCTGCTCGTACGGATCAAGGAGCTCCGAGAGAGCGGGCGGTTGCGCGCGAAGCCCGGGCGGGGCGTTCTCGTCAAGGCGCCGAAGCAGGGGCAGGATCTGCGCCTCGATCTTCCCGCGCTCGGACCGCAGACGATCCGGGGGGTAGCAGAAGCCGGCCTTGCCGGGATTGCTGTGATGGCAGGGCACTCGGTTGTCGCTGAACCGCAAGCGATGGTTGAGGCGGCGGACAATGCCGGCATCTTCGTCGTCGGGCTGGAGTCCTGACCATGACGCAGAAGGTCATGGGGAGCCCGCGAAAAATCTTTCTGATTGCGACCGAGCCTTCCGGCGACCACCTTGGCGCGGCCTTGATGAAGGAGTTGCATCATCGGCTCGGCAACGAGGTTGTGTTTGCAGGCATCGGTGGCCGTGAAATGGAGGAGCAGGGGATCGTCTCGCTGTTCCCGATTGACGATCTCGCGATCGTCGGCTTCGCAGCAGTCGCGCGGCAGCTTCCTATGCTGCTTCGGCGTATCCGGGAGGCGGCTTCGGCGGTCGTCCAGGCCAGGCCTGACATTCTGGTGATCATCGACAGTCCCGACTTCACCCACCGCGTGGCGAAGAAGGTTCGCAAGACCGTTCCTTCGATACCCATCGTCGACTATGTCTCGCCGACGGTATGGGTGTGGCGTCCGGGTCGCGCGCGGGCGATGACCCGTTATGTGGATCACGTCTTGGCGGTGCTACCGTTCGAGCCCGACGTGCATCTCAACCTCGGCGGCCCGGCTTGTACCTATATCGGCCACCCGCTGATCGAACGGCTCGATACATTGCGGCCAGATGCGGAGGAAGCGCGGCGGCGGAAAACGCCGCCACCGGTGCTTGTTCTGTTGCCAGGCAGCCGTCGCGGTGAAATCCGCCACCACATGCCGGTGTTTGGCGAGACATTGGCGTCGCTACGCGAGCAGGGGCTTGTGGTCGAAGCTGTGCTGCCGACCTTGCCGCATCTGCTGGACGCTGTGAACGAGGCTGTTGCGCAATGGCCAATACGGCCGCGCATCGTCACGACAGAAGCGGAGAAGCAGTCTGCGTTTCGCAATGCGCGCGCGGCGCTGGCAAAGTCGGGAACCGTAACGCTCGAACTGGCGCTGGCCGGCGTGCCGATGGTGACGCTCTATCGCGGAGGCGCGGTGGAAGCCTGGATCGCACGTCGCGTCGTCCGTGTGTCCTCGATCATCCTCGCCAATCTTGTAATCGGTGAGAATGTCATCCCTGAGTTCCATCAGGAGGAATGCACGGCGCAGAACCTCGCGCCTGCGTTGCTGAGTGTTCTGAACGATACGCCACAGCGTCGGCACCAGCTTGAGGCTTTCGCGAAGCTCGATCGGATCATGGACACCGGCGGGCGCTCGCCGAGCGAGCAGGCGGCAGACGTTATCTTGCGGGAAATGAAGCCGCAAAAATAAAAACGGCCGGAAGATCCGGCCGTTTTCTGTCTCGAAGCTTTTACTTGCGCTGGTCGAGCGGCACGTAATCGCGCTTGGTCGAGCCGTTGAAGAGCTGGCGCGGGCGGCCGATCTTCTGTTCAGGGTCTTCGATCATCTCGCTCCACTGGCTTATCCAGCCGACGGTGCGGGCAACCGCGAACAGCACGGTGAACATCGATGTCGGGAAGCCCATCGCCTTCAGCGTGATGCCCGAATAGAAGTCGACATTCGGGTACAGCTTGCGGTCGATGAAGTACTGGTCGCTCAGCGCGATCTTTTCCAGCTCCATGGCGACATGCAGCAACGGATCGTTGCCGTGGCCGGTTTCCTTCAGAACCTTGTGCGCGGCCTGCTGCATCAGCTTGGCGCGCGGATCGTAGTTCTTGTAGACGCGATGCCCGAAGCCCATCAGGCGGACATTGCTGTTCTTGTCCTTCACCTTTGCGATGAATTCCGGAATCTTGTCGACGGTTCCGATTTCGCCGAGCATCGCCAATGCGGCCTCATTAGCGCCGCCATGTGCAGGTCCCCACAGGCAGGCGATGCCAGCCGCGATGCAGGCAAACGGATTGGCGCCGGACGATCCCGCGATGCGCACCGTCGATGTTGATGCGTTCTGCTCGTGGTCGGCGTGGAGGATGAAGATCTTGTCCAACGCGTCGGCGAGAACGGGGTTGACCTTGTATTCCTCGCACGGCACCGCAAAGCACATGTGCAGGAAGTTCTCGGCGAAGTGCAGCCGGTTCTGCGGATAAACGAACGGCTGGCCGATCGAATATTTGTAGGCCATCGCCGCGAGCGTCGGAATCTTGGCGATCATCCGCATGGAGGCGATCATGCGCTGCTGCGGATCGTTGATGTCGGTCGAGTCGTGATAGAACGCGGCGAGGGCGCCGACAGAGGCCACCATCACGGCCATGGGATGCGCGTCACGGCGGAACGCCTGGAAGAAACGCGCCATCTGCTCGTGCACCATGGTGTGATGCGTGACGCGCTTATCGAAATCGTCCTTCTGCGCCTTGGTCGGCAGCTCGCCGTACAGGAGGAGGTAACATGTTTCGAGGAAGTCGCCGTGTTCGGCGAGCTGTTCGATCGGATAGCCGCGGTACTGAAGGATACCTGCGTCGCCATCGATGTAAGTGATTTTCGACTGGCAGCTTGCCGTGGAGGTAAAGCCTGGATCGTAGGTGAACATACCGGTCTGAGCGTAGAGCTTGCTGATGTCGACGACATCCGGGCCCACCGTGCCGCTGTAGACAGGCAAGTTTACGCTCTTGTCGCCTACGGTAAGGGTGGCTTGTTTTGTGTTGGACTTCACATCCATCGTGGATCCCCCGATGTCTCTTGGTACAGATTGCGAGCAGTGGACAATCTCGAAGTCGGCCGATCGCCCAAAATCTTCGGCAGAAGGGGTACCGTATTGCTATGTGCGCTGCAAGACGGCGATCTTAAGCCTTGGTAGGGGGTTACTGGCTCTGATCCTGCAACCTTGCCAAGGATATTTCACGTCCTAGAACGGCCAGGACGTCAAAAATACCGGGAGACGTCGTTCTGCCGGTCAGAGCCACGCGCAATGGCTGGGCGACAGCTCCGAGTTTCAGGTTGTTTTTCTCGGCGTAATCACGCATCGCGGCTTCTGTCGTTGCCCCGTTCCATTCCTTCACCTCGGCGAGGTGACGGCGGAGTTCGCTAATGAGCGCGCGGGTTTGCGACGTCAATAATGCTGACGCCTTTGCGTCCATCGTGAGGGGCCGGTCGGCGAAGATGTAGTTGGCGCTCTCGACCAGTTCGATCAACGTCTTGGCGCGCTCTTTCAGTCCGGGCATCGCCTGCAAGAGTTGCGCGCGCGTGGTGTCGTTGAGTTTGGCCTGCAACGCGGGGCCTTGCGGGATGAAGTGCAGGACATCCTCGAAACTTTTCACCAGTTCGGCATCGTCGGTGGAGCGAATATAATGGCCGTTCAGGTTTTCGAGTTTGGCGAAATCGAAGCGCGCGGCCGAGCGGCCGATCGAACCGAGATCGAATGCCTCAATCATTTCCTGTGTGGAAAATATTTCCTGATCGCCATGACTCCAGCCGAGCCGCACCAGATAATTCCGTAGCGCCGCCGGGAGGTATCCCATGGCGCGATAGGCTTCGACGCCAAGCGCGCCATGGCGCTTGGAGAGCTTTGAGCCGTCCGGCCCGTGGATCAGCGGAATGTGCGCCATGACCGGCACATCCCATCCTAGCGCATCGTAGATATGCTTCTGGCGCGCAGCGTTGATCAGGTGGTCGTCGCCGCGGATGACGTGGGTGACGCCCATGTCGTGGTCATCCACGACGACGGCGAGCATGTAGGTGGGGGTACCGTCGGAACGAAGCAGCACCAGATCATCCAGGTTCTCGTTCTGCCAGACCACGCGGCCCTGGACCTGATCCTCGATCACGGTTTCCCCGCTCTGGGGCGCCTTGAGACGGATCACCGGCTTGGCCCCGGCAGGAGCCTCCGCCGGGTCGCGATCGCGCCAGCGGCCATCGTAGCGCACGGCCCGGCCTTCGGCCCGCGCTGCCTCGCGCATCTGGGTCAGTTCCTCCGGAGTCGCGTAGCAGCGATAGGCCTTGCCCTCAGCCAGAAGCAGCTCGGCGACCTCGCGGTGCCGCCCCGCGCGGCTGAACTGGTAGATCGTCTCGCCGTCCCAATCGATACCCAGCCACTTTAGCCCGTCGAGGATCGCATCGATCGCTGCCTGCGTGGAACGCTCGCGGTCGGTGTCTTCGATCCGCAGCAGCATCTTGCCACCATTTTTGCGGGCATAGAGCCAGTTGAACAGAGCGGTGCGTCCGCCGCCGATATGGAGAAAGCCGGTCGGAGATGGCGCAAAGCGGGTGACAACGGGTTTGGTCATTTCAGGTGGTTCAATCGCTCTCGGGAGGGGTTGGGCGGGCCTTTATCATACTGCCGGGACACTGTCCCGGCATCCCGGCGGCAAATGCCACCGGAAGGCCAAAAGTTCGTTTTTTACAGGCTGCCAAGGCAGGCCCCATCCCTTGGATGTGCTCTTGGCGCGGCGGCGCGGATTTGGCACATAGGGCGCAACTTGAAGGGATAAAAATGACTGACGAATCGACGCCGGATGCGGGCCGCGACTTCATCCGCGAGATTGTGGCGGCAGACCTGGCCTCGGGGAAGCACAAGGGCGTGGTGACGCGCTTTCCGCCGGAACCCAACGGCTACCTGCATCTCGGCCATGCCAAGTCGATCTGCCTGAATTTCGGTATTGCCGAGGAATTCGGCGGGCGCTGCCATCTGCGTTTCGACGATACCAACCCGGCGAAGGAGGAGCAGGAGTTCATCGACGCCATCCAGCGCGACGTCCGCTGGCTCGGTTTCGACTGGGGCGAACACCTGCATTTTGCTTCGGACTATTTCGAGCAGCTTTACGCCTGGGCGCAGGACCTGATCCGCGCTGGCAAGGCCTATGTCGACGACCAGTCGCCGGACGAGATCCGGCTGACGCGCGGCACCCTGACCGAGGCCGGGCAGAACAGCCCGTTCCGCAATCGTTCAGTTGCGGAGAATCTCGACCTGTTCGCACGGATGCGCGCTGGTGAATTTCCAAACGGCACGCGCGTGCTGCGCGCCAAGATCGACATGGGTTCCGGCAACATCAACCTGCGCGACCCTGTGCTCTATCGCATCCTGCACGCGCACCATCCCCGCACCGGAACGGCGTGGAACATCTATCCGAGCTACGATTTCGCGCATGGCCAGTCCGACTCCATTGAGCACATCACGCACTCTATCTGCACGCTGGAGTTCGAGGATCACCGGCCGCTTTACGACTGGTTCCTCGACAATCTGCCGGTGCCCTCGCATCCGCGCCAGTACGAATTCGCGCGGCTGAACATGACCTATACGCTGCTGTCCAAGCGCGTGCTCACTGAGCTTGTGCGCGAGGGCCATGTCTCCGGCTGGGACGATCCGCGCATGCCAACGCTCGCCGGGCTGCAGCGGCGCGGCGTGCCTCCGCAGGCGCTGCGCGATTTCGTCAAGCGCATCGGCGTCGCCAAGGCCAATTCGACCGTCGATATCGGCATGTTTGATTTCGCGATCCGCGAGACGCTGAACAAAACTGCGTTGCGCCGCATGGCGGTGTTGCGCCCGCTGAAAGTGGTGATCGAGAATTACCCCGAAGGTCAGGTCGAGGAACTCGAGGCGGTCAATCATCCCGAGGACGAGACACAGGGCACGCGCAAGATTCCGTTCGGGCGTGAGCTTTACATCGAGCAAGACGATTTCATGGAGGAGCCGCCTAAGAAGTTCTTCCGTCTCGCGCCGGGGCGCGAGGTGCGGCTGCGCTATGCCTATTTCATCACCTGCCGCGAGGTTATCAAGAACACGGCGGGCGAGGTGATTGAGTTGCGCTGCACGTATGATCCGGCAACGCGCGGCGGCAACGCGCCTGACGGCCGCAAGGTGAAGGCGACGATCCACTGGGTCAGCGCCGCTGCGGCGGTGCCGGCGGAAGTTCGTGTCTACGACAATCTGTTCGCGACCCCGCAGCCGGAGGCGGGCAATTTCGCCGCGCAGCTCAATCCGAATTCGCTGGAAACGCTGACGGGCTGCAAGGTCGAGCCTGCATTCAAGGGCGAGGCGGCAGATGGTGCGGTGCAGTTCGAACGGCAGGGCTATTTCGTCCGCGACCGCGACTCGACGCCCGACAGGCTGGTGTTTAACCGCACCGTCGGCCTGCGCGACAGCTACGCCAAGGTTGCGGGCTAACCGGCTGTCGGATTCTGCATCCGTTCCCGTGTCGGGGTCTGATCGCCTCCGCTAGCATGGCGGTGGGATAGCCGACATACGGGCGGCGGAATGGCGGACGGGGGCCGGGAGCAGGAAAGGCCGCGCGCGGGCAGGGCCATCGCATGGCCGACGCGCGAGACAGCGATCGCGTCTACTTTCCCTGGGCGCTGGTGGCGCTCGCTCACGGAATCGAACCTCAACTGGATACGCGCCGAGACTGGTCCCGGCCGGTTGCTGCCATGGATTCCGGTCGCTTTCGGCGCAGGCATTGCACTCTATTTCACGGCTGCGCGCGAGCCGATGGCGGCGGTTGTCGCGCCGGTCGCGGGACTGACGTGTCTGCTTGCGCTGGCCGTGCGGCGAAAGCCGATGTTTCCCTATATCGCGTTGTTTGCGGCGCTGCTTGCCGGCTTTGCCACCGCGACGCTGAAGACTGCATACGTCTCGCACGCGGTGCTGCTGACCCCGGTGGGTTCGGCGACGCTGGAAGGCTTTGTCGAGACGCATGAAGAACGCGAGCGCGCCGACCGCTTCATGCTGCGGGTTGAGAAAATGGAAGCGCGCGGCGCGCCGCGCTTGCAGCGGGTCAGATTATCGGTGCGCAAGGGCACGGCGCCTGCGGTCGGCAGCTATGTGACGCTGAAGGCGAGGTTGTTGCCGCCGCTGCGACCGCTTCGCCCTGGTGGCTACGATTTTGCGCGAGACATGTATTTTCAGTGCATCGGCGCATCCGGTTTCGTGCTCGGAACGATCAGGACACAGGACACGCCGAAGCAAGGCGACTGGCGGTTGCGTTATGCGGCGTTGATGCAGGGTTTGCGTGACGCCGTGGACGCACGCATTCGCACGGTCTTGAGCGGCGACCAGCGCGCAATTGCAACCGCACTTCTCACCGGCCGGCGCGATGCGATCTCGACGACGAACAACGATGCACTGTTTGTCTCTGGGCTCGGCCATGTGCTGTCGATCTCCGGTTATCACATGGCGGTGGTCGCGGGCGTAGTGTTCTTCGCGATCCGCGCGCTGCTGGCGCTAAGCCCGATGTTGAGCACGCGCTATGCGATCAAGAAATGGGCCGCACTGGCGGCGTTGATCGCGGCGCTGTTCTATCTGCTGCTATCGGGTGCGGAGGTCGCGACACAGCGCTCCTTCTATATGACGGCGCTGGTGCTGGTCGCGGTGATGGCGGACCGTCGCGCGATCACGTTTCGCACGCTGGCGCTGGCCGCCATGCTGGTGTTGCTGATCGCCCCGGAGGCGCTGGTGCATCCCAGTTTTCAAATGTCGTTTGCTGCAACGCTTGGGCTTGTCGTACTGGCGCAGATCGGGATGCCGCAATGGTTTGCCGCGAGCGACGATAGCAACCTCGGGCGCTTCGCTGCCTGGGGTGGACGCGAGCTTGTGGTGCTGGCGCTCGCGTCGTTTGTCGCGGGCCTTGCGACCACGCCTTATGCCGCGTTTCATTTCCACCGGATCGCGCCTTACGGCGTCATCGCCAATCTGGTCGCGATGCCAGTGGTGTCGGTGCTGGTGATGCCAGCCGGCTTGCTCGGGATCGTGGCCATTCCGTTCGGTTTCGACAGCCTGTTCTGGCACCTGATGGGTGTCGGCATCGACTGGATGATCTTCGTGTCGCAATGGGTGGCGGCGTTGCCGGGTGCGTTCGGCCGCGTTCATGCCTTTAGCATCGGGCCGCTGATCGTCATGAGCGGCGGCATCGTCGTGCTCGGTCTGTTGCGCTCGCCGCTGCGCTGGGCAGGAGTGGGGTTGATCGGTTGCGGCGTGGTATGGGCGGCTGTTGTGACGGAGCCCGACATCCTGATCGCGCGCGATGCATCGAGCGTTGCGGTGCGCGGCAAGGATAGCCGTTTGCGCATCATGCACACTGCGAAGAATGTCTTTGTTTGGCGCGAGTGGCTGGCGGCCGATGCCGATCCGCGCGCCGTCACCGACCCGAGCATTGCGCAAGGCGTCTCGTGCGACGAGGCGGGCTGCGTGGTCGAGGGGAAAGAGGGCGATCTGATCGCGCTGACGAGACAGCCAGAGGCACTGGTCGATGATTGCGCGCAGGCCAAAATCCTCATCACGCCATATCAGACGCCCGCCGATTGCGCCGCCCGCGTTTTCTATCGCGACGATCTGCGTGGGCTGGGCGGCGTTGCATTAAAAAGAACGGCGCAGGGCTACAGCATCACTATGAGTGAGCCTGAGGGTGTGGACCGGCCATGGGCTCCCGCGATGGCATCCGCCCGCGTGCGGACTAACGCCGCAGCAAGGCATGGAGCGACCTCGCAATCCGTCGATGCGACGCCGCCGGAGGCCGAGCAGGAGGCAGCCGACTGAGCGGTGGCGGTCCTAGTATTTCCGGTAAAGCCCGATCAGCTTGCCCTGAATGCGGACACGGTTGGGCGGCAGGATGCGGACCTCATAGGCGGCGTTGGCAGGCTCCAGAGCAATGGAGGCCCCGCGGCGGCGGAAACGCTTCAGAGTCGCTTCCTCCTCGTCGATCAGCGCCACGACGATGTCGCCGGTATCGGCATTCTCGTTGCGCTGGATCAGCGCCATGTCGCCGTCGAGGATGCCGGCTTCCACCATCGAATCGCCGCGCACTTCGAGCGCGTAATGCTCGCCGGAGCCGAGCATATCGGGCGGCACACTGATGGTGTGGCTGCGGGTCTGCAGCGCCTCGATCGGAGTACCAGCGGCGATGCGCCCCATCACCGGGACCGCGACGGGCTGCTCGCCACTTTCATCGAAACCGCCAGGAACAGTGCTGCGCACCTTGCCGAGATTGCCTTCGATCACGCTGGGCGTGAAACCGCGCCGGGCGCCGCTGCTGGCGACGGGCTCGGGCAGCTTGATGACCTCGATGGCGCGGGCGCGGTTGGCGAGCCTGCGGATGAAGCCGCGCTCTTCCAACGCCGTGATAAGCCGGTGGATGCCGGACTTCGACCGCAAGTCGAGGGCATCCTTCATCTCATCGAAGGAAGGCGGAACGCCGCTTTCCTTCAGCCGCTCGTTGATGAAGCGCAGCAGTTCATATTGTTTGCGTGTCAGCATCCGGCGCAGCCCTCAATCTCATCGTCCAGCGGATAGTCATGTTCAAGCGGGTCATCACCCGTTTCCTCGGCCGCCTGTTTGTTCACGACAGGTGCCAGACTCACTCGAAACAAATCATGAACATACACTATATGTTCCATACATGTTCTGCAATAGTTAAATTCTTATGAATCCGAAGGCGCTGTTTTTAGGAAATCATGCCGGAATGGACCGGAAGTCGTATTTGGCCCCCGGGTGTAGCGGCGCACGCCTTTGAGCGACGCCCAAGGCGCTGCTCATCTGATCGCGCAATGCTGCCCATGCGATGGCTTCGATATCTTCTAATTCCAGAAGGGAATGTTCGGTTGAGGGCCTCGTGGCAACCGCCTACGTCTTCGCGTGATGCGATGAGCAGTAGGAGAGATGTCGATGGCAGATCACGACGGGCCCGAACCGATGCAGGCCGAGATCGATCACCACCTGATGGCGACGTTTTGCCGGACACTCGACAGTTCCGCGGTGCCTCCGATGACGGTGATGCGGATGATGGCTTCCGCGCTCGGCGCGATCTATCGGCAGTCTTCCGCCACGCATCATGCACAGGAATGCCCTTGCGGCTGGCAGCCATTGCCATCTGATGTCGACATTTTGCTGGCGGAAATTGAAGCCGCTGCCCGCCGCCCGCCCGTTCCTGACCTTTCGAACATGCAGATCATCGGCAGAGCATAAATGACTCGCTCCGCCTTTCGAAAATGGTTCTGGGTCCATAAATGGGCCAGTCTGATTTGCACGGCATTTCTGCTGGTGATCTGCATCACCGGTCTGCCGCTGATATTCGGCGAGGAGATCGAGCATCTGCTCGATACTGATCCACCTTATGCGTCGCTGCCCGCGGATACGCCCAGCGCCAATCTGGATGGGATCGTCGCCAAGAGCCGGCAGATGTATCCTGACGAGATCGTCGTCTCGACGTTCATGGACGACGAGCCCAAGGTCATCGTTACGATGGCGCCGTCATGGGAAGCATTTAAGGCCAACCGTAAGGTGGCGCATTGGATCAAATACGACGCGCGCACGGCGCAGGTGATCCGGCAGTCGAAGCCGCTGACCGAGGAAAGCCCGACCTTCCTCGGGCTGATGCTTACGCTGCACAGGGATATGTTCGCGGGCCTTCCCGGCGAATTGTTCCTGGGCACGATGGGTTTTCTGTTCGTCGTCGCGATTGTCTCGGGGATCGCGGTCTATGGTCCGTTCATGCGCAAGCTCGATTTCGCCACCGTGCGCGCGGATCGCTCGCCGCGCCTGAAATGGCTCGATCTGCATAACATGATCGGCGTCGTGACGCTGGCCTGGGCGCTCGTGGTCGGCGCGACCGGAGTCATCAACGAACTGTCGAAGCCGATGTTCATGCTGTGGCAGAACACGGACGTGCGCGCGATGCTCGAACCCTTCAAGGGCCAGACCACGCCGGCCGCTTCTGAGATGAGTTCGGTGCAGCAGGCGCTGGAGACGGCGCAGGCGGCCGTGCCTGACATGCGCATCACCAGCGTGGTGTTTCCCGGCTCGCAGTTCGGTTCGCCGTTTCATTATCTCTTTTGGGCGAAGGGCAAGGAGCCGCTGACATCGCGGCTGTTCAGTCCGGTGATGGTCGATGCCCGCGGCGGCAAGCTACAGGCGGTGGTCGAGATGCCGTGGTATCTGCGTGCGCTGGAAGTGTCGCGGCCGCTGCACTTCGAGGATTACGGCGGCATGCCGCTGAAGATCATCTGGGCACTGCTCGATCTCGTCACCATCATGGTTCTGGGCAGCGGGCTCTATCTATGGCTGTCGCGGCGAACGTCGTCTGCCAGCGAGTCGGATACGGAACTGGTGGAAAGCAACGCCAGCGCGGCACTTGCCGTCTCGCGTGAAGCGGCGGAGTGACTATGCGCTTTGGATTTTCCCGGATCTGGCGCTGGCCGGCCGCTCTCGCCGCCCTGATGATCTTCGGGTTGTTGTCGGCACTGCTCGGACAGGGCGGTGTCTGGTGGGCGCTGTCGTGGGTCGCGCTGGCGATCCCGCTACTCGTGATCGTGGCGGCATGGCAGAAGCGCCGCCGGCCGGTCGATTCCCGGCCGTAAGGCTCAAATTGGCAGCCGGATGATGTCGCAGCGCGCGCCTGCCGGTGCGGCGGGTGCGTGCGGCGGGCGGATCAGCAGCGCATCCGCAGCGGATAGATTGTTCAGCAGCGAGCTATCCTGATGATCGACGGCGGTCGCGACGGCGATGCCGCTATCGTTGATCGCGATCCGCGCCCGCATGTATTCCTGACGATGATCGTTGGCGGGCAGATTGTGGCCGAGGATGGCAGTCTCGATGCAATGGGCGATGTGCGCGCGCCCTGAAAGTGCGCGGATCAGGGGCACCACGAACACGAACGAACAGACGTAGGACGATGACGGATTGCCCGGCAGGCCGATCACGCTCATCGCTCCCTTGCGGCCGTGCATCATCGGCTTGCCGGGGCGAAGCGCTATCTTCCAGAATTTGATGTCGATGCCTTCGGCCTCGAACGATGGTTTGACGAGATCGTGCTCGCCGACCGACGCGCCGCCGGTGGTGATGAGAATGTCGGCACCGAGCGCCTCGGCGCGACGGATGGCGGCGCGGGTATCTTCCAGCGTATCGCGGGCGATACCGAGATCGATTGGTTCGGCACCGCTGTTATGCATGAGCGCGCGAATGGCATAGGCGTTCGAATAGATGATCTGGCCAGGTGCCGGTTGCGAGCCCGGCATCACCAGTTCGTCGCCGGTGGCGAGGATCGCGACCTTCGGCTTGCGATGTACCGGCAATGCCGGGTGGTTCATCGATGCGGCGAGCGACAAATCGCGGTCGCTGAGGAGGGTTCCGCGCTTCAACAGGACGTCGCCTTCACGGAAATCGATACCCGCTTTGCGGATGTGGCGGGGCACAGGGGCGGCTTCCGATAAAGTGATGAAATCGCGGTCGCGCTGCACGTCCTCCTGAATGACGATGGTATCAGCGCCGTCGGGCACCACGCCTCCGGTGAAGATGCGGACCGCCTGGCCCTTGCCGACGGATTGGTCGAACGGGCGCCCGGCGGCGCTCTCGCCGATTACACCGAGGCGCGCGCCCTTGAGGGCATCCTCGAGATGGATGGCGTAACCGTCCATCGCCGACATCGGCGCGGGTGGCTGGGTTCGGCGTGCGGCGATGTCGCGGGCCAGAGTGCGATGAAGCGCATCGTCCAGTGCGACGTCTTCTGCGGGCAGAGGCTGTATGCCGTTGAGGATGGAGTTCAGTGCGTCGGCGACCGGCATTAGCGCCATGATGGAGCTTCCGTGTTATTTTTCATGCTTGTAGTGACCGGACTTGCCGCCACTCTTTTCGAGAAGGCGGATGCCTTCAATGTGAACGCCGCGCTCGACCGCCTTGATCATGTCGTAGATGGTCAGGCAGGCAACCGACACCGCGGTCAGTGCTTCCATCTCCACGCCGGTCGGCCCCGTCACCTTGACGCTCGCCTCGACACGGCAGCCGGGCAGCTTGTCATCGGTGGTGATGTCGAGCGTGACTTTGGAGAGAGCTAGCGGATGGCACAGCGGAATGAGATCGGAGGTGCGTTTCGCCGCCATGATACCGGCGACGCGCGCGGTGCCGAGAACGTCGCCTTTCTTGGCGTTGCCATCGACGATGAGTTTAAGCGTAGTCGCGCTCATCACCACGAAACCTTCCGCCATCGCGACGCGTTCGGTCGCGTCCTTTGCCGACACATCGACCATATGCGCTTCGCCCTTGGCGTCGATATGGGTGAGGGAAGGTTTGGTCATCGTCTCATGAAGCCTTCGCAAGCAGGGTGCGGGTGGCGGAGGTAACGTCGGCCTGCCGCATCAGGCTTTCGCCGACGAGGAAGGTCGAGATGCCGACCTTCGCCAGCCGCGCGATGTCAGCGGGCGTGAAGATGCCGCTCTCGCCGACCATGATGCGATCTTTCGGTACGGAGGCCGCGAGCGCCTCGCTGGTTGCAAGCGTCGTCTCGAAGGTGCGCAAATTACGATTGTTGATGCCGAGCAAAGGCGAGTGCAGCTTCAAGGCCCGTTCAAGTTCTTCCTGATTGTGAACTTCGAGCAGCACGTCCATGCCGAGGTCGAACGCGGCGTTCTCGATGTCGCGCGCCGCCGCATCATCGAGCGCGGCCATGATGATGAGGATGCAATCGGCTCCGTGCGCGCGCGCCTCCATCACCTGATAGGTGTCGTACATGAAGTCCTTGCGCAGCACCGGCAATGAGACGGCCGCACGCGCGGCGACCATGAAGTCGAGATGGCCCTGGAAGGAGGGGGTGTCGGTCAGCACCGAGAGGCAGGTCGCGCCGCCCGCCTCATATGCTTTTGCGAGAGCGGGCGGATCGAAATCGGCGCGGATCAGTCCCTTTGATGGCGACGCCTTCTTGATCTCGGCGATCAGCGCAAATTCGTCGCGGGCAATGGTATCGCGGATCGCTTTGGCGAAGCCGCGCGCGGGTGGTGCGCGCCGGGCCGCGTCCGCGACCTTGGCCTGCGGGCGCGCGGCCTTGGCGGCTGCGATTTCCTCGCGCTTGTAGCGTTCGATCTTTTGCAGAATGTCGGACAAGGATACGTCTTCCTCAAGCACGGGACACGGCAACGAGTTGCGCCAGTTTCGCCGCGGCCGCCCCACTGTCGAGCGCCTTGACGCCGAGCGCAACACCTTCCTTGAGGTCTTTCGCCCTGCCTGCGACAACAAGCGCAGCACCGGCGTTGAGCAGGGCAACGTCGCGGTAATGGTTCTTTGCGCCGTCGAGCACCGCCTTGAGCGCGGCCGCATTGGCGGTGGCATCGCCACCCTGGAGGTCGGCGTTTTTCACGATGGAAAGACCGCCGTCTTCAGGTGAGACTTCAAATGAACGGATGGCGCCATCGGCCAGTTCTGCCACGTAAGTCGGACCGGTGAGGGTGATCTCGTCGAGTCCATCTGAGCCGTGCACGACCCAGGCCGAGGTCGCGCCAAGGTTCTTCAGAACCTGCGCCACGGGCTCGACCCAATGTCTGGCGAACACACCGATCATATGCCGCTTCACGCCCGCCGGATTGGCGAGCGGCCCCAGCAAATTGAAAATCGTGCGGGTACCAAGTTCCACGCGCGTCGGTCCGACATGGCGGATCGCCGGGTGATGCGTGGGTGCGAACATGAAGCCGATACCCGCCTTGGCGATACAGGCGCCGACCTGTTCGGGGGTCAGTTCGATATTGACGCCGAGCGAGGCCAGCACGTCAGCCGCGCCGGATTTCGACGACATCGCGCGATTGCCGTGCTTGGCAACCGGCACGCCTGCGCCTGCGACGATAAACGCCGCACAGGTCGAGACATTGACGGAGCCTGCGCCGTCGCCGCCGGTGCCGACCACGTCCACTGCATCAGCTGGTGCGGTCACGCGCAGCATCTTCGCGCGCATGGCACTCACGGCACCCGTGATCTCGTCCACGGTTTCGCCACGCACCCGCATCGCCATCAGCGCGCCGGCGATCTGCGACGGCGTGGCCTGGCCTGACATCAGATAGTCGAATGCGCTGACCGCTTCCTCACGCGATAGCGATTTGCCGTCCGCGAGCTTGGCGAGGATCGATTTGAAATCGCTCATGCGCGGCCGGTCACTGGTTGCCGGTCGCGCCGGTCGCGATCGCGAATACGTTCTCGTTCACCTTCACGCCGAGAGTGGTTTCCAGATGGGTGATGTATTGCCCGATCTGCTCGTCGCTCAGGTTTTGCGCGAGGCCTTCCTTCATCTTCTTCGATGCGTCCGAATTGAGATCGACCGCCGGGGTGGCGACGTTGGTGACCTGGAAAACGACCACGCCGCTGCTGGCCGGTATATTTTCTGCCATCGCGGCGCTGCCCTTCGCGGTACGGAAAGCCGTATCGACGACGATATCCGGCAGCCCGTTGACCTTGTCCTCGCGCTTGAACGGGGTGGAGGTTTGCGTGGTCAGCCCGGCGGCCTTCACCTCGGTCGCGAACACGCCGCCTTTGTTGATCTTCTCGACCAGTTCTTTGGCCTTGGCGCGCAGGCGCGTGGCGACCTGCTCGTCGCGCCAGCGGGCGGTGACCTGATCCTTGACCTCGTCGAGCGTGCGGTCGCGCGAGGGGGTGATGCCAAGCACGTCGAACCAGACTTCGCCGCCCGGGAAGGTGAGGGGATCGTTGTCGACGCCGACATCGCTGCCGAACGCCGCCGTAATCAGATCGACGCCCTTCGGCAGGGCCGCTTCCTTGCCGTCCGGTGTGCGGCCGGAGCGGTCGACATCGACCGTTGTCGCTTCGAGGCCGCTCTTTTGTGCGGCCTCCGCGATGCTGGCGCCGCCGCTGCGCTCGTCCTCGACGGCGTTTCGCATCTTGTCGAAATCGGTGCGCACGCGCTGCTCGGCGATTTCCTTCTTGATGGCAGGAGCGACCTTCTCGAAGGCCTCCGTCGAGCCGGGCTCGATCTTGGTGACCTTGAGCAGCACGGTCGCGAGCGCGCCCTTCACCGGCTGGCTGACTTCATTGAGCGGCAGTGCGAACGCGGCCTTGGCGATGATGGGATCACCGAGGCTCTTTTCGCTGACGAGGCCGAGGTTCATGTCCCCGGATGTCAGCTTCATGTCCTTGGCAAGGTCCTCGAAGGACATGCCGCCAGCGATCTTCGCGCGCGCGGCCTTGGCGGCGTCCTCGCTCTGGAAGGCGATCTGCTGCACTTCGCGGCGATCAGGCTTCACATAATCGGCGCGGCGGCTGTCATACACCTTGCGCGCATCGTCGTCGGACACCACGACCTTCTTGGCGAGTTCGTCGGGTGAGAGCGTAAGGTAGACCACCTTGCGATATTCCGGCGCGCGGAACTGAGCCTTGTGGGCCTCGAAATAGGTGTTGAGCGCGTCCGGCGACGGAGCTTCGATAGTGCCGGCCTGATCGGGGCCGATCTTGGCGTAGTCGATGGTGCGCTGCTCGTCCTGGAAACGACTGATCGCCTCGATCTGGGTTTTGGTGGGCTCGACGCCCGCGACGATGCTGCCGATCAGCTCACGCCGGAGGGTGAGGCGGCGCTGCTCCGCGATATAGCGCTGCTCGGTGTAGCTGTAATCGCGCATCGCCATGGCGAAGCGGGCGGGGTCGAACTTGCCGTTCGGTCCGGCGAAGGTCGGATCGCTTGAAATGGTGCGGACGATTTCCGCGTCCGACATCCGAAGGCCCATGCGGCGGCCTTCCTCGTCGAGCGCCGTCTCGGCGATGGTCTGTTGCAGCAACTGGCGGTCGATGCCGAAGGCGCGGCCCTGCGTGGGGGTGAGCGGCCGGCGGATCTGGCGGCTGATCTGTTGCAGCTTGTCGGTATAGGCCGAGCGGAACTGCTCCAGCGGGATATCGGTGTTGCCGACCGTTGCGAGCGTCGTCTGCGTCGAACCCTTGAAAATGTCGGCGATGCCCCAGACGGCGAAGCTGACAATGAGGATGCCGAACAGCACGCTCATGATTGCCTTGCCGACCCGGTTCGACGTGACGTTTCGTATCCCTCGAAGCATGACACCACATTTGTAAGAGGAGGCGGAACAGACTGGGCCGAAGACCCTCACCGCATTGTTCCGTCTCGTATAAAACGCCGCCCCGGCGGGAGCAACCGGTGCGAGGCCGCGGCAGGGCCGACGAGTGCTGGATAAGGCCTGCCGGCGGGTGGCGCGAGGACGAACCCTCTGCTAGCGGAGGTGATCACCAGAGGGGGAGGAGTGATGCCGGCTGCCATCCGACCGCTAATTGCGGGCAACTGGAAAATGAACGGCCTGAGGGGTTCGCTGCCGGAACTGGAGGCGATCCTGGAATCGGGCGCCTCCGCCAAGGGGAATGCTGACCTGCTGATCTGCCCGCCCGCCACGCTGGTGGCGGCTTTCGCCGCCCGCGCCAAAGGATCGAAGCTTGCTATCGGGGGGCAGGACTGCCACGCGGAGGCCTCCGGAGCCCATACCGGCGATATTTCCGCCGAAATGCTGGCGGACGCGGGAGCGACTGCCGTCATCGTCGGTCATTCCGAGCGCCGTACCGATCACCACGAAACCGACGAGATCGTGCGTGCCAAGGCCCTTGCCGCGCGGCGGGCGGGTCTGCTGGCCATCGTCTGCGTCGGCGAAACCCGCACCGAGCGCGACGCCGGACGGGCGATGGAGGTCGTGGGCGGCCAATTGGCCGGATCGATCCCGGACGGGGCCACCGCAGCCAATCTGGTCGTTGCCTACGAGCCGGTCTGGGCGATCGGAACCGGACTGACCCCGACATCGGAAGATATCGAGCAAATCCATACCTTTATCCGCCAGAAGCTGACGGGCAGGTTCAAGGAGGAGGGAGCGGGCGTGCGGCTGCTTTATGGCGGGTCGCTGAAACCTGGCAATGCCGCCGAAATCCTGTCCCTGATCGACGTCAATGGAGGTCTGATCGGTGGTGCCAGCCTGAAAGCGGCGGATTTCCTTGCCATCGCGGCGGCCGTGCCCACATAGGGCCGGACAGGCGCGTCGGGGTGGCATTCACCGCCCCGATCGTGTACAGACGCGCCAACCTCAACCCCTCAGACATTGGCGTATCCGGCTGGCTGGTCGCGATTGTTTGTGACGGAAAGACATTATGCAGACCGTCGTTATCGTCATTCATCTCATCATTGTCGCCGCCCTGATCGGCGTCGTGCTGTTGCAGCGTTCCGAAGGCGGTGGCCTTGGCATCGGCGGCGGTGGTGGCGGTGGCTTCATGTCGAGCCGGGGCACCACGAATCTTCTGACCCGGACCACCGCAATTCTGGCGGCGGGCTTCTTCATCACCAGCCTGTTCCTGTCCTGGCTGGCCGGTTACGACAACCGGCCGAAGTCGCTGATCAATCCCGCGCCGACGTCGCAATCGGGCTCGCCGGCACCGGAAAAGAACCTTCTGGATTCGCTCAAGCCCGCAGAGCCGGCCGCTCCGCAGGCGCCGCAGTCCAAGTAAGGGTTCGAACAAGCCCGAACTATCGGTGGACACATCCCCGGCTTTGCTGCCATCGCGCCTGAGCGGTGGCCGCTAACCGGCTGTGTTTGTTTAAAATTCAACGTAACCCACAGGGAATGATTTTTTCCGGGGGGAAGGGCGATTCGTTTTGCGAATCTCGCCCGTGGCGATAAAGGTAGGCTCCCATGGCGCGGTACATTTTTATCACCGGCGGCGTGGTTTCCTCGCTCGGAAAAGGACTTGCATCGGCGGCGCTCGGCGCTGTCCTGCAGTCGCGAGGTTACAAGGTCCGCCTTCGCAAGCTCGATCCCTACCTCAACGTCGACCCCGGTACGATGTCGCCGTATCAGCACGGCGAGGTGTTCGTCACCGACGATGGCGCGGAAACCGACCTCGATCTCGGCCACTACGAGCGGTTCACGGGCCGCCCGGCGTGCAAGGCCGACAACATCACCACCGGGCGCATCTATCAGGAGATCCTCGCCAAGGAGCGCCGCGGCGACTATCTCGGCGCGACCGTGCAGGTGATCCCGCATGTCACCAACGCCATCAAGGATTTCGTCCTTACCGGCAACGAGGGTTACGACTTCGTGCTCTGCGAGGTCGGCGGCACGGTGGGCGACATCGAGGGCCTGCCTTTCTTCGAGGCGATCCGCCAGATCAAGAATGACCTGCCGCGCGGCGACGTGATCTACATCCACCTCACGCTCTTGCCCTACATCCCGAGCGCGGGCGAATTGAAGACCAAGCCGACCCAGCATTCGGTCAAGGAACTGCGTTCGATCGGTATCCAGCCCGACATCCTGCTATGCCGCACCGACCGGGAAATCCCAAAGGAGGAGCGCCGCAAGCTCGGCCTGTTCTGTAACGTGCGCGAAAGTGCGGTGATCGAGGCGCGCGACGTCGACAACATCTATGCGGTGCCGGAGGCCTACCACATCGCCGGTCTCGACGATGAAGTGCTGGCCGCGTTCGGCATCGAGCCGAAGCAGCCGCCCGCTTTGGCGCCATGGCACGAGATCAACGAGCGGGTCCGCAACCCCGAGGGTCAGGTGACGATTGCCGTGGTCGGCAAGTACACCGGCATGAAGGACGCCTACAAATCGCTGATCGAGGCGCTGTCGCACGGCGGCATCGCCAACAAGGTGAAGGTCAATCTCGACTGGATCGAGAGCGAGGTGTTCGAGCGCGAGGACCCCGCGCCGTTCCTCGAACACGTTAACGGCATCCTTGTGCCGGGCGGCTTCGGCCAACGCGGGGCTGAGGGCAAGATCAAGGCGGTGCAGTTCGCGCGCGAGCGCCGCGTGCCGTATTTCGGCATCTGCTTCGGGATGCAGATGGCGGTGATCGAGGCGGCGCGCAATCTCGTCGGCATCAAGGACGCCAATTCCACCGAGTTCGGCGAAACCAAAGAACCGCTGGTCGGTCTGATGACCGAGTGGCTGCGCGGTAATGAGCTGGAGAAGCGCTCGAAGGCGGGCGACCTCGGCGGCACCATGCGGCTCGGCGCTTTTCCGGCAGTGCTGCGCAAGGGCAGCCGCGTCTCGCAGGTCTATGGCGGCGTCACCGAGATTTCAGAGCGCCATCGTCACCGCTACGAGGTCAACACCGCCTACAAGGACCGGCTTGAGCAGCACGGCCTGCGTTTCTCGGGCATGTCGCCCGATGGCGTGCTGCCGGAGATCGTCGAATACGAGGATCATCCGTGGTTCATCGGCGTTCAGTTCCATCCTGAATTGAAGTCGCGCCCGCTGGATCCGCACCCGCTGTTTTCGTCCTTCATCGAGGCGGCAGCGGCGCAGAGCCGTCTGGTTTGATCGTTCGCACAATCCATTGAACAGGCATCCGCGGGCCGGATAGGCTGCGCCGGGCCATTCTGGCGAGCGTGATCGGGCCGATGAAAATTCCCAACATCAAACCGCCGTCCCGCGATGAACCGGCGCGGCCATGGGGTGCAACTCCCGGCCCGGAACCGAGGGCACCGGATCGGCAGCCGTCCGCGAAGCGTGTTCGCTGGTTTGGCCGTAGCTGGCTGTCATCGGTTTTGTTCGTTGTCCTCATCTTCGCTCTGTGGGGCGGTCGGGCCTGGGAGGATTTGTCCCAGCCGTCGGCATGGGCCTACTGGAAGGACCGGTATTTTGCGCCGACGCTGACCTCATCGGTCATCCGGATCGAGGAGGCTGGGCGCTTGCATCGCGCGCTGGCCGTCTCGGGTGAGATCGGCGCCGCGGCCGCGATCTGGTTTCGCGAGAAGCTGGACGCGGCGAAACTGACCGAAGGCGATTTTGTCGTGCTGTCGTCGCCGGGCGGGCAACTCGATCAGGCCCTCATCATGGGCGACGTCATTCGTTCGCGCGGACTGACCACCATGGTGGCAAAAGCCGATGCTCAAGGCCGCCTGCGCTCGTCTTATTGCGCCAGCGCCTGCGTGCTCATTTTTGCCGGCGGGACAATTCGCGAAGCCTTTCCCGGATCAGTACTCGGCGTTCATCAGTTCACCACCGAAGCGCCGAAAACCGCGGACTTCCGCCGCGACATCGTTGCCGACACCCAGAAGACCACGGGTATCATCCTTACCTACATGACGCGAATGGGGGTCTCGCCGTCGATCCTCCAGGTGATGTCGGCCACCAAGAATATTCACTGGCTTACCGAAAAAGAGGCGTTCGACCTCAAGCTGGCGACGGACCGGTTTGCCCGTTGATCTATCGTCTCGGCTCCCCCCAAGCTGAACGAATGGCGGAGAGAAATCGGCTGCACGAGGCAAAGACATGCCCTCGGTGGAGCGCTATAAAGCCGCCATCGAAATCCGGGGTTTGCCATGTCGAAGATTTATGAGCTGCGTGTTTATACCTGCCTGCCGGGCCGTCTGCCTGCGCTGTCGAAGCGCTTCGAGACCAAGACGTTGAAGATCTGGGAGAAGCACGGCATCAAGCAGGCCGGTTTCTTCACCACGGTGGTGGGGCCGTCCAATCAGGAACTGACTTATCTGCTCGAATGGGATTCGCTCGCCGAGCGCGAAAAGAAGTGGAATGCCTTCCAGTCCGATCCGGAGTGGATCAAGGAACGCGCCGAGACCGAGAAGGACGGCCAGATCGTCGCGAACATCGCGAGCTCCTTCCTGACGCCGACGTCATATTCCTCGGTGAAGTGAACGATCGTCCGATCATGCCGACGCAGACATGGTCGCGGCCGCGCGGCCTCGACCATGTGGTGCACACCGTGCACGATCTCGATGCGGCGGCTGATTTTTATGTGCGCGCGGGTTTTCAGGTCGGTGGCCGCAATCGCCATCCGTGGGGCACGCACAACCGCATCATCCAGCTGCCGGGCTTCTTCATCGAGCTTCTGGAAGTCGCGGAGCCGGAGAAGATCGTGCCTTGTGCGCCGGGGCAGTTTTCGTTCGGCGCCTTCCAGCGCGATTTCCTGAAAGCGCATGAAGGCCTGAGCATGGTGCTGCTGGCCAGCACCGACGCGCGCGCCGATGCAAAACTATTCGATGAAGCAGGCATTGGTGGTTTTGAGGTGTTCGATTTCGAGCGCGATGGTGCAGGGCCGGACGGTGCGCCGGTCAAGGTCGCGTTCTCGCTGGCGTTCGCGCGTGATGGGCTTTCGCCGCATGCGGGCTTTGCCGTCTGCCAGCATCATTTTCCGCAGAATTTCTGGAATCCGGCGCGTCAGGTTCACGGCAATGGAACGGTTGGTGTCGGTGGTGTGGTGCTGGTTGCCGACAATCCGGCCGACCATCACATTTTTCTCTCCGCTTTCACCGGCGTGCGGGTGCTGCATTCCAATTCGATCGGTGTGAAGTCTGTGACGCCGCACGGTGACATCGATCTGATGGAAGTGCCGAGCTTTCGCGACCAATTCGGTGTTGTGAAAACAATGGCGGGGGAGGGCGCGGAGTTGTCCGGCCTGCGCCTCGAAGTGCGTGATCTGGTTCATCTCGAAGCGCAGTTGAGCGCAAGCGGCATCGCGCATCACCGCCGGGTCGGGCGTGTGGTCATCGCGCCGGAGGCGGCGTTTGGGGCGACGCTGATTTTCGAGCAGGCGTAAAAAGCTTAACAACTTCAAAGCGGCTGGATCGCCTTGATCTTGTCCCGCGCTCCCGGCAAAAGGGGGCCTCAATGCGGAGCACCCCTTTGGTTTCAGCCTCGAAAACCGTATCCGTCGGCAACGTCACCTTCGGCAACGATCTGCCGCTGTCGGTCATTGCCGGGCCGTGCCAGTTGGAAAGCCGTGCGCACGCGCTCGAAGTCGCCTCGGCGCTGAAGGAAATCGCCGCGCGGCTCAACATCGGCCTCGTCTACAAAACCTCATTTGACAAGGCCAACCGCACCAGCGTTTCCAGCGAGCGCGGCATCGGGCTTGCGAAGGCGCTTCCCATATTTGCTGAAATCCGCGAGACGCTCGGCCTGCCGGTGCTGACCGACGTGCACGACGCCACACAGTGCGCCGAAGTCGCGCAGGCGGTGGACGTGCTGCAAATTCCGGCCTTCCTGTGCCGGCAGACCGACCTGCTGCTTGCAGCGGCAGCCACCGGCAAGGTCGTCAACGTCAAGAAGGGCCAGTTCCTCGCGCCCTGGGACATGAAGAACGTCGTCGCCAAGATCACCAGCGGCGGCAACGCCAACGTGCTGGTAACGGAGCGCGGCGCGTCGTTCGGTTACAACACGCTGGTGAGTGACATGCGTGCGCTGCCGATCCTCGCGCGTACCACCGGCGCGCCGGTGATCTTCGACGCCACCCATTCGGTGCAGCAGCCGGGTGGGCAGGGCACGTCATCGGGTGGCGAGCGTGAGTTCGTGCCGGTGCTGGCGCGTGCCGCGGTGGCGGTGGGGGTCGCAGGCGTCTTCATCGAAACCCATCCCGATCCCGATCATGCGCCATCCGACGGGCCGAACATGGTGCCGTTGAAGGATTTCGAGCCGCTGGTGAGGAACCTGATGGCGTTCGATGCGCTGGCGAAGGCGCGCTCACCGCAGCCAATAAAAATCTTCGGACCGGGCGAATAAATTCGCTCTCTGCCCAGTCTCCTGAACAGCGCCCTCCGTGGGCCCTTTCAGGGAGACTGCCATGTCAAAAGATCATCCCGACCTCGGCCGCCGCCACGCCCTCGAATGCATGATCTGGGCTGGAACCGGCGTCCTGTGGACTGTCAGCGGTGGCGTCCCGCATTCCGTAGGTTTGATCGGCGACGCGAGCGCAGCGCCGTCGTCCGGCTTCACGTTTCTGCAAATGAGCGATAGCCACATCGGGTTCGATAAGGCCGCCAATCCCGATGCGCTCGGCACCTTGCGCGAGGCGGTGGGCATCGTGAAAGCGATGCCGGTCAAGCCGTCCTTCATCATTCACACCGGCGATATCACGCACCTGTCGAAACCCACCGAGTTCGACAATGCCGATCAGGTGTTCGGTGAGACCGGCGTGAAAATTCACTACGTTCCCGGCGAGCACGACATCATCGATGAGGATCAGGGCAAGGCGTACCTCGATCGCTACGGCAAGGGCACGCAGGGCGCAGGCTGGTACAGCTTCGACGATCACGGTGTGCACTTCATCGGCCTCGTCAATGTCGTCGATCTGAAAAGCGGCGGCCTTGGCAATCTCGGCGCAGAGCAACTCGCGTGGCTGCAGGCCGACCTCAGGGACAGGTCGAGCGAGACGCCCATCGTGGTGTTCGCGCATATCCCGCTGCAGACGGTCTATCGCGAATGGGGCTGGGGCACCGACGACGGCATGCGCGTGCTGGAGATGCTGAAGCGCTTCGGCTCGGTGACCGTGCTCAACGGCCACATCCATCAGTTGCTGCAGAAGGTCGAAGGCAACGTGACCTTCCACACCGCGATGTCCACGGCGTTTCCGCAACCGGCGCCGGGTGCTGCTCCATCGCCGGGGCCGATGCGCGTTCCGGCGGAGCAGCTTCGCTCCATGCTTGGGCTCACGAGCATCAATGTCGTGCAGGGCGGCAAGCCACTCGCGTTCATCGATAAAACGCTCGCAAGTTAAGGAAACTCATTATGGGAATGATCGCAAATCGCCGGACCTTCGTTGCGGCTGCTGTGTTCGGCCTTGCCAGCGGAGCGATGCTGGGGCTTGGCGTGGTGAAGGCGGAAGGCACGGCTAAGGAAGTCACCATCGACAATTTCACTTTTGGTCCGGCTGAGTTGTCTGTGCCGGTAGGCACGACCGTGACCTGGATCAACCGCGACGACATCCCGCATACGGTCGTTGCAAAGGACAAGGGTTTCCGCTCGAAGGCGCTCGATACCGATGACCGTTATTCTTTCACGTTCACGAGTGCGGGGACCTACGATTATTTTTGCGGTCTGCATCCGCACATGACCGGAAAGATTGTCGTCACGCCGTGACGTGATGCAGAAAGGCGGCGAAGATTGCTCATGAAGCCCCGGCTGCGGCTGGTCGTGCCGACATCGACCCGATGTGCTAAAACCAAGGTGCCGGAGTTTCCGGATGGCTCCGGTATGATGCAGTGCCCGGGTGCGGCCTTGCCAAATCGCGATGATCGCTCGCTGTTCGATGAGGTGTTTCTGCCGCACCTGACGGAATCCTACCGTCTGGCGCGCTGGCTGACGGGTAACGGCGCGGATGCTGAAGACGTCGTGCAGGACGCGTCGCTGCGGGCGTTTCGGGCGATCCAGACCTTCGACGGCACCAATGCGCGTGCGTGGTCGCTCTCGGTTGTCCGGAACACGGCCTATAGCTGGCTCCTGAAGAACCGGCCCAGGGCGGTGGTTCTCGCTGATGATCTCGGTGAGGCAGACCGCCAACAGATGGAGCAGGGCGATGCGCATCGGTCCGGCGTGCAGACGCCTGAGCAGGTACTGCTGCTCAAGCTGGACATCGAAAGCGTGCAGGATGCGCTGACGAGATTGCCGGCACCGCTGCGCGAAATCATCGTTCTTCGCGAAATGCATCAGTTGAGTTACCGCGAGATTGCAGAGATCGCGGGCATTCCCATCGGCACGGTGATGTCGCGCCTGGCGCGAAGCAGGGACGTGCTCGCATACATGCTGGGAGAGCAGGATAAATGATGGCATCTCCGGACGACGACGATCTTGAGTTGCAGGCTTATCTCGACGGTGAGTGCGATGCGAATGCCGCGCATGCGTTTGAGAAGCGCCTTGCAAGCGACGAGGGCTTGCGGCTGCGCTTTGAACAGATGCTTGCTCTGAGCAACGCGCTGCGGGCTATTCCACAGGAGGACATGCCGGCGACGTTGCGGGCGCGCGTTGGCGCGACGGTTGCGGGTGAAAGCCCCCGGGGAAAGCGGTGGTCGTGGCGCGCGCTGGCGGCGGCGGTCATTGTTGGGGTGTTGATCAGCGCGGCTTCGATACTGGCCCTCGACCAGTACCGTTCGCGGCAGGAGCTCGTGCAGCAGGTGATCGCAAGTCACGTGCGTGGGTTGCTGGCATCGCAGCCGTTCGACGTTGCTTCCTCGGACAGTCACGTCGTCAGGCCGTGGTTCATCTCCCGCATTGCGCGTTCCCCTCAGGTGCTCAACCTGGCGCAACAGGGGTTCACGCTCTCGGGAGGCCGTATCGATGTCGTCGGCAACACGCCGGTCCCGACCGTCGTGTACAAACACGACACCCATGTGGTGAGCCTGACGGTGCTTGCTCCGGGACTATCGCTGCCGGTGGTGAGCCGGTCCGGCTATCAGGCCCTGAGCTGGAGCGACGGCAAGGCGACCTATGTCGCCGTGTGCGATCTGCCGGTGAAGGATCTCGCGAACTTCCGGCGTATTTTCACCGCTGCTTCGTCCTAGCCGCGCCCTCTGTACGGTGGCACACCCTGATCCGGCACCCAGATGTTCTTCGGCAGTTTGCCGGTCTGCCAGAATACGTCGATCGGAATGCCGCCGCGCGGGTACCAGTAGCCGCCAATGCGCAGCCATGTGGGCTTGATCTCGCGTACGAGGCGTTTGCCGATCGCGACCGTGCAATCCTCGTGAAACGCGCCATGGTTGCGGAAGCTCGCGAGGTACAGTTTCAGCGCCTTCGATTCCACCAGCCAGTCGCCGGGCACGTAATCGATCACAAGATGCGCGAAATCGGGCTGGCCGGTGATCGGGCACAGGCTGGTGAATTCGGGTGCCGCGAAACGCACCAGATAGCCGGTGCCGCGATGCGGGTTGGGAACACGGTCCAGTTTTGCCTTGTCGGGCGAGGCGGGCAGGGTGACCGGGCGGCCAAGCTGGAGCGGGGCCTTTGCGGCCGATTTACGCGGCTTTCGTGACATTTGTTTTCTCCGTTGCCGCGGTGATAGCGAAATCGACGGGGTACGTCACGGGTCCTGCATCCGGCCATGAATTCTGTTATGCGCCCATGCGGCTTTTCCCGCCGGAATCCTTGCTGTAGAAGCAGCCATCCTGTTTCCCATCCAATCCAAATGAGGCGCTCATGACTGCCATCGTCGATATTATTGGCCGCGAAATCCTGGACAGCCGTGGCAATCCGACGGTCGAGGTCGATGTGGTTCTGGAGGACGGCTCGATGGGCCGCGCTGCCGTGCCGTCGGGGGCTTCGACGGGCGCCCACGAGGCGGTGGAACTGCGCGACGGCGACAAGGGCCGCTATGGCGGCAAGGGCGTGCAGAAGGCAGTCGAGGCCGTCAACGGCGAGATTTTCGATGCCATCGGTGGCATGGATGCCGAGCAGCAGGTGCAGATCGACAACGCGATGATCGCGCTTGACGGCACGCCGAACAAGAAGCGTCTCGGCGCGAACGCCATTCTCGGCGTCTCATTGGCGGTGGCGAAAGCTGCGGCAGCGTCCTGCGACATGCCGCTCTATCGTTATGTCGGCGGCACTTCCGCGCGCACGCTTCCGGTGCCGATGATGAACATCGTCAATGGTGGCGTGCATGCCGACAACCCGATCGATTTCCAGGAAATCATGGTGATGCCGGTCGGCGCGGCGAGTTTCGCGGAAGCCCTGCGCTGTGGCGCGGAGATTTTCCATACGCTGCGCGGCGAACTGAAGAAGGCCGGCCACAACACCAATGTCGGCGACGAGGGCGGCTTCGCGCCGAACCTGCCGTCGGCCGATGCCGCGCTCGACTTCGTCATGAGCGCCATCGGCAAGGCTGGCTACAAGGCAGGCAGCGACGTGATGCTGGCGCTCGACTGTGCCTCGACCGAATTCTTCAAGGACGGCAAGTACGTCTACGAAGGCGAGAAGAAAACCCGCTCGCGCTCCGAGCAGGCGAAGTACCTGCAGGACCTCGCCAACCGCTATCCGATCGTCTCGATCGAGGACGGCATGGCGGAAGACGACATGGACGGCTGGAAGGAACTGACCGATCTGATTGGTGGGAAGGTCCAGCTTGTCGGAGACGACCTGTTCGTCACCAATGTCATGCGGCTTGCCGATGGCATCAAGAAGGGCATCGGCAATTCGATCCTCGTCAAGGTCAACCAGATCGGCACCCTGACGGAAACGCTCGCCGCCGTGGAGATGGCGCACAAGGCGGCCTATACGGCCGTGATGTCACATCGCTCCGGCGAGACGGAAGACTCCACCATCGCCGACCTCGCGGTCGCCACCAATTGCGGGCAGATCAAGACCGGCTCGCTTGCGCGTTCCGACCGCACTGCGAAGTACAACCAGCTCCTGCGTATCGAGCAGCAGCTCGACAACCAGGCGATCTATGCGGGTCGCGCAGCACTTCGCGCATTGGCTTGATCCTGTCGCACTCGCGACAGGCTGGGCTCTCGCCAGATTGCTTGCTGCGTGATGCGATGACGTCAAAGCCCGGCCTCTGGCCGGGCTTTTGCATTGTTACTTTACCAGCCCGCGCCGGCAGTCATGAATGAATTTGTTCATGCCCCCGTTTGCGGTGCCGTGCTGACCCTGACTTCTGTCGAATCCGCGCGCATGCGCCAGATCGATGCATTCTTGCTTCGGGCGAAGCGGCTTTTTCTCTGCGTAGGCAACCGACGATCCAAGAACGAGCAACGCAACCGTGGCGGAAAGAGCCTTCATGTCGCAATCTCCTGATAGGCCGGGAGGGCTCGGCGCGCGTAGCCGGGGCTGACCAAGACAACATACTCACGTGACGGCAGCCTTGCCGGCGGGTTTTCATGCACTTGCATCTTTCGTGACGCGCCCTAATGTGTGCGTCAGTCGAACCCTACTGCCTCATTGCCCGAAGGACGTGCTCATGCCCCATCAAGTTCTGGTCATCGTCGGAAGCCTTCGCAAGGAATCCTTCAGTCTCAAGGTCGCCAATGCGCTGGCAAAGATGGCTCCAGCTTCGCTGAAGCTGAACGTGGCGACCCTGCATGGTCTGTCCTTCTTCAATCAGGACCTTGAAGCCAATCCGCCCGCGGACTGGCTGGTGTTCCGCGACAAGATCAAGGCGTCGGATGCGGTGATCTTTGTTACGCCGGAATACAACCGCTCGGTCTCCGGCGTGCTCCGGAATGCCATCGACGTGGCCTCGCGCCCTTCAGGACAGAGTGCGTTTCTGGGCAAGCCTGTCGGCATCATCGGCAACTCGCCGGGCCCGCTCGGCGGCGTCAGCGCGGCGATGGAATTGAAGCGCTCATTGCCGGGCATCACGGGGCCGATCCTGGGCCAACCGGAAATCTACCTGACCCACGTCGGGAACTCGTTCAACGAGCAGGGCGAGGTGACAAGCGAGAGCTTCGGCAAGGTGCTGCACCAATATGGCGAGGCCTTCGCCGCGTTCGTTGAAAAGCAAAAGAAAGCTGCCGCGGCGTAAGGCATTAGCGCGGCATTAACCCTGCCGGGGCATCGTGCGCGGATGGTTTCTCGCGCACGATTCAAGGCGATCCTGACCGGCCTCGCGCTCTATGCGATCGCGGCCGGTTTCATCACCTATTTCGGCGTCAACGCCTATACCGGCCGCTACGGCCTCAATGCCCGCGTCGAGTTGGAAAAGGAAGCCGCCACGCTGACGACGGAGCTGGCCCGACTCAAGGCCCAGCGCGCCGATGAAGAGAAACACGTTGCGCTTCTGCGCTCCGACCGTGTCGATCCCGATATGCTCGACGAAGAAGCGCGGTACCAGCTCGGCTACGCAAATCCGCGCGATCTGGTTCGTCTCCTCAATCGCTGAACTTGGAATATCGTACGCCACCTGTGGCATTGGCCGATGAGAGAAGAATCTTCTCTCATCGGGGCCTGCTGATATCTGCTTTCCAGCACGTTCTTATTTATTCGCTTGTGCATAAACAGGATGCAAAACGTATCCCCACAGGCGACGATAACGTCTCGATGTGACGCGATCGCAAAACAAACAACACAAATTTCAAAATCGCACGCGGGCGATGCCATAAATTTCAAGTCGCTGCGCTGCAAAATGTTTTGTAATCCTGCGGCGTTACGCGATCCTTCCACGCCGATCAGAGTTGGAGTAGAGAGGATTCATCGCCTCTCTTATCCGGACATCTCATGCCATCTGGAAAACCTTCGGCAGCCGCGACCAAAGGCACGTCGGCCAGTGCCGCCAAACTGGAATTCACCAAGGAGCAGGAGCTCACCGCGCTGCGCGACATGCTTCTGATCCGCCGCTTCGAGGAAAAGGCGGGACAGCTTTACGGCATGGGCGCGATCGGCGGCTTTTGCCATCTGTACATCGGACAGGAGGCCGTCGTGACCGGCATCCAGATGGTGTTGAAGCAGGGTGATCAGATCATCACCGGCTACCGCGATCACGGCCACATGCTGGCGACCGGCATGGACCCCAAGGGCGTGATGGCGGAATTGACCGGACGCCGCCACGGCTATTCCAAGGGCAAGGGCGGCTCCATGCACATGTTCAGCAAGGAGAAGCACTTCTACGGCGGCCACGGCATCGTCGGCGCGCAGGTGCCGCTCGGCACCGGATTGGCCTTCGCCAACCGTTACCGCAACAATGGCAATATCAGTGTTGCGTATTTCGGTGACGGCGCGGCCAACCAGGGCCAGGTCTATGAAAGCTTCAACATGGCCGAGCTGTGGAAGCTGCCGATCATCTATGTGATCGAGAACAACCGCTACGCGATGGGCACCTCGGTGACGCGCTCGTCCGCGCAGACTGACTTCTCCAAGCGCGGCATCGCGTTCAACATTCCGGGCGAGCAGGTCGACGGCATGGACGTGCGCGCGGTGAAGGCGGCGGCCGAGCGTGCCGCGGCGTGGTGCCGCGAAGGCAAGGGCCCTTACATTCTCGAAATGCAGACCTACCGCTATCGCGGCCACTCGATGTCCGACCCCGCGAAATACCGGACGCGCGAGGAAGTCGAGAAGGTTCGCCACGATCAGGACCCGATCGAGCAGGTGCGCAAGCGTCTGCTCGACGCCAAGGTCGATGAAGCGGAGTTGAAGAAGATCGACGCGGAAGTGCGCGAGATCGTCAACGAAGCCGCCGATTTCGCCCAGCACGATCCGGAGCCGGACGTGTCCGAACTCTACACCGACATTTACCGCTAAGCGCGAGCACCCGACCATGCCGATTCAAGTATTGATGCCCGCGCTCTCGCCCACGATGGAGAAGGGCAACCTTGCCAAGTGGCTGAAGAAGGAAGGCGATACCATCAAGTCCGGTGACGTCATCGCCGAGATCGAAACCGATAAGGCGACGATGGAAGTCGAGGCGACCGACGAAGGCACGCTCGGCAAGATCCTCGTGCCGGAAGGCACCGCCGATGTCGCCGTCAATACGCCGATCGCCACTATTCTGGCCGATGGTGAAAGCGCCGCCGATCTTGGCAAGGCGCCTGCCGCACCGGCACCCGCCCCGAAGGCGGACACAGCTCCAGCCGCAGCGCCTGCACCGGCTGTGCCGAAATCGGATGCCGCGCCTGCCGCACCGGCGAATCAGGCCGCGCCCGATCCCGACATTCCGGCCGGCACCGAAATGGTGACGATGACGGTGCGCGATGCGTTGCGCGATGCCATCGCCGAGGAAATGCGCCGCGATGAAGACGTCTTCATCATGGGTGAGGAGGTCGCCGAATATCAGGGCGCCTACAAGATCACGCAGGGCATCCTGCAGGAATTCTCGGCGCGGCGCGTGATCGATACGCCGATCACCGAACACGGCTTCGCGGGCGTCGGCATCGGTGCGGCGATGGCAGGGCTGAAACCGATCGTCGAATTTATGACGTTCAACTTCGCCATGCAGGCGATCGACCAGATCGTCAACTCGGCCGCCAAGACGCTCTACATGTCCGGCGGGCAGATGGGGTGTTCGATCGTGTTCCGTGGCCCGAACGGCTCGGCGGCGCGCGTCGCGGCCCAGCACAGCCAGGACTATGCGGCGTGGTATTCGCAGATTCCGGGCCTCAAGGTGATCGCGCCTTACACGGCGGCCGATGCGAAGGGTCTGCTGAAGGCCGCGATTCGTGACCCGAACCCCGTGATCTTCCTCGAGCACGAAATTCTTTACGGCCAGAGCTTCGAAGTGCCGAAGCTCGACGACTACGTGCTGCCGATCGGCAAGGCGCGCATCGCACGCACCGGCCAGCACGTCACGCTGATCTCGTGGTCGCATGCGATGACGTGGACGCTGAAGGCGGCGGAAGAACTCGCCAAGGAAGGCATCGAGGCCGAGGTCATCGATCTGCGCACCATTCGTCCGATGGATACCGAGACACTGATCGCCTCGGTGCAGAAGACCGGACGCGCCGTGGTCGTCGAGGAAGGCTGGCAGCAGTCCGGCGTCGGCTCCGAGATCGCCGCACGGCTGATGGAGCATGCGTTCGATTATCTCGATGCGCCGGTCGCGCGGGTGTCGGGCAAGGACGTGCCGATGCCTTACGCGGCCAATCTTGAAAAGCTCGCATTGCCGACGGTGGAGGAAGTTGTCGCCGCCGCCAAAGCCGTCTCATACCGCTAAGGGCAGGGTCCGGTCATGCCGATCAACATTCTGATGCCTGCTCTGTCGCCGACGATGGAAAAGGGCAACCTCGCCAAGTGGCTCAAGAAAGAGGGCGACAAGGTTTCCTCCGGCGATGTGATAGCGGAGATCGAGACCGACAAGGCGACGATGGAAGTCGAGGCGGTGGATGAGGGCACCATCGCGAAAATCCTGGTGCCGGAGGGCACCGCCGACGTGCCGGTCAATCAGGTGATTGCCGTGCTCGCTGGTGAGGGCGAGGACGTGAAGGCCGCCGCGAGCGGTGGTGGCGCATCCGCTCCGCCGCCGAAGGCAGCGGAAGCACCGAAAGCCGCTGAAGCGCCGAAGCCTGCCGCTGCTCCTGCGCCCGCACCGGCTGCAAAGCCGACGGCATCTGCCGCGCCAGCGCCAGCCGCGCCACAGGCTGCCCCGGTTCAAAACGGCGCACGTACGTTTTCCTCGCCGCTGGCGCGCCGTCTTGCGAAGGAAGCGGGCATCGATCTGTCGCGCGTCACCGGCACTGGCCCGCATGGCCGCGTCGTCGCCCGCGACATCGACGAGGCGAAGTCCGGCAAGGGCTTGAAGCCTGCCGCCGCCGGTAGCGGTGCTGCGCCATCCTACACGCCGGGTCCGAGCGATGCGCAGATACTGTCGCTGTTCAACAAGGACAATTACGAGGCGGTGCCGCACGATCAGATGCGCAAGGTGATCGCGCAGCGCCTGTCGGCGTCCGACCGCGACGTGCCGCAATACTACCTCACCTGCGATTGCGATATCGGCAAGCTCGTCGCCGCGCGCGAGGAGATCAACGGCCTTGCGCCAAAGGACAAAGACGGCAAGCCGGCCTACAAGCTCTCGGTCAACGATTTCGTCATCAAGGCTCTGGCGATGGCGTTGCAGCGCGTGCCTGACGCCAACGTGACCTGGACCGACGAGGCGATGCTGCGCCACAAGGTGTCGGACGTCTCGGTCGCGGTGTCGATTCCGACCGGGCTGATCACACCGATCATCCGCAGCGCGCATGCGAAGTCGGTGGCGACGATTTCCAACGAGATGAAGGATCTCGCCGCGCGCGCCAAGGCACGCAAGCTCAAGCCCGAGGAATATCAGGGCGCGAGCACGGCGGTGTCGAACCTCGGCATGTACGGCATGAAGCAGTTCACCGCCGTCATCAACCCGCCGCAGTCGACCATTCTCGCGGTCGGCATGAGCGAGGAGCGGCCGGTGGTGCGGAACGGCAAGATCGAGATCGCGACCATCATGACGGTGACGCTGACCTGCGATCATCGCGCGATGGACGGCGCGCTCGGCGCGCAGCTTCTCAGCGCCTTCCGCCTGCTGATCGAAAACCCGGTCATGATGGTGGTGTGAGGCGTACGCCTCGCACCCTGAGATACTCATGAAGTTTTTCGGCACGATCATTCTTGCAGCCACCGTTTCCGCGCTCCTCGGGGGCGTGGCGACGGTCGCTCTGCAGTCGCTTGCGGCCTGCTGGCATGGCGGCTGCGCTCTTAGCGGCACGCAGCAGCTCGCGCTGATGCCGTTCTATGCGGCCCTTGGTGCTATCGTGTTCGCTGTCGCCGCGACGCGGAAGCAATGGCGCGAGGCCGTCTTCTATGCGCTGCGGCTGCTGATGCTGATCCCGGTCGTGCTTATCATCGTCGGCTTTGCGGCGGGGGCATCGCCCCGCGCCCATGCGAAATTCGAATTCGGTAACGTGTTGTTGCTTTCGATTCCATTCTGGGTCGTGATCGTCTCGCAATGGTGGCTGGTGCGCCGCGCGCTCGTCTTGCGTGAGGCCGTACGTTCGTAACGGGTTATCTTGTCGCAAAGGTGAGGTCGGCAATGCTGCGGAACGGTCGGTGGCTGCTGGCAGCCATTCTTGCACTGTCATTCACCGCCGCGAACGCGCAGGTGAAACCGAAGGTCGCCGAACTCGATGAGGTGCCGAGGACGGTTCTCTACATCGGCAACAGCTTCTTTTATTACAACAACAGCCTGCACAATCATGTGCTGAAGCTGGCAAATGCCGCCGATCCGGCTGCGCATTACAAGGCGACCTCCGCAACGATCAGCGGCTCAGGACTGAACTGGCACGATGTGGAGTCGCTCTTTTCGACCGATGGCATGGCATCCTATTCGTTCGTTGGCGACAACGAAGTCGTCATGAACACGCGTAACAAGAAGTTCGACTTGGCGATCATGATGGATTGCAGCCAGTGTCCGGTGCATCCGCAGCTCAAGTCGCTGTTCGGTGAGTCGGTGGCGAAGGATGCCGCGATCGTGCGCAAGCATGGTGCCGATCCAGTGCTGTTCATGTCGTGGGCATATGCCGACAAGCCGGAGATGACCGAGCAACTGGCAGAGGCCTACACCACCGCCGGCAACGACAACAACATGCTGGTGATCCCTGCCGGTCTCGCGTTCGCCCGCGCCAGGAAGGAGCGGCCCGATCTTGTCCTCAATGTCGAGGACAAGCGGCACCCGACGCTCGCAGGCACCTATCTCGCGGCCTGCACGGTACTGGCGTCGGTCTACAATCGCTCGCCCGTCGGCAATTCTTATCGCGCAGGCCTCGACGACAAGACCGCAGCCTTCTTGCAGAGTGTCGCGTGGGAGACGGTGCAGGACTATTACAAAAAGTAAGGCGCGTGTTGCGCCATCGCTTATTCTTCTCGATGATGTGCCTTGTGGCGAACGGAGCATTTTATGGTTGATACCTCATTCGACGTCGTTGTGATCGGCTCTGGCCCCGGCGGCTATGTCACCGCCATTCGCGCCGCCCAACTCGGCTTCAAAACCGCGATCATGGAGAAGCAGCATCTCGGCGGCATCTGCCTCAACTGGGGATGTATCCCGACCAAGGCGCTGCTGCGCTCGGCGGAAATCTACCACTACATGCAGCACGCCAAGGATTACGGCCTGTCCGCCGAGAAAGTCGGCTACGACGCCAAGGCCGTGGTGCAGCGCTCGCGCGGCGTCTCCAAGCGCCTCAATGACGGCGTCGGCTTTCTGATGAAGAAGAACAAGATCACCGTGATCTGGGGCGAGGCGACGATCGATGCGCCTGGCAAGATCACGGTGAAGGGTGGCAGCGCCGATGCACCGAAGGGCGTGCTCGGTGCGGGCAGTTATCAGGCCAAGCATATCATCGTCGCGACCGGCGCGCGTCCGCGCGTGCTGCCGGGGCTTGAGCCGGACAAGAAACTGGTCTGGACCTATTTCGAGGCGATGGTGCCCGAGAAGATGCCGAAGTCGCTGCTGGTGGTCGGCTCCGGCGCGATCGGCATCGAGTTCGCCTCGTTCTATCGCACCATGGGCGCGGAGGTGACGGTGGTCGAAGTGCTGCCGCAGATTCTGCCGGTCGAGGACGCGGAGATCGCAGGGCTTGCGCGCAAGCAGTTCGAGAAGCAGGGCATCCGCATCCTCACCGGTGCGAAGGTCACCAAGCTCGACAAGAAGACCGACAGCGTCACCGCCACCATCGAGGCTGGTGGCAAGACCGAGCAGATCACCGCCGAGCGCGTGATCTCGGCGGTGGGCGTCGTCGGCAACATCGAGAACCTCGGGCTTGAGAAGCTCGGCGTAAAGACCGACCGCGGCTGCATCGTGATCGACGGCTACGGCAAGACCAACGTGCCGGGCATCTACGCCATCGGCGACGTCGCGGGCCCGCCAATGCTCGCGCACAAGGCCGAGCATGAAGGCGTGATCTGTATCGAAGCGATCAAGGGCCTGCACCCGCATCCGATGGACAAACTTCTGATTCCCGGCTGCACCTATTGCCATCCGCAGGTGGCTTCCGTCGGCCTGACCGAGGCCAAGGCGAAGGAGGCGGGCAAGGATATCCGTGTCGGCCGCTTCCCCTTCGTCGGCAACGGCAAGGCAATCGCGCTCGGCGAGGATCAAGGTCTCGTCAAGGTGATCTTCGATAAGAAGACAGGTCAGCTTCTCGGCGCGCACATGGTCGGCGCGGAGGTCACCGAGTTGATTCAGGGCTACGTGGTGGCGATGAACCTCGAGACCACCGAGGAAGAGTTGATGCACACCATCTTCCCGCATCCGACTCTGTCGGAGATGATGAAGGAAGCGGTGCTCGACGCCTATGGCCGCATGCTGAACATGTAAAATTGTAACTGCCCCCGGCGAAGGAGCGGACGTGCGCGGGGGTGGCGTCAAAACGGTCTGGGCCCGGGCGGTAGTTTTGACCGGCCTATCCTCCAGCGTCCTGGGCGAGCCCGTTCTTGTCGCCGAAAACTGCCGGGAGCCAGAGACCGGGACCCGGCACATCCCGCTATTTTCACCACCCCTGAGCATGGCTGTCACCGGTGCCGGGCGGCTTCAATTCTATGCGGCGCCCGATGTCGTTGCCCGATAAGCGGCGTCTTCGTCATCCCGCAGGGCGCCCTGATCGCCTATGCCCAGTCTGCCGATGGCTGGTCATCCGTGATGTATTTGAACCCGAGAACCGGCGAGAGCGTCTCCGGCTGGGTCAGATCGGCCCGGTTGAAGGCGACAGGCACCGTCGGTCCGCGATGACGGCGGCACGCTGCACCGCACGCGGGCGGGTGGTTTTGGCGCAACAAATGTTGCGAAGCCGCCACAGTTTTTGAACATTTAACCCTCGTCGTAGTAAGCCCTTGCGCGCGCCGCGATTTGGCCACACGCGTCCATGAAATCGTGTTCATGTAGCGTGGATGCAGTGATCCGCCGCGTGACGATTGCGAAAGCCCGCTTTTTCAGGGGTTTTGAGCGAAAGGGCTGCCGCGGCGAAGGTTTTGAGATGGACGCGAAGACCAACATCAAGTCGAGACTGCCCAGCCGCCATGTGACGGAGGGTCCGACCCGCGCTCCGCATCGCTCCTACCTATATGCCATGGGCCTCACCACCGAGCAGATCCACCAGCCGTTTGTCGGCGTGGCGACCTGCTGGAACGAGGCCGCGCCCTGTAACATTTCGCTGATGCGCCAGGCTCAAGCCGTGAAGAAGGGCGTCGCCTCCGCTGGCGGCACTCCGCGCGAGTTCTGCACCATTACCGTCACCGACGGCATCGCTATGGGCCATGAGGGCATGCGTTCCTCGCTGCCGTCACGTGAGGTGATCGCCGATTCCGTCGAGCTGACCATCCGCGGCCATTCCTACGACGCGCTGATCGGGCTCGCCGGCTGCGACAAGTCCTTGCCCGGCATGATGATGGCGATGTGCCGCCTCAACGTGCCGTCGATCTTCATCTATGGCGGCTCGATTCTGCCCGGCAATTTCCGGGGGCAGCAGGTCACTGTGCAGGACATGTTCGAGGCGGTCGGCAAGCACTCGGTCGGCGAGATGTCGGACGCCGACCTCGACGAAATCGAGCGTGTGGCGTGCCCCTCGGCGGGCGCCTGCGGCGCGCAGTTCACCGCCAATACCATGGCGACCGTCTCCGAGGCCATTGGCCTCGCGCTGCCGTATTCGGCCGGTGCGCCTGCGCCTTACGAAATCCGCGATTCCTTCTGCTCCGCCGCTGGCGAGAAGGTCATGGAACTGATCGCCAAGAACATCCGCCCGCGCGAGATCGTGACCCGCAAGGCGCTGGAAAACGCCGCGGCCGTCGTCGCAGCCTCCGGCGGCTCGACCAACGCGGCGCTGCATTTGCCCGCCATCGCCCACGAGTGCGGCATCGAATTCGACCTGTTCGACGTGGCTGAAATCTTCAAAAAGACACCTTATGTCGCGGATTTGAAACCGGGCGGCCGTTATGTAGCCAAAGACATGTTCGAAGCTGGCGGCATCCCGCTGCTGATGAAAACGCTCCTGGATCACGGCTTCCTGAACGGCGACTGTCTGACGGTCACCGGCCGGACGATTGCCGAAAATCTGGCCAGCGTGAAATGGAATCCGCATCAGGATGTGGTGCGCCCCGCCGACAAGCCGATCACGGTGACCGGTGGCGTCGTGGGCATGAAGGGCAACCTCGCTCCCGATGGCGCGATCGTGAAAGTCGCTGGAATGTCCGTTCTGAAATTCACCGGGCCTGCGCGCGTCTTCGATTGCGAAGAGGACGCGTTCGAGGCCGTGGACAAACGGACCTACAAGGAAGGCGAGGTCATCGTCATCCGTTACGAGGGCCCCAAGGGCGGCCCCGGTATGCGCGAAATGCTCGCCACCACGGCTGCGCTTTACGGGCAGGGGATGGGCGCCAAGGTTGCGCTCATCACGGACGGCCGCTTCTCCGGTGCCACGCGCGGCTTCTGTGTCGGGCATGTCGGTCCCGAGGCTGCGGTCGGGGGCCCGATCGGCCTTATCCAAAATGGGGATATCATCGAACTTGATGCCGAGGCCGGCACACTCAATGTGAAATTGAGCGACGCCGAACTGGCCGAGCGGCGCAAGGCCTGGAAACCGCGCGAAACCGGCACGGGTTCCGGGGCACTCTGGAAATACGCCCAACAGGTTGGACCTGCGATCAAGGGCGCGGTGACCCATCCAGGACGGGCGGGTGAGAAGAGTTGCTATGCGGATATTTAAGGGTGGCGTCATTGTTGCGTGTGCGACCGTCGCCGTTTTTGCGATGACGCGGACCTATGCCTTTGACGGAACGGTCGATCCCGACAGCGCGTCGGCGCCGCTCGGAGCGGTGACCACGTCTTCCGGCGTCGCGGTGGTGAAGAAGACCCTGCCTCCGAACAGCAATGCACTGACCGCCCTGCAATATGCCGCCGAGGACGGGCACGCTGCGGCACAGTGGAAGCTCGGCAAGATGTTTGCCGATGGCGTGGGTGTTGAGCGCAACGATCTGCGCGCCTTCGATTACTTCAGCCGGATCGCCAACCAGCACGCCGAGGATAGCCCGGGTGCGCCGCAGGCCAATATCGTGGCCAATGCATTCGTGGCGCTTGGGCGCTACTACACCACGGGTATCGCCAATTCCAACATCAAGCGCGACCCAGAGCGGGCGCGGGAGATGTTCTCCTACGCCGCGTCATATTTCGGCAGCGCCGAGGCGCAATACAGCCTCGCCCGGATGTATCTGGAAGGCAAAGGCATCCAGCGCGATGTGAAGTACGGCGTGCGCTGGCTCGGTCTTGCCGCGCACAAGGGCCAGCATGAAGCGCAGGCGCTGCTCGGCCAGATGTTGTTCAATGGCGATCATTTGCAGCGGCAGGCCGCGCGCGGCCTGATGTGGCTGACGCTCGCACAGGAAAGCGCCACGCCGGACGAGAAATGGATTCACCAGAGCTACAATGAGGCGCTTGCGAAGGCCTCGGAAGACGACCGCGCCATGGCCCTGCAGATGTTGCAGCGCTGGGTGCAGGGCCGCCGCGACTGATCTGTCATTCCGGACATAGCGCTCCTGCACGATGATCCGGAATCCCGCGCCGGCACCTTGAGATTCCGGGTTGGCTCGGTTCACTCGCGCCCCGGAATATCCCTTATCTAGAAATCCAGATCCGCCCACACCGGCACATGGTCCGAGGCTTTTTCCCAGCCACGCACATGCTTGTCGATGCCGGCGGCTTTGAGGCGGTCGCTCGCGGGCGGCGACATCAAGAGGTGGTCGATGCGGATGCCGTTGTTCTTCTGCCAAGCGCCAGCTTGATAATCCCAGAACGTGTACTGCCGTGGCGCGTCTGAGGTCGCGCGGAAGGCGTCCGTCAGACCGAGATTGAGCAGCGTCTGAAATTTGTCGCGGGTCTGCGGCAGGAACAGCGCGTCTTCAAGCCAGGCCTGCGGATTGTAGACGTCGGCGGGGGTCGGGATGACGTTGAAATCCCCCGCAAGCACGAACGGTTCTTCCGACTTCAGCCGCTCGCGCGCATATTCGATCAGCCGGTCCATCCATCGCAGCTTGTACGGATATTTTTCCGTGTTCACGGGATTGCCGTTCGGCAGATACAGACAGGCAAGGCGGAAGGTGCCGTCCTTGTGCGACACGACGCCTTCGAGAAAGCGGGCGTGAAGGTCCTCGGGATCACCCGCGAGCTGCGGCCTGGTTTCTTCGAAGCGATATTTCGACAGCAGCGCGACGCCATTGAAGGTCTTCTGCCCGTGCGTCACGACATTGTAGCCGAGCGCTTCGATCGGCTCGCGCGGAAATGCCTCATCGAGGCATTTGATTTCCTGCAGGCAGACGAGATCGGGCTCGCGCTCTTTGAGCCATGTCAGCAGATGGTCGAGGCGCTGGCGCACCGAGTTGACGTTCCATGTCGCGATGCGCATGGGCGGCGTCAGATCGAGAAGCTGGTGCCGCAGCCGCAGGAAGCGGTGGCGTTCGGATTGTTGACGCGGAACGAGGCGCCGATCAGGTCGTCGACGAAGTCGAGTTCGGAGTCCGCGAGGAACGGAGCCGAGGAGGGGTCGACCAGCACCACGGCGTTGTCGCGCACGATCACCAGATCATCTTCGGCCTGGGTCTTGTCGATGTCGAACTTGTACTGGAAGCCGGAGCAACCGCCGCCCTCAACGCTGATGCGTAGCTTGGCGCCGTCGCCTTCGCCCTTGAGGATTTCGCCGATCCGCCGCGCCGCCCGCTCGGAAATTGTCACATTCGCGGTCACGTCCGCTCTCCCTCAGAATCCGAAAGTTTGAATCTGTTCCTGTCCATAGTTAAGTACTCGCCACGCCAGAATCAAACGCCAAAGGAGCGTCCCCAATGTCCGTGGGACGGGCGGCGCCTGCCGCACCTTACCGCTGCGACCCCGATTTGAGCCGCGGCCGCCGCTTCAATGAGCCGCCGAGCCGCCACCGCAGCGCCTTCCGCCGCGATTGCGACCGGGTGATCCATTCGACCGCGTTCCGCCGCCTCAAGCACAAGACGCAGGTGTTCATCTTCCATGAGGGTGACCATTACCGCACCCGGCTGACCCACTCTCTGGAAGTGGCACAGATCGCCCGTGCGCTGGCACGCCAATTGGGGCTGGACGAGGACCTGACCGAAACGCTGGCGCTGGCGCACGACCTCGGCCATCCGCCTTTCGGCCATGCCGGGGAGCGCGCGCTCGATGCCTGCCTGAAGGATCACGGCGGATTCGACCACAACGCGCAGTCGCTGCGCGTGGTCACTTCGCTCGAGCGCCGCTATCCGGCCTTCGACGGGCTGAACCTCACCTGGGAATCGCTCGAGGGTATCGTCAAGCACAACGGCCCGCTAATGGGTCGCGACGGCAAACCGCTCGGGCCTTATGCGGCTCATGGCCTGCCGATCGGGATCACAAACTACAACGCCTCGCATGACCTTGAATTGTCGTCCTACGCCTCGCTGGAGGCGCAGGTCGCGGCGATCTCCGACGACATCGCCTACAATGCTCATGACATCGATGATGGTCTGCGCGCGGGCCTGTTCACTATCGCCGACCTCAACGCCATTCCGCTGATCGCCGATCTCAATGGACGGATCGTTTCGCGTTTCCCTGGCATCGACGAGGCGCGACACGGGGCCGAACTCGTACGAGAGCTGATCTCGTACTGGATCGAATCCGCGTTCTCCGAGACGATGTGGCGGATCGCGGGGGCCGCGCCCCAAACCGTGGAGAACGTGCGCCATGCTGATGGCCCGCTTGTCGCCTTCAACCCGAAGGCGAGGGCGGCGGAGCAGGCGATCAAGGCTTTCCTGTGGGAGCACATGTACCGCCACGAACGGGTGGTGCGGGTGATGACGGAAGCCGAGGGTGTCGTCGCCGACCTGTTCGAGCGCTACAGCCGCCACCCGGATGACCTGCCTGCCGACTGGGCGCATGGGGATGTGGACGGCGACGAGGAGGCGGCGAGGCGGATCGGCAATTTCATCGCCGGAATGACCGACCGCTATGCCATCACCGAGCACCAGCGCCTCTTTGACTCGACCCTCGAATTGCGTTAGGCGCGCAGGGGAATTTGGCCGATTATGGCCGCCGTTACAGGAGATTCGCGTTGTCCGTCCCGACCCATCCAGCCCATCTTTTTGCAGACATTCTGGGCCGGGTTCATGGCGTCTGCCGCGATCTGATGACCGAGGGCGTGCTGCCGGAGGGCATTGATCTGTCGCGCATCGTGGTCGAGCCGCCCAAGGACGCGACCCATGGTGATATGGCGACCAACGCGGCCATGGTGCTTGCCAAAGAGGCCAAGGTGAAGCCGCGTGATCTCGCCGACAGGATCAGCGACAAGCTGCGCACTGATCCGCTGGTGCTGGCAGTAAGCGTCGCGGGGCCGGGCTTCATTAACCTGACGCTGAAGAACGAGGCGTGGTTCGAGGCGCTGCGCACGGTGCTGCGCACGGGCGAAGGCTATGGCCGCTCGCACGTCGGTGCGGGTGAGAAGGTCAACGTCGAATACGTCTCCGCCAACCCGACCGGGCCGATGCATGTCGGCCACTGCCGGGGTGCCGTGTTCGGTGACGCGCTCGCGACGTTGCTGGCGTCGGCGGGCTATGCGGTCACGAAGGAATATTACATCAATGATGCCGGCGCGCAGGTCGATGTGCTCGCGCGGTCGGCGCACCTGCGCTATCGCGAGGCGCTGGGTGAGACCATCGGTGAGATTCCGGAAGGGCTTTATCCCGGCGATTACCTGAAGCCGGTGGGCGAGGCGCTTGCGCGCGAGTATGGCGACAAGCTTGTGAAGCAGCCGGAGGCAGAGTGGCTGCCGCTGGTGCGCGACAAATCCATCGGGATGATGATGGAGATGATCCGGGGCGATCTCGCGGCCCTCAACATCAAGCATGACGTGTTCTTCTCGGAGCGCTCGCTGATCGCGGGCGGGACCGATCAGGTCGGCGCGACCATCGCGGGCTTGCGTGCGAAGGGCGATGTCTATGAAGGCCACCTGCCGCCGCCAAAGGGCGCGCCGGTCGAGGATTACGAGGACCGCGAGCAGACGCTGTTCCGTGCGACCGCGTTCGGCGACGACGTCGATCGCCCGCTGAAGAAGTCGGACAACTCCTACACCTATTTTGCCTCCGACATCGCCTATCACAAGAACAAGTTCGACCGCGGCTTCCGCAACATGGTGGACGTGTGGGGCGCTGACCATGGCGGCTACATCAAGCGCGTGCAGGCGGCAATCAAGGCGGTGACGGCGGGCGAGGGCGAACTCGACGTCAAGATCGTCCAGCTCGTGCGGCTGTTGCGCAATGGCGAGCCTGTGAAAATGTCGAAGCGCGCCGGGGACTTCGTGACGCTGCGTGAAGTGGTGGATGAAGTCGGTTCCGACGCCGTGCGCTTTATGATGCTGTTCCGCAAGAACGACGCGGTGCTCGATTTCGATCTCGCCAAGGTGCTGGAACAGTCCAAGGACAATCCGGTGTTCTATGTGCAGTACGGCCACGCGCGGGGGCATTCGGTGTTCAAGAACGCCCGTGCCACGGTTCCCGATTTGCCCGAGGATGACGGCAAGCGGCGCGCCTATCTCGGCTCGGCCGAGGTGGAACGGCTTAACGACCCGGTCGAATTGTCGCTGATCCGGCAGCTTGCCTTGTTCCCGCGCACGCTGGAATCCGCCGCGCTGGCCCACGAGCCGCACCGCATCGCGTTTTATCTCTATGATCTTGCAAGCGAGTTTCACGCACTCTGGACCAAGGGCCGGGATGCGCCTCATTTACGCTTCATTATGGAGAATGATGCTGGAATTACCACCGCGCGACTTGCCTTGGTTCAAGGCGTCGTCTCGGTTCTGGCATCTGGCCTCGCCGTCCTCGGCGTCCATGCTCCGAACGAGATGCGATGAAGGTGGCTGTCTGTCCACACGGGGATGACGTGGCGGCAGCCAGGAACGGCAAACTGGATTATGTTGCGTGAGTCTGCCGTCTCCGCAGGGGATGCGAGATCACATGTCTGATCGTTACCGTGATAGGCCGTTTCCGCCCGATGATCGGGATTATAACCATGCGCCTCATCAGCAGGGCGCGGACGACCCGCTGGCGGAACTTGCCCGCCTGATCGGCCAGACCGATCCATATTCCAGTTTTGGCCGCCATGCGGCCCAGCCCGCTCCCGCTCATGAGGAGCCGGCTTACGACGATCAGCCCGATCCGCACGACGATATGGCCTACGATCCTCACCACGACGATCCGCCGCTGCCGTCATGGATGCGCCCGCGCGATCCTGCACCGCAGCCCGCGCCCGCGCGCGACGATTACAACTATCCAGCCACAACGTCCGAGCACACCTACAATCGCCATTCGGGCTACAGGCTCGGCTATGAGGTGTCGCGGTTCGATTCTCAGCAGGAAGCGGACGCCTCCTACGCAGAGAGCGGCCAGAACCATTACGATGATGGCGGTTATCGCCAGGATGCTTATGGGCGAGCCGCTTATGGGCAGGGCACTTACGCGCAGGATGGTTATGCTCAAGGCGGCTATGACCAGAGCCAGTATGGTCAGGGTCGGGACCGTTACGATCAGGTTCTTTACGGCGAGCAGCCCCTTCAGCGGCAGGGTGGTGCGCCTTATGCCGCCTACGATCAGGGCTATGACGAAGATGCCTACGATCAGCACTATGCGGACGAGTCGGAGCAGCCGAAACGCCGCGGTGGCATGATGACGGTTGCGGCCGTGCTCGCGCTGGCCGTGCTCGGCACCGCGGGGGCTTATGCCTATCGCTCGATCGCAGGTTCGCCGCGCAGCGGGGAGCCTCCGGTCATCAAGGCCGACTCCAGCCCGAACAAGGTCATTCCCGAAAGACAGGCGAGCGAGAAACAGATTTACGATCGCGTCGGCGACAAGTCCGGCGAGCGGATGGTATCGCGCGAGGAGCAGCCGGTGGATGTTGATGCCCGTTCCGGCGGGCCACGCGTGGTATTCCCGCCGCTGACCCAGAATCCGTCGCCGCCGTCCGGCGCCTCGGTTTCGCCTGCGGTTCGCCCCACCGGGCCAGGGGTCGCCAACGGAACCTTGAGCGGGGAGGTCCCGCGCCGGATCCGTACGGTCAGCATCCGCCCGGACCAGACCGACGCGACCTCGCAGACGAATGCGGCCCCGCCGCCTGCGCCCGCGCCGGTTCAATCGACACCGGCAAGGGCTCCGGCGCCTGCTCCTTCCAACGCGCCGCTCGCTCTTTCGCCTCAGGCGGTCCCTCAGGCCACTGAGACGCGCTCGCGCGTCGCTTCGCTGGCGGCCCCAGCGGGCGTGCCCACGGCGTCCGGCTCCTACGTGCAGGTCTCCTCGCAGCGCTCGGAAGCCGATGCAATGACCTCCTACAAGGTGCTGCAGGGCAAATATCCGGGTATCCTCGGTTCGCGTCATCCGACTGTGCGCCGCGCGGATCTCGGCTCCAAGGGGGTCTACTACCGCGCCCTCGTGGGCCCGTTCGCCTCGACCGAGGAGGCCACCCATTTCTGCGTGAACCTGCAATCGGCAGGGGGTAAGTGCATCGTCCAGAGGAATTAGCGGCCGTTTCCTTGACCCTTGAGGCGGCCACGGGCTAATCGCCCCTGATGGCCGTCCGTGCTTTCATTACCGGCATCTCCGGCCCCGTCCTGACCGACGGGGAACGCGCATTCCTGCGCGCGGAACAGCCGTGGGGCTTCATTCTATTCAAGCGGAACGTCGAGAACCCGGCGCAAGTTGCTGCACTGGCTGCAGAGTTACGCGCCGCCGTGGATCGCCCCGACGCACCCGTGCTGATTGATCAGGAAGGTGGACGGGTGCAGCGGCTCGGCCCGCCGCATTGGCCGCGTTATCCGGCCGGGGCTGTGTTTGGTGCATTGTATGACCAATTGCCAGAAAAGGGCCTGCGGGCGGCCTGGCTGTCGTCGCGCCTGATCGCGGCCGATCTCGCTGCGCTCGGTATCAGCGTCGACTGCCTGCCGCTGGCCGACGTACCGGTGGCCGGGGCCGACGCGGTGATCGGTGATCGCGCCTACGGCACCACCCCTGCGAAGGTTGCAACCATCGCGCGAGCGGTCGCGGATGGATTGCGTGATGGTGGTATCCTACCTGTCTTGAAACACATTCCCGGCCATGGCCGCGCCACCGCGGACAGCCACCTGCGGCTGCCGACCGTTGATACGCCACGCGCGGAACTGGAACGCACCGATTTCGTGGCATTTTCGCAGCTTTCGGATCTGCCGATGGCGATGACCGCACATGTTGTGTTTAGCGCCCTCGATGCCGCCCAACCGGCGACCACTTCTGCGACAATCATTGCTCAAGTGATTCGCGGCGCGATGAACTTCCAAGGCTTGCTGATGAGCGATGACGTCTCGATGAATGCGCTGAACGGCTCGATCGCCGAGCGCACCCGCGCGAGCCTCAGGGCGGGGTGCGACGTCGCGCTTCATTGCAACGGCAAGATGGACGAGATGCGCGCGGTGGCAAGTGAGGCACCCGTACTCGCGGGCGAGGCGCTGCGACGGGCCGACCGTGCGCTGGCCGCCCGTAGGCCGTCGCAGCCGTTCGACCGCGACAGCGGCCGCGCGGAGCTTGATGAACTGATCGCACAGGCGGGGATCGCATGAGCGCCGAGATTTTATCCTTCGAGACCGGGCAGCCTGCCGTCAGCGCCGAGCGCGCACAGGACGAGCCGGCGCTGGTTGTCGATGTCGAGGGCTATGAAGGCCCGCTCGATCTTCTGCTTGCGCTCGCCCGCCAGCAGAAGGTCGACCTCGCCAAGATTTCCATTCTGGCGCTGGCCGACCAGTATCTGGTTTTCATCGAGGCGGCCCGCAAGCTGCGGCTCGAACTTGCCGCCGATTATCTGGTGATGGCGGCGTGGCTTGCGTATCTCAAATCGCGCCTGTTGCTGCCCGAACCGCCGACGCCCGATGGGCCGAGCGCCGAGGACATGGCGAGCGCGCTCGCCAATCGCCTGCGCCGCCTCGAACAAATTCGCGAAGCCGCTAACCGTCTGATAACGCGCCCGCAATTCCGCCGCGACATCTTCCCGCGCGGGCTGCCGGAGCAGATTGCGCAGATCAAGCATCCGCAGTGGAATGCGACGCTTTATGATTTGCTGTCGGCCTATGCCGCGCAACGCCAGCAGCATGTGCTCGCGAGCGTGCATCTGGCGCGGCGCACAGTCTGGTCGCTCGCAGAAGCGCGTGCTTCGCTGGAGCGGCTTGTCGGCGTCGCCGAGGACTGGAGCAGGCTCGACGAATATCTCGTGTCCTATGTGATCGATCCCTCGCAGCGCGCCACGGTGATGGCCTCGAGCTTCGCGGCGGCGCTCGAACTGGTGCGCGAAGGCATCGTCGATATTCACCAGCAGAACGCGTTCGCGCCGATCTATTTTCGTAAGCATGCGGCCGCCGGGCAGGGTGCACCCGAACCGCAAGCACCGGTCGAGTAAGTGGAAGAAGGAGACTCCGTCATGGCCACCAATCTGGCTACCAAACCCGTCGAGGACACCGATCCCTCGCACGAGACGGCCGAATCCTCGCCCGAGACGGCTGTGCGCCCCGAGGAGTTGCGTCTTCTCGAAGCGATGCTGTTCGCCTCCACCGAGCCGCTCGATGTGGCTTCGCTCGCCAGGCGCCTGCCGGAGGATGCGGACGTGAAGGCGCTGCTCGAACAGTTGCAGGCCGATTACGCGATGCGCGGCGTCAACCTCGTGCGCGTCGCCAACAAGTGGACGTTCCGCACCGCCGCCGACCTGTCGTGGCTGATGACGCGCGAGAGCACCGAGACGCGGCGCCTGTCGCGTGCCGCGATCGAGACGCTCGCGATCATCGCCTATCACCAGCCGGTGACGCGCGCCGAGATCGAGGAAATCCGTGGCGTCATCACCTCGAAGGGCACGATTGACGTGCTGCTGGAGACGGGCTGGATTCGTCCGCGCGGTCGCCGCAAGACGCCGGGCCGTCCGCTGACCTTCGGTACCACTGAGGCATTCCTGTCGCAGTTCAGCTTGGAGCAGTTGGGCGATCTGCCGGGGCTCGACGAATTGAAGGGTTCTGGTCTGCTCGATACCCGCCTGCCTACTGGCTTCAGCGTGCCGTCGCCGTCTGACGATCCGGCGCTGCGCGACGATGAAGAGCCGCTGGAATCGGGCGACGAGCTGCAACTGACGCTGGCGCCGATCCCGGACCCGGAAGAGCCCAATTCCGGGGAATCCACGGGAGCGTGATCGGGTTCGCGTGTAACGCGCGCCGTCTCACCCGCGTAGACCTGTCGAAGCCCGTGACGGATGTGATGCCGTGATGGGCCCGTGCGATCAACGCGAGTCCTGAAAATGCTTCTTTTCGTCCTGGCCTATCTCGGCGGCGTGCTGACCATCATCAGCCCCTGCATTCTCCCCGTTTTGCCGTTTGTGTTTGCGCGAGCCGACCGGCCGTTTCTCAAGAGCGGCCTGCCGATGCTGATTGGCATGGCGCTGACGTTTGCCGCCGTCGCGACGCTCGCGGCCGTGGCCGGCGGATGGGCGGTCGCGGCCAATGAATATGGCCGGATCGCGGCCCTGGTGCTGCTGGCCTTGTTCGGCATCGCGCTGTTGTTTCCCGCCATCGCGGATCGCGCAACGCAGCCGCTGGTCGCGCTCGGCGGGCGGCTGTCGCAATCGGCGGACGGCTCGGGCGGCTTTTTGCCGTCGCTGCTGCTCGGTGTCGCGACAGGGTTACTGTGGGCGCCATGTGCGGGGCCGGTGCTGGGATTGATCCTGACCGGCGCGGCGCTACAGGGCGCCAATGTCCAGACCACCTTCCTGCTGCTCGCCTATGCGGCGGGTGCGGCGACATCGCTTGCGCTGGCGCTGTTGATTGGCGGGCGTGTGTTCACGGCGATGAAGCGCTCGCTTGGTGCTGGCGAATGGGCGCGGCGCGGCCTCGGCGCGCTGGTGCTTGTCGCTGTCGCCGCCATCGCGCTCGGTGTCGACACCAACTATCTCACCAATGTCTCGCTGGCGCAGACCTCCGCCGTCGAACAGGCGCTGATCGACAAATTGCGCGGGCCGGACAACACCGCGATGGCTCCCGCGGGCGGAGCGATGCAGCCCAACCCGTCGATGATGAAGGCGAATGCGCCACAAGAGAGCGCCGGCGCGTTGCCGGTGGAAGGCCAGCTTCCTTCGCTCGACGGCGCGGTGGAATGGTTGAACTCGAAGCCGCTGACGGCGGAAGCCTTGCGCGGCAAGGTGGTGCTGGTCGATTTCTGGACCTATTCGTGCATCAACTGCCTGCGTACCATTCCCTATGTCCGCGCCTGGGCGGAGAAGTACAAGGACGATGGCCTCATGGTGATCGGCGTGCACACGCCGGAATTCGCTTTCGAAAAGCAGCCGGCCAATGTCAAAAAGGCGCTGGGCGATCTGAAGATCAACTATCCCGTCGCGATCGACAACAATTACAGCATCTGGCGCGCGTTCAATAACATGTACTGGCCCGCGCATTACTTCATCGACGCTCAGGGCCGCATCCGTCACCATCATTTCGGCGAAGGTGAATATGCCAAATCCGAGGAGGTGATCCGGCAGTTGCTGCGCGAGGCGGGAAAGAATGTTCCCGAGCAGCGGGTGGATGTGCGCGGCACCGGCGCGGAAGCGGCGCCAGACATGGCCAACATCAAATCGCCGGAGACCTATCTCGGCTACGACCGCGCGGAGAATTTCATGTCGCCGGGCGGCGTGGCGCGGGACGAAAGCCACGATTACGAGGCGGGGGTGCTCAAGCTGAACGACTGGTCGCTTGCGGGAAAGTGGACCGTCGATCCCGAGAATGTCGCGCTTGATGCGGCGGGGGGTGCGATCCGCTACCGTTTCCATGCCCGCGACCTGCATCTCGTGCTCGGGCCTGGAATGGACGGCAAGCCCGTCCGTTTCAAGGTGACCGTCGATGGCGCCAGTCCTGGGGCGGATCATGGCGTCGATACCGACGCCAACGGCGAAGGAATTGTGACCGAACAGCGGCTCTATCAGCTTGTCCGCCAGCAAGGCGAGGTGCGCGACCGGGCTTTTGAAATCCAGTTCCTCGATCCCGGCGTGCAGGCCTTTGCCTTCACCTTTGGTTGAAGGAGGGGCGCGTTTTTCTGTCCTGATTTTAACGATCCGGGCAATGAGGGCCGCCGAAACGCGGCCTGAACGTCGCAATCCGGCTTAAGTCCTTGTTTTCGGACCTTCCAACGCCTAGGTTCGAGGCCAATTGGCCGGTCCAGCCGGCAAAGCGTTCAGGTGGAGGACACTATGGGTTCGATGAGCATTTGGCACTGGATCGTCGTCATCGGCGTGGTCCTTCTGTTGTTCGGTCGCGGCAAGATTTCCGACCTGATGGGCGACGTCGCGCAGGGCATCAAGGCCTTCAAGAAGGGCATGGCTGACGACGACAAGCCGGCCGAGAAGTCCGAGCCGGTTAAGACCATCGACAGCACCACGACGCCGCAGGCGAACGCGCAGCGCCATGATGTCGGCAGCAACGCCGTCTGAGCGACGCCGGACTTAAATCGCGACAGCGAAGCGGCGCTCACGCGAAGCGGAATGATTCATGTTCGACATCGGGTGGAGTGAACTGGTCGTCATCGGCGTGGTTGCGCTGATCGCCATCGGTCCGAAAGAACTGCCCGGCGTATTGCGTATGATCGGGCAGTGGGTCGGCAAGGCCCGCCGCATGGCGTCCGACTTCCAGGGCCAGTTCAACGAGGCGATGCGTGAGGCCGAAATGGCCGACATCAAGAAGTCGTTCGACGACATCAGCGCCGCATCGCGCGATCTGCACCCGACGAAACTGCTGGCCTCGCTGGAAGAACATGCCCGCGAGCGTGAGCAGGAAGAACAACGCACCGCGCAGGCTACCTCCGATACGCCTGTTTCCGAACCTGCGCCGCCCGAACCGACCGAGACGGCAGCAACGCCTGTCGAAGGACAGGCGCCCGCGCTGATGAAAGAGACCCCAGACGCGCCGCCCACCGCGCCGGAATCCAAAGCCTCATGAGCGCCGAAGACATCGAATCCAGCAAGGCGCCATTGATGGAGCACCTGATCGAGCTGCGTTCGCGGCTCATCAAGGCGCTGCTCGGCTTCGCCCTCGCTTTCATCCTTTGCTTCGTGTTCGCCAAGCAGATTTACAACGTGCTGGTGTGGCCGTTCGTGTGGGTCGCGGGGCCGGAGAATTCGAAATTTATCTACACGGCGCTGCTGGAATATTTCATCACCCAGCTCAAGCTCGCGCTGTTCGGTGCGGGATTCATCTCGTTTCCGATCGTGGCGACCCAGATCTACAAATTCGTGGCGCCCGGCCTCTACAAACATGAACGCGGCGCGTTCCTGCCATATCTGATCGCGACCCCGATCTTCTTCGTGCTCGGCGCGCTGCTGGTCTATTTCCTCGTGCTGCCGATGCTGATCCGCTTCTCGCTCGGCATGCAGCAGATGGGCGGCGCGGAGACGGCGCAGATCGCGCTCCTGCCCAAGGTCGGCGAATATCTGTCGCTGATGATGTCGCTGGTGTTTGCCTTCGGCGTCGCGTTCCAGTTGCCGGTGGTGCTGACGCTGCTCGGGCGCATCGGGGTGCTGACGGCGGCGCAACTGCGGAGCAAGCGGCGGTATTTCATTGTCGTCGCTTTTATCATCGCGGCGGTCCTGACGCCGCCCGACGTCATCAGTCAGGCCTCGCTCGCGGTACCACTCCTGATCCTCTACGAGGGCTCGATCATCGCTGTCTCGATTGTCGAGAAGAACGTGGCCAAGCGAAAGGCGGCCCAGACGCCGCCGGAAGCGCCGTCCGAGACGCCGCCAGCGCTGCCGCCGGCTGAATAAGACCCGGCCTGTCTGCTTTGCTATTCTTGCGGAAACCCCTGCGATTCGGGCTTCCGCGCGCCGCCGAGTTGTTCTAACCCCACCGTATTCTGACAGCCGCGGCCACTTCCGGCCTGCGACGGATATCCGCCATGCATGACATTCGATCCATTCGCGACAATCCTGCCGCCTTTGATGCGGCCCTGAAGCGCCGGGGGCTCGAGCCGCTGTCGGCTTCGCTGCTCGCGATCGACGAGAGGCGGCGCGGCGCCATTCAGGAGGCCGAGCAGGCGCTGGCGCGGCGCAATGCAGCCTCGAAGGAAATCGGCGAGGCGAAGAAAAATAAGGACGCCGCGCGTGCCGATACGCTGATGGCCGAGGTTGCCACCCTCAAGGTAAAGCTGCCGGAGCTGGAAGCTGCGGCGAAGCAGTCTGAGGATGAGCTGAAAACCGTGCTTGCGCAGATTCCGAACCTGCCACTCGATGAAGTGCCGGATGGTGCCGACGAGCACGGCAACGTCCAGCATCACATCTATGGTGCGGCGCGCAGCTATTCGTTCAAGCCCAAGGAGCATGTCGAGCTTGGCGAAGGCCTCGGCTTCATGGATTTCGAGACGGCAGCGAAACTCTCGGGCGCGCGCTTTGTCGTTTTGAAGAAGGGGCTGGCGCGGCTTGAACGTGCCATCGGCCAGTTCTTCCTTGACGTGCATACCGGCGAGCATGGCTACGCCGAAGTCAATCCGCCGCTTTTGGTGCGCGACGATGCGATGTTCGGCACCGCGCAGTTGCCGAAGTTTGAAGATGACCAATTTTTTGCTGCTCCAGGCTCTTTCAATATTCGTAAATTGGTCGAAATTCTTGAAAGAGAAGCAATCGATCACGAAATTGATGCCGCGCCTTTCTCGTTAGCAAAGCTAGGCGCGATTTTCGATTTTAATAATGCAAGCGAAAGAGCAAAAACACTCTTGGCAGAAATGGTGGAGGATAGTCGCGTGCGCCGTTGGCTCATTCCCACCGCCGAAGTGCCGCTGACGAATCTCGTTCGCGAATCCATCCTCGATGAAAAAGAATTGCCGATGCGCCTGACCGCGCTTACGCCGTGCTTCCGTGCGGAGGCGGGGGCTGCGGGGCGCGACACGCGCGGCATGATCCGCCAGCACCAGTTCACCAAGGTCGAACTCGTCTCGATCACGACACCGGAAGAGTCGAAGAACGAGCACGAGCGCATGCTGTCTTGCGCTGAGGAAGTTCTGAAGCGCCTCGGCCTGCATTACCGCGTGATGACGCTGTGCACCGGCGACATGGGCTTCGCGTCACAAAAGACCTACGACATCGAAGTCTGGATGCCGGGGCAAGGCGAGAACGGCATGTACCGCGAAATCTCATCCTGCTCGGTGTGCGGCGATTTTCAGGCGCGGCGCATGGATGCGCGCTATCGCGGGTCCGACAACAAGCCGCGCTTCGTACACACGCTGAACGGCTCGGGCACGGCGGTCGGCCGCGCGCTGATCGCGGTGATGGAAACTTATCAGCAGGAAGACGGCTCGATCGCGGTGCCGGACGTGCTGCAACCTTACATGGGCGGTCTGAAGGTGATCGCGAAGGATAATTGAGACGATGCGCATTCTCTGCACGAACGACGATGGCATTCACGCGCCGGGCATCAAGGTCAATGAGGAGATCGCACGGCAATTGTCGGACGATGTCTGGATTGTGGCTCCCGAGCTCGATCAGTCGGGCGTGTCGCATTCGCTGTCGTTGAACGATCCGCTGCGGTTGCGCGAGATCGACGACCGGCATTTCGCCGTGCATGGCACGCCGACCGATTGCGTCATAATGGGCTCGCGCCATGTGCTGCCGGGCTGGCCGGATGTGGTGATCTCCGGCGTCAACAAGGGGCGCAATGTCGCGGAGGACGTTGTCTATTCGGGCACCATTGCGGGCGCGCTGGAAGGCACCATTCTCGGTCTGCCGTCATTCGCGTTGTCGCAGGAATTCGGCGGCCGGGAAAACCGCAACAAGCCGATGTGGGATGTCGCGCGCGCTTATGGCGCCGACATCATCCGCAAGGTGATGAAGCTCGGCGTGCCGCACGATACCGTCATCAACATCAATTTTCCCGCGTGCCGCCCCGAAGAAGTGAAGGGCATCCTGGTGGCGCGGCAGGGCAAGCGCAATCAGGGATTTTTGCGTATCGATGGGCGCGAGGATGGTCGCGGCAATCCGTATTACTGGATTGGCTTCCAGGCTTTCGAGAAAATCGATCCGCCGGGTGAGGGCACGGATCTGGCCGCGCTCGATGACAACTACGTTTCGGTCACGCCGCTTCGGCTCGACCGCACCGATGTCATGTTCGCGGAAGAATTGAAGACGTTGTTCTGAAGTTACGCGGCTTCGCCGCGCAGCGTGACCTCGATCATCTTCGCCAGCGTTTCCATCTGGAATGGCTTCTGAAGCGCAGGGCGGTCGCGGAATTTTTCCGGCAATCCCTGCACGCCATAGCCGGTGGCGAATACGAACGGACGATTGCGCATCTGCACGGCTTCGGCGACCGGAGAGATCACCTTGCCGTTGACGTTGACGTCGAGAATGGCGATGTCGAAATTGGTGCACTGAACGAGACGCACAGCTTCATCGATATCGCCTGCCTCGGCGGCGACATGATAGCCGAGTTCCTCGAGCATGTCGGAGACCATCATCCTGATCATGACTTCGTCTTCGACCAGGAACACAGATCGACGCCGTTCGCCGCTGCTCGCCATTCCATCCCCGCCTGCCGGACCGGTACGATCCGCGGGCAGGATCATAAGAGGGTTTCAGCAGTTCGTCACCTGTTCTTGTTCCATTGGCTAAATGGAAAGTAGGCAAAAACCATTACTGACGGAGAATCCGATATAACCTATGTTTATCGGATGGAAGATGATGGCAGCGTCAGGGCAATCTGGGCGGGAGAAGCTCAACTTTCAGCTATCTTTGCGGCGACGCGGGATCAGCGACCAGACGGTGCTGCGCGCGCTGGAAGACGTGCCGCGTGATCTATTTGTCGATCCGCGCGACAAGGAATTTGCCTACGCGGACACCGCTCTTGGCATCGCCTGCGGCCAGACCATCAGCCAGCCTTACGTTGTCGCCTACATGACGGAACAGTTGCGGACGCATCCGCGACACCGCGCGCTCGAGATTGGCACTGGTTCCGGCTATCAGGCGGCGGTGCTGTCGCGCCTGTGCCGGATTGTCGTGACGGTGGAGCGTTATCGCACGCTGGTGGATGCGGCGCGGCGACGCTTCGCATCACTCGGTTACGACAACATCGAGGTCGTGTTCGGCGACGGATACGACGTACCGGAGACGCAGGGCACTTTCGACCGCATCCTCGTGACGGCGGCAATGGATGCAATTCCGGACTCGTTGACGGAGCGGCTGGAGCCGGGCGGTATTCTGATTGCGCCGGTCGGTCCGCAGAATGGCGCGCAGCAACTCGTGCGGCTACGCAAGACCGAGGCGGGGATCGTGCGCGATGATCTGATCCCGGTGCGCTTCGTTCCCGCGCTCAGGGGACTTGCGAAAGAGCTGTGAGGCTGGAACCCGGCTTGCTACGAAAATAGTAACCATAAATTCCCGCTACCCCTTTGTGTTCAAGGGCATGCGCGATGCTTAAAGGGTTATTTACTGCACGGCTGTTTACTCAATTTAGTGCCAGTTGCGTACCAGTGAGTAACCATGTCCCGTCTTCTCGATTTGTTAGGCGCGCGCCGCGCTCCGTCTCTTGCGGTGATGGCGCTGGTCTCCGTCAGCTTTGGCGGATGTAGCGCGGATTACGACTCGCGCTTCTCGGACAACTCCTTCCAGAATCCTTTCGCCTCGCAGCGGTCGGAAACGACCGGTTCGGTGCGTCAGAACAATTATGCCCAGCGTGAGCTGCCGCAATATTCGCGTCCGGCGACGGCGCCCGTGGTGTCGGCGCCGCTGTCATATCCGGTAGCGCAGGGGACGTCGGGCGGCGGGCGCGGCATGTCGTCCTACGCGCCTCCGGCCTCGAACCCGATCGAGCACACCGGCAGCGTGACGCCGCGTGAAGGCGGCATGAAGATTATCGTCGGCACCAGCGACACCCTCGATGGGCTCGCGCGCCGCTATAATGTTTCGACCGCGGAGATCATGCGCGCTAACGGCTATCATGGCCCACGTGCGCTTTCGCCCGGACAGTCCCTCATCATTCCGAGGCATGCCGCTCGCGCGGAAGCGCCGGCTCTTTCGCATGCGCCCGCGACCCGCGCCGCCACGATGCCGTCGAGCGTGCACGTCGCTGCTGCCGGCGACACGTTGATGAACATCTCGCGCCGCAATCACATCTCCGTCCAGGAACTGGCGCGGGCGAACAATCTCCCGGTCACGGCGCAGCTCAAGATCGGCGATCGCATCACCGTTCCGTCGTCTTCGAAAACGCTGGCCGTCGCGCAACCGGCGCCGCAGGCAACTCGTCCTGCCGTGGTGGCGGCCCCACAGTCGTCGCCCGTCACGACGAAGCCCGTGGTGACTGCCGCCGCCGAGCCGGTGCAAAAGGCGCGGATGGCGACCGAGACCAAGGAAATCGAACAGGCCCATGCCCAGTCTTCGGTGAAGACCGCCGAGGCCACCAATGCCTTGCCGACCTTCCGCTGGCCGGTGCGCGGCCGTGTGATTGCCGGTTACGGCGCCAAGACCAATGGCAAGCAGAATGACGGCATCAATGTCGCGGTACCGGAAGGCACACCCGTCAAGGCGGCTGAGGATGGTGTCGTCGCTTACGCGGGCAATGAACTCAAGGGATACGGCAATCTTATCCTGGTGCGGCACGCCAACGGCTATGTCACCGCGTATGCCCACGCGAGTGAGCTGGAGGTCAAGCGCGGAGATACCATCAAGCGCGGCCAAGTGATTGCCAAATCTGGTCAGACGGGAGATGTGGGGTCCCCGCAGCTCCACTTCGAGATCCGAAAAGGGTCTTCACCCGTCGACCCGCTTCAATTCCTCAACGGCGCCTGATCGGCGCCGTTTCTTTTTCGACTTGATGCAAAGGTGACGCACCCTCCGGATGCGTCACCTTTTCTTCACCGCTCACCTGTATATCGGCGGGCAACACCGGACACACCTCGGCAGCGGGGTAAAAGACGCCACTTCCCGGCAGCGTCTAACGACGGTGTTGCGTATTCATCCGGTCTGGGATTTATTTCGCTCCGCTCGGAACGAGTTCCGGCAGTCGTGCTTGTTGCGTCTGTTGGTTGAGGAAAATGTCATGCGTATCGTGGCTTTGCTCATTCTAGCTGCGGCGTTTGCCGCGCCTGCGTCTGCTGAACCGACCTTCCTGAAACGCGAACCGCTGGTTCTTCCGCCCTATGTCTCGGTGCTCGTCGATACCAAGACGTGCGGGGCCGGCATGGTGATGCGGGTCAGGGGGGCGATCGCGGGACGGGAACGTCAGCGCACCTGCGTACCGATGGGGCCGACCCAGGCCCGCAACGGCGACCTGCTGTAGAGGCAGGCTTTCTTCCGATTTGTCAGCCCCGGAGCGCCATCCGCTCCGGGCTCTGAGAATGTCACTCTCTGAAATCACTTATCCTGAAATTACTTGGCCAGCTTGACGCGGTGGCGTCCGGCCATTTCCTGCACGAATTGCCAGGCGACACGGCCCGACCGCGAGCCACGGGTGGTGGACCATTCCAGCGCCTCGCGCTCAAGTTCGTCTGCGGGCAGGTTCACGCCAAAATGGGCGCAGTAGCCTTTCACCATCTCCAGATATTCTTCCTGGCTGCATTTGTGGAAGCCGAGCCACAGGCCGAAACGGTCCGACAGTGAAACCTTCTCCTCGACGGCCTCGCCGGGATTGATCGCGGTCGAGCGTTCGTTCTCGATCATCTCGCGGGCGAGCAGATGGCGGCGGTTGGAGGTGGCATAGAGAATGACGTTCTCGGGCCGACCCTCGATGCCGCCTTCAAGCACCGCCTTGAGCGACTTGTAGGACGCGTCCTGACCATCGAAGGATAGGTCGTCGCAGAACACGATGATGTTGAATTCGGACTGACGCAGCAGCGCCATCAGCGCGGGCAGGCTCTCGATGTCCTCGCGGTGGATTTCGATCAGCTTCAGCGTGCCGCGCACGCCATCCATATTATTGACGGTCGCGTGCGCAGCCTTCACCAGCGAGGACTTGCCCATGCCGCGCGCGCCCCACAACAGCGCGTTGTTGGCGGGCAGGCCGCGGGCGAAGCGTTCGGTGTTCTCGATCAGGATGTCGCGCATCCGGTCGACGCCTTTCAGAAGGCCGAGGTCGACGCGGCTGACCTTTGGCACCGGCAACAGGCGTCCGTTTGGCTGCCAGACGAAGGCCTCCGCCGCCCGCAGCGATTCCGGAGTCGAGGCTGCCTCGCTCGACTTCGGCAGACCGGCTGCAATGGCCTCCAGCGCCCGGGCGATACGCTCCTCGATTCCCTCCGGTTTTGCCGCTAACCGCTTTGCCGCGGCCGATACCGGCTTGCGGTTGCGAGTGTCGCCCTTGGCGGGGGCGGGCTTGCGAGCGGGACGGCTTTTGCGGGAGGGCGTCTTGCGGGTGGTTTTGGCCATGATTCCGGTCGTTTCCGTTGATTGTGGCGGCACCCTAAGCGAGCCGTCCTCACCCCGGCAACCCACGGAAATGATGGGGGTGGCCAGCGTTGCAATTGGGGCGCTGGCCGCTATAGTCCGCGCAAATTTACCCCCTCCGAACGGCCTCAACCCGGCTTTTCCCGCCGGTCAGCCCAGCAAGGAATACTGCGTATGTTCATCACTCCTGCCTTCGCCCAGGCTGCCGGTGCTGCCGGCGACACCAACTCCATGCTGATGTCGCTGCTGCCGTTCGCCATGATCTTCGTGATCATGTACTTCCTGATCTTGCGCCCTCAGCAGCGCAAGGCCAAGGAGCACGCCAATCTGGTGAAGAACATCCGCCGCGGCGACACCGTCGTGACCAGTGGCGGTCTCGTCGGCAAAGTGACCAAGGTGGTCGACGACGAGCAGATCGAGATGGAAGTGTCCGACGGCGTGCGCATTCGCCAGATGCGGCAGATGATCGCCACCGTCCGCTCGAAGGGCGAGCCCACTTCAGAGGCAGCCGCCAGCTAAGCCTGGCGCAAGCCTTCCTGTGACCTGACGGGTTGACCGAATGCTTTATTTTACCCGATGGAAAGCCCTCGCGGTCATTTTTACGGCTCTGATCGTATGTCTGTGCGCGGTGCCGAACTTCTTCCCGGAGGCGACCGTCAAGACCTGGCCGGCCTGGGCGCAGCGCCGCCTCGTGCTCGGCCTCGATTTGCAGGGCGGTTCGCATCTGCTGCTCGAAGTCGACGCCAATTCGGTCAAGAAGGACAAGCTCGATCAGGTGCGCGACGATGCGCGCCGCACGTTGCGCGAAGCCAAGATCGGTTACACCGGCCTGAGCATCAAGGGCGACAATGTCGAAGTCAGGGTCAAGGAAGCCGATCTTGCGACCGCGCTCACGAAACTGCGTGAACTGTCCCAGCCGATCGGCGGCGTTCTTGGTGGTACCGGCCAGCGGACGCTCGAAGTGTCCGATGCGGGCGGGGGTCTGATCCGCCTGACCGTGCCGCAGGCTGCGATTCTCGACCGCGTCCGGCAGGCTGTCGACCAGTCGATCCAGATTATTGAAAAGCGCGTCAACGAACTCGGCACCGTCGAACCTTTGATCCAGCGCCAGGGCGTCGATCGCGTGCTCGTGCAGGTGCCGGGTCTGCAGGACCCGACGCGACTGAAGGAAATCCTCGGCAAGACCGCGAAGATGGACTTCCGCATGGTGGATACCACCGTGTCGCCCGAGCAGGCGCTGCAGGGCCGGGTGCCGCCGGATTCCGAGGTGCTGAAGGGTGCCGAGCCACCGCATGCCCCTTATGTCGTCAAGAAACAGGTGCTGGTGTCCGGTGCAGATCTCACCGACGCGCAGCCGAGCTTCGACCAACGCACCGGCCAGCCGGTTGTCTCGTTCCGCTTCAACGGCACGGGCGCGCGCAAGTTCGCACAGGCGACCACCGAGAATGTGAAGCAGCCTTTCGCGATTGTTCTCGACAATGAAGTGATTTCTGCGCCGGTCATTCAGGAGCCGATCACTGGCGGCTCGGGCCAGATTTCCGGCAACTTCACGGTGCAGCAGGCCAACGACCTCGCGATCCTGTTACGTGCGGGTGCACTGCCTGCGCCGCTGACAATCATCGAGGAGCGCACCGTCGGTCCCGGCCTCGGGCAGGACTCGATCGCGGCAGGTGAACTTGCCTCCTATGTCGGCTCGGTGCTCGTCATCGTGTTCATGACGCTGACCTATCGCCTGTTCGGCCTGTTCGCCAACATCGCGGTCGCGGTCAACGTCGCGATGATCTTCGGCATCCTGTCGCTGCTCAACGCCACGCTGACGCTGCCCGGCATCGCCGGCATCGTGCTCACGGTCGGCATCGCGGTGGACTCCAACGTGCTGATTTACGAGCGCATCAGGGAAGAAGTGCGCCACGGCCGCAACGCGATCTCCGCAATCGACGCGGGCTTCTCGCGTGCGCTCGCGACCATCCTCGACTCCAACATCACTACCTTCATCGCTGCCGCAGTGCTGTTCTACATCGGCACGGGCCCGGTGCGCGGCTTCGCCGTGACGCTCGGCATCGGCATCGTCACCACCGTGTTCACGGCATTCACCGTCACGCGCCTGATCGTCGCCACCTGGGTGCGATGGAAACGGCCGCAGACCGTGCCGATTTAAGGAACTGCCGCCGTGACAATGCCTCACCTTGTTATTCTTGGCCTCGCGGTTTTCATCGTCATCCTGACGGTGTTGTGCGTCTATGGCGTTATTCCCGCGCTGCGCGTGGTGCCGGACGACACAACGCTGCATTTTATGGATCTGCGGCGCTTCAGCTTCCCGATCTCAGCGGTGCTGTCGATCTTCGCGATCACGCTGTACTTCACCCATGGTCTGAATTTCGGCATCGACTTCAAGGGCGGCACGCTGCTTGAAATCCAGGAAAAATCCGGCCCGGCCGATCTCGCCAAGCTGCGCACCGATCTCGGCAAGCTCGGACTCGGCGATGTACAGTTGCAGCAGTTCGGAGGGCCGCAGAACGTCCTGATCCGCATTGCCGAACAGCCGGGCGGCGATGCCGCGCAGCAGGCGGCGGTGCAGAAAGTGCGCGGCGCACTTGGAGATGCGGTCGAATACCGCCGTGTCGAAGTGGTCGGCCCGCGCGTCTCGGGCGAACTGCTGGCTTATGGCACGCTCGGCCTGATGCTCGCGATCGTCGGCATCCTGCTTTATCTCTGGTTCCGGTTCGAGTGGCAGTTCGCATTGGGCGCGATGGTCGCCAACGTCCACGACATTGTGCTGACCATCGGCTTCATGTCGATCACGCAAATTGACTTCGACCTAACCTCGATTGCTGCACTGCTGACCATTCTCGGCTACTCGCTCAACGACACGGTCGTGATCTATGACCGTATCCGCGAGTTGCTGCGGCGCTACAAGAAGATGCCGATGGAAGACCTGCTGAACCAGTCGGTGAACTCGACGCTGTCGCGCTCGATCATCACCCACGTCACGGTGACGCTAGCGTTGCTCGCGTTGCTGTTGTTTGGCGGCAAGGCGATCCATTCGTTTGCGGCGACCATGATGTTTGGTGTTGTGCTGGTCGGCACCTATACGTCGATCTTCATCGCCGCGCCGATGCTGATCTATCTCGGCGTCGGCACGCACCGGATGGGAATCACCGGCGAGCCGGACGAAAAGCCTGAGAAGCCCGAGAAGTCCGCCAAGCCATCCAAGTCTTCGAAGCCGTGAGCGGGGCCGCGCCAGCGGTTCCGCATTTCCCGCGCCCCGCGCCGATCGATGGTTACGGGCAGGGCGGGTTCCGTTTCGCTGACATGTCGCATCGCGGTTCGCTGCTGTGCCTGCCGGATGGCATCTGGGCGTGGTCCGTGGCGCGGGCTGGTGAGATCGATGAAGCTTCGCTTGCGCGTGTATTCGAGAACGCGCGGATGATTGACACGCTGATCGTGGGCACGGGCCGCGAAGTCTGGCGTCCCGATCCCGCTTTACGTGAAGCATTGCACGCAGTTCAAATCGTGCTCGACCCGATGCAGACCGGCTCCGCCATCACCACCTACAATATCATGCTGGGCGAAGGCCGCCGCGTGGCGGCGGCGTTGATCGCGGTATGAGCGGGGCCGATGTGAGCGGCGCGGACGACGCTTCCTATTGCGCGCAACTCGTGCGCGATCATGATTTCGAGCGCTATGCGGCAACGCTGTTCATGCCGCCGCGCGCGCGCCGGCCAGTGCTGGCGCTTTACGCTTTCAATACTGAGCTGCGCCGAATTCGCGATCACGTCAGCCAGCCTCTGCCGGGTGAAATCCGCCTGCAATGGTGGCGCGATCTGGTCGATGGTGACGCGCGCGGCAGCGTTGAAGCCAATCCCGTCGCAGCCGAGTTGATGGCGGCGGTGGCCAATCATGATTTGCCACGCAACGAGCTGTCACGGCTTGTCGATGCGCGGGTGTTCGATCTCTATGATGACCCGATGCTGTCGCTCGATATGTTGGAGCGCTATTGCGACGACACGGCGGGGAGATTGTTCAGCCTGAGCGCACGAATCCTCGGAGGAACATCCGAGGCGGTCGCGCATGCCGCGCTTCATGCCGGCATCGCGCAGGGGATTGTCAGGGCAGTCGAGGGATTGCCGCTTCATGCCTCGCGCAAGCAGCTTTATCTGCCGCAGGATGTGCTGAGCGAAGCGGGTGTGAAGGAAGCGGATATTTTCGCCGGACGATCCACGCCGCAGTTGCAGACTGCGATTAGGGTGCTCGCCGAGGTGGCGCGAAGCCATCGCGGCAAGGCGGCCGATCTGCTCATTGCGGTGCCTGCGGATGCGAAGAGGGTGTTCTTGCCGCTGGCGCTGGTGCGGCGCGCGCTCGATCCCGCACGCATGCCAGCACAAAATCCGTTCGCGCTGGTGCCGCAATCGCGGCTGCGGATGTTGTGGACGCTGTGGCGGGCAACCAAGTCGGAAGAGTTTCGCGATTAGGCCGCGTCCGTAACCTTCAACGTCTCCGCGATCCACACATCAAGATCGGCCAGTGCCCGCGCGCTCATCGCCTGTTTCTTGGCGATGGTCTTTTCATTCCCGCGCAGCCGCGTGCCGTCAGCCTTCTTCGTCGGGTTCTGGGCGAGCGGCGGGAATAGTCCGAAATTGATGTTCATCGGCTGGAACGAGCGCGGCCCTGCATCGATCGCCTCGATATGGCCGCCGGTGATGTGATTGAGTAGCGCGCCAAGCGCGGTAGTCGGGGGCGGTGGCGCGATCGGCCGCGTGAGTGCCTCGTGGGCTGCGAACAATCCGGCCAGCAGGCCGATGCCCGCCGATTCCACATAGCCCTCGCAGCCAGTCATTTGACCTGCGAAACGCAGGCGCGGTTGCGCGCGCAGCCGCAATCGGGCATCGAGCAGCTTCGGCGAATTGAGGAACGTATTGCGGTGCAGGCCGCCGAGACGTGCGAATTCGGCCTGCTCGAGGCCGGGAATCATACGCAGCACGTTGGTTTGCGCGCCGTATTTCAATTTCGTCTGGAAGCCGACGATGTTGTAGAGCGTGCCAAGCTTGTTGTCCTGGCGAAGCTGGACGATGGCGTAGGGCTTCACCGTGGGCTCATGCGCGTTGGTGAGGCCGACCGGCTTCATCGGGCCATGGCGCAATGTCTCTGGTCCGCGTTCAGCCATCACCTCGATCGGCAGGCAGCCGTCAAAATAGGGCGTATTGCTTTCCCATTCCTTGAAGTCGGTCTTTTCGCCAGCGATCAGGGCGGCGACGAAGGCCTCGTATTGCTCGCGCGACAGCGGGCAGTTGATGTAGTCCGCGCCGTTGCCGCCGGGGCCGACCTTGTCGTAACGCGACTGGAACCAAGCCTTCGACATATCGATGGAGTCGCGGTGCACGATGGGCGCGATGGCATCGAAAAAGGCGAGCGAATCCTCGCCGCTCAATGCGCGAACGGCATCCGCGAGCGCGGGCGAGGTGAGGGGACCGGTCGCGACCACCACATTGCTCCATTCGGCAGGCGGCAGACCCGCGATCTCCTCGCGCCGGATCTCGATCAGCGGGTGACCGGACAGCGCGGCACTGACGGCGGCCGAAAAGCCCTCGCGGTCTACCGCAAGCGCGCCACCGGCCGGAACCTGATGGGCGTCTGCAGAGGCCATGATCAGCGAGTTCAGTTTGCGCAATTCGGCGTGGAGCAGGCCGACAGCGTTGTTGGCGGCATCGTCGGAGCGGAACGAATTCGAGCAGACCAGTTCGGCGAAGCTCTCGGTCCGATGCGCCTCGGTGGTGCGGATCGGGCGCATCTCGTGCAGTACGACGCGGCATCCGCGCGCGGCGATCTGCCAAGCGGCTTCGGAGCCGGCGAGGCCGCCGCCGATGACGTGAATGGGCTCGGTTATCCAAGGGGTATCGATCATGGCTCAGCACTAAGGCCAGTCGGCGGGCAGCGCAACGAGCGACCATGATTCAGGGGGCAGAAACAACAAACGCCCGCTCGAGGCGGGCGTTCGTCGTGTTTCGTAGTGTGACCTCTAAGAGGCGTCTTAAGCGGCCTTGCGGTAGGCACCCGCAGCGACGCGCTCGATGTCGCCACGATCAATGCCGATGTCGGCCAGCTCGCGCTCGCTGAGCTCCGAAAGCTCGCGGTAAGCGCGATTGTAGTCACGGAACGCCTTGATGATGCGAACGAGAGAGAGGATCATGGTAGTCACCTTTGATTTGTAGTTCAGTCCTTGAGGACTGCATGAATAGAGTAATAATCTTTTTTTCCTGGTATACCAGCGCAAATGTTGCGATGCAGCTAAGCGAATAATGCATATCTCTAACGGTAATATATGTTCGTGACCGATGGGTCAGCTTAAATTATTATGATTCTATAAATGGAAATGCCTTTCACGTTCTCTTTTGTGAGACGAGGCGCTTCGTGACATATGCAAGATATGCATGAACCGTAAATGAATTTGTGAATCATGGATCATAATTTGAATATGAATTCATGGCCTATGGGAGCAGCCATGTGATTTTACTCGTTATTTTGGATCGGCTTTCAGGGAACAGTCGGACGTCTTCAGGCCATCCAACGGATGTCGTCTGAAGAGCGCCTCAAGGCGCAGGAATGCTCTGTGCGCGGTGCCTGGTGTCGATGAAAGGCGCTCGAGCAGCAGGGCCCAGATATTTGACACCACGCCTGAATGACAAGGCTGTGAGGCGCGAACGGCGTCAGGCCGCGCGTTGTGCGTGTCTGCCTTCGCGGATTTCCTCGATGATCTTGGTCGAGAACGCCTCGAGGTCGCCTGGATTGCGCGAAGTGATGAGGCCTTGATCGGTCACCACTTCGGAATCTTCCCACTTGCCGCCTGCGTTGATCACATCGGTTTTGATCGATTTGTAGGATGTAACCTTCTTGCCCTTGATGAGACCGGCCTCGATCAAGAGCCATGGCGCGTGACAGATCGCGGCCAGCACCTTCTTCTGCTTGTAGATGCTTTTGATAAAGGCGAGCGCCCTGGGCTCGATGCGCAGCAGATCGGGATTGATCTGTCCGCCCGGAAGCACCAGCGCGTCGTAATCGTCGGCCGAGACTTGATCGAGCGTCTTGTTGACCTTAATCGGATGGCCCCAATCAGTCTTGTCCCATCCCTTGATGTCGCCGGGCTGCAGCGAGACGACATCGACGGTTGCGCCTGCGGCCTTCAGCTTGGCGAGCGGAACCTCAAGCTCGGACTGCTCGAAGCCATTGGTGGCGAGAATGGCGATTTTCTTTCCGGACAGTTGCATGGCGCACTCCGTTTCTGGCAGCCCGAGCCGTCAACGGATGGCGCCATGCCACGTTCCTTGTTTCGCGGCCGTTACCGCAGCCAGGAGATCAGGTTGACCGGGAAATCGGCAGCGTAGCGCTTTTCTCTCGGCGGTTGTGCCGGCTCCCGATAGGGCTGCGTCGCGGGTTCGACGACCATGCGATAAAGATGCCATGTCGCGTGGCCGAGCACGGGCACAACGACCGCAAGTCCGAGGAACAGCGGCAGAGATCCGAGAACCAGCAGGATTGCGACAATAAGTCCCCAAGCCATCATCGCTTGCGGGTTTTCCGCCACCGCTTTCATGGAAACCGTCATGGCCTGTCCCGCGCTGGCATGACGGTCCAGCATCAGCGGAAACGCGACAACGCTGATGCACAAGGCCACGATTGCGAACATCAGGCCCACGCCGCAGCCGAGGAGGATCAGCGTCCAGCCCTGCCGCGTGGTCAGTACCATGCCGATGAAGTCGGGTATCCGCGCGGCCGGAGCATAACCGAAGCAGGCGATATAAATGGCCTGTGCCGTCGTGACCCATGCCGCAAACAGGACCATCAGCAGCAGGCCCAAAGCGAGCATCGCACCGAGCGACGGAGATGACAGAACGTGCAGCGCGTCGGATGCCGTCGGGTTTTGCCCGGCCTCGCGGCGTCGGCTGAGTTCGTAAAGGCCGATGGCGGCGAACGGCCCGAGCAGCGCGAAACCCGCAGCCAGCGGGAATAACAAGGGCAATACCGAATAGCCGTGGATCAGCCGTGCGACGATGAGGCCGATAACTGGATAGATCAGAGCGAGGATGATCGCATGCGATGGCAGCGCGGTGAAATCGTCCCAGCCTTTCCGCAGGCAGGTGGACAGATCGGACATCTGAATTCGTCGAACCGCAGGCAAGTCGTTGGCCGGGTAGACGGGGACGGGCAGGGTGTTGCCGGAAGAGGGATAACTGGAAGACATGGCAGAGGCTCCCGTTCGATGGCGGTTGACGCGATGTTCGCGACCGTGACCACGCGGAAGCAACGCGCGTCTGATGTGGGAGGCTAAACCTTCCCTGGCAGGAACAAACTCACGCTTCGGTGAATTTGTTCCAATCGAATCCGAATGAGAGGGCGCATTCTTATACCGTCTTCAAATTTTCATCGGCCTGACATGATAGCCGAAGGATGACGGGCGTATTGGCAAGCTGCACACCTTAAGGCAGGCTTTGCATCAGGTGACGCTCGCGGCGCCGATATTTTGTTTTAAATCGCAAGCAAGGAGTTCAGCATGAGCATCTTTTCCAAGATCATGGGCGCTATTTTCGGCACGACCAGCGCACAGGCGGCGGAGCCCGCTGGAGGCGCAGCCCCGGCTGCGGCTCCCGCACAGACCGTTGACGTGGCGCCGATCCTTGACGCCGCCGTGAAGGCCAAGGGCGAGAAGCTCGAATGGCGCACCTCGATCGTCGACTTGATGAAGGCGCTCGATATCGACTCCAGCCTTGCCGCGCGCAAGGAGCTCGCCAAGGAATTGAACTACACCGGCGACACCAATGATTCGGCTTCGATGAACATCTGGCTGCACAAGCAGGTGATGACCAAGCTTGCTGCGAATGGCGGCAAGCTGCCCGCTGACATCAAGCATTGATCGGCCTCTAACGTACGGTTTGTAACGGACGTCATGTCACGACTGTTTTGGGCCCGCCGCGCTTGCGCAGCGGGCCTTTTGCTTGAGAGCACGGCGCCTGGGTTGACGGAAATGTGTAGGCGGACTGGCCGGATGGAACGCGTTTTTAGAGATGACGGCAGCCGGGCAGCCGCGCTATGAAAATGCATTCAAACGAGGCCGGACGAACGGCCCGCTGGGAAACAAAAGGAAAATCAAATGACAAATATCGATCGACGCACGGTTTTGGCCGGCAGCGCGGTGGTGCTGGCGGGTACGGCGCTGGCCACCCCGGCGGCGGCGCAGGGGAACGCGAAAACGGTGTTCGAGGTGGCGCAGATCACGATCCCGATCGAGGGCCAGAGCGAAGTGTTTCCGGTTCGCCGCATCTATTGCATTGGCCGCAACTACGCCGCCCATGCTATTGAGCGCGGCTCCGACCCGACACGCGAGCCGCCGTTCTTCTTCCAGAAGCCGACCGACGCGATCCAGAACGTGCCAACCGGCAAGGTGGCCGACCATCCGTATCCGTCGCTGACCAAGAACTACCACCACGAGGTCGAACTGGTCGCCGCGCTGAAATCGGGCGGCACCAACATCCCGCCGGAGAAGGCGCTAGACTGCGTGTTCGGCTATACCATTGGCCTCGACATGACCCGCCGCGATCTCCAGAACGAGATGGCCGCGCTGAAGAAGCCGTGGGAAATTGGCAAGAGCTTCGACCATGCTGCCGTGCTCGGGCCCATTCATCCGGTCGCGAAAGTCGGCCACCCGGTCAAGGGTGAGATCTCGCTCGCGGTGAACGGCACAGTCCGGCAGGATGCCGATCTCGACAAGATGATCTGGAGCGTCGCCGAGCAGATCTCGAAGCTGTCGGAAGCTTTTGAGCTGAAGGCCGGTGATATCATCTATTCCGGCACGCCGGCGAATGTCGGCCCGGTGGTGAAGGGCGACGTGCTGCTTGCCAAGATCGCGGGCTTCCCGGACATGTCGATCAAGATCGTCTGATTTTGATAAGCGAACGAAAAAGCCCGCCATTGGCGGGCTTTTTTATGCGGCTTCAGGACTTCAGGTTCGAATATTCGGGATGTTCGGAGAGAAAGGCGCGGGCGAAACTGCATGCCGCGACCACTTTTTCTCCCTCGTGCCGGATCGTTTCCAGAACGCCGCCCATCAGGCGTGACGCGATGCCGTGTCCACGCAGCGCGGCAGGAGTCTCGACATGGGTGATGACGATGGTGCGGCCCTCGCGGCGGTAGCGTGCGAAGGCGACATCGCCATCCACGTCCATCTCGAAGCGGCTCAATGTCGTATTGTCGCGAACGGCTGGAATGTGCGTACTCCTATCGCCAATTGATGGCTTACTTCAGCAGGTCGGCGTAATCCGCGTGCTTATCGATATAGGCCTTCACGAATGGACATTGCGGGATAACCTTGAGGTGCCTTGAGCGCACATCGTCGAGTGCGCCTTTCACCAGTTGCGAACCGATGCCGCGGCCGCCGAGTTCCTTCGGCACTTCGGTGTGGACGAATGTGATGACGCCGTCCGATAGCTTGTAGTAGGTGGCCGCGAGATGGACATCGACGGTTAACTCGTAGCGGCCTTCCGTGGGATTGTCCTGAACCGCACCCATTGTGTCACCCATCTAATCTTCGCGGATTTCGGGTCGTTCCCGACAGGCTCATATCGATCGAATGTGCTTCGAATGATCGATCCTGTGACAACAAAGCCGGGCGGACGGCTCTTGTAAAGTCTCGGGGGTTTCATAGGTTTTGTCTGGACATACCCCTGCGGCCGACCGGTCGTGATGGTTGAAGTCGCCTCGTTCAGGCTGCCGCCGTATGCCTCTTTAAACAGGAGGTTTCCATGTCTGGCGCTCGGTTCTTCGACACCCATCGGACGTGGGAGGACTGGGTCGGGATGCTGCTCGGTATCCTGATCGCCGTTTCTCCCTGGATGAACGGGGAGGTCAACTACGGTCTCGGATTACTCTCCGATCCGGGATTGATCCTGATGAATACCGCGGTCGTAGGCATCCTCATCATCGGCCTTTCGCAACTCGAATACATCGCCTTGCGGCGCTGGGAGGAAGGTTGCGAGATGGCGCTTGCTGTCTGGCTGATCATGTCGCCTTACGTGTTCGGATATTCGACCGACGGCATGTTGAGGTTCTGGCATGCCGCCCTCGGCGGCGCCGTCTTCCTGCTCGCCACGCTGAAGCTATGGCAGGATTGGGAATTATCCGATCGGGAGCTTGCCCGGCACGGGCAATAAACCCTGTTTGAATGACGGGGTTGAGAACTCGGCGTTCAGGCGATCGATCGGATCGGTCGCCTGAACGGGTTTGTTTTATTCTGCCGCTTCGCCATTCGCGCACAGATGGCCGGTTTGTCCCTTTGCAAGGACAGGTGCCAGGAATTTACCCGTATAGCTGCGCGGCGCGCGCACGATGTCTTCCGGCGGGCCCCATGCGACGATCTCGCCGCCGCCATCGCCACCCTCAGGGCCGAGGTCGATCACCCAGTCAGCGGTCTTGATGACTTCGAGATTGTGCTCGATTACCACCACACTGTTGCCCTGCGCGACCAGTTCGTGCAGCACCTCGAGCAGTTTCGCGACATCGTGGAAGTGCAGGCCGGTGGTCGGTTCGTCGAGAATGTAGAGCGTGCGGCCGGTGGCGCGCTTTGAGAGCTCCTTGGCGAGCTTGACGCGCTGCGCCTCACCGCCGGACAGCGTTGTCGCCTGCTGGCCGACATGGATGTAGCCGAGGCCGACGCGCTGCAGGGTACGGAACGTCTCGCGGATGCGCGGCACGGCGCGGAAGAATTCCTCCGCCTCGTCCACGGTCATGTCGAGCACGTCGGCGATGGTCTTGCCCTTGAACATCACCTCGAGCGTCTCGCGGTTGTAGCGTTTACCCTTGCAGGTATCGCAGGTGACGTACACGTCCGGCAAGAAGTGCATCTCGATCTTGATGAGGCCGTCGCCCTGACAGGCCTCGCAGCGGCCGCCTTTGACGTTGAAGGAGAAGCGACCCGGTTCGTAGCCGCGCGCCTTGGATTCCGGCAGGCCGGCGAACCATTCGCGGATCGGCGTAAAAGCGGCGGTGTAAGTCGCGGGATTGGAGCGCGGCGTGCGCCCGATCGGCGATTGATCGATGTCGATGATCTTGTCGATATGTTCCAGTCCCTCGATCCGGTCATGCGGCGCGGGGGCGTCGGCGGCGCCGTTGAGCTTGCGTGCGATCGATTTGTAGAGCGTGTCGAGTAGCAGCGTCGACTTGCCGCCGCCGGACACACCGGTGACGCAGGTAAACAGGCCGAGCGGGATTTCCGCCGAGATGTTCTTGAGATTGTTGCCGCGCGCGTTCACGATTTTCAGTGTCCGCCGGTGGTTCGGCGGGCGACGCTCGGGGATCGGCACGTACTTCTCGCCGGTGAGATATTTCCCGGTCAGTGAGTTCGGGTTTTTCATGATCTCGACAGGCGTGCCGCGCGCGACGATATAGCCACCGTTGATGCCTGCGCCGGGGCCGACGTCGACGACATGATCGGCGAGGCGGATGGCATCCTCGTCGTGTTCGACGACGATAACGGTATTACCGAGATCGCGCAGGCGTTTGAGCGTGTCGAGAAGGCGCGCATTATCGCGCTGGTGCAGGCCGATGGAGGGCTCGTCCAGCACATAGAGAACGCCGGTCAGGCCTGAGCCGATCTGCGAGGCGAGGCGGATGCGCTGGCTTTCGCCGCCGGACAGCGTGCCGGAGGAGCGTGACAGCGTGAGATAATTCAGACCGACATCAAGCAGGAACGACAGGCGTTCGCGGATTTCCTTGAGGATGCGTACCGCGATCTCATTCTGCTGCTTGTTGAGCAGGTCTGGTACGGTCTCGAACCATTCGCCGGCTTTCTTTACCGACAGTTCTGAGATTTCGCCGATGTGTTTGCCGCCGATCTTGACGCATAGGGCTTCCGGTTTGAGTCGATAGCCGTGGCAGCCGGCGCAAGGCACGTCGGCGAAGTATTTGCCAAGCTCCTCTCGTGCCCATTCGCTTTCGGTCTCCGCGAAGCGGCGCTCGATATTGGTGATGATACCTTCGAACGGCTTCTTGGTGTCGTAGGAGCGGGTGCCGTCTTCATAGGAGAACTTGATGGCATCCTCGCCCGAGCCGTAGAGCAGGGCGGTCTGCGTCTTCTTCGGCAGATCCTTCCACTTGGTGTCGAGTGTGAATTTGTAGAACTTGCCGAGCGCCTGCAGCGTCTGGATGTAATAGGGCGAGGACGACTTTGCCCATGGCGCGATCGCGCCCTTGCGCAGGCTCAGGTCCTTGTCCGGGATGATGAGTTCAGGATCGATATGCTGTTCGATGCCGAGGCCGCCGCATTCGGGACACGCGCCATACGGATTGTTGAAGGAGAACAACCGCGGCTCGATCTCGGGCAGCGTAAAGCCGGACACCGGACAGGCGAATTTTTCCGAGAACAGCAACCGCTCGGGTCCGCTCTTGTCGTGGATTTTCGCGGTTTTTTTCTCGGGCTTCTTGCTCTCGGCGTCTGAGGCGGCCGGCTTGTCGGCGAATTCGACCACCGCGAGGCCCTCGGCGAGTTTCAATGCGGTCTCGAACGATTCCGCGAGACGCTGGGCCATGTCGGGGCGCACCACGATGCGGTCCACCACCACGTCGATGTCGTGCGGGAATTTCTTGTCAAGCGCGGGCGCTTCGGTGAGTTCATGAAACGAGCCGTCGATCTTGACGCGCTGGAAGCCCTTCTTGAGATACTCCGCAAGTTCCTTGCGGTATTCGCCCTTGCGGCCGCGCACGACTGGCGCGAGCAGATAAAGTCGCGTGCCTTCCGGCAACGCGAGTACGCGATCCACCATTTGCGAGACGGTCTGGCTTTCGATCGGCAGTCCCGTTGCGGGCGAATAGGGAACACCGACCCGTGCCCACAACAGGCGCATGTAGTCGTAAATTTCGGTGACGGTGCCGACCGTCGAGCGCGGGTTCTTCGACGTGGTTTTCTGCTCGATGGAGATCGCAGGCGAAAGGCCGTCGATCTGGTCGACGTCCGGCTTCTGCATCATTTCGAGGAACTGCCGCGCATAGGCCGACAGCGATTCCACGTAGCGGCGCTGGCCTTCCGCATAGATGGTGTCGAAGGCGAGGGAGGATTTACCCGAGCCTGACAGACCGGTGAACACCACAAGCTTGTCGCGGGGCACCTCGAGGTCGACGTTCTTCAGATTGTGCTCGCGCGCGCCGCGAATGGTGATGGCGCGAGAGGCGTTCGCCTCCTGTCCACGTTGTTTTGCCTTGATGACTTCGTCCATGATCGGTTCCAGCGGGCCGGGCACAAGCAAGAACGCCGTGCCGGGCAAAACCGGATCGCGCGTCAGGCATAAGAGGTTGGCCGTGACTGGAACGTAGGAAGAACGGACGGAAATTTCCAGTGTCGGCTTTGCCAGATCACCGGAATCATTTGGTCTCGACTGATCTGTGAGGGCTTCGCGCCAGGAACTGACAGGCGTTCTGCCTTTCGTTTCTTT
>NZ_ADVZ01000006.1 GCF_000178995.1 Afipia sp. 1NLS2 | reverse complement strand
GAACAGCGCGGACGCCACGATGCCAAAGCGGACTTCCTTGCCTTCCATGTTGCCGCCCGTGAGGCCGAGCGCGTCGAGCGTCGCCGTTCCGTGCGCTTCCGCCCAATAGGCGACAGCGACGCCGGCGACGAACAGGATGCCCATGGCCGCGAAGATCGCCCAGCCTTGCTTGGTGTTGCCGACCATGCGGCCGAACACATTGGTCATCGCCGCGCCGATTGCGAGGATCAACAGCATCTGCACGAAGTTCGACAGCGCCGTGGGATTCTCGAAGGGATGCGCGGCGTTGGCGTTGAAGAAGCCGCCGCCATTTGTTCCGAGCATCTTGATTGCGACCTGCGACGCGACCGGACCGACCGCGATGGTCTGTTTCGCGCCCTCCAGCGTCGTCGCATCGACATAGGGGCCCAGCGTCTGCGGCATTCCCTGCCAGACCAGGAAAAGTGCCAACACCACGCAGGCCGGCAGCAGGACATAAAGTGTGACGCGGGTGACATCGACCCAGAAATTGCCGACGGTCTTCGCAGACGCCCGCGCAAATCCGCGAATGAGCGCCACCGCGATCGCAAGGCCCGTTGCCGCCGACAGAAAGTTCTGCTGCGTCAGGCCGAGCATCTGCACGAGATAGGACATCGTGCTTTCGCCGCCGTAATTCTGCCAGTTGGTGTTGGTGACGAAGCTGACCGCCGTGTTGAATGCCAAGTCAGGCGCAATACCGCTCATCGCGGCGGGATTGAACGGCAGCACCCCCTGCACCCGCGTCAATATATAGAGAAATACGAAACCCGCCGCGTTGAACATCAGCATGGCGACCGTATAGGTGAGCCAGTGCTGCTCGCGCGCCGCATCGATGCCGGCCACACGATAGATCGCCCGCTCGACACGCAAGAACACCGGCGACAACCATGTGCGCTCGCCATTAAAAACGCGCGTCATGTAGCCGCCGATAATCGGCGTCAGCGCAACGAGGATGGCGCAGAAGGTAATGATCTGAATCCAGCCGACAAATGTCATGGCGCGCCCCTCAGAATTTTTCCGGGCGCAGCAGCGCGTAGGTCAGGTAGATGGTCAGGCCCACGGTCACGAGGCTGGCGAGTGTGTAATCGAGTGACATGGCCACCTCACAATCCTGCGCAATAAGTGGCGTAGCCGATGGACGCAATGAAAAGGGCAAGCCCCAAAGCAACCAGGAGGATATCGAGCATGACGCTCTCCGTGATGCGGTGTTCGCCGATCATGTAGAGAGACGCAGCTAAGGAAACGATGGGAATTTGGAGGGCGGCTTATAAAGGGGAAATAAAGAACGCGAGGCACGCGGCATGGGTGCAAAAGCGAGGAAAGGCCCCACTCACCGATGAGATGCGCACATCATCGGATCATCGACCGCCGCCGGCCAGTGGCGACACAATTGATGTCCAGGTCGTAGGCGGAACAGCCTAGAGGCAGGCCAAAGCCAGCGCTCACGCGCAGGTATAAATAATATAATTTTTTCATATGCTTAGACTGGCGGAGAGAGCGTCCGCCATACTATTGTCCGGCCTCGCCCAGTGCAGTTTCACTGGACACTGTAATTCAAGCATTTTACGACATTCTCCATCCGTTGTCGTCCAACCGAATCCAGCGAAATCTAGGGTTTCGGGTGGGGAAGAAGGTGGGGGAACTGTGCCTAAGCTCGTCAACAAGCTGAGCGCCCGCAAGGTCGCAACTCTCACAAAGCCGGGTCGTCATTCGGATGGCGGCGGGTTGTATCTCAGCATTAGTCCGAGCGGTGCCGCGTCATGGGTGTTCATGTGGAAGAGGGCCGGCCGACGCCGCGAGATGGGCTTGGGGCCGCTGCGAGATGTGCCATTGCTCAAGGCCCGAGAGAAGGCTGCCAATGCTCGCCAGCTCGTCCTTGAAGGACGCGATCCCCTGGCGGCGCGCGATGCGCAACAGTCACAAGTCACGTTCGGCGAGGCAGCCGACGCTCTGATCGAAAGCATGTCTCCGTCGTGGCGAAACGAGAAGCACCGAGCGCAATGGACGATGACCCTGACGACCTATTGCCAACAGATCAGGTCGAAGCCGGTAGCAGAGATAACGACCGACGACGTCCTCATTGTTCTGGAGCCGCTCTGGCGCTCGAAACCGGAGACGGCCTCCAGGCTGCGGGGAAGAATTGAGCGCGTCCTGAGCTTCGCCAAGGCGCGTGGCATGCGTTCTGGAGAGAATCCAGCACAGTGGCGCGGACATCTTGACGCCATCTTGCCAAGGCGACCAATGTTAACGAGAGGGCATCACAAAGCTCTCCCCGTCCAGGAGGTACCCGCCTTCATGCAGCGGCTACGGCAGATGGAAGGAATAGCACCGAGAGCACTGGAGTTTGCAATTCTAACCGCGGCGCGTTCCGGCGAAGTGTTCGGCCTCGTCTGGCCTGAGCTATCGCTCGACGACCGACTTTGGGTCGTCCCGGGTCCCCGAATGAAGGGAGGTCGCGAACACCGTGTTCCGCTCACCAGCCGGGCACTCCAAATCCTGCGGGAGGTGAAACGGCTCCAGACTGAGGAGAGCCGGTTCGTCTTTCCCGGTGGGAAGCGAGGCAAGCCACTGTCAGAGACCTCATTGGAAGCCGTGCTAGAGCGGATGGACGTCGACGCGACGCCACACGGATTCCGCAGCTCATTTCGGGACTGGGCCGGCGATGCCACTGCGTTCCCGCGAGAGGTCGCGGAAGCGGCACTTGCGCACCTCGTCGGAGACAAGGCGGAACGTGCGTACAGACGTGGTGACGCCCTGGAGAAGCGCCGCAAGCTCATGGAGGCTTGGCACTCCTATTGCCAAGGTACGGCAGCGCGGCGGAACACGAGATCAGTACCGCGACGAACCTCCCCGGGCGCGCCAGCCTAACGACGGAATTGAGTGTTGGCATAGCACCGCCGTCAGACGGGACGCGAAGCCTACCGCCTCCGGCGCGCGAGGGACTGGCCGGGACAAACGCTCTGCGGCAACCGGTTGAGCCGGTGAGTGCCAGCGAAAAGAGCCCGGTCGGGTTGCAGACGACGCGCCAATTCTTGCCTTCCATCACAAACAGATTTGATGGATTGTTTTCAGATGATTTTGTTTCTTGCTTCAGTACTCGAACAACTCGATCTCGCCCTGGAGCACATCGCCAAGGGCGACGTGCATAACGCGCGCTTCGGCCTGATGCTAACCGACAACGCTGTTGAGCTGGTGTTTCATCAGATTGCCAAGGAGAAGGCGCCCGACCTGAAATCCTATTCGTTCCTGCGTGAGGAATACGCGCACCAGGACGCGCTGAACAAAGCGCTCGGCCGTAACTTCGATGCCAAGCTGAAATTCGCAAAGATCGAAGCCAGTCTGTCGGATGAGATCGCGCAAACGGTCACGATCCTGCATGGCTATCGTAACGAAGTCTATCACGTAGGCCTCCGACACGAAGCCATTTTGCCCGCGCTCTCGGCGCTCTACTTCGACACGGCGTGCGGCTATTTTGGCACCTACAAACCGCGCGGGTTGGGCTGGAGTTCAAACCAGAAGCTGCCGGAACGGGCAAAGAAGTATTTCCACGGTCACACGACATTCCCCGGTGGGTTCGATGATTTTGCTAACGGCTGCGCATTGTTACGCAAGACTTGCGATCATAATCCAAAGACCACGATCTCGGCGCTCGCCGATGAGATGGACGAAATCATTTACAAGCAGAATGTCTGCATCGATATCGTAGCGGATGGCGTATATGCGGGTCAGCAGACGACGCGCGACGAAGCGGTAGTGAGCACTCAGGCATGGCGTCTTGCATTCTCGGAGGAAGGCAAAGCGTTCGCGATGAACCATAGCTGGAGCGGCAACTGGCTCCAGCTGGTCGAATGGCTCGGGAAGAACTACCCGCACAAATTCCGGTCCGACCCTATCCCGTCATGGGAGAAGCAGGCAGCGCGGTTACGGGCAAACCAGAACCCGCACACCGCCTTGTCGAACTACCAGTCATTCATGGCCTCGACGGCAGATATCCGAGAGGCGTTGGAAGAGTCCGCCGCCGCAGCCGAGCGCGAGATTGATTCGGCGATCGATCGCGCTCGCGGTAAATAAGACCCGGCGCCTGTTCAATCTTGAGCCTCGAAATGGTATCCAAAAAAACATGACGGACCCAACAGTCACAAAATCGAAAATCTCAATGCTGGAGTTGGTTTATCTACCAATGTCCAACCAGGAGGCTGTTTGGTTTAAAGATGATCCAGAGGTAGAGCCGCTGCTTAGGGAAAGCGACTTCTACATTATCGGCGGCCGTCCAGAAGCTAAATTCATCGAATTCGAAAAGGAAGACGATGAGATTTTGACCTTTAAGTTTGCAATCGAGGGCGGCCCTTCGGACGAAGTGCGTCTCGACATACGTTCGCTTCCCGGCGTCGTCGGCAATGAGAGCCCGTTGTGGCTCGAACTTGGGCCCAAAGGCATCCGAATTTGGGACGGGCCCATAAAAGAAGAGGGATCAAAGGTTCTGGAGTGGTTCACGACGGAGAAGTTGTTATGCGATCGATCGCATGGCCGACCGGGGATCGAAGGCTTGGACCGCCATGCCGAATTCTCCATCTACGACCTTTTGTATGTTGGCATTGCCCGCACTGGAGACAGTTTCGACCGCCTCATTGCTAAGGGTCATCATGCAAGAACCGAGATTCTTGCAAATGAGCCGCAGCGCTATCCAGGAGCGCGGGTGTCGGACGAAACATATCTTTTTCTTTTCCGGGTCAATTCCCTCGTCTTGCAGACCTTTGAATTGGATCACGACTTCAGAGACGATGACTTCGAGGACAAGCTGAATCGGAAGCAGGTGGTAGCCGATGCAGAGAAGGCGTTCGTCAGTCTTCTCAAGCCCGGTTATAACAAAGTCCAGTTTGCCCAATATCCGAAAGGTGTGGACGGTCTCTATGGCGCTGGTTTCGCTCGGTACGGATACCTCATCAACGAAGACCTGACCTTCCACACTGCGCACGGTCGTGTTCGTGGGGCGCGCGACCCTGACGGAGCCATATCGAACAGCGCCGACTTTATATTCGTGAACGGCGACGACGTTAGACTCTTTATATCGGGCTTAGATTTTCCAGCTACATCGTGGCGAACGCCGAAAGGGCCGCAGCGCGAATCCGTTAGCGGAGATTCCGCGCCTTAACTTCGGGTTTGGCTTTGGATTTTGCGACGTTCGAGGTAACGTTCACGGGTGATTGAGAATAGACCCGCCTCACTGTTGGCTGACCCGGCTTACGGCATACTGCCGAAATTGCCGCTCGCTCTGGATTGGTCGTCCATCCCGGAATTGATCCGGGTCGCCACGCTCGATCTTGGCGGAATCCAGCCAGCCACAAAGGCGATGGCCGAAGCAGCGGGCGGGACATTGCACGATAAGCCCAGCGACGGAGAGGTCGAGTTATTCCAGAAGCGCGGCACAAGCTTTCAGCTCGTTTCTCTCGTCCTGAGTTGCGTGCCGGCTGGCGAGGTAGACGGTGTCCTGCAGGTCCGACCCTTCGCGATGACGCTCATCCCTGCGTCAAAACGGGAGCGGGTTCAGGAAGCGACGATTGATCTGGTCGCAAAGCTTGATGTTGACGGTTGGCTTGCGACCGAGCCGATGTACGCGGGGTACGATCCATTCTCGGGTGGATGGTCGCTTTTCGGAAATTTACCGGGCTATATGGATGGCGAACGAAAGGGCTATCTCGACGAGATGGGTATCGTGGTCGATCAGTTCTTCCTGGCGACGGAGTTAGCTGACGACGACGAAACCCTCACAATGGATATCAGGATGCCGTCCGAGCAGATGAAGGCTCGTTATGAAAAACATCGACGGAAGCTTTTCTTCACACCATTTAAACAGGTCGAAGCGCGGCGGGTCTGGGGTGCCGAGACGCCTATCGAGTTGTTTGTGATTCAGGCGCTGGCGAAGGAGAGGCTATTTCCCGCGTGCCAGATGCTTATCATGAGTGATGGGGCAACCTTTCCGTCATGGTACCATCTCTGGAACGACGTAGAGTTTCGCCATACCGACGGTCTGGTAACGGAAGCGGATTTGTTTTTCCCCGATGAACGTGTCGCTGTATTCTGCGATGGAGGCTTTCATCTACGTCCCAAACAGAAAGCGAAGGACGCTGTTGTTACCGAGAAGCTCGCGGCATTGGGCATTCGCTCCGTTCGCATCCCCGGCGATGAAATTAGGAAAGACCTGCCCAAAGCTGTCGCCCGGGTGAAAGAAGTGCTTGGGCACCAGTAAAAGGCGTTCAGAAAACGATCAAAGTTTCGACGTCGACCCCGCGTTGACATGGAGCATTGATTAATCCTGCGAGCGTGTTTAACCGGCGATTGACGATCAACAGCCCCAAGATGAAGATGTCTCAAGAGTGGTACGAAGAAGAAGAGGAAGACCTGGTCGAAATCTATAAGGTCTGGTGCAAAATGCCGTTCTGGACGGCATTCGAATCGTCGGCCTTAATTCACCAGTGCGATCCGAGCGAGCCGATCGAAATTCCTTCTGCTCAGCGGGTTGTTCACCGGCTGCGCACGCTGATCGAACGCCACTGCGGAACTGAGTTGCTAGCCGGCTCGCCGGACAAGATTTCTCCCCCCACTCTGCTCCTGTGGGCGAAACGCACGGGAGTGCGGATTAACTACCCCCTGAAAGCGTGCATCACGCGGTCGTATCCAGAAGCGCGAAAGCGCCCCGATCCTGCTTTAAGCCGAGAAGCCCTGCTCGCTCGCGTGGCCGAGCTGGAAGCGGACGTGCAAAAGCTCGCAGACGATCCCCCGCCAAACTTCAAGGAACGACAATCGCTGATGAAGCTCGTCCTGGGAATGGCCGTTGCAGGTTATGGCTACAATCCGCGAGCCCCGAGAAACCCGGCCACCGGGGAGATAATCAACGACCTGCGGATAAAGGAAGTCCCGACAGTCGACCAGGGCACTCTGTTGAGGTGTCTAAGAACGGCCATGGAGGAACTCGATTGGCCGCCACCAGAAGAAGATGGCGGCCAATCAAAAGTCAGCCCGGCGAAACCGCCAAGCAGAAAACGTCCTCAAGCCGGTCGATGAGGTCCGGCACAAGGTGCGCGGCTAGATGGATGCACGTATCTGAACCCGGTTCATCACCCTGCTGTCGAACAACCACAGTGCCCGCCGTGGAGATATAAACCGCGATTGCATTCTGTTTTCTGACCGAGACCAACTCATCGTTAGCCGTCCAATCAAAGTTCTCTGCCACGTCAAACTCCCTTCCTTAATGGTGAAGGCCAAGCTGTTTCACAACGCTCTCCAGAGTTGGGCGATTTGAGATGGCACCAATCCGAAATCGGCTTGCAAAGCCGCGGAAGTTCTCCGAAATCGGACAGCGGTTATCCGAGTTCGTCCAAGGCGATCGGCACCTGATCAATAAAGCACCTCCTTCTCATCAGAGCATTGAGGTGTCCCTTGAACTCGCACTATTCGAATGACCGGCTACTGCGCCTTTCCGCGGTCCTCGCTCCGGCCGGTCCGATCCCCGTCAGCAAGTCGACCTGGTGGGCCGGCGTGAAGTCGGGCCGCTTCCCCAAGCCAATCAAGCTAGGGCCACGCATCACGGCCTGGCGCTCTGAGGAAATCCAAGCGCTCGTCGCCACCGGCTTCACCCGTGAGCCGTAAGTCATGGAGATGGGTGTCTTCGGGAAGTGGCAGCCGGAATATGCTGCCCGCGGGCTTCCGACATTCCCGGTGAAGATCACAGCTAACGAAAAGCGACCGGCGATCCGCGGATACATGAAGGTCGGAAGCTTGGCGAGCAAAAAACTGGCAAAGCAATTCGCCGATGCGAGCGCATTTGGTCTGGTCTGCGGCCGCGTCACCGGCCTGACGGTCCTAGATGTTGACTCCAAAGACGAGCAAGTCCTCGCCGATGCCTTGGCTCGTCACGGCGAGACTCCGTTCGTTGTCCGCACCGGCTCAGGTAACTTCCAAGCGTGGTATCGCCACCGAGGCGAGAAGCGCCAAGTTCGGCCGTGGGGAAAGGACCTTCCGATCGATCAGCTCGGTGACGGGTACGTTGTCGCGCCACCGTCGAAAGGCACGCGCATGGCATATGAGATCGTTCATGGCACACTCGACGATCTGCCCGACCTGCCCTTCATGCAGAACGCCTGGAGGTCCGGCGATCAAGCGCGGCCCAGGACCGCACATGAGGGCGAACGAAACAAGGCGCTCTGGTGGCATTGCATGCACGACGCCCACGACTGCGATACGTTTGACGACCTTCTCGACGTGGCACGGACGTTCAACGAGGATTCCTGTATCCCACCTCTGGAGGATGAGGAGGTGGTCCGGGTGGCGAGGTCCGCTTGGAAGTACACCATGGACGGCACCAACCGCATCGGACGACACGGTGCTTGGCTCAGCGAAGCAACTCTCGATGGAATGGTGAAGGATCCTTACTTAACTGCGCTTATAGCGTGGCTGCAGGCCAAGAATGGGCCGGATGCTCAGTTCTGGGTCGCCGACGGGTTGAACCCGAGTATGTTTGATTGGCCACGCCGTCAATTTCAGCGAGCCCGTCGGAATGCCGTGCGAACGGGCTGGATCGTACCTCTTACGAAACCCAAGCCCGGTGAGCCGGTTGAATATCGTTGGGGTGATGCCAGGAAGCAGAGGTGAGAAGGAGACGCCTACCAACATCGGTAGGCTATCCTCTATGGTACACTTCCCTATGGGTACCAGCGTCCACCCCCGCACTAGGATTTAGTACAGCTCCATCCGAGAGAACATTCCCCGACGGTCCAACCACTCACACACGCAGCATGCAAGGAAGCGATCGCTCGTCCCAACCCCCGACCATGTCAGCCGGCGCTGCCAAAATGGTATTTTTCGGCCAATTTTTTAGATTTTTGTTTTCCTAAAAAGCGCCTGCGACACAAGGGGTTTCTCTCACTTTCGGCGGAAAAATCGAAATTCCCCTTTTATAGGGGTGGCAACTTGCCCCTGACCGCGAGCTGCGATCGATTGCTACTCGGGGCGCAAGATGGTTTCTGTGACGTGGTGTGCTCATGAATCCGCCATTCGCAAAGAAATATGATCGCGCCAACAAAGTGCAGCAGGCGATCCTTGGCGACTACGAGATTGGCCAGGGCAGGCAGAAAGTGAAGTCCAGTTTACTGTTCTTCGCAAGATAGCTCGCCGGTCGAAAATGAGCCTTTTGGAGATTCGTGCCCAAAAGCCTCCCGCCAGACCGCCGGCATGTTGCAATAAAAAATGGACCAAGCACACCCGGTCCACATACCACAACCAAAGCGAGCTAATCTTCAAATGTTGATCGAAGGTGGATTACGCTGTCCAGGTGGTGCCGTCGCTAGTCTTGAGACCGTCCCACATGTGGTCGGCGACCGCCATTGACCATTCGAGGTTCTGGCTCTGACTCGCCGCTTCGGTCGCAATCTTTTTAAGAGTGTCTATCGTGACGTGAGGAGCAATCATCCTTCCAAGTTCACGGATGCCTTGCCTCAGCCCTTGGCCGACTGGGTCCGATTTCCATCGTTTCAAGAAATTGTCGAGGTCGGGCTGGTAACCCACCTGAAAGTCGATCGTGGTCCCTAAATCAGCTGGATCAATCTTGATCTCATCGCGATGGGCATCGATGACTTGGAACATCCTAGCCAGAGCCAGGACAACAATCTGGCGCTGTTCCTCCGTAATAGTCTGCATGCTGGCCTCGGGTGGGGAATGCGGTGGGGTGATATAAGCCTACATATCGAAATTTACTTGTAATTTCAAGGTATTAATCGCAATTACTGGCGGAGAGAGCGGGATTCGAACCCGCGATACGGTTTCCCGTATACACACTTTCCAGGCGTGCGCCTTCAACCACTCGGCCACCTCTCCGTGGCGCCTGTCATGAAGGCGTCGGCCGGATTTTGCAAGCAGGCAGGCCCCTTCCCGCTCACATTTTTGAGGAATAGCGAGATTTTTCAGGGCGATGGGGCGAAAACAGCCCAGCCGCCGTTTCAGTGCAGGGCGGTGCTCGCCTGCCACTGCAGCACCGCGCCACCCCGCCCGAGCGTTTCGCGCCCGGCCCGCGGCGCCTCTGGTGCGGGTTGGGTGATGTCACGTGTGCTTTCCAGAGTGGCGATGAAGGATTCGAACCAGTGCTGGATGTTGCCAGCCCGCAGCTTCGTCATCATCGCTTCCCAGCGCAGCCGCCGTTCCGGCGCGGGCATCGCCAGCGCCATGCCGATGGTGCGCGCCATGCCGTCGATGTCATGCGGGTTGACTATCAGCGCGGTGGTCAGTTCGTTCGCAGCGCCGGCGAATTTCGACAGCACCAGCACGCCCGGATCGGCTGGGTTCTGCGCGGCGACATATTCCTTGGCGACGAGGTTCATGCCGTCGTACAGCGGCGTCACCACCCCGACATGCGCCGAGCGGTAGAAGCCCGCCAGCGTCGTCTGGCTGAATCCCTTGTTGAGATAGCGGATCGGCGTCCAGTCCACCTCGCCGTGACGACCGTTGACGTCGCTGACGAGTTGCGCGAGATCGCACTGAAGATTGCCATAGGCCTCAATCGACCCGCGCGACGGATTGGCGATCTGCAGCAGTGAAACCGTGCGCTTCAGCGACGGCTGGGTTTCGAACAGGCGATCGAAGGCGCGGATGCGGTTCAAGAGTCCCTTGGAGTAATCCAGCCGGTCGACGCCGATCGCAAGACGCTCACCATGCAGGCTCTTGCGCAACCGTGACACGTCGGGATGCGAGATGGCGCGCATCGCCTGCGCGGTGAAGCCCTCGACATCGATGCCGATCGGGAACGCGGCGAGCCGCGTCAGCCCGAAATGCGAGCGCACCATGCCGTTCTTGACCGTGTAGCCCAGTTCCAGAGTGAGGTAGCCCGCGAAATTCTCGCAATCCTCATCGGTCTGGAAACCGATCAGGTCATAGGCGAGCATCGTCTCGATCAGCTCGCGATGATGCGGCACGCCCGACATGACATTGTGCGGCGCCCAGGGCGTGTGGAGGAAAAATCCGATCGGATTTTTCACATCGAGTTTGCGCAATTCCGCGCCCAGCGCGAGGAAATGATAATCCTGCACCCAGAAAGTCACGTCGGGTTTCTGGAAGCGCAGCAGCGCGCGGGCCATGAACGCATTGACCTCGCGATAGGAGTCATAATCGTCCTGGGAAACGCGGATCAGATCGGAACGCGAATGCAGCGCAGGCCACAACGCCGAATTGGCGAAGCCTTCGTAATAGCCGCCGTAATGCGCGGCCGGCAGATCGAGCAGGGCCAGCGCGCCGCGGCCCAACGATTCAATTTGCGCGAAAGGTTCCCGCTGTTGTCCGTCGCGGACACGACCGCTGGACCCTACCCAGATCGCACCGGATTTTTCCACCACCGGCAACAATGCTGCCGCGAGGCCTCCCGTCATCGGCTCGTTCGGCTTCGCCCGAGCCACGCGGTTGGATATGACCACCAATGTCACAGGGAACACTCCGTTTGACGCACAGATAAACGTCTGTTCATCAATATGGTTCCTAAGTGCTGCTTTGTGGATTTGACGGCAAGACTGTGGCAAGCGCCGATGGAACTCTCGAAAGAGCCTTGAGAGTGGGAGGATTTCGCATCTGTTTCAATCTTGACTTGCCGAAAAAATTCCGGCCGGAAATTTCTAAAGAAATTTTAATCTGCCACTGAATCGTCAAGCAGGCTCGCGAGCCAGTGCCTGACATCCGCAGGCATTGCAAAAAAACCATCGACGCCATGCGCATGACGACTGACGGAGAATGAAACGCCTTTTAAATCCGGCATGATCGCAAAAACGCTTTCATCGGTGATATCGTCGCCGATGAAAATCGGACGCCTGCCCGCGAACGGTTCGTGCTTGAGCAGTTCCTTCACACCGGTCGCCTTGCTGATGCCGGAATTCTTGATCTCGCACACTGATTTCCCCGGCAGCACGTCGATCGGCGCTTCCGGCAGGTCCGCGCGAATGGCCGCAACCGCATCATAAATCGCGCGTTCCCAATTCGGCGCCTGGCGATAATGCAGCGCGATTGAATAGCCCTTGTCCTCGACGATGATGCGCGGATCGAGGTGGCCGATCGCGGCAAAGCGCTTCTTCAGATCCTTGTCCATCGGCGGCGCGTGCACAGCATCGGCTTCGCTGTCGACCGACATCCGCATCTCCGCACCGTGACCGCCTACGGCAGGCAACAGCATCGGGTTGAAAATACGGTCAATATCGGCAAGCGAGCGGCCGCTCACCAGAGCGAGCGCACCGTCGGTCCGCATATGCAGTCCGCTCAATGCTTCCGCGAGGCCCGGTGGAACCACGACCGCGCCCGGCGTCGGCGCAAGATCGAGCAACGTGCCGTCGATGTCGAGCAGAAAAGCGCAGTCCTCGAGCAAAGGCGAGAACACCGGATGATCCGAATCCGGATAGGAGGGCAATAAAGCGCGAGTTTCAATCTTCGTCATCATTCACTCCGCAACGACTCAATCTATTCTGCGATAGCCAGTGGCCGCGCAACAGTTTCGAGCGGTTTGCGCTCGGCGTCGATGCCGAACCGCCATGCGACAACAGCGGCAACGATCATCAATAATGAGCCGAAAAGATAGCCTGCAAATACGCTGGCGCGCGAGCCGGTATCGACCAGCGCGCCGAGCAGAGACGGCCCGGCGACGCCGCCGATCGCGGTGCCAATCGCATAGAACAGCGCGATCGCCAACGCACGCACCTCCAGCGGAAAGGTTTCGCTCACCGTCAGATACGCGGCACTCGCCGCCGGCGAGGCGAAGAAGAACACCACCATCCAGCACAATGTCTGTTGCGTGGCAGTCAGCGCGCCGATTGAAAACAGATAGCCGGTAACGATCAGGAGAATGCCCGAGATCGCATAGGTGAAGGCGATCATCCTGCGGCGGCCGAGCGTATCGAACAGCCGCCCCAGCAACAGCGGGCCGAGAAAATTTCCAGCGGCGAACGGCAGAATGTACCAGCCGACATGATCCGCCGGAATATGGAAGAAATCCGTCAGCACCAGCGCGAAGGTGAAGAAGATCGCGTTGTAGAAGAACGCTTGCGCCGCCATCAGCACGAGACCGACCAGCGCGCGGGGGCGATAAGTGACGAACAGCGTGTGCGCGACTTCGCGCAGCGGCGTGTGATCGCGCATCCGCAGCCTGATCGCGGGCAATTCCCCGTCATGCTCCCGCGCAGGCCGCGCATGGCGTTCGATCTCCTGCACGATCCGCTCCGCTTCCTGCGGGCGACCGTGCACCATCAGCCAGCGCGGGCTTTCGGGAATCCAGAACCGCATCACGAACACCACGAGGCCCAGGATCGCGCCGATCAGAAACGCGAACCGCCAGCCGATGTCGGGATCAATTACGGCCGGATCGAGCAGCACGATCGCGCCCACCGCGCCGAGCGCCGCGCCGAGCCAGAAGCTGCCGTTGACGACGAGATCCGTCCAGCCGCGATAGCGCGCGGGCACCAATTCCTGAATGGTCGAATTGATCGCGGTGTATTCACCGCCGATACCCGCGCCGGTGAGAAAACGGAACGTGGCATAGCTTGCGATATTCCACGACAGAGCCGTGGCCGCCGTGGCGAGCAGATAAAGCGCCAGCGTGATGAAGAACAGCCTCCGCCGTCCGATGCGGTCGGTGAGCCAGCCGAAGCCGAGTGCGCCAAGCACCGCGCCCGCAAGATAGGCGCTGGATGCCAGACCGATATCGAGATTGCTGAACTGCAGCGTCTGCGATTGCTTCAACGCACCGGCCAAAGAGCCCGCCAGCGTCACCTCGAGGCCATCGAGAATCCAGGTGATACCGAGAGCTGCGATGACGCGGGTATGAAACGGACTCCATAACAGCGCATCGAGCCGCGCAGGAATATTCGTCGCCACGACGGGAGCGCCGCTGACGGCCTCCCATATTTGAAGAGAAATATCAGAGCCTGACATCGCCAATGGATTGGAGAATTTGAAGGAAGCCGGAAAAGCAATCGGAAGGCCAAAGCCTTCCGATTTTTAGCAACCTGTCAGGAATAACAAAGCAAGCGGCCGAGAGTTCCCCTCACTAGGACGGAAGGGTTCCCGCGAAGATCGGCGGATGCTTCTTGTGGAAGTCGGTCGCCTGCTCGTAGGCGTAAGCCATCCGCAACAGCGCCGCCTCGCTGAAATGATCGCCGACGATCTGGAGTCCGATCGGCAACCCTTGCGGATCGAATCCGCACGGCACCACCGCTGAAGGCAGCGCCGTATAGCTGAATGGAATCGTGAACTGCCGTCCGCGCCCGTAATCCTGCGCCGACGCTTTCAACAACGGTGCAGTGGTCGGAAGCGCGGGCGTAAGCAGCGCATCGACATGATTGAACACCTTCTTCACCTCCGCGATGATCGCAGGGCGTTCGTTCATGGTCTTCTCGTAATCTTCCTTCGACACTTTCGAGCCGGCCGCGATATTGTTCGTCACGATCGGGCCGTACAGATCGGCGGCGTTCGGCGTGTTGCGGTATTTGTCGCCGAGAATCTGGTTGAACTCGTAGAGCAGAATATTGGTGAACAGCTTGTTGTAGTCGAGCTGCCCCTCCAGCGGCTTGATTTCGACTTCGACGATCTTGGCGCCAAGACTCTTGAGCTTCTCCGCCGCCTTCGCCACCGCGTCAGCCACCGGCTTATCGACGTCCTTATAGGTGTAGTTCTTCACCGTCGCGAAGGTCATGCCCTTCACACCGTCCTTGATGCCCTTGGTGTAGGACGAGGTGCGCTGCGCCAGCGCCGAATGCTTATCCAGCGGATCGAACCCTGCCATTGCGTCGAGCAGCAAGCCGAGATCGAAGACATTGCGCGCGAGCGGGCCCGCGCAATCGAGACTGTAGGCGCGCGGGAAAAGCCCGTGCAGGCTGACGAGACCGTAGGTCGGGCGGATGCCCGCGATGCCGCACCAACTCGCCGGAACGCGGATCGATCCACCGGTGTCGCTCGACGTACCCCCGAAGCCGATGCCTGCGGCCAGCGCCGCGCCGTTGCCGCTCGATGAGCCGCCGGGCGAGCGATCCAGCGCCCATGGGTTATGGCAATCGCCGAAATAGGCGTTCGTGCCCGACACGCCTGCCGCGAATTCATTCATGTTGGTCTTGCCGAGCACCACGACACCGGCTTCGAGCAGATGATGAACCGAGGTCGCATCTTCCGTCGACTGGCGATCGACGAAGGCCTTCGAGCCCACTGTCGTCTTGGTGCCCGCCATGTCGTAAAGATCCTTCACCAGGATCGGAATGCCGTGCAGCGGCCCGCGATCCTTGCCCTGCTTGAGTTCGGCGTCGCGCTCCGCCGCCGTCTTCAGCGCCATATCCTTCAATTGCGAAATGAACATGTTCAGCTTCGGCTGATACATTTCGATGTAATGGAAATAGGCTTTCGTCAGATCGACGCAGGACAGCGAACCATCCCGCATCCGCTTGCCGGCTTCGCTGATCGACATCGGCATCGCGGAGCTCGCTTTCGCTGCGAAAGCATGGCCCGGCATCACCGCCGCCGCGAGCGTCGAGGCCCCCGCAATCGCAAAGTCGCGCCGCGTCAATCCCGACTTGTCATTCTCGCCTTCGTTCTTGCCGCAAGATTCAACATCAACCCTAGTCATGGACGATTCCTCTCGACGACCTTGTTGTTCATGGCGCGTCGGTCGAAATCACGCCATGCGAAGAAGCGTTGTTCTAACCAGTGCAGAGCGCGACGGCGTTCGATGCGATATTTTAAAATCAAGAAACGCCTCGCGGGCAACACGCTAGATCGGCGCGGCAGCAAGTCAATCGCGCAGCGCGCAAAGGCCGCGATTTCTCCATCACTTCGTTGAAATCGGTGAGAGGAATTTTCAGTATTCGAAACGAGTTCGAAAAATTCTCATAAAGCGGAATGGTGAATTGCAGGTGTCGAGCGAGAAACGCGCTCGCACCATTTCCCATCAGGATTTCTTTTTGTCTTTGTCCTTCTCTTTGCCTCCGTTCTTGTCGCCATTCTTTTTGTCGCCGTTCTTCTTCTCGGCGCTCTTTTTATCGTTGCGCATGGTGAAACGCGCATTGCCGAGCCCGGTGCCGATGGTGAGGATGCCCCAGCGCTTGTAATCCTGCATGAACGGGATTTCGCTCAGGCCCTGCGCAACGCCATCATTGTGCATCAGCACCACGGTGTCGTGATCGCCGATCGTTGGAATTTCCTCCACCAGAATCGCAGGCAGATTGAAGCGGCTGCTTTCCCAGTTGCCTGGCAGATTCTGGGCGCCCTTCTCGATCGCGCCGTCGGCGTCGATCACGCCAGGACACGACACGCCGATGAACGGCGCAAGCTTCAAGCCTTCGGCTCCCGCCTTCGCGATAAGATCCTTGAGCATCTTCACGAGCTTCTTCACTGCGCTTTCGCGCGTCGGCTCATCGTCGGCATGACGCCACAACTCGAACGCCCACACCCGCGCCTTGGCCAGATCGGGCGCTTTCTTCTGCAACGTCTCGACCACGCCGCAGCGGATGTTGCTGCCGCCGATATCGACGGCGAGAAGGCTGTCGTAGCCTTCAAAAATCCATGACGGTGCCAGATGCGCGCAGCCGATCAGCCCCGCCTCGTCCGGATCGAACCGGATCGGCACCATCTGCACCTTCAATCCTTCGGCCTTGAGAATGATGTCGGTGCGCGCGATGGCGAGTTCGCCGATCCGGCTTTGCCGGAAGCCGCCGCCGACCACGATGGCCTCGGTCTTCTCCCACGCCTTGCTTTTGAGAAAGCGGCGGGTGACGAAAGCAAGCTCCTGCGCGAATTCCTCGATCGCGCTGTGTAGCACCGCCGCAGCCTCGATATCGTCGCCGACCAGAATCTCGTCGAGCTTCTTCTTGCCGAGGTCTTCGGAGGACTTGCCGCCCAATGGGTCGTCGCCGCTCTTCTTTAATGGCTTCCGCCACGCCTCCAGAATGTCCTGAAAAGCTCCCTTGCTGGCGCGGTCACCCAGAAAGCCGTCCTCGTCCTTCAATTCAATATTGTAGCTGTCGACCTCGACGGACGGCAGCCGGGAGGCGCCATGGTTGCCGATGCCGACCGTGCGGTTCTCTTCCGACATATGATGAGGTGCCCCTGCTCCGGATGTGCCGGGGTCAATGGCGGGGAAACCCAATAGTTGCATCGCCGGAAGCCCCCAAAATGCCCGGAATCGGCTGATTTTCCTTCGATTTTGGCCGATTTGGCGGGCCGATTGCCTTGACTCGGGGGCTTTCGCGGCTATAAGTCACCCACCCGGCGCGGAGGATTTCGCGCCGTTTGTTTTTGCTCGTGCGCGGCCTGTCTGCGCCTGCATCGACAAGTGAACCCATAACGACTGAACAAGAAGCCGGCCCGGACCTGTCCGAGCGCCGGGATCGAACACGAAGGAATAAAACGATGTTCGCAGTCATCAAAACGGGCGGCCGGCAGTTCCGGGTCGTTCCGAATGATGTGCTTGAGATTGGCAAGATCGCCGGCGAAGTCGGCTCGATCGTGCAGCTTGGTGAAGTTCTGGTGGTCGGCGGCGACACGCCGGTGCTCGGCAGCCCGCTTGTGGCGGGTGCGTCGGTCGCGGCGGAGGTGCTCGACCACAAGCGCGGCCCGAAGGTCATCGCCTTCAAGAAGCGCCGCCGCAAGAATTCGAAGCGCAAGCGCGGCTACCGTGACGAGATCACCGTGATCCGCGTCACCGAGATCCTGACCGACGGCAAGGCGCCTTCGATCGGACCGCGCCCGAAGAAGGAAAAGAAGGTCGAGGCAGCCGTCACCGAGGGCGACGCTCCGGCCAAGACCGCCAAGAAGGCGCCGGCCAAGAAGGCCGCAGCCAAGCCGGCGGCGAAGAAGGCGGCTCCGAAGGCCGCGCCTAAGAAGGCCCCTGCCAAAAAGGCGGCCCCGAAGGCGAAAAGCGACAAAAAGTGAGATGATTCCGTTACGGAATCGGGTTAGACACTGAGACGAATTCTGGAGACGAGCCATGGCTCACAAAAAAGCAGGCGGTTCATCGCGCAACGGACGTGACTCGGCTGGCAAGCGCCTTGGCATCAAGGCGTTCGGCGGCGAGATCGTGATTCCGGGCAACATTATTGCGCGCCAGCGCGGCACGACCTGGCATCCGGGTGCGAATGTCGGCATGGGCACCGACCACACCCTCTTCGCCAAGGCCGAAGGCCGCGTGGAATTCCGCGCCAAAGCCAACGGCCGTACCTTCGTCTCCGTAGTCCCGGTGGCGGAAGCGGCTGAATAGACGGCAGAAAATCACGTTCTGCCGGTCCTCGTTGAACCGGCGGAGCGCGTAAAGGCTCTCAAGGGGAGACGGGAAACCGGCCTCCCCTTTCACTTTTCCGGCCGCTGGGGAACGGCCTGCAAAAGGAGCGAGCCATGTTACAGGAACATCCCATCAAGCCTTTGCGGGAGCTGAGAACCGTCGTCCTCGAGACGGCACGTCTGGTTCTGCGCCAGCCGACCCTCGCGGACGTAAAAGCCATTGCGCGCATCGTCGCCGACAAGCGCGTGGCCATGAATCTTCGTCGCGTGCCGCACCCCTATACACTGGATGATGCCGCGCGGTTCGTTTCGTCCGTCGTTGCAGCCGATGGCATGACATTTCTGATCGAGCACAAGGGCGCGGCCATAGGCCTTGCGAGCCTGACATGGGAACGGCAGGACGCCCCCGAGCTCGGCTATTGTTTCGCCGTGGAGCATTGGGGCAAGGGTTTCGGCACCGAGGCCGCCCGCGCGCTGATCGATTTCGCGTTCGAGGAGTTCGCCATCGACGAGGTCCGCTCCGGGGCTCGCGTGGTGAATCCGGCCTCGCGCCATGTGCTGGAGAAGTGCGGCTTCCAATGGACCGGCGTCGAATTACATCGCTTCCTGGCGCTCGGCTCCTCCACCCCGGTGGACCGTTTCCGGCTGGAACGCACGGTGTGGTCGTCGCTCCGGAACTGGGGCACGGCACGGCGATATTAACGAGACCTTGTAACGGGCATGTCCGGCGGTTGTCGGGCGTGCCTGTTCGCGTTACGGGTAGGCCATGAAATTCCTCGACGAAGCCAAGGTCTACATCCGCTCCGGCGACGGAGGAAACGGCTGCGTCGCGTTCCGCCGCGAGAAGTTTATCGAGTATGGCGGACCGAACGGCGGCAATGGCGGCCGCGGCGGCGACGTCATCATCGAGGCGGTCGACGGCCTCAACACCCTGATCGACTATCGCTACCAGCAGCACTTCAAGGCGCAGAAGGGCGGCCACGGCATGGGCTCCGACCGCCATGGCGCGGGCGGCAAGGACATCGTGCTGAAGGTGCCGGTCGGCACGCAGGTGTTCGACGAGGATCGCGAAACGCTGCTGCATGACTTCACCAAGCTCGGCGAGAAATTCGTCATCGCCGAAGGCGGCAACGGCGGCTTCGGCAACGCGCATTTCAAAAGCTCCACCAATCGCGCGCCGCGCCACGCCAATCCCGGTCAGCCCGGCGAGGAACGCTGGATCTGGCTGCGCATGAAGCTGATTGCGGACGCGGGATTGGTTGGCCTGCCGAACGCGGGCAAATCGACCTTCCTCTCCGTCGTCAGCGCCGCAAAGCCGAAGATCGCGGATTATCCGTTCACCACGCTGCATCCGCAGCTCGGCGTCGTGCACGTCGACGGCCGCGAGTTCGTGCTCGCCGACATTCCCGGCCTGATCGAAGGCGCGCATGAAGGCACCGGCCTCGGTGACCGCTTTCTCGGCCATGTCGAGCGCTGCCGCGTGTTGCTCCATCTGGTCGATGCGACCTGTGAGCACGCCGGTAAGGCCTACAAGACCGTGCGCAACGAGCTTGCCGCCTATGAGCACGACCTCACCAGCAAGGTCGAGGTCGTCGCGCTGAACAAGATCGATGCAGTGACGCCCGAACACCTGAAAGAGCAGAAGGCGCGGCTGAAGCGCGCGGCGAAACAGACGCCGATGCTGCTCTCCGGTGTGACCCGCGAGGGCGTTCCGGAAGTTCTGCGCGCACTCGCCGATGTCATCAGCGAAGCACCGGTTTCCGCCAAGGCGAAGGGCGAGCCGACAGAGAATGAGACGCCGCCACCAGCGCCGAGCTGGTCGCCGCTGTCGAGTTGAACCCTGTTTTCCTCCACTTTTTAAAAATGTTCTTTCATGTCGCGTTCACAGATGCATCCCCGGCTGAATGATTTTCGCCGCATCGTCATCAAGGTCGGCTCATCGCTGCTGATCGATTCTGCTGCTGGCGAAGTGAAAAGTGCGTGGCTCGCAGCCTTGGCCGACGATATCGCGAAACTTCATCGCGCGGGCAAGGATGTGCTCGTTGTTTCGTCCGGCTCGATCGCGCTCGGCCGCTCGCGCCTGAAGCTGCCGTCCGGCTCGCTGAAACTGGAGGAAAGCCAGGCTGCCGCCGCCGTCGGCCAGATCGCACTGGCACGCATCTGGGCCAAGGTGCTCGATCATCACGGCATCGGCGCGGGGCAAATTCTCGTCACGCTGCAGGACACCGAGGAACGCCGCCGCTACCTGAACGCCCGCTCCACCATCTCCAAACTTCTCGAATGGCGCGCGGTGCCGGTCATCAACGAGAACGACACTGTCGCGACCAGCGAAATCCGCTACGGCGACAACGACCGCCTCGCCGCGCGCGTCGCCACCATGACCAGCGCCGATCTCTTGATCCTGCTCTCCGACATCGACGGGCTTTACACAGCTCCGCCCGGCGCCAACCCGAACGCGAAACTCATTCCGGTTGTCGACTCCGTTACCGCCGACATCGAGGCGATGGCGGGTGCGGCCGAATCCGAACTCTCGCGCGGTGGCATGCGCACCAAGATCGAGGCGGCAAAGATCGCTACTTCAGCAGGCACCCATATGCTGATCGCCTCCGGCAAGATCGAACATCCGCTGCAGGCCGTCGCCGACGGCGGCAAATGCACGTGGTTTCTCACGCCCGCCAATCCGGTCACCGCACGCAAGCGCTGGATCGCGGGATCGTTGGAGCCGAAGGGCGTGCTGGTGATCGACGCAGGCGCGGTGAAGGCGCTGCACGCCGGGCGCAGCCTCCTCGCCGCAGGCGTCACCCGCATCGAGGGCGCATTCGCGCGCGGCGATGCCGTGGTGGTGCGCGGTCCCGAGGGCCACGAGATCGGCCGTGGACTGGTCGCCTACGGCGCGGACAATGCCGAGCGCATTAAGGGCAAATCCTCGGCGGAAGCCTCCAAAATTCTAGGCCTTACCGGTCGCCCTGAAATGATCCACCGCGACGACCTCGTCGTCTCGCACCGGCATGACCGCGAGGCAGACGAGGCGGCGAACCCATGAAACTGGGCCTGCTCGGCCATTGGCCGAGTAGCGGCAAGCTCCCCGCTTTCCTATTTTATGCTACTGCATGGACCTGACGACCCGGACCGATCCCCATGAATGCCCCGCTGAAAGCCGTTGACGACACAACCGACCTGCCTGCGCTGATGTCCAATCTGGCGGGAGAGGCGCGCGCGGCTGCGCGGGTGCTGGCGCTCGCACCTGCACAGCAGAAGAACGACGCGCTGGCCGCGATGGCAGCCGCCTTGCGTGCCTCCTCCGCAAAACTTCTCGCCGCCAATGCCGAGGATGTCGCGGAAGCGCGCGCGTCGGGGGCGAGCGACTCCTTCATCGACCGGCTCGCGCTGACGCCCGCGCGGATCGAAACCATGGCGGAAGGGCTCGACGTGGTGCGCGGTCTTGAGGACCCGGTCGGCAAGGTCACCGAGAAATGGACCCGCCCCAATGGCATGACCATCGAGCGCGTCAGCGTGCCGCTCGGCGTCGCCGGAGTCATTTTCGAAAGCCGCCCGAACGTGCTGGCGGATGCCGGTGCGCTGTGCCTGAAATCCGGCAATGCCGTGATCCTGCGCGGCGGCTCCGACAGTTTCCGCTCCTGCATGGCGATCCATGCCTGCCTCGTCGAAGGGCTCCGCAAGGCCGGCCTGCCGGAAGCCGCGATCACGCTGGTGCCGACGCGCGATCGTGCCGCTGTCGGCCTCCTGCTGTCGGGTCTCGACGGCCGCATCGACGTGATCGTGCCGCGCGGCGGCAAGAGCCTCGTTGCGCGCGTTGAAGCCGAAGCGCGCGTGCCGGTGTTCGCGCATCTCGACGGCAACAATCATGTCTTCATCGACAAGGCCGCCTCGCTCGACATGGCCAAGACCATTGTCCTGAATGCGAAGATGCGCCGTCCCGGCGTTTGCGGCGCGGCCGAGACGCTTCTGATCGACAAGGCCGCTGCACCTGCACAACTCAAGCCGCTGATCGCCATGCTGATCGATGCGGGTTGCGAAGTGCGCGGCGACGCCGAGGTACAGCATGCCGACGCGCGCGTGAAGCCTGCCGTGGAAGAAGACTGGGCGACCGAATTCGAAGCCCCGATCATCGCCGCCAGAGTCGTCGGCGGGCTCGATGAAGCAATCGACCATATCGAGAAGTACTCCTCGCATCACACCGACGCCATCGTGACCGAGGACACGCAGACCGCTACACGCTTCCTCAACGAGGTCGATTCCGCCATCGTGCTGCATAACGCCTCGACGCAATTCGCCGACGGCGGCGAGTTCGGCTTTGGCGCGGAAATCGGCATCGCCACTGGCAAGTTTCATGCCCGTGGTCCTGTCGGCGTCGAGCAACTAACCTCGTTTAAATATCGTGTCCATGGCACGGGGCAGACGCGCCCGTGAACCACACACCGGCGCTGCGCGAAGCGATCCCGCCTTATACCGACGGCATGCGCATCGGCCTGCTCGGCGGCTCGTTCAATCCGCCGCACACCGCGCATCGCGACATCACGCTGTTCGCGATGAAGCGGCTTAACCTCGACCGGGTCTGGTGGCTGGTGACGCCCGGCAATCCGCTGAAGGACAAGGCGCCGCACCGGCTCGAGGAACGCATGGAGGCCGCGCGGTGTCTCGCGCATCATCCGCGCATCGACGTGAGCTGTCTCGAATCCGTCATCGGCACGAGATACACTCTCGACACCATTGAGTTCCTGCGCAGGCGTTGTGCGGCCGTCCGCTTTGTCTGGATCATGGGAGCCGACAATCTCGCCCAATTCCATCGCTGGAAAGGCTGGCGCACCATTGCCGATCTGGTTCCCATGGCCGTGATCGACCGGCCGCCCGACAGTTTCGGCGCATTATCCTCGCCCGCAGCACAAGCCCTGATGCAGCACCGCATCCCCGAGCGCGACGCAGGCCAACTCGCCACCATGACACCGCCAGCCTGGATCTTCCTCACCGGCATGAAATCGCCGTTGTCATCGACCAGATTGCGGAACCCGGACGGAAGCTGGAAGACGTGACGCAAACACCACAGTCTGACGGCCTCACAAGTCTGGACGATTGAAAGCATTAACCCCACATGCCTAAAATAGGCACGTGGGCATCGGAAGATTCGGTGCCCGCGACACAGTGAAAGGAGTGGTCCCTGACCGCATCTGCATTGTCCCGGACGGCAGCAAAGTCTCCGTCCATCGCTGTCCTGAAGGCGCGTCCTGACGCCGACGAGACACTCACCCTGATCCTCTCCCGCCTCGACGACATGAAGGCGGAAGATACGATCACCATCGACCTTCGCGGCAAGTCCTCCATCACCGACTACATGGTCGTCACCACCGGACGGGTGAACCGTCACGTCGGTGCGATCGCGGAGAATGTCGCCAAGGGCTTGAAGGAAAGCGGGATCGAAGCGCCGCACATCGAAGGGCTCGCCAATTGCGATTGGGTGCTGATCGATTCCGGCGACGTGATCGTCCACGTTTTCCGGCCGGAGGTTCGCGAGTTCTACAATCTCGAAAAGATGTGGACCTCGGAGAAACCGGCCAAGAAGGCGCGTTAAAGCCGGCGAGGTGTCGCCGGCGCGTCTGGAGTGATCTTGCCTGTTATGCGGGATTGGGAGTCGCGCGCTGATTTAAGCGCCCCTTGATTTAAGATGGCGGACTGACGTGATAAGACCATGCCATGCGTCTTCTCGTCATCGCCATTGGCCGCCTCAAGCAAGGCCCGGAACGCGAGCTTGCCGAGCGTTACCGCGAACGCTTTGAGAGCCTTTCGCGCAAGCTTGGTTTCCGCGGCCTCGATATCCACGAAATCCCCGAAAGCCGCCATGCCGACGCCGCTGGCCGGATCGCCGAGGAAGCCCAGGCGATGACCGCGCACATTCCCGACGGCGCGATGGTGCTGGCGCTCGACGAGCGCGGCGACAATCTCGACAGCACCACCATCGCCCGCCATCTTGAGCGCTGGCGTGATGATTCGGTGCCCTGCGCGGTGTTGCTGATCGGTGGCGCCGACGGGCTGTCCACGGAATTGAGCCGTCGCGCCAAGGTCCGTCTCGCCTTCGGCAAGGCGACGTGGCCGCACCAGATCGTGCGTATCCTGCTCCTGGAGCAGATCTACCGGGCAGGGACGATCCTGTCCGGTCACCCTTATCACCGGGCCTGACGGAGACCAGTTTGATCCTCAGTGCGCGCAAATCGTCCGGCCTTTCTCGGCTCTGCGGCCTTGCGCTGGCCGCGTGCCTCGGGACGACAGGCGTGCTCGCGCAAACACCGGCCCCATCACCGCCCGCATCCGGCCAGGCCACGCTCGACCAGCGCAATCAGGAACTCGAGGCGCTGCGCGCCAAGCAGAAGGAAGCGGCGGACGCGCAGCAACGCCTCAAGGACGAGATCGCCGCGATCGGGCAGGACCGCACCAAGCTCAACCAGCAACTGATCGACACCGCCGCGCGCATCCGCGCCATCGAGGCCAATATCAGCGACAGCGAGGGCCGTATCCGCCCGCTCGACGCGCGCGAAGCGGAGATCAGGCTGTCGCTCGAAACCCGGCGCGACCGGATCGGCGAAGTGCTCGCGGCCCTGCAGCGCGCGGGACGCCGCGCGCCGCCAGCTTTGCTGGTGACGCCAGAGGATTCGCTGCAATCGCTGCACACCGCGATGCTGCTCGGCGCGGCCGTGCCGGAAATGCGCGCCCGCGCACTCAAGCTCGCAAACGACCTCGGCGAGCTCATTCAGGTGCGCAAGAATATCTCGGCAGAACGCGACCGCCTCGCGGCCGAACGCGACAAGCTCACGACCGACAGCACCCGACTCGCAGCCCTCGTCGATGAGCGGCAGAAGAAGCAGTCGGATGCCGAACGTGACATGGCAGCAGAAAAGAGCCGTGCCACTGAATTGGCCAGGCAAGCCGGCAGCCTGCAGGACCTGATTGCCAAAATGGAACAGGACATCAAGAGTGCTGCCCGGGCGGCGGCGGCGGCGGAATTGAAAGGAACCCCCCCCTCCGTCAACGGAAAGCCTAATTTGCGCGGCATGCAGGACCCAGCGCGCCTCAGTCCGGCGATTGCCTTTGCTGCGGCAAAGGGGTTGTTGCCTCTTCCGGTCAACGGCACGAAGATTCGCAATTACGGCGGGCCGGATGGCAATGGCGGGCAGGAAAAGGGCATTTCAATCGCGACGCGCCCCGGCGCACAGGTCACAACTCCGTGTGATGGCTGGGTGGTTTATGCGGGACCGTTCAGGAGCTATGGACAACTCTTGATCCTCAATGCGGGCGGCGGGTATCATGTCCTGATCGCTGGAATGGACCGTATTTCGGTCAATATTGGCCAGTTTGTACTGACGGGGGAGCCGGTGGCGACGATGGGATCACAGTCTCAGGTCGCCTCCATTCTGGCAGCGCCATCGAGCCAACCCGTACTCTATATCGAGTTCCGGAAAGACGGAGCTCCGATCGATCCAGGCCCATGGTGGGCCGCAAAGGAAGGCGAAAAGGTTCGCGGATGATGCGCAAGACTTCTCTCATTCTTCTCAGCGCCGCAGCCGGCGCTGCCGCGACCCTTCTGGTGACCCAGCCCCGAGCTTCGCTGATGGGCACCTCGGCGCGCGCCGCGGCCGCCGACACCTACCGCCAGCTCAATTTGTTCGGCGACGTGTTCGACCGCGTCCGCAGCGACTATGTCGAGAAGCCGGACGACAAGAAGCTGATCGAGAGCGCCATCAGCGGCATGCTGACCGGTCTCGACCCGCACTCCAGCTACATGGACGCGAAGAGCTTCAAGGACATGCAGGTGCAGACCCGCGGCGAATTCGGCGGACTTGGCATCGAAGTCACGATGGAAGACGGCCTCATCAAGGTGGTGTCGCCGATCGACGACACGCCGGCCTCGAAGGCGGGTATCCTCGCCAACGACATCATCACCAATCTCGACGATGAAGCCGTGCAGGGCCTCACCCTCAATCAGGCCGTCGACAAGATGCGTGGCCCAGTCAACACCAAGATCAAGCTGAAGATCATCCGCAAGGGTCAGGACAAGCCGATCGAGGTCACGCTGACACGCGACAACATCCGCGTCCGTGCAGTCCGCGCGAAAGTGGAGGATGGCGATATCGCCTACATCCGCATTACCTCCTTCAACGAGCAGACCACCGAAGGCCTGAAGAAGGAGATGGCCAATCTCCAGCAGCAGATCGGTACCGACAAGGTGAAGGGCTACATCCTCGACCTGCGCAACAATCCTGGCGGCTTGCTTGAAGAAGCTGTCTCCGTATCCGACGCCTTCCTCGATCGCGGCGAGATCGTCTCGACGCGCGGCCGCAACGCCGAGGAAACCCAGCGCCGCACCGCCAAGCCCGGCGACCTCGCCAAGGGCAAGCCGGTGATCGTGCTGATCAACGGCGGCTCCGCTTCCGCTTCCGAAATCGTCGCGGGCGCACTGCAGGACCAGAAGCGTTCGACCACCATCGGCACCCGCTCGTTCGGCAAGGGCTCGGTGCAGACCATCATCCCGCTCGGCTCGGGCAACGGCGCGTTGCGGCTCACCACCGCGCGCTACTTTACCCCGTCGGGCAAGTCGATCCAGGCCAAGGGCATCACCCCCGACATCGAAGTGATGCAAGACGTCCCTGACGATCTGAAGGCCAAGACCGACACCAAGGGCGAAGCCTCGCTGCGCGGCCACCTCAAGGCCGACGGCCAGGAAGAAACCGGTTCGCAGTCCTACGTGCCGCCGGATGAAAAGAATGACAAGGCGCTGCACACCGCCATCGATCTTCTGCATGGCATCAAGCACAACGCCGCCAACACGACGACCCCGCCGCCGGCCGACAAGGCCAAGGCTGCGAACTAAGAAGGCAGCGAACTAAAGTCTTTACCTCACGATCACAAAAGGCGGCCCCTGCGGCCGCCTTTTTTATTTCCGGCGATCCATCGGAGACGTCATGACCAGCGAAAAGCAGAAGATGATCGCGGGCGAATTGTACCTGCCCGGTGATCCCGAGATTCAGGTCGACATCTCCGCCAACCAGCAATGGCTCGCGCGCTACAACGCCATGCTCAGCCAATCCGCCGCCGAGCGGCTCGCGGTGCTGCGCGAGCGGATCGCAGCAGGCGATTCCTGCGACCTGCGGCCGCCATTCCACTGCGATTACGGCTTCAACATCCGCCTCGGGGCCGGCGTGTTCATGAACTTCAACTGCGTCATCCTCGATGTGACCCACGTCACCATCGGCGACCGCACCCAGATTGGCCCCGCGGTGCAGATCTACGCCGCCGACCATCCGCGCGACCCGGTCCAGCGCCGCGATGGGTTCGAGTTCGCGCGGCAGGTGGCGATCGGTTCCGATGTCTGGATCGGCGGCGGCGCGATCATCCTGCCCGGCGTCACCGTTGGCGATAACGCCATCATCGGCGCGGGCAGCGTAGTGACCCGCGACGTTGCCCCGGGCGCCACAGTCGTCGGCAATCCCGCACGGACGACACCCCGGAAGGCCTGAAGGCTGCGGCCGGGCGAGGCTATCCCATCCTGTCATGGTAGGATTCCGCGGATGATTCGCGGGATCCCTTGTCGTGACCGATGACCTGAGCGCGCCGCTGGGGCAGACCACGCCGCGCAAGCGCCGCTTCCGCCTGCCCTTCACCGCGCCGCAGGCGATCGCCACGGTCTGCGGCCTGTTTTTACTGGCGTTCCTGGGCTTCGCCATTTTCGGCCGCGACCCGATGGGCGGCGAACCGGTTGTCGTCGCCAAATACGACCCGGCCAAACTGCCGGGCGCAGACCACTCCGCGATCCCCTCCGCCGCCCCAGTTGCCCCTGCCGCCGCACCGAGCGGCCAGAAGACCGTCACCATCATCGACGGCTCGAGCGGCGAACGGCGCGAAATGAAGGTCGGAGACGACGGCACGCCCGCAGGGCTCGATGCCGACACGCCGGCGATGATGAGCGGCATCAACCAGCGGCTTCTGGAGAATTCCCGCTACGGCATGGTGCCGATCGCAGCCGATGGGCTGAAGCCGTGGCGGGTCTATGCCTCCGGAACCGACCTGCAGCGTGCCCGCGCCGCCACCACGCCGACGATCTCCATCGTGATCGGCGGGCTCGGCGTTGGCGCCGCCAAGACCAACGATGCGATCGTGAAGCTGCCCGCCGCGGTGACGCTGGCCTTCACGCCTTATGGCTCCGATCCCGGCAAGCTCGTCGAGCGCGCCCGCGCCCGGAAGCACGAAGTGCTGCTGCAACTCCCCATGGAGCCTTACGACTATCCGGACAACGATCCCGGCCCGCAGACCCTCCTCGCCACCGCGGGCCCCGAGCAGAACGTAGACCGGCTGATGTGGCTGATGAGCCGCTTCCAGGGTTATGTCGGGCTCACGAATTTCATGGGCTCGCGCTTCCTCGTTACCGATTCCGCGATGCAGCCGATCATCCAGCAGGCGGCCAAGCGCGGCCTCGCCTGGCTTGACGACGGCAGCGTGCCGCGCAGTCTGGCTGGCCAGCTCGCGGGCGCGCAGGGCGTACCTACCGCGACGGCGGATGCCGTGCTCGATCAGGTTCCAACCGCCGCCGAGATCGACAAGAGTCTCATGAAGCTTGAGACGCTGGCACGCGAGCGCGGCAGCGCGGTCGGCATGGCCTCCGCATTGCCGATTTCAATCGAGCGGATCGGGGCATGGGCACAACGCCTTGAGAGCCGGGGCATCCTTTTGGTGCCGTTGACAACGACCCTGATGAAATCAAAATCCAGCTAATCTCCCGATTTGTCGCAGGCTTGCGCGGCAAACCGGCCACGGAACCAACTGAAGGCCTGTACGATGTCGCGTTACGATGATCTGCCCTACCGGAGTTGCGTCGGCATCATGCTTCTGAATGCGAAGGGACTGGTCTTTATCGGGCGGCGCGTCGGCGGTCCCGAGCATGTCGATCAGGCGCATGGCTGGCAAATGCCGCAGGGCGGCATCGATCCCGGCGAGGATCATTGGGAAGCCGCACGTCGCGAGCTTTTTGAGGAGACCAACGCGCGCTCGGTGGAAAAACTCGCCGAGGCCTCCGACTGGCTGACCTACGACATTCCACGCACCATCGCAGGGCGTGCCTGGAAGGGCCGCTTTCGCGGGCAGCGGCAGAAGTGGTTCGCGATCCGCTTCACTGGCGAGGATAGCGAGATCAACGTCGTCTCGCCTGCCGGACACAAGCCCGAATTCATCGACTGGCGCTGGGAGCCGATGGAGAACCTTCCCGGCCTCGTCGTCCCTTTCAAGCGCCCGGTCTATGAGCGCGTGGTGCAGGAATTTTCGCGGTTCGCCGGCAAGTAAGATCCCGGCCATGACAGGGATACAAAAAAGCCCCGCCAAAGCGGGGCTTTTTGATTCTCAAAACGCAAGCCTCAGTGCATTCCGGTCGAGGTGATGCGCTGCTGGATGACCTTGAAGTGGTCGAGCCGCGCAATCGCGCGATCGAGCGCGCTGCCCGGCTCCTTGTCCTTCAGGTTTTCTTCCATCTCCTCGATCTGCTTGGCGAACGCCACGCGATCCAGTTCAGCAAGCGACGTCGCTGTGTCGGCCAGCACCGTCAGGCCCTTGTCGGACACTTCCGCAAGGCCGCCGAGCACGATGATCTTCTCGTTCTTGCCGCCGACGGTCACCGTGAGGATGCCAGGACGAATGCTCGCCACCAGCGGCGAATGACCCGCCAGCACGCCGAAGTCGCCCTCGACGCCCGGAACGTCGACCTGCTCGACTTCGCCGGAGAAGGCGATCTTCTCCGGCGAGACGAGATCGAAGTGGAAGGTGTTGGCCATCGCGATTACGCCGCTTCCGCTGCGAGCTTCTTGCCCTTCTCGACGGCCTCTTCGATGGTGCCGACCATGTAGAAGGCCGCTTCCGGCAGGTGATCGTACTTGCCTTCGCAAAGGCCCTTGAAGCCCTTGATGGTGTCGGCGAGCTCGACGAACTTGCCCGGCGAGCCGGTGAAGATTTCAGCGACATGGAACGGCTGCGACAGGAAGCGCTCGATCTTGCGGGCGCGCGCGACCGTAACCTTGTCGTCTTCCGAAAGCTCGTCCATGCCGAGAATGGCGATGATGTCCTGCAGCGCCTTGTAGCGCTGAAGGATCTGCTGCACCTGACGGGCCACCGCGTAGTGCTCGTCACCAACAACCAGCGGCGACAGCATGCGCGAGGTCGAGTCGAGCGGGTCCACCGCCGGGTAAATGCCCTTTTCAGCGATCGAACGGTTCAGCGTCGTGGTCGCGTCCAAGTGGGCGAACGAGGTGGCCGGCGCAGGGTCGGTCAAGTCGTCGGCCGGGACGTAAATCGCCTGGATCGAGGTGATCGAGCCCTTGGTGGTGGTGGTGATGCGTTCCTGCAGCGCGCCCATGTCGGTCGCGAGCGTCGGCTGATAACCCACGGCCGAAGGAATACGGCCGAGAAGCGCCGACACTTCCGAACCCGCCTGCGTGAAGCGGAAGATGTTGTCGACGAAGAACAGCACGTCCTGGCCCTTGTCGCGGAAATCTTCCGCGATGGTGAGACCGGAGAGAGCGACGCGGGCGCGGGCGCCCGGCGGCTCGTTCATCTGGCCATACACGAGAGCGCACTTCGAGCCTTCGCCGCCGCCCTTCTTGTTGACGCCGGATTCGATGAACTCGTGATAGAGGTCGTTGCCTTCGCGGGTGCGCTCGCCGACGCCGGCGAACACCGAGTAACCGCCGTGGGCCTTCGCGACGTTGTTGATCAGTTCCTGAATGAGCACGGTCTTGCCGACGCCGGCGCCGCCGAACAGGCCGATCTTGCCGCCCTTCGCATACGGAGCCAGCAGGTCGACGACCTTGATGCCGGTGACGAGAATTTCAGCGTCCGTGGACTGCTCGGTGTAGGCCGGCGCTTCCTGATGGATGGCGCGGGTGCCTTCCGCCTTGACCGGACCGCCTTCGTCCACCGGCTCGCCGATGACGTTGATGATGCGGCCGAGCGTGCCCTCGCCGACCGGCACCTTGATCGGTGCGCCGGTATCGGTGACTTCCTGGCCGCGGACCAGACCCTCGGTGGTGTCCATCGCGATCGCGCGCACGGTGGATTCGCCGAGATGCTGCGCGACTTCGAGAACGAGGCGGTTGCCCTGGTTCTTGGTTTCGATCGCATTCAGGATCGCCGGCAGATAGCCGTCGAACTGCACGTCGACGACCGCGCCGATGACCTGCGTGATGCGTCCGACCTGGTTGGCGGGTTGGGCCATGGAAACTCTCTCCTTGATAACTTAGACGGCGGTCAGCTTGACGGGCACGTTGCCCTTGGTCGCCTTCGAATACGGACAAATCGTGTGAGCATCTTCGATCAGGGCCTGAAGCTTGGCCTTGTCGGCGCCCGGCAGGGCGACTTTCAGTTCAGCGGCGAGCGAGAACGCGCCGTCGTTGATGTTAAGAGTCACGTCGCAGGTGACTTTCGCGGCCTGACCGTCGAGGCCATGCTTCTTGGCCAGAACCAGAATGGCCTGGCCGAAACAGGCCGACCAGCCAAGTGCGAACAACTGCTCGGGATTGTGCCCCTCGCCATTGCCGCCGATTTCCTTCGGCAGGGCCATCGCCAAAGCGAGGCCGCCATTATCCAGAACAGCGCGGCCGTTGCGTCCACCGGAAGTCGTAGCCTTTGTCGAATAAGACATTGCTTCTCTCCTCAGATTGCCTCGGCGCCGGAGATGATTTCGATCAGTTCCTTCGTAATCATCGCCTGTCGGGTGCGGTTGTAGATCAGGGTCTGCTTGCGGATCATGTCACCCGCGTTGCGGGTGGCGTTGTCCATCGCGCTCATCTGCGCGCCGTAGAACGAAGCGTTGTTTTCGAGAAGCGCGCGGAAGATCTGGATCGCGAGATTGCGCGGCAGGAGGTCTGCGAGAATCTCGTTCTCTTCCGGCTCGTAATCGTAAACCGCGGAAGCCGACGCAGTCGTTTCCTGCTTGGCCTCGACCACCAACGGGATCACCTGCTGCGCGGTCGGCACCTGCGCGATCACCGACTTGAACTGAGCATAGAACAGCGTGGCGACATCGAACTCGCCCGCCTCAAACATCGTGACGATCTTCTTCGCGATCTCCTCGGCGTTCTTGTAGCCGAGCACCTTCACGGAGCGCAGCTCCATGTGGCCGACGATCTGCTTTTCGAACTGGCGGCGGAGCTGCTCGTAGCCCTTGCGGCCGACGCAGAAGAACTTGACCTCCTTACCCTGGTTCATCAGGGCCAGCGCGCGCTCGCGGGCGAGACGCACGATGGAGGAGTTGAACGCGCCCGACAGGCCACGCTCGCCGGTGCAGACCAGCAGAAGCTGAACCTGATCGCGGCCAGTGCCGGTCAGCAGCAGAGGCGCGCTGTCGGAACCTGCCGCCGCGCTCGCGATGTTGGAGATCACCGCATCCATGCGCTCGGCATAAGGCCGCGCTGCTTCGGCCGCGGTCTGCGCACGGCGCAGCTTCGAGGCCGCGACCATTTGCATGGCCTTGGTGATCTTCTGCGTCGCCTTGGTCGAGGCGATGCGGACACGCATGTCCTTGAGCGAAGCCATTCTTCTATTTCACTCCGACAATCAGACCGTGGATCCGATCGTTTAGACGTCCTGCCACTTCAAAGAATGGCCGGGGCGAGCCCGGCCATAATGGGATTTACGCGAACGACTTGGCGAAGCCGTCGACCACGCTCTTCAGCTTGGCGGCGGAGTCGTCGGACAAATCCTTCGAGTCGCGGATCGCGTTGAGAAGATCGATGTGCTTACCGCGCAGCAGCGACAGCAGGCCGTCTTCGAACGCGCGCACCTTGTTGAGCGGCAGCGCATCGAGATAGCCGTTGGTGCCGGCCCAGATCACAGCGACCTGCTCTTCCATCTTCAGCGGCGAGAACTGCGGCTGCTTCAGGAGCTCGGTCAGGCGCGAACCGCGGTTCAGCAGGCGCTGGGTCGAGGCGTCGAGGTCGGAGCCGAACTGCGCGAACGCCGCCATTTCGCGGTACTGCGCGAGCTCGCCCTTGATCTTGCCGGCAACCTTCTTCATCGCCTTGGTCTGCGCCGACGATCCGACGCGCGACACCGACAGACCGACGTTCACCGCCGGGCGGATGCCCTGGAAGAACAGGTCGGTTTCAAGGAAGATCTGGCCGTCGGTGATCGAGATCACGTTGGTCGGAATGTAGGCCGACACGTCGTTCGCCTGGGTCTCAATGACCGGCAGGGCGGTCAGCGAGCCGGAGCCGAGGCTGTCGTTCAGCTTCGCCGAACGCTCGAGCAGACGGGAGTGCAGGTAGAACACGTCGCCCGGATAGGCTTCGCGGCCCGGCGGGCGGCGCAGCAGCAGCGACATCTGACGGTAGGCGACGGCCTGCTTGGACAGATCGTCATAGATGATGACGGCGTGCATGCCGTTGTCGCGGAAGTATTCGCCCATGGTGCAGCCGGTGAACGGCGCGAGATACTGCATCGGCGCCGGGTCCGAAGCGGTCGCGGCGACGATGATCGAATACTCAAGCGCGCCCTGCTCTTCGAGCACCTTAACGAACTGCGCGACTGTGGAGCGTTTCTGGCCGATCGCGACGTAGACGCAATACAGCTTCTGGCTTTCCGGAGCGCCCGCAACGTTGAGCGGCTTCTGGTTGAGGATGGTGTCGAGCGCGATCGCGGTCTTGCCGGTCTGGCGGTCGCCGATGATCAGCTCGCGCTGGCCGCGGCCGACGGGGATCAGGGCGTCAACAGCCTTGAGGCCGGTTGCCATCGGCTCGCTGACCGACTTGCGCGGAATGATGCCGGGCGCCTTGACGTCGACGCGCTTGCGCTCGGTCGCCTGGATCGGGCCCTTGCCGTCGATCGGGTTGCCGAGAGCGTCAACGACGCGGCCCAAAAGACCCTTGCCGACCGGAGTGTCCACGATGGCGCGGGTGCGCTTGACGGTCTGGCCTTCCTTGATCTCGCGGTCGGCGCCGAAAATAACGATACCGACGTTGTCGCTTTCAAGGTTCAGCGCCATGCCGCGCGTGCCGTTCTCGAACTCGACCATTTCGCCCGCCTGGACGTTGTCGAGACCGTAGACGCGGGCAATGCCGTCGCCGACGGAGAGAACCTGACCCACCTCGGAAACTTCGGCTTCCTGGCCGAAATTCTTGATCTGGTCCTTGAGGATTGCGGAAATTTCCGCGGCCCGGATGTCCATCAGCCTGCCTCTTTCATCGCGTTCTTGATCGAATTGAGTTTGGTGCGAAGCGAACTATCGACCATGCGGCTGCCGAGCTTGACGATAAGCCCGCCGATGATCGAGGGATCGACATTCACGTTGAGATCGACGTCCTTGCCTGTCACTGACTTCAGCGAAGCCTTCAGCGCGTCGAGATTCTTGTCATTGAGCGGTTCGGCGACGGTGACATCGGCCGTGGCTTCGCCACGGAACTTCGCCACCAGCACGCGGAACGCGCGGATCACGTCATTCACCACGAACAGGCGGCGATTGGCGGTCAAAACCCTCAGGAAGTTGGCGGCGATGCCGCCGATGCCGGCCTTGGCAAGCACGGCGTCAAGCGCCTTGCCCTGCTCCTGCGCGGTGAACACAGGGCTGCGCACGAGCCGCGCCAGATCGGCGCTCTCGGCGAGCAGGCCGGCAAATTTGTCGATATCGGCGCGAACCGAATCGATGGATTTCTGGTCCCGGGCCAGTTCGAACAGGGCGGTCGCGTACCGTCCGGCCACGCCTGAAACTGAGGTATCGTCAGTAGCCACGAAATGCTCTTCTGCTGTTGAAGGCCCAAGAAAAATTCCAAGAAAAATCCATCGCCATTGGACAGGCGCCATGAATTCGCGCCGAGCGATGTAAGTCCTTGAGATTCAAGCTGGACTTCGATTTCCGGCCGAACCGATATGTTCAGCATCGTGAAAACGCGCGCTTGCTAACATAGGGCGCTGGCAGGCGCAATATGACCATAACTACCAGTCGAAAATCGAAAGTCGCAGATGCGGCGTCCCTAAAGCTGATCCGGCGGGGTGGCCGAAATCGCAAGCGCAGCGCCCCCTGCCATGCAGAGCGTCCCGCTCAGCTCATGTCGATATGCAAGATTGCTATAACTGAGGCCCTAAATCCCGCTTTGCCGTTTACTGCGCGAGGCCGGATTTTAACTTCGCTATTGAGTATATATTGTCGAATGATCGTATATCTATTGTATAGATAAAGTATTCGTATAGAACTTAGGCTATTCGCCTTGCTTTCTCCCAATATGTGAAAGAGTACGGAACTTAATCAAGCGCCCCGTTTATGCCTTATTGATCGAAGAACCAGCCGTCAGACGAGCAATGGCCATCTATAGCCTGGTCGTCTGATGGATAAACAGGCATAAGGACGACTTGATGTTGAGATTTTCGAGGAAGGCGCCGCGCGCAGCCTCTGCGATTCGGAATACCTCGCTGGCCGCTTTCTCGGTGGTTTGTGTTCTCGGTCTCAGCACGCAGGCAAGCGAAGCCCGTAGCCCCAAGAAGTCCTGGCGCGAAGCCAACGCGTCCCTCGACGTCCCTTCGTCCACGCATCATTCCGGCCGCACATTTTCCGGCATGGCTTCCTATTACGGCAATGAGTCGGGCAGCCGTACCGCGTCCGGCCAGCGTTTCAACCAGAACGCGATGACCGCCGCGCACCGCACCCTGCCCTTCGGCACCCGCCTCAAGGTCACCCATGGCAGCCGCAGCGTCGTCGTCACCGTCAACGATCGCGGCCCGTTCATCCGTGGCCGCGTGCTCGACCTCTCCAAGGGTGCCGCGCATGCCATCGGCCTGACCGGCCGCGGCGTCGGCCGGGTGGTCGCAGAAGTTCAGTAAGCACGAGCATGATGCCGAAAAGTGCGAAGCGGTTTTCGGATCACATCATGCTCAATCAAACGAGTTCGTAGCGTAGCGTTGTTGCGTAAAGTCAGTTGAGTATGAGTAGAGCCGGCGCAAATGCCGGCTCTTTCATTTTGCGGTTCATTTTGCGGCTTACAAAAAACTCTGCGGATCGACATCGACTTCGAGGGTGAGGCTACCCTTGGTCTTCGGCGCCGCCGCGAGCCACGCACGCAGATAGCCCGACAGATCGAACGCCCGCGACGATTTCACCAAGAGGCGAAACCGGTAGCGCCCCTTGATGACAGCGAGCGGCGCCTCCGCCGGTCCCAGCACCACCACATGCTCATCGCGCGGCGCGAGGTTGGCGAGCCTGCGGGCAAAGCCTTCCGCATCCGGCCGGTTCGCTGCCGAGACGATCAGCGCCGCGAGCCGCCCGAACGGCGGATAGGCGGCGCGCTCACGCGCCTCGATCTCGCTGTCGTAGAACGCCTCACGGTTGGAGGCGACCAGCGCCTTCATCACCGGATGTTCCGGCTGGTGCGTTTGCAGATAACCCACACCGCGCCCCTGCTCGCGACCGGCACGCCCGATCACCTGATTGAGCAACTGGAAGGTGCGCTCGGCGGCGCGCGGATCGCCATTGCCGAGCCCGAGATCGGCATCGACCACGCCGACGAGATTGAGACGTGGGAAATTATGTCCCTTCGCCACAAGCTGCGTACCGATGATGATGTCGACACGGCCTTCCGCGATCTCGTTGAGTTCCGACCGCATGGTCTCGATGTCGGTGATGAGATCGCTGGAGAGAACCATGGTACGCGCCTCGGGAAAGAGAGTCGCGGCCTCCTCCTGCAACCGTTCCACGCCGGGGCCGATGGCGGCGAGCGATTCCTCCGCCGCGCATTGCGGGCAGACATGCGGGCGCGGCATCGAGAACCCGCAATGGTGACAAACGAGGCGCTGGCGGAAACGATGATCCACCAGCCACGCATCGCAGATGTTGCACGAAAACCTGTGGCCGCAGGCCCGGCATAATGTCAGCGGCGCATAGCCGCGGCGGTTGAGGAACAACAGCGCCTGTTCCCTGCGCTCCACCGCGAACTTCACGGCCTCCGCGAGCGGCGGCGAGATGAAACGCCCGCGCTGCGGGCCTTCGCGGCGCAAATCGATCGCCTCGATATGCGGCATGTGCTGGCCGCCGAACCGCGATGGCAGCGCGATGCGCCGATAGCGGCCGGTGCGCGCATTTACCTCCGTCTCGACCGACGGCGTCGCCGACGACAGCACCACTGGAACCTTCGCGATGTGCCCGCGCACCACCGCCATGTCGCGCGCATGATAATGCGCGCCGTCGCTCTGCTTGTAGGCCTGGTCGTGCTCCTCATCGACCACGATCAACCCAAGATCCGCGTAGGGCAAGAACAAAGCCGAACGCGCGCCGACCACGACCTGCGCTTCACCATTCGCGACCGCGAGCCAGTTGCGCGCGCGGGTACGCGGCGTCAGTTCCGAATGCCACTCGATCGGCCGCACGCCGAAGCGTTGCGCGAAGCGTTCGAGGAATTGTCCCGTAAGTGCGATTTCCGGCATCAGGATCAGCGCCTGCCGTCCCTTGCGAATGATTTCGGCGACCGCTTCGAAATACACTTCGGTCTTGCCTGAACCCGTCACGCCGTCGATTAGCGCGACGGCGAAGCCATCCTGCGCGGCGAGCTCGCGCATCTTCGCAGCGGCTTCGCTTTGCTCGGGGGAGAAATCCGGTTCGGCAAATGCAGCGTCCGGCGGCTGCATCGGTTTTTCGCGCGGCATTGTTTCGACTGCCAGCGTGCCTTCATCGACAAGCCCGTCGATCACCGAACCGCTGACGCCCGCCTCCTGCGCGGCCTCGGATTTTGCGCGCAACAATCCATCCGAAAGAAGATCGAGCACACGGGCGCGAGCCGCCGTCATGCGCTGCGGCGGCTCACCCACCAGCCGCACGCCAAGGCGCACGCGCTCGGGGCCGAGATGCTCGCCCATCCGCAGCGTCATCCGCATCACCATGCCGCGCGAGGCTAGCGTGTAGTTCGACACCCAGTCGACGAAGCGGCGCAGTTCCTCGCGCAGCGGCGGCACGTCGAGTTTTTCGCTGACATCTTTCAGCCGGTTGTGCAGGCGGGGGGCCGGATTCTGGTTTTCCGCCCAAACCACGCCGATCACTTCGCGCGCACCTAGCGGAACGCTGACCACATCGCCCGGTGCCAGTTCCTCGCCATCGGGCACGCCGTAAGAATAGGCCTGATTGAGCGCCACCGGGACGAGGACATCGACAACTCGTCTGGGCATGAGGGATTTCCGGCGTAGCGATTTAAGAAAGGATAAACGGCCCAGTGTGAGTATCGCAACCGCGCGGCAACTGCCACCCTTGGGGATCAGCCTTGCCGCGGTCCCGGCGCGCGAGTCTCGCCTTTACTTGCACATGTATATGTCAGGCAACATGCCTAAGCCAAAGCGCAACTCAGCCACGATCCTGCCCGCCAACGCCGACATTCAGGCCGAGGCGGCGCGCTGGCTCGCGCATCTGAAAAGCGAGCGGCGGCTGTCACCCAAAACGCTGGAGGCCTATGAGCGCGACCTGCGCCAGTGCCTCATGTTTCTGGCAGAGCATTGGGGCAAACCGGCCTCGCTTAAGGCCTTCGCCGCGATTGAGGCGACGGACGTACGCGCCTTCATGGCGGCGCGGCGTGCCGACGATATCGGCGGGCGTTCGCTGATGCGGGCGCTGGCGGGCTTGCGCTCGTTCGGCCGCTTTCTGGAACGCGAAGGCAAAGGCAAGGTCGGCGCGCTGTCCGCGATCCGCGCGCCGAAGATTTCAAAGACCCTGCCGAAGCCGCTGGCCGTCTCCGCCGCCCGCAATCTGACGGAGGCCGATATCCGCGCTGGCGAGGATCGTCCGCCATGGATCTGGGCGCGCGACGCCGCCGTGATGGCGCTGCTCTACGGCTCCGGCCTGCGCATTTCCGAGGCGCTTGGCCTCAACCGGCGCGACATTCCTGAGCCGGGGCGCGGCGACGTCATCACCGTCACCGGCAAAGGCAACAAGACGCGGATGGTGCCGGTGCTGCAAGGCGTGCTGGAGGCCGTGCAGGATTATATCGCCCAGTGCCCCTACCCGCTTGCGCCCGAGAAGCCCGTGTTCGTCGGCGCGCGCGGCGGGCCGCTGTCGCCCCGCATCATTCAACTGACCATGGAACGGCTGCGCGGCGCCCTCGGCCTGCCCGACAGTGCCACGCCGCACGCGCTGCGCCACTCTTTCGCAACCCACCTTCTGTCGCGCGGCGGCGATTTGCGCGCCATCCAGGAACTGCTCGGCCACGCCTCGCTTTCGACCACCCAGATCTATACCGGGATCGACGCCGAGCGGCTAATGGATGTCTACCAGAGCGCCCACCCGCGGGCCTGACAGCCCTTTTACTGAACCCACGCTGAATAACGTATCGTGCGGGCCTTTCAAAAAACCGGTGTCCATCGCGCGGCAGTCTTGCGCCGGTCACAGCCTTCGTTCAATCGTGGCACATCGACAGCGGAGAATCACCGATGAGCGCCCACGAGAGCATGGAGCACGCCGAGCATGCCGAGCATGCGTCCGGCTCGAACAAGAAGATCGCCCTTCTGATTGCGATCATCGCCTTGTGCCTTGCCCTGTCCGAGACACTCGGCAAGAGCGCGCAGACCGAGGCGATCAGCAAGAACGTCGAGGCCGCGAACCTCTGGGCCTTCTTTCAGGCCAAGAGTATCCGCCGCACTCAGGTGCAGACCGCGATCGAGCAGATGAAGGTCACGACCGACACATCCGCCGACGAGGCGCTCAAGACCGCTGCCGCCAAGCAGATCGAGATCTGGCAGAAGACCGCGGCGCGCTACCGCTCCGAGCCCGAGACCGGCGAAGGCTCCGAACAACTGGCCGCCCGCGCCAAGCATGCCGAGCATGACCGCGATCTCGCGTCCGCCCGCTATCATCATTTCGAACTGGCCTCGGCGGCGTTCCAGATTGGCATCGTGCTGGCGTCGGCCACCATCATCACCGGAATCGTCGCGCTGGCCTGGGGATCGTGTCTTCTGGCGCTGATCGGCATCGCCTTCACCGGGATCGGCCTGCTCGCGCCGCATGCCGTGCATTTGATGTAGAAAAACAAGCGGGCCGCGTCGGGAACCCCCGTCGCGGCCCGTTTCGATTTCAGGCGCTGTTCGCGCGCCTACATATGAATGGCGCGCTTGGCCACCGCCATCGCCGCTTCCTTCACGGCTTCGGAACGGGTCGGGTGTGCGTGACAGGTGCGCGCAAGGTCTTCCGCCGCGCCGCCGAACTCCATCAGCACCGCGCATTCGTGGATCATTTCGCCGGCTTCCGCGCCGATGATGTGCGCGCCTAGCACGCGGTCGGTCTTGGCATCAGCGATGATCTTCACGAAGCCATCGGTGGTCTGGTTGACCTTGGTGCGGCCGTTGGCGGTGAACGGAAACTTGCCGACGTTGTAGGCGACGCCTGCCTGCTTGAGTTCTTCCTCGGTCTTGCCGACGGACGCCACTTCCGGGAAAGTGTAGATCACGCTCGGGATCACATCGTAATTGGTATGACCGGCCTGGCCTGCGAGAATTTCCGCCACCGCCACGCCTTCGTCCTCGGCCTTGTGCGCAAGCATCGGCCCGGCGATGCAGTCGCCGATGGCGTAGATGCCTTTCACATTGGTCGCGAGATGCGCATCGGTCTTGATGCGGCCGCGCTGATCGAGTTCGACGCCCGCTTCTTTCAGGCCGAGGCCATCGGTGTAAGGCACGCGGCCGATCGCCACCAGCACCACGTCGGCCTCGATCGTTTCGCTCTTGCCGCCCGCCGCAGGTTCGATGCTCACCTTCAACGTCTTGCCGGAGGAATCGACGCCGGTGACCTTGCTGCCGAGCTTGAACTCGAAACCCTGCTTCTCGAGGATGCGCTGGAAGGATTTGGCGATCTCGCCATCCATGCCAGGAATGATGCGGTCGAGGAACTCGACCACCGTTACCTTGGCGCCGAGCCGCCGCCACACCGAGCCGAGTTCGAGCCCGATCACGCCGGCGCCGATCACCAGCATCCTTTCAGGTACCTTCTCGAGTTTCAGCGCGCCGGTGGACGACACAATGCGCTTCTCATCGATCTCGACACCCTTCAGCTTGGCGACGTCCGAACCTGTCGCAACGACGATGTTCTTCGTCTCCAGCACTTGCGTCTTGCCGTCCGCGCCCTTGACCTCGACCTTGCCGGGCCCGGCGATGCGGCCGGTGCCGATAAAGGTCTCGATCTTGTTCTTCTTGAACAGGAAGCCGACGCCCTTGACGTTGCCGTCAACGCCGTCGTCCTTGAACTTCATCAATGCGGCCATATCGAGCTTCGGCGCGCCGACGCCGACGCCCATCTTCGGCAGCATGTGGGCCGCTTCCTCGAAACGCTCGGAGGCATGCAGCAGCGCCTTGGACGGAATGCAGCCGATGTTGAGACAGGTGCCGCCGAAGGTCGGGTTCTTCTCAACCACCGCGACCTTCATGCCAAGCTGTGCCGCGCGGATCGCGCAGACGTAACCGCCGGGGCCGGTACCGATAACGACGAGATCGAAAGACATAAGAGATAACTCCGAACGAGCTTTTCATCGTCGGGGCCGGTTCGCCCCAACCATCCGCATCGAGACATGAACGCCCGGCGCGAGGCCGGACGCGATGGAAAAAGCAATTACAGGTCGAGCACGAGCCGCGCGGGATCCTCGAGGTTTTCCTTGACGCGCACGAGGAAGGTCACCGCTTCCTTGCCATCGATGACGCGGTGATCGTAGGACAGCGCCAGATACATCATCGGCCGCACCTCGATCTTGCCGCCGACCACGACCGGCCGCTCCTGGATCTTGTGCATGCCGAGAATGCCGGCCTGCGGCGCGTTGAGGATCGGCGTCGACATCAGCGAACCGTAGATGCCGCCATTGGTGATGGTGAAGGTGCCGCCCTGCATCTCGTCGATCTTGAGCTGGCCGTCGCGCGCGCGCCTGCCGAAATCGGCAATCGTCGTCTCTATCTCGGCGATCGACTTGTGGTCGCACTCACGCACCACCGGCACCACAAGGCCCTTGTCGGTGCCGACCGCGACGCCGACGTGATAGTAGTTCTTGTAGACGAGGTCGGTGCCGTCGATCTCGGCGTTGACGGCGGGGACTTCCTTCAGCGCCTGCACGCAGGCCTTCACGAAGAAGCCCATGAAGCCGAGCTTGGCGTGGTGCTTCTTCTCGAACAAATCCTTGTAGTGCGCGCGCAGCGCCATGACGTTGGTCATGTCGACCTCGTTGAAGGTCGTCAGCATCGCAGCGGTGTTCTGCACGTCCTTGAGGCGGCGCGCGATGGTCTGGCGCAGCCGCGTCATCTTCACCCGCTCCTCGCGCGCAGCATCGTCAGCCGGCGACGGCGCGCGGACCTGCAGCGAGGCCGCGGGCTGGTTGATCGGAGTGGGCGACGCGGCGGCCTTTTCGATCGCGGCCATCATGTCGCCCTTGGTGACGCGGCCATCCTTGCCGCTGCCGGGAACCGTGCCGGCATCGATGCCGCTTTCCGCCGAGAGCTTGCGAACCGACGGCGCCTGCGGTGCATCGGCAGGCGGAGATTTCTGTGCGGGAGCGGGTGCTGCGGCCGCGGCAACCGGCTTCGCCGGGACAGCTTCCGCGGGCTTTGCCGCAGCAGGCTTGCCCGCGCCTTCTGTGATCTGGCCAAGCAGCGCGCCGACCGCGACCGTCTCGCCATCCTTAGCGACGATCTCGCCGAGCGTGCCCGCGGACGGTGCCGGCACCTCGATGGTCACCTTGTCCGTTTCCAGTTCAACGAGCGGTTCGTCGACGGCGACGGCATCGCCGGTCTTCTTGAACCAGCGGCCAATGGTGGCCTCGGTGACGGATTCGCCGAGTGTCGGAACGCGGATTTCAGCCATGTCTTGCCCTTTTTGCGTTTTCGGCGGCGGGTGCCGCCAACGCGATCAAAAAAACGACAAGGCGGCGCCTTGCACGCCGCCTTCAAAAATTATCTCAGCCGAGCGCCTCGTCGAGGAACGCCTTCAACTGCGCGACATGCTTCGACATCAGGCCCGTCGCGGTCGCGGCGGCGGCGGCACGGCCGGCGTAACGCGGACGCTTGCCGGTGGCGCCGATCTGATTGAGCACCCACTCCAGATACGGCTCGATGAAGTGCCACGCGCCCATGTTGCGCGGCTCTTCCTGACACCAGACGAACTCTGCGCCCTTGAAGCGCTCCAACACCTGCACCAGCGTCTTCAGCGGCACCGGGTAAAGCTGTTCGATGCGCAGCAGGTAGACGTCGTCGATGCCGCGCTTCTCACGCTCCTCGAGAAGATCGTAATAGACCTTGCCCGAACACATGATAACGCGACGGATCTTGGCGTCCTCCACCAGCTTGATCTCGCCGCCCATCTCCGCGTCGTCGCGCAGGACGCGATGAAACGAGGTCTCTGGCCCGAAGTCCTCGAGCTTCGATACGGCCCGCTTGTGCCGCAGCAGCGACTTCGGCGTCATCAGGATCAGCGGCTTGCGGAATTCGCGCTTGAGCTGACGACGCAGCACATGGAAATAGTTCGCAGGCGTCGTGAGGTTGGCGACCTGGATGTTGTCTTCCGCGCACATCTGCAGGAAGCGCTCCAGACGTGCCGATGAATGCTCAGGCCCCTGTCCTTCATAGCCGTGCGGCAGCAGGCAGACGAGGCCGGACATGCGCAACCACTTACGCTCGGCCGAGGAGATGAACTGATCGAACACCACCTGCGCGCCGTTGGCGAAATCGCCGAACTGCGCTTCCCACGCCGTCAGCGTGTTCGGCTCGGCCAGCGAGTAGCCATACTCGAACGCGAGCACCGCTTCCTCGGACAGAGCCGAGTTGATGACCTCGTAATTGCCGACCTTGCCGCCAAGATGGTTGAGCGGCGTGTAGCGGCTTTCGTCCTGCTGATCGAACAGCACCGAGTGACGCTGCGAGAACGTGCCGCGCTCCGAATCCTGTCCCGACAGGCGGACATTGTGTCCTTCCCGCATCAGCGAGGAAAACGCCAGCGCCTCGCCGGTCGCCCAGTCGATACCTTCGCCGCTCTCGATCGCCTTGGCGCGGTTTTCGAGGAAACGCTGCACCGTGCGATGCAGGTGGAAGCCATCGGGCGCAACGGTGATCTTCTTGCCGATGTCCCTGAGCTGTTCGAGCGGTACGCCGGTCATCACGCGGCCGGGCTCGACGCCCGCCTCGGACGATTTGAAGCCGGTCCACTTGCCGTCGAGCCAGTCGGCCTTGTTCGGCTTGTAGCCTCCGCCGGCCTCAAGCTCGGCATCGAGGCGCGCGCGCCAGTCGGCCTTGGCCTTGTCGACCTCGCCTTCTGTCACCACGCCATCGGCGATCAGCCGCTTGGAATAGATATCGAGCGTCGACGGATGCGCCGCGATCTTCTGATACATCACCGGCTGGGTGAACGCGGGCTCGTCGCCCTCGTTGTGGCCGTGCCGGCGGTAGCAGAACATGTCGATCACGACCGGCTTGTGGAATTTCTGCCGGAACTCGACCGCGACCTTGGCGGCGAACACCACTGCCTCGGGATCGTCGCCGTTCACATGGAAGATCGGCGCGTCGATCATCTTCGCCACATCCGACGGATATGGCGAGGAGCGTGAATAGCGCGGATAAGTTGTGAAACCGATCTGGTTGTTGACGATGAAGTGCAATGAGCCGCCGGTGCGATAGCCCTTCAGATCCGACAGCGCGAAGCATTCCGCCACCACGCCCTGGCCCGCGAACGCCGCGTCGCCGTGCATCAGCAGCGGCAGCACCGACAGGCGCTCCGGATCGTCATTCTGATCCTGCTTGGCGCGCGTCTTGCCGAGCACCACCGGATCGACGATTTCGAGATGCGACGGGTTCGCCGTCAGCGACAGATGAACCTTGTTATTGTCAAACTCGCGGTCGGATGAGGCGCCAAGGTGATACTTGACGTCGCCCGAGCCTTCGACCTCGTCAGGATTGGCGGAGCCGCCCTTGAATTCATGGAACAGCGCGCGGTGCGGCTTGCCCATCACCTGCGTGAGAATGTTGAGGCGTCCGCGGTGCGGCATGCCGAGCACGATGTCGCGCACGCCGAGATTGCCGCCTCGCTTGATGATCTGTTCGAGTGCAGGAATCAGAGCTTCGCCACCATCGAGGCCGAACCGCTTGGTGCCGGTGAACTTGAGGTCGCAGAACTTCTCGAAGCCTTCAGCCTCGACGAGCTTCATCAGGATCGCGCGACGACCTTCGCGGGTAAAGCTGATTTCCTTGTCCGGCCCTTCGATGCGTTCCTGAATCCACGCCTTCTGCTCCGGGTTGGAGATGTGCATGAATTCGACGCCGAGCGTCTGGCAATAGGTGCGTTCGCAGATCGTGACGATCTCGCGCAACGTGCCGTATTCAAGACCGAGCACATGATCGAGGAAAATCTTGCGATCGTAATCGTCGTCCGTGAAGCCGTAGGAGCGCGGATCGAGCTCCTCGTGACCGATCTGCTCCTGAATTCCGAGCGGATCGAGATTGGCGTGGAAGTGACCGCGCATACGATACGCGCGGATCAGCATCAGGGCGCGAACCGAATCGCGCGTCGCCTGCAAAATGTCCTGCGTGTTGGCCGATGGCACGCCGGCTGCGCGCTTGGCGATCTTGTCGCCCATCACCTTTTCGACCTGCGCCCAATTGCCGTCGAGCGCGGAGGTCAGATCGTCGCTGGGCGACAGCGGCCAGTTCGGCTTTTCCCACGAAGGGCCGCGCGCGTTCTTCTCGACGTCGGCGGGAGCGTCATTGAGGCTTTTGAAGAACGACTGCCATTCGGGATCGAGCGAGGAAGGGTCCGTCTCGTAGCGGGCGTACATCTCGTCGATGTAGGTGGCGTTGGCGCCGTCGAGGAAGGAAGTAAGGGCGAAATTGGCGTTCGCGTCCTGGCGGGACATATCGCGTCCTGATGGGCTGGATGCGTCAAGAAAACTGAACCTTGCGTTCAGTTCTGCAGCATCGATGTGATCAATGCATTCTGTACTCTATTTGAGGCGAAAGTTCGCGAAGAAACGACACAAGGTGTGAATTCGAAATTCGCATTATGCGGTATCTATGTTCTGGTGTTTCAAATACCAGAGGGCAAATTTTCATAACAAAACGGCCGGGCAATGCCCGGCCGTTCGACATTCTGAAAATGCGCGGCGTGTCGCCGCACATCTGCGGTCTGCGACTTATTTTCCGAGCAGATCAGGTGCGATTTTTTTGCAGGCGTCGGTGAGTGTCTGCACGGCCTCGACCGACTTGTCGAAGGCTTCGCGATCCTTACCCGTCAGCTCGATCTCGACAACGCGCTCGACACCCTTGGCACCGATCACCACCGGCACGCCGACATAAGTGTCCTTCACGCCATACTCGCCGTTGAGATAGGCCGCACATGGCACCACGCGCTTCTTGTCGCGCAGATAGCTCTCCGCCATCGCGATGGCCGACGCGGCCGGCGCATAGAAGGCAGAACCGGTCTTGAGCAGGTTGACGATCTCGGCGCCGCCGTTGCGGGTGCGCGTGACGATCTCGTCAATGCGGGCCTGCGAAGTCCAGCCCATCTTCACGAGGTCCGGCAGCGGGATGCCTGCGACGGTGGAATAGCGCGTCAGCGGCACCATGGAATCGCCGTGGCCGCCGAGCACGAAGGCGGTAACGTCCTCGACCGAGACATTGAATTCGTCGGCGAGGAAATAACGGAAGCGCGCAGAATCCAGCACGCCCGCCATGCCGACCACCTTCTTTGCCGGAAGCTTGGAAGCCTTCTGCAGCGCCCAGACCATCGCATCGAGCGGGTTGGTGATGCAGATCACGAAAGCGTCGGGCGCGTATTTCGCGATGCCTGCGCCGACCTGTTCCATCACCTTGAGATTGATGCCCAAGAGATCGTCGCGGCTCATGCCGGGCTTGCGCGGCACGCCGGCGGTGACGATGCAGACATCCGCACCCGCCAGCGCCTCATACGAATTGGTGCCCTTCATTTCGGCATCAAACCCGCTGATCGGCGAGGACTGCGCGATGTCGAGCGATTTACCCTGCGGGATGCCCTCGGCGATGTCGAACATCACAACGTCGCCGAGCTGTTTCAGGCCGACGAGATGGGCAAGGGTGCCGCCGATCTGGCCAGAACCGATCAACGCAATCTTGTTACGTGCCATGAGAATGTCCTTGTGAAGAAGGTGACGGGAAAGTCGCAAACCCGTTAAACCTTTCGGCAGGGCCGTTCAAGTCGACCTTGGGGTCAGACGTTCCGCCGTTTTCCAGCTTTTGAAACGGGATCAGGTTTCGACCAGGCCCGTGCTGGCGCCGCTGGCGGCGGAATCGCTGCGGCCGTGCGGCAGCGCGAGGTATGAATCCGATCCCATCTCGATGATGCGCGACACGGTACGAGCGAACTCGCGCGCCTCGACGCCTTCCTCGGAACGATAGATCGAGGACGGCTCGGCCGCCGCCGAGGCCATCAGTTTCACCTTGTTGTCGTAAAGCGCATCGATCAACGAAATGAAGCGCTTGGCCGGGTTGCGTTCCTCGAACTCCATCACCGGCACATGGTCGATCAGGACCGTGTGGTAGTCGCGCGCGATGCGCAGAAAATCCGGCGGGCCGAGCGGGCGCTCGCACAGATCCTCGAAGGTAAATCGCGCGACGCCATGCGCGGAATGATCGATGTGCAGCACGCGGCCTTTCAGCGCGATATCGCGCGACGGCGCGTCCACGCTGCCGGTGAGCTTGAGCCAGGCGGTGTCGAGTTTCGCCGCGGCCGTCGTATCATCCGGCACCAGCCACATTTTGATCCCGGACAATTTTTCCATCCGGTAGTCGGTGCGCGCATCGAGCCGCAGCACCTCCATGCGCTCCTCGATCTCGGCGATGAAAGGCAGGAACAGCGCGCGGTTGAGGCCGCCTTTGTAGAGATCTTCCGGCGCCACGTTCGAGGTCGCGACGATCACGGTGCCGAGCTCGAACAGCCGTGCGAACAGCCGCCCCAAGATCATCGCGTCGGCGATGTCGGTGACGTGAAACTCGTCGAAGCACAACAGCCACGCTTCCTCGAAAATCGAGTTCGCGGTGAGATGGATCGGATCGGCATCGGCGATCTCGCGTTTGGCGATCCGCTGGCGGAAATTGAAGATGCGGTCGTGCACGTCGCTCATGAATTCGTGGAAGTGCGAGCGTCGCTTGTAGATCACGGTGCTGCTCTGGAAGAACAGATCCATCAGCATGGTCTTGCCGCGGCCCACCTCGCCATGGATATACAGCCCGCGCGGCGGCGGCGTGCCCTCGGCGAACAACCGTCCGAACAGACCCGGCTTGCGCGGCTTGTAGTGATCGAGATGCGCTTCCAGCGTTTCAAGTTTTGAAACGGCCTCGGTCTGCGCGGCATCCGGTTCGATGGCGCGCGAAGCGATGAGCTGCTCGTAACGGACGCGCAGCGGCGGCGGCGAGGAAACATCCATGCCTGCTACCGGCCCCAGCACGGCGAAAAATGCAACCGCTACAGAGGTCGAACGGCGCGTTATGAAACGGAATATCGTCTCTGGAGGCCGCGATCCGTTTCATGAGACGAAAACGCGTAGGAATCCTCGATCACATAAGGTCCGCCGCCGACGGAGGCGCGCGAGGAAAACAGCACAAAGCGGGAGGCGATGAATGTCTTCGCCGGGAAGTAGCCCCGCACCGAGAGATAATCGGCCACATCGCGGCTCGATGCATCGCGCAGCCGCGCCAGCGTGACATGTGGAATAAATTTCCGGCCCTCAGGATCAAGCCCGAAGCGCCGCATCAGCCGTTCGAGCTCCGCCTGCAGTTCCATCAGTGGGCGGCTCGGCTGGATACAGGCAACCACCGCGCGCGGCTTCTTCCCGCCGAAGCTGGAGAGCCCCTGCACCGTGACCTCGAAAGGCTTGCGATCGACACGCTCCAGCGTGTTCGCGATCTCGCGCGCGACGTAATCGTCGATGTCGCCGATGAAGCGCAGAGTGACGTGATAATTTTCGGGATCGATCCAGCGACCGCCGGGCAGGCCACCACGCAGCATCGACAGCGATTGGGAAATGTCGGGCGGGATCTCAAGTCCAGTGAATAAGCGAGGCATCGCACTCCCTCGACGCTGTGCCCCGTGCCGGTCTTTCGCCGCTGCTGGTGAAAGCCGCCGGGCGCGAATCACTCACCCGAATCAACTGTCGCATTTGTAACGCAGCTCCATGACGATGCGAAGCGAACCGGTGGACAGTCTATGGCACTCTCCTCACAACGCTGCTCGCGCGGGAGGCACTTTCTTCACGAATGTCTCCACCGCCGGCAGAATGCGTTGCACGATCGCATCGACTCCTGCCGCCGTGGGATGCAGGCCATCAGCCTGCTTCAACGCCGCATTGTCCGCCACGCCGTCAAGAAAGAACGGATAGAGCGCCACGCCGTATTTTGTCGCGAGGTCTGGATAGATGCTGTTGAAGGCCTTCCCATAGGGCTCACCGAGATTCGGCGCGGCATACATCCCGCACAACAACACGTCGATCCCGCGCGCCTTCAGCCGCTGAATGATCTGGTCGAGCGCGGCACGCGTAACCTTGGGCTCGATGCCGCGCAGCATGTCGTTGGCGCCGAGTTCGACAATCACCGCCTGCGTACCCTGCGGGATCGACCAGTCGATCCGGTCGCGGCCGCCCGACGCGGTGTCGCCCGACACGCCTGCATTGACGATCTCGGCCGCGATGCCCTTCTCCTTCAGCGCCTGTTGCAGACGCACGGGAAACGCCGCCGAAGCCGGCAGGCCGTAACCCGCGGTGAGGGAATCCCCGAGTACGGCGAGCTTCAAGGGCGCAGCATTCGAAGCTTCCGCCATCGCGGCGCCACTCGGGCCCGTAAGGGCAAGTCCCGTAAGTCCCATCAAGAGCAAAAACATCCGCGTGAGCCTCTCGACCCCGGCGATGGAACCCCCATATGGCAAACGCATGGATACTCGCACCACACCCTCACAAACGGTCCTCGCGGACCAACCCGTCATTTCACTCTCCGGCATCGACCTCTCCCTCGGGCGAGGTGCTGCGAAAGTGCACATCCTCAAGGGGATCGATCTCAGCGTCGGGGCCGGCGAGACCGTCGGGCTGATCGGCCCCTCCGGTTCTGGCAAATCGACGCTGCTCATGATCATGGCCGGCTTGGAGCGGCCTGATACGGGAGAGGTGGTGGTTCAGGGCACCTCTTTCAACGGCCTCGATGAAGACGGTCTTGCACGGTTTCGCGGCCGCGAGATCGGCATCGTGTTTCAGTCGTTCCACCTGATCCCGACCATGACCGCGCTGGAGAACGTCGCGGTGCCGCTCGAACTCGCGGGCAAGATGGATGCGACCGAGCGCGCCACGCGCGAATTGCAGGCCGTCGGCCTCGGCGAAAGATTGCATCACTATCCGGCGCAATTGTCCGGTGGCGAGCAGCAGCGCGTTGCATTGGCCCGCGCGCTCGCGCCCGATCCCGCGATCCTGCTCGCGGACGAGCCGACCGGAAATCTGGATGAAGCCACCGGCCAGCAGATCGTCGACCTGTTGTTCGCGATGCACCAGGCCCACGACACCACGCTGGTGCTGGTGACACATGACGCCTCACTGGCGCAGCGCTGTGGGCGCACCGTGAAGCTGCGCTCGGGCCGCATCGATGGGTAACGGTTTTTCTCTCGCGTTGCGCTTTGCGTTGCGCGAATGGCGCGGCGGCCTGCGCGGCTTCCATGTCTTCATCGCCTGCATTGCGCTCGGCGTGTTCGCCCTCGCAGGTATCGGTTCGATCTCCGCAAGCCTGAGTGACGGCTTGAGCCGTCAGGCGCGCGTACTGCTCGGCGGCGACGTTACCTTCGCTTTGTTCCAGCGCGAGGCGACCACTCAGGAACTGTCCTTCCTCCACAAACAGGGCGAAGTGTCGCGCGTCGCGACGCTGCGCGGCATGGCCCGCACGGCCCATGACGACTTCACGCTGATCGACATCAAGGCGGTGGACGGCCGTCACCCGCTGCTCGGCGAACTGACACTCGAACCGCAAATGCCGTTGCCGGATATTTTCGCGCAGCGTGACGGCCACTATGGCGCGGCGGTCGACCCGGTGTTGCTGGCGCGGTTGAACCTCAAGGTCGGCGACACGGTCAGCGTCGGCCAAACCACGTTCCAGATCCGCAGCAGCCTGACCACCGAGCCCGACAAGCTGCTTGGCGGCATCACGATCGGGCCGCGCGTTCTCATCAGCATCGACGCCCTGAACACCACAGGGCTATTGCAGCCCGGCGCGCTGGTGCGCTGGACCTATCGCGTCAAACTCGCCAACCCGCACGAGACGGCGGTGACGCAATTGACCGAACGCGCGCGGCAGCAATTCCCGCAGGCCGGATGGGAAATCCGCAACTCGCTCAACGCATCGCCGCAACTTGAGCGCAACGTCTCGCGCTTCACCCAGTTTCTGACACTGGTCGGGCTTGCCGCATTGCTGATCGGCGGCATCGGCGTCGTCAACGCGGTGCGAAGCCATCTGGAGCGCAAGCGCGACGTGATCGCGACCTACAAGGCGCTCGGCGCAAGCGCGAGAATGGTGTTCGCGATCTATCTGATCCAGGTGCTGCTGCTGGCGCTGCTCGGCTCATTGATCGGCGCCGCGCTGGGTGCCGCGCTGCCTTATGCGGTGCTGGTGCTGTTCGGCCATTTGCTGCCGCTACCGCTCGAAGCCAGCATTTATCCCGCCACGCTCGCGCTGGCGCTCGGCTACGGCATTCTCGCCGCGCTCGCTTTCGCGCTGTGGCCGCTTGGGCGCGTGCGTGACATCCCCGCTGCCGTGCTGTTCCGCGCCGAAGTCTCCGACGAGATGCCGCGCATGAGCCCGCGCCAGCTCGTCACACCTGCGGCTGCCATCGCGCTGCTTGCGGCGGCCGCCGTCCTGCTTGCCTATGACAGGAAAATCGCGGCGATCTTCGTCGGCGTAAGCCTTGTCGTATTCCTGCTGCTGCGCGTCGTCGCGTGGCTCACGATGGCGATCGCGCGGCGTGTGCCGCGCCCAAATAACACCATGCTGCGGCTTGCGCTCACCAACATCTACCGTCCCGGCGCGCTCACGCCATCCGTGGTGCTGTCGCTTGGCCTTGGACTCGCAGCACTCGTCACGGTGACCCAGATCGACGCCAATCTGCGCCGCCAGTTCAGCGCGGCGCTGCCCGAGCGTGCGCCGTCGTTCTACTTCCTCGACATTCCCTCGGCGCAATCGGCCAACTTCAGCCAGTTCGTCGGCACGCTCGCGCCCGACTCCAAGGTGGAAGTGGTTCCGATGCTGCGCGGACGCATCACGGCGGTGAAGGGCATCCCGGCCGAACAGCTCAAGCCGTCATCGGATGCCGAATGGGTTTTGCAGAGCGACCGCGGCATTAGCTACGCCGACAAAGTGCCAGAGGGCTCGAAGATCGTCGCGGGCAATTGGTGGGCCCCGGATTACGACGGCAAGCCGCTGGTGTCGCTGGAACAGAAGATCGCCGACGGGCTGGGTATCGGCATCGGCGACGAGATCACCGTCAATGTGCTCGGGCGCAACATCACCGCGACCGTCGGCAATCTGCGGAGCGTCGACTGGCAGAACCTCGGGATCAATTTCGTCCTGGTGTTCTCGCCCAACACCTTCGCCGGCGCGCCCCATACCGACCTCGCCACCCTGACCGCGAACCTCTCCACCCCGGCTGATGACGCAAATGTTATCCGGGAAGTTGCCCACGCCTTCCCCTCCGTCACCAGCGTCCGGGTGCGCGACGCGCTCAAGAGCATCGGCGACATCGTGACCAACCTCACCCTCGCGATCCGGGGCGCAAGCCTGGTGACCCTCATCGCCGCCCTGCTGGTCCTGGGCGGGGCGCTGGCGGCAGGCCACCGTCACCGGGTCTATGACGCCGTGATCCTGAAAACGCTGGGCGCGGTCCGGCGCCAGCTGATTGGGGCTTATGCCGCAGAATATGCCCTAATTGGGCTCGCCACCGCGGTGTTCGGGGTCGCGGCGGGGTCGGTTGCGGCCTGGCAGATCGTGACCCGGCTGATGCATCTCAGCTTCACTTGGGAGGCTACCACCGCCGCCCTGGTGGCCGCTGCTGCCCTGGCGTTAACCATCGGCCTGGGCCTTATCGGGACGTTCATGGCCCTGCGGTTGAAACCCGCCGCCGTTCTGCGCAATCTCTAGCATCTGCAATGCATTAAAAAGCTGCAATGACAGATATTTTGCGACATTCAGCCGCGCGGAACGACTTGCGTGCTATGTGTTATTCTCCCACATACGGAGCAGGTCCGGATTCGCGATAAAGCGTCGAACGATGCTTCAACGGCCGGAGACAGATTTTCCCGCCGTCACCCTTTCGGGGGCGACGGTCAACCAAGAGGTTTCGACAATGTCGGACTCGGATCGTAACTACGCCTCGCCGTTCGGCCATGTTGCCGGGCGGGTTGACGCGGCTGCCGTAGACGCCGGCCTGCGCGCGTACATGCTCAAGATTTACAACTACATGACGATCGGCCTCGCCATCACCGGCTTCGCCGCGCTCGGCGTGTATATGGGTGCCGTAACCACCGACAGCGCCGCTGCCGTTGGCCGGGTCGGCAACACGATGCTGACCTCGTTCGGCGTCGCGATGTTCGTGAGCCCGCTCAAGTGGGTCTTCATCTTCGCGCCGCTGGTGATGGTGTTCGCCATCTCCTTCGGCATCAACCGCCTGCGGCCTCAGACCGCGCAGATGCTGTTCTGGGCCTTCTCGGCGCTGATGGGCGTCTCGCTGTCGTCGATCTTCCTCGTCTACACGCACACCTCGATCGTGCGCGTGTTCTTTATCACGGCGGCCTCATTCGGTGCGTTGAGCCTCTACGGCTACACCACCAAGCGCGACATGACCGGCATGGGCTCGTTCCTGATCATGGGCCTGTTCGGCGTCATCATCGCGAGCATCGTCAACATCTTCGTGGCGAGCTCGATGCTGCAGTTCGTGGTCTCGATCGTCGGCGTGCTGGTGTTCGCGGGCCTCACCGCCTGGGATACCCAGCGGCTGAAGAACGACTACATCTATGGCTATGGCGCGATGGGCGGCGATATCGCCGAGCGCGCGGCCATCACCGGTGCGCTGTCGCTCTACCTGAACTTCATCAACCTGTTCACGCTGCTGTTGCAGCTTCTTGGACAGCGCGAGTAAGCAAGGCGACAGCCTTCCAGCGATCAAGCCCCGGCCTCGTGCCGGGGCTTTTGTTTTGGCGCTTTTTGAAGCTTTAGTTTTGCCACTTCAATTTTGACTTGCGCGAATTTATGGTCGCGCCATGCGCGATTTCACCATCCGGGCGGCGACCGCCGCCGACATCCCCGCCATTACAGCGATCTACGGCTTCGAGGTGCGGGAGAAGACCGCGAGCTTCGAGATGACGCCGCCAGACGAGGCCGAGATGATGCGCCGTTTTACGGCCATCACCGGCGGCGGCTTTCCCTATCTCGTTGCCGAGGCGGGCGGGCGCATCGCGGGCTACGCCTATGCCGGGCCGTACCGGCCGCGCCCCGCCTATCGCTACACGTTAGAGAATTCGGTCTATCTCGATCCGGCCTATTACCGTCGCGGCATTGGCAGCGCGCTGCTTAAGGAGCTGATCGCGCAATGCACCGCGCGCGGCTACCGCCAGATGATCGCGGTGATCGGAGATTCAGCCAACGCGGCCTCGATCGGCCTGCACCGAAGCGCGGGCTTCGCCATGATCGGCATTCACCCGAATGTCGGATTCAAGTTCGGGCGCTGGCTCGATTCGGTGCAGATGCAGCTTGCGCTCGGCGAAGGCGGCAGCACGACGCCGCAAGAATAGCGAAAGACCAGAAACCGTCAGACCAGCGCGAGCTTGCGGTCGATCACCAAGAGCACGCGCTCAAGTTCGTGACCGCGCCGCAGGATCTGGCCACTCGCCGAGATCACGCTATAGGCGCCCTGCTTGCGCGCGAGGCGAGGGTCCTTTTCGATCCGGTAGATTGGAACTTCCGAGGAACGGCGGAAGATCGAGAACACCGCCCGATCCTTCAGGAAATCGATGGCATAGTCCCGCCACTCACCGTCCGCGACCATGCGTCCATAAAGATTGAGGATGCGGTTGAGCTCAATGCGGTTGAAAGTAACCGTTGCGGGCGGCGCGTTCCAGCCGCGCTCAAGTGGCCGATTATCTTCGCCGTCCAAATCGCCAGAGCCGAGCCCCATTCCCATCTCCGTGTCATCGGCGTTACATGATCGGCCGCGCCGGGCTGCTTCGCAAGCCCCAATTCGCCTCACTTGTCATCTCACCTGGCTCTCACGGCAACGTTAGAAAAAATCATAATGCCGCCCGATTTCCGCCCCCCGGCCGCCGCCAGGGCTTGAGAGGCTCTGCGCATTGGTTGACCCGGTCCTTTCGGCACCGGATTCCTCAGCCCCCAGCCCCCCGGGGTCGTCAGGATCGGGTCTATTTTTCTTGGTTTCTTCCTCACCTGTGATTGGTCTCCGATCCGGGAAACGACTAAAGGGCCGCTCTCCCCGGCCCTTTTATTTTGCCTGAACGAATCGCATAGCCTCTCGCCCGCCTGGCTTCACGCCCGCGCGGCGATGGTCTCACAGTTATGGGAGATCAATTGGTGAGCGAGGTATAGGCCGCGCCGAGCATCGGGCCCGGCCTGTCGCGCGTGCCATCCTGCACATAGGCTGCCGCGGCATCGACGCCTTCACGCGAGATGTTTTCCAGCGGCACCGACCAGGTGTTGGCCGTGCCGTCCCAGTCGCCGACCTTGAGCACGTTGCGGACGACGTTGTGATAGACGATCTGGTGGCCGCTGTTTTCGCCACGGCCGATCGTGATCGGAACCGCTTTCGACACCGCGCAAATCCACACTTCGGCATGATGACCGGCGGATGCCGCCACCGAGACGTTCAGGTAGTGACCTGCCTTGGAGAGCTTCACCGGCACGCTCATGATGCCATGCTCGCCGTGGCTCCTTTCGAGCGCCGCCTCGATGCCCTTGCGGTCGCTGCCGAGCACATGCCTCACGCCATTGACCACCACTTGCGGCGTATAGACGTCGCGGTCGCCGCGCACCGCGGAATAGGCTTTCTGCCGCGCGGAGAAACGCGAGTCCGCCAGCGTGTCCTTCCAGCCGAGATAGTCCCAGTAATCGATCGGCAGGCTGAGTGCGATCAGCGAAGGGTCCTTCGCGAATTCGCCGAGGAGCTTGTCAGCGGGCGGACAGGACGAGCACCCCTGCGAGGTGAACAATTCCACCACGCCCCGAGGATCGCCGGCGTCCGCAGGGGTTGCCATCATCAGCATGCCGAGAACCACCGCGGACCCGGCGCACAATGATGCGCGCCGGAAGGCCAATGTGGCGATGGGCTCGAAAGGCGTCACCTGCAATCCTCAACCGAAGCGGCAATACCGCTGCAAATCCGCCTCGTCTTAGGCTTTCTTGCAGCCGAATCGCCACTCACGTCGCGGTGAGCCACTTCACAGTTCGTTGTGTGCCGTAAAGGCATCACGCCGCAGCGAGATTACGCAGAACGTACTGAAGGATGCCCCCGTTGCGATAATACTCGAGTTCGTCGAGCGTATCGATGCGGCAAAGCAGCGGAACCTCCTGCTTGGAGCCGTTGTTCGAGACGATCTCCGCAATGAGCTTCTGGCGCGGCTTAAGATCGCCCGCAAGGCCGCGGATCGATACTTCCTCGTCGCCCCTGAGGCCGATCGAGGCCCATGATGCGCCATCCTCGAAGGTCAGCGGCAGCACGCCCATGCCGACGAGGTTGGAGCGATGGATGCGCTCGAAGCTCTGGGTAATGACCGCGCGCACGCCGAGGAGGCGCGTGCCCTTCGCAGCCCAGTCGCGCGAGGAGCCGTTGCCGTATTCCGCGCCCGCGAACACCACCAGCGGCACGTTCTCCTGCTGGTACTTCATCGCGGCATCGTAAATCGACATCTGCTCGCCGTCTGGCCAATGCTTGGTCAGGCCGCCTTCCGGAATGTTGCCGTCGGCGCCCTTCAGCATCATGTTCTTGATGCGGATGTTGGCGAAGGTGCCGCGCATCATCACTTCATGGTTGCCGCGGCGCGTGCCGTACTGGTTGAAGTCTGCCGGGCGCACCTGATGCTCGGACAGATACTTGCCGGCAGGCGAGGTCAGCTTGATCGAGCCCGCGGGCGAGATGTGGTCGGTGGTGATCTTGTCGCCGAACATCGCCAAGATGCGTGCGTTGACGATATCGGTGGTCGGCTCCGGCTGCATCTTCATGCCTTCGAAGTAAGGCGGATTCTGCACGTAGGTGGAGCTCATGTTCCAGCGATAGGTGTCGCTCGCCGTGGTCTTGATCTTGCGCCAGTTGGTGTCGCCCTTGAACACGTCGGCGTATTTCTTCTTGAAGATCGTCGAGGTAACGAACTTCTTGATGAAGGCGTTGACCTCTTTCGTGGTCGGCCAGATGTCCTTGAGGTAGACCGGCTTGCCGTCCTTGCCGGTGCCGATCGGATCGACGGCGAGATTCTTGGTCACCGTGCCAGCCAGCGCATGGGCGACAACGAGCGGCGGCGAAGCGAGATAGTTCGCCTGCACGTCCGGCGAGACGCGGCCCTCGAAGTTGCGGTTACCCGACAGCACCGCCGAAGCAATGATGCCGTTGTCGTTGATCGACTTGGAAATATCCTCCGGCAATGGGCCGGAATTGCCGATACAGGTGGTGCAGCCGAAGCCGACGAGATTGAAGCCGACCGCGTCGAGATCCTTCTGCAGACCGGAATTGGCGAGATATTCGGCCACGACCTGGCTGCCCGGCGCGAGCGAGGTCTTCACCCATGGCTTCGCTTTCAGGCCCTTGGCCGCCGCCTTGCGTGCCAGCAGACCCGCCGCCATCAGCACGCTCGGATTCGAGGTGTTGGTGCAGGAGGTGATCGCCGCGATCACTACGTCGCCATGACCGAGATCGAACTTGCGGCCCTCGACCGGGAAACGCGCATCGGCATCCGGCTTCTTGTATTCGTTCGCCATCGCGACGGCGAAACCTTCCGCCACCGCAGGCAACGCAACGCGCCCTTCCGGACGCTTCGGGCCGGCGAGCGAGGGCACCACGTCCTTGAGATCGAGCACGAGCTTCTCGGTAAACACCGGATCTGCTGACGTGGCGGTGCGGAACAGGCCCTGCGCCTTGGCGTATTTCTCAACGAGCGCCACGTGATCGGCCTTGCGGCCCGAGGTCTTGAGATAATCGAGCGCAGCCTTGTCGACCGGGAAAAAGCCGCAGGTCGCGCCATACTCCGGCGCCATGTTGCCGATGGTTGCCTTGTCCGCGACCGAAAGATGATCGAGGCCGGGGCCGTAGAACTCGACAAACTTGCCGACCACGCCCTGCTTGCGCAGCATCTGCGTCACGGTCAGCACGAGATCGGTTGAGGTCACGCCTTCCTTCAGCTTGCCCTTGAGCTTGAAGCCCACGACGTCCGGCAGCAGCATCGACAGCGGCTGGCCGAGCATCGCGGCTTCCGCCTCGATGCCGCCGACACCCCAGCCGAGTACGGCGAGACCGTTGACCATGGTGGTGTGGGAGTCGGTACCAACCAGCGTATCGGGATAGGCGACCTCGAAGGTGCCGGTCTTCTTGCCGATGGTCAGCTTTTCCTTCCGGGTCCAGACCGTCTGCGCCAGATATTCAAGATTGACCTGATGGCAGATGCCGGTGCCGGGCGGCACCACCGAGAAATTCGAGAACGCCTGCTGGCCCCATTTCAGGAATTCGTAGCGTTCCTGGTTCTGCTTGTATTCTTCCTGGACGTTCTTGGCGAAAGCCTTGTTGTCGCCGAAGAAGTTGACGATCACCGAATGGTCGATGACTAGATCGACCGGCACCAGTGGGTTGATCTTCTGCGCATCGCCGCCGAGCGCCTTCATCGCGTTGCGCATCGCCGCGAGATCGACCACGGCGGGCACGCCAGTAAAGTCCTGCATCAGCACGCGCGCGGGGCGGAATGCGATTTCATGCTGGAGGGTTTTCTTTCGCGCCCACTTCGAGAAGGCGACGATGTCGTCTTTCTTGACGCTGCGGCCATCTTCGTTGCGCAACATATTTTCCAAGAGCACCTTCATCGAATAAGGTAATCTGGAAATGCCTTTCAGGCCGTTCTTCTCCGCCGCCGGGAGGCTATAATAAACGTAGGTCTTGCTTCCGACCTTGAGGGTTTTGCGGCTTTTGAAACTGTCGAGGGAGGGCATTAGGCGGGGTCCCGATCTAAAAGGATGACATCACGCAAACACGCTCCGCCGCCTCGGAAGAGGCATCCGCTTTCCACGGTATGGCATTGCGGGCTGCACCAGACGCGGGTTTATAGAATCTTTCCAGATTGCGCGCCACACGACATTGGTCTTTGCCTTATGCAGTTCTGTAATGGCGGCGCGCCAAATCTCCCATATTGTGGAATGGATTGTTTTTGATGGGGCTTTCCGGCCGAGACATATCGTGTACCAGAGGCAGTCGCTCGGTTTTTACCGGCGTCAGTTTTGATATTGCAGCCGGCGAGGCACTCGCCATTACCGGCGCGAACGGTGCGGGCAAATCGTCGCTGCTGCGTATCCTCGCGGGGCTGCTGCCGCTCGCCGGCGGATGCATTCATTATCAGGAAAGCGCTCCCGAAGTAACTCTCGCCGAGCAGGCGCACTATCTCGGCCACCGCGATCCCTTCAAGCCCGCGTTGAGCGCGCGTGAAAATCTCACATTCTGGCAGCACTATCTCGGCAGCCCCGCTATGGATATCGAGCAAGCCTTGATGTCGGTTGGGCTTGGAGCCATCGGCCATTTGCCGGCAGGCTTCCTGTCGGCAGGACAGAAGCGGCGGCTGTCGATTGCGCGTCTCATCGCCGTGAAGCGGCCGATCTGGCTGCTCGACGAGCCCGCGACGGCGCTCGATGCTGCAGGCCAATCGGCTTTTATCACCATCATGCAGTCACATCTCGACAGCGGCGGCCTGATTGCAGCCGCAACCCACGTCCCGCTCGGGATCGCCACACGCGAATTACGGCTGGGAGCACGCGCATGAGCGCCTTCCTCGCTCTGATCCAGCGCGATCTGCGGATTTCATGGCGGCTCGGCGGTGGCGGCCTGCTAGGCGTGCTGTTCTTCCTCAGCGTCGTCGTGCTGATGCCGTTCGCACTCGGCCCCGACGTGCCGCTCTTGAAGCGGATCGGCCCCGCCGTGCTGTGGCTTGGCGCCATGCTCGCGAGCCTGCTCACGCTCGACCGTCTTTTCACCGCCGACCAGGACGACGGCTCGCTCGACCTTTTGCTGATGAGCGAGATGCCGCTCGAGATGAGCTGCCTCGCCAAGGGCCTCGCGCACTGGCTCGCCACCGGCCTGCCGCTGATCGCCGCAACTCCGCTGCTCGGCGTGCTGCTCAATCTCGAACCCGAAACATCCCTGTTCGTGGCGCTGACGCTACTCGCCGGCACCCCCGCCCTCACATTCACCGGCATGATCGGCGCGGCACTCGCCGTGACCATGCGTCGCGGCGGCCTGTTGCTGGCGGTGCTGGTCCTGCCGCTATCGATCCCGGTGTTGATCTTCGGCGTCGCCGCCTCCAACGCCGCCATCGCGGAACAAGGCCGGTTCGGCGCACCTTTCTCTATCCTCTGTGCGCTGACGCTCGCGGGCTTCATTATCGGCCCGCTCGCGGCCGCGGCCAGCCTGCGGCAAGGGCTGGACTAAGTGCTGGATTAAATATGATCCAGATCAAAATGTTATTCATGGACCTCATTGCGCCGCTACCGCCGCATCGCTAAAACGCCGCCATGTTCCTCGCCCGGCTCGCCAATCCCTCGCGTTTTATGGCCTTCACCGCCCGCGTCCTGCCATGGCTCGCGATTGCGACCGCGCTGTTGCTGGCGCTTGGGTTGTACCAGTCATGGACCGCGCCCGATGACTACCAGCAGGGCGCGACCGTGAAGATCATGTTCATCCACGTTCCCAATGCGTGGTTGTCGATGTTCGTCTGGATGGTGATGAGCGTCTCGGCGCTCGGCACGCTGGTGTGGAAGCATCCGCTGGCCGATGTCGCCGCCAAGGCCGCAGCGCCGATCGGCGCATCCTTCACCTTTCTCGCGCTCGCCACCGGCTCGCTCTGGGGCCGGCCGATGTGGGGCACCTACTGGCAGTGGGACGCGCGGCTCACCTCCGTGCTGATCCTGTTTCTGATGTATCTCAGCCTGATCGCGCTGTGGCGCGCGGTGGAAGATCCCACCCGCGCGGCACGCGCCGCCGCCGTGCTGACGCTGGTCGGCGCGATCAACATCCCGATCATCAAGTTTTCCGTGGAGTGGTGGAATACGCTGCATCAGGGCGAATCTGTATTCCGCATGGGCGGACCAACGCTCGACCGCGCCTTCCTCATTCCACTATTCACGATGGCGATTGCCTTCACGCTGCTGTTCATCACGCTGCATCTCGCCGCCATGCGCAACGAGATCCTGCGGCGACGGGTACGAACCCTGCAGATGATGCAGGCCGACGGACGCGCCTCATGAGCGCACTCGGACCCTATGCGGTTTTTATCGGGACCTCCTACGCGCTGGTCGTGCTGGTCGTCGGCGGCCTGATTGCGGCCATTGCCGCGGATTATCGACGCCAGCAAACCGAACTGCGCCGCCTTGAAGCCAGCGGCGTGACGCGGCGATCCGGCAAGGCCTCCGAACAGACATGACATCCGAACTGAACCAGCCTCGTTCACGACGCTCCTGGCTGCTCGCTCTGCCGCTTCTGGTGTTCTGCGGGCTGGCGGTGATGTTCTGGTTCGGTCTCCGCGAAGGCGACCCCTCGCGAATTCCGTCAGCTTTAATCGGCCATCCTGCACCTCTGACGCCTTTGCCGCCGGTGGCGGAATTGGCTCGCGACGGAGTGTCCATTCCCGGACTCGATCCGGCCGCGTTCAAGCAGCGGGTGACGGTGGTGAACGTGTGGGCCTCGTGGTGCGTGCCGTGCCACGACGAAGCGCCGCTGTTGATGAGGCTCGCGCAGGACAAGCGCATCCAGCTCGTCGGCATCAACTACAAGGACGCACCCGACAACGCCCGCCGCTTTCTCGGCCGCTACGGAAATCCGTTCATGGCGGTCGGCAGCGACGGCAACGGGCGCGCGGCGATCGATTGGGGCGTCTACGGCGTGCCGGAAACTTTCGTGATTGACCGCAAGGGCACGATTGCTTTCAAGCTGATCGGCCCGATCACCCCGAACAATCTCGAAACAGTGCTCAAGCCCGAGATCGAGAAGGCACTCAACTCCGGCTCGTAGAGTCTCCGCGCGAGCGCCGCGGATATCCGCACTCTCCCCCGAAAATTATTTTCGCGATTTATCTGCCGTTCATTTCAAGGCCACAGCGCGGCCATGAATCGTCCGCTCACTCGAAGGCGTTACCAACCCCGTCCCGGAGGACGCTTTCGATGCGATACTTCAAGCCTGTTTCCCTGACCGCCGCCCTGCTCGCGCTCGGCCTCTTCGCCACGCCTTCTTTCGCCCAGTCCATGCAGCCTGCACCCGGCACGACGATGGCGCCGAAAACCGCACCCGTCTCCACGCCGAAGTCGGACAAGATGGCGCCGAAGGCCGCCGCCCAGAAAGAGCTCATCGACATCAACTCGGCGAGCGCCGACGAACTCAAGTCGCTGAAGGGCATCGGCGACGCCTATTCGGCCGCGATCATCAAGAACCGTCCCTACAAGGGCAAGGACGACCTCGTGCACAAGAAGGTCATTCCGGAAAAGACCTATGCCGCGATCAAGGGGCAGATCATCGCCAAGCAGAAATAACGGACCGGCCCTTCGCAGGAACAAATCTGGCCGGTTGTCAGAAAATCCGTAAAAGCCGCCCATGGACCTCCATGGGCGGCTTTTATCACGAATCGGACCTCAAATCTCACGGAAAACCTCAAAAACGAGGCAGCCTAACAGCTTGAGTCTCAGACGAACCTCGCCTAAAAGTCGGCCCGACCGACGGCCCCGCGCCGGACAATGCCGGAGAGGTGGCAGAGTGGTCGAATGCACCGCACTCGAAATGCGGCATAGGTGCAAGCCTATCGGGGGTTCGAATCCCTCCCTCTCCGCCAGATTATCACATAAGTATTTGAATTTACATAACTTATCTGATCATCTTGGTATAGTGCCCTAACTTCTGCCCTAACAAAAATCTTTGCTTGCCACGTACGTTGACAGCTTTCGGCGCACAATGGCCGGAGGGGTTTCGTCGGGCTACCGAGGATGCTTTCGACGATGATCTGGCACCCCGTTCTGGCGGGAACACTTGATACATATCACCCCACGCATGGCGATCATCGACTGCTTGGGCACCCTTCGAACAGTAATCGATTAAATTGAAAAGACCCTCATTCGGATCGAAATGATTGATTCGGATGTCGCCAAACTTTTTCAGGTCATCATCGAAACCGTTGAGCATGTGTCGGAGTGGCTGAATACATCGCTGGCCTTCACCTGGTCGTACAGCAACAACAGCATGTATATGAAGACGACCTGATCCAAGCAATGTTGCTCTGGATATTCGCTCGCCTCTATCACGTCGTCCTCGTGATCCTGGAAAATCGATGAACGCATAACTCAGTGGCTGGAAACGTCTCTTTCGAACGAAATTAGGTCCAAACGATTGCGTCAACAGGTATCGATTGAAGCGATCGTATGCGTCCAGATACAGATGAAGTGGTGGATTGGCCTGCCGTTGTCCTATTTGCTGTAATGATCGATTCCAGCCAGCATTCGTTGTTAGTTTAACCTGGAATGGCCTGTTGTGACTTTGATTGACCAAGCCTCGTAAATCAAAATCATTGGATTTCATCGTGACCATGAAGACATTATCGATCAACGCTTGTTCGATATCGTGCTTCGTTGATGGATGGTTTCGATAGATATCAGTGATGTGATCAACGATGCCGTCGATTTGCTGTTTATGAAGATACTGCATTGTGAGGTTGTTCCTCTTATTGTTGTTCTTGGATGAAGTTTCATCGGGGTAATCATCAGGATCAGTTGTGTTGGTTGGTTATCCTCGTTGGTGCAATCGTTCATCGTCTAGTAGCTGGCTTCATTCACGATCCTGATGTTCATTTGAATTCGAGCATACTGACACCAGACCCAAACCAAACACATTCACATACATTCACATTCAGCTCATAGAAGGACTAGCAGCGCGATCTTGCGATCAACGATGTCTTTCCGCATCCCATCAAGACAACTGGCGAACATCAGTATCGCTGCAGCGGCCGACCAAACGCTAATGGGAGAGGCTATGGCGAGAACAGTGCACTTGGTCTGCGCTGCTCCAATGATATTTATAAAGGCCGATGAGAAACTCGCCCGATAAGACAAATTTTTTGCGAAGGCAAAACGTAAGGCCTTTCGGCTGATCGACAAAGATAAGATTTGGCGATCAGAATTCTCGGGAACGTCGCCGTTGACATCACCCTGAAAATCTACGGATACGAGATGGCCTCACTGACGAGAGGTCACCGATGCCTTTGCGCCCGACGCGACGTGGATTTATCGCCGGATCATTACTTCTTCCGTTGACCCAGACAGCCGTCAGGGCTGACAGCGAACTCCCATCTCAACCGCCGAATGAAGAAGTCGCAGTCCTGTTGCGTCGTCGCGATGAACTGCTGGAGCAGCAACGGCAACTAGACGAGCGATGGAAAATCGCATACGCGCAACTGCCTGATTGGTGCAAGCTTGGCCCTAAATATCGCGACATTGAAGGCAATGAATTCGGGCCAAGGGTAGGTTGGCCACCTTTTTCGAAGCCGATCCCGGTCGAAGGTTTAGGGCTTTTAGTCCGGCCATCGCCGGATGATCTGCGACGCCTGTTTGAAGATGAAGTTCAACGCATCGGGCGGACAAAGGCGATCGATAACTATCGCGCGTCAATCACAGACCTCCGAAGCCAATTGTCCAAACGCCGACGTATTGAGCGAATAATGGGACTGCCACGAACGGCCGATTGGCTGCCGATAGACAAAGAGATCGAGAGGATCGAAGGACTACTAGTCTCATGAAGAAATGGATCGGTGGAAAACTGGCCTCGAAGTAACTGGCTTTAGGCTGTCCTCGGCAGTCACACCATGTAAGCTAGCTGCCGCTCTATTTCCGTCATTCTTTCCCAACACTGCGTGTCGTCGCCGGTCTTGTCGGGAGCAAGGATGGTGTATGCCAACGAACAGGAAGTGGCCGACCTGAATGCATATTCAAGGAAAGAAGCATCTAGCGGAAGCCTTACAGGCCCTGTCCGGAATTCCCAAAGAACATGAAGGACGGATAAGTTGGGAGAGTGGCGCTCTTGAGCGGGGCACCTTTGAACTCATCTATAATCTGACATTTACACCTTCCGTCGAGGGTCACATCAAGGACGGTGCAATTTGGCATGCTTTGAATGAGTGCGCTCGCGGCAAAGATTTTTCAGCCAAGTTCTTCATCCAAAAGATTCGAGCGTACCTAAAGGGGTTGCTGAGCAAAGAGCCAAGGTCCTTCATTGCGGTGGCACAGATCAATGCTCAGTTGGGGGCGAAATTGCCAAAGAGGATCGCATCAATCGATGGGACCATTGATATACGGGCGAGCCTGCCACCCTTGTGTGTTAAAGTAATTAGCAAATTGGACGGCTACGAGCGCAGCCGCCTGAACTTACACACTGACTTTAATTATATGACGATTAAAGTAACGAGTACTAGCGAGCGTTCGGCGGTTGATGCCGCGTATCGCAACATGAAGTACGCTCTTGGCGTCATCAATCTTGCTGCCGATGGATACGGCGTTAGTAAACGTTTCGGATTTCCGAATGCACCAATTGGAAAGTTTCTTTCGGCATCCCCGATTTTCATCATCGATACGGTAGCGGCCAAGCTGGGAAACTGGCAATCTGAAAATCACTATCCGTCGCAATGGAAGAGAAATTTTTCAGTCTGGCAATCTCAGCCAACTGACGAGATCGCGATCTGCGCAAAACATATCACATACGATCTTTCGCGCATCGATTTTAAAGAACGCCTCATCCAATCCGTGCTGCAATTTCAGGAGGGGCTGGAGACCAGCCATATTGAAACTGCACTCCTGAAATTCTGGACGGGTATCGAGCTCCTATGCTCGCGGGAAGAGAAGGAGCCGAGCGAGCGCATTGTCGAACGTGCTAGTTCGATATTTGACGATCATCGACACGCAGCGATGCGATTAAACTTCATCCAGGAATTCCGAAACCGGATCGTACATCGAGGCGAAGCAGGAGACCACGCTTTGTTGTGTGCTCAGTACGGCAGCCTTTACCTTGGTACGATGATTCGATTCTTCCTTTGGAACCGCTTTAAGTTTCGCAAACGAGAGACAATCCTAGATTACCTGTCCGCTCCCTTGGATGAGAAAAAGCTCTTGGACATCATTTTTATAAATCGAAAGAGACTGGACGCGCTCAGGCGCAGGAAAGCTCGGATCGCATCACACACAGCTTAACGTGACAGCTAAGTACTGACGAAATTCGGTGAGCAGGAACAAGGGCGCGATAATGTGTTCGCCCTTGTTCCCTAAGAATCAGCGCTTCTTGACTGGTGGTTGACGCGTAGCCTGTGCCAACTGAGCGTCAAGTTCGCCAGTTCGCGTCGCCGCAATCAATGTATCGATTACCGCAGGCAGCTTATCGAGCGACGGCACTGCAATTGCGGCTTTGCCTTTTTCAAATTCGACTGATTTGGAGCCAGATCGAATTGAGAAAAGATACGAGCCATCGATGTGCCGGCGCCACCAAGGCGTGACCCGTTGCTCGTTTTCGACTGACTTGCGTACGCCATCTACCTTCGCAAAGGACCGCACCTTGCGGACGTAGTTTGGATTGGTGAGCAAGAGCTTTTGTTCTTCAAGCCGTGTAATGGTGCGATTGCGCCGTTCGATCGCGGGATTGGTGTCCGTCTTTGGCAGTGCAGCAAAGTTCAGAGATTTCAGTGAAGTCATTTGATCCTCCATCAGGTCTGATTGAGGAAGATCAATAATAAAGCCTGTTTCCGCGATCACATACCGGTCTTTTGTCTGCTATTGATCCCGAGCGGACTTTGCTGGTTTGCCGTGTCGAATGGTGCGGGCGCCAGCAAAGATTAAAAAATCACAATGCCCGGAATAATCCTACACCCGACGAGTCTACCTCCCATGCGTCCACCAGCATGGAGGTCTAGTTTCCGTGAATTTATTCAATACAACGGCAGGAGCGCTTGTCGCAACTACCTGTTTAATCAGCGTTCCAATATTCGCCCGCGCTGAACAACCATCGACGAACCCTGCGCCATCTTCTACCAAATATCCCGAGGAGGTTCCATTCCTCACCGAGAATAATACGGCCATGGACAAGATGATGGCCGGCATGAGCGTGGAACCCACGGGTGACGTTGATGCAGATTTTGCCGCAATGATGATTCCGCATCATCAGGGCGCAATCGACATGGCAATCGCCGAATTGCGTTACGGCAAGAATGAGCAGCTTCGCCGTATTGCTCAAGAAATCATCGTCGAGCAGCAGCAAGAAATCGCAGCGATGAACTTGGCGATAGGCAAGCCATTGCCGCCGTCAAGTGCGGTGCCGACGCAAGTCTCAATAGATGAGCCGCCAATCACGTCGGGCACTGCCTCCAAAGGCAGTCCGCCGAATCCCCATAACAACATGTCGATGTCGCCCATGAACCACATGAAAAACCCGAAGTAGGATCAGAAAGATGCGAATCAATTATCTCTCGGCTCTTCTCGCAACAACATTCCTTGCGGTCGCACCCGTCGCATGGGCGGGACAGGCTCCCTTTGCGGCATCGGATAAGGATATTCCAGTAAGCAGCCACGATCGTGTCTATGCGGCCGAGCAATTCTCCAACACAGTGTCGGTGACAGACCCGGCGACCAACAAGCTTGTCGGTGTCATTCGTCTTGGCGCTCCTCAACCGAGCAATCTCAGTCCGCTGTACAGGGGGCAAGTGCTGGTACATGGCATGGGTTTCTCGCCGGACCGCAAGACCCTCGCCGTAGTCTCGATCGGTTCGAACTCGGTGACGTTTATCGATACCGCGACCAACACCGTAAAGCACACGACTTATCTCGGGCGCTCACCGCACGAAGCTTTTTTCACGCCTGACGGCGGTGAGGTGTGGGTCACTGTGCGTGGTGAAGATTATGTTCAGGTTCTCGATGGCAAAACGTTCGAGGAAAAGACTCGGATTAAAACGCCAAACGGGCCGGGCATGCAGATTTTCTCTCCTGATGGGAAATACGGCTATGTATGCTCATCGTTCAATCCTGAAACGGAAGTGATAAGTGTTGCCGACCATCAGATCATTGCCCGAGTAAAGCAGGCCAGCCCGTTCTGTCCGGACATCGCGGCTACGCCGGATGGGTCGCAGGTCTGGTTCACATTAAAAGACATCGGCAAAACTCAAGTTTTCAACGCGAAGCCGCCATTCAATGTGCTTGCGACACTGGATACCGGCCCGACCACCAACCACGTCAATTTTGCACATAATGCGAACGGCACATTTGCTTATGTGACGATCGGCGGCTTGAATGAAGTGAAGGTGTTCCGCACGGACGATTTCAAGCAGGTCGCCGCGATTCCTGTCGGAAACCTTCCGCACGGTCTCTGGCCTTCCGGCGATGGTAGTCGCATCTATGTGGGACTGGAGAACGCCGATGCGCTGGCAGCGATCGACACGCTTACCAACAAGGTGATTGCCAACGTTCCGATCGGCCAGGCGCCGCAAGCCATTACTTACGTGCCCGGTGCGGTCCCAGAAGGCGATGGAACGGCCAATCTTCAACCTCTCGGCCTCGCCGGACAAATCGCACATTTGTCATTGGCCAAGGGTGGCAAGGATGGAGAAAAGACCGCCACCAATGTGTCATTGTTCGATCAGGGACTGGTTCAGGTACTGCAGGCTTCCGTCACGGGGTTAGAACCAAAGAAGCCTTATGTTCTTGCGCTCGCGGAGAAGGCAGATGGCAAGGGAATGCTGCAGCCATTGGCGTCTTTCATGACCAATCCCGCCGGTTCCGCAATCGTTAATGCCATAGGTCCGATTCGTCAGATCGTGCAAAGTAAGAACAAAAGCGGACGGCGTTATCTCGTGATCACCGAAGGCTCAGTCACACAACCCGGCAATGTTGTGCAGTCTCAGGTGCGCTGACAAAATTGCGGGGTTGCCACCAGTAGCCCCGCAATTTCGATTGGAACAGAAATCCTGTCATGAGCGATATTCTTCAACTGATCGAACCACTGCTGCCCGCCTTGCGCCGCTATGCGCGCGCGCTGCTGCGTGACCAGGTGCGGGCCGACGATCTCGTTCAGGATGCCCTTGAGCGGGTGGTGAGTCATTGGGATCAGCGCCGAACAGATCGCGATACCCGAGCATGGGTATTTGCCATTCTTCATAATCTGGCGATGACGAGTCTGAAGCGGATAAATGCCCCTTCTCATCTATCAATTGACGAGGTTGCGGAAGACGCATTTGCGTCTGCGCCATCGCAGGAAAACGGAATGCGCTACCGAGAGCTTCTGAAAGTGCTCGTGCGCTTACCGGAAGACCAACGTGCGGTTCTTCTCCTTGTCGGCGTGGAAGACCTGTCCTACGCCGATACGGCCCGCGTTCTCGACATTCCGATTGGGACTGTCATGTCCCGTCTTTCGAGAGCTCGCGAACGCCTAGCGAATGAAATGGAGTCTGATGGCGTGTCGCGCCTGGCGAGCGGCCACCTCCGGAGAGTAAAATGAATCGGCCCATCACAGAAGACGACCTTCATGGCTTTGTCGACCACGCGCTTGATGCAAAGCGGCACGCCGAGGTTCATGCCTATCTCGACGCGCACCCCGAAGTTCTTGCGCGGATCACTCGTTATGCAGACCAGCGGGATTGGCTTCGAGCGGCACTGGCGCCGATTGCGGAAGAGCCGATACCCTCGCAATTGAATGTTTTGCGCTTGATCCGTCGACAGCGTCAGCCCTTCCGGATTTCGCATGTCGCAGCGGTTGCCGCCGCGCTGGCATTCATGGCAGTCGGAGGCATCGGTGGGTGGGTGTTCCGAGGGGCCGAATCTTCTATCCCCAAAGGCATCTTTGCGCTCGGACGAGAAGCATCGGAGAGTTATTCGGTCTTCGCGACGGATCACATTCGGCCGGTCGAAATGCGAGCCGGTGAAAGCGCGCAATTGATCAACTGGGTCTCACGCTTCCTTGGCCGCACGCTGACAATTCCTGATCTGTCTAAATCAGGATACGATTATCTTGGAGGGCGTGTGGTAGCGACATCGGAAGGACCGGCAGTTCTCCTTCTTTATGATGACGGCAGAGGATCACGCTTGGCAATGCTGGCGCGGACAATGGCGGATGCACGCGATACGCCGATGGCCGCAGTATCAGGAAAGGGTGCCCAAGGGTACGCCTGGGCTAATCAAGGCATCGGATACAGTCTTGTCGGAGCAAAAACCGAGGAGAGTTTGCATCCCATCGCTGATGAAGCTCGTCGTCAGATCAGTGGGACCTGATTGAATTGTAATACTTGTATGCACAAGTCGATCGATGACGATATCGGTGCAATGCGGTCTTCAATAAAACGTTCGTTTCTTAGAGCCGTCCTGGATTGGCTGCGACCTCCAATTTCATCGGCGAAACTAGCTCTAAAAACTATATCTGGAAATTATTCCTAAAATAACATATACTGGGCACGTTTTTCGGAGCCCTGATGAGCATCATCGGTTACGCGCGCGTCTCCACAGCAGACCAAACGCCCGATCTACAAATTGATGCTCTCAAATCAGCAGGTGCCCATCGGGTTTTCATCGAAACCGCATCTGGCGCGAAGACTGACAGACCTCAATTGGCGGCGGCACTCGATTATCTTCGCCCCGGTGACACTTTGACTGTTTGGAAGCTCGACCGCCTCGCCAGATCAATCCGACAGCTGATCATCACGATTGATAGGCTTGAGCGGTTAGGTTGCGGATTTCGCTCCCTGACCGAGGCAATCGATACAACCACCCCGACAGGAAAACTCGTGTTTCATATCTTTGGCGCGCTGACAGAATTCGAACGAAGTATCATTCGCGAACGAACGATCGCGGGGTTAGCTGCCGCGAAAGCTAGGGGGCGGCGAGGAGGACGACCGCGCGTGATGTCAGAGAATATGATCATTGCGGCAGGGGCCATGATCCGAGACGGGTCGATGACCATTAAGGAAATAGCGGATCAGCTCGGCGTGTCGGACGGAACGCTCTATAAATACATTCCGCATCCACGGGAATCGACAGAATCATAAAACATAAACCAGCGTTTATGTTTTAAAGCGAACTCAACTTCGCTTAACAGCAGGAGAATTTCTGGCTCACCTCCGCTGGTTAAATAGCGATGATGAACCAGAAACCTTCTTTTCCTCGTTAAACTAGTTCTGTTTTGCAAGCTCTAATGAGGGCAGAGGTGGAATGGAGCGTGATTGTAGCATCCTGTCCTTAGACCGATACCTCAGCCACCTTACGCGATCCCATGGGCGAGGTAAGTTTCAGCCCCAAGATCTGCCGAGCCTCGTTCGGGTCCGTCACGACGCGGCGCCCGAGACGTTCCGCGATTTCCCGAACCAGTCTTACCATCTCCGAGTTCTTCCGGATGATTTCATCCTTGTGAGGGTAAACCCAGTAGCAGTCTTCAATGCCGACTCGGATCAGTTGTGTGCCCATCAAGAGGCCCATCACCACGATCGGCAGCCAGTTTCTTCCTCCCGGATAAACTCCGATGATCGAATCAGGTTCGGTCGCCGCCACCATGTTGTAGTTGGTGATCAACTGAAGATATGACCACGGGTCTTTGTGGATCGTGTGAGAGTGATGTTTGCCGAGATGCAGGTTGAAAATAAAAGGCCGCTTTTTCGCAATGCCTTTGTCCAATATTTTGTGCTTGAAGTCCCACATCACATACGTGTCGTAGAGCTGGAAAATCGGCTTGATGTCGTGCTCTTCGAGCCATTTTACGCCATCGATTACATTTTGCGCAGGATGGAAGGTACCCGTAGCGCTGAGATGCCCGGCTCGCAGCACGACACTGCCTTGACAGTATTTGTTGCCGTTCCCCAGTTCGAGAAGCTCCTGCGTCTCACAGACGTAGTCAACCTGCTGGTGCGCTGCCCATGTATGAGACAGCGTGACGAAATCGCCGACCTCGTCAAACACTGCTCCCAGAATTTGGGCCAACAATTTTGGATTGGCCTGCGCATTTCCCGTTTTAGGATCGCGGGGATGCATGTGAACAATCGCAGCGCCTTCACGGATTGAGTCGACTGTCTCGCGAATCTGATCGTCTATGCTGATCGGAACGGCTGGAAACCGGTCCCCACCAATTTGCCAACCAGGACATGCGCTCTCGATGATGACCGGCTTGGCCATCGTCATAATTCTTTCTTCGCTGTCTACAGGGAAGTGCTGCGCCACGCGCTCCGGTGTGAACTCCGAAACGAGTTCCATTCCGGTTAGAGGAGACTTCGTCATGCCATGCTCCGATGGTTATTGGTTGGAGGGAATTGTTTAGCGCTCAGAGCGAGCAGGGGGCTTTTCCGCAAGCATCCTGAACACTTCGGGGAAAAACATATCTTCGGTGGTGGCTTGCCTCTTAAGGACGCCGATGCTGTTCAAGAATTCGGCAAACCGCTCGACGTTGTGAGGCTTCAGAGAGTAATAAAAATCAGGATCCGAGATGATGCGGTGAATCTCGGCAGCCGAGAGCTTTGACTTGGCATACTCGACATATAATTCGGCAGCCGCCAGCTTATCTCTATTCGCGATTTCGATCCCTTCATTGAGGCCAGCCAAAAAGGCTCGATAGAGCTTGGGATTGGCATCGCGGAATTGCGAGGTCGTCCAATATACAGTCGCTGTGATAGGGCCGCCCATGACTTCATATGAAGACAGGATCGTGTGTGCGCCCGGCAGTTTCTGCTCCATCTCCTGATATGGAGATACCGTGAAGTGCCCATTGATTCCCTGATTTGAGGAAATAGCAGCGAAGCCGTCCGGATGAGACAGACTGACCGTGAACCTGTCGAGCCTGGCGTATTCAGTAATTCCGTACATCTTGGCCGCAGCCATTTGCAGGAATCTCGCTTGATCCGAAACCTTGACCGCGGGCAGCGCGATCTTGTCGCCCGATCCCAGATCAGCGATCGTGCGCACCTTCTCATTTCGGATTGTCAGTTTCTCGGGCATCGTGCTCACGGCGGCAGCTAACTTTGCCGCGCCGTTTGTCTTATCCCAGAGAAGCAAAGCGGGTGAGAGGCCGCCTGCAGCAATGTCGAGCGACTGAGACAGGAGCGATGTGTTCATCGCCGAGCCGCCGCCGAGGCTTACGAACTTGACTGAAATCTCCCCGAGACCTTCATTCTGGGCATGCTTTTGAATGAGGTGGCGCCTCTCCGCGATCATCATCGGGATGTAGCCAACGCCGCTTTGTTGGGCGATGACCAGCTCGCTCTTCTCTGCGGCGGCCGCAACAGAACCAAGAACACCAGCGGCCCCTCCGATCAAACAGACCGCGATGAACCTTCCGAAGACAAATCGAACTTTTGACGCTTGCTTCCTATTTCTCATACTCAGATCCTCTCAGAGTAAGGCGGTTCATTAGACGAAACGTTAGGTTCTTCTGTCGAAACAGTGGAAGATCACTTAAAATCTGTCAATAGCCTCCTCTGTGACAATCGGGCTGGCGTTCGTTAGTGAATTTTGATCTGGTTCATCAGGTGAACCTAATGGAGGGGATAATTGGAGACACGTTCAGTAAGACGCGCGGCCGAAATTCTGATCCATATCGGCGGTGAGCCCGAGGGGCTCTCCCTCAGCGAAGCCTCGCGCAGGGTCGGACTCAGCAAAGCAACGACCTACCGGATTTTACAGACTCTGGTGGACTCGCAGTTTGCTCGGCAGGATGAACAATCCACCCGGTATTTCATCGGTGACGGTTTGTTGCGGCTGACTCGGGGAGTTGGGGCCTATGAAGAATTGGTTCGCAATGCACGGCCTGTGATGGAAACGCTCCGCGACAAGACGCGCGAGACTGTCACGCTTGTAGTCCCGAGTGGAGAACACCGTCTCACGATTGAGGTGGCTCTAGGGACGCACGAACTCAAGGCTGCGCCTGAGAAGGGAGGGACAAAGCCGCTTTACGCGGGGGCTGCTGGACGGGTTTTGCTAGCATATCTGCCTTCAGAACAGACTGCGGGCCTATTGAATAAACCTCGTTTGAGGTCCGTCACCCGAGCGACCATTACATCCACCGCCGCGCTATTGCAGAAGATGGAATCCATCCGCAAGACGGGATTGGCGATAAGCATGGAGGAGGCGGTTCTAGGTCAATTTGCGGTCGCTGCACCGATTTTTCGTGATGGGGATACCATCATCGCCGCTCTTAATCTTTGTGGCCCGACCGCCCGGATTACACCTGAAATCGTGGAGCAACTGGCAAAGACTGTGTCAGCCGCTGCGAAGAAAATCTCCCAGAAACTAAGGTCAGCATCTTTTCACAGCTGATCAGTGAATACAGGGGCTGATTGTGATCGGTGTAGAGGCAATGCGCTCCGATTGAGAACCGCCTCCCCGTGGGATTTCGGCATCGCTAGTATAAGGGGCGCAAGCGCTTGGATCGGTTAATCCGCCCTGCGGACTAAACCTTTTTCACGAATTTCGATTTTAGATTCATCGCACCGATGCCCTCGATCTTACAGGCGATATTGTGTCCATCAGACGCATCCGTCAGGCGAATATTCCTGACCTTTGTGCCTCCCTTGATGACCGATGAAGCTCCCTTGACCTTGAGGTCTTTGATTACGATGATGCTATCTCCATCCGCAAGCGCGTTGCCATGTGCATCGCGCACACTCGCTTCAAGTGATGTTTCTGCGCTTGCGCCGCCGTCCTCAACACTCCATTCATGAGCGCATTCCGGGCAAGCCCATAAGCCCCGATCCTGATAGGTATGTCCGGAATTACATTTTGGGCAGTTCATTGCATCGTCCATTATCGGTCTCGCACGCACCAGGCAGCGGATTGTTCAGCGAAACCCCTATTTAGCTGTCTTCCGCTTGCGGCCAATAGGTTGCAGGAAAGCGTCTGGCGGCACGCCCAGGACCCTTGCAAACTTCCCGATTATTTCGAGCCCAACATAGGTAACGCCTCGTTCAATTTTGCTGACATGAGCCCGGTCTACGTCCGCTCCATGGGCTAGATCCTCTTGGGACAGCCCCTTTTCGTGCCGAATACGGCGCAGGTTTGCGGCGAATAGTTGGCGAATATCCATACGCCAACCAACGACTTAACGGCTTTTCTAACCACGGCTTTAAGACCGAAATATTTCGAAAGAGGTAGCGGTCCAATGTCGCCTCCGGCAGCAAAGCCAGGAAACCAAGACTCTGCTTTAAAGCCACAATAGTATTCGCTATAATATATGCCATTGACGTGGACAAATTGATTTTAGGACATCGAGCAGATGATGAAGCGTATGGGGATGCTCGTTCTCGTTATCTTATTTGCGACGCCAGCCACTGCTGACGACCTTTCAAAGCAAATGACGTTTGAGACAGTCGCCCACTATCTTGATTTGAAGGACGCCCTCAATCTGTGCGAAATTGGGAAGTTTCTCATCTACGACGACGCTCAGAGGCGGGATCAGACAGAGTTCTTTCGTGTCGTAGTCCGTGCTGGCCAGAACATGGGAATTGATGTTGAAAACCTGCTCGACCCAAGGCGTCCGGTGAGTCTGGAGTATCGAGAACGAGAGAAGGACCTCTTCTTCGTTGAGACGCCGGGCAAGCCGTCGACCCGGCCCGGTGGCGACAAACAATCGACTCTGAATGAGGCCGAACAGGACGCTACAAAGCAAACCAAGCGAGCTCAGCTGCAACAATGGTGCTCAGGCCTCGATCGGCAGCTTCAAGCGTTAGTCGGCGGCTACATGATCGCCCAAGCGTCATTAGTGTTTAGAAGCCCGACACCCTAGTCGTGGCGCGTTTATCATTTGAAGGGGGAATCCGTGGTCACAGACGACGCTTATGGTTCGGAACAGGAAATCGTCACTCTGAAGCCGAGCACGATCCGCTGGATATTCGGAACGTTTGCGGGTTGGATGAATTTGATGGCGTGTTTCATCTTCCTCGGCTTTCTCAGCATATTCTGTGTCTGGCTAAGGAATATCTGCACGAAGTTCATCATCACGAATCAACGCGTAAAGCTCGAAACCGGCATCATCTTTCGACGGATCGACGAGGTTGAGCTGTATCGGATCAAAGACGTCAAAGTCGATTATTCCCTGCTGAACCAAGCGTTCAATATCGGGACCATCACGTTGAGGTCGAGCGACCCAACCACGCGCGACCATGCTCTGACGATCCCTTACGTCTTTGATGCACGTAAGGTTCGCGAAACACTTCGCAATGCGATTGAGCAGAGCCGTCGCCGGCGTGGCGTTCGCGAAGTGGATATCGAGCCGATGACGTATGTAGTCTAAGTCCGAAAAGGGCTGTCAGACAGATCGTGGCTTTCTCTCATGACATCGGGAGAATTTGGCGGCGATAAAAAGTGTTATCCGGACCACGCCGTATTTCTAATGGCCTTCTTATGGTCTCTGCCACCGTCCACAATGGTGAGAGAATGGCGATCATGGCGGTGACAAACTCACCACCACGTTCACCGTTAAAAATCACTCAACCGGCTGATCGCCCTTCGCTGCTGGTTTTATCCGGCGTGATCGGCCGAAATGTTCGGCAAGTTACTAGCGTCGTGCGACCAAGAGAACGACAGCGCTTACAAACCAGTCCTGGATATGCGGGTCTTGGAGACGGTAGCGCGATCATTGTCGCTTCCACCTCCCGAGCAGATACCCCATCGTGGTCGAGGCAGATGCCGCAGAACATCATTCGATGTCACCTTTGGTGCGTGCAGAAGCCGTCCCATCCGTCCCATCCGTCCCAACGAGTGCGGGAGCGAAGGAACGTTTATGGATAAAGACGTCGAACACCCTCTGGAACTGGTCCCGCGTGTAGCCCTTGCCTTGTGTCGGGGTTCGAACGTTCTTCGGCCGAATACGATACGCCCTGAGCATTTGGGACAGCTTTCGCTGGGGATTGGTCCAATCCGACCACGGCCTGTCAGGAGTTCGCCGCAGATATCGAGCCAGGTCCTCTGACTTGAAGGCGGGCAGCCCAGTGGTGGAAAAAATCTCGTGAATGTCGATGAGCAGCTGCTCGGACGGATGGACATCAAGCATCCTGGACTTTTCGAGTCCGATCGCCGCTATCTGCACCCGGTTTGCCCAATCTGATCCAGCCAGCTGTGCGATCGCGAAAAGCGGCTCCCATTTGTCGATGAGCCTTCCGGTAAATCCAGTCGGGAACGTAGGAACGACCTGGCGCAGAATAGCGGGTGCCTTCGCAGCCCACGCTTGGCACCGCCGGTTCAGAGCAGCCAGCCCTTCATCGTGACGTGATTGAAGCCGCTCGGGTGCCAGATCGGGCGGTGCACGCATCATGTCTATGACGATGCACCTGGATTCGAGCGGATCTTGTTGAATTGCCCCGATTTTCGCAATGACTTTCGGACACCACACACGGTAGGTTTTGTTGCCTCTTAACACAACGGCTCCGTCCCGTTTAACGCCCGCGTTAAAGAGTCAACGGGGGCGTTCGGCCTGTCGAGCAAATACTCAGCTTCGTCGAACAGAATTAGCTTTCCGTCCTCCGCAGCCGAATAAATGCCGGCGGACGAGGCGTTGATCGTCATTATCGATGGCGGTGACAAGCCAGATATCAAGCAAAGCAAGGTCGATTTACCGCATTCGGGCTGCGGCGAGACAGATGCGATAATTGGCGACGAATCTGCGGCTTCGAAGGCCCAGTAATGCAGCACTGACAGGGAGAGCGCTTCGGCCGCTCCCGCACCTAGATAGATGTGCCTGTTGAACCGAGCCATGAGATCATCAAGCAACAGAGCTGTTTCGTTCGCCAACGTCGGGTCGATTCCGGTTGAGGCGGTGTAGCCACTCGGTCCTGGAATAAATGCCGATGCTGTCGGATTAGCCGAAGGAAGCCAGCCGTCCGGCTCATCAAGTTCGGCTTCGCTGGTGTTCTCCGTTCGCATCCGAGATATGTGCGTGGCGAGGACAGCCAGCACCCGTGTCCAGGAGAGCCCGGCTGGCTCGATCAGCCCTTCCAGGGCTTCGCGGTATCTCAGTTTTACGCCTTCCCCTTCCACGATCCGTCGCGCACGCTCGGTCAACGCCCATTTGATCTGATCCGCAATCGACTTGTCTGTCGGGTCAGCCCAGATGCACCGGCTCGCGAGTCGAATGTCGTCGCTAACCGCTCGCGGGTGAGGGGTTGTGAGAATAAAGCCTGAACCAGCGGCGATTTTCGTTCTCACTTCATCGAGAATGTCGGGCACCGAGTCCCGGTTCTCCGCGACTAGGTTGTAGACGGGATGGCCGAGTATCTTGCGAAGCATTTCCGCCGCCGACTCGATGCCAATGTCTCGCGGGCCAGCCAGGATGATATGCGAGGCGCCTTGGCTTATTAGTTCTGGAAGACCGAAAATAAAGTCACCGGGAAGATGCAAGTCCGGGAAGTCCTTCGGCGCGTATTTCAGGGCCAACTCCTCGGCCGTAACAGCCCGGGGCAAAACTGGCTCGGTGCTCGGACTTTGCCGAAGTTCATCAATCTTGCCTTTGGGCGATTTCAAAGCCGTGCCCTTCGTCGAACGTGGCTCGGCCCGATGGCGCACACCACGAGACCTGGGAGCAGTCTTCCGAGCTGACGCACGCTTCGTCGAGTTTTTGGTCGCTACACGCGATTTGGAGGCCTTACTCATTGATAGTCTCCAACGCGTTTGGGTTGCTGTGATCGGTCTTCGTGCGCTCCTGTTCGCTCGTCGTGTCGTCTCCAAGGAAGGGCAGACGGTTGCGCCACAGCTTGGCGTCGTCGGTGTCGATTCGGGTCGCGTACCCGATCTTTCGTGCTCGCAAGCGGCCCGACTTTATCTCTTTATAACAGGTCGTGCGGCTGCATCGCGCCCACGAACAAAACTCCGCTATCGTCATCAACATCATTGTCGTCTCCATGCAGCCGGAATGGCTGTACGGAGAAAGTAGTGAGTACGCACCGACGAACATATCTCGACATGTATGCTTTTTGGCTTGGCTTATCGGCGTTCTTCAAGATACCAAGTCAGGTCGTCTTTGATGGCGGCCAGCTGCTTCCGAAACCACTTCACACGTTCTGTATCGCTTAGATTCTTGTAGTGACGGAGGTCCGTTTCGAAGGTGACCGCGTAAAGTGACCTAAGGGCCAGTGCGGTGGAAGGAGCATGTTTGGCGGTTCGTTGGCGATTATTCGTGAAGAAGTCCAGCCAGCCCTTGATCACCCGTTGCGGATAAAGGCGAACTGATTGTCGGGGATTGCCAGAGGACTTGATCTCACTGATTTCCGCTGCCAGTTCATCATAAACGCGTCGGAGTGGATTTGTTCTTGGCTCTACTTCCTTGAGCACAGCAGCGAGACGCGCGACCGGCAGGCGTTTTAGCCAGATTTCGGTCGAATCGAGCGACTTGCTCCGTCTAGCCCTCATCCGAAATAAATCGTGCGGCCTTTCATCTGCGGCGTGCTCGAATGCTTCCACGACATATCTTACAGGTTGGGTCGCACTCTCGGGAAGACCGAGCTCGTTCAAAAAGATTTCCACGATCCGCATCGTCGGCAAAAGCGTGTGTTTGACGTAATTGAGCTGTTGTCCTCGCTTGGAGGAATCATTGCTTACGACGGGATCAAAGTTTGCCAGCTGACGAAGGCTCGATTTGAGCCAGTTCAGGGGATCCTCGATTGTTTCCGGTTCGTAAATCTGTAGGGGCTCCGTCATAGCTGTCCTCGGCTGCAATATTGACTCCACGCATCCATCACCGCGCGTCGCCGTTCAAGAAGATTGCCACGACGGTACGCGGCTTCGGCTTTGTTACGGATGGTGTGTGCAAGCGCCATCTCGACAAGTTCGTTCGGAAAGTCGGTGGTCTCGGCGGCCCAGTCGCGGAACGTCGAACGGAATCCATGGGTGGTTAGGTCAGCCCGGTCCATCCGCTTCAGCAACGCCAGCATCGACATATTGGAAAGTCCCTCAGAAGGCTTCATGCCGACGAAGATGAAGTCGCTCTCCTTCGGGATGTCCTTGAGGATTGCGAGGGCTCGGTCGGACAGAGGCACTTGATGCTCGACGCCCGCCTTCATCCGATCGGCAGGGACAGTCCACACTCTATTATTGGTGTCGATCTCGTCCCATCTGGCGCCCACGACTTCACCTGTTCGCGCGGCAGTCAAAATCGTAAACTCCAGCGCACGGGCGGTTATGATGTCCCGCTTCCGCAGATCGCTCATGAAGGCCGGAATGTCTTTATAAGGAAGCGCGGGGTGGTGGCGGACCTTTGAGACCTTGCGGATCGGCGGCAGCACTTTGTCGAGATGACCACGCCAACGGGCAGGATTGTCTGAACTCCGATATCCGCGAGCCGCGGCCCAATCCAGAACGGCCTCGATGCGACCGCGAACACGGGAAGCAGTTTCAGTCTTGCTGGTCCAGATCGGTTCGATCGCTTTCAGAACATGATCGACGGAGATTCGGTCCACTGGAAGCTTGCCTATATGGGGTTCAGCATAGGTCTTCAGGGTGTTTCGCCATTGGTCGCGGTGCTTGGCGTTCTTCCATCCGTGTTCGTTGGACGTGATGAAGGCTTCGGCGCACTGGGAGAAGGTACTGACTGTTCTGGGAGTGGGTTTACTGTCGATGGGATCGATCCCGTCTCGAAGCTGTTTACGAACGGCCTCCGCCGCCAATCGGGCATCCTTCAGGGAGACAGTACTGGCACTGCCGAGCCCCTTCTCACGCAAACGGCCGCCACGGCGATACAGGTAAACCCAACGACGGCCACCATTGCGCGAGATGCTCAGATAGAGTCCGCCGCCATCAGCATGCCGACCAATCTTGGTCTGCGTCGCAACGCCTCTAGCCGACAATATGTGAATCTTGCGCGCCATTTCTGCCCTAACTTCTGCCCCAACACATGTCGATGCTTGTGGGCGACATCAAGATGCGACAGCGAACAAAGATGATGGCAATATACTGAATAAATTCAAATTTCTGGTTTGGTGGTGAACACTGGCGGATAGCCAAAGATGCTATGATAATCCCTCCCTCTCCGCCAGTTTCGTGTCCTCCTGAGCCCTCAAGGCAGGCTCCTGTAAAATCAGGATTTTCCGTACACCGCGATGCCTCAACAGAGGCAAAAAACGTGCGTGTATCAGTCAAAGTACCACCCAATGTACCAGCGCAAACCGGCGCCGGAAGCGACAGAGACAACGGCCTCCCAATCGCATCGCGGCGCGTAAAGTCGCCGCGCCATCTGACCCGCACGCCATCCGGCTGGCGTTTTCAGCTGCGCGTCCCGACCGCACTTGTCCTCCCCCATTTGCGACTTGCAGGCCCGTCCCCGATCATTCGCGTACAGCTTGGTCCGCTCGCGCGGCGTGACGCGGACCGGTTGGCTAAACAACTTGCGGCGCTGTGCTTCGCGATTTTCGACGACGCCGCAAGCAAACGGAGAACGGCAATGGAATTGGGGCAGACAGACAATAACGACCGAGCTCTCGTCGAGCAGGTGGTTGTGGCCTGCCAGGCCGCGATCGCACGCGCGGTCAAGCAGCCGAAATCAGCGATCGGCCTCGCCCGCTCATTGAGCTCGGCGCTCACCTCGCTCCAGCTGATCGAGAGCGAAGTTGGTAAGGGCGCTGACGGCGCACAGGCTGTGGTCACCAATGCCGATGCACTGACGCGCCAGGCATTAACTCAAGTTTTGACGCTTACGCCGAACCCATCACAGGCAAAGAGCGCACTCGCAATGGTGACGAATGTAGCTCCATTGCCGAGCAATCCGGCTCTGCCCATCGCTTCTGTCTTCAAGACAGCGCTGCCGACCTTCGGGGACGTGTCACGAGCGTATATTGCGATGAGAAAAGCCGTTGATGGCGACAATCATCCCGACATCAAATATCTCGAGTTGCGCCGACAGACATTCATCGACCTGATCGGCGATCGTCCGGTCGATCAATATTTTCCGAACGATCTCCAGGACTATGTCACGGCGATGCAGTTCTGGCCGGCAAACGCTACCAAGCGCGCAGGTGCTGGCGAGACGCGCACGATCCTGGATTCAAATCGAAGTCTGGCGCTCAAACCTCTGGCAAGAAAAACCATGCAGGACGGCTATCTCGCCAATGTTAAAACGATGATGCGGTTCGGCATGATGAAGCACAATTACCGCGATCCCTTTGCAGGTGCACGAATCCGTTGGCCGAAGACTTATGGCACATCGGCAGTGCGTGAGGGCGTCGACGATGCCGTCATCAATGCGACCTTCCGCAACGGCATTGCGACAGGTTTGCTTGCCGAAGCCATGCTACCAGTGCTGGCGAAGCTCACCGGCAGGCGCATTGGACTGCTAGCGCATCTGCGCGGTTCAGATTTCCGCGAAAAATACGGCGCCATCATCGCTCAAACCTCGGGAATTGTGCTCGTGAACGGCCGTTGGCAGCGCGTGCCTATTAAAACAGAAGAAAGCGCCACGTACTTTGTGATCCATGATTTCTTCCGCACGATTGGCTTCGTCAACTGGGCGCAAAAGCGGGCCGACGATTGGGTTTTCGCAGCTCTCCACGAACACCCAGACCCATCAAAATACGCATCCAAAGAAATGAACAAGCTTCTCCGCAAAAGCGGCGCCATTGGCGCGAATATCGAGGTCTTCCACTCGCTCCGCGGCGATGCAATCGACGACATTCGAAACACTGATATCAAAGACAGATCGCGCCGACTTCAGACGGGGCACGAGTTAGGCGACGTCCATGATCTTTATGGATTCCGCGCTCTCGGCGCCGCGGAGACCCAGCAGTTAGCCTGCCGCTCCCTCCCGGCGGAATCGATTGGAGCGTGTTTGAGGGGCTGGATTTCGATGCACTCGCCAAGGCGCGCCACAAGAGGGGACGCCGCAGCAAGCTGAGCCGACAAAACCCTCGGCTGACAGGTTTGAGGACCATCTGCTCAAGCGGAAAATTTTGTCCGCATCGATCACGAGTTGATTTGATAATGACTGGGGCGGTCATTGCCGGAAAACAGACCGCGAACGAAAATGTTCGTGTTTTTTACGCAAATGGCGCGCCATTCGGAATAAAACTGCGAAAATATCGATAATAGCTGCTCCCGATCCGGCCGCCTGCTTCAAGACGAAGGCTATCTGCGACTCTGAAAACTTTTTCGTTTTCATGGAACCCTCCTCGTCCCCCGTCCGGGGATCATAAGTGGAAAATTCCAGCCCAGATTGGCCTAATTTGGCCGGGGCACTTCAGAACACTCTGCCAAAAAACAAAGTCCACTCTAAACCTGCGAGTTACGAAATCCGCACAGGCAGTTCGGAGAACCCGCTTGCCGGATATATAGCGATTGTCGGTTGGCGGCCGGGTATGAGTGTGATCTGCTGGGTATGCTTCAGCAACTCCTCCGAAATGACACGCAGTTCTAGCCGTGCCAATTGCGCGCCCGGGCAAACGTGGATGCCGCGACCATAGAGAAGATTCTGCGTGGGATCGCGGTCAAGGCGGAATTCGTCGGGATCACCGATGACTGCCTCATCGCGATTGGCAGATGCCCACATCAGCGTGATTCGCTCACCGGCCCGGATCTTATGTCCACCGATCTCTACAGACGCAGTCGTCACCCTCCGGTTAGAGATCAGCGGTGCGTGCATACGTAATATCTCGTCGATTGCTACCGGCAGCAGGTCAAGCGCATCCCGGAGCTGCCGTTGGACCTGCGGGTGTCTCGCCAGATAGTGGCAAACAATGCCGACGCAGGCAGTGATCGTGCCCAGTTCGCCGACCGTCCAGTTGCGCAGGATACTCACGATTTCCTCGTGGTTCAGCGGTCTGTCGCCGATCCTCTCCCGCAGGAGGTCTGTGGTGATGTCGTTCGGCGCCGCCACACCAGCCGCACGCCGCGCTTCCAGCAACTCCATGATATAGCTATCGAATTCGAGCGCGACGGCGGCCGTCTGCCCAGTATCCCTGGCCAGGATGGCCGCATGGTTCTTGCGCGCCCACTGAAGCAGCGGCTCGTGCAGACTCGCAGGCCAACCGAGAAAGGCGCACTGGACCTGCACGGCGAAGAGCTGGGCAAACTGCGTCGCCAGATCGATTTCAACATCTCGCTCCAAGCTGGACACGAGGTTGGCCGAGATCATCCGGCAAAGCGGCTCGAATGCGGCGACGCGCGTCGGCTCGAAATGACGCTCGATCAGCTGCCGGTACGCCGTATGCTGCGGTGGGTCCATACCGCTTGGCACCGAGAGATGGCGCGAGACAATGTTACTGAACGTACGATGGTCGTCGATCGCTCGCACGACGTCTTCGTGCCGGAACAGCGACCAGCCCAGATAGTCGCTGTATGCGACCGGGCAGTGGCGGCGCATCGCGTCATAAGCTTTGATCTGGTCAGAGAGAACCGTATCGGATCGAGGATCCCAGTCCGGCTGTGGCTTGTCCAATCTTATGTCCACAATACCCCTCAGAAAACATCGCAGCGCCTAACGGCTGCAGGCTGATGATACTTAGCTTCTGCTATCCCAATCCAAATAGTCTTTCCTTGTTGGTACGCAAACAAGAACGGTGCTGTGCGCCAGCGTCGCCCTTCAACGAACGTTCGCAATTGGCGTGGCTTGGATTTAGCTTATGAGCCGGGTAACAAATGTCCGGAACGATCCATCCCGAGGTATAGATATCGCACAACTTAAAGCCGCGAACCGTATCCCAGACCAAGTGATGGATGCCGCCGTCGACGTCAACCTCCCTTCTCACACGATTCGATCGGGCCATCGTATTCCGCCCAGCAATCGGGCGTCTCGTAGACTCTCACGCTGGAAATTTGCAGCAGTCGTTGTTTTGCTTTCTTCCATATCCAGACAGCGATGTTTTCGGCCGTGGATTTTCCAATCCAGGGACATCATTCAGACAGTTATGATCGAGTCTCTTGAGAAGCGGCTCAAACACCTCTTCCAAGCCTGGGAAGCACTCACGCCGGCTCAGCAGGTGCATGCCACTATCGTGGCCAATGGCACGATATACACCCAAGCCGAGATCGTGGAGATGTAGGGATCGATTTTATCTGGGGCAACGCTGAGGAATATCGGGCACAGGTCGCGCTAAAGGCGAACGCCCGATGATGAGGAAAAGGCCACGCTCACGGGCTCCTGAACCGAATTCAGGCTCTGGGCCGCCACAACCGCAATCACGACGGCGCAAACGCATGCCAGCAAAAAGGCTTTCATGAAAGTCTTCTCCAAAACAATGGCCGTTCGTCAACTTCCGACAATATCATTACTCCGCCGGTGTTGATGACGGATGATGGTGCGCTGTATTAACGCCTCTTCGCGCACTCTCCTCTTCGAGCCATAGGCTGTGGTGCTCCTTCGCCCAGTTCAGGTCGACTGTTCCCTCGCCCATGGCTTCGAATGCACCCTCCATTCCGATGGTGCCAATATAGATATGTGCCAACATGACGGCGACAAACAGCACACCCACGACCGCGTGAACGATCTGCGCGAGCTGCATGCCTTCGATGCCCGTGACATAAAATGGGAACATCAACTGATAGCCGGTCACGGCAACCGCGCCGCCCCCGAGCACGACGATCCAGTAAATTGCTTTCTGCCCGGCGTTGAACCGATAGGCCGGCGGATGGGAGTGGCCAACGATGCCACCGCCTTCCTTCAACCACTCGGCATCAACCTTGTTGGGGATATTGCCGCCAATCCACATCAGGAAAATCAGAATGACGCCGATAGTGAAGGGAAAGCTCAGATAATTGTGCGCGTACTTCGCCCACTGCGACCAAGCCGAGAAGGCTTCGTGTCCGATCACCGGCAGCAGCAGCGGCCGGCCGAAAGTGATGTTCAGGCCCGAGATGGCCAGAATGATAAAGCAGGTCGCGGTCATCCAGTGCACGAACCGCTCGAATCCGGAAAAGCGAACAATGGTGCGCCCTGAGCGCCCGCCTTCGATACGGACCATGCCACGCATCAGATAGAAAATGACGAGAACGGCAAGCATTCCAAGGATCGCGATTCCGCCGATCCAGCGCAGCGTCACGCTATGGAAGTATCGCCAATCACGGCCAGCCGGCTGCTCAAGAACGCCGGATCGCCTGTCCGGGATGCTGACACGTCCCTGGATGCGGTCCAATTCCTTCAACAATTGCTGCTCGTGGACCGCACTGGCAGTCGGATCGACCCGTGACGGCTGCTGGGCGGCTGCCGGAACGGACGAGGCGATCATAAGGAAGAAAATGGCGACGCCAGCCACGAAACGGAGATACCTTGCAAAAGACGCCATGAGCGTTCTCCCTCGATTTCTGTCGGCCGCGCGCCCGTGCAGCCATTCCGGCTTTATGAATTACGAGGCAATGGTCCCCCGATAGGCTGTCTGCCAGCCCCACGCGCCCGAGCCGTATCCTCGCTTGGTCACCCTTTCCTTGTAGATCTGGGCGATGATCTCGCCATCGCCCGCCAGAAGCGATTTGGTCGAACACATCTCGGCACATAACGGTAGCTTGCCTTCGGCAAGGCGATTGGCGCCATACTTCTCGTATTCTTCCTTGCTGCCGTCGGCTTCGGGACCACCGGCACAGAACGTGCACTTGTCCATTTTGCCGCGCGACCCGAAGTTTCCGAGCTTCGGATACTGCGGCGCGCCGAACGGACACGCATAGAAGCAATAGCCGCAGCCGATGCAGAGATCCTTGGAGTGCAGCACAACGGCATCGGCTGTGGTGTAGAAGCAATTGACGGGGCAGACAGCCGCACACGGCGCATCCGTGCAATGCATGCACGCCATCGAAATCGACCGCTCTCCAGGCTTGCCGTCGTTGATGGTCACCACGCGGCGGCGATTGATGCCCCACGGCACCTCGTGCTCGTTCTTGCAGGCCGTGACGCAGGCATTGCACTCGATGCAGCGATCCGCGTCACAGAGAAATTTCATCCGGGCCATGACTGCTGCTCCTTATGCCGCGACAATCTGACAAAGAGTGACCTTTGGTTCCTGCATGCCGGTCGCGGGGTCGTATCCGTAGGTCGTGATCGTATTGGCGCTTTCGCCGAGCACGATCGGGTCGGTGCCCTTCGGATAGTTGCCGCGCAGATCGTTGCCCTCGAACCAGCCACCAAAATGGAACGGCATCCAGGCAACGCCTTTGCCGACCCGCTCGGTCACAAGCGCCTTCATCCGGGCTTTCGACCCGTTTTCCGCGCCGGTCACCCAGACCCAGCCGCCATCCTTGATGCCGCGATCGGCCGCATCCGCTGTGCTGATTTCGATGAACATGTCCTGCTGCAGTTCGGCGAGCCATGGATTGGTTCGCGTTTCCTCGCCGCCGCCCTCATATTCGACGAGCCGGCCGGACGACAGGATGAGCGGGAATTGCTTGGCAATGCCCTTCTCCACCGCCGCCTTCTGAACAGAGAAGCCGATGTTGGGCAGACGGAACTGCTTGGCATCGGGCAGCGTCGGATATTTCGACACCAGTTCGACGCGAGGCGTGTAGATGGGCTCGCGGTGCACCGGGATCGGGTCCGGCAAACTCCATGCGTTCATGCGCGCCTTGCCGTTGCCGTAAGGCACGCAGCCATGTTTCATCGCGACGCGCTGGATGCCGCCCGACAGATCGGTCGACCACGACACCGTATCCGGACTGGCCGGATTGACCTTGTTGATGACGGCCATCTCAGCTTCCGTCAAATCGGTGTCCCAGCCAAGCTTCTTGAGGCTCGCCAGCGTGAACTCCGGATAGCCGTCCTTGATTTCGGAGTCCTTCGAATAGGAGCCATCCGCCAGCAGGCTGACTTTGCGGGTCGTGCCGTCCGGCAACTTCTCTTCACGCTCAAGGCCGAACCGCGGGCGGAAGGTGCCGCCACCGTCCATGACCCCGAGGTGAGTATTGTACAGGAGCGGCGTTCCGGGATGTCGCACTTCGGGAGATCCCCAGCACGGCCATGGCAATCCGTAGTAATCGCCTCCGACTTCAGGATCGTCCTTTGGCGCCCGCGTGGTCACCAGATCGAACTTTGCCTGGTTCTTCATATGCGCCTTAAGCCGCTCGGGAGATTGGCCGCAATAGCCAGTCGACCAGCTGCCGCGGTTGATTTCGCGCAGGATATCTTCCGCCGAAGGCACGCCGTTCTCGATCTTGATGTTCTTGAACATCTTGTCGGCGAAGCCGAGCTTCTTGGCGGTCAGGTACATGACTTCGAGATCGTCTTTCGACTCGAAAATCGGTTTCACGATCTGCTCGCCCCACTGCAACTGGCGTCCCGTGGCGACGCGCGAGCCCTTGCACTCAAACTGTGTCGCGACCGGCAGCACATACGTGTCGTTGTTGCGGCCTGCCTTCACCGAGAGCGAGGCCCAGGTGGTGGGATGCGGATCTGCAATGACCAGAAGCTCAAGGGCTTTCAGCCCCTTCATCGATTCCGGGATACGGGTGATGCTGTTGCTGGCATGTCCCTGCACGAACATCGCCCGGATATTGTCCTTCTGGGCCACGTCGTTCTTGGGCAGGTTCACGCCGTCGAACCAGCGCGTCAGCGGAATACCGGGAGTGTTCATCATCTTCGGATCGTCGAAGCGCGACTTGAACCATTCGAAGTCGGTCTCCCAGACCCGGGCCCAGTGCTTCCACGCGCCTTCGGCGAGACCGTAGTAGAACGGCAGCGTCACGATATCGAGACCAACGTCAGTTGCGCCCTGAACGTTGTCGTGGCCGCGCAGAATGTTGGCACCGGTGCCCGACTTGCCGATATTACCCGTCATCAGCAAGGCGATGCAGCTCGCGCGCACGTTGGCGGTGCCGACCGAATGCTGCGTCTGGCCCATGCACCAGATCAGCGTCGCCGGCTTTTCCGTGGCGAACATCTTGGCGATGCGCTCCATCTGTGCGCCAGGAACGCCCGTGACCCGTTCGGTTTCTTCGGGATTCCATTTCTCAACCTCCTTGCGGAGATCGTCGAAGCCATAAACCCGCTGCCTGATAAACTCCTTGTCTTCCCATCCATTCTTCAGAATGTGCCACATCATTCCGTACAGCACCGGAATGTCGGTGCCGGGACGAATCCGCGCATATTCGGTCGCGTGCGCCGCGGTACGGGTCATGCGCGGATCGAAAACGATAAAGTTACCCTTGTTCAGCTCCTTCGATTCGAGCATGTGCTGCATGCCGACCGGATGCGCCTCGGCGGCGTTGCTGCCGATATAGACCAGCGTCTTGGCATTCCGCATATCATTGAGGTTGTTCGTCATCGCGCCGTAACCCCAGGTGTTGGCTACGCCGGTCACGGTCGTCGAATGGCAAATACGCGCCTGATGGTCGGTATTGTTGGTGCCCCAATAGGCGCCGAGCTTGCGGAATAGATACGAACCTTCGTTGGTCATCTTGGCCGAGCCCAGCCAGTACACCGAATCCGAGCCCGACTTCTCACGGATCTGCAATAATTTGTCGCCAATCTCGTTGATCGCGGTGTCCCACGACGTACGCGTCCACTGCCCGTTGACGAGCTTCATCGGATAACGAAGGCGACGATCGCTGTGGACCAGTTCACGGACGGAGGCGCCCTTGGCGCAATGCGAACCGCGATTGATCGGAGAATCCCAGCTCGGCTCCTGACCGATCCACACGCCATTCAAGACTTCGGCAGTCACGGTGCAGCCGACGGCGCAGTGGGTACATATGCTCTTGCGAACGGTTGCACCCGAAGTCAGCGGACCCGCCATCGCCGCCTCGGCCTTGCGGACACTGCCGGGCGACAATGTGTTCAAGACAGCCAAGCCACCCGCAGCCAGACCGGACTGGCGCATAAACGTTCGGCGATCCAAACCTTGTCCTCGATCGGCCAGCGCGCCCGCCGCCGAACCTTGACGCATTGCCTGCGAGTTCTGTCGTTGGGTTTTTTTGATCAGCACGGCCGCCTCCCGCTATTTGGGGTAACGATTCACGCGGTAGTAAGCTTGGATGTCGGGCGAATTGGGATTGTAGCGCGCTTTGCGCTTCTCATCGTTCGTCTCGCTATCGGCTTTTGCCTCGGGCATCAGCGGCGATACGACGGCCGCTCCGGCGCCGAGAGCGCCGATACCGACTCCGCGCAGAAAGCTACGACGGCCGACGGCTGCCTTGTCGTTATCTTTCATCGCACGTCCTCCCTGTGGCCGTTCGACTGCCCGCTCAATCGGCGAGCGTGAAGGCCTCCGCTTCAATCTGAAGAAAGAGCCGGCCAAGCGAGCCGACCGATCGATAAAAGTTCGCCGCCGCTGCGTTCTCCATGTCGATGAACAGACGGCCCATCCACGGCGCCATGTGCTTTTCGAACATCTCGCGCTGCGCTTCTTCGCGGGCGGGGAAACGGCCACCGGCCAAACCGGCCATGATCTCGCAGAGAGTCGCCGCGTGATCCTCCGGCTCGAAATTATTTTCGACGCGCTCGATACCGAGCGCATCCAGATCCCGCCGCAGGCGCGACAGCGGGCGTTCGTTAAGAAAGCCGGTTAAATAGAACGAGGCGTAAGGCATCAATTCGCCGCGCCCGAGACCGACGAAAAGATCGAAATACTCGCGCTCGACAGCGGCGGCATTGCTCTTCGATGCAGCATCTCCGAGATGCGCGTGAGCCAATCCGAGCGGCGTCGCGTCGCCGCGTAGCTTGGCGATCTGCGTGAGCAATTTCGCCGACGGGGCTTGTGACAACAGCGTAGCGAGCAGTGCATATTCCTGGGCACGGCCCACATCGATGTCGTGGACCTGATCAGTCACGGCTAACTCACTATAAAGATCGGGACGAAGATGGACGCGCGATACGCCGGTTGCGGCTTCAACCGCGGCCACGCGCTCGGCGGGGACCCGGCTCCAGTTCGATACTGAGGGTTGGCGTATGCCTACTCTGCGGGCGAGTTCGGCGACGCCTCCCGCCATTTGAATTGCCCGATCTAATCCAGAATCGCGCATATTCGTTTTCCTCAAGTGAGCGCCATATGCGCCTTTTCACTTTGGAATGATTCAAAGTTAGGCCCGCAAGACAGCGGCCGTCAATAAAAAGCTTATAGGTCGAGGCTATGTTCCTTTTCGCAGCTATTGCGGCAACGCGCGCCCATGAGTGCGGCGCACCAGGGAAGACTGGCGAGCCTGCCCGTCATCCACTGCAATGGAACCAGCTCGCGGCGTTGCAATACCGTTTTCCGCTACTTGCCCGTCACTTTCGATACGGTCGATAGCTGCCTTTGGCGTATCGATCGCCGTTTCGCCTTCAGAAGAAGTCACCGGCGAAGCGGCAGGATTGATGACATTTTGTTGTAGCTGCGGCGCAGCAGAAGTCGCCTCGCCTTCGGCCACCGGATTCCGCTCCCTGATGATCCTTGCAACCAAATCACGCACCTGCTCCGGGGTGTAATCGAGCGACCCAAATCCCGGCATCACATTTGGATCGTTGAAATCCCAGGCGTTCTCGGCAAGCCCGACGAAATCGCGGATTGCAGGATCGGCAGCCCACGCACGGCGGAGCGCTTCACGAGTCAGCGCGAGTGGAACCCCCTTGCGCAGGAATGCCGTGACATCAGTCGCCGCCGTAATCGTATCCAGCGGCGGCAACGCCGAAAGGTCGGGTTCTTTGACGGACTTGCCCGCTTCAGAATCCACAACAGGCGCTTCATCTTCTCCTGCCGACGGCGGACCGGACACCGGCGAGGAAGGCAAGGATTCAGGCGCAGCCTCCGCAACGCGCTTGCGGCGCGACCATCGACTGAGAAAGTCCTCATTGCTCATTCATCCCGCCCTCTCTGCAGGCGTCGCGCAAGCGCCTCGGGATCGGCGCGGCCACGCTCTCGCTTGAAGAACTCCTCCCGCTCGACATGTTGCCCGGCAATGAAACGGGCAATCGCATCGCGAATAATCTCCGGCATCGGCACCGGCTCGACGAGATTGCTTGCCGCTTCCGTAAAACTCTCACCTTCGGCAGGATCGGCCGTAGCGGCGGTGACTGCATAAGGCCGTTCACCTTCGGATGGGCTCATCACGACCCAAATGCTGGGGACGCCGGAGGCAAGATTTTCGCGATAGCGCTCGGTTTCCGAACGGTAGAGATCGACCAAGGCAGATCCCACATAGAACAGCGTGACATCGTCCTGTTCACGCAACACCGTCCACGCTTCCATCTCCGGCTCACCGGGCAATACCCCGACCGTGCGCCAGATAAAATCAGCCCATTGGGATGCTGCCTTGCGGCGCTCCACCACCACTCCAACGGGAATGCTCAGCAACGGAACAGCGGCAGGACTCAACTGGCCACCTCCATACGCTTGATCGGCAACCCCGTGATCAGGTTTTGCGGTTTCATTCGCAAAATCCCCTCCGGCGTTGTCGCCATGATGAGATAGACCGATTCATTCGCCAGACCATCGCTGACGGCAGTTTTGTCCGAAAAAATCAGGCGGAAAAGGCCTGCTACCCGTCCGGTGGTCTGATCGTCGAGTTCCTCGCCATTCCAGAGCCGGTTGCCGATTGCGGTCGCTTCGGAATCGAGGCCGACATACCAGGTCAGCGTGGCATCGCGCAGTTCGGCGAGCGGTTCGATCATCACCTCGACGGCAAGCAGGTGCGCGATCCAGCGCGTCATGGCTTCCGCGACCGCCGCCATGCCCCGCCCTCCTGCGAAGAGATCGAGCCCCATGTCGAACATGTCGCTGCGGCGCCAATAACTATCGGCGTTCTCTTCACCGAGGATGTCGATCTGCGCTTCTTCGGGAATTTCAAGCAACGCCAACAGCGGCGTCGTGGGCACCGGATTTTCGCCTTCGATCCATTCCTCATCCATGGACAGCAGGGACCCATGGCTGGCTGTGACGCGCTGAGACCGGAAGAACAGCTCGCCGGCTCGCAAGACGAATGGATCGTCACAACCGTCGAGCGCATTGCGCAGGATGACATGAGTCAACTGATTGACGAACAGCGGCGGCAACGCGACCGTCCCGCCGCGCATCAGAGCCAGATAAGCTGCTTCGAGAGTCGGATGACTCAGCAGCAATTCGCGAAACGCCAATACGAACTGCCAGTTTTCCCGTGCATCGGGATCAGCGATTGAGGAAATCTCATCTGCGCCGACTGGACGGCGCGGTTCCGCCAGCAACGCCGCATGCAGTTGTCGCTCGGCCTGACAGGCATCCGCCGGCGGCATCAGTTCGGGCCGGATAAAATACGCCTTGAAGAACTCATCGGTCGCGACGAGCCCACCGCCCGGTTCGCGATCCAGCAGATGATGACCGCAGGAAACCCAGAAGTCCTTCATTTGCCCTCATGCTCTGCCGTTATATTTGCGAGGTCAACGTCCTCCGTGGAGGGCTCGTCATTCTGCGCTTCCATAAATGCAAATGCGCGCTTATGCCCCGACTTGCCGCGTGATCGCAACGCACGGAAACTCTCGCGGATCTCGCCACCTTCCGCTGTGCGATGAACCGCGATCAGGGCACCCGTGGCCTCGTTGCAAAGGGATTCGGCGAAACTCACCTCCTCCTCCGCCGCCTGCCGCGCCGTCGCGAGATCAGGAGCGCCGAGCCGGTCGACGAGTCGTTGCGCCAGCAAGTCGACCACCGCAGCGCGATCATTGTCAGTCGCCTCGACAACCTCCACCAGCGTCGACCAGCCCCACGATTTCAGCCCAAGAAATCCGCCGCGAAACGCCGATCGCGCCTTGCCCCGCAGCGTATTCGGATCATCGCCCCAGAACCGGAAAGCGCCGGACACCGCCCATTCGCCCGGCTCCGCTACCGGGTCGAACACAAATGTGTCCGAAGGGTCGAGGGCAATCGTCCGAAGCAGTTTCACAGCCGCGGCCCTCCTCTTTCCGGATCGAGCCATGACGGTGTGCGCAGCACCGGCAGCAGGGCACTCCGCCCAACATCAGTTCTTCCCGCGTGGGTCACGATCAGGTCGCCATTGTCGGCGATCCCGTAATGGGTGCCCGCCGCGTGCGGCAGACGTTCGACAAACTCCCGCGCGACGCTGTCAAATCCATCCGACTGCCAACCGTGAATGGCTGCCATGAGATGGCGCGCGAATGCTTCAGTAAGACCCGATGCGCCGATATCGTCGAAGCCTTCCTGATCGAGCGCAGTTGCCACCGGGTAAACGCCGGGTTCTTCGCCACTCATCGACACGGTGCGGATCATCGCGCCGAACACCATCCATGGCGGCGGCTCGTCTTCCGGTGCGCCCGGCGGCCACCCCAGTCGCCCGCCGCCAAGCAGACCATCATCGATCCGAATGGCATCCGGCCAGTCGATCGTGACGATTTTCCGCGGTGGCGCATAGGCCAGTAGTGCGTCGCTCAGCGCGACCATGCCGGCGTAAAATGCCCGGCGCGCCAGATGCAGCGGCTCTTCCGGTTCAAGCACCACCGCAAACTCGGCAAGATCGAAGCGCCCGACATAGACCAGCGTGCCGGCACCGCTTGTTGGTGCAATCTCCATTGCATGGGTAAATGCGTTCGCTCGCTCACGCAGCGTCACCAATGTGAACGGCGGCGGCAGATCAAGAGTCTGTTCGAACGGCGCACGGATTCGCATGAGGCGACACGGCCTCCGGCAACTATTCCCATCGATGCCGTATAGTTATAGGCTCCAAGCCCTCGATACGAGTCCCATAACGAGAAACACAGGTGGCGGCCATGGCGGATCGACCACGGAAGATTCTGATGTGTTCGTGCGAGGATACGATGAGCCTCGACGCGACCACCGTGCGCAAGGCATGTATCAGCGCCGATATATCCACCTTCCGGCATTTGTGCCGGGCCGAAACTGAGCAATTCCGTGCAGCCCTGCAGGACGGCGCGGCGATCACCGTCGGCTGCACCCAGGAAGCCCCGCGCTTCTCGGAATTGGCAGGCGAGCGCGAAGCCCCGCTCGACTATGTCAACATCCGTGAGACTGCAGGCTGGTCTAGCGAAGGCGCACAGGCCGGCCCGAAGATGGCTGCCCTGTTCGCAGCGGCCGCCGAGCGTGCCCCGGATCCTCCACTCGTCCACCTCTCGAGCGAAGGTGTCATCCTCGTGTACGGACGCGATGAAAGTGCGATCGAAGCCAGCAAACTGCTGGCCGATCAGCTCGACGTCACCCTCCTGCTCGACAAGCCGGGAGAGCTGACACCGCCGAGCGTCACGGTCTTTCCCGTGGTCAAGGGAACCATCCGCAACGCGGCGGGCCATCTTGGCGCTTTCGAGTTGACCGTCGACGATTACGCACATCCGCTGCCGTCTTCACGCGACATCCTTGTCTTTGAACCATCGCGAAATGGCGCGATATCCCGCTGCGATCTCGTGCTCGACCTTTCCGGCAACCCGCCATTATTCCCGGCACACGATTTGCGCGACGGCTATCTTCGGGCCGACCCGAAAGATCCGGCATCGGTCCTGCGCGCCATCCTGAAGGCGCGCGATCTTGTCGGCAGCTTTGAGAAGCCGCGTTACATCAATTTCACCGCAGACTTGTGCGCCCATTCGCGCTCGAACATCGTCGGATGTCACCGCTGCCTCGATCTGTGTCCGACTGGCGCGATCACGCCCAATGGCGACCATGTTGCCATCGACGCCGATATCTGCGCCGGCTGCGGCCAGTGCGCCACGGCTTGCCCGACCGGGGCCGCAGCCTATGCGCTTCCTCCCGCCGATGTCTTGATCCACAAACTGCGGGCGATGCTAGCAGCCTATCACCAGGCCGGCGGCACCGATGCCGTTCTGCTGCTGCATGACGGAGACCATGGCACCCCGCTGATCGAAGCACTTGCGCGCCATGGCGACGGCCTTCCCGCCAACGTGCTTCCGCTCGCTGTCAATGAGGTCACCCAGATTGGGTTTGAAAGCATTGCCGCCGCTTTCGCTTATGGCGCTTCGAACCTTCGGCTGCTGTTGCGGGCGCGCCCCCGCCACGAGACCGGCGGACTTGCGAAAACCATCGCACTCGCCGAAGCAATCCTTGGTGGGCTGGGCTTCAACGGCGAACGGGTCTCCACGATTGAAACCGACGACCCGGATCAACTCGGCGCAACCTTGCGGGCCATGACACCCGCGCCGGCCGTACAGCAACCGGCCACCTTCAGGACCGTCGGCCGCAAGCGCGACGTGTTGCACTTTGCCTTGCAGGAGCTGCATCGTGTCGCGCCAGTGCCGGTAGACATCATCGCGCTGCCCACAGGAGCACCATTCGGCAGCCTCAACATCAAACTCGACGGATGCACCCTTTGCCTGTCCTGCGTCTCCGTCTGCCCGACCGGCGCGCTGTCCGACGATCCTGACCGGCCGATGTTGCGGTTCGCAGAAGATGCATGCGTGCAATGTGGTTTGTGCGAAGCGACCTGCCCGGAAAAGGTGATCGAACTGGTGCCTCAGATCGATTTCCGCGCGGCCACCGCTCTCACCCGCACGATCAAGGAGGAAGAGCCGGCGCTCTGCGTCCGCTGTCATAAGCCGTTTGGCGTCAAAAGCACGATCGACCGCGTGGCCGCCAAGTTGGAAGGCAGGCACTGGATGTATCCCAACGCCCACAAGCGCGCCGAAGCCATCAGGATGTGCGCCGACTGCCGCGTGATCGCGATGAGTGAAGAAGGCTTCGATCCGTTTGCCGGCATTCCCGAACGGCCCGCGCCGCGCACCACGGACGACTATCTGCGGGCACGCGACCAGAGTCCGAAGAACTGATTATTTCGTCGTGGCGCGGGCGAGAAAATCGGTCAGCGCCTTGCGGTCTTCCAGCGAATTGATGCGCTGCTCGGGCATCTTGGTGCCGGGCGTGTACGCCGCCGGTCCGACCTCGAACAGTTTGGCGACGGTTTCCGGACTCCAGACGATATTCATCTTCTTCAGCGCCTCGGAGAAGTTGTAACCGGGCAGCGACGCGATCCTGCGGCCGAAAATGCCGGCCAGTGTGGGGCCAGCGCGAACTTCATCTTTCGCCGACAACGTGTGACAGGCGATACAGGAGCGGAATATTTTCGCACCATGATCGCCGGCGAATGCTGCCAGCGGATCGCCGAGCGCACCCACAACCGGAGACCCAAGCAACTCGCCGGTCAGCGCATTCCAGCGCCGGATCGTGTGATCGGCGCCACCGGTCAGCAATGTGTGGCTGTCCCCAAAGAACGCAACCGACCAGACCGGCAAACCCGGCCCGACCAGCGTGTGCTCGACGGTCCGCGTTTTGCGATCGATAATCGCTACCGAGCCACCGATACTGGCCGCCGCCAGCGACGCACCATCCGGCGAAACTGCGAGCGAGATCACTGGCGTCGGGCCAGCCTGGATTTCGCCTGTCCTCTTACCGCCCTTGGTCAGAAAATAAATCTTTCCATCCGCAGCACCGACCGCAATCCCTCCATCAGGAGCGATCGCGACGGCATTCAGCGGGGACGGCAGAGTGACGACCTCCGGTGCACCGCCAGCCAACGGCCATATCCGTAGCGTCAGGTCATAACCGACGCTGACCAGCGACTGCCCGTCCGGCGTGAAGGCAACACCATTGACATTCTGGGAATGACCCTGGAGCACGCGCGGCTTGCTGCCGCCATCCTGCGGCCAGAGCCGTACGCTGCTATCCCACGACGCCGATGCCAGCATGCTGCGATCCGGCGAGACCGCAAGGGCGACGACCGGCGCACCATGGCCTGAAAGAATTGTGTCCGGCTTCGAGCGCCCAGCGGTCCAGATCGCAATCTGTGCATCGACCCCCGCGCTTGCCATTCGACTATTGCTCAGGAATACGACCGCGTTTACCGCGCTCGAATGAAACCGCAAAACCTGTTCCGCAAATCCGGTCGCAACTGACCAGCGGATCACAGATGTGTCGAAGCTGCCCGACAGAATGCTTCGGCCATCGGGCGATACCGCAACCGCCCGCACTGGGCCACCATGACCGCGCATCTGCGCCATTACCGCATCCGTCATGATAACAAGCAGCACTGTTGCAATGACAGCCGCAAACGCGGCCCGAGTCATTGCGAGCCTCTGTATCCAACGTCGTTGGCCGGCGGGACGCCGCAAGCTATGGGCCCACAACAAGAGGATTAAGCCCGTAACTGCCGATAGCAGAAATCAGCATTTCGCGATGCAGATCGATCATCGCGAGCACAAGAGTCAAGAAAAGTGCAAGTGCTACGGCAACCAAGACCGGAGAAGCCGCAGCACCACCCGCTTCGTCCCGGAGAGGTTTTTTATCCAATGCCCACATCAGAAATGCCTCCGTCTCGGGTTTCACCGTTCGACGACCTATCGTTTAATAAGGCCGGCCACGAGGCTTATGTTTCTCCGATATTTTATCCTCTCACCGCCTGAGCGTAACGTGAGAGGCCATTACCTGACTCGCATCAGTTGGCTGCGGCGTCATTCGTCCCATCGCGCCTTCGACAATCGAAACTACTAAATCGAATGTTTTCGCATCATCAAGAAGGGACATATCGATGTCGCCTCTCTTGAGTGCTGTCAGAAAGTGGTCCTTGAATCCGTCAACCGATGATGGGCTCTCTGTCCTTGATATGTGCTCTATGGCCCGAGCCAAGCTGAGATAGAGCGTCCCGATGATGATGCGAAGTTGTTCAGTACTCGCATCGACCGGAATGCCAATTTGTGCCGTCATCTAGCTGCTCCGCGTTGCTTTGTATCTGAAGAAACAACGCGCGCTTAAGAGATGAGTTCCAAAGATATGAAACCCCGCCGGAGCGCGGTTTTCATAGTGTCTCAGATACGTAGCTTCGGCGGCGCCAGCCGCTTCGGATTGATAGCTTCTGCCGAGGCAGTGATCTGATTCTGCTTCACCTTGCCCAAAAGGTAGGTCGGCAACTGCTTCGGCAGATACTCTTTCTTGATCTACTCACGAAATTCCGGGAGGGCATCGTCAGGATAGCAATATGCCGGCTGGGGATTCGGCAGCGATTGCGGGAAATAATCCGGGTATCCGCTGGGCTGCACCTTAACCCCGCATGGCGCTCGACCCGCTCTCACCGGCGGGCCTTTTGCTGCCTGTGCACTGAGACCCACTCCGGCACGAACCGACCAGCCGACAGGCTCAAAGTATTCACGATATTGGCCTAGCGCCCTCACGATCTTAACGGACCCCTGCTCGCGGCCGGTTTTCGCCTTCATCTCAGCCACACCTTCGGAAACATCCGCCAGGAGTGTATATTCAGGAGCACATACCTGAGCCTGCCGCTCGCGATGACGTACCTCAAGACCAACCGGGCCACGATTGGGAAAACCGCGCGGGAGCGCTGGGAAGACGGTCTCGTTGAGGGCGGCATCGTATACATCGATATGGATTGGGTCTGCGGATGACACGGCGCTCCGTGGACATGCTGCATGTCTTTATCTGGATAAGCGGTAGGACCAATGCAAGCGAGGCGCTGATCCCAATAGAAGATCGAAGCGCCAGGTAATTGGAGATTAAGGCGCGCTCTCAGGGCACGTCATGAGATCGATGGGCTGCATCAGTTCCTGGAATGGGCACTGCTCATCGTGGTCGGCATTCATGTCGGTGCCGCGATCATACATCTGTTGGTTTATAGAGATCGCGTAATGCAACGAATGTGGCCCGGTGAACCCTCATAGCGAGAGATCGCTTACTTTTAGCTTGTTTGCGCTGGCCTATCTCCCAAGGCTTGCCTCACTCCTGGCGTCGAGGGTGACAGCGTCGTGGCGCCATCACCAACGAGCGTTCAGAAGGCCGGAAACAATTGATGGTGGCGTCTGCCGGCAGACGCCACCATCAAATTGCACCCACCAGGCGAGAAATGCGGCTTACTTCTTCTTGCCGCTGGCGTCGAATTGCTTAAGGAAGGCCGTCAGATCGTCGACCTTTTTCTCGTCTTTCAATCCGGCAAAGACCATCTTGGTGCCGGGCACCTTGGCTTTCGGATCCTTGATGTATTCGCGGAATGTGGGTTCATCCCAAGTGAGCCCTGAGTTCTTGTTGGCTGCGGAATAGTTATACCCCGGCACGCTGCCCGCTTTCCGGCCAATTACGCCATTGAGTTCCGGTCCGACGCCGTTCTTGGCGTTCTCGCCAATCTGATGGCAGGCTTTGCATACCGCGAAGACTTTTTCTCCCGCAGCAGCATCCTGCGCCTGGGCCGGGCTGATACCGGCGCTAACCAAAGCCAGCAAAGTCACAAACATCATCTTTTTCACTTGGTTTCTCCCTCGTGGAAATCGCCCATCATGGGCCAGTTAAATAGTTCGTACCACGACGCAAAAGGTAAACGACGAAAGATAGCGCCTCAGGTTCCGTAGACACGCGTTTTTCCATCAGAATCGGTGAGATGGACCTGGATGTTCGATCGAGACGCCGCGATCTCGCGTATGCGCGAAACGGGCAGTAAGCTGAAAGCTGTCGAGAGCGCGTCAGCCTCCGTCGCGGTCGGGGCGATGATGCTAACCGAGCGGTATCGTGATGGGCTGTGGCCGGTGCGGGGATCAAATAGGTGAGTAAAGCGGCCGGCGGCATCGAATCTGAATCCCGCGCCGGCGGTTGTTGCAACCGCCCGATCAGCAAGCCCGATGGTTTCGCTTACCACGCCCGGCCTGTCTGGATCAGCAAGGCCGACCTGCCATGGGATGCCATCGGGTTTTGTTCCAATCGCGCGGATCTCACCCATGTTGACGAGCATCGTCGAGAGGCCGGCAGCGCGTAGTGTTTCCGCGACGCGATCGGTCGCATAGCCCTGTGCGATGCCGTTCAGCGTGATCGCGCTGCCCGGCTTTAAGAGAGCGACACGGTCGGGACTGACCTTGATGTGCTGATAACCCACTTTTGACAGCACATGCGCGAGCTTGTCTGCAGCTGGTCCGTCCGGCGCGGGATGTGCTTCCGAAAAATGTGCGGCATACAGATCCCATAGCGGCTGCACGGTGGGATCGAACGCGCCATCCGTCAGTACGGCGAACTCGAGCGATGCATTGAGCAGCGCGATCATATCGGCGTCGGGCGATACCAGAACGCCGGTGCGATTGAGCGCGCAGATTGCTGAATCCGGCCGATAAAGGCTGAACTGCTGCTCAAGCCGCCGAACGTCCTGCACACATGTCTGAACGAGTCGCTCAGCTTCCGTCCGGTCGGAATGATAAATCTCTATCGACACTTGCGCACCTAGTGCCGAGCCCTGCCATCGGGTCGGGGCATCAGCTAAGGCGCGGCGCTTGCCAAGCAGGATGACTCCGCTCGCCATCGCGGTAATAGAAATCAACCGTCGGCGCGTGATAGGTGAGTGTGTCATGGCTGCCTTCAATTCGTCCGTATCTCCGTAGGACTATGTTTACTTGATTCCGATGTGTCGCCACCCAGAACATAAGTTTTCGGAATCTGATCGAAACTGACGATGCGGCCGCCGTTGCTGGCAACGAATGCGTCGGCTGCTGCGCGGTTGCCAAAGGGCACCGCCTCATCCGTTTCCATGCCGCTTCGCCTGCGGCTCTCGATCACGAAAAAGGCCTTGCGCGCGTTGATCCAGTTGGTGGCACCGGGCTCTTCCCAGCTTGGCGCCACTCCCATGTCGGACACGTAAATCGCGCGGATGTCGCGCGGTTGGTCCGGCATCAGAGTGAAGGCCACCGTGTCGCGCACCGACGTGAACCAATAGGGATCGATCCGGCTCGCGGTGATAATCTGTCCCTTCGGGCCCGGATGCTCCAGCACGTTCATGCCGCAGAACACGCCGAGTGCATCGTCCTTGAGTGAGATAGGCGGCGGCGCGGAGGCCGACTCATCCTGATTGCAAGCCGCAAGTGTGATCGCAACCGCCGCGATGCAGAGCACGCGCAGGATCATAACTCCCTCCGTGCAAAAGAAGCCGTCGCAAGACCGAGCGGAATCGCAATCCACAGCGCCATCCCAAGCAGCAGCGCGGGGGTGCCGGTGCTGCCGGTAAGTCCGGCCATACCGGAGAACTGCCTGACATTGAAGCCAGTGAGATTGGCGAGACGATAGATATCGGCTGGGTTGAGGAAGAGCAGTTGCTCCAGGACCGAGGCGGAGACGATCCTGCCCTGATCAACGACAAGCAGGCCGAGTAGGGCCATGTCGAATACTAGCACCATGATCAGCCAGACACCGACAGCAGCCCCTGCCGCCGTGCCACGGTCCCGCGCCAGGCTGCTGATGAGATAGCCGATCGCAACGAATGCCGCACCGAGCATAATCGATGTCCCGATCATCCAGGCAAACGCATACCAGCTCGCAGCCAGGACTTTCGTACCACTGACCGCCAAGGCCCCCGCCGCGACGCCGTAGCCAATCACGGTGGCGAAGGCGAGGATCAGCACATGGCCACAGAATTTTCCGAGAACGACCTGATAGCGGCCGACCGGATAACTGAGCAGGAGAATCATGGTTCCGCGCTCCATCTCGCCCACGATTGCGTCATGCGAAATCAGAAGTGCGATCAGCGGCAGCAGGAAGATGGTGAGGCTGGAGAGACTGACGACAACAACGTCGAGTGCGCCCGCACCGACATTGCCGGTCGGTGCGCTGCCGAGAAAGGTCAGCGATAGTGCAAGCGCGGCCAGTAGCAACGTGGTCGCGAGTACCCAGCGGTTGCGCAAGCCCTCCTGGATTTCCTTGCCGGCGATGATGGCGACGGTTCTCACTCGGCAGCCTCCCGCTCGCGAAGAAAATGCGCGTAAAGGTCGTCGAGGGTCGGCGCCACAACTTCAATGTTGCGTACCCGCGGATCGCCGGCGGCCAATCGCAGCAGCGCCATTTTCTTCTCATCGTCCGGCACCAGCACCACATGGCCGTTCGCGCCTGACGACGTGCCGTTCATCAGCCACTCCGGTATCCTATCATCGCTACCAGTTATAAAGTCGAACGTGACCCGGATCGGCAATTGCGAAAGTTGGCGCAATTGCGTCAGCGTGCCTTGCGCTACCAGGAGACCGTGATTCATGATCAGCACGTGCTCGGCGCGGCCCTCAAGCTCGCTTAGCGCATGTGAGGAGATCAGCACCGTCGCGCCGTCGTCGCGCAGTGCGCACAGGATGTCGTAGAAGGTCTGGCGTAACGCCGGATCGAGACCCGTGGTCGGCTCATCGAGCAGCAGAATACGCGGACGTCCGAGCAGTGCTTGTGCGAGACCGAGCCGTTGCCGCATACCCTTGGAATAGGTCCCGACCCGGCGATCGGAGCCATCTCCCAAGCCAACGCGGTCGAGCAGGGCCCATGCAGTCGTCGGCTTCAGCTGCTTGAGCCGCGCATAAAAGCTGAGCGTCTCTCGCCCGGTCAGTGCGGCATTGAAAGCGACGTTCTCCGGCAGGTAACCGAGCGTCCGCCGTGCCGAAAATTCACCGGCGGCTGGATCCTCATCGAGCACACGGATGGCGCCGCCATTTGGCCGGATGAGCCCCAGCATCAGCTTGATCAGAGTCGTTTTGCCGGCGCCATTATGGCCAACCAGCGCGCAGATTCGTCCGGGCGCCAGATCGAACGATACCTCGTGCAGAGCGCGAATCTGGCCGTAGATCTTGTCGACTGCCTGGATCGAGACGGTCGCAGTCATGGCAGACTCCGGCCTGCGTCCGGCCGCGGTGGCGGCGCGATTAGCGGATGAGTATCGACCACGCCGCCGGGATAAAGCGCTGGAAACTGCGCCTGCGCCCAGCGGAGCACCTGAACCGCAGGACTGTTGATCAGAATTTTTGCGGACGGCGCGGTCCACAGCACTCGATCGACGAGGTCATTCGGCCGGTATGCAGTATCGGCCACACCGTCGCCGTTCAGATCGAACGCCGGGTTGTCGCTCCAGTAATTGCCGCGCCCATCCTTCGACCAGTCGAGGTTGCGGGTGCCAACATACTTCACTTGGTTTCGATTGCCGACAAAGGCATTGCCGGTGATCTCATTGCCTTCCGAGCCTGCCGTGAAGTGGACGCCAATCTCGCAGTGCTCGAACCAGTTATTACGAAACTGATTGTGGTTAGCGTTGTAGATGAACACGCATTTGTCAGGACCATTGCGCGCAATGCCACGCGTGGCCGAGCTCGCATCCGGCAACATGCCGCGCTCGTCGTTCGCCACCTCTTGCGGATCCGACACGTTGTTGATCGCGCCGCCAGCGACCAGATTACCTTCGATCTTCGCATAATTGGCGTAATTGAACAGCAGGCCGTGGTCCCGGTCGCGATACGAGACGTTGTTGCGAATGACGAGGCGGTTTGAATACATGATTGCGTAGCCGACATGGCTCTTGATCGAGACGTTACCGCTGATCTCGCTGTCGTTCGTGTACATGTAATGGACGGCAAACCGCACATTTTCAAAGCGGTTGTTGGTGAATCGGTCCTTACGGCTGGAAATAGTGAAGATGCCATCTCGACCGTGGCGGATGGTGTTGCCATCGATCGTTACGTCCGGCGCATTCCACACCGATACGCCGTTACCGGCTTCGGAGAGGCGGATGTTCTGCATCCCTTCGATCACATTGTTCAGGACACGCGTGCCTGCGGCGCCGTGGACATAGACACCGAATAGATTGCCGATGATGCGATTGTTTTCAACCAGCGCCCGCTCAGCGGTTTTCTCTAGGTAGATGCCAGAATTCATCGCCGGCAGATCGCGACCTGATCCGCTGATTGTTAACCCGCGGATTTCGACATCGGGCCCATAGACATCGATGACGCTGCCTTTGCCGTTGCCGGTGAGTGTCGCGCCGGGCTCGCCTCGTAGCGTGATCGGCCGCTCGATGCGGATCGGCCCTTTGTGCTTCCCAGCGGCCAGCACAAAGATGTCGCCATCCTGCGCCCGATCCAGCATCTCCTGCGTCAACTGGCCGGCTGCAAGTGTAAGAGTCTCCGCGCTCGCGAAGCTAGGCAATCCCGCGGCAAGAATCGCCGCGGGAAGTATGTTGAGGAAGCAGCGCACGGATGCCCCGCTTACACCGATTTCGGTTCGACAAGCATACGGCCTTTCATTTCCATATGCATGGCATGGCAGAACCACTGGCAGTAATACCAGTAGACCCCCGCCTGGTCCGCCGTGAAAGTTACCGAGGCTGTCGCCTGTGGTGCAACTTCCATTGCGATGCCGTAGTTCACGATCGTAAACCCGTGCGTGAGGTCTTCGACGGCGTCGATATTGGTGACGTGGACAGTTACCTCATCGCCTTGCTTCACCGTGAATTGCTCAAGACCGAAGGCTGGCGCAGTGGATGTCATGTAGACGCGCACCTTGTTGCCGTCGCGGATCACTTTGGAATCAGATTCGAGATCGACGCCGTCCGCCTTAGCTTGTTTTACCGCATCGGCAAAGAACGGATCGGCGCGATTCCAGATCGAGATCGGATTGATCTTGGAACGATGGACAATAGTGGCGTCGTGAGGTTCGGCAAAGCTTGGGCCATCATGCACCAGCAACATCTTGTCGCCTGAGATGTCGATGAGCTGATCGTTTTCCGGTTTGAGCGGGCCGACATTGAGGAAGCGGTCCTTGGAGAACTTATTCAGCGAGATCAGCCATTTTCCGTCGGCCTCCTTGGTCTGGCCCATGGAGGTGTGGTTGTGGCCGGGCTGGTAGTGGACGTCCAGCTTCTGGAGGATCGGGTCGACCTTCTCGCCTTTGAAAGCGCGCTTGGCGAGATCGATGTTCCACTTGCAGATCTGGCTGTCGATGAACAACGTAGTATAGGCGTTGCCTTTGCCGTCATAGGCGGTGTGCAGCGGTCCGAGGCCGAGCTCAGGCTCCGCCACGACCACATCGCGCGGTTTGATCTTATCGTCGAACAACTGGTCGAACAGCCGCACATCAAACACGGTGCAGGTCGGCGCGAGCTTGCCGTTGGCGATGACATGGATACCGTCCGGTGCAGTGTTGATACCGTGTGGACTGTTGGAGACCGGCACGTAACGAGTGTAAGGCGAGCCATGGCGGCCGTCGAGCACCGGTACGCCGCCCATCGTCTTGTAATCGCCCTTCTTCACCGCCTCCTCGATGCGCTTGATATTAAAGATGGTGACCCAGTCCTGTTCGTTGGCGGTCATTTCCGCAAGCGTGACGCCGCCCTCGGAGTTGTAGCAAGTCGAGAAGGCGTACTTGCCCTGATAGTCAGCGTCGACGTTATCGAGGTTGCCGTCGACGATGACCTGCCAGGCAACCTTCATGGTATCGCCGTCGACCGCCGTGAAGATCGAGCGATATTGCTTCGGATCGTCGAGGATCTTGCCATCATTCGGCAGCGGCACGCCATCCTCGCCGTTACAGAAAACATAGCCTGTACGAGGATATTTCTGGACGCGCAGTCCGTGCACCGTATGTTGGTTCGGCAACTGGATGATCTTGTCGCACTTCATGACGTCAAGACGCACGCGGGCGACGCGGGTATTAGCCTTATCATTCATGAAGACGTAGCGGCCGTCGTAGGTGCCATCGGTGAACGAGAGGTGCGGATGGTGCAGGTCGCCATTCACATAGGTGCCGCCACGGGTCTTGAGAAACTCGCGCCCCTCGGGGGTCAGTCCCTCGGTCAGGATCTTGAGGCTCTCATTAGTCTGGCCCCAGCCAGTCGCCGAGCAGCGATTGAACACCGGCACCCGCATCAGTTCACGCATCGACGGCAGGCCGACGATACGCATCTCGCCGCACTGGCCGGATGAGAAGAATACATAATATTCATCGAGATCGCCGGGCGCGACCTCGGTCTTGTGAACCGCGGGCCGTGCGGCAGGGGCTTTCGGCTGCGCCTTGGTTTGGGCCTCCGCAATCGTGGTGAAGCCGGCTCCGCCGGCAAGACCGACCCCGGCCGCCGCTGCCGTCGTGCCGAGCAATGCCCGGCGGCTGACACCTTTGTCGCCTTCTTGGTTGCTCATGGAAGTCTCCTAGATTTTCAGGTTGGGGGTGTTGCGACTGAACCGCCGGGGGCGCTGACCGCTTTGCCTCCGGCGGTAATGATTGTGTTCGGGCCTTTTCCGGCACGCATGGATGGCGAGGACAGCGCTTCGCGCTTCTCACGCTTGAGACGCACCTGGATCATGTGAGGGCAGCGATGATCGTCGAAATAAAGCTCCTGACAGTGCATGCAATAGATGCATTCGTTGACATTGATGTGCCCTTCGGGATGGATCGCCTGCACCGGACATTCGACGGCGCAACGCTGGCAGGGAGAGCCGCATTCCGGCCAACGGCGCAGCCATTCGAACATGCGGATGCGGCCCGGAATGGCGAGTGCGGCCCCAAGCGGACACAGATAGCGGCAGAAGAAGCGCTCAATGAACAAGCCGGCGGCCAGCAGAGTCAGCGCGTAGATCACGTACGGCCAGTCACGCGCGAATTTGAGGATGATCGCGGTCTTGAACGGCTCGATCTCCGCGACCTGTTCGGCCAGCGCCGTAGAATAAAGCGACAAACCGAACAGGACGAGAAAGATCATGTATTTGATCGGCCACAGCCGCTCGTGCAGGCCCCATGGCAGCCGAAGCTGCGGCACCTTCACCGCCTGGGCGATGTTGTTGAGCAGTTCCTGCAGCGCGCCGAACGGACAAAGCCAGCCGCAAAACGGTCCTCGTCCCCAGAACAGCAGTCCTGCCGCGATAGAAGCCCACAGCAGGAAGATGTGCGGTGCGGAAAGGAAATATTCCCAACTGAACCCTGTCAGCAGCGAATTCACGAAGGTCAGCACGTTGACCACGGAGAGCTGCGCATTGACATACCAGCCGAGCCACACCAGCACGAACAACAGATACACACGACGGACCCAGACATAGACTTGTGGCCGCCGCACCAGAACATTCTGAAAGAAGAAGATCAGCGTAAGCATGCCGAGCGCGAACACGGTGATGCCGATTCGAACCGCGTCACCGCGCCAGATCCGGATCCATAACGGCTCGTCGTCGGGGGCAGTCGTGATCGGGTTTTGCGAGGACTGTGGCGATGCCGCAGAAGGCGGTTCGGTCGAAATGATCGTCGCGGGCTGCTCGCGCTTCAGATACGCATCCGGCAGCGTATAGCCGAGATCGAAGGTCAGGAATGCCTTGTCGCGTGCGCCGATGGCCCGCTGCACCAGAAGCTGCAGCGTCCAGGGTTCGGCTGGATCGAAGGTAAAATCCGCCGGCAGAACGAACAGGCTGATCTCGGGAAAGCTTGGCGCTCCCTCAGCGGCAAAATCACCCAGCCGCGTATGATCGCGATCACGGAAGCGAATACTGTTACCGTCCTGCAAAAGCTCGATGCGGTCGAAGATGCCGCCACGAACATAGCCGGACCCCTTGAACGAATAGCGGCCAGAGCCTGCAACCACGATCGCCTGCTGGCCGGGTTTGAACCTGGCCTGGAGGCGTTTAAAGCCATCATCGCCGAGCAGGCTGCGACCGATGGTCGGCACCGCGACGTCAGCGGTATACAGATCGATGAAATCATCCGCCGGGTCGCCAGTTTCGGCGTGCGCCGCCGCCGCGGCGTTGCCGGACTTTTCGTAGGCCTCGTTGATATCGGCAACGCTCAGATGCAGCCGCCGGATCGAGCCGTCGCCGAGGAGCGTTTGCCAGTCGCGCACCTCGCCGCTGGCCATATCGATGGTCTTGACCACTTGTGCCGCAGTTGCCGCCACATTGGCCTGTCCTTGTGTCCCAAGCCGCCCGGTCTTGATCAGCTTTGTTGCCGAACGGACGATGCTGTCACCGATCACCAGCACGGTGACAGTTGCGCCGCTGACGATATCGACTTGCGGCGCCTTGGCTGCACCACTCACCACGGGCGCCATGTCCGTGCCGACCAGCTTGTTCACGGCATCGAGAATGCGCTTTTCCGGAATGCCGATGAGGACGATCGGTTCCTTGTGTTCGACAAGCTTGAAGCCGGTGAGTACGCCTCGTGTGGTGATGCCGACAAGGACCTTGATCGGCTTTCCGGAATAGCCGACCGCATTGGAAAAATCGGAATTAAGATAAGCAAAGCCCAAAAGCTCGTCATTTTTGTAGATCGGAGCGATAGGCGGGTCGCCCTGCGGTGATCCGAAGCGATTTGCCTCCGGGATCAGTTCTGCCGGTTGTGCCTTGACGATATAATTACCTAGCTGCCCAGCCGCGTGCGCACTCGCAGCGAACAGCATCATTCCGATCAGACAAAGAGCGGCGATGCTGGTGGCGTAAAGACTTTTAAAATCAGACAAGATGCTCCTCGTCGAACTTTGCAGCTTCGAGTGAAGTCGACAAAATCGAGTCGCCAACCATCGCCATTGGGGGAACTCGCGTGGACATCCTTTATCGGAAACGATATTATAAAGTGTTGCTGTATGTCAAAATAGCACTGCGAGACTTTGCATGCATGAAGAGTCTCTGCTGACGGTGGCGCCAGAGCCTACCGAGGATCTGCCGGAGTTGTACGCGATCGCCCTTCATCAGGCAGAGCTCGCAGCACAGCGCTATGCCGCATTGGCGGTGCATCCAGGCAAAAACCTGGAGGTATTGCGCCCTGTTTTCGAGGCTCTCGCCGCGCGAGAAAACATCCGGATCAATGCGATCAAAAAAGACTGCATTGAAGCATGTCGCGCCCCACCGGACATGGGTCGGCTGCCGGCTACATTTATGGATCTTGTCCCGGCGCAAGAGTTGGCGGACATTTCTCAGTCCAGTCTCTCTACCCCTTATATCGCGTGGGCTCTCGCCGTCCGCCATCGCCGGCGTGCCTTTATATATTGGACTTATGTCGCCGCCCTCGCCAAACAGCCGGCGATAAGCGTCGCGGCTGAAAGTTTGGCCCGCGAGGCCCTGATGGATGCCAATCTGTTACGGCGAGAGCGCCGCCTTGCGTGGCAGAACGAACATAAACTCGCCGCTGAGAACGATTCAGGTGAAAAGAACGCATCCGCGGCCTTGCTTGAGAGCTTATTACGGCGGGACGTCATCGCGTGGTCACAAACTCTCCCGCCTGAGACAGGCAGACAGCTGCTGTATGCAGGAACATTGGGGCCCTCACATCATAGCGCCGCTCCGTCCGAGAATATTGAGATGCCCACTCTTGAGATCGAACAGATCAAGCGGCGCGCTCTGCAGCGAGCCGAGCAACTGTTGAATGTGTATCTCGACGAGGCGGACAGAGCCAAGGATCAACGCAGCTTGGAATTTGCGCAAGAACTTGCCTCGCGTTCGATTGCGCGTCTTGCCGATTTGCGGGCCGCCGCCTCATTGCCCGAGAGACAGGCACCGTAGGATTTATCAGAGTTCCGGGCACTTCAGAAGAATATCGCAGTGCGCACCGATGGGTCGCAAGCAATGCTGTCGTCACTTCTGGGGCAAATTATCGGGTGCCGAGCAGGATCGTTAGGAGGATGGACGAATCCTTGATGCCCTTCAGCGAATGAATCTCGTTGCCTGCGAGGTAAACCCATTCGCCTGCGCTCAATGTGATAGTCGAATCTGTCAGCCTGATCGATATGCATCCTTCCAGACAATGCAGCATAATATTGCCAGGCACCTTGTGCGGCGGGATTTCCACTCCCGCCAATACGATCAACCGAACTGCTTCAAAACATTCAGATTTGACGAGAGCTGCCGTCTTGGCTTCTTTCAGTCTATCCCCCAGTGGACGTAAGTTAACGATCTCTCCCGGTTCTGCGTGCTGCAAGGCCACGATATTATCCTTCATTACGGATGCTATTGTTCTAGGCTATCGTTTGATGGTAGCGCCGTCAGGTTACGCAACTCCATTTTCGAAGTCTTCAATAGCACTTTCGCTAATGCATGATTTGTCGGCCAAGCGCGGACGACTGACTTCAACGAGGGCGCGGGCAGCGGCGCAGAGCGGTCCAGTTAGCATAACGGCCTCCATCTCAAAACAAGCAAGTTCAGACAATCATACCTGGCGCTGATGGTGAAGCTCGACTCTCGACCGTCTCGACGGAGTTTGAACCTTTCAAAGGTTCCAAACAGTTTCTGCCATTCAGGTCTTTCGAAAAATACGCTCCATTCAAACCGTTCTTTAGCTACCAATGGTCAGATAAGCGCTTCTGGTAGCCAGCCTACTCAACGGATTGATGACCCATACAGCTTCTCCCCTACCTGCTTGACCATCTCGCACTGGCAACTTTATGTGAAGATGCCACCATATAATCGCGCATAACTGACGCAAAGCCCTAGAACGATGACCAGCCAGTTGTGAGTGAAGTCACGAGCGCTGCTCACTCTTCTCGCCCTCTCTACATTGCTTGTCGGTTATTGCCGCGTGTGCTTATCTCACAGCCAAGCTTGGAGGCTGTGATGTACACACATATCCTGATTCCGACCGATGGCTCGGAGCTGGCGCAGAGAGGCGTTGATCACGGCCTTTCCTTAGCAAAAGCGCTTGGCAGCAACGTCACGATCATCACAGCAAGTGCGCCATTCCCGCTTCCGGTAAGTAGAATTTCTTGGGGCATCAAGCATGATGATATTGACCGCTACGCTGCAAATTGCAGGACAGAAGCCGAAGATTTGCTTGCCAAGATCAAGGCGACGGCAACGAAGATGGGCATTTCAGCCACTACAACCTATGTGCCTGATACCAGCCCCGCTACTGCGATCCTCGAAACGGCGAAACAGGCCACGTGCAACCTGATCGTTATGGCATCTCATGGCCGGCGTGGCGTCGAGAGGCTTCTCCTTGGCAGCCAGGCCGCTGAAGTTGTTTCCAACAGCCCCATACCAGTTTTGATTGTGCCATAAGATCTCTCTGCCGCAATTTGAAGCGACGTTACGACTTTGACCCTATGGGCGCACCGACGCGCATTAGGAGTGAGGCTTGCCCCGATGGAGATACCACGGAATTCAAGATGATTAGCGCAATACGAAATCGAATCTACCCGGTAATTATTGTGGTGTTGCTGCTCATCATTGCAGCGATGGCTTACAAGTTCATCGTTGCCGGATCGACCGAAAGAACACAGGATGGACGGATTGCAATCATCCTGGAGCCTGCTGAGCGCGACTTAGTGCTAAGGGAAATGCGCGGTTTTGTTGAAGGCCTTCAGAAAATCACGGAAGCTCTGTCGAAAGATGACATGAAAGGCGTAGCGAAAGCCGCTCGTCCTATGGGAACATCACGAGCCCGCGACGTGCCACTTGGAATCATGGGAAAGTTGCCGCTGGAATTCAAAAAGCTTGCTTTCAGCACCCACGGCGGATTCGACACCATCGCTATGGATGCCGAGACACTCGCCATGCCAAAACACACCCTCGGCCAACTCTCAGAAGTCTTACGAAACTGCGCAGCCTGCCACAGCGGCTACCAGATCAAAGCCACAACGCCTAATTAGATAGGGCCATATAGCTTCCCGCCAATGTTCTGGAGGAACTGGCGTTCGAAATCATTCAGCTGGTGATCATCCAACCCGACGCCAACGATGCCTTGCTCCCGGTATCCATTCGGCTTCAGGGCTTCGTAGTCGATCTGCTTGCCGATTTCTGGGTCGAGTAGTTGCTTCGCATTACGCCGCCTCTAGATCCAGCTTTTGACGCTTACGAGCTTCCCGCTCCTAGCGCTTTCTCTGCCCAAGATAGGCCCCTGATCTCCGGGGGATCAATGGACGGTTCAGTTCGGAATGATGGGTGAATGGTACGGCTGATGCGCTGGCGCAATCACCGACTGACGAACAAACATCTACGTAAATCGGGACTGCTTGTCCCACCCATTGATGGGCCGCTGGAAGTCCTTACGCAGGTTCTTCGAACAACATGGTCGCGATGGCCCGCCGTGGGTGCGCAGCTTCTCTTTGGCTTTAGCGCGGTCGCGGAGGCCGGAAAGCTCGTCCGGTCGATTGCCCTCCAAGAGGTCGCCGCCGAACATGACGGGTACACCAAGAGGATGTCAGACACAGTCCAGATGACCGGGCCACCAGAATCCGTTTATTGTTCTCTGTTTCAACGATAGGTGTCAGGACGTAGCGGAGATGTTCTTGCGATCTCGCAAAAACATGATCGAGCGTGTTGAACGAAGGCTCATTGATTGAGAACATCGGTGATGCCAAAATCCCACACAGGCATGATCCAATAAACGATCCTGGAACCGGCGAACTCCGCCTTCAGCCGTTCGAGCAACTGCGCTGCCTCTTGCGCCTGAAGAATGGTCCGCACCATCAGTTCGTCAGCATGTCCCTTCACCCGCTCCTCCGGCGTCTGCAATCGGACGTCGGGACCATGGCCCGCGGCGTCCGAAGCCGTGAATCCGGAAACGAGATCGCGCTGTTCGCTGAGATAGTCAAACAACTCGTCGCGGAGCGATCGGCCGGCGATCAGCGTGAGACAGACGAATTCGACACTCATTCGTCCCCCTTCACTACGCCGCCAAAGCGGCGATAGAGGATCGGCAGAAGGATTAGCGTCAAAGCTGTCGACGAGAGCAAGCCGCCGATTACCACGATCGCGAGAGGGCGCTGGATCTCTGATCCCGGCCCGGTCGCAAACAAGAGCGGGATCAGGCCCAAGGCTGTGATGCTCGCCGTCATCAGGACCGGCCTGAGCCTGCGCATGGCGCCATCAACAACAATACGCCCCTCGGGTACGCCCTGAGCGCGTAGCTGGTTGAAATAGGAGACCAGAACGACACCGTTCAGCACCGCGATTCCGAGCAGTGCGATGAATCCGACGGACGCCGGAACCGAAAGGTATTCGCCGGTAAGTATCAGGGCAAAGACGCCGCCAATCACGGCGAACGGGATATTGACCAAAACCAGCAGCGCCTGTCGGATTGAACCGAAAGTCGTGAACAGCAGCACAAAGATGAGACCGATCGCCACTGGCACAACGATCGAAAGGCGTGCGGCAGCGCGTTGCTGATTTTCGAACTGACCGCCCCACGTGAGCCTGTAACCCACTGGCAAGGGCAACTCCGTGGCAACCTTCTGTCGAGCAGCCTCAACGAATCCGACCATATCGCGGCCACGAACGTTGGCACGCACAACGCTCATCCTGTTCCCGTTCTCGCGATTGACCACAACGGGACCATCGACCCGTTGAATGCGGGCTACTTGCGAGAGCGCCACATGCTGACCCGAGGCGAGAGTCAGCGGCAGACTCGCGAGCAAAGTCGGCGCCTCGCGCGTTGTTTCGCTGCCGCGAACCAAGATGGGAGTGCGCCGCCCCTCTTCCAGCACCGTTCCGATCGTGCGCCCCTCGATCTGGGTACGTAACGAATTGGAGATGGCGTCCACAGTCAGGCCGAGGCGTCCCGCCTCCATCCGATTCACGGCAACCGTGTAATATTGGGCGCCCTCGTTGAGAGTGGTGTAGACATCCTCGGCGCCATCGATGCTGGACAAAATGGCGGATAGCTTGCTCGCAATCTCATTGAGCTTAGCGATATCAGATCCAAAGATCTTCACTGCGACATCGCCGCGCACGCCGCTGACCATCTCCTGCACACGCATGTCGATCGGCTGTGTAAAGCTGAGCGATAGTCCCGGGAAATTGCTGAGCACCTGCCGCAGCTCTTCAATCAGGGCAGGTTTGTCAACCGTCTTCCGTTCCTCCGCAGGCTTCAGAACCAGGAACGTATCGGTCTGGTTGGGTCCCATTGGGTCAAGCCCCAGTTCGTCGGAGCCAGTCCGGGCCACTATGCTTTTGATATCTGGGACCTTCGCGAGGATAGCCGACTGAAGTCTGGCATTGATCGCAATCATTTCGTCGAGGTTGATTGATGGCAGCGCCTCGACGCTGACGATGACATCGCCTTCGTCCATGGTCGGCATAAAGCTCTTGCCGAGCTGGGTGTAGGCATAGCCAGCAGCGACGAGGGCCGCGATTGCCGCGATGATGACCTTACGCTCGTTGATCAGAGCCCAATCAAGTGCCGGTGCATAAAGCCGGGACGCAATTCTGATCAACCATGGTTCGTGGTGCGATGTGTTCTTGAGCAGAAACGAAGTTGCCACGGGGATAACCGTGAGCGCCAAGAGCAGCGATCCGCCGAGCGCGAATATGATCGCGAGCGCCACAGGGATGAATAACTTCCCTTCAAGCCCCTCAAGTGTCAACAGCGGCAGGAATACGATCATGATGATCAGCACGCCCGATGCGACCGGCTGGAGCACCTCGCATACCGAGCGATAGATGATATGAACGAGCGGCGCAGCCTTTCCTCGTTGTCCCTTGCTGAGATTTCCTACGACGTTTTCGACCACCACCACTAGCGCGTCGATCAGCATGCCAATAGCGATGGCAAGGCCGCCCAGGCTCATCAGGTTTGCAGACATGCCGACGAGGCGCATGACGATCAGCGCGATAACGATCGCGAGCGGCAGGCTCAGGGCGATCACCAGCGAGGCTCGCCAGTTGCCGAGAAAAAGCAGAAGGAGAACGACGACCAGGACGGTTGCTTCGCCAAGTGCGCGGATAACCGTACCAACCGCGCGGTCAACTAGCCGGCCGCGGTCGTAAAAGACCTGAATGCTGACACCCCGGGGGAGTGATTGCTTGATCTCGTCAAGCCGTGCCTGCACGTCGGTCACGAGTTGGCGCGCGTTAACGCCTCGCAGGCCAAGAACAAGGCCTTCGACCGTTTCGCCGTGGCCATTCGCGGTAACAGCGCCGTACCGCGTCAGTGAGCCCAACTGAACGCGGGCAATGTCCTTGACCCGGATCGGAACGCCATCCTTGGTATCGACGACGATCTGCCTAATGTCGTCGATAGTCCGAATGCTGCCTTCGATACGCACAAGAGCGCTGTCTTCGCCCTGATTGACGCGGCCGGCGCCGTCATTACGACTGTTCGTCTCGATGGCACGCCGAAACATCTCATAGGAAATGCCGCGCGCTGCGAGCGCATCGTTGAGCGGTACGATCTCAAACGCCCGAACATAGCCCCCGAGTGCGTTCACGTCGGCTACTCCTGGCACTGTCCGCAGCGCCGGACGGATCACCCAATCAAGCAGACTTCGTCGCTCGGCCAGCGAGAGATCCGCACTTTCGACGGTGAACATAAACATTTCACCGAGCGGACTCGTGATCGGCGCCAGTCCGCCGTTAACTCCTTCCGGGAAGTCGCGACTGATATTAGCCAGACGTTCGGACACTTGATTACGTGCCCAGTAGATGTCGGTGCCATCCTCAAAATCGACTGTGACGTCGGCGAGCGCGTATTTCGTGGTGGAGCGCAGGATTTTCTTGTTTGGCAACCCGAGAAGTTCGAGCTCGATCGGCACGGTGACTCGCTGTTCCACCTCCTCCGGCGTGAGACCCGGCGCCTTCATGATGACCTTGACTTGGACGGGCGAGACGTCCGGGAAAGCGTCGATCGGTAGACTAGGCAACACAACCAGTCCGGCGCCGATCAATAGAAGCACGCCAAGAATAACGAACAGCCGCTGGGAAAGTGCAAATGCGACAAGGCGTTCGAGCATGACTAACCTGCGCCCAGCTTCAGCAGGATTCCGCGGAGAGCGGAGATTCCGCTGACCGCCACTTCGTCCTTATCCGTGAGGGCGCCAGAGACCACGACATGGTCCTGGTCCTCCTCAAGTAGCGTGACCGGCATCAGACGGAAGCCGCCCTGAGTTGACACGAATACAGACGCTTGTTCACCACGCCGGATCAGCGCACTGTAAGGGACTTCCCAAGCGCTTTCCCGTTTGGATGCGAAGGAGATTCGAGCGGCAGCGGTCTGCCCCGGTCGCAGGTCGCCGGAGTTCGGTACCTCTGCCCGGATCAATACGGTCTGTGTAGCCGGATCGGTCGTTTCAGAAACCAGCACCACCTCGCCTGGAGTTTCGTGACCTTCGACTTCCACCTTCGCGCCTTGTCGAATGGCCTTAATGTTCGAGGCCGGAACTGCGATCTCAACCCATAACGGAGAAAGCTGTGCGACCTTGATCAGTGGCGCCGATTGCTCCACGCGTTGGCCGGGAGAAACGGCAATATCGATGACAGTCGCCGGCCGCGGCGTGGCAACCGTAAGGGTCGCACTGATCGCTGCCTCGTTACTCAGCTTTGAGATTGCCTCATCGGAAAGGCCACTTAGCCGAAGCACCTGCCGACGCTCCGCGACTGCAATGCCTGCCTGCCGCGCCTCCGCCTGGCTCGCCTCGAGAACGCGCTGTGCCACCGCATTGCCTTGAAACAGTTGGGTATTGCGGTTGAGTTGCTGGGCAGCCAGGCCTTCCTGCGCAACGGCATGCAGATAGTCGCGCTGCTGCGACACGAAGCCTGGGCTCTCCATCGTGGCGAGCGGCTGTCCAGCGACAACACGGTCACCCCGCGCCACTGAAAGATTGGTCACCATGCCGGCCACAGGAGCGCTAACGACCCACAATTGCGGGGTAGGAATGACGATTTGGGCGGGATAGGGCAGCGTCTTGTCGGTCGGGCTCGCAACGGGATGAACCACGCGGATGCCCAGGCTCGTTGCCTGCTCAGGACTGAGTTTTAACTGGTCCTCGGCCACCGATTTGGCCGGAAGGGCCAGGAACGTTAGTGCAATCAGGACGCGCGTCCAGTTCAGCCATGGGGGCGCAGATGAACTCAGATACACTGCCAAGATCCTATCGCAGCGATCGAGATTGGAGATTTTGGCCGTCGAACCAACTAATCTCCGATCTGCATGTGAACGGTTGATATTCATCAAGCGTGCCGCCGATCACTGTTTGAACAATATGACACCCTCACTGACCGGAAGCTGTTGAGCCATGTCAGCAAGTTGTAAGGTCCACTCGACGATAAAGACCGGCTATGAAGCCGAAGTCGCATATCCCCTTCGAACCAGCCAACCGCGGAAAAACCGTGTCCACCGGCGCGGGATCAGGGCTTTTCCCACGCAAGCAGAGGCCAAGGCATTTGCACGGATGATCCTCGAACGCGCCTATCGCATTTCCGGACAATAAATCCCGTTCGGCCGAACGAGTGATCGGATCTAAGCGAGAGCTTCTGAGTGGCTTTCGAGGACTTAATCAAAATACTGGTGCCCGAACCTGAAGTGTCAGGCTTGCTGCGGCGAAGGCGACAACGTGTTCGATCCTTTCGCGGAAGGACGCTTGGGGGCCGCAGATCTCGGGGCGATTGTCGCCTTCAGCCCACCGAGCTCCGACTTCGAGAGTTCCAGCCCCCACTCGTACGCGTCAAGGACATCCTGGGCGATGGCAAGACCCAGCCCCGCGGTTCCTCCCCGCTCGTCGACGCGAGTGCCGCGCTCGATCACGCGTAATAGGTGGGTCGGTTCAATGCCCGCTCCGTCGTCCTCGACGGCAACGGATGGTCGATTCTCATCGGTGGTGATGCGGACGCATTCTGCAGCATGGCGGGCAGCGTTCTCGATTAGATTGCCGAGGATTTCCGCAAGGTCGGTCCTGTCGAGCGGGAGGCAAAGATCGTCGGCGACAAGGTTCTCGAATCTCACTTGCGCACCTTCGGGCGTGCGGGACACCGTCGCGACGATAGACCCCACGAGCGGTCTCACGGAAGCAGACGTTGCTGCGCCGCCTCTGGCGCGCCCGCGAACTCTGGCGCGAGCGAGTTCGCGGTCGACGTGGCGTCCCATGGCTTCGCCAACGGCCTCGATGTCCTCGGCGATATCGTGCTCGCCCCGCTCCCTGAGGCGCGAAGAATCGGCCGCGAGAGCCGCCAGCGGCGTCTTCAGCCCGTGCGCCAAGTCTGCGGCGCGGCCGCGAGACCGTTCGATTTCGTGTTCCTGCGCATCGATGAGCGCGTTGACTTCCTCGACGAGGGGATGGACTTCGGTCGGGACCGAGGCCGGCAGACGGTGAATCCGCCCCGCTCTGATATCGGCCACTCCGCGGCGCAGCCCAACCAGCGGACGCAACCCGACCTCCACCTGTACCCAAGTCGCTAGGGCCAGCACGCAACCGAGAAGGACGAGCGCAATCGAGAGATCTTTGGCGAACGCCGAGCCTGCGTCCGCAACCCTCGCCAAATCCTCAGCGACGGCAAGGCGGATGGTCACGGGTTTCCCGCCCGCTGAAAGCGTGATGGCGCGCTCGGCCACCAGCACTCGCTTGCCACCAGGTCCGACCGCTTCGTGCTGGTGCGTTTCGCCGGGCGCGAGCCGATCCGCCGGGAGCTCCATAGTGGAATCCCACAGCGAGCGCGAGCGAAGCAACTGCCCGTGATCATCGCCGACCTGCCAGTAAAGTCCGGAAAGAGGATCCGCGAACCGCGGATCGACGGGGGTCTGCGTCAACACCAACTTACCTTGGGGGTCGACGTCGATATTCGCGAGAAGCTGCTTCAGATGGACGTCGAGATCCTGAGTCAGAGTGCGCGAGACATGGCGCTCGAAGACGACGACAAGCGCGCCGCCGGCGATCCCAAGCGCGATCAGGATCGCGACGATGCCGCCGGCGACGAGTCGCAGTTTGAGCGAATGCCGACTCATTAGGGGGCCTCCGGCATCAGATAACCGAACCCACGCCGCGTCTCTATCGCATCCGCGCCCAGCTTCTTGCGCACGCGGCCGACTAGCACCTCGAGGGTATTTGAGTCGTGCTCTTCGCCGTGGCCATAGACGTTCTCATCGATCTCCTGCGGCGAGACGACCCGCCCGCGATTGCGTAGAAGATGGGCGACCAGCCTGTATTCGAGCGGTGAGAGCGTGATCGGCACGCCGCGGCGGGTCACCTTCATCTGCCGCTCGTCGAGCGTGATCTCTCCCGCAGACATGATCGAGGACCCATGCCCCGCCGAGCGCCGGACGATCGACCGCAACCGCGCCAACAACTCCTCCATCCGGAACGGCTTCGGCAGGTAGTCATCGGCCCCAGCGTCGATCCCATCCACCCGCTCGGCCCAGCTTCCCCGTGCGGTGAGGATCAGGACGGGCATGTGGCGTCCGTTGGTGCGCCAGCGCTTGAGGACCGCAAGCCCCTCCATGCCCGGCAGGCCTAGGTCGAGGATGATGGCTCCGTAGTCCTCGGTGTCGCCGAGGAACAAGGCATCCTCGCCGTTCGCAACCGTTTCGACCACGTAACCGGACGCTTCGAGCGTGCGCGAAACATCGGACGCGATCCGCTGGTCGTCCTCGACAACAAGCACACGCATTACTTCTCCTTGGTCCGTTCGACTTCGCCACTGCGGGCATCGACGTGGATCTCAAGCAGCCGCCCCTTGTCGTCGACGACGCGGAACTCGTACATCCAGACGCCGGCTTCTCGCTCGAGCTTCACGCCGACGACGTCTCGGGGAAGCTTCCCCTTGACCACATCCAGAATGTCGGCAAGCGGACGGATCTCGCCGGCCTCGACGGCCCGTCGCGCATCATCGTGGTCGCGCGCGAACGCCGACGTCCCGCCGCTGGCGGCAAGAAGGGCGGCAAGAACCAGAGCGGGAATTTGGTAAGGGCGAAAATCCATGAAGCAACTCATCATCCGGAAGATATGGATGCCAGATATCACCTGACAAATAGCTGACTTGGCTCTACAGGCGTCGGTCAGGCCCCTTCTGGCAGGCTGCCCCGCATCGCCGGCGCATGGTGCGGCCGGCCACCGTCAGGAGATAACCTATGCGCAAGATCGCAATTATTACCATTGCCGCCGTGACCCTCGGGGTGGCGTCCGCCCAGGCCGGCAGCCTCGGTAAACCGTGCACGTCCGCCCCCGAGGCGCAGTGGCTGCCGATGGAACAGTTGCAGGCCAAGGTCGAGGCCCAGGGCTACAAGGTCCAGAAAGCCAAGCTCAAGAACGCCTGCGGCGAGCTCTACACGCTGGACAAGAACGGCACCCGGGTCGAGCTGTTCATCGACCCGACCAACGGCCAGATTATCGGCCAGATATGATGGCTCGCAAATGAGAATCATGGGCAACACGATCGGAGCCGGCCGCGCGACGCGGCCGGCCACGGTCAAGGTATGGGATCCGTTGGTCCGAATCTTCCACTGGTCGCTGGTGGCCACCTTCGTGATCGCCTACGCCACAGGCGACGAGATCGAGCGGGTGCACCTCGCGGCCGGCTACACGATCGCCGGCCTCCTCGCGATCCGCATCGTCTGGGGTTTCGTCGGCCCGCGGCATGCGCGCTTTTCGAACTTCGTTCGTACGCCGCGCGAGGTGCTCACCTATCTTCGTGATGTTGCGATGCTCAGAGCTCCCCGCTACATCGGGCACAACCCAGCGGGCGGTGCCATGATCGTCGCGATGCTCGTCGCGCTGGCCGGTACGTGCGCGACGGGCTACATGATGACGACCGATGCCTACTGGGGCTCCAAGCTGATCGAACACGTCCACGAATTCCTAGCTAACCTGACCGTTGGCCTGGTCGTGGCGCATGTCCTCGGCGTACTGATCGCGGGCTTTGAGCATCGCGAGAACCTAATCGCGGCCATGATCTCCGGCCGCAAGAGAGCTGCTGACTAGGAGCTCTCTTCAAACCCAACCGCAACTAGGAGCGCCTGTCCAGCCATCCCGCACGTCGAAAAGCACTTCACCGCCTCCGAAAGCGTTCGCGACGTCGTGATCGGGATGGGCCTTGGCGGGTAACCGCTCAATCCAATCGAAGCACTACGTTACGAGTAAGGTGCGGTCTGAGGCGATTCGATCAAGAGGCCATCGGCGCGGCGGTTGATCCATATCAGTAAGCCATCGGGTCAGTTTGGTTAGATATTTCGCCGGTACGTCCGCCGCGGTGGAGCACTCGGATGGCATGAGGAATGGCATGGAGAAGAGCGATGCTGATCCAGAACCCTCGTGAACCACAAACTGCCCGTTACGATCTGATGACAATTTGGCTCCACTGGGCGACTGTTGCGCTCATCGTTCTCCTGTGGGTGATCGGTCAGACGGCCGATTGGGCGCCGCGCGGCCCGCTTCGAACGGGGCTGTGGTCTATCCACGTGATACTCGGACTTGCCACAGGGGTCGTCCTTCTAACTCGTGTGGCCTGGCGAGCACATTTCGGGCGCGCTCTGCCGCCTAGCGACAATGGAATGCTCCATGCGACTGCAGTAGCTACGCACCTCGTACTGTATATTCTGCTCGGGGCGGTGGTCGCACTTGGCATCATCGATGCTTCGTATCGTGGCTTCAATCTGTTCGGAGTCTGGTCCGTACCGCAGTTGGGGGCGGGCGACGCCGCGACCCGGCACAACATCAATGAATGGCACGAGCTTGCGGCCAATTTGACCGTCCTAGTCGCTTTCCTACACGCTATGGCGGCGCTCGTTCACCAATACGTTTGGCGCGACGACCTGCTTAACCGAATGAGACCGTAATTGCCGCTGGCAGCCCGCAAAGATCGAAGATGCTGTGTTCGTGGCGACACTTTATTTAATTTATGCCGGATTATGGCACTGCACGAGCAGACTCCCCCGGCGGGATGCGCACAAGCTCTACCGATCGATCAAGGGGCTCCTTGCGCTGTTACCGGAGACGCGGCTCTTTATGTGTCACGATTACAAGGCTCCCGGCCGTGGCACCTACGCCTGGGAGACGACAGTACGAGAGGAATGCGAGAAAAACATCCATGTCAAAAGAAGGCGTCACAGAAGATGAATTTGTAATCATGCGCCAAACGCGGGACGCCAAGCTGTCGGCGTCGCGGCCGTTGCTGCCCTCTATCCAAGTCAATATCCGTAGCTAATGGGGTGCAGTACGCCTCCCACTAAGCCAGTCAGGCCTGACGTGCGCGTCCATACCCATGACTGCACGATATAATATTTAGAACTATTCTAAAGTGTTGACGTGCGACCGCACTAATGCCATCTATTTAGAATGGTTCTAAATCACTTTGTTCAAGACAACCTGCAGCCTCGCTGCCGACATCCGAACAAAGACGCGGTGTTTCAGAACCTACAGTTCATGGTCTGGAGCATTGTCGATGCGCGCCCTTCACAAAGAAAACCATCTGATTGAACGCATCGGTTGGCTTCGAGCTGCAGTGCTGGGTGCTAACGACGGACTGATTTCGACATCGAGCCTTATCGTGGGCGTGGCAGCTGCAACCCCGGCCTCTCACGAAATTCTCGTGGCAGGTGTCGCGGGGTTAGTCGCCGGCGCGATGTCGATGGCAGCAGGAGAATATGTCTCCGTCAGCTCCCAGGCCGACACCGAAAAAGCCGATATGGCGCGTGAACGGCACGAACTGGCTACTCAGCCAGCGGCCGAACTAGCTGAACTCGCCGCGATCTATGAACAACGCGGCTTGTCGCCGGATCTGGCCCGCCAAGTCGCGGAGCAGATGATGGCAAAGGACGCATTTGAGGCGCATGCGCGTGACGAACTTGGCCTGACGAGCCACGTAATGGCGAGGCCCGTCCAAGCGGCTTTCACGTCCGCAGTGACTTTCTCTACAGGTGCCGCTTTGCCACTGATCGTCGCCTTGCTCGTGCCACCAACAACGGCCGCCTGGACTGTATCCATCACCTGTCTGATCGGGCTTGCTGTCCTTGGAGCAATCGGCGCCCGCACAGGCGGCGCCAGCATATGGAAGCCAGCTGCGAGAGTGGTGTTTTGGGGCGTAGTTGCCCTGGCGTCGACAGCCGCCATTGGCTCCCTTGTTGGTCGAGCGGTCTGAACATGAAACGCATGTCGTTCGACTTGCTGACCTTTATGTCGCTATTGGCGACGCTGGGGATGATCCTTGCCATAGCCGGGACCTGGTTGCCGGAGCTTGCCATCCTTCGATGGCCAGGGCTGGTACTCGTCTATCTCGCTGGTGGACTTCCTGCCGCATGGAGCGCGGTGTTGGCACTTTGGCGGGACCACACCCTCGATATCGATCTCCTGATGGTAGTTGCCGCTATTGCTGCCGCTATCGTCGGTGCACCGTTCGAAGGCGCTGTGTTGCTGACACTCTTCAGTGTATCGACCACGCTTGAACATCAAGCGCTCGGGCGTGCGCGGCGCGCAGTCGAAGCTCTGATGGCGCTTCGCCCGGAAACGGCGTATCGCAAGTCCAAAGACGGCACAGTTGTGGAGGTTCCTGCCGCGGAGCTTATGGTCGGCGATATCGTGATATTGCGCCCGGGCGCACGCGTGCCAACCGACGGCGTCATCATACATGGCCGAGGCGGTGTCGACGAAGCGAACATCACAGGGGAATCTATGCCTGTCTCCAAAGAGGCCGGCCAACAGGTGTTCGAAGCCACCGTGAATCTCGATGGGGTTTTGGAAGTTGGTGTCACCAAGACGATTGGCGACAGCACCATCGCGCGCATGATCAAGCTTGTGACGCAAGCTCAAGAAGCAAAGGCCCCGTCTGAACGGTTTAGTTCGTGGTTTGGACAACGCTACACCATTGCAGTCATCCTGGGTGCGATGCTGGCCTTTGCCGCATTTTACGTGCTGGGCCATGATTGGGAGCAAGCTCTCTACAAGGCTGCGACGCTGCTCGTTGCGGCTAGCCCCTGTGCAATCGTCATATCGGTGCCGGCCGCCATCTTGTCAGCCCTTTCCGCGGCCGCGCGAGGCGGTGTGTTGTTCAAGGGAGGCAGTGCGCTTGAAACGCTGGCCGCCGTCGATACCTTCGCCTTTGACAAGACCGGCACACTGACCAATGGCCGTGCGGTGGTAACGCGGATTATCGCTCTGAATGGTGATGAACAGCGCTTTCTGTCCATTTTGGCCGGGCTTGAAGCTCATTCCGAGCATCATATCGCAGCAGCTATTCGTCGGGAGGCCGTGGTACAGGGCATTGAGCCTGCAAGTATCGTGAACGTCAGTTCCCTTCCAAGCGCGGGCATTATTGGTTCCGACGAGTGTGGCCCGCTGTGGGCAGGCAACCCTCACCTCGTCAGAGAAATGGGCGCATCCATCGACCGTATTGAGTTTAGAGAACTAGCTGATAGCGCACAAACCGTAGTCTATCTGGGGCGCGGCTCAGCTGTTCTGGGCGCTGTCAGCGTGGCGGACGAGGCGAGAGCCAGCTCTGCTCCTGCGCTCGCCGCATTGCGTGATGGCGGAGTACGTCGCATCGTCATGATGACCGGCGATCGCAGGCCGGTGGCTTTGCGGATCGGCGCGGAACTTGGCCTCGCTTCCGATGCAATTCACGCCGAGATGTTTCCGGAGGATAAGGTGCGCCGCGTAGGTGAGTTAGCCGAGCATGGCAAGGTCGCCTTCGTGGGGGACGGCGTAAACGATGCGGCAGCACTCGCTCGCGCCGATGTTGGTATCGCCATGGGCGCGGCCGGCTCCGATGTTGCTCTTCAGGCGGCCGATGTCGCTTTGTTGTCGGAAGATATGAATAAACTGGCCAATGCGCACGGTCTGGCTCGTCGTACGGCGGTAATTATTCGACAAAACCTCGTTGTTGCGATCGGCGCTATGCTGGTGCTTGTCACAGGTGGCTTATTTTTCGATCTGCCACTCCCATTGGCTGTGATCGGACATGAAGGCGGGACAGTACTCGTCGTTCTGAATGGCTTACGCCTCTTGTCGGACAAGATTCGGCAAAACACAGGCGAAATAACGCCTACTCGTCGGACGCGGGACGATCAGCGCTCATCAACATCCCTTCCGAAAGCATCTTCCGCCGACATGCTGGCGTAAGAACAAGTCCCGGTAATGAGCTCAATTAAGTTAAAGCTATGCCATCGCGCTTGCTGTGATGCCGATCGCGCCGATGAGGTCAACCCATATCCAAGCGTCTTTTGATAATCATCTGTATTGCTGCATCCGCCTTGGCTTTACCCGCCCAAGCACAGCAGCCGAAATCCATATCAATCGATGCGCTTGCCAACAATGTCGTATCCAGCACCCCCGAACGGCGATTTTACGTGGAGCAGATTCACCTCGCCAGCGCCGAGCGCGCTGCTGCAGGCGTCGCACGCCTCGGTCAGCCGAATCTTCCGAGTCCAGAAGCGTTCAGTTCAAGCTGGCAGAGTGCCGACATTCACGAGGTCGGGATTACGTCGGCCCACGCCGCGACGACAACCAAAATGAGGCCGGGGGTCAGCCGCAACGCGAAGAAGCGGCCGCCGCTGATCCAGCCAACGATGATCTTACTGAGAGTATTTGTCGAAAGCGCCGCCAGAACCGGAGCGACCACATCGGCGGAGTTGATCTTGCCTGTTGCTACGAGCGTGGCTGCGGCCACGGCGGGCGAATGCGTATCGACGAGACCGGCTACGGCCGCGCTCACTACCAGGCCAATTTCTCCAGACGCTTCCCGTACCCGAAGATCAGGCCTTCCCTATATCGCTGACGGACGCCTCGTGCGGGTGCTAAAGGATTGGTGTCCAAGATTTCCCGGCTATCACCTCTACTATCCCAGCAGACGACAACAATCGCCGGCGCTGGCCCTGCTGGCAGATGCGCTTCGCTATCGGGATCATCCGGATCGCCGAGAGAAGCCACGGTCAGGCCACTCCTCGGAAAAACGCAAAGGCTAACATCGCGCGAACGGATTTCGCGCGAACGATCGATCCCGCTATCGTACCGCATCGACAATGACCTTAACGCGGGAAGATTCTGACGCCGGCTTGGACAGTAGAGGAAATAGCCGTCGTCCAACGCCTAGGACAGAATGGGGCTAGTTTTGTTTCTCAAGGCTGGATTGCCTCGCTGCGCTCGCAATGACCGCGCACGTCACCGGCTGTCTGTCCAGGGTGGCGAACGATTGTACGCTTCCTTCGCGCGAGTATATGATCCTTGCGATCATGCTGACCGTTCGCAATCTCACGAAATCCTATTCCACATCGGAGAGGCAGCTCGCGGTTCTGCGGGGCGTGGAGCTCGAACTTGCCGCGGGCCAGAGCATGGCACTCACCGGTGAATCAGGCAGCGGCAAGAGCACGCTGCTGCATCTGATCGCGGGTCTCGACAGCGCGGACAGCGGTGAAATATGGCTCGACGGTACACTGGTCTCCGGCCTGTCCGACGGCGCGCGCGCGGCGATACGGCGGGAGCGCCTCGGCCTCGTGTTCCAGCAGTTCAATCTCATTCCCAGCCTGCAGGTCGGCGACAATCTTGCATTTCAGGCGCGGATCGCGGGCCGCTATGTCGCCGCGTGGCAAGACGAATTGATCGAGCGGCTCGGCCTGCGTGCTTTGCTCGACCGCTATCCTGAGCAGCTGTCCGGCGGCCAGCAGCAGCGGGTCGCCATCGGCCGCGCGCTCGCGATCAAACCATTACTGCTTCTCGCGGACGAACCAACGGGCAACCTCGACGAAGCGACCGCCGACGAGGTGATGGCCTTGGCTCGCGATCTGGTCTCGCGCACCGGCTGCGGCTTTCTGATGGTAACACACAGCGAACGGCTGGCGGCAATGCTCGACCACCGTGTGCATCTGCATGCAGGGCGGATCGCATGATACACGCGGTCTGGGTCCTTCGCGTTCTGCTCAGCCACTGGACCCGGCACCGGATGCAGCTCGCAACTTTGCTGGTAGGACTCATCTCCGCGACAGCCCTGTGGAGCGGCGTGCAGGCGCTGAACCAGCAGGCGCGCAACAGCTACGACCGCGCAGCGGCCACTTTCGGCGGTGGCAGCACCGCCATGCTGGTGGGCTACGATGGTCCCACGTTTTCCCAAAAGCTGTTTGTCGATCTGCGCCGCGCGGGCTGGCCGGTATCACCGGTGGTCGAGGGCCGCGTGCTGATCAGCGGGCATGCGTTCCGGCTGCTCGGCATCGAGCCGCTGTCGTTGCCCGCAGGTACAGGATCGGCGCCCGAGATCGGGCAGGCAGATCTGCAGAAATTCTTGATGCCGCCGGGGCAGACGCTGGTCGCGCCGGAAACATTGGCGGACCTCAAGTTGAACGAAGGCGCAACGCCGCAGGTCAATTCGATGGCCCTGCCGCCCCTCGCGCTGCAGGACAATCTCGCGCCCGGCGTGCTGGTGGTGGATATCGGCATCGCGCAGCATATTCTTAACATGCCGGATGAGGTCTCACGGCTTCTCGTCGGGCCGCAGGCGGGCACGCGCCTGCCGCTGGAACAGGTGACTGGCGATCAGCTTCGCCTCGCGGAGGCCGGCGCGCCGAGCGATCTCGAACGGCTCACGAGCAGCTTCCATCTGAACCTGACGGCATTCGGCCTGCTCTCATTCGTTGTCGGACTTTTCATCGTGCATTCGGCCATCGGGCTTGCGCTCGAACAGCGACTGCCTATGCTGCGCACCATGCGCGCCTGCGGCGTATCGGCAAGGGCTCTGACCGCTGTGCTGGTGACCGAGCTTGTCTCGATCGCGCTGTTGTCCGGCGTCGTCGGGCTGATCTGCGGCTATATGGTCGCGGCGTTTCTGCTGCCGGATGTGGCCGCGAGTTTGCGCGGACTGTATGGCGCGCAGATTCCCGGACAATTGTCGCTGAAGGCGAGTTGGTGGCTGTCGGGACTCGGTATGAGTGTTATCGGCGCATTGATTGCCGCCGCCGCAGGGCTTTACCGCGCTTACCGGTTGCCGGTACTGGCCGCTGCGCAGCCTTATGCCTGGCAAAAGGCGCAGCAGCGCTGGCTGTTACGGCAGGGCGCATTTGCAATCGTTATCGCTTTGGTGGCCGCCGCGTCTCTATATCTCGGAGATTCGCTGACCTCTGGCTTTCTCGTGCTGGCGGGACTGCTGCTCGCGGCGGCGCTGGCACTACCAGTGCTACTCGGGGGGGTGCTCTGGCTCGCCCAGCGCGGTTCGGTGCGTCCGCTGGTGAAATGGTTCTGGGCCGACAGCCGCCAGCAATTGCCGGGCTTGTCGCTGGCGATGATGGCGCTGCTGCTGGCGCTCGCCGTGAATGTTGGTGTCGGCACCATGGTGCAGAGCTTCTCGAGAACCTTCACGGCGTGGCTCGACGAGCGGCTGGCGGCGGAAGTTTACCTGAATGCGCTCAGCGACGCGCAGGGCGAAGAAATCGTCGCGTGGTTGCGTCGCCGGCCGGAAGTGGAGGCGATCCTGCCAGCATGGCGCACCGACGTGACGCTGTCGACGTTTCCCGCCGAGGTGATCGGTTTCGCCGATCATGCGACTTATCGCGAACGCTGGCCACTGATCGAATCCGAGCCCGGCATCTGGGACAAGGTGCATGCCGGCGAGGGCGCGATGTTCAGCGAACAGCTTGCAAGGCGCTTGAAGGTTATTCTTCGAGACCATGTTCGTATTCCCACGGCGGCGGGCCCATGGCAGGTCGAGGTCGTGGGGATTTATCCTGACTACGGCAATCCGAAAGGCCAGATCGGCGTCGATGTCGCGGCGCTGGCGAAGCACTGGCCTGATGTCGCGCGCACGCGGTTCGGTCTCCGTGTCAAATCCGAAGGAATCGCGCCGCTTGTTGCAGCCATGCGCGAGAAATTCGGACTCGATTCCAGCCGGCTCTTGGATCAGGCGACGCTCAAGGCCGACTCCACGCGCATCTTCAACCGCACCTTCTCGGTGACATCCGCGCTGAATGCTTTCACGCTGGGTGTTGCGGGCGTTGCGCTGCTGACGGGTCTGCTGACACTGAGCAACAGCCGGTTGCCCCAACTCGCGCCGCTCTGGGCACTCGGGTTGACGCGCCGACGGCTCGCCGGAATCGAACTCCTCAAAACCATGTCAGTCGCGCTCATCACGGCGCTGCTGGCGCTGCCACTTGGCATGCTAGTGGCGTGGTGTCTCGTCGCTGTGGTCAATGTGAAGGCGTTCGGCTGGCGCCTGCCGTTCCATATCTTCCCGGCGCAGCTTGTGGAATTGCTCGCCATCGCGATGCTGGCGGCGCTGCTCGCGGCATGCCTGCCGGTCCTGAGGCTGATGAGACTGCAACCAGCAGCTCTTGTGAAGATATTCGCCAATGAACGATGATCTTCGCATCAGCCGTCGTGGGTTCATCGGCGGCAGTCTGCTCGCGCCATTCACAAGCATCGCTGCGCGGGCGCAGGGTTTCGCCGGGCTTGGTACCGAGAGCGGCGGCTTCGCGGCCGTCGTTCCGGGCAAGGTGCTGGAATTTCCGCGCGACCATGGCCCGCATCCCGATTACCGGATCGAATGGTGGTATCTGACCGCGAACCTGCGCGACGAGAGCGGCGCGGCCTGGGGCACGCAGTGGACCCTGTTCCGCCAAGCGATCGCGTCCGGTGCCGAACAGCACGGCTGGGCCAATCAACAGATATGGATGGGACACGCCGCGGTCACCAATGCGGATACGCATCGCTTTGCCGAGACGTTCGCGCGCGGCGGGATCGGGCAAGCGGGCGCGAAGGCCGATCCGTTTCAGATCTGGATCGATTCATGGCAGCTGCGTGGGCAGGATTCATTTGCGCCGCAGACCATCGCGCCTTTGATCGTCACGGCATCAGGCGTTGATTTTAGATACGCATTGACGCTGGAGGCGGATCGTGCATTGGTTCTGCAGGGCGCGAGCGGCTACAGCAAGAAATCCGAACGCGGGCAGGCATCGTACTACTATAGCCAGCCTTACTATCGTGCGTCGGGCGCGATCACGCTCGGTGAAAAGCATGTCGCCGTGACTGGCTACGCCTGGATGGACCGCGAATGGAGCAGTCAGCCGCTGGCGTCGGACCAGATCGGATGGGACTGGTTCTCACTGCACCTCGAGACGGGCGAAAAGGTGATGCTGTTTCGGCTGCGCCAGAAGGGCGGCGGGAACTATTTCGCCGGCAACTGGATTGACGCAAAGGGATATTCGGAGCCCTTGCCTGCGGACGCGATTGCAATGACGCCGACGGCTTTCACCAACATCGACGGGCGCAGGATGTCGACTTCGTGGAGCATCACTGTCCCCGATCGCGGACTGAAGATCGACAGCGTCCCGCTCAACCCGAAAAGCTGGATGGGCACGCGCTTCGCGTATTGGGAAGGCCCGATTAGTTTTCGTGGTAGCCACGGCGGAGTGGGCTACCTTGAGATGACCGGATATTGAATTCGCGTCTTGTGTCATTCCTATTGCGTTAACAACGGTGGCTTCCTCCCGACGATGGCTTTCGTCGTGATGGCGGCTACCGGAACATCCGGTACGGTTTGTGGTATCCCGTCGCTATCTCGGCGGCGTCGTTTGTCGTGACCGTCCTCTTTTTACCGGAAACGGCAAACCCGATCTGAACGACGAATACGAAGTAGCTGGCGTGCCGGGCGTGAAGCCGGCACGCTTTCATTTGGGGCCGTCAGGCCCAAAGCAGCGGCAGGGCTTAGGTCACAGACCCAGCAAATCGACCTCTACATCTCAACGATCTCGGCCTGATTATACATCGTGCCATTTGCCACGATCGAGGCGTGCACCTTCTGAGCAGGCGTGAGCTTTTCCCAGGCCTGCTTTGCTTCCTGTAACGAATTGCAGCGGTGATTATTGCCCTCGTATCGCAAGAACGCAAAATCATTGGAATTGTCGGTTTCGGCATTCGGATTATTCATAATCGCCTCCATCGATGACTCCGTTCGAGCGGGCTCTGCTGCGCAACGTTTCCATAATGGAATTGCCCCCTACAAGGTCCTGTCCAGGAAAGCCGCTCTCGTGAAACCATCAATATTCAAAGGAGGAACAAGGGTTATTCACCATCGTTAGGGCTGAATAAACCTGCAAGTAGTGATGGGATGCGATGATCGAAAAGGTTGTGTTCCCCAAGGATGCGAGCATTGAGCAGCTTCACATCATCATAGGAACACTCTACCTGAGCCTGGGTTATATGGTCGAGCGCATCGCCAAGCCCACAGACGTTGCATCGACCGCACAGTTCAAAGAAGAATTCATGAGCGCGCTGAAAAGCGGGGATATCGATATGTCGATACTCGACGATTCAAAAACATTCGATCTGGTCGTCCAGATGATCGGGAGTCTGTTCGAGAACAAATCCTAGTCTTTTGGACTTATAGAACCTTACAGGCGCGGATCGTCATTTTTCCTTGATCAGCGCAATCGCGTCCCGGAAATTGCGATGCTCGGCTGTCTGAAGCCATTCGAACACGACCATCTCCGTCGTGACGATCTCCGCACCATGACGTTCCATGCGCCCAATCGCAGTTTCCTTGTTTTCCGGGCTCCGTGAGCCGAGCGCATCGCGCGCAACGTAAGTCTTCCGGGAAGCGTTCAGCAGGCCAAGCACCGTTTGCTGGACGCAAACATGTGCCTCGCACCCGGCAACCACGACATGCGCATCGGCAGGAATGCGGTCGAGAAAACCGTCTTCCCGGCACGCGTCGAAGAACTGCTTGTGAACCAGCGGGCCTTTCTCAGCGGGCAATTCCTTGACGGTCGGACCGAGGCCTTTGGCGTTCTGCTCAGTGAACATGAAGGGGATGCCGGCCAGTTCCGCCATCTCGATCAGCCTGTTTGCATTCCGGATCGCGAGCGCACCTTCATCGATCGCGGGCATCAGACGCGACTGGAAATCGACGACGAGCAAAAGGGAGTGCTTGGGATCAATCGTAAGCATCGTTCTAGCCTTCGGAGAGGTGGGCGATCCGGTCCTTGACGTAAGCTTCCATTCGGTCCGCGGCGGATGCGCCGAACATGCGGATGCGCCCAGTGTGAAGCAGCAAAAGCAATCCGGTGGCGTGCGCAAAGCAATCTACCATGAGAAGATTGGCTTTCTGCCGCGAGACACCGAGTTCGAGCGCCGCGTCGGCGATGGGACGCAGCGCGAGTTCGAGCGCCGCGTTCAGGGTCTCGTCGCGCGCGCGCCCGAGACCGGCTGGCTTCATGCCGCCTCGGAACAGGTAGAAGCCAAGATCCAGGTCCCGTGGGTTCTCTGTATAAAACCGGAAGAAGCCCATCGCCGCCGCTTTCAGCCTCTGCGCGGCCGTTCTTGTCTGCGCAACCGCCTCGTGAACCGCCGCACCGAGCGACGCGAGGGAAGCCTTCAGCACTTCCGCATAGATCGCTTCCTTGGACTCGAAGTAAAAATAGAGCGCTGCAGGCGTGTAGCCGGCCCTGACCGCGATCGCCCTGAGGCTCGCGCCCTCAAGCCCCTCCTCGGCGAAAATCTGCTTCGCCGCCTCGAGAATGAGTTCGCGCTTGTGTTCGCTGACCGCCTCGCGCCGGCTCTGCCGCTTTTCCACCGCGTCGGTCCTTCGAATCCAGCTTGACAGTAATTCTAACAGCGTTAGATTTTTTAACACTGTTCAATAAATGAAACAAGTGGGGAGAGGGCGCCATGTTGATGTCGGCGGACGGCTACCGGGAATCCCTTCGCGCCTACAAGCCTCGGGTTTTCATCAATGGGCAGGCCGTGGAGAACGTGGCCGACGAGCCGCTGCTCGCACCCGGCATCGCGGGCGTGGGCGTGACCTACGATTTTGCGCTGCGCGAGGAGCACGCGCCGATCATGACGGCGAGGCAGGCGACCTCCGGAAAGATCGTCAACCGAATGCTCCACATCGACGAGACGTCGCAGGACCTGCTATACAAGCTCGAAGCCGTGCGCCTGGTTTGCAAGACATCCGGCTGCGCCCAGCGCTATCTTGCGCACGATGCTTTCAACGGCCTCTATCAGTCGACGGCCCTGACGGATGCGCGCCACGGCACCGATTACAGCCAGCGCCTTCTCGCCTACCTTCACGAAGTCCAAGAGAAGGACCTCACGCTTGGCATCGCGATGACCGACGCCAAGGGCGACCGGTCGAAGCGGCCAGGCCAGCAGGTCAATCCGGACGTCTACGTGCACATCAAGGAGCGCCGCAAGGACGGCATCGTCATCCGCGGCACCAAGGCGATCGTCACCGGCGCGCCCTATATGCACGAGTTCCTCGTCATGCCATGCCGCACACATGCGCCGGAGGACAAGGATTGCGCGGTGTGCTGCGCCGTTCCTTGCGATGCGCCCGGCGTGACCATCGTTGCACGCCCGGCCGGGCGCCCCGGCGAGGCTTCCGCCAAATTCTCCGCCAAATACGGCCAATCGGTCGGCGTCGTGATCTTCGACGACGTCTTCGTGCCGCACGATCGCGTTTTCCTTGCGGGCGAGACTGAGGAAGGCGGCTTCCTCACAACGTCTTATGCCACGCACCACCGCCATTCCTGCATCGGCGCCCGCGCGGGGTTCGGCGATCTCCTGATCGGTGGCGGAGCACTGATGATCGAAGCCAACGGGCTCGATGTCGAGCGCCACGCCCATATCCGTGAAGCGATGGTCGAACTCATCACCATCACGGAGGGCTTCTACGCTTGCGGCGTCGCTTCATCCGTCTACTGCAAGAAGGACCCTGCCGGGTCGGTGATGCCGGATGCGGTGTTCTCCAACATCGGCAAGCTGCTGCTCGCCACCAAGATCTACGACATGCATCGGATCGCCCATTATGTCTCGGGCGGCTTGATCGTTGCACTGCCGGGCCCCGATGAAGATCACAACCCGGAAACCAAGGCTTCGCTCGCCGCCGTCATGGGCGGCCGGCCCGATATTCCCGCCGAACAGCGGGGCGAGGTCGCGCGCTTCATTGAGGACCTGACAGTTTCACACGAAGCGGGCTGGTACTCGGTGATCTCGCTGCACGGCGGAGGCTCGCCGGAAGCGATGAAGCGCGAAATCTGGCGCAATTATCCGGTGATGGAAAAGGTCGAACTGGTGGAGAGCCTTCTCGACCGTGGCGTTCTTGACGAAGGCCGCCGCGTCTCCAAACAACCTGGACGCTGCTGCGCCACAGGTTGCGAGGTGCCCGTGCCGCCGCAGACCGTTAAGGCGCCAGCTCTTGGGAATGCAGCGGAGTAGCGCGCCAGCCGACCGCGCTCAGTCCTCGATGAAGCTCACGGATTATCATTGCTTTTGGATGGAGACGTTCATGCCGCTCAGGTCAAAGTCAAACTGAAGTCCAAGCTGTTTGCCTTCCAGAGTCAGGATGACGCCTTTTGCGTTGCGCATTTGAATAACCCGCACGCCCCGAACCACCGCCACACCCGCGCCGAGCGCCGTGTAGACGCCTTCGATGTCTGTTGGCTGGTGCATGTTACGAGCAGTGCCGACGAAATCCGTCGAGGAGCCACCGAACGTCAATCCCGCGCTGATGCCCCCGACATGAAACGGATAGATCTGGTCGCGAAATTCCAGAATGCCGCTGCCTGTCTGCGCGCCAACGAACCACCCGGCCTTGAAGAACTTGAAGCGAACCGATCCTGTTTCCGCGTAGCTGGGCGACGATATTGCCGCAAACAAGACGGCCAACATCGCGATCCACAGGCCGGATCGAGGTCCAACTAACTTACGGATTCGGGCGCCGATCCATCCCCGAGCAGACGTTTGGCCACTATTGAGCATCGTGCCCCTCATTTCGATCAATAAAAATGCGAATAGTCGCCCCCAGAGTAGGTCGAGAATCGAGGCTTTGAAAGGTCAGATCTTGTCAATTAACGGGTGCCTTTGCACGCCAACATCGGCAACAGTTGCTATAGTTAGCAAGACCGGATTCCATATGAGGTATGGGTAAAAGTGTCGAATGGCCCCAGCAACAGATAGAACGCTAAACGCAATTAGCTTCCCATCAGCCCAGATCTGCACAAACTGCTCAATCAAGTCGCAGGCAGGACGGATATCTATCTCACCGTTTCTTACCGGTAAAACACATTGAGATAGCCTCGACGGCAAATTAGCTTCCCAAGAGCTTTCGTACCGGCCCCGCTCTTTTTTCAAAATTGCCATCAGCTTCGCTTTGAAAAGCAAGGCAGCTTCGATAGCTCGATGAGAAAGGTCTGCGGCCGAACGGCGATTCATTCATTGTCGCAAGAGCAGCAGTGAGTTCTCTACAGATCGTGCCCCCCGAAAACGACGTGCAGGGCCGAGCAAAGCAGCCACCCCGACCCGCGCCTCACCTGGGCGCTGTGATGGGCGGCTTTTGCCGTGATCGTCGGCAGGGCCGGTGCAATCGAGCCCGGATTGTCAATCGGCGTTGAACCTTGCTCCTTCATTGGAGTGAGCCTGAGGTAGCCCCCTGGTGCTGGGGCAGGTAAGCAGAGTCGATTGACCAGCAGGGGCTTTGGAGAAAAGCTCCTGCCAAGACACCGATCCCATAACCTTGAGTTTAAATGCAACGACGCTTTCGCGTAACCTGGCCCTCATTTTGGTCGAAAACACGAGGCCGGCACGCCGGGCGACGACGCGCACGCTGCAGATCTGGTCCAGGAATATAAAGCACGCATCGCCGTGCTCGGGCGGTTGGCCGGCCGTCAGATGCCCAAACTGGAGTTTTTAAGAGGCGCTCTGAAAACACATTTGATTTGTGACCTGGATTACATGGGCAAGAACGGCCGCCTGTCGGCACGCGGCTTCTGACCTATGGCCAGGCCGTGTATTTGGAGACATGATTGTACTCATTAAGACCCAACGAGACCCAAGATGACTGGTACAATACGAAATCGAGTCTACCTCGCAATTATTTTGGTGTTGCTGCTCATCATCGCCGGAATG
>NZ_ADVZ01000007.1 GCF_000178995.1 Afipia sp. 1NLS2 | reverse complement strand
GATCACCACGGGGCCCGAGGTCTGGAAAATCTTCTGCGAGCCGCTCAGCACCGCCTTGCCGAGCTCGGCAAATTCGGCGCTGCGATGGTCGATGACCGGCATGTCCATCGCCCGCAGCACCCGATCCGGAACAGGGCTCGGACCAGGGATTTGAAGAAAATGGCGCCCTTGGAAACCGGTCATAACCTTCAACCCTCTTGGTCTGGCGGCACGGCTTGCATGCCATCGCCCTTTAGGGGTCGTGACCTTGCGCCCGACCCTCTCCCTGTTAGCAGGTGAGAGGATTGCATCTAATTTTTTTGAATGCAACATAAATTTTGAATTCAAAAAATAACTCGCTAATTATTCCCTGCCAGATTAAAGTCACGTCAGAAAAACCGGCGATTCCATCATGACTGTTTCAGTTGCGACACTTCACTCCGACGAGCCCGTGGACGTTAAGGAAGAGACCTCCCTCCACGACGAAACGCTGTCGCGGCTGCGGGATCACATCGTCGAGGGTAACATCCCCGACGGCGGGCGAATTCTTGAACGCGAGTTGTGCGAACTGCTCGGCATTTCCCGCACGCCGCTGCGCGAGGCGCTCAAGGTGCTTGCATCGGAGGGCATCGTTGAGCTCTTGCCTAATCGCGGGGCGCGCGTCCGTGCGCTAAGCGAGCGCGATCTGCACGAACTGTTCGACTTGATGGGAGGGCTGGAAGCCCTGTCCGGCAGGCTTGCTTGCGAGAACATTACCGACGCGGAAGTCGCCGAGATCGAGCAGTTGCATCACGAGATGTACGGCTTTTATCTGCGCAAGGACATGCACAACTACTTCCGCGCCAACCAGGCGATCCACCAGAAAATCCTGGCGGCCTCGCGCAATCACACCCTGCAGTCGACCTACGCCACCCTCGCCGGACGCATCCGCCGCGTGCGTTACTCGGCCAACTTCGCGCGTGAAAAAGAGCGCTGGGGCGAAGCAATGCGCGAGCACGAAATGATCCTCGACGCGCTCCGCCGCCGCGCCGGCGCCGAGCTCTCCGAGATCCTGTTCCATCATTTGAGAAACAAGCGGCGCGCCGCCATGGAACCGATGCAGCAGCAGTCGGATACCGCCTCGTCCGCCACAAGCTAAGATATCGCAATTTTTGCATACAAAAATTTGCGATCCGGCGATTTCTTTTGCATTTTATATTTGCGCCCCCTACCAATTCAGACGCGTTGAGCTTGATCCGGGACGGCTCGGGGCTGGTTGCCCCATGAAATCGCTCGGAAGGCACAGCCGCAATAAGGATGATGCCCTATCGGGCTGACTCCGGCGGGTGGGCTTTCTCCGGAAATATTCGAGATGGTCGTGGCCGCCACAAGCAGCCGCGAAATCGTTCAGGGAATGAGCATGGCGAACGGGGCAGGATCGAAACTCGAGCAGCGGCTGCGCGCCGAGATCACCGGCGACGTCATGTTCGACGCCTTCTCGCGGGGCCGCTACGCTACCGATGCGTCCTTCTACCAGATCATGCCGTTCGGCGTGGTCGCGCCGCGTACCAAGGCGGAAGCTCTCGCCGCAATGGCGATTGCCCGCGACGAGGGTTATGTCGTCACCCCGCGCGGCGGGGGCACCTCGCAATGCGGCCAGACCATTAACAACGGCCTCGTCGTCGACGTTTCCAAATACCTCAACAAGGTCGTTTCGCTGGATGTCGAGAAGCGCACCTGCGTGGTCGAGCCCGGCATCGTGCTGGACGACCTCAACCGCCAGCTGAAAAAACACGGCCTGTGGTTTCCGGTCGATGTCTCGACCGCCTCGCGCGCCACTATCGGCGGCATGGCGGGCAACAACTCGTGCGGCGGCCGTTCGCTGCGCTACGGCACCATGCGCGACAATACGATTGCGATGGATGCCGCCCTCGCCGACGGCACCGAACTGCATTTCGGCCCGGTCGAGCGCGACGCCGCATGGCCGAACGTCGAAGCACCGGGACGCGATCTGTTCCGCGATCTGCTGGCGTTAGGTAGCCGCGAGGCCGGTGAAATCACCGATCGTTTTCCGACTGTCCAGCGCCGCGTCGGCGGATACAATCTCGATGCGCTGACGCCCAACGGACCCACCAACAATCTCGCCCATATCCTTGTCGGCTCCGAGGGCACCCTCGCCTTCACCACGCAAGTCGAACTGAAGCTCTGGCCGCTGCTCGGCACCAAGGTATTCGGCGTCTGCCATTTCGGCAGTTTCTATGAGGCAATGGATGCCGCGCAGCATCTGGTGAAGCTCAAGCCGATCGCTGTCGAGCTTGTCGACAAGACCATGATCGCGCTCGGCCGCGACATCGCGATGTTCCGCCCGACCATCGAAGCGGTGGTACGCGGCGAGCCAGAAGCCTTGCTGATCGTCGAATTCGCGGAAGAAAATCAGGACATCAACCTCGCCAAACTAAAGCAACTCAACGAACTGATGGGCGACCTCGGTTTTTCCTGGAATAACCCGCCACGCAAATGGGGCGGCGTGGTCGATATCATCGAGCCTGCGATCCAGGCGTCGATCACCGATTTCCGCACCTCCGGCCTGAACGTGATGATGTCGATGAAGACCGCCGGCAAGCCGGTGTCTTTCGTCGAGGATTGCGCGGTGCCGCTACCGCATCTCGCCGAATACACCGACCGGCTGAACAAAATCTTCGCCAAGCACGGTACCAGCCCGACGATGTATGCCCACGCCTCCGAGGGCTGCCTGCATGTCCGCCCGGTGCTCAACCTGCGACTGGAGAAAGACGTCAAGGCGATGCGCGCCATCGCCGAAGAAGCCTTCGCCATGGTGCGCGAATTCAAGGGCTCGCACTCCGGCGAGCATGGCGACGGTCTGGTCCGCTCCGAATTCCACGAGCAGATGTTCGGCCCGCGCATCGTGCGCGACTTCGAGGAAATAAAGCAGCGTTTCGACCCGCAGGGCACGCTCAACCCCGGCAAGATCGTGCATCCGCCAAAGATGGACGACCGCTCGCTGTTCCGCTTCAAGCCCGGCTACAAGGTCGAGGATTTCAAAACCGAACTCGACTGGTCCGCGTATCCCGGCGCTGCCGGCGGCTTTCAGGGCGCGGTCGAGATGTGCAACAACAACGGCGCGTGCCGCAAGCTCGAAGGCGGCGTGATGTGCCCGTCCTATCGCGCCACGCGCAACGAGAAGGATGTGACGCGCGGCCGCGCCAACACGCTGCGCCTCGCGATTTCCGGCCAGCTCGGCCCCGACGCGCTGTCGTCCGACGAAATGATGGAGACGATGAAGCTGTGCGTCTCCTGCAAGGCCTGCCGCCGCGAATGCCCCACCGGCGTCGACATGGCCAAGATGAAGATCGAGGTGCTGGCGGCGCGGGTGAAGACTCACGGCCTCACGCTGCGTAACCGCCTCGTCGGCTACCTGCCGTATTACGCAGGTTTTGCTTCCACGTTCGCGCCAGTGGTGAACCTGCGTAACAGGAGCAAATTCTTGCGCTGGGCGTTGGAAAAGATCGCGGGCTTCAGCGCACGGCGCGATCTGCCGGAATGGCGGCGCGACACGTTCGCGCCGAACGGCACGGTGTTCGGCCCGGAAGGCGGACCCGAAGTGGTGCTGTTCGCCGACACCTTCAACCGCGCCTATGAACGCGAGAACCTCGACGACGCGCTCAGCGTGCTGATCGCAGGCGGTTACCGCGTGCACGTGCCGAAACCCACGACCGGCACACGGCCGCTGTGTTGCGGCCGCACCTTCCTGTCCGCCGGACTTGTCGGCAAGGCTCGCGAGGAACTGGATCGCCTTGTCACCGCCTTTGCACCGTTTGCGGAGCGCGGTGTTCCAATTATCGGACTGGAGCCAAGCTGCCTGCTGACGCTGCGCGACGAGCTGCTTTCCCTTCGCAGCGATGAAACCGCCAAGGCGGTGTCGGCTCAGGCGTTGCTGTTCGAGGAATTTCTCGCCCGGGAAGCTGCCGCAGGCAGATTGCAACTGCCGTTGAAGCCCATCGCACCGAAGGCGATGGTCCACGGCCACTGTCACCAGAAATCGTTCGATGCCTTCACCCCGGTGCAGAAGATTCTGCGGCTGGTGCCGAATCTCGATGTCGAAGTCATCGAGTCGAGTTGCTGCGGCATGGCGGGAGCCTTCGGCTACGGCGCAGACACCTACGATGAATCCATCGCCATGGCCGAACTGAAATTGCTGCCTGCCGTGCGCAAGGCGTCCGCCGAGGCCATCATCGTCGCCGACGGCACCTCCTGCCGTCATCAGATCAAGGACGGCACCGGGCGCGGCGCGCTGCACGTCGCGCGGGTCCTGGCGATGAGCCTCGGTCATCGTCCTGACAGCCATTCCGGCCCGGGCGCTTGATCGGCGAAAGGCAACATGCTGAAAAGCTGTATCTCATACCCTTCACGAGGAAACAGCCATGACACTCAAGCTCGACACCGCCCGCAAGATTCTTGACGCCGCCTTGGCCAAGATCGCTGAACTGAAGACCAAGCCGATGGCGGTCGTCGTGCTCGACGCGCGCGGCTGCATCAAGGCCTCCGTTCTCCAGGACGGCACGAGCCTGATGCGCCATGAAGTGGCTCACGGCAAAGCCTATGGCGCGCTCGCGATGGGCGTCGGGTCGCGCGCGCTGTTCAAGCGCGCCAACGAACAGCCCTATTTCATCGACGCCGCCAACACCATGGCGCGCGGCGCACTGATTCCCGTTCCGGGCGGCGTGCTCATCAAGGACTCAAACGGTGACGTGGTGGGCGCAGTCGGCATCAGCGGCGACACGTCCGACAACGACGAGACCTGCTGCATCGCGGGCATTCAGGCTGCGGGGCTGAAGGCGGACGCCGGCTAGCCACGCTACAGGCACGTACGAGAGCTGTTTCGACCCTCACTCTTTGTTCAAAAATACAAGAAACGGAAACGTCCATGCCTGTCCCAAAAGCGTCCGATGCGCTGTCGCGCTTCACCGTGCTGGATCTCACCCGCGTCCGCGCGGGCCCGACCGCCGTGCGGCAGCTCGCGGATTGGGGCGCGAATGTCGTCAAACTGGAAGCGCCGACCGATATTCCCGACGACGAGCAGCTTGGCGGTGCAAGGCATGGTCCCGACTTCCAGAACCTGCATCGCAACAAGCGCGCGATGACGATCGACCTGAAGAACGAGGCCGGGAAAAAGGCTTTCTATCGCATGGTCGAAAAGGCCGACGTGGTGGTGGAGAATTTCCGCCCCGACGTGAAGGCGCGGCTGGGCATCGACTATGAGACGCTGCGCAAGATCAACCCGCGCATCGTCTATGCCAGCATCTCCGGCTTCGGTCAGGATGGGCCTTACGCCAAGCGGCCGGGCTTCGATCAGATCGCCCAGGGCATGGGCGGCCTGATGTCGATCACCGGTGCGCCGGGCGAAGGCCCGATGCGCGTCGGCATTCCGATCGCCGATCTCACCTCCGGCCTGTTCTGCGCGATGGGCATCCTCACAGCGCTACTGGAGCGTGAGGTGTCCGGCGAAGGCCAGGCCGTCCAGACCTCCCTGCTGCATTCGCAGATTTTCATGCTGGATTTCCAGGCCGCGCGCTGGCTGATGCAGCATGACGTGCCGAAGCAGGCTGGCAACAACCACCCGACCATGATCCCGACCGGCGTGTTCAAAACCTCGGACGGCTATATGAACATCGCCGCCACCGGACAGGTGATCTGGGAGCGTCTCGCACATGCGCTCGGCCGTAGCGACCTGATCGAACAGGCTGAATATCGCAATCCGAAAATGCGCTCGGAAAACCGCGACGCGCTGAACGCCGAGATTGAAAAAGTCACCAGCAGCGCGACCACCGCCGAATGGATCGAGAAACTGAACAAGGCCGGCGTGCCTTGCGGGCCGATCTACACCATCGACAAGGTGTTCGAGGATGCTCAGGTGAAGCATCTCGATCTCGTCGCGAAAGTGCCCGGCACCGGCAACCGCGACGTGAATCTGGTGAGGCAGCCCTTCTCGCTGTCGCGGACCCCGAGCCGCTTTGTCGCCCCGCCCCCCGAGGTCGGAGAGCACACCGACGAACTGCTGCGGGAATTCGAGTTCAGCGACGAGGAAATCGCCGCGCTGAAACAAAGCAAAGCCGTCTGACAGCGAGGCGCATCATGACCACAACCGACAAGATGATCGCTCGCAGAGATGGCGCGATCGGCACCCTGACCTTCAACAATCCGGCGCGGCATAACGCGGTGTCGCTGGAGATGTGGCAGGCTTGCGCCGAGATCATGAATGACTTTTCCGCCGACCCGGCTATTCGCGTGGTCATCATCACCGGCGCGGGCGAAAAGGCGTTCGTCTCCGGCGCGGATATCTCGAAATTCGCTGAGGAGCGCGCGTCCAACAATGGCGCCGACACCTACAACAAAGCGGTCGAGGCAGGCTATGCCTCCGTCTACAATTGCCCCAAGCCGACCATTGCCATGATCCGCGGTTACTGCGTCGGAGGTGGTATGGGGCTCGCAAGTTGCTGTGACATCCGCATCTGCACGGAGAATTCGCGCTTCGCCGTCCCCGCCGCGAAACTCAGCGTCGGCTATGGCTATCCCGGCGTGAAACGGTTGCTCGACATCGTCGGCCCCTCCTTCACCAAGGAAATCTTCTATACCGCCCGGCAATTCGATGCGGAAGAAGCGCGCACCATGGGGTTTGCTAATCGCGTGCTGCCGGACGATCAGCTCGAGACCTACGTCAGGGACTACGCCGCAACCATCGCAGGCAACGCGCCGCTGACCATCGGCTCGATCAAGTTCATCGTCGGCGAAATCGTCAAGGACGAGAGCGCGCGCGATATGGCAAAATGCCACGCGATGGTCGATAAATGCTTCGCGAGCAGTGATTACGAGGAAGGCCGCAAGGCGTTCATGGAAAAGCGCAAGCCGGTCTTCACCGGCAAGTGAGGATCTGAAAGATGACAGGCCGCCGCCCCGCCGAGCCAGGCATGACGATCGCGCAGGTCGAAACCCCGGCGCTGATCGTCGATCTCGACGCGATGGAAGCCAACATCAAGGCGCTGGCAGCGCGGGTGGCGGCCTATCCGTCCGTGCGCGTCACGCCACACGCCAAGGCCCATAAAAGCGTCGAGATCGCCAGGCGCCAAATGGCGGCGGGTGCCGCCCGGATGTGCTGCCAGAATGTCGCCGAAGCCGAGGCGATGGCGGCAGGCGGCATTAACAGCATTCTCCTCTCCAATGAAATCATCGGCGTGGAGAAGGCCAAGCGCCTTGCGCAGGTGGCACGCACGGCCAAGGTCGGCGTCTGTGTCGATCACGTCGATCAGGTCAAGGTGCTGGCGGACGCCGCGCGCGAAGCTGACATCACCTTCGACGTCCTGATCGAGATCGATGTCGGCATGGGACGCTGCGGCGTCACTTCTGCCGCCGAGGCCGTGGCACTGGCCAAGGACGTCGCCAAGCACAAGAACCTGCACTTCTCGGGCTTGCAGGCCTATCACGGCACCGCGCAGCATCTGCGCCACCCCGAGGAACGTGTCGCCGCCATCGCCAAGGCCGCCGCCTTCGCACGCGAGACGGCCGATGCGTTGCGTACGGCAGGGCTTCCCTGCGACGTCATCGCCGGCGCAGGCACGGGCTCCTACGAAAACGAAATGATCAGCGGCGTCTACAATGAACTGCAATGCGGCTCGTACGTGTTCATGGACGCCGATTATGGCCGCAACGACACTGCCTACCCTTTCCGCAACGCGCTGTTCATTCTGGCGAGCGTCATCAGCGCAGCCGCCCCTGGCCGCGCGGTGTGCGACGCAGGCCTGAAATCGCTCAGCGCCGAAAGCGGCCTGCCGGTCGCGTATGAGGCTCCCGGCGTCACCTACATCAAGGCCACCGACGAGCACGGCACGCTGCAATTGTCACCGCAGGCCACCGTCAAACCGGGCGACAAACTCAAGCTGATCCCCGGCCATTGCGACCCAACCGTCAACCTGCATGACTGGCTCGTTGCCTGCCGTGGTGACAAGGTCGAGGCGGTGTGGCCGGTCGCGCGCGGCTGGTGACAGACAATCGGATGACACGATGAAGCCGAGCAACCTGCAGATCGATTCCGGGCGGTTGTGGCGCGACATTCATGATACCGCAAAATTCGGCGGCACGGCCAAAGGCGGCGTCAAGCGCCTCACCCTCAGCGAAGAAGACAAGCAGGTGCGCGACTGGTTTCGCGCTGCTTGTGAGGCGGCCGGTTGCGAGGTCCATGTCGATGCGCTCGGCACGATGTATGCCCTGCGGGCCGGCCGCGATCATTCCAAACTGCCAGTCGGCCTCGGCTCGCATCTCGATACTCAGCCAACAGGCGGCAAGTATGATGGCGTGCTCGGCACCCTCGCCGCGCTGGAGGTGATCCGTACCCTGAACGATGCCGGGATCGAGACCGACGCGCCGCTCTGCCTCGTCAACTGGACCAATGAGGAAGGCTCGCGCTTCGCGCCCGCGACGATGGCGTCGGCCGCTTATGCCGGTGAATACGACACCGAGAATATTCTGGGCCGCCGCGACTCCAACGGCATCAGCGTAGCCGACGCGCTCGATCGCATCGGCTATCGCGGCAATGAAGCGGTCGGCGCGCGGAAATTCGCGGGCTTTGTCGAACTGCACATCGAACAAGGCCCCATTCTCGAAGCCGAGAACAAGACCATCGGCGTCGTCGAACGCGGCCAGGGCATTGCATGGTTCGACGGCTCGATCACCGGTTTCGCCAGCCATGCCGGCACCACGCCGATGCCGTTGCGACATGACGCGCTCCTGGCTCTGTCCGAGCTGGCACTGGCTGTCGAACAGTCTGCCATGACACATGGGCCAAATGCCGTGGCGACCATCGGCGAAGCCAAAATCGAGAATGCGTCCCGCAACGTCGTGCCCGGCGAAATTCATTTCACCGTTGATGCACGCAGCAACGCAGCGGATATTCTCGACAAGTTGCATGACGCATTCAGGACCGCTGTCACCGAAATCGCGGCACGCCGTGGCGTCGGAATCGAACTCATTCCGGTCTGGCGCAAGGAGCCGACGGTCTTCGACGCAGGCTTGGTTGAAGCCATCGCGCAGTCCAGCAATGAGCTTGGCTATGCCAGCCGGCGCATCACCTCCGGCGCCATCCACGACGCCTGCAACCTCAGCGCGGTGATGCCGGCAGCGATGATCTTCGTCCCCTGCAAGGACGGCATCAGCCACAACGAACTTGAAGACGCGACGCAAGCCGATTGCGCGGCGGGCGCAAACGTCCTGCTCCATACCGTGTTGAAACTTGCAGGCATCGCTGGCGAAAAAGTTTAGTTCGCATTCGGCAATTGCGTGCCGAGGCCCGCGAGCCGCATCAATGACTGGATCTGGCTTTTCTGGTCTGCGCGCAACTGCGCGAGGAACGGCCCTGCCGCCGCCATCAACCGTTTCACCGCCTCATTGTCAGCATCCATCGACGAGGGCTGGCGGCGGGTCACATGCATTGCCGAAACCACTTCACGAAGCGCACTCTCGACCGGCGGCCAGTATTTCTCCTGCGCGGCGGTCAATTTCAGACGCGCCTTGATCGCCGCGATCTGCTGGTCGTCGAGAAGCGCCGTCGTCGGCCGGACGGGCGGAGGCGCAGGCGCTACCACCGAAGCCACCATGAACTGCCGTGCGGTATCGAGAAACATGCTGACGCTCACCACCGGCGGTGGCGCGCGCGTGGCGAGGCGGTCCGCCTTGATCTCGGCCGTGGAGCGCACCGGCCAAGGCTCGGGACCCGACTCGGAATCGGCTGTCCGCTCCGCCACGGCGGCGGGTTCAACAGCCGCCTCGGGGCCACCGAGATCGTCGAGCACGACAATCGTGGCAACCGCCGTCGCGGCTCCGACCAAGGCAGCTATCGCGATATAGGGGGCCCAAGCCCGCACCATTCACTCCCATTTCCGTGGCGACGGGTAACCACCCAAATATGGCGTCCTCGTGCCATCCATCGAAGGCCGCAGCACCAGTCTCAGCGCGCCTTTCCCCGAATCGGATTTCCGACGATTCGCCCTTCATCTCCAACTAATTGTGGCCTCATGCCATGGGAGGTTCCGGACTAGCCTATCAGGCTTTCCGGCCATCAGACGCAAGAGAAGCTCAATGAACCTGACCCCAAGTACCTTACCCCGCATCGTTATTATTGGCGGAGGCGCTGGTGGCCTCGAACTCGCGACCCGACTCGGGCATCGCCTTGGGCGCAAACAGGCGCAGATTCTGCTGGTGGACCGCAATCCCTCCCACCTCTGGAAACCGCGCCTGCACGAGGTCGCAGCCGGCCTGATCGGAAGCGGTGACGACGAAACCAACTACCTCGCCCATGGCTGCGTACACGGGTTTGATTTCGCCCTCGGCAGCCTCCTGTCGATTGATTCCGTGGGCAAGACCGTAACGCTCGACCGCGTCCTGAGCTCGGCGGACAACACCGAGGTTCTGGGCGAGCGCACCTTGCCTTACGATATGCTGGTGCTGGCACTCGGCAGCCGGGTGAACGATTTCGGCATTCCCGGTGTTCTCGAATACTGCCATATGCTCGATAGCCCGGCGCAGGCGCTGAAACTGCAACGAGCATTTCTGGAGTCAGCCATCCAGGTCGGCGCAGGCCGGCTCGACCGGGTCCGGGTCGGCATCGTCGGTGCAGGTGCCACCGGCGTCGAACTTGCCGCCGAGCTTTATCATGCGGTTCATGCCATGGAGCGCTGGGGCGGCCTCGGCGCCAGTGGAAAGCTCGACATCACACTGGTCGACATGGCCTCGCGTATTCTGCCTGCGATCGATCCGAAAACTTCCCGCCACGCCACGAAGGTGCTCGAGAAGCTCGGAGTTCGCATTCTGCTTGGGGAAAGTGTCGAGCGGGTCACGGCCGACGCCCTGCACCTCAAAAGCGGAGCCACCGTGCCCTGCGAGATCAAGGTCTGGGCCTCCGGCGTATCGGGGCACGATACCGTCGCAGGCCTGAAAGGCCTGTCGCTGACGCCGGGCAACCGAATCAAGGTCGATCACCATCTCGCCTGCGACGGCGCGGCAGACATCTTTGCGATAGGGGATTGTGCGGCCGCTCCCGCCCATATCGGCAACGCCCTCGTGCCGCCGACCGCACAGGTCGCGCACCAGCAGGCTGCCTATCTCGCAAAGCTTATTGAGCGCCGCCTGTCCGGCCGGACCGTCGGGCCGTTCAAATACCGGCCGCGCGGCACGCTGGTGTCACTCGGCGAAGGCGGCGCAGCGGGCGAGTTTCCGACGTTCAGGTACAGCCAGTCTATCTTTCCGGCCAACGGCAGCCTGGCCAAGGTGCTGTATGTCTCGCTCTACCACATGCACCGCGTTGCCCTGCATGGCTGGCTGCGGGCCGCGGCGTTGTTTCTGGCCGACAGGCTACGGCGCACCACCCTGCCGCCGGTCAAACTGCACTAGGCCAGCAACTGCGCTAGGCCCGGTGCACTCCAGATGCCTCATGCAACTCGCGCATATAGGCCAGCCCCTGCACGGCCAGACGCTGCTCATCGTGCTGGCCTTCCGAGGTCAGCTTGTCGATATAATCGGTCAACTTGATGCGCGAGGCCTCGAGCTGGGCATGATCCACGCTGCGCATCATGGCGAAGGTCGTCATTACGCGGTCGATCACATCATCCATGGCAAGCCTCGCTGTTATCGGAATTAAGAACTTGGCGTACTAACTCTGCCGCACCGCAAAAGTTCCCCTTTTGCAACCATAAGCAGATCTCACGCTGTTGTTAGCTGTGCCCCCTGAAAGCCGCGGCGACTGCCTCGCCGACCGCTGCCAGAGCCTCATTGCGCTCGTTCATCGATGCTGCGGTTTGCGTCAGATATACCGCAGCGATGAGAGGCGCTGCATCGGGCGGCCATAGAATGCCGACATCATTGGTCGAACCGCGCTCCCCGCTTCCAGTCTTGTCGCCTACCCGCCAGCCTGCGGGAAGCCGTGCACGCAGGCGCGCATCGCCCGTCTTGTTGGCAAGGAGCCAGGCCTTCAATTGCTCCGACGATGCCTTTGCCAACGCACCCCCGAACATCAGCTTGCGCAGGTCCTCCGCCATCGCGGCAGGTGTCGTGGTGTCGCGTGGATCGCCCGGTACGGCTTCATTCAACGCCAGCTCGGTACGGTCGAGCCGCGTCAGCGGATCGCCCAATGCGCGCGCGAAGGCCGTGACGCCGGGCGGACCACCAAGCATGCCGAGCATGAGATTTCCGGCCGTGTTGTCGCTGAGCGTGATCGCCGCCTCGCACAGTTCGGCAACGGTCATGCCGCTCTCGAGATGCTTCTCCGTGGCGGGAGAATAAGTCACGAGATCGCTTTGGGAAAAATGCACGCGCCGCTCTAGCGTCTCCTGCCCTTGTTCGACGCGCTTGAGTATCGCCGCTGCCGCCATCAGCTTGAAGGTGCTGCACATCGGGAAGCGTTCGTCCTTCCGGTAACCGAAGCGGCGATCCGAGCCCGTGTCGAGGACGGCGACACCAAGCCTGCCTTTTACCCTGCTCTCGATACGGGAGATCTTGCTCTTCAAATCCTGCAGCGGCCGCGCGAGGGCGACGGAGCCTGAGCATCCCACTCCAAGTAAAGCCGTTGTTCCAAACAGGAAAATGCGCCGAGTCGTCATCATCCCTCGATTTTACAGGTAATAAAAAAGCCAGGGCAGCTCGCGCTGTCCTGGCTTTAGAAAGCCGTCAGATACGGCTTTCGGATGGCAACGATGAAGTTACTGGAACAACTTCATCGCATTGATCAGCGTCTGCGTCACGCCGGCAATCAGTGGAATGCCGACGAAGCCCCAAGCGATAATCAGTTGCAGCGTGGACGTTGCGCCTTCTTGCGTGGTCTGCATGACAATCTCTCCTTATGCCTTGGCGCTAGCCAGCGTGTTGACAGCGGTACCCGGCTTGTCTCCAACCATGTGGTAGCGGGAATGCACCGCTTTGACCAAGAGGTTGCAGATGAAGCCGATCACCAGCAGACCTGCCATGATGTACATGGTGTTGTTGTAGGCCTGCGCCTTCGGAACACCATGAGTGATGTTGTACTCGCGGAGATAGTTGACGATCACCGGACCGAAGATGCCGGCCATCGACCAAGCCGTCAGCAACAGGCCGTGGATAGCGCCGACATACCGGACGCCGAACATGTCCTTGAGATAGGCCGGCACTGTCGAGAAGCCGCCGCCGTACATCGAGATGATGACGAGGAAGCAGCAGACGAACAGCACGACGTTTCCGGAAAGACCGGCGTAAGGGACGGTGCAGTACAGGACGAAGCCGAGAACCATGAACACGAAGTAGGTGTTCCGCCGGCCGATGTAGTCCGACAGCGATGCCCAGCAGAACCGGCCACCCATGTTGAACAAGCTCATCAGACCGACAAAGCCCGCGGCCGCAACCGGCGTGATGTGACCCGGGAACATTTCCTGGCTCATCGCCGAGGCCTGGCCGAGCACGCCGATACCGGCGGTCACGTTCAAGCACAACACCCACCAGATCAGCCAGAACTGAGGGGTCTTGACGGCGTCGTAAACGAACACGTCGTTGCGGGTGATCATCTTGTTCGTGGTCGCCGGTGGCACGTAACCCTCGGGCACCCAGCCCGCTGGCGGGACGCGCACGATGATCGAGCCGACGATCATGAAGCAGAAATACACCGCACCCAAAATGACGAAGGTTTCCATGACACCGATATGCGTCGGCGTATTGAACTTGCTCATCAGCCAGACCGAGAGCGGCGAGGCAATGAAAGCGCCGCCACCGAAGCCCATAATGGCCATACCCGTGGCCATGCCGGGACGATCCGGGAACCACTTGATCAGCGTCGAGACCGGCGAAATGTAGCCGATGCCGAGCGCGATGCCGCCGAGAACGCCATAGCCGAGATAGATCAGCCACAGGGTATGCAGGTACACACCGATCGCTGACAGGAAGAAGCCGCCGGCCCAGCAGCAAGCCGCCGTGAACATCGCCTTGCGCGGGCCACCTTCCTCAACCCAACGGCCGAACACCGCCGAGGAAACACCGAGGAAGAAAATCGCGAGCGAGAAAATCCAGCCGAGTTCGGTGAGTTTCCAATCGCCCGGTGCCGATTGTGTGATGCCGAGCAGCTTGGTCATCGGCAGGTTGAACACGCTGTAGGCGTAAGCCTGGCCGATACAAAGATGGACGCACAGCGCAGCTGGCGGAACCATCCACCGGCTGAAGCCGGGTTTTGCGACCGTGTTCTCACGGTCTAAAAATGAAGCCATTTGTTTTCTCCCCTTACAGCCACTTCTAGAGGGTGGTCTGCAATCCCATGTGCGATCCAGTTTTTCTCCATGCCTTCGCTTGCACGCGAACAAGGGACGTTGCCCAAGGCATCGACGAGTCCGCGAGGATCACGACGCGCGGTATTCAAATGATCTAAACCCGACAGACTTCTGATATTCCCCATCTATCTAAAAGGTAGATGGTATCTATCGGATTTGGGCAGAAGGCGCGACGAATGTCGATCATCCAAAGGTAGAACAGGAGAGGATTCATCTTGGCAGGAAGCGAATGCTGCCACTGCGAATGGAATTCGACTTCATATTATCGGCTGACGATGGAATTTCCGGCGGAAGACTATGCTTGGCCGAGTTTCTCGATCAGGAAGACGATCCCATCCGTGTCGTGTTTCACGATCTCGATGCGGTCGCCAGTCTCTAAAATGAGATGAGGAAGATCGATCGCTGCGAGCGGATCGGTGCAGACGACTTCGAGCCTATCGCCCGGCTGCAGGGATTTCAGCGCCTTGCGAGTCCGCAACACCGGCAGGGGACATTTCAATCCGCTGAGATCGAGTTTGAGAAAAGACATTGCCGCTACAGCAAACTCGAATACGGCAGGAAGTTCAGCATATCGCCTGATTTGACGCTGGAGACATCTTCGCCGAGCTCGACAAGGCCATCGGTTTGCACCAGCGACGATAAAAGGCCCGCCCCGTCGCGCGGAAACTTCACAACGCCGAAAAGCCCGTCATTACCTTGCTTCAGCGTCACGCGGACATATTCCCGGCGCCCGGCCTTCTTGCGGTAATCGAACTCCGCACGCACGCGCAGCGGGAGAGGTGTGGTCGGCAATGTCCCGGCAAGGGTGAGAATCGCCGGCCGCGCCACATAAGTGAAAGTAACAAAGCCCGCTACTGGATTACCTGGCAGCCCGATGAACGGCGTGCCGTCGATCACTCCCATTGCAACGGGGCGGCCCGGCTTGATCGCCATGCGCCAGAGCACCAGCGATCCGATGGATTCGATCGCCGCCCTGACATGGTCCTCCTCGCCTGCCGAAACCCCGCCGGTGGTCAGAATCAGATCGCAATCCCGCGCAGCCTGTTTCAACGCCGCGGCAAGCGCCACCCGGTCGTCGCGAAGAATGCCGAGATCCATCACCTCGCACCCGAGACGGCGCAGCATCGCGCTCAGCATGGTGCGATTGGAATCAAACAGTTGCGACGCTGTTCGCCTCTCGCCTGGCGCTACCACTTCGTTGCCGGTCGAGAAGACAGCCACGCGCGGACACCGGTGCACCGCGAGTTCGGTTAGCCCAACCGCCGCAGCCAGCGCGACGTCCTGCGGGCGCAGCAGCCGCCCCTTCGGCAACGCGCTGGAGCCCTGCGAAATATCCTCGCCAGCCAGACGCACGTTCGCCCCACGCGCAAGGCCGGACGGCAGCAGCACGGTGCCATCTTCCGTCAGTTCGACATCTTCCTGCATGTAAACCGTGTCGGCGCCGGCAGGCATCGGCGCTCCCGTGAAAATCCGGATCGCATGACCGGGCCGGATCGCCTCGCGCGCGCTGGCACCTGCCGCGACGCGGTCCTGCACCTTGAACACGCATGCTTCGCCGACAGGAACGTCCTCGCCACGCACCGCATAGCCATCCACGGCCGAGTTCATGAAGGAGGGAATATTGATCGGCGCGATCACATCGGCGGCGAGGACTCTCCCATCCGCTTTGGACAACTTCACATTCTCGATGTCTTCGACCGGTGTCAGACGCGACCTGATAATGGACAACGCCTCATCCACTCTCATCATCGGGCCGCCGAATGCGAAGCAATCGTCTGAAAGTTGCGCCATCCTTCAACCCGCCACGCGCGCGAAAAGCTCATTACGATTCTCGGCGTGTGCTTTCACGAAATCTGCAATCGCCGGAATGTCGTCGAGATCGAACATCGGCAATCCGCTTTCCACCCGGGTGTCCGTCGCGACAGCGATGATGTTCGGATCGTTCGGAAACATCAACGGCTTCGCGTTCTCCGCGCGATAGATCTCGATCTTGCGGTGCCCCTGCGCCTTGAACCCTTCGATGATGACGTAATCAACGGGCGCCATTTTCGCCAGCAGCTCGAAAAGCGACGGTTCGGGATCGCCACGCAGTTCGTTCAGCAACGCCCATCGTCTGGCCGAAGAGATCAGCACCTGTGTCGCACCGGCCTGTCGATGAACCCAGGAATCCTTGCCCGGCTTGTCCAGGTCGAACTCATGATGAGCATGCTTGATAACGGACACACGTGCGCCCTCGCCGATCAGATGAGGCACGAGACGCGACAGCAGCGTGGTCTTCCCCGCCCCGCTCCACCCGGCCAGCCCGATCACCCGCATCGCATTCTCCCACTCTTGTCTGCGTGCTATAGCGTGACTGCCGCTCGGCACAAGGCCGCAAAGTGCCGAATCGATGCGGGTTTGAGGGATCATGGCGACCGATCGCGCAATAGAGGATGACTATCCGCCCACACCCGGCGTGCTGCTGGCCGGGGGCCTCGCCCGCCGCATGGGTGGGGGCGACAAGCCGATGCGGCTGATTGCCGGGCGGCCTATTCTGGAGCGTGTGATCGGCCGTCTCGCCCCACAATGCGATGGACTTGTGCTTAATGCCAATGGCGATCCAGCCCGTTTCGCCGCATTCGGCCTGCCGGTCGTGCCTGACGATGTCACGGATTTCCCCGGACCGCTCGCAGGCGTGCTGGCGGGCCTGGAATGGGCGGCGGCGAACCGCCCAGATGCTCAATATGTCCTCACCGCGGCCGCCGACTGTCCCTTCCTCCCACGCAACCTTGTGTCTCGCCTGCATCAGGCCCGGCGTGACAATGATGCAGAGATTGCGGTCGCCGAATCCGGCGGCCAGATGCACCCGATCATCGCGATCTGGCATGTCGATCTCCGCCATGCCATCCGGCACGCTCTGACGGTCGAGGACTTCCGCAAGGCCCATGCCTTCGTGCGGCGCTTTCGGCTGGCGCAGGCCTCATGGCCGACGGCGCCGCTCGATCCGTTCTTCAACGCCAATCAGGCCGACGATCTCGAAGAGGCAACACGCCTCGCGGGGCTCGACGGCGGCTGACCATCCCTGAAACCCGGCCGCCCTGCCCGCAGAGCTACCCCAGGCCTTCCTGACAACAAACCTT
>NZ_ADVZ01000008.1 GCF_000178995.1 Afipia sp. 1NLS2 | reverse complement strand
GACCTGCACCCCTGAAACGCCCCCGATTTTAAGTTAGGATTTCTGTTCTCCACCGAGGAGACAGACGATGCGTAAGAGCAGGTTTACCGAAGAGCAGATCATCCGGATTTTGAAGGAACATGCCGCTGGTGCATCGGTGGGCGATTTGTGCCGGAAGCACGGCATCAGCGATGCGACCTTCTACAAGTGGCGCTCACGCTACGGCGGCATGGAAATCTCCGAAGCGCGGAAGCTGAAGGCGCTGGAGGAGGAGAACCGCAAGCTGAAGAAGCTGCTGGCGGAGTCGATGCTGGACGTATCGACGCTTAAGGAGATGCTCGGAAAAAACTTCTGACGCCCAGCTTGCGGAGACGTGCTGTGACCTGGGCGGTCAGTGAGAAGAGCTACTCGCAGCGGCGGGCCTGCGATCTTGTTGGCTTGTATCCGAAGACCTATCGCTACGCTTCAACGCGACCGAGTGATGGCGCCCTGCGGATTAAGTTGAGGGAACTAGCCTCGCAACGACGGCGGTTCGGCTATCGCCGCCTCGGTTTGCTACTGGCCCGGCAAGGCATCCGGATCAACCACAAGAAGCTATATCGAATCTACAGAGAAGAGCGGCTGTCGGTGCGCAAGCGCGGCGGCCGGAAACGGGCGCTCGGCACGCGGGCGCCGATGACAATCCCCCAGGATCAGAACCTGCGCTGGTCGCTCGACTTCGTGATGGACACGCTTGCCAGCGGTCGGCGCTTCCGCATCCTGACTCTGGTCGATGACTTCACCCGGGAATGCCTTGCCCTGGTCGTCGATACGTCGCTGACCGCTCTGCGGGTGCTGCGTGAACTTGAACAGGTGATCGACATCCGAGGCTGCCCTCGGATGGTCGTGAGCGACAACGGCACCGAGTTCACATCGAATGCCGTATTGGCCTGGCAGGAGGAGCTTGGTATCGAGTGGCACTACATCGCGCCGGGCAAGCCGATGCAGAACGGCTTTGTCGAGAGCTTCAACGGTCGCCTGCGCGACGAGTGCCTGAACGAACACCTGTTCGCCAACCTCAACGAGGCCCGGCAGATCATCGAGGACTGGAGGATCGACTACAACACCAACCGACCCCACACGAGCCTTAAAGGGCTTACACCGACCGAGTTCGCCAACCGCTCCAGCAGGGGCGAAAACCAGAACAGAGTCTACTTATAAACGAGGGCAATCAGGGGTGCAGGTCAA
>NZ_ADVZ01000009.1 GCF_000178995.1 Afipia sp. 1NLS2 | reverse complement strand
TTGATCGGCGTCGTGCCCCGGCGGCATCACCACCGCGGTCAACACCGGCGAGTATTCCTCGGGGTTCTGGCACAGCACTTCGAGACCCCAATGCTCCACGGCGGCACGGGTCGCCGCGGCCAGGCGCTTGTGGCGGGCGAACACATGGTCGAGCCCCTCCTCCAGCATCATCGCGATGGATTCGCGCAGGCCGTAAAGAAGATTGGTGGCGGGCGTATAGGGGAAGAAGCCGCTGGCGTTGGGCTTGAGCATCTCCTCCCAATCCCAGTACGAGCGCGGCATACCGCCCGTCTTCGCGGCGGCGCGGGCCTTGTCCGAAATCGCGTTGAAGCCGAGCCCCGGCGGCAGCATGAAGCCCTTCTGCGAACAGCTCACCGTGACGTCGACGCCCCAGGCCTCGTGCTTGTATTCGGCCGAGCCGAGCGAGGAGATGGTGTCGACCAGGAACAGCGCCGGATGCTTCGCCGCATCGATGGCCTTGCGGATCTCGGCGATCCGGCTGGTGACGCCGGTGGACGTCTCGTTATGGACCACCATCACCGCCTTGATGGCGTGGGACTTGTCCTGCGACAGCCGCTCGCCGATCGCGGCCGGGTCGGCGCCGTGACGCCAGTCGCCCGGCATGAACTCGACATCGAGGCCGAAGCGCACGGCCATCTTCTGCCACAGCGTGGCGAAATGGCCGGTCTCCACCATCAGCACCTTGTCGCCCGGCGACAGCGTGTTGACGATCGCCGCCTCCCACGCGCCGGTGCCCGACGAGGGAAAA
>NZ_ADVZ01000010.1 GCF_000178995.1 Afipia sp. 1NLS2 | reverse complement strand
CTTCTTGCAGCCACCGTCGCGGCTCTGAGCTCGACCTCGGTGTTCGCTGCTGACCTCGCAGCCCGCCACTATACGAAGGCGCCGGCTTACGTTGCGCCGATCTACAACTGGACCGGTTTCTACATCGGTGCCCAGGTTGGCGGCGCTTTCCAGGGTTCCAGCGGTTACAATGCGACTGCTGGCGTTGTCGGCACCCGTGACGACAGCTCGTTCATCGGCGGCGGCGTCGTTGGCGCCAACTACCAGTTCGCTCCGAACTGGGTTGTCGGTCTCGAGGGCGAATTCAACGGCCTGTCGAACAACCGTCACACCTTCACCGATGCGACCGCGAATACGGTCAGCATCAAGAACGACTGGCTGGCTTCGGTCACCGGCCGCCTCGGCTACACCTGGGGTCCCGGCATGATCTACGCTAAGGGCGGTGTTGCATTCCGCGACAACGGCGGCGTGACCTCCAACGTGGTGGCCCTGGTTGACCGCAACGACACCGGCTACACCGTCGGCGCCGGCCTCGAATACATGTTCGCTCCGGCCTGGTCGGCAAAGGTTGAGTACCAGTACTACAACTTCGACCACACCAACGTTGCGTTCGCCACCAACACCGCGAGCTATCGCGACGACCTTCACACTGTGAAGGCTGGCATCAACTACCACTTCAACTGGGGTGGCCCGGTTGTCGCCAAGTACTAAGACCTTCTGATCGCATCTGCGATCCGACGAAAAGGCCGGCGAAAGCCGGCCTTTTTTGTTGTCTG